>NZ_JAEE01000029.1 GCF_000518745.1 Phaseolibacter flectens ATCC 12775 | reverse complement strand
GGGTACGATTCAATGTTACCTGATGCTTAGAGGCTTTTCCTGGAAGCAGGGCATCTGTCACTTCAGTACCTTAGTACCTCGTCATCACACCTCAGCCTTAACTTTCCGGATTTGCCTAGAAAGTCAGCCTACATGCTTAAACCGGGACAACCGTCGCCCGGATGACATAGCCTTCTCCGTCCCCCCTTCGCAGTAACACCAAGTACAGGAATATTAACCTGTTTCCCATCGACTACGCTTTTCAGCCTCGCCTTAGGGGTCGACTCACCCTGCTCCGATTAACGTTGAACAGGAACCCTTGGTCTTCCGGCGAGCGGGCTTTTCACCCGCTTTATCGTTACTCATGTCAGCATTCGCACTTCTGATACCTCCAGCAAACCTCACAGTTCACCTTCAACGGCTTACAGAACGCTCCCCTACCCAACAACACCTCAGTGTCGCTGCCGCAGCTTCGGTGCATGGTTTAGCCCCGTTACATCTTCCGCGCAGGCCGACTCGACCAGTGAGCTATTACGCTTTCTTTAAATGATGGCTGCTTCTAAGCCAACATCCTGGCTGTCTGGGCCTTCCCACATCGTTTCCCACTTAACCATGACTTTGGGACCTTAGCTGGCGGTCTGGGTTGTTTCCCTCTTCACGACGGACGTTAGCACCCGCCGTGTGTCTCCCGTGATAACATTCTTCGGTATTCGTAGTTTGCATCGGGTTGGTAAGCCGGGATGGCCCCCTAGCCGAAACAGTGCTCTACCCCCGAAGATGAGTTCACGAGGCGCTACCTAAATAGCTTTCGGGGAGAACCAGCTATCTCCCGGTTTGATTGGCCTTTCACCCCCAGCCACAAGTCATCCGCTAATTTTTCAACATTAGTCGGTTCGGTCCTCCAGTTAGTGTTACCCAACCTTCAACCTGCCCATGGCTAGATCACCGGGTTTCGGGTCTATACCCTGCAACTTAACGCCCAGTTAAGACTCGGTTTCCCTGCGGCTCCCCTATTCGGTTAACCTTGCTACAGAATATAAGTCGCTGACCCATTATACAAAAGGTACGCAGTCACACCATTAA
>NZ_JAEE01000028.1 GCF_000518745.1 Phaseolibacter flectens ATCC 12775 | reverse complement strand
GCCATTGAGAATAATAGTGCTAATTGTGGGTAAAATATTCTGTTTTCTTGTTCTGATATACTATACAGTTCTGAATCACTTATGGTCTTCGCTCGATGAAGTTGATTCATTACTAATTTCTCTACGAGTGAATGTTTTAGAGGCTTATAAAAATAGACTAATCGGGGTTCTGGATCTGACGCCAAGTGTGGTTTGTAATATGTAGACCAATCTGATTCAATTTTCGCTAATAAATCCATTGGGATATCATAAGACGGAATCATTATGGTTCCTTTAGGGTTTTTTGCAAGTATATTATAATCCATTAAATCATTAAATTCTTGTGATTTATCAGCCAGAATAAGACCGCGTTTAAAGGTGCTGCTTTTTAAAACGCTAGGATCAAGATCATATATTCTTTTGGAAGGTATATAAAGTACTTGATTATCTATCAGTGATAATGCCATCATTGCTGGCTTATCTCTCGGTGAAAGATAAAATGCAAATTGATCTATGATTTTACCATTATGATGACATCCAAGGCTATTATACAGTTTGTTTCGAGTGGTAACACAAGAGACAGCTAAATAAAGCGTATCGATACCCAATAAAAAATCCCCAGCTTCTTTCATTAATTCGTGTAGCTCTTGTATTTCATCATCAATGATTTTACTTTTTTTTAAACGTGATAAAACATCAATTCTTGCAGTGAGAAACTCTATTGCGTGATGCGTGAGTAGTCTTAAACTTATTTGTGTTTCATCAAGTAATGTTTTCTGTTTTATTCCTGGTTTTGAAAAATCGCTAAGATTTATATCGTATAATGATTTGAGGTCTGTTTTTTTATAGAAGTTCTTTAGGACGCTATTCATACGGCTAACGCTTTCAGCTGTAATTTGGGCGTGTAATCTTTTTGTTAATTCATAATTTATATATAAATTCGATGTTTCAGAACGAGTCAGTATATTAAAAATAGTTGTTTTCTTTTCATTTTTTATTCCTCCTCCAATATAGATATCTTTATAGATTGAAAATCTTTCATTTTCAGGAACACCGTGTTTTCTAAGCTCATTATGCCAATAGCTATCAATAAAATAGATCAGGTTGAGTTTTTTTATCGATTCGGA
>NZ_JAEE01000027.1 GCF_000518745.1 Phaseolibacter flectens ATCC 12775 | reverse complement strand
GCCATTGAGAATAATAGTGCTAATTGTGGGTAAAATATTCTGTTTTCTTGTTCTGATATACTATACAGTTCTGAATCACTTATGGTCTTCGCTCGGCGAAGTTGATTCATTACTAAATCCTTTACGACTGAACCTTTTACAGGTTTATAGAAATAGACTAATCGGGGTTCTGGATCTGACGCCAAGTGTGTGCCGTAATTTACAGAGCACTCTGATTTAATTCTCTCCAATATATTCGTTGGAATATGATAGGAAGGAAATGCTGTGTCTCCTTTAGGATGTTTTGAAAATATATTATAATCTATTAAATCATTAAGTTGCCTTGATTTATCAGCCAGAATAAGACCGCGTTTAAAGGTGCTGCCTTTTAAAAGGCTAGGATCAAGATCATATATTCTTTTGGAGGGAATATAAAATACCTGATTATTTATCAGTGATAATGCCATCATTGCTGGCTTATCTCTTGGTGATATAAAAAAGGCAAACTGATCTATACTTCTACCATAATAATCACATTTGACGTTATTAGAACTCTTGTCTCTTTGAGCGACACAAGAACTACCTAAATAAAGCGTATCGATACCCAATAAAAAATCCCCGGCTTCATTAATTAATTCGTGTAGCTCTTGTATTTCATCATCAATGACTTTTTCTTTTTTTTGATTTGATAAAGTCGAGATTCTTTCAGATAAAAATTCTATTGCATGATGAGTGAGTAGTCTTAAACTTATTTGTGTCTCATCAAGTAATGTTTTCTGTTTTATTCCTGCTTTCAAAAAATCATCAAGATTTTTTTTAAATGATGCTTTAAGGTCTGTTTTTTTATAGAAACTCATTAGGATGCTATTCATATACCTAATGCTTCGAGGTGTGATTTGAGGTGATGTTTTTCCTGTTAGTTTATAGTTTATATAGAACTTAGAAATTTCAGTTCTTGTTAATATATTGAAAATAGTCGTTGTCTTTATGATTCCATGGAGTCCTCCGATGCAAATATCATCATATATTGATAATCTTTCATTTTCAGGAACACCGTGTTTTCTAAGCTCATTATGCCAATAGCTATCAATAAAATAGATCAGGTTGAGTTTTTTTATCGATTCGGA
>NZ_JAEE01000026.1 GCF_000518745.1 Phaseolibacter flectens ATCC 12775 | reverse complement strand
CCGGGCCGGAGCCGCCGCCGCGCCCTCTGGCGTGAAATTTAACGATCATCATCCTGCCCCTTTTCCAGCACGGCATGGCGCAGCCGCTCCAGCCCGGAATCGATGGCCATCAGCGCCGCCACCACCTGCACCCGGTCATGCCCGGACCAGGCACCGCTGTTAATTTTTCGCGCCGTCTGGTTGAGGTTATTCCCCATTCCGGCAAGCTGGCGCAACAGCGCCGGCGCAAGCGAGGGGAGTTTGCCGGCGCGTGCCGGCTTCTCGTCCAGGCACGTCTGGCGCATCCATGCAGCAAGCTGCTTACCTTCGCAGCGTTCGAGTAATTTTGCGTATTCCTCATCGGTCACTCGGATACCCAGAAAACGGGTGCGTTTGTCTGCCATCCTTCCTCCTGAAAAAAAACGCCGTCCGGCGCGGAAATTTTTTCCGGGTCGGCCCGGGGTTGGGCAAGCGCCAGCGCGTCAGGCCGTTGACCTTAGTGGGTTTCGGGGCGCAGCCCTGAACCAGTCACATAGAAATGCGAAGCGTTTACTCTGTGTATACTGGCTTAATATGTTACGGCAAAGTGGGGATTCAGAAAAGTGCTTCCTAAGAATCGTGTGATATGTGAATCAGGAGTGACCGCAATACTATGTACGAACAGATGCAATGACGCCTCCTCGCTCATTCGCTCACTCCGTTCGGTCATGAGGCTGCGGCGGGCGTTACCTACTCAAAGAGAGGGCATAAAGCGTGTAGCGCTAAGAACCAGAAGACTGAAAAAGGATGCGGCAATGCCGTTTTTCCATAGGCTCCGCCTCCCCCTGGCGAACATCACGGAAATCAGAAGACTTCCGGTGCTCAAGCCAGACGGAGGACGAAACCCGACAGGACTTAAAGATCCCCACCGTTTCCGGTGGGTCGCTCCCTCTTGCGCTCTCCTGTTCCCGCCCTGCGGTTTACCGGTGTCTCTCCGCTGTTAAAAAGGCCGCGTATTCTCATACCACGCCTGACACTCGGTTCCGTTTAGGCAGTTCGCTCCAAGCTGGGCTGTGTGCAAGACCCCCCGTTCAGCCCGACTGCTGCGCCCCTTCCGGTAACTAACCCTTGAGTCCAACCCGGACGGACACGCAAAAACGCCACTGGCAGCAGCCATTGGTAACTGGATT
>NZ_JAEE01000025.1 GCF_000518745.1 Phaseolibacter flectens ATCC 12775 | reverse complement strand
CTATTGGTAATTCTGTTTTGTTCGGGGCGCCTGTTTCATCGGCCTTTTTCTTCGCCTGATTGATAACTTCATTGCCGGCAACCCCTGTCGCTGCGCCTGCGACGATTGCCGCACAAGATCCTGTCGCAAAACAGGCTGCGGTGGCTTCACCCGCTGCCACCAAGGGCGGAATAAAGAATAAATTATTCTCAATAAAAAATCACAAACATTATCGAGTTACTCAGTAATCATTTTAAGCAGTGTTAATATCACGTTCTACATATAAAAATTGGCTGTTGATATTCATTAATAGATTGTATGTCAATATATGGTACATCCTCCTGTCTTATAGTATGAAGCTTGATTACTGCATCTATTTCGCCATCAAAATCGTCGAAAGATGTAACTACTTCAAAAGATTTGGATGGCATGATTTCGCTTAATTTATCAGCTATCATTTCTGATACTTTAACAGCTACAGATATGATCCCGGCCTCAATATAATCACTCATTCTTAACTCGTTATAAAAACACTCTTGCTCTGTTTTATCAAAAAAATTTCCGTCATCAATACCACTATCGATAGGCTGTTTTTCTTTAAAAAAAATACAACCATTAGAGTGAATAACAAAACCATTATCGATCAAACCTAACAGTTCATCAGGTATAGAGTATTTTTCAATGACTTTATTGAATATGTTGTTTTCAAATTCTTTGTTAAAAAAAATCATTTCTCCCCCAAGTATTGATTCATGCCTTTATCTATAGCTTGCTTAAACTTAGGATCATCAAGCAGCTTGTTAACTGATGAAGGGGCTGGAACCCTCTTCTTTGTTGAGTCAAAGCTATAAAAATTATTATTCATCGGATCATAATAATACTTATTATTTTTATTATCTTGATAATGTACTTGTCCAGGTCTTTGCCCTGGATTGGGATTTTCTACGTCAATTCGTTCTTTTCCTTCACCTTTCCATAAAGTTTTACTTGGTACTTTGACTCCATTAGATCCTAACATATGCCCATCGGACATATAATTAAAATCATCCTTACTTGGCTCATCGGCAACCGGTGTTGAAGTGGTGTTTCCGCCTGTATCGGGGTTACCCTCGGTGTTACCCGTGTGGGTTGCACC
>NZ_JAEE01000024.1 GCF_000518745.1 Phaseolibacter flectens ATCC 12775 | reverse complement strand
ACATAAGATTCGATAAGTTTAATTACTTTATCATAAAATAGTTATGGCTATAATTTAAACCTATTTCATTGCAGTGGGTATAATACCAATCATAGCCATGATACAAGCTTACTTACAAATAAGTGTCCTTTGTAAAAAATTCATAATAAGCCTTTATTGTGATTGTAGGTCGACTTCCCCCTAACTCCTTAGTCACCTTTCTAACAGCGCGACTACTATTTTCGATTTCTTCGGTTGAAGTATAACTCTCGGGTAAACGTGAGCCATTTAATACATGAAGTGCTTTCTCATATTCAAGCAGACGCTCTCTCGGAGTGAACTGACCTCCATTGCGATAAAACTTTTTGCCAATGTCTTCTCTGAATTCTTGATCAGTTTCATCTCAGAGATCCAAACGAAACACACAAGAAGCGTCTTTTGGTAAAGGCGGGAAATCTTGGTCACAATGTGGCAAGTCTCCCAGGCGCAAATTAGCTATAAAGTAGCCATTTCAAACTAGATAGTTAACAAATTTTTTTTTATTAAACATGATGAGGTTCTTCGACACTAACTGTTTTATTTTCTTCTGACTCACGCTTAAGGCGATCCACTAAAATTTGTTTTTCACTTATAATGTGTGCACGAGGTATTGACACATAGCCTGGGTCAAGTGGTATTTTGCTAGAATTGCTGGCTGATGCTTGCCCCTGTGCTGCTTCTGATCCCTGTCCTGTCAATGGTTCATTCTGACTATTAATATTTTCTGACCTTGCTTTCCTTTTGAGTGTCGCTAGAGTTTCATCTTTTATTTGTCTTGCTACAATCGCATTATTAACTTTGTCTAAATAATCTTGCGCGTTTTCTTTAATTTTTGACAGAGGACCTTTAGTGATATCAGATTCTGCTAAATTGTTGATGTAACTATCCAAATGCTCAATTAATATTGAAACATTCTTATCATGCTCATCATCTTTCCGAGTTCTAGGTAGCCTAACACCCTCATCACCGAGAATTTTATGTATTTTTTTACAGCTAATATGAAAATCACGCTCCAATATTTGATCTATTTTAGTAAGTGTTTTATCAGGTCGGCTGGGGGTGTCGTTATCCTCTTTTATCCTAAGAGCGCTGAGCAAATAATCAAGAGAAACATGGATTCTTTTTTTAAAGGAATCAATCTGTTTTTGTTCTTTTTCTTGTGCTTGTGTGTGTGCTTGCTCCCTCTCACCATTAACGCATTCTAAATAGGCTTCCCCATCTGCTATAATCTGTGACAACCTAGATTGAGTCAGTGTCTGAA
>NZ_JAEE01000022.1 GCF_000518745.1 Phaseolibacter flectens ATCC 12775 | reverse complement strand
TATTGGTCCTGTCAGCCATTGTGGTGGCGGGGACTATGGCCTACTATGAGACAGCGCTACAAAATAATAAATTAGATCAAACTACCGCCTTGATAACGCATATTACATCTCAAGTTAAAGGTAGCTTTATTAGTTCTGATTTAGGTTATAAAGATATCAATATCCCAACAATCCATACTCTTTTACCTGATGTAAAATTATCGGCTAGTGGCAACATTGCGTTACCTTTTTCTGGTGGCATTATGAATATTTACCCGGGTGTTTGGAATCCTGCAAAGAAAGCTATTGATACTACTAGTCATGATGGTTATTCTCTAGTATTGACTAATGTCCCTGTCACTGTATGCCAACGAGTGCTTGGATTTCACTTCGGTTCTACGCTTGTTTATAAAGGTGGTATTCTTTATTCAAGTAATCCTGGACAGTTCTCTTCTACTGATATAATAAAAGGTGATGCACCCATTGGTGATGTGGTTACACTTTGCGATCAGATAGCCAACAGCGCTACTACTAGTAGTACGATTGGTCGAAGGCGAGCAATCTATAGGCTATTTTTCAAATAAATGAGTTTATTTGGAAGTAGGGTTGTTTTGATTTTAATTAGCGTGTTTAGCTATGATGGTTATTGTTTTTTCTTGATGTTTTCTGTAGTAGCAAATTTTTATTCGATAGAGAAAATTTTTAAATTTTCAACTTGATAGTTGAATTTTATTTGAAATGCGCTTTTGCTATCACTCTTGACTAAGATAATTTAGATGAATGATAATCCTTATGATGAGTGTACGTACATAATCTTTATTTTATCAGTATCACAATAATATTGAGAGTATGACACAACCGATTCACTGGATTATCATCATTTTTCCTATGATTATTTCTAATTTAAACTGTCTGTTCCTGAATTGATTCACAATCATGAGGTAATGAAGTCGTGCTTGTTTAGTCGGCTCATTAATCATTACCGTGTTATCATTTTTGTAACTTAACGTTTGCTCAGAGAAGCCAGTTATTTAAATTTAATAGGGTTGTTTTAAATAAAATCAGTCTAATGCAGTGCAACAATTTTCTGTTATCTATACACAAAAATCCTCTGCTAAAAATGATCGTAGTGTCGCTGATTAATACATTCTCATTGTTAATGGAGAAATTTATAAATCACTTTTTCTGACAATCTGGTTAGAAACCTATCTCTATGATATTTAATAAATTGAGGGTGTATTATCTGCAAAAGGTTAATTCCGATGTGATTTTTCTACGGTAAAGGCATCAAACATTTGATGTGAGATATTAAAAAATCCTATAAAGGGATGTGGGATTATAAAAGTTATGGTGATCTTTTTTTACTATGATTAATATTGTAAAGGATACCCTCATCATTTACTAGGGGGGAGTTATCTATGTTTTTTACTTGATAAAGTTAACGTTTTACACTGTGCTGATTTTTATTATTTTAAATGGTGATGAAAGTTATTATCTCAAGAGTGGTTGTAAAAGGTAAATTTGTTGGATTAAAAGAGGAAACATTATTAAAAAAGGTAACCTTCGCTCGTTTTTTATACAGTGGTTAAGTAAGGTATTATCTTAAGTAAACGGGAAGCTCTGTTTCTACTAAAAATGATTCAGAAGCACGTAATTTACTTCCGTTTAATATCAATTTTAAATTTAAATCATTTTCAGTTGATGTGAATACTAAACATAGTAGTGCTGCAGATTACAAAATTATTTTTCCCCAAGAATTAAATATTTATCCTAAAAAGAACACTTCGGATAATAT
>NZ_JAEE01000021.1 GCF_000518745.1 Phaseolibacter flectens ATCC 12775 | reverse complement strand
TTTGAACCGTTGCGTCCCGGCTCGCATTTACCAGGCATGATTGATGAAGAGGGTAAGCAGCACTCCGGCAGCCTGATACCGGTGCCGATAAATAAAGAGACAGGCGGTAAAGGGGGCGCAAAGCAAGATGTAGGGAGGACTGATAATGCAGCAAATATGGCAGGTACCTCAGTCGGTAATACAATCTCATTTGATGCTAACGAAATTCGTTTTTCTCAGAATACAGTTTCTTACAATAAAACTGAACGAGGGTCAGGAATGAAATATACCTATGATGATCTTGTTTCCAGTATGAAGAAAAATGGCTGGCAAGGTGATCCGGTTGATGTTGTAAAAATGCCAGATGGAAAAATGACGAGTATGGATAATACTAGGATAAATGCTGCTAGAGAGGCCGGTATTAAAGTAGAAGCGAACGTTAGAAATTTTAATGATCCGTTACCAAAAGATATGGTTGATTCTGGTCGGTTCGGTTCTACAACAACGTGGGGAGAAGCTATCACCGGAAGGATTAACAATCAAAGTGGTGATTTTAGTAAAAATAATCCATATGGTACGACTAACTCACCAAGAATAACAGGAAAAGGAAAATGATTGATAGAGTCATGATGTATCAACGTTATTTATACCCAGGATTTTCTTTTCCTGAAAGTTTTGTCAATTATTTGTCCCAAAAGGAATTAGAAGATATAGAGCCGTGGTGGTTATTTTGCCATGCCTCAAATTATGTTGATTTTTGGTGTGAAAAAGTCAGATATATTTATCCTGAAAGAATATTAATTCCCTTTGCTAACTGGCGTTACTCAGATGATATAGCTTGTTTTGATGGTGCAGATATATCTGGAGATCCGAAGGTATACTATGTTCATGCCTTTGCTTCAGCAGGCTGGGAAGATAGAGGTTATACAGATAACTTTGATGATTGGTTGAAAATGGCGCGTCTTGAATCTGCCCGTCATAAAGCGGAACGAGCAGAAAATAACGAGGAATAGTTACTTCTGAATAAACTGATAAGGTACTTGTTCTGTTAACCAGACACCATTATCAGCCTGATAGAACTTAAAGCCCTGTTCATACATGTACAGGGCTTGTATTTTTAGTTGCACTGGTTTTCCATAACGCTGTCCTACCTGAATTGCAGTATCTACATCAGCTGAAAGATGCACATATTGGCGTGATAGAGGTAGTAGACCTTGTTCTCTAATTACAGATATAAAGCGGCTAGCTGTTCCATGATATAAAAAATCAGGAGGTAGTTTCTCTTTGTAAGCAATATTAACTTGTTGTGTTGAGTGTCCTTGGACGGCGCGGATACGTAATCCATCATCTGAAATAGTAAAGCGTTTTTTATCATTACTGGCAACGATGGCATGAATAATATCAGTGTCGAGTATGTAACCTTCTCCTTTTGAACATAGTATAAGATCGGCTATAACTGCCCAACCCTCTTTATTAAGTTGTAAACCAATAGCCTCTGGTTGATGACGCAAGACATAGCTCAAAAATTTGCTTATATCATTATAATTTGTACACACATTAATTATCTCAAATAATCCCCAGTTATTGCTGTTGGGGGTTTACTTTACAAAGGATATCAGTTAGCGCCGTTCTTCATCCGCCTGCGCGCTGTGGCGTTCAATTCGATAAATTTTATATCTCACGCTGTTTGCGGACTGAGGGATGCTTATAGTATTTCATTAGTTCCGATCCTGTTGTGATTATTTTGCAACCAGTAAATCAGTATTAGATAGACCGGCATCATCCGTTCCTTAAACGCCATAGGTGTCTCAAATACAGCTTCATTTAGCTAACTTTCCCTCAGGATGATGGCTGTATCCTTGTTATTATTCTTCCAGTTATGGATATAACCACTGTAAAGTAGCGTTTTTTTAGCTCCGGCGTTCCAATAATAACAACTTTTTCCTGACTATTGTGCTCAGTCATTACAGCTATCACCATTAGTTATTGTGGTTAGTGTACCGAATTGTTTGAGTACTTCAGTTCTTAGAATGTTAACTAATTTTTACATCGTTAGAGCTTGTTATAGAATAGACAGGAAAAGGAACATAATCTGCATATATTAGACTTTATTATATCCTAAATGGATAAGTTAAAACCCTCTAAGAGGGTACCAATGATGAAGAACAATTCAAAGCCTTAATGGATAATGGCATTGCCTTTGCCCGTCAATACCACCTAACGCCGGGTGTCGCCCTGACCCCTGCTCA
>NZ_JAEE01000020.1 GCF_000518745.1 Phaseolibacter flectens ATCC 12775 | reverse complement strand
CCCAGTATCCGGTTGTGCCGTCATTGGCATTGTGTCTTTATCTTTATGCGCGGCACAGCCACTCAATAAACAAGCGGTTACTATCAGATAAATTATTAACGACTAAACAAATAATGGAATGTACCCCCGTTCCCTTTTCTTGCAACACCGATTGGCAGATTGCTTGGTGAGGGGGCGTAGATCCGAACAACAGCCAATGGCTCCGCGTACGCCGATGTTTATCTGTATCCTAGCGGCAGGGGAATTGGGTGAATCGTCTGCTTACGGGGAGAGAGTAATGCCATGTCAGGGTACTGTGCTGGTGATTGAATGTCTGCCTTCTTTTTTTAAGCAAAACGCTACTCTCCAAAAAATAGTGACGTAAAATGCAGAATATAGCGCTAAATTTGACTAAGTTTTGATAAAAATAAAGGAATAAAGTTGAGTAATGCTAGAATATGGTTTTGGCCATCTCACCGTGGATAGGCCAGAATGAACTTATGAAGATAACTCAGTAACAAATGTTTTCTGGTTAAAATCAGTGTTCAGTGTTAAAAGCGTACTATAAATGAGCAATATTTTTCGCCACGCTATTTAAAGGTCCAGATATGTCATCCTCCACTTATTCATTAAAATCATTTAATACCTTTGCGATAGAGGTAATGGCAAAAAAACAAGTAATTGCTAGTAATATAGTGCAGTTACAGGATGCTTGGCGGCATTGTCATCATAATAATACCCCTTTCTTACTAATTGGTGCGGGAAGTAATATCCTTTTTGTAGATGACTTTGCTGGTACTGTCGTTGTAAACCAATTAAAAGGCATTTCAATTACTGAAAATGAACAAGATTGGCATATTCATTGTGCAGCGGGTGAGAATTGGCATCAACTGATTACAACCCTCTTAGCAAAGGGAATCGCAGGGTTGGAAAATATGGCTCTGATACCCGGTATGGTGGGGAGCGCACCGATTCAGAATATTGGTGCTTATGGCGTTGAACTGAAAGATTGCTGTGAATATGTCGATATCTTAGATCTTGAAAAAGGCGAACAGCATAGGTTAACTACAGCACAATGCCTGTTCGGCTATCGGGATAGTATTTTTAAGCATCATTATCAATATGGATATGCGATTACAGCTGTTGGGTTAAAAGTTGCCAAGCAATGGCAGCCCGTGTTGAACTATGGTGAATTGAAGACATTGAATACAGCAACAGTGACACCCAACCAAGTCTTCGATTTGGTCTGTGCTACCAGACGGAGTAAACTGCCTGATCCAGCACGGTATGGGAATGCGGGAAGTTTCTTTAAAAACCCTATTGTCAGTGCAGAGCAATGCGCTGAGTTGTTAAAGGTCTACCCGCATATGCCTCAATATTCACAGGCCGATGGCTCTGTCAAGTTGGCAGCTGGTTGGCTTATCGAACAATGCGGTCTAAAAGGGTTCACCCTCGGTGGTGCGAGTGTTCATCAGCAACAAGCTTTAGTGATTATTAATACTGGCAACGCCACTTCTGCTGAGATTATCGCACTAGCTCGTCATATTCGACAGTCAGTACTTAATCGATTCGATATTGCCCTTGAGCCTGAGGTGCGTTTTATTGGTAGTCAAGGTGAAGTGAATGCGACAGAGATAATTGCATGAAAGAAAACAAAGTTGCACTGGAAATCATAAAAATACTGGCAGATGGTGCATTTCACTCCGGTGAACAACTTGGTATCCATTTTGGGATCTCAAGGGCTGCCATTAATCAGCATATTCAAGTAATTAAAAGTTGGGGCCTGTCGATTAAAACAGTAACAGGCAAAGGGTATAGCTTATTGGACCCTCTGACCCTATTAGAACATCAAAAAATAGCAGAAAAGTTACAAACAGAATCGAATAATATTGAAGTGATCTCGATCATTGATTCGACAAACCAATATCTGATTGACCAGATCCCTGCATTACAATCAGGTGCGGTGTGTGTTGCTGAATATCAACAAGCAGGAAGAGGCCGTCGTGGGCGTCAATGGTTTTCACCGTTTGGGGCGAATTTGTATTTCTCTATGTATTGGAAATTAGAGCAAGGTCCCGCTGCAGCGATGGGGCTAAGTTTAGTTGTTGGGATAATAATGGCTGAAACCCTAACTGAGTTGGGAGCCGGTCAGGTAAGAGTTAAATGGCCAAATGATATTTATCTTAATGACCAAAAATTGGCGGGTATTTTAGTTGAAATGAGTGGTCGCACGGGAGATATTGCTCATACTGTTATTGGTGCTGGTATCAACCTTAATATGAATGAAGATAGGGATCAGATCATTGACCAGCCTTGGATCAGTTTGCAAGGCGCGGGGATTCATCTTGATCGCAATGAACTCTGTGCTGCGCTGATTGATAAACTCAGATCTAATTTACGAAAATTTGAGGATGAGGGACTGTCTGGCTTTATCAAAAGATGGAATGAGTTTGATAATTTTATTAATCGTCCAGTAAAATTATTAATTGGTGAAAGATTCGAACATGGGATCGCCCGTGGCATTGATCAAAATGGTGCTTTGCTGTTAGAACAATCTGGCACAATAAAAGCTTGGCTCGGTGGCGAAATATCGTTAAGAGCTTCCTGACAGCAAAGTCTGGATTATTTCCTCAAGTGGATAGAGTTAACTTCATGATTTTCTTCTTTTGTCAGAATAAGACTGGCTCTGTCTTTTGTTGGATAAATATTTTGTCTTAAATTCCTGAGATTAATTTCTTGCCAAAGATGGGTTGCGATACTAATGGCTTCTGATTCTGGCAGTTTAGCATAATGATGAAAATAGGACTCTGGGTCACTGAATGCGCCCTGTCTGAACTTTAAAAAACGAGTGATATACCATTTCTCAAGCAAAGACTCGGGCGCGTCGACATAAATCGAGAAGTCCACAAAGTCAGAGACGAAAACATGATGAGGGTCATGAGGATAATCCATGCCACTCTGTAACACGTTGAGCCCTTCTAAAATGACAATATCTGGTTGTTCTACCACTTTAATGCGGTCGGGGATGATATCGTAGATAAGGTGTGAATAGACCGGTGCCGTGACGTGTGTTTCACCGGACTTAAGATCTGCCACAAATTTTACTAATCGATGCATGTCATAGGATTCAGGAAATCCTTTTTTCTTCATCAAATCTCGCTGTTGTAAAACTGCATTGGCATGTAAAAAACCATCCGTGGTAATGAGTTCAACCTTCCTCGGACTGGGCCAGTTACTTAATAATGCCTGCAGCACGCGAGCAGTGGTACTTTTACCCACAGCGACACTGCCCGCGACACTAATGATGTAAGGAATTTTCTGGGGGGGAGAAAGTAAAAATTTATCGAGAACACTCTGACGACTCAGATTTGAGGTGATATATAAATTCAGAAGACGAGCAAGTGGGAGATAGATTTCTGCTACCTCCTGCAAAGACAGGTCTTCGTTGATACCTTTCAGTTGAATAATGTCCTGTTCATCCAGAGTCATGGGGACTGAATTACGTAATTTTGACCATTGGCTACGATTGAAACTCAAATAAGGGCTCGTCAGTAATGATAAATTTTTTTGTCTCATATTCGGTTATCTAATGGCATTAATGGCTGGATTGTCATCCAGACTTGGGCATCGTCGATAAGATAACGATGGGATACACAGCATCGCGTTATAAAATTCAGAAGGAGGTTAACATCACTGACTAGCCTTGGGAATGGCAAAAGGTTACAGATCAAATAAAATTGCTACGCTCTTAAAAGTATCTACATGAATAAAGACATTTTTTTCGATTTATTTAAATCCATCACGGTAATTTTTAGTCATCTTGTCGTTAAGAATAAAAAATTAGGTGATCACGTGAAGAGCGGATCGTGTTTTAATGCGTAAATTTTAGTCTCTGATGAAGATAGATTTATTGATGAGAGTATGTAAAATCAACACTTGATGAGTATGAAATAACCAGAAAAGATAAGATTCCGCTTATTTTGACTAAAACATGAGCACATGAAAAAAAAATTGAATTTTTTAGTTGCATAACAGCGCAGGTACGCCTAGAATTCGCCTCAACTTGAAGCCGACTTAGCTCAGTAGGTAGAGCAACTGACTTGTAATCAGTAGGTCACCAGTTCGATTCCGGTAGTCGGCACCATCAAGTTAAGGTGGGATTCCCGAGCGGCCAAAGGGAGCAGACTGTAAATCTGCCGTCACAGACTTCGAAGGTTCGAATCCTTCTCCCACCACCATACTCAATATTGAGTATGTTATAGATTATAGAGAAGTTTAGCGCTCTCACAGCCTGATGAAGCGAAATTCATCCCGAGTTTAGACTTTCAATGTAAAGTCAAAGTCGGTCAGTTTATCTGGCAGACTCGAGAGGTCAGAAATAGTCACTGACCCTCATAGCTACAGAAAATACAAGTAGCAGAGTTCCAGGATGCGGGCATCGTATAATGGCTATTACCTCAGCCTTCCAAGCTGATGATGCGGGTTCGATTCCCGCTGCCCGCTCCAGATGTGCTGATATGGCTCAGTAAGTAGAGCACATTCCTTACCAAGTCAGTGTTATTGGCCGAAGTTTTGGTATCAGCACCACAGCAATTCCTCCTCCTTGATTTTCTGTTTCCCATAAAATTTTTCTTAATATCAGGTTTTACCTGTGGTTGATGATATACTATCAACGACTAAACCATGTCAAATTAGGGGCAAACGATGGCGAAAGAGCAATTTCAACGTAACAAACCACACGTTAACGTCGGTACTATCGGCCACGTTGACCATGGTAAAACCACTCTGACAGCAGCAATCACCACTGTTTTGGCTAAAACTTACGGTGGTGCTGCGCGTGCGTTCGATCAGATCGATAACGCGCCAGAAGAAAAAGCACGTGGTATCACAATTAATACTTCACACGTAGAATATGAAACCCCAAGCCGCCACTACGCGCACGTAGACTGCCCAGGACACGCTGACTATGTTAAAAACATGATCACGGGTGCGGCGCAGATGGATGGTGCAATTCTGGTTGTTGCGGCAACAGATGGCCCGATGCCACAGACGCGTGAGCACATCCTGTTAGGTCGCCAGGTAGGTGTCCCTTACATCATCGTATTCCTGAACAAATGTGACATGGTTGATGATGAAGAGTTGCTGGAACTGGTTGAGATGGAAGTGCGTGATCTGTTATCACAATACGACTTCCCTGGCGATGATACACCAATCGTCCGCGGTTCAGCACTGAAAGCACTGGAAGGTGATGCGGAGTGGGAAGCGAAAGTTGTTGAACTGGCTGGCTTCTTAGATTCTTACATCCCAGAACCACAACGTGCAATCGACTTACCTTTCCTGCTGCCAATTGAAGATGTATTCTCAATTTCAGGCCGTGGTACAGTGGTAACTGGTCGTGTAGAGCGTGGTATTGTCAAAGTCGGTGAAGAAGTTGAAATCGTTGGTATCAAAGAGACTGCGAAATCAACCTGTACTGGTGTTGAAATGTTCCGTAAACTGCTTGATCAAGGTCAAGCGGGTGAGAACGTTGGTGTGCTTCTGCGTGGTATCAAGCGTGAAGAAATCGAGCGTGGTCAAGTACTGGCTAAGCCTGGTTCAATCAAGCCACACACTAAGTTTGAGTCAGAAGTTTATATTCTTTCTAAAGATGAAGGTGGCCGTCATACGCCATTCTTCAAAGGCTACCGTCCACAGTTCTACTTCCGTACAACTGACGTAACCGGTACTATCGAACTGCCAGAAGGCGTAGAGATGGTTATGCCTGGTGACAACATCAAGATGGTAGTGACGCTGATCCACCCAATCGCGATGGATGACGGTCTGCGTTTCGCAATCCGTGAGGGTGGCCGTACAGTGGGTGCAGGTGTTGTTGCTAAAGTTATCGCTTAATTGC
>NZ_JAEE01000019.1 GCF_000518745.1 Phaseolibacter flectens ATCC 12775 | reverse complement strand
TATTCTATATTCTATATTCTATATTCTATATTCTATATTCTATATTTTAGGGTAACTAGGTGCATTAAAGGCTTTAGATATTAAGGGTATTTTATTCATTTTTTTTATTATGAGATATCCTATCTAGATAGGATGTTCAACTGGAGAAAAAGGGTTTTTCCAGTAAGACTGATAATATAGCGTATGCGTTGTTTAATTATAAACACGATTAAAAGTAAATGTCATGCCTTTAAATTTAGTGTTGGGGTATTTTATCTATTTTCACCCACACCTATAAGTTAGCTAAAGCGATTGAAAACAATGCATTAGTGTGAATTAATATTTATGATAATAATAAGCTGCATTGCGTTGATGAACCTGTTGTTTGCTTGCCCTCAGTGCCCGTGAATTCACTTGTCGTTATGGTCTCTTTAAGGTCTCAAGACCACGCTTAAGTTGCTCTCATTCTCTGTCAGTGAGAGTTAGGAAAAGTTCTGTTGCATGCTCAAAAGCTGTTTTCTGATATAAAATAAAAAATGATATTGTTATAATTAATGTAGATCTATCCTTGTCTTTTTCTCTATGTTTAATATGGTGATTCCAGTATGGCTTTTTTCTCTAAGTTTTTTAATTTTTTAAACTTATCTAAAAATAAAAGGAAAGGAAAATTTTCCAATGAAACGTTAAATAAATTAATTAAAATAATAAATGATGGATATAATTTTAAAAGAGGTGAAGGTTTTTATATCGTCAGTCAACACCATATTAACTCGTTCTGTTATGCTATTGATGCTATTGATGCTATCAAGGTCGAGAAATTTATTAATGAGTTGAATAAGTATGAGGCGCCAGAAGATATATTAACTTTGATTCGGCTTAAATATCTTAGAGATAATAAAGAGTGTTATTTAAAAAGTGATGGGGAATATAGAGAATACGTTAAGCGACATACTGAAAAAAGACTTAAGCATCATAGAGCAAATGATAAAGAGCAAGCTAATTCGTATGTTGATGAAATCTTCGAACAACATCATGAAAATTATAAAAATAAATTCTTACAAGCCACTAAAAGTCAGTGCAATGACCACGTAAAATATTTAAAGTTAGAGGGTGAGGGTGAGGGTGAGGGTGAGGGTGAGGGGGAGGGTGAAAATGCAAGATTAAAAATCAAGGTAAAACGCTTACTTGAAATGGGTTTTTTTATTGGTAATGCTAGGGAAAATTTTTTTGAATCATTGGATAAAGATCAAAAATATAGTGGAATTAAAAACTTTTCAGGTGTCTTTCGTTTAAGTGATTTAAATGATATTGATAAAACAGTAATAAAAAAAATACTCATAGACTATGAAAATTTTGGACATATGTCTATCCCAATAGAAATCCAAGGGATATATAATTATGCCATGGGTCAATTGGCAAAAAAACTTGGTAAAGATAACATGCTGAAAACAAAGCCTATTGACATAAATGCGCTATCACATTTAGAGAAGATGTATGTGAAACGTCTCATGATATCAAATATGAAGAATATATATGGGAGACGATCTTGGTGAGGGTCATTTAGCGTCAAGCCATTGCGTTAAAAATTTATTTAATCGTGGGTTTTTATAGGTAATGTATAATCATCACGCTTACCGAAAAATAGGCATATCTCGACTTTGCTACCCAGTGATTAATTATATATGTTTCGTCTGGGTGATTTAGATAGCATGGATAATGAATTGATAAATCATATATTAAATAAATATGCCATTAGGAAAAATTAAGGAAGATAAGGCGATATAAAATAAAACGTTATGAAACCAGTAAATCATGTCACAACCATCAGTTTCACATAAATCCTACTGAAAAAATATCAAATAAAAAGATGATTTAGTTTATAATAGTTAGAAAAAGAATAGAAAAAAAAGACTTGTAAACGTCTATATAAGAATGGATTTATGATGTTTTCACCCTATTTTGATTTTTTGAATCTATTAACGGCAGTGTAAGTTGTTCCTGAGATTTCAGCGAGGTCTTTAGTCCTTGAGATTTAGATGAAAGAGATATAATTAAAATTCAGTAAAGTGTTAAACAGTATTTATACTTCAAGTCATAAATTCATTCCGGTAGAATTTAACAGTCAATATGAGGCATCGATAGCTAAATGACAGGAGGCTATTAATAACAACCCAAAGAATTAGTTTTCTTACTGATTATGCTATTTCACTCTGCTCTTTCAATGGGACGAGTAGAGCGATGACTGACAAGCGAGACTGAAGTGTGCAGTCTGATCGCAATGAACATATTCAGTGTCGATGTTGAAATAATGCAGCTCTTTTTCTGCTGATAGGTTGTTTGCAACTTTCTTGGTCGCTTTTACGTTGAGTGCTATTGCCGATCGTGGCCGATTTGTCGTGAACAGCCGACAACATGCGGTTGCTGTACTGATCTGTGAGTCAGTTTCGTGATGCATGACGCGAATGGCTGCGTTTGTTGAGCTGTGAGGGCTATCATGCACGGAATATTTCACTATAATGAAAGGCAGACAGTTAAAAGAATCGTCATTTAGGCGATAGCTATTCAATATGTTATTCAGACTGGAGAGGTTGAACATGAGTTATTCACTGCCGTCCCTGCCTTACGCTTATGATGCCCTTGAACCGCATTTTGATAAGGAAACGATGGAAATCCATCATACTAAACATCATCAGACATACGTAAACAATGCCAATGCCGTTTTGGAAGGCACTGAGTTTGCCTCTCTGCCTGTAGAAGAGCTGATCACTCAACTTGATAAGCTACCAGCCGATAAAAAAGGGCCGTTGCGTAATAATGCCGGTGGTCACGCCAATCACAGTTTATTCTGGAAGGGCTTAAAAACAGGTACCACGCTACAAGGGCCATTGAAAGCGGCCATCGAAAAAGAGTTTGGTAGTGTCGATGCCTTTAAAGAGGCATTTGAGAAAGCAGCGGCAACCCGTTTCGGTTCAGGCTGGGCTTGGTTAGTGAAACAAGGTGATAAACTGGCTGTGGTTTCAACGGCTAACCAAGATAGCCCATTAATGGGAGAGGCTATCGCCGGAGCATCAGGCTACCCGATCCTCGGATTGGATGTTTGGGAACATGCCTATTACTTGAAGTATCAGAACAAACGTCCCGACTACATTAAAGCTTTTTGGAATGTGGTGAACTGGGACGAGGCTGCTGCACGCTTCAGTTCTTCGCAATAATCCAAAAGAGGTCAATCAGCGGATTCCTATAATTGTCTTATTTGCCCGCTTTAAGGGTAAACAAGTGTTTAATTAATCCACAAACCCCTGTAGAATCTGCCGGATAACAATTAAATATTATTATCCGGTGATTTAACAGAGAATAATACAGTGATTTCCCAATATGATGCGGGAATCAGACTATTATCCAATAATAGAACAACTCTGAATCAGCGGAACCCTGTTTAGAGTATATTATGTCTACACCAGCTGAAAATTCTTATCTTCATGATAATAAAGCGTTGTTGCGTTCTTTTTTTACCCGTAAATTTCGTCCAGCTAAACCTTGGCATGATTTGGAATTTTACTGCAAGTTTCTTGTTCGTTGTTGCGTTTATCCACGAGTCAGTCTTAGTTACTTAAATCAGCTAATAAACTTGGCCAGCTTGCCCGATATCATTGCCCGTCAAGGTCTGATGCCAGCCAAAATCCATCGTCCTTATCTGTTTACTTCCCTGAATGTCTGGCAGAGGGCTCGAGCGATTATCAGCCATTATCAGCTATTATCCGATTTAGAACAGCCGGCATTGTTGCGGGTGTTGGAAGCACGCAATGCGATGACCCTCGTGAGTTGGCAGGGTAAAAACGATGAGTTAATTTCTCTGGCGATACGTACCGCACAGTTTGATCGTGAAGGCGAGTTGATGTTGGATATGTATTTTCAACAACACCTTATCACAACATTAACCTTTTCCTTGAGTAAAATTGAAAGTGACAACGCGGCGTTATGCATCGGCGGTTTACAAGGGCCAAGAACCTATCTGAATAATGACATCATTAAAGAGGCAACAAAAGCTTGCTACGGCTTGTTTCCTAAGCGCATCTTATTAGAGATGGCCTGCTTATTGGCCAAAGCCTGTGGTATCCAACGTGTTTTTGCTGTCGGCGATCAGGTACATGTACTGCGTGGCAAGCGTTACATTCGTTCCAAAAAGGGAAAGTTACATGCGAGCTACAGCGAATTTTGGGAGAGTATTGGCGCTGAACTGACGGATCAGGGGGTCTATACCTTCGACATCGACCTTGAACGTAAATCGCTAGAAGACATCGCCAGTAAGAAGCGGGCAGAGTATCGGCGTCGCTATCAATTGCTGGATGATCTGCAGCAGCAACTCAATCAGGTGATCGGGAGACACGATGAAAGTGAGGATGCTGCTGCGTAGACGGTTAAAAATCTTTGCTGGCGAATCCTGTCATATCTTGGAGGCCCATTTCTCGTCCAAGGGCGGTCATGGGGTGGATCACAACCAGACCCTTAACGCGTTTTTTAAGGGCACCCATATCGGCTTGTTCTTTTTTGGTAATGACTCGGCTAAACGGTAGTTTCTGAAGTTTCTGCGCTTCTTTACTGAGTTTGCTGTCTCTGAGCTCGCGCAGTTTTACTAGCGCCCCCTCAATCTCTTGTTGTTCTTGGACGACTTCACGCAACTCAGTTAATTGACCATTTGCCAGTAAGGGTTGAGCTTTACGTTTCAATACTTCGAGTTTATCACTTAGGCGTTTAATTTCGGCCTGTTCCAATTGTTTCATTGTCTTCTCCTGCAATCAAGCCTTGTCAGGATACACTAAAAAAGGGATTAACAGGTATCGACTCCGCTCGTTTTATAACTTATTTTGATGCGCCATGCCTGATCAGGATGTTATTGCATGGTAGTCAGTAGGGATTTTGCCTCAGCAAAGGCCTTAGATTGACGCTCAACCGTACTGACTAGCGAATTATAGGTCGTGACTTGGGCATCGGTAGCAAAATGGACTTGGTTATCCGTGAGGCTGACTTGGTTATGCTGTGCCTGCAGAAAATCTCCCACGGCCAGTACAGATTGTGTTAACTCTTGAAACGGGGAGAGAAGGGGTTGCAGCTGAGCATAGGGCTGGTTGACCGTTTTTTCATAGGTTTCTTGGTAAATTTTCTGTAGATCATCAGGCAGTTTCAGCGAACTCTTACTGCTGTCGGCTAAATTCTTAGCACTCTGCAGCTGTTGCACCGCCAGAACAAAGGCACCGTGAGCTTGGCGTAAATCATCGCGTCGGGTCAGATAGTCTTGAGGCACTCGGATGGTGTTCAGACTTTCGACCACCGGCCGTACTCCATCGTTAACCACTCGGGTTAACTGTTGAGAAAATCCATAAAGGATTGCGTAATCACCGGCATATTCACCAAAGCTTTTTTTCTGACTTTCACTTAATGCTGGCAGCTGTATACCGCTCCGCATGGCCGTATTTTGAAGATAATCGCCAAATGCCTTACGCTTGTCTGCATCTTTGTCACCACAGGCGCTCAATTGTAAAACACAGAGACTCGCTAGAAAAAAACCAGCAAGCTGTTTCTTAAACCTTGTTATTCCTATTGTCATGAGAACGATTCCTATAGGGTAATACGGCCTGCAATTTGGCAGGGATCGAATGAGGGCGGGTAGCGTTATTGACAAGGATAGAGCAAACTTATGTTTACGCCAATGAAAATTGATTTATCGCATCATGCATCTTTTAATGTGTGTATCAAGGTAATTCATCGGAATGAGGGATAAAGCGATTTTTACACTGGTGCAGTGATGGCAAAAAAGTAGATAAAATCAAGCCATTACTGCATTATTCTAGAGATTGAAGTGTTATCTGGATCTCGCACTTATCGTGCTCTATAAAAAAAAGTCACAGCGAAATCATTTTATGATAAGAATAGTGGCTTGATCGGGTGAGTTAAGTCATGAAAAAAGGAACAGGAACAGGAGCAGGAACGGTGTGTATCATCAGATTAAATTGTGATAATTGGGGAAAGGGAAAGACTCGAGCTGCAAGTGAAAGCAAACCTGAATATTTTCTGATGGAAGCAACTCACGACAAACTACCTTCAACGAAGGTAATTTGTTATTACAAATTGTCTAATCAATTCATTGATAATCACGTGATAACAGTGGAAGAATGATTACGGCTCACCTTGCTACATCGATAATCTAG
>NZ_JAEE01000018.1 GCF_000518745.1 Phaseolibacter flectens ATCC 12775 | reverse complement strand
TTTTCAGTGTCACTCTTCAAGTCTTGATACTACAAAGTTTTTTGTGATATCAACCTTGCGAGTGCCCACACAGATTGTCTGATAAATTGTTAAAGAGCGTTGCAACTGGCTTTACAGCTCGGTTGCGAGGTGGCGTATATTACTCTTTCCACCTCAGGAGTCAATCTCTTTTTGAAGATTTTTCTCCAACCCGCACCGCAAAGTTTTCTTCACGCTACCGGCTTATTTGTTTGCTTTACTTTCAAGTCACACACCCTTTTATCAGCGTCTGTTCCCTGTCAGTGGAGGCGCAGTATAGGGATTTATTCAAAGCTTGCAATAGGTTTTTTAATTAAATTTTACCACTTGCTTAAATCCACAGCAAAAGTCGTATTTATACCCAGTTATGCACAACTTTACTCACATGCAAAATTTCAACGAGCATAGCGCAAACGTTTTCGTTACAATGGTCTTCTTTGTTTTGATAATCTGAACACCGTGCAAGGTTCAGAGTTGATCAACCTTAACCATTATCGCGTTGTTTTTATTGCGACAATTAATTCAAGGGTCTCTATCTACTATGTCATTACGTCCAATTCGCCGTGCCTTATTAAGTGTTTCAGATAAGAACGGTATCATTGAATTTGCTACTGCGCTGGCCGAGCGTGGTGTAGAATTGTTGTCAACCGGCGGCACTGCGCGCAGTTTAGAGGCAGCAGGATTGACCGTGATCGAGGTTTCTGATTATACAGGCTACCCTGAAATGATGGATGGAAGAGTCAAGACACTGCATCCCAAAATTCATGGTGGCATCCTTGGCCGCCGTGGTATTGACGAAACGATAATGTCCAATCATGCAATTCAACCTATCGATATGGTCGTCGTTAACCTCTATCCTTTTGCGCAAACCGTTTCCCAGCAAAACTGCACGCTTGCCGATGCCATAGAAAATATCGATATCGGTGGCCCAGCCATGCTGCGTTCTGCCGCTAAAAATCACGCTGACGTCGCTGTGGTTGTCAACAATCAGGATTATCAATCCATCATCGATGAAATGGATCTGCACGATTTTTGCCTGCAAGGCGATACCCGATTTAATCTGGCAGTGAAGGCATTTGAACATACCGCCAACTACGACAGTATGATTGCCAACTATCTTGGACAACGTGTTCCAAATTACTTTCAGAAAGACAATCAACCTGCTGGCCGATTTCCAAGAACGCTCAATCTTAACCTGATAAAAAAACAAGATATGCGTTATGGCGAGAATAGCCATCAACAAGCAGCACTGTATATTGAGGCTGATTATCGTCAGGCTTGCGTCTCAACAGCACAACAAATCCAAGGCAAAGCTCTCTCTTACAATAATATCGCAGATACCGATACGGCTCTTGAGTGCGTCAAGCAATTTGAGCAACCGGCCTGTGTGATCGTCAAACATGCCAACCCTTGTGGTGTGGCGACAGATCAAAACCTGTACCTCGCTTATCTTCGAGCTTACCAAACAGACCCCACTTCCGCTTTTGGTGGTATTATTGCCTTTAACCGAGAGTTGGATGATCTGACAGTAACGACGATCATAGAACAACAGTTTGTAGAAGTGATTATCGCCCCGACAGCCACTGAACAAGCACTTATTACTCTCAGTAAAAAGCCAAATGTGCGTCTGTTACTTTGCGGAACAGCCGACCACCAACAGCCAAGCCTAGATTTTAAACGCGTAAAAGGCGGATTATTGGTACAAGACTATGATGATGGTATGGTCGGGGCAGAACAACTGCAATTAGTCACAAAACGCGCCCCAACCGAGTCGGAAGTTGCTGATGCCTTATTCAGTTGGAAGGTGGCAAAATTTGTTAAGTCCAACGCAATTGTTTATGCAAAAGAACAAATGACTGTCGGAATTGGGGCTGGACAAATGAGTCGGGTCTATTCTGCTAAAATCGCCAGTATTAAAGCCAGTGATGAAAATTTATCTATTCAGGGAGCAGCAATGGCTTCAGATGCATTTTTCCCTTTTCGTGACAGCGTCGATGCCGCGGCTAGCGCTGGCGTAACTTGCATTATTCAACCCGGCGGGTCCATCAGAGATGAAGAGGTGATTGCTGCTGCCGATCAGCATAATATCGCCATGCTTTTTACAGGTATGCGTCATTTCCGCCATTAACTGTTGGAGTCAAACATGAAAGTATTAATCATTGGTCATGGTGGACGTGAACATGCGTTAGCTTGGAAAGTTGCGCAGTCTCCCAAAGTCACTGAGGTCTTTGTTGCCCCGGGCAATGCCGGCACAGCACATGAACCCGCGTTACAAAATGTGCCCATTGCCGCCCATGATTGCGATAAATTGATGGCATTCGCTTTGCAACACCAAATCGATTTGACTATCGTGGGGCCTGAAGGCCCGTTGGTTGCGGGTATCGTCGATCAATTTAAGGGGGCCGGTTTAGCCATTTTCGGCCCCTCTCAAGCAGCGGCACAATTAGAAGGGTCCAAATCCTTCACTAAAGACTTTTTAAAACGTCATAATATTCCTAGCGCTGATTATCAAAACTTCACTGATGTTGCCCCGGCACTTGATTATGTCAGACGTAAGGGAACGCCCATCGTGATCAAGGCTGATGGCCTCGCTGCCGGGAAAGGCGTGGTGGTCGCAATGAGCTTACCTGAAGCAGAGCAAGCGATTGAAGATATGCTTGCGGGTAACGCTTTTGGTGATGCCGGACATCGCATTGTTATCGAAGAATTTTTGAGTGGTGAGGAAGCCAGTTTCATCGTGATGGTGGATGGTAAACATGTTTTGCCAATGGCCACAAGTCAAGATCACAAACGCGTCGGTGACAATGACAGCGGCCCAAATACCGGAGGAATGGGGGCTTACTCACCCGCACCTGTTGTCACGGATCAGATCCACCAGCAAGTGATGGAAGACATTATCTGGCCAACCGTTCGAGGGATGGCTGCCGAAGGGAATGTGTATACGGGGTTCCTTTATGCCGGCCTCATGATCGATGAAACCGGTCAGGCTCGCGTTATCGAGTTTAACTGCCGCTTTGGTGATCCAGAAACCCAGCCGATTATGATGCGCTTACAGTCAGATTTCGCAGAGCTGTGTTTAGCCGCCTGTCAACAAAGGCTAGACACGCAAGTTTCCGAATGGGATCCACGTCCAGCGCTGGGGGTAGTTTTGGCAGCCCAAGGCTACCCTGGACATTATGCGACTGGCGACAAAATTAACGGCCTGCAAACCTCCACGTCCCCTTCTACTAAGTTATTTCACGCAGGGACGGTGATTGATGGTGAAGCTGTACTGACTGCAGGTGGCCGTGTACTCTGTGCCACTGCATTGGGTGACGATATCCATCAGGCGAGGCAAGCTGCCTATGAGTTAGCCAACCGTGTCCAATGGCCTGGCTGTTTTTTCAGGAAAGATATTGGGTTTAGAGCCATCGACCGCGAATAAATCTTCATCAACTTGGGTTAACACGCTCATTGAGCTGTTAACCCAAGCTTAGCATCGCCTCTCCTTGCTATTTGCTATTCAAACACGAAAGCGCCTCTAAAACAAAAAAGTGAGGGCGAGCCTGAGCCAAGGCAACTCGCAGAGTTTACCCCTTATTATGCATTGTAGGATCGAGCATGGTGATTGATTACGATTTCTCTGTGGTGTTGTCACGGCTTATTCTAGTGACGTGATAAACATCTCAACTGAAGTGTGGAGATTCAACATCAAATGATAGGGATCCATTCTGGTGCTCGGCTCTGCCGGTTATGCCTACAGATGATCGTATCTCAGTAGAAAAGTATGCTTTGTTTGATCGTAAGAAGTGGAAAAAATGGCGATAATCGATGTCGATCCTACTTTATGCTAAGTAGCAGCAAACCCTTTTCTCTCTCGCATACCCGCCATAAATGAGCCTGACTATACCTAAAGCTAACAGTCACGACTTGCCTGTAAGCAACGGATAAAAAATAAAGAGGATAAATCTACCCGCCACCGATCAAAAAAGTGGGAAAAGATAGGGAAGAACAGCAAACATCGGTTATCGCAGTAAAATAGAAGGGGTACGTTTCCCCCCTCTCTTCATTCACTGGTAACTCTGTTTTTCAGAAGTTATTTAACAGCGTCTTTCAATGCTTTACCTGAAACAAAAGCGGGGACATTCGCAGCAGCAATTTTAATTTCTTTGCCTGTTTGCGGATTACGTCCCAGACGCTCTGCGCGGTGATTAATCTTAAATGTACCAAAACCAACCAGCTGCACAGGGTCACCCTCTTTCAGAGACTCAGTGATTGCAGAGAGGGTAGCTTCCAAGGCAACTTTTGCCTGGGCTTTTGACAGATCTGCCTTTTCTGCGATCGCATCAATGAGTTGAGTTTTATTCATATATAATCCTTAATGTATATTTATCATCAGCTAGTAGTTATTTAAAGCGTATAGTAATCAGACTCTACTCGGATTTAAACAATATTTTTACTCGAAGTCTATCAAATGTAGACTACTGTTCATGTAATTTGAAGTTTAGAACGAAAGTAATCCTATTTATGAGTCAAATTATCGTGTTTCTGTTCACAGAATACACCAATGTTACTAATACCAGATTCGCGTATCTCTGTCCTTAGTCCCTTGATTAACTCCAAGGATCTTTCTTCACACTCGAGTAACAAGCGAAAAAATTCCCACTGCATGTCCCATTCATCAATAATGGATGGATTCTGGCCTAACTGTTCATCGGTTAATTCTTGGCCAGCTTGACTCATCTCAAGCATCGCAACCGTGGTAATTGATGTTTTACTCACCTCAATTGCATGTTCCAGTGTTTCACCACTGAGTTTTGAATGCAGCAGCTCACTGAGTGCAACACAGGCATCAATTGCAGGATAAACAGCATACAATTCAAACTGATTTCCATCTGGGATCACCTGCTCTAGCTTTTCAAGCTGGGCATCAAAATTCACTTTCGCATCCTTGACCAGTAGCGACTCCCAGACAAGATCCAAAATACGCCGATAGGTCATCTCTTCAGTGAATGCCGTTTGTTGGCAAAAGAGACGAAAATTCGGGTACATACGTTCGCAAAGACAGGCCATAAACGTGATATGCTGCCAGCTTTCAAGTTTGCTTAAACGTAAATGAATCGGATTACGTAACATCGAACCATACTCTTAGTAATGATCTGCTTTAATGACAAGTAAAAAAGCACACCGGATTAAAAAATACGAAATATTAGACAATGAATGACACCTCTGTCGCGTGAAAGCAACCTATATCAATCATTGGCTGAACTCCCTGCTGGGTTAAAACAGGTGCAGTTAAGGATACCGATGTGATTATACTGGGTATCAATGTCGAATCGAGTTATTGATGCCACTCGGCAGACAAGCGATGGACGGCATCAATAAACACCCCGGCATGTTCCGGTGGCACATCTTGATGAATACCATGGCCAAGATTACAGACATGCCCACTGCCCTGACCAAATCCGGCTAAAATCGTCGCGACTTCTTGTTCAATACGAGCAGGGGAGGCATACAATATCGAGGGGTCCATGTTGCCCTGCAAAGCGACTCTGTTGCCAACCCTTGCACGAGCAGCACCGATATCACAAGTCCAGTCCAATCCAATGGCATCACAACCCGTATCAGCAATCGCCTCCAGCCATTGCCCTCCACCTTTAGTAAATAGCGTGACCGGTACTCGACGTCCATCATTCTCACGCAATAAACCATCGACAATTTTATGCATATACTGAAGAGAAAACTGAACATAATCGCTCGGGGTTAACACTCCCCCCCAAGTATCGAAAATCATCACTGACTGTACGCCTGCTTTTATCTGGGCATTTAAGTAAAGGATCACATTATCAGCTAGTTTATCTAGCAAAGTATGCAATATGGCAGGCTCACTGTATAACATTTTTTTAATTTTGGTAAAAACCTTGCTACTGCCCCCTTCCACCATATAAGTCGCCAGCGTCCAAGGACTACCAGAAAAGCCAATCAGCGGAACTTGTCCTTGTAAATTTTTACGAATAGTCCGTACTGCATTCATCACATAACCCAATTCTTGCTCAGGATCGGCAATCGGCAGTTTTTTCACATCATTGGCATCTCTTATCGGATTACTAAACCGAGGACCTTCGCCAGTTTCAAAATACAGGCCAAGTCCCATGGCATCAGGAATGGTCAAAATATCTGAAAATAAAATAGCCGCATCAAGTGGATAGCGCCGTAAAGGCTGTAAAGTTACCTCACAGGCAAACTCGGCATTTTTACACAGTGACATAAAATCGCCGGCTTGCGCACGGATCGCTTTATATTCAGGTAAATAACGTCCTGCTTGACGCATCATCCAGACGGGTGTCACATCGGTAGGCTGACGCATGAGCGCCCGCAAATAACGATCATTTTTTAATTCACTCATTGCACCGCTCTCTTAGTCATCTGTCGTTAGTGTAGCATTGTTATGCTCATTGCGGCACAAGGCAATCGTATCTTCAATCAGTCGACGGGCAATGGTTCCTACTTCAGGTAAGCATTGAGGTAACGCTGAAAAATGAAACCAATCTGCATCAAGCAATTCATCGCGCTGAACTTTGATATCACCACTGACATAATCAGCCAAAAAACCGACCATTAATGAATGAGGAAAAGGCCATGATTGCGAAGCAACATAGCGTAGATTATTCACTTTAAGATCGCTTTCTTCCATGACTTCTCGATGTAAACTCTGTTCAAGGGTTTCACCTGATTCAACAAAACCGGCTAATGTGGTGTAAATCGGTCGATTATGCCGAGCATGTCGTGCCAGTAATATCTTATCTTTACGCCGAATAGCCACGATAATACAAGGTGCAATTTGCGGATAATAGCGCTGATGGCACTGTGGACATAAACACGCAAATTCTGTCATTGAAGGACGGGTCTTTTCACCACAATAGCCACACCAACGATGCGTCTGATAAAATAATGCCAGCTGAACACCCCGGCCCGCGAGTGCAAAAAGCTCACCATCTTGATGGAGTAATTGACGGACACTCACCATATTGCGTCCTGCGCCACAGTATAGCCTCACGGGTATCGTTTGCCAGTAGCCAATGATCCTATCAGGTTGCCCTATCAGATTCAGTTCTTCCGCCGTGCAGCAAGGTAACATTCCCTCTTCTAAGTGAATGGATTTACCTTCACTGATGACCCACCAGCCGTGTTCCTCTCCTGTCAGTACATTTTTCATCAAAATGCTCCTTATGAGTGCCCTGATCAATAGGTTGCAGCACTAGGCTAACCATGTAGAGAACATGAGTCTATTCGTCCACACCCTGCCTCATTCTGCTTGCTTTATGATAATTTATTATGGCTTATTCGTGTCACCTTCGCCTCTCTCGCCATGGCATTTCCAACACTATGACATCTGTCATCCACCGTATTCCTTTCCCTTTCACCTCTGACAGTTAAAACCGTCCTATAGCACCGCGTCATTCCCTTGTTTTCGCGGATTGTCATTACATCCAGTAACCCTCAGCCAACCCTAGAATCAATACGACACCTCGATGAAGGCAGTGATTTTAGTGGGCTCAGGCTAAAGTGACCGCGTATATGCGAGTGAGATTGACGCCTAGTGAACCCACCTACGGCCCCCTAGTAGGCGCAATCCCCCTCCTTTCAGGCGGTGATTTTAATGATGACAATAAAAAAGGCCATAACCAAGAAGGTTACGGCCTTTTCGTGTCCAGTGACTTATTCTGGAGCAGGTGACTCAGTGGACGATATCATTACTCGTCACTGCCGCCAAGCCCTGCATTCAGTAATTCGGCTAAACTGGCTGATGCTTCATCGGCAGTCACATGACTAACGACAGGCGTATCCCCCGTATGACGACGACGCATACGAGACTGATGGTAAGCATAACCCGTACCAGCAGGGATCAGACGACCCACGATAACGTTCTCTTTCAGACCACGTAACTCATCACGTTTACCTGCAACGGCGGCCTCGGTAAGCACTCGCGTTGTTTCTTGGAACGATGCCGCAGAGATAAACGACTCCGTCGCCAACGAGGCTTTGGTGATCCCCAGCAAATCGCGAGCAAACATGGCCCCAATTTTGCCGTTCGCTTCCAGTTCACGATTCGACACCATGATCCTAGCTACTTCAGCCTGCTCACCTTCAAGGAACTCAGAGCTGCCTGAACTGGTGATTGTCGCTTTACGTAACATTTGACGAACGATAACTTCAATGTGTTTATCGTTTATCTTAACGCCTTGTAAGCGATAGACTTCCTGTACTTCGTTAACAATATAACGAGTCACAGCATGGACACCACGCAAACGTAAAATATCGTGTGGCGATTCTGGACCATCCGATACCACATCACCACGTTCAACACGCTCACCTTCAAATACGTTAAGCTGACGCCATTTAGGGATCATCTCTTCGTAAGGCTCGCTACCATCAACTGGAGTGATAACCAGACGACGCTTACCTTTGGTTTCTTTACCGAACGAGATAATGCCGCTGATTTCAGCCAAGATCGCCGATTCTTTGGGACGACGCGCTTCGAATAAGTCAGCAACACGTGGTAGACCACCGGTAATATCCTTAGTCCCGCCTGTTTCCTGAGGAACACGAGCCAAAGTATCACCAGATGAAATCTGTACACCATCATCCAATTGGATAATTGCATTACCTGGTAAGAAGTATTGTGCAGGCATATCAGTCCCCGGCAACATCACATCTTTACCCTTGGCATCAACAATTTTCATCGCCGGACGCAAATCTTTACCACCCGCAGTACGCTCAGACGTATCCATCACAACAACAGAAGATAAGCCCGTTAGCTCATCTGTCTGACGAGTGATCGTCTGACCATCGTTCATATCAATAAATCGAATGTAACCACTCACTTCACTGATAACAGGCATGGTATGTGGATCCCAGTTCGCTACGGTATCACCCGCGTTCACTTGTTCACCATCACCTTTCGCCATCACCGCACCGTAAGGGACTTTATAACTTTCTTTGGTGCGACCGAACTCATCGACCATTTTCAGTTCAGTATTACGTGAGGTAATAACCAATTTACCCGATGAGTTAGTGACCGATTTTGCATTACTGAGACGGATAGTCCCTTTGTTTTTAACCTGAATACTGGATTCAGCCGCAGCACGCGATGCCGCACCACCGATGTGGAACGTACGCATGGTAAGCTGGGTTCCTGGCTCACCGATGGACTGTGCAGCGATAACACCAACTGCTTCACCTTTATTGATGATATGTCCACGCGCCAAATCACGACCATAACAGTGAGCACAAACACCAAAGTCGGTGGTACAACTCACCACTGAACGCACTTTAATGCTATCGACAGAGTTCTGTTCGAGCACATCACACCAGTATTCATCAAGCAGGGTATTACGGGTAAACAGAATGTCAGCAGTACCTGGCTTAATGACATCCTCAGCCGCAACACGTCCCAATACTCTTTCACGCAGCGGCTCTTTAACATCACCACCTTCGATAACAGGCGTCATGGTGATACCTTCATGAGTACCACAATCGTCTTCCGTTACCACGAGATCCTGAGCGACGTCAACCAAACGACGCGTCAGATAACCAGAGTTTGCTGTTTTCAATGCGGTATCGGCTAAACCTTTACGCGCACCGTGAGTAGAAATAAAGTACTGTAATACGTTCAGACCTTCCCGGAAGTTAGCCGTAATGGGGGTCTCGATAATTGAGCCATCAGGCTTAGCCATCAAACCGCGCATCCCCGCCAACTGACGGATCTGAGCCGCTGAACCACGCGCACCAGAATCAGCCATCATATAAATACTGTTAAATGATACCTGCTGTTCTTCTTCACCATCGCGATTGATCACGGTTTCGGTTTGCAGGTTATCCATCATCGCTTTGGATACACGATCATTTGCTGCAGTCCAAATGTCGATAACTTTGTTATAACGCTCACCGGTGGTAACCAAACCAGACTGGAACTGTTCCTGAATTTCAGCAACTTCCGCTTCTGCTTCTGCGATAATTTCTGCTTTCTTGGCAGGAATGACCATGTCATCAATACCAACAGAGGCACCAGAGCGTGCTGCATAAGCAAACCCAGTATACATCGTTTGGTCAGCAAAAATGACTGTCGGTTTAAGACCCAGTATCCGGTAACAGGTATTCAGCATCTTAGAGATGGCTTTTTTACCCAGTGCTTGGTTAACAATGGCATAAGGCAGACCTTTCGGCACGATCATCCAAAGGATTGCACGCCCAACGGTGGTATCAACCAAGCTGGTCGAAGGCACCAGCTCATCCTGCTCATTTTTAGTGTATTCGGTGATCCGAACCTTAACGCGAGCGTGTAACTCGGCAAGACCCGCACGGTAAACACGTTCGGCCTCTTTAGGCCCAGTCAATACCATGCCTTCGCCTTTGGCATTAATTTTGTCACGGGTCATGTAATAAAGACCTAACACCACGTCCTGAGAAGGTACGATAATTGGCTCACCGTTAGCAGGAGACAGGATGTTATTGGTTGACATCATCAATGCACGCGCTTCAAGCTGGGCTTCCAGCGTCAAAGGAACGTGTACCGCCATCTGATCGCCATCAAAGTCGGCATTGTAAGCCGCACAAACCAGCGGGTGAAGCTGAATCGCTTTCCCTTCAATCAGTACGGGCTCGAAGGCCTGAATACCTAAACGGTGTAAGGTTGGTGCACGGTTCAGCAATACTGGGTGTTCACGGATCACTTCATCCAAGATATCCCATACTACAGCTTCTTCGCGCTCAACCATTTTTTTCGCTGCTTTAATGGTTGTCGCCAAACCACGACGCTCTAATTTGCCATAGATGAAGGGCTTGAATAACTCCAGCGCCATTTTCTTAGGCAAACCACACTGATGCAAGTGCAGGTAAGGTCCAACGGTGATAACAGAACGACCAGAATAATCAACACGCTTACCTAACAAGTTCTGGCGGAAGCGACCTTGCTTACCTTTGATCATGTCAGCCAACGATTTTAGCGGACGCTTGTTAGAACCGGTAATGGCACGTCCACGACGACCATTATCTAGCAAGGCATCAACGGCTTCCTGTAACATCCTTTTTTCATTTCGAACAATGATGTCAGGGGCAGCCAGATCCAGCAGTCGTTTCAGACGGTTATTACGGTTAATTACCCGACGATACAGATCATTCAGATCCGAGGTCGCAAACCGACCGCCATCAAGTGGGACTAATGGACGCAAATCAGGGGGTAATACAGGCAGAACATTGAGGATCATCCATTCAGGTTTGTTACCAGATTGGACAAAGGCCTCCAGAAGCTTAATGCGCTTAGTCAGTTTTTTACGTTTTGTCTCAGAGTTAGTCTCATTGAGTTCTTCGCGTAATTGCTCACATTCCTGCTCCAGATCCATCCCTTTTAACAGACCTTGAATCGCTTCTGCGCCCATTCTGGCATCAAATTCATCACCAAACTCTTCCAGAGCATCAAGATACTGCTCTTCAGTCAGGATTTGACGTTTTTCCAGATTGGTCATGCCGCCTTCTACAACGACATAAGATTCAAAATACAGAACACGTTCAATGTCGCGCAATGGCATATCAAGTAATAAGCCGATACGCGATGGCAAAGATTTCAAGAACCAAATGTGGGCAGTGGGTGAAGCCAACTCAATATGACCCATACGCTCACGACGTACTTTAGTCTGAGTCACTTCAACACCGCATTTTTCACAAATCACGCCACGGTGTTTTAGGCGCTTATATTTGCCACATAAGCATTCATAGTCCTTGACTGGACCAAAAATACGCGCACAAAACAGGCCATCACGCTCAGGCTTGAATGTGCGATAGTTAATGGTTTCAGGCTTTTTAACTTCACCGAAAGACCAAGAACGGATCATATCCGGCGAGGCCAGTGCAATTTTTATCGCATCAAACTCTTCGGTTTTAGTTTGCGCTTTTAGAAACTTAAGTAAGTCTTTCACGGATTAGCTCCCGTCGGAGTGAGACTTCTCAGCGCGCCCGATATGAACGCGCTGTAACCAGTACAAATTCGAGTGCTTACTCGTCTTCCAGTTCGATGTTGATACCCAGCGAACGGATTTCTTTCAACAAGACGTTGAACGATTCCGGCATGCCTGGTTCCATCTGATGATTACCATCCACAATGTTTTTATACATTTTGGTTCGGCCGTTAACATCATCGGATTTCACGGTCAGCATTTCTTGCAGGGTATAAGCAGCACCATACGCTTCCAGTGCCCACACTTCCATCTCACCGAACCGCTGTCCACCGAACTGCGCCTTACCACCCAGCGGTTGCTGAGTAACCAGACTATAAGAACCGGTAGAACGAGCGTGCATTTTATCATCAACCAAGTGGTTCAGTTTGAGCATATACATGTAACCAACAGTGACTTGACGCTCAAATTGCTCACCAGTACGACCATCAAACAGCGTAATTTGACCTGAAGTTGGGATGTCACCTAATTGCAACAATTCTTTGATTTCGCTTTCTTTTGCGCCATCAAATACTGGTGTCGCTATTGGCATTCCTTTTTTCAGGTTTTCCGCCAGACGTAACACTTCTTCATCAGAGAAAGTACTCAGATCCACTTTCTGGCGAACATCATTACCTAGGTCATACGCACGTTGGATAAATTCACGCAAACGAGCGACATCTTGCTGTTGCTTGAGCATTGCATTGATTTTATCACCGATGCCTTTAGCTGCCATACCGAGGTGCGTTTCCAAGATCTGACCGATGTTCATACGTGAAGGAACACCCAATGGGTTGAGAACGATATCAACCGGGGTGCCATTTTCATCGTATGGCATATCTTCAATCGGGTTAATCTTAGAGATAACACCTTTATTACCGTGGCGCCCCGCCATTTTATCACCAGGTTGAATTTGACGTTTAACCGCCAAATAGACTTTAACGATTTTCAGCACACCTGGTGCCAAGTCATCGCCCTGAGTGATTTTACGGCGTTTAGCATCGAGCTTTTTCTCAAACTCAAGCTTCAGCTCATCGTATTGCTCAGCTAACTGTTCCAGCTGAGTCTGTTTATCTTCATCAGTCAGACCCAGTTCCAACCAGCGCTCACGAGATAACTGGTTAAGTTTAGCGGCTTCGATACCACCGGCAATAAGTACAGAGTAAATACGAGTAAACAGACCGGCTTCCAGAATTTTAAGTTCTTCTGTCAGATCCTTTTTAGCCTGCTTTAATTGCATCTCTTCAATTTCAAGCGCGCGCTTGTCTTTTTCGACGCCATCACGAGTAAAGACCTGCACATCAATGACCGTACCTGAAACACCGTTCGGCACACGTAAAGAGGAGTCTTTAACATCAGAGGCTTTTTCGCCAAAGATCGCACGTAACAATTTCTCTTCTGGAGTCAGTTGTGTTTCACCTTTTGGTGTCACTTTACCAACCAGAATATCACCGCCTTTGACTTCGGCACCAATATAGACGATACCGGATTCATCGAGTTTAGACAGTGCAGCTTCACCGACATTAGGAATATCCGCCGTGATCTCTTCTGATCCCAGTTTGGTATCACGAGAAACACAAGCCAGTTCCTGAATGTGGATCGTGGTAAAACGATCTTCTTGGACAACTCGCTCTGACACCAAGATGGAGTCTTCGAAGTTGTATCCATTCCATGGCATAAATGCCACGCGCATATTTTGCCCCAGTGCCAATTCACCTAAATCGGTGGATGGACCATCTGCCAGCACATCACCACGTTCGACAGGTTCACCTAAGCTGACGCAAGGCATCTGGTTAATGCAGGTATTCTGGTTTGAACGGGTGTATTTAGTCAGGTTGTAGATATCAATCCCAGCCTCACCCGCATACATTTCATCTTCGTTCACCTTAATAACGATACGCGAAGCATCAACATACTGGACCGTACCTCCGCGTTTAGCGACAGCAGTCACCCCAGAATCAACAGCCACCGCACGCTCCATCCCCGTACCGACGAGCGGTTTATCCGCGCGTAAGGTTGGAACGGCTTGACGTTGCATGTTCGCACCCATCAGGGCACGGTTCGCATCATCGTGTTCTAGGAACGGAATCAGGGAAGCACCAACAGAAACGACCTGTTGGGTTGATACGTCCATATATTCAACCTGATCACGGCTAAATAAACTGGACTCACCTTTATTACGGCAGGTGACCAAATCATCAATGAAGGTATTGCCTTCGGTCAGGTGGGCGTTAGCCTGAGCGATAACAAAGTTCCCTTCTTCAATTGCCGACAGATAATGGATTTCATCCGTTACTACACCATCAATCACTTTACGATATGGCGTTTCAAGGAAACCATATTCGTTGGTCTGCGCATAAACAGACAGTGAGTTAATCAGGCCGATGTTTGGACCTTCAGGTGTTTCGATAGGACAAACACGTCCATAATGGGTTGGATGAACGTCACGAACTTCGAAGCCTGCACGTTCACGGGTTAAACCGCCTGGACCCAAGGCCGAAATACGACGTTTATGGGTAATTTCAGAAAGCGGGTTGTTCTGGTCCATAAATTGAGACAGCTGACTGGAACCAAAAAACTCTTTAACCGCAGCAGAAATAGGCTTAGCATTAATCATATCCTGAGGCATCAAGGTATCAAGATCACCCAGAGATAAACGCTCTTTGACTGCACGCTCAACACGCACTAAACCGACACGGAATTGGTTCTCTGCCATTTCACCGACAGAACGAATACGCCGGTTTCCTAAGTGGTCAATATCATCGACTTCACCGATACCATTACGGATATCGATAAGTTTTTTCATGACTTCAATGATATCGTCATGGCTAAGAATACCTGGACCTTCAATTTCAGCACGGCTTAATGAACGGTTAAATTTCATCCGGCCTACGGCAGAAAGATCATAACGATCTTCTGAGAAGAAAAGATTTTCAAACAGGTTCTCTGCTGCTTCACGCGTGGGTGGCTCACCAGGACGCATCATGCGATAGATTTCAACTAACGCACTTAAGCGATCATTTGTTGGATCGACGCGTAAGGTTTCAGAAATATATGGACCATGGTCAAGATCATTAGTAAACAATGTCTCGATACGCTTATGCCCAGATTGGCTCAGTTTTGCAACCAAATCCAAGGATAACTCCATGTTGGCGGCAACAATCACTTCACCTGTTGCTTGATCAATATAATCTTTAGCAACCACTTTACCCGCGATATACTCAATAGGCACTTCGATATGCTGGATTTTATCTTTTTCAAGCTGACGAATATGTCTTGCCGTGATACGACGGCCTTTTTCAACATAGACAGTGCCGTTTGCTTCGATATCAAAAGAAGCTGTTTCACCACGTAAGCGTTCCGGAATAAGTTCCATCTGCAAACGATTGTCACGAATTTCGTAGACCACGTTATCAAAGAACAGATCCAGAATTTGCTCGCTGCTGTAACCAAGTGCACGCAAAATAATTGATGCAGGCAACTTACGACGGCGGTCAATACGGACAAACAAGTTATCTTTAGGATCAAACTCAAAGTCTAACCATGACCCACGGTAAGGGATGATACGTGCATTGTACAGTACCTTACCTGATGAGTGAGTTTTACCTTTGTCGCTGTCAAAGAACACGCCCGGGCTACGATGTAGCTGAGAAACGATAACACGCTCAGTACCATTGATGACAAAGGTACCATTATCTGTCATGAGTGGGATTTCACCCATATAGACTTCTTGTTCTTTAATGTCTTTGACCGTTCCTTCTGGGGCTTCACGCTCGTAAATCACCAGTCGCAATTTTACGCGTAAAGGGGCAGAGTAAGTGACTCCACGGATCTGACATTCTTGCACGTCAAAAACAGGCTCACCTAAACGGTAGCTGACATATTGCAGTTCAGAATTACCACTATAACTTTTTATAGGGAAAACAGAACGAAATGCCGCTTCCAGTCCATATTGGCCTTCAGGATCTTGCTCGATAAATTTTTGAAACGAGTCAAGCTGGATAGAAAGGAGATAAGGCGTGTCCAGTACTTGTGGACGTTTACCAAAATCCTTACGAATACGTTTTTTCTCGGTATAGGAGTAAACCATAGGGTTCCTCAGCTAGCTGACAAGTCGGCCCAAGCTGTCCGGGCATAAGGACAGAATTTATGCAACATTATTTCATTATTACCATAGATAAAGGACTATGGTGCAATACGGTTTTCTAACACTCTTAAATCATTTCATTGCTCTGACAAGCAGGAAGTTTGTCGGGAAAGCAGTATATTAAGTCGTCGATAGAAAAAGATATTGAAAAGTAAACCGGGCAAATAATGCGAAACACCAGAATACTTCTTTAGCGCAAAACGGCTGGTAACTATTATAGTCACCAGCCGTCAGTCTGCAAACTACTCAGACTGTCACCCTAAGGGTTTATTTTACTTCAACTTCTGCACCAGCTTCAGTCAGAGCTGCAGCAAGCGCTGTTGCTTCATCTTTGCTGATACCTTCTTTGATCACACCAGACGCGTCAACCAAGTCTTTTGCTTCTTTCAGACCCAGACCAGTTGCACCACGTACTGCTTTGATAACTGGAACTTTATTCGTACCAGCAGATTTCAGAATAACGTCAAATTCAGTTTTCTCTTCAGCAGCTTCAGCAGGACCTGCAGCAACAGCAACCGCCGCAGCAGCAGAAACACCGAATTTTTCTTCCATAGAAGACACTAAATCAACAACTTCCATTACGGTCATTGCTGAAACAGCATCTAAGATTTGCTCTTGAGTAATAGACATAACAAGGGTTCCTAAAAATCAGAATAAGTTTAAACGAAAGCAGCAATGAACAAATTAGGCAGCTTGCGCTGCTTCTTTGGCATCGCGGATAGCCGCAAGAGTACGAACCAATCTGCCTGCAGAGGCTTCTTTCTTGGTCGCTAACAGACGTGCTAGTGCTTCTTCGTAAGTTGGTAGCATTGCCAGACGGTCAATTTGAGCCGCCAAGATTAGCTCACCTTCAAAGGCTGCCGCTTTTACCTCAAAACTCGCATTCGCTTTAGCGAAGTCTTTAAACAAACGAGCAGCTGCACCCGGATGTTGTAAAGAGTATGCAATCAAGGTTGGACCGATAAACGTGTCGCTCAGGCACTCAAACTGAGTATCCTTAACGATGCGACGCATTAGCGTGTTACGAACAACACGCATATAAACGCCAGCTTCACGAGCTACTTTACGCAGTTCAGTCATTTTCTCTACAGTGACACCGCGTGAATCGGCAACAACTGCAGAAAGCGCACCTTTGGCTACTTCGCTGACTTCAGCAACAATCGCTTGTTTGTCTTGAAGATTTAATGCCATTAGCTTTTGCTCCTGGATTATTTAGCCGGAATAAAATTATTCCGGAACTCACTTCACTTATTTTGCAAATTGCTAAATAAGCGCGAAATACGGTGAGCAGAATCCAGATTAAGAAATAAATCTTTAGGCTCTGGTCACCGTCTACGCAGGAAATTAAGTATTTAACAATACACCTGCGGTCTTGGACGGAGGCCTAGATAAGGCTAGGCTCCAACCGAAAGAATCTGTCTATAACACATTGATTGAGTTATAGAGGATGGGCAAAAATTTTAGGTTAAATTATCGCCCATGTCAAGAAATTAGTTAGCTGATGCGTTCAGGGTAGCCTGATCGATAGCAACACCTGCACCCATAGTAGTGGACAGGCTCACTTTCTTGATGTAAACACCTTTCGCTGAAGAAGGTTTCGCTCTTTTCAACGCAACCAGTAAAGACTCAAGGTTTTCTTTCAATTTATCAGACTCAAAGTCCACTTTACCGATTGTGGTATGGATAATACCATTTTTGTCGTTACGATAACGAACCTGACCGGCTTTGGCATTCTTAACAGCTTCAGCAACGTTAGGCGTTACAGTTCCCACTTTCGGGTTTGGCATCAAGCCACGAGGACCAAGAACTTGACCTAATTGGCCTACAACGCGCATCGCATCAGGAGAAGCGATAACTACGTCGAAGTTCATCTCACCTTTCTTGATCTGATCAGCTAAGTCTTCCATACCGACCAGCTCAGCACCAGCGGCTTTCGCTGCTTCCGCATTTGCGCCTTGAGTGAAGACAGCAACACGCACACTACGGCCAGTACCGTTTGGTAACACGGTTGCACCACGTACGTTTTGATCAGATTTACGCGCATCAATGCCAAGGTTTACAGAAACATCAACACTTTCAACGAATTTAGCCGTAGCTAATTCTTTTAGCAGCGCAACGGCTTCGTTGATGTCATATTGTTTTGCTGTGTCTACTTTATCGCGAATAACACGCAGGCGCTTGGTTAGTTTAGCCATTGATTAATCCTCCACTACCAGGCCCATGGACAGAGCAGTACCTTCGATAGAGCGAGTCATCGCTTCAATATCGGCACCAGTCATATCCGCTGCTTTAGTCTGTGCAATTTCTTGCAACTGAGCGCGAGTAATTTTACCCACTTTATCTTTGTTTGGTTTACCAGAACCAGACTTGATACCTGCTGCTTTTTTCAGCAATACGGCGGCAGGAGGCGTCTTAGTGATAAAGGTAAATGAACGGTCACTGTACACGGTAATAACGACAGGTGTTGGCAGACCTTTTTCTAGGCTTTCTGTTTTAGCATTGAACGCCTTGCAGAATTCCATGATGTTAACACCTTGCTGACCCAGTGCTGGACCAACGGGAGGACTTGGATTAGCCATGCCCGCTGCAACTTGCAGTTTGACATAGGCTTGTACTTTTTTAGCCATGATATTTCCTCTATTGGGTATAGCGCCTAAAGTAGGCTCCCCTAAACATTGACACAATAATTACTGGCTTCGCCGCCAATAAATATAAAATGCGCGAAATTATAAGTGAATTTCGCGCCTTTTACAACGAGTAGACTTGAATAAGTTACGCTTTTTCTACCTGGCTAAAATCAAGCTCAACTGGCGTTGCCCGCCCAAATATTGAAACTGAAACTTTTAAGCGGCTTTTTTCGTATTCAACTTCTTCGACTACACCATTAAAGTCAGCAAAAGGACCTTCATTAACACGTACTGTTTCGCCTGGTTCAAACATCGTTTTAGGACGTGGTTTATCACCAACTTGCTGCAAACGATTCATAATCGAATCGACTTCTTTATCACTGATAGGCGCTGGGCGATCGGAGGTACCACCAATGAATCCCATCACACGAGGTACACTACGGACCAAGTGCCAACTCGCATCATTCATGATCATTTGAACAAGAACGTAGCCCGGGAAAAATTTGCGTTCACTTTTCCTACGTTGGCCGCCGCGGATTTCCACCACTTCTTCCGTCGGTACCATGACTTCACCGAACAGCTCTTCCATATTATGTAGTTTAATATGTTCACGTAATGAAACGGCAACTCGCCCTTCAAAACCAGAAAAAGCCTGAACCACGTACCACCGTTTTTTTGGAGCTTCAGACATGTCAGAACCTCAATCCAGTTATAAATGAGACAAGGCGGACAAGAACGCTATCCAGTCCCCACAAAATCAAAGACATGATTGCAGTTACTATGGCCACGATCAGGGTTGTTTGTAATGTTTCTTGGCGTGTTGGCCAAACGACTTTACGCACTTCCGTTCTTGCCTCTCGTGCAAATGATAAAGCCATCTGACCTTTATGAGTCAGAAGTGCTATTCCGCCAGCGACCGCGATAATGATGACGACCACTAATGCACGCAATGGTAAATTTTCAGCACGATAAAGGTAATTACCCACGATGGCACTCAGGAGGAGAGCTAATACTATCACCCACTTTAATATTTCTAGGCTTTTCGCACTTTTTTGAGTTTCAGCATTTGCGCTCATAACAGACCTGCCACTAAATTTTATAAACTAATTAACCTCGCAGTGCGAGGTATCCCTTTCATTATCCGGTCTTATTATAACCAAGATATCGTGTCTTAGTTAGAGCCTGTCCCAACAATGATTTAATCAAATCACTGATGAGTCAGGTTCTATTATTGCCCAGATAAAAAGGCATCAGATGATGCCCTTTTGTGCTGTTCGAGTCAATTATTTTCGCAATTAAGCGATAACTTTAGCAACAACACCTGCACCCACTGTACGGCCACCCTCACGGATTGCGAAACGCAGACCGTCATCCATCGCGATTGGGTGGATCAGCGTCACTACCATCTTGATGTTGTCACCAGGCATAACCATCTCTACGCCTTCTGGCAGTTCGATAGTACCGGTTACGTCAGTTGTACGGAAGTAGAACTGTGGACGGTAGCCTTTGAAGAATGGCGTATGACGGCCACCTTCATCTTTAGAAAGAATATAAACTTCTGACTCAAACTTAGTGTGTGGCTTGATTGAACCAGGCTTAGCCAGTACTTGACCACGCTCGATTTCTTCACGCTTGATACCACGCAGAAGCACACCAACGTTCTCACCCGCTTGACCTTGATCAAGCAGTTTACGGAACATTTCAACACCAGTACAGGTTGATTTCGCAGTCTCTTTGATACCAACGATTTCAACTTCTTCACCGACTTTGACAATACCACGCTCTACACGACCAGTTACCACTGTACCACGGCCTGAAATTGAGAATACATCTTCAATTGGCAGCAGGAAAGGTAAGTCGATTGCACGTTGTGGTTCTGGGATGTAAGAATCTAAGAAGCCAGCCAGTTCAACAACTTTCGCTTCCCACTCCGCATCACCTTCCAGTGCTTTCAGTGCTGAACCGCGGACGATTGGTGTATCATCGCCAGGGAAGTCGTATTGTGATAACAGATCACGCACTTCCATCTCAACCAGTTCCAGCAACTCTTCATCATCAACCATGTCACATTTGTTCAGGAATACGATGATGTAAGGGACACCTACCTGGCGACCTAACAGGATGTGCTCACGCGTCTGTGGCATCGGGCCATCTGTTGCCGCAACAACCAGAATTGCACCATCCATCTGCGCCGCACCCGTGATCATGTTTTTAACATAGTCAGCGTGTCCTGGGCAGTCTACGTGCGCGTAGTGGCGGCTTGGGGTTTCATATTCTACGTGTGAAGTATTAATTGTGATACCACGTGCTTTTTCTTCTGGCGCGTTATCGATCTGATCGAACGCACGCGCAGCACCACCGTAAGTTTTAGCCAAAACAGTGGTGATTGCTGCTGTCAGAGTGGTTTTACCATGGTCAACGTGGCCGATAGTACCGACGTTAACGTGTGGTTTGTTACGTTGAAATTGCTCTTTCGCCAT
>NZ_JAEE01000017.1 GCF_000518745.1 Phaseolibacter flectens ATCC 12775 | reverse complement strand
TTTTCTTCACGCTACCGGCTTATTTGTTTGCTTTACTTTCAAGTCACACACCCTTTTACCAGCGCCTGTTCCCTGTCAGTGGAGGCGCAGTATAGGGATTTATTTTTCTCTGGCAAGGGTTAATTTTAAATTTTTTTTCAACTGATGTGTTTTCAACCACATTACGCGATTTTCGTTCATATTATACTCTCTATCCCAGCGTTGAACTCACCGCTCCCCTTCTCTACACGAATAAGGCAACTTTTATGATTATGTCATTACGCCATTACCTTCATCACTTTCCCACACTCGGCAAACGTGTCATGGTTGATCCGAGTAGTGTCATTATTGGCCAAGTAAGTATCGGTGATGATTGCAGTATCTGGCCACATGTCGTTATCCGCGGTGATGTGAATCCCATCTTTATTGGCTCACGTACCAATATCCAAGATAGCTCTGTATTGCATGTGACACATCGGTCTGATCAAGAGCCCGATGGTTTTCCCCTGCGGATCGGTAATAACGTCACGATTGGTCATAAAGTAATTCTGCATGGCTGCACACTGGGTAACACGATCCTTATTGGCATGGGATCGATCATTATGGATAACGTCATTATCAATGATCAGGTGATTGTTGGTGCAGGTAGTTTGGTCGCTCAGGGTAAAAAACTGGAGAGTGGTTTTCTCTATTTGGGCAGTCCGGCTAAAAAAATACGCCCTTTAAATGAACAAGAACTGACTATGCTGAGTGATTCCGCACAAAATTACGTAACATGGAAGCAAGACTACTTGGATCAGGATAGCCAGTACCACCCGGTACTATCATCAGACTGTTGAACAATCAGCCTCTCCGCCTCTTCCTCAAGATCCCAACGGTTCTGTCTGAATAAAGACAGAGCCTCCCCCTGACCATACCGATGGTGAAGTCCTTCCTCTGCAATCGCACAAGTTAGCTGCATACCATGACATAATGCTGGAAAGCACACGGCTTGTTTATCCTCATCCCAATATTCATAATCAGGAAACTGTACCGTTTGGTTCATTTTGTCATCCTCTCCTGCAATTGTGTGATCACACGAGTGACTTCCGGCATCACACCATGCCATAAACGGAAAGATTCAGCAGCTTGTCCCACCAGCATACCAATACCATCTGCCAGCTGACTATGGCCTTCATCACGCGCCTTATTCAAAAAAGGGGTTCCACCAGCCTGATAAAACATATCGTAATAACAGGTCGCACTGCTCGACTGGATAGGAAGCTCAGGTACCTGCCCCTCCAGGCCACTGGACGTCGCATTAATCACCAAGTGATAACCTTGAGGTTCGCTGTGTTGGGGTATTGCATTAATGTTGCCATAAGTACCAAACTGTTTAACTAACGCTTCGGCTCGTGAGAAAGTTCGGTTAGTCACAGTAATGCGACAGCCAAACTGCAAAAGTGGCAATATTGCCCCCATCGCCGCCCCTCCGGCACCGGCGAGCAGAATATGGCTGTTTGGGCGGATAAAATTTAACCGCAATAAATCGTTCAACAAACCAATACCATCAGTATTGTCGCCAAGTATCTGCCCATTAGCAAGACGCTTTAAGGTATTTACTGCCCCCGATAATCGAGCTCGATCTGTACAAGTATCAGCAAATCGCCAAGCTTGTTGTTTGAAAGGCAAGGTGACGTTAGCACCCTTACCACCCAAGGAAAAAAAGGATCGTGCCGAGTGCTTAAAGTTATCGATAGGGACACAACGCGCCTCGTAATGATGCTCAATACCCGTTTGCTGTGCAAAGCATTGATGAATAAAAGGAGACTTACTGTGATGAATCGGATTGCCTAACAGCGTATAAAATGACATCGTTTATCCCCGTCGAAGTAATTGTCCACTTAACACATCACGGATTTCTGATGGGTTATCTCTGCCACCGGTCTTCCCCTGCAATACAGGAAAATCAATCCCAAATTGTCGCCACACGTCACTTGCCGTTCGACAGGGTGGATGACCACTTAAGTTAGCGCTAGTTGATACCAAGGGTTTGCCATAAGCCAAGCAGAGCTGTTGTACTATCGGATGATCCGTAACCCGTACCGCCAAGGATTGAAACGCGCCAGTCAGCCAAGGTGGTGTTTGCTCTGTCGCTGGGATAACAAAAGTCACAGGCCCGGGCCAATGATTGAACATGTCTGATTTTTGCTGTGCTGTCAGGCGGTCATCTGCAACGTAAGGTTGTAATTGTTGATAATTGGCAGCAATCAGAATTAAGCCTTTTTCAACTGGCCTCTGCTTGAGAGTAAGTAATCCATTCACTGCACTTTCACAGTCAGGATCACAACCAACACCAAAAACAGCTTCAGTCGGATAAGCAATGGTTTTACTTTGTTTTAGCAATGTAATCGCTTCAGCACAGGTTATTGCCGAACAAATTTGAGACATAGCGATGATTTACTCTTTAGTATCGATAGAAATCGGACAGGCACAGGCTTTGTTTGCACACAAGCGTTTGCTACCTTGGGCTGTTTTTTTTTCAATTAATAAACTGAAACCACATTGTGAACACTGACCGGCAACAGGCCGGAAATTGATCAAGAACTGACAAGTGGGGTAAGTTGAACAAGAGAAGAAAGTTTTGCCATAGCGCGAACGCCGCTGCATCACTTTCCCTTGCCGACACACCGGACAGGCCAACTCGGTGTCATCTGGTTTTTCAATGGATTCTGTGTAGTCACATTCCGGGTAGGCAAGGCAACCGATATACATGCCAAATTTTCCCTGCTTCAGCACTTTATCCAAGCCACATTGTGGACAGTGTACGCCTTCTAACACCTTAACAATGGGATTTTCACTTTGTCCCCGTAATGGGCGAATGTAGTGGCACTCAGGATAACGAGAGCAGCCACTAAAAGGCCCTTGCTTGCTTGACCGGATAACTAAAGGTGCCTGACATTCCGGACAGGCTTGCTGATTTGATATATTGAAAAGCATTGTTTTACTCATAACCTACCCAACAGAACCCTAACATCAATGAAATACCTGACTACCCGGTTCAGAGGCCAATAAATCCTCCATTTTTTGGTAGGCATTTTCGCAACCTGGAATATTGAATAACACCATAAGAACAACCCATTTCAAATCATCCAATTCAAAGTCACGCGTATCCAAGGCTGTCACTCGCTCAATCACCATCTCTCGGGTATCGACATTCAGTACTTGCATTTGTTCAAGTAATAATAGAAAACCTCGGCAACTGGCATCCAACCTTTGGCATTCTTGATCGGTATAAATACGAACTGAAAGTGGATCAGTCGCCATTTGCACTGGCATGACTAATCCATCCTGATAATCAGCCAATTTCTCAAGCCAGTTTAATGCGCTATAAATATCATTTCGATCAAAACCAACCTCAGTCAAATCACGAGTTAAGCGTTCCTGATCGACCTGCATCTCGAAGTCATTGTGTATATAGGTTTCAAACAAGTAAATCAGTACGTCGAACATGGCCAGTCCTCCTTATTCGGACATAACCGCCAGGAACTGCCGCCACCAATCCAGCTAATTCGAGCTCAACCAGAGTGGTACAAATTGCCGATAAAGATTGGTTGCAACGTTCAGCGACAACGTCAACAGGTGTAACCTCATCGCCTACGTTAGCCAACACCGAAGCAAATGGCAATGCTGCTGATTGATCATCAAGAGAAATAATTCCTTTTGGGGCGGTAAAAAAATGATTTGGGTAACACTTTTGTAAATCCATCAACACATCTCCAACCTCTGTCACCAGTACCGCTCCTTGCTTTATCAGCCAATGGCAGCCTTCGGATTCAGGCTTGCCCAAACTACCCGGTACAGCATAAATAGTCCGATTTTGTTCAAGTGCATAACGGGTAGTAATAAGCGAACCACTTTTCAGCGTTGCCTCAATGACTAACACACCGTGACTTAGACCACTAATAATGCGGTTGCGTTGCGGAAAATGTCGAGCCAATGGCGCGGCTTGCAATGCATACTCAGAGACCAATGCCCCTCCCTGACTAACAATTTTATCAGCAAGATCAGTATGTTGTCGGGGATAAATTCGCTCAATACCACTCCCTAACACGGCAACCGTTGGCAACTGACTTGCCAACACCGCCCGATGTGCAACCCCATCAATACCATAAGCCAAGCCACTGGTCACTGTCACACCACATTGAGATAAATGAGTGGCGAAATAATCCGCCCAATATCGGCCATAATGAGAGCAATCCCGACTACCCACGATGGCAATCTGTGGTTCAATTAGGCACTGAGTATTTCCTTTCACATAAAGAAACAAAGGCTTATCAGCACATTCAGCAAGTTGAGGTGGATATTCGTCACTCGCTAAGGTAACAAAATGGTGCTGAGGATCGGCTAACCAGCGTTCGACAGCGGTCTGCTGTTGTTTTACCGCAAAGAATTGTTCACTTTGTTGCCTAGTTAAGCCCAAGCTCCGTAAAAAAGCGAGAGATAGCCGAGATTCACTGAGTAAATTGTGTATCAAATCAGATTTCTGCGACTGCCTTAAGCCTTTAATCGCATCGCATCCAAGCCATACTAATAACTTATCCATAGTGTCCTTGTTTAGTCAAAGCGGATTCCCCATCGGGTACTGTCAATCGTGGCGTTAAACGTCTACAATAGTCAGTAATTGGTCCTCATTTTTTGAAACAAGACGCGGAATATATGACTGTTTTACAAGTATTACATTTTCCAGACGAGCGGCTCCGGACAATTGCAGCTCAAGTGCCGACAGTAACGGCAGAAACACAACGTATCATTGAGGATATGTTTGAAACCATGTATGCCGAAGAAGGCATCGGCTTGGCTGCAACTCAGGTCAATATCCATCAACGGATCATTGTCATTGACGTGTCAGAAAACCGAGATCAACGCTTGGTTTTGATCAATCCTGAATTATTGGAACATGCTGGCGAGACCGGTATTGAAGAAGGCTGTTTATCTATTCCTGAGCATCGGGGTTTTGTCCCTCGTGCCGAACGGGTCAAAGTCAGAGCCTTAGATAAAGAGGGTAAGACATTTGAATTAGAGGCGGATGGCTTATTAGCGATTTGTATTCAGCATGAGATGGATCATCTGGTCGGTAAATTATTTGTCGATTATTTATCCCCTCTCAAGCGCCAGCGTATAAAACAGAAGCTGGAAAAACTGGCGCGCCAATCACAAAGAGCATCGTAATCACTGCAGGAATTCATTATTGTGCCAAAACCATTGAGAATTATTTTTGCCGGTACGCCTGAATTTGCCGCCCAGCATTTGCAAGCGTTACTCAACACAGAGCATCAGGTCGTGGCAGCCTATACACAACCCGATCGCCCAGCCGGTCGAGGTAAAAAACTGATGCCGTCGCCGGTAAAAGGCTTAGCCGAAGCCCATCAGATCCCTGTCTATCAACCCGTCAACCTGAAACTGGCTGATGACCAGCAGCAGATCGCCGCCTTGCAAGCCGATATTATGGTCGTGGTTGCTTATGGGCTGTTGCTGCCACAGGCGGTATTAGAGATGCCTCGCTTAGGATGTATCAATGTCCACGGTTCGCTGTTGCCTGCATGGCGTGGTGCCGCTCCGATCCAGCGTGCCTTATGGGCCGGCGATAAGCATACTGGTATTACGATCATGCAGATGGATAAAGGGTTGGATACGGGAGAGATGTTGTACCGCCTTTCCTGCCCAATTGAGCCACAAGATACCAGTGCCAGCCTTTACCACAAACTCGCAACGCTCGGGCCTGAGGCTTTGTTGATAACCCTAAATCAGCTGTCTGAAGGCATTGCTGTGCGCGAAAAGCAAAATAATGAGCAGGCCAGTTATGCGCAAAAACTCTCTAAAGAGGAAGCCAAGCTGGATTGGTCCTTATCCGCGGTTCAGCTTGAACGTTGTATTCGCGCCTTCAATCCTTGGCCTGCCAGTTATTTTATGATTGACGGAAAGCCAGTCAAAGTCTGGCAGGCTGAGGTTTTGCCCCACCATCCTGGTGTTGCCGGTACCATTATTCGTGCAGATAAACAAGGTATTGCCGTGATCACTGCTGAGGGTGTCTTATCGATGCAACTATTACAACCTGCAGGTAAAAAGACGATGACCTGCCAAGATTTACTCAATTCGCGCCAACAATGGTTCCTACCTGGCAACGTACTCGCCTAATGCGATAGTCAATGCCTATCATGGGCTGAGAGTCTCAGTAAGAGAAGCAATGAAAAAATCATATAATGTCCGAAGTCTGGCAGCACAATTGATCGAGCAGGTTGTCGATAAGCATCAATCGCTGAGTTCTATCTTACCGAAATATCAAACAAAGCTGGCAGATAAAGATAGCGCCTTACTTCAAGAGCTGACCTTTGGTGTCACTCGCCATTTGTCTGCCTTAGATACAATCATTCAGCAATTGATGAACAAGCCGATGTCGGGTCAGCAAAAAGTGATCCATTATTTACTGATGGTCGGGATCTACCAATTAGCCCATACTCGTATTCCAGCTCATGCCGCGTTGGCAGAGACGGTTGAAGGCTCCGCGGTGCTCAAACGACACAAACTTAAAGGATTAGTCAATGGTGTCTTACGAGAGTTCCAGCGCCAGCAAGCCACTCTACTTGAAAATACCCCACCCGAATCGTGTAATTATTTACATCCTGTGTGGCTCTTGGCGGTTATAAAACGAAGTTGGCCTGAAAACTGGCAACAAATTCTCAATGCCAACAATCAACGCCCGCCGATGTGGTTGAGAGTAAACCGCTTGCACCATAGGCGTGAGCAATGGTTAGCACAATTGCACCATGCGGGCATTGAAGGTGATAGCTCCCCCCTTGCAGAGGATGCCGTTTATCTCAATAAAGCGGTGCCGGTAAACCAGTTACCTGGATTTGACCTCGGTCATATTACTGTGCAAGATGTATCAGCCCAACGCTGTGCGATATTTTTAGCGCCACAGAATGGCGAGCAGATTCTGGATCTTTGTGCTGCACCAGGCGGAAAAACAACTCATATTTTAGAGATAGCGCCAAAAGCAGCCGTGACTGCCGTTGATGTAGATCCCAAACGACTGCAACGTGTGATACAAAATTTACAACGCCTAAGGATGACGGCCGACGTCAAACAAGGTGATGGACGTTATCCTCAACAGTGGTGTGAAGGGCAACGTTTTGATCGGATCTTGTTGGATGCCCCCTGTTCCGCAACAGGTGTGATCCGACGCCATCCTGATATCAAATGGTTAAGACGAGAAAGTGATATCGGAGCGTTAGTTAAATTGCAACAGGAAATACTGGAGGCCATCTGGCCCTATCTCAAGGTTGGCGGGACACTGATTTATGCCACCTGTTCGGTATTACCAGCCGAAAATTATCAGCAAATACAAAATTTCATTGCACGATATCCTGATGCGATACCGCAAAAATTGCCTTCTGGCCAACAATTCGGCCTTCAGGTGTTTCCAGACGAAATGGGTGGTGACGGATTTTTCTATGCCAAAATAGTGAAAGCCCAGTCCTGATCATGTGAATAAAGAGTCTCGCAAAAATGAAAATAATTATTCTTGGTGCAGGTCAAGTTGGAGGCAGTCTGGCAGAGAACCTTGTCGGAGAGAACAATGATATTACCATTGTTGATACCAATGGTGCCAGACTTCGCCAATTACAAGATAAATTTGACTTAAAAGTTGTGATTGGCTCGGGCTCCCATCCCAAAGTATTACATGAAGCGGGAGCTGATGATGCGGATATGCTCATTGCAGTGACAAGCTCAGATGAAACCAATATGGTTGCCTGCCAAGTGGCTTACTCCTTATTTAAAACCCCGAATCGTATTGCAAGGATCCGAGCCAGTGAGTATTTACAGGATATGCAGAAGCTTTTTATCCCTTCCGCGATCCCAATTGACCATTTGATTTCACCCGAGCAACTGGTTATAGACAATATTTATCGTTTAATACAGTACCCTGGAGCATTGCAGGTTGTGAATTTCGCTAATGAAAAAGTCAGTCTCGGGGTGGTGAAAGCCTATTACGGTGGGCCGCTGGTCGGTAATCCGCTGTCTGTCATGCGTGAACATATGCCACATATTGAAAGTCGAGTGGTCGCAATATTTAGACAAGATAGGCCGATTCGTCCTCAGGGGAGTACGATTATTGAGGCAGGGGATGAGGTCTTTTTTATCACTGCAAATCAGAATGTCCGTGCCGTGATGAGTGAAATGCAACGCTTAGAAAAACCCTATCGCCGGGTCATGCTGGTAGGGGGAGGCAATATTGGTCTTGGCTTAGCGCGTCAGCTTGAACGGCAATACAGTGTGAAAATGATCGAACGTAATCCCCAACGTGCGGCTGAGCTGGCCGGTCTTTTGAATGATACGACGGTCTTTTATGGCGATGCATCTGATCAAGAATTGTTAGCAGAAGAGCATGTCGATCAGGTTGATCTCTTTATTGCTGTCACCAATGACGATGAAGCCAATATCATGTCGGCAATGTTAGCCAAAAAAATGGGTGCAAAAAAAGCCATTGTTTTGATCCAACGAAAAGCCTATGTGGATTTGGTTCAGAGTAGCAGTATCGATATTGCCATTTCCCCGCAGCAAGCCACAATCTCATCCTTGTTAAGTCATGTTAGGAAAGCCGATATTGTCAGTGTATCGTCATTGCGCCGCGGTATTGCTGAAGCCATTGAAGCCATTGCGCATGGGGAAGAGACGACATCTCGCGTGGTGGGCAGAACAATCGATAGTATCAAGCTCCCTCCTGCGACCATCATCGGTGCAGTTGTCAGAGGCGAAACCGTTATCATAGCCAATGACAGTCTGCGTATTGAACAGGGGGATCATGTGATTATGTTTCTGACAGATAAGAAATTTGTCCCTGATGTTGAACGTTTATTCCAACCCAGCCCCTTCTTCCTGTAATACGGGCATCCGCCCGTTATTTCCTAAAGTGTAAAAAAAATAAGACTATTCAAAGAAAACTCTGACAAATTGAATATTATTACTTACAATTGTAAGCAGTCTTTGTGGTAATAAATTTTAATCATTAAGACTAAATGGGCAATGAGGTTATCTAAGCTAACGCCTGTATCAACGTTATACAATATTTATATCAAGGGGTTATAATGAGTTTATTCAAAGAGTTTCGTGACTTTGCGATGCGTGGTAACGTCGTAGACTTAGCGGTCGGTGTTATCATTGGTGCTGCATTTGGTAAAATTGTTTCATCATTTGTCGCCAACATCATTATGCCACCATTAGGTCTATTAATTGGTGGTGTCGATTTCAAACACTTAGTCTTGACACTGAAACAAGCTGATGGAGCTAACCCACCGGTCGTGATGGAATATGGTATATTCCTGCAATCCGTCTTTGATTTTGTTATTATTGCCTTTGCAATTTTCCTTGCAATTAAATTAATGAATAAAGTCTACAAAAAGAAAGAAGTGGAAACTCCACCGCCAGCACCTTCTGCGGAACAAACGCTGTTAACTGAAATTCGTGATTTGCTCAAAACAAAGAATTAGTTAAAGTCAGGTTACAGAATAGCCCACTTGAGCAATGAGTACTGCTATTCTGTAACTGCCATTGACATCACTTCATGGTCCCCTCGCCCCACGTCCTTATCACTGACTTTTTTAATTATCCCGGGATGAAGAACCAACTTGTCCTTACTCATTGATAACGAATCTATCACCAGGCCTTATTCTATCGTCACAGAGTGATCATCGATTGAAGTATATCGGAATAAATACAATTCGTAGACATTTTATTAATAACATCATCACGCTCAGCGCATCGAGAATATCATTGTAACCATTTATTATTTTATTCATTTCAAGAGAATTGGCTGACGGGTTCAACTGACAAAAAGGGATAATAGTGATGTGAGAGTATTTTAATATTGGAAAGCAAAATCATATTGTACCGCAGCTTACCCATAAGGAGTAACGCGAGTATGTCTACAGCCAAGCTCTACAGCGTTGTGTACTCCTAATTTTGATGAAAATAGGTATTCAAATGGTAGAAGTTTACACCCTGACCCAGATCACTTTCAGTATTAACACATTAAAGCACCATCTTTGTGTATTAGCAGAATTTAAATATAATTATATAGCATAAAAGATTAGGCTCAACGTGGGATCGATACGATTAAAGTACCCTGAGTTGGACGTGATTACGTGCTAATAAAATAGGCATTCCCATAATTCTATTTAAAAAAATAGTCCAACGTTACATTAGTTTGAGGAAGTGGGGCTCTCGCCCCTCAAAATAGTTGTAAATTCAGAGTGCAGTTTAATCATTCTTTGAGTATTTCTGATTAGCCTTGACAAGAAAATCCAATCAAGTGAAGACATGCATTTTATTCCACTCAGCTTTATGGCTTGGAATCAAAAAAAGTATTTGATTTTAAATGCAATTTATTAGTCTCATTTTCTGGAGGAGAGGAATCAAAGACAGTATTTGATTTTAAATGCAACTTATTAGTCTCACTTTCTGGAGGAGAGGAATTAAAAACAGTATTTGATTTTAAATGCAATTTATTAGTCTCACTTTCTGGAGGAGAGGAATCAAAAAAAGTATTTGATTTTAAATGCAATTTATTAGTCTCACTCACGTTAGGCGTATCTGTAGCTTTTGAAAAATAGGATTTAATAATTTTGTCGGTAGAATCCTGCGTTTTTTCTGCTTGTTTCCGTATTCCAGCATACATGGTTTGTACAGGGTTATCTTTACCAAGATCCTTTTCTACCTTTTGAATAAATGATTGATAAGTAGATTTAATCTCACTTATATCAGGAAGATATAAAACACCACCGTTATAATAGTCTTCTACCATTTTAATTTTCGTAGCATGAGCGATTGATTTTAAGTCATTATCATTGATATTGAATACAAAATCGAAATTCACAGCACGCAGTTTGCCATCAACCGTTCTCACAAAGTTTATGGGCTGAGCATTAGTCATCAGAAAACCTTGTTCGAATAGCTCTTTAACTGCTTCTTGAGTTTCAGATCTGTTATCGAGACGCGTACCTTTGATAGATTGAACAGCAAGACTGTTATTAATTATTTTAGCCATGGGCTGTTCATAGCCATGGTTTGCATAATAGGCATTGAGATTGTTTACTTCACGAACTAATTCTGAATGGTTTGTATTTGCCGATCGAGTTGGGAAAAATATAATGTCTGAGCGTGGCGCTGGCTGCTTTTCATCCTGCCCTTTGATCTTGTCATATTGATTTTGCAATTCACGAGCCCTATCTACCCAAAGTTGAATTTTAGGTTTTAATACAGAGCCATTTTTATAAGCTTGGCAACGTTCTAAATCATTAATTAATTTTGAAACTCTACACTCATTCACCTTCTCATGAGTACTCAAGGGGGTGCCTTTGAATATAAAATTAAGCGATTGCGTGCCCATATCACAAGAAGAATTGGCTACCTTCACTAAGCTATTTTCAGTCCGAGTTGAAATCGAACGTTGCATGCTTACTTTATCAATTAAAGTTTTTAAATCATCGATTTTGGGATTTATTATTTTAGTTAAACCAATCATATTAGAAATCTCTCATCCTAAATTAAGTCGATTTGCTAAAGTTAATTTGCCTCCATTGTAATATCAATGTTATCAATTACTATCAAAAAACGAGCACGTGTCTGATTAGGCCATTGGTGTTAAGTAGAAAATACAAATTAATTATCAATTACTTATTAATTAATAATACTCATTAATCAATAGAAATAAATCATGCGTATAGTTTAATATATCTTATAACCATTGATGATGAAATCCTCCCTCACGTGCCCTATGCCTAGTCTGGATTAATTAAGCATATAGTTTCAATAGACTAAATTATCGTTGTCAAAAGCAAAATGATGATTTTTAGTGAGTAAAGTTGTGAGTATCGTTCGAAGGAATACAAATAAATTAACACATAAATATTATGAATGATAATGCCAATAATCAGATATTATTATGAATTTTATTTCAGTATAGAAAAACTAAAAAAAGGGAATAACCGGAGAGTCATGCCGAGTATCAGCTGAGAGATTGTGCGATTATGAGGCAGGGAACCGCAAGCCATGACGACTTCCAAGAGTAAATAATTGGACATGCTACAATTAAAGGTTAAAGCGAACATCAACCCCCTAATCTAAGGCAACGCCATCCAGCCATAAATATTAGCTATTTTAGCGAAATGATACAAGATTAAGTGACAGCAATTCCATCTAGGCAATGAAGAGTTATAAGAAACAAGGAATAAAAGCCAATATTTTTATGTACAAAATGCCTTGTCGTTATAAATAAAAAACCCGCCGTAGCGGGTTTTTTAAGGCATTGCACATTGCTGAAATTACTCAGCAGCAGCTTCAGCCTGAGCTTCTGGACGATCAACGAGCTCGATGTAAGCCATCGGCGCATTATCACCAGCACGGAAGCCACACTTAAGAATACGAGTGTAACCACCTGCACGACTCGCAAAACGCGGGCCTAGCTCATTAAACAGTTTTGCCACGATCTCATTATCACGAGTACGGGCGAATGCCAGACGACGATTAGCAACGCTATCATCTTTAGCAAGTGTAATCAGCGGCTCAACGACACGACGTAACTCTTTTGCTTTTGGCAAAGTTGTCTTGATAATTTCGTGACGAACTAGCGAGCCAGCCATGTTGCGGAACATAGCCTGACGATGGCTGCTGTTACGGTTCAATTGACGACCACTCTTACGATGGCGCATGACCTTATCCTTCTCAGTGAAACCTTAACCTGTGATCCGGTTACTCATCAGCAATACTTGCTGGTGGCCAATTTTCCAAGCGCATGCCCAGAGATAAACCACGTGAAGCAAGCACATCTTTAATCTCTGTAAGAGATTTTTTACCGAGGTTAGGTGTTTTAAGTAACTCAACCTCGGTGCGCTGTACCAGATCACCGATGTAGTGGATAGCTTCTGCCTTAAGGCAGTTAGCAGAGCGGACAGTCAATTCTAAATCATCAACTGGGCGCAGCAAGATCGGATCGAATTCTGGTTTTTCTTCTTTCACTTCAGGCTGACGAACATCACGTAAGTCAACAAAAGCATCAAGTTGTTCAGCCAGTATGGTTGCCGCACGACGTATCGCCTCTTCAGGATCGATTGTGCCGTTAGTTTCCATTTCGATGACCAGCTTATCCAAGTCGGTACGTTGTTCTACACGAGCTGCTTCCACATTATAAGCGATACGATCGACCGGGCTATAACAGGCATCAACAAGTAAACGACCGATTGGGCGCTCATCTTCTTCCGAATGAATTCGGGCAGAAGCCGGAACATATCCACGACCACGCTGAACTTTAATACGCATACTAATTGATGCATTTTCATCAGTCAGGTGGCAGATGACATGTTGTGGCTTGATGATTTCGACATCACCGTCATGGATGATATCGGCTGCAGTCACAGGGCCAATGCCAGATTTATTCAAGGATAAAATAACTTCATCTTTCCCCTGAACTCTCACCGCAAGCCCTTTCAGATTGAGCAGGATTTCCAGGATATCTTCCTGCACACCCTCTTTGGCGCTGTACTCGTGGAGCACACCGTCAATTTCAACCTCGGTCACCGCACAACCCGGCATTGATGAAAGCAGAATACGGCGCAGTGCGTTACCTAAAGTATGGCCAAAGCCACGCTCTAACGGCTCAAGGGTCACCTTGGCGTGCGTCGAACTTACTTGCTCGATATCTACCAGGCGCGGTTTTAGAAACTCTGTCACAGAACCCTGCATTGTGTCCTCTCTTTGGTACTCAAGCTTTACTTAGAGTAAAGCTCGACGATCAGGTGCTCGTTAATGTCCGCAGACAGATCAGTACGTTCAGGAATACGTTTGAACACACCTTCCATCTTTTGCGCATCAACTTCCAGCCAGGTTGGCTTTTCACGCTGCTCAGACAGCTCAAGAGCAGCCTTCACGCGAGCTTGCTTTTTGGCTTTCTCACGGATGCTAACTACATCATTCGGAGATACCTGATAAGAAGCGATGTTAACAACGCGGCCATTCACCAGAATTGACTTATGGCTCACCATCTGACGTGCTTCAGCACGAGTGGCACCAAAGCCCATACGATAAACTACGTTATCCAGACGCCCTTCAAGGAGTGCCAACAGATTTTCACCTGTGTTACCTTTCAGACGAGCGGCTTCTTTATAATAGTTACGGAATTGACGTTCCAGCACGCCGTACATACGACGAACTTTTTGCTTTTCACGCAACTGCACACCGTAGTCAGAAAGACGCGGTTTACGCGCACCATGCTGACCAGGAGCTTGTTCAATTTTACACTTGGAATCGATCGCGCGAACACCTGACTTAAGGAATAAGTCGGTCCCCTCACGACGGCTCAGCTTGAGCTTAGGACCCAAATATCTTGCCATTTTCTTTCTCCAACTAACCTAAAAACGGACGCATTAAACGCGACGTTTTTTCGGCGGACGACAACCGTTGTGAGGGATCGGAGTCACATCAGTAATATTAGTGATGCGGAAACCAGCGGCGTTCAGAGCACGAATAGTAGATTCGCGGCCTGGACCCGGACCCTTGACCATAACTTCCAGGTTTTTAATACCGTAATCTTTTACAGCTTCTGCACAGCGCTCTGCAGCGACCTGAGCAGCGAACGGCGTAGATTTACGTGAACCACGGAATCCGGAACCACCGGCTGTTGCCCAACCCAGTGCGTTACCCTGACGATCAGTAATAGTAACGATGGTGTTGTTAAAAGATGCATGGATATGAGCCACGCCATCTGAGACTTGTTTTCTTACACGCTTACGTGCACGAACTGGTGCCTTTGCCATTATTTACCCACCCCGATTATTTCTTGATCGGCTTACGCGGACCCTTACGGGTACGAGCATTGGTCTTGGTACGCTGTCCGCGAACCGGAAGACCACGACGATGACGCAAGCCACGGTAGCATCCAAGGTCCATAAGACGTTTGATGCTCAGGGTAACTTCACGACGCAGATCGCCTTCAACAACGAATTTACCAACAGCATCACGCAGCTGGTCAATTTGTTCTTCAGACAGTTCACTGATCTTCACATCTTCAGCAATCCCGGTAGAAGCACAAATGGCTTTTGAACGGGTTTTACCGATACCGAATATCGACGTTAGTGCGATGACGGTGTGCTTATGATCAGGAATGTTAATGCCTGCTATACGGGCCACTATGCACTCCTATAACTAGTTAACTGTATTCCCAAGCTGAAAAGCCCGTTTTCAGGATACTCAAATGGAAATACAACTTACATAAAAAAGATTGGCTGGCTAATCTAGCCAGCTCAACCCGACTTTGCAAGAAAAATATGCGAAAAAATCAACCTTGGCGTTGTTTATGCTTTGGTTCGGCACTGCAAATCACACGAATGACGCCGTCACGACGAATGATTTTACAGTTACGACATAATTTCTTGACGGAAGCACGAACTTTCATTTTTACTCTCCGTAACTTCTCAAGCACCTAATTAGCGTTGACCGCCTTTCAGATTTGCTTTCTTTAATGCAGACTCGTACTGACTAGACATCATCAGAGTTTGCACTTGAGCCATAAAGTCCATGATGACCACCACCACAATCAGCAGCGAGGTGCCACCGAAGTAGAAGGGAACTTTCATCGCATCACGCATGAACTCCGGGATCAGGCAGATAAAGGTTATGTATAAAGCGCCAGCCAATGTCAGACGCGTCATTACTTTATCAATATACTTAGCCGTCTGTTCTCCCGGACGAATTCCAGGTACGAATGCACCAGACTTCTTCAGGTTATCTGCTGTTTCTCGCGGATTAAAGACTAATGCCGTATAGAAAAAGCAAAAGAAGATGATAGCAGTAGCATAGAGTAACACATAAAGTGGCTGACCTGGTTGTAAATACATTGATAATGTTGTCAACCAGTTCCAACCTGTACCACCACCGAACCAAGACGCAAGCGTTGCAGGGAACAGAATGATACTAGAAGCAAAAATCGCAGGTATCACACCGGCCATATTCACTTTTAACGGTAGGTGAGTGCTCTGTGCTGCATAAACGCGACGACCTTGTTGACGTTGAGCATAGTTTACCACAATTCTGCGCTGACCGCGCTCAACAAATATGACAAAGAAGGTCACTGCAAATACAAGTACTGCAACCAATAATAACAAGAGGAAGTTCAGATTACCTTGCCGTGCTTGTTCGATAGTATGACCAATTGCCGGTGGCAATCCAGCTACAATACCAGCGAAAATAATGATCGAAATACCATTACCGATACCTCGCTCAGTTATTTGTTCACCCAGCCACATCAGGAACATCGTCCCGGTCACTAGGCTGACAACAGCAACGAAGTAGAAGGCAGGGCCGGTATGGGTAACCAAGCCCTGCATCCCAGGCATATTTGGCAAGCCAGTGGCAATACCGACAGCTTGGAAAATAGCCAACACCAGAGTTCCGTAACGGGTGTACTGACTGATCTTACGACGGCCAGACTCCCCTTCTTTCTTTATTTCTGCCAAAGTGGGATGAACCACTGTCAGCAACTGGATAATTATTGATGCCGAAATATACGGCATAATACCCAGAGCAAAGATTGAAGCACGACTCAATGCACCACCAGAGAACATATTAAACATTTCAATGATGGTACCACGTTGTTGTTCAAGCAGTTTAGCAAGGACTGTGGCATCAATACCAGGAATCGGAATAAAAGAACCAATTCGGAAGACTATTAACGCACCAATTACAAACATAAGTCTGCGCTTTAGTTCGCCCAATCCACCGCGTGCACTCTTATAATCTAATCCTGGTTGTTTTGCCATCAGCTCACTTATTCCTCGATTTTTCCGCCAGCAGCTTCAATGGCAGCACGCGCACCTTTGGTGACACGTAAACCACGAACAGTTACCGGTACAGTCACTTCGCCAGAAAGAATCACTTTCGCAAATTCAATCTGAATACCGATAATGTTTGCTGCTTTCAGCGTATTCAGGTCGATAACACCGCCTTCAACTTTGGCGAGGTCAGACAGACGAACTTCGCCCGTAACCATCGCTTTACGTGAAGTAAAACCAAACTTTGGTAAACGACGGTATAAAGGCATCTGGCCGCCTTCAAAACCACGACGTACGCCACCACCAGAACGTGAGTTCTGACCTTTGTGACCACGACCAGCAGTTTTTCCAAGACCAGACCCAATACCACGACCTACGCGCTTAGCGGCCTGCTTTGACCCTTCGGCTGGAGACAGAGTATTTAAACGCATCTGTTACTCCTCCACTTTAACCATATAGGAAACTGCGTTAACCATACCACGAACAGCAGGAGTATCCTCACGTTCAACAGTATGACCAATGCGACGTAACCCTAAGCCCAGAAGAGTTGCCTTATGTTTTGGCAGACGTCCGATTGCACTACGGGTTTGAGTAATTTTAATAGTCTTTGCCATGATAATTACCCCAGAATTTCTTCAACGGACTTACCACGCTTAGCAGCGACCATTTCAGGAGACTTCATTGTACCTAAGCCATCAATCGTTGCACGCACCACGTTAATCGGGTTTGTGGAACCATAAGCTTTAGCCAGTACGTTATGAACTCCTGCGACTTCCAGAACAGCACGCATTGCACCACCGGCAATGATACCTGTACCTTCTGAAGCCGGCATCATGAATACACGGGAACCCGTGTGAACACCTTTAACAGGGTGTTGCAAGGTACCGCTATTCAGCGCGACATTAACCATATTGCGACGGGCTTTTTCCATCGCTTTTTGGATCGCTGCTGGAACTTCACGCGCTTTACCGTAACCAAAACCTACGCGACCATTACCATCACCTACCACAGTCAATGCTGTGAAGGAGAAAATACGACCACCTTTAACAGTTTTAGAAACACGGTTTACCGCGATAAGCTTTTCCTGCAGTTCTCCAGCTTGTTTCTCGATGTTTGACATCCTAAACCTCTACCTTAGAACTGAAGGCCAGCTTCACGGGCAGCATCTGCCAGTGCCTGGACACGACCATGATATTGGAAACCGGAACGGTCGAAAGAAACATCTTTGATGCCTTTTTCGATTGCACGTTCTGCAATAGCTTTACCAACAGCAATTGCAGCGTCTTTGTTACCAGTATACTTCAGTTGTTCAGTGATAGCTTTTTCTGTAGTAGAAGCAGCAACCAGAACTTCGGAACCGTTTGGAGCGATTACCTGTGCGTAAATATGACGCGGGGTACGATGTACCACCAGGCGAGTAGCACCCAGCTCTTTGAGCTTGCGACGTGCACGGGTCGCACGACGGATACGAGCAGATTTCTTATCCATAGTGTTACCTTACTTCTTCTTAGCCTCTTTGGTACGCACGACTTCGTCGGCGTAACGGACACCCTTACCTTTGTAAGGCTCAGGACGACGGTAAGCGCGCAAGTCTGCTGCAACTTGACCAACAATCTGCTTATCAGCACCTTTCAGTACGATTTCAGTTTGAGTTGGACATTCGGCAGTAATTCCTGCAGGCAGTTGGTGTTCTACTGGGTGTGAAAAGCCCAAGGACAAATTCACAGCAGAACCTTTCACAGCCGCACGATAACCAACACCGACTAATTGCAGCTTCTTGGTGAAGCCTTCGGTAACACCGATCACCATTGAGTTAACCAGTGCACGCGCAGTACCTGCTTGTGCCCAGGCATCTGCAAAACCATCGCGAGGAGCGAAGGTCAATACATTACCATCCAGTTTAACTTCAACAGCGTTGTTGATAGTACGCGACAGCTCGCCGTTTTTACCTTTAATCGTAATTACCTGACCGTTGATTTTTACCTCTACGCCGGCAGGAACAACGACAGGTGCTTTAGCAACACGAGACATTTAACCCTCCGATTACGCTACGTAGCAGATAATTTCGCCACCAAGACCAGCTTGGCGCGCTGCACGATCAGTCATAACACCTTTAGAAGTAGAAACAACAGCAATACCTAAACCAGCCATAACTTTAGGCAGCTCATCTTTTCTTTTATAGATGCGCAGGCCTGGACGGCTAACTCGCTGAATGCTTTCTACCACTGCCTTGCCCTGAAAATAACGCAACGTCACTTCCAGCTCAGGCTTGATGTCGCCTTCAATTTTAAAATCTTCAATATAACCTTCTTCCTTCAGCACGTTGGCAATTGCCACTTTCAGCTTGGAGGAAGGCATGGTGACCGCAACTTTGTTCGCGGCCTGACCGTTACGGATACGGGTCAGCATATCCGCGATCGGATCTTGCATGCTCATCAGTCTTTACTCCCGTGATTCAATTGGTGACAATTACCAGCTAGCCTTTTTAAGTCCAGGAATTTCACCGCGCATGGCGGCTTCACGGACTTTAATACGGCTCAACCCGAACTTCCGCAGGAAACCGTGCGGACGACCAGTCTGGCGACAGCGATTACGCTGACGTGACGGGCTGGAATCACGCGGCAGAGTCTGGAGCTTCAGAACAGCATTCCAACGATCTTCGTCAGATGCGTTCACATCAGAGATGATAGCTTTCAGTTCTGTGCGTTTCGCGAAGAATTTGTCTGCTAATTTTGCACGCTTTTCATCGCGTGATTTCATTGATTGCTTAGCCATTAGTAACCCTACCTTACTTACGGAACGGGAAGTCAAAGGCTGTCAGCAGAGCACGGCCTTCATCATCAGATTTCGCAGTAGTGGTAATGGTAATATCCAAACCACGGACGCGATCAACTTTATCATAGTCGATTTCTGGGAAGATGATTTGCTCACGGACGCCCATGCTGTAATTACCACGGCCATCAAATGACTTCGCAGAAAGACCACGGAAGTCACGGACACGAGGTACAGCAATAGTGATCAGACGCTCAAAGAACTCCCACATACGTTCGCCACGCAGAGTCACTTTACAGCCGATCGGATAGCCCTGACGGATTTTGAAGCCTGCAACAGATTTGCGTGCTTTGGTGACCAACGGCTTTTGACCGGAGATCGCTGTTAAGTCAGCTACTGCATTATCCAGCAGCTTTTTATCAGCAATCGCTTCACCAACACCCATGTTCAGGGTGATCTTCTCGACCCGAGGGACTTGCATGACAGAATGGTAGTTAAACTCAGTCATGAGTTTTTTAACTACTTCGTCTTTGTAGTAATCATGCAGTTTCGCCATCGTACTACTCCAAGTTACTTAATAGTTTCGCTAGTAGATTTGAAAAAACGGACTTTTTTGCCGTCTTCGAATCTAAAGCCTACACGGTCAGCCTTACCTGCAGCTGCATTGAAGATTGCAACGTTAGAAACTTGAATTGCCGCTTCTTTTTCAACGATGCCACCTGGTTGATTCATCGCCGGAACAGGCTTCTGATGTTTTTTAACCAGGTTTATACCTTCAACAACAATTTTGCTGGAAGACACAACACTTTTAACTTTACCACGCTTACCTTTGTCTTTCCCGGTCAGCACGATAACTTCGTCATTAAGACGGATTTTCGCTGCCATTTCCCGCTCCTTAAAGTACTTCTGGTGCCAGAGAGATAATTTTCATGAACTTTTCATTACGAAGTTCACGAGTTACCGGCCCAAAAATACGCGTACCGATAGGTTGCTCGCTATTATTATTTAAAATAACACATGCATTACCATCGAAGCGAATGACAGAACCGTCAGGGCGACGAACACCCTTCCTGGTGCGCACCACTACCGCCTTCAGGACATCACCTTTTTTAACTTTACCACGAGGAATGGCTTCCTTGATGGTAACTTTGATGATATCACCGACGCCTGCGTAGCGACGGTGCGAGCCACCCAGAACCTTGATACACATTACGCTACGTGCACCGGAGTTGTCGGCGACGTTTAGCATAGTCTGTTCCTGGATCATTTTAGTGCTCCGCTAATGTCAACTACTACTTCAAAACCTGCTTTTTATGCAGACAGAATCATCCTCGAAATGAGGAAGGGCTGCATTGTATCACTACTTTTTATGAATAGATACCTTAAATTTATCGAGGCTCTGCTAGTGAGGGCATCAGGGAAATGTCGTGCTAGGATGCAGAGTGACAGGCACCCACACAACATAACACAGCGCCAACACTGACGATGGCTAACGGTGAGCAGGGAACTGATGCCCCAGCCTCCCTTTCCCCCTTGGATGCGAGACATCAAGGCTCATCTTCGCATACATGATATTGCGCGCCCGTCCCTGCTGTAGCAGGTTTCAAAGCCTTAGGGCCTCCAAGGCTGCAATGTCGAGGTCGAGTTGTGATGTCCTTTTCCTATCGAGGCTAGCGGCCTAAGTCGCGCCTCAGGAACAAACGTATAGGTTTGTGGTGCGCCTAGCATAGAATCAGCCTTTTGATTGACCTGATACGCAGGCGTGTAATGCATGTCCAGATTATTTTTTTGCAAATAGTCATTGATATTAGCGGCATGGACTTGTTTTATTTCATAAATATTTGTACTCCTATAACTTTCAGACACCACGCCGCCGTGAAATAACTCGCGATCCAAACTGAGGCCATTCGTATTCACTAATAATCGCTGTTTGTCAGGTCCGATATGAATATACACGGTGTGCTGGATCTCCCCGCTTTTTTTGGCCTTAAAATTGAGAAATCCAGAATGTTCAATTTCATTGAAATCGAAATGCGTCTTTTTGGTTTTGTTACTAATATTCATCAAATATTTGTAGGGATGACCATAGCTTTTCGTCCTACTCAACAGCACGTTGGCGTATTCAGTGAGTGATTTCCCTGCCCTAGCAGCTTTGATTGATAAATCATAGCAAGTTTGCGGCTTCATTCTTATTAACGAGCGTCGTAGGTTTTTTTTCAGTTTATTACTACTCACAGAACCATCAAGATCAGGTTTGCGAATACGCTTGTTAAGTGATGCTTTACTCTTGAAGGCTGAGTACTTTTTTTGACCTCGTGCGTTTTTATCTACAGAAAAGAAAACGGGCTTTCCTTGATTCCCATCCAGGGTTCCATCCATACGATCTAAGGGCCTTAATTTCTTATCCGTATCTAAATAGTACTTGTTAGTTAATAAACCTTCTTTACCAAATTCTTGGTAAACCGGCATGCCATTATGCGCAGACGTTTGGATCATCTTCTTGATCTCATTAGTTTGCCTATTTTGAACGTACTGATAAGGTGATTTTTTCGCCAACTCCTGCTTCAGTTTCTCATTTAAAACTCGAAGGTTATAATTGTGTCGTGCTTTTTCAGCGAGTATCGGGCCTAGCAGTGCTGTTTCTCGACTGAGATAGGATCCATGTGCTGCCCGCTTGATCCCCTTATGCCGTAGGTAAGGCGGCACCTTGCTTGCGAATTTTATTCCACTGTAAAGAAGAGAAAATCCTGGATCTGAAGCAGAGATAAAAACTCGAGCCAGTCGTCTCATTGCTTTGTTAGTGATAATTTTGTGCAATTTCATAGGATTTAAGGCCACTGTCTTCAGGGATTTGGTCATCATTTTCACAATGCTGGAGGAGAGGCTACCCGCGCTTATCGTCGCCCTCAGTGCTATGCCGGTTCTGGCTAATGCTGTCCCCCCAGACATGATAGCTTTTCCCGCCCCAGCAGACGTTAAGGAAAAAGCATCAATCAGTCAGTTTGCAAATCCCTCACCTATGTCCCCTTTTTGAAACGCAACGATTGCATTACGTAGAGGGATTAGTGATAAAAGAAGTTCCTTGAAATAAGGGCCGTATGTCATTTCTGAACCAAAACCCTGATCATGTAACTCCTTAATAAATTCAGTACTACTTTTCTCTGCTATCCCTTCTACTATCTCATCCAATGAGGAGGTAATCGGTGCGTGTTCCAATAATTGGTCGACCCAAAGGCTCCGCTTTCCAAACCGTGTTTTAGAATCAGTTTTCCGGGTGGCGTCTTCGACATCCTGACTTATATCGACTAATTCAAACCTCGTGGTTGATTTTTGATTGATCCGTGTATTAACAAAGTCTTCTGCTACGGGGTCATTTTTCTGTGTAACCCCATCTTTCGCTCTCATACTCTCGCTAGGCTTTTCAGCTGACTCACTGATTTTCTCAATGGTAGCCGGTATAGCGCACGCCTCCTTTTCGGAGATTATTAAAATTTGTACACCGTGTTTCTGGTGTTCACTGAGGTAATAAGTAACATTGTTACCCTTGATATAATTTAATAGCTGTTCTTTTTTTGAAATGTTCGATTTTTCAAGGTGTGCTCGTAACTTATCCCGTTCTATTTTATAGAACTTTGATTCATGCATTATCGTTTGGAACATATCTGATTGGCTATCTATCTCCTCAATCAGACAGTGGCGTATTAAATTAGCAAATGGCGCTTTTAATTTATCAGTTTGCTCACGATATAACCGCCCTAAATCTGGCAGATAATCGGGATGCTCACTATATTGCCGCCCCACCAGTTCTTGATTCCAGAATAGATAGTGATCGACAATGTCTTGAGCTGAACCTAATCCTGCTTCTTTAACTAATCTTTCCGCCATGTCTCGTCGAGTTTCCCATTTTGATAATTCATTTAGAAACTTGTAATATTCACTGCCATTAATCAACTCTCGATTGTAGTCATGATAAAGCTGTAATATTGCCTAGGATAAAAAATCCTCATCTTGGTCTGCGGCCAACGGGACATCAGTTGGGTTGACTTCCGGCGATAACGTCTTATGAATTATCGCACTATTCATAAAGTATCGATTTGCCCATAAATAACTCATGCCCTGATCAATCAGCCCGTAGAGTTGTCTCCCCATTAAATCTAAATGCTCTGACTTGATATTATTCATCGCATAACCATGCTCCAACAAATAGCTCAACCCTGCATACTTAAGACCAAATTCTGTTGAATTTATATCTAGGTTAGCGATATCTTCAGCAATGGGTATAGAAACACAGTTTTTTGTTTTCTCTACAGGCAGTAACGCTGGATCGAGCAGATATTTACCAAAAATAGAGAGATGTGGGAGTTGCTTCAAAATAATCTTCTGATAGAGATACTCTTTGACTTCTGAATTAAACTCACATTTGATTATAGATTCTTTAATTTTCTGAAATACAGCATTCGATTTTACCTTGTTATCTGTAGCATCTTTAGCGATAGATGCAATGATATCTTGAAACCATAAGTAAAAACCTTTACCCATGACAGCATTAAAAATATGATTATCGATCACGCCTAACTTTAAATGCTCTGTCTTGAGGATTTTTTATCAAATCTCTTTCACCATAGGCATAATAGATAGGGTATAGTTTATCAAACACAATATCTTCAACTTGATCATAGGTATATATATAATCGCCACGCTCTGGATGATTTAAAAAACCTACTAACTCATTAATATACTGTTTCCCTGACACAGGTGATCTTACAATGTTTTGTTCCTTCAATAATTGATGGATGGCATCTGTCTGTTCTAGGATACACATTTTATCTTTTTTCTCTGAACTCAAATCTAAAAGATCAATGTTTATTTTAACTTCACCCACATTGATATTATTCGTGATATAATTTTCTTTCTGGACATATTTTGATTTAGTCTTCCTTGATAATTGCTGCATCAGTCTTTGTTTTTCTTTTTCATCATCCTCTGGAATAATATTATTCACCATCTCAGTGAGCTTATTGACTAAAACATGACTCTGGTTTTCATTTTGATGCATGTCATGACTGAGATAACTCACTATCTGTAAAACTTTATATAAATAGATTTTCGCCTTATCTTGATCTGGTGCATACCTCACTTCGGGAGATGAGACTGCGATATCTTTGGCATATGCCAATGTTTCGACCATTATAGCGGGATGATCATAGTGTTGCCCTAGACGAGTTAACTCTTCTGCCAAGTTTTCAATCGAGAGTGATCCATCCCCTGAAGTAGATGGCTCAGCTGCGGGTTGATCCCCAGACATCACGTCATCTGCAGAAGTGACCGGCAAAATCAAGGGAGACGCTGTCTCGCCGACGTTTTTCTTCGCTTCTATCGACAGCCCCTCGCTCTCCCTTGCTACTAACTGAGAGGCTTGTTGCCGCGTTATCGCGAACTCAGGCACAAATGCTGTAGGGAAAGACGGTTTTTCAACATGGCCACTCTGTTGTCTGTCGATCTGCTGCTGTATTCCAGAGACTTCTGCCGGAAAAACATCATTAACATGAAGATCCTTACGATTAAGCGTTAGTTCCGCAGCGACTGTGGTAGCTTGCTCAGTGCTCTCGACAAGATAAGATCCTGAAGCTGAAGGTTGATGACTCTCATCCTTGTTTTCGTCCTGACCCAGATTATAAAGTTTATTGCTATAAAGCCACCCAGCCACACCACTCCCGACTAATCCTAGCGTCGCTAATCCAGCGATAGCTTTAGTCGCAGATGAAAATGAGCAGGGATCATTTCTCATTAACGCCACACTAGCGCTTGCGGTATATAAAGGGAGTAGAGGAGAGAGTGGATCAGTCGCACTGCTAGCACCACCACGTGTACTGGCTAACGGGCGGCGCTCGATATCTGGGTTAGCTTGCGCTGGTAGCAGCGTGTTATCACTTTTTTCCTGATCGCTTTCTGGGGATCCAGCGAGGGAGACTTGATTTTTAGAGCTCGCGCTCGCATCAGACTGAAATGGCCTTACTTTACCAGAATACGATGCCTTGCGACTGCGGTGAGGTGAATAGATCTCTTTGATATCATCAGGTTCTGATGTGCGGTTATCATCATCCGACATTTTTATTATTGCAAGAAGACTGGTTACAGTGAGCATCTTGCTCAGGACGCTTGCTGAAGCTGTCGTATTATTCAACGCGGAGCAGGAAGAACTTATTCCCGTTGGGACTTTCAGTCCAAGATCTGGAATATTTCCCACCACAGGATCGGCACTGGCTTTCAATAATGCATTGCTTTGCAACATCCCCTGTTCTACATTTACCACTTTATCAACCAAGCCGACAAGAGCACCATAGAACATTTTTCTATCGCGGTTACTAGAGTTTGCTCCAGGATTAGAGGACATTTTTTTTATCTTTTCATTTAAATATCGCTGAGCCTTATACTCCTGCTTAGTTTCTCTTCTTTCTCGATTCCCTTTCGCTTTCCGATGATCATAATAATTTTGGATATCTCGATGAGAACCCGGGGTTACGTTGTTTAACATTTCTAATCTCATATATTAATCAAACAAATAACAACACAAATAATAGAATTTAAATTAACCATCTAATTATTATCCAATATAACTTTCGGATAGATCATAGAGATTTTAAATTTAAAATAACTTATTGATATATTTTCACTTAGATAATCCATTTAAATAATATGAAATTCAGAGCGCGTAACTATTTTTAATTTATATATCGTTAGCCCTGTCATACCAAAGGTGTTGCGTATGCATCTTGTGTTGCCATATTAATAATAGCAAGATAACCAATAGCCTGTAATATAGAGTAATAAAAGGTGTCACCCTTACATAGACTATCGCCATCACTGTTAATAGACTAACGTCTCTCTCAACATGCAGGCGTACAAATCAATAACGTCACAAACCGACGCTTAAATAACAGGTAACAGGTAACAGATAACAGGTAACAAAAACATGCTGAATTAAGCATTCTAGTTTATCGATGATTAAAGAGTCCAGTATTCTATCTATACTTCTGATATCGAATTTCAGTGATAGCCCAACATGAAGCGTCAAAAGCAGTATAAAAGATGAATAAGGCACTGCGAGTGTTGATGTTGTGGAAAATGTTGCGTTAGTCTAAAGCGTCCTGCACTTTTACCAATAGCCCTCTGCCTGTAGCTATCCATAGTAAAAAAAAACCCTGCCGAAGCAGGGTTTATGTCATCCACAATTATTAAATAATTGCTTTTTCTACAACGCGAACCAGAGTCCAAGACTTGGTCTTAGACAGTGGACGGCATTCGCGGATTTCAACCACGTCGCCAATACCACATTCATTGTTCTCGTCATGGATAGACAGCTTAGTCGTACGTTTGATAAATTTCCCGTAGATTGGGTGTTTAACGAAACGTTCGATAGCAACAACAGCAGATTTCTGCATTTTGTCACTAACAACACGACCTTGCAGAGTACGGATTTTATCGGTCATTACGCACCCGCCTTCTCAGTCAATAAAGTCTTAACACGAGCAACATCACGACGAACGCTTTTCAGCAGATGTGACTGCTGTAATTGGCCGGATGCTGCCTGCATACGCAGGTTGAACTGCTCACGCAGTAAGTTAAGCAGCTCAGTGTTAAGCTCTTCAACACTTTTTTCACGCAGCTCTGTTGCTTTCATTACATCACCGTCTTAGTTACAAAGGTGGTTTTGATAGGCAGTTTTGCTGCTGCCAGCTTGAATGCCTCACGGGCCAGCTCTTCAGATACGCCATCCATTTCATAGAGGACTTTACCTGGCTGGATAAGGGCAACCCAATATTCCACGTTACCTTTACCTTTACCCATACGCACTTCAAGCGGCTTCTCGGTAATCGGTTTGTCCGGGAATACCCGGATCCAAATTTTACCTTGACGCTTAACTGCACGGGTCATAGCACGACGTGCTGCTTCGATCTGACGGGCAGTCAGACGACCACGGCCAACAGCTTTCAGACCGAAAGTACCGAAGCTAACATCCGTACCGGCAGCCAGACCGCGGTTACGGCCTTTATGCATCTTACGGAATTTTGTACGCTTTGGTTGTAACATCAGCGACTCTCCTTACTTACGGCCTTTACGCTGCTGCTTTTTAGGTTGAGCAGCCGGTTTTTCCGATTGTTCAACAGCAGCCATACCACCCAGGATCTCACCCTTGAAGATCCATACCTTAACGCCGATTACACCATAAGTGGTGTGCGCTTCAGAGGTGTTGTAGTCAATATCTGCACGCAAAGTATGCAAAGGTACACGACCTTCACGATACCATTCGGTACGTGCGATTTCAGCACCGCCAAGACGGCCGCTGACTTCAACTTTAATCCCTTTAGCACCAAGACGCATTGCGTTCTGTACAGCACGCTTCATTGCACGACGGAACATCACACGACGCTCCAGCTGTGAAGTGATGCTGTCAGCAACTAACTTAGCGTCCAGTTCCGGCTTGCGGACTTCGGCGATGTTGATCTGTGCAGGGACGCCAGCAATTTTTGCTACGACCATACGCAGTTTTTCTACGTCTTCACCTTTCTTACCGATAACGATACCAGGGCGAGCGGTGTGAATAGTCACACGAATGCTTTTCGCTGGACGCTCGATAACGATGCGAGAGACAGACGCTTTTGCCAGCTCTTTTGTCAAGAACTGACGGACTTTAAAATCGCTGTCAAGATTATCAGCGAATTCTTTGGTATTGGCGAACCAGGTAGAGTTCCAGGGTTTAACTATACCCAGTCGAATACCATTAGGATGTACTTTCTGACCCATTGCTATTCTCCAGAGTTAAGCGTCAGACACAACCACAGTGATGTGGCTGGTGCGCTTCAGGATGCGATCTGCACGACCTTTAGCACGAGGCATAATACGCTTCATGCTTGGACCTTCATCAACGAAAATTTTCGCGATTTTCAGATCGTCGATGTCAGCGCCATCGTTGTGTTCAGCGTTAGCAATGGCAGATTCTAATACTTTCTTAACCAGTACAGCCGCTTTCTTGTTGGTATAGGTCAGAATGTCTAGAGCCTGCGACACTTTCTTACCGCGTACAAGATCCGCTATTAAACGAACCTTCTGAGCAGAAGAACGAGCGTGGCGATGTTTAGCGATAGTTTCCATCTCTTCCTCCTCTCTTAGCGTTTCTTGGCTTTTTTATCAGCCGCGTGGCCGCGATAAGTACGAGTCGGCGCAAACTCACCTAACTTGTGACCGACCATTTCATCGGAAACAAAGACAGGAACGTGCTGACGACCATTATGGACAGCGATGGTCAAACCGATCATATTAGGAAAGATCGTTGAACGACGGGACCAGGTGCGCAAAGGCTTCTTGTCTCCGCTTTCCACCGCTTTCTCTACCTTCTTCAGCAAGTGCAGGTCAATAAAAGGACCTTTCTTGAGAGAACGTGGCATGGTTTATCCTCTAAAATTATTTGCTACGGCGACGTACGATAAACTTATCAGTACGCTTGTTGCTACGGGTCTTCTTACCTTTGGTCTGAACGCCCCACGGAGTGACCGGGTGCTTACCAAAGTTACGACCTTCACCACCACCGTGCGGGTGATCGACAGGGTTCATTGCAGTACCGCGAACGGTAGGACGAACACCACGCCAACGATTAGCACCTGCTTTACCCAGTACGCGAAGCATATGCTCAGCATTACCGACTTCACCCAGTGTTGCACGACAGTCTGATAAGACTTTACGCATTTCACCAGAACGCAGACGCAAAGTTACGTATTGACCTTCACGCGCAACGATTTGCACGTAAGTACCAGCTGAACGAGCCAGCTGTCCACCTTTACCAGGCTTCATCTCTACGTTATGCACTGTAGAACCAACCGGGATGTTGCGCATTGGCAAGCAGTTACCTGCTTTAATGGCTGCATCGACACCAGATTGAATCTGGTCACCGGCTTTCAGGCCTTTAGGGGCCAAGATATAACGGCGCTCACCATCTTTGTATAAAACCAGTGCAATATTTGCAGAACGGTTTGGATCATACTCAAGACGTTCAATAACAGCCGGGATGCTATCTTTATTACGTTTAAAATCGATTAAACGGTAAGACTGCTTGTGACCACCACCGATATGACGAGTCGTGATACGGCCATTATTGTTACGGCCACCGGATTTGCTGTTTTTTTCCAGCAGTGGCGCGTAAGGCTTACCTTTATGCAGCTCTGGGTTCACCACTTTAACAACGTGGCGACGACCCGGAGATGTCGGTTTACATTTAACAATTGCCATTGTTTCTCTCCTCCGACTTACTCTGCGCCACCGACGAAGTCCAGATTCTGGCCTTCTTTCAGGGTCACGTAAGCTTTTTTCCAGTCGCTACGACGACCAACACGCTGTCCGTGACGTTTAACTTTACCTTTAACCAGTAAAGTATTGACGTCTTTAACTTCAACTTCGAACAGCTTTTCTACGGCAGCAACGATTTCTGCTTTGGTCGCGTCTTTTGCAACTTTGAGAACGATGGTGTTGTTTTTTTCCATCGCAGTAGACGCTTTTTCAGAAACGTGCGGCGCGCGCAGTACTTTTAGCAGACGTTCTTCACGAATCATGCCAGCATCTCCTCAACTTGCTTAACTGCATCCGCAGTCATAACGACTTTGTCGAAGGCGATCAGGCTGACTGGATCGATAGTAGTTGCATCACGCACATCAACCTTAAACAGGTTACGTGCAGCCAAGAACAGATTCTCATCCAGTTCACCGGTGATGATCAGAACATCATCCAGAGCCATTTCTTTCAGTTTTTGAGCCAGCAACTTAGTTTTTGGCGCTTCAACTGAGAACTTCTCGACAACGATCAAACGATCCTGACGTACCAGCTCAGACAGAATGCTTTTCAGCGCTCCGCGGTACATCTTTTTATTTACTTTTTGACTGTGATCCTGCGGACGTGCTGCAAAAGTCACACCACCTGAACGCCAGATCGGGCTCTTAACAGAACCTGAACGCGCACGGCCAGTGCCTTTTTGACGCCATGGTTTCTTGCCAGACCCAGTGACTTCAGCACGGGTTTTCTGAGCACGAGTCCCTTGACGGGCACCTGCTGCATAAGCAACAACAACCTGGTGAACCAGCGCTTCGTTAAAATCACGACCGAAGGTAGTTTCGGAAACAGTCAGCGCGCCTTGCGCGTCTTTCAATACTAATTCCATTGCTATCCCCTTACGCCTTCACAGCTGGTTTAACAATCAGGTCGCTACCGGTAGCTCCGGGAACTGCACCTTTGACCAGCAGCAGGTTACGTTCAGCGTCAACACGAACCACTTCTAGGCTCTGAACTGTTACACGCTCATTACCTAAATGACCTGCCATTTTCTTGCCTTTAAATACCTTGCCCGGAGTCTGGTTCTGACCGATAGAACCCGGTACACGGTGAGACAAGGAGTTACCGTGAGTTGCGTCCTGGGTACGGAAGTTCCAGCGCTTAACGGTACCTGCGAAACCTTTACCTTTAGAGGTGCCAGTTACATCAACTTTTTTCACGTCAGCGAAAATTTCAACACTGATGCTTTGACCTACAGTGTACTCCGCATCAACAACACGGAATTCCCATAAGCCACGGCCTGCTTCTACGCCGGCTTTAGCAAAATGACCTGCTTCAGGTTTTACTGTACGACTGGCTTTTTTGGCACCAGTTGTGACCTGAATTGCTTGGTAACCGTCATTCTCAAGTGTTTTAACTTGAGTCACACGGTTTGCTTCAACTTCGATTACGGTGACAGGGATTGAAACGCCATCTTCAGTGAAGATGCGAGTCATGCCCACTTTTTTACCGACTAAACCAATCATTGTATCAACCTCTCAATCGCTCGATGACCTGATTAACCCAGGCTGATCTGCACGTCAACACCGGCAGCCAGATCCAGACGCATCAGAGCATCAACGGTCTTTTCAGTTGGCTCAACGATGTCCACCAGACGCTTATGAGTGCGAATTTCGTACTGATCACGCGCATCTTTGTTAACGTGCGGGGAAATCAGAACGGTAAAGCGCTCTTTACGAGTTGGTAGTGGGATCGGCCCACGAACCTGCGCACCAGTACGCTTGGCTGTTTCGACGATTTCCGCGGTTGATTGATCGATAAGACGATGATCAAACGCTTTAAGACGAATACGGATTCTTTGGTTCTGCATGAGACCAGAGCTCCAAACATTTTATAAACGAAAATGATTACTCCTCATCCCCATTACGATTGATGGGTGAGTGTAATCGTTTAGCATGTAACTTCCCAATCGGAAGTATTATTCGACATTGGGACGGTTCCCCTTTGCCCGCGACTCTGCCTGAATCGCGCTGCAATTATTATGCAGCCCGCGAATTATACGTGTTCAGAGAATTAATTCAAGTCCCGTATACAAATTTTCAGTGAGTCATTCCAATTGAGCGTTTATACACGCAAAGCGATCGGATTCTCCGCGATGACTGGCTAGCCGATTTTTCACTAAATCCTAAGCGCGAGGTGGCTTATCGGGTATTTTACACAAGATATTGAATCCCATATTTCAGCCTCGATGCCTTTACGCCAAGTATGGCAACAACTATATTGTTAGCAGAGTAAATATTTCGGCTGAGCGCCTACCCTATTCGTGTGCCGACTATTCTCACTTCATTCACTCATCTTTTGGCCATGGAGGGCTGTTTTGAGGATATTATTTTGAACATCAGTAGCCCGATAAAAACACCCACAGGTAAGACATACCCGTCACTGCAAGATTTTATTTCTGCCGCCAATCCTTCACGACTCCGTCATCCTTGGTTAGAAACGCAATTTGATCTCTTGCAACAATACTGTTATCTAAACCAAACACTAATTTTCGGTGAGACACAACCCACCCCACAAAATCTCAAAAATTTTCCCGTGTTAGCAATGACTGACGGCGAAATTGTTGCTTATCGTCTGAATCAAACGTCTTTGCCCGTCACCAGCGAACATCGTGATGCCGCGTATTCAAGTAGCTTTGTGTTAGTTAGGTCCGTTTGTAAACCGGATCCACAGCAGCCCACCAGTTGGCTCGAGTTTTTCACCCTTTATCAAGGCTTGGCATCCTTAGCGGATATCCACTCTTCAACCGGTCTTTATCAAGCTAAAACAAAGTTAGTACAACGAAGAGTGGAAAGCACCGCGCATACTGACGTGGATCGCGATGCTGAAATTGTACCCGATAAAACCAATCTATTCGTACAAGCTGGCGAAAGGATGCAAGTTACGCTGCGCAAAAACTTCCTCAATGGTAGTCAACGCCAACCCTTTGGTCTTGCACGCAAGCTGGATGCTAACCAACAGCCAACAGGTAACCCTTTCTGGGTGACATTACTGCCAGAATATGTCGATCAATTAACCCCTTATCAAGCACTGACCCGAGTCGTCATGCGCACCGCAACAGAGTCAAATACTCACCTGCAAGATACGGATATGCCGACGGCTCCGAGTAAAAGTGGTCAAGTCTTAAATAAAGGGGAACACGTGCTGGTTAGACAAAACCACCGTTTTAATAACAATGGTGAGATACAACCTTTTGGATTAGCTCGTAAAATTGATGCAACAGGTCGTGAAATTGGTGACTTATTCTGGATCACAACGCTACCTGAATTTTTAAAACCCATCTCTCCTCATGCCGATGGTCTACCTTGGCTGCAGCAGGCCATAGACCTTGGGATTTATGATGACGTTGTTGTTCCAGCTCAACCCATTGCAATCAAATCGGGTGAAGAAATTGCTTATCCAGGACTGCACCTTACTGAATTAAGTGACGAAAAATTAAATAGTGAATATGGAGTCTACATCGAACTTTTGATCAAGGATCCAACACTGAATGATTTTTTGACTAATCCGAGCAACAACACAGCTGGCCTTGCCAGTGTCCATTTGCGTAAAAATGCATCGATTTATAGACGTGAGGGGGTGGGCAAAAATAGTACTTTTACTAAAACGACCGAGACACTGCATAATCACGATTTCGATATGAGATCATTGGCGACACTGCATCCCTTGACCGATAATCAAGGTCAACATTGGTATCAAGCCTCTAAAAATCAATGGGTCTCAGCGACAGAGACCGATTTAGTCCATCAATTTGATTTGTTACAACTCGGTTTCAGCACCGTCAATTATCAGCCTAAGCACCTCACTAAGGTTAAGACATGCGGTTTCCGCCAACTTATCTCCTGCTTATTATCATCGATTGGCGTCAAACAATCTCGCCAGGCATTGGCTGCACACACCCATTACCAAGCTTTGCTCGCAGAAATTGATGCCGATAAGGATGGTGTGCTTAGCAATGCCGAGATCCAACAGGCACGTCAACAAGTGACGACTCCTGTTGCTCAGTTAGCATCGCGATTGCTGTTGCAACATCCCTCTATCTGGGCTGAAGAACACCAATACTCAGCGTTACGCGAGCAGCTTTCATCATTGGATGCATCACGTCAAGATCGATTAAAAACGTGGTTCTCTCAGCAACGCTGGATAGCTAAGTTCACTGAATTGAGTCGTGAGGCATACTATTGGACAGCCGACCCTCTGGTGTTCTTAAATGCCTTAGCAAATAAACTCGACGAGTTTTATGAATTTGAAACGGCACTGGGTAATTATCAGATTTCTTATAAATCGGCACAATTTATTCTTTCATGGGAAGCTTATGCAGATAAACCTTATGTCCCAGCGGGAAGCGCAACCAGTGGTGTGACCGTTGGTTACGGCTATGATCTCGGTCAACAAAGTGTCAGCTCAGCGCGTCATATCTTAAGTTCTTATTATAGTGCTGAGCAAGTTAATCGATTACTGACTTGTATTGGTAAGAAAGGTAAAAATGCCAAAGCCATGATACCTAGCATTGCAGATATTACGATTTCTCGGGAAAATGCCTTTAGAATGGCGCTAGATCTGAAAAAAATCTATTCACAAGCTGTAATCAAAGTGTATCCTCAAGCGATTGATCTCCCGCCTGATAGTGCGGGTGCAATCCTTTCATTAATTTATAATCGTGGCAGCAGTCTGGCATTACCGCAAGCGGGTGATACGCTAGATAGTCGTAAGGAAATGCGTGAAATTCAACAAGACTTTGCCAATAATCAAATAGAAAAGATACCGGCACGGATCCGTTCGATGAAACGGTTGTGGCCAAATTCTCTTGGTCTGATTAAACGCCGAGAAGGCGAAGCGGTGTTAATCGAACAGGAACTGGCTAGGCTGACAAGGAAAAGATAAATGAGGCAATGGATAATCAGGTTATTATACATCGTGCTTTTGTTCAGTACTGATCACGCTTTTGCCTGTGGCACCAGCCCTAATGCAATGATTCAGGGGCCTTTCAAGGCACAGCTTTTCCGTGAAGGCGATATTTGCTTTCAGTGGTCTGAAGATCATCGCAATATTGAGTTCTATGCTGATATTTGGCATCAGGATAAATGGGTTAATCAACAAATCGATAGCTATGAATACACTGATGGTCCCGTGGAATTATTATCGGTCTTTTTCACGACGATTAAGGATAAACCCTACATCATGGTATTACTCCGTTGGTTCGTTAATTACCAACAAGGTGATCATCGGTATCCGTATTTTTATAAAATAAAAGCGTATCAACGGACCGCACAAGGTTATCAGAGCGATCCGGCAATTGAACGGGATCCCGCTCTTAGCGGTTACCAAATGCTTCACTCCTCTGCACCTGACTCAGGCAATATTCAACAATCGCATCCGAATTTTGAATTGAAAGATGCCAGCAAAATTCGCCACTATTTGCAGAAAACCTATCAGTAGATAACATACCGATTAGCCCGCTGAGAAGGGGGCTACCCTTATCAGGATTGTTTCTTTACTTCGCCTATCACTCACTCTTTTATCCACCGCCGCTCGCTGGCAGTGCCTCCTCGTTGACACGAGAGCATATCATTGGGCAATTCTTGTGTAGTGGTTCCCTTTATGCGGTGGATCAGCGGAGATTGTATTCACAGACATTGAGTAATAAAAAAAGGGCGCTTTCGCGCCCTTTTTTAGGTATTGACTAATCTATCAGCAATTAAGCGATAACTTTAGCAACAACACCTGCACCCACTGTACGGCCACCCTCACGGATTGCGAAACGCAGACCGTCATCCATCGCGATTGGGTGGATCAGCGTCACTACCATCTTGATGTTGTCACCAGGCATAACCATCTCTACGCCTTCTGGCAGTTCGATAGTACCGGTTACGTCAGTTGTACGGAAGTAGAACTGTGGACGGTAGCCTTTGAAGAATGGCGTATGACGGCCACCTTCATCTTTAGAAAGAATATAAACTTCTGACTCAAACTTAGTGTGTGGCTTGATTGAACCAGGCTTAGCCAGTACTTGACCACGCTCGATTTCTTCACGCTTGATACCACGCAGAAGCACACCAACGTTCTCACCCGCTTGACCTTGATCAAGCAGTTTACGGAACATTTCAACACCAGTACAGGTTGATTTCGCAGTCTCTTTGATACCAACGATTTCAACTTCTTCACCGACTTTGACAATACCACGCTCTACACGACCAGTTACCACTGTACCACGGCCTGAAATTGAGAATACATCTTCAATTGGCAGCAGGAAAGGTAAGTCGATTGCACGTTGTGGTTCTGGGATGTAAGAATCTAAGAAGCCAGCCAGTTCAACAACTTTCGCTTCCCACTCCGCATCACCTTCCAGTGCTTTCAGTGCTGAACCGCGGACGATTGGTGTATCATCGCCAGGGAAGTCGTATTGTGATAACAGATCACGCACTTCCATCTCAACCAGTTCCAGCAACTCTTCATCATCAACCATGTCACATTTGTTCAGGAATACGATGATGTAAGGGACACCTACCTGGCGACCTAACAGGATGTGCTCACGCGTCTGTGGCATCGGGCCATCTGTTGCCGCAACAACCAGAATTGCACCATCCATCTGCGCCGCACCCGTGATCATGTTTTTAACATAGTCAGCGTGTCCTGGGCAGTCTACGTGCGCGTAGTGGCGGCTTGGGGTTTCATATTCTACGTGTGAAGTATTAATTGTGATACCACGTGCTTTTTCTTCTGGCGCGTTATCGATCTGATCGAACGCACGCGCAGCACCACCGTAAGTTTTAGCCAAAACAGTGGTGATTGCTGCTGTCAGAGTGGTTTTACCATGGTCAACGTGGCCGATAGTACCGACGTTAACGTGTGGTTTGTTACGTTGAAATTGCTCTTTCGCCAT
>NZ_JAEE01000016.1 GCF_000518745.1 Phaseolibacter flectens ATCC 12775 | reverse complement strand
TTTTCAGTGTCACTCTTCAAGTCTTGATACTACAAAGTTTTTTTGTGATATCAACCTTGCGAGTGCCCACACAGATTGTCTGATAAATTGTTAAAGAGCGTTGCAACTGGCTTTACAGCTCGGTTGCGAGGTGGCGTATATTACCCTTTCCATCTCAGGAGTCAATCTCTTTTTGAAGATTTTTCTCCAACCCGCACCGCAAAATTTTCTTCACGCTACCGGCTTATTTGTTTGCTTTACTTTCAAGTCACACACCCTTTTATCAGCGCCTGTTCCCTGTCAGTGGAGGCGCAGTATAGGGATTTATTTGAGAAGCGCAACCCCCAACCCATAAAAAAATACAATAAAAGGTAAAAAGATAAAAAAACGCAATAAGCGGCTATTTTTTCAGCTAATTAGCCTTTATTACCCTCAATAAAGGCCGGTAATTCAGCCAGACTTTCTAATATCGCATCGGCGGCCGCTTCTGCTTCTGCGGTGAATGGTTGGCCTGAACGAACTAAAATACAGTGGCCAATGCCTGCCGCTCTCGCTGACTGCATATCTTCCAGCCTGTCACCCACCATCCAAGAAGCGGATAAATCAATACCCAATTGCTGCTGGGCACTGAAAAACATGCCGGGTTGTGGTTTGCGACAATCGCAAGTGATGGCAAGCTCGGAGATTTGTCCTTCGGGATGATGCGGACAATAATAAATCCCATCCAACTCCACCCCTCTATCAGCCAGTGACCAGTCCATCCATTCTGTTAATGCCATAAATTGCGCTTCAGTAAAGCGCCCTCTCGCAATGCCGGATTGGTTGGTCACAACAACCAGCGAAAAACCTTGCTGTTTTAACCGCTGCATTGCTTCGATACTACCGTCAATAAACTGAAAATCATCAATTTGGTGTACATAACCATGATCCACATTAATAGTGCCATCACGATCTAAAAATATTGCAGCAAGGGTATTGGCCACGCTGAGTTACTCCCAGTAGACATAAAAGACAGCGTCAGTATCGCATGTTATGCCTGAGTATTGGAATAATCATCACACCTTTTCAGTCAGTAATCACGGGATCCCTTCATCTGTGCCGATCCCATACCCACTCAGTATTGGGTCATTTCAGTAACAAAGGGGACTTAACGTAAGCCATGTCTTTTTATTCGTCATCGATCGCGGCATTTGATGATGCTCTGATTGATTTAGCCATCTAGATAGCTTAACATCATATTTACTTCAGGCGAGGGCGATGGCCTATCACCTTAAAAATTAACCATAAAATTAAATTAAATTAAATTAAATTAAATGATTAAATTAGAAAACATCAGCAAAGTGTTTCGTCAAGGTGAACGGCAAATACAGGCGCTTAAGCATGTCAGCCTGCATGTTCCATCAGGACAGATTTATGGCGTTATTGGTTATTCCGGCGCAGGTAAAAGTACCCTGATTCGCTGTATTAACCTGTTGGAGCGCCCGACTGAAGGTCGAGTAATGATTGATGGGATCTGCCTGACTGACTTATCGCATCGAGAGTTAACCTTGGCTCGTCGGCATATTGGCATGATATTTCAACATTTTAATCTACTCAATTCCCGTACCGTCTTTGGCAATATTGCCTTACCGATGGAGCTGGAAAAATGCGATAAGCAACAGATTGAAAAAAAAGTGAATGCGTTACTGCAATTAGTCGGTCTTTCAGATAAACGCAATAGCTATCCCGCCAATTTATCCGGGGGACAAAAACAACGTGTCGCGATTGCCAGAGCCCTCGCCTGTGATCCTAAAATTTTACTGTGTGACGAAGCCACCAGCGCACTGGATCCCGCGACGACTCGATCTATTCTTGAGTTACTAAAGGATATCAATCAACGTTTGGGTATTACTATCTTATTAATCACCCATGAAATGGACGTGGTTAAACGAATCTGTGACCAAGTGGCAGTCATCAGTGAGGGGGAATTAATTGAACAAGGTCTGGTAAGTGAGATATTTTCTCATCCTCAAACCCGACTTGCCCAACAATTTATTCAATCTACCCTACATTTAGATATCCCGGCCGACTACCAACAACGGCTGGTCAGCTCAGCCACAGACAATAAAATCCCCTTATTACGTTTAGAATTTACTGGGCAGTCCGTGGATGCGCCACTATTAACCGAGGCAGCCCGTCGCTTTACCATTGATTGTAATATTATTAGTGCACAGATGGACTATGCAGGCGGCGTTAAATTTGGAATTATGCTGACAGAAATAGCCGGCAGCGTAGAAAACACCACCGCCGCCATTGAGTGGCTAAAAAGCAAACAAGTTAAAACTGAGGTACTCGGCTATGTCTGAAGCCATGATCATGATGCTGTTACAAGGAATTTGGGAAACATTGGTGATGACCTTTGTATCAGGCTTTTTTGGCTTTGTACTTGGCTTACCTGTTGGGGTGTTACTGTATGTCACTCGACCAGAACAGATCATTCACAATCCATCGCTGTACCGCTTATTATCAGCTTTAGTGAATGTATTTCGTTCGATCCCATTTATTATTTTGCTGGTTTGGATGATCCCTTTCACTCGTGCTATTGTCGGCACGTCCATTGGATTACAAGCCGCGATCGTGCCATTAACAATTGGTGCCGCCCCTTTTATTGCTCGTATGGTCGAAAATACCTTGCTTGAATTACCTGCAGGTCTTATCGAAGCCTCGAGAGCGATGGGCGCAACCCCTTTGCAAATTATCAGTAAAGTCTTGTTACCTGAATCATTGCCGGGTCTGATTAATGCAGCAACCATTACTCTTATCACGTTGGTTGGTTACTCCGCCATGGGTGGCGCTGTTGGTGCTGGGGGACTTGGACAAATCGGTATTCAATATGGCTATATTGGTTACAATGCACTGGTCATGAATACGGTGTTGGTCTTATTGGTTATTTTGGTTTATCTGATTCAACTGCTCGGCGATCGTCTGGTTCGCATAGTCACTCACAAGTAACTATGTCATTTTACGTTTGAAAAAGGAAAGATAATGAATCTCACTCTGAACAAAATTTTGACAGCAAGTGCTTTAATTGGACTGTTCGCCTTGACTGGCTGTGACCAGAAAACTCAACAGGATCCGAATCATATTAAAGTCGGTGTGATTGCTGGCGCGGAACAACAGGTGGCCGAAACAGCCAAAAAAGTAGCAAAAGAGAAATACGGTTTAGACGTACAGTTAGTGACCTTTAATGATTACGTCTTACCGAATGAAGCACTCAGTAAAGGGGATATTGATGCCAATGTTTTCCAGCACAAACCGTTTCTTGATCAACAAATTAAAGATCGTGGTTACAAACTGGCCACCGTCGGCAATACCTTCGTCTATCCTCTTGCCGGGTATTCTAAGAAAATAAAAAACCTGAGTCAGTTAGCTGATGGCGCTCAAATTGCGATCCCGAATGATCCCACCAACCTTGGACGTGCCTTACTGTTACTGCAAAATACCAAACTTATCACGCTAAAACAGGGAACCGGTTTATTGCCAACCTCTTTGGATATCGTGAATAACCCGAAACATCTAAAAATTGTTGAGCTGGAAGCACCGCAATTACCTCGTTCATTGGAAGATGACAAAATTGCCTTGGCTGTCATTAATACAACGTATGCAAGCCAAATTGGCCTGACACCAGCCAAAGATGGGATTTTTGTCGAAGATAAAAATTCCCCCTACGTTAACTTGATTGTCACTCGTGAAGATAACAAAACAGCGGAAAATGTTAAAAAATTCGTTGAAGCCTATCAATCGGATGACGTCGCAGCCAGTGCCGACAAAATTTTCAATGGTGGCGCGGTAAAAGGTTGGTAACGCACCCTGTTTATGAATGACCTCGCGATTCAAGCGGCCTAACTGGCCGCTTTTGATATTTTAACTTGTTGATATTATTGACTCTACCTCGATTACCCACACTTAAGGCACCCGTCAGCCAAATCCCGCAACGCGATAGCAAACCTGTTTTTGTCTGCCTTTTAGTATGACATCAGTCATCAGATAACAAGGGTGTTGCGATCAGACTCTCTCAACCAAGCTCAGTAAAAAAAAAGACCCTGAACGATTTGACGCGCCTCACTGATAGTCAGTGATGTGGATTGGATTGCCGATCTCCGTGACTAGAACACAGTCAATGAAAGCATACATCAGCAAAATAATGCCTTGTCGCACCTTAACTCCATAACGAATTCAGGCGCAGATAACGACAGGGTATTTCACGGACAGTCAGTCGGTGACTGTGGAGGAACACTCACAGCGTCTATCCTCTCTCTGTCGAGTCATACTGATTGATGCAAAGTTCTCCATTGAGATAAAAGCAGTGCAGACAAAAAACCCGGTGAGTCTGTCTGCAATGAACGTCGAGACCAAGTCTGATATCGGTTTTGATCTAAAAACCGGCCCTTTTATTGAGAGAACGCTCGACTTAATTGACGATTTAACTGTGACAAAACCAATGTTTACTCACAACTGACATATTGATTTATCAGATCAAAAGGGCTATCTTCACCGACCCAGCCAGAATGCGGGATGTACCGAATCATTGGCTCAGCGAGGGTGACGGCTCACCGTATTCCTCTCTAGACTTTGTCAGTGATATCCTTAACCTGAAAAGTCACTCAATGTCCGTTTCGAATTAACTCAAACAGCGATCAACCTCGAAGCGGTTCCGGTAATTTAAGTAATGTTATGCAACTTATATGAGGGTATTGATATGCGTTTTTGCCGACTGATACTGTATGTACTGACAGGCTGGCTAACTGGGTGCACCTCGACCTACCATCCTGTTTTACCTTTTCCAGATAAAAAAGGAAAAGCCACTGAGACCGAAACGACTCAGCCTCTGCAGTCAGTCAACAAAATCACTTTATATAACAATCCAGCCGATCTGTTAAGTAAGCCCTTTCGAGACTTGGGTGAGGTGAAGGCTGAAGGTTGTCAGATCTCAAAAAAGTATCACATGACATCACAGAACCTAGCCCATAAAAAGCTGCAAGCCAACGCGGCGGCAATGAATGCCAATGCCGTGCTGCTCCATCAATGTCGAACAGAAAAACATCATGCCGGCTGCTATCGTTATAGTCTCTGTGAAGGTACCGCCTTACAGGTAACAAGGTAATGGATCATTTCAGTGCTCAGACCATTGGCACGATTCGTTCCCCTTGGAAAGAAAAATTTGCGGTTCCAAGACAACCCGGACTGGTCAAGGCCGGTGGCGGTGAACTTCATCTCCTACCACCTTATAATCATATCGATGCGGTAAGGGGGTTAGAGACGTTTAGCCACATCTGGCTGGTTTTTGTTTTTCACCAAACTCAAGAACAAGGCTGGAAACCGTTGGTTCGTCCTCCTCGTTTAGGCGGCAATCAGAAGATGGGGGTCTTTGCCAGCCGTTCGACCTTTCGCCCCAATCCAATTGGTTTATCCTTGGTCGAATTAAAAAAAATAAAGCAGAAAGGGAGCGCGCTTATCTTGGAATTAGGCAGTCTCGATCTGGTTGATGGCACGCCTGTGATTGATATTAAACCCTATTTACCTTTTGCTGATGCCGTGCCTGAAGCCCTATCCGGTTATGCCCAGCATGCACCACCTGCCGATATGCACGTGAATTTCACTGCTGAAGCCATACAACAACTCGCTAAATACCAGCGCCGCTATCCACAACTGGGTGAATTAATAAGCCAAGTTCTCGCCCAAGATCCGCGTCCTGCTTACCGAAAAATGGCAGATGATCCCAACCTTTATGCCGTCAGCCTCAGTGATTTTAATATTCGATGGCGTATTAAAGATAAGATGACTGAAGTCTTTGCCATCGAACCTCAGGAACAATCAACAAAATAACAAGAAAAATATCCGTGCCCCCTCTTTTGACTGAGGGCACTGACTGGTAAACTGTTTATCATTTTTCTGTATTTCTGGCTGTCAGCCCTACTGGGATTTAAATCAATGCGTACAACTCAATATTTACTCTCCACGCTCAAGGAGACTCCTGCTGATGCCGAAGTGATTAGCCATCAGTTAATGCTGCGTGCCGGAATGATCAGAAAGCTGGCTTCAGGTTTATACACTTGGCTACCAACCGGATTACGTGTCCTGAAAAAAGTTGAAACGATTGTTCGTGAAGAAATGACGCATTCTGGTGCGATAGAAGTCAGTATGCCTGTTGTTCAACCCGCTGATTTATGGGAAGAGAGTGGGCGTTGGGAGCAATATGGTCCCGAGTTGCTACGGATCACCGATCGTCATCAGCGTCCGTTTGTTCTGGGTCCAACCCATGAAGAAGTGATCACCGATCTGATCCGTAATGAGTTAAGCTCTTATAAGCAATTACCGCTCAATATCTTTCAAATCCAGACTAAATTCCGAGATGAAATACGGCCTCGTTTTGGCGTAATGCGTTCGAGAGAATTTATCATGAAAGATGCTTACTCTTTCCATACAGATCAAGCGTCATTGCAGGTTACCTATGATGCGATGTATCACGCGTATAGCCAAATTTTCACTCGCATTGGCCTCGATTTCCGCGCGGTACAAGCCGATACAGGATCAATTGGCGGTAGTGCCTCTCATGAATTCCAAGTCTTAGCTGCCAGTGGGGAAGACGATATTGTCTTTTCTGACAGTTCAGATTATGCAGCGAATATTGAGCTGGCTGAAGCCATTGCGCCGACAACGGCAAGAGCCAACGCAACTCAAACGCTTCAGACACTACAGACACCTGGTGCCAAAACCATTGCTCAATTAACTGAACAATTCAATATCCCCATTGAAAAAACGATCAAAACGTTGATCGTTAAAGCCAGTGATCTCGCAGATAAACCGCTCGTGGCATTATTGGTACGAGGTGATCATGAACTTAATGAAATCAAAGCAGAGAAGCTTGATCTTGTCGCCTCGCCTTTAGCCATGGCGACAGAGCCGGAAATTCGCCAATACATTGGTGCCGGACCGGGATCACTTGGCCCTGTCGGACTCGATTTGCCCATTATTGCTGATCATAGCGTGGCGGTCATGAGTGATTTTTGTGCCGGTGCCAATATTGATGGGCAACATTTGACAGGGATTAACTGGCTACGTGATTTACCTGAAGCCCAGTTTGCCGATATTCGTAATGTGGTGACGGGGGATGCCAGCCCAGATGGAAAAGGAAACCTGTTGATCAAACGGGGAATCGAAGTCGGTCATATTTTCCAACTAGGAAGCAAATATTCAGAAGCAATGAAGGCGACCGTACAGGGTGAAGATGGCCGTAATCAAATCATCACCATGGGTTGCTACGGGATAGGGATTACCCGTGTGGTTGCTGCTGCAATTGAGCAAAATCACGATGATCGTGGTATTATTTGGCCAGAATCTATCGCTCCCTTCCACGTGGCAATTTTACCTATGAATATGCATAAGTCATTTCGGGTACAGCAGCTCGCTGAATCGTTGTATCAGGATCTGAAGGCCAAAGGTATCGATGTCATTTTGGATGATCGTAAAGAGCGTCCCGGTGTCATGTTTGCCGATATGGAGCTTATCGGTGTGCCTCACACCATCGTGATTGGTGATCGTAATCTGGACAACGGTGAAGTTGAATACAAAAACCGTCGCCGAGATGAAAAGAGTATGCTGAAAATTGAGGGTCTAGTGGATTTTCTGACCAACGCAATAAAACTGGCCCTACAAGCATAATACGGGCTCGTTGCCTCTCACACTGCCCCCCTGCCATGCGGGGGTGTTCAGTCCGTTACTCTGAAGGACAATGTCGTCGCTGTTGTTTCAGCTCTGACTGCCGCTTTTTACTCACTAACCGACGCAAACGAGAAGCCTGACTGGGTCGAGTGGGCTTGCGCTTTTTCTGCACGATCATTAATTTTTGTAAGATATCGACCAGCCTCAATATTGCCTGTTGACGATTCTCATTCTGACTGCGAGAGGATTGTGATTTTATGTTTATTACACCGTCTTGATTTTTCAGGTGATGTTCACGTGAGAGGATTAACTGTTGAATTTGCTCAGGCAGGCTTGATGCTAGGATATTGAAACGTAAATGGATCGCGGTGCTGACTTTATTCACGTGCTGCCCGCCCGCCCCCTGTGCACGGATCGCCTGAATGTCTATTTCATTCACATTGATACTCAGTTGCGGTGTAATGATGAGTAATTGCTGTTTTTCCATAGTTGTAATTTTATTTCTAGGTTATGCTGTTGATCGGATAACCAGATTGTCCCCCCTTGTAACGTGAGCTGGAGCTGCATACTTTTCGCGGCCATGGCACTCAGTTGGCCGAGTTGCTCGTCATCAATAAACCAAATTGTCAGGTTTGGTAAGTGGGCCAATTTAGGTTGTTGTTGTTGCCACCAAACGTGGGCGGCGCGTGCCGAATAACAGAACAATATCACCTTTTCAGCTTGGCTACAGGCCTTTTTCATCCGTTTTTCATCTGGCAAACCCAGCTCAATCCATTGGCTGACTAATCCCTGATCATTTTTAAGCCAAATGTCCGGTTCGCCCTCGCTCGACAACCCCTTCGTAAAGATTAACTGCGGATCAGCATAACACCCCCATGCTAAAATTCTTAACATTAACCTCAGTTCCGTTTCTGATGGATGTCGCGCAACGGTCAGTTGTTGATCCGCATAATAGTGCCGATCCATATCAGCAATATTGATGCTGATTTTGTAAATTATTGCTTTCAATGCCATTTATTGACGGATCCTGTCTCGTAATAACACGCAATACCCATCCCATCATCAAAATAAAGCGCGATGAGATCATGATGATTTTTTTAACACTTCTCGCTATAGCTCTTGCTAAGCAACGCCAGAGGCTCTAATGTTAGAATAATACCAATACAAAGATATTACGCAAAAAGTACTCTCTGAATCACGCACACAGAGAGAACGATGTGATAAGAACAATGACCAGTGAAGAAAACGATAAGTATGACGCTGGTCAGCGTTCAATTGTACTGATTTTGCCAAATAATAGGTGGGAATATAATGTCAGAACAAGAACTTTACACCCCAATAAATTGCGACGACTATGAGTCTCTAGAGCAGGCCTGTATGCGGCATCTATCACTGAATTTACATTTGAAAAATGGTGAAACATTCGATGGACAAGCGTTGGATCTGGTACTCCGAAAACAGGTGGAATACCTCCTGCTGCAAGAAAATCAGCAGCAGCGCGAAATCCGACTCGACAGGATCGACCATTTCAGTCACCCCGACTTAGGCACGATCCATATTCGAGAATAATGGCATCTGATCACCTCATTGACTGCAACATCTTACCTCGGCGTTCGGGTCTGATGTTTGCAGCCATAACAGTGATGCGCCTGATTGCTCTGGTGAAACACCTTGCTGAGTCACAAACACTCCTGCGGCACAAATCAGTGTATTATCATAAAAAAGAAGCGGGATATTATCCCTTAACCACGGTGCAATGTGCTGCTCCTGCCAAATTTTTTTCAAATTTCGACGACCACTGCGCCCATCAATTGATAATTTACCTGAACAATAAAACCGAATAGTGACAACCTGTCCTCTCTGCGGCCAGCGGATAGCCGGCAAAGATGGATTTTCCGATGAATGGGGCTGTAGACACACTTGCCCCAAATGATCCGGCAGGGTTAAAGGCTGCTGCCAATGATGCCAAGCTAACTGGGTATCTCTCTGTCCTTGATAATGGCGCCCCCAATACAAACGCTGTTTGTATCGCCGGACAATACCAGATCCAAGTTGTAAGGCAGGACTGGCATCCTCTCTGGCTAAACTGACCTCCTGCCAAATGCGTTTAAGGGCATCACGGGATGGCATTGCTGCCTGGCAATGTGCTAGCCATCGGCGAAGTAAGGCATGACGTTTCAGCTCGCTCATTGTCATCAGAGGAACAATATCGAGGGATTTTTGCTGATCCAATAACACCTGTAATTGATCATTGAGTAACTCATCCAATAAGTGTTCCTGCTCGCCACACAGTGCAGCACTTCGAGCAGCACAAGCGACAAAGTGAGGCCAACGTTCAGTCAAAATCGGCAGCACATCTTGCCGTAAAAAATTACGATCATATCGGGTATCGGTATTACTCTCATCCTCGATCCAGTGTAATTGTTTATCCCTCGCAAATTGAAGTAAGTCATGACGTGTCATGGACAATAATGGGCGCAGTAACCAACTGTGTTTAAAAGCCAGTTTCGATGGCATGGCGGCAAGGCCAGCAGGACCGCTGCCTCGCTTCAATGCCAAGAGCAGGGTTTCACATTGATCATCTTGATGATGCGCGGTGACCAACACCTCTTCGGATCGTAGCACTTGTGCAAAGACGCGATAGCGGGCTTGACGTGCTTGTGCTTCAATACTGGCTTGAGATTGATTAAGATCCACCTTCCGCGTGATCAAAGGGATCGTTAATTGTGCACAGATCTGCTGACAATGTCTTAACCACTGGTCAGCGTTGGGACTTAATCCGTGATGTACATGAATGGCACGGAGCGTCAAGGGGGTCTGTTGTGCTAATTCAGATAACCAATACAACAAAACGGTAGAATCCAGTCCACCACTGAAAGCCACCAGTAATTGCCGGTGTTCGGCAAGCAGACTCACATCTGGCAGTGGATGTTGTTTTTTGCCTATCTTATCGATTCTCATGACCACACGGCTCCTACGCTAACACTGAACTCTCGGAAGCATGCGACATCGCTCCCCTTATTCGGCGACAGATCCTGATGTAAAGGTTGATAGATAATATCTTGATTAAGGCAATCGATCACGGCGTTACTCTGAGAGATCTTACTGACAGCACAGGACAATCCTTCCCCCGCTTTCGCAGACGACGTCGGCGTACTGCTGAGAGAAACGAAAATAATGTCATCACTCTGTACAGCTCCAGTGACAACTCAGCTTTTCAATCGAGGCTTTCGCTCGGTGAAACGCAGTCCATCATTGCGCTTATCACATCGAGCCAAAGCACGGCTTACTGAACGACTTTAGATCAGTCAAAGTGCCATATCCTAGAGAATGTGCAGGACGACTCTCGAGGTAGCACGACCTGAATTGAGACAAGATGACATAAAAAGGTCGCCAAGGCGACCTCCTCTCAGTGCATCAACAATCAGGCATAGCCGTAGTTCATTAAACGCTGATAACGCCGTTCAAGTAACTGTTCAGTGGACAGGGCGTCGAGTTGGCTTAAATCTTCCAACAGACGTTGTTTCAGCGATTGTGCTATTACTTCAGGCTGACGGTGTGCGCCCCCCAAAGGTTCAGGGATCACAGTATCGATCAGCGCTAACTCCAGTAAGCGTTCTGCAGTAATGCCCATCGCTTCAGCAGCCAATGCAGCCTTGTCTGCACTTTTCCAAAGAATCGATGCACAACCTTCAGGCGAGATCACCGAATAAGTACTGTACTGCAGCATGTTAACTTTATCACCGACACCGATCGCCAAAGCACCACCAGAACCGCCCTCACCAATCACGGTACAAATCACCGGCACTTTCAGTTCGGCCATTTCCAGTAAGTTTCTTGCAATGGCTTCAGACTGACCACGTTCCTCCGCACCAATGCCTGGATAAGCACCCGGTGTATCAATGAAAGTAATGATTGGCATGTTAAAACGCTCAGCAAACTTCATTAAGCGTAATGCCTTACGGTATCCTTCAGGGGCAGGCATACCAAAGTTACGGCGTACCTTTTCTTTGGTCTCTCTGCCTTTCTGATGACCAATAATCATCACAGGGCGACCCTCTAGCCGAGCCATCCCACCAACAATGGCTTTATCATCAGCAAACGCACGATCACCCGCCATTTCATCAAAATCATCAAACACTTCACGAATATAATCGAGGGTGTAGGGACGCATCGGATGGCGTGCCAGCCTTGCAACCTGCCAAGCACCTAAATCAGAGAAGATTTTTTTTGTCAACTCAACGCTCTTATCACGCAGACGTTGGATCTCTTCGTCTAAATTGATATCGTGTTTTTCATCTTGACGACCAATTGAATTAAGTGAATCAATTTTCGCTTCAAGTTCAGCAATTGGCTGTTCAAAATCCAGGTAATTAAGACTCATAATATTCCTGTGTTAATCAAACTCCAGTTCAACTTGTTCTGTTCCGAGTAATAACCGTAACTCATTCAGCAAGCGATCGCTGGGTGAAATACGCCAAGCCGCCCCGAAGCGCAACTTGGCTCTGGCATCCTGTCTCTGGTAATACAGGTGCACGGGTATGGTCCCTGAACGAAAAGGTTCGAGGGACTGCCTTAAACGATTTAATAGCTGGTCATTAATTTGCCTATCTGTCAGTGAGATAGCAAGTCCGCGTGCATATTTTTCGCGAGCTTCGTCGATATCCATCACCTCTCTGGCTATCATTTTCAAACCGCCATTAAAATCGTCGAAACTGACCTGACCACTCACGATCAGGATCCGATCTTTTTCCAATAATTGTTGATACTTATCCAACGCGTCACTGTATAACATAATTTCCAGACGACCGGAACGATCATCCAGTGTCGCGATACCAATCCGGTTACCACGCTTTGTTACCATAATTCGGGCGGCAATCACCAACCCCGCCGCAACGGCTATTTTACCACGTTCTGTTGGATGCATCTCTTTTAAACGTGTACCGCCTGCATAACGTTCAATCTCTTTTAAATAACGGTTTATCGGGTGTCCCGTTAAGTATAAACCAAGTGTCTCTCTTTCGCCGTCTAACTGTACCTGTTCTGGCCACGGATTAATACTGGAATACGATTTTTCCACCTGCTCCGGCGCTTCAGCCAACACACCAAACATGTCAGTTTGCCCAATGGCTTCCGCTTTGGCATGTTGATCCGCGGCTTTTAACGCATCAGATAACGAACTCATCAATGCCGCACGGTGTGGTCCTAACCGATCGAAGGCACCAGACATGATAAGTTTTTCCATCACTCTACGATTGATCTTTTTAATCTCTGTTCTCGCACAAAGATCAAACAATTCTTTAAAGTAGCCGCCTTGCTGGCGCGCCTCGAGAATGGCCTCGATCGGTCCCTCACCTACCCCCTTTATCGCACCGATCCCATACACGATTTCACCGGCTTCATTGACATGAAAAGGGTATAAACCGGAATTGATGTCGGGCGGTAGTAGCTTAAGTCCCATTCGCCAACATTCATCCACCAATCCGACCACTTTTTCCGTATTGTCCATATCTGCCGTCATGACGGCAGCCATAAATTCAGCCGGGTAATGCGCTTTAAGCCATAAGGTTTGATAGGAAACCAAAGCGTAAGCGGCGGAGTGCGACTTATTAAATCCATAACCCGCAAATTTTTCAACCAGATCGAAAATTTTCATGGCGAGTTCACCATCCACCCCCATACTTTCGGCGCCGTCCTTAAAGACAGAACGCTGCTTGGCCATTTCTTCGGGTTTTTTCTTCCCCATTGCCCGACGTAGCATGTCAGCGCCACCCAGTGTATAACCTGACAACACTTGGGCAATTTGCATCACCTGCTCTTGATAAAGGATGATCCCGTAGGTTGGCTCCAACACAGGTTGCAGGGATTCGTGCTGCCATTGAATGTCTGGATAAGAAATGGCTTCTCGTCCATGCTTTCTATCAATGAAGTTATCAACCATCCCAGATTGCAGGGGTCCCGGGCGAAATAACGCCACTAAAGCAATCATATCCTCAAAACAGTCAGGTTTGAGACGCTTAATTAGATCTTTCATGCCTCGCGATTCGAGCTGAAAGACCGCCGTGGTTTCCGCCCGCTGCAGCATCGCAAAACTTTTAGGATCATCGAGGGGGATCGTGCTGATATCAATCGGCGCTTTACCTTCTCGGCTCCGACGCTGATTGATCATTTCAAGTGCCCAGTTAATGATCGTCAATGTCCGCAGCCCAAGAAAGTCAAATTTGACTAAACCGGCATATTCAACGTCGTTTTTATCAAACTGAGTGACCGGATGTTGGCCAGCATCATCACAATACAAAGGAGCAAAATCAGTAATTTTGGTTGGGGCAATGACGACCCCCCCCGCATGTTTGCCTGCATTGCGGGTTACACCTTCCAGTTTCCGCGCCATATCAATCAGCGCTTTGACTTCCTCATCCGCATCGTAGATTTCTGGAAGCTGTGGCTCTACCTCGAAAGCTTTAGCCAAAGTCATGCCCGGGTCAGGAGGAATAAGCTTAGCGATCCGATCGACAAACCCATATGGATGCCCTAAAACACGACCGACATCCCTGATCACCGCCTTGGCAGCCATCGTACCAAAGGTAATAATTTGGGAAACCGCATCACGTCCGTACATCTCTGCCACGTGTTCAATGACGCGATCACGTTTTTCCATACAAAAATCGACATCAAAGTCCGGCATTGAGACACGCTCCGGATTAAGAAACCGTTCGAACAGTAAATCGAATTCCAAGGGATCCAAATCCGTGATCTGCAATGCGTAAGCAACCAGTGAACCCGCCCCCGAACCGCGACCGGGTCCCACTGGCACGCCATTATCTTTAGACCACTGAATAAATTCCATAACGATAAGAAAATAGCCAGGAAAACCCATTTGGTTGATCACGCCCAGTTCAGTATCCAAACGCTCATCATAAGGTGGACGTTTAAGTGCGCGTTGTTGCGGATCGGGGAATAAAAATTCAAGTCGCTTTTCTAGGCCGGCTTTCGATCGGGCAACCAAGAACTCTGCTGTACTCATCTCACCGGTTGGAAATTGTGGCAAGAAATACTCACCCAATCGAACCGTTACGTTACAACGTTTGGCTATTTCAACACTATTTTGTAAAGCTTCAGGAATGTCGGCGAAAAGCTGACACATTTCCTGTTCACTGCGTAAATATTGTTGTTCGCTGTATTTTTTCGGTCGTTTAGGATCATCGAGCGTGTAACCATCATGGATAGCGACACGAATTTCATGGGCATCAAAATCATCGGATTGTAAGAAACAGACATCATTACTGGCTACCACAGGCAATTGAAATTGTTCGGCAACCTCAATAACTTGGTGCAGATAATTCTCTTCATCTGCCCGCCCTGTTCTGGTAAGCTCAAGGTAATAACGATCCGAAAAATGCTGTTGCCAAAATTGTAAACATTGCTGCATCAATGCCGTATTGCCCCTCAGCAGACAATGCCCCACATCGCCATCTTTGCCACCAGACAGAAGAATTAATCCCTGATGATGCTCCACCAACCACTCACGATCAATACAGGGTCCCTGTGCACCGTATCCCCGTTGATACGCACGAGAAATGAGCAATGTCAGATTCTGGTAACCGGTATTATCACTGGCGATGACAGTGAGACGTGTCAGTTCGTCCCCCATTAATTCACTGGCGACATTAAAATCCGCACCAATAATCGGTTTGATGCCTGCAGCCTGGGCTGCACTGTAAAATTTCACCAACCCACATAGGTTAGTAAAGTCCGTGATCCCTATTGCAGGCATGGCCATTGCGGCCGCAGCTTTTACCAAAGCTCCGGTTTTAGCTAAGCCGTCTAACATGGAGTAATCACTGTGGACGTGCAAATGGATAAACTGTGGATCGGCCATAAGGTATCCGTTCAATAGAAAATTAAGCCAGAATAATAACGACTCCCCGAATTAACGCGGATCCAGTAATCGAGCGACGGGTGCGAAACTTTTCCTATGTTGAGGTATGACACCATGCAACTGCAACTGCTGTAAATGCAGTGCGGTTGGATAACCTTTATGTTTGGCAAAACCATACTGAGGATAACGCTCATCCAACTGCAACATCTCAGCATCCCGCGTCACTTTCGCGAGTATTGAAGCCGCACTGATTTCAGCAACTAAACTGTCACCTTTGACCACGGCTTGCGCAGGCATGGCAAATTCAGGCGTTCGGTTTCCATCAACCAAGACCCAATCCGGCTGTAGAGTCAATCCGGCAACCGCTCGCTGCATGGCTAACATTGTAGCATGCAGGATATTGAGTTGGTCAATCTCTGCAGGTGACGCTCTGCCGATGCTCCAGCATTTCGCGCGTTGTTTGATAAGCAAAAATAATTGTAATCGCCGTTTTTCAGTGAGCTTTTTGGAGTCTGCCAGTCCTTCAATCGGCTGCCGAGGATCTAAAATCACCGCGGCGGTGACCACATCACCGACCAAAGGACCTCTACCCACTTCATCGACACCAGCGATCAGCTGAGCAAGCGGATAGATAAATTCAGACACCGAGCAACTCCAGTACGGCCTGTGCGGCCTGTGTATCGGCGTCACAACGAATACGTTGGTGCAATTCTTCAAAAGTTAACAGTAATTGCCTACGCGAAGCACTGTCATGCATGAAGGGGGCTATCGCCTGAGCTAATCGTTCTGGCTGACATTCCTCTTGCAAGAGTTCAGGGACTAATTGCCGTTTGGCTAGCAAGTTGGGCAGTGACACCCACTCGGTTTTCACTAAACGTTTTGCTAGCCAGAAGGTGAATGGCTTCATGCGGTAACCCACCACCATCGGACATTTTGCTAACATGCACTCCAGCGCAGCGGTGCCCGATGCAAGGATGGCTGCATCACTGGCAATCATCACTTCACGAGCCTGTCCTAAGACGAGGTGTAGGGGAATATCTGGGGCAACTTGCTGCCAGATTTCAGTAAACTGCTGCTGACGTTTGCTGTTACTGCAAGGTACAATCACTTGCAACTCAGGGTAGCGCTGACGTAGCAGTTTTGCCGCACGCAGAAAATCAGCACTGAGCATCGCCACTTCGGCTTGTCGACTACCAGGCAATAAGGCCAAACACACGCTGTGTTCAGCAAGACCTAACTGCGCTTTTGCCTGCTGCTTATCTGGGTGCAAGGCAATGGCATCAGCCATGGTATGGCCAATAAAACGACAGGGGACTTGATGCTTATCGTAAAACGCTTTTTCAAACGGTAAAAAGGCAAGCACCAGATGGGTATTGCGGCCAATTTTGAAAATACGATTTTGCCGCCATGCCCACACCGAAGGACTCACATAATGAATCGTTTTAATGCCTTGCCGTTTCAGTTTACCTTCCAGTGCAATATTAAAATCAGGCGCATCAATACCAATAAATGCATCGGGCTGCAATTGGCTAAACCGGCGTTTTAAGTCACGACGCAAGGCCAACAAGCGAGGTAAGCGGCCTAAAACTTCAACGATACCCATTACCGCCAACTCATCCATTTCATACCATGCTTCACAGCCTTCAGCTTGCATCAATGGACCGGCGACACCGACAAAACGAACCGCGGGATAACGCGCTTTCACAGCGCGCATTAATCCAGCACCTAAAATATCACCGGATGTCTCTCCGGCAATGATCCCGATCGTTAATGTACGCATAGCCAGTAATCAGCGAATTAACCCGCGCGTTGAGCGGGCAAAAAAATCATAGAAAGGTTTAACTTCAGGGTGCAACTGAGCCAATTGTTCTATTTCAGGTTTTGCCTCATCAAGGGTTTTCCCACTGCGATACAGTAATTTATATGCCGCACGAATAGCATGAATCGCATCCTTTGAAAAACCGCGACGTTTAAGTCCTTCAATATTTACGCCAAAAGGCGTGGCATGATTGCCCTGAGCAATGATAAACGGTGGGATATCTTGAGCGACACCAGAACACCCCCCGACCATGACGTGAGCACCAACAATGCACCACTGGTGAACCGCTGTCATGCCTCCAATAATGGCAAAATCATCGACAGTGACGTGGCCAGCAAGGGTCGCATTATTGGCAAAAATACAATGATTACCGATCTGACCATCATGCGCAATGTGCGTGTTACCCATCAGCAGATTATCATTGCCAATCCGAGTGATGCCCCCACCCTGAACCGTGCCTCTGTGGATTGAACATCCTTCACGGATACGATTACGATCACCGATAATCAAGCGGGTGGCCTCACCGGCATATTTCAGATCTTGATTGACCTCACCAAGAGTGCTGAATTGAAAAATCAAGTTATCACAACCCATTGTTGTCAAGCCATTGACAACCACATGAGATTTCAGCACGGTCCCTGCGCCAATTTCGACTTGTGATCCTACTGTACAAAATGGACCAATCTGGACATTTTTTCCAATAATGGCACCATCTTCTACAATGGAAGACGGATGAATACTGGCTGATGCATCAATCACTATTATGACTCCCGGCTACGCGCACACATCATTGTTGCTTCACAAACTACTTTGCCATCCACTGTCGAAACGCCCTTAAAACGGGTCAGTCCACGGCGAGTTTTTTCAAAAGTGACTTCCATTATCATTTGATCCCCAGGCACGACAGGACGTTTAAAACGGGCTTCGTCAATGCCTGCAAAATAATAAAGCTCGCCGGGTTCCAGTCTGCCGACACTTTTAAATGCCAATATTCCTGTCGCCTGAGCCATGGCTTCAAGAATTAATACCCCCGGGAAAATGGGTTTACCTGGAAAATGCCCCTGAAAGAAGGGTTCATTGACTGTCACATTTTTAACGGCTTTGAGGTATTTGTGAGGGATATAATCCAGTACTTTATCCACCAATAAGAATGGATAACGATGAGGAAGCAAACTTAAAATTTCTTCTATCGATAGAGAATTTATGCCGGATCCAGCGCCGCCACATCCTTCTTCCAGAGTCTGTGTTGTATTGGTCAAAATACACTTCCTGTCCAAAAATATAATCAAACAAGTCCAGAACGTTACATGTTATGTCTGGCCACGAAACACGCCATCACCCAGTAAATTGGTGGGCATTGATAAATCGCTGTGATGAAATTGAGTCTCGCGAATTAAGTATCTGACTTTATTTTACGCTCTAAGGCTTTAATTCTTTTACTTAAGTCATCAATTTTCAATACAGTTGCAGCAGTTTTACGCCATGCTTTGTTAGGTTGCAATGGGATACCTGAAGAATAAATACCCGGCTCGGTAATTGGGCGCATTACCATCCCCATCCCCGTCACCGTCACCTTATCGCAGATCTCCATGTGCCCATTAATGACGCTGGCACCACCAATCATGCAATAGCGTCCAATTTTCAGGCTACCCGCCATGATAACACCACCCGCAACGGCAGTATTGTCGCCAATAATCACATTGTGCGCGATCTGACATTGATTATCGATGATGACACCATGACCAATCACGGTATTATCCAGCGCACCCCGATCGATAGTGGTACAAGCACCAATTTCGACCCGATCGCCAATGATTACAGTACCTAATTGCGGTATTTTAATCCAGTTGCCTTGTTTATTTGCATAACCAAAACCATCAGAGCCAATCACTGTCCCTGACTGCACTAAACAATCGCTGCCCATCACCACTTCATGATAGAGGGTCACGTTCGCCCATAAGCGACTATTCCGCCCAATCCGGCTATTTTTACCAATAAAGCAACCCGCACCAATGATCACATTGTCTTCTAATACCACGCCATCTTCAATCACAGCATGGTGACCAATCGCAACATTTGCTCCGAGTGTGGCTTGCGGCGAGATCACGGCCGTTTTAGCAATGGATTCTGCCGGTTGCGGAGTTGTGTCGAGGCATTGTGCCAATTGGGCATAAACCGAATAGGGATCCTTAACCACTAGCGCATTACCTGACCACCATGCCAGATCCTCTTCGGTCAGTACGATTGCACTTGCCTGACATTGCTCTAGTTTCTCACGATATTGATGATTAGTGAGGAAGGTAATTTGTCCCTGTTTTGCAGACTGCACAGAAGCGACGCCAGAGATGGCAGTATCACCATCTCCGTGCAACCGTGCATCTAATTGCTGGGCTAAATCAGCCAGTCTTATAGATGCCATTGCTTATTTAACCTGTTTTAATACTTCAGACGTGATGTCCTTAGCATTTGCAGCATAAGCCACAGAGTTAGAATCGATAACAATATCGTAACCCTCTTTGGTGGCAACAGACTTAACTGCATCCTGAATTTTAGTTAGAATTTTATTACGCTCTTGCATCTGACGAGCTTGATTATCCTTTTCAAAGGCTTGGGCTTTCGTTTCGAAATCTTGACGCTTAGTCATGATTTCTTTTTGTAAACGATTACGCTCACTGGCTTTCATCGTTGAACTATTACGCTGCAGGTTCTGCATCTGTGCCTGTAAAGCACGCTGTTGAGTTTGTAGATCTGTCGCGCGGGTTTTAAATTCACTTTCCAGTTTTTTAGCGACTTCCGCTCTCTGTGGGGACTGTTCAAAAATTCCTGCGATATTGGCAACTGCAATTTTATCCGCAGCCTGAGCCCCTACAGAAGCAGCAATCGCTAATCCAATACTTGCAGCACATAATAATTTTTTCATTTTATTCTCCTTACCATCAACTATGTCAAAAGACACTTCGTAAAGTAAAAGGGCGAGACGCCCTTTTACTCCTGTCGCTTCAATCGGGTTTAGGACTGTTTTACCAAGTTTTACCAATATTGAATTGGAATTGTTCTGATTTATCACCTTCGTATTTTTTCAATGGCACGGCGTAAGAGAACACTAATGGACCCAATGGAGACATCCATTGCAAGGATAAACCAGAAGAGAGTCTAATATCACCAGGGCGGCTATAGTCAGGCAGCCCTGCCGCCTTAGTCTCATTGGTATTTTCCCAGTTTGTATCCCAGACAGTACCGGCATCTAAAAAGACCGAAGTCCGCAGTGAGTTAGCATATTTTTCACCAACAAATGGGGTTGGGGTAATTAACTCTAGGCTAGCAACACCCATTGCATTGCCCCCAATCGCATCATCAGAACGGCACAGGGCGCCATCATTACTATCACATTTGGAACTGGCTCCAAAGTTATAATAGGCCGCTTTCGGACCAATATTATTTGAACGGAATCCCCTCACGGTACTCGATCCGCCCGCATAAAAGTTTTCGTAGAAGGGTAACTCTTTACCGCCCAGTCCATCGCCATACCCTACCTTAGTCCGACCCACGAGGATCCAACTGCGATCCTTGTTCAATGGAAGGTATTGCTGAGAATCTAACGTGACCTTATAAAACTGATTATTGGATCCCGGTATCGTGACCTTACCACTCAGGTTGGTACGATTACCCGAGCTTGGGAAAAAGCCTCGATCCAAGGTGTTATAGGTCCAGCCATAGTTAAACGTGTAGTCATTTGAGCTATAACTGCTGTCTGTATTATTAATTGGGAAGTGTTTATCAACCGATCGGAAATAACGCCACATGGAGAGCTGAGGCTGCATATCAGACAGGTCATTATGGACATAACCTAAGCCTAAACGTAAGGTATTATCCTCATTGATCGGAAATCCTAATGTCCCATCAAGCCCATAACTGCGATTGGTATAATCAGAAAGATCAGCATCATAAGCTTTAAAGTTATTATAGAATAACCGCCCACCCAAACTGACACCATCCACGGTGAAGTAAGGATCCGTCATCGAGAGTTCGGCATACGTCTGGTAGTTATTTTTAGTGCCACTGATGCCAACAGAATTTCCGGTTCCCATCCAGTTATCCTGCGTGACTCCCACTTGGAAGCTAACGCCGCTTTCCGTACCGTAACCCACCCCCACATTAAAGGTACCTGTGTTACGCTCTTTCACTTTATAAACGACATCAACCTGATCACCGGATCCTGGTACGCGCTGTGTTTCGGTATCGACAGTTTCAAAATAACCTGTTCTGTTCAGGCGTTCTTTACCTTGTTCAACCAAGTTTCCGCCCAACCAAGCCCCTTCCATCTGACGCATTTCACGACGTAATACGGAGTCTTTTGAGGTACTGTTACCTTCGAAGCGGATTTTCCGCACATAAAAACGGTTACCCGAATCGACACTCACTTTCAGTTGTGCCGTTTTATTTTGGTCGTTCAGCACAGGCTCGGTGACAACACGAGGATACGCATAACCATAGTTACCCAATAAACGTTTGATGTCATCTTCAATCTGGGTCACTTTCGCGCCGTTGTATAACTCGCCTGGTGGGATTTGAGCTAAGTGTTCAATTTCAACACTGTGACCAGCCATATTACCACTGACCTGAACGCCGTTAATTTTATACTGTTCACCTTCATGGATATTGACAGTGATGAAAATCCCTTTTTTATCGGGTGTCAGGCTAACCTGAGTCGAATCAATGTTGAAACGTGCATAACCGCGATCGAGATAAAAACTACGCAGGGATTCAAGATCACCAGACAGCTTTTGTTTCTGGTACTTACGATCACCAACCAGATTCCACCAAGGCACATCATCACGCAGCTGAAAACGCTGAATTAATTCATCAGTGCTGAAGGCTTTATTCCCTACGATATTAATTTGCTGAATTTTAGCGGATACCCCTTCGCTAAAAACAAATTTCAGATCGACACGATTGCGGGGTAATGGTGTGGCAATCGCTTTCACGTTCGCCGTGTATTTACCTACACTGTAGTAAAAATCTTCCAGTCCTTTCTCGATGCTAGAGATAGCAGTACGATCAAGCGCTTCGCCTGTCCGGATCCCTGACGATTCTAAGTTTTGCTTTAACTGTTCATCCTTGATAGCCTTATTGCCTGAAAAAGTAATACTTGCAATGGTTGGCCGCTCTTTTACTTGCACAATCAGCGTGGTTCCATCACGGATCACCTGAACATCTTCGAAATTACCTGTGTTAAATAGTGAGTGAATACTATCACGAATAGCCTCTTCATTTACCTCATCACCCACCCTGATCGGCATGCTTAATAAGGCCGCGCCGACAGCGACTCGCTGCAAGCCTTCGAAATGAATATCTTTCACTACGAAACCATTTGCACCGTATACGGTGGCGCTGCCAAACAGCAGCGACGCTAAGAGCAACTTTTTCATCGCCATCGTTATTTGCATATTCCTAACTGCATCTCAGCCTTCAGCTATTCCCTAGCCAAAGTCTTGAGAAATCATTAAAAAGTGCCAGTACCATCAAAAACATTAACGCAACTGCGCCAATGCGATAACCAAGGTCCTGAGCGCGTTCAGACACAGGCTTACCTTTGATTTTTTCAATCAATAGGAAAAGTAAGTGCCCACCATCCAACACGGGAAGCGGCAGCAAATTGACAATACCTAAGTTCACACTAATTAAAGCAATAAACATCAGATAATAGATCAATCCATACTGTGCTGACGCTCCCGCTCCCTGAGCGATCGATACTGGACCACTCAGATTATTCAGCTTTATGTTACCAGTTACTAATTTTATAAACATCCTGCCAGTTAACTTTATTAACTGCCATGTTTTTTCTGTTGCTGCGAACATGGCTTTAACTGGACCATAATGGCGCACGGTCAGGTATTCATGATCGAGTTGCTGTACTTTGGGTACCACACCGACAAAACCCTGCTGACTGTTACCGGCTCTTTCAGGTGTCAACGTCAGCACCATTGACTGACCTGCCCGAACAATCTCCAGTGTCATTGCTTGCCCTGGATGTTGTTTCACTGCATCAGCAAAGGTCTGCCAGTCAGTCAAAGATTGACCATTCACCCGGGTGATCTGGTCACCCGCCATCAGGCCTGCTTTGCTTGCCGGAGAATTTTCCTGAACTTTGTCCAGTACGGTTTCAATTTTCGGTAGCATTGCAACAAGACCCAGAGAGCGTACAGGATCTTCCTTTTCGGGGTCAAACTGCCAATGGCTAATTGATAAGACTTTTTGTTGTGTCTTGTCTTGGCCAAAAGGTGTCAACGTCATTGTGATGGTTTTATCACCGATCTTGCTCATCAGCGCCATTCTGACTTCATCCCAATCATGGGTTTCGATTCCATCAATCGCTTTGAGTTCCATTCCAGGCGTTATTTTAGCCTGTTCAGCAATTGAACCGGCAATGATTTGGCCAGTCACGGGTTTAATAGTAGGAATGCCGCACTGAAAAACGATCCAATAGGCAAAAATGGCGAGAAGAAAATTGGCGATAGGACCCGCTGCAATAATCAGGCTACGCTGTCCGACTGTTTTATTATTGAAGGCCAGGTGTTCTCTGGCTTTTTCGACAGGCATCACTCTGCTGTCGAGCATTTTGACATAACCACCGAGCGGGATCAGGGCAATGACGTATTCGGTACCCTGTTGGTCTTTACGCTTCCATAAAGCGGGGCCAAATCCGATAGAGAATCGTTCAACCCAAACTCCACAACGTCTGGCTATCCAGAAATGGCCAAATTCATGAACCGTTACCAAGATCCCCAAGGCAACAATGAAAGCAACGAGATCCCAGACCAAACCGGTCATCATCATCCCTCTTAGTAGACTTTACAGACAAGTAAAAGCATGCAGGTAAAAACCGGTACGGCGGCGGTCAAGCTATCAATTCGATCGAGCATACCGCCATGCCCGGGAATCAATGTGCCGCTATCCTTAATTCCTGCCTCTCGCTTAAACATACTTTCCGTGAGATCACCCAAGATTGAAGCCAAGGTCGCTATCACCGCACACAACACCAGCACCCTGCCCGAGACCGCGAAAGGCACCAGTAGAGAAAAACAGACTGCAATCAAGGCTGAGGTGGCTAAGCCTCCCAACATACCTTCAATGGTTTTTCCCGGAGACACGCGGGGGGCGAGTTTATGTTTGCCCCATAATTTCCCACAAAAGTAAGCGCCAGAATCCGCGCCCCACACCAACAACATGACAAACAGTAACCACCAAGCGCCAGCATAGGGTTCTGTTTCAAAATGATATCGGCGCAAGACCAGCATCGACCAAAAGAAAGGCACAAGGGTGAAAAGGCCAAAAATCAGACGTAATGCACGAGAATGTTGCCACAGTGGTGTCGAGTAGGGGTAAGAAAGAACTAAAATCAACGCCACCGCCCACCAACTAAGCGAAATCCAGAGAGAATAGGTAATCAGCGGCAACGAAAGTAACGGTTGATAAGAGGGTAATGAAAATAACATTAATGTGATAATCAGTCCAAAAATAAGGGCAACCCATATCCGTTGCTGTCTACCCGCCAATCCGGCAAACTGCCCCCATTCCCATGCCGCTAACATACTGATTACCAATACTAAAATAGTGAAACCTGCTTGAGGTAACAAAAAGAGTGCAGCTATCACAATAGGGATAAGAATTAATGCAGTAATCAAACGAGACTTAAACAAAAGTCACCTCTAACAATTAGTTACTACCGGGTGCGGTGCCACCAAAGCGGCGCTCTCTTGAAGAAAAGGCATCCAGTGCAGATTGAAAATCCGGTTCAGCAAAATCAGGCCATAATACCGGTGAGAAATAAAATTCGGCGTAAGCCACCTGCCAAATGAGAAAATTACTGATCCTCTGCTCCCCTCCTGTTCTTATTACCAAATCAACAGGGGCTTGACCAAATAAACAGAGTTCCTGTTCAAGCATAGATTCATTAATTTCTGCGGGATCCAGCTGATTATTTTTAACTTTGTTAGCCAAAATCCTGCTGGCATTCACGATATCCCAACGACCACCATAATTGGCGGCAATATTAAGATTTAATTTTGTATTATTTGCAGTCAGTGTTTCCGCTTGTGCAATGCGAGTTCGAACCCGCTTACTAAACCGGCGAGTATCACCAATAATCCGCAAACACACATTGTGATGATCAAGTTCCTTGACTTCACTTTCAAGCGCCGTCACAAACAGTTCCATCAATGCACTGACTTCTTGCGCTGGCCTTCGCCAGTTTTCACTGCTGAATGCGTAAAGCGTCAAAGAACGAATCCCCTGACTCAATGCAAATCCTACCGCCCGTTTTACGGCTTTTGCGCCTGCCTGATGGCCAAAAATCCGAAGCTTACCCTGCTGTTTAGCCCATCTGCCATTACCATCCATGATGATAGCCACATGCTGAGGTTTCGAAACAAGTTGATTTTCGACTTGTTTATCATATGGGGTGGACATCTTATACATATGTTCCTGTCATCAGAATATTACATTGCCGAGTTACTGTTAATGCAATGAAACCTATCAGGCCTTACTGCGCAGTGAACAATGCCTAGCGATTAGCTGCGTACTATACCATTATTGCTATCCAGCGACAAATAAGCTTAGAGATTAAAAAACACCCTAGGTATATTCAATTGCGCCGCCGCCGCTTTACGAGCCTGATAATCGAGATCAATCACCGCCTCAACCGTTGTTGGTTCCGGGCTTGTTATCCGCTCTAGGGCATCTCGATTAAATTGTGCAATTTGGCCAAAGTTGATATGGCGCTCAAGAAAAGCCGCGACATTTATCTCATTCACAGCATTAAGAATGGTGGTGGCCGCCTGCCCTGAATGACTCGCTTGAATAGCCAATTCAAGACAAGGATAACGGGCGAAATCCACAGGCATAAAACTCAGTTGACTAATTTGAGTAAAATCAAGGGGTAAGGCGCCAGAAACCTGCCGCTCTGGCCAAGCCATGCAATGCGCAATGGGAGTTTTCATATCTGGGGTCCCCATTTGAGCTAAAACACTGCCATCATTATAACGCACCATGGAGTGGATCACTGACTGCGGGTGGATCAGCACTTCCATTTGCTCAGGGGCGGCATTAAACAACCAACGCGCTTCAATATACTCTAAACCCTTATTCATCATTGTCGCCGAATCGACTGAGATTTTTTTACCCATCACCCAATTGGGATGAGCACAAGCTTGTTCTGGTGTTTTCGTTGTTATCTCATCAAGTGGTGTTAGCCTAAAAGGTCCGCCAGATCCGGTCAGTATCAGAGACTGGATACCATAATCTGCTAAATTCGCGTCGCCTGCACGGTGTTGCAGTTCGTGAGGTAAACTCTGAAAAATGGCATTATGTTCGCTGTCCACTGGCATAAGACGTGCCCCATACTTCTGCACCTCCTGCATAAACAATCGTCCACAAGTCACTAACGCTTCTTTATTCGCCAACAACACCGTTTTACCCGCTCGGATCGCCGCCAACGTAGGCAATAAACCTGCAGCGCCAACAATTGCTGCCATCACCTGTTCAACATCTGGCAAAGCCGCCATCTCACAAGCAGCATCGCCCCCTGAGAGCACTTCAATATTAAGCTTTGTACCACTCAAACGTTGTCGAAGTTGACGAGCCGCAATTTCCGTCGCCATCACCGCATAATCGGGTCGAAACTCCTGACATTGTTGGGCCAGTAATTCAACATTGCAACCTGCAACCAAGGCTTTAACCTGATAGTGTTGTGGATTGGCACGCACCACCTCCAGTGTATGGGTTCCTATTGATCCGGTTGATCCCAGCAGTGTCAGAGATTTCATAATGATTCCGTTTGCAGATAATGATCCAAAAAAATAATAAGATTAACCAATAAAAAAAAGCCGTATCTTCCCGGCCTAAGCGGTCAGTTACGGCTTGCAGAACTCGCGCCTTTAATTAAAATTCAAGCAGTTCTTTTTCTTTATCAGCCAAGGCCGCATCGACCTTTTTGATTGTCGCGTCGGTGGTTTTCTGAATATCATCTTGGGAACGACGTTCATCATCTTCGCTAATTTCTTTGTCCTTTAACAGCGCTTTAATTTTGTCATTGGCATCGCGACGGACATTACGCACTGCCACTCGTCCCTGTTCCGCCTCGGCACGGACGATCTTGATCAGATCTTTACGTCGTTCTTCAGTCAGCGCTGGCAAAGGAACACGAATATCCGTGCCAGCCGAGCTGGGATTTAGGCCAAGATCTGAAGTCATAATTGCTTTTTCAACCGCTTGGCTAAGGCTACGATCAAACACATTAATTTTTAGCGTCCGAGAATCTTCGACAGTCACACTGGCTAGCTGTCGCAGTGGTGTGGGTGTGCCATAATATTCAACCACAATCCCGTCTAGCAGAGAAGGAGAGGCGCGGCCAGTACGGACTTTACTTATCGTATTTTTAAAAGCCTCGACACATTTATCCATGCGTACTTCGGCATCTTTTTTTATCTCGTTAATCACGTTAAAACCCTTGGATTGGTTATACCTTATATCCCTGTCTATCAATAAACAGGATGCTATCGGTTTTCACCGGCAATCGGCACGGTAAAATTCACCCTAGTATCAATATACCCTATTTTCCGAAATCTCGGAATTATTGAGTGATCAAAGTGCCTTCTTCCTCACCCATTACGACCCGTCTTAAGGCACCCGGTTTATTCATGTTAAACACACGTATTGGTAAGCGATGATCGCGAGCGAGAGTGAAAGCAGCCAAGTCCATCACTTTCAGTTCCCTTTCTAGCACATCCTGATAGGTCAAGCGAGTATGTAAGGTTGCGGTTGGATCTTTAACTGGATCGGCAGAATACACGCCATCCACTTTGGTGGCTTTCAAGACGACATCGGCTTCAATTTCGATGCCACGTAAGCAAGCCGCTGAATCGGTTGTAAAAAATGGATTACCTGTTCCAGCAGAGAAAATCACAACCCGTTCTTGACGTAATAAGCTGATTGCCTCTGCCCAACTGTAATTATCACAAACCCCATTAAGTGGGATAGCAGACATCAAGCGGGCATTCACATACGCACGATGTAACGCATCTCTCATCGCCAGTCCATTCATTACTGTTGCTAACATGCCCATATGGTCACCGACGACGCGGTTCATTCCCGCTTCAGCAAGGCCGGCACCACGGAACAAATTGCCGCCACCGATCACAACACCAACCTGAATTCCCAGCTCCACCAACTCTTTTATTTCTTGGGCCATTCTATCTAGGATACTGGCATCAATACCAAAACCTTCATCCCCTTGCAGGGCTTCGCCACTGAGTTTTAAAAGAATACGCTGATATACCGGTTTTGCATTCGTTGCCATGATTGTGATTTCCTGCAGCCTGAGTGATTATGCGATTCGCACTGAACATGCATTTTCACTCATAGAGTCTAAAAATACCTGGGAGAAAACTTAATTTTAATATTCACGATATAAAAAAGAACCGCCAGATGGCGGTTCTGTTAATACTTAAGACTGTCTGGACATTGCAGCCACTTCCGCAGCAAAGTCACTTTCTACTTTTTCGATTCCCTCACCCACTTCAAAGCGGATAAAATTAACAACATCCGCGCCTTTCTCTTTCAGCAACTGACCAACGGTTTTAGAAGGGTCCATAACAAAACTTTGACCAGTGAGAGAAACCTCACCGGTGAATTTGTCCATACGACCCTTCACCATTTTCTCAGCAATTTCACGAGGTTTACCCGATTGCATTGCAATATCCAGTTGGATTTGGTGCTCACGCTCAACCACATCTGCCGGGACATCGGTAGGTTTAACGTAGTCAGGTTTACTCGCTGCAACGTGCATTGCAATGTGCTTAACCAGCTCTTCATCAGCACCGGTTGCTGCCACGAGGACACCAATGCGCGCACCGTGCAAGTAAGCCCCCACAACATCACCGTCAAGACGGGCAACACGACGAATATTGATGTTCTCACCAATTTTAGCCACCAGAGCAGTACGCTGCTCTTCAAATTTGGCTTTAAGGGCATCGATATCGGTCAGATTTTCAGCCACTGCCGCAGCTAAAACTTCTTGGCCAAATGCTTGGAAACCCGCATCTTTAGCCACGAAATCTGTTTCGCAGTTCAGCTCAACAATCACACCGGATTTACCTTGAACGCTGGTCAGGATCACACCTTCAGCAGCAACACGGCCTGATTTTTTGGCCGCTTTTGCTTGACCATTTTTACGCATATTATCGATGGCAAGTTCAATGTCACCCTTTGCCTCAACCAACGCTTTTTTACATTCCATCATGCCAGCGCCAGTACGCTCGCGCAGTTCTTTTACCAGAGCAGCAGTAATATCAGCCATTCTTTTTTCCTCGATTAATTGTGTTCTGTGCATACTCAGTACAAAGAGCACACCGCAGCATTATTACGCAGGAGATGCATTTTATCCTGCGGCACATTATGTGCTCGCAGAATAAATGATAATCGTTAGAAGGGGCCAGTACAGGCCCCTTACAGATTACATCTGAACGCTAAGGCTCTCTTAAATAGAGCGCCTGACTTACGCGTTTTCTAAAGATGCTTCTTCAGCCTGAACAGCCAGATCCTGTGAGCGACCTTCACGAACCGTTGTCGCGACTGCAGTCAGATATAACGTCACTGCACGGATAGCATCATCGTTACCAGGGATAACGTAATCAACACCATCAGGATCAGAGTTGGTATCAACGATAGCAAACACAGGGATACCTAGATTGTTTGCTTCTTTGATAGCAATGTGCTCGTGATCAGCATCGATAACGAACAACGCATCAGGTAAGCCGCCCATATCTTTGATACCACCTAAGCTATTTTCAAGCTTAGCCAGTTCACGAGTTCGCATCAGGGCTTCTTTTTTGGTCAGTTTTTCAAACGTACCATCTTGAGACTGCGTTTCAAGATCTTTCAAACGTTTGATTGACTGGCGTACCGTTTTCCAGTTAGTCAGCATGCCACCTAACCAACGGTGGTTAACGAAAAACTGATCACAGCTTAAGGCAGATTCTTTGATCGCTTCGCTGGCAGCGCGCTTAGTACCTACGAATAAAATTTTTCCTTTACGAGAAGAAATTTTAGTTAACTCCGCCAAGGCTTCGTTAAACATAGGTACCGTTTGCTCAAGGTTGATGATATGCACTTTATTACGAGCGCCAAAAATGAAAGGCTTCATTTTTGGATTCCAGTAGCGAGTTTGGTGACCGAAGTGAACACCAGCCTTGAGCATATCACGCATTGATACAGTTGCCATTTTTTTACCTCTAAAATTTAAGTTGGGGTTGAGCCTCCATGTATCCCATACTGCCGACCTGTTACCAGGCACCCCGGCGCATGTGTCGATACATGTGTGTTTTAGTCTGGAAACGTGTTAAACGTTGCCGCCTTATCACATAACGAGAATAACAAAGACAGGATGAGAATGGAGTTGCGGGCAACACGGATCCCAGCTTGCATCGTCGGCGCGCTTTATACCATAAAATCCCCCTAAAAGACAAGCAAGCTGGGCCGTTTAATTCGGTAATATCTTGCTTCTGGTCTGCTTAATCATTGGCATATGGCTGTGTGGGCTGTTAACATGACTCCCATTGGCCCTAAGTGTGGTGGGCAGTCACACTGAATTAATTGACTATAAGTAACGGATCAGATCAATGACAATATCAATCAAAACACCAGAAGAAATTGAAAAAATGCGGGTGGCGGGTCGTCTTGCCGCCGACGTCCTCGAAATGATCGCGCCTCATGTGCAAGTGGGCATTTCAACCGGTGAGCTTGACCGGATCTGTGCTGCATACATTACTGAGCAACAACACGCAATTTCAGCCTGCCTCGGTTACCATGGTTTTCCTAAAAGCGTCTGCATTTCAATTAATGATGTGATCTGCCACGGTATCCCATCAGACGAACGTTGCCTTAAAAACGGCGATATTGTGAATATCGATGTCACTGTGATTAAAGACGATTACCACGGTGACACCTCAATGATGTTTATTGTTGGTAAAGGAACGATCCAAGGCGAACGCTTGTGTCGGATCGCTCAAGAAAGCCTCTATGTGGCGTTACGATTAGTCAAACCGGGGATCCGTTTGCAAACCCTTGGCAAAGCCATCCAACACTTTGTGGAAAGCCATGATTTTTCTGTCGTGCGTGAGTATTGTGGTCATGGCATTGGTAAAGGTTTCCATGAAGAACCGCAAGTATTGCACTACGATGCCGATGATGGTGGCGTGATCCTACAACCCGGCATGACGTTTACCATTGAACCCATGGTAAATGCCGGTGATTATCGTACTCGCCTGATGAAAGATGGTTGGACGGTAAAAACCAAGGATCGCAGCCTCTCAGCCCAGTATGAGCATACCCTTGTCGTGACTGAAACAGGCTGTGAGATCCTCACGTTGCGTAAGGATGAAAGCTTACCAGCCTTGCTGGTCAATGCAGAATAAAAAATAGCAATGTCATGGCAAACCGACAGAAGTCGGTTTTATGAATAGGTGGCAAAATGCAGGATAAACAGCAACAGACCTACGGTCATTTAACGCCCGATGCACCGTTAGCTTGGGAAAATGAGACATTGAGTCTGCCCTGTTTACGCCTGCAACTGGATACCTTCAATCAGCAACTCGCTGCCGCTTTCGATCAAGGTATGCCAGCTGAAATGCTGATTACCGTTCGTTGCTTATTTATTGATAATCTTTTATTGCGGTTATGGCAATGTTATCAGTTAGCCGACGATCATGGACTTGCCTTACTGGCGGTCGGGGGATATGGCCGTAAAGAGCTATTACCCTTATCTGATATTGATATTTTAGTACTCAGCCAGTCCCCATTACTCCCCGAACAATCGCAAAAAATTAGCCGTCTGCTGACGCTATTGTGGGATATCAAATTACAGCCCGGTCACAGTGTTAGAACGCTATCACAGTGCCAAGAAGAAGGGTTGGCTGATTTATCTGTTGCGACTAACCTGTTTGAATCACGATTACTCGCAGGTCCGCCGAGCTTGTTTGAACAATTGCAACAGAGCATATACAACGATACCTTTTGGCCTTCCGTGCATTTTTTTACGGCCAAACTTACCGAGCAAGCAGAGCGACATCAACGATTTCATGGCACCAGCTATAACCTTGAACCGGATCTAAAAAATAGCCCAGGGGGGCTTCGAGATATCCATACTCTATTATGGATAGTTAACCGGCATTTTGGCACCACCTCCCTCAATGAGATGATCAGTAAGGGGGTGATGACAACCTCCGAATATGACGAGTTAATCGCTTGCCAACAGTTTTTGTGGCGGTTACGTTTTGCCTTGCACTTGACACTCCCCCGCTACGATAATCGTTTATTGTTTGATCGGCAGCGAGCGGTGGCAGAACGACTGAATTATTCAGGAACGGGCAATACAGCCGTTGAAAAGATGATGAAGGATTTTTATCGCGTCACTCGGCAAGTCAGAGAGTTGACGCAACTGTTATTGCAACTGTTCGATGAAACGATTTTACGTTTACCCATGACATCGCATCCTATTCCTGTGGATGGCGCATTTCGCGTTCGCAATGATCTGATTGAATTACGTGATGAGCAGGATTTTGAAAATAATCCAGTCACCATCCTTCGGATGTTCGCAGTGATGGCTAACAGCCCAACGATAAGCGGAATTTATCCAACCACATTGCGTCAATTACGTAACGCATTGCATCAATTAAACCAACCCTTATCCGACTTTCCCGAAGCTAGGGCACTATTTATGGCGATCCTGCGCAGTCCTGGTGCCGTTAACCGAGCCTTGGTGCCAATGCATCACCATGGCGTGCTAGCAGCCTATCTGACGGAATGGCAATCCATTGTAGGGCAAATGCAATTTGACCTGTTTCACGCTTACACGGTTGACGAACATACCATTCGTGTCTTGCAGAAACTGGACAGTTTCTATGATGAAAAAAATCGCGCCGCCCACCCATTATGTGTAGAGATATGGCAAAGAGAAACCCATAAAGCCGCGCTGCTGATCGCTGCCTTATTCCATGACATTGCAAAAGGAAGAGGGGGAGATCATTCTCAACTTGGTGCTGACGATGTGCTTCGATTTGCTCGACAACATCAGCTGGATGAGCCACGTTGTAAATTTATCTCTTTTTTAGTGGAACACCATTTATTAATGTCGGTCACCGCTCAACGTCGTGATATTCATGATCCTGAGGTCATCAGTCAATTTGCCCATATCGTCAGTAATAAAAAGCAATTAAGCAGTTTATTGTGTCTGACTGTCGCTGATATTTGTGCGACCAATGAAAACCTGTGGAATAGCTGGAAACAAAGTTTATTACGCGAACTGTTTTTTATGACTGAAAAACACTTAAGTCAAGGTAAAAAAAGCAATCCAGACTTACGGAGCCGAGTCAGATATAATCGCACTCAAGCCTTAGCCCAGTTACGAAAAGAAAATAGCGATCAGATGGCATTACAACAAATCTGGCAACGCTGTCGTGCTGACTATTTCTTAAGGCATACTCCGAGCCAACTATTCTGGCACGCAAAGCACCTGCTCAATCATGATCTCAGTCAACCTCTCGTGCTCGTCAATGAACAGACGCTGCGGGGCGGTACGGAAATTTTTATCTGGTGCCCTGATCGCCCTTATCTCTTTGCAACGGTGGCTGCAGAATTGGATCGACGAAATCTCAGTGTGCATGATGCAAAAATATTTACTAATCGGGATGGCATTGCCATGGACAGTTTTTTTGTTCTGGATCCGGATGGGAAACCTTTAGCTTTAGATCGCCATCAAGATATTCGCGTTACGCTGCAACAAGCGCTATGCCAGAATCAGTGGATCCCCCCTCGCCCACGCCGGATCGCCTCCCGTTTGCGCCATTTTCAGGTTGAACCCGAAATCAAATACCTGACCACCGCCAGCCACGGACAACGTACCTACCTCGAACTGGTTGCATTGGATCGTCCGGGTTTACTCGCACAAATTGCGGCGATTTTTGTTGATCTGGGCTTGGTCTTACACGGCGCAAGGATCAGTACCATCGGTGAACGGGCGGAGGATCTATTTATCCTAACGGGTAGCAACCGCAGAGCATTAGGCCATAAAATACGTGAAGCCTTAAGGCAACGATTAATAGAAACGCTGAATGCAGCAGATAAAGACCATTCCACCAGCCCTTAACACTGTGTTATTTTAAACAGCAGATTGATTTTTGCCCTGAGACATCTTTACAGATACTCGTTATTTTATAGTTCAAATCCCAGGAAAAACCATGCAGACTTTACAACATATCATTGAAAATGCGTTTGAGACTCGAGCGGATATCACACCCGCTAACGCCACAGCCGAACTACGCCATGCCGTCACAACGATTATCGATCAACTCGATAATGGGGCATTACGAGTTGCCGAAAAAATTGGTGGGCAATGGGTGACACATCAATGGCTTAAAAAAGCGGTGTTACTCTCTTTTCGAATCAACGATAATCAACTGATCGACGGTGCTGAAACCCGTTACTTTGATAAAGTTGCACTGAAATTCAGTGAGTATGACGACGGGCGTTTCCGACAAGAAGGCATGCGAGTGGTTCCATCCGCCACCGTACGTAAAGGTGCCTATATTGCTCGTAATACTGTCCTGATGCCTTCTTATGTCAATATTGGTGGTTATGTGGATGAAGGTACGATGGTCGATACTTGGGTCACCGTCGGATCCTGTGCCCAAATTGGAAAAAATGTGCATCTCTCCGGGGGGGTGGGCATTGGTGGTGTCCTCGAACCACTGCAAGCCAATCCAACCATCATTGAAGATAATTGTTTCATCGGTGCCCGTTCTGAAATCGTTGAAGGGGTCATCGTCGAAGAAAATTCCGTCATTTCGATGGGCGTCTATATTAGCCAGAGCACACGTATTTATGATCGTGAAACAGGTGAAATTCACTATGGCCGCGTTCCTGCGGGCTCGGTGGTTGTGTCAGGTAATCTGCCGGCGAAGGATGGCAGCCACAGCCTTTATTGCGCGGTCATCGTAAAAAAAGTGGATGCCAAGACATTAGCCAAAGTTGGCGTCAATGATTTATTGCGCAATATTGACTAATCCTCCTATTGGGCAGCGCTTTGCACTGCCCTTTTCCTTCTGTCAGCACAATCACAATACCAAACATCGCCTATCGCCCACAGTTCAATAAACGATTAAACGTTATTGACAACAGGCAGTTATCTGAACATATTGAAGGTAACAACCTTGGATCAGGGTACTGATTATACGGCCTTGCATTGAAGCCATGCAGCCATAATCAAACTCACTCAGCTATTATTAACGTTATCTAATTGAGGTAATGCGCTATGTTCGAGAATCTAAATAGTTTAGGGATCACCCATCCGGAAGCCATTGACCGTTATAGCTTACGTGAAGAAGGGGGAGTCGATATTCTGAAAATTTATTTTCAGCGTAATAGAGGGGAGATTTTCGCAAAAAGTATCAAATGCAAGTTTGCGCGTGATCCCGCAGACAGTTCGGTATTTAACCCTAAACTTGCCAGTATTATCAAAGAGTTACAAAATGTCTGTTACAGTGAAGAGCAAGACAGTGATTTACACGCTAAGATACTGAATGATTTACGGCATTTGGAAATGGTTGTATCCAATAAAATTGCCGAAATTGAACGGGACATCAGGCGTTTACAACACAAGCAGTGACGGAGTCACGCCAGTTTATTCAGGTCAGTTATCTCATTCAGCTAACATACCAAGGCACAACATGTCGACACACTAACCGGGTGAGCCACTGAATTTAAATTCCGCCGAGTCGCCATATATTCAGGATACTCGGCGGAAATGGGCGATTACTGAGCCAGTAAATAGAGATCCGTCTCACCACGTTTAACATTAAGCGCTAAGATCGAAGGTTTCGTATCGAGCACTTTTCTCAGTTCACCCAAATTATGAACGGGCTGCTGATTAACGCCAATAATCACATCACCTTTCTGTAAACCAATGCTTGCTGCACGGCTTCTTGCTTTAATGCTATCGATTTTTACACCTTTGGTGGTGGCAGAGACACTATTACTTAATTCAGCGCCTTCCAAGCCGGCATAAATGGTCGCGGCCTGTACGTTAGACTGCGAACTCTGTTGCAGTTCAACGACAAAATTCATCAGTTTACCATTACGTAAAATCCCCAGATCCATCTTAGTGCCAACCGGTAAGGACGCCGCTTCTGCGCGGAGGGCTGCAAAACTTGTTAACTCTTTCTTATTCAATGAAACAATCACATCACCTGGCTTCAGCCCTGCTTTTTGTGCTGCCGAACCAGGCAGGATCTGACTAATGAAAGCACCACGTTGTGCATCAATATTCATTGCTTTAGCCAATTCTGCATTCAGCTCACTGCCCATAATACCCAGTTCACCACGTTTTACTTGGCCAAATTCAATGAGTTGTTTAGTGAGATTCGTGACCATATTACTTGGAATAGCGAAGCCAATACCAATATTCCCACCATCTGGAGCCAGAATCGCTGTATTGATACCAATCAATTCCCCCTTCAGATTCACCAGCGCGCCACCGGAATTACCTCGGTTAATCGCGGCATCGGTTTGGATAAAGTTCTCATAGTTTTCGATATTGAGGCCACTGCGTCCTAAAGCAGAAACAATACCGGAGGTTACTGTTTCGCCGAGACCATAAGGATTACCAATGGCAACGGCAAAATCACCGACTTCCAAGTTACCGGAGTCTGCGATATTAATCGCCGTCAGACCTTTAGCATCTTTTAACTGGATTAGGGCAATATCTGAGCGAGGATCCGTGCCAATCACTTTAGCATCAAAGCGACGACCATCACTGAGTTGAACTTTTATTTTCGTTGCGTTGTTCACCACATGGTTATTGGTCACCACATAGCCTTTCTGCGCATTAATGACGACACCCGATCCCAAAGCGCGAAACTCTTGTTTACGGCCAGGTGTTGTGCCTTGATTCTGACAAAAAGGCGATTGTTGGAATGGCGAGCCATCTTGGCAAAAAGGCGCTAAATCATTAAATAACTGTTGATTGGTTACCGCTGGTGTTTCTGTTGTTCCCTCGACATTAATACTAACAACCGAAGGCATAACAGATTTTAGCATCGGTGCCAAACTTGGCATACCCGACACAGAGGAGGAAGAAGCGGTTTCTGCAGCCATGCCCGCAACTGGCAATCCTGCCATCCCCAAACCCAAAACTAAGGCACTCAACGTCATTGTTATTTTTTTCATATTATTGTCTCAATTTATTTACTGATGCAGTTTGTCTATTAGAATAAAGGAAAATGATTTTAGTTCCGTTAACGTTCTAAAATTTAAGTAAAAAAAAACATTGATATCTTTACACTCGTGACAAAAAATCCACCGTCATTCAATGCCGCTACCCTTCCTCAAAAAAAAGCAGTCATGCCACTTATCCCATCCTGATAAAAGACGGTAACGGTGATATTCCTCCGCTTCCCTCTCTATCAATAAGAAAAATAGCCCGGCGTACATCTCACTTAGACAAAATCCACCGCCATTAAACGCCGATATTCTTCCCAAGCAAAAACATCCGTCATCCCACTGATATAATCCTGAATAAGACGGTAACGGAAATATTTCTCCCACAATCCTCGTTCGATGGGATCATCGCAACTTAACGCATCTAATTGTTGCAAATAAGCATTACAATGCTTGGGTGGCAGTCGATGATATAACCGAGTCACAATAGGGTTAGCTTGACTCTGCCCTTCTCGGGCCAATTGTTCAAACTCTGAGCCATTCAATGCCAACATGGGCTGATAGGCATCCAATAAACCTCGAATCACGCGGTAGCCTTGTAACTCTACTTGTTCAACCTCGGAGTCACAAAATACATAAAGACGGGCAATGGATTTCAATAATCCCAATAGCCGCCCTTCTTCTCCACCATCATCCAGCAAGCCGGCATTAAAATACCCATCAAAAATCGCCGGCAAATTATCCGTAAAACGTTTAGCTGAATAGCTAACCAGTACCGTCTGCACGTTAACCCGCAACGACATAAAAAATTGATCACTGCAACTGCGTCGTCGGTTTGTCTGTGACTCTTGCCAAGCTTTTTCGATGGTTTTATCAAATAAATCATTGTCGCGATGTTGAGCCCAGCCCGATTTTAGATACTCATACAATACCGGCACAGAAAAAATGTGTTTTTCTACTGCATCATCCAAATCAGCGATACAATAAGAAATATCATCGGCCGCTTCCATAATGTAGGTCAATGGAAAACGATGGTAATCTTGCAGACCGGTCGCCGCTTTCAGTTTATCAATATAATCACGCTCCGAGAGGTAGAAGCCCGGTTTTTTCATTAAAGCCGAATAGTTCGCCGGTTTATCCCCCGTCCACCATGCTGGCGCCGTATACTTCAGGATACAGGCAACCTGAGCATAAGTGAGATTCAGTTGCAACAAGGTGTGCACCAAACGGATCGCCTGTGCATTCCCCTCAAAGTGACACAAATCTGTGTGCATCATACGATTCAGTTGGCAGAAATGTTGATGTTTTCCCTGTTGATCAGGCTCACTGTCATCCAACATTGCCGGGAGGTGCTCCTTAAACCAATCATTGATTGCTGATTCACCAAAATGGCCAAATGGGGGATTACCGATATCATGTAATAAACAGGCCATTTCGACGAGGCTTTCTGCAGCACGCTCAAAATGCGCCAATCCATAACACGCCAATCCCCCTTTTTTCTTCAACAGATCGAGCACCGTTCGAACAATATAACGCCCAGTTTGTTGTACCTCGAGTGAGTGAGTCAACCGAGAACGCACTGATGCGTTTCGCTCTAAAGGGAATACCTGAGTTTTCTGCTGTAAACGACGAATGGCAGCTGAATTGATAATTCTTCCTCGATCACTTTCACAACGACGATTGATCTGTTGCTCTGTCTTAGCAGGTGAACTCATTTTATGGGAGTAAGGCCTTTCAAGACTAATTTTGTTAGCAAAATTGATGGTCACAGCGCCTCCGTTCATCGCTATCGATAAAAGAATGACATTAATGTTAAACTGCCCTGATCATAACATGACTCGATCTCAGGGGGATCAACTTGATGAAAATAGGCATTATTGGCGCAATGGAACAAGAAGTCATCCACCTGCGCCAACAACTTACAGCGTGTCACACAATCAACCTCGCTGGCTGTGAAATCTATTCGGGTCGTTTAGGCCAGCATGATATTGCTTTATTGAAATCAGGCATAGGAAAAACAGCCGCCGCCATGGGAACTGCATTATTGTGTCAGCAATTCCAACCCGATTTTATCATTAATACGGGGTCGGCAGGCGGCTTAGTTCACTCACTCAAGGTGGGTGATATCGTGATTTCAAGTCATGTCGCTTACCATGATGCGGATGTAACCGCTTTTGGTTACCTGCCTGGTCAAATGGCCGGCTGCCCACCTCATTTTGACGCCGATCGCCAGTTAATCCATCGTGTCAGACGCAGTGTGCGCTCACTTGCACTGAATGCAGTTGAGGGATTAATCGTCAGTGGTGACAGCTTTATCAATGGTGCTGAACCTCTAAAGCGGATCAAAAACACCTTTCCTGATGCCATTGCTGTCGAAATGGAAGCCGCAGCGATTGGTCATGTCTGCACCCAGTTTGCCATTCCATTTGTTGTTGTAAGAGCCATTTCTGATGTTGCCGATCAGACTTCCCATCAGAGCTTTGAACAATTTATCGAAACCGCAGCAAGCCAATCATCCAAGATGGTGTCTGATATTATCGCCAACCTCAATGAGAAAAGTGAGTCTTAACGACTCCGTCGTTCGGTCAGAGCGATCATTTGCGGGTCCAACTCTGACCGATTGGTACAGCATCAGACACTGAATGAAGAACCACATCCGCAGGTACTTTTTGCGTTAGGATTATTCACCACAAACCGTGATCCTTCTAATCCTTCTGTATAATCAACGGTTCCCCCAATAAGGTACTGTAAACTCATCGGGTCAATCACCAAAAATACACCTTGCTTTTCAATGGTCATATCACCTTCGTTGACCTTATCATCGAAAGTAAATCCGTACTGAAAACCACTACAGCCCCCGCCCGTGATATAGACTCTCAATTTTAACTGAGGATTCTCTTCATCCGCGATTAACGCTTTCACCTTATTCGCCGCCGAATCGGTAAAAATTAAAGGTAGTGCCGACTCATTCATTTTTTTCCCCTGTTTGCAACGCCAAGTGACACTTAGCATTATCCTCTAGGCTGCAGCAGTTAGCAAGTCAGCACACTCAGTGGGAAATGCAACGCGAAAGACAATGACTAGCCCTGACGTCATCTTCTCACCAATCACACTCTTTGCGACATATTGACTTGTCATTTAGGCTATTCCTCTCCCTGAATCTGCCTAGATACTTATATTGAGATAAGGTGACCAGCTAGATTTCATTTCTTAACTAGGATCCCAAAGATGGACAGTTAAAATTAAACGTTAGACACGAGTGCAACAATTGCAGCGAAAACATAAAAAACCTAACGTGCTGTCAATCGGCTAGCTCTTCAGTAACCGTAAGATTTCATTGATTAAACACGGAACATCAGCAGCGAATCAAAGACCTCACTCAAAAAACTAATGATGACTGATTAAAGAACACACCAATAACACGCCCAAGAAATCGAAGTTGACTGAGCTATAACCTAACTCATCTAAACTGTTGAGAAACTGAAAAAGACGTGAATCACTTCCAAAACCAAGCTTGAAAGTAATCAAAGAGACCGCATTTAGCTCATTGCATTATTGTGCGTTAATGACTAATACGCTGTACGATATTGAACTAGAAAAAACAGAAAAAGTCATGTCTTAAATTAACGGCATATGTTAGTGTGAAATTTGAAAATGATAAAATAGACGCCTAGCGAAGACATACTTATAATCGCAGCATGATAATTTGAGTTACTTTCCCACTCAGACATTTCTCTAACAGTTAGCCTATCCTGTAACAGTTAGCCTCATATAATTAACCATAAAATAGCATATTTCTGTGTAATTAAAAAAGCCCGTCGATAATGCATAAGGAATAAAATAGCTAAACCCTCATTTTAAATCACTTTCTAGACACGCATGAGCCCCCTTTAGCTGAGGATAACAAAATACATCACTTGATGAATTCTGGACATAGTCATCAATATATCTTTTAAATTTATAAATATAGTGCATCCGCACACTACCTAGATTTAAATCCTTTTCCTCCACAATATACTCTCTAGTTAAATTTAAAAATAAAATACTAAAAAAGATAAGCAAAAGAATATTGAAAGAAAAAAAAGTTGAGTGAGACCGTTTTTTATACTCTTTATAATAAAGCATTTACCACATCACTTACTTGTCAGAATTCAGAAGGATTAAATAATTACAATGAAAAACATGATATAAATCATGGCTTCTCACTTTAGAGAGATAATGATATAAACACGCTTCTAAACAGCAATTCAACCAATGAGTTAAACTAGGATAAAATTTAATACCCACCACAAAAAAGTGAAAAAAATTAAATAATAATTCAAATTAACATGGATTCATTTAATAAATGTATAACTACTTCCACCTACAGTAGTAGGTAGATAAGTAAAGGCATTGAGATTTTAACCTGTGTTATTTTAAACAGAAGTCATCTTGTTATCTCTTTTTTAAGACGTGGATAAACTTCTTTTCAACAGCAACCAACTTGCCTTTCTTTATTTTTATACTGAATATCAATCTCTAATCATTTAAAGTTGATTAATTTATAACTTAGAAAATAAAAAAACACATTAGACCTTACCACTCATGATTTAATTCATTAAGAAATACTATGCTATCGCAAGAGAAAAAAATTTTCTAACAAATAACGTGACAACTGCAAAGCAGCATCAGTTACCTGCACAACTCCATAAAATGAGAATGACGACTGATAGCACATAAAAGGACTGTTCTAATCATTAGTCGCCTCACGTAGTATCCATGCGATATCAGTTATTCAAATACATATCGCTATTGAGATAACATCTTCAACCACGCGTCATCGAGTGTAACACTTAATTAACCACATCAATCTATAGATATTCTACTCTAATATTGACACAGATGTAAAAAAAAAACCTTTCTGTTGACTTTACATTTGTGATAAAGAAAATACACCTTGACCCAGCTATCTATACCTATTCAGATTAATATCTCATTGAAGGAGATCAAAATTGCATAGCCTATGTGTAATTTGATAAGTGGGATTAGTCAATCACAGTTAAATTTATCATCACAAAACGATTGCTAACAGTATAAGATATCGGCTAGATGGTGCGTGAGTCTGCCTTATAAAATGCGTCTCGGCGATGAACAATTACCGAATTGAATAGCATGGATGATTTTCTATCATAGGCTCATGGTAATCTTACCCATCAGTTCAACATGGCTTATCCACAACCACGAAAACAACAGCCACTTTAGGAAGAAAACAAGATTGAGCGTCATCCTAGCCAATATTTATCGAGTTCGGGAGATTATCGTATTACCAATCATCACCAAGGGGTATTTTAATGAATAAGCGTTCATTTCAATACTAACCTAATAGTAGATAAGTAAAGGTTTGTTACTACACGCATAATTACCCCATCCAGTGCCGTTTTGCTAGGCTCACCCTAGATAAGGTATCGCCTGATCTAGGGTAATAACCTATCTGAGTTGCCTACACCATTAACAACACGTGCTTATTTGAGAATTGAGTTGCCTGTTCACTTCCTAAGTCTAGATGATGGTATGCGATTAAAAACAACAAAGAACTCGTATTAAATCGCAGACTTTTAACCTTTATTCGGCTCTCACTTACCGAGTATCGAGGGTGCACATCAACACACGGGCTCGGTCCCAGTAAGCAAAGAGTGACATTGTCTACACCGCGATGGCTGTCAGTCATCATTCTTATTTTCTTACTACAAATTCGTTGAGTCAGTACAAACAGTCATAGCAAAATATTTAGGTGAGTACAAAACAGCTTAAGAGCTTAAGAGCTTAAGAGCTTAAGAGCTTAAGAGCTAAGATGACATTATCATTAGCACCGCTGCCAGTAAGAAAAAACAATCATGAGAAAGTTTCTCATAGATTGATCACCACAGCGAACATTCAAAAAAAACAATAACCATCATAGCTAAACACGCTAATTAAAATCAAAAAAAACCTACTTTCAAATAAACTCATTTATTTGAAAAATAGCCTATAGGTTGCGGTCTTGTGACCAACAGCCGTATTATTAGCCTGCATGGCGATACTATCGCAAAGTTTAACCACATCACCAATGGGCTGATCACCTTTTATTACATCAGCAGTATTGAAAACTTTATGCGTAGGTCCAACAAGAATACCACCTTTATAAACAAGCGAAGGACCGAAGTGAAATCCAAGCACTCGTTGGCATACAGTGACAGGGACATTAGTCAACTCTAAAGAAAAACCATCAACTTTAGCAGGATTAACAATACCACGTGCAGTATCCCAAACACCCGCGCTAATATTCATATTGCCACCAGTAAAAGGTAACGCAATGTTGCCGCTAGCATTTAATTTTACATCAGGTAAAAGAGTATGGATTGTTGGGATATTGATACCTTTATAACCTTCATTAGAATTCATAAAGCTAGTTTTAGTTTGAGATGCAATATGCAATATCAAGGCGGTAGTTTGATCTAATTTATTATTTTGTAGCGCTGTCTCATAGTAGGCCATAGTCCCCGCCACCACAATGGCTGACAGGACCAATACCATGGATGCTTCAATCAGTGACAACCCTTTTTGTTTTTTCTTACTATCAATACGAAATAAATGGATCATTATTTTACTAGAGAATAACATGCAGTAAACCTTTTAAAATTATATTTCAATTTATTAAACTGAATAAAACCAACAACCTGTGAATCAATAACCGAATATTAACCACGAGGCACCGTTGAAAATTATCATTTTAATACTAAGGTTATATTAAGTTTAGCATCATTGGTATTGGCAGCTGTTACTGCTTTAAATAATGCATCACATTTAGTCAGAACATCTGCTTTCGTTGATGTTGGCTTAATAACCATGCTCCCATTTGTCACTGCAGCACCTGCACTATCAACAACATTATTATCTATTTCTATTAATTGCTGACCAAAGTCCATCCCATTCACTTTTTGACATAACGTCATGGGTACCTTATTTAATTGAATCGCATAAGCAAAAGCGTCCGCAGTTGCATCAATGTGATAAGTACCCGTTGAATCCGGAACTGCAGCACCGACCTCCATATTGGCGTCAGCAAAAGGTATTTTAATTTTATGATTACTATCGAATTTTAAATCATGAACATAAGTCTTTAATGTCGTATTATCAAATTTTTTGTAAGGCGTACCCTGTAACGAACGAGGTTGAGCAGCATACATACCATTGACTTCAGACATCACATGCATGACCATATTCGTTGTATCATTCAGCTTATTGTTTTCCTCCGCGCTTTCATAATAAGTCATCACGCCGGCAACCACCACGGCTGACAAGACTAAAACCATCGAGGCTTCGATCAGAGATAACCCCTTCTGAAATCGTTGAGATTTTTTATTATTT
>NZ_JAEE01000015.1 GCF_000518745.1 Phaseolibacter flectens ATCC 12775 | reverse complement strand
CGCCAGTTGATAATGGTGTTGTCCCTGCAAACGCAGTATTCATCATCGCAAAAACAGACAGAAAGCTCACAGATAATACTAATTTCTTGAAGTTCATAATTATTCCCATATATTTATTTTTTAAAATTAAAAGTGTAAATATTTAAAATCAACTTCTTACTTATTGACGGATAAATTAAAGACATTTATCTGTTGCAATGAATAAGAACCACACGAATGATTTATTTAATATTCATTAGCTTGCTTAGATGTGTTGAATTATATTTAATATTCTTAATTCCGGAAGTGGGGTAATGGTTGAACGGCCATTAACTAAATGGAATAACGTCATTCTTTTAAAAAATCGTTCATAACACCAAATAAAAAATAATTAACACACTGTTTTTGTTAATTATTTTTTAATCACCTTACTCGATAATGGGCTTATTAAAACAGGGGTTAACCTAGGCGAAATACCCTTTTAACTCATAGTTAACGAGAATCCATATAAATATTGATATTCCATTGCTGATGTTATTCAGACATTCACGCATGAGAAGATATACTTTATTGAATAACCCGCAAGAATAATTCAATGTGCTAAATGTGTATTCTGGGATATCTCATCCTCATGTGCCTTGTTATCAGTATTTAAAATCATCGGCTAGACATAATATACCCCATCACACCATGACGGGTTCTTTATCAAAAGTTATCAAACATCACATTGGTCACCTACATCAATTAATCTTCATAGCAAACAGCTTGCCGAACAAGATAGACCTTATCATTGATAGTCACCACATCGTAGCCACTGCCAACTCTGGTTTTATTTATCTACAGGGTAATAGACATAATAAAAAGGAGATGACAAACGCTGCGCGCAAACAGAAAACGTGTATAATCTCGTTATTGATTCCGCGACTCTCCTGACTCTGAAATTTATGGCGCAAGGTACTCTTTATATTGTTTCTGCTCCCAGTGGGGCTGGTAAATCGAGTCTCATTCAAGCTTTACTGAAGACTCAACCGCTGTATGACACTCAAGTCTCTGTGTCGCATACCACGCGTAAAAAAAGACCTGGTGAACAGCACGGAGAACACTATTTCTTTATTTCTAAAGAAGAATTTAAAGATATGATTCGCTCCAATGCCTTTCTGGAACACGCGGAAGTATTCGGTCATTTTTACGGCACCTCACGTCAAGCCATTGAGCAAGTCCTTGCCAGTGGTGTTGATGTTTTTCTTGATATCGATTGGCAAGGCGCACAACAGATCCGCCAACAAATGCCAGATGCCAGAAGTATTTTTATCTTGCCACCGTCAAGAGAAGAGTTGTCCCGTCGCCTGCGAGGACGAGGGCAAGACAGTGAAGAAGTGATCAATAAAAGAATGGCTAAAGCGGAGAGTGAAATCAGCCATTATGGCGAATATGATTATCTGATTATTAATGATGACTTCGACCTCGCGCTCTCTGACATGAAAACAATCATCCGTGCAGAACGGCTTCGCCTTCAAAGACAACAGTCACGACATCATGAATTAATTAACAAGTTATTGGCATACTGAACTGGGTTCAGTATGATAGTCAGTTATTTGCTTATCTCTGGAGTAATACTATGGCACGCGTAACCGTTCAGGACGCAGTTGAAAAAGTGGGAAACCGCTTCGATTTGGTACTCGTCGCAGCCCGTCGAGCTAGACAAATGCAGGTTGGGGGCAAAGATGCATTAGTCCCGGAAGAGAATGATAAGACAACGGTTATCGCCCTGCGTGAAATTGAACAAGGATTGATCACCAACCAGATCCTTGATGTACGTGATCGCCAAGAGCAACAGGAACAAGAAGCGGCAGAACTGCAAGCTGTTTCTGCTATCGCTGAAGGTCGTCGTTAATCTGATAATAGCAGGTTACCCTTGTATCTGTTTGAAAGTCTTAAACAGCTAGCTGAAAACTATCTGCCTGAACCGCAAATCGAACGCCTCAGGCAGGCGTATCTGATCGCGCGTGACGCTCATGAAGGACAAACTCGCTCCAGCGGCGAACCTTATATTACTCACCCTGTCGCCGTTTCCTGTATTCTGGCTGAAATGCGCTTGGATCATGAAACACTGATGGCGGCTTTGCTGCACGATGTCATAGAAGATACCCCCGCCACGTTTCAAGATATTGAGCAGCAGTTTGGTCAGAGTGTGGCTGAACTGGTAGACGGCGTGTCGAAGCTTGATAAGCTGAAGTTTCGTGATAAAAAAGAAGCACAAGCAGAAAACTTCCGCAAGATGATCATGGCCATGGTGCAAGATATCCGTGTCATTTTAATTAAACTGGCGGATCGCACCCATAATATGCGAACCCTTGGTGCGCTTCGTCCCGATAAAAAAAGACGGATTGCCTTAGAAACCCTAGAAATTTACAGTCCCATTGCACACCGACTCGGGATCCATCATCTGAAAACGGAGCTGGAAGAGCTGGGTTTCGAAGCCTTGTATCCAAACCGCTATCGTGTTATCAAAGAGGTAGTGAAAGCCGCGCGAGGCAATCGTAAAGAGATGATCCAGCGCATACTCAGTGAAATTGAGGGGCGTCTTCAGGAAACCGCGATTGCCGGTAAAGTCAGTGGCCGTGAAAAACATTTATACTCGATATATCGTAAAATGCATCTGAAAGAACAGCGTTTTCATTCAATTATGGATATTTATGCTTTTCGGATCATCGTCAAAGATATTGATACCTGCTACCGTGTTTTAGGGCAAATGCACAGCTTATTCAAGCCTCGACCGGGTCGAGTCAAAGATTACATCGCTATCCCGAAAGCCAATGGCTATCAATCCCTGCATACCTCCATGATTGGCCCTCATGGTGTGCCTGTTGAGGTACAAATACGTACTGACGATATGGATCAGATGGCTGAAATGGGGGTGGCAGCCCACTGGGCCTACAAACAACAAGGGGAAAGTGTAACTACCGCTCAGGTTAAAGCACAGCGTTGGTTACAAAGTTTGCTTGAGTTACAGCAAAGTTCAGGTAATTCGTTTGAATTTATTGAAAGTGTCAAATCAGATCTCTTTCCCGATGAAATTTATGTTTTTACACCTGAAGGTCGTATCGTCGAATTACCTGCTGAAGCCACACCAGTCGATTTTGCTTACGCAGTTCATACTGATATTGGCCATGCTTGTGTCGGTGCTCGAGTCGATAGGCAACCTTTCCCATTATCCCAGCCACTGAGCAGTGGCCAAACGGTGGAGATTATTACCGCACCTGGCGCTCGTCCCAATGCGGCTTGGCTTAATTTTGTCGTCAGTTCCAAAGCTCGCGCTAAAATTCGACAACTCCTCAAGAATCTGAAACGGGAAGACTCCATTATGCTAGGCCGCCGTTTATTGGCTCATGCACTTGGTGGCAGCAAAAAACTGACTGAAATTCCGCAACAAACAATCCAACATGAATTGGACAGAACGAAATTAACCAGTTTTGATGATTTGCTGGCAGAAATCGGATTGGGGAATTTGATGAGTGTCGTGGCGGCGAAAAACTTACTTCCTCAGACAGAGGACTACGATCCGCACACGATATTACCCCCCAAAAAACATAAATTACCGATTAAAGGCGCAGAGGGTATTCTGCTGACCTTCGCCAAGTGTTGTCGTCCGATTCCCGGTGACCCCATTTTAGCTCACATTAGCCCAGGAAAAGGGCTGGTGATCCACCATGAGTCCTGTCGCAATATTCGTAGCATTCGATCTGATGCGGAAAAATTTATGCCTGTTGAATGGGATAATGGCATTGAGCAGGACTTCTTGGCTGAGATCAAAGTTGATATGTTCAATCACCTCGGCGTCTTGGCTAATCTGACCGGTGCCATTAACCAAGAACGCTCCAATATCCAGTCACTGAATACCGAAGAGAAAGATGGGCGAGTTTATACTGCCTATCTGCGCTTGACGGTACGCGACCGTATCCATCTGGCCAATATCATGCGTAAAATTCGTGTGATGCCGGATGTGATTAAAGTTCAACGTAATCGTAATTAGTCTCATGAATTCTCAACGTTTCGCCCGAATTCAACACATGCTGGCTAAACGCCAGCATGATTTAACTGTCTGTATGGAGCAGGTGCACAAGCCTCATAATATCTCTGCCATCATACGTACAGCTGACGCTGTCGGTATTCATCATATTCATGCCGTTTGGCCTAAACAACAAATGCGTACCGCTGTTTCATCGGCAGCTGGAAGTAGCAATTGGGTGAAAGTCAATACGCACCCGACAATCGAAGCTGCAATCAGTACCCTCAAGCAACAGGGTATGCAGATTTTGGCGACACACCTCTCCGCAGACGCTATTGATTTCAGAGAGATTGATTATACTCGGCCAACCTGTATCCTCATGGGACAAGAGAAAACGGGGATCACCAGCCAAGCGCTCGCCTTAGCCTGCCAAGATATCATCGTACCGATGGTCGGTATGGTCCAATCATTAAATGTTTCCGTTGCCTCAGCACTCATCCTCTATGAAGCACAAAGACAGCGACAGAATGCCGGGATGTATCAACGAACAACCAGTCTCATTGATGTTGATGAGCAGCAGCGATTATTATTTGAAGGGTGTTACCCTGTCCTCGCAAGAGTCGTTAAACAGAAAAACCTGCCTCAACCCTTCATCAATCATCAGGGCGAGATTGAAGCTAGCCCCGAATGGTGGATCCGTATACAGGCTTCTAAGCGATGAACGGACGCTTGCTGGATGCCATTGAACTGCTGAGTTTGAGCGGGGTCGGTAGCAGCCAATCAGCCAAGCTCAGTAAGATAGGTATCAATAATTTACAAGATTTATTACTGCACCTCCCCGTGCGTTACGAAGACCGCACCCGCCAAGTTCCGATTGCCGATTTGCAGGTTGGCATGGCGGTCAGCGTTACTGGACTGATCCAACGTTGTACTATAACATTCGGGTCAAAAAATATGCTGGTCTGTACTCTCAGTGATGGGACAGGGACGCTCACTTTACGTTTTTTTCATTTTAATGCCGGCATGAAAAATGGCCTCGTTGTCGGTCAATCCCTCACTGCGTTTGGAGAGATCCGACGTGGTCAATTTGGGGCTGAAATGATCCATCCGGAATATCAGGTCGGTTCAAAACCGGAAACATCACACTCACCACCGACACTGACACCTGTCTACCCGGCAACGGAGGGGATCCGCCAAGCTACACTGCGTAAGCTGACAGAACAAGCCCTTGAACAACTAAATTTATCCCCTGTTAGCGAACTCTTACCCGCTGATCTGAATCAAGGGCTAATTCCTATCAGTGAAGCTATCACGCTCTTGCACCGTCCTCCCCCCACTATTGAACTGGAACAACTCAATACAGGTCGCCATCCCGCACAACAACGTTTGATTACTGAGGAACTCTTGGCTCACAATTTGAGTATGTTAACCATCAGAGCGGGTATACAGCGTGAAAAGGCCTGCTCAATTGCCATAAATCATAATTTAAGTAAGCAATTACTGACAAACCTGCCTTTTCAGCCGACACAAGCACAACAGCGAGTCGTTGCTGAAATCGAGCAAGATCTACTGCAACCTTATCCTATGTTACGTCTGGTGCAGGGCGATGTCGGTTCAGGTAAGACGCTTGTTGCTGCGCTGGCCGCATTAAATGTGATCGCGCAAGGAAACCAAGTCGCGCTGATGGCACCAACAGAACTACTGGCAGAACAACACGTTGCTACTTTCCGTTACTGGTTTGAGCCACTAGGTATCGAAGTCGGTTTTATTGCCGGTAAGCAAAAGGGAAAAAAACGCCAGTTAACACAACAAACCATCGCCTCAGGGCAGATAAAAATGGTAGTGGGTACTCACGCATTATTCCAAGAGCAAATACAATTTAAGCAATTAGCACTGATTATTATCGACGAACAACATCGCTTCGGTGTACATCAGCGCTTGGCGCTGCGATCTAAAGGGCAACAGCAAGGTTTCCAGCCCCATCAACTCATTATGACGGCCACACCTATTCCAAGAACTCTTGCGATGACGGCATATGCAGATTTAGACAGTTCGGTTATTGATCAACTCCCCCCAGGCCGAACCCCAGTGACTACCGTTGCGATACCAGAAAGTCGACGTCAAGAAGTGATTGAACGAATAAGAGTAGCGTGTCAGCAAGGCCATCAGGCCTACTGGGTCTGCACTTTAATTGAAGAGTCCGAACAACTGATGGCTCAAGCCGCCGAAGCAACTTGGCAATTTTTACAAACACAACTCCCAGAAATTAACATAGGTTTGGTGCACGGCCGCATGAAAGCGGCTGAAAAGCAGCAAATAATGCAGCAATTTAAAGATAATCAACAACAACTGTTAGTCGCGACGACAGTGATTGAAGTCGGAGTGGATGTCCCTAATGCCAGCTTGATGATCATTGAAAACGCCGAGCGCTTAGGACTCGCGCAATTGCACCAATTACGTGGACGTGTGGGGCGGGGCGCAACGGCCTCACATTGTGTGATGCTATATCATCCCCCGTTAGGCGCGATTTCCCGACAGCGACTGGACGTGCTGCGCCAAAGTCATGATGGGTTTGTTATTGCACAGAAAGATCTAGAAATACGAGGACCCGGAGAACTTACCGGCATAAGGCAAACCGGAAACGCTCATTTTAAAATTGCAGATTTAATGCGCGATCAAGCGATGATCCCTGATATCCAGCGTATTGCACGTTATTTACACCAGCACTATCCCGAACATGCTAAAGCATTAATTGAACGCTGGCTGCCAGACAGTGATCAGTACATTCATGCCTAAATGCTAAAAAAAATTAGCAAACGTTTGCTTTTCCCTGACAGAGAATTAAAATCGCTGCTTTAATTCTCTTTGGAACTGCCATGAACGCCTCACACACTCCTCCGTCATCATCACCAGCTCAACACCATGATCTGATCTATGGCTTGGATGACACCCCATCCTTACCACAAGCACTGTTTGCCGCATTACAACATCTGCTGGCGATGTTCGTCGCGGTGATTACGCCGGCAATGCTGGTTTGCCAAGCCCTACAGCTATCCACTGAAGCGACCACTCATATTATTAGTATGTCGTTGTTTGCTTCAGGTGTCGCCTCGCTATTGCAGATAAAAACATGGGGACCGATTGGTTCTGGACTCCTGTCGATCCAGGGCACCAGCTTTAATTTTGTCGCACCTCTGATTATGGGCGGATTGAGCCTGAAACAAGCCGGTAATAGTACAACGGCCATGATGGCTGCCCTGTTTGGTACCTTGATGCTGGCGTCAGTGACAGAAATGTTGATTTCGCGGATCCTTCCCTTTGCCAGAAGGGTGATCACCCCGTTAGTATCGGGTATCGTCGTGATGATTATTGGTTTATCCCTGATCCAAATCGGGTTGACTTCCATGGGAGGCGGTATCTCAGCGATCCAGGATCATAGTTTTGGTAATCCCAATCATCTGCTGTTATCTGGAACAGTTTTACTGGTGATCATTTTACTTAATCGGCAAAAAAGCGCCTTACTGCGTCTTTCCTCGTTAGTATTGGCGATGATTGCAGGCTGTCTGATGGCGTGGTTTATGGGACAACTCGCTGTCCCCTCTTCACTGTCCCTCACCCCGGTTTTTTCCCTACCCCACCCTTTATCTTATGGTCTGACCATTGATTGGGATCTTTTGCTGCCTTTGATGTTGGTTTTTATGATCACCTCATTGGAAACCATTGGTGATATTACTGCAACCTCCGATGTGTCTGGTCAGCCCGTACAAGGTCCGCTGTATATGCGTCGTCTAAAAGGCGGTGTGTTAGCTAATGGCATAAATTCTTTTATCTCAGCACTCCTGAATACCTTCCCCAACTCTTGCTTTGGTCAAAATAATGGTGTGATACAGTTAACTGGCGTGGCCAGTCGCTATGTCGGTTTTTGGGTCGCCATCCTGTTGATGCTATTAGGGTTGTTTCCTGCTGTCAGTCAACTGGTACAGGCCATTCCTGAACCTGTACTCGGCGGCGCCACTCTTGTGATGTTTGGCACAATCGCGGCCTCTGGAGTCAGGATCATCGCACGAGAAACCCTGGATCGCCGAGCGATAATGATCATGGCCATTTCTCTCGCGATTGGTTTGGGGATTTCCCAACAACCTCAGATACTGCAATTTGCCCCCCAATGGCTGAAGACACTTTGTAGTTCAGGTATTGCAACCGGAGGGATCACAGCCATTATTCTCAATGTTATTTTTCCAATAGAGACCAAAAATAAAATGTAATTCTGACTTTCTCCATTCCTCCTTCTGATGTATCAACGCGCATCGGGGCTCAATGAGGCGCCGATGATCATGCCGTGCGCCAGCAGCTGACACTGACGATTTTTCTCGTATTTTAATGAGGGTTTTATATTTACCCATTCGAGTCAATTGCCATTTATGATAACCAACAGAATCATTATATAAAAGATAACATTCAGATTGCACAACATCAGTTTATTCGTAATCAAATATTCAACAGTTTCATAATTAAATACACTGCACGACGCAGATGTAGTACACTCCATCATTATTTCATACAGTAAGAATATATTAACAATGATTTTTATACGAAATATAATTAATCAATTTAATAAAATAATACATAAAGAATTGACATCTTATTTTCTTTTTACTTCGCTGTCGGTTGATTTTATCCTATGAAAATTTATAAAAAGTCTAAACCAAAGCTAGGTGGACAAAAAGAGAATAAATTTATTAACAAACTATAAATAAAGTTAAAGTAATGCCTACCCATCAATGCCTGACTCAAAAAAGATATCACAATGAAATTATTTAAAAGAATCATAATTTCATTATCAATAATAATGTTAACTATAAATCTACTCTATGCCGTAGTACAAACGACATGGTTTACCGATACGCTCAATCAATTATTTCGTAAATATGGAAAATTGAGCTTAGTCATAGGCAGAGTAAAATATGATATTCATCATCCACTAGAAGTCTCTTTCTATAAGGTTACATTAAGTAAATATAATCAGCCAGCAATCATGATAGCTAAAATGATTAAATTAAATTTTGATATGGATTTAACGATAAATACGATAGAAGCGGAACATGTCACTATTGCACCTAATAATTATGGGGTAACGCCAAGTATACATATGCCAGGAAAGATCTTAATACTTAGAAATATGACGGTCATGGCTTCAACGTTTTCTCCAGAATTTACCTGTTCTGAGCTAGTGATACATTTAAACAGAGCCAAAAACCTACTGGCTCAGGGTTTCAATCTCGCAGCAAAAAAGATCGAATTTCATCATACCAACAGCAAAATATTAACGCCATCGAGCACAGAGAAAGAAAGTACGACCACAATAAAAGAATTGACTTTTACTAATACTAAAGGGTCAAGCATACATTAATTCAATTTATCGAGTTACACACATTATTCTGCTGCCAAATTGTCAATAAAGGGATGGCTCGTGGGGCAAATCCCCTCCCCGTTCAAAGGGCGTATCAGGATCAACCGGTAGCACCATATACACACCTTTGAAAATCGACCCTATCCCTTCCGTACCGCTCAGGCTCACATCCAAACTCACTCTCGCTTTACGGCCACTTGCCAGCCGATCCAAATCACCACTCAACGAACCTAAATCGGCAATGGCTTCGGGCTTACCTGTCAGTGCATGGCTGTAACGAATGTGTGCATCCGCCAGAACAATCGCTCCGCCAAGATGACGCTCCCGCAGCAATAACCAAATAAGACCCCAACCAGTTAATGTTGCCAAAGAAAATTGGCTACCGGCAAAAATCGTATGATGCGGATTTTGGTTACCGGTTTCTGGCATGGTGGTGATAAAACGTTGCCCGGTATATTGCTGGATCCTGACTCCCATTTTTTCACTCAAGGGAATATGCTGGTGCCATGCATCCTGTAAAAGTTGGCACCAATCAGCACGATGCAGTATATCCTCCATACTGGCTACCGGCTTTACCATAAGATAGTGCTGCAATTGCGGCGTTTGCAGACTCTGTATTTCGCCTTGACTGACGTAATCAAAACGGCTAAAAAAGTCTACTGCATCGCGTCTGACACTGCAGGTAATACGCTTGACTCCTTCCTGACGCGCCACCGCCTCCAAGGCCATAATCAGTAAACGCCCAAGGCCTTTGCCCCGGACACTGGGATCGACGGCCAAGAAACGAATTGACGCCTCATGATCGGCATTAATGTAGATCCGACCGACAGCAACCACATTGCCTTGACCATCAATCACCATCTGATGATGAGCAGTCGAATCCCACGCATCACGCTCAGCGCCTTTCGGTTGATTTAAAGGTTGGTAAAGCGCCTTCCAACGAAACTGGAAATATTGCTCTAACTCAGCTGCTGTTTGTGCGACTCGTAACTGGTACATCGCGCTGACCTCCCTGGGTAGAATATAAGCTGAAAAAACTCAGACATGGAGCCAAAACGTCACGGGTCCATCATTGATTAGACTCACCTGCATATCTGCAGCGAACCTGCCTGTGGCCGTTCGGATCCCCTGTTGTCGGCAATACTGAATAAAATACTGATAAAGGTTTTCAGCTTGAGAAGGCGGAGCGGAACAAGAAAAAGAAGGGCGTAACCCTTTAGTGGTATCCGCAGCGAGGGTAAACTGAGAAATGACTAACAGCTCACCCTGAGATTGCTGCAAACTCAGGTTCATTTTTCCTGCATGATCACTGAAGACCCGATAATGAATGATTTTATCGGCTAACCGGCGAGCCTGTTGCTCGGTATCAGGCTTTTCAATGCCGAGTAAGACCACTAACCCCGGACCAATTGCGCCCATGACTTCCCCCTCAACCGCCACACTGCCCTTCGTGACTCGCTGAATCAATCCAATCATACCCTCACTGCCATCCTTCAATTCAATTAATTTATGCCGCTTATTGAGCGTCAGCTCTCTTGATAACGCGCGCAGGGCGCCGGAGTGCTTATGATTCGCTTACTGCTATCCTAGCACCAGAAAGAATATGGGGATACGGCCTTGAAAGACATTGATAATCAGAATGGGAGAAGTCGCACTCTTTGAGTCGGCTAGAATATAGGGGATAAAAGTTCAAGAGGCAGCATCGCCTGTACCTCTGGCCGGGTAAACCCGCTGGCCCCTGTTTTCAGAATCAAACTGGCGATAATGGCGACGATGATATCGCCTTAACCCAATGAACGTGTCAGCCAATATTGTTCATGCTGTATGGGCTTTTGCTGTAATGTCATCTGTAATTGATAGCCACATTTTTTATAAAAATCGAGCGCTTGAAAGTCAAACGTATCCGTGATTGCAAAATGACACCCTCGGCTCATGGCTTGCTGCTCTGCGGCTTGCAATAATTGCTTACCTGCCCCTTTGCTCCGCCACGCTTGGTCAACCCATAATGCCTCAATCGTTAACCATTGCCCCCATGTCGTCCCAATGAAACCAGCAAAGCTGTAGCCGCTATGATCGTCTAAGGTCAGCAATAAAGGTATGATCTGTGACTGTTCAACAAATTGCTCGTTATACTGATAAAGCCGCTGATAAACATCACGAATTTTATCAGGTTGCGGGGAAGTATTAATGATCACGTCGTCATCCTTTGTTTCTCTGATTAAAAGTTACTCTGATTCCATTTCATAAATCTGGTTTTCTTGCAACTGAGGTTCAAGCTGCCGTAAGGCACGATAAACCTGTGCAACCGCCTGTAAGGTATGACGTGGAATGTAGCGTCCGTTATCAGCCCACAGTGTTCGCGTCAGCCAAATAAAGCGGATCACAGGGACACCACACGCCTGTGCCTCGGCGATCATTTCTCTCGCGATGGCATCTTCACCTTTGCCAATGATCCTTGGTAAGGGCGTACTTTCCGGTCGATAAAATAACGCAACCGCATAATGGGTTGGATTAACCAGTAAAACGTCCGCCTCCGCAACCGATGGGCGCGCGACCGGCGCACTCGCCGGTTGATCGGCAAGCTCTCTCGCTATCGCCCGACGGTGCCCTTTCATATGAGGATCGCCTTCCGATTGTTTATGCTCATCTTTAATGTCTTGATGACTCATCCGCTGGTTTTTAAGAAAGAAATATTTTTGAATCGCAAAATCAGCCAAGGTCAGGACGAATAACATAGCTAAGGTGGGATGCGCGACTTTGGTGAGCAAGGCCTCAACAGCTAACCAAAATCGCGCTAAGTCCCCGTTCGCTAATTGTGTTAAGGGTTGTAGCTCAGGTGTCAGAACCAGATACAGCACCAGTAGGATGACCCCCGCTTTAATCAGGCTATTAAACAGATCAGTCAGCTTTTTTACTGAAAACATCTCTTTAATTTGCCCCATCGGATTTAATCGGCCCATATCGATTTTTAAGGCTTCCGGCGCAAAGAGCGGCCCATATTGGACCCATCCGCTCAGTACCCTGAGGACAATGACAATGGCACAAGTCAAACCAGTAAATCCCGCCAGTAATAAGGCAGCCTGGCCAGCCACTTCATTAAGTGATTGATTAAATGGGACATTAAGGCGAGATAATGGCAGCATAAATAGCCCTTGTAGCTTCTGCATTCCACTGTCATCTAACATCAGGATCACTTCAATTAATCCGGCGCACACCACCAACCTAGGCACATCTTGACTCTGGCTCACCTGACCTTTGGTTCTTGCATCCTGTAATTTCTTTGGGGTGGCCTTTTCTGATTTTTCGCTCATCGTGTCCCCGTAAGAAATAATATCGGCAGTTGGTGTTTGAGATCCTCTAGCGCCATCAGACGCTGTTGCCCCAACTCATTCAATGAGGTGAGATAAATAACAAAAAATAAAAGACCCAATAGGCATTTGGCTGGTACAGCCAATACCGTTGCTTGCAGCTGAGGACTGTATAAACTGAGCAAGGCAATGCTAAAATCAAGCATCAGTAACAATGCTACCAGTGGCCCTGCATAAATAATGATATGACTGAAGGTACTTGCCAACAAATCCAGATACTGGTGAAAACCTTGGAGATGAGGGACTGGCAGCCACGTTAAAGGTGGCCAGATACGATAACTGTCCCAAACAATCTGCATAAAATGACTGATACCGGCACCACAGACCAGCAGCAATATCAGTGTCTGCTGTAATAAAATACCTAAAGGTGTCTGATCGCTGCCTAATGCCGGATTAAGCTGCCCCCCAATTAAGGCGCCTCGCTGGTTATCAAATAATGCGCCGACAGATTGCCAAAGCCAAAAAGGCATCGATAAAATGCAACCTAATAGCAAGCCAATCATCAGCTCTTTGATAAGCAACCCCAACATCGGTATGAAATCAGGCATCGACTCGGCTAACTGCGGCTGGATCCCACAGGCGGGGAGCAGTCCTAAAGCAAGTAACACACCAGAACGGGGTAATCCTTTAATGACATTAAAGGAAAAAACAGGGACTAAAATAAAACAGGGACCAAGGCGGGCGATACTCAGTGCCTCAGCGAATAAAAACGCATAAAGATGATCAATCGTTAAGCTCATGGGGTCAAACCCGAGTTTGCGCTATCATGGTAAACGCCTGCTGGGCGAGCTCAATTAATTCCACCCCAACCCAGCGACCGCTCAAGGCCAAAGCAATCCCCACCGCAACCAATTTTATGGCAAAAGGCAACGTCTGATCCTGAAGCTGCATGACCGCCTGCAACAATGAAACCAGTATGCCTACCACGACGGCGACAATCAGAGGAGGGGCTGATAATAACACCACCAATAACATCGCCTGACGGAATAAACTCAGTATATCCACGATACCCTCACAGATAACTATAAAATAGGCCATCCAGCAGACGAGTCCAACCATCTACCAAGACAAATAGCAGCATTTTCAACGGTAAGGAAACGGTCATGGGTGCCACCATTTGCATACCCAAAGCCAATAGCACATTAGAGACAATCAAATCGATAACAATAAAGGGGATATAAATGAGAAAGCCGATCTTAAATCCCGCTTGTAACTCGGATAAGACAAAAGCGGGTATCACCAATAACAAATTATCCTTGCTTACTTGTTCAGAGAGGGATTTCGGCCACATCCGTTGGCTATTTTCCTGTAAATGCATCAGGATATCGGGATCCGTATTGTGCACCATAAACTGTTGCAAAGGCGCCAAGGTTTTACTGCTGGTGGCACTTAACGCTTGCGCGGATGAAAAGTCAGGGGGTTGAGTGTGTAATTGTTGCTGCATCTGATTAAAAACAGGCGCCATAATAAACAGGGTTGCGGCTAACGCAATCCCGTACAATGCCATATTGGGAGGCACTTGTTGTACGCCAATGGCATTACGTGAAATCAGCAATACGACCGATATTTTTAAGAAACAGGTACAGACCGTCAGGAGTAGTGGGATAAGTGATAAGAAACCAAGGAATAAGGCAAAACTCATGGGATCGAATTGCGAGCCATTCATACGACGCCCTCATCACTGCTTGAACGTCCTGAAAGATATAAACGACGAATCAAGAGTCCCAGTTGCCCTTCAATATTGACTAATTCACCTTCTGCCAGCTTATGCTCACCATGGCATAAGGTCGCATAACCGGGTGTCAGTCCAGTGACTGAAAGCAGGCTGCCTACGGCTAACTGCTGCAATTCACCCAGCGATAGGGTGATCTGCCCACAATGCAGCTGCAATTTCAGTGGAAGATCCGCTAATTCAGGTGCGAAAATATCGCCCTCTGGATCAAATACTGTGGCCGACATTGCCTCATGCTCATTTTCACTCTGACTCATACACATTTTCTCCACTTGAGTTACCAGCAGACTCTGCGGCTGGCGCCATTCAACTTGGATTTGCTTATCAGCAAATACCACGCAACCTTCACCTGTCGGTGTAAAAAACGGCTGCTGAGGTACCAACATCGCCCCTGAGGTCAGTTGAGTTAACTGAGAGGGGGTTAAGCTGATACTGGCTAGATTAAGTGGAAAACTGACGGGCAAAGTTCCCGATATGCGATTTAATCGACGCTGCAACCCCGGCTGTGCCAGCCAGTATGTTAAGGTTTCTTCACTGATCCTAAGCTGACAGGCCGCCTGTTGACCGGCAAGATCAACCTGCAATCGCAGTAACCGCGTCGCTTCCGTCTCCGTAGTAGAAGCTGGGGTTAATTCTCCGAATAAAAGCGCCAGCTGTGGGCTGAGATAATGATTGAATAAACTCCAGTACCATTGACTACTGCCGGGGGGAGGAAGGGGACTGTGACTAAATAAATTTAACACTGCTTCCCCATTAATTAACGTAAACTCCCCTAAAGCACATTGCCAATGACTCTCGACAATCTCGGTCTTAGGGTGTTTTTTGCTGTTTATTTCAGGTAAAAGCCATAAATAGCCCTGTGCGTCATTGACCGTAAACGCATAACACCACCCTGCGCCAATTTGATCTTTTCGTAATGCCTGCTGCCGACTGAATACGGGTAATTGGTCAAAAAGTCCTGTTATTTCAGGCTGATGTTCTGTCCCATCCGCGTGCAAAGCTGACGTGATCCGCTTACTCAATGCTGCCATCATCCAGCTCCTGTTCTAGTTGTAATTTGATCGGACATTGCAATGCCTCACTAAGTTGTTGCTGACAAGCCCACTGTTTATCTGACCAAACCGCCCAAGTTCGATGCGGCACCCGCATGGAAATATACACTCCCTTATTCCCATAGCGACTCATCCGAATATCAACCTCACCACTGGCTGGTAATAACAAAGTAAAAGCACAGTCCAGCTGATCGTCCTGTTCAAGCTCTTGTTGCAATCCCTGTAATAGCTGATCCCAATCAGGATGAGCATCAGGCCGCGATTCCTGCTGTTGATAATTCCCCTCAATTAAGCTCAAAAAACCCGGATAGGTGGCGTCGACTGATTGATCATATGCCCTCTCTTCATCAAGATGGGAGGATGGCATATGACTAAATACGTGGTGAGACTTGAGTGCGGTATGCATTACCCCTCTCCCGACAGTGTCTGCAAATATTCGAGTTTTTCGATCGCTTTTTGTTGTTTTCTTTTCAGATCAAGGCATTGTTGTTCAGATTGACGGGTTCCTCTCATTTGCTGAACCGTGTTTTGTAATTGTTGATGTTTTTGCTGTAAATGCTGCCAATGCTGAGCTTCACGTTCTAATGCCACCGCTAACTGATCTGCCGCTGAATGCTGGCTTGCAAACTCAGTCTGTAATTGCTGAAACCGCGCATGCTGGTGCCGTAATCGTTGCTGTTGTTGTTGTTTGTCGTTTTCCATTTCACTCAACTGTCGCTGATACTGTTTCAGCTGACGCTCGGTCTTGCGCAATCGTTGACGCCTGATGGGCAATAGGAGAGTAAAGAGTTGCTGCTCAGTCTGGTGCATAATGGCTGACCTCCTCTAATTGACTGAATGTCTGTTGCAAGGAGGAAGGCTGCCTCATGGACTGACGAAGAAACTGTGTAATGGCGGGATGCGCCTCCACCGCAGCATCGGTCAATGCGTCATGTCCAGGTTGATATTCGCCTAACTTAAGTAACATATCGATCTGTTGTCGTGCCGCCATCAAACGACGTACTGCACCTGCTTGGCTTATCTGCCAATCCTCAGCCACATTACTCATGGTTCGACTTAAGCTTGCCAATATGTCGATAGCAGGGTAATGATTTTGTTCCGCCAGTTTGCGGCTTAAAACGATATGGCCATCAATCAATGAACGGACCTCATCAGCAACAGGATCATTCATCGAATCCTGCTCAATCAATACTGAGTACAAGGCCGTGATCGCGCCTTGTTCCGTCTGCCCAGCCCGCTCCACCAGACGAGGTAATAAGGTGTACACCGAGGGGGGTAAACCACCACGCCCAGGCGGTTCACCGAGTGCTAAGCCTATTTCACGCTGAGCACGGGCAAAACGTGTCAGGGAATCAATAATGAGCATGACATTTTTGCCTTCGGCTCTGAACGCCTCGGCAATGGCTGTCGCGGTGAAGGCCGCTCTGGCACGCTCCATACTGCTGCGATCCGACGTGGCACACAGCAAGACACAACGTTGCCGCAGCGTCTCATCCAACTCATGATCTAAAAATTCCCGCAGTTCACGTCCCCGCTCACCAATTAAGCCAAAAACAATCATATCGCAGGGGACATTACGAGCCAGTTCAGCCAGCAGCGTCGTTTTACCACACCCCGCTCCAGCAAAAATGCCCATCCGCTGACCGTTGCCCAAGGTCAAGAGACTATCAATCGCCCGTAATCCTGTGGGTAATGGTTGGGTGATCCGCGGTCTTGAGGTCGGAGGCGGAGCATCCCCCATTACCGGTATTGCGTACTGACTGCGACCGGGTTCGGCGAAGGCACTGACACTTTCCGCCGTGAGCGGCCGTCCAAATCCATCCAGCACCGAACCTGCCAATTGATCACTGACCTGAATACTGTGCGGTAATCCTAACGGGATCACTCGCGCGCCCTGAGCAATCCCTTCGAGTGCCCCCAACGCCGATAACAGGACTGATTGCTCACTGAAACCAACAATTTCTGCCAGAATCGTCTGCTCATCTTGTCGAACAATCCGACATAAGTCCCCTATCCGAGCGTTCGGGAGTTGACATTCAATCAAAATGCCATTAATTGCACTGACTCGACCATAAAAACTTACGGGTTGATACGTCGCCCGTTTCCGTTGTTGGCTGGTCTTCCACTGCTGCAGATCCGTCAGATATTGTGCCATTACCAGTTCACCTTGATTTGATCATTGCCCGCAAACAAAATGCCGTTGTCCGTTACACTGATTAAACGAAGATGATTGACCTCATCCCCGACAAAAATACGACGCCCATCCCCAGTCACAATATTGGCCGTCGGCCCTGTGGTGATCTGGACAATGGTAAAAGGTAATTTATCAGTCTGTAAGCGTGTACGATTATGCACGGGGATCAGGACGTTATAATGCTCGCGGAGTTGATGCAGTAACCGACTCACCCGCAGTTTGTCTTCTGCATTGACCGAGCCGGTCAAGGTTAGCCCATTTTTATCAACCACCAGGGCAACACGCTGGTCTAATGCCCTTTCCAATAACATCGCACTGACGGCTTGGCGTGCTTCGTTGCCATTATCCAATATCGGCTTACTGATCCTGACAGGGTGAGCTTCAGTATGGGATTTGGCTTCATAAGCCCAACTGACCAACGATAAAAAAAGCACTAAACAAAGGAAACAATAGACCCAAATCGCCCAACGAGGTAAACGACGGGATGGTGTGGTTTGCCATTCAGCCTGTAAATCAGGCGGTACTTCGGTTATCTCTGGCTGGGGCAGCGGCGCCACCTCATTCGGTTCCTCTGGCTGTGTGGGCGCAAAATGATCCGTCTCATCTTGCTCAACGTCCTCATCCGGCCAAGGCGTATCGGCGCTAACAATACATAGCCAGATGTGGGCCAAAGAAAAAGGGGTACCCTGAGAGTCAAGCTCGAGTTGCTCTTGGCGTTGTCCTTCATGATCAGCGATGATACCTTGTTTCGGCGTCAGTAAAAAACCCTGCTCTGTTCGAATCAATTGCGCGTGATTTTCACGTAGGCCAGGGTCAAATAGCGCCAGATCTGCCTGTTCAGAACAGCCGATATGCCATAGATCGCCACTGAGCGGTAATGCTGCTCCGCGATGTAAACCTGTCAGAACCCTTAGCTCAAACATAATCATTCTTCCGCGTAGTCAAAGTCAGGGGTTTGTGCCAGTTCTAATCGTCCCAGCACATTGATCGCAACCGAGTTGCTTAACTCAGGGAAAGACAGCACAGGCAAATAATGGAATTCTTCCTGAATCAGATTACGCAGTGGACTGCGTAAATCTTGCGCCACCAGCAAGACGGGAGATTTTTCTTGCCACCAAGGAAAATGCTCGCGTAATTGATTAAGTAAAATGTTGCCATGTTCCTGAGATAATGAAAAAAATGTCTCATTCTGAGTTTGGCGAAGCGCATCCCTCAACATTTCTTCAGTACTGGCTGACAGTAACCAAACATGCAAACCATCCGTTTGTAAATATTGATGGCAGATATGCTCCTTCAAGGCAATTCGCACATAATCCGCCAGCATGGCACTGTCTCTTTCATGCTGCCCGTATTCGATCAATGTCTCCGCGATCGGACGTAACGCTCGAAGGGGAACACGCTCGGAAGCCAATCTTTGTAATACAGCGGCAAACCGCGATAAGGGCATCACCCTCTGCAATTCCTGCGCCAAATCAGGTTGCTCACTCTCCAGCCAACTTAAAATGGATTTGCTTTCTTGTAGGCCAATAAATTGAGAAGCACATTGGTGGATCGCTTGCTCCATGCGACGAATCACCAGCTGTTCTGCACTCCAACGCGGCAGATTTTCATCCTGTAGCAATGGATGATCCGCGGGCAGCCAACACCAGAGAGCTTCATCACGACTCACATCACCGGCAATGGGCGCAGGATCCGGTGGTGGGGAGGGCAGTTGCTGTTGACACACTGCCAGTTCACTGCGGTTAAAGCTGGCTTTTATCAGTGGTATTTCGTAAACACAAAAGCGGAATTCGTCCTCAGCCAGTTCACGTGAGAGCTCAATATCAAATGAAGGTAAGGTAAAGCCAAATTGGTTGACTAGTTTATTACGCAACATCCTGATATTTCTTACTAATGATAACGCAGGTGGACTGTTCTGATGCTGAGGGCTAAACTGCAATAGCCACGCTCTGGAGGGATTGAAACGGCGTAAATCTTGCTCGCCATTCAGCTCTGGTGCCAATTGTTGAGCCTGTAATAAATTCGCTTGTTGCAACCCCTGCTGCTTCTGTTTGCGCAACATAAACAAACCGTAACTCAAGGTCACAATGCTGATGGTAATAAATACCATGGTTGGCATACCCGGTAATAAGGCAAAGCCGAGCATTCCCGCGGAAGCCATTATCCATGCTTTAGGCTCACTGGTCAGTTGTTGGGCAATTTCATGCCCAACATTGGCTTCGATTTGCTGACCATCTGCAGAAACACGGGTAATGATCATACCCGCGGTCAGTGAAATCAATAACGCGGGGATCTGAGCAATCAGACCATCACCAATGGTCAGCACTGAATAAACCTGCATGGCATCGCCAGCCACCATATTGTGCTGCAACACGCCAATAGCAAATCCCCCTAGCATATTGATAAAAACAATCACTAAACTGGCAATGGCATCGCCTTTAACAAATTTCATCGCACCATCCATGGCACCAAATAACTGGCTCTCCTTACCCAAGTTCTCCCGTCGTAACCGCGCTTGTCCCGCATCAATCAAGCCAGCTCGGAGATCACTGTCAATTGACATCTGTTTTCCTGGCATTGCATCAAGGGTAAAGCGTGCAGCCACCTCCGCCACACGCTCAGAACCTTTGGTGATCACCAAGAAATTTACCGCCGTCAAGATAAGAAAGATCACCAGCCCCACCGCAAGGTTACCACCCACAACAAAGTTACCAAAGGCTTCCACAATATGACCGGCATCCTGCTGGAGTAGGATCTGACGCGTAGTTGAGATAGATAACGCTAAGCGGAACATGGTGGTAAGTAACAGAACGGACGGAAATGTTGAAAAGGCTAAGGGTTTAGGTAAATACATCGCCAAGACGATCAATAAAGATGAGATGCAGATATTGACTGCGATCAAAATATCAATCAGCCAAGTGGGTAATGGGATTATCATCATAAAGACGATAGACATCACAATGGCCGCACCGACTACCTCTGAACGCTTACGAGCACTGAATGCCAGATGATTTAACCAACTAAACAATCGCTCCATAATTAAACGACCCAACTGTTACGGCGCTCAAATGTCAGCTTGGCTGCCTGCGCATTATGTCCTGAAATCGCATTACTCAATAAGTTAAGTGCTGTCTGACGATTTTTTTCATCACGCCAGAGTCCTCGTGGTAACTGACGCAATAAAGGTAACAAGGCAGAAAAAAAACGTTCTTGTAAATCGGGCTGGGGGCCAGCCACTTCCTGAGCCAGATGATTCAAATCTCTTAAATATGCGCCATTGCCACTCAACGAAATAAGTCGCCGGGTTAACTCCAACGCACTCAGGCGATTGGCCTGCAATTTATGCTTCAGTCCCGTTAATAAAGAATGGCTTATCTCTAGGGTATGGCTGATATTTCCTGCATCATGCAGACTGGTGATAATCCGCCTTAAACTCTGTCGGGAAATAGAACTGTTGTATGCCGCTAAATCATCGGCCAATGCCCGCTGTAATGTCCGTAATCCAATCCGAAAATGGTGCGGCGATAAATGCTGTAACAAGGTATCCAACATGGCGTGCCCAGATTGGAGATGAACAATATTTTTATAATACAACTGACGAATTGCCTGTTTTTGCGAAGGATCAGTGGTAAATTCTGCTACCGCGTCTGCGGTATTTAACCCTGCCCTCACCTCTTCACCATGACTTTGATTCAATCTAATCTGACTTCGTTCAATCCGGGCAACAAGCGATTCATCCTGTGACTGCCTTGCCTGATGCAACAACATATTCAGCACCAAATCGCAGCGTGCAGCATCACCTTGGGCGGCATGAATCAACTGGGCCGAATCAGGATCTGACTGATGCATTAATAAGGTATGCATCATGCGAGTCCGTTCTTCAAGACGACCATCCTCAGGGCTTTCCAGTAGGCCAAACAGTGTCTGAAGCTGCTCAATTCTTTCTACATGCTGCTGGGTACGATTACGGTTATTAAGCTGACGTTTTGCCTGTGCTTTGGTTTTACGCTCCATATGTTCAGCAAAAGTCATGCTAATTTCTTCTTGAGAATCCTCCAGCGGAGAGACGGGCTCATGAGCTGGCGTTAATAGCGGCTTACCCGATGTCACAGACAATAAATCGACACTCGAATCGCCCTGTACGGGTTTTATCACCGGATGCAATGAGGGTGAGAATGGGTTGACTTTAATCATGGCGAATGTTCCCAACAGAAGGACTGATGCTGATGAGTGGTGATATTTGCACTCAAGTTCCCCAATCAAGTAGGCTTTTCACCCCAGTAACTCAGTGGTTATTCGGTCCAAACGCCACGTCAAAAAATAAACTTTGTCGTGACCAAAAATAATAACGATTAGCTTTGCAAAAAATTGCAAAGCATTACCGCACTTTTTGTCAAAAATTACTTAAAAACAAATTTGATGTATTTAAAAATATTTATATTTCATAGGGTTAATGAAATTTTAATTATGGCATCCCCTTTGCTGTAACAAATAAGCCGCTCCGGCACTCGCTTACTGATATTGAAGGGGATAATGATGAATCTGATTACTGAAGTCATGCCTAATGAAAGTCATCCTGTTAACGTAGACTGGGAATCACTCTGTCGTAAGCATCATAAACGTTTGTATTTCTTCATATATAAACGGGTAAGTAACCACGAAGATGCCGAAGATATTGAACAAATGACTTGGCTCGAAGTCATGCGTAATCGCGATAAATTTATTGGCGCCTCTAGGCCTGAAACTTGGGTGTTTGGTATCGCACTGAATCTGGTTCGGAATCATTTCAAAACCCTCTCAGGGAAACCTTGCTATCAGTCTCTAGACGATGAGCAACATCTGCAACTGGTTCACGACTGCAACCCTAGCAATATTATTGAGCATCAACGTTTGCTCAATTCGACAATGCAAGCTGTCGCTGCGCTGCCTCAGGATACACGGCAAATGCTGAGTATGTTGGTCGAAAAAGAGGGCAGTTACCAAGAAGTCGCCCATTACCTGAATATTCCTATCGGTACGGTTCGCTCCCGTTTATCCCGAACTCGACAAGCGTTAAAACAATCATTGATGTGACCTTGGTGAGTCAATGCAGTCCGGATTATCAGACTCTGGTTCTTATCAGATCCCGACCGGACTGCAGATAAAACACTGCCAGCCTGATATCCGTTACTCTCGTTAAAAAGTTGAGGTTCTATTCTGCCAGCTCAGCAACGAGAAAGGGAAACTCACTGCAATTCAGGCGAAATGATGAGGTATTTAGCAGGAAATTCTGTTTAAGTCGCAGGGAAGTTCAACTGGGAATAGTCTTATATTGCAAAGTGACGACAGGTTGATAATTCACCCTCGCGAAGGACAGCCTAAAGTAATTTTTCTTTTAAATTAATAAATAAGCTTAGCTAAAAACTGCAATGCATTTACTTACAATCTTTTTAAAAAGCACATATCGCTATTTACTTCCTATTTTCCTATAGAAAGTTGGGCTACCTGAGATAGTTTCTTAACATAACTATTAGAGAATCGAGTTGACCGATAATGCGTTGGCAAGGCCTGTCGTGCCTCGTCCGCTAAAGAAAATAATATAAAAACGATAAGACTACTCTCGACAGGGGGAATTATGAACACCATGGATAACCGCAATCGTCACCACCGTTCTATCAGCGAACCAGTTTGTGTCTCCGAGCCATTCCCAGATGTGTTCGCACCTTTTGAACGGACGATAAAAATGGTTTCGCCACTAAAAATTGATCTGGTTCTGGAGGGCGAAACAGGAACAGGAAAAGATACCTTAGCTCGCCGGATCCATCACCTTTCAGGTCGAAGTGGTAAATTGGTCGCCGTTAACTGTGCGGCAATTCCAGAAACATTGGCTGAAAGTGAATTATTCGGCGTTTACAGTGGCGCTTATACGGGAGCCAGTAAAGCTCGCGCAGGCTATATTGAAGAAGCGCACAAGGGTACGCTTTTTTTAGACGAAATAGACAGTATGTCCCTTTCCTTGCAAGCGAAAATGCTGCGGGTATTAGAAAATCGAGGCGTAGAGAGACTCGGTGGCACTCAATTTACTTCTGTGGATATGAGGGTCATTGTTGCCACCCAAAAACCGTTACTGACACTGGTGGAAGAAGGCAGTTTTCGCCGTGATCTCTATTTCAGGCTCAATACTGTATCGATTCAGCTACAGCCACTGAGGGAGCAAACCGATTTAATCGAACCCATGTTTACTCACTTCTGTCGTCAGTATGCCAGCCTTGTCGGTTATACTGTTCCCTCTCTGAAGCAACAGCAGCATGAAGATTTACTCAGTTATAGCTGGCCTGGCAACTTCCGTGAGCTAAAAGCTGCAGCGCAGCGTTTTGTCTTGGGTCTGCCGTTGCTTATCACGCAAGGTCAGTACCGTTCAGGCACCGTTCGATTAAAAGAACGTCTGCAACGTATTGAAAAAAGTCTGATTAAAAGTTGCCTAATGAAACATGATCACAGTGTAGATCATGCTGCCCAAGAACTCGGTATGCACCCTCGGACACTGTATCACCGGATAAAATTACTGAATGTGGCCAGTAGGGACAATGAAGACGTTAATAAATTATCGGATAATTGGGAACTGTTTAATTAAATACGCCACTTAATCTGTGAACATAACATGATGTTCCAACCTAATCAGTTTTTATATTTAAGGAGTCTATTATGGCGGGTATCGTTGGTTCTCTGGTAACTACTCTTGGCGGTATGGGCGGCGGATTTGGTAAATCAACAGCAGCAGCTAACCAAGCATCTCAGTTAATGGATAACACCATGGCTGGAACAACTATGATGTCAGCACAGGCCAATGCTCAAAAATTAATGCTGGACACTCAGAACTCAATTTTGGATGGTCAAATGGACTCTGCAACGAAAGAGACCAACTCAGCACACAACGCAGCAAAAGCGCTGCAGTTCTAATGAAAAAGTGGAGTCAGGTCTATCCTCATCGACCTGACTCCATGATTGCAGGAGATAACCATTATGCAAATCGAGAAAGGTCAAGGGCTTTCACTGGTCAATTCATCTGCAACCGGCACAAATGGTCACCATGCTGTCAGTCAGACCAACAATCAAGATGTCAACTGGTTTCGAGCAGCACTCGATCCTCATCCTGATAACCCGCGCCCTCGTGCTAATCCACAATCTTGGATCACCCCGTTGTCAGAAATCTCCAGTGAGATGAACAGACAATCACATCAAGTCGATAGAGCACTGAGTAAAGCCGCCCTTTCTGGTGATCAACGGGTGGTAATGAATGCCAACCGACTCCAATCCTCTTATTATCTTCAGGGGTTAATGAACGCCAAGGTTGTGTCTAAATTTACCCAGGGTTTAGAAAAACTCACTAATCAGTCGTAACTACTTATGAATAAATCCTCGATAAGCGGGCTACTCTTAGCAACCTTGCTGTTAACGGGCTGTAACGGTCAAGTTGAACTGAATCACGGCTTAACAGAAAACGATGCGAACGAGGTGGCGGCAGAACTGGGCCGTTATCAGATTGCAGTGCAAAAACACAGTGATAAGGAAGGCGTGACGCTACTGGTTAATAGCGATGATTTAAACCGCGCGGTTCATATCCTTGATAGTGCCGGTTTGCCGCGTCCTACTCGTACCAATCTGGGTGCAGTTTTCCAGAAAAATGGCATTATCTCTACCCCACTGGAAGAGCGCGCACGTTACATCTATGCCCTATCTCAGGAGGTTGAGGAAACACTGAGTCAAATCGATGGGGTCATTGTGGCCAGAGTGCATGTCGTGCTACCAGAAAGAGTCGCACCCGGGGAGCCGGTCCAGCCGGCCTCTGCCGCAGTGTTTATCAAGTACCGTTCTGATCTGGATCCAGACAGTATGGAGCCTCGTATCAGACGCATGGTGTCCAGTAGCATCCCTGGTATGGCAGGGAGAGATAATAAAGATTTAGAAGTGATTTTTGTTCCCGCTGAGCCCTACACTGAAAATCCTCCACAACAGTACTTTGGTCCATTCCCTGTCAGTCAGACGCAGGCTAGGATCCTACCTTGGATAACCGGATTTATCGGTATTCTGGTGCTACTTGGTGGAGGTGGCGCTAGCTGGGCGTACTGGCAAAGAAGGAAAATCACACCCACGGCGCCGTCTCACCATGGATGATGCATTACGTTGGCTGCATTGGTGGACACAAGAGTGCTGGTTAAATGCACACCCAGACTGGCAACAGCATGCCATTTACCAACTGCCATACGATCAACAAATTTGTCTGGCGCGCTCCCGACATTTACACCTTTGTCAGCAGTTACACTTGCTGGACGCGCCCCCACAACCCGATATGATGGTGTTACGTTTTATTGCTTTATCCACAAAACAGCAACAACACGCTTTAACACTGGTTGCCAACATTTGTGGCTATCGCTTGCCTGAACGAGGGGTAATCAGCAATGACGACGAAAGATGGTGTCGACGTATTGCCCTCGCCTTACGTCCTGGTCGCTGGCTTGATCACCATCTATTAACTGAAGCCCGTAATCCACAGCATTATGGCCTGATCTTGTTGTGTTTAGGGAGTGAGCCCGCCGTCTGGCAGCGCTTAAAACTGATTTTTCAACGTGACGATTGCACCATGACAGTTATCCCAACACAATCGCCACCGCAGACCAAACTACGACCTGTTTTTGAGGCAGCAATTTGGCACGCCGAACAGGAGAGCGAAAGATGATAATTTTACGTACGGTTTCCTTATTGAATGGGCATGCCGATTTAGCACCGGTAATCAGCCACCAGCAAGTCACTGAGCAAACAACCGCACAAGATCTGTTACAACAAGCACGCACGCAGGCTGAAAAGATTATTCGTGAGGCAGAAGCTCAAGCCAACCAGATACAAAAGCAAACTGCCGAGAGCGCCAGTGAGCAATTCTGGCAACAGGCAGCACATTTTTTTGCACAACAGCAGCAACAACAACAGCAACTTATTGAAACCCTTGATCACGTCGTCAGTGAAGCCCTGAGTCAGTTACTTGCTGAATTGCCTCCATCTGAAAAAATCCAATCATTGTTACATCAGTTATTAAAAGCAAGTCATCCCAGTGTCACAGGCCGATTACTGTGCCACCCAAAAACAGAAGCTGCCGTCCGCGATTGGCTACAACAACATCCTGCCATTAACTGGAAACTGATACCAGATGACAGCCTGCCAATTGACGGCGTTCAGTTAAGTACTGATCACGGGGATTTGTTACTCAACTGGACTCAGGCTACCCAGATACTCATCAATCCCCAGTAAAAAAAACCATCTTCAGGAACTCCGCCTCACAGCCCGCCACTCATTTAAAGTCCATGATGTTATTTGATAGGAGTGACACCGATGTCTTTATTCAGCCCACTACAACATCGCTTAGATAACCAGTTAGATCGCGCCCAGTCTCATTTGGATAGCGTGACTGAAGCCGCCTCGGATGGCAATGCGACCCCCGCCGACAGTTTAGCTTTTTATGAAGCGAGTATGGGTTGCGCCAATGCCAGTTGGGCGGCTAACCAAGAGTTAACTGTCCGTCATGGACTTGCTAAAGCCATTATTAATGAAAGTAACTGACTTACGTGAATGGCTAAGCACATGGATGGCTGAGCAACATCGAGATGGCAGAGTCACTATCGGGGATGTCGCATTACGCCTGCAACGGCGTGATAACACGATCTATGGTTTTGTTAAACTCAGCCATCCGCTACCACTCAGCGATACGATTTTGGCGCAAGCACTGCGTATTTCAGCTGAATCGGTACGTCATTTTAAAGGCCAAGGTGCGGCCTTAGTCCTAGAAGATCCTGAGCTTGCCCTGATTTATCCGTTGGATAACCAAAATATTGACGCGCTGCAAGACAGTATCAACCAGTTACTGGATCAGCACGATGTCTGGCAAACACTGTTGCACAGCAAGATGACCAGCACAAGGGATCTTCCGCTTGCAGGTTCCCTTTCTTTACGCCAAATGCAATTACAGGATATCAATTATGATCGATAAGAAAGCAGGTCATCGAGGATGGCTGCCTATCCTATTGCTGGGATTAGGCCTGACTACCTGCCTGCCACTCGCGGCCGAAACCCCAGATGAATGGAAATCACAGTCTTATGCCTATGCCGCAGATAATACGCCATTAACCACAGTATTAAAGGATTTTGCTGAGGGACATGGCGTGACTCTCGCAATGGATGAACCACTCAGTGGCGAAGTGAGTGCCAAAATTCGAGCCAACAGCGCCAGTGATTTTCTCGACCGATTGGCACTAGAACACCATTTCCAATGGTTTGTCTATAACAATAAGCTGTATGTCAGCCCGCAAGATGCACAAACGTCAGAGCGACTTGAAATTTCCCCCGATTCGGCACCCGACATTAAACAGGCGTTAAAAGGCATTGGCTTATTGGATAGTCGCTTTGGCTGGGGAGAAATGCCCGATGATGGGGTGGTGTTAGTGACTGGCCCTCCACAATATGTTGATCTGATTAAAAATTTCAGCAAGAAAAGTCAAAAAAGGGATGATCGCCGAAAAGTGATGATGTTCCCTCTGCATTATGCGTCTGTGGCTGACCGGAATTTGCAATATCGGGGCGAGACTCTAACAATCCCTGGCGTCGCCACCATATTGAGTGAGCTCATGGATGGGAAATCAGCACCACAAAGTGCCAAAGGCAGTTCCACACAGAATGTCAGCAATGCTTTTCAACCGATGCAAAATAGCACCAGTGAACTCCTCAAGCGACTCAGTGCCAATGATAACACCAGTAGCGCGCATCGTAGCAGTGACAGTGCTTCCTCTGTTGACGATGATGATAATTTGAGCGGAAAAATTTCGGCCGATGTGCGCAATAATGCGCTGCTGATCCGTGATGATGAAAAGCGTCACGATGAATATCAACAGTTGGTTGACCGTATTGATATCCCGCAAAACTTAGTCGAAATCGATGCAGTGATTATGGATATCGATCGCAGTGCTCTGAACCGACTCGAAGCAAACTGGCAGGCCACTTTTGGGGGTGTGACTGGCGGTAGCTCAATGATGAGTGGTAACGGCACATTGATGATAAGTGACTTCAAACGCTTTTTTACTGATGTTCAAGCCCTTGAAGGCGAAGGGGTCGCCTCCGTGATTGCCAACCCCTCAGTCCTGACTCTTGAAAATCAGCCCGCCATTATTGACTTCAGCCAGACTGCTTTTATCACTGCCACCGGCGAGCGTGTCGCCAATATCGAACCGGTTACCGCAGGCACCAGTGTACAAGTCACCCCTCGCGCCTTAGGCCTAGGCGACAATGCCAGTATTCAGTTGCTGATTGATATAGAAGACGGCCATGTACAAACAGATAACAACGGTGTCGCCTCGGGGGTGAAACGCGGTAATGTCAGTACACAAGCCTTGGTTGCCGTTAATCGCTCACTGGTCCTTGGGGGCTTCCACGTTGAAGAAAGTGGCGATCGCGATAAGCGGATCCCGATATTGGGTGATATTCCTCTCCTCGGCCGTCTTTTTACTTCAACGCGTCATGAAATATCACAGCGCGAACGCCTGTTTATTCTGACCCCACACCTTGTGGGCGACCAAACTGACCCTACCCGCTATGTTGCTGAAGAAAATCGTCAGCAAGTCAGCAATGCCATGAGTCGTATCGCTAACAGGCATACTTCTGCCTCAACCCACGATTTAATCGAAAATGCGTTCCGTGATTTGGCTGAGAATCAAGCACCTTCAGGGTTTAGTCAACAAAACTTTGGTGATCGCCTGAATTTTGTCTGCCACTCAACTCCCTCCTTACGGTTTGATACAACGCGGGGCCAATGGTACCAGCGTGATAACCTGTTACTCAGTATCGGTGTGGTACGGAATACCAGTGCAGTCAGTCGTCGTTTTGATGAAAGTAATTGTGGTGGTGACCATACACTGGCAGTTTCTGCTTGGCCACACAGTAAACTCGCACCAGGTGAATCCGCTGAGGTCTATGTCGCTTTAGATAAAAGTCAGTCCCTCAAACCTTCCCGTCTCTCCCTTTTACCTCAATATAGGAATGGCCAATGAAACAGCTCAACCTATTACTGACCAGTGTTGTCCTACTATTGACTGGCTGCAGTCATACGCCGGTTTTTGAGTGTCGTTCAGTTGAATGCCGACCACAATCTGATGCTCATCATTTAGTGATTTGGTGGCAACCTGGGCTTCGCAATACGTCAGCTGACAGCTCGGTTGTTTCGGTCAATGAATAGTTTACGACCCGCGCCTGATCATTTTCAGGCGTGGTATCAACGTTTGATGCAAACAGGAAACAGTGAATTGCTGCTGGCGTCAGGCATTACTCTAACTGGGCTGATAAGATATCCGTGCTATGAAATAACCATCATATTACTGGATAGTAGGCAACCCGAGAATTTTGCCAAACGCCTCTTGCTTCGCCGAGCGCAGGCAGCAGATAAACTGGAAAACTGTCATCTGCTATTACTTAATCATCAGCTCTGCCTCTGGACTCAAACTGATGAACCGAGCATCGAAGATAGCATGTTAAAACTGATTGACTGGGCTCAGGAGGTCTTATTAGTCACCGACCAACCTAACTAGGATCCACAATGACAGACCCTAGGCAAGAGAAGGACACTTTACCTTGCCTTGGTAGGAGGCTGTCTTGCCAAAGTCACTTCCGCTATCTGAGGGCGATCCACACGCTGGCTGTGCCAAAAAGATCATGACATACTCGCCAATTCCTCTGCCATATCGCTAACATCATTGAAAGTCTGGGTAACTTTTCTGCACTAAAACCGGAACTGAACCCACCCCAAACTCACTCATTACCTGCACTGACTATCCACATTCGCAGACAGTGTCGATATGCAACTTCACCACTGAGGAAGATAATATGAGTCTCAATTCACTGGCTTCAACTTCGGCTTTGCAGGTTTCAAATGGGCTTGGCAATACCAACGGATTAAGTGGACTGAATAGCCGTAATGGTTTGCAAAATGGTCTCGGTTCAGACAGTACTGATACATTAAATAAACTTGTCACCCTACTGATGGCTGTCACCATGATGAACATGATGGGTAATACCCTCAGTAATTCATTGGGTAATGGTGGCATGGGAGGATTCGGGGGGGCAGGTGGCCAAACCGGCTCGGGTTTATCTGGCTTTGGTGAAAGTGGTATTGGTAATACCGGAACCCAAGCAAATTCTGATACAAGCAATACCTATAATTCAGCGTATAACCCTAGCAGCAATCAGAACTTGACTGACAGTAAAGGTCTGGGGCAGACGTCAGATCAAAGTCCCCTCGATAAGTTAATGAAGTTATTTCAAGAAGTCCTGAGTGAACTGTTTGGTGATAGTCAGGATGGCCAAACGGGTCAGGGTAACAGCAAGAGTCCGTTTGGTAATGCTCAGCCTGACCAGACACAAATGGATGCTTACAATCAAGGCCTGAAAGATGGGTTGGCAATGGTACTGAACGGCCTAAGTGGTAATGGCGCACAAGGGGGCAGCGGTGCGACGGTGGGACTGGGTGGTAGCGGTGCAACCCGTGGTTTGGGTGGACAGACACCTTCAACGCCCAGTGATTTCCAACAAATTGGTACCTCTATTGGCCAAGGTGTAGGGCAGAAAGCGGGCTTACAAGCACTGAACGATATTGGCACGGAACACGACAGTGATACGCGTTATTTCGTGAATAAAGAAGATCGAGGTATCGCCAAAGAAATCGGTAAATTCATGGATCAATATCCTGGCACGTTCGGTAGCCCAGAATATCAAAAAGATGATTGGAAAAGTGCGAAAACGGATGATAAATCATGGGCAGAAGCGCTGAGTAATCCCGATGATGACGGTATGACTAAAGCAAGCATGGATAAATTCCTTGCAGCCAAGGGCATGATTAAGAGTGCCATGGCGGGCGACACAGGCAACACCAATCTGCAAACTAGAGGGACTGGGGGATCGTCTCTCGGTATCGATGCACAAATTACTGCTGACACTATCAATAGCATGGCCGTGCATAATTTAAGTGCCGCTTAGTGATTAATGCTTCACCCCATAAATCAGGGAGGGGCTATGCCTCCCTGACTTATTTTAGCGATGTAGGATTAATTTTTTTTATGAATATTGTCTTCTGAGGGAACTGACGCGTTTTATCACCCACTTACTGAGGTCTGTTACGGTGGAGGAAGCTTAAGTTATGAAATTACATTGGCCTGGACATCGACCAACAATAACCAGAACACAAACGACTCAACAGGCCAGCCCATCAAGGCTTCAACAGGCGGCCAGTACCAGTAACCCTCAACTGCCCGCGAATTCTTTAATTGCTCAGGGGCAGAATATGCCGCGCCCCGCAGTGATCCAACAACGTCAGCAGAATGAGCAACCCGAGCCTGCGGCCAGACAGCGGGGCAGAAGCTTTAGCCTCCGGCGTTTACTCGGCTTAGGATCGGGTAGACAGCGAAACGCTACGATTGCGCCTGAGCCAGAGAGCTCTCAGCCACCGCTCACCCAACCTGATCATCCGCCAAGAGATGCTGAGCAGATACAATCTCAACTCACTAATTATGCGCGAATACGCCAGAATATTATCGGTCAATCCTCACGCCCTACGACTGAAGCAGCAGATGATAATCACTCAGCAACGAACTTGTCGTCTTTCAGTCACAGTGAGATCGAAGAACTGGGTTCTGATGATGAACATGACCAAGCCGGGATAAAACAGCAACTGGATAATTTTGCAAAAATTCGGCAAAACATACTGCAAAAACTGCCCTCAAGTTCAGATATTGATAAAAACGCCCTCTCAGAACCTCACTCTCCTTCTTCGTCTTCCTCATGGTCTGACAGTTCCTCGGATGAAGAGGAGGATGATCTGATTTTTGCTAAGCCTCAATTGGGCTGGCAACCGAGCCTCGATACCATTCACGAAAATGGCAGCGATGACGAGCTTGAACCCGAAGACACACCGCCAGTACAGCACAATAAAAATCAACCTCATTACAGATCAAGGACGGCCCCCCCCCCTTCCGAGACGCCGGTAAAACGACCAACATTAAGAGAATTAATGGATCAGGAGCAACGGGAGTCGGAATCGGTCGAACATCGCCCCGCGCCATCACCTCGTGCCGATCTTTCAGGGACAGCACAGCCAAAGGTGGCGACTCCCGCAGCGTCTAGCCATAAAAATACTTGGCGCCCCGCGCTAGAAACGCTAATCGAAGATACAGAATCTGACAGTGAAACCGAGCGCTCGGCAGAAGAGCCGTCATCCCTTCCTGCCTCGCCTCTTCCCGCCATGACATTAAGAGAAAGGCTGGATGCAGAGCACGCTATCTCATCCTCGGATGGGAATTTACAACACATGGACAGCTTCGAGCGCCTTCCTGAACAGCATATTAAACAAATACAAGCCAATTATTCTCAGGTGAGAACGCGTATTTTAGGTAAACTCCTCATTGATAAAGGTGACGATCCGCAGAAAATACGGTTACTTGAACAGCATCGTCCTCCCCCATTACAACCGGCAATGTTGGATCGTCAGACAATGGATATTGCTGCTGAAATTGAAGAATCACCGATCGCCCAACAAAACCCTAAAGCCATTACCCTTGACAGTAAATTTCCGATCCAGCCGTTGGATTTGAAAATCATCAAAGGTAAATTGGTGATCGGCGAATCGCTCCCCGCCCCCCTTCAAGCTTTATTGAAAAAAACCGTGGCTGCGGAAGGACGCACCTACGCAGCAATACAAAGCAATAGTGATAATACCCGTCATATTCTGCTGGATGGCAAGGGCCGAATTTTTGATATTCACAGTCGAGAAAACAGCTATAACATGCTGCACAGCAGTAAAGCCGATAACGCGATAGCCTTACTTGCTGCATCCGCAATTAAAGGTAAAACGACCCTTGAATTAGTCGTTGATGAACAAAAAAACAGTATCAGTGTGATTGAAAACCATCCTAAAGGGAATGTCCTGCACAAACTCGATCTGCCAATACCGGATAACGCGTATCATGCCTTAGTGACCGGTGTATGGCGAACCAAACCTTCTGCCGGCTTTCCTCAAGGCGAGGATGTGCGCTTACACAAAGAATCTCTGTTTGTTTTATCACCTGATTTAGAAGTGTGGCAAAAATCCAAAATTGGCCAACTCAGCCAATTGTCACGTCAAGCTGATGGTAATATCTGGGCGGTGAAAGACAAACGGACTCTCGTTAATCTCAATACGGGTAAGGCAGGGGAAACTTTCGCAGATAAGATAAAATCGTTTGCGGTTGATAGCAATGGTCGTCTCTTGGTCTTAACCGATACCGCACAGCGCCACCAGATGTGTCTGATGCGTCGACTTGATGCCGCACCAGAACAGCGACAAATGTTTCGTCTGCGATTTTCTCACCCCGAGCAGGCACTCAAGCATGGCTTTGAATTTCCTGATGCGAAAGCGATCGGTATTGCCAATAATAAACTCTATATTGCTGATAGTGAAGGTAAGCTGTATGTCGGTTATCTGCCTTCCTTGAAAGAACAAGAGGTTGCCATCCATCCAGTCAAACAAATTGCACTCGAAGGCCAATATCAAATTCAGAAATTCAGCACTGATGATAATGGTCGTCTGATGGCGATGGTTAAAGATAATTTTCGTCAGCAACATCTCTGCCCTCTTGGCGCGGGCGATCATTTCCGACCTGGCTGGAATATTACCGATGCCCTCGTTTTAGATAATCAAATGGGCTTAGAACAAATTCAGCCTGACCGTAAGGATATTCTTGATCTCGAGCGTTTTGGTAAACTGACCCTGCAAGAAGGATCACTGCACTACTTTGATATGATGACCCGAGCTTGGACTGATGCGGAGCAAGAATGCAGCAAGCTCAAAAGAGGCCTCGATAACCAGCTGTATATTATGCATGACAATGAAATTAAACCGCTGACTATCAATCAAAGTACCAGCTCAATGAAGCAAGGGCGGGATAATATTTTTGCTCTACCTCATATCCGCAATAAACCCGAAGTCGGCAACGCCTTACACGGCACGAATAAAGAAAATACGATCAGCACCATGGCCATTGTTGATAAAAATAACTATTTTACCTGCAATGATGCAGGTGAAATCCGTTATCAACAGGTTCATCCAGGTGTCCGTGAATTTACTCGCCCACCGAGAAAAATTAGCCTAGAAGGCATCGAAGGCAAAGTACAAGAACTCCATCTCGATGGTGATAAAAATCTTTATGCCAGAACCAAAGAAGGCCGCCATTTTCTTTTACCTTTTCAAGAATGGAACAACACCAAGGGTATCACTCAACCTTGGCGACAGTTGGTCGTGCCGGGAGAGGAAGACGCTGAGATTAAAGACATTAACTTCAATAAACCTTTCCAGCCCGAACTGAGCCTAAGTAATAATCATACTTACCAACTTAAAAAAGGGAAATGGCAACCGATAACTGAAGAAGATCTCAGTTCACCTTCAGAAAAAACTCGCCGCGCCGGTTCATTATTCGAACAACTCAAAGTTGCCAGCGGGGCGCGACGGATCCCTGGTACTGGGATCACGGTACAAGCAAAAACCCGTTTTCTCGGGCTCACGGGAGGAGAAAATGCACAGATCCGAAGCCCATTAGCCGCTAGATTACGGGCCCATTTTTTTAACACCACGCTATCGACCCCAAGACCGATTAAAAATATCGGCTATTCAGTTCAACATCGCTGGCAAGGAAGACGGGGGTTGAAACCTTTGTATGAAATGCAAAGTACGTTGTACCGGCAGTTATTAGTCGAAAATAAGCGTAATAATGAGGTCAGTCAGCCACTTGAGCAACACCTGATGGAACTAAAAAATCATCCTCAGGCAGGTGCCTTAGCCAACGAGATATTACGTTTTGCAAAAATTTTATCTGATAATGCCACTCAAGCCGCGCTGCGCCTCGGTCAGCAGCAAGGGATTGTCAATAACAGTGGTAGCATTAACAAAGATTTTAAAAATACCTTGGGTAAAGCCTCTATTCAGTCAATAAATATCAATCGTTCTGGCGACAACCTAAGCCAAGCATTATTACAACGGATCCAAACCTCTCCCCCTACAGAGAACAGTCGCCTGCCCGAATTGCTGTCAGAATTTGTCCGTATGGGATTGGATATGAGTCACAGTAAGGCCGATATTCCTCTGGGTAGACAACGGGATCCTTCTGATATGACATCAATCACTAAATCTCGGTTGATTCTGGACGTGTTGACATTAGGTGAATTGCACAATCTGGCCGAACAATTAAAAGAGCCGCTCACCGAGCAACAGATCGAGCGTTTAACCAACAAGTTGGATAATTTACGCGATAGTCGCTACTTAGCTAATCCTGTCAAACAATTCAGTGATATGGGATTCACTAATACCGTGGGACTGGAGGCCAGTTATGATGCCATTAAAGGCTTCCTGAATGCCTTTAAAAAACAACATCATGGTGTCAATGTTGCTACTCGCAGCGCTTTACAAGCAAAAAATAGCAGCGAAGTTGCGGAAAAGTTACATGATATTTTAAAATCGTTGGATGAAGGTGAGTTACTGTCAGTCACCAACAGTTACAGTGCTGGAATAAGTACCGCTTATGTGGTGCCTTTACCTAAAAAAGCCCCTTTGCCTGTTGTACCCGGTGGCGGCTTGAATATCAGTCATACCTACAATATGGCATTCATTCGCGAAGGTGGACTGATTGGGGTTATTTTTAGTCGTGATAATAAAACGGCTGGAACACTCTCGGTGGCCAGTGGTTATGATGTCATGAAAGATATCGCTCATAAAAATAAATCCATTGAGTCACCTTTCCATCTGTTTAAACGCTTATTTGATTTTATTCCAGATTTGCGTATCGGTGGCGGTATTGCCGCCAGTTTGCAGCAATCACAGCTCAATGATTTATATTTCACGCTACAAGAACATGAGATCGCCCCCTTCCTTAAAGGATTGACCGAAGGTGGATTGGAGCCTGCTGATCTCATGAAAAAAGGCATCCAACATGCTACCACGACAGGCAAAAGGGTAACCTTCAGTTTAGACATCAGTGGTGCATTTGAACTCCGAGCTGGGGTGAAAACAGATTCATCATCCGTTGATAATTACAGTAGTCGTTCAGGTATCGGTATTAGCGGTTCAGCCAATATTTTGACGAAATCCAGTGAAAATTCCATTACACGAACAGAAAAATCGCATATTCGCAATCTGTCCACTAACCGTATCCGCCTTTTCAATGAAGCGGCCATCGGTGCAGGTATCGGCTTCAGTGCCGGCGTTGTTCACTCCTTTACGGCGAAAGATCCCAACCAACCAAGAGGGGCGTTACCCGCTTTTAACTCCGTCGGTATCAGCGGGGCAATCAATATTAATGACAATACTAACCAGATAATCAGAATGGAGTTAAAAGTCGCTGAGCCGGTTGAAGAGCAGGAAATCATTGCGCTGATGGAACAACTAGAAAAACATTTTCAAGATACCAACAGTACCCAAGTCTTAAAAGGGGTCAAAGAATTAGAAGACAATGTTGAAAAACTCAGTATATTACACAGCCATTTCTCAGCCCAAGCGATACGTAATGATGACCGCTATGAATCCTTAAGAAACTTAAAAGACTTATGGATCCGTGATCAAGTGGCCCGTCAAGAGGGAGGATTACTGGGTTCAGCTTGCTATGAAACAACCTATACCAATCTGGCCAGACTGAATAAAGAAGGTCTCTTTGCCTTAATCGGTCGTCATATGAAGATTACAGCCTCAGAAGTTAATGCTCGACACATCAACGGCCTGATGAAAAACAATCCATTACTCAGCAAAATCATCAAAGCGCTACAAGAGCAACCGCTCACTACCGCGATGGTTTCACTGGAACTCAACGATAAAGAAAAATATAAGCTGGAAATGAAACTTAAGGAAGGACTCGTCGCTGAAGAAGATGAAATCATCGCCCTCTTTAAAGATCGCTCAAAATTAAGGATCCGGAGTATTGAGTTCAATCGGAGTGTTGACAAAACTGAGGGCTTTACTATTCCAGCCTTGTTGTTTGGTGTTACCAGTAGTGCCAGTATTGGTATGTACAGAAAAATAGGCAGTATTAATTTTAAATACGGTCATGATCAGGACATACCTCGACGCTTTACGCTGGAAGGTGAGATAGCATCCGCATCACCAGAAATCGCCGCTGGCCTGCGTGAACTGAAAAAAGAAGGTATGGAACTCCGCACCTAATTATCCAGTGGTGTGCTGATTAATAAAAGGAGAAAACATATATGAATCGAACAACATCAGCAGTTAACACGATGCTGGAAGAACTTTCACATCGCTGGCAAGTGCAGTTAAAACTGCAGGAAGGAGTTTGTGCACTATATGGCGCCAATGAAAAAGAGTTGGCTGTGTTAGAGGTACCTGAGCAAAGTGAACAATTACTCTTACATTGTAATATTGCCAGAGAAGGCCTGACTGAGGGAGACGCATTTAATCAGTTGGCGCTTAAGCTAAATTTTGAAATGAGTGCAATGCGAGGTTGTTGGCTTGCACTGGATGAATATCAGGCCTTACGGTTATGCAGTAGTTATGAAATTAACGCCTTGACGGTGCAAAAATTGGAAGCATTACTCACAGGTTTTATGCACCAAGTTGATGAAGTGAGGGGGTTTTTCGATGAAATTGCTGCCTGAGCAGGAGATAAACAATCACGGCAAAAAATCGCAGACAGACAATGACTGATAAGCGAATCATCTTCGCCTGTTTCCATCCTGTTGAAACAGGCACAATCACTCTCAGTATCGTATTTTCAGTACAGATCAAAAATAAAACTATGAGAGTTACCACCCGTGCTGCTGGTACTCTCAGGGTCTGGAGAACTGAGTCCAGCACCATTACCGGTTCCTTTTATACCATTAATAAACATGCTGGAAATGTTTTTAGCATAATAGCCATGTCCGTGGTTATTCTCTGAAACTGGATTAGTCAGATTCATCCGGGATCCATTGGCACAATGATATCCGTCACCCCCATTTCCAATACTGCTCATATTAAAACCATTAATCGTTCCTGAAATATCACATTTGAAACCATCAAAACTGTTATTTTCACTCTTCATATTAGTGACATCAATTAACGCATTGTTATCACTGAGTACACCCGTACTATTATTATGACATAGGGATCGATTAGCTCCGATGAATCCTTTATAAGTCGCATAAATACCAATTTGATTATTTGCACATTCAGTCAAATAATCCCCAAGCGAATTGCATTCTATATTTCCACCCCATGCCAGTATCCCGTATTTATTGTAAGTCGCACTGACACCATGTGCCCAAACGCTGCCATTAGTCAATGCATAGAAGCCAGCTGCCGCGTTACCATTAGCAATAGCATACTCACAAGAAATAAATCCGCCCCCCTCAGCACAAAAACCGAACCCCAATCCTTCACTATCATGAGCGGTATCATAGGCCTCAGCACTGTCAACCAACAGACTGGCAGCATAAGCGTGAAAAGCCACATCACCGGCATTGGAAACTTTTATCCCACCTCCGGGTTGGCCACTTTCTTTGGCTAAGGTTTTATTGGTAACATTGGCTCCATGCATGGCTCGGATCCCATAATACATTTTATCAATAACAATTTGACTACCCAATTTCACAGAGCTATTGACCACTCGAATCCCCGCACTATAGGTGTTGGTATTCCATTGTCCCTTACTGATAAATCCTTTCTGACCAATAATAGTAAAACCATTAAGCCAAGCGACGCCACACCCTCCTTCAAAGAGAAATCCATCCGTGTTATTGGTGTTATCAACGTTAATAATGCATTTAGAACAATCAGTTTCATTACCTCGAATGGTCAATTTTCCACCCTCTCTAACTTTGGATGTAATGGAAGATGATATTTCATACTCACCATCGGAAACCAAAATATCAACACCTGTCAGTATGACTTTATCACTGAGAAAATTGAGTGCATCCTGAATAGAAGGATAGTCATCAGGGATACGGATCGACATAAAACCACTAATAATATTATCAGACATGATCAGCTCCAAAATTAGTAATAGGGCTTCATCCTCGGACAAAAAGTGATTATATTCTAGGCTAAACAGTCGTACCCTCTCCCAGACAACAAATAAAAATAACTCACTGGCTTCTTCGATTGATAAATACTCCCTCATTGACCAACCGTAGATTCTGTAATTCACAATTAAATTGGCTGATATCCCTGCCATTCAGGTTTATAATGTTGACCCGTTGCAGAAGGTGACAGGTGAATATAATAGTCACCAACTTTTTCAAGAATAAGGCAGTTATCCACGTCCTTTAAATTATCCTTATGCTGTTGACTCTTGCCTTTCAGTAACACCTTAAGGGCTTTTTTCTTTGCTTCCGTGACCGATTCTGCCACAAATAAATCAAAACCATGTAATTCTGCCAACGTGTCATCCTGATAGGCTCCCACATTAACAAAAAAGAGACGCCGCTGATGTTGTGGTGGGTGTCGGTGTAAGCTAACATGGTAGCCATCAGCCCAGAGGATCCGCGCATACCCATCAATGTGGACCTTATCTTTATCGCCAAACCAAACCTGTTTTAATACGGGCCATGCCTCCTCTGGCTGGGCTGCAACCACAAACTGAATATCATGCACTTCTATATTGGATTTTCCTGCATTGCCGCCAAGATAAAACATCAATAAGTCCATAACTGGCCTCTCTAATAATTATTTATCATTAATGTAACAAATTTTTATCCAAATACAAGAATATAAAAAAACAACATTTATTCTTTCATGTAAAAGATTATTTATGTGCTAAAATCTAATATTAAATTATTAGTATTATCGGTCATGATAAAGCCGCATTTTTATTTATCATTCTAGTGTGACATTCATGGAGGCGCTATGCAATATTATGAAATGACATTTTTGAAATTACTTATTGGTTTTATTATTCTTATTATTCATCTTAACTTATCAGGAAAAACACAGCTATCACAAATGACACCCATTGATTTCATAGGCAATTTCATTCTTGGTGGCATTATTGGTGGCGTGATCTACAGTGATACCATCCCGTTACAACAATACCTGATATTATTATTACTTGGTGTTTTCTTAATCAGTGTACTTAATTACATCAGTAAACATTTTACTTTTGTCCGTACCTTTACCATAGGCGACCCTCTGCCGATTATTCGTCATGGTGAGTTCATTATGGAAAATATACTAAAAAAACGTAATAAAGTAGATATACTCAATATTACTTCCCAATTACACGCTCAAGGCATTAATTGTTTTAAAGAAGTGAAATATGCACAAATAGAGCCTGATGGACAATTGAGTGTAATTACCAAAGATCGCTATATGTTTTCAGTAATATTAGTTAAACAAGGTAATATAAGAAACCAAGGATTAGAAATAATCGAAAAAGAACAACCGTGGTTAGAAGAAAAAATAAAACAACATAACATTGATTTAAAAGATATTTTCTTAGCGGAATTTTGGGATGGTAAAATAACATTCCATCTGCAGGATGGTCGCTTAATCGATTAAGCCTTAACAAGGATAGCAGAATTGGCTCATCAAGGGATAATTCTCATGCTTATTCTAAGCTATCCTAACTTCATTACTTCATCATGTAACAACTTTAAAAAATAAGACTATTCCAGTGATATGCTTTATCACCCCAATATCTCGAAAAAAATAATGAGAATATGTTTAAAAACAATCCTTTTGTTTAAATTTAACTATAATTTTAATTAAACATTTATTTATTATTTTTTTTAAATTAAAATAAATAATGCACAGAATATGCAAGCATCATCTTTACGTTTAGTATAATGAGAGGGATTTCATGTCTTTTTTTCACAAAAAAAACAAACCAAGAAGTAAAAATCCGAATGGGTTAACATGTAATATAAATAAGAAAAAAAGTAAAACTTTTATCAGCATCAGTGTGGCTATTTTTTTTACTCAAAGCCATGCAGCAACAGTTTATAATGAAACCCTCACAGGCTCAGATATTACATTAAATGATGGCGACAGTATTAATATTGATGATAACAACGCAAATAATACAGGTATTTCTCAAACAACCGGAAATGCACAGGGTACAACTTCTACCAAATTAGGAAATAATGTTTCCATAAAAATTTCAAAAGAAAATAGCAATACTTTTGCATTTGGTATCAATAACACAGTTAGGAATTCAACCATCACTGCCAATGGCCTCACTATCGATATCACCACAAATTTTTCAAAGACGAGTGCTGCTTCACGAGGGATAACTCTCTCTGGGTACAATACTTACCTTGATTTAGGTATGAACAGTAGCATTAATCTTAATTCCCTTAACCCGGACTCCTCTAGCCTCAGAGGGCTTGACTTTACCAGCAAGGGAACGTTAAAAGCCGATCATCTTTCAATTACAATCAATAATTCTAGTACCAAAGGCGGAGATAATTACGGGATTAATGCACAGATGCTGGGGACTCACCTTGATTTAGGAAATGATAGTAGAATCAGTGTCACAGGGTACTCGACGATAGGGATGATGTTATTTGGTTCTGGGGGATCACGATCCGATGGGCCAGTGACCCTGACTACCAATAGACTGTATGTCGAGTCAATTGGGCAATATGCAAAAGGTATTCAAACGCAAAGTGGTGCCACTGTTGATTTAGGTTCAGGCTCAGTGATCAAAGCAAATTCCAAAGGTGGTATCGGGAGCGGTGTTGCGCTCAGAGTATTAGAAGGCTCAACGATTAATGCCAAAAGGTTAACTGTCCAAGGGTTAGAGGGTGCCCATGGCATTTTAATGACCCGTATCTATGACGCTTCTTTTGGTAGTAATTTCTATGATAGCGTTGTTAATATTGGTGAGGGCAGTCTTATATCGGCAGAAAAAGGAGGAGCGGTTCGCAATACATTTGAAAATGGCACGTTTAATTATTTCGGCACGAAAAATGAGCGCAATACAATAAAAACAAGTGGCACAGTCGGTGTCAGTGCGGAAGAAAACCGAGCGCTTTCTTACTTGAAGTATACAGATACGTTTATCGACAATAAATATAACAGACAATCTCCTGGTTACGGCTACTTTGCTACTGAAGGCGGGACAATTAAAACAGAAGAAAGTACCTTGATTGGTCAAGAAGGCACAACCGGTATGCTCGCCAGAAACGGGGGTCATATCGAACTGACAGGTGATACCTCTATAATGATGGCTAACGCCAACCAAGATGCAATAAAAACAGATGTGTACAAAAGTAGTGAGGCAGGTACTGTAAAAGCCGAGGGTAAATTAACCATTCAGGGGGGCGTCAAATCTAATAGTGGGATGATTGACCTGATAATGCATTCAGGTTCCTCTTGGTATGGCAGTGCCGAGTCAGATGGTCTGAATAATGGTTATCTGAACGCAGATCTGACTGACAGCCGCTGGACTGTGCTGTCTAATTCCAATTTAGATAATCTGACGTTGCATCACAGCCGTATTGCACTTTCTGATAATAAAAATAGTAATGCATTTAATACCTTGAAAGTGGCCAACCTTGCAGGTGATGGTGAGTTTCTATTTCATACGGATGTGGTAAAACAGCTTTCTGATCAGTTAATTGTCACAGGCAGCAGTTCAGGATCCCATTCTGTCGATATTCAGAACAGAGGCGATCTGAATACCACGGGTAATGAAGTATTACCCATCATCTTTACCCAAGATGGCACAGCCAGTTTTAAAGCCAACAAAAAAACTGAGCTGGGCGGGTATCTTTATGATCTGCGTAAAGCCGGTAATAATTGGGAACTCTATGCCGCCGAGCAGAAAAAACAGGAAGACCATCATCCAGATAAACACCCATCTCATGTCACCACTACCGCGAATGCTGGCGGTAATTTTCTAAACGTCGGCTATTTGCTTAACTTTGCCGAAACCCAAACATTGCTACAAAAATTAAGCGAAATACGGCAATCTCCCAATCATACTAACGTCTGGATACGTGGAACAGGTGGACATTTCAATTCATTTGCCTCTGGTAAACTTGATAGTTTCGATATGAGTTACAAAGGCATGCAAATGGGCGCAGATAAAAAAATAGAAGGCTCGCTGCCATTATACATTGGTGCAATGGTTGGCTACACCCAAGGTTCCCCTAACTATCAACAAGGTTCAGGTACAGTGAAATCCTCCAATGCCGGCATTTATTTGGCATTACAAAATGAGGAGGGCTTTTATCTTGATGGTCTGGCCCGCTTGTCTTCTTTGAGAAACAAATTCTCTGTATTGGATAGCCAAGGTCAATCAGTTAAAGGACACGGAAGCTCCAGTGGGTTTGGTCTGACTGTTGAGTCAGGACAAAGATTCCATCTCAATCAAAAGGGCAATGGTATTTATCTAGAGCCACAGGTTCAGCTTAGCTATCTGCATCAAAATGATGCAAATTTACGAGCCAACAATGGACTAAGAATTGGTCTCAATAACTATGATTCTATGCTCGGTCGAACCAGTGCTATATTGGGTTATGAGTCAACCAATGCGCGCAATATCGTCTCAGTCTATCTAAAAACCGGTGTCGTCCACGAATTCGCCGGAAACAGTGTGTTCACTCTGAATGATTCTCCTGAGAGCCACAAATTCAAAGGGACTTGGTGGAGTAATGGTATAGGCTTCAGTGCCAATGTTAAGAATAGCCACTTACTGTATATTGAAGCGGACACGACCAATGGGGATCAGTTTAACCAGAGGCAAATCACCGGCGGTTATCGTTATCACTTTTAGTTGTTGACACCTCGCGATCAAATCAGCGAGATGACCGTCTTGTCTACCGTCCTCGCCCTTAATTCTGGGCGAGGCATTAATCAAGTTAAGGCGGAAACTGAGGGTAAGAGCAAGGGAACAACACACCGTTAAACATGCAATTTCATTCGTCATTAATAGATGAAACAATGATAAATCGACATGGTAAGCGCTCAACATCCCGCCCAATAAAGGATCCCTGCACAGTTAATAAATAATATCCTTACCTCTTGAGAGATCCACATTGAAGTGTTGACCTCCTCCCTTGTCTAGAAGCTAAGTATCGCAACTGCGTTCAGATCGAAACCTGAATTGCCTCGGTGGGTTGCTGCTTCAATGGATGGCCTGACTGCCCCCCTCCTCAACAAGCAAGCACAGCATGCTGCCTTATCATTCTGACTTTCAATGCCTACGATAAAACAGTGCCGTTTGGTAAGTTGCGGCTAGGTTAAATGGTACAGGCAGCAATAACACAACCCAGTAAAAAAACCTAACCTAAGTTCCGTCAGGCAAACAGAATCTTATCCCATAAAAAAGAAAAATCGCGGATAGATCAATCTAGACGGTCTGTCTGGTCTAGAATGATGATATCGATTACACAATTTTCTGACCTAGCGTCATATCAAAAGAGGTAATAATGATGATAAAGCCCGGCCTGTTAGGCTCTCTTACTGGTGTTGCAATGATCTTATTACTTGCCGGTTGTAGCCAGCTTACTCCGCCACAGGGTGTACATCCAGTCAAGCCGTTCGATCTGAACCAATACCAAGGAAAATGGTATGAAATCGCTCGACTAGACAATGCATTTGAAAAAGATCTGCAACAGGTGACCGCCACCTATCAACCACAAAAGAATGGTACCGTTAAGGTAATTAATCGCGGCTTCAATCCCATTAAAAAACAGTGGCAGCAAAGTACGGGTCTGGCTAAATTTACGGGCAGTGTCGACACGGCTGCACTCAAGGTCTCTTTTTTTGGCCCTTTTTATGCCAGCTATAATGTCATTTATTTAGATAACAAATATCAATATGCACTGGTCTGTGGGCCCAATAAGGATTATTTATGGCTATTGTCACGGACGCCAACGTTAACTAAAGCACAAACAAATGAATTACTGGCTCAAGCACGCCGGTATGGTTTTTCCACCAGTGCATTAGTCTGGACTGCACAATAAGAAGCGAATACCAGCAGAGAGTCATGTGATCCTTCCCTGCTGGCCTTTGCTTATTTGATGACGGGTGTTTTTTGTAGTGTTAAATGTCCCATAAAACGTTTATCTAAAGAAACATGTTGCTGAACCAGATCTGCCGGCGTATTGGCCGGCTCCCTGCAGGGAGTATTGTCACTCATCATTATTTGGATGCCAGTGCAGCTCGCGCATTGCACCGGGTTGCAGTTACACTAATGCAGCGGCAAGGGTTTTAAAGACAGTGAAAATCTGACTGTCCGTAATTCTTACCGTTCCATCAGCAAAAAACTAAAGGGAAGTTGGCCTTTCATCGAATGGCTAAATTTAAGTTTACTTTTTCTCGACGGATCCAATCCCTGAAAGGTGGATCCCTCCAGCGCACCAGTCAGTCACGGTAACGCCTACAAGACCTTACCTGGCCGCGGACTCTCTCTCTGATCAGATCGTCCTCCTGAATCTGCCTTTATGAGTCCACGCAGATTCAGGAATGGATAAATTTACTGAGAAATTGACGCGTTCTTTGTTGCTGTGGCTGACTGAATAGCGCTTTCGCACAATCCTGTTCAATAATTTTTCCTTGATCCATAAAAATCGCTTGGTCTGCTACATCTCTAGCAAAGCTCATTTCATGAGTCACAATAACCATTGTCCGCTTTTCTTCTGCCAAACTACGAATTGTGTTTAGCACTTCTCCAACTAATTCAGGATCGAGAGCAGAAGTCGGCTCATCAAATAAGATCACCTCAGGACGCATTGCAAGGGCTCTCGCAATCGCAACCCGCTGCTGCTGCCCCCCCGATAATTTACTGGGATAACTTTGCTCACGTCCGCTGAGTCCAACACGATCCAGTAATTGCTTAGCTCTGGCCTCCGCGGTTGTCACCGCTTCACCTTGCACCACAACTGGCCCTTCTATAATATTTTCCAACACTGTTCGATGTGGAAATAAATTGAAATTCTGAAAGACAAAACCAACTCGCTGTCTTAAGCGTCGGATGTCCTGCTGCTGACGCCGCAAAGGTTTATCTGCATCAATCGTAATATCACCCACTTTAATCATGCCCGCATCAGGCTGTTCCAATAAATTCATGCTGCGTAATAATGTGGTTTTGCCAGAACCACTGGGGCCAACAATTGCAATGACTTCGCCAGAATTAACTTGCAGATCAATGCCTTTCAGCACTGTCTGCCCATTAAATTTTTTAATTAAGCCCTGAATTTCAATATGACTCATGACAGCTGCCTATTCACTCTTTTTTCTAGCCGATTTTGCAGGGTAGCAAGCACTGTCGCCATTACCCAATAAATTAATGATGCGGCCAGATACATGGTAAAAACTTCAAATGTCCTTGAAGTGATCAGTTGTGCTTGGCGAAATAACTCTGGCACTTGGATCGTGGCGGCCAGCGAGGTGTCTTTAATCAGCCCAACGAAGCTGTTACCTAATGAGGGTAAAGCCGTTCTCGCTGCTTGCGGTAAAATCACTCTACGCATACGCTGCCACGATGTCATTCCCAAACTGGCTGCTGCTTCCCATTGGCCTTTATCAATCGAGCTAATCGCACCTCTTAAGGTTTCTGCGGTATAAGCTGCCGTATTCAGTGATAAACCAATCATCGCCGCTGCAAAGGGTTCCAGTTCTAGGTTAAATTGAGGTAGCCCATAATAAATTAAAAATAACTGTGCAATGAGGGGGGTACCACGAAAAATAGAGATGTAGAACCGTGCCAATAAACGTAATGGCCAAAAGAATGAAAGACGCAATAGCGCAAGCACCAGCCCAAGCAGCAAACCAAAGATCATACCACCTAGGCTAAGCTGCAAAGTAAATAATGCCCCTTTAAGTAACCAAGGGGCAGAATCTAAAACTAATTTCAAGCTATCAAGCATTATTTAGATACATCCTGTCCAAACCAAGTCTCAGAAAGTTTTTTCATGGTGCCATCTTTCTGCATTGCGGTAATAGCTTGATTGATCGCATTCACTAAGTCCTCATTTCCTTTACGAATGGCTACCGCTGCTTCCAGTCTTGAAAAGGGTTTACCCGCAACCGCCAATATGTTGCCGGTTTTCTTGACCAAATCCAGTGCCGCTAATCGATCAACAAGGATAGCATCGAGACGATGCACACGGAGATCCTGATATTTAGTTGGGTCATCATCATAAGTCCGGATATCAACCCCTTGTACATTAGCACGTAGCCACTGTTCGTAGTTGGTACCTAGCCCCACCCCCACTTTTTTCCCACTCAAATCTTTAGGTGTTTTAATTGAATCAGCCTTATCTTTTAAGGTCAACGCTTGGATCCCAGAGACCGTGTATGGTGTGGAAAGATCATATTTTTTCTGCCTTTCTGGTGACACGGTGACTTGATTAATCACCACATCCAGTCTTTTTGAGTCCAGAGCTGCCAGCATACCATCCCACTTGGTAGGCTGAATCACCGCTTTTACACCCAAATGTTGTGCCAGTTGACGAGCAAATTCAGTTTCAAAACCGGTTAAATGACCATTTTCATCCTGAAAACTGAAGGGAGGGTAGGTGCCTTCCAAGCCAACTTTTAAGCTACCGCGCTGTTTTATTTTAGCCAGCAAGCCTTCATCCGCAACCGCACTCACGCTAAAACCGGTTAATACGGTGAGCGATAAGGCGACAAGGATAGATTTATGCCATAGATTAGAAAATTTCAATTTCATCTCGCTGTCCTGTATCAGGTTTTCTATTAAGACACCACTTAATCTAAGTAAGCAGACGATTATAAGATCAGTTATAGTCCTTTTTTGCAGATAATACTTAACTCAATGAGTGATAGGCAAAAAGAGCTGGAGCCCCGCCAGTATGAATAAACAGCAGTGGTCCTTGCGATGTAAATCGCTGTTGGGTGATCCCATCCAGTAATCCCGCCATCGCTTTACCCGTATAGACGGGATCTAATAAAATCCCTTCAAGCTGAGCAACCAATCTGATCGCTTGATTACCCGCCTGATTAGAGAAGCCATACCCCGGTTGATAATAACGATCCCAAACCTGTAAGTCTTGGCTTGCCTCCCAGCCTAATTCAGCAGCTAAAGGACAACGTAGAGACTCAATTTTTCCTTTCTGTGCTTCCGCCTGCCGAGAAACGGCAATCCCAACCAAATCTGTGCCTGGTAGATAATGCTCAAGACCGACGGCAAGACCTGCATGCGTTCCGCCACTGCCAGAGGCGACAATGACCGCTGAAAAATTTTGCAGGTCTTCACTTTGAAGCGCGATTTCTTGCGCACAAGAGACATATCCCAATGCCCCTAGCAAATTAGATCCTCCCACTGGGATCACATAAGGGCGAAAACCTTGCGCCTGCAGTAATTCAGCCTGCTCCTGCAACTGGGCATCAGGATCAGTGAGTTGCCCCACATTGATTACCTCAACACCAAAAAGATCCAGCAATAAACGATTGCCGTTTGCCAAGTAGTTTTGGTCATGGCTGTTAATTGGATTTTCCAATAACGCCATACATTTCAGCCCTACCTTCGCTGCCACCGCCGCAGTCTGTCTGACATGATTTGACTGAATGGCACCAGCAGTAAGCAGGACATCAGCCCCCTGTTGTAGGGCATCCGCAACCAAATACTCGAGTTTACGTAATTTATTACCTCCAGGTACCATACCGGTAATATCATCACGCTTAATATAAATTTCTCGCTCCATGTAATCAGAGAGCCGAGGCAAATAATTCAGTGCTGTCGGTGCCCCCAATAACTCAATTCTTGGATAATGCTCAATAGACAAATTCACCTCCACTCAACGATCCTTCTCCTCGTTATGGCTGATGGGCATCGCTCTCATTTAGAAAGTTAATGTGCCTGTTCCCAGTTATCTCCTGTACCAATATCAACCTTAAGGGGCACAGATAACTGCGTGGTTGATTCCATGATATGCCTAATCTGTTGGCTAGCTTCATTGATAAAATGCTGATTGACCTCAAATACCAGTTCATCGTGTACTTGCATGATCAATTTTATTTGTTTGGGTTGCTGCTGTTGCAACCATTTATCCATGTCGATCATCGCAGATTTTATGATATCTGCCGCACTGCCTTGCATTGGAGCATTAATCGCGGCTCTCTCCGCTGCTTTACGGCGTATGGCATTACTGGAGTGAATATCCGGTAAGTAAAGTCGTCTACCTTGGAGGGTCTGTACATAGCCTTTTTCAGCCGCCACCTGACGGGTTGACGTCATATACTGCAATACACCAGGATAACGCTCAAAATAAAGATCCATGTATTTTTTAGCTTCACCTGCAGAAATATTCAGCTGTCTTGATAAACCAAATGCACTCATACCATAAATAAGACCAAAGTTAATCGCTTTGGCACTGCGCCGTTGCTCGGCAGAAACCTGATCTCGCGATACGGCAAACACATCTGCCGCCGTAGCACGGTGTATATCCTCACCTGCAGCAAAGGCTGCTAATAATCCGTTATCTTGGGATAAATGCGCCATAATCCGCAATTCAATTTGCGAGTAATCTGCAGCCAAAATCAGGTTACCTTTATCTGCAATAAAGGCTTGACGTATTTTTCGACCTTCTTCATTGCGTACCGGGATATTTTGTAAATTCGGATCTGTCGAGGATAAACGGCCGGTCGCGGTGATCGCTTGATGGTAAGAGGTATGGACTCTGCCGGTCACCGAATTGATCATATGTGGCAGCTTGTCTGTATAGGTCGATTTAAGTTTAGATAATCCTCGGTGCTCAAGGATCACTTTTGGCAAAGGATAATTCAAGGATAATTCTGCCAATACTTCTTCACTGGTCGAGGGCGCCCCTCCAGGGGTTTTTTTAGTGGGTTTAATTCCTTGCTTTTCAAAAAGAATCGTTTGCAACTGCTTGGGGGAGGACAAATTAAAGGCTTCCCCTGCCATATCATGTGCTTTCTTTTCTAATTCATCAAGACGAATAGCTAACTGCTGAGAATGAGCCGCCAGTTTATCTGGATCAATCAAAACGCCGTTACGCTCAATACGCGAGAGAACAGCGACTAATGGCATTTCAATATGTTGAAAAACTTCGCAAGGACCACTTTCCCGTTGTAAAAGAGGCCATATCTTTTGATGTAACTGTAACGTCACATCAGCATCTTCCGCCGCATAAACTGTCGCTTGTTCCAACGGAATTTGATTGAATGTCAGCTGGTTCTTGCCTTTTCCTGCAATCTCTTCAAAACTGATGGTTTTATGATTTAAAAAACGGCGGGAAAGGCTATCCATATCATGTTTACCAGCAATGCTGTTGTGCAGGTAAGATTCCAACATGGTATCAAATTTCATTCCTTGTAATTCAATACCATAATTAGCCAATACCCCCCGATCATATTTAAGATTTTGACCGATTTTAGTAATGTTAGGATCTTCTAACAGTGGGCGGAATTGTGCCAAAACTTGATCAAGATCTAACTGCTGTACCACACCAAGGTAATCATGCCCCAATGGGATATAGGCGGCTTGGCCGGGTAATACCGCGACAGAAATGCCCACAATTTTAGCACGTAACGTATCCAATGAGTCGGTTTCTAGGTCAAAAGAGACCTGTCTCGTTTGCCTGATATCCGCCAGCCATTGATCTAACTGAGTCTGTTCAAGGACTGTAACGTATCCTTCGCTGGATAAGGTGGCAGCGGCCGCCACGACTTCGGGTTTGACTTCCGCCAATTCACGTTTGCTTGACTGCCGTGCTGTTTTTTTATCACTCAACCAAGTCCCCGCTTGTACCTCACTAGACCAACGTCTAAATTCATAGTGTTCGAATAAATCAATCAGCCGAGCACTGTCGGGTTCAGAGATCTTAAGCTGCTCATAGCGCTGTTCCAACTCAACATCGGTTTTAATGGTTGCGAGTTGATAAGAAAGAAAAGCCTGTTCTCTGGCGGCTTCCAGTTTATTGCCCATGGTTTTCGCTCCACGAAAACTTAGCGAAGCAACTTTGGATAAGTCCTGATAAATCGCAGATACGCCACCGATCCCCTGTAGTAGCGCCTGAGCCGTCTTTTCTCCTACACCTGGGACACCGGGAATATTGTCTGAACTGTCCCCCATCAGAGCCAGAAAATCAATGATAAGATGCGGCCCAACGCCGTACTTAGCTTCAACTTCCAATGGACCAAATATCGAGTTGGTCATGGTATTAATTAAAGTAATATGAGGCGATACCAGCTGTGCCATATCTTTATCACCCGTACTGATTAGCACAGCTCGTCCCTGACTTTCTGCTTGTCTTGCAAGTGTGCCAATCACATCATCAGCTTCCACGCCAGACACAGAGACTAACGGTAATCCCATCGCCTTTACCATTTGATGCAAAGGCTCTATCTGTGTACGTAGTTCATCAGGCATTGGCGGGCGATGAGATTTATATTGCTCAAATAATTCGTCACGGAAGGTTTTGCCTTTAGCATCGAACACAACCACGGCATGGCTCGGTTGATACTGCATGAGCAAACTTTTTAGCATATTTAATACGCCATATATCGCGCCTGTTGGCTCACCTGCACGATTCGATAACGGCGGAAAAGCATGATAAGCACGGTATAAATAGGATGATCCATCAATAAGGATAAAGGGGTTTTCTGCAATTTGCGCCATAATGTCAGTTCTGCTGTTATCAATGAATATCTACGAGTATAACCATTCTGATATGAATAGCTCATTGAGGAAAGGGATAATCAGATGTTATGCCTATTTTTTATCATTGAATTGATGTTGAATTCTGTGGATAAGTTTGTGTGTATTTTTTTTACTTTAATTAACGTTCTGCTTACATATGAAATAATAAAAAATAAACCTTTTAAAATCAATAAATTAAAAATAATCTATTTGTGAATAATTCAAGATTTATAAAAATTCAACTGTGGATATAACTTAGGATAGGCAGGTTGATTTAGTTGAAAACACGGTGCCGAACCCGAAGGCTCGGCATTAATGACTATTTATTTAACAAAAATTTAGCCACATTAGAAAAATCTGCTTTGAAGTTATCTGTATTACTGGTGTCCATACCATCATTACGCAAGAAATACTTACCATTTATGTAGAACGCAGGCACGCCTTCAATTTTGAAATCAGCGACAGCTTTCTCCTGTTTGCTTACTAATGCGTTCACAGCGAAACTATTCCAAGCAGCATCATATTCAGCAGGGGTAATCCCCGCTGCTTTAATGAATGCGTCTTTTAGCGTTTGCTTATCTTTGATTGTTTGCGTTTTCTGTAAACCGTCAAAAATCGGATCTAAGACTTTATCTTCTACCCCGAGAGCCATGGCAACAGCCCAAGTATGGGTCAGTAAAACGCCATATTCACCACCGAGAAAATCAACATGGTAACGCGTGAGTTTGACTCCCGAAGGTAAACTGTCGATCACCGCCTTATTAATGCCAAACGTGCGTTCAAAATCATAACAGTGAGGGCAAAGGAATGAGAAAAACTCAATGACTTTTGGCGCATCTTGAATAGGCTGTGCCAAAGTCGTGTACTGCTTACCCTCAGTATAAGGTGCAGCATTCGCATTCGTAGCGACAATAAAAATCATGCTCAGAAGAGCAAACCAAATTTTTTTCATATTATAAAATTCTCCAATTCATTAAAAAGAGGGCTGGCTAAAGAGTGACGGGGGATCAACCAACCGCTTAGCTTGTTGACTTAAAATGGTCAGTTGTTGGTGCCAAAATTGAGACTCATTAAACCAAGGAAAAGCAACAGGAAAAGCTGGATCGTGCCAACGTTTCACTACCCAAGCTAAATAGTAAATCATTCTCATCGTGCGTAAGGGCTCGATCAGGGACAACTCATTATCGTTGAGTTCAGCGAACTGACTGTAGGCTTCCAACAATATCTCCCATTGTAGCCTTTGCTCTTGTTCATTACCATTCACCAACATCCACAAATCTTGAATGGCGGGACCATTTCTCGAATCGTCCCAATCAACAAATAAAGGCCCATCTCGCCATAAAATATTGCCTGCGTGACAGTCACCATGCAATCTGACTGGTTGCCAATCAGTATGCCACACTCGCTGTAAAAGTTGTCCCAGTTGTTGTAGCTGCTGAAAAAACGCCTCTCTTATCAGCCCTGGAATTAAGCGGCAGTGAGACAATGTTTCAACTGACTGGGTAAAGTACTCATCCAATCCAATCGTTGGTCGGTGGTTAAAGACTTTTTTTTTGCTGATTTGGTGGATCTGCCCAAGATAACGCGCCACCTGTTCAAGGTGGTCTTCATTATCAATTTCAAATTGCCTGCCCCCTAACGAGGGAAAAACAGTGAAATAATACCCAGACACCTTGTGCAAGGAATGACCCTTTAATACTAACGGACTTGCAGTAGGGATGTCACTGTCAGCCAGCTCTTGGGTGAACTGATGCTCTTCTTGGAGTTGGGCTTTATTCCAGCGATGAGGCCGATAAAATTTTATGACATAGCGACATTTGTTTTCATCACTAAACTGCCAAACTCGATTTTCATAGCTGTTGAGCGGTGTTAAACCTGAATCAACGCGGATCCCAATATCCCATAAGCTATCAAGGATCAAGTCGGGAATTAAGGTCTGAAAGTTAAAGTTATCACGACTCATTGATTATCTGTATCTACAGGAATTCTACGGCTAACCATAATACCATTACCTTTGTAAAGTAACATCATTAAACTTATTTCAATTAAAAGTATCAAGATCGATTGGCCAGAATATTATTATACTTTAGGTATTTCCTCTCCCAGAGCCGCAATTAAAAATAACCATTTCAAAAAACAAATGGAATGCCATTTTGGAGGTTAACCTGAATCAAAAATAAATAAATTTTTCAATAAATAAAATTACCTTTAAAACAAATAGATAGGAATAATCAGCCAGTTGTTTATTTTCATAAAGACGATGAATAATAGCAGTATTCTCTCTCGACTATTGAATTATTAATGAATTCAATATAAAAAGTAAAATAATGTAAATAAAATAACCATATGACAATTAATATCATCTTATTCCATTATTGAATTAGTAAATGGGTGATAACTTCACTCCTGACTATATAGATCAATGACATGGTATGATATTAGCCTACCAATGGACGATAGAGATCAGCATCTGCAAAATACAACAGACCGGAAATAACTCAGAACAATAACCGAGGCTGTTATAACAGGTTGCAGCATCCTACCTTAAGCGCACCAAGCGTTTCTGCTAAGTATAAGGTTAAGTGATAACGTGCAAAAGTACCTTCAGCACGCAGTGATGCTTAGCTGTATAATATGAGGCTCTGAAGGCCATAAGCTCGGCATCGATGCCTAACGCCAATAATCTGTTGAGGTTTTGCTCAGCAAAGTGCCCTTGCCTCGACGACCGATGGGCGATGGCGTACCGCCCCCATCCGCGCTCGCCATCCTTGTGGCCATCTTTAATGGACGATGATGGGCTGATAGACGGCGCTAAGTGAGGCGGACTGGGGGATGTGATAAAACACACGCGTTGCTCTCAGGAAACGCTGTTTCTTCACGGTTCGAAACCTGCAATCGCTTTGTTAGTGACGCACCAACGCAAAAAGGCCACCCGAAGGTGGCCTTTTTGTCTGATTGGATGCCTGGCAGTTCCC
>NZ_JAEE01000014.1 GCF_000518745.1 Phaseolibacter flectens ATCC 12775 | reverse complement strand
ATTGCACGGTAACGAGAGCATAAAGAATTTGCCTGGCGGCGATAGCGCGGTGGTCCCACCTGACCCCATGCCGAACTCAGAAGTGAAACGCCGTAGCGCCGATGGTAGTGTGGGGTCTCCCCATGCGAGAGTAGGGAACTGCCAGGCATCCAATTAGACAAAAAGGCCACCTTCGGGTGGCCTTTTTGCGTTGGTGCGTCACTAACAAAGCGATTGCAGGTTTCGAACCGTGAAGAAACGGCGTTTCCTGAGAGCAACGCGTGTGTTTTATCACATCCCCCAGTCCGCCTCACTTAGCGCCGTCTATCAGCCATCTATCAGTCGCTAATGACTCAGTGTACGTCGATGTTTATCGGTATCCTGCGGCAGAGGAATTTGGTGAATCGTCTGCTTACCTATGCCGCGACTACAATCGGGGTCTGGCAGTCCAACGTCACTCAGCGATTAAGGAAAAGTTTTAAGAAAGCGCGCTTAACGACATTGTTGGCAGTCAGGGATGAGAATATCGGCCTAGTTTATAATACATTGGCAATGGCGGTCAGACAGTGAAGATCGGTGATTTAATCTGAAACTGCTGATGCCTTTGCTTAAACGTCAGTCGTCAATTAGTGGCTGACTGATTTTGAAAAAATATGAATAATAGTGACACCTGCGACAATAAATAACATCCCAATAATCGCAGGCAGATCGAGTTTTTGCTTATAAAGGATAAATGACATCAGTGAGACTAGGAAAATGCCCATTCCTCCCCATATTGCATAAGCAATACCAATGTTAATCGATTTGACAACCTGTGATAAACCATAGAATGAAATGGCATAGCAGACTATCACGATTGCGCTTGGCCAAAAGCGGGTAAAGCCTTCGGTCGATCTCATCATGGTTGTTGCAACGGTTTCTGTACAAATAGAAATCAGTAATATGATATAGGGATCCATCCTTTCACCTCTAATTTGGGGGCGTGAGTGATGCTCAGTAGAGTAAGGGAAAACAGTGAACTTGATATAACTTACTGTTTTATAGTAAATATTACCTACAGGGCACGTGATCAAATAAAAAAATTCATTTCTCTTACAAGATACGACCAATCAGCCGATCTATTCTGATCCTTCTCAATCTACGGATAAGCTTACGTATCCGCGCGGGATAATCTGCAATACTTTCTAATTCATTGAAACTCTTGAGCTGAATTGTGTGTTGACGAATTAACTGCAATTCTCCCTGATTCTGAATTAAGAGTTGTTGTTGAGGATCATGGACTAGAATGGCATTTTCCAGATCTAAACGCCAAGCTCGAGGATTGAGATTATTCCCTGTCAGCAACATCCAGTTTTCATCGACCCATAAACCTTTTAGATGGTAGCTATTATCACCATCTCGCCAGATCCGGATGGTTAGCAACTGGTTATCGATATAATATTGTAGGCGCTGTGCGAATCGACGCAGGTTAATTTCATATAAATAAGGCAATGCACCAATGATACGAAAAGGTTGTTCAGGTGGGATATAAAAATCGTTGGCAGTCTTATCGCCGACAATGACTTCTACCTGTTTTCCTTGACGTAAGAGACGAATAATATTTTTGACCAAGATGGCTGGCATATTAAAGTAAGGGGTACAGACAGTCAGTTTTTTTTCTGTACAAGGCATCAGATGGAAAATTGCCTGATTGAGCAGACTGCGTTTGCCAAGCCCTGCCAATGGAGTCACAGAAAGCTGATTTTCACATTGGCCATCAGTAAATTGATAATTAATATTACGTAATTCTTGACGAAACTGACGTGTTTCACTTTTTATTTCAGGACTGGAGGGTCTTTCCGGTTTATCGAGCCGATTAACGGCTTCAGATTGTGTAATATGCTCATTAACCCAATCGAACATGGTATCTGCAAGGTGTGGATTTGTAATGAGGTGATAACGATCGTATCGGTACTTATCGTTTTGATGCAGATACACATTATTAATACTGGCCCCACTGTAAATGACGGTATCATCAATCACAAACCCTTTCAGGTGTAAGACACCAAGTGCCTCACGAGTATTGACGGGGACACCATACACAGCGATCGCACTGTTCGGATTTTGTTCAGCAAGTTGACAATACCAATCTGCATTTGTTACTGCGGTTTTATCGCCAATTCTGCCACGCTGCGCCCGATGCCAGTCGACACAGACCGAAATAGTCAACGAGGGATTTTTTTGCTTGGCAGCATACAATGCTGACATGATACTGCGGCCAGCCTCATCATTTTCTAGATATAAGGCCACGAGGGTAATACGTGTTTGAGCCGTGGCAATGCGCTCAAGCAGTACGTGGTGGAATTGCTTGGCTGAGCTTAGAGTGATAAATTGGTCAGCGCATTGGGCAATTTTCGGGAGCTGAGCAAGGAATTGTTGGTGACTAGTCAAAGTAAATTTAGATAACATCACAATACACTGTTCTCATGATCAATACGCCTAGCTGAACAGAGGTCGTCAGCGGTTTCGGTTTATTGTAACATCATCCACAAGTCGGGTTAGATCTATTTTTCCTCTGGGCAGGGATAGTTTATTTATCTGAGTTACAAATTTCGACAGGATTGAATTGTTCAGCCTGACACTCCGGTTTTACTCCTGATCTTCTGCTCCTCACTGTATTGACAAACCTTGGCTTGAACGCCTGATTTATCCTATCCTGGTTGCAGGGTCGAGTTAACGTATTTAACTGTGTTAGCTGAGCAGAACAGTCGCGTATTCGACTGTTTTATTAAGCCGTTGTTTAACGGCTGTTGAGCCTTGCTTAAATGGCAGCATCTTACTGGTATGAGGGTAATTTCGTTAAATGGATAACGGCTCTTTACTGCTCAGGGTCTATTATTATTACAGTTAGTTGGGTGTTCAATATCACAACAACCATTGTTATCTCATTTGCCTTGATTAAATTATATTTAATATTCTCATAATAAAATTGATCAAGGGGTTAGTATGAAAATAAAAAAGCCATTATTTTATCTCTGTTTTTAGGTGCATCATCATTTGCAGGTGTTGCTGCAAAGGTCAAATGTCCTAAACCAGTGAGTATCACTGCAACCAAGGTAGAAAAGGGCAGCGACGGTATTTCAAGTCTGGTTTATTGTTCTCCATCTGCTTCTGATTGTAAATGGAAAGGATTTGACCTGATGGCAGTTAAAGCGAGCAAAGTTAAAAAAAGCTTAAATTCAGGTAGAACGCCAACAGAACACAACGGATTAACTTATTGCGATTATGAATTAAAAACGGGCGATAAAATAAGAATGTCATTATCTAAATAGAGAGAATATTTTATTTAAAATAAAGAAATACCCGTCCTTTAGGTCGGGATTTGTAAAATACAGTGAAGACATGCAATGTCAATGACAGTATTGCACTTCAATACGCATCATCCTTTGCAACAAATTTTACTCTTTTTTTGCGCGTAATCCGCAAGATTGACTGACGGGTTGTTAATGTCCTATTGAATGCTATCTATAAATTCCTCAACTCAGTGATTTTAATAAAGTATAAGTTTAATCTAGTTTAAAGTGATCGATTTAATTATTTATTGAACTCCCTCTTTTATTTTAATTACGGATTGGTTTACTTATTGCTGCTAGCTAATTAATAAGTGACGTGACTATGATTATTTTAATTTTTAAGATAAGGATAATTAATCGTTACGTATTACTTTACTGCAACATCACGCCGGAAAGATAAAGGTAAATATTAGTAACTAATTAATGGCTAAGCAATTTATTTCATGGCTGGCTTTATCTGGTGTTAATTTACAACTCAACGAAGAGAGTGAACAATATTGGGCCCATCTTGGAGAGGGTTCTGTTATATAACAAAATGTTGCTTAAGTTGGATAAGTGTCATCGAATATTAACCGCGCGCTGATCTTTTTATCCTCTTAAAATGTCATTGATGTACATATATTGTTTTATGAATGAGACAAAACAAGAACAGTTATTATAAAGGCGGGATCAGATTTAATTGCATCTTTGATAGCCTTAATGAAATTTTATTCACCAAGGGATTTTTATGGCATCAGTAACGAGTATTAAATTTATTCAAAATCTGACAAAATATAAAATATCAATTTATAATGGAGAAAATAATACGACTTATGCTATCGATAGTAAGGGGATCTTGGGTCGAAGCATATGGATACCTTGGATAGGCAGGCAAGATGAAGTCTATAAAGCATTATTAATAAAAACGGTGGAAGGCATTGAATATCATTGCTATATATTTCAGGATTATTGGGAGCCACCAGGTGTCAGCCCTGTAAAAACATGTCGAGATTCAGAATTACTCTATCTTTCTAATCATCCGCTCATTACTGGAGAGGCATTATATGGAGGTGATCGCTTTTTAGTCATCTATGAAGAAGACGGTGATATAAAGTTACTTCTTAATAAAACTTTTAATTAATTGAAACTAACCCCCTTATTCTGTACGGGGTTAGCTGTCAATCATGCTAGTCAGGTGCAAGGGAATCAATGTTAACTGTCGCTGATTTATCTTTACTGTGGTTAACCCATGTGCGTTGATAATTGTTAAGGTTTTACCAATCGGAAATAAGGTAATTACTTAATCAGTAATGAGGGCGAGAGTGACAACCCGGTAATGCTGTGCCAACTGTTATTTGGGAGTGTTAGGCTGAGCACGCCTGCCTTCATGTCACTCAGGGCGTAAGAGTGAGAATTGACGCGATATTTTATCTATCTTCTAAGGCCGATGCCTCTGTCAGTGAGGTATTCTATTAGTTAAAAATAGTCATGTTGTACCTGATGTTTGAATAATTTGGTCAATTTTATTCCTTTAGCTTTTACGGCTAGGGTTATGGCGTCTAACATCCACCTGTTAATCTTCTTGAAATCGGTAAGCAAATCACAGCTTGCAAACGGTAAGACACCACGCCAACTTGGTTGGCGGAACAAGACAATGCCTGCAAACTACTGCGAGTGATCGAATCGAATTTTATCCCGGCGGCAGATCACAGGTTGCATAATGATCAAACTTGCTCATAATCAGGACCTGTTACAAAGACGAGTAATCTTACCATCTTACTCTTGTCGACCCTAAATGTGACAAAATGCGCTGATTGCGGGTGACCTGCGGGCCGCAAATCGCCATCAAAAATACCGAGATGAGTTTGCAACTATGCGATAAGCCATTGATTTTATAATCAGCTACGTTGCCGTTAGCCGTGCAGGCAGAAACAAGTAACTCGCCGGTGAAATGACATTGTAACGCCAATCATAAAGTCGTAAGCCAAGCCGTGAGAAGGGTGCGGCAGTGTGATAGCTTATGCTAAGCCGGCGTCTTTCCCACCTTGGCTGAAACGACAAGCTGTAGGTGGCAACATCAAAAATATCAGCACATTGGACTCGCAGGCGAGTTGGCTGAACCGGTGTTATACTTTTCAATGTGACAATGAAATGATTGACTTGGATAGACGGTGGGTCTGACTGAATCGTGGATCATCGAAGCTTCGGCGGTTCCTAGGTAAAAGCCCATTAACCGGTAATTAAATTTTAACTTAATTACCGCAGTAGTCTCTTTCTTTGCCGTACCCTCAGTGGCGGATTCGTCAGTCTGTTTAATCAGGATCCTGCCCAGTTATGCTTACTCTGTGTGATGATTTGCCAGCCAGATAGCGTTGCCGGAATTGGATAAAATGTTTTTCTAATATGTCGGCAGCCTGCACCTCTCCTGCGGCAGCCAGAAGGGCTATTGCGACCTCAACCGTGCAGTGTTGCTGGGGTTGCGAGGCCTCGCGTAACCGATATTGGGAGGTTGTGCTGATATCAAGGGAGATTAACGGATATTGATTAAGCCACGGACTTTTCCGAAACATTTTGCACGCCTCATTCCATGTCCCGTCGAGGATAATAAAAAGTAAAGGTTTATCGACGGTAGGAGGATGATTTATGATTGTGCGATGGGGTTCAGCGTAGCTTTCTGGGAAGACAATGACAGCCTGATAATGGGGATCGGCTACTGTTGCGAGTAAGGCAGGATCCGGATCCGTTCTTGACCAGCTAAATGCCAGAGTATTGGGTAAAACATCGGCAATCAACCTGCCGGTATTACTGGGTTTTAAGGGTTCGGTATCAAACATGACAAGACAAAAGCGATGACGGCTCTGTGCTGTTCTTATTAAATGGCATAGGCAATTTTTTTCCGGCAGTAAACAGCGCTGACAGCGTATGACACGATTCCCTCTGGCCAGAAACGGGCGGGTGGAACGCGCTAGACGTTTAGCTCTAAGGGTTAATACTGCATTATTGGACAGAGGAGTTGGCACTGATTGTCGCCCCGTTATCGTTGTAAATGAATCACCATCATGGGTGTAAAGTTTCTAATTTTCTCATTGATATCAACCTAACGGCAGCGAGACGCAGCCTGCCCTATTTTGCAGTTGAGGTTGACAACGTATGTTTGTGACTTGCATTGCCAGATAAAAAGGCTCAACGGTTATTCTTCTTGCGCTAAAGGGTGAATCTTATTAATGACATGAAGTATAAACGCAAGCGGAGATGAAGGCGATAGCTTGATCACGATGAAGGATCTTCCGATGATAACCTGAGACAATTTAAAATGCTATATTGTCACCTTAGCACAATGGCGATAACCGGATATCGATGCATGGGAGTGATAAAGTTAATGGCATCAAAGCCTGACATCAGGTAATCTTCGTCCAGGCTTGAGGAGAATGAAATGAGCGACGAAAACGAAAGTAGAAATAATAAAGTAAAAGTGATGTATGTACGTGGTAAGTCTGACCAGCGTCCTGAAGTCGGTAATCCCAGAACAGGGAAAGGGACGCGACCAACAGATAGCCGCAAGAGTAAGGATCGTCGCAATGAAAAATCGGTTGTTCATTCTGACTCACCTTGGCGGACGGTGCCTCGGCAACCTGCCAAGCCAAGTGAGACCATTGTGCCGGAAAATTCGACGCGACAGCCGGTTGATCCTGAACTGATAAAGCGCCAGCGGATGGAAGAGACCCGCGTATATGGCGAAAATGCTTGCCAAGCGTTATTTAATAGTCGCCCTGATGCGATTGTCAGAGCATGGTTTATTCAGAGTGTCACGCCCCGTTTTCGTGATGCATTACGGTATTTAGCAGCCAATCGTAAAGCCTATCATGTTGTGGAAGAAGATGAACTCGTGAAAGCATCAGGCACTGAACATCATGGCGGTGTCTGTTTCATTATTAAGAAACACCTCGGTATTTCAGTTGATGAATGGTTAAGCCAGTCGACGGAGAACGATTGTATTGTTGCATTAGATCATGTTGGAAACCCTCATAATCTCGGTGCGATTATGCGTAGTTGTGCTCATTTTGGCGCAAAAGGAATTTTGGTTGAGGATGCATCTCTACTTGAATCAGGTGCAGCGGTCAGAACGGCAGAAGGTGGAGCGGAGCATGTCCAAGCGATCACGGCAGACAGTTTTTCTGAAGGATTAACCCGTTTCCGTCAAGCGGGGTATCGCATAGTGACGACATCCAGTCATCAAGGTCAGCCTTTATCCTCGAGCTCATTACCGAATAAAGTCGTCTTTGTCTTAGGGCAAGAGGGCAGTGGTTTAGACAGTGAAACGTTAAATAGCGGTGATATGCGTGTTTCGATTGATGGCACCGGTCATATTGAAAGTCTTAATGTCTCGGTTGCTGCCGGTATTCTGCTTGCCGGATGGTGGCGTCAACGCCAACACTAGATACAAACAAGAAGAACAGCTGGCGGTGCCCTTTGAACAGAGACAACGTTCAAGCTGTTTTACTGTGATAGGGGGAATGCGTCCCCCTTGTTACTCATCTTCATTAAATAGCTGACGTTAGCTTCTGCTGTCCTTTGCGATAATTTGTCTTGAAAAAACGATGCGTACAGGGCAGTGAGGAAGTGACCATTGCTGTCTAAATTGCACTTATCTACTCAATTGGTTTAAATTTTTCACGATAAGTGAGGGGCGATAGAACGTAGTCACACCCATCACGCTTATTTGGGGCATCTTTCATAAACGTCATTCTGCGATTGGTTTATTTCCTATCACGCCCTCACTCATGTTAATTTTTTTAATTCATCTTTCGCTCAGACTGCCTTATTTTTATGATTTTTGCTGCCTCTTTATGCCGCATAGAACTTATCGAGCGAGGGGGGGCATCTCATAACCCTGACAGGTAATTTTAGCGAATAACGTCGACGATAATCTCAGCTGAAGCTTACCAGCCCTGGTTATGCGTATAAATAATGCGAGGGATATCACCATATTTTAAAAAAAGATTAATTCAGGGTAGTGATGGCAGTTTTTATTTCTTGTCTATTTTTATTTCTCATACTCAGGTTGAGAACATTAGGCTAAATTACACGGCATTGCATTTATTATAAAACCCACTCAGGTTAGGGGAATTTGTTAACTTTCTCTTTTCTTTTTTTAATTGATTCATATTAAATGAATAGGTCATTTTAAGCAGGTTCTATTTATTTTTTAGACAAAACGGCAAATGTTATCGGTGAGGTGAAAGTAATTGAGTAGAAACATATTGATATTAAACGAATAATAATTTTTTAAGGGGCGGTGAAGTTATAAGTGTTTTTTATGATAATGATAATGATAAAGAGCTCAATAATAAAAGAGAATAATTAATATTCTTGCAGTCTATTAAGATTTGATTAATTCATTTTTTTTCTATTTGTTTCCCATTTGTTTTTATCAGCGACCATAAAAATTAAGTTGACAGTGTTCTATGAGTTATGTGATTGTCATTGCGTTTTTATAAAATAGTATGAGAGTATAATATTAATTATGAGTAAATATGTGTGTGTTGCATGTGGCTTCATTTACGATGAATCGCTTGGTGATCCAGATAATGGTATCCCCAGTGGTACACGGTTTTCAGATTTACCAATGGATTATTTATGTCCTGATTGTGATGAAGGTCTTGATTCTTTTAAGTTAGTCAAAGATAAATAATTATTGGAGGAGCAATGAATACTAATGTAAATTATCCAGAATACCTTACATTCAATTCACTGAATCAGAGACCAACAGCCGTTTCACAATTTTTTGAGAAGGAAGTTATTTTAGAAGAAGGGAAACGATTTTATCCAAAAATAGAAAAACTTGAGGGTTATTTTAATAATGATTATCAGAGCTTAAAATTTGGTGCCTGCCAATTTATCGGTTTTCTCCATGATACGATTCATGTTGAGCATAATATTGTTATTCCTTGTATCAAAAATTTATATAAATTGCCTTTTGATATTCCAGATGAACCGAAAGAAGAGTTATTTAAACTTGTTACAGATGAAGGGCATCATGCTGCACAAGCCTTAACGTTTATTCATGCTATTCAAGATAAGTTTGCTGTCGACATTTGTGAACGAGGAAAAGAAACGCCGTTATTTATGACAAAGCTCGAGGAAAGTGAGCGTAAGTTGGTAAGTGAGAATGACAAAGTTCTGTTTAAAATGATCATTGGTGTTGTGACAGAGACTCGGATATCAAAAGAATTAGGGCAATTTACTCGAGATAATGACATCGTTTCTTCCGTTGTTAATTGCTGCCGTTCTCACCAAGAAGACGAAATTGTCCATGCGTCACAATTTCGAGCGCTGGGAATATGGTGTTGGTCTAAGCTCAATGAACACCAGCGTAATCTTGCTGCTGGTATTTTTGCTGAAACGACAATCATGCGCAGTTTGCCCGATACGGAGAGGTTGGCATTTTATTTTAGTTTGGCTACAGGATGTCTACGTACTGAGGCGGATGAAGTGATTAACAATATTTTTACTGAGGATGTAATGAAACAAGATATGCTCATCGCAGCACGTCCTACTTTGTCTTTTCTCAAAAAAATGGGGGTAACGGAATATCCTTCCGCGAAACAGCTTTTCATAGAATATGGAATAACAGTTTAAAATAAAATGCGAAATCAGGCATGCTAGCAGAGCAACATCTATCCTTAATGCCTAAATCAATGAGGGGTTGAATATTTTATTCAAAACCTCTTTTTATGAGAAATTAAAATTTATATATGAAGTGTATAAAATGATATCGATGAAAGCATTATTAATTCCTGCCGTTAACTCAGCAACTAATTTATGGATTAAGGTCATCAAGGTCATGATCCCAATTAGTGTTGCAGTAAAATTATTAGAACACTTTGGTTTAGTGCGTGTGTTAGGCGATATGTTATCTCCAGCCATGGAATTTGTCGGATTACCTGGGATTATGGGCTTGGTTTGGGCGTTGACAATGGTGGCGAATTTATGGTCAGGCGCTTTAATGTATGTGGTCTTGTCTGAAACTGCTCCACTTGATGCGGGGCAGGCGACTGTTCTCGGCATCATGATGCTGATGTCACATGGATTACCCTTAGAAGTGAGAATGACTCAAAAATGTGGCGTGAGATTCTTTTTTTCTTTGGGATTACGACTGTTCAGTTCTTTTACTCTGGGTTTTATATTCAGTCGTTTTTTTGAGACTTTCTCGATACTCAACGAAGCTGCGAAGATTGATTTAATTGGTAACAGTGTCGTGCAGGGGGGGATTATGTCATGGTGTATTGAGCAATTAAAAACCTATGCCATTGTTTTTATCTTGCTTTTTTTATTGATAACGGTGCTTGATTTCTTAAAAAAGAATGGACTCATTCATAAAATGGGGCGTTTTTTGTCACCGTATTTGACGATGATTGGTGTGACTCGGAAATGTGCTTCAATTACATTTGTTGGTATGACTCTAGGCCTTGTTTATGGTAGTGCGCTATTGCTTGAGGAAGTTAAACAAGGCGATTTTGATGAGGACGATGTGATACTTGCTGTCACCTCAATGAACTTATCTCATTCTCTTATTGAGGACACCTTTATTGTTGTCATTATGGGGGCTGCGTTATTTTGGGTTTTACCTGTCCGTTTTTTATGGACCGTTATGATTATGCAAATAATAAAATTCTTAATAAAGTTAACCAATGGAAAATTTATGCGACTAATTAAACATTAAATTGAAGCCTATGGTGTGCGACTTTTCTGAATGAATCCTCTGCGTCGTGGTAGTAGATAATATGAATGTCTTAGCTAGCCTGCCACGCAGCATACAGATTAGATCATGCTGACTAATGTAGAGTATGGTGAATGACAAAGAACAAAATCATTTTATCGATCTCGGTTTGAGTTTTTTCAGGCGCTAACGTGTCATCAGTTGATCGTCTGGTGGCACAGCGTATCGTAAGCGATGACTATCGATGAAAGCGTAATAGCCTTAAGTGCTATCCTGCGGTTTAATCTCGCCTTATATCATGAGTTGATTGCATTCCCTGCCTATTTTAATCAGGTTATCCTGATGGATGTGTTGTCGTTGGGTAATCCATGGCAGAAAACCACTGTGGTCACTTGTAAAACGGTTTTCCTGATCAGTTTTTGTTGCTTTCACTCGTGATTAAACGTGCCAGACTTGCCTTTCGGTAAACGGGGATTTTGTATCGGCATAACGGCCAGGGGGATCCGATGAAATTGCCCTATTATTTGGTCTTTATTTGAACTTTTGCATTGCTAAAAATAGGTGAGCAACATCGTGCTAATAACCTTAGCAAGCTTTTGTCGTCACAATTTGCTTATCGGTTCTCATTAAGGGGTAGCGAAGTATTTTGTCTGTCAGAACGTCAATCCCGATTGAACAGTGGGAGCAATTTAGGAAGCAGACTATGCGCACTTATCCCGGTCATGTTGTGCTGTTATTGGCTGATGAACGCTAGAGCGTCGGCGTTGACAAGTTGCTCCCGTCACATGATGCAACAAAGGGGCGTCATGTCGGTGTGGTTTATGATTATTCGTCTTGTGCTAACTGTACAGCGAGCAGAATCAATAAATCGGTCATGATCTGTCTTAAAATGAGGGGGGAGATAAAACAGCTTGGTGTGGTAACCCATTATCCATAATGACGTATGTAGGCATGGTTTGCTACCTTTGCTTACCGAGTCTGGTTGAGCAGAAACACCAGAAAAAGAATAGATAACAGATGAGACGATCCAGAGTCATCAGCCTAAGTCCGTTGAGTGCTTTACCGTCCCACTGGCACAACGCCATCGTGTTGACAGGCCTGTGATAAAGGCCGATAGGCTTGAGCATAGGACGGGACTGATGCGTGCGGATATCTCCCTGATTCGTGGTTGTTGCTCAAAATGTAAATAGCTTCGAGGGAGAGGGGGCTGCCTCGATTAATGATGAGTAAGGCGTCATTGACGGGGATAAGAATAATTTTTGTTATTGTCATCACAGGAATGAGATTGACCAAGTCAATCGAAAGAGAGCAACACCATCTTATTATTCTGAATGAGTCAGCTTGATCCATATCCCTCAAAAGACAGATTTTGTTGTGAAGTCGAGAATCAATCGGCGAGTTGTTGCTTTGCCTGTGTGATCGATTCTCGACACAAGGTATTAATGGGCTGAGCCAGAATTACCTTGATGGCCGAATGGCGGTTTAGCAAACCAGATGGTTACTAGCAGTAAGATAAATATACCGCCCGCACCCCAAAATATTTCATTCGCGGAGAGGATCAGACCTTGGCTCGTGATCTGATTGGCGATATAACCTGAAGCTTGTTGCTGTGTCATTCCCACGCTTTCTAATTGCTGGTACATTTTGATGGCATCGGGAGAATAAGCCGTAACGGATTCCGTCAGTTGGTTATGATGTAATGCTTCGCGATTAGACCACATTGTGGTGGTAATGGAAGTGCCTATCGACCCAGCTAATGTCCGTGTAAAGTTTGATAAACTTGAGGCCGCCGCCATTTTTTCTGGGGGTAATCCAGACAAAGTGATGGTGGTCAGTGGCATAAAGAAGCAGGCGACAGCAAAACCTTGGAAAAATTGTGGCCAAGCAGAGTCTGCAAAGGTCATACCGGCATTAAAAGTATAAGCACGCCAATAGAAACAGACGGCATACATAATAAAACTGAAGGTAACCAGTTTTCTCATATCCAGTTTATGAGTAAAACGACCAATAAGCGGTGATAAAAGGACAGGCATAAGACCAACAGGTGCGGAGGCTAAACCCGCCCAAGTGGCCGTATAGCCAAAGACTTCTTGCAGTAATTGCGGCAGTAAGACAATCGTACCGAAGTAAATCATATAAGCCAAGCTGATTGACGTACAACCAATCGTGAAGTTACGTGACTTAAATAACGATAAATCGACGATGGGATTATTGTCTGTCAACTCCCAGATCAATAAAATAATGAGGGCAATGACAGCGACCACAGTTAAGACGATAATCTCTGTCGAGTTGAACCAGTCCAGCTCCTTACCGCGATCTAGCATAACCTGTAAACAACCAATCCCGATCACCAACATGACAAGACCAACGATATCGATAGGTCGTCGTTCGGTGTGGGTTTCTCTGCCAGTGAGGGTTTGGCCACTGAGGATAACGACAAGGATCCCAAGTGGTACATTAATAAAGAAAATCCAACCCCAGTGGTAATTGTCACTGATCCAGCCCCCCAGTATTGGACCGCAAATGGGCGCCACGACCACGGTCATTGCCCACAGTGATAATGCGATTGCACGTTTAGCAGGGGGATAATTGTTTAATAGTAAACTCTGGGATAATGGGATGATAGGGCCGGCAACCAAGCCTTGTATCACTCGACAAATAATCAGCATCACCAGACTTTGAGAAATGCCACAAGCCCAAGAGGCAATGGCAAAGGCGGATGTCGCCCAAATAAATAATTTTACCTCACCAAAACGTTTTGCTAACCATCCCGTTAGTGGAATGGAGATCGCGTTGGCAACGCCGAAAGAGGTAATGACCCAAGTGCCTTGCGAGTTCGATGCGCCGAGATTGCCTGCAATGGTCGGAATGGCGACGTTGGCAATCGTAGAATCCAGCACCTGCATAAAGGTTGCCAGAGACAATGCAATGGTCATAACGACCAACGGTATGCCTGTCAGCGGTTTCTGTTGCATTGGATTATCCGTTTTTATTCTGCATTCGACTGAATAATTTTACTAATTAATGCATCGACAGGTTGCAAGGACAGCTGAAGCACATCGCTACTGTATGCGGGTTGTTGTCGAGTCGTTTTTGCCAGAATATCGCCTTGGCTATTTTTTGTATCGACGCTGACTAAGGTCGATAATCCGATCCGTAAGGGATGATCTTTTATTTGCTGTGGGTCAAGGGCGATCCGAACAGGCAGACGTTGTACTACTTTAATCCAATTGCCTGTCGCATTTTGTGCGGGAAGCAGTGAAAATGCACTTCCAGTTCCCATATCTAAGCCAACGACTTTACCCTGATAAACAATATCATCACCATAAATATCGGCGATAACTGTGGCGGGTTGCCCAATGCGCATCCGGGCAAGTTGCGTTTCTTTAAAATTAGCATCAACCCAAATTTGATCTGGGGGGACAACTACCATTAATGGACTAGACGTTGAAACCATGGCTCCCACTTGGACATTGCGACGTGAAACATAGCCTGTAATCGGACTGCGAATGTCTGTACGTTGTAATGCCAGCCAAGCATTTCTTAATTCCGCGGCGCTACTTTGAACGGCAGGTTGATTTTGTAGGTCGGTATTCAGCAGCAGGGCTTGATTGGCATTGTATTGTTGTTGAGCTGCCTCAAGTGCTGCGCTCGCGGTAGTCACTGCATCACGGGCATGCTGCAGTTCTTCTCGACCAATTAAATTCGATTTTCCTAATGGAATACGGCGGTTTAGATCGGCTTGAGCTTGGGATAGCGCAATTTTCCGTTGCTCAATATTCGCTTGATATTGCTGGCTATTGATCATTAACTGGCGTGTTTGTCTGACACTATTGGCGAGTTGAGTTTTTGCTTTATCCACCGCTTGTTTCGCATCAGTTTTATCTAGGGAAACAAGGATGTCACCTTTATTCACTTTATCGGTATTATCGAACCAAACTTTACTCACATTACCTGTGACTTGGGGGATAATTTGTACTTGATTCCCCGCAACATATGCATCATCTGTTTCTTGATAATTTCTTAGAACGAGAAAATAATAGGTAGCATAGCTAAGAGCCGCAATCAGACATATAACAGCCAGTAACGTTAATAAAATTTTACGTTTTTTCTGTTTTGCTAGCGATGGGGTTTCAGAAGACTCGACTGGCTCGTGAGGACTCATAACTTTCTCCATTATACAGATTTGCTCTTACAAATTACCATCTTCAAGTAAAACAATTTTGTTATAGCGGATAAATAGAAGAAAGAATTCTATTTTCCGCTATAAGCTAGTGGGGGGATTAATTTTTTATCTTACTGACTTCAATTTTATCCAAATGAGTCAGAAATTTCCGTTGTAGTGTTTCCAGTTGTTGCAATTCATCGTCAGTAAATACTTCCCACAACGCATGCAGATTCTGATGCTGTGGCGGTAAAATTTCAGCTAAAAATTCAAGGCCACCTTCGGTGAGATGCAAATAAAGACAACGGCGGTCATTGTTACTTTCTTTTCTTGCGATCCAGCCCCGTTTTTCAAGTTCATCAGCAATGCGCGTGGCATTGGTGCGCGATGAACCCAACGCCAAACTTAGCTCAGAGGGTTGAATGCATTGGTCTTTGCGTGCATAAACCGTAATTAATGCATTAAAAAGCGTTTCGTTAATACCTCGGCTTTTAAGCATGCTGTTACGTGTTTCAAGTAGCTTATTATAGATATGCATAGATAAACGAGTAAGAACTATCGCATGAAATGGATATTCGCGATGACGATCAGCTAAACTATTTATCATATTTTCAATAGGTGTGAATGAACTTTCCAATTCTGTGTTCTCCCTGTAAATCAAATAAATCAAAAATATCAATCAGTTAAAATAATATTTTTCATAGTCTGTCTTATTGATGCAATTATAGATAGCACAATACGGATAGTATTATTTAACAGATTTTATTTTATCACTATGTTTTCAATGGTAAATATTACTATTAAAGATAATAACATAACCAACATTGAGTATGCTAAATTATGTTATTAGTAAAATTGAAAATAAGCAGTTTTTGCAAAAAAATAGTCCTTAAATTATTTGCAAAGATCAAAATGCGCATCTTTAACCCTATTTATAATGCGTCATTTTCTCAATAAGACACCAGATTTATCTTAATGTTTTGATAGCGCCGAGCAAATTAGGGTCATTGGTTTATTCGAATACGGATTGGTCAACCGCAGCGGCTTAAGTAAACCCATGCTCCCATCGTCGATTTTAGTTTCATTTCGATGAAGCTGCCTTGCTTCGGGTAGGTATGCCGATAGCAGGGCAGTAGGGATAAAGACCTGTCTTGAAAAATTAACTTACCGTCTTGATAATAATAAACCAAAAACAAGACCCAGTGCCGCCGAGGCACCCACCGCTGCGGCAGGGTTATCACGGATCCAGCCATCTACCTCACATCCTGATGCGCAGAGATTTTTTTTGAACGAGCATTGACGTTGACCTAAGCTTGCTTTGGTTTTCTTCAATAATTTTTCAGCTTGCTCTCGTGCGGATTCGATTCCTTGTTCCGCACCCTGGCTATAGGAATCGAGCAACGCTTGAAGACTGTCGGCCAGTTCGTTGATTTCTACTTGCTTGCTATCATACTGATCTTGATATGAAGATACGGCCATATTGTACTCCTTGTTGTCTCATCACATGGGGAATCTGAATTATTATTTTAGCCTATTTTTGCCAAGTTTGAGGGATTCCGAATGCTCTTAATCACATGACACAATGCTTAGTTTAAGATGTGGGTTATAAAATAGCATGGAGTAGTTATGTATTTACGTCCAGACGAAGTGATAAAAGTTTTAGAGAAAGTCGGTTTTGAATGTGTAAGCATCCTGCCTAAAGCCCAAGAATTTCGACGAGATGAACATTATGTTTATGTCAATCGTGAAGGGAAAATGGGGCGAACAGCCTTGATTATTCATCCTGAGTTGGCTGAGCGGAGTAAACATTTTGCCGAACCAGCCGAATTAGATAAACACTGTGAAGACTATTTGGCTTTCCCAAAAATGGAAGGCAATCCTCGACAATATCGGCATGGTATTGCTTATGGTTTTTGTTCTCGCCTTTCACTTGAGCGTTTTCTATTCAGTGTTTATGGTATGTGAATCCCATTCTGAAAACGGGTGTAACATGGTGTTGAGAGTCGAATGCTCGTGTGATTTTTGGGTTATTGCGCAGTGGGTTGAACCATCACATGCTGAGCATAGCGATGCGTTTCTAGGTACTCACGTTGAAAAATACACATTCTTATTGTATTGCGGTACTCTCCGTGGATAAAAAACTCATTAATCAGTCGTCCTTCTTGTTGAAAGCCGAGTTTTTTATAAATGTGCATGGCTTTAATATTCTCTTCATCGACGATCAGGTAAAGTTTATTGAGATTGAGGACTGAGAAGCCATACTCCATAGCAAGTAGTGCCGCTTTACTGGCGAGTCCTTTCCCTTGATGTGCAGGATCGATAATCAGCTGAAACTCTGCCCGGCGATGGATATGATTAATTTCAACCAGTTCAACCAGTCCGGCTTTTTTACCTAGGCATTCGACCACAAAGCGTCGCTCACTCTGATCATGGATATGTTTATCATACAGATCACTCAGCTCAACGAAAGCCTCGTAGGGCTCTTCAAACCAGTAACGCATGACCGTTGCATTATTATCTAATTGATGTACAAAGCGAAGATCTTCGCGCTCTAGGGGCCTGAGTTTGACATCCATAGTTCACTCCTATTTTGCGGCTATTCTTATTCAGGATGTGTGCGTTATTAACTTGCGGATCTAAGTCATGACAGATTTTTATACTGTTGCAGAGTATCAGTATCTCAGCAAACTAGGAAGTGAAGCTGAGAAGATTTTGCTGCTTACTGTGTAAATAGCACGGTATGCCATGAGTCGGTTTTTTTACGGGGGCTTGGGTAAGGCGGTTTGTATCGAATCACATATTGTGGGTCAATACCCACAATGTGAGAAGATCATGCATACGCGCATTTTTATGGTTATCCAATGGATTCACAGCCAGTTTTTTTCCTAATAATCCACTTCTGGCAGGGCGATAGGCCATCAGAAAGCTCATTCGGTTATCAGCACGATCTTTGTCGGTATCGCATCAGGTCAAAATCTTTTTCTTTCAATGATATAGCCGGCCGCTTGGGAGACATCATCAAATTATCGGTATGGTCATAAGCAGGGTTTGATAGGGTGGGGGGAGTAAACAGAATAAGCCTCGAACTTAGTGCATCCTTTTGATCGGCATCGAATCAAATTATCAGCTCATGGTTTTACTGAAAAGGGGAAACCGTGGGATGACTTCTCGCTCCCGGTGACGATCCTATATCGACGACCTCTGCCCTTCGCACCGTGTTCGGCGAGAAGACTCAAGCAAGAAGGGTTTGTTTTTTATCTTATTGTTGAGGAAACGTCGTAGGATGAGTGATTCGAGGAGCCGTCACTCAGACAGACCCTCCTATTAATGAAATACTTATCAATAATTTCCTTCCCTTATTATGTTGAATATTGCTGTTTTAACTTGAATCGGTATTGTGCACATTAGGATCGTCAAAGGCGGATGTATTCAAAATTCAGTTACAGCGATGTGACAAAATGAGTAGGATATCGCATTACTGGCCTAGGCATACGACCTAGTTATGCCGATGCACTTTAAATTGTTTCTTATCGGTTAATACCCCTGTAACCTGTAACTTATTGCAGCGTGTCATTCATCCCCTTATTATTGCACCCCCTAATCTTAAGTCTTGATCGTCTTTATGCGGGTCAACAGATCCTGAGGCTCGTTATCAGGATCAGGAGCTAGAACTAAACCAGAGGAGAAGCATCTTTTGATTTTGTGTATCAGGTTTCTCGCCGATATAGAAAAGTTGAACTAGTCAAGTTGAAAGAGCATTTAACTCGTGCTTATCTCCAATATGTGCATCAGCGGCAGTGATTGCGAGAAGCGGTGTGATGGCACAGAAGGTTTGACCGGTGATCCCAAAGTCATAGCATGAACTATGCCATTGTTTCTCTCTCGGATCGAAACTTAACGCGGCTCATTTCAGCACTATTTTATATCAGTTGTCAGATAGTTTAGTTTGAGTGGTGAGCTGTTTAATCGCTTTAATTCCTCTCCTCCAATAAGCGAGGGGGTGTTAAGTCGCTTGTTGGCATGCTGGCTGAAATAATGATTGTACCCTTATCAAAGACTCCGTTTTAGGTCTAGGCGTTAGAAACTGTATTACTCGTTAGGTTAATGAATCCGTTATCAATACCCTATCTTGGAGAGCGAATGCAACATTTTGTTAAGATTCTATTATTGCCGTTTTTTTTTATTTTCACAGTTCACGCAGAATATTATTCTAATATGCTCATCTTTAAGCGAGTATCACAAGAGGTCGGCCTTGTAATCTTGAACCAAGAATTACACCCATCAGAGCCCATTGCGATCAATATTGAAACCATGATTGTTGATATGCCCACATGGACGTCTTGATGAGGAAGTGCCGTAATACTGTCTCACTTAGATGATTAACGCGCATCGAGCGATAATGTTTCCTCGCTCAGAGGTTTGATTTATTATTGAATAATTATAAATTTGTTTATGATCAGTCTTCTATAATCCCACACATCTTCCTGGCTTTTTATATTAGATAATGCTTAGAATGATAAATTATCTATAAATAAAGTTGATTCGGAATATTTTCATTTTTTATTAATGTGGTTGATTTGTTCATAATTGTTTTTACATCTGCGGTTTTAACTTTTCCTCTGTTTACTTTTACAATGAGGGGGAGCTTGATATTGAGTCAATTTTGCTAAAAATTTAATAATTTTTCTTAATGTGGTCGCTTCTTGTCGTTCTTTATATGAGAGTAAGTGGTCTATTTTATATACTATTATATATTGAAGGTAATTGATTGAATAAGAATATATGTTTTTTTTTGCTTTCTGGTTTGTTTTTTTTTAACGCTGTATATGCGGCAGACCTCACTCAAGTATTACAAGATGCCATAGAAAATAATCCGAGTTTAAAGCAGGAAGTGACAAAAATAAATACGGCACATGATCAATTGAACATGGCAGAATCTGCACTCCTGCCTCAATTGACATTAAATACCAGTCTGGGTCGAGTCAAAAGGGGTGAATTTCATCAAGAAAAAGATCAGCAACGGGTTCAAAATACCTCTCTTAATCTCAGTCAATCTTTATTTGATCTGAGTAAATGGTATGCTATTTCTATTCAGAAAAAAAATGAGAAATTACAGTCAGTTTCCTACAGTATTGCCTTACAAAAACTGGTGGTAAATGTGGTTACCGAGTATTTAACGGTGATCAGTGCTGCTGATGGTATTAATACCATTAATGAAGAAAAAAAAGCCATTGTTGAAAGACTTGAAATGATCAAGAAGAGTTATGAGGGGGGATTATCCTCCCGTGTTGACTTGCAGAATACACAAGCGAAATATGATATGCTTCTCGCTCAGGAAGTGAATGCAAAAAATAAGCTAATGAGTAGTATGGACAAGTTAAGTGAACTGACAGGTAAGCATTATAACGAATTTGCTACACTTAACACGGTGGCCTTCCAGACATTGTTACCAAGTAATATCAAACAATATAAAAAACAAATTGATAAAAATAATTTAGCAATTAAACAAGCGATTGCTAATGAAGAACTGACAAAAGAAAAAATAAGTTACGCCCGCGCGGACTATTTACCCACCGTCAGTTTATCTATGACAAAAAGCATCAGCCAAACCCATCGTTATCATAGTTATTATTCTGATAATAACACCGATCAAAGCTCAGCCTATATTACACTTTCAATGCCATTATTTAATGGTGGTAGTACGTATTATAAAGTAAGTCAGGCTGAGCAAGATTATATTTCTGCGGTTGAATCAAAAAAACAAGTTGATTGGAATACGGAAACAACATTTCATTCCACTTTTAATAGTCTAAAAGCTGATATTGCTGCTGTTCAGGCTTACAGTCAGGCGAAATCATCAGCCGATGCCGCACTAAAAGCTGTCTCTTTAGGTTACCAAGCTGGCACACGGACTATTGTTGATGTCCTTGATGCCACATCGGCATTCTATAATACGAAATCACAACTTAATATGGCTCGATACAGTTGGCTAATGGATAACATTAACTTCCTTGCCTTAAATGGTACGATCAGTATTAGCGATGTTAAGAAAATTAGTCAAGTACTTAATCATACAACGTATATTAATAATAATCTTAATTAATATGATGTTTTTATCTATAGGGGGGGAATCTAATAAATTAAAATTGGTTTTCAAAATACTAATGAGAAAATAATATAATAAGGATATAAAATGAGCACATTTGATATTAATTATGCTTGGGGTCAAAATCAAGTTATTGATTTCGATCCTAAGGTTGATAAATTAAACTTTAATTGGTTAAATGCGAGCGATCTTAAAGTCAGTGAAGTGAATGGTTCTGTTGTGATCGAAATTCCGAGCAATAACCAATCATACACATTAAGTAATGTGACTTTAGCCGATTTAAGTAGCAGTAATTTGATTGTTAACTATCCTGCTGTTAGCGATTTATTTTCGACCTCAAGTTCCTCAGACACCTCAGGTTCTTCAGACACCTCGGGTTCTTCAGACACCTCAGGTTCTTCAGATACCTCAGGTTCCTCGGACACCTCAGGTTCCTCGGACACCTCAGGTTCCTCGGACACCTCAGGTTCTTCAGATACCTCAGGTTCTTCAGACACTTCGGGTTCTGATGCCAACACGCCTCAGACTTACCAAGTGACCTATCAATGGGGTAAGAAAACCCATCTTAACTTTAATCCAAGTATTGATAAACTGGATTTCGGTGCGATGTCAGGTGACAACTATAAGATCGCTGAAGTGAATGGATCGGTTGTGATCGATATCAATACCTCTGCGAACAGTGGTCAGCAACTGATTCTTGATAATATCAAGCTGTCTGACTTGAGCATGAATAACATCATCACCAAAGACAGCAATGGGATCCAAGACTGGCAGGCAGCACTGAATTCTAAAGACAGTCCTTCTCAGTCTGATAATACTGGTGGGGGTTCGGATCATGCTGGTGGGGATTCTGATCACACCGGCGGCGATAACACACCACCAGTCACACCAGATGATGATAATGCTTTCCAAATGGGTGATAACATTATTCATGATGCGCCGGATGCAACCACGCATACCGTCGCTCTAGATTGGAACTGGGGTTCTCAAACTCATATCGCGTTTGATCCTAAAACAGATATTCTTGATTTTGGCACTGCCTTTATAAAAGATTCGCTGAAAATCTTTGAACAAGATGGTTCTGTCGTTATCGAGATAAGAAATAATCAGCAAAGTTATGTCTTGGACAATGTTAAACTGTCTGATCTTGGCATGAATAACATAATTAGCGGGGATGCTGGCATCAGCGCATTATGGCAAGAGACGACACACTGTGATCCAAACCCCGCACCAATGATCCCACCAATGGATCCGAATGCACCAGCCATGCCGACGGCTTATGCGTTTAATCCGTATATTGATATGACAACGAATCAAAATCATGATTTATTAGCCATCGAAGCTAAATCTGGTATCAAAAACTTCACGCTGGCTTTCTTGGTTTCTGATGGTGCGGATAGTGCCAGTTGGGGCGGTGTCATCAGCTTAGATAAAGACAAAGGCGAAAATGATAGCCACACAATTACTTCTGAAATCAAAGGCGTTAAAGCGAGTGGCGGTAATATCACGATTTCTTTTGGTGGGGCTGCTGGAGAAGATGTGGCAGTCGTCTACAACCGCCAAGGTAAGAGTGCAGAACAACTGGCTGCCTTATATCAGAAAGTTGTTGATAAATATGGTGTTGACTCGCTTGACTTCGATGTTGAAGGTGGGGCGTTAAATAACAAAGCTGCCAATGCCTTACGTAATGAGGCTTTGACTATTCTTGAGAAAAATAATCCTAACCTTCATATTTCTTATACCTTACCTGTGTTACCCGATGGGCTGACAGCCGATGGAATTAATCTGATCCAAGATGCGAAAAATCATGGTACCCGTGTTGATCTGGTTAACCTCATGGCTATGGATTACGGCGGTGTTTATGATGAGAAAGAAGGAGGGCACATGGACATGGGGCAAGCTGCGATTAATGCTGCGGAAAGCACCCATGCACAGATAAGCTCAATCATGGATACCAAAATTGGTATTACGCCAATGATTGGTCAGAATGACAATATGCAAGAACTCTTCACGCTCGACGATGCTAAGCGTGTTGCAGCTTATGCAAGCTCGCATTCTGATTACATTGGTGAGGTCAGCATGTGGTCATTAGGCCGCGATAACCCACTGCCAGCGAACGCCTCTCCGGGTGCGAGTGCCGATTACAGTGGCATAGTGCAAAATCAATATGACTTCTCTCATGCCCTAATGGGAGCCTAAGTCTCACTGACAGGCTCAGTCATGAGCCTGTCAGTATTGAACATCTTAAAATTCACACTTCCACTTAGTCTGTGATAATGGCTAACTTGAGTATAACAATGACAAGTAACATGAAATTTTCTGATGGTCTATTGGCTGTCTGTTCTATTGCTCGCTTTTACCGGATCCCGGTTGATCCCATTTTGGTCACCAAAGAATTGGCACTGAAGTCGGATGCACTTCCTGCTAGCGATATTGTCCGGATAGCCAAATTTATTGGCATGAAAGGGCGAATAATAAATAAAATCAATCCAAGTCGCTTATTATCAATACCATTACCCGCCATCGCAGTGATGCAAGATGGCTCGTATTGTGTTTTGACTGATCGTAGTAAAGAAAAAAAAGTGATCAGGGTCTATTCCCCTTCAACCAATCAAGTTGAGGATTTACAGCCAGAACAGATCCTCAGTCAGCTATCGGATCAGATTATTTTGTTACAACGGCAATTGTTTGGTAAGGGCCGCAATGCTGAAGGATTCTCATTACATTGGTTTATGCCGACAATAAGACGGTATAAAAAACCCTTAGCACACGTTGTTCTCGCCTCCTTTTTTATACAATTGTTTGCCTTGATCACCCCACTTTTCTTTCAGGTCGTGATTGATAAGGTGCTAGTGAATAAAAGTTATGCCACTTTAATCGTGGTGGCCAGTGGACTCATGCTTGTCCATATTTTTGATGTTGTTTTTCGTTATATTAGAACCTATGTACTGAATCATACGGCTAATCGCATTGATGTTGAACTCGGTAGTCGGTTGTTTACTCATCTATTTTCATTGCCGATAAGGTATTTCGAAAGTCGAAATACGGGAAGTACGGTAGCCAGAATCAGAGAGTTGGAAAGTATTCGTAGTTTTTTTACGGGGCAAGCATTGTCATCCGTTATTGATTTATTTTTTATTTTCATTTTTATGTTTGTTTTGTTTTTTTATTCAAAACTGCTTGCCAGTATTACCTTAATCAGTATTCCCTGCTATCTATTAGTTTCTGTGGTGATGTACCCATTTATTAAAAAAAGAATTAACGAAAAGTTCTTGCGCTCATCAGACAGCCAGCAATTTATGGTGGAGAGTGTTGTCGGCGCACAAACCATTAAGGCGGCCTCCGTTGAACCTCTTTTTCGCAGCAAATGGGAAGACAAAATGGCTGCTTATGTCAGAGCGTCTTTCCAAGCGTCGCAAACTGTCTCAATCGGACAGAACAGCGTGCTGATGATCAATAAACTATTCTCAGTCTTGATCCTGACCTTTGGTGCGGATTCGGTGATTCATTCGACCTTATCTGTTGGTGGATTAATTGCCTTTAATATGATATCAGGGCAGGTTGTTCAGCCTATATTAAGGATGTCTCAGTTATGGCAGGATTTTCAACAAATTCAGGTTTCCGTTGAAAGGCTTGGCGATATTGTTGATCAAGCGCCTGAATACATTCGCCGCGGCCCTGCGGAATTACCTAAGATCTATGGCAGTATCACGTTTGATAACGTGAGTTTCAGTTACAAACCGAATAGTGCGCCCATCTTGCAAGGGATTTCTCTCCATATCAAGGCTGGTGAAGTTATCGGTATTGTGGGCGCGTCGGGCTCAGGTAAATCAACCTTAACCCGTTTAATGCAGCGTCTTTATCTGCCGTCATCAGGTCATTTGTCGATTGATGGGCAAGATATTAATAGTTTAGATCCTAGCTGGTTACGCCAACACACAGGTGTGGTACTACAAGAAAACCTCTTATTTACAGGCACAATTTACGACAATATTGCGTTTTCTGTCCCCGGTATGACCAAAACAGAAGCGAGAAAGGTAGCCAGAATGGCGGGCGCCGATGAATTTATCAGCCAATTACCTGATGGTTATGACACGATGGTCGAAGAACGAGGCAGTAACTTATCTGGCGGCCAGCGTCAACGTATCGCGATTGCACGTGCGCTAGCGAATAATCCCCCCATTCTGATTTTAGATGAAGCGACCAGCGCGCTGGATTATGAAAGTGAGCATATCATCAGAAAAAATATGAAATTTATGGTTAAAGGTCGAACGGTGATTATTATTGCTCACCGCTTGTCGACTGTTCGTAACTGTGATCGTATTGTCAGCATGGAGAATGGCAAGATCATGGAGCAAGGCTCGCACGAGTCATTATTAGAAAATAATGGGATTTATGCCAGATTATGGGCATTACAGAATGCCAATGATGACAGCGATGAGCATGGGGGAAAATAGTTAATGACGCTATTTAAAAAGGCAACGAGTCAAGCGCCTAAGCCAGTAATCAGTGATCTGGATTTTTTACCTTCAGCCCTTGCAATCGTTGAAACTCCCATGTCACCAGTGAGGATCCAACTTTTTATCACATTATGTGTCTTGGTTGTGATGGCATTAATTTGGTCGATTATCGGTAAAATCGATATTAACGCCGACGTAATGGGTAAAATTGAAACGTCCCTAGAAGTCCAACGGGTTGAACCGGTTCTTAATGGTAAAATCATGGATATCAGGGTTAAAAATGGCGATATTGTGCATAAAGGCCAGCTATTAGTTCGCCTAGATAACAGTGAAAATCTGTCCAAAATGCGTGATATCCAAATGCGCTTGTATACTTGGCAAGCAGAAATTTTGAGAAGGATTAAACTGGATCAGATATCGAAAGCCATTACCCTTGATAACAGCCAGTCTCTCCTTGATCCTAATTGGTTAGACAGCCATTTAGCCGGCTCCGTTGTCAATACTATACTTGTGGGGACTGCGCGAGGAGATGCTCAACTCGGCAAAATAACGGTGCCACAATTTACTGATCTTCCGCCTTCAATCCAATCTGACAGTCGGCAAATTATTGAGCGTGATTTACTGGATTTACGCGCCAATTTATTGCAGTCACTGTCCGAGTATCTCTCTGCCCAGCAGCAGCAGCAAGCCCTGACTTCGGCGATCCATGATCAGCAAAGTCTAGTTAATACAATTAATCAAAGGGTTAAAATTAGGAAACACCTCTTGGATCAACATGTGATCTCGGAAGATACGTGGCTCGAATTCAGCTCGACCCTCAAACAAGCTGAGACCCAATTGTCGAGTAGTGCAGCCCAACTTGCCAAGGTGATTGCAGATAAAGAAGTCTCACGGCATACCTTTGATAAAGTGCTGGAAGGCGCAATTGCGAACAATATGCAGAAATTACTGGATGCACAGCGCCAAGAAATCAGTCTGAGTGAACAGCTCAAGCAGCTGCAGGTTAGCCTAAATCAGAGCGAGTTACGCAGTAACATTGATGGTATTATTGCCACATCTGTTGTCACGAATCTAGGGCAAGTCGTTAGCGCCGGTCAAGAATTGATGCGTGTCGTACCCAAAAATTCGAAAATGCAGGTAAGAGCTTATGTTTCCAATAATGATATTGGATTTATTCGTGTTGGTCAGCATGCTGAAATTAAAGTCAATACCTTTACCTATACCCGTTATGGTACCCTGCATGGTGTGGTGAAAACCATTTCTCGTGATGCAATTACGGATAGCCAAAGCAAAAAAGATTTGGCCGACAGTTCCCGTTCTGCATCAAGTGGCGAATCGGCTAAAGATTCACAACAGCTGGTCTTTCCTGTGATTATTCAGCTTGATAAAGATTACATGAATATTAATGGTCAAGATATTCATTTATTATCAGGGATGAGTGTCACTGCGGATATAAAAACCGATTCACGGCGAGTCATCAGTTATCTGTTATCGCCAATAAGAGATATCACTTCAAGTGCCTTCCATGAACGTTAATTGGTGTCGTCTGGCAGTGATCTCCATGGGAGATAAAAACGAGTGAAATTGCGTTATCGTTGAGTCTTTTCTACTTCGTGATAGAGCCGCCGCCGATAAGGTTGCGGTTTTTTTTGAAGGATAAGAGATTGAAATAAAAGTAAAAGCGTTTAAGCGGCAATGGAGGCCTCATAACGGATCCAATTACAACGTTTGCATAAAAAGGCAGCTTAACACGGCTTTTAATTTACTCGGATAGGGAGCAGTGCTAGTATTTGGCTATCAAGCCATTTAGATGGCCAAAAATAATCGGTCCGCTGTTGTGAGCGGGGTGAAAAAAACACGGAGCGACGCCAATGATCCGGGCTATAGTGACTGACATTGAAGGCACCACAACGGATATTCGATTTGTACATGATGTGCTGTTTCCTTATGCACGAACCCATCTGCCCACTTATCTGCAGCAGCATGCGATGACGCCTGATATTGAACAGGTTCTGCAATTGCTAAGGAAAGAAGTCGATTTTGCTGATACTGATTTGTCACAATTGAGCACCGTATTTCAGCAATTTATTGACCAAGATCGTAAATCGCCAGCCTTGAAATTATTGCAAGGCATGATCTGGCGAGAGGGATATCAAACCGGTCAGTTTCAGGGGCACCTTTATTCGGATGTGATGCCCGCGTTAAGGCGCTGGCATCAGCAGGGCATTAACTTGTATCTCTATTCCTCTGGCTCAGTACAAGCGCAACAACTTTTATTTGGGCACAGTATTGAGGGGGATCTGACACCATTGTTCAGTGGTTATTTTGATACGGGGGTCGGGGCAAAACAGCAAGTGACGTCATACCAGACAATTGCCGGGCAATTGCGATTACCTGCAGAACAGTTGCTCTTTTTATCTGATATTGAACAAGAACTGGAGGCAGCCAATCAAGCAGGATGGCATTGTTTGCAATTGGTTCGAGGTGAAGCGACACCAAGTCGCCACTATCCGTGGGTTAATACGTTTCAGGATATCGATCTTGGAGAAATAATCACATGAGCGCACTGACCATTTTTAGCGACACTCAGCCCGCCCAGCCTCTTTGGCAGGGGCAGGATCCTAAGCACATTGCCCAGCAGCTGGCACCCTATCAGATTCGTTTTGAACGTTGGCAGGCTGATCGCCCACTGAGCGACAATCCAGATAGTGAGCAGGTTCTGCAAGCTTACCAACATGAAATTGCCAAGCTTGTGGCAGAAAAAGGTTATCAAAGTTGGGATGTGATCTCGATAAATGCAGATTATCCGGACAAAGACGCGTTAAGACAACGATTTTTGTCAGAACACACCCATGCCGAAGATGAAGTGCGGTTTTTTGTTCGAGGTGCAGGGCTATTTTGTTTGCATATTGAAGGGAAAGTTTTGCAGATCCTGTGTGAAAAAAATGATTTAATTTCCGTGCCGGCTGGTATCCCGCATTGGTTTGATATGGGCGCCACGCCTGGTTTTACCGCGATCCGTATTTTTGATAATCCACAAGGATGGATTGCCAATTTTACAGGATCTGACATTGCGGATCACTATCCACGTCTTCCTTAATTTTACACGGTCAGAGAAGGGGTGAAATAACCGTTTTTGACCTGCTCTGGCGTAGCCAAGCCGGTATCGAGGATCCAGCCGTGGATCAATGAGGCTGGCGTGACGTCAAAGGCCGGATTCCAGACGGAAATACCCTGTGGTGCCCATTGAACCTGACCAAAACTGCCATTCACCCCCGTGATCTCATGGCTCGCACGTTGTTCAATGGGGATCTGAGTACCGGTTGAGCAATGGCGATCCAGTGTGGTTACCGGCGCAGCGACATAAAAAGGGATCTGGTGATAATGGGCCAGAACAGCCAGATTATAGGTACCGATTTTGTTGGCGACATCCCCATTGGCTGCGATCCGGTCTGCACCGACCCACACTGCATCCACTTGTCCTGCCGCCATCAATGCCGCCGCCATATTATCCGCGATCAGTTGGCAGGGAATGGCGGCCTGTTGTAATTCCCACGCCGTTAACCGAGCGCCTTGCAGTAAAGGCCGAGTTTCACTGATCCAGACATGCTGGAGATTGCCCTGTTGCCAACTGCGTTTGATTACACCTAAGGCAGTACCAATGCCAGCAGTGGCTAATCCCCCTGTATTGCAATGCGTCAGAATGCGACTATGAGGTTGAATTAACGGGCATCCCGCTTCAGCGATGCGCTCACATAATTGCCGATCCTGCTCAACCAGTTGCCAAGCTTGTTGTTGCATACGTAGGCGCCAGTCCCCTTGACTATTTAAAGCGAGAGTCATTTTTTCTAAATTGTTCATGAGGTTGACAGCTGTCGGTCTCGCAGCACGTAACAGTGACAGATTGTTCTTAATCATTGACTGGCTAACACCTTGAACGGCTTGAATGGCCAGTAATAGGCTGGCAGCCAGACCAATCAGCGGGGCACCTCTGACACGTAATTGATGAATATGCTCAATCAGCTTTTCCGTTGAATCAGCGGCTAACCAGCGATGTTGTTGAGGCAAGGCTTGCTGATCAAGGATCCACAGTGTCTGATTTTTTACTTTCAGGCTGGTGGTTTGCAGTGATTGCATCAGATAAAGTTCCTTATTGCCATAACTGGATATAGTATGCCAATATGAAGTCCAGAAGTATAGACGTCTAACCGTCTTATTCTGAACATTCATGATAAGGAGCCAGCAATGTCGCAATATCGTACTTTCACCGCAAATGACGCTTTGGATCATGCCCGTTGTTATGGTGGCTTGTCTGATCCAGAACAACTGGTCGCAGCACAAGAAATCGGTGATGGTAATTTAAATCTGGTATTTAAAATTCTCGATAAGCAGGGTGTCAGTCGGGTGGTGGTTAAACAAGCGTTACCTTATGTGCGTTGTGTTGGCGAATCTTGGCCATTGACCTTAGATCGTGCTCGGTTGGAGGCAGAAACGCTGCGTGAGCATTATCACTATGCTGCCAAATATACAGTGAATATTCTTCATTATGATCCTGAGTTGGCGGTGATGGTGATGGAAGATCTCTCGCATTTACATTTGTTAAGAAATGAATTGATTGCAGGGCATCAGCATCAGCATATGGCGTTAAAGTTAGCACAGTACCTTGCTCGGGTGCTTTTCTTTACCTCTGATTTTGCATTATCCCCCGAGGTAAAAAAGCAAAAAGTGATCCAATTTACGAATCCTGAAATGTGTGCCATTACTGAGCAACTTTTTTTTACTGATCCTTATCGGCTGCATCCTCGAAACGATTATCCACCAGCATTAGCGGATTGTGTCCAAGATATTCATGATGATGATCAACTGCTGGGTGCCGTCGCCGCACTGAAGCACCATTTTCTTTGCCATGCCGAAGCGTTATTGCACGGCGATATTCATACGGGCTCTGTATTTATTGATGAACAAAATGTGAAGGTGATTGATGCAGAGTTCGGATTTTTTGGGCCTATCGGTTTTGATTGTGGCACCCTGATTGGTAATTTGTTACTTAACTATTGTGCTTTACCCGGTCTGCTGGCGACCAAAGACGCCGCACAGGCGAGAGAGTGGCGTTTACAGGCGATCATTGTTTTCTGGCAACATTTTCGTAAACACTTTGTTGCATTGGCAATGACGCAGAGCCAAGATCCTGCATTAGCTGTCGCCAGTTATATTGAGCATTTCTTGGATCATGTTTGGCGGGATAGCATCGGTTATGCCGGCACTGAATTAATTCGTCGTACTATTGGCTTATCTCATGTCGCAGATCTGAGTATCATTGAGGATCAGGAGATGCAACTGCATTGTCTGAAAAATGCCCTTAACCTTGGTCGTACGTTGATTGTAGCTGCAGAGCATGTGGTAGATGCTGAAGCCTTGGTTGCTCGAGTCCGCCAAGTCGCCTAATGATTGACTTGACGGATCGCCTGTTACGCCGATTTTTTTGTCGGCTTGGTTAAGGACGTCGTGCTTGGCGTTCCTTTTTCTGGCCTGATTTCGGCTTCATCAAAATCATCGACATTGATCATTGCCATCCGACTCTGTTCTGCGTGTTTTAAGATCTGAGCCTGTTCTTCATTTATCCATTGCTGTTGTAATGCATTTTCTGCCAATTTATCTAGGCGCACAAAGTTAATTGGACGTTGTTGAGTGGCAGAGACATGATCAACAATTTTTTCAGCTTCAATAATCAAACGCAAGGCTTGTTCAGCCTGACCTGCCATATTAAAAGTATCAGGTTCAAGGTGTAGGCCTCGGCCAAGACGGCTTCGCGACGGATTTGGATTTTGTAACAGGACCGCTAATTGTCTATCTAATTTATCTGATGATTTTTTACTGTGCCTACCCATTGGAAAAATGATTGCCTTTAAACAGGCTGCGATAACAGGTTGGGGAAAGTTATTCAGTAATTCACTGATCGCTTCCTCAGCTTGGTAAATTGCATCATTGACCCCCCAATGCACGAGGATCAGATCTTCTTTATGTGCCCCTTCGTCTTGGTAACGTTTTAAGGTTGCCGAAGCGAGATATAATTGACTTAAGACATCACCTAATCGGGCGGATAATCTTTCGTGTCGTTTCAACTTACCGCCTAGGACAGCCAGAGAAACATCGGCCAATAACGCCAAATTGGCACTTAATCTATTCAGGTGTTGGTAGTGACGGCGAGTTTCATCTTGAACCGGACTTTGACTGGTATAGCCTCTGCTGATCCCGAGCCATAAACTCCGAACCAGATTACCCATGGTGTGACCAAGGTGACTGAACAGCGCCTTATCAAAATTGACTAAATTATCGGAAGCCACGGCGTTCATTTCCGTGAGAAGATAGGGATGGCAACGTATTGCGCCTTGACCGAAAATGATCATACTGCGGGTAAGAATATTTGCCCCTTCAACCGTGACGGCGATAGGGGCGCCCTGATACGCTCTTGCGAGGAAGTTGCTATTGCCAAGCATGATCCCTTTTCCTCCGGCAATATCCATGGCATCAATGATGCAGCGTTGGGCGCGATGAGTACAATGGTATTTGACAATGGCAGACAAAACCGCCGGTTTTTCTCCTTGCACAATTCCATAAGTAATCAGTGAGGCGGCGGCGTCTAACACATAAGCATTACCGGCAATTCTTGCTAACGGCTCTTCAATGCCTTCCATTGAGCCAATTGGCATCCGGAATTGGCGACGAATATGCGCGTAAGCACCAATAGTCAAGGCTATCCCTTTAAGGCTACCCGTGGCATTCGAGGGAAGGGTGATCCCGCGCCCTGTTGATAGGCACTCAACCAGCATTCTCCAACCTTGTCCCGCCATACTTGCGCCCCCGATAATGTAGTCCAATGGTACAAACACGTTTTCACCTTGCGTTGGTCCATTTTGAAACGGAATATTTAAAGGAAAATGGCGCCTACCAATTTTGACCCCCGGTGTATTGACAGGGATCAAGGCACAAGTGATACCGGGTGCGGTATTCTCGCTCAGCAACTTTTCAGGATCATACAGTTTAAAAGCCAGTCCTAGCACGGTTGCGATTGGAGCAAGAGTGATGTAACGCTTATTCCACGTTAATCGCATACCGATAATTTCTTGCCCCTGCCATTGTCCCCGGCAGATCACGCCTTTGTCTGGAATGGATCCCGCATCCGAACCGGCTTCTGGACTGGTTAGAGCAAAACAAGGGATCGCTTCTCCGCAGGCAAGGCGTGGCAAATAGTATTGCTTTTGCTGATCCGTGCCATAATGTTGTAACAGTTCACCGGGTCCCAATGAATTGGGCACGCCGACAGTAATCGATAGCACCCCAGAAATAGCGGATAACTTTTGTAGCACAAGAGATTGGGCATAAGCAGAAAACTCAAGGCCGCCGTACTCTTTCTTAATAATCATGGCAAAAAAGCGATGCTTGCGTAATAAAGCCCATAACTCAGGGGGTAAATCGGCCAATTGGTGCGTAATCTGGAAATCTGCGGCTAGGGCGCAGGCTTGTGCGACAGGCCCATCTAAAAAGGCTTGTTCTTCTTGAGTCAGCTGCGGTTGTGCATAGTGATGTAATTTTTTCCAGTCTGGACGGCCACTAAAAAGGTCACCTTCCCACCACGTCGTTCCGGCCTGAATGGCCTCCTTCTCTGTGACTGACATGGCTGGCAGTACCTGCCGAAATTTTTCCATAGCAGTTCGTGAGATCTTTTTCTGTCTTATTCCTTTACTGTTCAGCGGGAGCAGTACCATTAGAGCAAAAACAAACATCCATCCACTCCAGATAGACAAGAGGGAGAGAAAACATGTCCAGCCAAAAAGCAGCAGGCTACTTTTACTCAATGGGATTTGGTGATAAAACAGTATACCGATGCCCAGCAGAGTAATGACAATACTTAGTATTAACATGACGAGTCACTCCTTAAATTGGCAGGTGGTCTGACCTGTTGTTTTTAGTTCTAGTACGATGCCTATTTTTTAGCAATCATGGGGGCATAAATTTATAGGCTGACTCACAAATTACGGGTTTATCGGGCATGAATAGATGCGAGTTAGTCCTCAGAGTGAAGATAAAAATCCGTTGCATGCTTGTGCTGTAAACTCTTTGGGCTAAACTAGCTGCAATTTTATGAGTGCCAGAGGCTTAACTATGTATCAGGACTTGATTTTTTCCGAGCTTAATCAAGCAGCAATCACGTTGCAGAACTTTATTCAGGATGAGGCCAATTTAACGGCCATACAGCAAGCTGCGATATTACTGGCACAACAGTTACGCCAAGGGAATAAAATTCTTGCCTGTGGTAATGGTGGTTCCCACTGTGATGCGATGCATTTTGCAGAAGAACTGACAGGACGTTATCGTGAAAATCGCCCAGGCTACGCTGCGATTGCAATTTCTGATGTCAGCCATCTTTCTTGTGTCAGTAATGATTTTGGATATGATTTTGTCTTTTCTCGTTATATTGAGGCGGTTGGCAGACCCGGTGATGTCTTGTTGGCCATTTCGACATCCGGTAATTCCGGGAATATTATTCACGCGGTTGAAGCCGCTCGGTCACGAGGTATGAACGTGATCACCTTGACCGGTAAGGATGGCGGAAAAATGGCAGGTTGTGCGGATGTTGAAATTCGCGTACCACATTGGGGTTATGCAGATCGAATTCAGGAGATCCACATTAAAATTATTCACATTCTGATTTTGCTGATTGAGCAGGAAATGCAAAAATCTGCCACTTAACTTTCACCTTATCGAAAAAAATAATTTTTGAGAAAGTTAACCTGTTGTCATCCCTAATCGCTCATGCTATTGATGTAATATAAATAAAATTGAACATGGTTTCTTGGTCAGTGGGGATGTAAGGTCATGTGTGAATTGCTCGGGATGAGTGCGAATGTGCCGACAGACATCTGTTTTAGCTTCTCAGGATTAGTTTTGCGAGGCGGGCAAACCGGACCTCATAAAGATGGATGGGGAATTACCTTTTATGAAGGTAAAGGCTGCCGTACCTTTAAAGAGCCTTTGCCTAGCATCCATTCGCCAGTGGCAAAACTTGTGCAGGATTACCCGATAAAGTCTCACTCGGTGGTCGCGCATATTCGCCAAGCAAATAGAGGCAAAGTTGCTCTAGAAAATACACACCCCTTTACTCGAGAGTTGTGGGGACGGCATTGGACTTATGCCCATAATGGCCAGTTGAAAGGTTATCGTCAGTTGGAAACCGGTAATTATCGGCCAGTTGGAGAAACTGACAGCGAATATGCATTTTGTTGGTTACTTCATCAACTCAATACCCGCTACCCTGAAACACCTAAAAACTGGCGCTCTGTTTTCAGGTATATTGCGTGCTTAGCGGCGGAACTGCGCGATAAAGGCACGTTTAATATGTTACTGACCGATGGTCGTTACCTTTTTGCTTATTGCTCGACGCGGTTATATTGGATCACTCGGCGAGCACCTTTTGGGACTGCAACGCTGGCAGATCGTGATATGGATGTGGATTTTCAGAAGCACACCACACCGGACGATGTGGTCACGGTACTCGCGACTCAGCCTTTGACCTGCAATGAAGAGTGGTACAAAATTGAACCGGGTCAAAGTGTCTTATTTTGTCACGGTGAGCAAATCGCCTGGCCTTGACATATTATCTACTGGATCTTCTTATCTCTGCACAGGCAAAGAAGAGGTTCAGTAGAGAACCAATCCTCACGGGCTAATCCCCATCAGCTTTGCCAGTGTTTGCTTGGCTGAAACTGGGTGGTGGCAAGAAAACCTGTTTGTAGAAAATAATGACCACTGCTACCGTTCATTATGGGGGGTCTATGATTGAGTTGAAAGTAGTCATAACCCGATTTTAATTCGGCCCAGAACGTTGCATCATGATAAAACCTGTGCTGGTATAATTTTTCGTTGGTCAGAGCGAACGGAAAAATATCGACATGGATTTCTTTTTGACCACCAACAAAAGCCGCATTGACCCAAGTATAAATCGTTTCAATTGCTCGATCAGTCATTGCATAGCAGCCAATAGACACACAAGCACCATGGATCATCAGATCGTCACCCGTGTAACCATGTGCGCGATCGTATGGGTTTGGATAACCAATATTGATTGCTTTAGTATAATGACTCTCGGGATTGAGCTGACTCGGTTTAATTGTATAAAACCCTTCTGGACTTTTGAGATCGCCTGTCCGGTGTTTTGGCCCCAAACCGCCTGAGAATTTACATATCGGGAAACTTTGTACCAACTGGTAGTGGTTGCCTATCTCGGCATAGAGATCCAATTTTCGTTCTTCTTTTAGGATCTGGATATAAATAGGCAAACCGGGTTTGCTTTGAGATACCGTCATCGGTTGATAAGATCGTTGTATTGGATTGTAAGTGGTTATCTGACTAAAGCCGCTCACTGGCCATACAATCATGGCAACCAGCATGAGTGCGAAATTCCGCATACAGCATATTTCCTGCATATTAAAAAGTTGAATTGATTATCCATCTGAAGGTGTTAATAAGACACATCGGTGGCGCAATGTTAGAACTGCATTCATTATAAAATAAATAATTAATTTTGTACTCATTATGCTTCGATATATTGTTACAATTGTAGACAAAGGCGATAAAACTGCTATATTAACTGATTATATATACAGTACTTGAGCGGGCGTGGCGAGAAATAAAAGATGCGTAAAATCATTCATATTGATATGGATTGCTTTTATGCGGCGGTGGAAATGCGTGATAATCCGGCACTGCAACAGATTCCATTAGCCATTGGAGGCAGCCGTGAAAAACGGGGAGTAATTAGCACCGCAAATTATATTGCTCGGCAGTATGGTGTACGCAGTGCGATGCCCACAGCAACGGCGTTAAAACGCTGCCCCCATCTCACCTTATTGCCTGGTCGATTTGATGTTTATCGTGACGTCTCACGCCAGTTGAGGCAAATATTTCTGCGTTTTACTTCAATTATTGAACCTATTTCTCTTGATGAAGCCTACCTTGATGTGTCAGAGAGTGAACTTTATCAAGGTTCTGCCACCTTAATAGCTGAAGCGATCCGTCATGTTATCAAGGCTGAACTCAATTTAACGGCCTCAGCAGGGGTCGCTCCCCTTAAGTTTTTGGCGAAAATTGCCTCAGATCTTAATAAACCTGATGGGATCACTGTTATCACACCAGCACAAGTCAGTGATTTTATTTTTACCTTGCCATTACGGAAAATTCCAGGTGTTGGTGAAGTTTCTGCCAGAAAACTGGCCGATCTCGGATTACTGACTTGCGGTGATGTGCAAACCAGTGATTTAGCGCAGTTATTGCGCCGTTTTGGGCAGTCAGGTCGAGTGGTTTGGGAGCGCAGCCATGGCATTGATCCTCGCCCCATTATGGCCGATCGTCAGCGGAAATCCGTTGGTGTAGAACGGACACTTGAGCAGGATATTCATTGCTTCTCGCAGTGCCTTGCTGTTATCGATGCCTTATATCCTGAATTGGAAAGACGGTTAAAACAACAACAGGCAGATTTACGCATTGCTAGGCAAGGCATCAAGTTAAAATTTTCGGATTTTCAACAAACGACTCAAGAGCATGTTTTTGGTCAGCTTGATAAAGCGGATTTGGTGGCGATGGCTGAGCAGAGTTTTTTACAGCGACGAGGCGAACGGGGGATCCGGCTGGTGGGCTTGCAGGTTACCTTACTCGATCCGTTGCTTGAACGGCAATTGGTTCTTGGCTGGTAACGCGACCTCATTTGAAAAGAGCAGGGGGGAGGCCACCCCGCTCTTGACCCATTTACTGTGCTGAAGGGACTGCCAGCAATAATGTGGTTAATAGTTGCCAATACAGAGCAACACTTTCAATATGCACCTTTTCATCTGGTGAATGCGGACCTCGGATGGTGGGGCCGATTGAGACCATATCCATATGAGGATAAGGCTCTCTGAATAGACCGCATTCCAAACCCGCATGGATCACCTGAATATCGGGAGATTTGTTAAATATTTTTTGATAAATTTCTTTCGTTTTTGCCATGATAAATGAGTGCTTATCTGGCTGCCAGCCAGGATAACTGCCACTGGCTTCGGTATGGGCACCAGCAAGCTTACCGAGCGAATGTAACATCTCTACCACGTAATCCTTGCCACTGTCTATTAATGAGCGGATCAGGCAGTGGATCTCCGCGTGCTGTTGTTGGAGAGTCACGATCCCAATATTAAGGGATGTTTCCACCACACCTTTAGCCACATCCGAATTGCGTATCACGCCATTTGGCGTAATGTTCAATAAGTCTAAGAACTGATCTCTGCAACGATCGTCGAGAACGGGTTCCGTGAGTGTAACCAAATTAAAGCTAAGGCTGACATTCTTATCTTTTGGAGCCACTTCATTTTTGACCATGATAAGAAAGCTATCGATGGCCTGTTGTAAGAGGGGGAGTGCCTCTGTTGCTATCGCCAAGGTTGCTGACGCCTCTCGAGGGATCGCATTGCGTAGATTTCCCCCTGTAAACTGACAGAGTTTAACATCAAGGCTGTGGGCACAGTGATTTAAAAAACGCGTCAACAATTTGCTTGCATTGGCGAGCCCCAGATGGATATCTGCGCCAGAATGTCCACCCCTTAACCCTTTCAGTATCAGTTCAACCCCCTGATAATGAGACGGGGCGGCAACACGTTGCACTGGTAGGGTAAAAGTAAAATCGATCCCGCCTGCGCAGCCCATATAGATTTCACCTTCTTGTTCTGAATCAGTATTAATCAGAATACTTGACTGTAGCCAATTCGGTTGCAGACCAAAAGCGCCTTCCATACCGGCCTCTTCTGTCATAGTGAGTAAGACTTCTAATGGACCATGTTGGATGCTGTCATCAGCTAATATTGCGAGTGCTGAGGCCATCCCGATACCATTATCCGCGCCTAATGTTGTTCCCCGAGCTTTAACCCAATCACCATCGATATAAGGTTGGATTGGATCTTGAGTAAAATCATGTACGGTTTCATTGTTTTTTTGTGGCACCATATCGAGGTGAGCTTGCAAGGCGACTGAGGCTAAATGTTCATACCCCGGTGTTGCTGCTTTACGGATCAAGATATTGCCAACCTGATCCTGTTCACACCACAATTGGTGCTGTTGCGCCCAATCGATAATATAGCCTGCTAGGGCGTGTTCATGGTAAGAAGGATGAGGGATTGAGCAAATTTTATCAAAAAAGCGCCACAAAAGTGGTGGGGACAGCTGAGACAATTCAGACACGATTGAGTCTCCTGAATAATAATGAACAGTCACGCGTAGTGACCTGAATTTTACCTGTATGGCGGCAAGCATAGCATCTTTTATCTGTAATAGGTTAGGCAGAATTGGCAGTTTGATACTGGTGTTCGTTGGCGTGAAACCCTATAATGTCTTGTAAGCTTTTTAGTTTACCTCTTAATTATTATGCCTGAAACACGGTTGAGATCATGACCACTATGAGTGAAAAATACGTCGTTACTTGGGATATGCTGCAAATCCATGCTCGCAAACTGGCCTCCCGCTTGCTTCCCGCCTCGCAATGGACAGGAATTATTGCAGTCAGCCGTGGTGGTTTGGTTCCCGCCGCGTTATTGGCGCGAGAGTTGAATCTACGTTATGTCGATACAACCTGTATCTCCAGTTACGATCATGATAATCAGCGCGAGATGAAAATCCTTAAACGCGTTGAGGGTGATGGTAAAGGGTTTATTGTCATTGATGATTTAGTCGATACAGGGGGGACTGCGCAGGCACTTCGAGCAATGTATCCAGCTGCGCATTTTGTCACCATATTTGCTAAGCCTGAAGGTCGGCCTTTAGTTGATGATTATGTTGTCGATATTCCACAAAATACGTGGATAGAACAACCGTGGGATATGGCAGTCAGTTATGTGGCTCCGTTAGTTCAAGGTTAAAGCCTGCTGAAAGCACCTGAAATGTGGTGCTTTTTTAATTGGGCTCTTTAGTACCCGTCAGATAATTAAATATCGAATAATGTAATAAGAATACTCCTGAATTGTATTCTTTTTTTTTACTCCTCTCATTTATTGAATGAACTATGTTTGATTCCTTCCTTTTTTAAATATTGTTATTCATTATTTGTGATAAAAAGCCATGAAAAGTTATTTTCGATAGTATAAATTATTCTGTAGTATGCGATCGTTAGCCATGATTTTTTATACAACCGCTGTAGCGATATTTTGGATATGATTCAAAATAGTTATTCAGTAAAGGAGCATTGATGATTGTTTTACCTGGTGGAAACACGAGAGGCCGTGTTGTAAAAAAATTTAGTGAACTCGGTCCCTATTTAAGAGAACAACAATGCGAGCAGACATTTTTTTTCTTTGACTGTTTGGCCGTTTGTATTCATGCTAATCATCCTCCTGATAAGCGTGAATTCTGGGGATGGTGGTTAACCTTAGAAGCCCAGCAAGAACAAATGATCTACCACTATTATTTTGGTATGTATGACAAAACAGGCAAATGGAATAAAACAGCGATACGTGGACAAAAAGTACAGCAAGAAGTCGAAAAAAGTTTACAGCTTTTTTTTCAGCGTTTGCTTAAGCTTACAGTTGATCTTAATATAAAAATAAGTCCAGCGGATGAAATGAATCAAAATTTGCTGCTAACGTCTAGTCAATTTACTGAATGAAAAAAAAGGATGGCATTTTTCAATGCCATCCTTTTTTATTGTGGTTAAAATTGGTAGGTCAAACCGAGGGCGACAACATCATCACTATTTAGTGACAAGGTATTATTTTTATCGATTTTGTTGATTTTGTAGTCTACGAAGGTCGACATATTTTTATTAAAATAGTAGGTGGCGCCCACATCAATATATTTAACCAGATCCGTATCGCCAATACCCTGCTGTAAATTTTTACCTTGAGTCTGCACATACCCCAGAGAGGGTCGTAAACCAAAATCAAATTGATATTGTGCAATCAACTCCAGATTTTTCGCTTTGGATGCCGCCCCAGTGACTTTACTGTTAGTTATGGTATTGGTGCCACTGACAGGAGTCATATTGCGTGTTTCTGTATAGATTGCCGCGAGGTAAATCTGATTTGCATCGTATTTTACCCCTGCTCCCCACGAGTTGGCGTTATTGCCGTCGCCCAACACGGCTTGTCGCTGACTGGCCGTCCGATCCGAATGCGTCATTGCACTTATTAGACTGATACCACTCTCACCCAATGTGTAGCCCAGAGACGCCCCTACGCCATCGCCATTTTGTCGGAGGATATCCGTGCGAGTATTGGTTGTGTGATCATCATTTTTGCCTTGGTACTGAATGGCAACTTTTAACCCTTTGATCAGTCCAAAAAAATCATTATTACGCCAAGTTAATAGACCGCTGGATCGTCCTGTCATAAAGTTATCTGAACGTGCGGTTCCATCACCGCCAAATTCTGGAAACATATCTGTCCACGCCTCGACGTCATAGAGGACACCGTAATTTCGGCCGTAATCAACAGATCCCAAGGCTGCATGTTTTAATCCTGCAAACCCCAGTCGGGTTTTATTGCCATTGGATGCATCAGAACCTTCTGAATTATTGAGATTGTACTGATATTCCCACTGGCCATATCCTGTAAGCTGAGTGTTAATTTGCGTCGCGCCTTTAAAGCCGAAACGGGCATATGAGCCGTCACCATTGGCTTTGTCATTGTCGCTGAGATAATGCTCTGCTTTTATTTTGCCAGTGAGCTCGAGTTTATTACCTTCTTTATTATAAATTTCGGCCGCATGAACCGTTGTACAAAGCAAGCTTATCAGTAAGGCCAGTGAGTTTATTTTCATTGATTAATCCTGATGACATAAGTTTTTAGTCGGTGCAAGCACGCTTATCATGCTGATGCAGTGACTGTTTTACAGGGGTATAATGAACAATTTATGACAAAAATCGGATTTTTCTCTTTGTCCTGCACTGGTAAGTCAGGTTCTGCAGTGAATAACAGTTGGTTTTATTTAACAGTACTGATAAAACGTGGGTGAATTAATTAATCATGGCAGAGAAAATGAAAGAAAGACAGACGTTGGTAGTAAAACTTGGCACCAGTGTGTTGACCGGGGGAGCGAGGCAATTACAACCCGCCCTTATGCTGGAATTAGTCCGTGCCTGTGCCGTTGCGATCAAAGCGGGGCATCGAGTGGTTTTGGTGACTTCAGGGGCAATTGCAGCAGGCAGAGAGCATCTTGGTCATCCGCCGTTACCACCAACCATTGCTTCAAGACAGCTGTTAGCGGCGGTTGGACAAAGTCGACTGATTCAAGTCTGGGAGCAGCTGTTCGCTATTTATGGGATCAACGTCGGACAAATGTTGTTAACTCGGGCGGACATGGAAGACAGAGAACATTTTCTGAATGCCAGAGATGTATTACACGCCTTACTGGATAATCACATTATCCCGATAATTAATGAAAATGATGCGGTGGCGACAGAGGAGATCAAGGTTGGTGATAACGACAATCTCTCTGCCTTGGTGGCCATATTATCACAGGCCGATAAATTATTATTATTGACTGATCAAATGGGATTGTTTACTGCCGATCCCCGGCATGATCCTCAGGCTGAGTTAATCCGTGATGTCTCGGTGATTGATGATAGGTTACGGGCGTTAGCAGGGGACAGTGTATCAGGATTGGGGACGGGGGGCATGTTGACCAAACTGCAAGCGGCAGATGTTGCTTGTCGAGCCGGTATCGAAGTCACGATTGCGACAGGTAGTCAACCTGATGCCATCAATCGTGTGTTGGATGGGGAGAATCCCGGTACCCGTTTTCATGCGGCACTCCAGACATTAGATGCGCGTAAATATTGGATTTTTGGCGCACCGACTGCCGGCACTGTCACCATCGATGATGGCGCATTACAGGCGTTGCTGAATAAGGGGAGTTCATTATTGCCTAAAGGGATCGTGCAAGTACAAGGTAATTTTTCCCGTGGTGAAGTGGTCGCGCTGAAAAACTCGCAAGGTAAGACGGTGGCTCAAGGGGTAACTCGCTATAATAGTGATGCGTTAAGATCGATTGCCGGTCATCACAGTCAAGAAATCAGTACACTTCTTGGTTATGAATATGGTGTCGTTGCGATCCACCGTGACGATATGATAGTAAGTTAAGGATTATTTATGCTGAAAACCATGGGACAGGCAGCCAGAAAGGCGGCTTGGACACTTGCAACGCTCAGTACTGCCCAAAAAAACCAAGTTCTGATAACCATCGCCGATCTTTTATTGGCGGATTGTACCGCGATCCTGGACGCGAATCAGCGTGATATCAAGGCCGCCAGAGACAGCGGCTTGTCCGAGGCATTACTGGATAGGCTGCTGTTAACCACAGAGCGTGTGCACAGTATGGCCAAAGAAGTGCGAAATACGGCAATATTGCTGGATCCCGTCGGAAAGGTGATGGATGGGGGCGTACTGGACAGTGGTTTGCGAATCGAAAGGCGTCGTGTGCCTTTGGGGGTGGTTGCGGTAATTTATGAGGCGAGACCGAACGTGACGGTGGATGTGGCCAGTCTTTGCCTCAAAACCGGCAATGCGGTGATTTTGCGTGGTGGCAAAGAAACGATCCATACCAATCGACGAACCGTGAGTCTGATCCAGCAAGCATTGAGTATGCATCATTTGCCGGCGAGTGCAGTACAGGTCATCGATAATCCGGATCGTCAGTTAGTGACCGAGCTACTCGGTTTACATCAGTATGTGGATATGTTGATCCCGCGAGGGGGAGCTGCTTTGCACAAGCTTTGCCGAGAGCAGTCCACCATTCCGGTTATCACGGGAGGCATTGGGGTGTGCCATTTGTATCTTGATGAAAGTATGGCGATATCACCGGCGATTGAGATAATTGTTAATGCAAAAAAACAGCGGCCGAGTGCATGTAATTCGCTGGAAACGCTACTGATCCATCGATCTCAATGTGAGGACTTTTTGCCCGTATTTTGCCAGCGAATGGAGCAAGAAGGGATCACGTTGCATGCAGATCCCAATGTGATGGATAAGATCGCTGATTTGTGCAGCGCGGTGGTACTGGTACAAGATGAACAGTATCAGCAGGAATGGCTATCAAACGATTTGAATATCAAATTAGTGGATGATTTAGATGAGGCGATTGCTCACATTCGTCAGTACAGTACTCAGCATTCAGATGGGATCCTAACTCGGGATCAGCACAAGGCCGATAAGTTTATTCAACACGTGGATTCTGCGGTTGTGTATATTAATGCCAGTACTCGTTTTACTGATGGTGCTCAGTTTGGTCTGGGAGCCGAAGTGGCAGTCAGTACGCAAAAATTACATGCCAGAGGCCCGATGGGATTGGAAGCGTTAACAACCTATAAATGGATTTGTTGGGGACAGGACAGTCAGCGCCAATAAGATTGAGCCATTTCCTTCATGAGCCTGATGAGAAGGCGGTGACCATGTGTGGCGGGTAAGGTTGGATGACTTGCTATGGGCACAGAGAGGCAACATAATGCCCCCCTAAGCGGTCGGTATACCGGGCTAAGGGTGTAAATTAAAATTTACATTTTCGATCCATCGCTGAGTTAATTGACTTTTTGTGTAATTTATAGTTTACATTTTAAGTTTTGATGGATTGAAAACTTTACTCATTGTGTTAGCATACCCCTAATCTCAAACTCGCCATACGCCATCGCAGGGAGCTAAACAATGCAGAAAGATGTGTTAAATAATGTCCATATTGTGGATGAACAAATCCTATTGACACCGGAACAGTTGAAGGCGCTGTACCCCATTCATCCTCAGCAGCAACAGCAGATCGCGCAATCACGCCAAGTCGTCTCTGATATTATTGCAGGGCGCGATCCTCGATTACTGGTTGTCTGCGGGCCTTGTTCCATCCATGATCCTGCTGCTGCGATGGATTATGCTCATCGCTATAACGTGTTGGCAGAACAGTTCAGTGACAGTCTTTATTTGGTGATGCGAGTCTATTTTGAAAAGCCTCGTACCACAGTCGGTTGGAAGGGATTAATTAATGATCCGCACATGGATGGTTCATTTGATGTTGAACAGGGGCTAAAAATAGCCCGTCACCTGTTGGTCGATTTGGTTGAACTGGGGCTGCCTTTAGCTACGGAAGCCTTAGATCCTAATTCACCTCAATATCTCAGTGATTTATTTAGTTGGTCTGCGATTGGAGCGAGAACCACTGAGTCACAGACACATCGGGAAATGGCATCAGGCCTCTCGATGCCTGTGGGTTTTAAAAATGGCACGGACGGCAGTTTAGCGACAGCGATTAATGCTTTGAAAGCGGCGGCTATGCCTCATCGTTTTGTCGGTATCAATCAAGCCGGTCAGGTCTGTTTATTACAGACAAAAGGTAATCCTGATGGACATGTGATCCTTCGGGGAGGAAAAAAACCAAATTATTCACCGGAAGATATTGCTGCCTGTGAAAATGCTATGGTCTCTGCTGGCTTACAGCCTGCACTCATGGTGGATTGCAGTCATGGGAATTCGAATAAAGATTATCGTCGACAACCGCTGGTGGCAGAATCAGTACTACAACAGATTAACGCAGGTAATCGTTCTATCATTGGATTAATGATAGAAAGCCATTTGTACGAGGGAAGCCAATCCTCTGATCAACCGATCACTGAGATGCAGTATGGTGTCTCTGTGACAGATGCTTGTATCAGCTGGGCGAGTACCGAAACATTATTGCGCCATCTTCATCAGGCGATGGCAACGGCGATAAAACAAGGCAGAGGCATAAGAGCGTAGGGGAATATGAATAGCGAGCTTAATGAGTTACGAGACAAGATTGATGCAACTGACAAGGCATTGCTGCAATTACTGGCTCAGCGTATAAAACTGGTCGAAGAGGTCGGCGAGGTAAAAAGTCGTTATGGATTGCCAATTTATGTCCCAGAACGTGAAGCCAGTATGCTGTCAGCCCGCCGTGCTGAAGCAGAAAAATTAGGCGTTCCGCCAGCATTGATTGAAGACATTTTACGTCGCATTATGCGGGAGTCTTATAGCAGCGAAAATGATAAGGGTTTCAAATGCCTACAGCCTAATTTGCGCCCCGTGGTCATTGTTGGGGGACAAGGAAAAATGGGCTGCTTATTCAGCCGTTTGCTTAGGTTATCTGGCTATCAAGTACGCAGTCTTGAGACGGAAGATTGGCCTCGAGCCGCAGAGCTGGTTGCTGATGCGGGTATGGTCGTGATCAGTGTGCCTATCCATTGTACTGAACAGGTGATCCAGCAACTTCCTCCTTTACCTGATGATTGTATTCTTGTGGACTTGGCTTCAGTCAAACACAAGCCGCTCTCTTCAATGCTGGCCAATCATCAGGGGCCGGTATTGGGATTACATCCGATGTTTGGGCCGGATACGCAAAGCCTCGCCAAGCAGGTAGTCGTATACTGTGATGGAAGAAAGCCTGAGAGTTATCAATGGCTATTAGAACAGATCAAAGTTTGGGGAGCGAGGCTCTATTCCATTCATCCTGAATGCCATGACCAAAATATGGGTTTTATTCAGGCATTACGTCACTTTGCTACCTTTAGCTATGGTTTACATCTGCAAAAAGAACAAGTCTGCCTTGAACAATTGTTATCATTATCTTCGCCTATTTATCGCTTAGAGTTGGCGATGATCGGTCGTTTATTTGCACAAGATCCGCAACTTTATGCGGATATTATTATGTATTCTGAGCAAAATTTGCAGCTGATCAAACGTTATCATCAATGCTTTGGTGAAGCGATAACATGGTTAGAGCAAGGAGACAAAGCCAGTTTTATTAAACACTTTGACCAAGTTAAGCAGTGGTTTGGCGATTATGCTGACTCTTTTATGCGTGAAAGTCGGCATTTACTCAGTACAGCAAATGATAATCGTTGATACTTGATTGAGATGGCCCGCTCATTTTAGCTCTGATCGCGACAACCGCATCATTTGGGTGAGGTAAAACAAGGGCCATCTCACGCTATGTCCCTAGGATGAGGTCAGTGTCGAACGGATATCATAAGCCGGATAACACCCTAGTACTTTCAAATAACGCGCTTGTTGGCTTAATTCAGTTAAGGCTTTTTGCATCTCTGGCGAGGCGTTATTCGCCAAGAGATCAATATAGAACATCTCTTCCCAAGGGTTACCATCTATTGGCCTGGATTCTAGCTTCGACATGATGATCCCATAGCGTTGCAGAATTAATAGGGCCGTGGCTAAGGCTCCAGATTGTTGGCCTGTTGCCAGTAATAATGTCGTTTTGGCACTAATTTGCTCTGACACGAGAATAGGATCGCGGGCCAAGACGATAAAGCGAGTCATATTGAGGGACTGGTTAGCCAAATTACGGGCCACCGCTTTTAAGCCATACAGCTCACCACCTGCTTCACTACCGAGTACGGCACAATATTTGTTCTCGCTGGCTGCCACTTTTTCCATGGCAGCAGCGGTACTTTCAGTGTATTCAATCTGCCAGTGACTGAAACGCTCGATATAGTGGCTGCACTGTTGAAACGGCTGTGGATGACTGTAAACTGTCGTAATCTCTGAGAGATCCACGCCTTCTTTAACGAGAACACAATGTTCAATAGGTAACGTGATTTCGCCAATAATGGATAAACGTGTATGTTGCAGGAGATCATATACGTCATTAATTGCTCCTGAAGTGGTATTTTCCAATGGCAATATGGCGAGATCGGCTTGTTCATTTTCGGTAAGTCGAATAATTTCAGCAAACTTAAGGCAGCTTATTTCAATGACGTCCTGATGTCGGTGGCTAGCATAATTGCGTGCTGCAACATGAGAATAGGATCCTTTCGGGCCAAGGAAGGCAACGCGTGGTTGACTTTGTTTTTTCAGGTTCAGTGCATTCTGTATCAAGGCTTGCTGGGTCAAGACAGAGTCTTCAATAATCAGTTTAAAAAGGCGAGTAATATATTGACTGTCCAATTGCAATACACTGCCTTTATTTATCAGGGAATTAAGCAGTTCTTGTTCTCTTTTATAATCCCTTACCGGCCGGTTAGTGCTGATTTTAAACTCGCCGACAGCGAGTGAAGTCTGGCGACGCTCTGCCAGCAGTTTTAATATTTGCTGGTCGATACCATTAATTTTATCCCGCAACTGATCTAATGAGTATTGCATACACTTACCTGTCTGATTTTTGTTCTTATAAAAAGCGACATCAGGGATCCTCGCGTCTATATTCATGCTTTTTTCGCAGCTCGGTGTTAACTGCAACTACGCAAATGAATAAAAAGACGCGACGCTAACTCTGAAACGTGCTTAATGATGCGATGTGTTTGCTGAGAGTAGCCTGAGCTTTCTCAGGCGTCAATAAGAAACGCACTGACTTCAGGACCGGTGGGTTCAGGTATAAAATCTGAAATGGATACTGGGGCAGCGCAGCACAATAAGCCGTCATAATCGATGGAATATGATGCGGTTTATCACATAAAAATCCGTAATCACTATAAGGATTACGGATTTTGTCATGGCAGTGTATTTTTCATCTGCTCGGGTATTGTTTAAGATGTCAGGTGCGTGGATTCCTTATCAGGAACAATGCTCTGACAAAGACAATGAACAAGTGTACCAACAAGGATCCACCGCGTTAATTCGCGTTCAGTTAACGGTGGGAATGATATCTTTTACACTGGCTGTCGCTCGTCGCGCTTCGCCTTTATGCTGATTTTTATTGAGTTGACGCTGCAGCTTATTGACCAAATCATTGACTGCGGCATACATATCTTCATGGTGAGCACTAGCAACCAGTACGCCATGAGAGGTAGTGATACTGGCATCAGCAACAAACTCTTTTGGTTCTTTTGAGAGGACGATATGGGGATTAATTAATTGAGTTTGCCATTTTTCAAGCTTAGAGATGCGATCTTCGATATGTGTACGAATTGCGTCGGTAATTTCCATCTGTTTACTCGTGATATTGATCATGTCGTTACCTCTCTTTATCATTTCCGTCACAGGTTAATTCTCAGCATAGCGAGTTTAACTAACAATAATGTGATCTTTATCACAAATTTATCCTAGTTTGCACGTCTATACAAAAATCTAGGATATAGCCTTAGGTTCAGTCACAAAACCCCATGTGTTTATTTTATTGTTGAATCGGTGAGTCAAAAGAGGAAGACGATCGTTTTAATCAAAGGTGTTGAAAAGAAAGAAGATAAACCAGAGAAGATAACAGGGGGCCTCAACGATATTTCACATTATGACGCGATTGGGGGGACTGCCAGCTAATAGGAGCCATTAGTTGACAGTCACGCGCTCAGCGATTATTTCTTGCTAGGGTTGGCGGCAATAAGTTGAGCAACCTTATTGGCTTCTGCAGTGAGTTGCAGTTTTTTATAAGCATTTTCCATCAAGGGAAGCGCTTGGCGAGTCGCCTCGGTATCAGGATAATCACGCAACATCTCTTCTACTCGATTGACAACGGCGACATAGGCCCCCCGTTTAGTGTAGAATCGCGCAATAGATAATTGATATTTAGCTAAGCGGTCTTTTAATGCGACAAGACGCAGTCGAGCATCGGTGGCGTACTGGCTGTTAGGGTAGTTTTGAACTAACTGATTGAAATCCTGAAAAGCTTGACGGGCAGCAATCGGATCACGATCGGCACGATCGATTCCAAAAAAATGTTGCAATGCTGATTGATCCATTGCCATGTCGGTCAGTCCCCGCATATACATGACATAGTCAATATTGGGATGCGTCGGGTTCAAGCGCATAAAGCGTGTGATTGTTGCTTGCGATAAAGGCAGATCGTCATTTTTGTAATAAGCATAAATCAGATCCAGTTGTACCTGTTGGGCATAAGGACCAAAAGGATAACGGTTATCTAATGCTTCCAGCTGAGTGATGGCTGCACGAAAGTTACCATCTTGGAGTTTTTGCTGGGCGGTCGCATAAATGTCCTGGGGCGGTGAATCGGGTACGGTTTGTTTCGAGCCGGAACAGCCGGCAAGCGCGAGACTTAGAGTAACCAGAGCCAGCAGATGTTTCATATGCGTCATGACGAATTCTTTACCCTCAATTTGGTTGATGGAAGTTTCGGGACATCGCTTCCAGTATTTATCAGTTAATATAACACAGTATACTAAACGGCTCTGCCGAAAAAACCCAAGGTTAACGAAAGAAAATAATATGGCACAACAAGTCGAACTTACGGCAATCATTTTGCACGAACAATTAGGTCAACGCTTGGATCAGTCTCTCGCCGAACTGTTCCCAGACTACTCCCGTTCACGTATCAAAGCGTGGATTTTAGAAAAACGGGTGACGGTCAATGGTAACATAGCCGATAAACCAAAGGAAAAGGTCTTAGGGGGGGAAGTGATTCGAGTTGAGGCTGAAATCACCGAGCAGGAGCGCTGGGAAGCGCAGAATATTCCGCTGGATATTGTGTACGAAGATGATGATATTTTAGTGATGAATAAACCACGCGGTCTTGTGGTTCATCCTGGGGCGGGCAACCCTGATCAAACCGTATTAAACGCATTGTTATATCATTATCCTCCTATTATGGATGTGCCACGCGCAGGGATTGTTCATCGCCTTGATAAAGAGACTACGGGACTGATGGTTGTCGCGAAGACCGTTCCTGCTCAAACACACTTAGTCAGTTGTTTGCAACGCAGAGAAATTACCCGTGAGTACGAAGCCATTGCTATCGGCACTATGACGGCAGGAGGAAGTGTTGATGAGCCCATCGCACGCCACTCGACCAAAAGAACCCATATGAGTGTACATCCGATGGGGAAAGCAGCCTTAACTCATTACCGGATCATGGAACATTTCAGGGCACACACCCGGTTAAGATTAAGATTGGAAACCGGTCGAACTCACCAGATCCGTGTACATATGGCGCACATTAACCATCCTCTGATTGGTGATCCGCTTTATGGCGGCAGACCGAGACCTCCCCGTCATGCTTCGGACGATTTTATTGCGGTATTGCGTGATTTCGATCGGCAGGCACTGCATGCCACCATGTTGCGTCTTTATCATCCACTTACTGGGATAGAAATGGAATGGCATGCGCCAATTCCTCAAGATATGGTGGATCTCGTGGCGGCACTGAAAGCTGACACCGAATTACACCGCCATGAAATGGATTGGCTATGAATGAACTGATGATCCCAGACTGGTCTCTGCCCGCTTCGGTCAAAGCCTGTTCGACTACACGTTACGGGGGGTACAGTACGGCCCCTTGGCAGACATTTAACTTGGCCATGCATGTGGGAGACGATGAAGCGAAGGTTCGCGCAAATCGTCAGCACTTGCGGCAGAAAGCGGGCTTACCCTGTGAGCCTCACTGGTTGGATCAGGTACACGGTACGCATGTCATGAACTTAGCCTCGCCGGTCAACGTCCCTTGCGAGGCTGATGCCAGTTGGACTAACCAGCCCGGATTGGTTTGCGCAGTCATGACGGCAGATTGCCTACCTGTGTTATTTTGTAGTAAAAATGGTCAAGAGATTGCAGCGGCACATGCCGGGTGGCGTGGACTTTGTCACGGAATACTCGAAAATACGCTGCGCCAATTCAGTGTGCCAATTGAAGACATCATGGCATGGTTTGGCCCCGCGATAGGGCCACATGCCTTTGAGGTCGGTGAAGAGGTGCGATCTGCCTTTATGGCCGTTGATCCGAACGCAGCTCTCGCATTTAAGCCTGTCGGTAATAAATATTTTGCTGACTTAGCCCTCCTTGCGACACAGCGACTAAATCGTTTAGGCCTCACAGACATCAGTTATAGTGGAGCTTGTACCTACCAGCTACCGCACTATTTCTCGTGGCGTCGAGACGGGGAAACGGGGAGAATGGCAAGCATGATTTGGCGAGTTAGCTAGGCTAGAGTCAAGGTATTCATCTCCAATTCCCCGTGTTTTTTCGCCGCATTATCCCGTAATTGCTGCATGTCGATTGGCAAGCCTTGCCCTTGCCAACTTTTCTTATCATCTTCCCCTCCCTGTAACCAGGGCCGCTTTGAGTATGTTTCCCCCTGTTATAGTCGATAGTCAAATAAAGAGATTGAGTATTGATCGCGTCATAGATTGCACTATCAGGTCAAGGCAATTTTTCTAATAAAATGATACTTTCTAGACAACACGATAATTACTCTAAGTTATTAATAGTTGTTCAAATTTTATAGTCGAGCAATTCATTTAAATAGGGAGCAATTTTTTACAGTGGTTAAATTAGTGTTTTATTTAACTTTATTTAAATTAAAACTATGTCATGCGTTCATTAACGTATAAACTTAGGTGTGCTTTATCTATTAAGATAAGCTCAGCATCGTAATTGCACCGTGTTGGCTAAGTATTGGATGAAAAAATAACGATTTATTGTGGTCTCTCACCACCATGAATGTGATTTTATAATTCAAAAAATTTCCAGCTGAATAATGGCCAAGTCAGAAGTTATCGCTATATATTAAATAAAAATAAGTCATTTATCAGTGACGATACCGCTCCTGTATCATAAAATTCCTCATGTAGTCGGTTTTAACTATGAAAAATAAAATAATACCAATTTTATTTTAATATTGGATTAGATATTTGACCTGTATGAATGGGTAAAAATAACAAGAATTAGTATTAAGGAAATTTCGTTAATCTTCTGGTTCTTATCACTGACTCTTGGTAGAGGAAATTTATCACAATAAATAATAAGGAGAATGAAACATGTCATATCCACAACATGGCGTCACGGGTATCGTGGGTTTTGCTCAAGTCGCAAATGTGACGGGCGGCCAAGGTGGTGAGGTGGTCTTTGTCAATAATGTGACCCAGTTAAAAAAAGCTATCTCTGGCATAGATAAACGCATCGTAATTATAAATCAATCGATTGGTGTGCCAGTATTAACTAAATTATCAGTAGGGAGTAATAAAAGTATTATTGGTGCTTTTGGTGGGAATAATATTTTGAAAAATATCCATTTTAGATCAGGACGAGCGTGTTCAAACGTTATATTTCAAAATCTGGTTTTTCAGCATTCCCAAGGTATCAATGATAACGATGACATTCAGTTGTATTTAACGAAAGGTCGTGGTTTTTGGATTGACCATTGCACTTGGCTTGGACACACTTGGTCTGCGGACGATGGCAGTTTAGATAAATTGATTTATATTGGTAAAACAGCAGATTATGCGACGATCAGTCATTGCTATTTTAAAGATCATAAATACGGTTGTATTTTTGGTTTTCCGTCTGAAGACAATCCAGAATATGAGGGATATCCTCATCTGACGCTTTGTCATAACTATTATAGTAATATTGAAGTGAGATCGCCGGGTCTAATGCGTTATGGTTATTACCACGTTTACAATAACCTGATAGACCACTATTCCTTAAGTTTTACGTTAATTTCATCTGCCAAAGTAATTTCTGAAAATAACTACTTTCAGAATGGAAAATCGAACGGTGGCTTGGATGATAAAGGGGAGGGGGCAACCTTCAGTGATTCTGGTAGCGTGCCTGCAATCACGGCGACGGTGTCGGGCCCATCGCAATGGACGGCAAATTCAAACTATAACTATAACTTAATGACAGCAGAACAGGCGCGGGAATGGAATTTGTCTCATTCTGGTGCCCAAGATTATAACGAGCAGTTTATTTTTTCAGCCTAACAAACATCGTGGTTTTTTTATTTTGTAATAAACACATCCTCTATTAAATGGGGATGTGATTTGGTTGCACTGAAAGAGGGTGATCGCCTGATACGGTTCTGCTGTTATCGTAATAGAGCCGCTATTCCTCGTTTACAGATGTCAATCAAAGCACTCACCGCTCGGCACATCTTGGTCATGTGATAACGGATGCGTTTTCTCGAGTAAAAAACTTGAAAATAGACGGGATCGACCCTATTTACTCTGTAATAGCATACAGACCTTTTGGGAGGATTTATGCGTCTGGACCGTTTTACAACAAAATTTCAAACCGCATTGGCAGAGGCCCAATCGCAGGCACTCGGTCATGATAATCAATTTATTGAACCCGTACATCTTCTTAATGCATTGTTGAGTCAGGAAGGGGGAACCATTAAACCCTTACTGGACATGGTGGGGATAGATACCACGCAATTGCAACAGACAATCAAGCAAACGATACAGCGACTGCCTACCGTAACGGGGGCTGAGGTTGATGTTCAACCTTCCAGTGAACTTATCAGACAACTTAACCTTTGTGATAAATTGGCGCAAAAACGTGGGGATGCTTACATCGCCTCTGAACTTTTCTTGCTGGCCGTACTGGAGTTGAAAGGTTCCCTCGCTGAGATGTTAAAGGAGAAAGGTGTCACTACGGATAAACTGAATCAGGCGATTGACCAGTTGAGAGGAGGAGAGGCTGTGCATGATCAATCTGCGGAGGAACAACGGCAAGCATTACAAAAATACACCATTGATCTGACTGAGCGGGCTGAAAAAGGCAAGCTTGATCCGGTGATTGGGCGTGATGATGAGATCCGTCGAACCATTCAAGTCTTACAACGCCGCACTAAAAATAATCCCGTATTGATTGGCGAACCGGGTGTTGGGAAAACGGCAATTGTAGAAGGACTGGCACAGCGTATTATTAATGGTGAAGTGCCGGAAGGATTAAAAGGGCGTCGGGTATTGGCCTTGGACATGGGGGCGCTGGTGGCCGGTGCCAAATACCGCGGTGAGTTTGAAGAGCGCCTGAAAGCGGTATTAAATGATTTGTCTAAGCAAGATGGCAATGTCATTTTGTTTATTGATGAACTGCACACTATGGTTGGCGCGGGGAAAGGCGATGGCGCCATGGATGCAGGGAACATGCTGAAGCCCGCTCTTGCTAGAGGTGAACTGCATTGTGTCGGTGCAACCACCTTGGATGAATACCGGCAGTATATTGAGAAAGATGCTGCATTGGAGCGCCGCTTTCAGAAAGTGTTAGTTGATGAACCGACGGTTGAAGATACCATTGCCATCTTGCGAGGTTTGAAAGAACGTTATGAGTTGCATCATCACGTACAGATCACTGATCCCGCTATTGTGGCCGCGGCAACCTTGTCTCATCGTTACATTGCAGATCGCCAACTTCCAGATAAAGCCATCGATTTGATTGATGAAGCGGCATCCAGCATTCGTATGCAAATTGATTCTAGGCCAGAGGCGCTCGATAAGTTAGAAAGGCGTATTATTCAGTTAAAACTAGAACAACAAGCGTTACAGAAAGAATCGGATGAGGCAAGCATAAAGCGCTTGAGCCTACTTGAAGCTGAATTAGAGCAAAAACAGCATGAATGCGCTGAACTAGAAGAAGAGTGGACGGCAGAAAAGGCCGCCTTAACAGGCACTCAGAATATAAAATCGGAATTGGAACAAGCAAGACTCGCTTTGGAACAGGCCCGTCGTAACAGTGATCTTGCACAGATGTCTGAGCTTCAGTACGGTAAGATTCCGGCATTAGAAAAGCAACTTGAGCAAGCGGTACAGAATGAAAACAGTGGCATGAAGATGCTGCGTAATCGAGTTACCGACGTCGAAATAGCGGATGTCCTCGCGCGTTGGACCGGGATCCCTGTAGCGAGAATGATGGAAGGTGAACGTGAAAAACTGTTACGCATGGAGCAGTCACTCCATCAACGAGTGATTGGTCAGGATGAAGCGGTTGAAGCGGTTGCGAATGCGATCCGTCGCAGCAGAGCAGGGTTAGCTGATCCTCATCGTCCCGTGGGGTCCTTTTTATTCCTTGGCCCGACAGGGGTCGGAAAGACGGAACTCTGTAAATCATTGGCTGACTTTTTGTTCGACAGTGATGATGCGATGATCCGCATTGATATGTCGGAATTTATGGAAAAACATTCAGTATCGCGTTTGGTCGGCGCACCGCCGGGGTATGTCGGTTATGAAGAGGGAGGATACCTGACTGAAGCGGTAAGGCGTCGACCTTACTCGGTTATCTTGCTTGATGAAGTTGAGAAGGCCCATCCCGAAGTCTTTAACATACTTTTACAGGTTTTAGATGACGGGCGATTAACTGATGGTCAAGGGCGTACCGTCGATTTTCGTAACACGGTGATTATCATGACCTCTAACTTAGGTTCAGATTTAATCCAAGAACGTTTTGGCGAAATCGACTATGCGGGCATTAAAGCGGTGGTTATGTCAGTTGTCGGAGAGAACTTCCGACCGGAATTTATTAACCGGATCGATGAAGTGGTGGTTTTCCATCCATTAAGTCAGAAGCACATTTCGGCCATTGCAGATATTCAATTGCAGCGTCTGCGCTCACGTTTGGAAGAGCATGGCTTTACTTTGCATCTCAGTGAAGCTGCTTTGTTGAAACTCAGTGAAAGTGGTTTTGACGCCGTCTATGGTGCGCGTCCACTGAAAAGAGCGATTCAACAGGAAATTGAAAACCCGCTGGCACAACAATTACTCTCTGGTGAGCTTCTGCCAGGTAAGGCAATTAATCTGGATGTTCATGAGGGGAGAATTATTGCCACTCAGTAACGCGAATTGTGGGATGCGATCACTCGGATGGCATCCCATATTTTGGGCGAGAGAGAATGACAGACCAGTTTAATGTCAGTTATGGCTATTTGTGATTAAAAAACAAACGCATTGTGTTAAAAGCAAGCAGTTGAAAAAAAATTTAAAATTAACCCTTGCCAGAGAAAAATAAATCCCTATACTGCGCCTCCACTGACAGGGAACAGACGCTGATAAAAGGGTGTGTGACTTGAAAGTAAAGCAAACAAATAAGCCGGTAGCGTGAAGAAAATTTTGCGGTGCGGGTTGGAGAAAAATCTTCAAAAAGAGATTGACTCCTGAGGTGGAAAGAGTAATATACGCCACCTCGCAACCGAGCTGTAAAGCCAGTTGCAACGCTCTTTAACAATTTATCAGACAATCTGTGTGGGCACTCGCAAG
>NZ_JAEE01000013.1 GCF_000518745.1 Phaseolibacter flectens ATCC 12775 | reverse complement strand
TCATTTAATGATTAATATTAGGTAGTATTCATTCTTAGTGGTTAGTGTGGGCTGATATTAATTAGTCCTGACAAGGTATTGTTGGTAATCGTTCATTTTAAATTGAATGAAATAAAAGGCCTTATAAATAAGAATGCAATTTTATTATTCTGAATAGACCTTTTCGTGTCAAATTTTTGTTTGTTGTAAAATTATACCTTCCAGCGCTATGGGTAATTAATTTTTTAATGCAGGTCGATTCTTGAACGATATTAGGGTTTTAAAAGGGGACAGGGATGACATCGCCGTCATCTCATCCGTGTAGTTGATCTCAAAACCAACACATAGAAATAACGTATTTTCATTTTTCTTTATGCAAAGCCACGGTGGATGTGAGGCTAATATGTGTTATCGTTACCCGTTATTGACGGATTGATATCGCGTATTGGATGGCTAAAATCACCCTTATGCCCTTTCAAAATGATGAAAGGTATTTTCTATACCAAAATATCAAAACCGCTCCCTCTACGCAGTAAGTGTTTTATTACATCACGATGTCAGAGCAACGCGCTTAATTGATTATTTTTATATTTAATACCTTGTCTGAATAAAATTTCAGTCGTTTATCAGACCATCGTGTTTCCAGTGCATGACGTCACAGCCTGCATACTAGGTTGGCCTCAATGGTTAATCCGTGTGCTGATCAGACAATCCGAGGTGAATACAAATTAACCATCCGCGCGAGAGCATGCCACTTATCATTAAAATGAATAAAGTTGATGTTACTGTACCAACCTCAGATTGGTGCAGTCGGATCCCACTTTCGTTGTCATTGGGTCATGCTGGACTTTTCTCTGCGTTGATCCGATAGTCAAGCTTAACCGATGGTCAACTGACACAGACTCATTTTTGCCTCAGTCGTCGAACCTGCAAGCCTCCCTTATTCATATCAAACTGGCGTCACGGTAGGGAATGACACGACGAGCGACAGTACCATGATAAAGAGTGGGATCCGCTCTCCCTCAGTCCAGTGATGTTATTCTTCTTTGTACGTTGACTGGCGACTTCATTTTTGTGTAATAAACGAGACGAGGAATGCGTAATAAGTCAATGACAACGCGCCCGTATTTAGCCACGTTGTTTTTAGCTGTATGACAATTTCCGAGGATCTCGCCTACTCAAACGACAGATTACGTTAGTCTCATCTTTCTTCCTTTCAAGGTGCGACACCGGTCCGTTATGTTGTGGAATGGAATGTTGCTCCGTGGTGATCGAGTGATTCGTAGGCTGAATACCCAGAAATTCATACTGATACTGCCGTATTCCTTTACGTTATCGCTTAGAATTCAGCGTTCATGCTTGGGAAACGTCTCGTCCATCACGCGGGTATTTGACCCACTATTTGATAGCGTCGAGTGGCGGCTGTGGAGAACGGCTGCGTTTAATCCGACAAATTTTGCGTCAGTATCATCACATTTTCACTGTTTTAACAAGAATAGGATTGCGAGGTATGCTTAATTACTGCTCCATGAGATTAGCATGCTGTGCCTGTGATCACCGATTGGACTGAACCGCTATGATACCTTGACGAGCGATCTTTGGTGAGGTAAGCGGCTTAGTCACCATTATGGTTTTTCGTTATGATAATTAAGACAATGGCAGAAAACCACCCATGTTGAGAGTTATTCGGCTTGAGGATTTTTGGAAACACAAGTAAGTTAACTTTAGGATTTTTGACAGTAAGAAAATTCGTCAAAGATCCGTAAATAGTCATTTTTTTCCTCTCTTAAGTGCGGAATGAAGATAATACAGGTATCATGACACGGCAGCTTTGACGACAGAGAACTTCGTCTTTGGGCCTTACCGTTCAACGGTGTTGACAGCTATTTACGAAAACTAAGCTAGAGAAAGTGGCTGAACACATTATCGTTTGGGGCGTGGGGTTTATCGTAAAATAAGGCTTGAGGTTACTTTTTAACCCGCAGTTTGGGGTGAATAATCGTCAGCCGATTGCTATACTTAGATGTTATGATTTGAGTGGCTTTGGGAAATTGTCAGTGATTGGTGTTCAGCGCTGCACCCCTCTTTTTTCATAAGAAAATAAGCCGGTGTGTGGTCTTAGACTCAATGTCAGCCTATACCTGTCAGATTTGAGACACAGCCCAAGTAACAGACCACTTTCCAAGTAAATATACAGGGTCGCTGTTTGATTATGTTAGCCCGATTGCAGCCGACTACACACTGATAGTCATAAAAGAGTTATTGTTGATGAATCGTATTAAAAATTTGAGTCAAAGCCAGATTTGCTGGATTTTGGCTATCTATATTGGCCTACTACTGAACAGTTTTACCTTCTATCGTCGCACTGGGGTGTTGTTTCAGCACAATCAAGGATTAGCGATCATCTCTTTAGGCGCTGAAATGCTTGCCGCTGTCATGGTCACGTTTGCTGTACTGCGCCTACTTTCCCTCGGTGGTAAATGGTTTTTTAAAATCACAGCAACGCTAATGGCATTGGTCTCTATCGCAGCAGCATATTATATGCTGGTTTTTAACGTGATCATTGGTTATGGCATTGTCGCTTCTGTTCTGACCACTGATATGGATCTTTCTAAGGAAGTCATTGGCTATTGGTTCTATCTCTGGATGATTCTGCTGGCGGCGCTCCCCATGCTCATTATCTGGCGCAGTGAGTGTCGATTAACACTGCTGGCACAGATCCGGTTACGTGGGCAATGGCTGAAACCCGTATTCATTTTATTGCTGGCTATCGCGTTAACTTGGGCGCCATTACGCTATTTGGATGCGGTCTATAAGTCGCGGGATTATAATAAAAACATCGATATGCCGAGTTATGGTGGATTGGTAGCCCATTCCTATTTACCTTCAAATTGGGTTTCCGCACTGGCAGTATTTGGTTGGACTCGATTTAATGAAGATATTATGGCAAGAAATTTACTCGATCCAGCCAAGAAATATCATTATCTCGCCCCAAAAAGCTTAGATAATACGGATGTCGTCTTTGTCATCGGTGAAACAACGCGATGGGATCATTTAGGCATGTTAGGTTATACTCGTGATACGACGCCAAAATTGTCCAAAGAGCCTAATCTTGTTGCTTTCCGAGGCATTTCTTGTGATACCGCCACAAAACTCTCATTACGTTGTATGTTTGTCCGTCAGGGTGGGGCAGGTAATGATCCGGGACGTACTCTTAAAGAGCAAAACGTTTTTGCGGTACTTAAAGAGCTGGGCTTCAGTTCTGAATTGTACTCTATGCAGAGTGAAGTTTGGTTTTACAGCAAAACCGATGCCGATAATATTGAGTTTCGCGAGCAAATTGGTTCTGAACCTGAAAACCGCGGCAAACCGGTTGATGACATGTTATTGGTGCCTAAAGTCACCCAATCTTTAGCACGCCATCCACAGGGTAAGCACTTGATAATTTTGCATACTAAAGGGTCGCATTACCTTTATTCACAACGCTATCCTCGTGCTTTTGCGCGTTATACCCCTGAATGTATCGGTGTTGATGATTTTTGTAGTAAAGATCAATTGATCAACTCGTTTGATAATTCTGTGCTTTATATTGATTCGATGCTCGATTCAGTGATTGATAAATTACGTGATAGAAAAGCATTACTGGTGTATGTCGCTGATCATGGTGAATCGATTAACGACAATATGCATTTTCATGGTACACCTCGTGAGATGGCTCCGCCTGAGCAGTTTAAGGTGCCCATTGTCGTCTGGGCTTCTGATAAATTTCTGGCATCTCATGACAATCAACAACGATTTGAATTATTACAGCAACAGGCGAAAGTCGGGGTAATCCATAAACATATTGAGATCTTTGATTCGCTGTTGGGCTGTTTGGGTTACACCTCACCAGATGGTGGGATCAATCAAAAAAATAACTGGTGTAAGTTGCCCGCACAGAAATAGTGTGAGAATTTGCGTGCTTTTTATTCAGATGCTCGTGCAAGGATAAAAAAGCAGTTGACGGGCGGTTAACCCGGCAGTAATATGCGCGTCGCACGGCGAGTAGCGCAGCTTGGTAGCGCAACTGGTTTGGGACCAGTGGGTCGGAGGTTCGAATCCTCTCTCGCCGACCATATTTTAGCCCCAGATTTTATCTGGGGTTTTTTTTGTCTTTTTTATTCGAAGAGTCTGATATCCCCGTCCTGTAGGGCGGGGATATCAGGCACAGGTTTAAAGTCACTCGCTGTTCTCTGTTGCGCAATATATTGTCTGATGATTGAGATAGGCACACCACCACAACGACCTGCAAAATTACTCGGTATCCATAGTACGCCTTTGTCGTCATCGCGCTGGACTCTATCGGGGCGATCTCTGCGCGGTAATCGGCTTGAAACACCTTTAAGTCTGTTAATTAGGAGAGAGATTGCCAACTTTGGTGGAGAGTCAATCAGCAAAGGTCCCTGAGCGCGCTCATTGTCCATTTCGACTCGCGGAATATCAAAACTAAAGAAAACAGAAGAACACAATGTGAGCTCGACTATCTTGAGTATGGCGATACCGCAAAGGCGGATATCAACGGAGCAGGTAATATTCTCGCAGTAGGACATGCCCTGCTTGCCTGTGGAGGAAGGGGGGAGTCAGACCATTCGTTGAAGCAGCAACCCACAGAGGCGATTCAGGTTTCGAGCTGAGTCCAGTAGGATCTTCGGCTTTTAGAATGTCAACGTAAAGTGGCTCAATGTAACCCCTCTCATGTGTGCTAAAGACTGAATTTACATGAGGTCTCACAATAAGGTGCTTGAGACTCAAGGCGGATCCTTGCTGTTTTAGTCGTCTATCTCGTTTGCCGTCGTCGGCTGCCGCCTCTCTAATGCCGATCTGTTTCGAGTAAGGTGATGATTACAACACGCGCTTCTGCGTAGGAAGGCAATGGATGACTATCGTGTATCCTATTTTATTGTATTGATTTTGGTTCGGTAGGTGAGAAACAGTCAAATTTGTCTTGATAATAAATGGAACTGTCGCGATTGCCCGCCATTTATGAGTAATAAAGCCTGTATTTATTTATAAAAATGCATGAAATTATTCGACGATGAATAAAAAGCAGAACGGATTTATCAAGGAAATAGTGTTGTAAGTTATTGATTGTTATTATCATATATAATAAGCAAAGAGACGATGAAGATAATTAGGGTGGGTACCCGATTCTATTCTCTGTGCAGGGTGATGGACTGTCAGGGAGCCGGATAATCAGAATTCTGTATTAAACGTATGTCGAATAGATAATTGATAAAGTGTCATTGCATTTAAAATCAATAAAGTAAGCTCAGTTCAATAGAAATTAGGAATAATCAGAGCTAAAAGAACTACTGAGATATCGCTGATTTTACATATCAGTCCATACTTATGATTATCATCGATATGATCGAATGTTGAACGAATAGTGACGCATATCCTTTTTTAACTGTGTTATTTACGAGGGATCCCGTAATATTAGTCATTGCTGACGAAGCTAAAGTAGAAAGTTATCCCGTTATCGTAAATAATGGATGTTCAACGAATATGGCGTTCACTCATTTATCTCAGGAGTAAACATGCAGGTTCCGAAACTTATCCACTGTCTGACAGGTATCGTGCTTGCGGTCAGTAGTTTCGTGTTACAAGCGGAAGAGGCTTTAACCATCGATCCGGCTTGGCAGCAGGGCAAATTGGCAAATGGCTTTCATTGGGAAATTTTGCCAACCCCTCAGCGACCTAATGATAAGGTTGCCATCCGCTTGGTTATCAATAGCGGATCGCTGAATGAAGATAATCTGCAACAAGGATTTAATCATTTATTGAGCCAGATTGCGATGTTACAAAGTACAGCGCTCGATGAAGAAGCACAGCGTCAACTGTGGAAGCAGAGTTTAGGGTCAGCAGATGCCTTGCCGCCTGTCATCAACTCCTATGAATTTACCCAATATAACCTCAGTGTCGCAGCGGATGATAAAAAGAACCTTAATAATGCCTTAGTTTGGCTGGCATCGACCGCCGGACAGCTCAATGTGTCTGAAAGCACTATTCAAGCCGCCCTTGCTTCTTCAGATAGCACGGCAACGTGGCCGGCCAATACCCATGATGTTTGGTGGCGCTATCGTTTACGGCATTCGGTGCTTGAACAGCATAATCCGGATGATCCCGTGAATATGCCTGTGAATCTGAACCAATTAAAAGCCTTTTATCAGCAATGGTACACACCCGATGCCATGACATTGTATGTTGTCGGTAATGTAGACAGTCGTGCGGTGATTGAACAGATTAATAAACAATTTATGGGGCTGAGTGGTAGTCGCTCTTCGCCTTCGCAGATCGCGGTATTAAATCCACTTGACCACGATGCGGTGAATTTACGCGATGAGCGTTATCAAAAAGCGCGGTTTTCAATTATCTGGGATGGTGATTGGAAGCCGATTCAGAATGTCAAAAGTTTATATGATTACTGGACAGAGCAATTAGTCACTCAGGCGGTTTTGGCAAGTGTCAGTGATGATCTAGCCGATCCTCATAGTTTAAAAATGGGATGTCATGCCTTTTATATGCGTGCTTTCTGTACGGTAGATCTCAATACAGACAATGCAGATCTGGAAAAAGAAAGCCAGAAACTCAGTCTTGCTTTAGGGAGATTGAAGCGCAACGGATTGACTCAACTCCAATATAAAAGTTTGATCGAGAAACAGCACAATTGGCTCGACATGTTGTATTCAAGTTGGGCAACCATGCCTACAACCACCTTACTGGAACGTCGTTTGATCTTTGTTCGTAACCAAGTGGCCGACATTGCGCCGGAACAGTATCAGAAACTGAGAAAAGCGTATCTGCAGATGCAAACCCGAGAACAGCTCAACCAACACATCCAGCAGACCTTGAGCCAACCAGCCAGTTATCTGGTGATTCAGCCACCTCAGGTTGATGAAATACCCGCCACGAAACTGAGTGCCAAATTCAATCATCAGTTGGCTTCATCCTTGGCATCGGATAACAAAGAGTCAACTGGGTCAGTTAATGAACCATGATATCTGGTTAACGGGCGGCTAATGCCGCCATAGTACCTTAATAACGTGGTAGCCAAAGCGCGTTTTTATCGGTCCACAGGGCTGTAATAGTGTACAGGTAAACGCCACTTTATCGAAGGCATTCACCATCTGTCCTTGTTTAAATTCACCTAAATCGCCCCCTTTTTTTGCAGAGGGGCAGAGTGAGTATTTTTTTGCCAGTTGCTGGAAATTCGCACCTTGTTTCAGCTGTTTAAGTAAATCATCGGCCAGTTGCCGATCTTTCACTAAAATATGCAGAGCGGCAGCAGATTTGCTCATAAGACTACTCCGTTTGATTGTAAAGTGTATAATTGCCACTCTGAAAATTGAACCTGAGCGGTGGTTATGCGTCTGAACTCTAGTCAACAACGTGCCGTAGCGCATGTAAATGGTCCATGCCTTGTCTTGGCAGGCGCCGGCTCAGGTAAAACCAGAGTCATTACTAATAAAATAGCATGGCTTATCCGAGAATGTGGCTACCAAGCTCGCCATATTGCGGCCGTTACGTTTACCAATAAAGCCGCGAGAGAAATGAAAGAGCGTATAGCTCAAACACTGGGTCGTAAGGAAGCCAGGGGCTTACAAATATCCACCTTTCATACGCTTGGTCTCGACATTATTAAACGTGAATACCGAGCTTTGGGGATGAAATCCAGCTTTTCATTGTTTGATGATCAAGATCAATTAGGGCTGCTGAAAGAGTTGACAGAGCCTTGGTTACAGGAAGATAAAACACTCTTACAACAATTGATTGCCACAATATCTAACTGGAAAAATGATCTGATCGATCCGGTGACGGCGAAAGGCAAGGCACGATCGGAACAGGATAATCTTTTCGCTCACTGTTATCAATTGTATGATCAGCATCTGCGTGCCTGCAATGTTCTGGATTTTGATGATTTGATCCTGCTACCTACCTTGTTATTAGATCGTAATGAGGAGGTCAGAGAACGTTGGCAACAGCGGATCCGTTATTTGTTGGTCGATGAATATCAGGATACCAATACCAGTCAGTATCAGTTAGTCAAATTATTGGTGGGGAGCCGAGCAAGGTTTACCGTGGTTGGCGACGATGATCAGTCGATATATTCATGGCGTGGCGCTAGGCCACAAAATCTGGTGCTGTTACAGAAGGATTTTCCTACGCTGGAAGTGATTAAGCTAGAGCAGAATTATCGATCTTCACAACGTATCCTGCGTGCTGCAAATATTCTTATTGCCAATAATCCCCATGTTTTTGAAAAAAAGCTATTTTCACAATTGGGTGAAGGTGAATTATTAAAAGTCGTGACGGCCAATCACGAAGATCATGAGGCTGAGCGGGTAACAGCAGAACTTATTGCACACCACTTTATCAATAAAACCTCCTACAGTGAGTATGCCATTCTTTATCGTGGTAATCACCAGTCACGGGTTTTTGAGAAGTTCCTGATGACCAACCGCATTCCTTATAAAATATCCGGTGGGACTTCCTTTTTCTCTCGCCCTGAAATTAAAGATCTGCTTGCTTATTTACGGGTTATTACTAATCCTGACGATGATAGTGCGTTCTTAAGGATCGTCAATACACCCAGAAGAGAGATAGGGGCAACAACACTTCAAAAGTTAGGCGAGTGGGCCAGTTTACGTGCTAAAAGCTTATTTAGAGCAAGCTTTGATCTTGGTTTAGCTGAACGACTTCATGGGCGTAATTTGCAAAGTTTGCAACAGTTTACTCATTGGCTGGATGGCATTATTACGCTCAGTGAGCACGATCCTATTACTGCGGTTCGTGATTTGGTTCATGGTATTGATTATGAAAGCTGGCTACACGCGAATTCTTCCAGTAATAAGGCCGCTGAGATGCGGATGAAAAATGTCAATACGTTATTCAAATGGTTAACTGAGATGCTTGAAGGCAGTGATCTTGATGAGCCGATGACGCTTAATCAAGTGGTTACGCGTTTCACATTGCGCGATATGATGGAGCGGGGTGAAAATGATGAGGCGCTGGATCAAGTGCAATTGATGACCCTGCATGCATCTAAGGGGCTAGAGTTTCCTTATGTCTATCTGGTGGGCATGGAAGAGGGGTTATTACCCCATCAGAGCAGTATTGATGAAGATAACATTGATGAAGAAAGGCGCTTGGCTTATGTTGGTATCACTCGGGCTCAAAAAGGACTGACTTTTACCTTATGTCGTGAGCGCCGTCAATATGGTGAGCTTATTCGTCCTGAACCCAGTCGTTTTTTACTGGAGTTGCCCCAAGATGATTTGTTGCGTGAGGATGAGCGCCCACAACTCAGCCAGCAGCAGCGAATGGCCAAGAATCAGAGTCGCGTTGCTGATCTAAAAGCCATGCTGGCTCAAGCCAAGAAATAAAAGGCTAAGAAAAATATTGAGCTGAAACATTAACGGTGATCCTGCTTGCAGCTCCGCAGGGTTGCCATGCCTTACATGGTTAAGGTGTTGGCAGGAGGCCGTGAAGCAAGCCCTCCCTTAGCGCTCCCCCCGCTAAAAGCATTCTGTCGATATCGAGCGCAATAAACATGGCAATTAAAATGGATAAACCTCCAGCAAAAACCGGGGCTTGTTCAGGATTGAGTCCCTCTATAACCAACTGGTCAAGCGTGATACATTCAATCACTTGCTGTTTCAGTAACTGTAAGGTCGGGAGAGTGATATCAGCCCCTCTGTGCTGAGTCCGTATCATCGCTTGTATCGCTTGAATCGTACCTGATGCGCCAACACAAATTTGCCATTGCTGCTGTTTTAGCACATCGGCGATCTGTGCAAGCATCACCAGTGCGGCGTTCTCTGCACGCGCAAAATTCTCAGCCGACAAGCAATGATCGCTAAAGTAGCGGTTAATCCATGTGACACAGCCCATAGGTAAACTAAACAACAGGATAGCTTGGTGTTGATTGCCTGCGATTAACTCACTACTGGCACCGCCAATATCAAGGACTAACCGTTTATCTGGACCCTGAGTGGTTTGGTTGACGCCCAAATAGATCAGTCTCGCTTCTTCTTCGCCTGAAATAACGTCAATCCGGTGCCCCAGTATTTGACTTGCTTTTATCAGAAAAGTATCGGCATTAGTGGCATAGCGGAGGGTCGCCGTTGCAACAATGCGAATATGATGTGGCGGGATTGACTGAAGCTTTTCGGCAAATAACCTCAGACATTGCCAGCCACGCTGCATGGCCTCCTCAGATAATCGATTCTCTTTATCCAGACCCGCGGCAAGACGGACTTTCCGCTTGGTACGGGAGACGGTCTGCACCTCGCCATTGGCATCACGAACCAGTGACAAATGAAAACTGTTAGAGCCAAGGTCGATCGCAGCATACAGCGTACAGGCATCATTCATGGGCAATTATCCCGATCTTTTACGGCTATTCTGTCTTGAACCATCGCTTCGGCGCTGTGTATTATTCCGGCGGTAATTATTACTTCGCGAGCGGTTTAAACGTCGTGCTGCTGGGAGATCCGTCAAAAGGGCTTCCCTATTATAGTTACTCACTGGGATCTGATGCTCAATATAGTCTTCAATGGCAGTCAGATTGAGTGCGTATTCTTCGCAAGCTAAGCTAATTGAGTGTCCGCTAGCACCTGCTCGGCCAGTCCGGCCAATACGGTGAACATAGTCCTCACGATCATCGGGTAAGTCATAGTTATACACATGGGTCACTTCGGGGATATGCAAACCTCGCGCAGCAACATCCGTTGCAACAAGGATATCTAAATTTCCCAAAGTAAAATCTTCGAGGATGCGCAACCGTTTCTTTTGTGGCACATCGCCGGTGAGTAATCCGACTCGGTGTCCATCTGCACTGAGGTGCCCCCAGATATCTTCGCAACGGTATTTTGTGTTTGCAAAAATAATCGCCCGATCTGGCCACTCTTCTTCGATCAGTGTCTGTAACAGACGCATTTTATCTTCATTCGACGGGTAGAAGAGTTCTTCTTTGATGCGGTGACCCGTTTTTTGTTCTGGCTCCACTTCAATATATTGTGCGTTATTCATATGCTCAAAGGCCAATTCTCTGACACGCCAAGATAACGTTGCAGAAAATAACATCGTCAATCGTGACGTAGCCGGTGGCATACGGCGGAATAACCAGCGAATATCTTTAATGAATCCCAAATCGAACATCCGATCGGCTTCATCCAGTACCACAACTTGAATTGCGTTTAAGCTGACATGATCTTGTTTAATGTAATCGATAATGCGGCCAGTCGTACCGACCAGAATATCAACGCCCAGATTCAATACCTTCAGTTGTTTATCATAGCCATCACCACCATAAGCCAGACCTAATTTAAGCCCAGTTTGTTGTGCGAGAGGTTCGGCATCCGCATGGATTTGTACAGCCAACTCACGGGTTGGTGCCATAATTAATGCACGTGGCTGATTAGCCGCTGCTGAACTCTGCAATGGATTAGAAAGTAAAAAATGAAACGTTGACGTCAGGAACGCCATCGTTTTTCCCGTACCGGTTTGCGCCTGTCCCGCGATGTCCTGACCAGAAAGTGCATAAGGTAATGCCAGAGCCTGAATTGGCGTGCATTGCCTAAATCCTTTCTTATCAAGGGCTTCAATTACCTGCGGGTGCAGGGCGAAGTCGGAAAACTTCTTTTCTGTTAAGTGTGTTTTGCTCATAGTATGATAGAATATCAGCTTAAGGCCGCTTTAAGAAAGCGTATATAAGAAATAACGTCAACTTATTTTGTTGATATGAGTAGATGTCGGCTTTACCGGCATTGATGACAGGAGCTAATTATGAGCAGCGAAAAAATCGTTCACCTTACTGATGACAGTTTCGAGAGTACGGTATTAAAAGCCGAGAGCTTAACGCTGGTTGACTTCTGGGCCGAGTGGTGTGGCCCTTGCAAAATGATCGCACCGATTCTTGATGAAATCGCTGAAGAATATGATGGGAAAATTACTGTCACCAAACTTAACATCGATGAACATCCAGAAACTGCGCCTAAGTATGGTATTCGTGGTATTCCTACTTTGTTATTGTTTTCCAAAGGCGAGTTAATCGCGACGAAAGTTGGCGCGCTATCTAAAGGCCAATTAAAAGAATTTTTGGATGCTAATTTAAATTAATATTATTTATTCGGCGTCTGGCACGGAGCATGGCAATCTTGTGCTGGACGTCGGCGGTTCGCTGTGCTAAGTTGAACTTACTACATCTTGATCTTCCGTTGTCATACCGATTTATGATTAATTTTTAGCGCTTTTAGCTTTGTCCGTCAGAATCGCTGTAATTGGAAGAAAATTCCGTCGTATATACGATTTAGGATACCTCGTCGCCGTCAGTCCCATTCAAAGCATTCAGGACATCTGCGTCGGGTTTTTAATTGGTTATTCTATTAACAACAGGCGTGGATAGTTGCCATACCACTCATGACTAACATTTCGATAAATCCCCGAGTCAAGAATCCATCACTATGAATCTTACCGAATTAAAGAATACCCCGGTCTCTGAGCTGATAACCCTCGGCGAGAGCATGGGACTGGAAAATTTGGCGCGTATGCGCAAACAGGACATCATCTTCGCGATTCTGAAGCAACACGCGAAAAGTGGAGAAGATATCTTTGGCCACGGTGTGTTGGAGATATTGCAGGATGGATTTGGTTTCCTCCGTTCAGCAGACAGCTCCTACCTCGCCGGCCCCGATGATATCTATGTTTCACCCAGTCAAATCAGACGTTTTAACCTCCGTACCGGTGATACCGTATCCGGTAAAATTCGGCCACCTAAAGAAGGTGAGCGTTACTTTGCTTTGTTGAAAGTCAATGAAGTTAACTTTGATAAGCCGGAAAATGCGCGTAATAAAATTTTGTTTGAAAACTTAACGCCGCTGCATGCTAATCGTCGTTTACGCATGGAACGTGGTAATGGTTCAACAGAAGACATTACCGCTCGTGTACTGGATCTGGCTTCTCCGATCGGCCGTGGCCAACGTGGCTTGATCGTTGCACCACCTAAAGCCGGTAAAACAATGTTGCTACAAAACATTGCGCAGAGTATTGCCTATAACCACCCTGATTGTACGCTAATGGTATTGCTGATTGATGAGCGTCCAGAAGAAGTGACGGAGATGCAGCGATTAGTGAAAGGGGAAGTGATCGCTTCAACATTTGATGAACCCGCATCGCGTCACGTACAAGTTGCCGAGATGGTAATTGAAAAAGCAAAACGTCTGGTTGAACATAAAAAAGACGTGATTATTTTGCTGGATTCCATTACTCGTCTTGCTCGTGCTTACAATACGGTTGTGCCAGCATCAGGAAAAGTACTTACAGGCGGCGTTGATGCGAATGCTTTACATCGTCCTAAACGTTTCTTTGGTGCTGCTCGTAACGTTGAAGAAGGTGGCAGTCTGACCATTATCGCGACAGCATTGGTTGACACCGGTTCGAAAATGGATGAGGTGATCTACGAAGAGTTTAAGGGAACAGGCAACATGGAATTGCATTTGGCCCGTAAAATTGCTGAGAAGCGCGTTTTCCCTGCCATCGATTATAATCGTTCTGGTACCCGTAAAGAAGAGCTGTTGACTGGTACGGAAGAGCTGTTGAAGATGTGGATCTTGCGGAAAATTATTCATCCTATGGGTGAAATTGATGCAATGGAATTCCTGATTAACAATCTGGCGAAGACAAAAACTAACGACGAATTCTTTGATATGATGAAAAGAAATTAATCGAGTCTAGTCGCAATTTATTTGAAAACGTCACGGTGATGCGTGGCGTTTTTTTTATTTTGCTATACCATTACAAGCTAAAAGGGAGTAAGGGGCTACTCGTTACCATTGAATGGATTAATAATAAATTATAATAGCATTTTATCATGAAGGTGTTATGGATAAGACTTATCTGGAGAGTTTATTGTGAATTTGCTCGAAATGAGTAGCCAGTTGGGGTTGACTTTTTTGTTATCCCTCATGTTTTTATTTGTGACTCGTAAGATTGCAAAAAAAATTGAACTGGTAGATAAACCTAACGTCAGAAAACAACATGATGGAGCAATTCCATTGGTTGGCGGATTAGCCATATTTTTTTCTTTGGTAGTGATCCTCGTATTCACTCTCTATCCGCACCAACATGTCCCACTGTATCTTTTTTGCGGTATGATTTTGGTCTTTGTCGGTGCGTTAGATGATCGTTTTGATATTAGTGTCAGAATACGAGCTATCGTGCAAGCTGCTGTTGCTTTCCTAATGATGTATCATGCCAGTATGTACCTTTCTAGTCTCGGTTTTATTGTGGGCCCTATCGAATTAAAAGTCGGTGTATTTGGTTATTTTCTGACATTATTGGCAGTCTGGGCGGCGATCAATGCTTTTAATATGATTGATGGTATTGATGGCTTGTTGGGAAGCCTAAGTTGTGTGACTTTTCTTGGTTTAGGTATTTTGCTGTTGCTGAAGCAACAAAACGAATTGGCATTTTGGTGCTTTGCCATGATCGCAGCAACCTTGCCTTTTTTAATACTCAATCTGGGCGTCTTGGGCCCCCGTTTTAAAGTATTTATGGGGGATGCGGGCAGTACAATGATTGGTTTTACTGTGATCTGGATTATTCTTGTTTCAACTCAAGGTCAACACTCTACGATACATCCGGTGACGGCATTATGGTTGATTGCTATTCCCTTAATGGATATGGTCTCGATTATGTATCGTCGGATACGCAGTGGCAGTAGTCCATTTAGCGCGGATAGGCAGCATCTGCATCATGTATTAATGGATGCGGGGTGCTCACCTCATCAGGCCTGTATCATTATTACTCTTGCCTCTCTGCTTATGATTTTAATTGGGTTCGCAGGTGAATTATGTCCATCTATACCAGAATGGGGAATGTTGATCCTCTTCATCGGCTTGTTTATGGTTTTTAACCTCATGCGTAATCACACTCAATTCCTGACAAAACTCGCAAATCATATTAACAGACAGTAACGTATTCATGTATTATGAAATGAGTGATCTGGATGCGTAACTAGAATGAGTTAATGACGTATTCTCTAGATACACCTCTTCATGACAACTGTAAAATGGCACTTTTTTCGTTGTAATAAGTGAGAGGCGCTAGATTGAAACGTGGGTGGTCGTCAACAACCTGTTTGACTGCCAATGTTTCTGATTGATTGTCTTTATCTTTGACAAAATGGCGCAAGTGGATCAACTGCCTAGTGACGAAATGAAGGGAAAAGAGCTTTACTCGTTTTTTACCTTCAGCGAAAGTCATGGTCAGTAAGGGAGGACATAATATGAAAATTCTGGTGGTGTTTGGTACTCGTCCAGAAGCGATAAAAATGGCTCCACTTATTGCTGCTTTGCGAGATGAATCTCAGTTAGAAATGCGGGTAGCCGTGACGGCACAGCACCGTGAGATGTTAGATCCAGTCTTAAAATTATTTGAAATTATCCCTGATTTTGACCTTGATATTATGCAGCCAGGGCAAAGTTTAACCCGATTAACTTGCCGTATTATGCAAGGGTTGGAAGACATTTTTCCGCAGTTTAACCCTGATCTTATCTTGGTGCATGGTGATACAACCACCAGCCTAGCCGCCAGTCTTAGTGCTTATTATCACCAGTTTGCTATTGCACATGTTGAGGCTGGATTGCGTACGGGCGACCTCTTCTCACCTTGGCCAGAAGAAGGAAACCGCAAAATCACGTCTCATCTTGCTCGCTTGCATTTTGCGCCAACGGCAGAAGCGCGTACTAATCTGTTACGTGAAGGCGTTCCTCCTGAATGGATTTTTATCACGGGTAATACCGTTATTGATACTTTGTTGATGACCAGAAAATGGTTAGTTGATGATCCTAAACTCAATCGTCAATGTGCCGCTCATTACCCTTTTATCGAACCCTCACGTAAAGTCATTTTGATTACCTGTCATCGCCGCGAAAATAGCGGGCAGGGGATCCAGCATATTTGCCAAGCAATCCTAACACTGGCCGATCGTTACCCCGACGTGCAGTTTGTTTTTCCATTACATAAAAATCCGGCATTCAGGCAACCAATACAGACATTACTCGGCCACGCTTCCAATATTTATCTGACCGATCCACAAGATTATTTACCCTTTGTCTGGTTAATGGACCGAACCTACTTCATCCTAACCGATTCTGGTGGCATCCAAGAAGAAGCGCCGGCGTTAGGTAAACCTGTTTTGGTATTGAGAGAGACCACTGAGCGCCCTGAAGCCGTCAGTGCCGGTTCGGTACGTTTGGTTGGCACCGATCCGCAACACATTGTGGCGCAGACTTCTCTGTTACTTGATAAGCCGAGTGAATGGCGGCGCATGAGTCAAACATCTCACCCGTATGGGCATGGTCGAGCTTGTCAGCTTATTATTGACGCCATTAAAAATTATCAGGAAACGTTATGAGTTTTAAACAGATTTCAGTGATTGGGTTAGGTTATATTGGCTTACCCACGGCAGCAATCTTATCCGCTCATGGGTATCAGGTGACAGGCATCGATACCAATAGGCAAGTGGTTGACACAGTTAACCAAGGCCTGATCCATATCACAGAGCCTGGACTTGCCAGTGTGGTGAGCTGTGCCGTAAGGGATGGCAATTTACGCGCCAGTACCCAATCAGTCCCTGCGGATGTGTTTTTAATCGCGGTACCGACGCCTTTTGATGATCAACGTCAACCAGACTTAAGTTATATTCACGCCGCTATTCATTCGATAGCACCAAAAATCAAATCAGGAAACTTACTTGTATTGGAGTCGACCTCGCCAGTTGGCACCACTGAATTGATCGCCGAATGGTTGCATACGCTCAGACCGGATCTCGCCTTGCCTGGTTTCAGTCAGGATCCCGATATTTTTATTGCTTACTGTCCGGAGCGCGTATTACCGGGAAAAATCATGAGTGAATTAGTCAGTAATGATCGGGTCATTGGTGGGATCACGCGTCAATGTGCAGAACGGGCGAAGGCGATCTACCAACGCTTCTTACAGGGACAATGCCTCTTGACCGATGCCCGTACTGCAGAAATGTGTAAGCTGACCGAGAACAGCTTTCGGGATGTAAATATCGCCTTTGCTAACGAGCTATCGATGATCTGTCAGCAACTTGGTATCGATGTGTGGCAACTGATTAAGCTGGCAAATCATCACCCGCGGGTTAATATTTTGCAGCCAGGACCCGGGGTAGGCGGGCACTGCATTGCCGTTGATCCTTGGTTTATTATTAGTAAAACGCCGGAGCGAGCCCGGTTAATTCGTACTGCAAGGGAAGTCAATGACAATAAGCCTCTGTGGGTTGTTAACCAAGTTAAACAGCATCTTGCTGATTTATTAAATGAGCGTAACTGTCAGCCTTCAGAAATCACTATTGCCTGTTTTGGCTTAGCATTTAAAGCAAATATTGATGATTTACGGGAAAGCCCGGCAATACACATTACCGAACGATTGGCTGATTGGCATAAGGGGAAACTGTTGGTGGTTGAGCCTTATATTAACCAGTTGCCAGCCGTCCTTGCCAATAAAGCCACATTAGTTGAAATGCAGCAGGCGGTGATTGACGCTGATATTCTACTTATGCTGACTGACCATCAACAATTTACCTCTTTGAGTGAGGATATTCTCAAGTCAGCTCGTCTTGTTGACACGCGTGGAGTCTGGCTTTGATGGTAGAAAATTCCCTTGAGATCCCCCTTGTTGGACACATCAATCCGTTGAATTGGGACAGTCAGTTTTTTTCTATGGCTATAGCGGAGTTGGTACTCGACGGTGATGCTGTTGTGGACCAAAGCGCCTTAAACCAGTGGGATATACTGCAGGTTAAAGTGCCTAGTCATGATTATCCGCGTATTGATATGCTCCAACATAATCAATTTATGTTGGCAGAATCAGAAGCGGAGCTGATTATTGATTTAGTGAAAACCGCTCGTCAAGCACAGATACGGGTTGCAAGATCTGCTCATCTCAGTGCGCTAAAGGAGCTTGCGGCTAGCGCGTTTTTATACAGCCGTTATCGGCAGCCTTGGTTTAGCGTGTTACAAAGCGCGCAGTTTTATAGTCAATGGGTTGAAAACGCACTTCTCGGGGTATTTGATGATATCTGTTTAGTGTGCACCGATGCTCAAGGGAACCTACAGGGATTCGTGACAGCCAGAGTGCGTAACAAGATGGCCAACCTCGGGCTTCTGGCCGTATCGCCGCAAGCGCAGGGTCAAGGCATTGGCACTCAGTTATTACACGCGGCTGCAGATTGGGCAAAAATTCAAGGGGCGAATCAACTTATGATTCATACTCAGTTAAGCAATCTGGCGGCACTCCGCTGCTACAGTAAAATGGGGGCGATTTTACAGAATAGCCTTTACTGCTTTTACCGGACACGGACCCCAGATCACGGAGATAAGCATGATCCCTTTTAACTCACCACCGCTTACCGGCGAGGAAATACACCATATTCAGCAGGCCTTGAACAGTGGTAAACTTTGTGGTGATGGAGGATACGGTGTCCGGTGCCAGCAATGGATGGAGCAACAATTTAATAGCCCTCGGGTGTTACTGACCCCTTCCTGCACTGCCTCATTGGAAATGGCGGCTTTACTGATTGATATCAAGCCAGGTGATGAGGTCATCATGCCGAGCTATACTTTTGTGTCGACAGCCAATGCATTCGTATTACGTGGGGCAAGTATTGTGTTTGTGGATATTGAGCCTGATACGATGAATCTTAATGCTGAGCTTATTGAGGCCGCCATCACCTCGGCAACGCGAGCGATTGTGCCAGTGCACTATGCTGGTGTCAGTTGTGATATGGATAAAATTATGGCATTGGCTGAACACTATCAGCTTTATGTGATAGAAGATGCAGCACAGGGAATGATGGCCAAATGGCAAGATCGTGCTTTAGGCAGTATTGGTCATATCGGCTGTCTCAGTTTTCATGAAACAAAAAATTTCACTGCAGGTGGGGAAGGTGGTGCCATCTTGATTAATGATGCAACACTGATTGAACGTGCGGAAATTATCCGAGAAAAAGGCACGAATCGTAGTCAATTTTTCCGTGGTGAAGTTGATAAATACACTTGGCGAGATATTGGGTCGAGTTATTTAATGTCTGATCTGCAGGCCGCCTACTTATGGGCACAATGTCAGCATGCTGAACAGATAACACAACGACGGTTGCAACTTTGGCAACAATATTATCAGGCATTCATTCCATTACAGCAACAAGGCTTAATTGAACTGCCCAATTATCCGAGCGGCTGCCAACACAATGGGCATATTTTCTGGATCAAGTTGCTTTCTCAGCAACAGCGTAGCCAAGTTATTACGTGGTGTCGGCAACATGAGATCTTGGCGGTTTTCCATTATATTCCATTACACAATGCACCATTCGGTCTAGAAGCAGGTCGAGTTCAAGGCAAGATGACCGTCACTGAGAGGGACAGTGAACGATTGCTGAGATTGCCACTGTATTTTAATCTGAGTGATCAACAACAACAACAAGTGATCCAGACTCTGCATAGCTATTTTCACTAATGTCATTTTTCAAAGCCTCAGTCTGGACGGCAACCGCCACTGTTAGCAAAATCCTGACCGGTTTACTGGTGGTTAAATGCTTTGCTGTCAGTTATGGTCCAGAAGGTATGGGATTGGCCAGTAATTACCGACAGCTGATTACGGTGCTGGGTGTACTGGCGGGGGCCGGTATTTTCAATGGGGTGACCCGACTGATTGCAGAACATCAGACGGATCCCCATCAGCTTGCATTGATCACCAGAACGTCCTCCAGTCTTGTTTTGATTTGTAATCTGCTCCTTGCCGCCGTGTTATTTTTTGGGGCGGTGCCATTCAGTCGCCTTTTATTTAACACAGATAAATTCTCTCTCGTTCTGCAGATTGTCGGCCTACTGCAGATGGCCATAGGTTGGGCAAATTTATTGCAGGCACAATTAAAAGGATTTCGTGATGCAGCCGGTAATGCGCTCGTGGTGAGTATCGGCGCAATCGTCGGTGTGATTGCTTATGTTGTTTGCTGGTGGCGATTCGATTTCAATGGTGCCTTAACGGGGTTTGCGCTGTTACCTGCGAGTGCATTGTTACCAGCCATCTTACTGATCAGTTACCGGACGCCCTTGAAAGTAAGTTGGTACTTACCTGGCTATCATGCCATTTATGCTAAACAGTTAGCGTCATATATGATAATGGCGGTGGTTACTGCTTTCACGTTACCTGTTGCTTGGATGATCATGCGCTATTGGTTAGCCCAACAAAGCAACTGGCAACAGGTTGGACTTTGGCAGGCGTTGAGTAGTATCTCTGATGTTTATTTACAATTTATCACAGCCACTTTCAGTGTTTGGTTATTACCCACCCTTGCTCGCCTCTCAACACGTCAGCAAATCGCCAGTGAAATTCAATGTACATTACAGCGGATATTACCTCTGCTAATACTGATTAGCCTAGTGATCTGGCTGTTGCGTGATTGGGTGATTACCTTACTATTCTCCGCGCAATTTCATGCCATGCGTGATCTCTTTCTCTGGCAATTACCTGGCGATATTTGCAAAGTTTGCGCCTATATTTTTGGTTATGTTGTTATTGCTCGGGGCTCATTACGTTTTTATCTTCTCGCTGAGGTGAGCCAGCTCGGTTTATTGTTGGGTAGCTCAGCGTGGTTTATTCCGCATTATGGTATTACAGGCGCTGTTCAGGCTTATTGTCTGACGTACGTGTGTTATCTCATGGTTTGTATTATTATTTTTGTTTGCTGGTGTAGAAAATGAACCGTCTTATCCATGTATTGGGGGCCGATATCCCTCATCATAATGTGACCATATTAAAATTTCTTGATGAATTAGCCGCAGAGTATGCAAATCCTGAACCTTGGCAAGTGATGCTGGTCTCTTCAACTGAGATCAATATTGAACTGTATCCGCAACTACAATTGTCAGTGTATGACACAAAGAAGCAGCTTGCGAAGGCGATGAGCATCTTTGCGTCACAACCTCAGTTACGTTTTTTTTGCCATGGACAATTTAATCCTTGGGTGTGGTTAGCTCTGTTGACTAGAAAAATAAAAAAACAGCAGTTCTATTGGCATATTTGGGGCGCGGATTTGTATGAAGAGAGTCGAGCATGGAAATTCCGTTGCTTGTATTGGTTAAGGCGACGCGTGCAAGGTCGGGTAGCAGAAGTATTCGCGACAGTGGGTGATTTGAGCTATTACCGACAACGCTATCCCACTGTGCCAGCCAGCTTGCTATATTTCCCGACACGTTTACCTGCAGATTTACCTCCTCTGACCGCGAAGCCGATGACGGTACCGACTTTTTTACTGGGAAATTCAGGTGATCCTACCAATTGTCATTGTCAGGCGTTACAGCAATTAGCGGATAAATTTGGTCAAGCCATCAAGGTTATTGTACCCATGGGTTATCCGCAAAATAATCAGCCTTATATTGATCGTGTTCGAGCCTGTGCCCAGCGTTTATTTACGGCAGGCCAAGTGCAACTCCTCACTGAATCGCTTCCCTTTACTGACTATTTGCGCCTTCTTGAACAGTGTGATGCCGGATATTTTATTTTTCAGCGCCAACAAGGTATCGGGACATTATCTTTATTACTGGTCAATAATATTCCAGTGATATTAAGCCGTAACAACTTGTTTTGGCAGGATATGGTAGCGCAACAGCTGCCGGTGTTGTTTGACAGTGATACATTGGATCCGGCATGCCTGCGACTCGCTCGGCAGCAACTGCAGCGCTGTGACAAGAGTAACATCGACTTCCTTTACCCAAGGTATCGTCAGGGATGGGTTAATGTCATGCAACGTTTGCAAGGAGAACACCATGATGGCTAGTTGGCAATGGGCGGGGCTCAGTCTGTTTTATGGCATCACACTGGCAGTGATTATGCGACTTATCTGCCGTGATGTAAAACGAGCGGGGTTTAGCTTTCATGCCTTTTTTACTTTACTTTATCTGTTGACTTTTTTTTCTGGATTCCCACTCAGCTTATTGCTGATCTTTTTTTTCCAGCAGCAGACGGTAGAGCCGATTTATCTATTTCAGAGCCTTGTGATCTCTGCTGGATTTTATTTGTTTTATTACTGGCTTTATTCAAGAAAACCCAATGTGCTTGTCAGACAACCCCCTCTTAATTCTTTGAATAAATTAGAGTTTCGCCTTTTCTTTTTGCTGTTGTCTTTGTTGGCAATCGGGTGTTTGCTGATCTTTTTTATGAGGAACGGTTTCTTATTATTCAAGTTGCAGAGATACAGCCAGATTTTCTCTGCACAAGTGGGTTTTATTCCGTTAAAACGTTTCTTCTATTTTTTTATTCCAGCGATGTTACTGCTATTTTTTGTCAGACCCACACGTCGTAACTGGATTAAATTCCTCGTGTGGACCTTAAGTTTTGGGATCATTACCTACCTGATTGTTGGCGGTACAAGGGCGAACATCCTTATTGCATTTACATTATCTTTATTTATTGGTGTAATCCGTGGTTTTATTCGTCCACGCTGGTTGCTGGGTGCGGGGGGGGCATCGGTACTGGTGATGTTTTGGTTGGCGTTGCAACGATACAATCTCCATCTTGATGGGAGAGAAACCGTCTATACCTTTTTGTATCTGACTCGCGATACATTTTCACCATGGGAAAATCTGGCGATGATCTTGAGTCATTATACTCAAATCAATTTTCAGGGCATTGCTCCCATGTGGCGTGATTTTTATGTTTATATTCCCCATTGGTTATGGCCAGCTAAACCGCCTGAAATTTTAAACAGTGCAAATTACTTTACTTGGCAGATACTGAATAACCATTCCGGCCTTGCGATGTCACCGACCCTTATCGGTTCGTTGTTGGTGATGGGCGGGGGATGGGCTTTACTACCAGGGGCGCTGATTAGCGCAATCCTTATCCGTAGCTTTGATTGGCTGTATCAGTGTTCATTTAATACCGTCAATCCTTATGCTGATGCGGTGATGAAAAGTTTCTGCTTTGGTGCCATCTTTAATCTGATTGTGCTAGTCAGAGAAGGCCTTGATGCGTTTGGTTCGCGCTTCTGTTTTTTTTCCTTCATTTTTTTATTGCTTTTAGTTATGGCTAAATACTTAGCATGCCTCGTTAAAAAAATAGCCTAGGTGTCGCATTAGCGGCGAATGTTCCATTGGATTGGGTGATTAAGGAATTTTAATTACAGTGATGCAAGCCACGACACCACCATTCAAAATTCGCCATATACCGTTATATGGGTTTACAAGTATTGAGCATTTTGTTGATTTTCTTGTGGGTGAGCAGCAAATAAAAAGCGGCATGTTAGTTGCCGTTAATGCTGAAAAGTTAATGCTAGCGGAACGTGATCCTGAGCTAAGGAAAATTTTACTTAAGAGTGAGTACAACTATCCTGATGGCATAAGTATCGTGCAAGCGTTGCGTCGCAAATATGCAGGGCAGCAGATCGTCCGTACGGCGGGTATTGATTTATGGTTAGCGTTAATGACGCGCTGTGCGCAACAGAAAATCCCTGTTTATCTTGTCGGTGCAACCCCTTCGATTTTGCAGCAGACCAAGCAGAAATTACAGCAAGAGATGGGAGTGACCTTAACGGGCTGGCAACATGGCTATTTTACCCGTAATGAGGCCGAGAACGTGATCAAGTCGATTACTGATAGCAGTGCTCGTGTCGTGATTGTTGCGATGGGATCGCCCCGACAGGAGTTATTTATCCGTCAATGTCAAAAGCGGTATCCTGAGGCACTCTATATGGGCGTCGGTGGCAGTTACGATGTATTCACCGGCCATGTGCGGCGCGCCCCCCTTCTCTGGCGTCATTGGGGATTGGAGTGGTTATACCGTCTGATTTGTCAGCCTTCGCGTTGGCGGCGTCAAATTAAACTCCTTCGTTTTGTTTGGTACTATTGGCGAAAGCAGCTTTAAGAGCATTTACAGGTGAAATGATCAGCAAAAGTGGGGAACAATGACGGCAACTGGATAAAGCATGAGCAAACGAACAAAATTATTTAAAAACCACTAGACAGTTCGAGCACAAACCCGTAGTATTCGCATCCGCAACGGCGCAAAGCGCCCGTAGCTCAGCTGGATAGAGCGCTGCCCTCCGGAGGCAGAGGTCTCAGGTTCGAATCCTGACGGGCGCGCCAGTAGTTGAAAAAATGTTTTGATATAAAGCAATGATTAGGGTAACGTTTGTTACCTAATAAGTACTCAGTGGTGGCTATAGCTCAGTTGGTAGAGCCCTGGATTGTGATTCCAGTTGTCGTGGGTTCGAGTCCCATTAGCCACCCCATTTTATCTGACCTTGCGAAGGTGGCGGAATTGGTAGACGCGCTAGCTTCAGGTGTTAGTGTCTTAACAGACGTGGGGGTTCAAGTCCCCCTCTTCGCACCAGATAAAAAACGGCGAGTAGCGCAGCTTGGTAGCGCAACTGGTTTGGGACCAGTGGGTCGGAGGTTCGAATCCTCTCTCGCCGACCACATTTAGAACCCTCGCATTTATGCGGGGTTTCGTCGTTTTGAAGCGCTACCTTCGTAAAACTTATTCCGCTTATTTTACCCGCTTTAGCTTTGTTGCCTTTCAGTTATTCCGTGTTAATCCGGCAGGGTCGCCATGACGATAATCTATGTGAATTTATGGAGCTCGGACTTTTGCAATCGCATTCACGAAAAAAACTGGGCCATATCAGGTGTGTGATTGAATTTTCTTGACTGGTACCCGGTTTTTATCTCGGCTGTCATCAACCCTACACGCTGAGCCTTACTGTCACAGGAAATCATGTCCTGTGACTGGTGTTGGCGTCTTTCCTCCGTGTTCGTCTTTCAATTTTCCGGTGTGTCGTATGGTGTCAGGGGATAATTAGCCCGCTCGCCTTGCTTTCCAATAACGGATCAGCCATTTATCGCGGATTGATTCACCCAAATTGTCGTGACATTGATGGTCACGCATAAGGTTAACCAAGCATATTGTGCCATACCTAGGATACTGTGACGGTGCGAGGAATAACACAGGGCTGCGCCTTACCCTGTCGTCTTACGATAGCGTCTCGTTAGCCATGCACATGCGTGACCCAGACAGTGCGGTACGCTGTGGCAGCTTAGATCTGGTGACCTCTTTACATGGGCTATAGATACCGTGACTGTGCGAGAAATAACACAGGTTAAGTGAGGACAGCGCATTGCGTTAGCGAATGTGTACATCGGTGAGCGGGAAGAATTGTCGTCCTTCTGAGCGGGTGACCAAATTTAAAGGTGGATGATGGCAAGCACTCCCGATAGACTGTTTAATTTCGCTAATATTTTTTGTTGATTCTTATGCGGCGGAAGTCAAGAGTGAACCCGTAGATCATGATGCTGCAATGCTAAAATTACCTAGCTATCCTTATCGAATCAGATAAATAGCTGATTAATTCCTTATTGATATTTATAAATAAACTTAATGTCTTTTCTTGATTTAAATTATCATTAAATAATAGATTAAATATCTTCTTTTTTAATCGCTGACTCAGAGCTCAATTTAATAAAGAGCTCTGAGTTCTATTATTAATAATATACGAATTTAATTATAACGAATCCCTTGGTATAAAGTCTGGCTTTGCTATATTAAATTTTCATTTTAATTTTGTCTATTCATTTATTAATAAGAACAGTCTTAGTTTGCGATTGCCTCTTGAATTTGACCTTCTTGTAAAGGAGATGAAATAACTCTGTCTAGACTTTCAATCGTCTTAAAAGTACAGGAACAGGATATATTCTGACATTGGTAATACGCTTCTTTTGTGGTTTTGGTTATGTATCTACTGGTTCTGGTGTGAGCTGATTTATTACAAATAGGGCAACGCATCATATAATACCACCTGGAGTGCTTAAATTTGATCTTAACGATAGCTCATTGTTACAAATGTAACCCATTGATTATAATGTGCATCCATGGCGTATTTATATCTATTTTATTTTTCTAATTATTGATATGTTTTTTGGTTGTTTTCACAACCACACAACAGTGTTAGGCAATGTGTTGTGTGGCTTATATAACATCCAGATTAGATTTTATTTCTGCATTTAATTTGTTTTTATATGTTCTCCAAACACAACAGAGGATATTTAAAAATGCTTAATAGAGATAAAATCAAACCGACTCGCTGGACTCGTGCTGATGCTTTAAAAGTTAAATTTGATGATCCAACGACAACTCAACCTTTAGTCAGTAGTGACTTTCCAGTAATGAATGACGAGTTGTTTATTTGGGATACGATGCCTTTACGTAAATTAAATGGTGATATTGTTTCTGTCAATGGTTGGTCAATTATATTTACTTTAACTGCAATTCGTTCGCCTGAGTTATATAAAGATAGCCAAGGTAATTATGATGTTGATGCAGACTGGAAAGATCGTCACAAAAGAGCCAAAATGAATTACTGGTATTCTAAAGACAGTAAGAATTGGATCCTGGGTGGACGAGTCATGGCCGATGGCGTTTCTCCAACCGAGCGTGAATGGGCAGGTACGCCGATTCTTCTCAACGAAAAAGGTGATGTAGAGCTTTATTTCACCTGTGTTGAGCCCGGTGTGACTATCTCTAAAGTTAAAGGGCGTGTTGTCACAACAAAAGATAAAGTTAAATTAGTTGGTTTTGACGAAGTAACCTCTTTATTTTCACCTGATGGCGTTTATTATCAGACAGAACAACAGAACCAAGGTGTTAACTTTCGTGACCCAAGTCCATTTATTGATCCTAATGATGGCAACCTTTATATGTTATTTGAAGGTAATGTTGGTGGTATCAAAGGTTCACACATTGTTACGACTGAAGATATTGGTCCTGTTCCTGCAGATAAAAGAGAAGTGGGTGGCGCACGTTTCCAAACGGGGTGTGTGGGTATTGCGATTGCGACAGATAAAACAGGAGACAGTTGGGAAATTTTACCACCACTGATTACTGCGGTAGGGGTAAATGACCAAACAGAGCGCCCACACTTTGTATTTAAGGATGGAAAATATTATTTATTTACCATCAGTCATCAATATACCTATTCTGATGGGTTGACTGGACCTGATGGTGTGTATGGCTTTGTCAGTGATTCCTTGTTTGGTCCTTATGAACCACTGAATGGTTCAGGACTGGTACTGGGCAACCCTTCGGCTCAGCCTTTCCAGACCTATTCACACTGTGTGATGCCTAATGGTTTGGTTACCTCATTTATTGATAGTGTCCCTACCGAAGGTAATAACTATCGCATCGGCGGCACCGAAGCGCCGACTGTTAAAATTGAACTGAAAGGTAACCGAACTTTTGTGATAGATACGTACGATTATGGTTATATTCCTCCTATGGCGAATGTAGTCGTTAAGTAACCAACCTCGGCTGGTGTTTTACACCAGCCTATTAATCGAGGCATTGTGGATATTATATATTCTATGTATAAAAGTATCCTGGGATGGCTTTCATCTTTTGGAAATATAAAGGCGGGGATTTTATTATCCTGTATTATTTCTTTACTGAGAGGACTTTATTGTCACCGTGGTATATTTGATGTGATCTTGGATGGTGTAATTTGTGGTTTTTTAACCTTGGTTGCCGTTTCTGGACTATCTTACTGTGGTGTTAATGAAGGATTCAATATATCAATAGGAGGCTTTATCGGTTTTGTTGGTGTCAGGAAAATATCGGTATGGATAGATAAGCTGGTTACAAAAAAAATTGGTGGCTAAATGCCTTTGTTCCTTTTCTATTGCTATGAACATGCTTGTATTTTCTTATTAGATAATACATTGACATTATGGGTGACAGGTCATTTCTAATTAAAAGTGCAGCTAATTTAACAATGTTTTCACTTTGTTTGATGGCTGCACTTTTTCAATTATATAAAATAAACAATGTGGTATTATTAGTTCTCACTTCAACCGATGACAGTTTGGTTACTAATGACTCTTTGATTTTAAATTAATGGTGATTTGCTTAAATATATCGTTGTCAGTGAAGATTAAAATAATCAGGTTCGGGTCAGAAAATTAGCGGAAATCATACGATTTCTTTGATTGCTCGTCTTATTTTGCTATTTAATTTCAATGAAAAAATTAGAAATGAGGATCACGATAAAAGACTTGATGGATTAATCATGAATAAGCTATTTCCAGTTTTCAAGAAAATAGCCATTAGGTATTGGATTTGTGTTTGAGAGTTTGAGTAAAGAATCAGGTGAGTATGGAGTAAGATCGACTCGACAAGCGCCGAGTCGGTCAGTGCATCTTAGGATCAGTCAGGCTGTTGCTGTAACGTAAGCAACAGACCTTCACGCCGCATACGGGCTGCATCTTCAGGGCGGCGCATTTTATCATAGGTGTCAGCAAGCCAAGCGTAATCAAAGGCATCCGGTCGTTGTTGCAGTGCATCATTAAACGATTTTGCGGCGTCAGCCCATCTTCCTTGACGCATAAGAAGCTGACCCAGTGTACTTTGTAGTAAAGGGAGGCTGCCATACTGTTTGATCAGATTTGTAATCGTCTTCTCTGACATTTCAGTGTTGGCTGTGCGTATCTTCGGTAATAAGAGGATGAGTCTGTCATCATATTGGCGTTTTAGACTGTCCAGAACCAATGATTGAGCGGTATCGTGATCATCACATTCAATCAGGTGTTCAGCCATGGCGACTTGTAATTTGACATCCTGACGTGTTTTCTTAGACTGCAGCCGCCACCATTGCTTCAGTCCTTCACTGCCTTGCTCGGCCATCGCCTGATTCATTAATCCTAGCCAGGCTTTGCCTGACAGTTGTTGCAATTGAGAGTCATCCCTGAGTTTTTCTTTGCCTATTGACGGAATGATCTCTAGCAAGGCTCGCCATGCCTGAGTGCGCAGATAGATTTGTTCAGCCAGACGTAAAACCTCAGGATGCCGAGGTGCAACATCGAGTAGGCGGTCAATACAATGCCTTGCCGCGTGATTTTCTTCTCGTTGTAGCAAGATCCTCGCCCGTGTTATCTCGACAGGGATCTGGTTATCGACACTGAGATCCGCGGCTCGGTCTAAGTGTTGATCGCTGCGAGCGATATCTCCCCGCATCTGAGCCGCTTCAGCGGCGAGCAGATAATTACCGACTGGATTATCGGCATGGTCAGCATCCTGAGAAAGCAATTTCTCTACCTGTTTGAAGTCGCCTTCAGCCAGTTTTGTGAGGGCGGACAACGTATGGCGTTGCGCTCGGCGACGCTTACGGCCAATAAACCACCCTCGTGTTTTAGAGCCGGTGCGAAATACACGCCGTAAAACGGCTTCAACAACTAAGATCACAAACAGGCTAATCACCAATATAATGATCAAGCCAGTGACACTGGTTTCTATATTCCAGTCAGCTGTTTGGATAAGCACATAGCCTTGATGGCCTGCAAATAACGGTCCGAGCACAATGCCAACAATTAACAACAAAAACAATAATAATGCCTTAGCCATGGTCGGCCTCCTCGGCTTTAGGCTGTGTTGCTGAGGACGAATTCATGAAGCCACGTACACGGGTTTGCATTAACGTATTAATTAATGGCTGACTGGTTAATGTTTCTGGGAGATCCATCATGATCGATTGTTGACTGAGTTGATCAATCGACGCCAGAAAAGCTTGTGTAGCCGGATCGTTGATATCATACCAGCTACGAACCCAAGTGGAGACGGCCTCCAGCGATTGGCGATAAATTTGTTGTTGATGACGCGGCACAGATTGCGAGGCAATCAGCAATTTAGATCGAATATTTTCTCGTAGATAAATACTTTGATCTGGAGCAAGCAGGGGCTGAGCAGTGGTATCTCGCCGGCGAATAGTAATGAAATTATCCATAAAATCATGCCAGCTTTTTAACAGATTTTGTCGCCACTGACTGAGGGAAGCAGAAAGAGGACCACTGTCTTCATCCATGGGGTTACCATTGGCGTTATCATCGGCCAGTCGTAAGCTATCTACCTGGTTAGACAAACTATTAAGTTGAAGAATAATGCCATCATAGTCGATATGTTCAAGTGCGCTGAGGGTACTGAGATCATGGGTCAGCGCCCGCCGCAGTCCTAATACAGTGGGATCATCCATATCAGCAAGGGTACTGTCTGCATTTTTCAATAATGCAGCGGCTGTCGTGATATCTTGATCGCTCCAAAGCTTTCTTGCGGCCAGGTTAATCAGGTAGTCGGCCTGAGAAATCATCCAAGCAGAACTGTCATTGGCGGTGATTGAGTTAAATTTGTCGCGTAACGTATTTAACTGTTGGGTTGTCTGTTGCAGTTGTTGGGTGGTTTGTTGCAGGTTGACAGCCGTATTATCCAGCTGAGTTTGGATTTGCTGTTTGTCATTTGTCGCTTGTTGGGTTAACTGCTGGATCTTGCGCCAATTGTCAGAGACAAGTTGCTGCTGAACGCGCATATTTTTTTGATAAACATAATAAGTACCAGCGCCGCCGCCGAGACTGATTAAAATAGCGATAACAGACAGCGCAGTCGCGACGTTTCTGGAGAAGTGAGTGTTGTTAGACTCAGGTTTTTTTTCCATAGACGTTGATTCTTCGTTTATGGCGGAGGGCGAATTGTGTTCCGTCATGTTTACTTATCCCGTTGTAAAGTTCAACTCAACGCGCGTATTAACGCATCGTTATCAGCACTATCAGCTACAATCAGCTTACGAAAACCGAGTTTTCTAGCCATCATAGCTAAACGATCACTGACGACTATCAGCCGACAATGTAGTAACCAACCCATACGATCCTGTTCAGGAAATAATTCATATAATAATGTTAGCATATCACCGCTAGTGACAATAATCGTGTCGATCCCCAGTTTACGCCAGTGACGCGCTTGTTCCTCACCATCATAGTTTCGCGGAATGCGCTGATAGCATTCACAGTATTCAACGTGAGCGCCCCGCGCGCGTAGGGTTTCAGCAATCAGTTCTCGTCCTCCATTACCGCGCAAAATCAGGATTTTTTTTCCTCTGACAGCCTGTAAAGAAGGTAAATCAAGGAATGTTTCACTGACTGCACCCGTTGGTGGAGAAATCACCTGCTGCCTGCAATGCGTATGTAATGCAAGGGCGGTTTGCCTGCCGATTGCGTAATAATCCACATAAGATGGCCACAAGGTCTGAGTATAGTATAGTGTAGCACCGGCAAATTCGGCAGCCTGTTGCGAGATAGCCAAGATGATATCACCATCATTGAGTTGTTCTAATCTTGAAGCAAGCTCACATAATTGGTTGCCCGGTTGGAAATCGATGAGCGGCATGCTCCATGCGATAAAACCCAGATGACGTAACCGGTCTACCAAGCGTTTGCCTGAAGTCTGTGGCCTGGTAACCAGTATTGTCATGAGTTAGCTGTTCCTTGATAGACTGCGCGTAAAATCTCACCCGCACCTTTTTCCAATAATCTTTCAGCCAAGGTGATCCCGAGTTGCTCCGCCTGTTCTGCTGAACCTCGGATCTGTTCATAAATAATACGATCGCCGGCAGGTGTGCCGACCAGTCCCCGTAACCAGAGCTCAGTTCCTTCTAATACAGCGTAACTGGCAATAGGCACTTGGCAGCCCCCTTCCAGCCTAATATTCATTGCCCGTTCAGCATGCACGCAGATCGCTGTCTTTTCATCATTTAAGGATTGCAGCCGACGGATCAGCTGTTGATCATCTTGACGACACTCAATACCAACTGCACCTTGCCCACCTGCCGGTAAGGACAAGGTCACTGGCAAAAGCAGGGTTATACGTTGTTGTAAACCCAAGCGGATTAACCCCGCTGCCGCAAGAATGATCGCATCATATTCACCTGCATCGAGTTTACCAAGACGAGTTCCAACGTTGCCTCTCAGGGAGCGAATGATCAAATCGGGTCGATAAGCACTGATTTGACACTGCCGACGCAAACTCGAGGTACCCACTATCGCACCCGGCGGTAAGTCATCTAACGAGGCGTAGCGGTTAGAGATAAATGCATCACGAGGATCTTCACGCGGACAAATGCTTATTAAATCGAGGCCTTCAGGAAAAGCCACTGGCACATCTTTCATTGAGTGAACGGCTAGATCAGCCCGATCCTCCAGAATTGCTAATTCCAGCTCTTTAACAAATAAACCTTTGCCACCGACTTTAGATAAGGGACTGTCCAGTAACATATCACCTCGAGTCACCATCGTCACCAGTTCAACTCGAGTGGTTGGATCTGCCTTTATCAATTGATTTTTAACATATTCAGCTTGCCACAATGCTAACGGACTTTTGCGGGTAGCGATTCTAATTACTTTTTCTAACATGAGCGCAGCCATTATTGAATGAACCAACCTATCTTAGCATTTATCGCGGGTGACTGGAATTTAACCCTTATTTTCGGCAGGTTTGACTTCACAGCCGAGTAGCTCAGTATGCTATTGACAGCCTATTTTCGGTGATTTTTATTTTCAAATTATTAACTTTAATCTTGAAATACAATATAAAGTTCAAGTTATAGCATAAAGTGCAACATTTCAGGGGTGTAGTTAATTGGCTCTCTGTGGTAAATTTGGGCGATCATCAAAAGAATCGAGCATATTGTCTTGCATCTGCATATTGAGACCTTGAAACAGCGAATCGCAGCGATTAATCAGTTACGTGTTGAACGTGCGTTATCCTCTTCCTGTTCAGGTTTTCGCTATGTTTACACTTTGTTGCCTGTTTTGTTTCATTATCATAAACCGGGTATGCCAGGCTATCTTCAGGAACATGTTCCTGCGGGGATTTGTCAATTTGAACTTGATGCCGAGCAAAATGCTATTTGGCAGCAATTGGTGCCCACCTCCCAACCCTTATCTCACCATTGTCAGACTGAACATGCCATTATTGGCCTTTACTCTATGGGCAGTACTTCATCGGTTGGGCAGAACAACAGCTCTGATTTGGATATTTGGGTCTGTCACCACGCTTGGCTTGATCAAGATGAACGGCGAGCGTTGCAGGCGAAGTGCCATTTACTTGAGGTATGGTGTTTATCCTACGGGGTACAGGTAAGTTTTTTTCTGATTGATGAAAATCGGTTTAGACATAATCAGTGTGGATTACTTAGCCAAGACAACTGTGGTTCGATGCAGCATATTCTATTATTGGAAGAATTTTATCGCAGTGCTGTAACTTTGGCAGGCGCACCGATCCTTTGGAATATCGTCCCCCTTGAGCATGAAAACAATTATGAGGAATACGTCAATACGTTATATGCACAATCCCTGATTAAACCGAATGAATGGTTGGATCTTGGGGGATTAGGCACGTTGTCCGCCGCGGAGTATTTTGGTGCGAGTTTATGGCAACTGTATAAAAGCATTGATTCACCTTATAAAGCGGTACTGAAAACGTTATTACTTGAAGCGTACAGTTGGGAATATCCGGATACACGTCTACTGGCGATGGACATTAAGGATCATTTACATCATGGTGAGATCGTTAATTGTGGTCTCGATGCTTATTGTATGATGCTAGAACGAGTCACTCGCTACCTGCAAAGTACAGAGGATGGGGTTCGTCTCGATTTAGTCCGCCGCTGCTTCTATTTAAAAGTCCAAGAAAAACTGACTGATCCTGCGAGTGATCCTCATAATCGCTGGCGACGTGATGTATTACAACAGCTGGTCAGGCAGTGGGGATGGAGTGATGCTCGACTACAGAAACTGGATAGTCGTTCAGCATGGAAAATTGAGCAAGTGAGGGAAGCCTATGATGAATTACTGGCTACCATGATGCAGAGTTATCGCAACCTGATCCGCTTTGCTCGCCGTAATCATCTAAGTGCCAGTGCGAGTCCTCAAGATATTGGCATATTAACTCGCAAATTGTATGCGGCCTTTGAGGTTTTGCCGGGTAAAGTGATCCAGATTAATCCGCAGATCTCTCCAGATTTATCTGAAGCCGATCTGACATTTATCTATGTTGCTGAACAACGAGCGAATCGTACCGGCTGGTACTTATATAATCAGGCCCCAGCGATGGCAAGTATTATTAGCCATCAGCCTCTTGAGTACAGTAAATATCTTATCAAGCTGGTCGCTTGGAGTTGGTTCAATGGCTTATTAACGCCGCAAACCCGTTTTCATATGAAAGGGGCACCGGATTTTGCCGAGGAGAAACTTCAGCAATTGGTTGAGGATGTGATCAGTAATTTCCCCATTTACAGTATTCCGGCCACGCCAGAGGCATTATATAGTCCTTGTGAAATCAAACAATTAGCAATAATTGTTAATCTTGAAAATGATCCCACACAGGCATTAACTCATCACTCCATGCATTTTGACCTGCACAAAATGGATATCCTGAGTTTTGGTCAACAACAGTGTAATTTGGTTGGCAGTATTGATTTGCTCTATCGCAATTCTTGGAATGAAATTCGCACTCTGCATTTTAATCGTGCAGAGTGTATGTTGGATGCTCTGAAAACCATTTTGGGTAAAATGCATCAGAACGCCTGTCCTCCCGATATTGTTGAAGTCTTTTGCTATAGCCAGCACTTACGAGGGCTTATTCGTACTCGTGTTCAGCAGCTTGTGGCTGATTGCATTGCCTTGCGTTTACGTACTCATGGTGAAAATAGTGTTCGTTTCAAGGCGATACGCATGGCAGGTGTCACTTGGGGAGTCTTTTTTGAAAGTATGGGGGTTGCTGTGCAGAAACTGGAAAATGCCATTGAGTTTTATGGTGCGATTTCGAGGAATAAACTGCATGGCCTGTCAATTAAGGTGGACAGCCATTCGACCTCTTTGCCTGCCGTGGTGAATAACTATGCCAGTGAGGGGATTATTCAATTTTTCTTTGAAGATAATGCGGCTTCGGCAGATTTTAGTATTTATATTCTCGATGAAACCAACCAAGTGGAGATCTATCAGCACTGCGAAGGCAGCAAAACGGAACTGGTAAAAGATGTTAGCCGCTTCTATTCTGCCTCGCATGATCGCTTTATCTATGGTTCCAGTGCCGTCAATTTTAACCTACCGCAATTTTACCAAATCGTAACGCATGGTGAGCGCCATCAAGTCTTGCCATTTCGCGCGGAGCATTAGCCACGCCTCGACCCTTACCCCTTTACAGGGATTGGTCTCCCACTCAATACGCTTGCATGATTATAGCTTAACCGACTCGCCAGCTTGAGCGGAGCAAGCCTCGGTCAGGCATTGCCAGAACTCCTGAGCGCTTCTGTCACAAATCCAAAGGCCATTTTCATAATTAAAATGGTACCCTCCGGCACGCGTTGCTAACCAGATTTGATGCAGGGGCTCTTGTCTGTTGATCACGATTTTACTGCCATTGGCGAAGCTCAATGTCATGACACTGCCATGGGTTTCATAATCAATATCGGCATCGCCCTCATGCGCATCCAGTTTCTCTTCGATGCTAAGAAGTAGCGTATCAGCAAGCTGATGGAAATGACTATCGTTCATAAGGATTCCTTGCGTTTATGGATTCAATGGTTTGCCTGAGATGAGAGCAAGTGCACAGGCTGATTGACCTAGCCGAACAACACGGTCTAGCCTGTAAGTAAAACAATCGATTTAGTTTACTTATTTACGTGATTTGCTGTTGCTTTTCCCGACTTAACTGCGATGATAAGTAAAACAGAAATGACCTGTAAAGTGAAAAGCGATGAATAAAAAAATAGTCCTACTTAGCCTGTTACTCACTAGTGTGACACTCAGCGGTTGTGGTTTAAAAGGCCCCCTTTACTTTCCGGCGGAGCAGAGCCGTACAGAACCGGTCATGAAGGCTGATCCAGCTAAAGCTCGCGAGGCTTCTTCACAGGATGAAAACCAGACTGATAATACACCTGCAACCGCTGTTAATTAAGCTCAGTAGTAAGAATGAAAGGAGCTTTGTATGCAGTTCTCTAAAATGCACGGATTGGGTAATGATTTTGTTGTTGTGGATGCCATTACGCAGAATGTCTTTTTTTCGCCAGAATTGATCCGTCGGTTAGCGGATCGTCATCGTGGGATTGGATTTGATCAGTTATTGGTGGTTGAACCGCCATATGATCCTGACTTGGATTTTCACTATCGTATCTACAATGCGGATGGGAGTGAAGTTGAGCAATGTGGTAATGGGGCTCGCTGTTTTGCCCGTTTTGTCAGACTCAAAGGGCTAACCCATAAAAATGACATTCGGGTTAGTACTCAGAAAGGGCGAATGGTTTTACGTATTAATCCGGATGACCAAGTCCGAGTCAATATGGGAGAGCCGGATTTTGTGCCGAGTCATGTGCCTTTTCGAGCCAATAAAATTGAAAAATTGTATTTATTGCGGGTTGCTGAGCAAACGTTGATGTTTGGTGTGGTATCGATGGGCAATCCCCATTGTGTGCTACAGGTGGACAATGTCAGTACGGCACAAGTTGAATACTTAGGACCAATCCTAGAAACCCATGATAGATTTCCAGAAAGAGTCAATGTGGGTTTTATGGAAGTGGTCAAATCAGATCACATTCGTTTACGGGTATATGAGCGTGGAGCCGGAGAAACCCAAGCCTGTGGCAGTGGCGCTTGTGCTGCCGTTGCATGTGGGATCCAGCAAGGAATATTAAGTTCGAAAGTTCGGGTCGATTTACCGGGGGGATTGCTACAAATCAGTTGGAATGGGCCAGGCACTCCGCTGTACATGACGGGTGCTGCTACTCACGTTTATGATGGATTTATTGGCCTATGACGGGAAGTAAAGAAGCCTTATCAGGCAAGTTAGCACCACTGGATGATGAGCGAGTGAGTGAGTACCTTTTTGATAATCCTGACTTCTTTGTTCGTAATGCCAGTCAGGTTGAGAACATGGTGGTACCACACCCTGTGCGGGGTAGCATTTCGCTGGTAGAATGGCAGATGACGCGGCAACGTAATCAGATTCGTCAGCTTGAACAAGAGGTCGTTTATCTTATGGAGCAGGCCAGTACCAATCAGCGGCTGTTCACTCAACTAATTGAGTTACAAACTGAGCTGAGCTTGGCTGTCGATTTATCGGACTTTCGAGCTCGGTTACAGGCTTGGGCCCGGCGATTAGGTCTAGCGGGCGCCTACATCCGCTTATTTAATGAGTTTTGGCATCTCCAGCCTCCCCTTCATTCTTTGGAATTAGGTCTTTCTTATCAGTCTTTTGAACCCGTGCGCATTCAGCGCTTCAGAGATAAAAATCATTACCTCGGGGCCTTGCATGGGCCTGAAATTTTATTGCTTATCCCTCATATCAGCGCAGTGGGTTCGGTCGCGATGTCACTGTTAGGACAACACCAAGATATTGGGGTGGTGATTTTTACCAGTCGAGATAAAAATCATTATCATTCAACCATGGGCACGGCTTTACTTGATCATATTGCGCAAATTTTGCCCCCCCTGTTATCCCGATGGATTGCCCGTAAATGACGACAATGCCCCAACGGCCAAACGATCTCTGCCAAGCCTTTTTGGATTATTTGCAGGTCGAGCGTCAAATGAGCCCCTTAACGATAAAAAATTATCAGAGGCAACTTCGCACAATCAGTGAGATGATATTCGCAGGTCGACAGTCGGATTGGTCACAAGTCACTGCTGTGCAGATCCGCGCGATGGCGGCGAAAAGTCGTCGTCAAGGTTTGCAACCTGCAAGTTTAGCGTTGCGACTTTCTGCCCTGCGCAGTTTTTTTGATTGGCAAGTCCGCCAAGGACATTTGACAGCGAATCCTGCCAAGGGGATCGTCACACCGCGAGCAGCGCGACATTTGCCTAAAAATATTGACGTTGATGATATCGGTAGATTGTTGAATATTGATCATCATGATCCATTGTCAGTAAGAGACCGAGCGATGCTTGAAGTGATGTATGGCGCGGGGATCCGTTTAGCCGAACTGGTGGGATTAGATTGCCGTCACCTTGAATTGGCATCGGGTGAGATATGGGTGACGGGTAAAGGCAGTAAAGAAAGGCGTTTGCCGATTGGTCGAACCGCCCTCCAATGGCTGAATATGTGGCTTGAGTTACGGGATTTTTTTGAGCCTGAAGAGGATGCTGTGTTTCTGTCTAAAAAGGGCAAACGCATTTCCCCGCGTAATGTACAAAAACGGTTTGCTGAATGGGGGATCCGTCAAGGACTGAATCACCAAGTGCATCCACATAAGTTGCGTCACTCTTTTGCAACGCACCTGCTTGAGTCTAGTGGTGATCTCCGCGCGGTTCAGGAGTTGCTGGGTCATGCTAACTTATCAACGACTCAAATTTATACACACCTCGATTTTCAGCATCTGGCCACTGTCTATGATGCCGCTCATCCACGAGCTAAACGGGATAAGTCCTCATGAAATTCTACCGTAAGCTTAATAAAATTCATGCGATGAGTTTCGATCTCGATGATACTCTGTATGAGAATCAATCAGTTATTCGTACAACTTTGTTAGAAACCCTGCATTTTATGCAAGCTTGGCATCCTCGATTGGCTGAGGTGAGCTGGCAGGACTATCAGTACCACCAAGCCCAATTACTCCAGAAAGATCCTGCCTTAGTGCATGATGTCAGCCTTTGTCGGCAATTGACCTTGCAGCAACTACTGCACTGTCGAGGGTTATCTACGACTGAGAGTCAGGTCGGGACTGATGCCATTATGTCTGTCTTTTATCACTGGCGTAGTGCAGTGACGATCACTGATGGGACACACCATCTCTTGAGAACACTGGCAGAATGCCTTCCCCTGATCGCCATCACTAATGGTAATGCCGATCCAAAGCGAATGGGGATTGATCACTATTTCCAGTTCGTTTTATGCGCGGGTCCTGATGGTCGCGCAAAGCCTTTTGCGGATCTATTTCAGAAGGCGGAGCGGCGTTTAGCGATTGAAGCCAATCACATTTTGCATATTGGCGATGATTTACGAACGGATGTGCAGGGCGCGTTGTTGCAAGGCTATCAAAGTTGTTGGCTTAATCCTTCTAACAACCTACGGAATTTAAAGGCAGCGCGACTGTTGCCTCATATTGAAATTACCAGCTTGGCATCGCTGCCGTTACTGATATAATCACTGTGTATATATACAGATAACCGGTCTAGGTACAGGTCTCTTATGGATGTTTCAGAATTACTCGATGGTTTAAATGACAATCAGCGTGCTGCCGTTGCTGCACCCATTGGCAATTTATTGGTGCTGGCGGGGGCCGGAAGTGGTAAAACCCGAGTGCTGGTGCACCGTATTGCTTGGCTTTTAACGGTACAACAATGTTCTCGTTTTTCAATACTGGCAGTAACGTTTACCAACAAAGCTGCTGCTGAAATGCGGCATCGTATTGAGGACTTACTTGGCACGAGCCAAGGGGGCATGTGGATTGGCACCTTTCACGGTCTTGCTCATCGCTTATTGCGAGCGCATCCCCTTGATGCGGGACTCACTCAAGATTTCCAAATTTTGGACAGTGAAGATCAATTACGCTTACTCAAACGACTGATTAAAGCCTTGGATCTCGATGATAAACAGTGGCCAGCCCGTCAGGCCATGTGGTACATCAATGGTAAAAAAGATGAAGGACTAAGGCCGCGTCATATTGAGAGTTACGGCAATCCGATTGAGCAAACGTGGTTGAAAATTTACCAAGCTTACCAAGAAGCGTGCGATCGCGCGGGATTGGTAGACTTCGCTGAGTTATTACTGCGAGCCCATGAACTTTGGCTTAATAAACCTCATATTTTACAGCACTACCGTGAGCGATTTACCAATATTTTAGTGGATGAATTTCAGGATACAAACGCAATTCAATATGCTTGGATCCGCTTATTAGCCGGTGAACAAAGCAATGTCATGATTGTGGGTGATGACGATCAATCTATCTATGGCTGGCGCGGGGCACAAGTCGAAAATATTCAACGTTTCCTGAGTGATTTTACTGGAGCACAAACCCTCCGTCTGGAGCAAAACTACCGCTCGACAAGTAACATCCTTAAGGCGGCCAATGCACTGATCGCGAATAACCAAGGACGGTTAGGTAAAGAGCTCTGGACTGATGGCAGTGAGGGGGAGCCGATTTCGTTGTACAGCGCGTTTAACGAAATCGATGAGGCTCGGTTTGTGGTGAATCGGATCAAACGCTGGCTCGATGACGGGGGATCTTTAGCAGACAGCGCGATCCTTTATCGTTCTAATGCGCAATCACGTGTGCTGGAAGATGCATTATTACAAAACGCGTTGGCTTATCGGATTTACGGAGGAATGCGTTTCTTTGAACGACAAGAGATCAAAGATGCGTTGGCATATTTACGTTTAATGGCAAACCGCAATGATGATGCGGCATTTGAACGTGTCGTGAATACGCCCACCCGAGGCCTTGGGGATCGTACCCTTGAGGTGATCCGCCAAGCGGCCCGCGATCGTCAATTAACCTTGTGGCAGGCATCCGTTACATTACTGCAACAGAAAATATTAGCAGGCCGCGCGGCGGCTTCATTGCAGCGTTTTCTTGAATTAATTGAAGCCATGGTGTATGAAACTTCAGAACTGCCGTTGCATTTACAAACCGATCGCGTCATTAAAGATTCTGGCTTGTGGCAAATGTATGAGCAAGAGAAGGGTGAAAAAGGCCAAGCACGTATTGAAAACTTAGAGGAATTGGTCACAGCAACGCGTCAGTACAGTTATCAAGATGAAAATGAAGACTTGCTGCCACTGCAGGCCTTTTTATCTCATGCGGCGCTGGAGGCCGGAGAGGGGCAGGCCGATAAGTGGCAAGATGCCGTGCAATTAATGACTTTACATGCGGCCAAAGGACTTGAATTTAGCCAAGTGTTTATTGTAGGCATGGAAGAGGGCATGTTTCCTAGCCAAATGTCCCTCGATGAGGGAGGGCGCCTTGAAGAGGAAAGACGGCTTGCTTATGTCGGAGTGACACGAGCAAGGCAAAAACTGACTTTGACTTGGGCAGAAAGTCGACGGCTGTACGGTAAAGAGGTCAGTCATCGTCCCTCACGATTCGTCCGAGAATTGCCTGAGGAGTGTGTGGAAGAGGTCAGATTACGAGCGAGTGTACGTCGTCCGCTGAGTTATGAGCGTGAGATTGTTCCCACGGTCTTGAATGAATCCGGCTTTTCTCTTGGGCAACGCGTCAAGCATGCCAAGTTTGGTGAGGGCACCGTTGTGAATGTGGAAGGCACTGGTGAACACAGTCGGGTACAAGTGGCTTTTAATGGTCAGGGAATCAAGTGGTTAGTTGCGGCCTATGCACGATTAGAAACCGTTTAGTACACTTGATTTCTTGACGCTGTATCAGTCTCGTCGTAACATGCCCGCTCTAATATAAGCAGAGGACAATAATCTTGGACACGCCCAGACGATACTGGCTGATTTATCCTGAGTTTCAGGAAAACTGTTAAGATTACCTCTGAATCCTTCCTGGTAAACTTAATACGTTTACCCGTGATCCTCTTGTTTTATCCTATCAGCCAGTAAGCATTGAATATCACAGAAACGTGATTTTGTGTTCAGATAATATCCGGGTATGTCACGTCATTCTAGGTCACAGTGATGACATATCACCTTGTCCCGGTAGTTAAGCAAGGGGAGTTGCAGTAATAATGCTAAGTTCATATAAACTTGAAGATAATCGTCTTATTCGTATGGAGCTTGAAGAAGATACGGAGCATCTTTCTCAATCTGTCTGGGTCGATTTGGTTGAGCCTGAAGAGCAAGAACGTATCTATGTCCAAGAGGCATTAGGGCAGATTCTGGCGACTCGACCTGAACTTGAAGACATTGAAGCATCCGCACGTTTTTTTGAAGATGAAGATGGATTACACATTCACTCTTTCTTTTTTTATGAAGATGCAGATGATCACGCAGGAAATTCAACCGTTGCCTTCACCGTGAGAGAGGGGCGCTTATATACGTTGCGAGAACGTGAGTTACCCGCTTTCCGTTTATACAGAATGCGCGCAAGATCACAAGCGATGCTGGATGGGAATGCTTTTGAAGTCTTGCAGGATCTGTTTGAAACAAAAATTGAACAGTTAGCTGACGCGATAGAAAATATTTACAGTGCACTGGAAAAGCTGAGTCGGGTGATCATGGAGGGACAGCAGGGTGAAGAATATGATGCCGCGCTATCCAGATTGGCTGAACTTGAAGACATTGGCTGGAAAGTGCGTTTATGCTTGATGGATACACAACGAGCGCAAAATTTTCTGATCCGTAAGGCAAAGTTACCTGCCAATCAGTTAGAGCAGGCTCGTGAAATTCTTCGTGATATTGAATCATTATTGCCACATAATGAATCTCTGTTTCAGAAGGTCAACTTCCTGATGCAAGCTGCGATGGGCTTTATTAGTATTGAACAAAACCGGATCATCAAAATCTTCTCCGTGGTATCTGTTGTCTTCTTACCGCCGACGCTGGTGGCCTCCAGTTATGGTATGAATTTTGAGTTTATGCCGGAGCTGAAATGGACGTTTGGGTATCCTGGCGCCATTTGTCTGATGATTTTGGCGGGGCTTGCACCTTATCTTTATTTCAAACGCCGTAACTGGTTGTAAGGTGACTGCCTCTGGAGGCATCATGCCTAAGGCGAGTGCACCGAGGGCTTTAACGATCGGAGTTGATTAATACCTCTTCGCCCAGATCACCTGCGTGAGGTAACGGTTGGTAGGTTGAATTTGCCGGCCGAAGTACTCGGATCCCTCTCGCATTTGCGGCTTGTGCCGCGCGAATATCGCTGTCGGCATCACCGTAATAAAGAGCAATGTTCCTGTCTTTGATCGCCTTTATCTTACCCTGCTTACCGGCGGTTGTGCCGGTAAATACCACCGGATGCATTTTATTGGCGGGGATCTGAAATGTTTTTTGCAGCAATGCACTGAGTGTCTCAGTGGCAGAGGCACTGCGTGCAGTAATAAACCAGATATCATCACCACGTTGGAGATGCAAGGCAATTAATTGCTTCGCGCTTTGCTTAGGAATACTGAAGGCATCCCAGCCATTGTTCATATTTTCCCAGAATTGAGGGTGAGTCAGGTACTTTTCACTGCCTGGTGAAAACTGTTGCTGGCCACGGTAAAAGCCCGGAGAGGAATAAAGCAGCGTATCGTCAATATCAAAACCAACGGCAATGGGAGCCGTGTGTTGCAAACTTCGCGCGATTTGCGGCACGGAAACCCAATGTACTGGCAATTGCTGGCTCAGTTGTTCGCTGGTCACACCAGGATTAATCGATTCAGTTTTTATTTCTGAACTGGCACAGGTAAAAGCGGCACTCACCAGTAAACTCAGACATAAAGCAGGATATTTTTTCTTCCCAACACACATAGTATGACAATCCCAGTTGTTAAATAAAAAGCGATGCCTATCAGAGGGCGCAACGATAATACTGTCACACCGCGTGGTTATCGGGTTATCCCACCAGATAGACCGCTGTCGCGCAAGCCAGATAATCCTGATTTTGATTGTGCAGTCGTGCATGGGCGACTGCCACTTTATTACCTGCTCTCTCCAGCTTGGCTGTGGCTATAAACGATTCACCTCGACCGGGGCGTAGGTAGTCAATACGTAAATCAACAGTTCCAATATGTGATAGTCGGTGTTCTAATTGTTCTTTGGTTAGATTATTCTGACGAATTAAGACTGAGCTGGCACAGATAAGACCGGCGGTCACATCCAAAACAGAGGCAATCACGCCGCCATGCAGGATCTGCTGTGCGGCGTTGCCGATGAGAGAAGGATGTTGAGAAAAGCAAAGTGTTGCTTCAGTGTCGGTCAGGCTGTGCAGTTTCAAACCCAGTAATTGGTTAAATGGCATAGAGTGGACAAAAAGTTCTGCTGTCTGTTGCTGGATTTGCTGATGAGACAGTAAATGCATTTATTTATTACTCCATGTAATAACTTTTCTGGTCAGCGAGGTTGTTTTGTTGTCTGGTCGCAGTGCATGGGACTGGCTGTATAGCACATATCCTATGTGATGGAAGCGATATCATAGTTTATCGAAAAAAATAAAAATCCCCATTAGTTCACAATTTGGTTAAGGAAAATAATCATGCGTTTTTTGAATCCGTTTCTGTGTGTCGTATTACTTTTACCAAGTATTGCCATCGCTGAAACGGCGAAACTGAAAGAAATCCATGATACGCTCCCTGTATCTGGCAGTATTATCGCTAATTTACTGCAAACTCATGACAATACATTTTTACTCTATCCCTATGAAAGTAATTACCTCCTTTATACTTGGACTTCCAGCATCAATAAAGAGGCTATATCAAGCTATAGCTGGGCCGAAGGGGCTCACCAAGATGAAGTCAAGTTTCAACTGAGTCTCGCCTTTCCTATCTGGCAAGGTATTGCCGGAAGTAACTCCGTATTGGCGGTGGCTTATACTCAGGGATCGTGGTGGCAGTTCTCGAACAGGAAGGCTTCTTCACCTTTCAGGGAAACCAATTATCAGCCGCAGCTCTTCATTGGATGGGCGACCGATTATCAGTTAGGAGATTGGACATTACGTGATGTTGAAACGGGGATTGTACATCAGTCAAATGGTCGCAGTGATCCCACCTCAAGGAGTTGGAACCGGGTCTATGCACGTTTGATGGCAAAAAATGGTAACCTCATTGCTGAGTTTAAACCTTGGATACGGGTTGATGGTTCCAGCAAGGATGACAACCCTGATATCACGCGCTATATGGGGCATTATCGGGCAAAGCTCGGTTATCAACTGGGTGATAATATTTTCAGTATTCAGGGGCAGTATAATTGGAATAGTGGTTACGGTGGGGCTGAACTTGGCTGGAGTTATCCCCTGACCGAACATGTCCGATTCTACACGCAGTTATTTAGTGGTTACGGTGAATCATTAATTGATTATAATCACCGCCAGACCCGCTTGGGTGTGGGGATTACCTTAAACGATATGTTCTAATTTTTCGGAAGCAATGTGACAACACTGGCAGTCAACGAGCAGACTCAGGATGCCGAGCAAATTTTACAGAGAACGTTTGGTTATCAATCATTTAGGCTTGGTCAACGCGCTGTTGTCCAAGCGGCGATTGAGGGTCGAGACTGTTTAGTTATCATGCCGACTGGCGGTGGCAAGTCGCTGTGCTATCAGATACCAGCCCTCGCCAGAGAGGGGCTGACGTTAGTGGTTTCACCTCTGATTTCCTTGATGAAAGATCAGGTTGATCAACTTCTTGCTAACGGGGTAGCGGCAGCCAGTCTCAGTGCCACTCAGAGTCCAGAGCAGCAGCAGCAAATTTATCAGGATTGCCAAAATGGCAAGCTCAAATTACTGTATATTGCGCCTGAACGCCTTCTGACCCGTGCATTTCTTGACGCGTTAATTGCTTGGAAACCGGCGATGTTGGCCATCGATGAGGCGCATTGTATTTCTCAGTGGGGACATGATTTTCGTCCAGAATATGGTGCGCTGGGTCAACTTCGCCAGCGTTTTCCCAACATTCAGATCATGGCGTTAACAGCCACTGCCGATAAAGCAACGCAACGGGATATTTTGCAACAATTGCAGTTGCGAACGCCATTAATTCAAGTCAGCAGTTTTGACCGACCGAATATCCGCTATACTCTCTTGGAAAAATATAAACCCATCGAGCAGATTTTCAGCTATTTGAAAACGCAGCGAGGTAAGTCTGGGATTATTTACTGTAACAGCCGTGCAAAAGTGGAAGATATTGCGGCCAGATTACAGAGTAAAGGTTTCAGTGCGGGTGCGTATCATGCCGGGCGAGAGCCTGAGGTCAGGGCTGCTGTGCAAGACGCGTTTCAGCGAGATGACATTCAGATCGTCGTGGCAACCGTTGCGTTCGGTATGGGGATTAACAAATCCAATGTGCGTTTCGTGATCCACTTAGATATCCCGCGTAATATCGAGTCCTATTATCAGGAAACCGGACGGGCGGGTCGCGATGGTCTGCCAGCTGAGGCCATGTTACTCTATGATCCGGCAGATATGGCTTGGTTACGCCGTTGTCTTGACGAAAAACCCGTGGGTATCAATCAAGATATCGAGCGACATAAACTGAATGCCATGGGGGCCTTTGCGGAATCTCAGACTTGTCGGCGTTTGGTGCTCTTAAACTACTTTGATGAGGGGCGGCAACAGCCTTGTAATAATTGCGATATTTGCCTCGACCCGCCAAAACGTTATGAAGGCTTGGTGGACGCGCAAAAAGCGCTCTCTGCGATTTATCGGGTCGGGCAACGTTTCGGCATGGGCTATATTATTGATGTGCTTCGCGGAGCGGCCAGTCACCGACTCCGTGAGTCAGGGCATGACCAGCTGCCAGTGTATGGTCTTGGTAAAGATCAGAATCATGAGCACTGGGTCAGTGTCATACGACAACTTATCCATTTAGGGCTTATCACCCAGAATATTAGTCAGCATTCTGCATTGCAATTAACAGAAGCAGCCAGACCGGTGTTGCGAGGGGAATATTCATTAATGTTGGCGGTGCCAAGAATGGCGGTCAGTCATACTCGCCGCACCACGTCACGTTTCACCGCACGCAGTTATGATCGCCATCTCTTTGCCAGATTGAAGAAGTTACGTAAATCTATCGCGGATGAAGAAAATATCCCCCCTTATGTCGTATTTAATGATGCGACCTTGATTGAAATGGCTGAGCTTCAGCCTGTGACACCGTCAGAGATGCTGGGTGTCAACGGAGTCGGGCAGCGTAAATTGGAACGTTTCGGTGTGCCTTTTATGCGGCTGATTAAACACTATTTACTCGGCTCTGGATCTTAAGGGGCTGGATCTTCTTAACCCGAATCAATCGAAAAGGTATGCGTATGATCATGCTATTCTGTACAGTTGCCTTAGTTCATCTTGTTGCTTTAATGAGTCCTGGTCCCGATTTCTTTTTTATCTCTCAAACCGCGGCAAGTCGAAGTCGTAAAGACGCCATATTGGCTGCCTTAGGTGTCACTGTTGCAGTTGCAATTTGGACCACGGTCGCGTTACTCGGTTTAAACCTAATTTTAGAAAAAATGCGCTGGTTGCAGCATGCTATAATGGTCATTGGTGGGGTGTATCTCCTGTGGATGGGACTGCAATTGCTTCGCTCATCTTGGCAACAACATAAAAACAACGATCCCGTTGCACCCGCGACGATCCATATGAAAAAAATTAACTGCTTTGTCCGTGGATTTTTGACCAATATCTCGAATCCTAAATCGATTATTTATTTTGGCAGTATCTTTTCTTTATTTGTCGGCAGTGATGTCAGTGATTGGGCGCGTGGTGGGATCTTTGTTTTGATTATTATCGAAACATTTTTGTGGTTTATGCTAGTGGTTGTTTTATTTTCTCGAACTTGGATCCGAGAGAAATATATGCAATTCGCAAAATGGATAGAAGGCGCAGCGGGCGTCCTTTTTGGGGTATTTGGTATTCATTTAATTCTTTTCCGTTAAGCGACCCCATCCTGAGGCGTCACTTATCCCTGTTGTCGATGTTCAATTTTTAAGGACAGTTAGTGGAGAAGCATAAAGAAAGCTGGAAAGATCGTGAAACCCGTTTTTCTGCCTTTGTCGCGGGTCCTTTGCAACGATTTTGGCGTCAGCGTCAGGAAAAAAACTTTACGAGTCATGACGGAAAATTATTGGGTTATGTTAGCGTGGTTGGCGAACAGCGACAGAAGCTGATTGTTATTGCGCCAGGTCGGGGAGAAAGCTATCTGAAATATGCTGAAGTACTCTATGACCTATTTTATTGTGGTTATGATTTATTGGTTATCGATCATCGGGGACAAGGGGTTTCGGAGCGGATGTTGGAAGATAACCAGCGCGGTCATGTTGAGCGTTTCAGTGACTACGTTGATGATCTACAACAACTCTGCCAATTGGAAAACATTGAACACCGCTGGTCACAGCGCTTTTTGCTGGCCCATTCGATGGGAGGAGCCATTGCCAGTTTACTCTGTATCAGACAACCTCGATTATTTCATCGTACAGCACTCTTGGCACCGATGTTAGGCATTGCTCTGCCTGTGCCTGAGTGGGTCGCCAAGCGTATTTTGGGTTGGACTGAAGATCATATACAATTTCGTGATAGTTTTGCATTGGGGACTGGCCGCTGGATAGCCACGCCTTTTGCACTCAATAATGTGACGCACAGTCGACTGCGCTATAAGCGGAATATCCAGCTCTGCAGTGATGCACCAAGTCTGAAGTTAGGGGGGCCGAGCGCCCATTGGGTCAAAGAGGCGATGGATGTGGGCAAGCAGATATTGGAGCATGCCGCCTTGTTTACGACGCCCCTTTTAGTTCTGCAGGCTGAAGACGATGTGGTGGTAGACAATCAATCGCAGCGTGACTTTTGCCAACAAATGGTCGATCTGGGTAATCCGATTCTGTATGGCCATCCGTTTTTATTACATGGCGCACGCCATGAAATTTTGTTTGAAACAGATATGATCCGCTCCAAGGCTTTAATGCAGGTTGTTGATTTTTTCGATGCTGATTAATTAGTTATTAACTTCATAATTTTCGTCAGTAGCTCAGCTCTGACATTCAGGGAGAGATGCATGTATCCAGTAATTGCTTCGGATCTTGATGGAACATTATTGTCAGATAAGCATGTTATCAGTGATTTTACCGCAGAAACCTTAACCTTACTGATAGCAAAGGGCGTTAAATTCATTTTCGCAACGGGTCGTCATCATTTGGATGTGGCTAAAATTCGTGATCAGCTATCAATTGAGGCTTATATGATCACCTCGAATGGTTGCAGAGTACATGATATGACAGGCAAGCTGGTTGCTGAACACAATTTACCTGAACATGTGGCTCAGCAGCTGTTTGCCATTCGTTATCATGATCCTCAAGTGTTAACTCATGTCTATCAGAATGATAATTGGTTTATGTCTCGAAACGATATCAATTTAGCCGGATTTTATCCTGCTTCTGGATTCCATTATCAATTATTTAAACCAGAGCAGCTGAGCGGCCAAGGGATCAGTAAAGTCTTCTTTACCAGTGATCGACACGAAGTGCTGGAGGCGCTGGAAAAACAACTTTTAGATCACTATGGTGATAGCCTGAATTTAAGTTTTTCTTTACCTTTATGCTTGGAGGTGATGCCCGAAGGGGTATCTAAGGGACAAGCCCTGCAACAGGTTGCTGCGGCATTAGGTTATACCCTTGCCGATTGTCTTGCCTTTGGTGATGGAATGAATGATAAAGAAATGCTCATGATGGCAGGCAAAGGCTGTGTGATGGCCAATGCCCATGCCCGTCTGATGCTCGCCCTACCTGAACTGCAAGTGATTGATGCAAATGACAAGGACGGGGTGGCGCATTATCTGCGCCAGTTGTATCAAATCGAGTGAGCTGCTGATAACGGCAAGCATTAGGCCTGTTTTGTCGAGGTGCAGTTAGGAGACTGTTCTGATAAACGGTAATTGCGCACAGGCATGTTCCCGCGCATGATCAATAAATGCATTGATAGCCGGTTGATGTTGTTCACCGTTTCTGACTGCGGCGTAGAGCCGACTCCATAATCCATTACCGATAGAGCGTGTCACAACCAAGTTCTGACGTTCAAAACTTTCGATTACCCAATGTGGCAGAGCCGCAATGCCCATGGTTGCCGCCACCATTTGAATGAGTAACAGGGTATTATCAACAGACTTTACTTGGGGAGAGACCCCAGCGGGCTGCAGAAAATGTTGCCAGATATCCATGCGTTGCCGCTGAACGGGGTAGATCAATACGACCTCGTCAGCTAAATCTTGTGGGGTGATGAATGCTTTGTTGACTAAAGGGTGATCCGGTGCGAGCACCAGCTTCACTTCGTAGTCAAATAGCGGGGAATAATGTAAGTCACTGCGATTGATGATGTCCGAAGTCAGCACCATATCGAGATCGCCTTGTTGCAATGCAGGCTTAGGATCAAAAGTCACGCCAGAGGTAAAATCGACATTCACGTGTGGCCAAGTCTGACGAAAGAGCTGCAAGGCAGGTGTCAGCCACTGGATACAGCTGTGACATTCAATCGCTAAACGAAGGTGAGTTTGATCCGGTTGGTGGCAAGCCTGTAAGGCCTGCTGGATCAGCGGTAAGACCTGTTCAGCCAGTTGTAACAAAATCTCACCCTGAGTGGTAAAACGCAGTGGCTGACTTTTTCTGACAAAAAGGCGAAAACCCAGTCGCTGTTCAATATCAGTGAATTGATGAGATAACGCAGACTGCGTTTGATGCAGTTGACTGGCGGCGGCGGCTAATGACCCTGTAGCCTTAAGAGCTTGTAATGTTTTCAAATGCTTAAGCTCAATCATGAGAGTCCTTCATGGTGATGATGAATAATTTGCGCTTGTAGATCTTAGATTACCTGTTAAATATAGATGTGTAAACATCTGGACGGCTAAACATCCAAATAGAGATCCTGTTGGCAGAATGCACGTGAGGACTATGATCTCTGACAACAGATAACGCCAACCGGATCCATCTTAGCCTTAATAAAACAGGAAGCGAATGCCATGACCATTCTTAGCCATACTTTAGGATTTCCCCGTGTTGGATTGCAGCGCGAACTAAAAAAAGCCCAAGAGGGTTACTGGAGTGGTAAAAACACACGTCAGCAATTAATCGACACAGGCCGTGAGTTACGCGCCCGTCATTGGCAACAACAACGCCAAGCGGGGGTTGACTTCGTACCTGTAGGCGATTTTGCATGGTATGATCATGTATTGACGACCAGTCTGCTATTAGGCAATGTGCCAGCCAGACACCTTAACCAAGATGGCACAGTGGATCTTGATACCCTATTTCGCATCGGACGCGGTCGAGCACCGACCGGTGAGCCTGCCGCAGCATCAGAAATGACCAAATGGTTTAATACTAATTATCACTATATTGTTCCTGAATTTACTCAGGGTCAGACATTTCAGTTGAGTTGGACACAGCTCTTGGATGAGGTGGATGAGGCTTTAGCCCTCGGACATAAGGTTAAGCCGGTACTCCTTGGTCCTGTGACATATTTATGGCTTGGTAAAGTGCGGGGAGAAGCGTTTGATCGTCTGTCATTACTTAACGATATTTTACCTGTCTATCAACAGGTGTTGTCTGCGCTTGCCAGTAAAGGGATCGAGTGGGTACAAATTGATGAGCCGATTCTTGCTTTGGAATTACCCACCGAGTGGCAACAGGCATTCCAACCGGCTTACCATACATTGTCAGGTTCAGTGAATTTGCTGCTTACGACCTATTTTGATGGGATCAGTCACCATCTTGATATTATTAAACAGCTTGCAGTGCAGGGATTACATGTTGATTTAGTGCATGGTGATGATGATATTCATGATATTAATCAAAAAATCCCAGCAGATTGGTTACTGTCTATTGGCGTGATCAATGGCCGTAATGTCTGGCGAGCCGATCTCAGTCAATGGTACCAAGATTTACAACTGTTAGTGAGTCAACGTAAACAATTATGGATCGGGAGTTCCTGTTCGCTGCTGCACAGTCCGATTGATCTTGAGGCCGAGACGCAACTTGATCAAGAAGTCAAAAGCTGGTTTGCTTTTGCCCTACAAAAATGCCACGAACTCAGTTTATTAACTCAGGCGCTGAATCAACAGCAGCCTGAAACGTTGGAAACTTGGAGTGCGCCTATTCGTGCTCGGGCGCATTCTACTCGTGTTCATAATCCTGCTGTAGCCACACGACTGGCCGCTATTACGGCAGCGGACAGCCAACGAACAAGCCCTTATCCAGAACGAGCGAAAGCACAACGTCAACGCTTTAACTTACCAGCGTGGCCAACCACAACGATTGGTTCGTTCCCGCAAACCACAGAGATCCGAGGTCTACGCTTGGATTTCCGTCAAGGCAGATTGGACGGTAAGCACTACCATACCGGTATCGCTGAGCACATTAAACAAGCGATTGTTGAGCAAGAGCGGTTGGGACTTGATGTGTTGGTTCATGGCGAAGCAGAACGTAATGACATGGTCGAATATTTTGGCGAACATTTAGACGGTTTTGTCTTTACTCGCAACGGTTGGGTGCAAAGTTATGGTTCACGCTGTGTAAAACCGCCAGTGATCATTGGTGATGTCAGTCGTCCTGCACCCATCACGGTAGAGTGGGCAAAATATGCACAATCTTTGACCGAAAAACCCGTCAAAGGCATGTTAACTGGGCCTATCACCATTCTCTGTTGGTCATTTCCTCGTGAGGATGTCAGCCGTGAAACTATCGCGAAACAAATTGGCTTAGCTATGCGTGATGAGGTACAGGACTTAGAACAAGCGGGGATCGGTATTATTCAGATCGATGAGCCTGCATTACGCGAAGGATTACCATTACAACAATCAGATTGGGCTGCTTATCTGCAATGGGCGGTGGACGCATTCCGACTGAATGCTGCGGTGGCCAAGGATGAAACCCAGATCCATACCCACATGTGTTACTGTGAGTTTAATGATATCATGCAATCCATCGCCGATTTGGATGCCGATGTCATTACTATCGAGACATCGCGTTCAGATATGGATTTACTTGAGGCATTTGAGGAATTTGAGTATCCCAATGAGATTGGTCCGGGCGTTTATGATATTCACTCACCGAATGTCCCAGATGTGCAGTGGATAGAGTCACTACTTTTAAAGGCAAGTCACTCGATTCCAGCAGAGCGCTTATGGGTTAATCCAGATTGTGGTTTAAAAACGCGCGGATGGCCTGAAACGCGCCAAGCCTTAGCCAACATGGTGACCGCTGCCACCAACTTACGTCAGCAGCAGGCGTAAACCCTGTCAATCGTCACTGTACTGGTTTGCCCAGTACGGTGATGGGCGTGGCTTAAGCAACACCAACCTAGCATCCATAGCCAATTTATCATGTCTTATTCTGGCTATATCCAAAAAATGCTAACATTTGTTGCCATCCATCTTCACACGCTGAAGGATGCCATGCCGACGAATGCGGATCATAAAAATGATCTGAGGCTTCTGGATAGACAACAATTTTAGATTTTGGATGGGCCTTTTGTAACTTAACCTGCATATTTTTAATCGATTGCAGGTCAATCGTGCTTTTTGTCTCACCAGCATATAAACCGATAACTGGCGCAATCAGTTTATCGATAATATCCATGGGATCGTGGGGGTGGTGCAGAGAATGGGCTTGCTGCAATGGACCACACCACGCTGCGGCAGCTTGTAATTGTGGCGTATGGGCAGCATATAGCCAAGCGATGCGTCCTCCCCAACCATAACCAGTGACCACCAACTGATGTATATTGCCCTTATTCTGTGAAGCCCAGTGTGCCACATGATCAAGATCGGACAACACATCACTGTCTTTCACTTCATCAATCAGCTCAGATAAAAGCGGATCTTTTTCTGCAAATTGAGCTGGGCAGACTTGGCGGAAGAACAAATCAGGTGCAATCGCAAGATAGCCTGCCATTGCCAGTTGCTGACAAGTATGGCGAATGGCATCGTCTAGGCCCTGCCTATCGTGAAGCACAATGGCAATCGGCAGTGGAAGTGAAGTCGCTGCGGGGTATGACAGATAAGCAGGCAGCTTATCACCTTGGCTTGGAATTGAAAAATCGCCGTCGATGATGGGAGGCATCGCCGATGGGGAGCCTTCGTCGAAGTTGTCCTGCTGTCCGTCCGGGCTCTGATGAGACGATGCTGCATTATTCATTTTAAGCTCCTGTAAAGCATGCGCAATATCCAGAATGGGGCAGTATGCAATATGCTGCCAAAAATTCGCTGTTGATGAACTATTATTTGTAGATAGTTTTTCATTTGTTTAACTAATTAGGGCTTATAATCGATTAGAAATTGTTATTTGTGAGCAGTATCAAATTTATAGGTGAACCTGAATTTTAGCCGAGGCGCTCACAACAATTATAAGATATATTCCAAGGTTCAATGCAGGAACCACTTTAAAAACGCGCATCTTGGAGTATTTTATGCCCGATAATACGGTTTTTCACTTAGGTCTCACTAAAACAGACTTGAAAGGCGCAACGTTGGCCATAGTGCCGGGTGACCCTGAACGTGTTAAAAAAATTGCTGAATTGATGGATAATCCCGTTTTATTGGCTACACACCGAGAATTTACCAGTTGGCGTGCCGAATTAGCAGGTCATAGCATTATAGTTTGTTCTACAGGGATTGGTGGTCCTTCCACATCGATCGCGGTAGAGGAACTCGCTCAGTTAGGTGTCAATACGTTCTTAAGAATTGGTACGACAGGCGCCATTCAGTCACAGATAGAAGTGGGTGATATTTTGATCACGACAGGATCGGTCAGGTTAGACGGCGCAAGTCTGCATTTCGCACCGGCAGAATTTCCGGCGGTGGCGGATTTCGATTGTACCACGGCGTTAGTGCAAGCCGCACGGCAACATAATGCAAAAATGCACATTGGGATCACGGCTTCCTCTGATACGTTCTACCCAGGACAGGAACGTTACGACACGCTTTCTGGTCGAGTCACTCAGCGTTTTAAAGGTTCGCTGCAAGCGTGGCAATCGATGGGAGTCCTGAACTATGAAATGGAGTCGGCGACGCTTTTTACCCAGTGTGCGACCCAAGGGTTAAGGGCAGGTATGGTGGCTGGGGTGATTGTTAACCGAACACAGAATGAAATTCCACAAGCGGCTCAGCTCCAACAGACTGAGCAGCAGGCGATCCGTATCGTGGTGGACGCTGCGAGAAAACTGCTAGAGGATGTTCAGTAAAACGTCATTCTGTGCATCTCCTGGTATAAAAATCTGGACATCTATACAGTACACCATTACCTTGGCTCTCTTGAATGAGATTGCGAGAGGGCTGAGTAATGAACCAACTGATGATGACAGTTTTTCTGCTGGTTGCGGGGCTGCTGACAGGCTGGCTTATTTCCTCATTATGGCATAGCCGCCAGCTAACGACATTAATTACCCGTCACCGTCTGTTAGAAGAAACCAACCAGGGACTGTTGTCACAAAGCGAACAGCAGTTACAACTCATCAATCAAAAAAATCAACAATTGCTTGTCTTGCATGGTGAACATAGCGCGGCATTGGCGCAGCTTAAGCACCTTGAACACTGGCAGCAGGCGTATCAGCAAAGTCAGCAAGAACTTCGACAGCAGATGGAAACCAATCGGCTTCAAGGATCGGAATTGCGTGAAATGGTTGCGCGTTTGGAGGAGTCACGTCTCTCGGCAGAGGAAAAGCAGCGATTATTAATTAACAGTGAGCAGCGTTTATCGGCTCAGTTTGAAAACCTCGCGAACAGAATTTTTGAGCAAACCCATCAAAGTATTGATCAGCAGAATAAACAGAGTCTTGAGCATTTATTGACCCCACTGCGTGAGCAGCTAGAGGGTTTCCGTCATCATATCAATGATAGCTTCAGCCAAGAAGCCAGAGAAAGGCATACGCTGACACATGAAATTAAACAGTTACAACAATTGAACGCCCAGATGGCGAAAGAAGCACTGAATTTAACCCAAGCTTTAAAAGGGGATAATAAAATACAGGGGAACTGGGGAGAGGTAGTGCTGACACGGATCCTCGAAATGTCAGGTTTGCGTGCGGGTTATGAATATGAAACTCAAGTGAGCTTATCGGGACAGCATGGCCGTTTTCAGCCTGACGTAATTGTCCGTTTACCCCATAAGAAAGATGTAGTTATTGATGCGAAAATGACATTATTGGCTTACGAACGCTATTTTAATGCAGAGGAAAAAAGTGTCCAGCAGCAAGCTTTACAAGAGCATATTCAGGCGATTCGTCAGCATATCCGCGGTTTAGGTAATAAAGATTATCAAAAATTATCAGGACTGAGCTCGCTTGATTATGTGTTAATGTTTATTCCCGTTGAGCCAGCATTTTTACTGGCACTGCAGCACCAGCCTGATTTAATCAATGAGGCCTTACAGCATAATATTATGCTTGTCAGTCCAACCACTTTGTTGGTGGCACTGCGTACGATTAATAATCTTTGGCGTTATGAACAGCAAAGTCAGAATGCTCAGAAAATTGCGGAGCGGGCAAGTCGGTTGTATGACAAAATCCGACTCTTTGTTGACGATATGCAAAGCCTTGGTGGCTATCTGGATAAAGCCCAGACGAGTCATCATCAGGCGATGAAAAAGTTGGTAGAAGGTCGAGGCAATATTATTTCACAGACTGAGGCATTTCGTCAGTTAGGCGTTATCGTTAAACGTCCCATCGATGAAAAATACCGACAGGAGGCAGACTCCCCGCTTGAGCAAATGACAGAAGACATGACAGAGACGCAGGCATTTCACTTAAACGGGTAATAAATTCGTTAATCGAACGACGGTGAGGTGTCAGTCAGGCTGGACTCTGATACAATTTATTTAGAACCCCCAGACAATGCAGGTAAAACTGATGGCAGAGCAATCAAAAGAAACGACTCATTTTGGTTTTCAGACAGTAGCAAAAGCTGAAAAAGCAGGTAAGGTTGCTGATGTATTTCATTCCGTTGCTGCGAAATACGATCTGATGAATGATCTGATGTCGATGGGGATCCATCGTATTTGGAAACGGTTCACTATCGATTGCAGTGGTGTTCGTCGTGGCCAACGTGTGTTGGATGTCGCGGGGGGAACAGGGGATCTCACGGCAAAATTCTCTCGTCTAGTTGGGCAGAATGGCCAAGTTGTGCTGGCGGACATTAACAGTTCAATGCTAAAAATGGGCCGCGATAAGCTTCGCAATCGTGGAATATCAGGCAATGTCAGTTATGTTCAGGCGAATGCGGAAGCGTTACCCTTCCCTGATAACTACTTCGACTGTATCACGATCTCATTTGGCCTTCGTAATGTGACCGACAAAGACAAAGCCCTTGCATCCATGTTCCGAGTTTTAAAACCCGGTGGTAGATTGTTGGTCTTAGAGTTTTCTAAGCCTGTGCTGGATCCCTTAAGTAAAATCTATGATGCCTACTCATTTCATCTTTTACCGCGTATTGGTCAACTTGTTGCCAATGATGCCGAGAGTTATCGCTACCTTGCAGAATCCATTCGTATGCACCCAGATCAAGAAACATTGCAACAGATGATGGAGCAGGTCGGTTTTGAACAGACGACGTATTTTAATCTGACCGGCGGTATTGTGGCCTTGCATCGCGGATATAAATTCTGATGATGGGGTTAACCTTGGCTTCAGCCGCAATTGAACGACTTCTTAATCATCTGCTCTGGAAGGAGTCAGGTTTAAAAGCAGGACGACAACGATTGTATGGCCGCATTCTGACGCTAAAAATTAGAGAATTTTCTCATCCCTTGGTGCTGGTTTTCAGTGAACAACAGATCGATGTCATTAATCAGCATGAGGCAGACAGTGATTGTGTTGTGAGCTTAGGGTTAGGTGAGTTACGCGAAATTAACAAACGACAAAATGTGACTGGGTTACTGAAAGCGGGACGGTTAGATGTTCAGGGGGATTTACAGGTTATTCAGCAATTCTCCGCGTTACTTGATCTGGCTGAATGGGATATAACGGAATACCTTGCTCGTCTTATCGGTGATGTGCCCGCACAGCAGTTAGCCGTCAGTGGTAAGCGATTAATCCATTCCGTCAAGACCTCCCTGCAACAGGGACAGAGACGTTTAAGCGAAGTCCTCACTGAAGAATGGCGTGCAACCCCAGCTCACCTTGAAGTGATCTGGTTTTGTGAAGAGACCGAAGCCTTAGCACGACAGGTCGATTTACTGGAAAAACGATTAACAGAAAAGGAAGTGTTATGAGTTTCAGTGAAATACGTCGGCTGTATTTTATCATTCGTCTATTTTTAAGCTATGGTCTCGATCAATTAGTGCCGAAAAATCGTGTGACATTCCCTTTTAGATTATGGCGTCGTTGTTTATTTTGGATCCCTCATCGTCATACGGAAAAAACGTTGGGTGTCCGCCTAAGACTGGTTCTCGAACAGCTGGGGCCAGTGTGGATCAAGCTTGGACAAATGCTCTCCACGCGTCGTGACCTTTTCCCTGTCGATATCGCCGATCAATTGTCAGCCCTTCAAGATCAAGTTCCTCCTTTTGATGGGGTGATGGCTCAGCAACAAATAGAGCGCTCATTGGGAGGCCCAGTGTCACAGTGGTTTGATAATTTTGAAATTAAACCCTTGGCTTCCGCTTCTATCGCGCAGGTGCATACTGCCACATTGAAAGAAAATGGTAAGGATGTGGTCATTAAGGTGATAAGACCGGACATCCTGCCCGTGATCAAAGTGGATATGAAGTTGATTTATCGCTTAGCTCGCTGGTTGCCTCGATTGTTACCTGATGGTCGCCGATTAAGGCCTGTCGAAGTGGTAAGAGATTATGAGAAAACCTTAATTGATGAACTAAACTTACTACGGGAAGCGGGTAATGCGATCCAATTAAGACGTAATTTTCATCAAACAGATTTACTGTATGTTCCTGAAATTTACTCTGATTACGGCAGTGAGACCATGTTGGTCATGGAGCGGATCTATGGGATCCCTATTGCTGACATACAAACGTTAAAGATGCACAATATCAATTTACAGTTGCTGGCAGAGCGTGGCGTTGAGGTTTTCTTTACTCAAGTTTTTCGGGACAGTTTTTTTCATGCGGACATGCACCCGGGTAATATTTTTGTCAGTTATCAGCATCCTGAGAATCCGAAATACATCGCGATAGATTGTGGTATTGTCGGTTCATTAAATAAAAATGATAAACGCTATCTGGCGGAAAATTTTATCGCTTTTTTTAATCGTGATTATCGCCGAGTGGCTGAGTTACATGTGGATTCAGGTTGGGTGCCAGCTGAGACTAACATTGAAGACTTTGAGTTTTCGATACGAACGGTTTGTGAGCCCATTTTTGAAAAGCCACTGGCAGAAATTTCCTTTGGTCATGTGCTATTAAACCTGTTTAATACTGCCAGACGCTTCAATATGGAAGTGCAACCGCAATTGGTTTTATTGCAAAAAACGCTACTTTATGTCGAGGGTATCGGTCGTCAGCTTTATCCTCAACTCGATTTATGGAAGACTGCGAAGCCATTTCTTGAAGACTGGGTGAAGGATCAAGTTGGACTTCCCGCCCTTTGGCGAGCAGTGAAAACCAAAGCTCCAATTTGGGCAGAGAAATTACCAGAGTTGCCGGAATTATTCTATGACAGTATGCGTCAGCAAAGGCAATTAAGTCAGAGTATCAATCAATTAGAGTGTGAGCTCAGCAAACAACGGATCCGCCATGCAAAATCGCGTTATTTATTGGCGGTTGGCACTGTTCTGATTGTTGGCGGAGGGGGCATCCTTCACCTTCACCCTGAGTGGCAACTGACCGCGTCAGGCATAGTCTCTATTGGCATTGTCAGTTGGTTACTGGGCTGGCGTAAAATTGATTAAAGGTGAATTGTTAACATAGCTAAAGCACTTAAACATCTGCTACTATCAGAGGGTGATTTATCTGCTTTATCGCTATCGAGGTGAAATATGGGTATCAGTATCACACATTTACTTATTGTTGCTGTGATTGTTGTTCTGGTTTTCGGCACCAAAAAATTGCGCAGTCTTGGTTCAGATTTAGGTGAATCGGTTAAAGGTTTCAAGAAAGCAATCAGTGACGATGAAAAATCTCCCAGCTCTTCTCAGGATGATGCAGAATTTCACCATCAATCTATTCATGATAATTCCGCGTCTTCGGCTATTAAAGAGACGAAGCACAAGCAGGATCAGGTGTAAACAGTGTTTGATATCGGATTTAGTGAACTGCTACTTGTTTTTGTTATCGGCCTAATTGTACTTGGGCCTGAGCGTTTACCTGTTGCAGTGAGAACCGTCGCCGGATGGATAAGAGCAATGCGTTCCCTGGCATCCAGCGTGCAACAAGAATTAGCTCAAGAATTAAAGCTTCAAGAGCTGCAAGAGAGTCTTAACAAGGTGGAACAAGCGAGTAAAGGAAGCCTTTCTCCAGAGTTGAAAGCGTCCATGCAAGAGTTACGTCAAACAGCAGAGTCAATGCAGCGCAGTTACCGTGAGGCGGTGGATCCTACTAGCGCAGGAAGCCACCTTGATCATGTTGACGAACAAGCCGATGATGCGGCGCATCATGCTGATATGCGGGAGCGTGCATCTCCCCCACGTCATCACCCATTATCCAATGAGACAAGGGAGAAGGTAAGTCCGCCAGAAGCCTTGGGGTCAACACCTCGTGCCTCTTCACCGTCTGAGAAAACAGCAAGCCCTCTAGCGGCTAACACTGAAAGTCATGAAAAATAATTATGGAAACTCAGGACACACAACCGTTAATTAGCCACCTTATTGAACTTCGTAAACGTCTACTGAATAGTATTATCGCGGTTTTCGTTATTTTTTTGGCGCTCGTGTATTTTGCTAATGATATATACCAACTGATCGCCTCGCCTCTTATTCGACAAATGCCAACCGGTAGTCGTATGATTGCGACGGATGTTGCTTCTCCCTTTTTTACACCAATTAAATTGACCGTGATCGTCTCAGTTTTTCTGGCCGTGCCAGTGATCCTTTACCAAGTTTGGGCTTTTGTCGCGCCAGCACTCTATCGACACGAAAGAAAATTAGTCATGCCGTTGTTGTTTTCCAGTACGCTGTTATTTTATATCGGTGTGGCATTTGCTTACTTTATTGTTTTTCCTTTGGCATTTGGTTTTTTTGCTAAAACCGCACCTCAAGGGGTTCAAATTGCTACTGATATTAGTAATTACCTTGATTTTGTTATGTCGATATTTATGGCCTTTGGTGTTGCATTTGAAGTACCTGTCGCTATTGTATTGCTCTGTTGGACAGGGATCACTACGCCTCAGTCCCTCAAAGAAAAACGCCCGTATATTTTGGTCGGTGCCTTTGTGGTGGGGATGTTATTAACTCCACCAGATGTTTTTTCGCAAACCTTACTTGCCATACCAATGTACTGTTTATTTGAAGTGGGTGTTTTTTTCTCTCGTTATTATACTGGTAAAGGACGCAGTGCGTATCTGCAAGAGGAGGAAGACGACGACGAGCAGCAACACCATTGATAGTAATGCAATGGTATTTACTGAACGAGGCGGAGGCATAACCTTACTTGCATTAAGGGCGGTATCGTTGTGTTGTCGCTCACTTTACCAGTGATTTTGGCTGCATCAGGGCGGCTGGACTCGAGGTTTGGACGAGGAAAAATTGGCTTAGCATGTTGAAACGTCAAATGAGCCCCTGTACTCAGCACGAATAAGGAGCATTGACTCCCTATTACGCTGACTCATCCGTGGTCGCTAAATTTTTTTAAATAGTTGGTTATTGACCTCTTTACTGATTTTATTGTTCAGTAAATTCAATAGCAGAATTGAACGAGTCTCACCATCAGGTTCACTAAATATGGCACTGATACCCTGCAGAGGCCCTGCGGTGATAAGTACTTCGTCACCTGCTTGGGGTAGCTGAGGGTCAACGATGTTTATTTTTTCTTCATCCAGTAGGGTAGTTATGACGGGTTCAGGCACCTTGGCTGGGTACAGTCCAAATCTGACAAAATGGTTTACCCCTCGTGTCGCGTTTATTGTAGTGGTATGAATGACTTCAGGATCAAACTGAATAAAAAGATAATTTGGGAACAGGGGTTCATTAACGCGTGTTCGTTTGCCTCGTACCATCTTTTCACAAAGGCACAGGGGGTTGAGGGTAACAACAGACTGGCGGTGTAGGTGCTCCTGTGCTCGGTTTATTTGACCTCTTTTGCAATAAAGTAAAAACCAAGATTTCATCGTCGCTCCACATCTTGTAGCCAAAGGTATCAGTATGAAGAAGCAGTACTGACTGAATATCGTTGAGTACTGCAGGTATTAATTAGGCGCAGTCTATCCTGTATTACTCTAAAATTTAAGGGGTAATATCTGAAGACCACCGTATTTTTTTGAAAAAATGAAAGTGAGGCTGATGGCTGTTTCCAGCGTGATTATAGAGACATGTCTGCCCGAATCCGTTCTGACGTGCTTCAACCTGTTTGCTCTGTACGCCATTCTTTCCGTTAATCTGCAAGGAGCGGGTGACATAATTGATCTCCTTGTACCGAAATCGTAATTAATCACAGCATATTTTGTCTAACCCTCCTATAATGGCCATTCACTTGATGGAAATTGATTAATAACAGGCTTATGAAATATCAAGATCTCAGAGATTTTATTCAGCAACTTGAACAGCAGGGCGAGTTAAAACGCATTACTCAGGAAATTGATCCCAATTTAGAAATGACTGAGATTGCCGATAGGACACTGAAAGCCGGTGGGCCGGCCTTATTGTTTGAGTCGCCTAAGGGTTATGACATGCCTGTGTTATGTAACCTATTTGGCACAGCGCGACGAGTGGCCATGGGCATGGGGCAGTCGGACGTGGTCGCACTCAGGCAATTGGGTGAGCTATTGGCTTTTCTCAAAGAACCTGAACCACCAAAAGGATTTAGGGATCTGCTAAACAAATTACCTCGTTTCAAGCAAGTGCTGAATATGCCAACAAAAAGATTAAAAAAAGCCGCATGTCAGCAGGTGATCCTCGAACAGCATCAGGTCGATTTAAGTCAACTTCCCGTTATGACCTGTTGGCCAGACGATGCTGCTCCCCTTATTACTTGGGGACTTACTGTGACGAAAGGCCCGCATAAAGAGCGCCAGAATCTGGGCATTTATCGGTTACAAGTGATAGGTAAAAATCGACTAATCATGAGGTGGCTTTCACATCGAGGTGGCGCTCTGGATTTTCAAGAATGGTGTGCGGCACATCCTGGTGAGCGTTTCCCTGTGGCCGTGGTGTTGGGGGCTGATCCAGCGACGGTACTTGCCGCGGTCACTCCCATTCCGGACAGTTTGTCAGAATATGCGTTTGCGGGTTTATTGCGTGGAAATCGCACGGAAGTCGTTAAGTGTCAGAGTGTTGAACTTGAGGTCCCTGCGAGTGCAGAAATCGTTTTGGAGGGGTATATTGAACCTGGTGATATGGCCCCAGAAGGACCTTATGGCGATCATACCGGCTACTATAACGAAGTTGATAATTTCCCTGTCTTTACTGTAACGACCCTCACACAAAGGCAGAAACCTATCTATCATTCAACCTATACGGGGCGCCCCCCTGACGAGCCCGCAGTGCTTGGTGTTGCATTGAATGAAGTCTTAGTTCCAATTCTTATTCGTCAATTTCCAGAAATTGTTGATTTTTATTTACCGCCTGAGGGGTGTTCATATCGTTTGGCTGTGGTTACTATACGTAAACAGTATGCAGGTCATGCGAAACGTGTGATGTTTGGCGTCTGGTCTTTTTTACGTCAGTTTATGTATACCAAATTTGTGATTGTTTGTGACGAGGATATTAACGCAAGAGATTGGAATGATGTGATCTGGGCGATTACTACCCGCATGGATCCTGCTAGGGATACGGTACTGGTTGAGAATACCCCTATCGATTATTTAGATTTTGCGTCTCCCGTTTCTGGACTGGGTTCTAAGATGGGGTTGGATGCGACTAACAAGTGGCCTGGAGAAACAGATCGCGAGTGGGGCAGACCGATCACTAAGGATCCGGCAGTGACCGCGAAAATTGATCAAATCTGGGATGAATTGGGGATCTTGTTCTGAATAATACACTCAGGCATTCAGTCAGAAGTAGTTCGAGGATTAGCATGGCAAATTTAAATTGTAATGTCATTTCGGTAGAGTCTATTACTGATACCGTTTTCAGAGTGAGACTGGTTCCGCAGGCGGCATTTAGTTTTCGTGCTGGGCAATATTTAATGGTTGTGATGGATGAAAAAGACAAACGGCCTTTTTCATTGGCTTCAACGCCAATGGAAAAGGACATCATTGAACTACATATTGGTGCGTCTGAGCTTAACTTGTATGCAATGGCGGTCATGGAGCGGATCAGAAAGCAAAAAGTGATCGAGATTGATATTCCCCACGGTGAAGCTTGGTTACGTGAGGACAGTCAAAAGCCGTTGATCCTGATTGCCGGTGGAACAGGATTTTCTTATGTTCGCTCTATCTTACTGACTGCGCTTGCCAATAACCCAGAACGTGATATCTCTTTGTATTGGGGGGGACGTGAGCCTCACCATCTTTATGATATGACCGAATTAAATGCGCTGGCGATCCGACATCCAACCCTGAAGTTAATTCCTGTCGTGGAGCAGCCCGATGCGGCGTGGGCTGGCCGTACAGGCACTGTATTACCGGCGGTGATACAGGATTTTGAATCTTTGCAATCTTATGAGATATATATCGCCGGGCGTTTCGAAATGGCTAAAGTCGCGAGGGAGCGTTTTTGCAGAGAACGTGGTGCGCTTGTCGAAAATATATTCGGAGATGCTTTTGCCTTTCTGTGATCACCTGCCATAATAAGCCGACAGACAGTGGATGCTGTCGGCCCCCTTTCCTAGTTTAAACCCGCTCAATAAGTGTCGCTATTCCTTGGCCCATACCAATGCACATTGTGGCAATGGCAAATGTTTTATCGTACTCGTGCAATTGGTGGCAAAGCGTCCCAATAATACGACTTCCAGAACAACCCAATGGATGACCGAGAGCAATTGCACCACCTTTGAGGTTAACTTTATCATCTAACTTTTCCATCAACCCGAGATCTCGGATACAAGGTAGAGATTGTGCGGCAAAGGCCTCGTTGATTTCAAACAGATCTATGTCATTTATTGATAATTTCGCTTGTTGTAACACTTTTTTTGTCGCGGGTACCGGCCCATACCCCATGAGTGAGGGTGAACAGCCAACCACAGCACGGCTGCTGATCCTCGCTAATATTGGACACTGGAGCGCGAGGGCCTGTTGTTCACTCATAATAAGCAAAATGGACGCACCATCGGAAAGTGCGGATGAATTACCTGCTGTGACGGTACCATGCGCTTTATCAAATACTGGGGGGAGTGCGCTGAGACCTTCAATACTGGTCTCTGGCCTAATCACCTCATCTTGCGTTATCAGGCACAACGCGCCTTCTGCGTCGTGACCCATTAATGGAGCGATCTCACATTCAAAGCCGTTATGCAATGTTGCTTGCCATGCACGACAGTGAGAACGCTGTGCGAACTCATCTTGCTGCTGCCGTGAAATACCGTGTGTCCTTGCTAACATTTCGGCTGTTAAACCCATCATCGCCGCGGCTTTTGCAACATGATGGTTTAATTTCGGATGGATATCAATGGCATGATCCATCGGCACATGCCCCATATGCTCGACACCACCGACCAGACAAATGGTTGCATCGCCTGTTGCAATGGCTCGACTGGCATCATGCAGTGCTTGCATGGATGAACCGCATAATCGGTTGACGGTGACTGCTGGCACACTTTCTGGGATCCCTGCGAGCAGAGAGGCATTACGGGCGATATTCAGTCCTTGTTCTAAGGTCTGTTGTACACATCCCCAATAAATATCGTCTATATCCGTTGGCTTGATTTGGGGATTACGTCTTAATATTGCTTGCATAAGGTGAGCTGAAAGATCTTCAGCCCGCAAATTTCTAAAAAAACCTTGCCTAGAGCGTGCCATGGGTGTTCGCATGGCGTCGACAATCACCACCTGTTGCATAACCTCTCCTTACACCGTGAGTGATGTGCTAGAGCGAGAAATATCTGATAAAGGATACCAGCGTTGATTTGGGCTGACTTTGTCTTGCAACAACACAGGTGGCTGATACAACGCGCCAAGATGCTGCCATTTTTTTGTTTTTTCAACAAAGGCATCATTACCCACAGTATCTAAGTAGCGGAATACACCGCCTTTAAAAGGTGGGAAGCCAAGGCCGTAGACCAATGCCATATCGGCTTCAGAGGGACTGGCAATCACGCCCTCTTCGAGACAACGTACCACTTCGTTAATCATGGGTATCATCAAGCGGTCACAGATATCCTCATCCGTATAATTTGCTGCTATTGGGTGAGTGCCATACAACATCTCCCTGACACCAGCATCAATGATACGTTTGACCTTACCTTTACTGTCGGTTTCCCAGCGCCAGAAACCTTTCCCCGTCTTCTGTCCAAAATGTTTGATTTCAAAAAGTAAATCAATAACATCACGCTTAGATGTTTTCATGCGATCTGGGTAGCCGGCTGCCATGACTTTGCGTGCATGATAAGAAGTATCAATACCGACAACATCCAGTAACCAAGACGGCCCCATTGGCCAGCCAAATTGTTGCTCCATGACGCGGTCAATTTTTTGATAATCAACGCCATCCTGAATTAACAGGCTAAAGCCAGCAAAATAAGGAAATAAGACGCGGTTGACAAAGAACCCTGGGCAATCATTAACAATAATAGGTGTTTTTCCCATATCCAGCGCAAGTTTAACCACATTATTGATCGTCTCATCTGAGGTCTGTTCACCTCGAATAACTTCCACTAACGGCATTTTCGGGACAGGATTAAAAAAGTGCATGCCACAAAATTGTTGTGGCCGTTGCAGGGCTTTCGCGAGGCTTGTGACTGGGATGGTCGAGGTATTGGTTACGAGTAAGGCCTTTGGGTTAAGTTGTTGTTCGGCCTCTGTGAGCACCGCAGTTTTAATCACAGGGTCTTCAACGACGGCTTCAATGACGATATGAGTGTGATCAAAACCTGAGTAATCAAGTTGAGGTAAGATCCTCGAGGTTACGGTCGCCAGTTGATTAATGTCCATTTTTTTTCGTTCAACCTGCTTAATTGAAAGCCGCCTCGCTTCACTGACACCGGCTTCTAATGCTTTGGCACTGATATCTTTAATACGCACAGAGACGCCAGTGTTAGCCGCTTGCCAAGCAATACCTCCGCCCATGATTCCTGCACCAAGCACGGCAGCAGACTGCATTGATTGGCATTGGCCAATTAATTTTTTCGCTTTTGCCTTCACGACTTGATCATTTAAAAACAGACCAATTAACGCATGTGCAGTATCAGATTGTGCTAATGGGGTGAAGGCGGCAATTTCTTTCTCTTGAGCCTGTTCTCGGTATTCATGTACCGCGGATTCAATGGTTTGAACTGCGACTAAAGGTGCAGGATAATGCTTCCCGGCATGTTGTATAACCCTTGCTTTTGCCGTTGTAAAACTGAGTTGACATTCTGTTTGACTTAACGATTGAGGATGCGTTTTTTGTCTTCGGCGAGCTTGATAACTTTGTTGGTCAACGGCCAGCGTCAGCACTTTAATGGCAGTTTTATGGAGCGTCTCTTTATTGACGACACAATCAACCAAGCCCAGTTTCAATGCCGTCGAGCCGGAGACATCTTTACCGGATGTGATCAATTCTAAAGCGTTGTCATTACCAATCAATCTTGGTAAGCGGACGGTTCCGCCAAAACCTGGGATGATCCCCAGTTTAGTTTCTGGTAACCCAATTCGTGCCTTGGCTGTCGCCACGCGGTAGTCACAGGCAAGAGCAAGTTCGCAGCCGCCACCTAACGCATAACCGTCGATGGCGACAACCACAGGCACACTGAGATCCTCTAGGCGATTAAATTGTGTATTGGCAAAGCGCTGCATTTTATGGATTTTTTCCAGAGGAGCAGAAAACATGGTCAAAAATTCTTTAATATCTGCACCAACAATAAAGGCGTCTTTCGAGGATGAAATAATCAGCCCTGTTAAACCTGAAAGTGAGTCCAATTTATCCAAGGCTTTGGCTAGATTCGTAAGAGTTTGACTATCTAACGTATTCACGGATCCAGTCGCACTGAAATTTAGCTCCGCAATACCCTCGTTGAGCCAATCGAGAGATAAAGAATGCCCCTGATAGATCATGGTCGTCTCCTGAGCTTAGGTGTCATTGATCTGGTCATACCAGATGAAATTAAGTCTTGATCCGAATTAAGCTATTTGCAAATCTCTATTCACAGATTTGTTAATAAGATCACGTGAGTCTTGAAACAGCTTCTCTAGCAGGTTGTGTTACTATAAGAAGGACTACAAATAAGGGATATATTTATGAGCAAATCATTGGCTGCACTCTTTAAACAACATCTCAGTCAGTTGCAATATCGAGCACAACAGGCGATGGCAACTCATGATTTGGATGGGATCGTTATCCATTCTGGAGAAGAATTGATCCAGTTTAGAGATGATCATGGTTATCCATTTAAAGTGGATCCACAATTCAAACATTGGGTGCCTGTGACTCAAAATCCGCATTGTTGGTTATGGATTGACGGGGTGAGTAAACCCAAATTGGCTTTCTATGCGCCCATTGATTACTGGCATAAAGTCGATCCACTACCCGACACTTTTTGGAGTGGTGAGTTCGATATTGTCCCATTACGTCATAAAGATCATATCCGCGATTTTCTGCCACCACATCTGGAGAAAATTGCATATCTGGGTTCAGCAGAAGATCGCGCCATTGAGCTCGGGTTTGCCCCTGCCCATTGTAATCCAATAAAATTGATTAATTACTTGGATTATTATCGCAATAATAAAACGGATTATGAGCTGTACTCAATGCGGATGGCTCAAGACATTGCAGTTAAGGGGCATCACTGTGCGCGTGATGCTTTTTATCGAGGAGCCTCTGAATTCGAGATAAATCATGCTTATTTACTTGTGACCGGACAACGGGATACGACCGTCCCTTATGGTAATATTGTTGCACTGAATGAGCATGCCGCTATCCTTCATTATACGCGACTTGCCGCCCATTCACCTGCAAATCGTTATAGCTTTTTACTGGATGCGGGGGCCGAATATCATGGTTACGCCGCTGATATCACCCGCAGTTATGCCTTTAATACCTCATCACTCTATGCAGAATTGGTCAAATCTCTTGACCAGCATCAACAGCAATTGATTCAGACGCTCGCGGTAGGGCGTTGCTATACTGACTACAATAAGCAAATGCATCAACGTTTAGCTCAACTATTAATAGAGTCAAATCTGATGCAGGGCATAAGTGAAGCCGCTTTAGTTGAGCAGAATATCACCTCAGCGTTTATGCCACATGGCCTTGGCCATTTATTGGGATTGCAGGTTCATGATGTTGCTGGTTTTATGCAAAATGATCAAGGGAACTGTCAGCCGGCACCTGCAGAATATCCTTGGCTACGTTGTACTAAAATCCTCGAGCCTCGCATGGTGATGACCATTGAGCCTGGTCTGTATTTTATAGAATCGCTATTGATGCCATGGCGTAACAGTGCGTTATCTAAACATTTCAATTGGACCGCTATCGATGCATTAAAACCTTATGGTGGGATCCGTATTGAGGACAATATTGTTATTTGGGATGATCGAATTGAGAACATGACTCGAGATCGGCATTTAGACTAATGGACAGTTACTTTATTCCAGCTGACCCTCTGTCAGTGACAGAAGAAACGATAAAAAAAAGTCGTTTTATAACTTATCTCGCACATACGCCTGGTGAGCAGGCGTCAAAACAATTTATTGATCACATTAAAACCGAACACCCCGCGGCTCGTCATCATTGTTGGGCTTTTGTAGCAGGGGCGCCTGATCATAGTCAACTGTTTGGTTTTTCTGATGATGGTGAGCCTTCAGGTACTGCGGGTAAACCCATGTTATCACAACTTCAAGGCAGCGAAATCGGTGAAATTACTGCCGTCATCGTGCGCTATTACGGTGGTGTGATGCTCGGTACTGGGGGATTAGTCAAGGCTTATGGTGGCGGAGTACAAGCGGGATTACGTTGTCTAAAAAGGCAAGTGAAAATGCTGAGAACACGCTACGCTCTACACTGCCAGTATGGTCAGTTAGCAGAGATTGAGCGGGTCATCGCGCGCCATCAAGGACTGCTGATACAAAGTGATTTTCAAGTTGAAATTACGCTGACGATTGATCTGCCGCCGATGATGTTTGAACAATGCCAACAGCAGCTTCGTGATATGAGTCGTGGCATGCTCTCGCTTCAGTCTGTTATTAACTCACATGTGTAAGTAAAGGAAAGGCCACATGCACTTTCGTGCCATAACCCGTATTGTGGGTTTATTAATTATCCTGTTTTCAGGCACCATGATCCTGCCTGGCTTGGTTGCGCTGATTTATCGTGATGGCGCGGGACGCGCTTTTAGTCAGACATTTTTGATGGCATTATTTATTGGCTCTGTCCTCTGGTGGCCGAATCGTAAGCAGCGCCATGATTTGAAACCTAAAGAAGGGTTTCTTATTGTCGTCCTGTTTTGGACCGTACTGGGGAGTGTGGGTGCCATGCCATTTATGTTTGCTGAACAGCCTCATTTATCGGTCACTGATGCTTTTTTTGAATCGTTTTCTGGTTTGACCACCACAGGGGCAACAACCTTACTTGGTCTTGATTCATTGCCTAAAGCGATCCTTTTTTATCGACAAATGCTACAATGGTTTGGCGGCATGGGGATTATCGTCCTGGCCGTTGCTATTCTACCGATTCTCGGTGTGGGAGGAATGCAGTTATATCGAGCAGAAATGCCGGGGCCTTTGAAGGATCACAAAATGCGTCCTCGCATTGCTGAAACGGCAAAGACACTCTGGCTAATTTACGTTTTATTGACCGTTGCTTGTGCCCTCGCATTATGGTTAGCTGGAATGCCGGCTTTTGATGCGATTGGTCACAGTTTTTCAACCATCGCGATCGGGGGCTTTTCGACACATGATGCCAGCATTGGTTACTATAACAGCCCAACTATCAATACGATTGTAGCGATATTTTTATTAATTTCAGGTTGTAACTACGGACTGCATTTTGCTCTTCTGAGTGGCCGCAGTTTGAAAGGGTACTGGCGGGATCCTGAATTCAGAGTTTTTATCGGTGTTCAGCTGACCTTAGTCGCGATTTGTGTGTTAGTGTTGTGGTTACACCATGTGTATTCTGGTTTTTGGAATACGTTGAATCAGGCTTTTTTTCAAGTTGTCTCCATGGCGACAACGGCAGGATTTACCACTGACAGTATAGCGAAATGGCCCTCATTTCTCCCTGTTCTTTTGCTTTGCTCTGCTTTTATTGGGGGGTGTGCCGGATCGACGGGCGGAGGCTTAAAAGTGATACGTATTTTACTTTTATGCAAGCAAGGATACCGTGAATTAAAACGGCTAGTTCACCCGAATGCGGTGTACCAAATTAAACTCGGTGAAAGGGCATTACCAGAAAGAATACTTGAAGCGGTGTGGGGATTTTTTTCTGCCTATGCGTTGGTTTATTTAATCAGTATGTTGGCCATTGTTGCGACGGGCGTTGATAATTTTTCTGCGTTTGCAGCGATAGCGGCAACCTTGAATAACCTCGGTCCGGGACTGGGTGTTGTGGCTGATAATTTTGCATCAATGAATGACGTGGCGAAGTGGATCCTGATCAGTACCATGCTGTTTGGGCGTTTAGAAGTATTTACTTTGCTGGTGTTATTTACTCCAACCTTTTGGCGAGAATAACTGAACACTTTATGAAAGCATTAATTATTTATTCAAGCCGTGATGGCCAAACACGTAAAATTGCCTTATCGATGGCAGAGACGCTGAAAACTAAAATGCACTGTGATGTGTATGAACTGACGACGAAACTGTCTCCGGATTGGTCTACTTATGATCGGATCCTCATTGGTGCTTCCATCAGATATGGGCATTTTTCGCCATTGCTAGCCAAATTTATCCATCAACACCTTGCGCAGATTGAGTCAAAAACGAATGGATTTTTCTCTGTCAATTTGACTGCGCGTAAGCCAGAAAAAGCCACACCTGAAACTAACAGTTATACCCAAAAGTTTTTGAGTCATTCACCTTGGAAACCCATGCATTGTGCTGTTTTCGCTGGCGCACTGCGTTATCCGAGTTATCGCTGGCTAGACAAAGTCATGATCAAATTGATAATGAAAATGACGGGCGGTGAAACGGATACTAGCAAAGAAATTGAGTACACTGATTGGTCACAGGTGACGAACTTTGCTGAAAAATTCGGCACGATTGAGAAGTCCGGCCTTTAAATGGCATCGATTTGTTCAAAAAGAAATCAGTTGAAAAAAAAATTTAAAATTAACCCTTGCCAGAGAAAAATAAATCCCTATACTGCGCCTCCACTGACAGGGAACAGGCGCTGGTAAAAGGGTGTGTGACTTGAAAGTAAAGCAAACAAATAAGCCGGTAGCGTGAAGAAAACTTTGCGGTGCGGGTTGGAGGAAAATCTTCAAAAAGAGATTGACTCCTGAGGTGGAAAGAGTAATATACGCCACCTCGCAACCGAGCTGTAAAGCCAGTTGCAACGCTCTTTAACAATTTATCAGACAATCTGTGTGGGCACTCGCAAGGTTGATATCACAAAAAAACTTT
>NZ_KI912488.1:837-80018 GCF_000518745.1 Phaseolibacter flectens ATCC 12775 | reverse complement strand
CTGTTCCTCCCGTTTTGATACCAGAGGCATCTCGCTGACGTGACGCCGCGTCATTACCCTCGTACGCATTTGGGGTGCCTGAACCCCATCAAGCAAATTATGGGACAAGACCTCCCATACATAGGATTCGATAAGTTTAATTACCGTATCATAAAATAGTTATGGCTATAATTTAAACCTATTTCATTGCAGTGGGCATAATACCAATCATAGCCATGATACGAGCTTACTTACAAATAAGTGTCCTTTGTAAAAAATTCATAATAATCCTTTATTGTGATTGTAGTTCGACTTCCCCCTAACTCCTTAGTCACCTTTCTAACAGCGCGCCTACTATTTTCGATTTCTTCGGTTGAAGTATAACTCTCGGGTAAATGTGAGCCATTTAATACATGAAGAGCCTTCTCATATTCAAGCAGACGCTCTCTCGGAATGAACTGACCTCCATTGCGATAAAACTTTTTGGCAAGGTCTTCTCTGAATTCTTGATCAGTTTCATCTCAGAGATCCAAACGAAACACACAAGAAGCGTCCTTTAGTAAAGGCGGGAAATCTTGGTCACAATGTGGTAAGTCTCCCGGGCGAAAATTAGCTATAAAGTAGCCATTTCCAACTAGATAGTTAACAGATTTTTTTTATTAAACATGATGAGGTTCTTCGACACTAACTGTTTTTATTTTATTCTGACTCACGATTAAGGCGATCCACTAAAATTTGTTGTCCCCTTGTAATCTGTGCTCTAGCTATTGGCTCATCGCGTAGATAAAGTGGTATATTTACATCATGGATGGCTAATTCCTTAGTATATTTAACCTTGTCTAAATATTCTTGCCCAATATTTTTAAGATCTTCAAGATATCTTATTTTATGACCATTGTCCTTCTTTTCTTCTGAAGTTTTGATGTGACTATCCAAATAATTAATTAATATTGTAAGTTTATAATCATGAAGTTCATCATCCATAGATCTAGGCATCACAACACCATATTTTATTGAGTTAAGTATTTTTTTATAATTAACACTAAAATCACGATATATTATTTTATGTAATTTATTAACTGTTCTATCGGATTGGGTGATGCTATCTTCTTTTTCCCTAAGAGCGCTGAGCAAATCATTACGAAAAACATTGATTATTTTTTTAAAGGAATTAACCAGACTACGTTTTTTAAATGAATCAATCTGTTTCTGTTTTTGTTCTTGTATTTGTGTGTGTGCTTGCTCACTCAATGACTCATCATTTCTTCCCTCTGCCTTGACTTGCTCCCTCTCATCATTAACGCATTCTAAATAGGCTTCCCCATCTGCTATAATCTGTGACAACCTACATTGAGTGAATGACGGAAACTCTGAATTTTCCACATTTTTCAAATTGTTAATAAAAGTAGAAACTTTAGTCATATACTTTTTAACATCCATATTTTGAGGGCACTCGAAGAGAGCTTTGAACACAAGGCTTCTAGATGTTACTTTAAATTCAATACCAAATTCACTACTGACTATTTTATCTAATTTGCTAATTGTTTTATCACTTAAAAAGTATTTGCTTTTCTTTTTATTGATCGCCTGTGTAAAACTATCACTTGAAGGATTAATCCTACTTTTATTTCTAAATAAATTGCTCAGTCGAGATATTTTATTTAAACCAGTCATTATAATATTACACCATTAAATAGTCGCATAATAAAGATTATTAGTATTTTATCAATTATAAAACTATCATTTTTCAGTTTAAATTTATATAAAAAAACAGCTTTTGAGCATGCATCATAACTTTCCCCAACTCTCACTGACAGAGAATGAGAACAACTTAAGCGTGGTCTTGAGACCTTAAATAGACCATAACGACAAGTGAATTCACGAGTAATGAGGGCAAGCAAACAACAGGTTCACCGACGCAATACAGCTTAAGGTGCCCAATATTGCAATCGGTGATAACCACGGCATCACAATGAATAGACTGTCAGCGAACCGTTGAAGCTCAGCATATGGCATAGCAGAAAATCACCTTGCCATCAAAACACCCTTTTCATGCGCTGAGATCACAGCTGTTTGCCTTGCAACAGCATATCGCCTCGCGTCAAGCAAGTCCTCTCGGTCGCTGATATGTTCATGTCGGGAGATAACGACACCGGTACCGCTTTACCTCGTGATGTTTGACAGAGATTTATCATTAAAAATGACCTTACTCATGTTCAGTGAGATCAGGGTTCCAAGCGACAATGTATTTTTAACGTAATGTGGGGGTATCAGGACGTGTGAACGCCCGTTCAATGAGATAAGGAGAGTAAAAACAGAGCGATCCCACAACATCAATCCAGGAGATGAAATTGATCATGACGAGTGACAATGAGCGAGTCATTAGAAAAGGATCCATGCAGAGACATGAACCCTTTTTAAAGCAGTTATTAGCAAGTTATACCGACCATTAAGCAATGTGTATTAGCAACGCCAGACGACGTGTAATCCCTTCTAAAGCGGTCAAAGCATTACATCTAAAATTATTCATCACTCGAAATACGATTCCACAACAATTTGATCATTGCTGTAAGAGTGAAATGTCCGCGACCTGTAAGAAAAGATCACGTAATTTTACAAGCAAAGTCAGTCGATTAGACCTAATTTCTGGCTCATTTGCATTCACCATCACCTGCTCAAAGAACTGATCAACCGCTTCGCGCAATTGCGCTAGTTCGATTAATGCATCTTGATAGCGACCGTCTGCAAAATACGGCTGTAACTTAGAGGTTAACGCACTGACATAAGTGGCAAGTTTAATCTCCGCATTTTCTTTTAGTAATGCAGCCTGCACTACATCATTACGATCCTCTGTTGCTTTAGACAAAATATTGGCTACACGCTTATTGGCAGCGGCAAGACTGATAGCCTCTGCAAGTGTCCGGAAATGAGACACAGCTTGAATACGAGCATCGATATCAGCGGGGCGTGTCGGGCGCCGGGCGAGCACAGCTTGGATCGTATCCACACTGTGCCCTTCTTCCTGATACCAGCTGCGGAAACGCCCTAACATAAAGTCAATCACACTTTCGACAACCGTTGGATCACTCAGTTTATTGCCATAAAGACCCACAGCGCGTTCGGTCAGTGTTTGCAGATCGAGAGGCAGTTTCTTCTCCACAATAATACGAAGTACACCAAGCGCCGCGCGCCGCAAAGCAAAAGGATCTTTATCTCCCTTAGGATGTTGACCAATACCGAAAATACCTGCCAGGGTATCCATTTTATCGGCTATCGCCAAGGCACAGGCAACCAAACTTCGCGGTAACGCATCACCTGAAAAGCGCGGCTGATATTGCTCATTTAATGCAATCGCCACATCCTCAGCTTCACCATCATGGCGGGCATAATGCATTCCCATGACGCCTTGTGTATCAGTAAATTCAAAGACCATATTTGTCATTAAATCACATTTACATAATAGCCCTGCACGTGTCGCATGATTCACATCCGCACCAATTTGCTCGGCGATCCAGCCTGCCAATCCTTGGATACGATCCGTTTTCTCTCGCAGCGAACCTAACTGCTGCTGGAATAGTACCGTTTCCAATCTGGGTAATTGATCTTCCAAGCGTTGTTTCAAATCGGTTTTAAAGAAAAACTCTGCATCAGCCAGCCTTGGACGCACCACTTTTTCATTACCAGCAATAATTTGAGCGGGGTCGCTCGATTCAATATTAGTAACAAAAATAAAATAAGGCATTAATTGACCAGCATCATCATATACTGGGAAATATTTTTGATCGCCTTTCATCGTATAAACTAGCGCCTCAGCCGGGACAGACAGAAAACGCTGTTCAAAACTGGCGGTCAGTACCACTGGCCATTCGACCAAAGCAGTCACTTCTTCCAATAGGTTATCACTGATATCGGCTTGTCCACCTAGTTTTCTGGCTGCGGCTTCAACCCCGGCTTTGATCTCGGCTTTGCGACGCAAATAATCAGCAATGACCTTCCCTTTCTGTTCGAGCAGTTGAGGGTACTCATCGGCATGATGGATGGTAAACTCGGCTTGCCCCATAAAGCGATGGCCACGAAGGATACGATCCGATGTCACACCCAAGATCGTTGCGGGTAACAACGTATCGCCTAATAATAAAGTCACCGTATGCACTGGCCGAACGAACTGGACATCACTGTCACCCCAACGCATCAGTTTCGGTACCGGTAATTTGGCTAACACACGGCTGACCATCTCCGGTACTAAGCTGGCCGTGGCTTCACCTTTAACGTCTGCGCGATAGACCAGCCATTCCCCTTTATCGGTCAGCAAACGCTCAGCACTGGCCACAGTGATACCATTCCCTCGAGCCCAACCTTCTGCTGCCTTGGTGGGTTGACCGTTTGCATCAAATGCTGCCGACACCGCAGGTCCCCGTTTTTCAACAAGACGATCAGCTTGTGCTAAACTCAATTCAGTGATTTTCACCGCCAAACGTCGTGGCGAGGCAAACCACTCGCTGGCAGTATAGGTCAAGCCAGCTGTATTCATTTCTTCAGTCAATTGCCCAGCAAACGCTTCAGCCAACTGACGCAGTGATTTTGGTGGCAGCTCTTCGGTGCCAATTTCCACCAATAAGGTTTGTGTTGTCATGGCTGCCTCTTTATTTTCTGGTCGTACACATTGGAAAGCCCAGCGCTTCACGTGAGGCATAATAAGCCTCTGCAACCGCTTTGGTCAGGGTGCGAATACGCAAAATATACCGTTGACGTTCGGTCACGGAGATCGCTTTGCGGGCATCTAACAAGTTAAAACTGTGTGCAGCTTTCAAAATTCTCTCATAAGCAGGCAGAGGCAAAGGCGTTTCTAATGCCAGTAATTGCTGCGCTTCTTTCTCATACTGCTCGAAACAACGAAAGAGAAAATCCACATCCGCATAGTCAAAATTATAGGTAGACTGTTCGACTTCGTTTTGATGAAAAACATCACCATAAGTGGTTCTCCCCAAAGGGCCATCACTCCACACAAGATCATAAACGCTATCGACCCCTTGGATATACATCGCAAGACGTTCTAGCCCATAGGTAATTTCACCAGTCACAGGCTTACACTCCAGCCCGCCAACTTGCTGAAAATAGGTAAACTGTGTCACTTCCATGCCATTTAACCAGACTTCCCAGCCAAGTCCCCAAGCACCGAGTGTTGGGTTTTCCCAGTTATCTTCAACAAAACGGATATCATGAATGCGAGGATCGAGCCCCAAGGCTTCGAGTGAACCGAGGTAGAGTTGCTGAATATTTTCCGGTGACGGTTTGATGACGACCTGAAATTGATAATAGTGTTGTAAACGATTCGGGTTTTCACCGTAACGTCCATCTGTCGGACGCCGAGATGGCTGAACATAAGCGCTGGCCATTGGCTCAGGCCCTAACGCCCTCAGGCATGTCATGGGATGAGAGGTTCCAGCCCCGACCTCCATATCTAGAGGTTGCACAATGGTACAACCCAGACTCCCCCAGTAATCCTGTAAGGTCAGGATCAAACCTTGAAAGGTTTTTGTATCAAATTTTTCCATAGTCTTCACTTCGCCCACAAGACAGGGTGTATACAATACCAACTAGTATACCTGCTGCAACGCCGTTATGCAGCTTGAAAATCGGTGAATCAATGCGTTGTAATATCATGGAAAATGGATAAAACCATCATGTAGTGAAAATACTTAGGCTAAACTCAATTTCAGTAATCAATAGATAGATATCATATAAATGATGAATTTAGAAAAAATGGTTTAAAGAATTAAGTAAACAACAGAAACTAAAAAGTCTGTATTTCATAGCGCCTTATATAAAATACCCCCCTATCTAAAAGATAGGGGGGTATGAAATTAAAAACTTATTGTATCCTGCAATAAATTTAATGAATTATTAAAGTACAGGTTAAAATGAAACCCTTAAATCATTCACTAGAAGATATCTCTTCTAAATAGGAGATGACTTTATCCCCTTCTAATTCCCAACTTGTTTTTTTAGCAAACTGCATTCCCTTAGCTTTTAATAATTCCAGCTGAGATTCGTCATTTATTAAAGAGCAAATAGTCTCAGCCAGTTTAACTGGATCAGGCGATGTTACCGCTGCATTTTCATCATTTAATAACCAAGTAACATTATCTCCATCATTACTAACAACGGCACAACCACATGCCATTAATTCAAGAGGTAATAATGATAAGTTAGTAAATGAAATAATCAAACCAATATCACATCTGTTATAAATAGATGCCAGCTCTTCAACTGTTACTAAACCTGCATTTTCCCATTTATGATTAAATTTATAATCAGACATGTCCCATCCAGCAAAAACAAATTCCACTTCAGGGTGCTTATTACCAACGATATCTAATGCAAGTAGTGCTGATTCTAGTCCACGACGTGAAGTTGGAACTCTGAAATAACAAAAGATGCGTTTCACTGCATCTTTTGAATCAGGAATAACTTGATAGACTTCCTTATCATAAGAAAAACTGAACGAATAGGTTTTCATCGAATATTTTTTAGCTAATGTGTCCGCTAACCAATTACCCGCACAAATCGCAGTAAAACCAAATTTATAAGTTTCCTCTGCAAATGCAAATTCACTCCCAGCAGAAAAAAACGAAGGCTCGAAATCTTGAACAAAATAAAGCTTGTGATAAGTTCTATTAAAATAACGAAGAAAGTAAGCGGTATTCCAACCAGTAGCAAATGTGAATTCAGACTCAGGCAGATCATGCAAATCAAAAAATACGTTCGCATGTATTGGCATAAAATGCTCACGAATCATATTTCGTGCACTTACCTGGTTAGCATGTGAATGCTTACCAACAATACATATATTGTTAGTAAAGCCATTTTTCTCGAGCATCATGATAAATCTAAAAATTGTCAGATGCCCTCCTGAGCCGATACCAAAGTCAGGAATAAGCCAATTGATAGTACTTTTAAGATGGCTAGGTACTGTGCCTTTTAAACAGCCCATATCAGGATAAGTAATGAAATCATAAAAAGATGTAATATCTTTTTTAGGCGGATTGAAAATCATAGAAATTGCTTTAGTATTTTTATCCAATCCTCTCAGCTTAGATATAACCTTATAAATTGCACTGTAAAGACCTTGAGTCCTATAAACTCTCACAAAAGCTGAAAAATATTTCCTTAATAACATTAACTATTCCTTTTGATTGAATCATCTAGGGAGACTAATTTAAATATCAATCTACTTGAATGAAATTTATCACCCAAATAATATCCAGATTGCTTTAAAAAATGCATGGTAAATATATAAATGATATTAAATGATGAATCTTTATCTCGTGATTCTCTGTAGAACTTGATATCTCTTCGCGAACAGGCAAAAACTTGATATATTAAGTTTAAAATTGTAGGGCATAATTTATAACCGAATAATCTTTTTAGTGCTCTCGATTCATCATAGGAACGTTGGAATAAATTTTTAAGACTGTAATTATGTGAATGATAGACTATTGCATCGTCTGCATAAGCTTTTTTGAATCCAGCCTCAATAATATTCTTAGCCCAAAGTTGATCCTCCGAAAAATCCACATCAGGATAGGGATACCGCTCCCAAATCGAGCGCCTTAAAGCCGCATTGTTATCAGAGAAAAAATGCAGATATTGACGATAAGATATATCACTTTTATACCGTTTGGGGTCATCAAGGGAAACTATACTAGGCCCTTTTTTAAAGTTATCAAAGTGAATATTAAGATCTCTTTTAGTAAAAAGAGATGCATCGTTATATGCATAATGTCGGCCAAATACTCCAGCAACTTGTTCATCGGTAAAAAATGGAGAGATGAGATTTTGTAACCAAAGTTCATTAGCTGGTTTGGCATCGTGAGTAATCATAGCAATAAACTGGCCACAACTCTTTTTAATAGCTAAATTTCTAGTTTTTCCATGGCCGAATTCTTCTGGTTTAATTGTAAATACTTTTAATTTATTAGATGGATTTGAATTAATATACTCCAAGGTTCCATCTGTAGAGCCAGAGTCAATTACAATGATTTCATAGAGGAAGTTTGTTTTTTGCTGAAGAACAGCACTCAGCACAGATTCAAAAATCTTCCCCGCATTTTTTGTCAGAATACAAACTGATACCAATGGACTATTTATATTCACAATATTACCTTACTATAATACAATTTTTTCATACAGATAGTACTCCAGACATACTAAAGTCTATCTATTTTTTAAGAAACTGAATTTGTTTTATACTATTCAATAAAAAATGTTTAAAGTTCTTTTTAGGAGCCTCGATTTGTTTTCTTAATTCTAAAATCTCATCTTTGAGTTCGGTGACTTCTAATAACTCAGAATTACGTTTTATTGCTTCATTATTCCAAGCAGCTAGATATTCTTTTTTTAATCCAACCTCTCGATTAAATGCAATCAGGTTTCTTGCTAAAATGTTTTTTAATGTAAGGTTATTATTTGCGTGAGAATCAGATGGGTTTTCAGTTATATTCTGTAGAATATAGTTTAAATTACTCTTTAAATCATATTTCTCTTTAGCATAAACATATAACTTCTGCATCAATGATGCATCAGGGATTTTAATTTCATCAAAGTATGAAATTAATTCTTTAGCTGAATATTTTTTTGAAACACAGCGGCCAGAAAAATTAAAATCTTCCGCTAATTTTATATTAGATAAATTAATCCACCCAGGTCCTCCAAAATGATCATAGCAGAAAATAGGGATCTGTAGAGATAAGCAATATTGAACTGTTTTACCTATAGAAATACATGCTTTATAACTTTTTAAAATCTCAGGTGTGATCATTTTTTTTATATGGCCCACCCCATAAATATCAACTTCAACGTTTATTTCCTTTAGTAATAAACTCAACTCTAAAAGCTCTTGAGGCACATGGTTAGATACGATTGCAATTTTATTAGCTTTTGTGTTTGAGGGTATGGTATCCCAATATTCACTAGGTGATGAATTCAACAAAGGTAGGACACGATCTGCATAATCTGGGTATTGTTTTATAAAGAAATCTCTGTTTTCTTTTGAATGTACAGTAAAAGCACCAATTCTTACTAATTCAACCGGGGGTGTTTCTAGGGGTTCATAATGAGATAAGGATGAAAATATGACTTTTTTAGCACTAAAATTATATAATGAAAAAAGAGCATAGTATGTTGGATTATGTAAAATCCATATCAAATCCCATTGTGACATTTGTTCAGGTATATTATCAAAATCAAATAATCCTATATTGTTTATTTGACATTGATTTTTATAAAAATCAGAAAATGAAAAACACACTATATTAATCTGATGTCCCAACCGACTTAACTCCACGGCATATTCAAGGACAGTAATTTCAGATCCAGAAAAATCTTCAAACCGTGACGTTGCAAATAAAATATTCATAGTTTAAAATTCAGTTATAGAATTAATAAAAAGAGATTCACCCCAATCATATAAATCATTACCGAAATCTGACTTAGTATGTAAAGCCTGTCCTTGTCTTGCACTCCATTTCATTCCATAAGGATCCCATGGAAAATTTTTAACATAATAGTCACAGGTCTCTTGCCAATGCTTATAGGATAGGCTTTTGCCATAATGTTGGCAGTGGAACTTTATTTCCATATTTAATACTCCTGATGGTTCTCTTGCATCTAATCCCTGATAACAAACTTGAGGATCATTTTTCCACAACATTAAAATATTTCGACATTCAGGTCCGAACTTATTTCTAAAATTTAATAATGGCATACCTTTTTCATAGGAGTGGTCATCGCCATGTGTCATGTAAGCATCAAAGAGTTGGATCCTAATACCAAATAGATCTGGATGAGAAGTATTAGATGTAACATATTCCCTAATATCACCTATGTATCGCTCATCAGCATCACAACACATACACCACTTAAACTTTAAATATTTATTTGCAAGATTAAGCAATAAACCACGATGTCTAGTTTCTGACAATAATCTATTGCTTATCCCTTTTTTCCATTTTTTGTTTTCAATGATTAAAAAAACTTTCTCATGGGATTTAAGTATTTCTAGTGTATTATCTGTACTTGCATCATCATAGATACATATATAATCTGCAAATGTTGCAATATGATCCAAAGTGTCTTTGATGATTTCTTCTTCATTTCTGATTCTTAGGATCACAACAAGACTAAGCTCTTTAAAGATATTTATATCACCTTTACGAAACCAAACTTTTTCATGCTTTTCAATTTCCCAATTCATAATCCAATCCACTCATAATCACAACGCATAATTCCGTCAACTTTCGCTAGACCGTTTTTATTTCTCTCTTGTTTGATGACGAATGACTCTGCATACTCTATTTTATCATAAGAAAACATTCCTAACTCATCTGAAACTGATACTGTGATATGATATTCGCCAGGACCGAAATGATTATTTCCTATTTTTAGGCCTATATTTTCTTTATTTTCAGTTATAAAAATATCGTCTCTCAGAGTATTAATAATACTAACCAAATCACCTTTTGAGTTATAAATTATAACTCCTATCGCATATTTGATATTTTCAAGATTAAAAATCAATTTAAAATCAATATAAATATCTTCACCACAGCTAAATTGGCTTTTATTTAAAGAAACTGATTTTATATTTATATTTTTATTACTTGAAGTCGACACCTTCTTTTTAAGTTCTGTTTTATTTTTAAACTGAGTTTCATTTTGATAGGAATCACAGACTTCTAATCTCTCACCTATCATCCTGATCTTTCCTTTCTCAATCCAAATTGCTTTATCACAAAAGTTTCTCACAGCAGAAAGTGCATGTGATACAAATAAAATGGATGTGCCCTTATCCCTTATTTCTTTCATTTTGGTAAATGACTTCTCTTGGAAACTCATATCACCGACACTTAAAGCTTCATCAACAATAAGTATATCTGGCTCCACTTGAACCGCGACTGAAAAAGCAAGTCGTGCAACCATTCCGCTCGAATATGTCTTTACGGGTCTATCAATAAATTCAGATATACCTGAAAAATCAACAATTTCTTGATATTTCTCATCAATTTCTTTCTTGTTTAAACCTAAGACAGCAGCATTGAGATAAATATTTTCTCTACCTGTAAACTCCATATTAAATCCCGAGCCTAATTCAAGTAAAGCGGCAACTCGACCATTGACTTTGATATCACCGCGAGTGGGGAATAAGGTTCCACAAATCATTTGTAGAATTGTTGATTTTCCTGCACCATTGTCGCCAATTATTCCAACTGTTTCGCCTTTATTAATAAAGAATGATATGTCAGTAACTGACCAAAATTCTCTATAGTAAGGTTTTGGTTTTACCCGGAAGATTTTTTTCAGCGGTGGGAAAATAAACTGCTTTAATCTTAAACGTGGTGAATCATAAATATGATAGCATTTACTGACATTTTCAACACTTATGACTCGCTCTTTATAAGACATCTGCAAACCCTTTTCGTGTTTTTTGGAACCAAACATAACCAGCCCATGCAATAAATGAGGAACAGATAAAATAAATTAACACCCCTAGAAAATCGGGTGTCTTACCCCATATAAGAATATCCCTCATCTGCTCTATTATAAAAGAAAGCGGATTTAACATTAACCATGGTCTTAATACTTCTGGTACAGCTGATATTGGATAAAAAATGGGAGAAAGAAACGTTAATATTGCCGTTATGATACTAATGCCTTGACTAATATCTCTTATATATACGCCTAATGATGACAGTATCCAAGAGAACCCTAACGATAATAATATTAATGGCGTAAAAACAAGAGGTAAGTAAATAATTGTGACAGGCAGTGACTTATTAATTACGAAAATCGCAACAAGTAAAACTAATATATTAAGTAACGTGTTAAATAAGCAAAATAACAAATTAACAAAACTTAAAATCTCTAAGGGGAAAACAACTTTTTTTACGTAGTTAACATTCCCTGTAATTATATTGGGTGCTTTATTTATTACTTCTGCAAAAAAACCATGTGTCAGTAATCCAGCAAATAAAATAATAGCAAACTCGTATTTTGATTGTGTCTCTGATACTGCCCACTTAGCTTTAAATACTATTGAAAAAATAAAAGTATAAATAGTCAACATCACCATAGGTGTAATTACTGACCATAAAACACCTAGAACTGAACCTTTGTATCGTATAAGGATTTCACGCTTAGACATTTGTTGAATTAGATTCCAATGGCTAACCATTGCTCTAAGCATATTTAAAAAAGACAATCCATTTATATTTTCACGATTATATTTTCTACTCATTCCATATTCCAAGTTTCAATTTCACTTATACTTTATTTAAAATCACTGCGATAAATAGAGCCAATGAGCCTAATTTAGTCTGTCGATAAAGTTTTAGCTTACTATATAAAACTATTCTTTTAAAAAACTTTTCCTTTCTTGCTTCGTCAAATTTCTTTATGACAACATTGCTTTCTGGTAGCAATAAAGGATGCATTTTTGATAATGCATCAATATTCATCTGACTCCATCTTCTAAAACGACCACACAACAGACCTTTAATCCTTTTTAATCTTGGGTAAAAACCAAGATTTGAACCGACAAGATTCTGAGCATGTTGCCTATAATGTATTGTCGATAGATAATCATATTTAACTATTCCACCAACGGCACTAACTAATATATATATCCACCAATCGTGAGATACTATTTCACAATCCATTGGGGTTTTATTAATAATCCTCGCTGCTGCTTTATTAATTATCATGGTGTTACCACCTGCAATACTTTGAATTAAAGCATTATTTAAAGATGTTTCTTTTTTAAAAAGTGGTGAGAATCCAATTATTTTATTTTCTTCATCAACGAGCGTTGTACGTCCACAATAAACATTAGGACTTTCAAAATTATAACTGCTTAATATCTCAATACCTCGGCTTAGCTTATTACTTAACCAAATATCATCTTGATCACATAAAGCATAATAATTATGTTTATCTTCAACAGATCTTAATAATTTTAAAAAATTCCATGAGTATCCTTGTCTAGGCCCTTGGTATATTTTTAATTTATCATCTCCTAATTTTTTTTGGTATTCATTAAGTATTTCTATTGTTCTGTCTGATGACCCATCATCTGATATATATATACACCACGACTCATAATCCTGAGCGATTATTGAGTCAATTTGCTCACGTAAATAAGCCTCACCGTTATAAGTACATAATAATACACCAACTGAAACTTCATCGATCTGATTATGTAAATAACTCTGCTTCATTTATTTTTTTACCTTGGGTGTCTTTATCTGAAATAATTATATTTTCGGTTTTCGGCCATTGAATATTAAGTATAGCATCATCCCAAATAATACTTCTTTCTAACTTCGAGTCATAATAATTATTTGTTTTATACACGATTTCAGTATTATCAGTTAAAGTTAAGAAACCATGTGCAAAACCTTCTGGTATCCAAATTTGCCGTTTATTTTCACTACTCAATTCAACACCTACCCACTTACCAAAAGTTGGCGAGCTTTTTCTAATATCTACGGCAACATCAAAGATCGCACCAGAAATACATCTGACTAATTTAGCCTGAGCACTGGGTTCAAGCTGATAGTGTAAGCCTCGCAACACCCCCATAGATGATTTTGAATGATTATCCTGTACAAAATCGACAGAAATTCCTGTAGCTGAATGGAATTTATCTTGATTAAAGCTTTCAAAGAAGAATCCTCGTTCATCAAAATAAATTTGTGGTTCAATAATTTTAACATCTAAAATATTAGTCTCAATAACTTTCACTATAGAACCCCTTCATAGAGTTGGTTCAAATAAACTCCATATTCGCTTTTCATATACTTATCTGCGAGCTTTTTCAACTGTCCTTTATCAATAAATCCCATTCTGTAAGCAATTTCATCAGGGCATGATATTTTCAATCCTTGCCGAACTTCAATAGTTTGAATAAAATTATTAGCTTCATTCAAACTTTGATGTGTTCCAGTATCTAGCCAAGCATGCCCACGCCCCATAAATGAAACAGATAGCTGATCCTTTTTTAGATATAAGTTATTAATATCAGTTATTTCGAGCTCACCTCTCGGTGATGGCTTTAAATTTTTCGCCATTTCAATAACTTGATTATCATAAAAATATAATCCAGTTACTGCGTAATGACTTTTCGGATTACTTGGCTTTTCAACTAATGAAATTGGTTTACCAGAGGAATCAAACTCAACAACACCATAACGTTCAGGATCTTTAACATGATGAGCGAAAATTGTAGCACCATTATTATTTTTGGCTGCTGCATTAAGTTGCTCAGAGAGATCATGTCCATAAAATATATTATCACCAAGAATTAAAGCACAATGATCATCAGCAATAAAATCTTCACCAAGAATAAATGCTTGGGCAAGACCATCTGGTTCTGGCTGCACTTTGTAAGTTATATTTATTCCCCACTGAGAACCATCACTAAGTAACTCTTCAAATCTCGGCGTATCCTTTGGTGTGCTGATAATGAGGATATCTTTTATTCCCGCTAGCATTAAGGTACTTAATGGATAATAAATCATAGGCTTATCATAAACGGGTAATAACTGTTTACTAACTGAGATGGTTAGTGGATAGAGGCGTGTTCCAGATCCTCCTGCAAGAATAATACCTTTATAATTTTTCATATCAAACCTGAGAACTAAAATAAAAATTTTAATTGCGTAAGTAAAATTGAATAAAAATATCATTCTTCTTGTCCTATTGAAATGATGTTTATCATTCCAATAGTAAGTAACAGAATGAAAATTTATTCGACTTTTACTCTTTGCACTATATAATAAATATCTCTTGCTACAAAATTGGCAACTGACTAACCTATAAAGAAAGTAACAATAAGTATATTTTTATTACATTACTGTTATAAAATAAAATCGTTTTAAACATCTCGATTTTTATAGTTTAAATCTACCCACTTTTGATATTCACCACTTTTAATATTTTCTACCCATTGCCAATTATTCAAATACCACTCAACCGTTTTCTTTAATCCACTTTCAAATGTTTCTTCTGGTTTCCAACCAAGCTCTGACGAAATTTTAGTTGCATCAATTGCATATCGTCTATCATGGCCAGGCCGATCCTTAACATAAGTGATTTGTTTATGATAGGAATCTTTCTTTGGACGTAAAGTATCTAATAAATCACATATCGCTTTAACAACTTCTATATTTTTTTTCTCATTATGGCCGCCGATATTATAACTTGTACCTACCTGTGCTTTACACATAACGGTGTATAAAGCACGGGCATGATCCTCTACAAACAGCCAATCTCGAACTTGATCCCCATCACCATAAATCGGCAATTCTTTACCTTCTAAACCATTGATGATCATTAATGGAATTAGCTTTTCAGGAAAATGGTAAGGTCCGTAATTATTTGAACAATTTGTTACAATGACTGGAAAATGATAAGTTCTTCCCCAAGCTCTAACTAAATGGTCACTCGAGGCTTTAGATGCAGAATAAGGACTACTCGGTGCATAGGGTGTAGTTTCAGTAAAGAACTTAATCTCCGAGGATTGTTCATCTGGAGAAGGTAAATCGCCAAATACCTCATCGGTAGAGATATGTTGAAATCGAAAGCGCTCTTTTGCTTCTCCTTGCAATCTATCCCAGTATCTGCGACATACGTCTAATAATACAAATGTTCCCACAATATTAGTATTAATGAATTCAGCCGGCCCAGTAATTGAACGATCAACATGGCTTTCCGCTGCTAAATGCATCACAGCATCTGGCTGATAGCGTTCAATGATCGCTTCCATCCGTGTGGCATCACAGATATCAGCTTGTTCAAAATAGTATCTCTCGCAGTGACAAATAGGGGCAAGAGACTCGAGATTCCCAGCATAGGTAAGTTTATCTACATTAATAACTGTATCAGCCGTGGACTGAAGTACATAACGTATTACAGCAGATCCAATAAACCCGGCTCCACCAGTGATTAAAATTTTTCGCATAGTTACTCTTCGATTAATTCATTATCAGGCGACAAAAACGACTCGGCATGTAGGTTAATTAATATACAACATAATTGCTCTTGATTAAAAATCCACGCTACCGCCTTGGCATCACATATCCAATATTATCCCATGACTAACAATGATTTTAGTGTATACCATCTTCAATAGTTTGGTATAGACAATCATTTTCAGCCTCTTATTTGGCTATTCTTGACCAGTGATGAGCTGTTAAGTGATTCTGACAATTCTCATTAAGAGAATGATAGAATATCAGACAAAGCAGTTACAATCGAGTTCTTCCGCATCCACTATAACTGCATTTTAAAACGTATGAATGTACTAAATGGGAAATAAAATCTACTAATTCAAAAGGTTAGATTTTATCTTCAATATTAATATGGCACTCACCTTATTCCTAATCAATAAATTTAACATCCCAATATGGTACAAAATTATTCAGCTTTAGCTCTCACTGTATTTGAAATTAACTAATACCTGCAAAGCTCAAAAAATCTGACTTTATTTAATAATCTGTCTTATCATTCCCTCAACTCATCGCACAGCCTTTACACCTATCTTCTTGAATTTTTTTGAAAAAATCATTCCCTTTATTATCAACCAGAATGAAAGCTGGGAAATCTTTCACTTCGATTTTCCAAATCGCCTCCATCCCCAGCTCCGGATACGCAACGCACTCCAGTTTGGTAATACTTTGCTGTGCAAGCACCGCAGCAGGTCCACCAATACTGCCGAGGTAAAACCCACCATGTTTATGGCAAGCATCCGTTACCTGCTGACTGCGATTGCCCTTGGCCAGCATAATCATGCTACCGCCGTTCTCTTGCAACAAATCCACATACGAATCCATTCGGCCTGCCGTTGTTGGGCCTAATGATCCGGATGCATAGCCAGTCGGCGTTTTAGCCGGTCCTGCATAATAAATGGGATGGTTTTTAATATACTCGGGCAACGGCTGACCGGACTCCAGTAATTCCTGCAATTTGGCATGCGCAATATCACGCGCAACAATAATGGTACCGCTCAGTGACAAACGCGTTGAGACTGGGTAACGATCCAATTCCGCTAGGATGGCTTTCATCGGTTGATTAAGATCAATACTGACCGCTTCCCCTTCTCCTGCTTGCTGCAACTCAGCAGGAATGAAGCGTGCCGGATTCGTTTCCAATTTCTCCAACCAGATCCCATCTTTATTAATTTTACCTTTAATATTACGATCAGCAGAACAAGAGACCCCCATACCAACCGGGCAAGACGCGCCATGACGAGGAAGACGTATCACTCGGATATCGTGAGCAAAATATTTACCACCAAACTGAGCGCCAATCCCCAATTGCTGCGCTTCCATCAATAATTCTTGTTCTAACTGGGTATCTCGGAAGGCTTGACCATATTCGTTACCACAGGTTGGCAAATTATCATAATAATGTGTGGAAGCGAGTTTAACGGTTTTAAGATTGGTTTCAGCCGAGGTCCCACCAATCACAAAGGCAATATGATAAGGCGGGCAAGCGGAGGTGCCTAATGTGCTCATTTTCTCCACGAGATACTGTTTTAACCGAGTGGGATTAAGTAACGCTTTGGTTTCTTGAAAGAGGTAGGTTTTATTGGCCGAGCCACCACCTTTCGCAATACATAAAAATTTATATTCATTACCATCAACACTGTACAAATCAATTTGCGCCGGTAGATTGGTGCCGGTATTGACTTCTTTGTACATGTCTAACGGTGCATTTTGTGAATAGCGCAGGTTATCACTGATATAGGTATTATATACGCCCTGTGATAGGGCCTGTTCATCTCCGCCGCCGGTCCAGACACCTTGGCCTTTTTTACCGACAATAATAGCGGTTCCCGTGTCTTGGCAGGTTGGAAGCACACCTCTGGCGGCAATTTCTGAGTTCCGTAGAAATTGTAATGCCACATAACGATCATTATCACTGGCTTCAGGATCATCTAAGATTGAGGCAACTTGTTGCTGATGCGCCGTGCGTAATAAAAAAGAGGTATCATGAAATGCATGCTGTGCCAACAAGGTTAATGCAGCAGGCTCAACTTTTAATACGGGCTGACCGTCAAACTGCAACAGTTGAATATGTTCCTTACTCAGTAAGTAATAGTCGGTGTCATCGCCGCTAATCGGAAAAGGATCCTGATAATGAAATGGTTTATTTGACATTGCTCACTCACTCTTATTGATAGGCTTACCGCGGATTAGCACAATGCAACTCGACTGAACACAATGCCAATCCCTTCTTGCGGCCCGTTTCTTCTTTTCCAGATACCGATTCGAGTGTATCCGATCGACGTATCGCTTCAACTACTTGTCTGGCAGACTGGGATATGTCTCTAAAGTATTACAAATATAACTAAACCCAACCAGATCATTTGTGCGGGATCGCGCCAATCTTATGTATTCATCTCGGACAACGATGAATTTTATTTAAATATCAGGTTAGCTTTGATTTTTAACTTAGCAAACGGTATAAATAGCCATTCAGATGTCTATATGTTTAGAGGGTTAAAATATCATGCCACAACCCCACACAGGCTCACTGAAACGAACCATGCAGACTCGCCACTTGGTGATGCTCTCTTTGGGGGGAGTAATAGGCACAGGGTTGTTTTTCAATACCGGCTACATTATCTCAACCACTGGAGCCGCAGGAACAGTATTAGCTTATCTGATTGGTGCGATTGTTGTCTGGTTAGTGATGCTCTGTCTTGGTGAACTTTCCGTCGCCATGCCAGAAACCGGAGCATTCCATGTGTATGCCAGCCGTTACCTCGGCCCCGCCACTGGCTATACCGTCGCTTGGTTATACTGGTTAACTTGGACGGTTGCTCTCGGCTCTAGCTTCACGGCAGCGGGCTTTTGTATGCAATACTGGTTACCCCAAGTGCCAGTCTGGCTATGGTGCTTACTTTTTTCTCTTCTGATTTATGCCATGAATATTGTCTCAACCAAAGTTTTTGCTGAGGGTGAATTTTGGTTTTCACTCTTAAAAGTACTCACCATTCTTGCTTTTATTGTGATGGGTGGCGCTGCGATTATCGGACTCATCCCTTTGCAAGGGACCACGGGCGTACCTGGCCTACATAATCTTACCGAAAAAGGTTGGTTTCCCCATGGCATTCTGCCTATTTTAATGACCATGGTCGCGGTCAATTTTGCCTTTTCAGGCACCGAGCTTATCGGCATTGCTGCCGGAGAGACGGCCAATCCTCAACGCGTGATCCCGCTGGCTATCCGCACAACCTTAGTTCGCTTAGTGGTCTTTTTCTTAGGAACTGTCCTCGTTCTGGGGGCGCTGATCCCGATGCAACAAGCGGGCGTTGAGAAAAGTCCTTTCGTCCTCATCTTTGAAAAACTGGGGATCCCCTATGCCGCCAACATCATGAATCTGGTGATCCTTACCGCCATTTTATCTGCCGCGAACTCTGGACTTTATGCGTCCGGTCGCATGCTATGGTCATTGGCTAACCAGCAAACGCTGCCAGCCTGCTTTGCGCGAGTTAACACAAGGGGCATCCCGGTGGTCGCACTCAGCGTCAGTATGCTGGGCGGGATCTTGGCACTGATTTCCAGTATTGTCGCTCCTGATACCGTGTTTGTTGCTCTCTCCGCAACCTCTGGATTTGCGGTTGTTGTTGTCTGGCTTAGTATTTGTGCCGCACACTTCCAGTTCCGTCGTCGATTTTTGGCCGAAGGTGGAAAGGTGGAACAGCTGTGCTGGCGCGCGCCCTGTTATCCACTGGTACCGATTGCAGGATCCATCTTCTGCCTGTTGGCCTGCGTGGGATTGGCGTTCGATCCCAGTCAACGTATTGCTCTTTGGTGTGGTATTCCCTTCGTCGCCTGCTGCTATCTCTGTTGGTATCTGACGGTGGGCCGCCATCAAACCGTCCAATCCAGTCACAAGGAACACCATGATGACGTATAAGACATGCTTAACCTCTCTCCTTAAGGAAACACCTTGTCTTGTTCTGGATGGCGCCCTCGCCACGGAATTGGAGGCGAGAGGCTGCCAGATTGCCGATTCACTCTGGTCAGCCTCGGTATTGATCAACAACCCAGAGTCTATCTCGCAGCTTCACTTTGATTATTTCCAAGCCGGTGCCAATATCGCGATTACGGCAAGCTACCAAGCAACCCTACCCGGATTAGTCAATTATGGGGTAAGCGAAATAGAAGCGCGAGACTTGATTGTCCGTAGCGCCACACTGGCAATCGAAGCACGCCATCGCTATCAGCAATATCAGACCGATCCGCGTCCCTTATTGGTTGCAGGCTCTATCGGCCCTTATGGGGCATGGCTGGCAGATGGATCTGAGTACACAGGCAATTATCAATGCAGTACATCACAATTTATGGATTTTCATCGGCCTAGACTGGAAGCGTTATTGGATGCAGGCGTCGATTTACTGGCCTGCGAAACCTTACCCAATGCCAAAGAGATTGCCGCGTTAGCAACGCTGATTAGACACTATCCCTCGGCGCAAGCTTGGTTCTGTTTTACCCTGAAAGACGACACACATTTAAGTGATGGCACTCCCCTGAAAGAGGTTGTCACGTTATTGCAAGATCACCCACACATTGTTGCCATGGGTATCAATTGTATTGCGCTAGAAAAAACCACCCGTGCCTTACAATATTTGCAAACGTTGACGGATTTGCCCCTGATTGTTTACCCAAATTCAGGGGAGAGTTATGACGCGAACAGTAAACAATGGCATGCCAACGGCAAGACATGTCAGTCACTCACCGATTACCTTAACCCATGGTTGGCATCGGGAGTAAAAATTGTCGGCGGATGCTGCCGTACAACCCCTGATGATATCAAAGCGTTGAGTCAAGCCCTCAACGCTATCACATCAGGTTCGCCTTAATTATTAAAGGTTTTCACTGGTTAGCCCATCAATATGAACTTGAGGGATGCCCAGTGAACAGTGTTCTACTCGAGCCCTCACACCATAGACAGTCGCCAAATTATCTGGATTAATCACCTGCTGTGGGCTGCCGCTGGCAATGATCTCCCCCGCTTTCATCATGACAACATGGTCACTGTGGCGCAGAGCAATATTGATATCGTGCAAGACCACGACAGTGACCATGTTTCGCGCTTGGGTTTCCCGACTAATCAGACTCATGACATGGTACTGGTAGTTCAAATCAAGCGCACTGAGTGGTTCATCCAAGAGCAGCAGGTCAGGATCTCGTACCAGTGATTGCGCGAGACCCACCATTTGTTTCTGACCGCCAGACAGCCTATCCATATAACGCAAAGCCAAATGGTCAATCCCTAACTCCGACAATAGTTGCATAATCATCTGAGGACTTCGACTTTGTTGTCGCAGACCGGTGGCACGATCAGCCACCAGCACAGATTCTAATACCTGTAAATGAACTCCTGTTGGCAAACTCTGAGGCAGATAAATCACCTTATCTCCTTTGTCTGCCAGCGCCATACGGTTGAGGTCATCCTTTTCTAGCCAAATCTCGCCTTTCGCCGGATTAAGCCCTGCCAAGGCTCTCAGTAAAGTCGACTTACCACAGCCATTCGGTCCCAGCAGGACATTGACTTTGCCACGCTCTAATAACGGTAACGATAAATTCTCGATGACAGGCTGACGTGGATAACCTGTCGTAAGTTGACGAATGGTTAATCCGGACATCAGAAATTACCCCGATTACGTAAAATAATCATAATGAAAAAAGGAACACCAATCAGAGACGTGATGATCCCAATTGGGATCACCACGCCTGGCACAATATTTTTCGACGCAACCGAAGACAATGACAGGATCAGGGCCCCGATCAAAGCACTTGCTGGTAAGTAAAAGCGATGATCCTCCCCAACCAAACGGCGAGCAATGTGAGGCGCGACTAATCCAATAAACCCAATTGGACCAACAAAGGCCACGGCCAGCGCGGAAATCAGACTGATACGCAACAAGGATGTCATGCGCAACCTCGCAACATTGATCCCAAAACTGGCCGCTCTATCCTCACCTAAGCGCAGTGCCGTGAGTTGCCAAGCATTGCGCATCGACCAAGGTAACAGCACGATCAGTGCCAATGCCAAAATCGTCAACTTTTGCCAAGAAGCTCGGGCCAAACTGCCCATGGTCCAAAAGACCAACGACTGCAACGTATCCTGATTGGCGATAAACTGCATCATCGCAACCAGCGCGTTAAAGGTAAAAACCAAGGCAATGCCAAATAATACAATGGTGGTGCGGGATTGCGTTGCCTTTCGTCCGACCACGTTAAGGATGACGACCGTCAGCAGGGCAAAAATAAAGGCATTGCCGGTAATCAACCATTGGGCTGGGACGCCTGGAATGCCGATCCCTAAAATGATCGCCAAGGCCGCACCAAAAGAAGCCGCTGAAGACACTCCCAAAGTAAATGGGCTCGCCAGTGGATTATTCAATATTGTCTGCATCTCTGCGCCGGCCATGCCAAGACCCAGCCCGACCAGCACGGCAATCAGGCTAAAGGGTAAACGAATATCCCAAACAATCACTCGGGTTGCGGCTTCCGCAGAATGCGGGTGCAAGAGGGTCGATAATAGTGTTGATAAATCCAGATTAGCCGGCCCAATAGTGAAATCCAGCAGAATGCTGCATAAAATGGCCAACAGTAAGACCAATAAAAAGATAACCCGATTACGCAAGGTTCGTTGGTAAATTTCGCTGGCATCACTCGCCATCCCACTCCTTGGTAAAACACGCGTTTTCATATCTCGATATCCATTAAAACTGATATCTCCGCCCTGAGTGTGTCTGGTTACTGATTGTTTGAACACAAAACTAAACACGGAGCTTAACTATTATCATTCTTGTTTACGATGATACCCTTAAACAGAATGAATACAATCTTTGTTAAACAATTCATCGAGCGGGCAACCTGTTAATCAGACAATATGTCAGTTTTAGCCCCCCATTCTTTACTAGATTATGAAAAAAAGAAGCATTATCATTTGTACACATTCTACTGACATGACTGCAGGACAATATGATACTTTCTGTTTTAGCTAACCTCCACCGCAGACTGGCTGCTGTCTGTTGTATATTAACGTTATTCTACTTTGCTTATCTGAGTGTTGCTCAAGCCACGACCTATCCACTCACGGTGAAAGATCTCGCACAACAAACTGTGGTGATTAATAAAGAGCCGAAACGGATCATTTTACAGGATGGTCGCGATATTTTGGCTCTCGCCCTCCTCGATCGTGAAAATCCGTTTAAGCGTCTCGTTGCTTGGAATAATCTGATTAAGCGGAGTGATGCGAGCACGTGGAAAGTCCTGAGTGAGCATTGGCCTGAAGCCCTCGCCATTCCCGATATGGGATTTTCAGATCAAGGTGAAGTCAATAACGAAGAAGTGATCGCCAAACAGCCAGACCTGCTGATAGCACAACTCCGCGCTAAACCCGCTCTTGAGCAAACTGGGGTATTAAAACGCTTTAAAATGCTCAACATCCCAGTATTATTCATCGATTACAATCGTCAACCGATCCAAAATACAGCGGCCAGTCTCACGCTATTAGGTAACGTGCTAAATCAACAACAACGGGCACACGACTACACCCAATTTTATCAACAGCATTTGCAGCACATTCAGCAACTCGTCAGTCAGCAAAAGAAAAAGCCGTTAGTCTTTATCGAGCCTATCGCTGGCAACTCGGATAATTGTTGCTTTACCCATGCAGGTAATGGCTGGGGAGGATTGATTGAGGCCGCGGGTGGGGTGAATCTCGGTACAACACTTCTGACCGGGGCGACTGGCTTTATTAATCCGGAACAGATCATCGCCATGCAGCCAAATTGGTATCTGATGACCGGCTCCGGACGGAATACCAGCAGTAGTCCGCTGATCCCATTCGGTTACCATGCGGATCCCAAACAAATCAAACAACACTTTGAGCGTTTATTACAGCGCCCAGCTGTTGCTCAAATCCCAGCAGTCGTGCAAGGCCATGTGGCCGGACTCTACCATCACTTTTACAATCACCCTTGGAATATTATTGGTGTCGAAATACTGGCAAAATTATTTTATCCCAAGGCGTTAGGTCAGTTAAATCCGATTCAAGATTATCATACCATTGTGACACAATTTACTCAGATACCTGATGCGCCTGTCACGTTAAGTTACCAGCCAAAGACGCCTTAGTCTATCAGGCCGCAGGGCAATGAATCATTTGCTGCCCTGCGCTAATTTATCAAGCAACACGGATGGACTGTCTATTCACCCAGTCGACCTTTCCTGATCTCGTGATTTTCAGCGCGCCGCGTCTTGTGACGTCTCCACACCAATGCTACTATTAATCTAGCCATTTAGATGTCTATAAAAGGAACGGTAATGCCGCACACTGATCTTGAATCGCTGGTTGCGACCTGTCGCTGGATCGGACAGCAAGGATGGGCACCCGCCACGGGCGGTAATATGTCGATCCGTCGAGACAAACAATGGTGCTGGATCAGTGGATCAGGCAAAGATAAAGGCGCACTCACTGCTGACGATTTTCTACAGGTTAATATTCAGAGTGGACTCGCACTGTGTGAGGGGACCCCTTCCGCGGAAACGGCATTGCATACCCTGATTTATCGTCTCTATCCTGAGTCGAAAACGGTTTTACACGTACATACCGTCAATGCCACCGTATTATCTCGCCTCGAGCACGGCCCGAGCCTCAAGTTGCAAGGTTATGAAATGCAAAAAACCTTACGGGGACACTCTTGCCATCAAAACACGGTTTCCCTGCCCATTTTTGATAATAACCAAGATATCAACGCGTTGGCAGAGCATATTCGTCACTCCGCACACACCTCCCCTTTAGATTATGGCTTTTTATTACGTGGTCATGGTTTAACCTGTTGGGGAAGAAGTGTTAGCGAAGCCCGCCGTCATTTGGAAGGTTTGGAGTTTCTGTTTGCCTGCGAACTGCTGTACCGCCGTTGTCAACCTTGATCAGCGCCGCGATGGCGGGCAGATTATCGTTTTCTTTAAGATCGGTTACAGCAGAGTGGGTCAGGCTCCCGCATGGATGACGTTATTCTTCACCCTTCGTTTTTCACAACAACACGATCACCATTGAACAAACGCTAAGAAACGCACCGCGTAGCCCAACATTTAAGGGATAACATCAGATTGCGACTCGATGCTATCCCTGCTTTCTCTCAGAAAGTCCTTTAAACTTCATTGCCCTACTACAACTGTAAAATAATTGTTACATTTCAATCTGAAATTATCAGACAGTAATCCGCCAGCCTATCATGCTTTTTATATCATAGCCTGTTACTCTGCAAGGCTAACTATCACCCTATCTGAGAACGGTGGATACAGATCACCACTCAGCACACAGTGAGTGACTGAACGAGACATTTGTCCTCAGTAACTCGCCAGTGAAGACACGGCAAGAGAGAATCAATGAGCCAGAAAATACCCGGCAGCCGTTGGTACCGAATCATAGTGCCAATTATGATCGCTTGTATTATCTCGTTTATGGATCGGGTGAATATCAGTTTTGCCTTACCTGGCGGCATGGCACACGATTTGGCAATTACAAGTCAAATGGCTGGGTTAGCCAGTGGTATTTTCTTTATCGGCTATTTGTTTCTACAAATCCCTGGCGGCAAGATTGCTGTTCATGGCAGCGGTAAACGATTTATTGCCTACTCGTTGTCTGCTTGGGCCGTGATTTCAATCATCACTGGACTGGTAAACCAGCAATATCAACTACTGGTACTGCGATTTTTACTTGGTGTGACAGAAGGCGGCATGTTACCCGTCGTACTGACGATGGTCAGTAACTGGTTTCCTGAGAAGGAATTAGGACGCGCAAATGCCTTTGTGATGATGTTTGCTCCCTTGGGGGGGCTGTTAACAGCCCCCGTCTCCGGCGCGATCCTCTCATGGCTCAACTGGCATTGGTTATTTTATCTTGAAGGTGTGTTATCACTGTTGGTGTTAATCCTTTGGTGGCACCTGATCAGTGACCGGCCAGAGCAAGCTCAATGGCTACCTGAAGCGGAAAAAGTGTATCTCGTCACCCAACTCAATAAAGAACGTGCAGCCCGTGAAAAATTAGTCCGTAAAAGCCAGACGCCATTGCGTGATGTTTTTACCAACTCAGGTTTAGTGCGTCTGGTTATCCTGAATTTCTTCTACCAAACGGGTGACTATGGATTTACCCTATGGTTACCCTTCATACTTAAAAATTTGATGGGTGGCGATATGGCGGACATCGGTAACATGGCAGTGATCCCCTATATCGCCATGATTGTCGGCATCTATCTTCTCTCTTTCTTAAGCGATAGACGAGGGAAACGGCGTTTTTGGATCAGCCTAGGTCTATTCGGCTTCGCCTGCTCCTTAATTGTCTCCGTCTTATTGGAAAAATACGCAATAGGGGCCTATATCACCTTAATAGTTTGTGGGTTATTTATCAAAGCCGCCACAGGTCCGCTTTGGTCTATTCCAGGCCGTATTGCATCCGCTGAAGTGGCAGGCAGTGCGAGGGGGGTCATCAATGGACTGGGTAATCTAGGTGGTTTTTTTGGCCCTTGGTTAATGGGCATGATGATTTGGCATTTTGGCCAAAATACCGCCATCCTCACCCTTTCTCTGTCGCTCTTCTTGGCTGCGGGCCTTGCTCTGACCTTACCTAAAAATTGTGATTTAGATCAACACGATTAGCAACAGGCCCATCGTTTTATCCTACTACGACGGCACCTGTTCAATCGCGGTTAGCCGATCCGATGCGTCAAACGACCAATTTGACTGATCTCAACACTGACTTCATCGCCTGGGAACATAAATAACTGTGGTGTTCTCGATTTTCCCACTCCGCCAGGAGAGCCTGTGATAATCACATCCCCGGGTGCCAAAGGCGTAAAGCGGGTAATATAGGCGATAATTTGTGCAATGTTGTGCACCATATTTTCCGTGTTGTCCTGCTGTACCTGCTGACCGTTAAGGAATGTTTGTAGCTGTAATTGCTGTGGGTCGGGGATCTCATCTGTGGTGGTCATCCAAGGGCCAAAGCCGCCGGTTGCTGGCCAATTTTTCCCGGCGGTAAACCAAGTGAACTGCATGTCCCTTACCGTCGCATCCATAAAACAACTGTATCCAGCGACATACTGCAATGCGTCACTTGGCGACACTTGGTGCGCGGGTTTGCCGATAATAACTGCCAATTCACCTTCATAATCAAACTGTTCACTGCTAATCGGTTTTTTTATTTCTTCATTGTGCGCCGTCAGACTATCAGCAAAACGGATAAATAACGTGGGGGCCGCACTGGTTTCGCCAAACTCTTGCCGTTTATCCGAATAATTCATCCCTACACAGAGAATTTTATTGGGATTAGGGATCACTGGCAAAAAACGTATTTGGTGTAAGGCATAATCCGGCTCACGCTCACTTAATGCCCGCAATTCATCAAGGGCATCGTTACGTAGCACAGCTTTGAGATCAACAAATTGAAGATAACGGCTTGCATCTATCACACCGCCGGTCACAACCAGCCCATATGCTGCACGCCCCTCGTCATTAATTATAAAGCTACATACCTGCATAGATTCTGCTTTTATTGTAATGTTAGACTACATTAAGTTTACCCGATTCTGGCATTCTGCAAACAGGAACCAGCATCTTGCTTACCAAGCATAAATAAATATTATCAGGGTCTATGGCAATAGTTAACCGCTTGTTGAAGAGAATCATGGCTAATTGTTATTTTAGTTAAACAGATATTAGAGTGTTACACTATACATTCTGTGTCTAATGGAGCCCTTATGTCTGCCAAGCATGCTGATTTATCTGATAAAAAAAGCCAAACTTCTACCGAATCTAGCGCGAGGGGGTTAATTCAGCAGCTGCTGACAATTTATGATAGCCGTACACTATTACAACAGATCAACCAAGATAATCCGGCCGCCAAGCCATGGTGCCGAGCCTCACTCAATCGCTATATCAACGGAGAGGACCGCTGTCGTTGCCTAGAGAATACAACCCTCCATGCTTTGCAACAATTCTTGCCAGCTCCTCCCGCCCATCACCCCAATTATACCTTTCGTTTTATTGACCTTTTTGCCGGTATTGGTGGGTTACGACATGGTTTTTCTGCCATCGGTGGCCAATGTGTTTTTACTAGCGAATGGAATAAATATGCCGTTCGTACCTATAAAGCGAATTGGTATAATGACAGCAGCCACATATTTAACCATGATATTCGTGATATCACACTGAGTCATCAAAAGCAGATCACTGAGCAACAGTCGTTACATCATATCAAACACCATATTCCTCAGCATGATGTCTTATTGGCGGGCTTTCCTTGCCAACCCTTTAGTTTAGCTGGCGTCAGTAAAAAAAATTCATTAGGTCGAGCTCATGGTTTTGCCTGTGATACTCAAGGAACATTGTTTTTTGATGTGGTCAGAATTCTACAAGCAAGACGTCCTGCTTTTTTTGTGCTGGAAAATGTCAAAAATTTGAAAAGCCATGATCGAGGCCAGACATTCCAGATTATGATGCAAACACTCGATAACCTGGGTTATGATATCGCCGACAGTCACTATCAGGGAAAACAGGATCCCAAAATTATTGATAGCCGTTTTTTTGTTCCTCAGCATAGGGAACGCATTATATTGGTTGGAATACGTCGAGATTTGCAATTAGCTCATCGCTTCACATTACGAGATATTAAAAATTTTTACCCGGCAAAACGCCCGTCATTGATCGATTTATTAGAAAAGAACGTCAATAGCAAATATATCCTCAGTCCAAAATTATGGAGTTATCTGTTCCATTACGCAAAAAAACATGCAGCCAAAGGTAACGGATTTGGTTATGGATTGATCAATCCACAAGACACTGACTGCACAACGCGTACCTTGTCTGCCCGTTATTATAAAGATGGTTCTGAAATTCTTATTGACCGAGGATGGGATACGATCATAGCAGAAAAAAATTTCAATGATGAATTAAATCAAACCCAGCGCCCTCGCCGTCTTACCCCAAGAGAATGTGCAAGGCTGATGGGCTTTGAGCAACCTGGCGGTCATGCTTTTATCATCCCCGTTTCCGATACACAAGCTTATCGACAATTTGGTAACTCAGTAGTGGTACCGGTATTCAATGCGGTTGCACTATTACTTCAACCACTCATTGAACAAGTGGTCAAAAAATAAAAGAGATCGACAACAGCGAACTGGATGGTAGGATGAACATGATTAGCTAATTGTATCAGAACATTGTTGTTCAGTGACCATAAAAGTAGCCATTGATCTGTCGACGATCGGCTAAAATATTAACCAAAGATTGATAACCAGCCCCTATATGCTTATCCAATTTATATTTAGACCAGAAGATAAATCGAATTTGTCATTAAATCCAGGTGATATTTAATAAAATAATCATGGCGAAAATTTGACGTCAATGATTAAATTGTGAGATAAACACTTTCAATTAATTCAAACATTGTTTTACTTTTAAGTTCTTTATAGGATAGTGTGTTATATATACTATTAATAACGATAAATCGATGAAATGATAATAATACAGCTTGGACTTTTAACCAAGATGAACAACTTAGAAATATTAACCACCTGAGATAACGGAATTTTTAATGGACATGAAATTATTATCTATCAGTGTCGTTCTGATGTCACTATCGTTAACTCACGCCACAGCATTAGAACTTGGCAGTGATAGCGATATTCGCCCTCGAATTTTCATAAAAAGTAGCCAAATGCATTGCCTGCTAATCAACGGCAGGCTAAGAACATCGATGCCGCTGTTAATGCATCGTGATACCGATATCACTCATCATTTAGTTCAACATTTTATTTTCCCTTCTCATTCTCTTCCCCTCTTATCAATCACCTCACCCATATTATCAATCAATACACACACACCGCCCCATTTCATGAAAATTCATCAAGCGACTCAAATCATGTACTTGCCATCCCACCTTAACGAAAATAAAAAAGGAAATTTAATAAAAGCTGAGCAGATCACCTGCCATAAATCGAATTTTCGTCCATATTGTAATGAGAATTCTCAACAAAATTATCAAAACATTTAAATCGAGCTTGACCTCTGATAGCACAGCCTGAACAACATCAGATAATTCATTTAAAATTAACTGACTTATCTGATGTTTTCAGTATGATTCATGTCTTTGTTGTTGCTTCCGACAATACAGAATGAGATTGGCTGACATTCCATTTTTCCTGAACAAACGCCCTAAAAACATTAAACAGCGGAGAGTAGTATTGCAATGAACGATGTCGCCAAACTAAATAAGCTGGTAAAGGTGAAATGACCCAATTGGGTAACACTAACGCCAGTTCACCTTTTGCGATTTTATCGGCCACCAACCACAACGGAGTGTTTATACTGATCCCCTTGCCCTGTAACACAAGACTCAATAGACTCATTTGATTATTAAAATAGATCCTTGCATTTTCAGGGTGCGAGACCACTTGCCTTTCCTTGCCATGATACAAAGTGATCGAGCCAGCAAGAGTATGTTTATGTAAGCATAATACCCAGTGTTGAGATAAATCTTCAGGATTGGTTATGGGTTCATGTTGAGCAAGATAACTGGGTGCCGCGCAGTTAACTAACGGTATTGGAGCAACTGGCCGATGAACTAATTCATCGCTTCTTATCCTCCCGCCATGCAATAATATGTCGTCAAAGCCAACGGATTCTTTATTTAAATCAAATCGCTCTCTAATATCAATCGTCAACTGAACTTCGGGATATAATTCCGTAAATTCATACGCCCATTGATTTGCTAACGTATTACAAATCAATGATGGTGCAGAAAATCTAATGCGTCCTCTCACATCCCCAGATGGGTTCCTGAGGTCGTCAAGTAATATATCTAAACAGTCAATGATCTCTTTTCCTCGTCGATATGCCTGCTGTCCTGCCTCAGTTAATTCAAAATTTCTTGCATCTCTGCGCATCAACATTGTGCCAACTACCGCTTCGAGTCGACTAATGGTTTTACTGATGGTTGAAATACTGCTACCTAACTCTTGTGCAGCACGAGAAAAAGACCCTGTTTCTACCACGCGAATAAAAATTCCCCAATCTTTCATCCCTTTATTTTTAGCATAAACCAAGTTACCTCCCTAAATAATCTTAATTATTATTATAATTTTAAAAAACCATCATAATGACAAGCCCCCTTTACAATGAAGGGAAAATTAACTCAGCATTGATTTGTAAAAAAAAATCATATTATTAAAATTATTAAATAAAATACGGTATTCATTTTGTCCCGTTTAAAAATATCACAAGAAAATCAATTTGATAAATATCATGAATGGCGATGATCAAAAGTATGATTCTTATCACACTGTTCTGCCAGAAAATGAGTTTAGAAGAAGCGAATACAGAAAGATCCCCCCATCTTTACTTGAATTTTGAGGTGTTTTTATCAAACAGTTTTTTTTCTATCGGCATAGAAAAAAAGAGTGATTAACATGGATAGCGCGATGAAAAAATAAAACACGGTTACATGCCAACTCGCCGTACTATATAGCGATAATAAGATCAATGGTAATAGACTTGAACATAATGAATAAGCAAGATTATAAATGAGTGAAATCCCGGTAACTTTCACTGACACAGGAAATAAATCAACCATCACCATCGGAACGACACCAACAATCCCACAACAAAATCCGAAAAAAACATAGGTCACCAATAATGTCGCTATCCCCTCTTCGAGACTCGACATCATCAATGCAACACCAAAGGGTAACAACAGCGTATAGAGTGCAACGGTCAACCAAGCACCGAATTTATCGGCAAGCCAGCCGGCAATCACACAGCCAAGATTCAGAGCAAGAATACCCGCACAACTCAGCTTAAAACTCAGCGCGCTGTCAATCCCATGGTGCTGTTGCAATAAAACAGGCACAACCACCACACAGGCAATAACGGCACTTGCAAGGACAAGGGTTAACATAAAAGCGGGGAATACGTAGCGTTTATAATCTCGCCAAACGTGCTTCAATGGCAAGTCTTCACTGAGCTGTTGATTCCTGTTCATTGTAATGAATGCCGGTGTTTCTTGTAACCAACGTCTTAACCATAAAGAAATAAATCCCAACGCCCCACCTAATAAAAAGGGAATACGCCAAGCCCATTGCCTTAACATCTGTTCATCAGCCCACAATGTCAGTAACGTAATGGTCAATGCCCCTAACAAATAGCCACATGACAGCCCTGCCTGCAATAATCCCAATGCCCGTCCTCGTTGTGCTTGAGGACTGTGCTCAGCAACAAAAACCCACGCATTGGGTACTTCTCCCCCCAATGCCGCGCCTTGAATCAATCTAGCCAAAAGCAAAAAGACAGGCGCCCAATCCCCCCAAGTGCTATAACTGGGCAAAAGACCGATCATAAGACAAGGGATCGCCATAAATAGGATGGTAAAATTGAACATCGCTTTACGACCATAGCGATCGGAAAAATGAGCAATAATCAGTCCACCCACCGGCCTAGCAAGGTAGCCTACCGAAAAAACAGTCATGCTTTGCATGAGGCGAAGCCACTCAGGGGTTTGCGGCGGAAAGAATACATCAGCAATGATACGCGCCAAGAAAACAAATATAATAAAATCAAATACTTCAATAGCACCACCTAATAACGATAAGAAAATGGTTTTATAATCCTTTGACGACAAGCGTAACGCTGACATAACTCGATTCTCTTTGCAAAAAGTTCGGCAGTCTGTTCTCTTCTTTCGCTTAAAGCAAACAGTTGCACAACGCTAACCACCGGGGCACCTTAGTAAGAAGTCAATACTCACAATCAAAATGACCTTGAGATTAAATTCAATAAGGCGATGAATGATCCGTACCGAGCACACACAGGGTTCAACAAGCACGTTGGTATACTTAATGGCGTTGAATCACTCAAGTGTGCAGTTGAAATCTGATAGGCTTCGGTTAATTAAACACACACTGTGCTTCGATAAAGAAGAACAAAAACACATTTTGTCTGTCGTTCTCACCATTCTGCTCATTCACGCTCGCATCCCTCTTCATCCTCCCTCACGATTTCTCTTCACGTCTTCGCCTTCCATTGAAGCACGAGGCTCCCTCACTGACATGATCGACTAGCATGATACAAGATTTATACTGACACGCACCATAAACTCTCATTCAGTGACAAAATCCTAGCGGCTTGCTTGCTGCTCACGTCAATCAGTGCCGCTTTATAACGCGATCCCCTCGCGATAATGAATCGGTGACCGCCACGACAAAAGGTTCTTTAAACAGTAAAAAAATGCGGGTTTTAAAGAGCAAAGGGGAAGTATGAAATCCGGATCAGTAAATGCAGCCTCACGTTAAGTTGATACTGCTCAATGCGTTGAGTATATCTTTTACTATGAGTATGGAGTTCACTCTCCAAACGCCTTGTGTACGCCAGCCGTCATCCATACAACGAGCGTCATTTCAGTGAGTCAGGTCAAAAGCCCCTCTAAAGTATCCAGAGTCCTTTCTGCAAATATAAGATCGACAACTGCCTGACAGAGGTGGTCATCGGTAGAAAACAGTCATCTCGGTCGAGACTTGGCGCCAATCCCGTGCCATTATTTATCTAACCCAGCACAAACAATGACTTCAGTTTCTGCTGGGATTTTAGTGGTTACGGAGAACGGCTTGCGTTCTTTAAGTGATAAAGAACAGTGTTGAGACTGTTCCCCATCAATAAATATTTAAGAGGCCACCTCATACCTGTATTGCGATGAAAATCAAGCAATACGAAGCCCATTGATCCTTTTGCTATGCAGACATCTGACTCTGTATCTGATCATCAATATGATTTCTTTCTATTGACTGAACACATCATCACAGTGCTTGTGCACAGGCAAACGCCGAACTCCATGCCCATTGAAAATTATACCCACCTAACCATCCAGTCACATCCACCACTTCACCAATAAAATACAAACCGGATACAGTGCGGGCTTCCATGGTTTGTGATGACAGTTGATTCGTGTCCACACCACCGAGTGTGACCTCGGCGGTGCGATACCCCTCAGTCCCATTCGGCTGTATTTGCCAATGTTGCAAGGCTAAGGTCAATTGCTGTCTCTGCCGAGAATTCAGTTGTTTCAAGGGACAATCTGGGACGTGTTCCATCTCAATTAACAGATCAACTAAGCGTTTAGGCAATAATTTTGCCAAACAATTTTTTAGGCTAAGGTTAGGATGATTTTCTCGTTGAGTCGTGATAAATGCCTCAATATCAATCTCTGGAAGGAGATTAATGCTGATGTATTCTCCAGGAAGCCAATAGCTGGAGATCTGTAATACCGCAGGCCCCGATAATCCACGATGTGTGAAAAGCAGGGCTTCTTTGAATACATGACCGGATTGTGCGGTCATCACCACATCCACCGCAACACCTGCTAATGCCTGAAGCTGTTCGAGTAACGGCTTATGTAAAGTAAAGGGAACTAGGCCAGCTCTTGCGGGTAAGACAGACAATCCGAACTGTTCAGCCAGTTTGTATCCAAAAGGCGTGGCACCTAAGCCAGGCATCGACAAACCACCACTGGCTACCACCAGTTTGTCAGCACGGAGTACCGCACCATTAAGCTGTAACTGATACACGCCCTGCTCATTTCGTTCTGTCGCTAAAATCTCTGTCCGTAATCGGATACTGACATTACCCAACTGACATTCTGCCAATAACATATCGACAATCTGTTGTGCGGAATCATCACAAAACAGTTGGCCCAACGTTTTTTCATGCCATTTTATTTGATATTTATCAACAAGACTAATGAAATCATACTGCGTATAGCGAGCAAGTGCTGACTTACAAAAGTGGGGATTACTAGAAAGATACGCTGCCGCTTCCGTATACAGATTAGTAAAATTACAACGCCCTCCTCCTGACATGAGGATTTTTCGTCCCGCTTTTTTACCATTATCAACGACAAGGACTTTCCGTCCACGTTGACCCGCTATCGCTGCACACAACAGCCCAGCTGCACCTGCGCCAATGATCACGACATCGTAATGTTCCATGCCTACCTCTGGGCCAAAATAAAAGTCTCGATTGTAGTGCTGAGTGAGACCACAAGTCACTATGTACAAATAAATTCCAGACATAAAAATATAATCAATTGATAATTATATATATTCCTTTGTGAAGATAGGAAATACCATCAATAATATGAAAAAAATGTATATTTTTCCTTTCGGAAATGCGCTAACTCGAAGATAATGCGGCTTGTTGATGTCCCAAGAAATGGCGTAACGTTATGCTTCATCTATTTACTGGTCTTGATTTAACCACTGGATGTTTTCTAATTTTAGCTCTCATTTTTGTCCTCTTTTACGAGGCAATTAACGGCTTTCATGATACAGCCAATGCAGTGGCCACGGTGATCTATACCCGAGCGATGCGTGCTCAGTTAGCTGTCATTATGGCTGGTGTGTTCAATTTTTTTGGTGTATTACTGGGCGGCCTCAGTGTGGCTTATGCCATTGTGCATATGTTACCCACCGACCTATTATTAAATGTCGGTTCTGCACGTGGCCTTGCCATGATATTTTCTATCCTCTTGGCTGCGATTATCTGGAACCTAGGTACTTGGTATTTTGGCTTACCTGCCTCCAGCTCACACACGTTGATCGGAGCGATTATCGGTATTGCCCTCACCAATGCCTTGAACACAGGCTCTTCCATCGTCGAGGCATTGAATATCCCCAAAGTGTTGAATATCTTTCTTTCTTTGATTATCTCTCCGCTGGTTGGATTGATTATCGCAGGTGTACTGATTTATATCCTGCGTAAATACTGGAGTAATACCAAGAAAAGAGCGCGCATTCATATGACACCGGCTGAGCGAGAAAAGAAGGATGGCAAAAAGAAACCGCCATTCTGGACTCGTATTGCGCTGATCCTTTCTGCTATCGGAGTCAGCTACTCTCACGGTGCTAACGATGGTCAAAAAGGCATTGGCTTGGTGATGCTGGTATTAATTGGCGTCGCACCCGTTGGTTTTGTGGTCAACATGAATGCCTCAGGTTATGACATCACACGTACCCGAGATGCGGTGATCCACCTTGATCAATTTTATCATCAGCGCCCTGCTATCTTGGCGGCTTTATCCGTTCCAGCAACAACACCAGTCATTACCAGAAGTAATAGCAATGATTTCCACTGCAGTGATGGGCGCATCTCTGGCATCCTTGGCCAAACTCAGCAATTACTGAATAACCTCAGTGGCTATGATGCACTGCAACCTGAACAACGCTCACATTTGCGCCGTATGTTACTTTGCATTGCAGATACATCAGATAAAGTTGCTAAGCTGCCACAGATCAGTAATCAGGATCAGCGCTTTCTCAAGAACCTACGCCAAGACTTACTCGGTACCATCGAATATGCACCGGTTTGGATTATTGTTGCTGTTGCTCTTGCTCTCTCTTTAGGCACCATGGTTGGCTGGCGTCGTGTCGCAACCACAATTGGCGAGAAAATCGGTAATAAAGGGATGACCTATGCACAAGGTATGTCTGCTCAATTGACGGCTGCTGCCTCAATTGGTATTGCCAGTTACACGGGAATGCCTGTTTCCACCACCCATATCCTCTCATCCTCCGTCGCCGGAACCATGTTAGTGGATGGAGGAGGATTACAGATGAAGACTATTCGCAGTATTGCTCTTGCTTGGATCTGCACGCTGCCAGTCTCTATTCTCTTATCTGGCCTGCTTTATTGGTTAGCCTTGCACCTTGTGTCCTAACCCCTTTATCCCGTTCTGAGTTCGGTACCGAACTCAGAACGGGTAACGCAAGGCTAACAGGATTTATCCTTGCTTCTGTTCCTGACTGCTTTTTTATTTTTTACCTTTCGCAATCATCAAACCGTTGTATACTTGACCCATCACCGAGAAATCATCAGAGATTTCAGGGTACTGAATATCATTTCACCGTCAAAAGCGGCCCGCAGACCCTGTAAAAAATCATTTTGCGTAAGGAGTCTTACCATGTCCTACCAGCATATTTTAGTTGCCGTCGATCTCTCTCCAGAAAGTCAGATTTTAGTCAACAAAGCTGTCTCACTGGCCGCCCCGTCTAAAACGCAGGTCTCACTGATCCATGTTGATGTGAACTATTCTGACCTTTACACGGGGTTGGTCGATGTCAATTTGGGTGATATGCAGAAACGCATTTCTGAAGAAAGTACCAATGCACTAACCCAACTGTCAGCTCAAGCCGGTTACCCAATCACAGAAACCCTCAGTGGCAGTGGGGAGTTTACCCAAGTCCTGATCGACGCGATTGAGAAATACCATGTTGATCTGGTTATCTGTGGTCACCATCAAGATTTCTGGAGTAAACTCATGTCTTCCGCTCGCCAGTTAATCAATACCATCCCTGTCGATATTTTGATTGTTCCCATGAAAGATGACGTTTAATCGCAGGATTTGGCCGCCTATTTCGCCTCACTGGTCATCTTAAGCGGAGGGTAAATATCAAAACGGTGGCTTTTGGTTTTGATTGCTGCTGTGGTACTCTGTGCCATAAGTGGTTCGGCGTAGTCAGGGCGTTTAACAACAACTCGCTTTTTTGCCAAGTGTCTGGCGGGGATTAATAACTGATCAGCATCACTGTCAGCCCCCACCAAAAGCTGAAATAGGCGCATTTCTTTTTTAACTAATGCGCTTTTTTGCTTATGGGGATACATGGGATCAAGGTAGACCACATCAGGAGAAGGGGTGATCGCTTGCAGCTGTTGCTGGCTGTGACCATAAATCAGCGTCAACTTATCCTGTAATATTGCACCTAGCTCCGCATCCTGATAAGCCCGCTGCAACCCATCTTCCAGCAGTGCTGCCACCACAGGATGACGTTCTATCATTCGCACTCGGCATCCTAAACAAGCGAGAACAAAAGCATCTCGACCTAGCCCGGCCGTCGCATCCACCACATCAGGCAAATAATTACCTTTGATCCCCACCGCTTTCGCGATCGCTTCTCCGCGACCGCCGCCAAAACGCCGGCGATGAGCTAAGGTACCGCCAATGAAATCGACCTGAACACCTGACAATTTAGGTTCGTCTCTTTTTACTAACTGTAAGCCTGTGTCCGTTAATGTGAGGGATAATAATGACTCAGGATCGTGCTGTAATTGCCAACGCTCAGCAATACCATCCAGTACCGCTGCCGGCCTAGATGATTGATTATCGAGATAAATCAGCACGATTTAGCCCTGAATACCATAATGTTTAAGCATGGCATCCAACTCAGGCTCTCTACCACGGAAACGCTTAAACAGTTTCATTGGCGACTCGGATCCACCGCGCGTCAAGATACAATCCAAGAAAGATTGTCCCGTCTGACGGTTAAAGATCCCTTCCTGCTTAAATCGAGAATAGGCGTCGGCGGCCAAAACATCCGCCCACAAATAACTGTAGTAACCTGCTGCATAGCCACCCGCAAAAATATGACTAAAGGCATGAGGAAAACGTCCCCACTCTGGTGAAGGCATCACGGCGACTTGCTGCTTCACCGCACGCAATTGTTCGAGCAACCGTGCGCCTTGTTGCGGCTGATACTCGGCATGCAGCCGGAAATCGAACAAACCAAACTCAAGCTGACGCAAGATAAATAAGGCCGCTTGATAATTCTTGGCGGCAAGCATTTTCTCAAGCATCGCGTCAGGCAATGGCTCATGAGTTTGGTAATGTCCAGAAATGAAAGCCAGTGCCTCAGGCTCCCAGCACCAATTTTCCATAAATTGACTGGGTAACTCAACGGCGTCCCAAGGTACGCCATTGATACCCGAAACACCCGCCGTATCAATTGTTGTCAACATATGATGTAAGCCATGTCCAAATTCATGGAACAGGGTGATGACTTCATCATGGGTAAACAGCGCAGGCTTATCACCAACAGGACCATTAAAATTACAGGTCAAATAGGCGATGGGTTTTTGTAACGTCCCCTCTGCCAGTCTTAAGCTAGAGGCACAGTCATCCATCCAAGCGCCACCACGCTTATGTTCACGCGCATAAAGATCGAGATAAAAGCTGCCACGCAGTGTCCCCGTTTCATCATGCAACTCAAAGAACCGGACATCAGTATGCCAAGTTTCAACATCATGGCGCTCCTTGGCAGTAATGCCATAGATGCGTTTTACCACTTCAAATAAACCGCTAATCACACGATTTTCTGGGAAATACGGCCGTAACGCTTCATCACTGATGGTATATAAATGCTGCTTTTGCTTTTCGCTATACCAACTGATATCCCAAGGTTCTAGGTGTTCTACTCCATAATGCTCACGGGCAAAATCACGCAATTGCTGTAATTCACGCTCACCTTGAGGCTTAGCTCGGCGAGCAAGATCATCTAAAAAGCGCAGTACCTGCTCAGGGGAGTCGGCCATTTTTGTCGCGAGGGATTTCTCAGCATAAGATTGAAAACCCAGTAACTGAGCTAACTCATGACGTAAAGCTAACATTTCATCCATCAGCGCACTGTTGTCCCAACGTCCGGCATTCGGTCCCTGATCAGAGGCGCGGGTTGTATAAGCTCGGTACATTTCTTCACGCAAAGCCCGATTATCACAATACGTCATAATCGGTAAATAACTCGGCATATCCAGCATAAATAACCAACCCTGCTGCTGTTTCGACTCAGCAAGGGCTTTGGCGACTGACAAAGCACTTTCTGGCAATCCAGCCAGTTGTTTTTCATCTGTGATCAGTTTACTGAATCCTTGAGTCGCATCGAGAACATTATTGCTGTACTGTGAACCCAGTTCCGAAAGTCGGGCGACAATCTGCCCATAGCGTTGTTGCTTTGTTTTATCTAAACCGATTCCGGATAATTCAAAGTCTCGCAGTGCATTATCAACGGCTTTTTGTTGTGGCTGACTCAATGCCTCAAAAGTGTCACTGTCTTTCAGGGATCGCCATGCCTGATACAACCCCTCATGTTGCCCAACCCAAGTGCTGTATTCAGACAGCAGCGGGAGCACCTCATCATAAGCTTGACGCAATTCCGGGCTGTTTTTTACCGCATTAAGGTGGCTAATTGGCGAAAAGATACGCTCCAAGTGGTTATCCACTTCCGCCAACGGTTGACAGAGGTTATCCCAGCGATAAGGCGCACCTTGAGCAACCACTTTCTCGACCGTTTCCCGGCATATTTTCAGTGCGGCCTGAACGGCAGGCACAACATGTTCAGCCTTGATCTCAGCGAAAGGGGGCAATGTAAAAGAGGTTAATAATGGGTTAGTCATAGCATGTCCTTTCAATATTCAAAATAGAGGTGCCTGGCGCGTTATTGTTATAACATGGAGGCGCTCACAGTAAAAATCAATCCTGAGCCTCCTCTCAGTCACTGAAGTCTGCTGACGACGACGACAGAAAACTGGTATAATGTCGCTCTGTGAGGTCATCTCTCTTTGCCTCGATTGACTGCTAAAAGGTTAAATAACATGCTGAGCTATCGTCATAGCTTCCACGCGGGTAATCACGCTGATGTCCTGAAACACTGTGTCCAAAGTCTGATTATTACGGCACTAAAAGAAAAAGATAAACCTTTTCTTTATCTTGATACCCATGCTGGCGCTGGCCGCTACCTGCTCGATAGTCCTCAAGCTGAAAGAACAGGCGAGTATTTGCAAGGTATTGCTCGCCTATGGCAACAGGCGGACACACCTGATTTGCTCCGTCCTTACTTTCAGGCAATTGCTGATCTTAATCCATCTGGACAATTAAAATATTATCCTGGTTCCCCCCTGATCGCCCGTCATCTGCTGCGTGCCAACGATAAATTAATGTTAACCGAACTGCATCCTACAGATTATCCGCTCTTACGTACTGAGTTCAGTAAGGATCCACGTGCTCAAGTACAAAAAGGGGACGGCTATCAACAATTAAAAGCCAAATTACCCCCACCGGAGAGACGGGGATTGATTTTAATTGATCCCCCCTATGAACTAAAAAGTGATTATCACGCGGTGGTGGAAGGGATCCATCAAGGATATAAACGTTTCAGCACTGGGATCTACGCACTTTGGTATCCCGTGGTATTGCGTCAACAAATCAAACGGCTAATCAATGAATTGCAAGACACAGGCATCCGCCACATCTTGCAAATAGAAATGGCCGTCAGACCAGACAGTGATAGGCGAGGAATGACCGCTTCAGGCATGATAGTCATTAATCCGCCATGGAAGCTAGAACAGCAAATGCGCGAGCTTTTACCTTGGCTGCATCAACAATTGGTGCCAGAAGGCACCGGCCACACCTTAGTCGACTGGATAGTGCCCGAGTAACAAATTAAAGATCAAATGTCTGTAAATCCCTCGCCAATTCAGTGTTCGCAAAAACGGATTGGCATTCTTGCAACAACTGCGGGTAATGCGCTGCTGTATAGCGAGAGCTAAAATGGGTCGCAATAAGACGCTTAGCCCGCGCCTCTAAAGCCGTCTGAGCCGCTTGTCTGGTCGTTGAGTGGCCTCGGCGATTGGCTTTTTCGGCCATGTTTGCCATCAAAGTTGTTTCATGCACCAACACATCCGCATCTTTGGCCAAGATAACAGCATTATCACAAGGTGCCGTATCGCCAAGGATCGTAATCACTTTACCCGCACGGGCCTCCCCGATGTAATCTGCACCATTGATCCGCCGGCCATCCGGTAACGTTACCCATTCTCCTTGCTTTAATTGTTGCATCCAGCTTCCTGATGGAATGCCATGCTGTCGCAGTTTATCGCCATCCAAAGCGCCAGCTTTACTTTTGAACTCAACCCGATAGCCAAAACAGGGTATCACATGATCCAACACTAATGCCTGGATCTGATACTCCGCCTGTTGACAAATTATTCCAGGTTCAATTTCAATAATCTGCAAAGGGAAACTGGCCCAGGATGCACTTAATTCGAGCGCCATTTCAACAAATTGCTTGAGGCCCACTGGGCCATAGAGGGTGAGGGGCTGAGTGATACTGCTCATTGATCGGCTTGTCAAAAGACCCGGTAGACCAAAAATATGGTCCCCATGCAAATGAGTAATAAAAATTTGACTAAGCTTACCGGGTTTAAGCGAGCTACGCAGATATTGATGCAACGTCGCCTCACCGCAATCAAATAACCAATTATCGCTGCCGTGGGCTAATGAAAGCACCAACGCAGACACATTACGCTGCATACTGGGAGCGCCTGCCCCCGTGCCAAGGAAAGTCAGTTGCATTTCGCGATATCCTTAATCGTTCACTTCAGGGCGTACCCGAGTTAACTCCCTGTTTACTTAAGCCTTTTTTAGGCAGGCGACAAGGAGTTTGTTAGTATAATGAATTCTCTCAACCCCACGAGATAGATCTTTACCTGTTGGGCGCCTAGTCGGGAAAATTGATGTGTATTATTTTTAGCTCAATGAGTTACTCAATAAGCACCTAAATTTCGGTAAAAACACACAACTCATTTCTCTACAATCCCATAGATGCCCCGTTTGATGCATTAAATGATCAGTACTTCACTATAAATTTGCTCGGCCGCAAAATAAAATGTCATGGTACAGATAAATTATGAGTTGCGAGCAGGATCCGTGGCGAGTGAGCAGTGATTTTTTTAAATGCCTGCACTTTCCCTCAATTTACCACTCCCTCAAATTCTTAACAGGCAATTGCCTGTGTCTAACACGGCGCGAAATAATATCATCGAAATCATCTTTGGCTATAGATACCATCCCAGACAGTAACCAACGCCCTTTTATAGACATTTAACATGCCCTAAAATTGACGTCGTTCCAAGCTCTCTTTGTCGCCAATAAGATCACTGTTGCAGGTAAAAAAACAGAAGATATAAAAAACTTTCCTGACGGCGAGGCTTGTTTCAATATGTGTCGTGATTCTAAATGTGAGTTTATTGCATATTCTCAAATCCAAAATTTGACGTTTGTGCTTTATTGGCAATAGTCACAGGGCAGATGATAGCAACGACAATAACTGTACCTCGATAATATGAATAATTCAGGAAATAACCATCGTATAGACTGACAGCGTCATTTAGCCATGAAAAAGAGAGTGGATCCCACCTTAAGAAGGGTAATTGCCTCCAATTTGCTGATAATGTTTTCTAGTCAGAAACTGTCCAATCACGTTGTCATGAAGTCCTACCGAGGTTGGAAATGATAATATTTTTCGCGCTAAACGACCTCAAACTAAAATTATGCTGATTAATACGCAGAGTGTCGCACTGACGATGAATGTGTATTTCTTCCTTTAAACCTCTCACGGCAACAACACACCGCTCTCTCATCCTTACTAGGATTTCGAACTCAGCGAGTTACGTTAGCCCCCCCAATGTATCCAGAGTTGCCCTCCCAAAGACATGAATGAGGACTGATTTACGTGTGGAGTCATAGGGATATATGAATAAAATAGCCACCTCGGGTGCGCTTTAGCCCCTACCCCACCTCATTGCTCATCACGTTCAGTACAGACAATCATTTCAGCCCTGATTTTGCTTTTAATCGTTATCGGGCATGCATTGCATTTTCTAAGTGGCAAAGAACGGCATTGAGGCCAACTCCCCTAATGCGTGCAGTGGAACAATATCGAGTACAGTTTATGGCCATATCAAGTCGTGGCTGAGACTTATCGGGATATGTGGCTGAATAGATGAAGGACAGTTGCTCTGTCTTACGACAGCACTGACAGAAATAACCTAGATCGTCTGAAGTACTCGCCATGTTACGCAAGACGCTTTGCATCAGAACAAGAAACAGCACAAGAAACCATGAGATAACCTTAACGTAGCTATCAAACCTGATATCAATAAGTTGGCAACTTTACCTTAAAAGAGTCACTCGATTTGAAAACCACTAAATTCATTCATTATTTGAACATGTCTGTGCTTGATCTCTCAAAATGGCGGTATTTAAAATACCGCAGCTTTCAACGTAAGCAATCACCAATATGACGATGATCTAAACATTCAATCATTAGCTCTTTTTACGGCAAAAGAGGCTCACGTTTTCTGGCACTGAGCAATTTTCATCACAAAATCAGGCACCGAACCTGAGTAGCTAAATCTTGGATCGCAGGGGTCACGAAAACTAGACTTTTGACTGTTAATTCGCTTTTCATTTTCATTTTCAAGGATGTACTTTCTCAATGGCTCACACCCCTCAGTTCTAAATTGATTTTTATCTTTTTTGTATTGTCTTTTTGCTTTCAACTGATGCTGAGCTGGGAGGATTTTATAAGTTTCCATATTTTTTAAAATAAATCCACACTTATCTAATTTAGCCTGATCTGCTTTTATAACTTGGGATATGATATCATTGTCATCCGCTGTTCGGCGAATCCTATGGTGTAGTTTTTGACCGCCTTCTAATGGTTTCTCATCTGTCTTATTGACCTTATGAGCACGATAAGCCAGATCATGAGCCGCCGCTCTCGCGGTCTCATTTTTTTTACTCCAATTTAGGTCAACCGAGCTATTATTTACGTGATGTATTGGTAATGTATGATTAACTGTCGGAGTAGTAATAGAATAATTACTTACATAGCCTAACAGACTCGTCGCTGTAATTGCAGGCATAATCCCTTTCCAATGAATAAAATGATGATTTTAAAAAATAACCATTATAAACAATATAAAAAAACAATAATAATTATAAGAAATTACAGGCTTAAATGGAGATTTTTATCTTATGACTACAAACTAAAACATCAGATAAAAATGGAAATATGCATTGACTCGCCTCCCTTAATTATCACGCCTTTAATTAACAGCGCAACCATTAGCCAAGTGCACTACCTTGGTACTGCCCCCCCAAAAAAAAGGCAAGATAAACCCGCGATTTATCTATCAAAACCATCAGCAATTTTTTCTATTGTGGTTATGACCTTTGCCTAAGAAAAATAAAAGACCATACGCGAGTGCGAGTTTTGACAGTTTTATCATACTCCGCATTCACTGTTATAATGAATGTATTATAATTAATAGATAAATCCTGATGAAATAATGAATGCAATAAGGTGAGGTCGTTAGCAAAAATAGAATTAACAGTGCCAATCAATAGTTTTGACAAGGATTAAAATGATCGGGTAACACTGCGGCTATAAAAATAGAAATAGAATGCTGATTGAGAGAAGTCAATGTCAGAATAACTCTAGAAGAGGCAATAAGGATGCACAACATACCTGTTAGCTTTTCATTTCACGAATCACACGATGTTCGCATTCAATGAATAGAAGGTCATATCTGGTATGGCCTTGAAGATGTGTGTAAGGTTTTAATTGGAGCAAAACGCTTTCCCTTCTTACCGAAGGTGATAACCAGTCACTCACTTTCGTCAACGGATCCAGTTTATATCGTTTGATATCCAGAAGCAGCAAGGCAGTGGCTAAACAATAGGAGGATTCGCGGTTAAAAGGCCGTGAAATCGCGCATTCCGTCAAGAAGATATCAATCCCTATTTGATTAAATCACGGCGTCAAGTCAGCGAGCTGTCAGGGTTATTGCAGCAGCGATAATAGCTTGCGCCGGGATCGATTGTAAACAGAGGGAAAAGGTTAATCTTCAGCTAACGAGAAATGAACTGCTTTAGAAACACTCAAAAAAGGACTGTACATGTTCTTGATTGATTTCATGGCAAAAATATGCTGCTGATTTCCCCCCTCAATGAGGGAGGAGTAAAATCATGTTATTTTTTTTGATCAGATTTCATTGTGTAAGAATTGCTTATCCCTTGTAATGCTTGATTTAAAAGTGATCTTTGTTTATCGTTAATCTTACCCTTTGATTGTAATTCCCGTGTCGCATTACTGATCCCGCTATTTATTGCATACCTATCTGTAGAATAGTTATTGCTTGAGGATGAAACACCTTTCATTACATTACTCCAAAATTGTAAATAAATAATCTAACATCACTACTAATGTGCTTTATTATTACAGCACATATACATTATCATTATTATCACTGTTGATAAACATCAATTTTCTGCCCTAATAAAAAAACCAATAAATAGCTAACTATTTATTAATAGTATGAATCCCAAAAGATTAAGCTAGCATTAAATAACTCATGAACGAACCATCCAGAATGTCGAGAGGATTAATCTAACCACTCAGTGGTGGTATTACATTTAAATAAAATACCAAAGGATAAAAATGAATTTTCTCATCTCTCGCTTTGAATAATTAATAATTTTAACTGGTTTTTATTTACTAAATAATTGAATATTGGAGGGTGGGTAGGAAGTGATGAAATTTTAGATCAAACAGGTTATTACCCGAGGTGAAACACTATTTAGATACCTAAGAATGCTGTAATGAATAAAATAAGGTTTCATTCCTATTAATTGCCTTGGTTCTGAAAGAGAAAAATCGCCTCCTTACAAAAAGTGATGGTTCAATCTACTTCACCCGAGATTTTTTGTCGGAAAAATTGATGAGTTTGAATAAAAAATCAAAAATCACTCGATGAGTCTATTTATATTCAGATTTATTTAGCACTGATTCTGATCATGAAATATGAGATGATAGAATACTTAACTTATTTATTGGTGGCGAATGGTGAGTAATGGATTAACTATAGGCGATAAATACGAAGCATTTTCTTTCAGCTAGTTAGAATCAGCAAGATACCCGCATTATCATTCATACATTGGCACATTGCGTCTTATGAAGCCGAGTGAGAAAACGTTGATTGCTGAGCGCATAATAATATTAAGAATGCGTCATACATCATCCGTACAGCAGAATAACAATGAAAGAGAGAGGAATGATTAAAACGAGAAGTCGTGTTAAGCACTAAATGTTGAGTGTTCAGGTACACTCGTCTCCTTTTATGAAATAAAGCGTATTTCGGCAAGTGTGTTCCCCCCCTCAGGTGAATGCAGAGTTTGAACTGAGTATTTTGCTCACAATCGTCAGCAATGATTGATCTCGATCATAACACTCGAGGCAATCCATTACTCTAGGGCTAAAGCCAATGTCAATCAATGTCAAAGCATTCTTAATAATCACTTGATTTTAAATGAATTTAAACAAATTTAAACGTTATTACCTATTATAACTATCGATGTAAACTTTAGGTTGTTAAGTAAAAACAAGGTAGACTACACAGCAGTACAAGCACGGCTGACAACTCCGCGTTGTCACTGAATGATAACAGACGTCTATGGCGTTTTAACACCACTTTACAATGGATAATTATCATGACTCAACATTATGACTACCTCGCCATCGGTGGCGGCAGTGGCGGGATTGCTTCCATTAACCGCGCAGCAATGCATGGACAAAAATGTGCCCTGATCGAGGCTAAAGAGTTAGGTGGTACCTGTGTTAACGTCGGGTGTGTCCCCAAGAAAGTGATGTGGCATGCTGCTCAAATTGCCGAAGCGATCCACCTTTATGGCCCAGATTACGGCTTTGATACCACAGTAAATCAATTCAATTGGTCGACACTGGTAAAAAATCGCAGTGCATACATTGATCGTATCCATCAATCTTACGAAAACGTACTCGGTAAAAATAACGTTGATGTGATCAGAGGATTTGCCCGTTTTATCGATAAAAATACAGTCGAAGTCAATGGGCAAACCCTGACGGCCGATCATATTCTGATTGCAACAGGGGGCCATCCCGTTCGTCCCACAATCCCTGGTTCTGAATTTGGCATCGATTCTGATGGTTTTTTTGAACTAGATGCGTTGCCTGCTAGGGTAGGCGTGGTGGGCGCAGGTTATATTGCGGTAGAACTGGCCGGTGTGGTCAATGCCCTCGGTGCAGAGACCCATCTGTTCTTACGTAAAGAAACACCATTAAGAAACTTCGATCCCCTGCTCTCCTCCACCTTGGTGGAAGTCATGGAAAAAGAAGGGCCTCAATTACACCGCAATCTCAATGCCAGTAAGATAGAAAAAAATAGTGATGGCAGTTTGACCGTGCACTTTGATAATGGCCAACAGCATACCGTTGATTGTTTAGTTTGGGCGATTGGCCGCGCACCAGCAACAGAAAATCTTAATCTCGCCGCGACAGGCGTACAGCTTAATAGTAAAGGCTACATCCAAGTTGATAAGTATCAAAATACCAGTATATCGGGTATTTATGCGGTGGGTGATAACACCGGAGCGGTCGAGCTGACGCCTGTGGCCGTCGCTGCTGGACGACGCTTATCAGAACGCCTGTTCAATCAAAAACACAATGAACACTTGGATTACAGTAATATCCCGACTGTCGTCTTTAGTCACCCTCCCATTGGTACGGTCGGTTTAACTGAACCCCAAGCCCGTGAGCAATATGGTGATGATGCGGTGAAAGTGTATACATCATCATTTACCGCAATGTATACCGCAGTAACTCAGCATCGTCAGCCTTGTAAAATGAAACTGGTCTGTGTCGGTGATAACCAAAAAATTGTCGGTATTCATGGTATCGGATATGGTATGGATGAAATGCTACAAGGCTTTGCGGTTGCGTTAAAAATGGGCGCAACCAAAGCTGATTTTGATAATACGGTGGCAATCCACCCCACCTCCGCAGAAGAATTTGTCACCATGCGCTAATCGTGGCGGGATCCCTAATGGGGATCTCAACCAGTACGACGGCTTGACTTTGTCCTTTTGATCGGTAAGGCGTAATTGCTTACCGATGACAGGATCGCCACAACAAGCTAACCATGGCCCCCTCTGGTGACGAGAAGAAGAGACAAAGGCTATTCAGCATCACCACAATTCTCAGCCATATAAATGCTTAACCCTACCTTACCACTCTGATACAAATCGGGGATCTGATGTGACTCCAGATAATTAAGTAGCAATTGTAAGGACAGTAACACCTGTTGTTGTGGATCCTGATCGAGGGTATAAGAGAGAATATCCTGTTGTAATAATTGACGGGTGGTACGATGTAATTCATGGGTAATGTAAGCGCATTTACCTGCTAGACCAAACTGTTGCATGACCTGACTTATTACCCGATTCCCTGCACCCGTATTATAGATCCCAATAACATTGTGACTGCCAGCCAATTTTTCCTGCAGTAACTGACTAATTTGCTCCTCTTTATCATCCCCCACAAGGACATTTTGTAAGAGAATAGTTGGCTTCAAGCGCACCATCACATTACGAAAGCCCTCAATGCGTTGACGGTGAGCCAGATAATCGGTTCGTCCGCTAATCATAATGACCTCACCGGATGAACGCAGCATATTCCCCATCAATCGCCCAGCAACCCCGCCAGCTTGCTTCTGATCAATCCCCACATGACACAAACGATGAGCGCCAGGCAGATCGGTCGCCAACGTCACCACGGCGACACCTTGCTGGTGACATGTTTTTATTGCCCGATAAATGGCCGGATGATCCTGCGCAAAAACAATCACGCCATGTCGTTGGTTCGCACAACGTTCCAGATGCTGCGCTAATTTCTCTGGTACTGACTCTGATATCAGCGTTCGGTGCAGCACAATACGCTGATAACCCATGCCTGAGGCATTCTGCGAAAAATAGTGATTCAATCTTTCGAAAAAATAGGTTTTATTGGCACTGAGAATAACTTCAATCTGCAACGGCTGACGATAAAGTTCCGGCAGAATACGATTCAGATTTAACTGACGTGCTGCCAGCAATACTTTATGACTGGTTGCAACAGAAACGCCTCCCCGTTCATTCAGAACCCGATCTACGGTGGCAATACCAACGTTAGCTAAAGTAGCGACTTCTTTTAAATTTGATTTTTTAGTCATTTTTTACGCTAATTGTCATTTTTATTATTTTTTAATTAAAACAATTTTCAAGAATGATTGAAAAACATCAAAGGAAAAATATCAAATAAATGTTAAGCCGTTTAACATTTCCTGCCAATAGCAGACTGAATAATAACCGCTTGTTTAATATGGTTAATTATCCCATGACGCGCGATTAGACGCCGGCTCCCTCATCCGGTTAGTCACCAAACAATGACAATAATTGAAATTATCCTGTACAGGGTTGGATCACTTTCGACTCTGATTAAGTGAGTATGATAATGAAGCGTAGAACCTTTTTATCCTCCATGGCTGCATTGGGTGCTGCCTCAGCAATTCCCCTAACAAAAGCCGCAGAAATTAGTGGAGGGCAACCTTGGCAGCCCGGTCAAGTCAGCACGCCAACAACATCGGTCAAAAAAGGAGGCTTACAATTTTTCAGCCAACACCAATATGACACTATTGCTGCGATTGCTGAACGCTTTATCCCTGCCGATGAGTTAAGTGTCAGTGGAAAAGAGGCCGGCTGTGCAACCTTTGTCGACCGTCAGTTAGCTGGCGATTTCGGTCAAGCCGCCACACAATATCGGTTAGGCCGTTTCGTCAAAGGTACACCTGAGCAAGGCCTACAATCCGCCTTGACCCCTGCCGAACGCTATCGACAAGGCCTTCCCGCACTAGATCACTATTGCCAAATACATTTCGCTAAGAATTTTATTGACTTGTCTGGTGAGCAACAAGATGAACTATTGCAACACATGGAACTCGGTAAGCTGGATCTTGGACCCGAAATCGAAAGTAAAATCTGGTTCGAACTGTTACTGCAAAATATTCGAGAGGGTTTTTTATCCGATCCTATCTACGGCGGTAATAAAAACATGGCGAGCTGGAAGATGCTTGGTTTCCCTGGTGCTCGCTATGATTTCCGTGATGTTATCGGCAAAAAAGGCCAAAAACTGACTATTATCCCGACCAGTCTAATTGACAATAATCTGTAATTCCTGACTAAACTGAGTCATATTATGTCTAATATTCGTCCAAAAACTAATGTTGTTATCGTCGGCCTCGGCTGGTGTGGTTCTTTAATCGCAGAAGAGTTGACTCGTGCTGGATTAAATGTGGTCGCGATAGAACGGGGCCCTTGGTGGGAAACCAGTACCGATTTTCCCCCGTCCATTGATACCGATGAACTTCGCTGGGATACGCGTCGCGGTATGTTACTGCCGCCCGCCGTGGAAACGACAACCTTCCGTAATAATAGTTCACAAACTGCCCTCCCTTCACGCGATTGGAATCTGAATGAACTGGGTTATAATGTTGGCGGTTCAGGTACCCATTGGGCGGGAATGGCTTGGCGTTTCACCCCTTTTGATTTTGTCCCCTACAGTCAAACTGTCGCCAGATACGGCAAAGAACAAATTGTTGACGGCTTGATATTACAAGATTGGGGCGTGACCTATGATGAACTCGAACCTTTCTATGATCGCTTTGAGAAAATTGCAGGCGTCTCTGGTAAAGCAGGTCGACTGAACGGCAAAATCATGCCTGATGGCAATCCGTTTGAAGGTAACAGAAGCAGTGAATATCCCCTGCCACCCCTAGAAAGTACTCGATTGACGGATTTATTTAGAGATGCCGCTAAATCATTGGATCTCAATCCGTTTATGGTGCCTGCTGGTCAAGCTTCTCGTGCCTATGTCAATCCATTAGGCGTCAGAATGGGGCCTTGTACCTATTGTGGTTACTGCCTGTATTATGGCTGCGGAAATTTCTCTAAGTCGAGCCCTAATGCCTGTGTGATCCCTGCTCTCATGCAACGAGACAATTTCACCGTGCTGACTGACTCAACGGTGATCCGTGTTGATAAAGCCGCAGACGGTAAAACCGCCACAGGTGTCACTTTTATTGATAAAAATAATCAACAATGGCAACAGCCTGCCGACATTGTGATTTTGTCGGCTTTCCAGATGCAAAATGTTCGCCTACTACTGCTTTCACAAATTGGCAAGCCCTATGATCATAAAACCAAAAAAGGTGTGGTTGGCCGGGCTTATAGCTTTCAGACCGTATCGGGTGCAAACCTGTTTTTCAGCGATGAATACCTCAACCCATACATTGGCGCGGGTGCGTTATCTCAACAGGTAGATGATTATAATGGTGATAATTTCGATCACCACGGTAAAGGATTTATTGGTGGCGCGGGGATCCTTGTGGTAGCCCGAGGTGCTAGACCAATAGGCAATGCAGATGTATTACCACCGGGCACGCCTCGCTGGGGGAAAGCGTGGAAAAAAGCCTATACCCATGCTTTTCAAAACGCGACCTTTATTTTTGGACAGGGTACCAGTTATTCTCATGAAGACTACTACCTCGACTTAGATCCTGAATACAAAGACAAATATGGCTTACCATTACTACGCGTCACCTTTGATTATAACGAGAATGATCGCCGATCCGCTCGATTTATTGAACAGCGCAGTGTCGAAATAGGCAAAGCCATGGGGGCAGAACTGGTTATTGGCACAAATTCAGCGTCAGGCTCTTACTCACCCTATAATTTCGCCAGCGATCATACGATTGGTGGTGCCGTTATGGGCACCGATCCGCAAACCAGTGTACTTAACCGTTATCAGCAATGTTGGGATGTACATAATGTGTTTGTACTTGGTGCATCTTCTTTCCCTAATAATGCAGGGTACAACCCAACTGGCACCATCGGTGCACTGAGCCTATGGACAGCGAAAGCGATTATTGAAAACTACCTGAAAAATCCAGGACCACTGGTATCACTATCATGATGAAAAAGAAAACTATCGCTATGACTGCCATTGGTATGTTGGCGGTGGCTGTTGCCTGTGCACTCTATATCAATGACAATACTCGCGCAGATAATGTTGCTAATGACAAGATCTTAACTCGTCAGCCCCTGACCGCTCAAGATCAATCGGCAGTCAAAAGAGGGCATTATCTTGCCATTGCGGGTGATTGCGTGGCCTGCCATACCGCACCAGGCAGTAAACAGCCTTACTCCGGTGGCTACGGTATAGAAACGCCGTTTGGTAAGATTTATGCCAGTAATATCACACCCGATCCTAGCACGGGTATTGGTAACTGGACTGAACGTGATTTCTATCGGGCAGTACGGCATGGTATCGGCAAACAGGGTGAAAATCTCTATCCTGCGATGCCTTATAATGCTTATGTAAAAATCAGCGATCAGGATATGCATGATTTATGGATGTACATTCGCTCTCTCACGCCAGTACAACAGCATGTCACCGCCACCTCACTGCCATTCCCTTTTAACATCCGCTTCGCAATGCGTGGCTGGAACCTGCTGTTTTTTAAAAACAGTGAGTTTAAAGTCAATGCGTCTCAAAGTGCACAATGGAATCGTGGGGCGTATCTGGTCGAAGGACTAGAACATTGCGCAGCCTGTCATACACCTAAAAATATGCTTGGTGGAGACACCCATGCCTATCTACAGGGAAACAATCTGGGGACGTGGCATGCGCCTGATATTACCTCGAATACCTACACTGGTATGGGTAAATGGAGTGAGCAACAGATTGTCGATTATCTTAAAAACGGCAGTAATCATGTGGCAATTGCTTCGGGTCCAATGGCCGAAGCCGTCAGTAACTCAACCCAATATCTGAGCGATGATGACTTACATGCCATTGCGGTCTATTTACGCACTCAGCCTTCTTCCCCGACTCATAAACCGGCGCCTTTGAACAGCACATCCGCATTGATGCAAAGCGGTGAGCGTGTCTATTCTGCCAATTGCAGTGCATGTCATAACAGTGATGGCAAAGGGATCCCCCAGATAGCCGCAAGCTTGGCCGATAACCCAAGTATTATGGCTCAGGATCCCTCATCAATCCTGACGACTATTTTGCAAGGCGGACGAGGGGCAGTCACACAAAATAATCCAACCAGTGCTGCGATGCCATCCTTCGCGTGGAAGCTCTCGGATCAACAAATTGCCGCAGTGACCACTTACATTCGTAACAGCTGGGGAAATTCCGCACCCGCCGTCCATCCAGAAAAAGTCACGGCGAGTCGTAAGGCCTTACAACTTCCAGAGCAACAAAAGGACAATGCCGTTCCCCATTCAATGGCTCACTAATAACAAAAAAGGGCCGAGATGGCCCTTTTTTTTTATTTATACACTGAATTCGAACCCGTTTTCCTTCTCAACATCTCATCGGTTTTCTAGGCCGTGACTGGCTTGCCAAAAACACCAGATATCCACCAGCATAAAAACACAAAGGCTGACTCCCATCACGGGCAGAACATAGCCGAGTCCTACCGTCAGCAACAGGACAATCCATCTTGCACTGCGCGGTAAGCATTGCCAACAATAAAAAAGTGTCTTTGCCGGATGCATGATGGCCTGTGTGGGCCGGCGGCGCCACCACATTCGATAGCCGAGTATAATCAGAATACACAACCCAACACCAAACAGGGCCAGTAGCACTTGATTAATCACACCGAACAAAATGCCCATATGCGCATCAACTCCCCAGCGAGTTAATTTAGCTGCGAGAGGAAATTGCCAGAAATGAACCTGATCCCGCACCATAAAGTGGATGGGATCGATGGCCACCGAATCAGCCTGAGTCGGCCAGCGATAATCAATTTCAGTGACAACCCAAGCCAAGCCCGTTTTAACAGGAGGACGAATTTCTATTTTTCTCGCCAATAAGCCATGTTGTCTGGCTTGACTGAGAATCTTATCCCAATCCTTATCCTCAGGCTGTTTCAACGGCCTTTGCGCTGTCGTGATCGTTGCGACCGGAGAGACAATCATATCAGGCATATCAGCCATCTCTGACTCAGCACTTATTGCATGATGTTCAGCATGAGGGTGCGTGATTATCGGTGTCAGGGAACCATCCAGCCTATCATTCACTTTCGGTGTCATCCAATTAAGAGCCTGCCGGAGCTGACTGATGTGCTGCCCTCCCCATTGTGACCATGTGATCCCTGTCACGGATAAAAACAGCATCCCCACGAACAGGATCAACCCAAGGGTAGTATGCCAGTGGCGTAATGATGCCGCCTGACGACTTGGCCGATGACGTCGAGTGGACGTGCGCTGACTGGCCCATAATACCACACCACCGAGTGCCGCAATCCACATCCATGAAGCCGCAAGTTCACTGTAATTACGGCCAATATTACCGAGCAACAAGCTTTGATGTAAATGATCAAGCCATGTACGCAATGGCAGAATACCGGATGTCCCATACACCGTCAGATCGCCTGTCACCTGCAGCGTGTAAGGATTAATAAATATGCCTCGACTCTCAGAGGGACCAAGATGAGGCTGTTTAAATTGGATACGGGTCGCCGTCTGGTTATCAGGTGCCGGTCTAACGGCAAACAAACTGGCAGAAGAACCAATATAATGCCTTGCAGCACTGACCTGTTCTGATAGCGGCTTAGCTTGTCCTTGCACAGCAACCTGTAACGTCTTGGCATAAAACCAATTTTCTATCTGTGGTGTGATAATATAAAGTGTGCCTGTTAGGGCCGCAATAAAAATGAACGGGGCAACAAATAAACCAATATAAAAATGCAGCCGACGCAGTAAATTTAGCAAAGCCTGCCCCAGTTTGGGGTGGCTTTCTGTAGGAAAATCCATCATGATACCTTGGTGTCGAGGCAATAATAAATCAGTGACTTAACCACTGATGAACAATAACGTGAGTCAGAGCTTTATCGAGGAAGGGGGGGCTCGGCAGCGGTGGCGACAAGGTGCAGATTTTACTGATGGTAACCCCGCCTTTCTGTGACGCCGAATGAAGATATTAAATCGTATCAACCAGATAACTGGCGTGAAATAAAAGCGGAGTAAAGGAACGTGGATCAGCAGCTGACAATAACCACAAGCACTGTCATCCATCATCATCCCTGAGGCCATCGGTGACCGTTCTGCCTCAGTCAAAGGATAGGAATGTGGCTGCTGTGATTTATCAACCACGAGCATTGCAGGCTTGGTGGTACGTTTTGCGACAGGATCAGCAGCGCTATGGGCCAAATGCTTGGAAATGGTTGGTGCGATAAACAATAACAGCATTGCCAATATCGCGACGTAGGCTGTGCGAACTGGGGCAATGGACTGACCGTACCTAACCATAAACGTTATCGTTTCCTTAAGCTGGCCATGGCATCAGACTCGACAATGCTCATGCCTTATTCCTTACTCACTGAGTACGGTCGCTCATCTTTATCATGTTTAATCTCAACCTAAGTGACAATTTGAGGGTATGAGGGAAGCAGCTGTCTACATTATTTAGATCGCGAGAGCCATTTCTTTAAGTTTTCAATCGTCAGCCCATCGAGACTGGCTAATGAAATCGCTGCAACGATAATTAAACACCCAATAATTTGACTGGACGTGATAGTTTCTGAAAGAATAAGCCATGAAAAAATATAAGCGGAAGGTAACTCAAGGGTAACCAAAATTCCAGCAACCGTCGGTGAAGTTCTCGGCATACCATAAGCAAATAAAGCGATAGGTAAAATCGATGAAAAAACCGCATTAAGCATCGCCCATAAGGTATCATCCTTGAAAATAGAAATATCAACGCTGTCACTCAACAAAAACAAGGAGCAAATAAAGCCCCCCAATGTGACCAACTTGGCTTTATCTGCCACCCTCGTGCCTTTGGCTATATTGGCGGAAGAAAGGATCACCAAACTGTAAGATAGGGCGGCGCCTATTCCCCAGCCAATACCCAACATATTGAGTTTAAAAGCGCCTGTAAACATCCCTGTTGCGACTAAGACACCAACGATAATCAAGGTCATACTGATCAGTTCACGGGAGTTTATTTTTCGCCGATGAATCACAGAGGAAATCAGTGGTGCAATCCACGCTGATTGCATCAGCATCATCGTAGCAATTGGAATACCGACATAGCTCAATGATTGATAAAAACAGTAATTGATCCCCAACGCAGGCGCACCCGAGGCGAATACAATAATTTTTTCACGTAAGGAAAACGGCGTCGGTTGACGCTTACCAAATTCGGAAAGCATAAAAAAGAAAGTAAACGCCAGTAAGTACTGAGTCGCGATGATATTACTGACATTTCCCCCCGCCGCACTGGCCAAACTGAGAACGATACCGGGAATGCCATAGGAAATGGCACCTAAAATCGTAGAAGCAGTTCCCACGGAGAATTTTGGCAACGCAATCTTTTTTATCACAGGATCATCGTACTATTCTAAAAGAGGTCTAGGTCAGCATCATAGCCTTGAGTTGCTGATAAATAAAGCATTACAGTACGGTACTTTTGCAAGAGAGTTCGAAGATAGCGAGGTTAATCTTGGATAAAACCCGACATAGTCGCCCTGTCAACACATTCAGTAACAACAGAGCGACGAGGGTGAATTATCCCTTGTAATGGCGAGACATTTTATCCAAATATCCCATAACAAACGCGGAAAGTACAAAGGTCAAATGTAAGATCACATACCACATCAGCTTGGTATTATCGACACCCTGTACTTCCATAAAAACACGCAACAAATGGATCGAGGAAATCGCAACAATCGACGCAGCGACTTTGTTTTTCAGGGATCCCGAATCCATTTTCCCTAACCAATTAAGTTTTTCTTTATCTTCTGCAATATCCAATTGGGAAATGAAATTTTCATATCCTGACAACATCACCATGATCAATAAGCCCCCAACTAACGTCATATCAATCAAAGAGAGGAGCAGTAAAATCAAATCATTTTCACTGATTGCCAAGATACCCGGCAGCACATGAAAAATTTCCTGAAAAAACTTAATCGTCAGAGCCAGTAAGCCCAGTGACAATCCAAGGTAAACAGGTGCTAAGATCCAGCGCGATGTATAGATCAAATTCTCAATAAAACGTTCCATATTATTCTTTCTTCACTTAAACAATAAACTCATATACCCGGCACCCTGTCCGGAACCCTGCCTGTTTAGACTCGCCTTGTTCGTGAGTCTTATCGGTCATCACATTACTCAGCAGCAACAAAACCGCCAGTTTGTCGCTGCCATAACCGCGCGTATACCCCCTGTTGTTCGAGCAACTGACGATGGGTACCCGACTCCACCACGTTGCCATCAGCCATTACGATCAGACGATCCATTCTCGCAATGGTAGACAAGCGGTGGGCGATAGCAATCACCGTTTTCCCTGTCATTAAAGTTTCAAGACTTTCTTGGATTGCCGCTTCCACTTCTGAATCGAGGGCTGACGTGGCTTCATCCATAATAAGAATTGGGGCATTTTTCAATAAAACACGAGCAATCGCAATACGTTGTCGTTGTCCTCCTGATAATTTAACCCCTCGTTCACCCACCATCGCATCCAATCCACAACGCCCTTCAGAATCCGATAACTGACTAATAAACTCATCCGCTTTCGCGTTGATAATGGCCTGCTGCAGCGCCTGCTCGCTGGCATCCGGCTTACCATACAGCAAATTATCACGAATGGAACGGTGCAGCAGTGAGGTATCTTGAGTGATCATACCAATCTGTTGACGCAGACTTTCTTGCGTCACTGTTGCAATATTTTGATCGTCGATACAAATTTCACCCTGTTCGAGATCATACATTCTCAGCAGCAAATTGACTAAGCTGGATTTACCTGCGCCAGAAGCCCCAATCAGTCCAACCTTTTCTCCCGCTTTAATATGTAAATCAAGCCCATGGATAATCCTGCGCTGAGCATGATAGCCAAAGCTTATCTGATTAAAATCAATTTTACCTTGGCGGACGTGCAAATCCGCGGCATCCGGCTGATCCTGAACGGTCAGAGGGCGAGTAATGGATTTCATGCCGTCCTGAACCTGACCTATATTGGAGAAAATGCCGTTGACTACCCACATGATCCAACCAGACATATTCACCAAACGAATAATTAGGGTGGTTGTCAGGGCTATCGCCCCCACAGAAATTAGCGATTGACGCCACAAGAGCAAAGACAATCCTGTCGTCGCCACAATTAAAATACCATTGAGGGTCGATAAAGTGACATCCATCGCCGTGATCATTCGTCCTGCTCGTCTTGCCGTCACCGTCTTTTCTTCAACGGCTTGGCGCGCGTACTCTTGTTCAAGTGCATTGTGAGCAAACAATTTCAAGGTGGTAATGTTGGTATAGCCATCGACAATGACACCCATCAATTTCGACCGTGCATCCGATGCTTCAATCGAGCGTTGCTTCACTCGAGGCACAAAATAGATCAGTGCCGAACTGTAGATCACCATCCAGATCAAGAGGGGAAGGATCAATTTCCAATCGATAGCCACAAATAATACGAAGGCTGAGACAATGTAAATAATCACATGCCAGAGCGCATCAACCAACTGTACTGCTGAGTCACAGAGCGCGTTACTAGTTTGTGTGATGCGCTGCGCAATCCGACCCGCAAAATCGTTTTGGAAAAAATGTAGACTCTGGCGTAAGACATGCCGATGATTTTGCCACTGAACCAATCCTGATAATCCAGGGTTTATGGTTTGATGAACGAGGAGGTCATTCAGGGCAATGATAATCGGTCGGATAATTAAGGCAACCACCGCCATCCACAGCAGCACAGGCCAATGATCGGCAAAAAACGTCTCTGCTCGGCTATGATTTACCAAGTCAATGATTGAACTCAAGTAACTGAATAACGCAACTTCAATCAAAGCACCAGCCAGACCCACGATCAACAAGGCCAGAAAACTCGGCCAAACCTGACGCAGAAAATACCCATAAAAAGCACCAATCGTCGTCGGTGGATCCTGTTGTGGTTCGGTACGATAAAGGTCAATTAATTTCTCAAAACGTTCAGAAAACATAAATAAATAGCCTGTTACAGAGCACTCACCTGCATGGTAAGTGAAAATTCAGTATTTTTCTGGATTAAGTCGAATATATTTATATTCAGGTGACAATCATTACCTGTATTTGAAAACGGCAGTAACATACGCAAAAGCGATATAAGTGAAATAAATGATCTGATCCTCACGCCCACGGTATCACTTCGCCCTTAACCTGATGACCCAACACATTGTCACAGCAACAACGACAACACTAACCCAGTAACCAGTTGATCATGGCAAAGCCCGCAAAGGTCATCAGTAACGAACCAAACAGATGGAGACTGGCGGCAAACATCGCCCAAAGATAGCGTCCAGACTGCAACATCACCATCAATTCGGCTGAAAAGGTAGAAAATGTCGTCAGTCCACCACATAACCCAGTGGTAATCAGCAATTTCCAACCGCTATCCAATTGCGGATAACGAGCGAACCAAGCGAGAGCAGCACCGATGATCACCCCACCAATCAGGTTGACGAGTAATGTGCCTAACGGCAAGTTAGGATGCAGGGAATTTAAACGCAGAGTAATAAAAAAACGCAACAAGCAACCGATCCCCCCACCAATCAGTACCGCCAACGTCGATTTTAGCATAGCCGGTATTCCACTTTCAGTTGCGTATCACGACATAGCTTCCACAGTAGCATTGATTAATGAAGTAAGCCAAGGTGTTCAACCAAGATCATCACCCCAATTGCCATGAGAACTAATCCCCCGACGATTTCAGCACGGCGCCCTAAGATGGGGCCAATAAAACGGCCGATACATACCCCTGCAACCGCCATGATCCCCGTTGCTAAGCCAATGGTCAGCGCCGTCAGTACAATATTCACTTGTAGGAAAGCCAATCCAACACCGACGGCCAAGGCATCAAGGCTGGTGGCAATGGCGGTGAATACAAGCCCCATCAAACGATGTTTTTCTGGGGGGCAACAATCCCCGTTGTGCTGTTGACGGAAACCCGCAATGATCATTCGACCGCCAAGAAAAGAGAGCAACATAAAAATAATCCAGTGATCCCAGGCCACCACATAATCACTGGCAATATTACCTAATGCCCAACCGGCTAGCGGCGTTAATGACTCAATAACGCCAAAAATTAAACCGATACGCAGTGCATCTTTCAGACTAGGGCGGTACAAACAGGCCCCTTTACTCAGCGCTGCGGCAAAAGAATCCATCGACATGCCAAAAGCCAAGAGCAGAGTGGTAAGTATGTTCATTATCATTATCGCTTTACTGGACGCTGGTGTTCGGATCGCCAAAGACCGACGACCTCAATATACCTGTCAGTTTACCATGTAAGTCTCGATATAAAAAGACAATAAAATCATGAGGTTAGTTATAGCATTGGCTATATTTCATCGCCATAACTATATCAGAAAAGAAAAGGTTGCATGACAATGAGTTAGCCATAGCCAACTCAAGCATCGCACAAACGCCACGAAAACAGACCTCTCTTTTTTCACACGCTAAACTAAAAAATCATCACCCCAATCCCTCTGCTCCGTGATTTTAGCCACATAAAGCAGTTAAGGGCGACCCACAATGCAAAAAAATTGCATCTGCAAGCGCTTTTATCGACAATACGCATTCCTCAACATAACATCACAGAGTGACTATGAAACATCCGCTAGAAACGCTGGTGATCCCAGCAGGGATTTTATTACTGGCTTTTTTATCCGCCTTATTATTACCCGCACCCATGCTGGATCTAAACTGGGTACGTAAGCTGATGTCACTATTGCATTTTGTTGATATTAATCAATTTTATACCATCCTGTATTTACTGTGGTTTTTACTACTTGGCAGCATTGAGTTTGTGGTGCTGCGTTTTCTATGGCGCCGATATCAACGTTAAGATCAGGCCTGACAACAAAAAAGGGTAGACACAGCACAAATTATCCTCAATTCCCACCAAGTCAGTTAACAAATTTATCACAAAATGCTTTCTATTTTTTCACATGAGGTTAGTGAAATAAAAGCGATTTATTAACGAGTTACGTGGGAAACGCGTAAGTTGTTTATGTCGCTGCCATCACATTTTTCATCAAGGGATCTTGCCTGATTTATCATATAACATGATGATATAAAGGATTTTTTATTTTATTTATTGATACGGCCTGATTCTGCAGGTAAATCATCGCATTCACAATTTTTGACCAGTGATTAGTTTTATCCTGAGATAAAAATGTTATATTTACCTATAGAATTTTTAACGAGGTATTTACTCACTGCCTCATCGGTGGTCAGCGGCTAACGCTTCAGCCTTTTCAAAAAATACAGTGTTGCCATCTGGCAGGCTGGTTATTGGTATTCTGCTGAGAATTTTTGTGGCGACTCAGCAGCAGAGGAGATATAGCCTCATGAGTAAAATTAGTCGGGATCCTGTTCAAACCGCCTCCTCATCCCAGTTGGCAACCCCCAAGGCCCACTCACACAATACCGAAGAAGTTGATGTCCTCCTTATTGGTGCGGGGGTCATGAGTGCAACACTTGCAACCTTCCTGCAAGAGCTCGAACCAAACTGGAAACTGCATATGGTTGAGCGTCTTCCGGAAGTGGCCGGCGAGTCCTCTAATGGTTGGAATAATGCAGGAACGGGACATTCAGCACTGGCTGAGCTCAATTACACACCGGAACAAGCCGATGGCTCCATCAACATTAATAAAGCATTGGCAATTAACGAAGCCTTTTTGATATCACGCCAATTCTGGTCTTCATTAGTCAACAAGGGTCGCTTACGCTCCCCACGTTCTTTCATCAATTCGACCCCCCATATGAGCTTTGTTTGGGGTGAAGACAATGTCAATTTTCTGCGTAAGCGGGTCAACGCGTTGCAAAGCAGCACACTGTTCCGAGGAATGCAATTCAGTGATGACCCGGCAATAATCAAACAATGGGCGCCGCTCATTATGCAAGGTCGCGATCCCCAACAAAAAGTTGCGGCAACCCGCTCTGAATACGGAACCGATGTCAATTTTGGTGAAATTACCCAACAACTGATTGAAAGTTTAAGTCGCTCAGCACACTTCAGGTTAGAAACCAGCCAAGAAGTCAAAGATTTTACTCGTCTGCCTGACGGGCGCTGGAAAGTCATCATGAATGATTTGACCCAAGGAAAAGAACGACAACTGATTGCCGGTAAAATTTTTATCGGAGCAGGAGGCGCAGCGCTGCCACTGCTGCAAAAAACAGGGATCCCAGAAGCAAAATGCTTTGCCGGTTTTCCAGTGGGTGGCTCATTTTTGGTCACGGAAAATCCGCAATTGGTACAGAGTCATCTGGCTAAAGTGTATGGTAAAGCTAGCGTTGGCGCACCACCGATGTCAGTACCTCATGTGGATACGCGTGTGCTTGATGGTAAACGCGTCTTACTGTTTGGCCCCTTCGCCACCTTCACCACCCGTTTCCTAAAACAGGGATCATTGTTAGATATGTTCAACTCAATGACACCTGCCAATCTGGTTCCCATGCTGCAAGTCGGCGCACACAATATCAATTTGATCAAGTACCTCGTCGGTCAGGTGATGCAAAGCGATGACGATCGATTAAACGCCCTTAGGGAATATGTCCCTGAAGCTAAAGGGGAAGACTGGCATCTGGCGATTGCAGGTCAACGAGTGCAAATCATTGAGAATGACCCGCAGAAGGGCGGCATCTTGCGTCTTGGTACGGAAATTGTCACGTCAGAAGACGGCAGTATTTCAGCCTTATTGGGTGCTTCGCCCGGTGCATCGACCGCAGCACAAGCCATGCTGGATTTACTGACCCGCATTTTCAATGAGAAAATACACAGTGACCGGTGGCAGCAGGTCATTAAAAGTCTGATCCCTCACTGGCAAGAAACTTTAAATGGTGATATCACCACGACTGAGCAGGTCTTGCAAACGACCAGTCAAATTCTGCAGTTAGATTATACCGCACCCGAACTGAATCATGGCTCAATGGAAAGCAAGCCACAGGCAATGCTTTCCGATATTCAATCTTCGTGATCTCACCTAGCCTGCTTCATGCGGGCTAGGATCGAAATAAACCGTTGCTTATCCCCTTGATGCTCTCTGGCCTCGATCCCCTTCCTCATTTTCCCACCTTGCACAGGGTGAATGATCTATACTGTAGCGGTAGCAATGTATTTCAATAAGGACGATGAATTCTATGCCGGCTCAAAAAAAGCACAGTTCAAACCAGAATAATGTCAAACCGATTATGGATATCCAGACGGGTTATCCTGCCGTGGATAAGTCGATTAAAAAAGCCTCTCGTTTTGTAACTTGGCTTTGTCACATTCCGGTAGTTGCCCATTTTCTGCGCACTATTGAACGTTTCAATGACCGCTTAGGGAGTCAATTTGGTGCCGCTATCACCTATTTTTCTTTTTTATCCCTGATCCCGATCTTAATGGTTTCTTTTGCCGCAATCGGTTTTGTCCTCGCCTCTAACCAAAATCTACTGACTGAACTGATTAACAAGATTGTTGACAGTATCAGTGATCCCACTTTAGCCAGCACCTTGGAAAATACCGTGAATACTGCAATCAGACAGCGCACAACCGTCGGCCTGACGGGGCTACTACTGGCACTCTATTCTGGTGTCAGTTGGGTTGGCAACTTACGTGAGGCAATCAGAGCGCAATCACGCGATGTCTGGGAACGTAAAGAGGATGATGCAGAACCCCTATGGCGTCGTTATATTCGCGATTTTGTCTCACTGACAGGATTGATGCTGGCACTGATTATTGCCTTATCACTCAATTCCATTGCAGGCTCTGCCCAAGCCAGTATTATTCAAGCATTAGGGCTTGAACATGTTGATTGGCTACGTCCCGTCATGACCGTGATAGCACTCAGTATATCAATAACAGCTAACTACCTGATATTTTTATGGATTTTTTGGATACTCCCTCGCCACCAACCCCAACGTAACGCGTTATTGCGTGGTACGTTATTGGCTGCGATCGGCTTCGAAATCATTAAGTTTATTATGACATTTACCCTACCGAAATTGGCCTCCTCTCCCTCGGGAGCTGCGTTTGGTTCTGTGCTAGGTTTGATGGCTTTTTTCTATTTTTTCGCTCGCCTGACGTTATTCTGCGCAGCTTGGATCGCCACGGCGGAGACTCGCCCAGAAAAATCAACCAGTGACAACAACAGGAACGACTGAATCGGAGGATCTTTGTGTATTAATCGGAAAGCTTAGTGTGATGATTTACCATGACTGTACAGACCATGGCATCAGATCACCGGAGATCATCCCTGCCCCAGTCGATTGTCTGGGGCAGGCTGTGGCGCCTGATATCCATGAAGGCTAGCCTCTCTAGAGAGGGATTCTTCGTGAATTAGCCCGCCACAGCGATACGTTTCATATCCGTCATGTAATCGCGTAAGCGACTGCCGACGAGTTCAATCGGGTGATGGCGAATGGCTTCATTAACGTCACGCAGTTGGGCATTATCCACCGTATTATCGCTCGCAGTAACCTCCCCTAAATCACCGGGTTTTAATGCATCCATGAAATCTTTTAATAATGGTAGTGCAGCAAAAGAGAAGAGATAATTACCGTATTCAGCTGTATCTGAAATCACCACATTCATCTCGTATAAGCGCTTGCGAGCAATGGTATTCGCAATCAGCGGGAGCTCATGCAACGATTCATAATAGGCTGATTCAGCAATAATTCCTGAATCCACCATGGTTTCAAAAGCTAGCTCAACGCCCGCTTTGACCATCGCAACCATAACAACACCTTGGTCATAATAAGATTGCTCAGAAATTTTTCCTTCATAAGCCGGCGCATTTTCAAAAGCGGTTTGCCCCGTTTGTTCACGCCAAGTCAACAAGTCATGATCATCGTTGGCCCAGTCAGCCATCATACCACTCGAAAAAGCACCAGAAATAATATCATCCATATGCTTTTGAAATAAGGGAGCCATCCGCTTTTTCAATTGTTCTGACAAATGATAGGCACGAATTTTCGCTGGGTTCGATAATCTGTCCATCATCAAGGTAATCCCCCCAAATTTTAGGGATTCGGTAATGGTTTCCCACCCTGACTGCAACAACTTGCCGACGTAAGCCGGATCTTTACCCTCGGCAACCAATTTATCATAACAAAGTAATGACCCCGCTTGTAACATCCCACACAGAATGGTTTGCTCGCCCATCAAATCAGATTTCACCTCAGCCACAAAGGAAGATTCCAGCACCCCTGCGCGATGTCCCCCCGTCGCAGCAGCCCACGCTTTGGCGATAGCCAGCCCCTGTTTATTAGGATCATTTTCAGGGTGTACCGCCAATAAGGTAGGCACGCCAAAGCCGCGTTTATACTCTTCACGGACTTCGGTACCCGGGCATTTTGGCGCGACCATCACGACAGTGATGTCTGGACGGATCGTTTCGCCCACTTCAACAATATTAAAGCCATGGGAATAACCCAGTGCCGATCCCTGCTTCATCAGTGGCTGTATCGCTTTAACAACAGCAGAATGCTGTTTATCTGGCGTCAAGTTAATCACCAGATCCGCCTGTGGGATAAGCTCAGCATAACTGCCAACCTTAAATCCATTATCTGTCGCTTTACGCCATGATGGGCGCTGTTCTGCTATGGCTTCCTCACGTAATGCGTAAGCAATATCTAAACCCGAATCACGCATATTAAGCCCTTGATTGAGGCCTTGGGCACCACAACCAATGATCACCACTTTCTTACCCTTTAGAAAACCCGCGCCATCTGCAAATTCATCGCGCGACATAAAACGGCATTTCCCCAATTGCGCTAACTGATTGCGCAGGTTTAATGTATTAAAATAGTTAGCCATGGTGTTGCTCCCCTGCTGATAATGGTTGTTGTGGGTCATGATTGATGGCACCCAGTGTTTCAATCCATCATAAGGGAGGATTTCCATTGCGGAAATTGATATATTAACAAGATAAAATTGCAATAATTGCAACAGTGTTCGAAGGATAAGATCATGGATTTACGCGACCTAAAATTGTTTCTACACCTCGCCGACACCTGCCATTTTGGACAAACGGCTAGCATGATGCACGTCAGCCCTTCGACCTTATCCAGACAGATCCAGCGACTAGAAAGTGATATTGGTCATCCTCTGTTTCTTCGAGATAATCGTTCCGTTTCGTTGACTGAGTCAGGTGAGCGTTTAAAACAATTTGCTCAGCAGACACTGCTGCATTATCAACAATTACGTCATAGCCTCGATAGCTTGAGTCCTTCTTTGAGTGGGGAGTTACATCTTTTTTGTTCGGTGACAGCTTCCTACAGCCACCTTCCACAAATTCTCGATAGATTCCGAGCAGAACATCCACAAGTGGAAATAAAACTGACTACCGGTGATCCTGCTGAAGCCGTTGCTATCGTTAACTCCGGGGATGCCGATCTCTCGATTGCCGGCAAAGCGGAGAATATGCCGGCCAGCATCGATTTTAAGCCCTTGGGGCAAATCCCCTTGCTGATGATTATTCCAGCCTTACCCTGCCCAGTTCAGCAACTTATCACCGAATCACTTGACTGGTCGCAATTGCCCTTTATTCTTCCCGATCGAGGCCCGGCCAGACGCAGTGCTGATCGCTGGTTGCGCAAACAAAAAATCAGTAATCCTCACATTTATGCCACTGTCGCTGGACATGAAGCCATTGTCCCAATGGTTGCCATGGGCTGCGGCATTGCCTTGTGCCCCGATGTGGTACTGGAAAACAGTCCTGAATCCATCCGCAGTCGCGTTAGAGTGCTTGACAATATTGATCTTGGTGCCCCACTCGATTTAGGCATTTGTGTACAAAAAAAGCGGCTCAGTGAGCCGCTAATTAACGCGTTTTGGCATGTGTTGTAACGACGTGCCTCATGCCAAGAAAAATTGAAACGCAGGGTTGTCCGTTTCATCAGTGTATTGATAACCCAGCTTTTGTAGATGGGCAGTAAATCGATCATCCTGCTGATGAACTTCAAAAGCTGTCAACACTCGACCATAATCGCTGCCATGACTGCGGTAATGAAACAGCGAAATATTCCAGTGGCCTCCCAATGTTTCCAAAAATCGCAGTAGTGCCCCCGGCGCTTCAGGGAACTCAAAGCTGTATAGGCGCTCTGACAATACTTGGCTCGGACGGCCTCCCGCCATATAGCGCAGATGCAGCTTCGCCATTTCATCATCAGACAGATCGACAACTTGGTAATCGGCATCACGTAACTGCTGAACAATCTCTTGGCGTTCCTGCACACCCCGAGTTAAACGCACGCCAACAAAAATACGCGCATGGTCGCTACCGGCATAACGGTAATTAAACTCGGTGACCATTCGCCCCCCCAACGTTTTGCAGAATGTCAAAAAACTGCCTTGCTGTTCTGGAATGGTGACCGCCAGTAACGCCTCACGATCCTCGCCGAGCTCACAACGCTCAGACACATAGCGTAAACCATGAAAATTCACATTGGCACCAGAAAGGACGTGAGTCAGACGCTCACCCGTTATGCCATGCAGTTGGATATATTTTTTCATCCCCGCCAGTGCCAGCGCCCCCGACGGTTCAGCAATCGCTCGAACATCATCAAAAATATCTTTCATCGCCGCACAAATGGCATCACTATCAACCGTAATAATATCATCTAAATAGTGCTGACAAAGCCGGAAAGTTTCACTGCCGATCTGCTTTACTGCCACCCCTTCCGCAAATAAACCAACTCTGTCTAATGTGACTGGCTTTCCGGCATCCAGAGCAGCTTTCAAACAAGCAGAGTCACTAGCTTCAACGGCGATCACCTTAATTTCAGGTAATAACTGTTTTATCAGTACTGCCACACCCGCCACTAATCCCCCCCCCCCAACAGGGACAAAAATACGATCAATATGTGCATCCTGTTGTAAAAGTTCCAGTGCGAGCGTTCCTTGTCCAGCAATCACTGCGGGATGATCAAACGGTGGGATAAAGGTGTATCCCCCGTTTTCCGCCAAATGCTGTGCATACGCTTTAGCCTCATCAAAATTAGCACCCTGCAAGATCACCTCACCGCCCATCGCCCTGACCGCATCGACTTTGATATCGGCGGTGGCCTTGGGCATGACAATTTTCGCGTTGATCCCCAGTTGGCTTGCAGATAAGGCAACACCTTGAGCATGATTCCCCGCCGACGCGGTGACCACGCCGCCTTGTTTTTGCTGTGGCGTTAAGGCCGCGATCATGGCGTAAGCACCCCGTATTTTGAAACTGTGGACAGGCTGACGATCTTCCCGCTTAACCAAGATGGTGTTGTCTAATCGGCGGGATAATTTTTCCATTTTCTGCAACGGTGTGACCTGCGCCACATCATAGACAGAGGATCGTAGAATAGCATGCAAGTATTCTGCCGCGGACGGCGTCCCTGATAATGTTCGGCTTAATGCCATAAACTAGCCTCCAAGCTTGCTTTTATCTCTGACCGCCCCTTTATCAGCACTGGTTGCCAAAGCGGCATAGGCTTTTAAAGCAAAAGAGACATCCCGCTGGCGCTGATAAGGCGTATAGGCTTTTTCTGCACGAGCTTGCTCTTGATCCCGTCGTTGACTTAATTCCGCCTCACTGACCACCAACGTGATACGCCGATCTGGGATATCAATGCGGATCCGATCACCAGACTTCACTAAAGCAATGACACCCCCACTCGCCGCCTCAGGAGAAACATGGCCAATGGATAACCCCGATGTTCCACCAGAAAAACGGCCATCTGTGATCAGTGCACAACGTTTACCCAAACCCATCGATTTAAGGTAGGTGGTTGGGTACAGCATTTCCTGCATACCGGGGCCGCCGCGTGGCCCTTCATAGCGGATCACCACCACATCGCCCGCCACCACTTGCCCACCCAGAATAGCAGTCACCGCATCATCTTGACTTTCATAGACCTTTGCTGGGCCTTCAAAAACCAAGATGTCACTATTAACACCGGCAGTTTTGACAATACACCCATCCTCAGCCAAATTGCCGGCTAACACCGCAAGTCCACCATCCTGAGAGTAAGCATGTGACAACGCGCGGATACATCCCTCCTGCCTGTCCTTATCCAAGGTGCTAAAACGGCAATCTTGAGAAAACGCTTGGGTGGTGCGGATCCCTGCTGGACCTGCCCGATACATATCCAAAATGGCCTGTTGCTGTGTTTGCATGATATCGTATTGCTGCAAGGTTTCAGCCAATGTCTGCCCTAAAATATTCGTCACATCCAGTGCTAACAGGTCGGCACGAGCAAGCTCACCTAAAATGCCATAGACCCCGCCTGCACGGTGCACATCTTCCATATGATACTTCTGAGTACTCGGCGCCACTTTGCACAGATGGGGAACTTGACGGGATAACCGGTCAATATCCTGAATATCAAAGGCAATATCCCCCTCTTGTGCCGCCGCCAATAAGTGCAATACCGTATTGGTTGATCCACCCATCGCAATATCCAGTGTCATTGCATTATTAAAAGCGGATTTATTCGCAATCTGGCGTGGCAGCACACTCAGGTCATCCTGCTCATAGTAACGTTTGGTCAACTGCACAATGCGTTGCCCCGCCTCGAGAAATAGCTGCTTACGATCCGCATGAGTCGCCAATAATGAACCATTACCTGGCAACGCCAAACCCAGTGCTTCTGTTAAGCAATTCATGGAATTAGCCGTGAACATCCCGGAACAGGAGCCACAAGTGGGACACGCAGAACGTTCAATCTGCTCACTGTCTGCATCGCTAACCTTGGGATTGGCTCCCTGGATCATGGCATCAACCAAATCTAACTTAATAAGTTGGTCCGACAATCGGGTTTTGCCCGCTTCCATTGGCCCACCAGAAACAAAGATCACTGGAATATTTAATCTCAGTGCCGCCATCAACATACCCGGCGTAATTTTGTCACAGTTAGAAATACAGACCATGGCATCCGCACAATGTGCATTCACCATATATTCAACAGAATCAGCAATTAACTCTCGGGAAGGCAGAGAATAAAGCATCCCACCATGCCCCATCGCAATACCATCATCTACTGCAATCGTATTAAACTCTTTAGCAACCCCACCAGCTGCCTCGATCTGTTCAGCCACTAGCTTGCCCATATCCCTTAAATGAACATGGCCTGGCACAAATTGAGTGAACGAATTCACCACAGCGATGATGGGCTTACCAAAATCATCATCGGTCATCCCAGTGGCACGCCATAACGCACGGGCGCCAGCCATATTACGGCCATGTGTTGTCGTTGCAGAACGGTACTTAGGCATAGTCAATTTACTCCAGTAACAAATCAGTAATAGCGGAGAAAGCCTTTAATCGTTGACTCGATCAAGCCAACCCCATTTATCTTGGGTTTCTCCACTAAATAAACCAAAGAATCGCTGCTGGATCTGTTCAGTGATGGGTCCGCGTTTCCCCACCCCTACCTGAATGCGATCGACGCTACGTACTGGCGTAATTTCCGCCGCAGTACCTGACATAAAGACTTCATCCGCCAAATATAAGGATTCGCGAGAAAGTACCTGCTCACGCACTTCAATGCCCATATCTTTAGCCAAGGTCATGATCGTATCTCGAGTGATCCCTGGCAGGGCTGAGGACGTAAATGGTGGGGTAAACAGGATGCTATCTTTCACTTCAAAAAGGTTTTCTCCTGCGCCCTCAGAAAGATAGCCGTGAACATCCAACGCTATACCTTCCTGATAGCCATGACGACGCGCTTCACTGCCCACCAGTAATGAGGATAAATAGTTGCCTCCTGCTTTTGCCGCAGTCGGTAGCGTATTCGGTGCCACACGATTCCACGAGGAAACCATCGCATCAATGCCCTGTTCTAATGCCTCTGGGCCAAGATAAGCTCCCCAAGGAAAAGCTGCAATAATCACATCCGTACTGTAACCTTCTGGCGGGTTTACCCCTAGGCCAACATCACCAACAAAAACCAAAGGACGAATATAAGCACTCGATAATTGGTTAATCTTTATCACTTCACGAGTGGCCGCCATTAATTGTTCAACACTCTGATTGACCGGAAAACGGTAGATTTTGGCAGAGTCCCGCAAACGCTGCATATGGTCACGATGACGAAAAACCGCTGGACCCTGGTGGGTATTGTAACAACGAATACCTTCAAAAACAGAGGTACCATAGTGCAGAGCATGAGACATAACGCTAACTTTTGCCTCCTCCCATTTGACCATTGTGCCGTTAAACCATATAAACTCTGCTTGTTTGGTACTCATGGCTTTTTTCCTTTATATTATTATTTATCAATAACTTAAAAATCATGCATGGTAATTTGATTGACATCAAATAATTTATTAAGTTGTACCAATAATAGGTCGATGGTCTTATTCGAACTCACCGTCATCTCAATATGGATATGGGTTGCTGCCTCTGGTGAGCTCGTATTCATAGCACAAATATGAAAACCGCGATGACGGACAACACGCAAAATACGTTCAATGACTTCCGGCCGGAAATCGGCAACAATCGCTAATTGATGCTGGCTCATACCCCTTCCTCCATCATGTTTTCATTACTGGCGCCAGGTGGTACCAGAGGCCACACATTGTCTAATTCATTAATCGCAACATGCAACAAATAAGGTCCTTTGGCGGTCAGTAAGGTCGTTAATGCATCAGTAATCTGATCCTGACGACTGATCGTCTGACCAGGAATATCAAAGGCAGCCGCTAAAGTCAGGAAATCAGGATTATCCGTCAGGATCGTTTCACTGTAGCGCTCGGCAAAAAATAGCTGCTGCCATTGTCTGACCATGCCCAATCGCTGATTATCCAACAGCAGTATTTTGACTGGCAGTTGCTTTCGCTTAATGGTTGCCAGCTCTTGAATATTCATCATGATTGAACCATCACCTGTCACTAAGAGTACGAAATCATCCGGCTGGGCGAGCTGAGCACCAATGGCGGCAGGTAAACCAAATCCCATCGTTCCTAAACCACTGGACGTCAAAAAACGTTCCGGTCGATTAAAACTCATATGTTGAGCCGCCCACATTTGGTGTTGACCAACATCCGTACACACAATGGTATTCTCAGGCTTACGATCTGAAAGTTGTTTTAATAGCGCGGGACTGTAAATCGCCTCGCCTGGATGATCATAACGGGGCAATGCGCGTTGCTTGAGCTGTTGCACTTGCTGACACCAAGGGGCGATATCCAACGTCCGAGCTAATGCTGGCAATACTTCGGTTAAATCGGCCCGTAAACTGACATGAGCATTGCGCACCTTATTGAGTTCTGCGGCATCAATATCGAGATGCAAGACTGCTGCATTGGGCGCAAAGGCATCCAACTTACCGGTAACCCTATCATCAAAACGCGCCCCTATCGCAACAAGGAGATCACTTTGCTGGACCGCTAAGTTTGCCGCCTTGCTACCATGCATCCCGAGCATACCGAGGTAGTTTGGATCTTCACTGTCAACACTGCCCAGCCCTTTAAGGGTACAGACCGAAGGCATGTTGGTGAGAGCAAGGAATTGGCGCAAGGGTGCTACCGCTGAAGCCATGCCGACCCCACCGCCGATATACGCAATGGGCTTTTTGGCCTGCCGCAGTAACTGAATCGCTTCAGTCAACGAAGAGGGATCAATGGGATTTTTATGACAAGCAGGCGGGAGATAAGGTGAAAATTCTGCATTGGCTAACTGGATATCCTTGGGTATATCAACCAAAACTGGACCCGGCCGGCCAGACTGCGCAATACGGAACGCTTCAGTCAATATTCTCGGTAATTCATCAGAAGAACGAACAAGAAAACTGTGTTTAGTACAGGCCAAGGATAAACTTAATAAATCAATCTCTTGAAATGCATCCGTTCCGATAGCAGAAAGCGGGACTTGACCTGTGATCGCGACAAGTGGCACTGAATCCATCATTGCATCTGCCAGCCCGGTGATCAAGTTAGTCGCTCCCGGTCCCGAGGTTGCAATACAAACTCCCGTTTTACCACTTGCCCTCGCATAACCGATTGCCGCAATGACCGCACCTTGTTCATGCCGACACAGAATATGCTCAACACCACCATCATACAAGGCATCATAGACAGGCATAATTGCCCCACCTGGATAGCCAAAGACGATATCAACACCTTGATCTTGTAATGCTTTCACTACCCATTGTGCACCTGTCATCTCCATTTACCTGCCTTTTGTCTGAAAAACAGAATTTTGTGCTACCATTTTGTACTTCACCATTGATTGTCTTTTAATCAGAAAATGCTCTTAAAAAAAAACCCCCGGACCTTTCGGTGCGGGGGTTTTATCCGGTTAGGCTTGATTATTAAGCCTTTTTTTCTCCGAATACAGCCCCGCGTGCTGGTGAAATAATCACAAGCACGAGAATAATGGGTAGGCTGATCAAAGAAAAAATTCCGTTCATATTCTGTCCATCAATGCGTCTTAATCGAAGTAATGTCTAATTGTTAACACAGAATAATAAAATCAAGCAAGCTTTTTTTAAATTTAAATCGATGTCTGCATACGAAGAATATCAATAAGCAGTTAATACATAATGTTATTTTTATCATTCCATTCTCTATTTAACTGGTGATATCCCGGAGAGTTGGGCTTGAGTAAAACAACAGATCTTCTGATCACTCAATGGCGTCTCAATCAGATGAACCACTGACATCGGCAACCGATAGCCTCCGAGTGATCCTTTGCAAGAAGACGAGTGCGACTGATCGATACGATGTCGCTTATCCTCAGAACAGAGTTGCAATATTTATAATAAGTAAATGTACAGCGTCGATTTTCTGCGAGTATTCCCCACATTTCCTTTTATTTTATCCACGGCTCACACCACCGGATGGCAAAATGAAGTAAAAAATACAGGAAGCACTTATGTCTCTTGCCAACGTCTTTACCCGTGCCATCATTGGGTTATCAGCCCCCCTCGTCACCATCGAAGCGCATATCAGTAATGGCTTACCCGCATTGATGCTCGTCGGTCTACCCGAAACTTCCGTTAAGGAAGCAAAAGAACGTGTCCGTAGCGCAATATTGAATAGTGGATTTGAGTTCCCTGTCCGCCGCATCACCATCAATCTTGCCCCTGCAGAGTTACCTAAAGAAGGCGGCCGTTATGATCTCCCTATCGCAATAGCAATACTGGCCGCCTCTGGACAAATTCCTGCCGACTCACTCTCACACTATGAGTTCTTGGGCGAGTTGACCCTCGCCGGTCAACTCCGAAGGGTGAAAGGCTGTATTCCAGCCACAATGGCAGCGATCTCCCATCATCGACAAATCATTATCGCAAGTCAAAATAGTGCTGAAGCTGCACTGGTGACCAGTGACAATGCCCACGTCGCAGACTCGTTAATCGAAGTCTGCCATTTTTTACACAACAAAATAACGCTACCTCAGGCAGTTCTTTCTGTTAATGAAGCAACCCAAGTCAGTAACGCACCCGACCTCAGCGATGTGATCGGTCAGTATCAGGCTAAACGGGCTTTAGAATTAGCCGCATCGGGTGAACACCACTTACTCATGATTGGCCCTCCGGGAACCGGTAAAACCATGTTAGCCTCAAGGCTTCCAAGCATTTTACCACCCTTGAGCCATTCAGAAATGCTTTCTACGGTTGCCATTAACAGCCTGCTTTCTAACCATAGGTTACATCCCTCAACCCAACTGCGGCCCTATCGTGCGCCACATCATAGCGCATCATTGTATGCCTTAATTGGTGGCGGTACCGTCCCCCTGCCGGGTGAAATCTCTTTAGCGCATCATGGCGTTTTATTTCTCGATGAATTACCCGAGTTTGATCGGCGTGTATTGGATGCTTTGAGACAACCACTCGAGTCAGGAGAAATCGCCCTCTCTCGCGCTAAAGCGAAAGTCATTTACCCTGCCAGCTTTCAGTTGATTGCAGCAATGAATCCTTCACCTTCAGGACATATTCGTGGCTTACATCACCGGAGCTCAAACCGCGAGATTATTCGCTATGTAAACCGAGTTTCTGGGCCTTTACTGGATCGATTTGACCTCTCGCTGGAAGTTCCACTCCTGCCCACCGGCTCATTAAGCCAACATGAGACCTCAACCGCGCGCCCCATTGAAAGCAGTGCCACCGTTGCCGCCAGAGTACTGATATGCCGTCAGAGGCAAATAACAAGACAAGGCAAGGTGAACGCTCGTCTACAATCAGCAGAAATAAAATGCTATTGCTCTCTGGAAGAAAAAGATAGCCTTTGGCTCGAATCTGTCCTACAGAAATTAGGGCTCTCAATACGAGCATGGCATAAAATTTTAAAGATAGCGCGGACTATTGCCGACCATGCAGGAGATAAAACAATTATGCGACAGCATTTACAAGAAGCACTCAGCTACCGAGCCATTGATCGATTACTTAATTACCTGCAACAACTTTCAGACAAAGCGTAAATAAGCCGTCATAAAAAACACGAATTTATCCCTATCTAGCTATTGTGCAGGCCTTTATTCACTCAATTTGGCTGGCTAAAACTTCGTTGCTTTTGCTAAAAATAAGCGGATTAGACTAAATAGCTGAAGAATTTTTAGTTGGTTACTCTTCACTATCTGTATAATCTTCTACACTATCCATTTGAGGTTTTCCACCAGATAATGTGTGAAAACGTTTGGGTCGCTTGATCCGTGTCATATACTTGAACCAGACTTTTTCCGCATCTGTCACCGGTTCACGTTGGCCACGACAAACTTCCACAAACTGACGTTCCTCTTCTGTAATAGGATCGCGTTTAGCCAAGTCCAGTTCGTTGAAGGCATAACCGCAACGCTCAAGTAATTGAGCTTCTTTAATGGTGAAATCCCCGTGGCGAGAAAAACCACGCGGATAGTGTTTATTATCAAAAAAACGATGAGTTGTTACAAAGCTATCTGACATTTAACACGCTCCTGAGTCATTGATGGCCGTGTGATTTATGGCGCGGAGTATTATTTACGCTTGACACGGTGTAAAACAAAAGATTTAAATCCTATCGATAAATTTTTTTTGGAGAAAGCTAAGTGGACTCAGAATTACTGAAAACTTTCCTTGAAGTAAGCAAAACTCGCCATTTTGGACGAGCAGCAGAATCCCTCTATCTTACTCAGTCCGCCGTCAGTTTCAGGATCAGACAACTAGAAAATCAGCTCAATGTCAGTTTATTTACACGTCATCGAAATAACATTCGCTTAACTACTGCCGGCGAGCGATTGCTTCCGTATGCTGAACATCTGATTAACACTTGGCAATTGGCAAAGAAAGATGTTTCGCTTTCTTTGCACCATAATGAGTTGACCGTGGGTGCCAGTACGGCATTATGGGAAGCCTACTTGACGCCATGGTTAAAACGCTTGTATGAAACACATTCCAATCTCCATATTGAAGCGAGGGTTGCGCAACGTCATCTGCTGGTAAAACAGATCCATGAACGGCAACTTGACCTATTGATCACCACCGAAGCACCTAAAATGGATGAACTGGCTTGCCAACAAATCGGGCAGGTTTCACTGGCCTTGTTCCGCTCGGTAGGACAAGCAGACCAAGAGACTCCCCCCTATTTAAAAGTCGAATAGGGAGCCGATTTCCAACACCATGACAACTACCTGACAGGCCAAGATGAGACCCCCATCTTAACCACAACCTCCGCACATATCGCTCGTGAATTATTATCAAGCACCCAATCTTGGGGATTTCTCCCTGAATGCTGGCAAAACAACTATCCCGAAATTGAACGCGTTCCCGGTGTAGATTCAGTCCCCAGACCTCTTTATGCAGTTTGGATGCATAACAGTGAATATCAGTCCGCGCTGAAAAAACTCCTTGAGGTGAAAGTTAACTGATACATGATAATTTGCTAATTCTGACTTTTCCCCCTACTCATTGCAGTAACGATAAACTGCATGAGCGCGGTTTTTCCATATAAACTCAGGGACTGAGTGTACAGGTACTATCTCGCCTTCATCAAATCTCTCCTCGTTACCTTAACTGTATTGACCAATCTCTTTTTTCTTCCATTACCGTCAAATTGAAAAACATAGCCTGAAACTCCTTCTAAGCGTTGATGGCTTAAAGTGGGCACTATGTTCATCTCAAGGATAAAAAGGCTTATAGGCCCATTTGTAGAGCCTTATGATGCAATAAATGCATGATGCCGAATGGTGAACACGCGTTTAATTATAGTGGCGGCGTGAATTTGGACACCTCATCGTCAAAATGTGGCAACATTATGATCGAGCGTCATCGGCGCACTGCACAGCCTCGAGTCGATTCAGTAAGTCATCAGAACAACATGATATGGTTAATGCCACAATGACTGCGATGAATGTCAGCCACTCCACGATAAACACCTAGGAGAAACAACGGAAAGACGCGTGTTCTCCTCCCAATGCCGTCCCCCATGATAATGAAGCCAATTTGAGAGATGCGAGTGAAATAAAGACCACAAGGCCTTGGCATAGAAGAGGGAGATAAAAAACAGCCGCGTTCTTGAGATCAGACTGTCTGAATAAATATGGTGAATGAGTGAAGTTCAACGCGTAGTCTCTCGTTGCCGTTCTATATAACGTGTTTGATGTTCATCTCAGCGATGTCAATATTGGCGATCAACCTGCCACACAATGGTATGACTGAGCCTTATCCATTAAGTTTATCGAGAAAGTCACCACTCCGCAGGTGCGCGAAGCATAGCTGTGATGATCAGCGGCAGAGAGATAAACCTGAGTCGCTTGCAAGCAATAAAACGAATGAAAATGCTCAATATTATCATCGGTCAGTAACCTAGACATCGTGATCAAACCGCGTTCAAGGGACACGTTGTGTACCTTCATTATCTGGATAGCCAGTTTTGGTTATTAAGTCTAATCAGAGCAGGACGAGACTAAGGCATCCATTTGGATGGAAATCGCTGGACTTCTCTTACTATGCTATCTAATTTTTCCTCCTACGCTGATTGGCTGGGCAGTTTCATTTTTTCCCTTATTCGAGACTGACAGATAACGCCCTATCGAGATCCGGTAACGTCACAGAGACAAACGACTAATCAGGATGGCCACGCTTCCAGCAGAAATTTCAGACAGTGACGCTGACGACATCAGCTAAAGCAAAGTCCATGTTGCCGGGACAACTGCCCAATAAAATGGCGCGACAAAAGCCTGCAAATAGAGGGACGGATTCTAAATTTGTACGTTTTAGTGAAGCAAGCATGGCGATAACAAATTACATCACAGGATATGACAGCTAGCTCAGGCCTCATCAATATAATGGCGATTTGACGCCGAATGAATCAGAGCCATTGTTCTGGAAAAACTCTAAGCCGTAGCCAGTTTTACTTGACCACTACAGACAGTCGACTTAGACATCATGGCGATCTGGCACCGAATGAACGCGCACGATCGTGCAGGAAAATGTTAAAACCATGGCCAAGTTTTATTGAGCTCGACAAAATTGAGTGTACCATGCATAGAGATAGAGATAGAGATAGAGATAGAGATAGAGATAGAGATAGAGATAGAGATAGAGATAGAGATAGAGAT
>NZ_KI912488.1:0-757 GCF_000518745.1 Phaseolibacter flectens ATCC 12775 | reverse complement strand
ATAGAGATAGAGATAGAGATAGAGATAGAGATAGAGATAGAGATAGAGATAGAGATAGAGATAGAGATAGAGATTGTCGGATAGAAAATATGCGACTACAAGGCATTTATTTAAGTAATAAATTTGTTAAGACGAGATAAAGGTGCAGTCAAAGCTAGGATGAAACAATTTGGCAGGGGCGGAGGGACTCGAACCCCCAACACCCGGTTTTGGAGACCGGTGCTCTACCAATTGAACTACGCCCCTAAATAAAGTGGCGGAACGGACGGGGCTCGAACCCGCGACCCCCTGCGTGACAGGCAGGTATTCTAACCAACTGAACTACCGCTCCACCGAAACTGTTTCAATACAAAATCGTATTCTTACTGATTTCTGTATTGTAACCCTCTCTTGTCAGGGAGAAGGTGTCGACCCGAAGGTCTGATTGGATGCCTGGCAGTTCCCTACTCTCGCATGGGGAGACCCCACACTACCATCGGCGCTACGGCGTTTCACTTCTGAGTTCGGCATGGGGTCAGGTGGGACCACCGCGCTATCGCCGCCAGGCAAATTCTTTATGCTCTCGTTACCGTGCAATTACACCATAACAAGCTCTGAACAAACTGAAAATTCTCTCAATACAAACGCCTCTGGCGTTGTAAGGTTAAGCCTCTCGGGTCATTAGTACTGGTTAGCTCAATGCATCACTGCACTTACACATCCAGCCTATCAACGTCGTCGTCTTCAACGTCCCTTCAGGACCCTTAAAGGGTCAGGG
>NZ_JAEE01000010.1:38526-96061 GCF_000518745.1 Phaseolibacter flectens ATCC 12775 | reverse complement strand
GGATAAAGATCCAACAGGTGGTAAACTGGTTAACCCAGCGGCGGAAGAGAAAAAAGATCCAACGCTCTCGACACCGGATCAGTCAGAGGCACAAGGTGCAACCCACACGGGTAACACCGAGGGTAACCCCGATACAGGCGGAAACACCACTTCAACACCGGTTGCCGATGAGCCAAGTAAGGATGATTTGGCTTATACTGCCGAGGGTTATCAGCCAAACAAAGGTGCGGTGGGTAATATGGGAGAGTTCTTTAATCAGCCTGGATTTGGTGAACAGACAAAAAATAATTCTCAAAAAACCAGTAAGCAATATCAGGGGCAGAGTGTTTATAAGGCAAATCAACCGATAGGTGATTATATAAGGAGAGGTGACCAGTTTTATTTAGATGCTAAGCACAAAGATCATATTGAAGTATTTGATAGTACAGGTACAAAAGTTCAAGCTGTGCTTAATCTTGATGGATCATTCAATAGAAATAAAACAGAAGCAGCAATTAAAGAAGGTAGGAGGTTACCAAAATGATAAATATCGATTCGTTAGATGATTTTAGCCAGCATTATCTGACTTTTCTGAAAAAAAAAATCGATAGTGTAATTCTAGATGAAGAACTTTATTTGGCAGAGGGATATTCGATAGTTGATAGTATTGAAAAAGATATCAAAAATATCAATACAACTATCGAATTTTTTATTAAAGCTAAAGAGAATAATGATGAACTCGCTGTGCGTGCAGCATTATTGCGTATTAGATGTTTTATGATGGGAGTCTATGGAGTATTTTACCAGACGGTTGAAGATATTGATCGTTTCATGCAGCTTCCTAAAGACGAAGCTTTCCCCGATGATTATAAAATCCCTGAACATTATAATTATCCTTTAAAGTAAATAAGCTATTTAAATCTTTAGCATTTATACACTTTAGTGCCCGTATCAATTAAAAATCGCACAGCAAGCAAAAGTTACACAATTTTTCTACTAGTACTATAAAAAGTGCGTCTCATCAAGGGGGGCATCAGCACGGTTGCCTTCAGTGGTGGTGCCAGCTTAGCGGGAATAACCCGAGGCCTTGCTAGCAATGCCGCAAGCAGCATTTTAAGTGGACTCAGTGATAGCTGCCATGCCGACAGCACCACCCATGCTGCGGTGAGTCAGGGGACGATTAGCATCCGCGATCAGGGCAAGCAGACGCAGGATCTTGGCGATTTAAGCCGTGATACCGAGCATGCGAATCAAGGTTTAAGCCCAATCTTTGATAAAGAGAAAGCGCAGCAGCGGTTAGCAGAAAGCCAGCGTATTAGTGAAATTGGTGGGCAGGTCGCCGATATTGTGCGTACCAATGGTGAGATTCAGGCTGCAAAAGCGAAGCAAGATCCGAGCGAACGGGCTAAGGCAGCGGCAGCGCTAAAAGCCTCGGGTAAAGCGGTGACTGACGCCGCAATAGACAACAAAATTACCGAATCGGTTATGCAGCGCTATGGTACAGGCAGTGATTTACAGCGCGGTATCCAAGCAGCGACGGCGGCCTTACAGGGGTTGGCAGGGGGTAATCTCACTGCCGCGGCCTTGGATGCATCCTCGCCTTATATTGCGGGGCTTATCCATAACGCCACCACCACCACCGACAGCCAAGGACATAGCGAAGTCAACACTGCCGCCAACCTTGCCGCTCATGCCTTAGTCAATGTGGCCGTTGCCTTGGCTGAAGGCGGCAACAGCCGTGATGCGCTATCGCGTGCCAGTGGTGCCGTCAGTGGCGAAGCCATAGGCATGATGGCCAAAGCCTATTATAATAAAGACGCCAAAGACCTGACTGAGCAAGAACGGCAAACCGTCTCCGCCCTTGCCACCGCTGCGGCCGGCCTTGCCGGTGGATTAGTGGGCGACAGCACCGCCAGTGCCGCCACCGCCGCCCAAGCGGGTAAAAATGCGGTTGAGAATAACCATTTTGGCTGGGACGAAGAGCACGAGAAAGAAAAAGAGCATGAAAAGGAGCATGGTGCAGCCGATTTTGAACCTGTGCGTCCTGGCTCGCGTTTACCGGGTATGGTCGATGAAGACGGTGAGCAGCACTCCGGCAGCCTGATACCGGTGCCGATAAATAAGGAGACCGGTGGTAAAGGGGGCGGTGATTCTGCGGCAGGTAATATACAAGGAAGGACAGAGAGTACAGTCAAAGGTGTGACAACTATTACTTATCCTGATGGAATTAGCTTTAAAATTAATCAGCCTGAGCATTTAGCTCAACTTGATGGCTACAGTCAGAAAAAAGGAATTACAGGTGCTCATAATGCAGATATTTTTAATAAAGCAGCAGTAGTTTATAATGTTAAAATCCTCTCTCAGGAGTCTGAGGTGAATGGAATTACTCATATTAAATATCAAATACCTGCAAAAGATAGAGCTGGTAATATTGTTGGGTACAAAACGGAAATTTTAGAAAAAACTATTTATGACCCAAAAGTTTTTAGTGATGAAAAAATATTAAAGTTAGGTCAACAAGCTGCAGCAAATGGTTATAAAGATGCAATAGCATCTGGTAAAAGGGAGTTTATGGCAACAGCTGGCGGTGTTAAATTTCAGGTATATCTGGATCAAAAAAATGGAATTGTAACCAACTTTTTCCCGGTGACGAAATGAACGAATATCTGTTTGAACTAATAGATTATGAAAAAGATGATGAATGGGTTTTAAAGGACTTTTTTAACTCATTACATCTGCAAGGAAAGTTTTTATATGGGGTTGATAAAATCAAAAAAAAACAGGGGTTTGTTATCAATGAGACTTATTTTCACTATCCTGATCTACAAGGTATAGATCCTGATTTACATTTTGAAGGAATGATGTTCGGTGTATGGGAGGGCGAGATCATCGTATCAGAAGAGACTGGATTTAAATATATAAATTTAGCTTGTGAAAGATATCTGCAACTTCATCCGGAAGATGCAGAAAAAATTAATGAGTTGATGACTAACATCCCACATTGAACGGAAATCCCAGCCCCAGCGGCCGGGATATTTTTACTCACCAATAAATCCTTAACCAGCCGTATAATCAGCTCACCTTGCTGATAACTCACCTCAATCTTCCTACCCGTCTCAAATCCAAGCTACCCCATCCAGTGACCTTTAAGAATAATCGATGGTGATGGTTGATGTTTAATATGGTCACGAACATATCCCACGGTATTCTGTCTTAATTTGGTGGTAAGTGCCTTCTGTCTCTGGCTTATGATGTGTCTTAGCCATATCAATTCCTGCTTAGTTGGTTGTGATTAGCGGGCTATCGGTGGTGAGACTCCTTCAACCCGCGTTTGTGTTAATCCTTCTCTTTAGTCGCACCTCTTCCGACATGCTCAACAGCCTGAGTAACTTGGCTCTTGACGATCATTGCATCCAGCACCGCTAGTGAAGGCAGCATTACTGTTTATGATAAAACCAACCAGCAGCAGGATGTCAACAGCCTCAGCCGTGATACCGAGCATGCGAATCAAGGTTTAAGGCCAATCTTTGATAAAGAGAAAGCGCAGCAGCGGTTAGCAGAAAGCCAGCGCCTCAGTGAAATTGGGGGGCAGGTCGCTGATATTGTGCGTACCAATGGTGAGATTCAGGCGGCAAAAGCGAAGCAAGATCCGAGCGAGCGGGCGAAGGCGGCGCGGTTTTCCGAGGAGTTTACTGCCGGTTTTGCCGGGCTGACGCCACATTCGCGCTGAACTCGTCCGGGGCGGTGCACGCAAGGAATGTTATGTTAATGAGGCTGCCGGACAAGACGCAGCGGTCGGACTAGGTGGGTGTGTATACAGTTCAGCTTCGGGAATTTCGGCAGCTACAGCGCGAAATTCCATTGTTGTACGGCAAGCCTAAATTAATAGAAAACGCTCAAATTGTAGATGTAGGGTGTCTTTTTTCTATACAACATGAAGTTGGTGTTGTTACATTACAGGATTGAAATCGAATCTAAATTCAAAAACCTTAAACTCGGAAATAGGCATATGAAAGCAATAAAAGAAACTCGTTTTGACCAAAGGATTAATGCTCTGCCTCCCTCGGTAATACAACAACCTAAAGATACGACATCCTTTTCTTCTAATATTCTAACTGTTAGAAATAGTGTAAATAATCCGAATAAATCTCAATGTGCTCCTCAATATATGAATGTAAATACAGGACTCACAAGGAACCAGGAAGCTCCTCCGAGACCACCCCAGCCTGAAATGGCATTAAAATTAAGAATGGCCGTGAAGGACTTTGAGCAGGATCCGGATATGGCGAGGGCAAAATGGAATGTATCGAAGAGAACCCCTGAACAACATACAGGTCTAACAAATAACGGGGTAGCTCCTCTGAAAACCGCTAAGTGTGGAGTTGAAAGTGCATTAAAATTCTTAATTACCCTAAAGGACTTTGAGCAGGATCAGGGTATGGCATTGAAAAAATCAGAGGTATCGAAGAGCACCCCTGAATAATATACCGTAGATTAAAAAGATCTTGTTGAGCTCCTCTTTTGATCTGAAAGCAAAAAACACCGCTACCAACTCTGCATTCCGAAGGTAACTGGGTATACGAGCCTGCAGTCTCTTTGCTTTGTAACCGGGTGCGGCCGGTCCGTATTTAGTGCAAACCGCTCTCCGTTTCACCAATCAGCGACACTGGTTGGGCAGTGACTACATGCAAAATGCCTTGCTCAGCGAGCCATCCCACGTGCATAAAAGCCTCGGGGATGGCTATTACGAACAACAGCTTATCCAACTCAGAGATCAGCGTTATTTAAGCAATTACCAGAATGATGAAGAACAATTCAAAGACTTCATGGATAATGGCATTGCTTTTATGCGTCACTACCCCCTGACGCCAGGTGTTGCCCTCACGCCAGCCCAAATGGCCTTAATGACGGGCGATATGGTGTGGCTGGTTGAACAATCGGTGCGTTTACCGGATGGGCGCACTGAGCAAGTCTTAGTACCCCAAGTGTATGTCAAGCTGAAAAAGGGCGACAAATAACTTTTTATGTTTGTTGTTATGAATAAAATCTGATCGTCTTTTTACTCAAGAATCGGTTTTTTTATATCATGGTACCTTCGGTAGGTAATTTATGCATGGTTAAATTCACTGTAATACGTATTGTCAATTATTCATATCAAAGCAAATGATTTTAATTTGTTAGAACGTTATTCTTTTATTTCACTTTTTATATTCACTGACAGTGATTTTTTATTTGGTGAATTATTTTATTGGTGTTTTTTTGGGATGTTTCGTGATAATCAATCATAAAAATTAAGTTAATCTATTCCATTCGCATTCACATTATCTTCAATAATGTAATAAGTATGTTAATGACAATGTCTTTTTATAGGATTTAATCTTTCCATTTCTTATTAACCTTTATTTAATCCTATTCATTTATTTTAATTTTTATTTGTATCAGTATGTTTTTACTGGTTTAATTAACTTTTTGTGATATTTCAAGTAAAGTTGGGTTTGTGGTTTCCATTTTATTAAATCGTCATTTGACTTTATTTTGCTATTTCTTAAAATTTTATTCAACATCAATCTATGATTGCTATTTATAAAATTAGTTGAAAAAATATATTGGAACACCAGGTCGTGTCTAATGTATTTGACATGATTTTGCTTTATTTTAGGAAATATTAAAATGGATTTGATTTATAATAAAATGGATAATGGTATTATCGCGTCTTCCTATACAAAAATATTCTGGAATGAGTATCTTCTTAACAAAAAGAGCACAGAATATAACATGATCCTTGATCAAAATATTAAAGGTAATTTGGATATAGAAAGGCTGAAGAAAACTTTTTTAAAGATTGTTGAAAATTATCCATTATTAAACAAGAAGTTAGGTTTGATTAATGATGAGCTTTATTGGGTTGAATGTCCCGAAAAACCTTCGCTTATAATATATGATAAGCCAGTAGATGCCATTCAACTGCTCAAGGTTCAATTTCAGCTTGATAAGGAAATTCCAGCCAGATTTTTTTTGATAAAAAAGGATGAGTTAGAATATAGGTTAATTGTTGTTATACATCATTGCCTTATCGATGGCGTCACAGGGGCAGAGTTCTATTCTGTCATTGAGAGCTTTTACAATAATAAAAATATCGATCCTTGTTTAAAGATTTCAGAAAAAGAAATCCATGACAGTAACCAAGCATTAAACGATAAAGTTGATTTTTTAAAGCAAAATCTGAATTCAAGTCAGTTTTGGACGAATAAATTGAACATCTGTCCAGTCAGTGTTCAATTGCCTCGTTTAAATTGTTACCCAATGTCTTCACAGCAACGACCTATCCAATTTACGATCACGGCTGAACGTTGGCAGGTTTTTAAAAAGCAGGTCAGGCATTGTAGCCATTTTATGGCTTTTAAAACCTTATGGGCAGCGGTTGTCTCTCGTTATTGTAACCAACAGGATATTTATTTGAGTTATCCGATTGCGATGGTGAAGAATGCTAAATTGGCGTTTGGATCTCAGGTCAATACCGCGGTGTTTCCATTCAGTTTAGTCGCGGGGCAAACCTTTAACGATAGCTATAAACAAACGTTACATTACCACAGTGAACTGAAAGCAGGACAGGGATTACGCCACTCAGCGTTACCAATTTATGACGCAATCACTCAGTCGAAAATAAATAAGCTAGACATTTGTTTTAGCCAAGCATTTATTCAGGAAATGCATCTGAATTTTGAGGATTGTACACTCCAAGAAAATAGAGAGATTAATCTTAATTTGGCCGGAGCCTCAATGATTTTTGAATATCAGCCGGTGAACGACGATTTCATTTTTAGACTCAGATATTCTTCAGATAAAGTGAGTGATCTATTAGCAGAAAATATGGCAAAAAGCTTTGAATATTTGTTTCAACAGCTTTCCGTCGATATGTCGCGATCTCTTGATAGTTACCCGCTGTTACCGATGGATGTGCAACAGTTTGCCTTGTCGAGTAAACCGAGTCGATCTCAACTCGATCCGGCAAACACCTTGATTGATTTATTTGATAAACAGGCCGCCAACTACCCACATCGTCAGGCACTGACGGATGAAAATGGCACCATTGACTATCAGACGTTATGGCAACTTAGCCACCGTGTTGCACTCAAACTGGCGATGCAATATCAGCAATTATTCGGTCGACCTCTCCAGCGAGGGGATTATTTTGCTTGTTACCTTCCTAAAGGAAATGAATCGGTTATTGCGATCTTAGCAATTTTGAGATTAGGTTTGGCTTATGTACCTTTGGATACCACGATGCCTGAACATCGTCTGCAGTATATATTTGACGATCTTGGGCAGACTTTAGTGCTGACTCATCGGGAATACGGCTCTACCTTGTCTCAGTACCCCAATGTTCAGACTTTGTATTTGGATCAGCTAGATTTCACTGAAGCTTTTACCACTTACCTACCGACGTTGCAGGCAAGAGGCGATGATACCGCTTATGTGATTTATACCTCGGGTACCTCGGGTAAACCTAAAGGTACCTTGGTTTCCCATACTGGCGTGATCAATATGGTTGCTGCCGTTCAGGATCTGGTGGCGGAAACGGATCCTAAGGCTCAGACTATTTTGCAATTTGCAGCAATGGTATTTGATGCGCATGTTTGTGAAACATTTCTTGCGTTGACTCAGGGACATCATTTATGTATCGCATCAGAACGGATGCGTCAGGATCTGTCCTTATTGCTAAAATACCTTGAGCAGTGGCAAATTAATGTAGCCCTCCTGCCTCCTGCCTTATTGACCACCTACCCCGAGTTCCCACGGTCACTACATACCCTGTTATTAGGGGGAGAGAGTACCTCTCAAGATATCGTGGATCATTATCGTCACTGCCCAATAAGGTTAGTGAATGCTTATGGACCAACCGAAGCCTCAGTCCTCGTCACACTGAATTCTGACTGGCAGGAGAGTGCGAAGGATCTGGGACAGGCTATTGCAGGGGTGCAGCTGGTTGTCGTCGATCAGTATATGAATCCCGTACCGGATGGTGTCATGGGGGAACTGTGTATCAGTGGCCCTGCACTGGCTAAAGGTTACCTGAATCAGAGTGAGCTGACAGACAAAAGCTTTGTGACCAATCCTTTCTGCTTTGAACCTGGTTTTGAGAGACTTTATCACACTGGTGACTTAGTCTGTCGCTCATCGGATGGACGTTTTCAGTATCAGGGTCGCCTTGATCATCAGGTTAAGATTAATGGTTATCGGATTGAACTTGATGAAATTGAACAGTCATTATTGAATGTACCTAGCGTGCAGCAGGCTGTTGTCCGGGCGCACGGTAAGCAATCGCCACAATTGTTAGCATGGTATGTAGCCAATGAAACCGTGACTCAGCAACAGGTGATGCATTTTCTGTCTCAGCGACTCCCTCATTACATGTTACCTCAGGCTATCATGAGAGTTGAATCTATTCCATTGAATTTAAATGGTAAAATTGATTTCAGCGCATTGCCTACGCCAACGGAAATCAAGCGTGATACGCCACAGCGTCTACCACAAACCCCATTAGAAGCCACGTTGGCCGATCTCTTTTCATCGCTGCTAAATCGAACCGTGAGCATTGATGATAATTTTTATCGAAGTGGCGGGAATTCAATTTTAGCTATCCGTTTATGCCATGAGATCCACAAGTCCTTGTCGATCTCACTGAGTGTGGTCGAGTTTAATGCCCACCCCTCGGTGGAAGAACTGGCGCAACATCTCCAACAGTCTCGTGAAAAGCCTCAGCCACAAAATAAGTTAGTTATCCCAGCGTTATCTTTGTCTCGTGCGCCGCTGTCAACGCAACAAGCTCGTCTCTGGTATATTGATCATCTTGATCAAGGTCAGGCGCATTATCATATTCCTTTTCTTTTTCAATTAGATAACTCATGTCAGCACGATAAATTCAAACGGGCACTTCAGCAGTTGGTGGAACGGCATCAGATCTTACGGACTGTCATTGTCACAGAACAAGACGGTAGTACTTGGCAACAGGTTACGACACAGGCCTTAGTCGTGACAGAGTGTCGATTATCACCACACATGTATCAGCGCTGGCTTGAAGCGAGTTTAACTCAACCGTTTGATCTCGCTAAACACATACCAGTACGGGCAGCATTGGTTCATCGTACTCGGTCTGACCAGTCCGAAGTGACTGAATGTTTACTGGTGTTTCATCATATCGCTTTTGATGGCTGGTCATTACGCATTTTGCTCGAGGATCTAGAGACGATATATCGACAATTAACGGATGAAGCCGTAACGCAGCTTGCGCCTTTACCCATTCAGTACAGTGATTACGCCAGTTGGCAACAGCAGCAGTCTGCAACCAACCAACCCGACCTGGATTACTGGTTAAAACAGCTCGAGAATTATCAACATTTGTCGCTACCTATTGATTTTAAGCGACCTGCGCATTTTGATGTGCAAGGGGCTTGTCACCAACAGATCCTGCCAGCTTCGTTAATTGAACGTTTGCAGACAATGGCTGAAGAACAGAATGTGTCACTGCATACGGTTTTGTTAAGTGGTTTTGCTCTGATGCTTCGCCATTATTGCGTCCAGCAGGAGATTATCATTGGTAGCCCGATGATCAATCGTAATCAGCCTGAAGTTGAGAGACTGATCGGATTTTTTGTTAATGTGTTACCGTTACGTCTGCAAGCTGATGAGAACGAGAGTGTCACGCAGTTTATTCAGCATACCTTTGCGACTACTCAAGCCGCTTTAGTACATCAATCCTTATCTTTTGACGAACTGGTTCAGCATCTCGAGCCTCATCGTGATTTATCGCGTCATCCTGTGTTCCAAGTGATTTTTTCTATTGAAGAACAGGAGTCAGTCAGTCTGCCGCTATTGACACCAATCAGTCTACAACACTTCGACACTTGTGCTAAATATGATCTCGGTTTGCGAGTGCAGTTTACGGACGAGCAGGTCAGTGCGATTTTTAACTATCCGATCGCTTTATTTAAGGCTGAAACGATACGGTTATTGGCAAGCTACTTTGAACGCGTATTGCAACAGATGGTCGATGCCCCAGAGCGCAACATATCTCACCTGCAATTGCTGGATCAGCCGTCATACCAAAGGTTATATGCCGCACCACATTACCATCAGCCTGTTTATGATTATCATCGTCGGTTATATGATGACTTCATTGAAATGGCTCACTGTTTACCTGATAACATTGCGCTGATTGATGAGCATGGTGAAATGAGTTATCGGCAGCTGTATCAGGCTGCAACCCTGTTAGCCAATCAACTCTATCAGGATCCGCAGATACAAGGTGAGGCGATCGCATTTTTGTTGCCTAAAGGGCGATTACAACCGATCGCTATGCTCGGTATCATGCTGGCTGGTAAGGCATTTTTGCCAATGGATAGTACTTGGCCTTTGCAACGACAGAGACAGGTGATGCAGCAGGCTGGAATAAACGGCATGATAACGGACAGCCTCCAGTCGGATCATCCCTGTTATCAAATCCTTCTTCATGGGGATCAGCCGTTATCCCAAGCTTCAGAGGGGGACAAGGCTCCCCTTGTCAGTGTGATGCCTAGTGATTTGGCCTATATTATTTATACGTCAGGCTCGACCGGAACACCGAAAGGTGTGGCAATTATGCATCAGGGCGTTGTTAACACGTTACAGGGGTGCCAGCAGTGCATTCCGCTGACGTATCGTGACCGTGTCCTTGCGCTAAGTGCTCCGAGCTTTGATTTGGCTATTTATGATATTTTTGCGGCATTTTCCGCAGGGGCGGCGGTGGTTTTCCCCCATGAAAATAAACGTTATCAGCCCGCACACTGGTTTGAGTTGATCGAATCATACCACGTCAGTGTGTGGTTGAGTGCGCCCGCACTGATGGAAGTGTTATTGGATTATTTAGAAAATCAATGTCTGAGCTCTCAGGTGATGTCCTTACGTACGGTCATCGTCGGTGGGGACTGGATACCGATTACTTTGGCACGGCGTGTCAACCAGCATTTTCATCATGCCCAAAGTTACAGTATCGGTGGCGCGACGGAAACGTCGCTGTTTTCCCTGCTATATCCGATCCCAAGTGGCGTGATCAAGACGCGTTCTATTCCTTATGGTTGGGCGTTACCTCATCAATATTGCTATATTTTTGATTCGCAGCTTGAGCCGGTTGCCATCGGTGTGAAAGGCGAGATTTATATTGGTGGTGCAGGGATCGCCCGTGAATATTGGAAGGATACAGAGAAAACCGAACAAAGTTTTATTTGGCATCCTAAGCTTGCGATGCGTTTGTACAAAAGCGGTGATTATGGTCGCTGGATGGAAGACGGTAATATCGAATTTTTAGGTCGTGCTGATTTTCAATTAAAAATTAATGGTTACCGAGTTGAGACCGGTGAGATTGAAAATACGTTGTTAGGCATAGCAGCGATCACCAGTGCCTGTGTTTGGATCTGTGAGGCATTCGATAATAAGTTAGTGGCGTGGTACGTTGCACCTGAAGCACTTGATGAACGAGAAATTAAGCAGGTCTTAGCGCAGAGTTTGCCTTTTTATATGCAACCCCAGGCGCTAGTTCATTTAACCGAGTTACCTTTGACGAACAACGGTAAAGTCGATCGTAAGCAGTTGCCTGCACCGATTCTGACTGATGAGCACGCGTTATTACCTGAAACGCACTTAGAGAAGCAATGCTGTCAGATTTGGGCTGAGCTCCTGTCATTGGAGAATGTGAGCGTCAATCGTAATTTCTTTGCTTTAGGGGGCAACTCGTTAAAGGCCATTCAGCTAACGTATCGGATGAAAAATCAGTTAAATATGGATGTCTCCCTTTCTGAATTGGCGATCGGTAGCGGGATCCGTGAATTATGCCTTAAGCACAGTGCGGTTGCTGAACCGGTTGTCTCTGCCTATCCGGTCGCTTTAGGTCAAAAGACCTATTGTCTTTCCCAAGCCCAGAAGCAGTTGTTTTTTATTGAACGCTTGAATGGTGCCAGCTCGTTATATCATGTGCCATTGCTATGGCAATTGGATGAGACGGTTGAGCTTAATGCGTTTGAGCAGGCATTAAGGTGGGTGATGGCGCGTCATCAGGGAGTCAGTTGTCGTTTTATCACCTCAGCGCAGGGCGAGTTATACAGTGAATACGCGCCTCATCATTTAGAGATTGCGCAACAGCAAGTGAATGAAGCAGACTGGTCATCCCATCTGGAACAATGGCTGAGTGAGCCGTTTGATCTTGAGAAAGACATTCCTGTTCGTATTAGCTTGATCCATTGTCAGCAGCCAGATCATTCAGGGGTGATTTACTGTTTACTTGTTCTGCATCACGTGGTGTTTGATGGGACCTCCATTCCGATTCTTTACCAAGAGGTAGATCATGCCTACCAAGCCTTTTTACAAAAAAGATTGCCTTCTCTTGCGCCGCTGTCATTACAATACGGGGACTATGCACAATGGCAACAGCAAAGACTTCACTCACCAGAAAAACAGCGGTTGGTGAATTGGTGGCAGGCCTATTTGCAGGATTGGCAGCCCCTCTGCTTACCTGTAGACTTTGTTCGTCCCGCACAGTTTGATCATCATGGCGAGAATGTATTACGGTCATTGCCCTTGTCTTTGGTCGAAAAAATCCAGCATCAGGCTGCCAGTGAGGGGATCAGCGAATATGCCTTCTATTGCTCCGCTTTCGCTATTTTATTAGGTCGATTTAGTGACCAGCAGGATATTCTAATCGGTTCTCCGATGGTTGATCGTCCGGATGAGCAGACTCAGGCGTTAATGGGGTATTTTGTTAATTCACAACCACTCAGGGTGAAATTGCGGCCTGACTTGACGCCCCAAGAAATACGTCGTCAGTTATTCAGCCAGATCTTGCAAATTTATCAACATCAGTTACCCCTTGATCAGATCATGGATGCCTTAAATGTGCCTCGTGATTTATCCAGCCATGCATTGTTTCAGACATTGTTCTTGTTCGAACAACAGTCATCACTGACGCCGCCGACGTGGTTACAACCTCAGGATCTGGGGCTGCATTACCCATTAGCTAAATTTGATCTCACACTGAATGTCAGTTTGAATGATAAAAACCCGCAAGTGGTCTTCAATTTTGCGACAGCACTCTTTTCACGCGAGACGGTGGGCTATCTGGCTGATTACTATCTCTGTATTCTACAACAATTGGTGATGAAGGAAATTTCCTCAGTTTCTGCCATTAAATTGATTTCTGATGAACACGTGGCGACACTCAGACAGCAACGTGAAGCCACCCCGCCTCAGTATGATTTCAAACGTCCTATTTGGGCAGATTTCGTTTCATGGGTACAAAAAACACCCCATGCATTGGCGCTGATCGATAGCCTTGGCTGCATGAGTTATGTCGATCTCTATCACGCGGCATTACGTCTCGCGGGACAGTTAAGGCAAAGTCAAGCCATGCAAGGTCAAGCCATTGCGGTGTTGGTCGAGAAAGGTCGAGCGCAACTGATTGCCGTCATCGCCTGTGGTTTAGCGGGTAAACCTTACCTGCCCATGGATTTTGCGTGGCCAGAATCGCGAAGGAATGAGGTAATGAAGCAAGCCAAGGCTGAGATGGCGATTGTCAGTCAACCTTGGCAGGGCCTGCCAGGTACCGCGCTTGTTACGATCAATGGTTGGGGCCAAGTCGACGAGTTAGCAGAGTATCCTGGCGAGGTATCACCTGCTCAAGTCAGTGCTGAGGATATGGCTTATGTGATCTTTACTTCAGGTTCAACCGGTGTACCCAAAGGGGTGGCTGTTTCCCATCAAGGGGCGGTCAATACCATTGTCGATACCATTGATAAGCTTGAACTGAATGCGAATGATCGTGCGTTAGCCATTAGCGCGTTAAGCTTTGATATTTCTGTCTTTGATATTTATGGCATGTTATCTGCCGGTGCCAGTTTGGTGTTCCCGACAGAGCAGCAACGCTTTCAACCTGAACAGTGGCTGCAACTGTTGGTCAAACATCAGGTGACTTTCTGGAATTCTGCGCCTTCAGTCATGAGTTTGCTGGTGGAGTATATTGAAACCTTAGCGACGCCACCGGCAGTCAAGGTGCGCCATGTGGTCTTAGTGGGAGAGGTGATAGCGAAAACACTGGCACCTCGATTGTATCGTTGGATCCCTGACTGTGTGGTTCAAAGTACAGGGGGAGCCACCGAAAGTTCGATCTGGTCTATTCATTATGCGATCCCCAATGATAATCCTAATTGGCCCTCTGTGCCCTATGGTAAACCGATGCAGCACCAGACATTTTATATTCTTGATGCTGATCTGCATCCGCAGCCGGTTGGTATTCCTGGTGAACAATATATTGGGGGCGCTGGGGTTGCGCTGGGCTACATTAATAATCCGGTGCTGACTGATGAACGCTTTATCTGGCATGAAGCCCTAGGCGAACGTCTCTACCGTACAGGTGACAGAGGGCGTTGGTTACCTGATGGGAATATGGAATTTTTAGGGCGCATTGACTTTCAGGTGAAATTGAATGGCTATCGTATTGAACTGAACGAAGTGGAACATGTCGCGATGGCATGTGCAGAGATGGTGTCTTGTTGTGCCATCGTGTCTGAACAACAGGATTTGCAACAATTGATCCTATATTATGTCTGTAAACAGCCGTTGGATGAAACACAGTTACTCAGTGCAATGTCGCAACGTTTGCCTCTGTATATGCTGCCCGCGCAATTGATTTGCCTCGAGTCGATGCCTTTGAATGCCAATGGTAAGTTAGATCGTAAGGCGCTGCCTGCACCCGCAACCGGTGCCGCAGTCTCTGCTTATGTCGCACCGGTGACCGTGCAGCAAAAAGCATTGTGCCAATTATGGCAGCAGGCCCTTGAACGTACTCAGGTGGGGATCACTGATAACTTCTTTGCACTCGGGGGGACCTCCTTGAAAGCCATTGCTTTGTGCGCCCAGATGTCCCGGGTGCTAGAACGTCAAGTTCAGGTGGTCGAGTTATTTCAAAAAGGCAGTATCAAGGCATTATTAAAATCTGACTCAGCCAAGCTGAGTTGGGCAATGAATCGTGCGTCCGCGGAACTGAAGACGGTTTGGTTGATACATCCCGCAATGACTGGGGCTGAAGCCTTTAATGATCTGGCTCAAGCGGCTGACGGAAAAGTGCACTGCCGTGCGATAGATAATTATAATCTGTATCACCAACCAGCTATCACTGAGCTATCTGATTTGGCTGAGCGTTATTTGCTTGAAATGGAGTCGGTGCAACCGATAACACCAGACAGCCAGATCGCTATACTTGGTTGGTCACTGGGAGGGATCATCGCTTTGCAGATTGCCGCTCTGCTTGAACAACGGGGAGTGACTCATCTTTCAGTGCTGCTGCTGGATAGTTTTTATCAGCAGAAATTAACGCGTCAGATAGATAAAGAGAAGCAGTTAGCGATCCTCGGGATCACCGGCGACGCTGCGCAACGTGCGATGGCGATCAGTGAGATTGAGCATCATCTCGCTGGCAGTGCCGTCTCATCGCCTCTTCAGCATACCAAGGTGACATTATTGAAAGCAACTGAGTCTGCAAGTGACTTGGCCTCTGACGAACTTCAACAGTTGATCCAGTGTGAAGATAATGGATTGCGTGCGATTGTCCCTGATTTGTCTATCGAAAGGTTAGCCTGTACCCACCAGAATATCATTGAACATCAGGAGGTGATCATTCAGCATCTTTTATCTTCTTTCAATTAATTGATCGGCTTCGTGTAGGCTGAATCTTCCCCCTGTCTTATTAAATTTAGACAGGGGGCATGCTCTATGTCTGCGTTGGGTAATCACTGCTTACTTCTCTTTTTCCCAGAATAAAATTGAACTTCAATCGATGAAGTCACCCCCTTGGTTTGTTGAATGTGGTGCCCCACGTTCAATGAAAGCGAATGAGACGACGGTCGGACCGGGCAAGGACATTAACTGAAAATAGGTAGCGGGCCATCGATGAATGTCTCAGTGCCTGACAAGGAAAGGTAACTCAAGGTAGCAGGATGAGAATAGGATCAAAAACACAGCTAATCGTGCTCGCTCTACCGGTCTGAGGCTGAGATTTATTTACGGAGCATACCTGAGATAGGGGAAGTGACATTCCCTCGCTAATGCATACAGTGGCAGAAAAGTTATGACAAAAACACACCGTTATTTGATCGTGGTAGTTCTTAACCATAGAAAACGTTGATCTCGCCTATTTTTTTGTGCATTGTCATCCAGTTAAACAGTGCAATATCTCACTATCATGCATCATGGGAATATCCGCGCGTAGTCTGTTATCACCATCCGATAAGAGAGGCCACCGCAGTGCTGTTGATCGTTTAACAACCGATAGCGATATTCACTTAAATAGATAAAAGGTAGATAATGGATGTGATCGAATTGATTAAAAAACAGCTCAGTACTGGAGTTGTCAAGCTGGTGGTGTTGAGTTTTATGACATTGGGCATTTATCCTATCATGTGGTTATATCGCTACCAGCCTGTTTTGACTAAGCAACTAAATCATCAGTTTGTACCCGTCAGTTTTCCCATTTGGTTGGCGATTGTGACTGGCGTGAGATTCTATTTTATCAGTCTGACCAGTCCCATTGATCCCGGCGCGGGGGATTATCAGTCCTTAGCACTGATTATGTATTATCTCTTAGGGATCATGCTGTTGGTTTGGGCATTACGCGCCAGAATGGCGTTGCAAACCTATTTCTGGAAAAAGTATCAGTTTGAACTGAAGGTGAATCTGTTCCTGACGGTGATATTTGGTCTGTTCTACATCCTTTATTGTTTCAACAACATGCCATCACGTTTGCGTAAACATCATCGTGCGGAGCAACTGGAAAAATTGCCAAGGTATTAACTCTGATTTCACATTGAGGCATGTTGCTGATTGGAGGTGGCTTGTCGATGATGAAGGGGGACAGTGGCTAACGGCCTAATCGGCAAGTACTGACGCTCAAAGTATCGCAATAAAGGCTGCCCTTCACCTTGGCGTGATAGGGATGGTGAAGAGCAGCATGACCGGTTTAAGGGTAACACGCATTACCTCTGCGTCTTTCTTTATTCATTATCGTAGTGATTGCATGGTAGGATCATTTCGACCCCGGTTGGTGTCATGACCTGATTTGCGGCTTGTTGTAGGGTCTTATAACGCTGTTGATTATTGTGTTGTAAGTGCGCCCGTTGTTTGGGATCCGTGGTGTGAGCAAGTCTAACCTCATCTTGTTGCCAGTGCCGATAAAGATCATGCGTGTTATTCTTGTTGCTTAGGCTTTGTTTGGTATGGAATTGTAATTCAAAGTCAGCCCCTTGTGGAGTACGGAAGTTCATATTGAGACCAGCATAACTGCGATCAGTGTTAAGAAAACCATTATTGACTCTCATTAATTTGATGCCATGTTTGGCTAATCCCTCGATTGTACGGGTTGCTTCGTGACCAAAATCTTGCGGGGGAACAATGATTACCCAACGTACGGTATCTCTGATCTGGTACATGGCCTGTTGTTCAGTTAACTGATTCAGTGTCGCTAAACGTATTATTTTTTGTTGGAGTGATTTTTCTTTTTTTAGACCACTGTGCGCTTTGCTAATGGATAAATTTAATTGTTCCAGTAAAGGGGTGATTTGCTTTTCTATTACTCGGGCATGCTGAAGAAGCTGCTGCACTTGGGGTGATTTATCTGGGGAGGCAGAGGCGGCTTGCATCAGTAGGGTGGGATCAAACTTCCAGTCCTCAATATGTTCACAGTCAGGTGGTGTGGGGACGTGTTTAAAGATGTTTTTTATGGGTTGTGTTGAGGCATGACGTTGTTCCGCACTCGCGCCTGCACGACTCATGTTAAAGAGTGCTTTATAGGAATCATGGTATTGTTCTTTTAAGGCAAAGGTTTGTGCTGTGTGGAATTGTATTTCCAATCGGATAAGGCTCTCTTGCTGGCGAGGTAGGGCAAATTTAACATTGATACCTTTAAACGTCTGTTGTGATGAGGTAAAGCCATTATGTACGCGAGTTCTAACGAGGCCTTGACGATCCAAGGCATCAAGGATGTGGCTATAGGCGGCAGTAAAATGTAGCGGATCCAATATAACACTATAACGCAACGCGTCATCGATAGAGGATGCCGCTTGAGAGGCGGAGACGCGATCTCTTAATATGATTTTTTCCAGTTTTTCTTGCAATGACACCAGCGATTTAAGCCGATGTTGTTGACCAAGAAGCTCTCCTTGCCCCGCAATACAACGACTTAATATTGCTGTCATGTGTGGCTCAGCTTGGCGAGCCTGCTGGTACAGCTGTTGTGCTAAATCAGGCAGCTGTTGTTGATTGTGTTGGCTGATAATCCCGGCAGGAGGCTGGCGTTGCAGTTTGCCTTCTTCAAGCAGTGTTTCGATGGCCATTTCCATTAGCCCTGCACTGAGCGTTGGATTATCTTGTAAACGATTGAGATTAGCATCAACATGGATACGCCCTTCCCGCAATTCTCGCACTACACCACTTTTGGTATAAGGGACGATACGTTTCCTTTCATGTTCACTGTGTAACGCACTATCCAGCCGATCGGCAACCTTCAAAAACAGATCGGTTTGTGTGACCGCCTTGGGTGCATCGGTGCCTGCTTTTACCCCCATGGTCAAGAGATTCGATAAACTTACTACCGGCTGACTGACAATATAACCCGGTTGTCCATCTCCTAAGCTTGATACCTCGTGTTGGCGTTCAGCCGGTAAGGTTGTGCCTGTATGGGGAAGCAGAGCTTTGGGATAATGTTCGACAATTGCCTGTAAACGCGCTCTTGCGGTGGTTGCGTCATCCAGAGCTTGTGCCAGTGAGGGAAACTGAGTGGTAAGTTCAGTATTCAGTGTTAGAGGCGGGGGGGCGGTTTCGACTGGCGCTTTTAATGTGTTCCCTTGCTGAATAAGGTGGTTGAGTTGAGAGAGTAAGATCGCGGCAACTTGTTTGGCTAGGGGGTGACGCGCATATTTCAGCCCCATTTCAGCACGGTACAAGAGTTCATGGTCAGTCATGACAGGATCTTGCGGTATCGGTGTTTGCTGTAGGCTTTGTTGATGGCGCGATACGTTCAGTGCACGTTGCGGTGCTGTCGTTTCAGTGGATGATTGCTGTTGATTTAATCTTTGACGTAGGGCCCGTCTTAATGTTTGTTCTGTCCCTTCATAAGTGCCAAAAAGTGCTCGGATAGCCATTCTTTGTTGCATGGAGGTATCTTGAGCTGAAAACTGAAATTGCATTAAACTCATTTTGCCGAGCAACTCATTACCTCGTAAGGTAGACAGGATCTCGGCAGCCCGACCCGCATGATAACGATTCTCTGTGTCAAAGGCGGTATGGGCAGTTTTAGGGGGTTTGAAGGATCCCGCTTTACCTGCCTGTTGCTCTCGGTCAGTAAGGTGGCGGGTAATGGCTGCAGCCATGGCGGGTAAGCCTGCATAAACAAAAACTTTGTCACCATCACAATCTGCATCTCGCTTTTTCAATTCATTGATAGGGACGGCAATCAGTGAACCTGGTGGAAAGATTTCTTTGACCCGCAGGCAACCCAATGTTTCCATCAGTGGTGGGAGTTTATCGCGCTGTCTGCCTTTTACCCAGTCTGAATGTATTTTCATGTCTTCAGTTGACCAGACCCACTGAGCATCATTATTGTCCGGCCACATCGTGTCAGGGATCACAATCGTTACGCCTTTACCATGCAACATTGGCGCTTCCGCCTGTGAGTTTTCTTTGTTGCTGGTGGCACTTTCATCCCAAGCCGTATAGCTGTATTGGAAAGCGAAGGTTTCATTTAAAAATTGTGCCGTGGCATCTTGATTATCTTGACTTCCAACTCGCTCAGGGGCAATAGCCATCAAATTCGCTTTGTCATAGGGCGCTTTGCCAAGTAATAAAGGTCCTCGACCTAGGGTGAAGTTTTTATCACTTTGATATGGCAAATGCAGCTTATCATCAGCAGAAGGAACGGCCGTGCCTTGAATACCAAAAAGGTTGGCACTGACAAGGATTTCGTACAGTTTCTGGGGCTTCAGAGGCACGTTATTCTGATAATCAGTATCTTGCCTTAAAGATTGCAGCAGGTGTTGGCGCGCTTCGTCAATGGCAGCCTGATCCCGAGGGAAATGATGTGTCGCCTGAGGCGGAAGCGGCGACATCCGCGGTTTGGCCAGTAAATGTTGTTGCTGTTGGTCGCGCAACGAGGGGGCGGTGGCGTGCGCCTGCATTGCCTGTTTGATGGCGGGGATTTTCTGTGCCAAAGATGCACGAATAAAGCCACATCCATCGTGAGGACGGAGCATAATAGGGCGGTTATCTGCGGTTCTAATCGGGAAAACACGCTGAGCAGCATCCATATTATCGGGTATCAGTGATAATTTAATCGGGCCTTCAATGACATTTTCACGAGGCACAATTTCAAGTAAGGCACGTTGCATTCTAAACCAGTCCTCACGCTGCGGGTTGAGTTTACTGATCACGTGTTTCATCAATGGTGCATCAGCAAGCGTATCCGCTACCCGCAATGCGGGCAGGCGACCGTAGCGTTTTGCTTCTGTATTGCTGCCGGAGGCAATCAGTTCATGCACTCGTTTTTTAGTCGGTTTGATATGGCTGCCCCCGAACATGTCCATACGCAATAAGTCACCCTGACTTTTTATGATCCTTGATAGCATAAATGCACTGACCTTTCCTGGCAGTTGGACTTCCTGCAATGGCAGTATGCCTCCTGTCAGACGGGTGAAAAACGAATAATTCAGTGTTGGTGATGGGGCGTCGATATTTAAACTTTTTCCATTCATATCAATGACATCAAGTTTTGCAGCTCCGAATTCATTATGCATCATGTCCTGAACATCCGTTAACTGCCTGAGTTGCTGTCTGACGGTGTCTACATTTATCGGGGTGGGCGGGTGAGTCAGAGCGATACGCTGATAATCTTTTCTTAATTTAAGATCAAGACTGTCGAGAATATTTTCATCCGCTTCTATTTGTGCAATCAAGTTCCAGGCACTTTCGTCAAGATCATGCTCAATCACGCCTTTGACCTGCTCCGTTGTCTGACTAAGCCATGCTTTCATTGCGTTGCGTCTTGCCCAGATGTTTTGCTGAGTCTGACCTTTATCATTCCAATCGCTACGCTGTAAAACATGACGATGTTTCCACATCCCTACCACCACTTGGTAGGTTTTAAGTATCAAGAAGAAGGTCAAGCCCGGCCGTCGTGTTGTGTGTGCTTCAGTCACGGTGTTGGCATCCGAAGGACTGGCGATGGCATGTTCGGTGTGGTGTGTTTGATAGTCTTTGATTTTACGAGCAACATCCGGTTGCATACTCTCCAATAAACGGAGTGTATCGCGGTGGAATTTCTTAAGTTCTGGTGAGCAAAGTAGAGGACGTAAGCCTGCCATGACTGAACTGAGGGTTTCAAGGTCATCATGGCGAAATTGGGTTTCAGACTGGATCTGTGTTAATCGATTTAAGCCTTGGCGACCAATAAGCCTGAGGCAATCTTTCAGAGCAAGACTTGCTAACGCCTTGAATATAATTCCTATTTGTCTTGCTCCAGATTGAGCGAGTCGTTCTGGTCTTGAATTTAAATGGCTGGTTAATTCTCGTAATCGAGCATGGATCAACTGCACTTGAGGATTTTGCTGGCTCTCTTCTTCATTCAGATTATCATTTAAGGCCAGAGAGAAACGAGCCATACCATTTGCCAATACGGAGAGCGCTGGCAAGGTGAATTCATTGTAGGCGTGTCCCGTGCTACCAAGCAGTTTAATAATCTCTTCTGCGAGTTGCTGATTTTGTTTCTCCCCGTTATTTTTACTGAGTGCATTTAGGACATTAGCCAGGTCTTGAGGCCTAAATTCTCCCCTCTTTTGTAATTCGTGACGTCGTTCTGCTAGTGCTGAGATAATTTCATGGCTGGCCTGTTTGCAGCTCTGTTCATCTGGAAATTTGGTCAATCCATTGAGTGTATTGGCAATATAAGCTGGGGTGAAAAGTTGCGGGTTACGGAGGTCTTGTTTGCGTTCACGTATCTCAGTCGCGATAACTGCACTGGCATATCGACAGACTTTATCCTGTGGATATTTACTTAATGCATTGATCAACGTAGAAAAACATCGCATTGAGGCCGTGTCTTTATTATTGAGTTGCTGTTTTCTGGTGATCACTTCGTAAGCCAATTCGGCTAGAGCCTGATGACAAATTTCAGATTCAGGAAATTTACTGAATCCATTCATCGCAATAGCCAGATTATTGAGGTCGAACTGTTTATTAAGACTGGGATCTTCAGCAACTCGTTGCGCAATATGCTCAACCATCTCTCTGCAGCTCGCATTGTCGTTAAATCGACTTAATCCATTAATCAGGATACTCAGATGTAAAGGCAAAAATAGGTGCTGATCATGGAGTTCACGTTGCCGTTGTAACAGGACATTAGCGAGCATCTCGCTGGCATCTTGACAGTTTTTATCTTCATTAAAGTGACTTAATCCATTACAGATATTGGCAAGGTGCTGAGCGCTAAACTGTTGTTTATCACATAAATCCTGTGGACGAAGTAATAGCTCTTTTGCCAGTTGACTGACCATTTGCTCACATTCAGGAAAGCAAGAAAACTTTCCCAATCCATTTATAATATTGGATAAAGCGATAGGATCGAACTCTCGAAAGTTGGATCCTGTCTGCTGTTGTAATGTTGCCACTATCTTAATCACGGCTTGCTGGGCGGAGGTTTGAGTGGCAAATTTGCTCAAGGCGTTAATGATTGAACAAAATTCTTGCAGCTTCATCGGTTTTTGGACAGAAGGTTCCGGTAGGACAGCCAAACGCCGTTCAGTGATCTCGGCAACAGCGTGTCGACATTGGGGATGATCAGGCAATTTACTAAACCCATTTAGCATTGAGGCGAGATCCCAAAAAGAGAAAGCATGGGCTTGCTGCAATTCATGACGTCGTGCCACCACCGCCTCAGCGAGAGTGATCAGTGCTATCCTCGTCTCTTTACCTTGAGGGAATTTACCGAATCCATTAATTAAAGTTGACAGATTTTGTGCCGAGAATACCTGCTTATCCTGAAGCTGCTCTTGACGTATGAGGAGCAGTTGAGTGAGCGATGATGCAGTTTCAGCGATTTTGTCGTTATGGGCAAATTTACCAAAGCCATTCACCATCAGGGATAAATGCAGTGCGGTAAATGCAGCCAATTCGGAGGTATTCCCATCGCGAGAGAGCAGAATCCCTGCCATAAGGCGCTGAGCCTGTTCACAAGTTTTACTGTCTTGGAATTTGCCTAAACCATTAATCACCCCAGATAACTCATCGGCACTGCATGTATGCAGTCTTTTCTGTTCATTTGGCTGACAATCGATGATCCTTTCTGCCAGCATCACGACCGCTCGCCGACAGGTTTTATCATCAGAAAATTTACTGAGCCCATTAATATTACGCATCAGATCCTGAGGTTCGACGAAACTCTCCTTGTGGGTTTGTCGTCGTTGTATTAAGGCTTGCGCACAGATTGCCGCGGCTTTTTGACAGTTCTTTTGTGTATGAAACTTACCTAGAGCATTGATAATACTAGAAATACCCTGTTGGTTGAATTGCCAAGGTTGAGCTAATTGGCGATCCCACGATTTTAGGGCATAAGCGAGATCCTCAATGGCGTTCTGACAGGTTTTACTGTCTTGGAATTTACTGAGTCCACTGAATAAATTCGCCATATCCTGAGGGGTTATCTTTGGGTTCGGGATCAAGTGTTGTGGTCGAGTCTGGATCACGGTAGCGATTTTTTTCATCGCTTGCTGAGTGGTCTCACTGTGGGTGATTTTACTGATACCGTTGGCGATAATTGCCAGTGTTTTATTACTGTAATTTGAGAGAGCGTGTTTATCGAGGATAAGGATTGCTGCTAACGTATTGAGTCCACCTAAACAGGCGGGATCGCGTGGCCATTTACTCATGGCATTAATCAATAAGCCCAGATCACGTTCAGCATTAGGGGTACCTTTATTCAACCATTGTAACAGGCCACTCAACGTATTGTGTTGCTGGTGTGCGGCGAGGGCATCTGCAATGGCGGCAATCCCCGCGCCTTGATTGGGTTTCGTCTGAACCCAACGATTACTCAGGTGGCTGAGTCGAGCGAGGTATTCTACACCCTGCCCCATGTCCTCAGTGGTTTTATTTGTCGCCGCAAAAGCGAGAGCCGTCTCGGTAAAGCGTTGCACGGTTAAGGCGTATTTATCATGACTTTGCAGATAAGTCTGATTATCATTCAGTAGTGCGGACAAAGCATGAACATAGCGGGAAAAGAGATCGGGCTCACTGATAAAGTCTTCGACGGGGCGTTGCAGCAAAGCCATCATCTTTGTCATATCATTGGGATGAATAAATTTCCTGATACGATTTAATAACGAAATTTCCTCTGCTGTCAGGGCGGATGCGTTAGCGACCCTAGCGAGACATGCTGTGATTTGGTGATTATCCGGACGAAGAATATCTGTTTCTACCGGAGAGTGTGGATCTTCTGCTTTTGGATATGAGCCTTGGTTGGATCGACCCTGCCCGTTGAATCTCCGGTGTTGGGCCGCATTGTCTCGTTCCCCGATCTCCTCATCAGGCGAACCTTTTGCCCATTTCCGTGGTCGCAGATCTGCTGTTCTCTCCTCTTCCACGCGTTGACGTTTGTCCCATCGTTGGTTTGAACCCAGTTGAGTTTTATCCCTGTTTGCCCGTTGATCGCCAATGGATGACTGCCTGAGATCCGATTTTGTTGTTTGTAACTCATGATGACGAAGCGCGTGAGGGGGACGTGAATAAGGACTGTGCCTATCCTGACGGCGTTGTTGTATGATACGACTTCTCCTCGCTGCGGACTGGGACTCGGGCAGTTCGGTCTTTTCCGATGTGAGGGGACCCGATCCGCAGGTGTCTGCCGACGTTGTTGTGTGCTGCGTGGGCTCCGTCAGGGGACGGAGAGGAGAAAAAGGAGTAATTTTCATAGTATTTTCACAATGAGATCAAATAACTGCCCAGTACTGTCACCGCATAAAAAGCATGACAAGCAGGGCATGACTGCTTGTTTTAACGCCTTAACTTAGCGACTACTGCATTACTCCTGCTAGGTTTGCTAACGATGCAGCAGGTCAAGCGGAGGAACAAATTGGCGTATGGGTATCAAAGACGTTCTCTCAAAGAGAGGACGCCGGGACACTGGCTCAGAGAGGCTGCCACAAGGAATGGGATGCCGTTAATCAACCATGGTCAACACCGTGCAGGTAAGTGGCATTTAGTCGAAAGGGGGTTCCATCGTCATCACAGACTGAGCAAGAACAGTGAACTTGTCAGGGTGAGAGGCAGAGGAGATTATTGCTTAGACAGAGGCGGGGATAAGCCGGCAGCTGGCTGAGAAAACCGCATTGGGGATTGCATTTTCTGAGCGAACCCGGCAGCTTACCGATGCCGAGTCGCACAGGATTTATTTATTTTTTTCAGAGGACAATCATCAGTTAAAGACCATACCACCATCAATAATTAATGCTTGTCCAGTCATATAGTCGGAGTCCTTACCCGCCAAATAAGAGACGCAAGCTGCCACATCTTCCGATTCGGACAATCGACCTAACGCGACACTGCTTGCCCATTGCTCAAGCCCCCATTGTAATGATTGACCATTTTCATCGGCGATTTTACGAGCAATGCCTTCCATCATGGGTGTCCGAACAATGCCGGGACAATACGCATTGACGGTAATGCCTTGGCTGGCTAAATCTCTGGCTGCAGTTTGCGTGATGCCTCTGACGGCAAATTTGGTCGCACCGTACACCGCCAAATCCGGGTTGCCCACTTGGCCCGCCTGTGACGATGCGTTAATGATTTTTCCAATAATGTCGCCTTTGTGGGCTGGGGTTCGTTTTTTAAAATGACGCAACGCGGCTTGGATCCCCCAATAGACGCCACCGACATTCACATCAAAGACCTTGCGATAGATCGCCGGCGTGATCTCCTCTAATGGTGTGGTCGGGCCAAGACCGGCATTATTGACGATGACATCCAAACGACCAAAATGGCTCACAACCTGATCCACCGCAGCAAAGACCTGTTCGCGGTCGGAGACATCAACGAGTACCGCAAGGGCTTGCCCACCAGCTTGTTCAATTAAATGCACCGTTTCTTGGGCCGTTTGATGATTAAAGTCCAGACTTCCAACCTGAAAACCATCTTGCGCAAGACGTAACGCGATGGCTCTGCCAATTCCCTGACCTGCACCTGTGACGACAGCCACTTTGTTGCCAGTACTCATAAATAGCTCCTCTAATGACAGATGGCACCCGGTATATTTTTTATACTGCGAACGCTATATATAATTAAATTTTATAGGTAATATTAATTATTATTAGCGATACTTAATGTAAGTTGAGTGATCAGTATCACATAAATGCACATATAATGCAGGGTTATTTTATTGGCAAGGTCTGATTGTGATGATGGCGTTATATTGAGGTTAAATTAGTGATGATTGGTTTTTTAAGTTGTGTGTTTTTTGTTAGTCATTGTGCGAGGTGATTTCAGCTTAATGGTACACGAGTTCTATAAGTGAAATTTATCTGAATATTAATTGTTGTTTGCTCATCAAGGCGTGTGGCTGTCTTCAGGGGCGAGAATTAACCACGATAATCATACTACTACTCACAACCAAATAGCGGTAAACTGTGTGCACTGTCAAAAAATGACAACGAATGAAATTTATTGCTTTTATGGGGAAATCATTATGCAACAACTACCAGCCTGTCCAGTGTGTCATTCAGAATACAGCTGGCAAGAGGGGGAGTTATTGAACTGTCCTGAATGTGGTCATGTCTGGCCTGAGCATCAGCAGAGCACCGAAGACGAATTATTGGTCAGGGATGCCAATGGCAACCAGTTACAAGATGGCGATTCAGTGACCGTCGTTAAGGATTTAAAAGTCAAAGGTAGCGCCAATGTATTAAAAATTGGAACGCGAGTTAAAAGCATCCGGTTGGTGGAAGGTGACCATAATATCGATTGCAAAATTGATGGCTTTGGTGCCATGAAACTCAAATCTGAATTTGTGAAAAAAGGTTAATCGCAAGCAACATCTTACTCTGATCAGTAAGAGCTCACCTTATTGAGCTGAACAATAACAAGCAGCATTTTTTGCTGCTTTGATAGTGGGCGTCGGCGATGATTATCTACCTGATATGGATGATCTGTCCCATTATCTTCCCCTGAATTCATTTTATCGATGATCACAAACTCATTATAAATAAAATATTATATCTACCAATGTGTGTTAGGCTGGATTAAAATGCCAATATTCTATTCCAGCCTGGATTTTTATTTTAATTAAATAATAAATCACGTTATTTAATTAATTGATTGATTGATGCTTTAAGTATTGACTTGTAATTTATACTTGCTAGGTATTTTCTATTTGAATCTAAAATTGAATTAGACCAGTTGGGAACATGCATTATCGATAAGTTTTAATTATGTAATTTATCCATAATATAAATGTGGTTTATTTTATTATTGCTGTGCAAGAGGATGTTCATTTTATTATTGGGACTATTCCTGGAGGATTTTAATTATTCCAATATATAGTGGTTCCGATTTTGAAATGTCCATTTTTATAGATATTTTTAAATAAGTCTTTAGATATTATTTTTGTAAGCAATGAATACTGGGTAAGAATACTAGGGGCGGTAGCATGAGATGAATTAATTTCAAATGATGTCGGCGCACTATCACGTTTAACAGCAGGTTGGCTATGTAGTAAAGTAAAATAATTGGTTATAATGCTTTATCGTATTTGGTTAATTCAGACGATGATCTTATCGTGATGAGTTGATATTTTATCATAAGGAAAAAAACCGTGATTATCGTAGCCAGAACCTTGTTGTTATCGCTGTTAGTCATACTGAGTGCCTGTTCATCTTCTTCTCGCCATGTCCCCCTAACGACCAAGCAGAGTACGGCGAGTAACCAACAGCAAAACTACCTTGCATCCAGTATTGGAGCATTGATTTTTCTAAAGCAGCATTGTCACCATAGCCAATTGGGTAGCGAAAAAGAGATTGTGGATCGTATGGTGACGCTTGCCGCGAGCAAAGGGATGAGTCTAACTGAAAGTGACCTGCATCAGTTACAGCAGAAGAGTCTGCAACGTTATCAAACGATTGTAGAAACGGGACGTGATGCTGAAAATTGTCAATCTTTAGCTGCCAGTCTGACCGACATTATTCACCAAGCTTACCAAAATAATATTCATTAATCGTGTCGTATTAACGGGTCAAGACAGGAGAAGAGTATGCGATGGTCAACGATAAAACCTGGTCTGTATCTTTGTACCACACTCGCGATAAGTGGTCAGGTGCAAGCCGGGGACTACCATGTTTTTGGTAGTCACTATGCGTGGAATAATAATTTTGGCGATACGGCTTATGTGATTAGCCCAACCGATATGAAGCAAACTCGTCAAGGTGTGAGTATGGGCATGGATATTCGTGCACCTTCTGCCAAATTATGGGGATATCCTGCCATTTGTCGCGGTTGGCATTATACGCTCAACCCGACTCAGGATAGGTTGTTCCCACGGCAAGTTTCCGCACTGCATAGTATTCCCGCATTTTTTAGCTATTATGCAGCAGGCACGGATATGGAAGGGGATTTTGCCTATGATCTCTTTCTCCGTCACGATGCCAATAAAGGCGATCCTCAGCTTGAAGTCATGATCTGGGGTAAACATAATTCTTGGCCGATTGGGCAAATAACAGAAAAAAATATTGTGATTGATGGGCTGCGCTATGATTTATGGGAAGGGCATTCCGGTGGCGGGTATTTCACTTACTCTTTCGTACCGTCAGGCAGTGTCGGCGCTAAAGTTCAAAATCCTATCGCAGGTAATTTGAATATTGATATTAAACACTACCTTAATTGGTTAGCCAGTCATCGAGCTAATCAAGGTCAATACAGTAACGCTCTCTATTTAAATAACATTGAAGCCGGTTATGAAGTTGTAAAAGGCTACGGTAAAGTCAACTTCACGGCTGCGTTCACTGCCCATTAATCGAGAGAAAAATGAAAAATCTGCACTTACCTCAATGGCTCACATTCTTGTTATGTGCAAGTGTGAGTGCTTTAACTTATTGCGGTGAGCTTACACTAATTAATCACTCTAATTCTTGTGTGCGTGCTTATTTTATTTATCAAGGAAAACCTGTTCATACTGATATTAAAAACCATGATAAAGCAATCATTACCCCGTTGGGTTCAGAAAAATTAAACCTGAGTTTTAGTCAGTTCCACAGTTTTAAAAAATGTGGTGGAGAAGGCATTTACTTTTTTAAAGCAAATTCTGGTAAGCCGTGGGAAAGCTATAAAATAACGGTCGATGTTAATTCCGTTACTTATGGTTAATCGCTATTATCAATGATTTTAATTTTTAGACCATTGTGTCAGCACGAGGGATATCTACATACTCACACAGCATGATGGAAAAATATTTTTCCGATTAGGTCATTTGGTTGGATAAGGGAATGAAATAATAATAATTATTGAGCTATACCTTACTGAAATAATTTAACTAATTAGGGTTGTATCAGGAGATTCTTATTATGCAAAAGAAGATAATGAAAAAAGGCTATTTGTTGGCTGCAATGGTTACTGCATTCACTGGTTCATCAATGGCCGCCGTTCAACCCTTGTCTGTTCATGGTAATCAGATTTTTGCCGGTGATCATGTTTCTAGCTTTGCCGGTAATAGTTTATTCTGGACAAACGATGGCTGGGGTGGTGAGAAGTTTTATACCAATAAAACGGTATTCTCACTAAAAAAACATTGGCATGCCGGCATTGTTAGAGCGGCAATGGGGGTTGAAGATGGTGGTGGTTACCTGCAAGACCCTGAGGGTAATAGAAAACGTGTTGAAACCGTTGTCAATGCGGCTATTTATAATAATATGTATGCCATTATTGATTTTCACTCCAGTCATGCAGAAAATTATCAAAGTCAGGCGATTGAGTTTTTCAAAGCGATGGCAATAAAGTATGGGAAATATCCTAATGTTATCTTTGAAATTTATAATGAACCGTTAGGGGTATCATGGAGTGGTGTGATTAAACCTTATGCAACTAATGTGATTGCGGAGATCAGAAAATACGCGCCGAATAATTTGATTGTGGTTGGTACACCATCTTGGTCGCAAAATGTTGATGAGGCTTCCAGAGATCCCCTTAATGGAAAAAATATCGCCTACACCTTACATTTTTATGCTGCGACTCACGGTGAAGATTTAAGAAATAAAGCCAGAACTGCACTTAAAAATGGTATCCCTCTGTTTGTGACAGAATGGGGCGCGGTGGAAGCTAGCGGTGGTGGTAATGTTAATCAAGCTGAAACTGAGAACTGGATTAATTTTATGAAAGAAAATAATATCAGTAACTGCAACTGGTCTTATAATGATAAACCTGAAGGGGCATCGACTTTCAACCCAGGTAGTTACACATTGACACCATCAGGGCAAGTTGCCTTTAAAAATGTGAGCACATGGCCCAATAAACCTTAATATTTAATAAGTGAATTGATAAAGAGCCCTATCCCTCCTTTATTAGTTGCACTCACAGGAGGGATAGTTATCACCGGATATGAAAAGAATCGCTAAGCTCGTCACTCAGAATAAGCGGCAATCCCTGTTGTTTCTTATCCTTGCTTTTGTCGTCATGATGGTTTTTCTTACGTCTCATTCTCAAACGCCGTCTACGGATTATTCTCCCCCCCTTTTTTATCAGAGTCATGTTTGGTATTCATCCGCCCAACAACAGCACCTCCTACAACTGAACCTTTTTGGTGCCAGTGCCCCTGTCGAATCAGATAAAAACGATAGCTTTCTGATTAAAGGGCAGCCACTATCTCAGTATGTTATTGACAATGCACCACCAATAGAATCCGATGAACAGCTTACAGGTATTGTTTACAGTAGCAGGCGTGCTGAGTCGATCATGACGTTAAGAACCAGTGAAGGCCAGCAGACTTACACTGAAGGCCAAACTATTCAAGTCAGTAATGAAAAAATTCTTCTAATTACACCAGACAAAGTGATTGTCGATCTTAACGGGTATTACCGATCCATTACTTTACAAAATTAGTCGGTAGGCAAGGACACGGAAATAATGAAACAAACGTTAAAATTAGCACTGTTAATCGGTTTTTTTCATCTCAATTACAGTATTGCTGGTATCACCTCGATATCGCAGCCTATCGGTGAAGATCAGAATAATACAGCCAATGAAACCGAGACGAAAAATACCTATTCAGCCACTTTCCATGAAACTGATATTAAAGAGTTTGTGGCAACGGCTGCGAAGATCTTACAGAAAAATATCATTATCGATCCCTCGATTACTGGCACAGTATCAGTTCGGAGTTTTGACCAGTTAGACAAAGAACAATACCTCTCATTCTTCTTAAACGTAATGGAAGTGTATGGTTACAGTGTGATCAGATTGGATAACCATACGTTAAATATTGTGCCACAAGCCCAATCGCTTCGAGCAGCGTTAACCGAGGCAAACAAGGGTAAGGAGAAAAATATTGTCGTGCGGCTTGCCCGGATGAATAACCTTTCTGGCGGAGAATTGGAACCTATCCTCAATAAAATGGCTGATGACAGTGCAGTTCGGCTGCGTTATTACGCACCAGGCAATTTATTTGTACTGACAGGTCGGGAAGATGTGGTGGATCGTTTGGCAAAAACCGTCAGAGACGTGGACAATGCCAGAGGTGAAAATAGACCGGCTATCTTTATGGTGTCACAGGCGAAAGCGTCTGATATTGCTCGGTCTTTACAAGGCACATTTAAAAATGTGAATCCCGAAGATAAAGATGCACCGCTCATTTCAGGTAACGACGCCACTCGAACGATTGTGGTTAAAGGTGGACTAGCGGTGCGTCGGCAGATAGCTGAATTGATTAAGCAAATGGATGTGCCGAATCAGCAGTCTCGAGTCTTTTTCCTTAAATATGCGGATGCGGTACAAACGGCCCGCCTATTATCAGGGAGTCAGCAAGGCAGCAGCGAGCCTTCAGTCCCACGAGTACCGAGTGGATTCGGTGGTACCGGATCTTCCGAAGCTATGCTAAATCAGCAGGTGCAGAACAGTCTCGATCCTTCTCAAAGTGGCGATATGTCAGGACAGGGCGGTGGCTCGGATCTGACCAATGGTGAGGATAGTCAAAGCGACTCGTCTTCACTGATGGAGGGAGACGCACTGATAAAACAAATCAGAGTGCATGCCGATCGGAGTAATAATGCTTTAGTGGTCTCTGCTCCGCCGGCCGCCATGCAACAAGTCGCCTCCATTGTTGACCAGCTGGATGTGCGTCATCAGCAGGTGCTGGTTGAAGCGATTGTCGTGGAAGTACAGAAAGCAGAGGGCCTTAACCTTGGTATTTCTTGGGGAAATAAAAATTACGGCGGCAGCAATTATAGTGCGATTAATGTTGCGAATGGATTTGGTCAGGCCGATCCGGTGGCTAATGCTTTGAAGGGAACGGAAGGGTTAGTGGCTGGGTTTTATCATGGTAACTGGGGCACATTATTTAATGCGCTGGAAAGTAACAGGAATAATAATATCCTGGCGACGCCGAGTGTAGTTACCCTCGATAATAATAGGGCGGAATTCAACGTCGGACAGGACGTGCCTATCCTGACAGGATCACAAACGACGAACAGTGACAATATCTTTAATACGGTACAGCGTAGAACGATCGGTATGAAATTCAGTATTCTGCCGCGTATTAACCAGAGTGGCACGGTATTGTTGAAGATCGCTCAGGAAATTTCCAGTTTATCGGATAATAATCAGACCAACAGTAATCTGGGGGCAATTTTCAATATAAGAACCGTGAACAATGTCGTTCAAGTGCAGGATGGTGAAACGGTGGTAATTGGTGGGTTACTTGATGATGAAAGAAAAGAGACAGTCAATAAGGTCCCGATCTTGGGTGATATCCCGCTCATAGGTAATCTGTTTCGTTATCGTTCGCACAGTGTTGATAAACGTAACTTGATGTTATTCATCAGACCACAAATCATCACGGACAGTCGCTTTGATCGCGTTAATGAATCAGTGGGCCAAGTCCCTCATTTACCGGGTGCGAATCAACGTTATCGTCCTTCCAGCGATCAAGCTGAGCAAGCGACACAGACACCGCGTGGCGGGACTGATCAGATACTCAATGATATCCAGCAATTTACACGGGAAATTGCTCGATGAGTAAACTGTTATTCACGCCGGTATGGTCAAAACGCTATGGGATCATTATCGAGCAGCATCAGCAGCAGTATCATTTGTATCATCGGCCGGATGTACAGCCCCAGCCATTGATGAGTGCTTTACGGGTTTGTGGGGCGAATACGCCGTTAACGGAGTTGTCTGAACCGCAGTTTACGGAAAAGTTAGTGTTACTGCTGCATCAGAGTGAACACGAAGCCAGTCAAGTGATGGCGGGCCTCAGTGATGATCTGGATATGTATCAGTTAGCCGAAGTCTTACCCGGTCATGAAGAGTTAATGAAAGATGAAAATAACCCTCCAATTGTTAAACTGATTAACTCGATCCTCACTCAAGCATTAAAAGAACTCGCTTCAGATATTCATATTGAAACGTTTGAGCAACGAGTTCTGATTCGTTTTCGCTTAGATGGGGTGTTACATAAGCGCTTAGAGCCCGATCGCCGTTTATCTGCCGTTTTGGTCTCAAGACTGAAGATTATGGCTCGACTGGATATTGCAGAAAAACGCAAACCTCAAGATGGGCGCATCAGTTTGCGTTTGTTAGATCGGGCGATTGATGTGAGGGTCTCCGTGTTACCTTCGAGTCATGGTGAGCGCATTGTTCTGCGTTTGCTGGATAAAGATGCTGTACGATTGGAACTCCAACGTCTGGGGATGTCAGCCTCGCTCCGGAAACAAATTTGCCATTTAGTCAGTAAACCTAATGGGATCATTTTAGTCACTGGACCGACGGGTTCTGGTAAAAGTTCCACGTTATATGCGATGATAAACGAGCTTGATCATGAGCGACTGAATATTATGACCATAGAAGATCCGGTCGAATATGACATTGCTGATATCTCACAAACGCAGGTGAATCCCAAAGTGGAGATGACCTTTGCCAGTGGCTTAAGGGCCATATTGCGTCAGGATCCCGATGTGATCCTGATTGGGGAGATTCGTGATCGGGAAACGGCACAAATTGCCGTTCAAGCCTCAATGACGGGGCATTTGGTGTTATCGACGTTGCATACTAATACTGCCGTTGGGGCATTAACCCGCCTGCAAGATATGGGCGTTGAACCTTTTTTACTGGCGAGTGCACTGAATGCGGTACTGGCACAGCGGTTGGTTAGACGTTTATGTCAGCACTGCCGCAAGCCGATTGCACTGAGTCGACAGGATTGTGCCAGCTTAGGTCTCGATTGGCAGCCTGACTGGGTCGTTTATCAAGCCCAGGGATGTGAACACTGCTTTCATACCGGTTATCATGGCCGTACCGTGATCCAAGAGTTATTAACAGTGAATGAGGCATTACGTAGTGGCATTCATCAACAAAAAAGTGAAGGTGAACTGCTTGATTTACTTGGACGAAATCAGAGTTTACGTCGAGATGGATTGGATAAGGTACTCAAGGGGATCACCTCGATTGAAGAGGTGATCCGAGCGACCGGTGAAGGTGGCGAGCATGAGTAATTATCGCTACATTGCTGTTGATGAACGCGGCAATGAAGTCAGCGGAAGTGCTGAGGTGCAATCAGAGGCTGAATTAAAAACGCAGCTTGCGTCTAAGCAATTAATTTTATTGAGTTGTAAACCTGATATCGGAAAGCGTTTCCTTTCTTTTTCAACCCCAAAAAAACTGTCCACTGCGGATTTATCTCTGTTTACTCGGCAGTTATCTTCGCTACTCGCTGCCAGTATCCCGCTGAATGAAGCTCTAGCGGCATTGGAAGAACAGGCAGAAAAAACGGTGGTAAGAAGCTTGATTGGTCAATTAAGGGATCAGTTGTTACAGGGCTTTAGCTTCGCACAAGCGCTTCAATCCATGCCACAAACCTTTAATCGCCTCTATTGCGCAATGGTGTCTGCTGGAGAAGCAACGGGTTACCTGGATGTCGTGTTAATCCGATTGGCTGATTATATTGAACAGCGACAGAAAACCAAAAATAAGTTGATGCAGGCATTATTGTATCCCATTTTATTGGCTGTCGTCAGTTTGGTTGTGGTGGCGGTATTACTGACCTCGGTGGTGCCCCAGGTTGTCAGCCAACTACAGCAAATGCATACCCATTTACCTGTCTCGACGCGCGCGCTCTTATGGATAAGCGATATGCTCAATCAATATGGGCTCATTTTTCTTATTCTGTTGTTAACCTCGTTGATTGTTGCACGGCAGTTGTTTAAAAATCCCAGTCGTTTATTGTGGCTCCATCAAAAATTACTGATTCTACCTATCATCGGTCAGCTCGTTCGCGACCTGAATAGTGCGCGTTACGTCCGAACGATGGAGATCCTGATCGGCAGTTCAGTGCCATTATTGGAGTCAATGAGTATTGCCGCTAATGTTCTAGGCAATGAATTTGCCCGCTATCAACTGGCTGAAGCGAGTAAACAGGTCAATGGCGGTAAATCACTGAGCGAGGCGATAAGCCAGACTTTTATTTTCTCTGGTATGGTAAAGCATATGATTGGGTCGGGTGAGCAGAGTGGTCGTCTGGAACACATGTTAAAATATGCCGCGGATATTCAGGAAGAAAGTTTGAGTAGCCGAATGAGTTTGACGTTGACGATCAGTGAACATCTTTTACTGATTGTCACCGCGGGAATGGTGTTTTTTATTGTGATGTCCATTCTTCAGCCGATCATGCAATTGAACACCATGGTTTAATAAAAATTAAGAGGATAAATGATGCGTAACAGGCGTAGTCGGAATAATCAGCAGGGTTTCACATTATTAGAAGTGATGGTGGTGATTGTGATTATTGGGTTAATGGCCACACTGGTGATCCCCAATATTATGGGCAGTAAAGAACGCGCAAATAAACAAAAAACAAAGGCAGATATTAATGTACTCGAGAATGCATTGGAGATGTATCACATTGATCATAATAACTACCCCTCCAATGATAAAGGGTTAAATGCGTTAACCACGGAAGGTGGGCAGGGGGGAGATAACAGCATCAGTGGCGGGTATATCCATAGTCTGCCCAAAGATCCATGGGGCAACAATTATCAATATGCTAACCCAGGTGTGCATAAAGATGTAGACATTTACTCCTCTGGACCAGACGGCAAACCGGGTACTCAAGATGATATAGGCAATTGGTCAAAATAGATGAATTGGGCTGTCCTCTATTTTTTATCACTGACTGGGAAACCCAAATGCAAAAGAAACCAGATATGCAGGGGATCATTCTGTTGGAGATCCTATTGGCGATTTTCATCTTAGCAATGAGTGGCAGCCTATTAATGAGTTATCTGTCGGAACAGACCCGACAGACCCTGTATAACCGAGATAAAGAGCTCGCCAGCTGGGTTGCTGATAATGTATTAGTCCAAGCGCGTTTACAAGCCTTACCCGCCGAAGATGAACCTGTAGAAGGTCGCAGCGTAATGGGCAATCAGCGCTGGAACTGGCAATTAATCTATCATCAAGATGCGGATACGGAGGTGAAGCAATTGCAGGTTAAGGTATTTAAGTCGGGGACGACTCAACCCTTGGTCAACATGGTCATGGTGCCGCAATGAAAGCGGACCAACAGGGATTCACCCTATTAGAGGTGGTGGTGGCGGTGGCCATTGCCTCTGTGGTGATGATCAGTGCGTTGGCGATGTTGCAGGGCTTACATAAAAACAGCCAACGACTGCACTTTCATCAACAGAAAACGCTCGATATCGTGCGCTGTGTGCAGTTGATGACTGAGGATTTCAATAATATTGTCATCAATAAACAGGCGGATGGCCATGTACTTTTATTCAGTCAGCCGGTGGACGGCCACAATGTGCAGCAGGTCAATTTTACCATTGCAGGCCAGTCACGTGTTGCCAAGGGCGCTGAACTGGTCGCGGTTCAGTGGAAACGGCAACAGGGTATCTTGTATCGACGTACCAGCCAATCAGCTGAATGGCAAGCATTACCTTGCCGGGTAAAGCGTTGGCAATTGCGATTTTATCAACAAGGGCAGTGGCAGTGGCAGACGGGGATGCAACCTCTTCCTGCAGAGGCGATTGATATTCGTCTCCAATCATCAATCGATGATCGTTATCAGCGGCTTATCTTGCTCGGTGGGCAGGCATGAGACAGGCTGATAAACAACAGGGAATGGCCTTGCTGGTCGTATTATTAGTGATTTTTGTCGGCATGGTATTATTAACTGGGGTCTTTCAGCACAGCTTATTACTCCAACGAGCCATTCACCGCGATCGTCAGCAGGAACAAAATCGATGGCTCTTATTGAGTGCAGAAAGTTTGGTGACTCACAAAATACGTCGAGAGCTTGACCGTAACCACAGTCAATTGCCGCTTTCTTCTCCGCTCTTGAAAGGGGGAACACAAGTCTTAATGGGAAAGCCCGTGTATTACCAGGTCAAGGATATGACAGGGTGTTTTAATCTCAACTGGCTATTGATTGAGCCTGCTGCTAAGGCGAAACCTAACCAGACACTCAAATTGAATACCACGAAAACTGTCGCAGTACAGTGGCTTGATGCGTTATTACATGGGAACCATTTCAGCCCACTGCCCCCATTATCTGAGATAAAAGCGAGCCTTAATCATGCTCAGTTTAGTCATATCGAGCAGTTGCAACTGTTACCTGATATGACGCCTGAAAAGTATCGCTATTTGGCCCGTTTTAGTTGTGTGCTACCGTTATTCTCTCTGCGTGAAAGTGATCAATCTTACAAACTGAACTTGAATGCGTTGCAGCAGTACAACTTGCCTTTATTTTCTAACGTGTTGAAAGTGAGTTTAAAAGATAAGAAGTTACAAGAGTTAATGCAACGTATACCGGTATCTGGCTGGCATTCCCTCAATGACATGCCCACTGATCTGAAAAATAGAATACAGAATACCCGCTATATTAATTTTGGTAGTCATCACTACCAGATCCTGATCAAGCTGCCTGATGAGAAACGTAATAATACCTTATTTTCTCAGGTTCATTTTTATTCGCGACAAGCGTTTGCTTACCAGCGCACTTATAGACAGTAACCGCCATGATAACCGCCATGAGAGCTCGATTATTTAACCAGAAATCATCCGCCCGTTTATTTGTGCTTTTGCCTGCCGATCAACAAAACCCACGAGTATGGTGGTGGTGTACGGGACTGCCGCGTGCAACGAATACCTCAGGACAGCTCTGTCAGCTATCGGAAATAAACCAGCTAGCCGCTGAGATAAAAAGTGCAGAACTGACCTTAATTATCCCGGCAGAGCAGGCCGTCTTGGAGACCGTCACTTATCAAGGCAAAAGCCAGCTAACGGCCGAACAATTGGCTCGTCTTCTCGAAGACAAACTAGGAAAACCGAGTAGCGACTACCACTGGTGGAAGCGTGCGGCTACGCAACCACTCCTGGTGGGATGTGACCTTGCTTGGTTAACTGATACCATGCAGCAACTTCGAGAGGTGGGACTCACTCCGAAACAGTTACTCGTGGAATGGGATTTTCTCCCTGAATTAAGCGAGGGGGCAACCGCTGTTATCATGCAGAATAATCAACGGTGGCTAGTCAAATTACAGAGTGGGGCGGGTTTTTGGTTAAAGCCAGATTGGGTGACACAGTTGTTACCTCGTTGGAATCCAGCAGAAAAAACTGACGTTTATGGAGAGTTAGCCACGCCACAAAGTTGGCATCAATACCATCCAAATTGGCAGTGTTTTCAGGCCAGCTGTGCCATTTCTGATCATCGGACAGATAATTTATTAAAAGGCTTACCAAAATCATTACGTTGGTCAGACAGACAGGTGACCGTGACTTGGTTGCGATGGGGACTACCTCTATTTCTGAGTCTCATTATTTTGGGGCTGTTGGCTCGATTAACCTTTTTGACAGTGCAGAATTATCAAGATCAAAACCAGTTAGTGCAGCTTTACCAACAATGGTCATCAGAGAAAAATCTGTCAGGCGATGAGGTGATAGGGCAGATAACACAGCAACGTCAGCAGCAATTAGCGATGACAGGCGGCCATAACTTCTTTGATCTTCTAGCCAGTTATTTACAGTTTATTCGGTCAAAAGATCAGCCTGAAATTAAGCGAATGAGCTTTATCAAAAGGCAGCAACAAATGCAGGTTGAGTTGGTGATACCAAAAACAGATGTTCAGCAATTTCACGATGTGGCGTCAACTTTTGGACAGATCCGTGTTCTAAAACGTCCTTTAGGGGAAGATAAATTTAAACTGGTTCTGATTATTTCAAGGAAACCTGAATGATAAAGTGTAATTTCTTGGAAGGAATATCTCGAAACTGGGTCGTCTTAATGGGTATTCTTAGCGGGATAGTGCTGTTATTAAGTGCTAGTGTTGTCTGGCAGCAACAACGTTATGATCACCTCCATCCGATCAGAATTTGGGCTTCTGAGCAACAGGATTTTAGTGCATGGTTGGTCAATCAGCCTCGACGGGAAGATCTGATTATGCCGCTTAATACGGTGATCGCGACTTCCTCTTTGCTGTTAGGCAATTCGGCTGCTTTTACCTTTGACCATGATAGTGCCGTGCTCGCAGGACCTTGGCAAGGGGAGTTTAATACCATGCTGAGGTGGTTATTTATTTTGCAACAACAGTATGGTATCAAAATTAATCAACTGGATGTCATAGCCAGTCCCACGCCAGGCATGGTTACGCTCGCACATGCCAGTTTCAGCCGTTAATCAGGAGAGAACACGTGATGATGATCCCCTCACTTTCATGGGTGATATTTGCTGCTCTCATAGGGGCGGTGCTTGGCAGTGTTGTGAGTATGCTCATATGGCGAATTCCCCTGATTATCCAGCGGGCGGATCTTTCTATCGACTTCAATCTATTTTGGCCACCTTCACACTGTGAACACTGTCAACACCGGTTAAAATGGTACGATAATGTGCCTCTCGTGAGTTGGCTGTTATTGTGTGGGCGTTGCCGGCATTGTACTCAAAGCATTGGTAAGTTAACGTTATTCACTGAAGTCATCCTGTCACTGTGGGCGGGAGGATTAGCACTGTTTTTTCAGCCAAGCGCAGACTGGTTTTTTTTACTGGTGTTTATGGCAATATTGCTTACCCTCGTTGTGATCGATTTTCGTCATCGTCTGTTACCCGATAGTCTGACATACACATTACTTTGGTCAGGGCTGTTGTGGCATTGTTACAGTTATCCAGACGGTGTGATCAGTGCAGTTATTGGTGTTGTAGCTGGCTATCTTATTCTTTGGATTATTTACCAAGCTGGCTTATTAATTTGTAAGCGAAGAGTGATTGGTGGTGGGGATCTTAAATTTTTGGCAGCTTTAGGCGCCTGTTTAGGTTGGCAATCTTTACCACTCCTATTATTATTAGCCTCTTCGACTACCGTATTAGTGGTAGTGAGCATCATGTTTTTAAAAAAAGAGTATGTCATAAGCGAAATACCATTTGGACCAGGCTTAGCTTTATCTGGATTAATTATAATGTATTATTTGCATATTTCACCATACCTTTCTTTTATTTAACTTTGTAATTTTTATTTACTATTTAATTGTATTATCCTCTTATTCTTATTTTTTAAAAAAGAGGCCTGTGGGATGCTATAAGAATGAATTATTAATGATTATAGTCGTCCTAAGGAGAGAAACATGCCTCTTATTGATATCAATTTATCAAGAAGAAAGTTATTAACTTATTCGGCACTGGTCCCTGCTTTTTCTAGTGTGATAAGTAGTGAAGCTGCACAGGGATATGTCGGCTTTGCTCGACAAAAAAATGTCACAGGAGGGACTGGTGGAACCACTGTGTACATCGATAATATTGAACAATTATGTCAGCACTTAGGTGGTGATGATAGAAAAAATATCATTGTGACTAAAAATATTACAGCTTCGGGCAAGCAGCTGGTTTTTCTTGGATCCAATAAAACCTTGATAGGTCATAATAGTAATATCATTCTCTACAATATTTATATTTATGGGAACCAAAGTAAGGGTAATGTCATCTTTAGAAATTTGAATTTCATCCACAGTAAAGCGATACGTGGTAATGATGATATTCAGATCCGGATCAGCTCGGGTAGCGGCTACTGGCTGGATAATTGTAAGTTTCCTGGACACGATTGGTCAACTACTGATTACGGCGAGGATAAATTAATATACTTTGGCGAAAAAGCGGACTTTATTACCATTTCTAACTGTTTATTTGCTAATCATCGTTATGGTTGCATTTTTGGTTATCCTGAAGATGGTTTTAAGCAATTTAAAGGCGAACCCAGGATCACGATTTGTAATAATCTATACAGTAATGTCTACACACGTGCACCAGGACTCTTTAGGTATGGCACCTTTGAAGTCTACAACAATGTGATTAAAGGGTTTCACATCGCTTATACAATCGATGGTATGGCGAATGTAAATTCATACAATAATCGATTTTATACCAATCAAAAATATTTCACTTTAACTAGCCTGTTGCAGGGAAATATCCGGCACCAAGATGATTATCTTAATGGTTATTTAATTAATAACACGTAAGAAAATAAAAGAGAATGGGAGATACGCTAGCATTACATGTCATGCAATGTGTGAATTATTCCAAATCTCATCTTGTTTTTGATAGTTGGCTATTTTCTATTCATTTCTCTTAACTCAAAGTTGAGGGAATAAAAACACATTTTTACGATTTCTGCTTGTTACTCATTTGGTGAAATTAAGAAGAGGTTATTATTATGTTTATTGATATAAAAAGAAAATATTTTGTAATAGACTTAATCGGATTTGCCATTTCAACGAGTCTTTGCAGTACACAGACAAGGGTTGATGATTTAGAGCCGTTTCGGTGAAAGGTGACATTAAACCCCCAAAGCCTTCCAGAAAACAAGTATGGAAGGCTCACTGGGGACAAGCCTATAAAAATTGTCAAGATCAGTTTGGTACAAAAGTCAATCTGTCGATTTAGCAGAATAGGAACCGACGGCGGGGGGGCGATATACTGATCGGTGGACAATAAATAGTGTATGAACGTGTCGAAGTCGTTAATCAACTGTCAGGGAGAGCGATCGCCCTGTGACAGTACTGGGATGAATGGTTGCGTAAGAGGCTAGTTTTCATTGTATTTTTTTAAAATATTTATTAAAAACTGAAAAAGCATTGAAAATATAAGAAAAGATCTATTTTTGGTGCAATGAATCCCGACATCCTGCCTATCCTCGATACAGCGATTTCATCTTTACGGTAAATTGTGTTAACACGGATGATATATTGTGATCAAACGAACCAATATTCTGCCTATCAATGGGGGAAATTTAATGAAAAGGTCAACGATCATGTTTTGCATGGTAGAGGCGTGTAGCTGACGGGTAAATGAGAGATAAAGTTTTTGTTTAGAAGGCATATGCCGAATACCTAGAGTAAACAATTTATATCAGTGCCAATTCGGTCAGATAAGTATTTGTTATTCTGTGATAATGATTATCAATCGCTTATTTAGGGTTTTTAAGACCTATTTTTATGTTGATGACAAGAGAAGGGCAGGTAGAATGCGTACTTCTGCCCCTTAATAACCACATATAAAAATTGGTTTTAGTTATCTATTTTTATTCGTTTTAGGCTATATATTATCCATCTTGGGTAGTGCTACTCTTATACCTCTAGTCATTCTCAGTGCCATGTTGTTTTTTATTGGTGTGCATTATCCATAAATTCTGTAATAGAATCCATTTTTACAGATGATAACTTTTTATCTATGATCATTTTTTGTTTTTTTGGCATACTTTCATAAAACGCTAACGTTATGATTTTTAATGCCAATAATTCCTCTCTGGAGCTAGAGCAAAGGTCGGGTCTGGTTGAGAAAAAGTAAATTAAATCTTCAATTTTCATATATTACTCCCTAATAGCCTAACTCAAATAGAATTGAATTATAGCCATTGTTCTACATGGGCAGATGAACAAAAGTGCTTTTATTTGATCTGCTTTAACTTCATCCATTGTTAATTAAATGTTAACTCAATAAGTGGGCAGCAGTGTCTATTCGATACTGAATATAAAATTTAGACTATAAATTGATAGATGAAAAGAAATTTGTGTCAATTTTTAAATATAATTTCTATATTGATTGTGAAAAATAAACTTACAGAGGAATGCTGAATATTAATTGTGGAATAGGCGTATTTTGAAGAAAAAATCTCAATGAATAATATCTATCAGTTCACTTTGAAATTAGACTTTAGGTTATAAAAAATTTAAAGTCACGTCAAAATCACAGAGTGTCAAAATTTAGCTTTGAATATAACTTGTTATATTTCAACGCAATAAAGAGAGTCCACCCGATGAATCGATGTTTTTGCATTTAGGTTGTGACAAATTTTTATCTTATTTTCATGTTTATTTAAAAATAAAGAGACCAACTGGGTTTTAAATATGGATGATTCTTAATTAAGCATGTGCCAGAAATAATTTATCATGATTATAGTTAGCTTGATATATATATGGGTGTGTTAATTTATCCTTCATTTTAATTTTTATAGTTTATTTTTAAGTGAGTATTTATAACGGGTGAAAGAAAAAACAAGACTTTTTGTCATTATAAGTAAGCTGAAATTACGCATTGGTTAAAGACTTGCCTTTACAACCGACATGACAGCTTACCGCTTACTCCTTAGTACATGCTCTCTACTGCTTATGATGAGGTTAACAAAAACTGGCTACAGCTTTCGCATTTTTACAAAACAATCGCACGACTCCATTAAGCGTTAAGCCACTGTTATCTTGGTGGGATCTGAGTTGGCTGCAATCACCAATGATGTCATTGGTGATTGATCGATCGGCTTCGCTAAAATTAGCATCTCTACAGTTTGCTACCTATTATGATTTCTGGGTACGAAATAATCGCTCCCCTAGGCTGTTGTCCTAGCCGTTTCCACGTCGACTCATCTTTTGCTCGATACGATAATCTCACCGTCACCGTCTGAGTTTTCTGCGAGTAGAGTGATTTCCTTGGTCAAAAGGAGACAGAACGTTAGTCGGTTTCCCTAGTTTCCTCAGACCATCATGCGTGCTTTTCCTTTCAGCATTGAGTCCGCAGAAAACCACCTTATCCAGCTTATTGCCATGCGGGAAATTAAAGCCAGAACAACCACCAGATAAGCTCAGCGTTTGCCCGTTTAGGAACGGTTACGTTGGCGTGCCTGTCTGAACCCATCCCATTACTGCAAACTGGTCATCCAGATAATTAGGGAGATCCACAGGCTTTTTTGTGGCTTTTTTGGGAATACGCCGGTTACTGGCAACTCACAATATTCAGCTCTGTCATTCTCTTACTGGACGGACAGCGACTCAATGGCCTCTCTCTTTTACGCTAACCATCGCGGCGATACTCCGATCCGCACAAAACCATTATTGGTATGAGACCTTCACGAACTAGGCTAAGCATAACGATCTGTTTTGAATGAGTTTGCTACCGTCGGCTTAGCCAGTGCCGAGAGCGACTGGGCTCGATCCCCAACAGATTGCAAATAAAGGCAACAGAATACCCTGTCCTGAGTTTCTTAACTAAGGAGCATTGTTCAAGGGGGTCTGACATTAAGTGCGCGGTCACCTTTTTAATATATCGTCTCGATTTCAACATGGTACAGTCGTTTTTCTTATTCACGAGGGCACCATGTTGCTTCGTTGTCATGGGAGAGAGCATTGAGGATTTCACTGCGCGTTCTTCTTGAAGCTTGCGACCCCATTTACCCATACGTAGAGTGATCGACATTCATAGCCGTTACCGCGCAGGCAATGGTGTCATGCTGATCGAGTATAAGCGGGGCAGTTTCAAGTCTGAACTTCGAGTTTAAATTGCCTCTGTGACGTCCGCTCATCATGTTACCTGTTTTGATGATGAGGCCAAGATATCATTGCTCTTCAGGTAGCCAAATTCAATGTACCACGGCATTACTCTTTACTGCTTACACTTCATCCCTCCGCTTTATTTGAGCGTCAACCCCAGATGATGAATAAGGGGAAATCGCTATGATTATTATCAAATTTAGTTATTTCATCTTGATGAAGCTGTTTTCCTGTGAACTAAAAACACTATCCGTATCTGTTTCTATGCTAAGGGATACTGTTGATAATATTTGACCTTATGGTAGTAAAGGCTCTGGACAAACGTGAGAGGGGGCTTTTGTTGAACTCCTTTTCCATTGTGCCAAGATGCTCTCGAAAAGTTAGCCCTGTCATTAAATGGACAGTGAATAATCAGGTGAATATGCTATTACTATAATGAAACTCTCGTTTAATCTTGTCTGATAAACACTGTGCTTCATGTTAAAAATAAGAGATGACAATGGTAACGGGTGCATCATTTACTTAAATTTGCCATTTATACTATTATTTTATTTAATTACGAAATTTTTGAGGTTATAATAAAAAATCCCACGAAATTTTTTATTATAATTTTTCAGTACATCTTAATTAAATTAAGATTATAGCATTAATTGGCTTATTTAAATGGTGTGATCTTATGATGGTTCTGTTTTTATCTTTGCCTTGTATGCTTGCCCGTTATCAAATCATGGATGATTTCTATTTCTGATTAAATGTCATGATAAATCTTTTATTGCGTTATTCATCCCCATGAGGAATCAAATTGGTTTAAAACTTACACTGCAATAAAGATAATGTATTTAATATCATTTTAAATGTAGAGGAAAGCTTAGTTTTTTTGAATAAGATTTGTTTTTTTTTGAAATAATCTCATATTTTTTGGTTTTTGTTTTATAAGAAATTTTCTAAATAATTATTATTTTTAGTTAATGTTGTTTATTGATTCTTTCACTAAGAAATATATCTTTTAATAAAGATCTTACAGGTCGTAATAATATTTGATTATTCATTAAATCTGTTATTATTCTTTCACAGTCAGCCATCGGTGGAAGAGATAATATAAACTTCATTACTATGATTTTATGGTGATGATGGTGATATCAATCATCAACCTTATTGATGGTATGCGTATATGGATCGTCTACTTATTGATATATTCTAGGTTTGATCAAATACACTGACTGAGATAGTTAATTAATCAAAGGTAATTTTTCTCTGTGAGAAGCAGATGAAATTTTGCTCTGTTTAATTTAAAAAATGGAAAATATTGATATTTAAGATGTCAGCTTTTAATAAAGTTCACTAACTGAATAGATGAACCTAATACTAATATAACATGGAGTTATGAGTTATTATGTCTAAATTTTTTAAGCATTCTGTTGTTACTGCCGTTGCTATGGCTTCAGGTTTTTTTGCATTAAACGCAAATGCAGGTAATACCATTCAGTTTCTTGGCAAGGTTAACTCCCAAACTTGTAGTGTCAAGGTTGATGGTACCGATAGCCCAAACATTATGTTGCCAGATGTGAGTATCGGTACAATGCGAACTGCTGCGGTTGACACGCCTATAGCTACTAAGGATTTTAATATTGATTTGTCAGGATGTACTGCGGATACTCAAGCTGATAAAACTTACCATATGAAATTTGTTTCTAATAAATACAGAACTGATGGTGATTTGATCAATGAAGGTACTGCGAATGGTATTGCGTTACGCCTAATGGATGATAACGGCACTGCTTTTAATTTTTCTAAGGATCAAGGCATCGTTGTGGGTGGTGATATTGTCTTAGTTAAAAACGCCACAACCGCAACAGGCACTTATACCGTTGGTTATGTGAAAAAAGATCCTACAGCGTTGTCCGCTGGCAGTGTAAGTGGTTATGTCAGTTATGAAGTAGAGTATAATTAATCATAGAATGGCCCCGTAGATATACGGGGCTAAGGAAATAAGTTATGAGTAAAAAAGTTATTCGTTTATTATCATCTCTTTTTTTTTATTTATCCTATTTTTATATTAATTCCTCCATGGCCAGTGTCGTGATAGATGGGACACGTATAGTTTTGGGTGGGGTAAATAATCAAGTCGTCCATTTTAAAAATGTTGGAAATACGCCTTATATAGTTCAAGTTGATGGGATGGATTATAATCGGAGTGAAAACCAAAGCAAGGCATCCCCACCTCTAGTTGCCACTCCGAATGTATTTAAAATGGGGGCTGAAGGGAGCCAGTTAGTAAGGTTGATCCTGATTAAAAAAGATCTACCTCAAGATAAAGAATCAATTTTTAATATGTCTTTCAGGCAAATTCCTGGTGATAATAAAGCTGATGAAGGTAAAAATAAAATAAAGCTAATCTTAGTTAGTAAGGTTAAAGTAATTTATAGGCCGGAAAAAGTCGCTGCATTTTCTCACGACTCAGAGGGAGAGCTATTCTATGAATATAGCAAAGGCAAGCTAATTGTTACTAACAATTCACCTAATGTTATCTCCATTAATACTATTAGGGATAAAGGGCAAAAAATTACTGATGATATGACAATATTACCCTATAATAAGTATACCGTGACCTTGAAAAATAACACTCATGCGTCAACATTATCAGCATATATTTTGGATGATTATGGTGTTGCGGTAGCTTATAAAATTAAAGCTAAACAACAGCAATAACAACATGCCCAAAAAATTAATAAAATATAAGCATTATTTAATGATAGCGCTATTCTTTGTATCCGTTCGCTCTTATGCTGATGATTTTGTGTTTGATGACAAAATTTTAAAAATGAATGGAGTGAATTATAGCGTGGGCTTAAATAGTGATGATGCATTTTATGAACCAGGAAACTATACGTTAAATATTTATTTGAATAATAAAAAGATCATGCAAGAAGAGGTTTCTGTCATCATAAAAAATAAGAAGTTGGTTCCATTAATTGATAATTCAATCTTTGATGCTATTCCTTTAAAGACAAAAAATTGTCAAGGAATAAAAAAACGAGAACATCCTTTTGAAATTAATGAATGTATACCAGAAGCTTCGGTAAAGTTGCAACTTTCAAAATTAGATTTATATCTATCTATCCCACAATCATTGATGGCTTATGTGCCTGATGATTATATTCCTGAAAGTGAATTCGACCCGGGTAATACTGTGTTTTTTACAAATTATACATTAAACCAGTATTATTCGCGTTATTCGATGAATCAAGGAGGGGATTCTTCTTCATCCTCAATGTATCTTGGTCTGACGAGTGGATTAAATTTAGGGATGTGGCAATTTCGTCAGCAAAGTAACCTTTCAAAAAATCCTGATAAAAGTCTTGCTTGGAAAGCAACAAATCTTTATGTCAAGCGTCCTTTGTCTAAAATAAAAAGTGAATTATTTTTGGGACAACTCAATTCTGATGGCGTCAGTGCTTTCCAATATAATGGCCTCAGTCTTAAAAATGACAAACAGATGATACCTGCCTCGCTACGCGGTTATTCACCTGTTATTCGTGGTCAGGCAAGAACAAATGCGAGAGTGTCGATATTTCAGGGGAAAAATAAAATCTATGAAACGACAGTGCCAGCTGGCCGTTTTGAACTGAATAATGTGTTTCCGTCTTTGTCACAGGAACAGCTCCGTGTAATAATTAGTGAAAGTGATGGAAGCCAGTCATCTTACCTTGTACCCATATCGAGCATGTCAGAATCATTACGCCAAGGGCGATTCAATTATAATTTAAATATTGGAACGTTACCAGATTATGCGAATTCTAGTTTATTCGGTCAGATGTCAGCAGGCTATGGTTTTAATAATGTATTAACAGGTAATGGTGGTTTTTTATTTGGCCCTAATTACCATTCTACTAATGTTGGTATGGTCTATATGACTCAGATTGGCGCCTTAGGCTCGGGTCTTATTTTTTCCGATGCGAGTCTCAAAAATAATCGCAAGCAGCAAGGCTGGATGATGAATGTCAATTATAATAAAGTTATTACCAATACGGAGACTAACATTGGTATTGCAGGTTATAAATATTCGTCTCGTGGTTATCGTGATTTTCAAGATGTGGTTGCGATGAATAATGATCACAACCCATTAAGCTCTTTTGATGGAGGAAATTATTTACAAAAAAATCGTTTGCAGCTGACTCTTACTCAACCTATGGCAGATTACGGAACGCTGAGCGCATCGCTGTCTAGCCAGCATTATTATGATGGGCGTTCTAAAGATACCTCATATCAGCTTGGCTACAGCAAAGGTTTTGCTCATGGTATTGTTTTTACTCTCCTAGTCTCTAAGCAAAAGCAATTACGTGTTATCCATTATGATCATTCCTATGATAGCCGTGAGAGACAAGATAATAATGTCACTAACGACCGAACCCTATCATTATCTCTGAGTATTCCATTGAGTAATTCTAAATATGCGTCTTATATTTCTACTGAGTATCAGAATGATAAGACCATGGGGACATCTTTAAATACGTCTGTGAGTGGTAGTCTCGATAGTGCGAATCGTTTCAACTGGAGCGTCGGCTATCAGAAGCAGGATTCAGATACCTTATTGAATGCAAATACTTCTGCCACTTTACCCTTTACTGACGTTAGTGCAACCGTATCGAAATCGAACTATGCACAACAGTTTTCTACCACGTGGTCTGGATCGTTGGTCGCACATCGAGGTGGGATCACGCTAGGACATACTCTCAGTGACACATTTGGCATTATTGAAGCAAAACATGCCCAAGGTGCGGTTGTTCTTAATGATAAAAATGTGGTTGTTGATCGTTTCGGTTATGCAATTTTGCCCTCACTGACGCCATACAGTCGCAATAATATCAGTATTGAAATACCAGCAGATAAAAATGAAAACGTTGATATTTCTGATGGCTCGGCGATGGTGGTGCCTTACTCTGGAGCGGCGGTAAAAATAAAATTTAAGACCCTCAGCGGTAAGGCCGTCATGTTACAAATCAAGGCAAGTAACGGTGATTATTTGCCATTTGGTACGGAAATTTATAACAAGGAAGGTAAACAGATGGGTTTTGTTGGCCAGGGAGGCAATATTTATCTCAGGATCAATGATGATAAAGAGACATTTGTCGCTAAAGTTAATGATTCACAACGTTGCACGGTTCATTTTCCTCCCGGAAAACTCACTTCTTCCGATCCTATAATCTTCATTAACGGCATTTGCCAGTGAGGTCCCTGTGATAATTGTGAGATGGGCGGTTCCTTTTATTCTTCTTGTTCTAATAACTAATATTAAAATGGCTTCTGCGACTTGTGTCGAGAAAGTGAGCTTTTCTGCGAGCTGTGATGGAACGTGCGGTGTTCCTCTTAATTTTGGATCCTTGACTTTATCACCCAGTGCTTTTTTACCTCCAGGTTCTTTAATGGGGCGGGTAATAGCGAGTCCATCGGATGCGATGGGTTTGGCAAATATCTCACCTAACACAGAATTATTTGTTTGTGATATTACCGATCGCGGTCAGATTTATGAGCTGTATGCCACCGGGGGGACATCGAATTCGTCGGGGGCATTGGTTTCAGACTCATTAGCGGACACCTACCAGACGAATTTTCCTTATGTTGGTTTAAAATTAATTAACATGAAAACGGGGCAAGCCTTTACAAATCGTTGGCAGAAGAGAACAATGACGGATCTTACCGTGGGTGGAGATAATAAAATCCATATTTATGCGCGTGATTTTAGTAATGTACAAGCCGAAGTATACCGCTTAAAACAAACCTTATCTGGGCCAGGCCCTCGTGGTCTGTGCAATAATCCCGAAATCGACAATTATAAAGGATCGTACAGGTGTCGGCATGCCAATGGTTATGAAGTGTTTGTTGGTCCTGGCATTAATGATCATAATCCCTCGTTGAGACCAGGTATCTCTAGTCAGAATAATGATGGGAGGGATGTGACTGGTAGCATTGGTTTTGGGATGGGCTATCGAAGTGTCAATATGCTGAATGGTTCGATGCGAGGCTGTAAAGTTGAAAATTATACTCCTATTGTGCCACTACCGGACATTTCAGCACAAGATCTAGCCAACCACATTGATAAACCACAAAATTTTTATATTTCTTATTTATGTTCAGGTACAGGGATCTATACCTATGTCAAAAACTATTCAGGTGTTGGAGAAGGGAAAATAGCGATTGCTTTCATCGCGAAAAATACAGCAAATACCTATCAGGGGGTGACCGCCAACAGTATGCCTTACCTATTATCTGATAATTACGGAATGCCGGGTTATGCGCAGGGAGTGGGGGTAAAAGTTTACACTGTTCAAGGGGCTTCACCAGGGACAATCCGTTTTCTCAAACAGTACCTTTCGCGCGATACTGAAGGGTGGTATCCGATCCTCACTGGTGTGGCTAATTTAACTGGCAGTGATAGTGAGGATGAGTTACAGATTCAGGCAGAATTTAAAGCAACACTGGCTGCGTTACCAGGGGCGAAAATTGTTGCTGGTAAAGTTGTGGCTTATGCAGATATTGTGGTGAGATACCAATAATGAGATATTTACTTATTTCCGTGGTCATGATCGTGGTGGTTTTGACTTCAATCAGCGAAGCTGCAGTGATGGTTTTACAGAATCGCCTTATCATTCATCCTGAACATGTTCGCAGTAAATTTCTGGTTGTCAACAACTCAGCGACCGTTCCTGTCTTGGTCAAAGTTTGGGTTGATACTGGGACTGAAACGCAGAATACGCAAGAACAACAATATCCCTTTCTTGCTGTCCCAGGATTGCTAAAATTACAACCTAAACAGCTTTATAACTTAGAAATATTACCGACTCGTCTAAGGACGACTCTACCTTCAGACAGAGAATCATTATTTTGGATTAATCTCTTGGAAATTCCAGGTGAACAAAAGCAAACAACAGAGGAATACCATGGGGGAGCAATAAAAGTAGGGTTGAAAAGTCAATTTAAACTAATATATAGACCCTTTACTGATGAAGATACATTGGATAACATTAATGATAAATTATCATTTTATATTAACGGTGATGGCGTAACAATGAAGAATGCGTCTCGCCATGTCGTTACACCATCTGAAGTGTATTTAATCAATGAAGCAGGGAAGCAGACCCCTGTAAATCTTGGATTTGATCGGGATTTAAAACCATTCTCGCAAAGGGAATACCATATAAATAGGACAGGAATCACCCATTACTACCAAGTTAAATACAGTCTACTGGATGATTTTAGCCAAAGTCATTCTTATGTATACAAGCTCAATTAGTAAATTAATCTGATAATTTCATTGTAATAATTAATTCATAAAAATTTATATGCTATTTGATTTTTGTTTTTACGTGGAAGGTAAATTAATAGAGATTAAAAGATACAAATTGATACATATTATCTTAATAAGTTACTGGTTATCATTAGCCTTGCATGGGTAGGATTATCATTAACAATAATATTATAATTTTTCTAATTATTCTTTAATGTCCTTTTTTTTCACAATCCAATTCATCTTCTATCTCTATAGGATGCTATTGGTTTTGATTTGTTTAGCCTTAGTGAGCGCGAAGTTATAAATATGCGCTTGCTCACAATTCAGTGATAATTCTTTCTTTTTTCTATCCTAATGTCTTATTTAAAAGTAATATTCTTACTCGGGACGGTTTTGTTTGATTTTCATTTTTTATCTAACTGATTATTTTTCATTTTTATAAATTTTTTGAATGATAGATTATTATGGCATTGATATTATTAGATAATATATGATTTCTTTAGGTGTTTTACTTGCTTTTTTCTTTTTGATTAGTTTCCATGGTTATTATTATAAGTTTTAATTTAACAGGTGTTACTGTGTTGTGGTGTTAATTATAATCTTTTCTTATCAATGTTTGTCAGTGTCTTCACTATTACAAGCAGGAGAAAACGATAGAGTAGTCAAAAAATAGAGACGCCGAAAAATTACAGAAAAAAGTCTTAGTTTTCTTTTTTGTTCTTATTTTTATCTTCCGAGGCCAGTGGTGTTGATGATTTGGATTATGATTACTTATCGCGTCAATTTTTTTGATATTAGGTGAAAATAAGCTGGGAATTACTTGATATAATATCTAAAAAATTGATGTGTAAATTTTCTTAAAAATTTAATTTTCGGATTTTTTATTTTTTTTAATTTTGCCCAGAAGATTTTTTTCTTGAATCCTTAAGCTTTCTTAACTTATAATCATTTTGCTTTGTGTTGTTTGCTTAAGATTTTTCTTGATTTTGTTTTTTTTGTCAAAAATAGTCTTATTAGAATCCGAGCTCTACCGAACGATGATTATCGTAGTCATTCATCACCATGAATTTTCAATTTTAGTAATTCCAGATAGCTTAGCGTTGAATATCTTTAGGAACGCTTATAATGTCACTAGGGATAATCGGCGCACATGGGTTATAAAACCGTAGTGATACGTTTTCGCTCTTTCTTCTGTGTTATCGGTATAAAGGGTATAAATCGTTTAAATCTAAGAATTTTACGATTTTCGGTGAGGGTATCGGATTGTGATTATATCAAGTCGATATAATGTTGGTGGTGTATTTATTGTTGTGCCATATTCGTGAATTTTTGTGATTGTAGCGATTATAGGTAAATGCATCTGGGGCTCGTTTGTGGTGATCCTCAAATTTGGTATAAACAACTGAGGAAGCTAACCTTGTGTTGCTAACCGTTCCACAGCCAAATACATGCGTTATAGGAATAATATTCAAATAGATAAGTGTGATTCGCATCTCTAGGATGCAGATTTATCCAGAAAAGGCAAAATGTTTTCTATAAACGTTTTTGCATGAGGTTTAATGAAAACGATAGCTTACTATGATTTTCTAACATTAAACAATCGATCTATCTGATAAATGGCAATGCCAGTTTTACTCTTTGAATAGAGATAAAATGAACAAATTTCTTATGCGGTCTGAGGCTTAATTTGTTGATTACGTTAGACTACACAGCTAATCAGATGCGTGGCACAATTGACACAAAGGAGCTCGGAAGTGACAACGAACAGTTTTCGAACCGTGATTAAGTGCATTGATGCTTCCTGTTGCAACAGGGATGGATTTTGAATGAATTATCCGTATGGCCTTCTTTTTCAAGTTAGTCGAATAAATTAAATATAACGCCCTATTTTTGGAGTTGATTGTTTTTTGGGCTGTAAACAGTCATTAACTATTAGTGAAATTACCCATGAGCCGGATCATTATCTTAAATGATATTATAAAATTTGAGCCAGAGAAGAAGAATCTCGTGTCGCGTGATTCATTAGTGCATATCAGCGCGCCTGCATCCTACTGTTTTCAGTTATTAATAGAAAAACAAGGAGAGCTCGTGACGCACGAAGAACTGTATCAGTATGCTTGGCGTCAGTTTGGAATGGAAGCGACAGCTAACACGTTGTATCAGAATATTTCCGTTATTCGTCGAGGGCTCGATAAATGTGGGCTTCAGGAAGATATTATTCGGACTATGCCTCGGCGCGGTTTTATTTTATCACCCGCAGTTAAAATACAGTATTCACGGACGCGTGATCTTGCGGCGAATGCTCTTGTTCAAGGCTATCATGATACTCCCCTTGACGACATGCCAACAGATCACCATCTTCCAGAAGTGACCGATGCGGCAAAAAGGCAAAACGAATCCTCAACACTGAATGATAAAAAATCTGAGGTTTTGTCAGAGCAGGCCCTTTCCATACCCACAATGAACACGGATAAAACAACGATAAATAATTCTGCTTCTCATTCTTATTCAAGAAAGGCTGCTGTACATGAAGAAGAACGTTCGAGTCGTGGCATCCACTATCTTGGTAATGAAGTCAACGATCGTTTAAAAAATTTATTCAGTCGTGACTCGATGTTATCCAGCATGATTTTCTTATTTATTGGGGCTTCTGCCTATTTTGGAATGAAATTATTAATTATAATATTTTTTAATTCCGATCTGCAGAGAATTAATTATACTTATCTTGCTGAATATAATGGTTGTCAATATTATACTAATGATGATGGAGAAACGGGCAAGCTGGCAATAGATAAAATTCATCAGTTAGGTGGCTCCTGTCAATTCAATAAATACAAATATTTCACTAAGTTTACAGATGGTGATGCCCTTTCTTTGATTAGTTGTAGAAGAAAAATTGGCTATTTTAAGGGTGAAAATTGTATGTCAGAATTTATTACAGGGTTAAATGATGACTAAAGTCAAATTTTTTATCCTCATTGTGATTTTCATTGTCATGTGCCTATTTATTGGTTCCTATGCTTACGTTCGATATTTTGTCTCGAATATCACTTGTGTAGGCAATGCTGTGATCACCAATGAAAAAAATTCATTTAGAGGTGTCATTGGTCGAAAACTTTCACACGGTACCGGGCTTGATACTATCCTTGGTACGCTCTATCAAAATAACAAGCCAGTTTATAAAATAGAAAGAAAAATCTGGTATTCATATAGAGTGGTGAACTCTCGCTATCAAATCAAAACAGAAGCCATTATTAAAGGGGCTTCTGACAATGTTGATAACCAAGAGCTCGCTTCAATTCTATCTTCGGAGATGTATATTAATAAGGGAAGTGTCAATTTTATGCTGATGAAGGCGATTGGTATATCTGGCTGGATGGTATACAGTTCACCCGTGCCCCTGTATTTTTGTAAGAAAAGTGAATAGCATTCAGTCAATCTCAGTTCCTTTTATTAAGTAGTGTTATCCCATTCCGGTTACTGTCTTTCAGGAATGGGATTTTTTATATTTAAAGTGTGATAAGGGGTTTGGTTTTAATTGACTTAAGTTATAATTATTTTATGTGATTTTTTTTATTCTTTTCACCTACCTATCACGCCTTTCTATCTCTTATATCATTATTTTTATATCTTATTTTGCCGTTACTTTCCTTATTTACCTAATTATTACATAAGTATTGTAGTTGCGTTGATTATGAATCATTTGCTTTTTATTGTATTAAAAACAATTGGTTATTCTAATCTTTGTCGTGGGGTGATGATTTTTGACCTGTGTGTTTTGTGTTGTTTTATTTATTTATATAAGTTCTATTGAAATGAGTTTGTGGATGGATCATTATGATTGCATCGGTAATCGGGAGGAGTATATATGTACAGGGATATCGTCGGTAAAGTGGCTACTCCAGAAAACGAACAGCAAATAAAACGTGTTATATTAGATTCATCAATTAATGAAACAGCACAGGCACAGGGCAGCAAGTCTGTTGCAAAAAAAGCAGCAAAGGGTTTTGAGCTTAATGAGTTGTGGGTTCTCTACTATTTTTATACTGGCCTTTCTGTAAAAAAAATGTCATTGGTGCTAGGAATGAGCATTAAAATGATTTCTTATTACAAAAGAAAAGTGATGAGAAGATTGCAGCTTAAAAGTGATAAGGAACTCTCTGTGTGGTTAGCAGAAAAAAAAATAACCATATGACGAACTCCGCAAATTTTAAACATAATGCTTTTAACAAAAATATCAGTATGTTATTATTTATTATGTAATTTGAATAGGATTCAAGGAAAGAAAAGTCTTAATATAAATCGCTTATTATGTACTTGTCTTTAAATTCATGGATGAATTATGCCAAGGATGGCATACTATAGGTAATGTTTATTCGAATGGATTCGAGGCTGGTTAATTTTTATTTTTGAGTGACAGTCGGTTGTTAACTTCTAAAATCTCAGAGTTTTAAATTATATCCAGTTATTAAATATTACTTATAACTAAGGCATTACATTTTCAGAGAGTTAAAATGTAATGCAGTAAAACAAAACTAGGACGCTTTTTTGACAGGATGTCTAGTAGTTACTAATGCAACCATCGCGGAATGATGGTAATGAGTGCTTTGTTGATTATTGGCCTGGCTTTGTTTCAGCGACTGACGTTTGTTAAGGATGTTACTGATGTGCTACTGCCATTGGATTAATAATTCATGACGTAGCCTTTAAGTAATGCTGAATAAATGTATTGCCGAAAGTTAACAACAATAATTTGCAAATGCATTCGAAATAATAATATGGAAATACGATTGTTGTTTTGAAATTTATTTTCAAACCAGAAAAGATATTAGTTGTACTTCATCAGGGAAGCTACTTTATATAATTACTATAAGCTAAGTTAGTAGCAGATGTTATTGTTAAGGAATGCATTTATTAGCAGCAGAGATAATGATATCTCTGCTGTTTTGTATTTTTTTCTTATCCCTGCGAGTTAGAGCTAAGTCATGATTGACACGTATTACGCTGACTAATGAATTTTTTTGCTAGTATCTATTGACTTACCCTTGTTAGCGCATAGACTGCTTATCGCTTATCGCTTATCGCTTATCGCTTATCGCTTATCGCTTATCGCTTATCGCTTATCGCTTATCGCTTATCGCTTATCGCTTATCGCTT
>NZ_JAEE01000010.1:0-38516 GCF_000518745.1 Phaseolibacter flectens ATCC 12775 | reverse complement strand
GCTTATCGCTTATCGCTTATCGCTTATCGCTTATCGCTTATCGCTTATCGCTTATCGCTTATCGCTTATCGCTTATCGCTTATCGCTTATCGCTTATCGTTCGTACCTTGCTGAATATGGACATCATTAAAACATTGTCTTTGTATAGATATCATGCTGCGCTGTGGAGGGGAGAGTTAATATCGGGATAATTTTCAAATGAAATCCATTTATCTCGACGCATCCAATGAAAACCCAGCTTGTTGACCTCGCGGTGCTGATTGATGCTGAGTCAGATCACTTTGGCACTTCGACTGTGATTTACCATAAACAGGTGAGATATTCTGTTTCGACAGAACGACATGTTCAATGAGGCAGTCATCTTGTTTTAGGGGAGGTGTTTTATCGTAGTAAAACTGAAAGGTTGAGCATCATAAGAAACACAGCATAACCCATAGCGGCCAGTCGCTGCCAAGACTTTATAGCCCCCTGACTGGGGGCAGGATTATGGCCGACTTTCTGCAAGATAGTTCTTTCTTTATAAGGTGCCGGTCCCACCATCAGAACACCAGACTTGGCCTGAGGTGAAAGAACAGTCATCTGAAGCTAAGGTGACATATAACGAGGCGATCTCAACGGGCTGACCTGGTCTTTGCATCGGTGTATCACTACCAAATTCCTGTACCTTACTTTGTGGCTGTCCACCGCAGGTTTGCAGTGGTGTCCAGTAAGGTCCAGGAGCAATCGCATTCACTCTGATGCCGTGGGGACCGAGTTGTTTTGCGAGGGCTTTTGTAAAGGCCACATTACAGGCTTTAGTTTGTGCGTAATCAAGTAAAATGGCACTTGGTTTAAAGGCTTGAACGGAAGAGGTATTGAGGATCACCGCCCCTTCTTGCAAATGCTTGATTGCGGCTTTGGTGATCCAGAATGGCGCATAGACGTTAGTTTTAAATGTTGCATCGAAAGACTCACTGCTTAATTCTGTAATGTGCTCACTGAATTGCTGTCGACCTGCATTATTGACCAGAATATCAAGGCCACCGAGTTTTCCTACAGCCTGTTCGACTAACTGCTGGCAGAACTGTTCTGTCTGTATGTCACCAGGGATCGCAACGGCGTTACGTCCTTCCGCTTTGATTAAAGCAATGACTTCTGCCGCATCACTTTCCTCTGCTGGCAAATAATTAATTGCCACATCGGCACCTTCTCTGGCATAGGCGATCGCGACGGCACGACCAATTCCTGAGTCGCCGCCAGTGATCAGCGCTTTTTTACCATTCAGGCGTCCCGTGCCTCGGTAGCTTTTTTCACCATGATCAGGCAGGGGGGTCATTTTGGACGCTAAGCCTGGCATGGTTTGTGGCTGTTTTTCAAAAGGAGGGCGTGGGTAGTTTGCAACGGTATTTTTGTTCGTGCTCATCTTGACTCCTTAGTGATTACTGTCCATTAAGGATAGACTGTTGTGGCCAGTTTATCGATTTTTTACGGTCATTTTCTGTAAATCATGACGGCATGACCCATTGCCTACAGTCGATAAGTTCAGTCATCGTGTTTTTTACCATTAGGCAAAAGAGAGTAAGTCATCAAGTCGTTTGACAGTGCATTGCACCCGCTTGCCTGCCAATCTATCATATCTGAGGTTTATGGGGGCGCGTGGGGGAATAAGGGGCGTCATTACTCATACTGGCCTGATTGATGGTTGAGGTCTTCTTTCAACCCTCAATCAGGTAACGACTTTCCGAGTCAATCCTTGCTGAGGGAAAGTCAATTGGGTTAGGTTGGCTCAAGGATCAATAAGGTGATTTCAGATGGGTGACCGAGTCGAAGAGAAAACCCATTCCATAACCCTGTTCCATTACTGACATACAATTGCATTGTCGCCACTTGATAAAGGCCCGAGTACCAGCCTCGATTCGCTTTTTGTACTATTTTATCCAATCCATAGATCATGCCACCATGAGTGTGCCCTGAAAGTTGGAGTGACACGCCCGCTTTTGCATTATCATCGGCATGAGTGGGGCGATGATCCATTAGAATAATTGTTTTATTTTCAGGGATCTGCTGCAAAGCGCGCGGTAAGTCAGGTCCAGGTTTTGCATAGTGTAAGGCTGCGTCATCGGTCAGACCTGCAAGATAAATGTCGTCGTTAGAGCGAGAAATACAGGCAGATTGATTAAGCAGTAATCTAAACCCTAACTGGTCTATTTTCTTTATCCATGTTTCGTAATCAGAGTAGTATTCATGATTACCAACAATAGCAAATTTACCATCAATGGCCTGAAGTTCGGCCAAAGGGGCAACATCTTTGGCCCGTTTAGTGACCGGACCATCGGCGATATCTCCTGTCATCAAAATCAGATCAGGTTTCAGTTGATTGGTTTTATTGACTACTTTCTGCATCCAGTGTTGGTTTAGCAAAGGACTGGCATGTAAATCGGTCAGTTGCACCAATCTGTACCCACGAAAGGCATCAGGTAAATGCTTTATCTTAACAACTTGTTGTTTTATCTCCGGTACTTTAATCGCCTGCCAAACAGCCCACGCTGACAACAGCAGTGTGGCGATCAATAAATACGGCATTGCTGCCAGAGACATCAGCCAGTGTCGACTCACCAAGAAGACGAGCGCTGAAATCACATCAGCCAGTAATAGCAATACAGTGAACAGCAATAAGGCCCCATAAAGCCAATTGATCACAATAAGGATGGCGCGTGGAAATTCAGGGGCAAAGCGATTGCCGAATAGCAGATGATAAAAGGTATGGCACTGAGCTATCATCACCAGCAAAATAACCAAAAGTACTTTGACTGGCATCGGTAAAGGGAGCCACAGTAGATAACGGCTAGCCGTATACAAGACTGGAATAAGCATAAGGTACGTTAACATAAGGTTTCCGGGTAGCCTTTATTTTCTGAAGTTGCAACAGGGAGGAGAGAGAGATTATCCTCTGCCATACAATAAAGCGGGTCGGTATTCTACCGACTTGTTGAGATCATCTCATATTTTACTGATAACGTATTACCTGTTCAGCGAGTGTGATGTCCATTGCGATTTGTTTATCCCCAGCAAAGCGACCAATCACCATATGGTAAATGCCGGCATCGATTTTCCATTGCTGCTTTTCACTGCACCAATTCGCAATGATCCTGGGTTCCAAGGTGAGTTGTAAGCTTTTCTGCTCACCCTGTTGCAGGTCTACACTTTGGAAAGCGACCAGTCTGGCGGGATAGGCGTTATTTTTTGGTTCGATATACAGTTGGACGACATCACGTCCGTCACGCTGTCCTGTATTGCTTACCGTGACAGTGACAAGGATTGTTCCTGAACGGTTTTCAACTGAAAGGTTTTGGTAGTCAAATTGGGTATAGGACAGGCCATAACCAAACGGAAATAAGGGCCGCTGCCCTGTTCGCTGGTACCATCGATATCCGACATCGGATCCTTCTTTATCATAATCAATATGAATAATACCGCCTTTTATCGGAGTCGCAGGCATTGAGGTGGTGGTGGCAGGATCGATCTGTTGAGGCTGTGGGAGTTGCTGTTCATTCGCTGGGAAAGTTAGAGGCAAACGACCGGATGGATTCACTCGCCCAAATAGTACGCCAGCAATGGCCTCAGCACCAGCTGAACCCGAATACCACGCTTGTAAAACCGCGGCTACATCATCAAGCCAAGGCATCAGTACTGGCCCCCCCGTTTGTAAAATAACAATGACATTGGGGTGTTCGGCAGAAAGGAGGTGAATCAAGTGATTAATGTCCGGCGCCAGATCCATTCCTTGGCTGTCGAGGGCCTCTGAGCGCCATTCATCGGCAAACACAATGACGGTATCCGCCTCTTTTGCTAATTGTTGAGTGTAGGGGATATCTTTGCCATCACTGAAATTGACGGTTTTAGCCCATGATTCCGCTTGTATGGCTTTTAAAGGGTTAGAGGGATGATAAACCTTGGGCGTTTGGATCCCCATAAAGTCGATGCCTTCGAGCAGTAACGAATCTAACGGGGTGACAGCAGATGAGCCGCCGCCTGCCGGAACGCCTTTATTAGCATAAGCACCCACCACTAAAATATTTTTACCGCCTCGAGGGAGGGGCAGAGTTTGTGCATGATTTTTTAGCAGCACAATCCCTTGCTCGGCAATTTTGCTTGCTTGCAGATGATGGGCAATAAAATCAATATCGCGATAACGTTTGGCTGGGTGTTGGATCGCGCCTACCTCGAAAAGACTACGCAGGATGCGTCGCACCATATCATCAATGCGCGATATGGGGATGTCGCCCCGTTCAACTGCATCTTGTAGCGGTTGACCAAACCAGTGTTCCGTATCCAAGTTACAGCCTGATTGGACATCGAGACCAGCAAGTGCTGCTTTAACTGTTGAATGGGTTCCTCCCCAATCAGACATGACCCATCCCGGATATTGCCAGTCTCCTTTTAGTACGCGATTGAGCAAAAAATCATTTTCTGATGCCCAATGGCCATTGACGAGGTTATACCCAGTCATGATTGCACCGGGCTGACCGATTTCGATCGCAATTTCAAACGCCAAGAGATCCGATTCTCTTAAGGCCTTTTCACTGATGTCTGAGCTGACCACGACTCGACCTGTTTCTTGGGCATTGACCGCAAAATGTTTCAGGGTCGAGACGACATGTTGGGATTGAATGCCTTGGACACTGTGGCCAGCCATTAAGCCGGTAAGCAGCGGATCTTCGGAAAGGTATTCAAAATTACGGCCTCCGCGAGGTTCTCGAATTAAGTTAGATCCCCCCGCCAATTGTACATTAAAGCCTTTGGCGAATGCCTCGTTACCCAGTAGTTGTCCATTTTGCCAAGCAAGGTCGAGATTAAAACTGGCTGCTAAGACGAGGCTAGAGGGAAGGGCTGTCGCTTGTTCACCAGGGCGAACCCCACCGAGGGCACTGACACCGAGGCTGGCATCACTCTGCTGTATGTCAGGTATACCCAGTTCAGGGATCCCAGGAAAATAACCGGCTGAACCGATAGCGCCCTCAGGGAGGGGTTCATCATCGAGGGCAATGGCCATTGGACCTGAGAGCCATGCAAATTTTTGTTGCAGACTCATTGCGGCTAACACGCTGTCAACTTGCTGTTCCAGATTGAGATCATTTTGCTGCCAAGGATAAGTCATATTCATACTCCTTTATTGGGTAAACCCAGCGATGCAGAGAATAGATGCAATATCAGCATAGCGATATTTCGTTGATTGTGTGCTTCTTATTGGTAAATTCAGGTAATAATTTGTGCTAATGTTGAACGCAATGTGATTTTATTTCGCTTTCCCTGAGAGATGGAGAACCGATGTTAAGATTAGCTGTGATTGGTACTAACTGGATTAGTGCCCGTTTTGTCAGTGCCGCGCTTGAAACAAACAAGTACCAGTTACAGGCGGTTTACTCTCGTCAAGAGGCATCAGCGAGCACCTTTGCTGAACAATTTGGTGGCGCGAAGCGGTACACCTCGCTGCAGCAACTGGCCAGTGATCCTGATATTGATGTGGTGTATATCGCCAGCCCTAATTCTTTACACTGTGAGCAAAGTTGTGAATTAATGCAGGCGGGCAAACATATTATTTGTGAAAAGCCGATGGCAGCCAATTATCAGCAGGTTCAGGCGATGTTGCATTGTGCGAGACAACACCAAGTGATCCTGTTTGAGGCTTTTAAAACACGCTATTTACCTAACTTTGCTCATCTGCGTCAGGCGCTGCCAAGCGTCGGTAAGATCAGAAAAGTTCTATTTCAATATTGCCAATACTCCTCGCGTTATCAGCGTTATTTGGAGGGCGAGTTACCAAATGCCTTTAATCCACAATTTGCGAATGGCTCATTAATGGATATCGGTTTTTATCCCTTAGCCAGTTGTTTGACTTTGTGGGGGGAACCGCAGCATATCACGGCATATGCGAGCTTGTTGGACAGTGGCGTCGATGCACACGGCACGATTTTATTAAATTACGGGGATTTTGATGTCACCATTATGCACTCAAAAGTCTCGGATTCTCATCTGGAATCTGAGATCCAAGGTGAACATGGCGCGATCCAGATCCATCATCTATCAGTGTGTGAAAACGTCACGTTGACCACCCGAGATGGCCAGTATCAGCACCATCAGATTGGTCAATCGCAAGTCAATAATGAAATGGTGTATGAAGCCGAGCAGGTTGCTCAGCTTATCCGTGATAAGCACATTGAACATGAGGGATTGGCATTGAGCCTACTGTGTGCAAAAGTGATGACCGCGATCCGCCAACAGATCGGGGTGAGCTATCCGGCTGATGACTAACTTATATCAGCGCGGTATCTTGAATATGGGCTGATGCGAAACCGCGGCGTGGTCAAGCTTGCTCTGAGCACAGCATCACACTATTGCTTCGTATTTCAGCGCACCGCCGACCTGCGTCGTGGGTTAATTGTCGACGGTCAACGGGGCCGCAGTTGATGTGATGTGGCTCCACAAATTGTGATCCAAGCTATTCAGGATCTCGCCCTTGCAGTTTAGGATCAAGCACATCGCGCAGTCCATCGCCCAGTAAATTAAATGCAAGCACGGTGATAAAAATTGCCAATCCAGGAAACAACGCGACATGGGGAGCCATCACCATATCTGCTCGGGCTTCATTTAACATTGCACCCCATTCAGGCGTGGGTGGTTGAGCGCCCAAGCCGATAAAGGAGAGACTGGCGGCAGAAATAATCGAAATGCCAATTCGCATTGTAAAATAGACGACGATCGAGGAAAAGGTGCCAGGCAAAATATGCTTAAGAATAATGGTGCTATCACTGGCACCAATACTGCGTGCTGATTCGATAAACGTCATGTGTTTTAGCATCAGGGTATTGCCTCTGACCAGTCGTGCAAAGGCTGGAATACTAAAAATCGCGACCGCGATAATCACGTTAGCCATCCCATTTCCCATTATGGCGACCACGGCAATTGCCAGTAAGATGCCTGGAAAGGCAAAAAGGACATCACAGATCCGCATAATAATGCGATCTAACCCCCCCTCATAATACCCGGCAAGCAGTCCTAATAGTGTTCCGAATACAGAACCCAGCGCGACGGAGAGGATACCTGCCAGTAAAGAGATGCGAGTGCCTGCCATGACACGACTGAAAATATCACGGCCGAGCGCATCAACACCAAACCAGTGCACACTGCTTGGCCCTTGATCGATACGGTCATAATCGAAATAATTTTCCGGATCAAAAGGCACTAACCACGGTGCCAGTATTGCGGCCCCCACCAACACGAGGATCACTAATAATGCAATAACGGCAACAGGCTGTTGGCGAAAGCGTTGCCAGAACCTCTTCCAAGCTTTAGAAGAGGGGGACGGTGTGTGTAAGGGCAGGCTATTTAATACCGCGTCTCGTCGCCAATTTTTCATCGAACGTCCTTTATTGATAGCGGATGGTAGGATTGATTGCAGCATACAGCAGATCAACCACCAAATTTATCAGAATAAACTCTAGGGAAAATAATAAAATTAAGGCTTGAATGACTGGATAATCTCGAGCAGTCACCGAATCAATCAACAACCTGCCAAGGCCTGGCCAATTAAAAACCATCTCAACGACGATCGAACCGCCCAGCAGAAAACCGAACTGTAACCCCATCATGGTAATGACTGGGATCAACGCATTACGTAATGCATGTTTTAGAATAATGGCGGATTCACTGAGGCCTTTCGCCCGCGCGGTACGGATATAATCTTCTGACAGGATCTCTAAAAATGACGTGCGAGTAAAACGTGCCATGACTGCCGCGACACTGGCACCAAGCGTCAGTGTGGGGAGGAGATAGTGTTGCCAGCTATCCGCCCCAACGGTCGGTAGCCAACCTAATTGCACAGAGAAAATCTGCATCAGCAAAATACCAAGGGCAAAGGCGGGAAACGAAATCCCTGAGATAGCAAACACCATACCAATTCTGTCAGGCCAACGGTTACGCCATACTGCCGAGACAATGCCGATCACCATACCGACGAGAGTAGCCCACAGCATACTGATCAGTGTCAGGGTAAGCGTTGGCATAAAACGGCTGGCAATTTCGCTGGTCACAGTACGTTTAGAGACCATGGATTGCCCCAGATCACCATGCAGTAGATGGCGGATATAGTGATAAAATTGCTGGGATAAAGGCAGATCCAGCCCCAAATCATGGCGAACAAGCGCGACGACTGAGGCATCAGCATTTGCTCCGGCTTGTAAACGAGCCGGATCGCCTGGTAACAGGTGAACAAATAAAAAAACCAGAACCATCACGATAAACAACGTGGGCAATAAGCCGGCCAAACGTTTTAAAAAATAACTCAGCATCAGACAATCCAAATTGAGGGCCGGTTAAATCAATAACCGGCGACCAGTTTAGTTGAGACTGGCTTGTTCAAAATCGAACAGGGTATCGGGCATCACATAAAAGCCTGATAATTTAGCATTACGGGCAGAAACCAGTTTCTCAGTTAATAAGGGGATCCAAGGTTGATCATGCCAGATCTTATCTTGGGCGTCCTTGTATAATGCGGTTTTGCGTGCATTGTCAGTCGTTTTCAGTGCATCGGCTAAATCTTTATCAACCGCAGGATTGCTGTAAAATGCAGTATTAAAAATAGCCGGTGGCCATGAAGCGGTGGCAAATAGTGGCGTCAGAGCCCAGTTTGCTTCACCTGTTGAGGCTGTCCATCCAGTATAGAACATTCTCACTCCACTCTCTTTTTGTCCCTTACCTTCGACTTCAGCGGCACGTTGTCCTGCATCCATTGCGGTAACTTGGGCTTTAATCCCAACTTGAGCCAGTTGCTGTTGGGTAAATTGCAGCACTTTCTGTGCCGTTGAGTGATTATGTGAAGACCAAAGGGTGGTGGTAAAGCCATCTGGATAACCGGCTTCTTTCAGCAATTGTCGTGCTTTTTCTGGATTATAACGTGGTGCAGGGTAACTTTCAGCAAAGGCAATCGAAGGTGGAACGATCCCTTTCGCAGGCACAGCAAAGCCAGCAAACGCGACTTTGACTAAGGCTTCGCGGTTGATAGCGTAATTCAGTGCTTCACGCACTTTCGGGTTATCAAAGGGTTTTTGAGTGACATTCAAACTGATATAACGCTGCATATTAGAAGGCCAACTTTCCACTTTTAGAGAAGAATTGCCTTCGAGACGGGAGGTTTGCTCAAAAGGGATGGGGAAGGCGAAAGTGGCCTCACCGGTCTGTAACATGGCGGCTCGGGTATTGTTGTCAACGACGGGGCGCCAAGTAATGCTATCCAGTTTCGGATAGCCTTTGTGCCAGTAACCCGGCCATTTTTTTACCCTCATAAAATCCGTCTGATTCCAGCTTACAAATTGATAAGGGCCGGTGCCGACTGGATGAAAGCCAATCTCCTTACCGTATTTTTTGAGAGCCGTTGGTGAGATCATCACTGCCGCGGGATGAGCTAATGTATTAATAAAGGCGGAGAAGGGTTGCTTCAAGACCACTGCAACGGTTGAGGGATCTTTCACCACAGTGTGATCAATAGAAGTAAAAAGATTATAGCGTTTTAGGTGATTATCAGGGTTACTCGCCCGATCAAGGTTAATTTTAACGGCATTGGCATCAAAAGGCGTGCCATCTTGGAAGGTGATACCTTGATGCAATTTAATGGTATAGGTGAGGCCATCTGGGCTAACCTGATACCCCTCCGCCAGCACATTTTTTATTTTTAGATCTTTATCGAAGCCAAATAGCCCTTGGTAAAATGATTTTGCGACACTTTGTGACAAAGAATCATTCGCATCATAGGGGTCTAGAGTGGTGAAATTCGAGGCGACGGCCACCACAATATTGCCACCCGCCATAACCGGTAACGCCAACGCACTGCTTAGCAGCCCGAGTGCCATAATCCAGTGATATTTATTCTGTTGCATGGTGATACTCTCCTGTTTAAGGATATACCCCGAGGGGCGCGATAAGTAGTTGAATTATCTATTTTCAGAAGCGACAAAATGTTGCTCTCCGACTTCAATCAAAGGGACAGCAACACCGGGTGGATAAGGTGGAACCGGGCTCGTAGGACGAGGCAGACTGTGTGATTGTTTGGCCGACAAATTATCTCGATCTCCGAGCTTCGCCGTCGGAACCGCGGCAATCAGATTTCGAGTATAAGGGTGTTGTGGATTTGTTAGCACCTGTTGCCGTGGCCCAATTTCTACTATTTTCCCGCCATACAGAACCGCAATCCGATGGCTTATGCGTTCAACCACCGCCATATCATGAGAAATGAACAAAAGGGCAATGCCAGTTTCTCTTTGTAAATCAATCAGTAAATTAATAATTTGTGCCTGCACAGAGACATCGAGAGCGGATACGGCCTCGTCAGCAATAATGAGTTTAGGTTTTAAGGCTAGGGCACGAGCGATACAAATTCGTTGTCGTTGTCCTCCTGAAAACTGATGAGGATAACGCTCGGCATGTTCTGCCAACAGGCCGACTCGCTTAAGGAGTTGTCTTGCCAAGATCTTGGCCTTTGAACGCGACATCACCTGATGTACCATTAATGGCTCGATGATCGCACTTTCCACGGTTTGTCTGGGATCCAACGAAGCATAGGGATCTTGAAAGATATACTGGATCTCGCGACGTATCGGATTTAATTGACGGTTATGTAACAGATCAACCCGTTGACCATTGAACACAATCTGACCCGCATCGGCCTTAATCAATCTTAATAGCGAGCGACCAGTGGTGGATTTGCCTGAGCCGGACTCACCCACTAATGCTAACGTCTCCCCAGGATAAATCTCGAAACTGATATGATCGACCGCATAGAGATAAGTTTTCTGCCGTTTTAGTCCCTTGCTTTTGAGAGGAAAGCGGGTAACCAGACCCTTCACTTGTAACAGGGGGGACTGTTGGCTCAATTGCTGGATATCCGCGGTAAGCATGTCATCGGGTTTTTCATCGGCAAGCTGAAATTTTTTGGGTGTTGCCTGATGCTGTAAATCGCCGAGTTTTGGGACAGCGGCAAGTAATTGGCGAGTATAAGCCTGTTGAGGCTGAGTAAATAACCTGTTGACCTCGGCTGTCTCAACTTGTTGTCCTTGTTGCATCACAATTACCCGATCGGCGACTTTGGACACCACGCCCATATCATGGGTAATAAATAGCACGGCAGTGTGCTGTTCTTGTTGTAACGTTTTAATCAGATCTAAGATTTGTGCTTGGATAGTCACATCCAGAGCCGTGGTGGGCTCATCGGCGATAAGCAAAACAGGACGGCAGCTCAGTGCCATTGCGATCATCACCCGTTGTCGCATGCCGCCTGATAATTGATGGGGGTATTGCTTCATCACTTGTGCTGGATTTTTGATCTGCACTTTCTCAAGTAAGTGGATAGCATACTGATAGGCTTCCTTTCGATTCATCGCCTGATGCAGACTCAGCACTTCCGTGAGTTGCCGACCTAGGGTAAGCACAGGATTTAAGGCAGTCATCGGCTCTTGAAAGATCATGGCCATATCGGCACCACGCAGGCTGCGCCATTGTGCCTGCGACAGTTCTGCCAGATTCACTTGCGTGCCATCCTGCCGACGTAACCAGCGCTCACCGTGAATTTTTGTTTGCCTTTGGTCCAGCAAATTCATTAAGGCCAGCGAGGTCACAGATTTTCCTGAACCGGAACCCCCAACCAGTGCGAGCGTTTCACCCCGAGCAATCGTGAAAGAGAGATTGCTCACCGCAGGGGATGAGGCAGGGTGCTGACCAAACGTGATCGACAGATCCTTGACCGCGAGTATCGTATCCGGATCACCTTGTTCCAACAACATTGCTCGCTCCTTTACCTTTATGCTTGACTGTAAATCACATAAATCAAATCTCACCATTCACTCTCAGCGAGCAACGGTAGAAATACATTTCACTCATACAGACCTCAACCTCACCGCTGACAACCTCATTGGGTAGAGAAACGAGGATCCGCGCTCATTCGCTCTTTTTGCGTGAGTCGATGGGATCATCTTAACGCTTACCGTGTTGACAGGCATACCATGGTGCTGTTGCCCATTTTAACCCTCACGTCTTAAGCACTGACTATAAAAATAGCGTAAACACATGTAAAGCAAACAACTGTTATAACTCATATAAATAAGTTATGAAAAGCGGACATTATCCTTAAAAGGCCATGATCCCTTAGGAATGTCAATTTTTTCCCTCAAGGGTGCATCACACGTTGCTGATAAATCAATCTGATTGAGTCACCAGCCTGTTGCTATACCCTGTTTTATTTTTTAATTGCCTAGCGATGCCGCAAGGTGAGATCCAATCATAACGATTAGAATTCACCAATTCGCGCTGAAAAGTCAATCAATCCTCAATTACCATAACGTATCATGGTGATTTGCTTTAAAAAACAGCAGTCAGATCATGATTGGCTGGATCATGGTGAAAATATCCCTTATAATCGCATCCTCATTAAGGCCCCTTAGCTCAGTGGTTAGAGCAGACGACTCATAATCGTTTGGTCCCCAGTTCAAGTCTGGGAGGGGCCACCAAATTTCCCCTGTTAAATCAGGACATTAAGCCACTCGACGGAGTGGCTTTTTTGTTTTGTTATTTTTTGAATGGCGATAGAATGGCTTGGATTGATTTTATTGGGTTTTACGAGAGGTTCACCCCCTTCACCGAGCCTCGTGGTGTTGGAGAGGAGAGGCTATCACTCCTCGTTGTAAAAAGCTTGCCTTGGTGAAAGCCAGTCTCATGGCATGTATGTGGACTTTGCTCGCCAATCATCGCCTATCTTGTGCCTGTGTGCAGATGACCTGAAGCCACTCGACTGAGTGGCTTTACGATCCTCACTGCATCCTAGGTTGATCAAGATGATAAACCCATGGTCAACATTTTGTTGCAACGGATCTCGTCCTCGAACAGCGCTGTAGACAAATAGATTGAGGCGCCAACCTTGCACTGATCGCCGTGTGATACGCTCCGTCTCAGCTGGCGTGATTTCGCCTGTGATGTGCCGTGTCGTATCGTATCCAAACCCCCTGTCGGCTGCACCTGACCCGCCCCGCAGCGTCAATGCCGACATGGCCAGTGACGGGACATTGCTGGCAATATGCCGGTGAGAAGCCACCTTGACAGGGGCAGGGCAAGATTAAGCAGGGATCGCTGGCCAATCAATGTCTGGTGCGGTTGAGCAATCAAGATCGCGCAGCTGTTGGATATAGGTTATCCCGATCACCAAGCTCTTTTTATCTTGATCACTAATCATATCGAGTTGTAACTCTGTCTGCCATAGGCTCACTTTATGGTGAGCGTCAGCCAGCAGGACACGTTTTTTCTGCTCCGCTTCTGCGATTAGGGCGTTTTGCTGTTCGGTTTTATCCGTGATCCACGCGTGACCATTCCAATGATCATAAGGCGTTTGCGGCGCCAGTGGCGTGACATCCGAAGGATAATCGCCCAACTGCTGTAAGATGATTGGCTTACCGGTTGCTATCTGATACACGGTTTCACCGCGATGATCGGCGACATAGTGCCAACCACGGTGATCCGCATTGCGGCATCGTGCAAACCCTGCCTTCTCAGCAGGGGGCGCATCCGTGCAAGCATCTGCTGGGATCCCGATGCCCAACGCCAGCCACTCATCAGCACGTGAGAGATATTCATTGTTGAGTTTATCGTAGTTATAGACGGTGATTTCACCTTCTTGGCTGGCTATCCCGTTATGATCCAGTATCGCTTTACTCATAATCCAGTCCTTACTGTAGTGTTAAATGTGATAGGACGAGGTCCGTTGTTCCTTGACGTTGTGTGATTGCTATGGGCACACATAACTCAGCAATTTTTATAATGTGAGTTTTCTTGGCGATTTTGATATTGGTATCAATGTGAAAGACTCGTTTCTTTATACTATGCTGCTCTCACAATAAAATTAAATGCGAGATTACGAGGACGCGTTTCACTTGCCGTTTGCACGACTCTAGCTGCATCAAACGTGATGTTGCGAAACTGAACGTTTGTATTTCCAATGTTTAAACTGACATATCCATTGCCAGCGAAATTGAGTGCGCCATCAAAAACCTCACTATTTTGTGTGAGAACATTGACGACATAGCCTTTTATGTTCTGAATAGCATAATCTTGTCTACTGGTGATCTGACGGTCTGGATCGATACCTCGCCCATCATCCCAACCGCGAATAAATTCACCACGGAAATCAGGCAAGGTTCCTGATGGATAGGATAAGGCGAGTTTAGGGTATTGTGTTTTATCAAAAAAGGCACCATTACATTTAAAAAATCCTTGTGGTGGTGTCGCTAGAGGCCATGGAAAAGGGATCCCAACTGGCATATAGTGATCAATATCATTGAGCATCAGATATTGAGGATGAGGGTTGGTAGCACCTTCATGATGGGAAATAAAACGGTCAACATGGTTTTTTATTTCGTGTGCATTATCATCAACATACTGCCTTGAGGCGAGCACCTGCGTGTCGTCGATCTTCAGCGTGACGGCATGGGTGGAAGCCACGGCCAGCACCATCCGTATGCCTTGGGTACGACCACTGCCTTCTTGCAGTTTAGGTTTATAGCTTTCAGGGCAGTTGGCGATAGCAATCAGTAAATTGTCTTCATCAAACAAGCCAATCTCTCTGATCCAGTAACCGCCTTCTTCAGCAGGGATAATCAGCTCCGCAATCAGTTGGTTGCTATTCTTTGGATCAACACTTAACTGAGTAATTGGGGCGAAATAGTGCTGATTAATCAACTGGGTTTGTGTGGGATCGGGAGGACTCAAGGTACCATTACTGTCACCGACCGCCATATGAGTAAAAATCACTTTGCTGCTGGTGGCCATAGCTTTTGCCAGTTTTGCTTCTCCGGCTCGCGTAAGCACGGTAAAAAAAGGGTTGGTCATCGTGTGTTTCTCATCAGAACAAAATCCTGATAATCATATTACTTATTGATTATCTTGAAAATTTCACATCGTTTTCAACCAGTTCTTGTATAGAGCATGGCGCCAATGCTCTATCTTGGCCGTTGAACGGTGAAAGGCTGTTCAGTGTTTGGCTGACGTCTTGGCAAAAAATTGCTTCCGTTTTGACATGTTACGCCTGCTCCTCTTTTCCTCTCATCCCTGATGGGAAGGACTAAGCTTTGAGTTAATTTGCCGCGGCAGTCCCGATGACTTCATGATGAACAGTCGGGCAGGGTCTTCAAGCCATCGCTGAACAAAAGTGAGTTTAACAGCATTAATTTCATCGCCACTGTTTGCAGGATTGTTGTAGCGCTGATACAAAAAAACGACGTAAAACTATTATGCTGGTCACGTTGGCTGAAATGAATGACCTGCAGCGACGTGTATGCCTCTGCGCTCGGTTAGGATGTTGCAACGCGCAGTACTTGTCCAACACACGTCAATAAAAAGCAGCAAACAGGTCACTGAGCGGGCTTGTTTTAGGAGGGGAAGTGATCGGACAATGAGACGTTAGACGAAAAAATACCCCAGAGGGTGTGAGTAGATTATCTCATTGCCGTGTAAATAGCGTCAGGAGAAAGGCATTACCACTCAATAATCACCAAGCCTGGGGCGCCGTTACCGCCTTTACCTGTTATTCCCGTTGCGCCCCCTGCACCTCCCGCACCGTAGCCAGCTGCGTTGCCGCCGGATGCTCCGCCTTGCGTTCCGTTCGCCGCGGATCTGGCTGCGCCGCCGCCGCCGCCAAAGGAACAGGAGGCGCCAGCACCGCTGTTACCATGACTGATCGTTGTATTGGTTGAGACACCATCTTGTCCCCAGCTGCCATTCGGATAGCCAATACCGGGTCCGCCCCCGTTCATCCGATTATCGCCCCCGCCCCCGTATCCGCCCTGTCCACCCTGCAGCATCAGATAAGATCCAAACGAAGTATTGCCGCCATGACTGCCAGTTTTGCCATCATTGGCGGTAACGGTATTACCGCCAATTCCGGCTTGACCAACAGTGATCGGAATGATTTCGCCAGCCTTTACCGTGATTTTTTGTTTCAGAACCGATTGACCGCCGCCGCCGCCGCCGCCGCCGCCGCCGAATTGTTTGGTATCTGTACGACAGCCTCCGCCGCCGCCTCCGCCTCCAGCCGCACAGGCCGATACCCAGAGGGTATCGACATGGTCGGGGACGAGGAATTGCCCACTGCGGGTCACTGTTTCCACGCCTTTACTTTGCGTGATTAAACCTGCTTTTTTGAGCACCGTCAGTGCATTGGCAATTTGTAGATATTGTGGATGCGGATCGGCAGCATTGATATGCGATTGTAGTCGCTGCTCAGCCGCTTGGGTGACAGTGGATTGCAATAACGCCGTTTGATCGTCGACATAGCGGCGTGAAGCGAGCACGACATTTGGATCAATCTTCAGTGTCACGGCATCTGTGGCGGCGAGCAATAATTGCATGCGAATGGATTGGGTACGCCCGCTGCCTTCTTGTAATTTGGGCTTATAACTTTCCGGACAGTTAGCGACAGCAATCAGTACATTATCTTCATCAAACAGACCGATTTCTCTGATCCAGTAACCGCCTTCTTCGGCCGGAATAATCAGCTCGACGATCAGTTGATTATTATTATTGGGATCGACAAGTAATTGATTAATCGGTGCAATATAACGCTGATTAATCAAGTTAGTCTGTGCGGCATCGGGAGCCGTCAGGTTGCCATGACTGTCACCGACAGCCATATGGGTAAAAATCACTTTCTTGCCAGTGGCAATGGCTTTAGTTAATCTGGCTTCCCCGCGATGGGTGAGCACAGTAAAAAATGCATGGCTCATGAATTATTCTCATCAGTTAGTAAAATAGGAGGGCAAAAAAGCGAATACGCTTTTTCAATATGCGCATAACGTTGTTAACTTGCCAAAAGGCACCGTGTGAGGTCAGGGAAAAGTCAACGAAGTCGATATAGCAGGTTATCAGTCTGAACAGCCATATTCGCTACCTTATGAAGTTTATGGGCTGCCATTGCTGATAAGATCCCAGAACCTGTCTATGAGTGCCTGCGTTAACGGCATCTCGTTCGGTAAACCGACGGGTGGCTTAGCTGTGCAAGCATAGCCTTGAGACGAGCACAAATCACTGCGTGGCAGATTGTACCAAAACAGACACAACCCGCACTGAGGCCAGTCTTTCATGCTCTTTTGTGTCGTCTGGATCAAGGTCAAGAGAATTGCAATGAACCCATAAAATGTGCTGTCAATCATGCCCACGGCCTTATGGCATTGGATAGAAGCGACATGAAAGGGGGCATTGATTGTAGAGAAAAAGAAAACAGCGGGTCAGCGTCCTATAGTGGCTTTTTAATATTAATCTATTTAATGTTTTTGGCGAAATTACATTTATCATAACCACACCCACGCCAAGCGCTCTATAAATTAACCTTTAAAAACAGCCTGTTGTTTTTTTTATTAAAGTGATCACAACCTAGTAGTAGATAAAACTTTATAATTAGTTAAGATGTTATAATTACTCTTTGCAAATAAGCGGCATGATGATGAGTCGCATATGCAAGTGGTTTCATGGAACTGAACTCGACTTAGCAAGGGATCACTGCGATGAAAATGGCTATTCGCCCCGCAGATTTAAAAACGATTTTGCATTCTAAACGGGCTAATTTGTATTACCTACACTATTGCCGAGTCTTGGTCAATGGCGGTCGGGTGGAATATGTCACTGAGCAAGGAATGCAATCCCTATACTGGAATATCCCTCTTGCCAATACCACAGCCATCCTGTTGGGAACCGGTACTTCAATCACGCAGGCGGCCATGCGCGAATTTGCCAGGGCGGGGGTGCTGGTGGGATTTTGTGGTGGGGGCGGGACACCCCTTTACAGTGGTAATGAAGTCGACATTGCCGTTTCATGGTTGACACCGCAAAGTGAATATCGGCCCGTACAATATTTACAGCAATGGGTGAGCTTTTGGTTTGAGGCGCCCAAAAGGCTGCAAGCAGCCAAATTATTTCAACAAGTCAGATTAGCGTTAGTCACAAAAAGCTGGACTAGTCGGCAGATGAAACAGCAGTCTTTCTTAGCCAATACCGCGACACTGTCGCAATTAATGGCAGAAAAAAATCAGCAAATCCGTGATAGTGAAACTCACACTCAGTTAATGCTGCATGAAGCCAGTATGACTAAAGCACTTTATAAAATGGCAGCCCAAGCTGTCGATTATCATGGTTTTACTCGTTGTAAGCGCGGGCAAGGCAGCGATACGGTAAACCAATATTTAGATCAGGGCAACTACTTAGCCTATGGGCTTGCAGCCACGGCGGCCTGGGTACTTGGCTTACCTCATGGCTTGGCGGTGATGCATGGCAAGACGCGACGAGGCGGACTCGTTTTTGATATTGCTGATTTAGTAAAAGATGCACTGATCTTACCTCAGGCCTTTATTTCAGCCATGGCAGGCGACGACGAACAAGAATTCAGGCAGCAATGTTTAACTCATTTCCAGACATATGGCGCACTTGATCTGATGATTGATACGTTACAGCAGGTAGCAGAACAATTGGGTACCGAACAATGAACATCTTACTGGTCTCTGAGTGTACGAAACAGGCGGCCAGTCTCACTTGCAGTCTCTTGGATCAGTTTGCTGAACGTAAAGGCAGTCGTTGCTGGCAAACTCACATTACCCAAGAAGGTTTAAAGGCCTTACATCGTTTATTACGGCAACGTGCTCGCAGGAACACGGCGGTCGCTTGCCATTGGATCAAAAAAGGTGGGGGCAGTGAATTATTATGGATCGTGGGTAACCAACGCCGATTTAACAGTGAAGGCAATGTGCCCACTCATACGACACGGCGAGATATTCTCAAATTAAACGATGAAAACAACTGGCATAGCCTGAATGCCATTTCCTTAGCGGTCGGCATTGCCGGTTTATTTCATGATTTTGGTAAAGCCAATGCATTATTCCAACATTCGCTTGATCCTACGATAAAAAGCAAAGCGGGCCAACCTTACCGACATGAATGGGTATCCCTGCGTTTATTTTGTGCCTTTGTTAATCAACACTCTGATCCCGAGTGGATCCAAGCATTATGCCATATCCAAGCTGAAGATGAGCCAGCGATACTCCAGCGACTGTATCGGGACTCTCCCAATCGCAGTAATAGCCCATTTGAATCGTTGCCGGAAGCGGCACAGTTTATTGGTTGGTTAATCTTATCTCATCACCGCTTACCGTTACCTCTGCTGCCAGAAGACAAACACCGATGGCCGAGTGGGAAAGCGAGCCACTGGTTGACACAACAGTTAAATAGCAGTTGGAATGCCATTAACGACCAACACCGTGATTGGAGTCAACAGCAAAGAGAAGATAACTGGCTGTTTCCGGCAGGTACCCCCCTACGTAGTCAGCACTGGCGTCGCAAAGCACAAAGCTTGGCAGGCAAGATTGTCCGTGATAGGGATCATTTTCTCCAATATATCAAACTCTCAGCCTTAAACACCGAGGTTGCCGATGGGGAACCGGTACAGAACCTAAACCTCGTGTTGGCAAGAATGACGTTGGTCTTGGCTGACCACAGCTATTCTGCTGGCGCTGCCAATCCGCATTGGCAAGATGCGGATTATCCCGTGTGGGCAAACACCGAATTCAATCGCAAAAAATACAAACAACGTCTGGATGAACATAATATTGGCGTGGCTCACTACGCCTATTTGTTAACTCGACAATTGCCTCATCTACGGCAAAGCTTACCGGCCATCACGCGGCATAAAGGATTCAAGCGCCGTTCAGCCCATGCCGATTTTCGTTGGCAGGATAAAGCCTGGGAATTGGCGCGAGCATTACAGCAACAAAGCCAGCAGCAAGGTTTTTTTGGCATCAATATGGCATCGACCGGATGTGGTAAAACCTTTGCTAACGCGAGGATTATGTATGGTCTGGCCAATGAACAGCAGGGCGCTCGCTTTTCTATCGCCTTGGGGCTAAGAACCTTAACCCTACAAACGGGGGATGCGCTGGCCAGCAGATTGCAATTGGACAGTGATAGCTTAGCGGTATTGATTGGATCACAGGCGGTGAAAACACTGCATCATGGTAAAGCCAGCATTCACGACGAAAAAATGGCGGAAACAGGCAGTGCTTCTGCCGAGGATCTGTTAGATGACAATAGCTATGTCTATTATGATGGCGAACTGGAACAGGGGCGATTAGGCCAATACCTCCAGCAGCAGCCAGAGGCTAGACGTTTATTGAGTGCGCCGATTTTGGTCAGTACCATTGACCATTTAATCGGCAGTACAGAGCGGATCCGCGGGGGCAAACATATCGCGCCAATCTTACGCTTATTAACCAGTGATCTGATCCTTGATGAACCGGATGATTTTGATATTGCCGATCAACATGCTTTATGCCGTTTGGTGAATATGGCCGGCATGTTGGGGTGTCGGGTATTACTCTCTTCTGCAACCCTGCTACCCGAGCTGGTGGCGTGTTTATTTGTTGCTTATCGAAAAGGACGGCAGGCTTGGCATCAGGTGTGTGGGACGCCGGGTTATAACCAAGTCTGTTGTGCGTGGTTTGATGAAAACGGCTGTGAGGCGCAGACGGTGAGTCTGCCAAAGGCATTTAAGTCAGCCCATCAACAATTTATTTTAAAACGCTTAGCTTTTCTCAACCAGCAACCGGTACTGCGCCGAGCTCGCGTACTGACACTGCCCGACATCAACCCGTCCTCAGGGATCCCCGAACAGTTGGCTCTCACGCTACGGCCAGCCATGTTGGGTTTACATCAGCAGCACCACCAATGTCAGGGATCGCAGCGTTTATCGGTTGGCTTGATCCGCTTTGCCAACATCACGCCGATGGTGGCGGTTGCTCAAGCCCTTCTTCAGCAAAAGAGTCCGCCAGGCCTTTGTATTCATTACTGCGTTTACCACAGCCAGCACCCATTGGCCCTTCGATCGGCGATTGAACAGCAATTGGATCAGGTCTTAACACGCAAAGATGAGCAACAAATTTGGCAGTTGCCCCTTATTAAACAAAAAATGCAGGACTATCCGGCACAAGATCATCTGTTTGTGATCCTTGCGACGGCCGTCGCTGAAGTGGGCAGAGACTGGGATCTCGATTGGGCTATTGCTGAACCCAGCTCGATGCGTTCGTTGATCCAACTGGCAGGCAGGGTGCGTCGCCATCGTCAGCGGCCCATTGAGCTAGATCAGCCCAATATGGTGATCCTTGATAAAAATATCAGAGCATTACAAAAAAAAGCCATCGCGTATTGCCGACCAGGCTTTGAAAATCAGGACTTTCCGTTAACCAGCCACTGTGTAAGCCAGTTAATGCAGGACGTATTTAAGGATCAACCGACATACGCGATTGATGCCCAACCGCGTATCCACGTTGTCCAGCTCAAGCTGGACTCCCAAGGTTTTGGGAGTCTTGCCGCCCTCGAGCATTATCGAACCCTCAGTGAACTCTGGCAGGGAACATCCTCAACATCATCGGGTAGCCTTAACTATTTAGTGGGACAACAACATTTACCCAACAATGGGTTCAGCTGGAATGCCCTTTTACAGAAAAAATACCCCTTCCGTGCTCGCACACAAGAGGAACAGCGCGTTATCTTGTGGATCGAGGATGAGCATGAGAAGCCGCAGTTTCGAGACGGCAGCGATCCGCAATCTGTTTTGCAGGCTGCCGCTGGATTTGAACCTTATCCGATCGCTTTAGCGGAGGGGGTCAGCGGCTGGCCATGTACTGATTATCTACCGGTTTATCAAGCACTGGCGCAGCGTTTTAATTTGAGTCTTCAACAGGTCAGTCAGCAATTTGGTGAAATAATATTAGCGCGCTTATCCGCCGAACAGGTACAGAAATCATGGCATTATCATCCTTTGTTGGGTGTATTTAAGGATTTTAATCATAACGAAGCAGATTAATTAAATGATGGGGTGAAAGGGTATCGTATGGCCACAAAGCAACTGACGGAGTGGATTATTCGTTATATCGAAGAAAAAAGACGAGATGATCCGGCAAAATTTGAAACTAAAATAGCTAAATATCAAGGGGAGAATCGCTCAGATCACCAAGCAGAAGGGCAACTGACTCAACCAAACGGCGCTGCATTGGGCGTTGATGGTAACACGTTAAGCTTTCTCAATTATGCCGCTGCCAATGCAGGACAGCTTAAGTTGGTGACCCATGCTGCTAAGTTTACCCATGGTGATAATAAAAGCAGCAGTATATTTAACACAGTCAGTGAAAACGGACCGTATCTGACCACTGCGTCGCTAAGGCGGCCGGCTATTGACTGTGTAGGCAACGCGGCCGTGGCTGACGTGGCCAAACTGCTGTTAACCGAAGTAGACGGTGACTCATTGGCACGTTGCCTCCTTCGTCAAGATTATCAGTGCTTAGCGTCTCTCGCCAGCTCGCCACAGCAATTACAACAGTGGATCGCCGGCTTTCAACGTGCCATGGATGCCGGTGAGCTCCATTCTCATTATTTGGCCAAACAGATCTATGTCCCGGTGGAAGAGGGCTACCATTTACTGACACCGCTCACCTCCAGTGCCTTACTTGACGCGTTGCACCAGCCGATCCAACACGCTCGCTTTAGTGAGCAGAGCAAACTGGCGCGTCGCGCGAGAAAAGAGGCGCAGTGGCATCCGCAGCCCGTCGTCTTCTATCCGCAAATGGCCAAAATAAAAGCCGGAGGCACCAAACCCCAAAACGTCAGCTATTTGAATAGTTTGCGCGGGGGAGCAGTCTATTTATTGCATTGTGCCCCGCCACAGTGGCAGAGCCTACAACAGCCACCTGTGACCATGCGCAATTTTTTTGCGAAAGGCAGTCCTTTTTTGCGGTTACATTCCCAGTCATCGCCACCCTTGCAGCAGTTGGTGCAACTGATGTTGCATTGGCAAAATAATCTGTCCATACGAACGCAAATTCATGGCCTGATTGAACAGCTGATTGACGATGCCTTAAATATGGCGGCGCTTTTCCAGCAAGCCGCGTGGTCGGGCTGGACTGAGCAAAAGCAGTGTCAGTTATTGCCCGCTTACTGCTATTGGTTAGATCCTGGCCGTGGTGCGAAGGATCCGGCATTTAACTTGAGTGGTCAGCAGGCCGCTTGGCCAGAAACGATTGCAAAGGATTTTGCCTTGTGGTTGCTGGCCAGTTTACAACAGGTAGCGAAGGCGTCGACATTATCACTGCCACTGGGTGAGGCCGAGAAACGTGTGTGGCAAAAAAGATTCTTACGCCAACTACAGCAAAGCGGCCAGTGTGAGAGGGAGGAGGGACAATGCGCCATTTAGTCATATTAAACAAGGTGCGAGTAGAAAACGCCAATTGTGTGGCCGGATCAACCTATGGATTTCCTGCGATCACTCACTTTTTAGGCTATATCCATGCATTATCACGCCGTCTTAATGATCCCAACCTGAGTTTTCAAGACTGTGGGGTGATTTGCCATCAACAACAGATACACAGTGATACCCCTTCGTACATCTCCGATCTGCATTTTTCGCAAACCCGCAATCCGCTGACAAAGGAAGCGAAAAGTGCTGCCATTAACGAAGAGGGACGGATGCATATGACGGTTTCCCTCTTATTTTATTGCCACGGCGACGTGGTGAATGGACAAATCGGTCGCCAAGAGCTGCAAGAAACCCTCTTGCAATTGGCTCCGTTACTGCCCTTGGCCGGGGGACGGATCGATCAGATTGAGCAAGTCAAAGTGAGGCCAATTCCGGCATCAGAGGTGGAATGGCGCGAGGTACGGCGTTTATTACTGCCCGGTTTTGCGCTGATTGATCGTACTCATTACTTGGCTGAACATGTCCGTGTTTTACAGCAAACCGATCCCGATGCCGATACCCTACAGGCATGGCTGGATTTTTCAGCACTGAAATACCACGCCATCACCGCGCCGCAACAGCAACCGGCAACCTGGCGCTATTCACCCAAACCGCAGCCCGGTTATTTAGTGCCTTTGATGGTGGGTTGGCAACGCATTTCGCCCCTTTATCCTGCCGGTACAGTGGCAAAGACGCGGGATGCCATCAGTCCCTTCTGTTTTGTGGAAGCAGCTTACGGATTGGGCGAGTGGTGTGGTCCACACAGGATAAGGGATCTCACACAATTGCTTTGGCAATACCATATAACTGAGCAGGGTTATTATTGCCGTAGCCAGTTTGATCTCAACCCAGCACAACATTCCCCTCAAGACTTGCCTATCGATGACGATATGCTTTAATAGGAATCTATAAATGAGTAAAAATACCGCAATCACAACCCCCACCGTCTTAGCTTTTGAACGTAAATTATCGGTCTCTGATGCGCGCCTGTATTCAGGGCAGTGGCAACAAGATCTATGGCAGCCCATTAGCGTGCAGTCAAAAGCGGTAAAAGGCACCATTTCCAATCGACAAAAAGACAGCATTGCCGGCAACCCAGCAAAAATGGATGCGGAAATCCAAAAAGCCAATCTGCAACAGATTGAGACTGCCGCCTTGCCAGCCCAGCACGATACCCTGAAAGTGGTGTTCAGTTTGCGAGTGTTAGGGGAATTGCACAAGCCTTCAGTCTGTAACCAACCCGCCTATCAACAGAAATTGCAGCAGATTATTACGGCGTATAGTGAGCAATATGGTTTTGAAGAGGTAGCGCATCGTTATGCGTGCAATATCGCCAATGGCCGCTTTTTATGGCGCAACCGGACAGTAGCCGAACAAATCAATATCCGTGTCCGCCATAATCAGCAGCATTGGCAGTTTGATAGCCAGCAATTCAGCTTACACAACTTTCAATCGGATGATAAGCAATTACAACAACTGGCCACGCTGATTGCCGCTGGTTTAAAAGGTCAACACTCGGTCTTGTTGCAGATTGAAGCCCAGGCTCAAATTGGTGAAGGGCAGGAGGTTTACCCTTCCCAAGAACTGATTTTGGACAGTAATGCCACTAACAAAAAAGTGCTGTATCAAGTTGGTGGCATTGCGGCAATGCATTCCCAGAAAATAGGCAATGCGTTGCGCACCATTGATACTTGGCATCCTTATGTCGATGAATACAGTGCTATCGCCATTGAGCCTTATGGCGCCATCACCAACCGAGGTGTTGCTTGTCGGCAACCGAAACAAAAGGATGATTTTTATACCCTGTTGGATAACTGGATCCTCAACGATAAGCAACCGCAGCCAGAACAGCAACATTATGTGATGGCCGTCTTGATCCGCGGCGGGGTGTTTGGCGGTAAATCGGAATAGCAGGGGGGGATTATGGATTATTATCAGGATATTCAAGTGAATAAAGATCCTGAATTTACTGAACCACTGCTGATGTCGGTGTTGTTAAGTAAATTACATCGAGGATTAGTCAGTCTCGCACGTGAGGATATTGGCATCAGTTTTCCACGATACGGCAAAACCCTCGGCTCTCTGTTGCGTTTGCACGGGAGCCAAGCGGCCTTGCAACAGTTGCAGGCCAATCACTGGTTGCAAGGGTTTGAGGATTATTGTCGGCCGCAGCCGGTGAGCGCAATCCCTGACAAGGTGCAATGGCGCACGGTGTCTCGTTATCAGCCGAAAAGCAATTTGGCTCGGTTACTTCGTCGTTCGGTGCGTTATGGCCGACTGACTGAGCAGCAGGCCGAACAACGCTTGGCCGAGGGGCAGGATAAGGTATGCCATTTGCCTTATGCCGCCATGCGCAGTCAATCAACGGGGCAGCATTTCCGTTTGTTTATTCAGCTTGGGCCGTTACAGCCACACGCTGTTGCGGGTTCATTCAGTGGTTATGGGTTAAGCAATCAAGCGACCATTCCTTGGTTCTAATCATTGGGGTCAGTTATCTTAATGGGGTAACTGACCCTTTTTTTAGCCTCTTTTTTATCAAGACTATAACCCATTGTTTTTAAAAGATTAATAAAAAGGCCTTTAAAAAAGGGGCAAGGGCTTGAAAAGCACACCTTTTTTTTGACTTAAGAAGGACTTAGCTTATAATACCTTCTGTTCCCTGCCGTACAGGCAGCTTAGAAAAAAATAGTCAATATTGAAAGATGCTCTTAGCTGTTCCCTGCCGTACAGGCAGCTTAGAAATTTCGGCAGCATTATCCGAGCAAATACATCATGTTCCCTGCCGTACAGGCAGCTTAGAAATACTTAACTTATAAATAAAATATAAACCATATGTTCCCTGCCGTACAGGCAGCTTAGAAAATGCTTTGTTGTCGACAACGTGGTATGCGAATGTTCCCTGCCGTACAGGCAGCTTAGAAACGAAAGCGCGAAAATAATTGTGCTGGCCAGGTGTTCCCTGCCGTACAGGCAGCTTAGAAATTCGATTCCTTTCAATACTTCACCCTCTTTCCGTTCCCTGCCGTACAGGCAGCTTAGAAAAGCAAAAGCATCTGAGTTTTGCATAATGACCCGTTCCCTGCCGTACAGGCAGCTTAGAAAAGGCTGTTATGCGAGATGGTTTAGATGCACTAGTTCCCTGCCGTACAGGCAGCTTAGAAATCACGAAAGATTAAACGAGCTAATTACTTGGGGTTCCCTGCCGTACAGGCAGCTTAGAAATGAAAGGCTATGCCAAGGTGGTTACCGAATATGTTCCCTGCCGTACAGGCAGCTTAGAAATTCTAGCTTCTGAAAGAATAACTTCTGATCCGGTTCCCTGCCGTACAGGCAGCTTAGAAATCGCAGTCTAAAACCAATAACGGGGACATGTTGTTCCCTGCCGTACAGGCAGCTTAGAAATGTTTCTATATGCTCTAGATTGCCGTCTTTACGTTCCCTGCCGTACAGGCAGCTTAGAAAGGACGTGGCTAAATATTCCGGCACATACATTCGTTCCCTGCCGTACAGGCAGCTTAGAAATCAGCTTCTTCTACCCAACAAATACCGACACCGTTCCCTGCCGTACAGGTAGCTTAGAAATTCCAGCGGTCAAGCATGTATGAATGTTGGTTGTTCCCTGCCGTACAGGCAGCTTAGAAACAATTAAGACGTGAAAGGATAACCGTTTATGTGTTCCCTGCCGCACAGGCAGAGTAAAAAAGGCGTAACGATAAGATGGGATAAGCTGAAATAAAAAAGCCGCGCAGGATCATCGCCGAGGGGGGATCCCCTTTGAGTTTAAGGGGATCCGGACGGGTGATTCAGAAGGACAAGCCAAATCCTCGTGGGTAGGCAACATCACCCGTGTGGGTCTGGCTGTCATAGCGAGACCAAATTGTCACCGGTAATTTGCCTTGCGGCTGAATACGCCCAGTTAAAACATGACCGAGGGCAATCATGGCGCTACCTTGCCAGTGGTTATCACTGTAACCAAAGAACGAATAGGTGGCGATGGCGGCATCAACCTGATTATCGTAGAGAGCGATATCGTAAGGGGCGCGTAATGACAAATGAATGGTCTTTTTACCTTGCTTGTTGGCATAGCTAAACCAATCTGCTGGCAGAGCGCGTGGTGCGAGAGGCGTCGTGTTTTCATTGTGAAGTATGAGACCGTCCTGCTCTACTGGGCTAAAATGGGTTGACAGTGTCCCTTGCAAGAAGACATCACAGTGGTCAATCTGCTGGCTAATTTGTGGATCAGTCATGTTCTCTTTACTGCCTGCCACCACATTGCTGTAACCTTGCTGTTGCAATACCTTCGCGATACCGTCTGCCTGTTCGCGACTGTCGGTCAGAATAAAATAGTGGCCAGCAGAGTCGGTTAAGGGCAGCAATTTTTTCTTATTGACCAATAAGGTAATGGCACGATCGGCAATGGTTTGTTGTTGATCATCTGGCGGCAATGGCGTGGCGTGGCGTGGCGTACTGGGCTGAGAGGTAATCAATCCGTGTTTTTGTTTAAGAAGTAAAATTCGCGCAACGGAAGCATCGATTTCGTTTTCATCAATGGTGCCTTGCCGAACTTGCTCACTGATGGCATCAATTAAGGCGGGTAGGCGATCTGCTTGATCTGGTGAGTGAATACTTACTGGCATCAAGGCGATGTCTACACCTGCTTTAAATACGCCGATCAGTGCGTTTTTCTGACTAAAATGGTCAGCAATGGCGCCCATATCCAGTGCATCTGAAATGGTTACACCGCGGTAACCTAATTGATCGCGTAAGATGCCGGTCTGTATTTTCCTCGAGAGGGTGGCTGGTACCAGAATTGATTCGCCGCTGCGGGTTGTGATCAGACTATTATCTAATGATGCGTACTGAATATGCGCGGTCATGATCATATCGGGAGATTGGCCGTGATCGATTGCCAGCTTGTAGGGTGCCAGATCAATGGCATAGGCATCATGTCGATCCCGATCCACAGAAGGTAATCCAGTATGAGAATCCGTTGCCGTATTGCCATGTCCCGGAAAATGTTTATAAGCGTAGATCACTCCCTGTTGTTGCATTCCTTGGCTAAACTGGCTGGCGAGGGTGGCGACTGTCGTCACATCATCACTGTATGATCGTACGTTAATCACCGGATTTAACGGGTTAGTGTTGACGTCCACTACGGGCGCGAGGTTAGTATTTATATTCAGTTCCAGCATATCATGGGCCATCTGTATGCCCTGTTGTCTTGCGTAGTCTAAGGGGGCGCCCCCTTCGATAGCGGCTGCCAGTGCCATGTTACCAGGAAAAGAGGCATAATCTGTACGTGGCAGACGGAAAACATTGCCCCCTTCATTGTCGGTGGCAATAAACAATTTGAGATCCTTATCAATACGCATCTGGCTATACCAGGCTGTCAGATCTTGAATTTGCTGTTTATTCTTTAAATTATTTGAAAACAAGATCACGCCACCAAGGTGATTGCGCTGAATTATCTCGCTAATCGTTGGATTGGCGGCGATCATATCACTTTTCTGATGTTGTTCAGTGTTATCCCAGTAACGAAAATCCATCATAATTTTTTGGCCAATCTTCTCTTCCAGCGTCATCTTTTTAATGCGTTGTTTGATATTCATAGTGGTTCCTGTTATTGGATCCTGACCCCAGCGTTGAGGATCCGGAGTTGAACAGCCAGTGATAAGTTGCAGCAAGAACAGTATTGCCACTGATTGTATTCGTGCTGGTAAGTGTGCCTCAATCTTCATCATAGTTTGTTATTTCTTCTGCCGTGTCAGTGATGGGACAATAAAAAGGATGATGTGTTTTGGATTCGTGAGTCAGTTGTTTGTATTAAATAAGGAAAATCGGTTGTGTCATTACCGATCATTATGCTGATCCCGCTTTCATTGTGTAAAGACAGTGTGCTGACCCTGCGCCTATTGTCAATCATTGACTATAAATAAGCGTATAATTTTCGATTCTTATCTGCGTCCTTTTACCGTTTTCTTATCTTATTTTACCGCCATCACCTGGCAACTCGGTCACCCTGTTAGGGCGAGGGGGCAGGGACTGACAGTAAGCCAAATTGACGGGATGATCGTGAGAGAAAGATGGCAGGTGAGCGGTAATGCTGCGGGCAGTCAAGAGGGCGAGGATGGCGGCCTGCTGAGTATCATTGCCGCCTTCCTTCTATCCATGTTTGCTCCCCATCATTCAGTTAAGCCAGCTATCGTCCTCCCAGACTTGCTGGATTATCTCTGCTACTCGGACTTTGTCCTCGCTGTTTTTAAAACCACTGAGCTCCAAGCTATTTACGCTACCTTTTCGGATACGTATCGCCGCTTGCGGATAGTCTGGATGGATTTTACGCGTTAGCTCATGTTGCAGATTAGTCAGAGTATGATCATCGACATGATTTTGTTTGTTAATTAGTATCTCAATACGCATCGTTTTCTCTCTATTACACTATAACGTCAGTTTAAAAATGGATCAGCAGCACTTTCGCTGAATCAGCGGGTTAGGCTGACAGCGTTGCGCGGAGTATGACCTCTCGGCGAGGTCTCTCTGCAGTAAAGGATTGGCCTCACAGCATCCGTTTACTCTCAATCATTCAGACGATTGGGTTGTCTTGGTGCTGTATGTACATACAGTAATTCAGCGCCGGGCATTTGTGAAACATTTTTTTATTAAGCGAGGCCTTGTTAAGCATTTAGCAGTCACTTAAGGCGATGGGCAAGACGGCCCGTCAACAAGAGCGAGGATGCTGAAGAGATAACGTGATGAGCAAACAGAGGGATCTTGAGGATAAACACACGACTGAAAGGCACGATCATCCTGCTTAATGTGCTGGGTGCCTCACTCCAAGAATTGAGGGGAGGGTAAGGGAGAAAGCAAGGCCTAAGCTGCCATGATGGGTTAAACTGGCTCAAGTCAGAGCGAGAATGAGGCAAGTTTCAGATAAAAATCGTTTATCTCTTTTACGCTTCAGGTCATGATGACGGGGCAGAGGATGGCTTCAGATCCTAATAACGTGGGCAGCGGATTGAGGAGAGGAAATTGTGACGTCAAAAAAATATGCAACCGGACAGATCCATCTGCACTGGGCGACGGTGTTTCTGATGTTAATCACCTACCTGACCATCGAATTACGTTGGATGGCAGAACGGGGCAGTTGGCAACGATTGCTGATGGTGGGGACGCATTTTACCACCGGCAGCCTGATACTGTTACTGATGTTGTCTCGTCTACGGCGAAAGTTTAGAGAGAAAACGCCGACCATTGTCCCCGCTCCGCCTTCGATATTACAAGGGCTCGGCCATGCTTCACATGGTATGATGTATCTGATTTTTATACTTTTGCCCGTTATGGGGCTGACTTCCCGTTATCTATCCGGTCACACGTGGTGGCTATTTGGTCTCAGCATGCCTGTGGCTCAAGTGCCCAATCCTGATCTGGCTGAAACCATTATCAGTTGGCACGAGCAAGTGGCGCGTGTCGGATACTGGCTGATTGGATTGCATGCCTTGGCTGCCTTATTTCATCACTATGTGTTGCGTGATAATACATTACTGCGGATGTTGCCCAGTAAACTCAGCGCGCGATTGACGCGTAAGCATGAAATGAGACGAATTAAACGCTGACTGAACTGAGTTGAAAAATTAGCCAGTAAAGGGCGGATCTTTGGCAAATTAAGGTGTGTTTTTAATCCTATTCCGATACAATCAATATCATCACATTGAAGGTATGGTTAAAAGACATTTTGTCCCGTTCTGGATCCTCAAGCAAACTGGCCGCTTGGCTCGCATTACTGGCGTTAGTGATGCTGTTGTTTGCGCCTTTTATTTCCAAACAGCTTGTTGCTCACGGTTTGATGGCGATGCCAATGAGCCGTTTATCTGACCATCCGGGTCCCATGCCAGCCATGCAAAAGATGGATGGCATGGCTGAATCTGACCCTTGCGTTATGTCTCATCTTACCCCCGGTGCTTCGACTCATAGCGTGAACGCGGACGCCATGCAGGATATGGCCTGTGGGTATTGTCAGTTGATGATCCACTTACCTTTTGTTCTGCTTTGCTTCGTTGTCCAACTGCTGTTACTGTTTGTTCTGCTCCTCTTCGCTCCGTTACTCCGGTGTTGTGAAGATCCACTTGAGCGTGTTTGGCTAAGACAACCTGCTCGGGGCCCCCCCTTTTTTATCTCAGCAAGACATTAATCCTTCTTTTCATGGTTTCTGACGACGCCCAGTCTGCTTGTTTTTAACGGTGGCGTTGTCATGACGTATTCCCTGCTGTTTATAAAAAAGGTTTTTGAATGAAAGACATTAGGTTAGCGGCAAAATCGGTAGTGGCACTGTCTCTTTATACACTGTTACACGTGAGTGCCGTCTGTGCTAAGGACAGACATCCAGCGCCAGTCGCGGATGATCCGTACCATGCACCAGAGGTGATCACCGTTACAGCGCCCTTATTATCGCCGCTCGAAGTAATAAGCTCACCGAAAACACCACGCCAACCTGTCCCCGCCAGTGATGGTTCCGATTACCTAAAAACCATCCCGGGTTTTTCACAGATCCGTAATGGTGGGACGAATGGTGACCCGGTTTTTCGGGGCATGTTTGGCTCTCGCTTACGTTTACTGACCAATGATGGTGAAATGCTCGGCGCTTGTCCGGCACGAATGGATGCCCCCAGTTCATACATTTCGCCTGAGAATTTTGACTTGCTCAGCATAATTAAAGGCCCAGAAACCGTCTTATGGGGGCCGGGTAATTCAGCGGGAACCATCCGGCTTAACCGTCAGCCACCTGACTTTGATAAAGCGGGAATAAAAGGCTCAGCCAGCCTGTTAACTGCCTCTCGGCAGCGTTACGATGAAAACGCCGATTTCAGCCTTGGTAATAGCGACGGATTTATGCGATTGTTAGCCAATAAAACGCGCGCTCATGATTATAAAGATGGTCAGGGTAACCTTGTACCATCCCGTTGGGATAAGTGGAATGCGGATATTGATCTCGGTTGGACGCCGGATAAAGATACCCTTTGGCAGCTCAGTGCTGGACGTGGCAATGGTGAAGCGCGTTATGCCGGTCGCGGTATGGATGGCTCACAATTTAAGCGTGACAGTTTGGGGTTACGTTATGAAAAGTCCAATATCGGCGAGATTTGGGATAAGCTGGACGCCAATATCTATTATAACTATGCTAACCATATCATGGATAATGATACGTTGCGATCACCAGATGGCAACGGATCATCCATGTCAATGGCGATGCCAATGAGTCGGGCAATGGCGATGCCAATGAAAATGCAGCTTGATCGCAGAACCGTAGGCGGACGTATGATGTCCACTTGGCTTTGGCGTGACTATGAGCTGCGCAGCGGTACGGATTTTCAGTTTAATACCCACCGAAGTAATAAAAAATCAGGTTGGCAGCAGGATGCGCGTTTTCATGACTATGGTGTATTCAGTGAGTTAACGTGGCACGCCAGTGAACAAGGTAAACTGATCACGGGGGCCCGCCTTGATCGGGTGCGGGTGGATAATGCCACCCATAATAAAGGGGCGGCAGAACGTTCAGATACGCTGCCGGCTGGTTTTAGTCGCTACGAGTACAACTTATCTGGCCATCCAGTGATGTGGTATGTCGGTGTTGGTTATACTGAGCGTTTTCCCGATTATTGGGAATTATTTTCGCCTGTCTACGGCCCTGATGGCAGTCGTCACACCTTTGATACGGTCAAAACCGAGAAAACGACTCAGCTTGATGTTGGGGCGCGTTATAAAAGCGACGCATTGACTGGGTGGGTATCAGCGTATGCGGGGCGCGTTCATGATTTTATTTTGTTCCGTTACCACCCGACAAGGCGCAGTTCGAGTCAGGTTAATAATGTGGATGCGACCACACTTGGTGGTGAGGCTGGCGCCAGTTATCAATTAACGGAAAGCCTAAAATCCGATTTCAGTTTGGCGTATTCATGGGCTGAAAACAGTGACAGTCATCAGCCTTTACCCCAAATTCCACCACTTGAGGGACGTTTAGGTTTAACATTTGAAAAAAATAATTGGAGTAGCAGTGGATTGCTGCGCCTAGTCAGCCCTCAACATCGTGTCGCGCTGAACCAGGGTAATGTGGTTGGTAAAGATTTCAGTGATAGTGCCGGTTTCGCTATTTTTTCTGCTAATGCGGCTTATAAAATCAGTAAAATGGTAAAAGTCAGTGCCGGCGTTGATAATATTTTCAATCGTAACTACAGTGAACACCTGAATTTGGCGGGTAATAGCAGTTTTGGTTATTCAACCAACACACCGGTCAATGAACCTGGCAGAACTTGGTGGGCGAAATTAAATTTGTCCTTTTAAGTGGTTCCAGCGACCAGATCGGCAAAGTTGCGATTTGGTTATGTCAATCCTGTACGGAAGGAGTGTTTGATGTTAAATAAACTAACAACGCCGGAAGGTAAAAAGTTTTTGTTGGCGGCGGCCATCTTGTTTCTGATCGCGATAAGTGTCATTTCTCGCGCAACATTTGAAGGCGTGGAAGAGCAATATAATTTGCCGATGTCTCAATGGAGTCAGGGAATGTTTGTTATGCAGGGAGCATGGGTACTGGTATACAGTATTGCCGCAACCTTTATTACATCACTGCCTTTTGCCTTTTATTTTCTAGGGCCGAAGGATGACAGAGAGTGATCTCTGCCTCATCCTGCTTTAGCAGCCCTGACCAGATAACGTCTCAGTGCCGCTAGGCTGATGGCGTGTTTTTCTCATTGGCTGTTCAGCCAAGTTATTATTGCCGGCGCAGTTAAGCAAAATGGCTCAGCGGGGTCATGCGCCGCTTTTTTGCTGGCTTGACTGATGAGCTAGCCGCTTTATCCCTATCATCTTGCCTGATCTTCGCATTTCCTTTTTTCATCCTAGTGGTTATATAAGGGAAATTTTCTTATTTTCCAGTGGGGTCGATGTTTTTTTTCCATGATCTTGAAGTTGTAAATGTTTTTAAATTTATTCTTTTGAAATCTATGGTTAAATTTTTTTTCAAATTTTCAGGCAAATCTGAAGGTGGCAACTATAATTGAGTTTCTGGTATTAATTTTATTAAATGCTTTAGACACGGAGCAATTAAATGGACCTTCAAAAAGACTTTTCTACGACTAAACGCGTATCTTGGGGTAGTATTATTGCCGGTGTGGTCACAGTGTTGGCCCTTTCCATGCTGTTATCAACTCTGGGTACCAGCCTTGGTTTTTCTCTCTTATCGCCTCAATCCAATGATGTGACTAACGGTGCAGGAACGGCTGTGGTTGTCTGGTCATTAATCGCTATCGTTGTCAGTTTAGCGGGGGGCGCGTTTATTACTGGACGGTTAGCTGGCGTGGATGGCGCTATCCATGGTTTTTTACTCTGGGCTACCTCACTGATTATTGCCACCATTCTGGGGATCGCAGCAATTGGCGGTATTCTGAATACTGCGGGTAAAGTCGCGGGTTCAATGGCTTCCATGACAGGCAATATTGCCAGTAGTCTCGGCTCAGTTGCAGGTGATGCCGCTGAAGGTACTGCCAATGCGAGTCAGAAAATTGCTGATTATCTTGGCCTTGATACCAAGCTTGATACGATGCAATTAGATAAACAAGTGGTCAGTGCATTAAGAAAATCAGAGATCAAACAGTTACAGCCCGAATATTTGCAATCACAATTGCAGGCTGCTGCTCAGGATACTGCCACGGCTGCCAAACAGTTAGTGACACATCCTGATAATAGCAGTGCCATTATTGCTTCGCTGACTGAAAAATTAAAACTCCGTGGTGAGCAAGTGAGCAAAGCGGTCGATAAAGATAAAATTAAACATGCGCTTGTTGAGAACAGCACGCTTTCTCCTGCTCAGGCAGATCAAGCAGTTGAAAACGTGATTCAAGCGAGAGATAAAGCCGTCTCTGAAGTGAATCAGCGTTTGGCTCAAGTTGAAAGTAAGCTTGATCAAGCAAAAGGTCAATATGCTGAATTTAAGCAACAGGCCTTACAGAAAGCGGATGCAGCAACATCCACTGGCGCCAAAGTATCACTCTGGTCCTTTGTGGGGCTATTGCTCGGTGCAATTATTAGTACACTGGCTGGTTTATGGGGTGTCAATACCCATCCAGGCCGTAAAAAAGCCTAGCTTTTAAATCACACCGCAGTAATAAGAATGAAAAGACCAGTGAACGACTGGTCTTTTTTATGGTGATCTGTCCGCCCCCGCCTGAAAGAATGGCAATGATCCTGTGAAATGAATACCTGAGCTTGGCCAGATTGGTCGGGTTTTGCTTACCCACGTAAAAATAAAAAAGCCGCAGTGATAAGAATGCACAAGACCTGTAAACGACTGGTCTTTTTTATGGTGATCTGTCCGCCCCCGCCTGAAAGAATGGCAATGATCCTGTGAAATGAATACCTGAGCTTGGCCAGATTGGTCGCGTTTTGCTTACCCACGTAAAAATAAAAAAGTCGCAGTGATAAGAATGAAAAGATCAGTGAACGTCGGGTCTTTTTTTACTATGATCATTTTAAATAAAAGAAGACAAACAGGCAGAGGTGCTTTACAGACGATCATCACAGATAAATTGACGCTGTAACTCTCACAGCGTTGGCAACCTAAGTCCCGCTTCAAGATCCTCCGCGATGAATGAGATAAGGCGCTGTACAGGCAAATGAAAGAAAAGAAGATGAGGCTTGGGAATCAATGTGCAGCTTGAGTCGGTGCATGAGTGTCGTCATTGTGCCAGTCAAACGTTCAATGTCTATGTCGATGGGAATCTGAATGGTTACAGTGCAATCAGACAATATCTCCGTGGTCTATCGTTCAGAATGCGGTGTTGCTCTCTTTAATTTGTGTGGATCCGTATTCTTGTAACCCAATTTGGGACATTTTTTTTGGTGATCCTGTGCGTAAAGTTTACTCTGATTTTTGAACTAACCGGCATTTTCTAGATTATTGAGTTGGCATTCTCTTGCAGCAAAGATGATTTTCTTATTTATGCTGGTATTTTTTGTGTGATGACGGTCACGGATTGAATGATGAACGGAAAAAATTAAAAATCGCATGCGCTTCAAATAATTATTTTTTCAGTGAGGCTGCCTCTTTCAGTTAGTCAATAAAGATTAAATATACTTATGATTTTTATTGTGAAGCCCCATTTTTGTTAGAGTTAAGCCACAATTAAATTAAGTCAATTAATTATTAGTATCATAAATTCTTCACTTAGCTTTTCTGTCTTTATCCCAGTCTAATGGCCTGTTTTTTGTAATGAGAATTAACAAAGAGACAGCGTTTGAACTCGTTTATTTGCCTATTATTTACACTTTATTAACAATAATCCATGGGAAAACTATGGTTAAATTGTGTTAAAGTATATTTTTTTTATTTCACTCTCTAATTTTTATGTTTTAAAACAGTTAGTTATATTATTATTTTTTATTTTTCAAATAAAAACATAAATTTAGGAATCATGGGATGGTATTTTTATATTTATAAAATGAGTCATCTTGCAATGTTGGGTAAATTCCTATTTAATGCCATCGAAATATAAATTTCCCTTAGTTATCTTTAAAAAAAAAAATCAATAAAAACATTAAAAAAACTTATAGTATTTTTAGGCCCTCGCTGAACTCTGGCCACTTTCGCACCCATGGAATAAGAGGATTTATTTATTTTTATTTGTGGTGGAAATTACAGAGGATCCCGCATAATGGGTAAATTCAATGTTGTTGATGTTAATGGTCATTCTGTCTCAGTTGTTGGTAATCATTTAACCTTAACTGAGGGTTCGGTGGTTAAATTGAATATTGATCCCGAACAAATTCAAACCACGTCTCGTCAAGGAAATGATCTTGTTATTCGGCTAGTTGATGGCGAAATATTGACGATCAGTGGTTTTTTCACGACATCAGGGCAGCACAGTGAATTGGCTGTACAACAGAATAATGGTGCATTGTGGTGGCTTGAGTCAGTCGGTAGCAGTGAGGCTCATTTTAGTTCGATTATTACTGTTTCTGATATCCCTCTGGCGTCCCAAGGCTTGAGTGCAGCTGCTCAAGCTACAGCTTGGACATTAGGCTCCCTCGCCGCAGCTGGCGCAGGTCTGTTACTTGCAGGAGGCGGTAAAAATAAGCACGATTCTGAGTCGGCTTCCTCTTTTTCTAACGACACTCAGCCATTACCACCTCATAATGATCCTATCACTGATCCTGTGAATACGCCGGTTGATGAGCGCGCGATTACACTGGTTGATGAGAATAACAAAACAATCACACCAGGCTTGACCAATCACGCTGAATTTACGCTTTCTGGGCAGGTTGCATCAGGTCATACCATCCACATTTATGACAATAATAAATTAATTGCTTCTGTTATCCCAGATGCAACTGGTGCTTGGCTGTATACCACTGAAACCCTAACCGAGGGCGAACACAGTTTAAATGTGGTGGTTGAGGATCAGTCTGGAAACGTTGTGACGACGTCAGATAATATTAATCTCACTGTCGATACAATTGCCCCTGATCCGGTCAGTAATATCACAATCACCAGTGAACAAAGTGGGAAATCCGTGATTGGTGAGCATACCAGTGATCATGCTTTGGTGTTGCGAGGACGAGCTGAAATTGGTAGTCAGATCACGATTTATGATAATGGTATCGCTATCGGTCAGACGACTGCAACGGGCGCATTGCAAACCAGAATGTTATTGAGCTCAACACATAAAGCCCTTGGTGTACTCAGTGTAAAGGCGGACGGTTACTGGTATTTTGAGCCTGTGTCACTGTCGGTGGGTATGCATAAATTTGCCACTTCAGTAAAGGATAAAGCAGGGAATACAACGCCGATAAGTCAAACGATGGAAGTAACCATTGATCCACCCTTTGCAGATAGTTCTAAAACAGAGATTACTGATTCACAAGGCAGATCAGTAAAAAACGGTGTAACCAATGATCTCTCTATAAATGTTACGGGCAAAGGTGCGGTTGGGAGTACGATCACACTGTACGATAATAACAAACCGATCGCTACGGTGGTGGTGGATCAGAAGGGCAACTGGTCTTATGCAATGGACAATTTACTTTCTCCTGGCGAACATCGTCTTACCACGACTGAAACGGATCGTTACGGTAACCAAAGTAATCGGTCTGCGCCGATAAATGTTGAGATTGATACCACAGCTCCGGCTGC
>NZ_JAEE01000009.1 GCF_000518745.1 Phaseolibacter flectens ATCC 12775 | reverse complement strand
GCAATTAAGCGATAACTTTAGCAACAACACCTGCACCCACTGTACGGCCACCCTCACGGATTGCGAAACGCAGACCGTCATCCATCGCGATTGGGTGGATCAGCGTCACTACCATCTTGATGTTGTCACCAGGCATAACCATCTCTACGCCTTCTGGCAGTTCGATAGTACCGGTTACGTCAGTTGTACGGAAGTAGAACTGTGGACGGTAGCCTTTGAAGAATGGCGTATGACGGCCACCTTCATCTTTAGAAAGAATATAAACTTCTGACTCAAACTTAGTGTGTGGCTTGATTGAACCAGGCTTAGCCAGTACTTGACCACGCTCGATTTCTTCACGCTTGATACCACGCAGAAGCACACCAACGTTCTCACCCGCTTGACCTTGATCAAGCAGTTTACGGAACATTTCAACACCAGTACAGGTTGATTTCGCAGTCTCTTTGATACCAACGATTTCAACTTCTTCACCGACTTTGACAATACCACGCTCTACACGACCAGTTACCACTGTACCACGGCCTGAAATTGAGAATACATCTTCAATTGGCAGCAGGAAAGGTAAGTCGATTGCACGTTGTGGTTCTGGGATGTAAGAATCTAAGAAGCCAGCCAGTTCAACAACTTTCGCTTCCCACTCCGCATCACCTTCCAGTGCTTTCAGTGCTGAACCGCGGACGATTGGTGTATCATCGCCAGGGAAGTCGTATTGTGATAACAGATCACGCACTTCCATCTCAACCAGTTCCAGCAACTCTTCATCATCAACCATGTCACATTTGTTCAGGAATACGATGATGTAAGGGACACCTACCTGGCGACCTAACAGGATGTGCTCACGCGTCTGTGGCATCGGGCCATCTGTTGCCGCAACAACCAGAATTGCACCATCCATCTGCGCCGCACCCGTGATCATGTTTTTAACATAGTCAGCGTGTCCTGGGCAGTCTACGTGCGCGTAGTGGCGGCTTGGGGTTTCATATTCTACGTGTGAAGTATTAATTGTGATACCACGTGCTTTTTCTTCTGGCGCGTTATCGATCTGATCGAACGCACGCGCAGCACCACCGTAAGTTTTAGCCAAAACAGTGGTGATTGCTGCTGTCAGAGTGGTTTTACCATGGTCAACGTGGCCGATAGTACCGACGTTAACGTGTGGTTTGTTACGTTGAAATTGCTCTTTCGCCATGGCGATATTCCTTACTGTTATGCCCACACCAGAGATGAGGGCATGTGTTCACTATTATTTTAAATTTCGTGACTTATTTGCCACGAGCTTCAATAACGGCCTGAGCTACGTTATTTGGTGCTTCAGCATACTTCAGGAACTCCATGGAGTAAGAAGCACGCCCCTGAGTCTGCGAACGCAGGTCAGTTGCATAACCAAACATTTCAGACAGAGGTACTTGTGCACGAACGGTTTTACCTGTTGAGGTATCGTCCATGCCTTCAATCATACCACGACGACGGTTCAGGTCACCAATAACGTCACCCATGTTCTCTTCTGGCGTTTCGACTTCAACCTTCATGATAGGTTCAAGCAGAACAGGTTTCGCTTTCTTAAAGCCTTCTTTAAAGGCTAAAGAAGCGGCCAGTTTAAACGCTAACTCAGAAGAGTCAACATCATGGTAAGAACCGAAGTGCAACCGAACACCTAAATCCACAACCGGGTAACCCGCTAATGGACCTGATTTCAGCTGTTCCTGAACCCCCTTATCAACCGCTGGGATGTATTCACCAGGAATCACACCACCTTTGATTTCGTTGACAAACTCATAACCTGCGCCACCTGGCTCCAGTGGATACATATCGATCACAACGTGACCGAACTGACCACGACCACCAGACTGCTTGGCGTGTTTACCTTCGATATCTTTCACGGTATCACGGATAGTTTCACGGTAAGCAACCTGTGGTTTACCGATGTTCGCTTCAACGTTAAATTCACGTCTCATACGGTCAACGATAATGTCCAAGTGTAACTCACCCATACCAGCGATGATAGTCTGGTTAGATTCTTCATCCGTCCATACGCGGAAAGAAGGATCTTCTTTGGCCAGACGACCCAATGCCATGCCCATTTTTTCTTGGTCGGCTTTGGTTTTAGGTTCAACTGCGATTGAAATAACTGGCTCAGGGAACTCCATACGCTCCAAGATGATTGGAGAGTTAACATCACACAGAGTATCACCAGTAATCACGTCTTTCAGACCAATCGCCGCGGCTATATCACCAGCACGAACTTCTTTGATTTCTTCACGCTTATTCGCGTGCATCTGGACAATACGACCCAGACGCTCACGTTGCGATTTCACTGAGTTCAAAACCGTATCACCTGAGTTAACAACACCAGAGTAAACACGGAAGAACGTCAGGTTACCCACAAAGGGGTCGGTCGCAATTTTAAAGGCTAACGCAGAGAATGGCTCGCTATCGTCAGAACGACGTTCAGCAGGCGTATCTTTACCGTCATCCAAAATACCTTTGATTGCAGGGACATCTGTTGGTGCTGGCAGATATTCAACTACCGCATCCAGCATCGCCTGCACACCTTTGTTCTTAAATGCAGAACCACAGGTTACCAAGATAATTTCATTGTTCAGTACACGCTGACGCAGGGCTTGTTTGATTTCCGCTTCAGTCAACTCTTCACCGCCGAGGTATTTCTCCATCAGCTCTTCAGAGGCTTCTGCTGCGGCTTCAATCAGGTTCTGGTGCCATTCTTCGGCCAGATCCTGTAGGTCTGCAGGGATATCTTCGTAAACGAAGGTTGTCCCAGAGTCAGCGTCATTCCAGTTGATGGCCTTCATTTTAATCAGGTCAACAACACCGGTGAATTCTTCTTCAGCACCGATTGCCAGTTGTAAAGGCACAGGGTTTGCACCCAAACGTGCTTTGATCTGGCTCACGACTTTCAGGAAGTTTGCACCCATACGGTCCATTTTGTTAACGAACGCGATACGTGGAACTTTGTATTTGTTAGCCTGACGCCAGACGGTTTCAGACTGCGGCTGAACGCCGCCAACCGCACAGTACACCATGACAGCACCATCCAGCACACGCATTGAACGCTCTACCTCGATAGTAAAGTCAACGTGTCCCGGGGTATCGATAATGTTGATACGATGGGGTTCGAATTGTTTCGCCATACCTGACCAGAAGGTGGTAGTTGCAGCTGAAGTGATAGTAATACCACGTTCCTGTTCCTGAGCCATCCAGTCCATGGTAGCGGCACCATCATGCACTTCACCGATTTTATGGTTTACACCGGTGTAGAACAAGACACGCTCGGTCGTTGTTGTCTTACCGGCGTCGATGTGTGCACTGATACCGATATTACGGTAGCGACTAATGGGGGTTGTACGAGCCATTTGATTCCTCTGATTCTGTGACGTTCTATGTAAGTTAACCCAGCAGGGTCAGCGATAAGCCCGCCCACTGGGTTATCCTTTACACCGCAGAAATTACCAGCGGTAGTGAGCGAACGCCTTGTTGGCTTCGGCCATACGGTGAACATCTTCACGTTTCTTCACTGCAGTACCTTTGTTCTCTGCAGCATCAGAAAGTTCGTTCGCCAAGCGTAATGCCATAGATTTATCACCGCGTTTACGAGCAGCATCTACAATCCAACGCATCGCCAGTGCATTACGACGCACTGGACGAACTTCAACGGGTACCTGATAAGTAGACCCCCCAACACGGCGGGATTTTACTTCGACAGTCGGACGAACATTTTCAAGCGCAACTTCAAACGCTTCCAGTTCGGCTTTACCAGAACGCTGAGCCAGGGTCTCAAGCGCGTTATATACGATAGATTCAGCAGTAGATTTTTTACCATCTACCATCAAAATATTTACAAATTTGGCCAGTAGCTCAGATCCAAACTTAGGATCTGGCAGAATTTTACGTTGACCAATTACACGACGACGTGGCATGGAATTTCTCCGTTGATAATTCAGGATTGTCCAAAACTCTACGAGTTTATTTTGACATTTATGTTAAAACGTTTGGCCTTACTTAACGGAGAACCATTAAGCCTTTGGCTTCTTCACACCGTACTTAGAACGAGCCTGCTTACGGTCTTTCACGCCAGAGCAGTCAAGTGCTCCGCGCACGGTGTGGTAACGCACACCGGGTAAGTCTTTAACACGACCACCACGGATCAGGATCACGGAGTGTTCCTGCAAGTTGTGACCTTCACCACCAATGTAGGAAGTCACTTCGAAACCGTTGGTCAAACGAACACGACAGACTTTACGTAATGCTGAGTTCGGTTTTTTTGGAGTAGTTGTATATACACGGGTACATACACCACGTTTTTGCGGGCAGGCTTCCAGTGCAGGCACGTTGCTTTTAGCAACTTTGCGTACACGTGGCTTGCGAACCAGCTGGTTAACTGTTGCCATTAAATAGCTCCTGGTTTTGCTTCGTAAACACGTAATAAATCCCCCTCATATTTTTATGAGGACGCAGAATTTTAGGGCTGAGTATAGAGGGTGTCAAGAAATAACCAAAAAACTTCTTACCACCAACAGATTTGTTGGGGATGTTTTTCAGTGAGCTTGACCAATCCCATGTAATCGATGACCCCGATTTTATCATCGATAAGCCCATTTAGACCGCGAGCTGACACATCCGCCCCCATCACCCATAAGGCGGCAGATGTTTCATAAATCTTTGTTAATAAACTATTATCTTTAATTGCTGCCAGTACGCCATCTTGGTATAACACAACATCATCTTGTGGACCCAGTAACGCCAAAAGACTGGCAAGATCAGTTTGCCGTGGCGAATGCCCTAGGGTATATAACATAATAAATTTTTCCCTAAAAAGTGAGGATGCGGTCAAACTCACTCAAACGCTGATTAATTGCCTGATAGCTCAATAAAGTGACAGGTAAAACCCAAGATGTCGTTTCGGCAATGCCCCTCGGCTTCAGTGAATCGACACAGACATAAATTTGTTCCACATCATATATCGGTAGCACCCCAAAGGTGGCAATGTAATCTCTTGCCATCACGTGCTGTGGTTGTTGTGCTGGCAATACCTGAAAGATGCCATCACCAATAAAAAACACACCGATCTGATCACTGAGCGCCGCCGTCGCAAGGAGCGTATCCAATCCTTCTCTGCCACGCTGTGTACCATGGGGACTTGTGTTGAAAATAAACGCAATACGCTTCATCAAAATTGCACCAAACGATCACAGGTTAATACTGCCTGAGCCAATGCACCCAGCCCTGCAAGCTGAAAGCCGTGATGCAGATTGCCTCCCTCGATTTCAGGGGTTGCTTCGGTGATCCCCCGTCTTAAACTGGCAGCCACACAAACATTTAAGTTGATTTTATGCTTCTCACTCAGCGCGAGCCAACACGCCGACATATGATGCTCATCACTGGCCGGTTGAATAAACGCATTAGCATGCATCACACCTTCTTGATGAAAAAACACCATAGGCAGCTGATGACCGGCTTCAAGCAGGGCTTCAGCAAATAAATAAGCACTGGCCGTCTGCTGAGTGCCATAAGCAGGTCCTGTCACCAGTAAAACGTATTTCACCTTAATTCTCTCCTATGACACGACAACAGGAACGGTTCAATCAGGTCATCGACACTGACATGAACACGGATCCCCAAACATCATGCCACACCGTATTCTGCTGCTAAGCACACGAGTCTCTAGGTTGCCATGACCTAAAAAGTAAAGATGATCCATCCGTTGATAGCAAACTTGACCATGCGCGTTGTCATCCAAGTTTATGATCTTATCCCCATTGAATATAAAAAACCCTTCGATAATGGTATGGGTTAGGTATCAAATCAATTCTGACGTTGTGTGAAGGGAAATGGCATCGTACTGAGACTACCTAATGACTCAGCTGATAATGCCTCCCGATGAATTCGGGAGGATCAACAACAAAAAGGTTACTTACTACTTTCTGCTTTATCTGCTGCTTTATCTGCTGCTTTATCTGCTGCTTTATCTGCTACTTTATCTGCTGCTTGCTCTGCTGATTTGTCTGCATCTTTAGTCGGTGCTTTAATATCTAACAACTCCACCTCAAACACTAAGGTTGAACTTGCTGGAATACCCGGTACTCCCGCTTCGCCATAAGCTAAATCGGGGGGAATGACCAGTGTCATTTTTCCACCTTTTTTCAGGTGTTTCAGACCTTCAGTCCATCCTGGGATCACACCATCTAACCGGAAAGTTAACGGCTCACCACGCTTATAAGAGCTATCAAACTCCGTACCATCGACCAATGAACCTTTGTAATTTACAACAACAGTATCGCTGTCTTTTGGAGAGGCGCCAGTTCCCTCTTTTTCGATTTTATATAACAAACCTGATTTGGTTTTTTGTACATTGCTTTCTTTCGCAAATTTTTCCTGATATGCCGTACCTTTTGCTGCATTTTCTTTCGCATCTTTCAGCATTTTTTCTTCAGAGATATTTTTCAGATGTTCTTGAAACACTTGCAGGGTCTGAGTGACTTCCTCGTCTTTCAGTTTACTTTTGTCCGCATACGCATCTTCAACACCCGCTAACAGTTGTTTACTGTCTAGCGTAATGCCTAATTTCTTCTGCTGTTCTAAAGAATTCGCCATATATTTACCCAGTGACGCACCCAGTGCATAAGCCGTCTGATCATCCGCATTGCTAAACGCGGAATTCAGTTTGACCGTTTCTTTGGTCTTCGTTGCACTGGCTTTTGTCTGAGCGGCATCGCTCGTTGCTGCCGTTTCTTCTGCCATCACTAGGGTAGCATTCACACTTACAGCTAGCGCGCTTGCTAACAAAGAATATTTAAAAAAATTTTTCATTAAAATCTCCGGAACCAACTGTATAGTCTGGTATTAAATTAGATTCATTACGTATTCAAAAAGGATAAGTCAGCGTTTCTATTATGAAAACTCATTGCTGTCTACATCCGACACTTTTTCTTTCAAGAAGTTGCAAACATGATAAACATAGGGGCATTATTTTAAAACACAAGGTCTGACGAGCTGTAACCTGTTAAAATAAAATGAATTTAAGAATATGCCACTTTTATGCGAGGTAATAATGACTCAGCCAAAAAATTTTACTGCTGCTGTTGAACAACGTTTAAATAATCTAGAAAGTAAACTGGCTTTTCAAGAAGATACCATTGAGACGCTAAACCAAGCCCTAATCAGTCATCAGCTGGAAATCATAAAACTGAGAGAGCAAATACATTTATTGATAAATAAATTGGCAGCCGCAGCCCCTTCAATGTTAGCGTCGCAATCGGAAGAGACTCCCCCCCCGCATTACTAAGCCTAGGCAAAACCTAGGCCACAGAAAAACTAGTGATGGCAACCGCATCCCTCGCCATGTTCGTGATCATGATGGTGCCCATCCGCACCGTGAACATGGCCATGCTCCAATTCTTCAGGGGTGGCGTCACGTAACGCAACAACTTCAACGTCAAAACTGAGGTTTTGTCCTGCCAACATATGATTGCCATCAACCACCACAAAATCCCCGTCCACTTCGGTAATTTCTACGGGGACTGGCCCCTGATCGGTGTCAGCTAGAAACCGCATGCCAACTTCCACTTCCTCAACGCCAACAAACACGTCCTTGGCCACACGTTGGACCAGATTGTCATCATACTGACCGTAAGCGTCATCAGCAGTAATATTCACTGAAAACTTATCCCCCTCCTGATGGCCTTCAAGGGCGTTCTCTAGGCCAGAGATTAAAGAACCATGCCCCTGCAAATATTCCAGCGGTTGACTTACCGGTGCTTCATCTACCAGCACACCGTCTTCAGTACGAACCTGATAAGCCAAGCTGACAACTCGGTTTTTAGCAACTTTCATGACATCTCCTAACCTTTGAGTATGTTCCCAATTTATTGGCCTATTTTTACTTACAATAACACCAACCAGAAAGGGTAAAGCCGACAGTGAGCAAAACAGCACGACCGCCAGTCATTTTTAATGATCGCGATTGTATCTAAATTCACCCCCTGAACGCTAATTTTAATAAAAATTTGTTATACAACGTCTAGTCTGGCGTAAATATTCCGATAATTTGATCTGAAGAGACCACTCTTGTATCGGTGATTTTTTCAGATTGCTGCATCAGATAACCACAAGAAACACACTGTACTTGCTCTGTTTCTTGCTGTTGCCACAATGCCAACGTATCCTGTTGTTGACACTGGGGACAGACTGCCCCAGCAATAAAGCGTTTACGCATGACACCGCCCCCAAATAAAGTAGAAAACAGACATGACCTCGTGTTTGATTAACGCTCCGTGTCATGCCAATGCCCTGTCTGTAACTTGTCTTGCTGCATCTGCTGTTGGAAAATCTCTTCAAGTTCTCTTCGTGCTTCTTTAACACGAGATAAGTGCACACCATCCGCATTGTGCTCTGGTCTCAGCGCTTTGAGTATTTTCATATCCAGTTGCCGAAAATAGTACTGAGCACGTTGTGCTTGATGGGGATGCATCCCCACTGACACTAATGCCTTACCCCCCAATTCCAAGGCACTGGCAAAGGTTTCACGTGCTAAATCAGTGATCCCTTGTTGCAACAATTCGTGCGCTTCGACCCGTCCTCGTGCCCGAGCTAAAATATGCAGGTGAGGAAAACTGTGTTGGCAAAGTTTAACAATATTTAAGGTATCTTCTGGATCATCACAGGTGATCACAATCGATTGAGCGTGCTCAGCACCTGCTGCCCTCAGGAGATCCAATCGCGTTGCATCACCATAATATACTTTATAACCATATTGACGCATCAAATTAACGGTACTGATATCCTGTTCCAATACCGTCAATCGAGTGTGATTAGCCATCAACAAACGACCAATGACCTGGCCAAAACGGCCAAAACCCACAATAATGACCTCGGGATTATCATTCTCCACATGCTGGGAAGGTGCCCGGTCAGTCGAGGTTTTATTCAACCGCCAGTTAAGAAAACGCTGCTGTCCTTGCATGAGTAAAGGGGTCGTCATCATGGAGAGGGTCACAATGACCAATAACAAAGGTAACTGGTCACTATGGAATAAGCCCGCTTTGTCTGCCGATGCAAATAACACAAAAGCAAACTCTCCCCCTTGACTTAATACCACAGAAAATTGCTGTCTTTCAGAACGCCGTAAACCAGAACACCGCGCGAGGAGATTAAGGACCAGAAATTTAATCATAATTAGCCCCAATACCGAGACTAAGATCAACAGAATGTGCGTATACAAAACGCCAAGATTAAGATTCATGCCAACCGAAATAAAAAATAATCCCAGTAATAGGCCTTTGAAAGGATCAATCGCGACCTCAAGTTCATGGCGATACTCACTTTCTGCCAGCAAAATCCCTGCAAGAAACGTGCCCAGCGCCATGGATATGCCCAGAGCATCCATAAATAAAGCCGAACCAATTACCAGTAAAAGGGTCGCTGCAGTAAATATTTCTCGCACGCCAGAGGCCGCCATAAAACGAAAAAGTGGCCTAAGGAGATAGCGCCCGCCAATCAGCATACCAATAAAGGCAAGGAGCTTTAAACTAATTTGCACCCAATCCAGTGCCTGCTGTTGGCCATGTCCAGCCAATAATGGCACCACGGCCAGCACAGGAATTACCGCAATATCCTGAAATAACAGGACGGAAAAGCCAAGCTGTCCGGACTCATTACGTTCCATGTTATTTTCTTGCATTAACTGGATCACCAACGCCGTTGATGACATAGCCAGCCCCAATCCCGCAACCAACGCACTTTGCCAAGAAAAGTTGAAATAGAACAGAATGGCAGACAATAAGAGCGCCGAGAGGATCACCTGCGCAGCCCCCACCCCAAAAATTGGACGGCGTAGTGCCCATAATTTCGATGGGTTAAGTTCTAACCCAATAATAAACATCAGAAATACCACACCCAATTCAGAGAAATGCAGAATTTCATCGACATCATTAATAAAGCTTAATCCCCATGGGCCAATCGCAATACCCGCTAAGAGATAGCCCAATACCGCACCAATCTTCAGTCGAGCCGCCAAAGGCACAACCACCACGGCCGCGCAAAGGTAGATCGCACTGGCTGTTAATGTATCAGGTCCCTGCATTATCCCCCTCCACGGGTAAAGGCTGAGTAAACCATTGCCGGTAAGCATTCGCATAACTCTGCATAATGGTCTCTGATTGACGACGCGCATGATAAATAATCATCGGCTCCAACCAGTGCATATGGCAGCTCTGCGCCGTTAATTCAAAAGGCCGCATGATTTCACTGAGCGGATAACGGTTAAGCCCTGAGGGATGAAATGCCGTTTCAGGCTCCCCGGTGGTAATGATACTGCGCCAATATTTACCGGCTAATTCACGTTTTTCCGCAACAAAAGTACGTGACAAGACGCGATCGAACCACTCTTTTAATAAAGATGGGCAACTGTATGTATAGAGAGGATGCTGAAACACAATCAGGTCATGGTGTACTAATAATTGCTGTTCACGGGCAATATTAATAAAAAAATCAGGGTAAATTGCATACAGATCACGAACTGTGACATGGGCTAACCCGTTAAGCATCTTGAGTAGTCGTTTATTGGTGACCGATTCTTGGGCTTCTGAATGTGCATACAGTAGCAAAATTTTAGGTTTTGATGACACTGTTACTCTCCTTATCATCGTCACAGACTTTGTTTTCAGCTACCATAGACCACGATATAACATGGGGTGCGTGATTCGCCATCAACCATGATTAACTTACCCTATTCCTGATTAAACGGTGCTTATGATTGTTCTTTCTTCCTTACAAATACGCCGCGGCACAAAGCTGCTGCTTGATAATGCCAGCGCCACCATCAATCCCGGACAAAAAGTCGGATTAGTGGGTAAAAACGGCTGCGGTAAATCAACACTGTTATCACTGTTAAAAGGTGAAATCACCGCCGACGCAGGCAGTCTAACCGTCCCGACAAACTGGGCCATAGCTTGGGTCAGTCAGGAGACGCCTGCCCTTGATCAAAATGCCCTAGATTATGTCATTGACGGTGATCGTGAATACCGCCAGTTGGAACAGCAACTTGCCAAGGCGGATCAGGAAAATGACGGTAACCGTATTGCCCTAATACATGGCCAGTTAGAAACGATTCAGGCATGGAGTATAAAAGCCAGAGCGGCTAGCCTATTGCACGGATTAGGTTTTAAAGAGCCTCAGCTTCAATTATCTGTGAAATCATTTTCAGGTGGTTGGCGGATGAGATTAAATCTCGCCCAAGCCCTCATTTGTCGCTCAGATTTGTTGCTGTTGGATGAACCCACCAACCATTTGGATTTGGATGCCGTGATCTGGTTGGAACGTTGGATCAAAAGTTATCCGGGTACACTGCTACTGATCTCCCATGATCGCGACTTTCTCGACCCGACGGTCAGTCGAATTCTACATATTGATCAACAAAATATTACGGAGTATACCGGAAATTACAGCCTTTTCGAACAACAACGTGCAACTCGATTGGCTCAACAACAAGCACAATATCAGAGCCAACAATTAAGAATGGCGCATTTACAGCATTATGTCGATCGATTTAGAGCGAAAGCCAGTAAAGCACGGCAGGCACAAAGTCGTTTAAAAATGCTAGAAAAAATGGAGAAAATCGCCCCTGCTCACTTGGATAACCCGTTTCATTTTCAGTTCCGTCAGCCTGACTGTATGCCTGATCCTTTACTCAAAATGAACAATGTCAGTGCCGGCTATGATGATAAAACCATCCTCGATACCATTAAGCTGAACCTCGTACCAGGATCAAGAATTGGCCTATTAGGGCGTAATGGCGCTGGAAAATCGACACTGATCAAGCTCCTCGCAGGCGAGTTAGCACCAGTGAGAGGTGAAGCAGAATTAGCAAAAGGCGTCAAATTAGGGTATTTTGCACAGCATCAATTGGAATATCTGCAAGCCGAGAGCTCACCACTGCAACATTTACAGCGGCTGGCAGAAGCCGCGACCGAACAACAACTGCGGGATTATCTGGGCGGGTTTGGTTTTGATGGCGAGCATATTAAAGCCCCTACAGGCCAATTCTCTGGGGGAGAAAAAGCCCGTTTAGTGCTGGCATTACTGATCTGGCAGAAACCTAACTTACTGTTACTTGACGAGCCGACTAACCACCTCGACCTTGATATGCGTCAAGCTTTAACCGAAGCGCTGATTGAATTTGAAGGTGCACTGGTTGTCGTCTCCCACGATCGGCATTTGTTGAGAGCAACCACCGATGATCTCTATCTGGTTGATAGCGGTCAGGTCTCGCTGTTTAATGGGGATCTTGATGATTATCAGCAATGGCTGCAAGAACAGCAACGGCAGGAAACACCGCTACCGTCGACTAACAAATCGGAATCAGACAATAGCGCACAGGCACGTAAAGATCAAAAACGCTTAGACGCGCAACGTCGTATGCTGACCCAACCTCTGCGTAAAAAAATTGAACAACTGGAGCAGAAAATGACGGCGTTACATGCCAAACTGAGCACGTTTGAGCAACAGCTGGGTGACAGTGCCATGTATCAAACGGAAAATAAAATCAAACTCAAGGAGCTATTGATGCACCAAGCCGATGCGAAACAAGCCGTTGAAGATGCCGAGTTAGCGTGGTTAGATCTACAGCAACAATTAGAAACCTTATTATCAGCCGACTGAAAAATGGGGAACTCGGCTAATCTGAGTCGAATTCACAACCTCAACCCTAGCCTGTTTTATAACCAAATAAAACTGACACTGGCAAGGGTCAGTAAACCCATAATCAGATTAAAACGACGCCATGCCAGTTCAGTTGCCAGCCATAACCTGATAGCATGCCCACATCCTAGCCAAGCCAAACTTGCTATCAGGTTAGCTAAAAATAATGCTAGGCTGATGAAATAAATCGAGTGTATGAAATATAGACCACTCAAGCTAAAACTGGCAACCGCGCCCAGCGTCATAAGCCAAGCTTTAGGATTGACCAGTTGCAGTGCCGTGCCCTGCCACCAGCGTAGGCTAATGGGATCGTTTTCTGAATGTGTCACCGACGGCAAAGGCGCAGTGATTAGACAGTAGGCGAGCCAAGTGAGATAAAGACTGCCCGCAATTTTCATCGCGAGGTGGATGATTGGATAGTTCAAAATTAGGCTGCCTACACCAAAGGCCACCAGTGATAAAATGAGTTGCATGCCCAGCATGATACCGAACATTAAAGGTAATGAAGCGATTACACCTGAGCGTGCACCAGCGTTGGTCAGTAACACATTATTTGGCCCAGGCGTGATGGCAGCAACAATTAAAAAACTAAATAATGAACAAAAAAAACCTATTTCCATAAGTAAATATCCCGATTGGAACAATACACATTAACCTATTAGATGACTATACATTGAGTTATGGATCAGACAAGCACTGGCATCATGAAAAATTGTCAACTGAAAAATGAAGAATTTAAACCATTGAAATTTTTCAGTAACGCTCACTTACAAACCCTCTTGCCACGGATCTTACGGCGCTTTGTCAATATCACGTTATTCTGGCAGCGCCTTGAGTTACCCGATGGTGATTTTATTGATTTAGCTTGGAGTGAAGATCCGATGACAGCGGGGCATAAACCACGTGTCGTTATTTTTCACGGCTTAGAAGGCAGTGTTTTTAGTCCTTACGCACATGGATTATTAGCTTCCTTTAAGAAAAAAGGCTGGCTTGGGGTCGTGATGCATTTTCGCGGTTGCAGTGGTATCCCGAACCGCCTGCCACGCAGTTATCACTCCGGTGATATTGATGATGCTAGTTATTTTCTACAATGGATGACTCAACATATGGGGCGTCAACCCACTGCGGCCACCGGCTTTTCGCTCGGAGGCAATATGCTTGCCTGCCTCATGGGTGATCAGGGGGAGGCGTGTCTGCTTGATGCGGGTGTGATTGTATCTGCTCCCCTGATGCTAGAACCCTGCAGCACTAAACTTGAGCGTGGATTCTCTCGCTTTTATCAACATTATTTATTATCTCAACTTAAAAAAAGTGTACGACGCAAAATAAAAGCCCATCCCCAGTTACTATCAATCACACCTAACTGTTTGAAAAAAATTAAAAAACTTCGCCAATTTGATGATTTAATCACCGCGAAGCTGTATAACTTTGCTAACTCAACCGACTATTACAGAAAAACCAGTGGTATGTCGAAGTTGTCTCGCGTCAGTAAACCGCTCTTGATTATCCATGCTGCCGACGATCCCTTTATGACCGACGAGGTGATCCCACAACCAGAGCAAATGTCAGAGGTAGTTGAGTACCAGCTCAGTCACCATGGCGGGCATGTCGGTTTCGTCAGTGGCAGCTTGTTTCGCCCGGTTATGTGGCTTGAACAACGTATTCCACAATGGCTCAGTCAGCAACTGGAAAAAAAATCATGATCATCCCTTGGCAAGAGCTAGAAGCCAGTACCCTGCAAAGTCTGATTGAATCTTATGTATTGCGAGAAGGTACGGATTATGGCGAAAGGGAATACACCCTGCAGCAAAAAGTCGAACACGTGTACCAACAGCTGAAAGCTGGACAGATCGTGCTTCAATGGTCAGAATTGCATGAAAGCGTGACCTTTAAAAATGTAAAAGGGTGAACATAACCACATATTACATAATGACACTGGCGTCTCTCCGTGCTATCAATACGGATAACGTTGACCAAGAGGATGATGTACCATGTCAGTCAAGCATCCCATTATCGCTGTAACAGGCTCAAGCGGCGCAGGCACGACGACGACGAGCAGCTCTTTTCGAAAGATCTTCCAGCAATTATCCATTCAATCCGTCGAGCTCGAAGGTGATAGCTTCCACCGCTATACTCGTCCAGAAATGGACATTGAAGTGCGAAAAGCGCGTGACCTAGGCAAACATATTAGCTATTTCGGCCCCGATGCAAACGATTTTTCATTATTGGAACAATGCTTCAGTCAATATGCCATAACCGGCCAAGGTGAATCGAGAAAATATTTGCATACCTACGATGATGCCGTGCCTTGGAAGCAACTTCCTGGGACATTCACGCCTTGGCAACCCTTTCCCTCGCAAACCGATTTGCTTTTTTATGAAGGCCTACACGGCGGCGTGGTCACCCCACAACATAATGTCGCTCACTATGTTGATCTCTTGGTCGGTGTTGTCCCCATTGTCAATCTTGAGTGGATACAAAAATTGATCCGAGATATGCACGAACGTGGCCATTCAAGAGAGGCGGTGGTCGATTCCGTGATCCGCTCCATGGAAGATTATATTCATTTTATTACACCGCAATTCTCTCGCACTCACATCAATTTCCAGCGCGTTCCCATTGTTGATACTTCTAACCCCTTTGCCGCAAATGCCATTCCATCAATGGATGAGAGTTTAGTGGTGATCTATTTCAGAGAGGTTGAAGAAGTCAACTATCCTTACCTGCTCGCGATGATCACGGGATCGTTTATTTCTGCCATTAACACGCTAGTCGTACCAGGCAGTAAATTAGGTCTTGCTATCGAGCTAATATTGACACCCATCATCAAAAATATCATTGCAAGAAAACGGGCAATGTAAAACATGACCCGTTGTTACCGAAACAATTATGGGGTGAGCACTGAAAAACTGTGCGTCATCGTCACGGCCTTACCCAGCATCAATGCAACCGAACCGTATTTTTCCGCCGAAAGCTTCACCGCGCTTTCCACCGCCTGTTCACTCAAGGCTTCACCAGTTACATTAAAATGTAGATTAATACTGGTAAATAAACGAGGTGCCGTCTCACGGCGAGTAGAAGTAAGATCAACCTCACAGCCTGTCACTGCATGATGGCCCTTCTGCAAAATGGATACCACATCAATTGCGCTGCAACTGCCAACAGACATGAGCACCATTTCCATTGGAGAAGGCCCTCTTTCTGCCTGATTACCATCCATAACCACCTGATGGCCCGAAGCCGACTCCCCAACAAAACAGAGCCCATCTGTCCACTTAACCCGTGCCTGCATATTTTCAAACCTATAAATGAAAAGAGGTTTCTAACATACTATTCCGTTAAATAAACCGCAAACATGTCACTTAATTCACCTTCAAAGACAGAGAAGTGGAGACAGTTGAGTCAAGCTGTGCTACAAACAGAGTTAAGTTAATAAGTTGTCAAATATAGATGAATTGTTAAATAAAGACTGATGTGATACGGCAGAATCAGTATGATAAGAACTATTGATCTGATACTTCAAAAGATATTCTGTATTACAATCCAGCTTAAATTAAGAGGATGATAGAGAATGGTTCTCAACAAACCACAAACCGACCCGACATTAGAATGGTTCCTGTCTCATTGTCATATACATAAATATCCATCCAAAAGCACCTTAATCCATCAAGGTGAGAAAGCTGAAACTTTGTACTACATTGTCAAAGGTTCTGTTGCGGTACTCATCAAAGATGAAGAAGGAAAAGAGATGATCCTTTCTTATCTCAATCAAGGCGATTTTATTGGAGAGTTAGGGTTATTTGAAGAAGATCAATTGCGTACAGCTTGGGTGAGAGCGAAAGCACCCTGTGAAGTTGCCGAAATCTCATACAAAAAATTTCGTCAACTGATCCAAGTTAACCCAGAAATACTGATTAGGCTGTCAGCACAGATGGCGCGCAGATTACAAGATACCTCTGAAAAAGTCGGTAATTTGGCTTTCTTGGATGTGACTGGCCGTATTGCTCAGACGTTACTGAGCCTTGCACATCAGCCCGATGCCATGACCCATCCTGATGGCATGCAGATAAAAATTACCCGTCAAGAAATTGGGCAAATTGTTGGATGCTCGCGTGAAACGGTAGGGAGGATCCTTAAAATGCTAGAGGACCAAAATCTTATTTCAGCTCATGGTAAAACCATCGTTGTCTATGGCACACGTTAGCAAATGAGGTGCAGGTTTTATCTGATGTGCTTTCTGCCTCACTCTGCGTTACTCTGCTGTGATATCACTCTATTACGATTGAATAACTTATGTTACGCAGACTGATTTATCACCCTGAAGTTAATTTCGCACTCAGACAGACACTGGTTCTGTGTCTGCCTGTTGCGATGGGATGGTTACTGGGCGATCTACAAAAAGGGTTACTTTTCTCTTTGGTTCCTGCCTGCTGCAATATTGCCGGTCTTGATACCCCGCACAAACGTTTCTTTAAACGCTTAGTGATTGGCGGCAGCTTATTTGCACTGAGTAGCGTCCTCTTACAGGTAGCACTACAACAAGGACTGCCTCTACCGATTTTTCTTTTCATTTTGCCACTATTACTTGGTATTACCGGTGAACTCAGCCCATTGCATGGTAGGTTGTTACCTGGGGCACTGGTGGCTGCGGTTTTTACCCTGAGTTTGGTTGGCAGAATGCCGGTCTGGGCACCCGCGCTTTTATATATTAGTGGTACTCTGTGGTATGGGCTGTTTAACTGGCTCTGGTTCAGACTAACCAAGGCTCAACAGTTGCGTGAAACCCTCAGCTTACTTTACAAAGCCTTAGCTGATTACAGTGCAAGTAAATATGAGACCATTACCCAGCCGATTGTGGCCGCGGAAGGGCTACAAAAAAGGTTGGCTCATCAGCAAAAAGTGGTTGATTTGATTACAGCGGGTTACCAGCAATTGCATATGCTGCCGACCAGCAGTAAAGATCCTCAGACACGTTTCCTTATTCGCGCTTTTTTAATGGCGCAAGATATCCAAGAGCATATTGCTGTCACCTTGCATTTATCTGACAGTGGCTCTGCAGAGAAAACGGACCCTCGATGCAAAGCCATTATTGACTGGAACGCGACACTTATCACAACCAAGCTGCGGCAAACGGCAGATGAGATCCTCTATCATCAATTACCTCGACTCTTCTCCCTAAAAACACCGCTTGCCAGTTTGGAGAAGCTAGTACAGCATTATCCGGAAAATGCTGCAGGGCAATTTTGCTACTATCATTTCAGTCGGATTGCTCGGGTCTTGCAAAGTAATACGCCTCTCTATCAGCGAAACCTGATGGCAGATCAGCAGCAACGTCTGCCCTTGCTGCCAGCCATACGCTGTTATATGTCATTAAAATCGATCGCTTTGCGATCAGCGGCCCGTTACTCCGTCATGTTAATGTTTGCGAGTGCGTTGGCTGAGATCTTGAATATGCCAAAGCCTTACTGGATCTTAATGACGATTCTTTTTGTCAGCCAAAATGGCTATCAAGCAACGCGAGTGAGAACGCAGCACCGAGCGATAGGGACGTTTGTCGGTCTGATTATTGCCGCCCTGTCATTCAATCTGGCTGTGCCTGAATCGATTATTTTACTGATCATGCTGCTCATTACGTTTTTCAGTAATCTCTTTTCTCGTCAGTATTATGGATGGGCAACCATTGGTTTTACCGTCACTGCCGTTTATTCACTGCAACTCCTGTCACTCAATGGGCAGCAGTTCCTGCTGCCTCGTCTGATCGATACCCTATTGGGCTGTCTTATCGCCACTGCGGGGATCGTCTGGTTATGGCCACAATGGCAAAGTGCTTTACTGCGTAAAAATACCATTGATGTACTCACCGCCTTTGAGAAAACCATTAAGCTACTGTTAGGGCCTGAACCATCAGCAGAGATCCTAGAAGCCGCTCGTATCAATGTGAACCAAAAACACAATGCCTTATTCAACTCCCTGAATCAGGCCATGCAAGAACCGGGATTTAATAGTGAATATTTGCACGATAGTCATCTTTGGGTGACACACAGTCAATATATCGTCGAACACATCAATGAAATGACGACCCTTGCTCGCGAGCATACGATGCTCACACCAAGCTTGGCCAAGCGCTATTTGCAGAATTGCGAAATTGCATTACAACAATGTCAGCAGCGCCTGCTGTATGAAAGTTCCAGTACTGAAAATGGCAATAAAGAGGTGATGGATGAAGCAGCCAATTTCCAAGGCGGTCCAATCACTATCTTGGAGCGCCACCTAGATCGTATTATTAGTCACCTGAAAATTATGCGGGAAATTTCTGCCGTCGTGTGGACTCACCGTCCACACCATGGCCTATGGCTGCATAGAAAGCGCTAATATGCCAGTTACACCGACAAGGTCGCCAACGTCGCGAGAGCGTGTTCTAACCGTTGCAATCCGCTTTCCAACTCAGACTGAGTGATATTCAATGCTGGCGCGAAGCGAAGAACATTCGTGCCTGCATTCAGTATCATTACGCCATGGTTCGCGGCTGCTTCTAGGAGTACCTTACTGTGTTGGGCATACCTATCGGTCAATTCGGCCCCGACCAACAAACCCAGGCCCCGGATCTGTTTGAACATGCCGTATTTCTGATTTATTTTTTCTAGCCCAGTAACTAACCAATGGTTTCGCTCAGTGACTCCCTCAAGTAGCGCGGGTGTATCGATAAGTTGTAATGCCGCACCCGCCACAGCACAAGCCAGAGGATTGCCGCCATACGTTGTACCATGGGTACCTGGTGTCATGACAGAAGCAATACTTTCTGTGGTCAACATTGCACTGATGGGGAATCCACCTCCCAATGCTTTCGCCGATGTCATAATATCAGGCGTCACACCATAATGCTGATAGGCAAACAATTTGCCAGTCCGCCCCATACCACACTGGACTTCATCAAAAATAAGTAAAGCTTGATGTTTATCACAAAGCTGTCTTGCACCTTGGATAAACTCTGTCGTAGCTGGCGTCACCCCACCTTCACCTTGTATCGGTTCCATAACAACAGCACAGGTATGATCGTCCATGACCGCCGTCAGCGCCTGCAAATCATTGAAAGGGACATGAACAATATCTGCAGGCTTAGGGCCAAACCCATCTGCGTAAGCAGGTTGCCCGCCAACCGAAACCGTAAATAAGGTTCGGCCATGAAACGCGCGATAAAAAGCGATAATTTTCGTTTTATAAGGACTGTGCGTTTTGGCAGCATAGTAACGTGCCAATTTGAATGCAGCTTCATTTGCTTCAGCCCCTGAGTTAGCAAAGAAAACTCGCTCGGCGAATGTAGCCTTAATCAATTGCGTTGCAAGGTTTAAGGCGGGTTCATTGGTATAGACATTGCTGACATGCCAAAGCTGTTCACTCTGTTCAAGTAATGCTTGACGTAAGCCTGGATGGCAATGGCCAAGCGCATTCACCGCAATCCCTCCCGCCAGATCAATGTAGTCTTTACCGTGCTGATCCCATACGGTGCTGCCTACACCGCGCGTCGGTATGAACTGCGCGGGCGAATAAACCGGTAAAAGCACCTGATCAAAGGTCTGACGATTGACGTGTGATAAACGACTTGGCATAAAGTTACCCGCTAATTAAATAACAATTCAATTAATATGCATATCAATTCAATAAAAGGCAATGGTTAACTGGAGAAATTGACAAAGTTTTGTAACAAGGTTAACCCCTGTTCACTCAAAATGCTTTCCGGATGAAATTGAACACTTTCTATCGCTAAAGATTGATGTCGAAGTCCCATGATCAAATCCGGTTTTCCTTTATCATCACAGGTCCAAGCACTGACAGTCAATTGTTCAGGGAGGCTCTCAGCATCAACAATTAAAGAATGATAACGGGTCATGTTTATCGGCGTCCGGATCCCCTGAAACACCCCTTGTTGATCATGATAAATCATCGAGGTTTTACCATGCATCACCTGAGGGGCTTTAATCACCTTCGCGCCAAATACCTGACCTATCGCTTGGTGACCTAAGCAGACACCCAATATGGGTAACTTGCCAGAAAAATGGCTTATCGCCTGTAGAGAAATCCCAGACTCTGACGGCGTGCAGGGGCCCGGCGAAATGACTAGATGTGTCAAGGGTAATTGTTCTATCTGCGAGATTGACATCTGATCGTTACGGACGACCTTAACTTCAATGCCACATTGGCAAAAATACTGGTAAAGATTCCAAGTGAAAGAATCATAATTATCAATTAATAACAGCATCTTATCACGACCAATCATGCCAGCATTGAGGGTAATGCCGGCGATAATAAAAGAAACAGCATCAGGACAGTACGTTATTTAGTTTGTACTTTCACCGACAAAATAGCCACTGATTTAACCGGAACATTCTGGAAAGGGCCCTTGTCCGACGTCGGCACTTGCGCTATTTTATCCACAATATCCATCCCTTTTGTGACTTTACCAAAGACTGCATAACCATAATCTCTTTGACCATGATCAAGGAAAGCGTTGTCTGCCACATTAATAAAGAATTGACTCGTCGCACTATCAACATCAGCAGTTCGAGCCATCGCAATCGTACCACGCAGATTGAGTAAGCCATTTGCAGCTTCATTTTTGACGGGAGGCTGGGTCTCTTTTTGTTGCATATCCGCAGTAAAGCCACCACCTTGGATCATGAAACCAGGAATAACACGATGGAATATCGTATGATCATAAAAGCCACTTTTTGCATAACTGACAAAATTAGCAACTGAAACTGGGGCTTGCTTATCATCAAGCTGCAATTCAATATTACCCATGGACGTTTGCACAGTAACATGAGTATCAGCCATTGCTGGCAGAGATACTGTTGCCATGCCTAGCACGGCAAGTAATGGAATGTATTTATTTTTAAACATAATCAGTCCTAATTTAACAATACTCAATCGCTGATTGTAGTGAGTAATCACCACGCTCACCACTCTTTTAGTCTGTTTTCTCTGATGAACGTCGCACAAAAATGATTCACTCTGCGCAAAGCACCTGACGAAACAAGCAGATTCAGAAAGATAATCGCATTCGGTCTTTTATAACCCACCTCAATAGCATTACAATAGGCGACTGTTATTCTCGCTTCCATGCCTTTAGGTATTACATAATGACAAATATAAATAGAATCGGCCTAACCTGGGTAAGTTTCCTTTCCTACGCCTTAACGGGTGCTCTGGTCATCGTGACAGGCGTCGTCATGGGTGAAATGGCTCAATACTTCAATGTCCCTGTTTCGCACATCAGTCATATTTTTACCTTCTTGAACGCAGGCATTCTGGTAGCGATTTTCCTGAATGCTTGGTTAATGGAGATTTTTTCACTAAAGAAACAGCTTATATTCGGTTTTATCTTGATGCTGTTCGCGCTATTTGGACTGACCACAGGACATAGCCTCAGCTTATTTTCAGCCTGTTTCTTTATCTTGGGTGTGGTAAGTGGAATCACGATGTCAATCGGTACCTTTTTAATTACTCATCTCTACGAAGGCAGACAACGCGGCTCTCGATTGCTGTTCACCGATTCTTTTTTCAGTATGGCCGGCACCCTTTTTCCAATCATTGCCGCGGTTATCCTTGCCAACCATTTTTCATGGTACCTTGTATACTGCTGCATTGGCATGATTTATCTGGCGATTTTTATCCTCACTCTGCAACTCGAATTTCCAGTATTAACCAATCGACATCAAGCTAACGAAAACGATACCCATGAAAAATGGGGGGCTTGTGTCTTTGTTCTCGCACTTGCTGCACTCTGCTATATATTAGGGCAACTTGGTTTTATCTCTTGGATCCCTAAATATGCCACTGATTCGTTAGGCTATAAAATCGATCAGTCTGGTCAGTTAGTGAGTAACTTCTGGACGGCTTATATGGTAGGAATGTGGGTGTTCAGTTATGTCCTTAAACTCATCGATTTACAAAAGATCTTAGTGATATTAACCGCGATATCCTCCCTGTTTATCCTGTACTTCACTCACACAGAAAATAAGCTACTGCTGACACTATTGATGATAGGACTTGGTTTCTTCTCCAGTGCCATTTATACCACCATCATTACCCTTGCCTCCCAGCAAACTCGTCTCTCTTCACCCAAATTAGTCAATTTTATTTTGACATGTGGAACCGTTGGAACTTTACTGACCTTTATTGTTACAGGGCCTATCGTTGATAAAGGTGGGCCATTAGCCGCGTTACACACCGCGAACGGTTTGTATTTCGCGGTTTTCATTTTGTGTATTATTGCCGGTTTTATCAGTCGCCATAAAAATTATCAGCAAAAGCATTAATACCAGACACATGCCTGCGGGAGAGCAGCACAATGCTCTCCCAACCACCATCCAAATCCCCTCTCCTTTCAAGTCACTTATCTTGCTCAATAACGCTCAGACCACGAAGGCTTCCATCACGCTGGATGCCGAACCCGACATCGGTCTTCTGTCATTGCAAGCAGGCTCATTCGCCATAAATAAACAGTGAGCATCACAACAGATTAATGACGCGTTCTTAAAGGTATGCGCTCGGTGATCCAACTGATTGCGTTATTTTATTTTGCTAGTTCAGTCAGCATGAATGATTCGATGTGGTGTCAAAACGTCTTCATCCCATTTGTTAGACTGTGTTTTTGACCTAGAGATGCGTGTCGTTATCACGGTTTATCAAACTCATCATCCCTTGGATCCACCTCACCCAATAAATCACGTTTCTTCTGATGTCATGTATCCGATTCAGCTTCACCCAAGTTCACATCCGCTCTGTGAACCTGTGATGCGTCGCCTGTTTTTAGCGTATCAACAAGGTTCGTTTCGCTCTCGTCAATTGCAGCACGAAATCGCATTCTTGATCAATGCTATGCAGTGTGTTTGGAATAAAAGTAATGAAGCATAGAAAATTAACGACAGGTGATGAGGAAAAGAAGAGGGGCAGTTGCATAATGGAAATCAGAAATAAAGATTAAAAGGTGAGTGAAGCACTCACCATTTATAAGACGATTAGGTTGTCTGATTGATAACCAAATTAACCGTCGCAGTATAGTGACCCGCTACTGTTGATGCGGTTGGCTGCGTTTTTGCAGAAATAACCATATCTAATGTATTAGAGCCCTGTGCCACATCAGGTACAGTATCATCAGACGCAGGCGTCGAACCTTGAGCAGGAGTATGCACCACTTTAGTTGGGAAAATACTCGCTACCGAAAATGAAGTGTCCGTTGTGGTTAACTCAGTGCCACCCAGCTTAATCGTAAGAGGGATAATTGAAGTACTGTCTGCTGGCAGTAATGGATTTTTCAGTTCAACCGCTTCCGCCAATTTAACACTGAGATTTTTAGTCGGGTCATTCGTCAATAATTTGACCTTCTGAATGCTTGGAATCAAACCTTTTGAAAGATCATACTGTAATTTAACGTCTTTTAGAGCAGAAAAGTCGTTAGCATTCACAATACCGACCTTTGGATCGACTTTAGCATTCATGTTGATGCTAATCGTCGCCGCTTCAGCATAAAATCCCGAGACCAATAGTGATGATAATAAGGTGGCCTTTAACATTTTCATTTTTCTTCTCCATTTAATATCGTACTTACGTACTTAAGGTTAGTTTGTCACCGGATATACTTTGTCCAAAAACCGATATCAGTTGGATCCAGTCATCGGGTTATATCCAGCAACAAAATAATTTATTATTAATACCCAAACTGTTCACAGAGCCCTAACCTAGTGATTTCTCCGCCTCAGGTGTCGTATTTTGGCTTGCCGTCATCAGTAAGACTTCTTTGGCTTCTTCAGGTGGTAACATGGCATAAGTCACATTCTTACAAGAGGTGGTTCCGAGTAATCGAACGACATCTTGGATTTTTTTTACTTTCATCTCACACTTCCAGAAAACTTGGTTTTTCACCAAATACAGCTGGCTTAGCTGACGACTGGTTTCAAGTAGAAATGCCCCTTTCCCCAGTTCAGTCCAATTATCAACATTCAACGGTTTAGCATCAGTTAATGGTGTTTTATCTGCCAGCATGACCCCCATCCAGGTGTAATGGATTGACATACCAACATGCTGAGAGTAAATCTGCCCAGGTACCATAAAGATAGAGCGAGCACCAGAACCTTTAACAATATTTGTTAACTCACCCTGAGTAATACTATCTGACTCATTAATCTGAACACTCTCTTGTTTATAAGGATTAATGGCTAAGATGCGTCGCGAATTTCCTTTTATATTTACCGAAGATGTAGAACTGGTATTGGCTGAAATAATTGCATCATCAGGGCTGCCATAAGTATCAATAAGCACGGCTGAAGATGCATCGCCACTGTTCCATTGACCGGGATAGATCCCCTGTCTATCAGCAGCAACAGAAAAATTTAAGCTTCCCGTACTATTCAATGTATGGGAGTTATCAAATGAATGATAACTATCTGACACATACAACGAGCCCGAGCTGACACTGTTAGAGTAATTATGATAAACAGAGAGGTAACCATCATTTCCTCCCGCTTTTTGCTGATCAACCGAAAGCGTTAACCCATTTGCTGTATTCGCGTTATTACCCCGATAACTGACCAGATCGGCGCTATAATTGACTTCATCATTACCACGATTACTGGTGCTATATTTTGTACCGAAATTCATATCTGGCAATGAGCTTCTACCAGTTAAACTGATACTCATATTAATATAGCCTCCGGTTTCTCTCCCTCGATACCGATTGTCCTGATTGGTATAAGCCGAAATGGAAGTAAAGAGGCTAAACTGATTAAACATAAAAGTATGAGACAAACTCAATTGCCACTTTTTACTATTACTGACCGTTTGTTCCATCGAGCTGACGTAATATTCATTATTGAGATCATTATCCTGGTTATATTTTATATATCGTCTTCTTGGATACGTTGAAGTTGTATTGCTAACAAAATAACTCAAACTCGCACTCCAATTCATTACCGGTAATGTAATCATCGTTGTCATGCTGGTATAGGAATACGCCTGATAATCACCAACATAACTATGATCATTACGACTACACTGATAATAACTCGATCTAAAGAAACTAAAGGAAAACCCATCGTTATAATAAATTTTCTGGGTTGTGCCATGTACTTTGTTATTACTTGTGAAATAACTGGCAGTCACGTTCATGACTCCATCAAGCGCACCAGAATTGAACCCATGAACCCAATTTAATGCACTTTCATTGTAAACTTTATTATTACGTAATGTACCCCCCGTTGTCAGACTGACACTGCGGGTAAAGGGGATCCGGAATCCGCCAGTAACACTATGACGTTGATCCTGAGAAGACACACCTTGAGAACTTAACTTTCCCGATTGCAGAAACCACTGATATGAATTATCAGCAGAATTATTTATTTGGGTATAGGGTCTCTCTTCCGTTCTCACGAGCTTATTATCTTCATATATTTTTAGCGTTAACACATAGCTTCCTGGCGGTAAGCTATCTGTATTAACTAATTGCGAACCTGCCTTCATATACTGACTATTCAGTAATTGATTGCCACGATAGATATCAACACGGGCATCACGTGAAAGCATAATACTCACCGGAGTTGCAGACTTATGTAAATCCAAATTTTGCCATGCAAGCGTACTTCCAATACGGACGCCTTCAATTTTATCTATCGGTAATTGATTAAACTCCAGGGCGCCACCGGCATTACTGTAAATGTCCCTTGTATCCATGACTCCCACTTGTAAATAATATTTCTTCAAAAAATCTTGCCTAAAAAAAACATTATTCATATAGCCATTGTGGGTCGCATGGGACGAATAAGCACTTTGAAATTTCTGTAAATTCCAATTCCAATCTACATCGACATAACCACTGTGATTCATCCCAATGGCAGTATTACCTTGCAATGAAAGGCTCTGACTCTCCTTAGCAACACTATAATTGACTGATTGCTGATGGATAACCGCATTATGCGTATCTTCAGTTGCCGAAAAATAACGATTTTCATCTTTAGTTTCACGGCTATACTCAGGAGGTAAAAAAAGTAAAATCTGTGTATTATTCTCATCATAAATTATTTTTACTTTATCACCTGCCGTTGCGATATAATCACATCCGGGTTTATCAATTGCACTGCATGCTAAATTACTATTTTTATCTAATGGCAAAGCAAGTTCTTTCATAATGATGTTTTTTAATTTCTCATCATGATTAAATGAATTTTTTACTGCTTGCGCAACTTTATCTGGTTCGTGAAATTTAACTTTCTCCAGATCCACATGGGCCTTAAAAAAACCTAAATCTTTACCATACAATAATACATCTAATATTTGATCATCACCTCTAACCAAATCTTCAAACCCAGGAGGCACAGGAATACCTTCAGCCTTAGCCGAATTTGATACTACTAAATAGATTAGAAGCAATTTTAGTATAGGGTTTTTATTTTCTTTCATATTCAATAATCAGGTGGGTAAAAACCCACCTAGAATACTAATTTACATCAGCCACAAAAGTTAACAACCCTTAATGTTATTGTGTTGATTGCGTTAAAACTAATGTCACTACACCACTGTAATCGTCAGCCGCGAGATTAACGGTAGAACTAGAACGCGGGGTGAAGATTAATTTTTGTGTCACAGACTGAGAACCATTGAATAACTCTGTTTTGTTATAGGTTGTTTCAGTGGTTGTCAGTGTTTTATTACCTAATTTAACATCCAGTGGTAACGTATTTGTCGTATCTTTTCCATAAAGAATTGAGTCCTGATCTAACTTGATTAGCACATTCTTGTTAGTATCATTTGAGGAAATTGTTACGTCCTTGCTGACTGGCTTAATCCCTGCTCCAACGAGAAACGGCAAATTAATATCTGTAATCGCACTGCCATCTGCATATGACATTGATAAAGTAGGATCGATATCGGTTGATACTTCAAAGTTTGTTTGCGCTGCTGATGCATAAGTTCCACTTAACAATAAAGCAGTCATTAGCGTTAGCTTTAATTTATTCATTTTTCCATTCTCCATTCTTCAATAAAATAACTCATTGATTCAGCCTAATTATTTTTTCTGAATTATCTGAAAGATCCTGATATTTTATCTGATAAAAAATACCCGGATTTTTATCATTCAGTGATGCATCCTTTTTATCATCACCCACTTTTTTGGTCATTTCTGGATATAATGACCCTTGTAATGGATACCATTGGCAATGGTCAGTCTGACTACAAACACCAAAGGATCTCACTTTTACCCTAACTGTCCCAGTATTACGAATGACATGCTGAACAGGATCATAAACCATGGCAGTCTGCACAATTTTCGGTTCAACATGAACTAACGCACCCCAAGTGATATTAATAGAGACATTCGCGTCGTTTTGTTTATTGTTTTTCGCCGTGTTGTCGTTGAACACTTTCGGCGATACACCTTTGAAATAAACCCGCCAAACAGTTTCCTTATCAGGCTGTTGCACACCAAAGATTCTCACTTTTTTCATCACATTCGGATTGAGTACCATTTTCTGAGGTGACACAATAATTGATGAGGTGGTATTGGGATCAAAATCGATCTCTTTTTCTTGTGGTGTACCTGGATTGATAATTTGTTTCACTGTCGCTTGGACAAATTCTTGGTGATCAGTGTGTGATAGTAATTGAATCACACTTGCCTGCTTTTTCAGTGTCACCTCAATAGGATAAATATCAAAACTCGCCCATCCAAAATAGCTATAGAACATTGGAATAATGGGTATTAAAAATTTGTATTTCATCTCGTAATTTGACCCTAAGTGATGTCAGCCTGTATTCTTGGCTTTGGTTTAATATCAATAATTAAATTTCTGATGATAAATGGCATACCTTTTCTAAGGTGTTTCTGGAAAAAATAGCCTTGCAGTAAGGAAGGCCTTTACTGGTTTTAGGTCGCTATTGTCAATCCATTAGAAATCGAGGCATGCTTAAGCAATTTATGGAGGCATGTTGTTACATATGAAATAATATCCTCTAACGCGTTTATAATAAGCTTCCCTCACTGTAAATAAAACAGTACTTCATGTAATTACACTTTATTATATATAAAATAAGACATCGCCTTTTTATCCACGAGACAATAAGCGACCGAATCTTCAGCAATTCAAAGAAAAGACTGAAGCATACCAAAGAACAACACTAACCAACTGAAAAATAATGAATTTAAGACAAACATAAGAATCAACCATTCTTATATAAGAGAGCCAACCTCACTAAAAAACACGCTATTGAACAAATGAATTAATTAAATTAATTAATAATCGTGAATAAATGCCTAGCATGCTATTTTTAAATATAGGATAAAAATGACAGTCAGTGTTATATTTGATGTTATTCCTTCCTTATTGCACCGTACTTAACTTAATATTTTATTATATTAAGTCCTGTATCTCTCACTTATGAAAAATAATTAATTATCCTAATTATGACGCGGCCACCGGTAAAGTAACTTTCCTATAATAGTTTAAAATACTTATATTAATCTCTTGATCAATGACAAATCGCGCTAAAAATAAGCAGCAGATGCAGTCAGCGTTATCTCAGACCCTTAACAGGCAGAGTAAATATTCCAGCAACACTGCCTCTATTTGTCGGATAAAAATCGTTGAGCATGTTGAAGTGAAACAAGGAAGGAAAGCAAGAAATTGAAACAGTCCCCTTCTTCCGGCTTACTGAACACTAACTTTGTGAATCCCTGTTTATTGCTATTTCACAAACCGCTTACCTAAACTCACCACAGATTGAAGCTTTAGCAATCAGACAGATTATCCCTTGATATCGTCCCTCAATGGACGACAGGACTCCCGCGAGAAATCGCAGTGGTAATGATTGATAAATATACAGTTTGATCAACAAACAAGTGGAAAGTGGAAAGTGGAAAGTGGAAAGTGGAAAGTGGAAAGTGGAAAGTGGAAAGTGGAAAGTGGAAAGTGGAAAGTGGAAAGTGGAAAGTATAATGGCATGAGTTCAGTCAACCTACTCATTTATTCTTCACGTGGGTAAGTGAGATGAGGCAATGACAATAAATCAATTGAAAACAGAGAGGGCTCGGTACCGACACGAGCGATTAGCGCAAAGCTGGCCAACGTTCAGCCAGCTTCCCTATAAATCTACTCGGTAATGCTAACAAAGCCCACCGCTTTATACACATCAGCTAAAGTTGCCTTAGCTTGAGCCCTTGCTCTCTCAGCCCCTTGTTGCATGATTTGATTAAGTCTAGGCTCATCATTACGTATCGCTTCAAATTTATGTTGCAGTTCACTCAGCATCGCCACGACAGCGTCGGCAACCGCACTTTTCAAGTGACCATACATTTTGTCACTGAACTCCAATTCCAACTCAGTAATCGTTTTCCCGGTCACACCCGATAAAATATCGAGTAAATTCGATACTCCGGCTTTATTTACTCGGTCGTAACGAATCACAGGTGGTTCATCAGAATCAGTCACTGCACGCTTGATTTTCTTCGCAACAGCTTTTGGATCTTCCAATAACCCAATCACATTATTTCGGTTGTCATCAGATTTAGACATTTTTTTATTCGGATCGAGCAACGACATTACCCTCGCACCAGATTTGGGTATAAAAGGTTGCGGTATGGTAAAAATATCACCATATAATGCATTGAATCGCTGTGCGATATCTCGACTCAGCTCCAAATGCTGCTTTTGATCTTCTCCAACAGGCACATGACTGGTTTGATACAACAAGATATCTGCTGCCATCAGCACAGGATAATCAAATAACCCCGCATTAATGTTTTCTTCATAACGCGCAGATTTATCTTTGAATTGTGTCATCCGGCTAAGTTCACCAAAATAGGTATAACAGTTAAGCACCCAGCCTAACTGAGCGTGCTCCGGAACTTGAGACTGAACAAAAATGGTTGATTTATCAGGATCAATACCACAAGCCAAATACAGTGCTAACGTATCAAGTGTTGCCTTATGCAGTTGTTTGGGATCTTGACGGACAGTAATCGCATGCTGATCGACAATACAGTAAATACAGTGATAATCATCTTGCATCGCAACCCACTGGCGCAGCGCGCCAAGATAATTACCGATTGATAGCTCACCTGAGGGTTGAGCCCCACTGAATACGACGGGTTTACTCATGTTACTCTTCCTGAAAATTGTTGCTTAAGGCAGGCATAAGCTGCTCAAAATTATCCAGCACCCGATCCGGATGACTGTCGGCGATTGGCTGACCATAATTGTAGCCGTAACTCAATCCTATGGCGGCAATACCTGCTGCACGCGCAGCCTCAATATCATTACGGGAATCCCCTACCATCACCAATTCGGTGGGCAGTAAACCAAGTTGGCCTAAAATCAAAAATAAGGCCGCCGGATGAGGTTTCTTGATAATGACATCATCTGCTCCAATAATAACTGAGAAATAGGTCTCTATCTGCAAATAGTGCAGTAGCGGCTTGACAAAAAGGCTCGGCTTATTAGTAACAACCGCTAACTGGTACTGCTGCTTTTTCAGTTGTTGCAAAACAGATATCACGCCAGGATACAACACACTCCCATTCAGCGCAGTTTGCTGATAATGCTGATCAAAGAGAGGTCGAGCCTGTTGGATCTGACTCGTTGTTGCAGGTTGACCCGAAGCCCAAGTGATCGCGCGTTGTAACATGATATCTGCACCGTTACCAATCCATTCTGCAACCCGCTCAACTCCCGCGGCAGGCAGTTGAAAATGTTGCAACGTTTTATCAACTGCACTGGCAAGTCCAAGAGCACTATTGACCAAGGTGCCATCTAAATCAAAGACGATGCCTTTAATCGTAGAACTTAACCGCCTCATTAGGCCCTCTCCAGCTCGGTACGCATCTGATGGATCACTGCCGCATAATCTGGCTGACCAAAAATTGCCGATCCGGCAACAAACATATCAGCACCTGCAGTGGCAATCTCAGCAATATTGTGTGCATTGACACCACCGTCAACCTCAAGCCGTATATCATAACCACTCTGATCAATGCGTTGGCGTACCGCCCGTAATTTATTCAGTGTCGAGGGAATAAAACTTTGCCCCCCAAATCCGGGGTTCACCGACATCAGCAACACCACATCAATTTTGTCCAGCATGTAATCTAAATAGGTCAATGGCGTCGCCGGATTAAAGACCAAACCCGCCTTGCAGCCATGATGTTTAATGAGTTGGACGGTACGATCGATATGCTCACTCGCTTCAGGGTGGAACGTGATAATACTGGCGCCCGCTTCGGCAAAATCGGGGATAAGTCGATCAACAGGCTTCACCATAAGATGAACATCAATGGGCGCGGTGATCCCATACGTTCTCAGTGCTTTCAGTACCATTGGCCCCATTGTTAAGTTTGGAACATAGTGATTATCCATCACATCAAAATGCACCACATCCCCCCCTGCCTGTATTGCTTTCGCCGTATCCTCACCGAGTCTTGCAAAATCTGCAGATAATATAGAGGGGGCAATTAAGTAATCTTTCATCCCTAGCTCCTTAAACAGGGTAAAATGTGGCAAATAATTATTTACTGATCAGCAGCAAAAACAGCCAGCAGTTCATTGATTTTAACCCGCCCATTATTGCTTCTACTGATTGAACGGCGGGTTTGAACCTGATGCAATACTGCCTGTTGGTACCAAAGACGTGTCATTGCAGTATCATGATTAGAGATTAACACAGGAATTGATTTTTTCTGTGCCAGCTCAACAGCTATCTGTGCTAAATGTTGTTGCTGGTCAAGACTAAAACCATTGGTATGATATGAGGTGAAATTGCTGGATACCGAAAGCGGTGCATAGGGGGGATCACAATAAATAACCGACCCTGAGCTCGCCTGTTGCATGCTTTCATCATAGGATCGACAGGTGAAATTTGCCTTTTGTGACCGCTCGGCAAACCAAACTAATTCCGCTTCAGGGAAGTAGGGTTTTTTGTAACGACCAAAAGGGACATTAAATTGCCCACTTAAATTATAACGGCATAACCCGTTATACCCATGACGATTCAGATAAAGAAAGAGTAATGCTCTTAGGTACGGATCACGGCTCTGGTTGAATTCTTGGCGGCGCGCGTAGTAGATCTCAGACTGATTGCCCTTTTCTGTAAAAAAAAAGCGAGCATCAGTAATAAAATCCGTACTACGATATTTGATAATATTATAGAGGTTGATTAAATCAGCATTGACATCGGCTAATTCATAAGTTGGGTAATCAATATTCAAAAATACGGATCCTGCCCCAACAAAGGGTTCAACCAGACAATCGCCTTCCGGTAAGTGGCGATGGATGCTATCTAAAAGGAGATATTTACCTCCAGCCCATTTAAGAAAAGCGCGATGTTTTGTCATACTGCCATAGTTTAGTAATTAAATGATAAGTTGAAACTGACAACAGTATTGCGCTGAGATTAGAGCAGCCTCGCTGCTCTGGTCATCATCAATGGCGACGTTATTTTTCAAGTTGGCTCAACGCACGTACCCAAGGGGCTTTATCTCTTATTGCTGCAGGAAAATGAGAAATTGCCTGTTTGGCCGAGGTTGAACTCGGGTAATTGCCACTGACGAGAATATACCATGGACGACCATTACGCTGGGTCTGATGGATGCGAAATTCAGTCAATTTATTTTGTGTAGCCCAACGTTCAAGAGACTGTTTTTGACTCGCTGCACTCAATTGTAACGTATATCCCCCCCCACTCTGGTTCTGAGCATGCCGCCGCACCTCAGGCGCTGACGCTACTGTCTGCTTTTTAGGGAGTGATGAGACAGGTTTGGTCGTATCAGCAGAAGGAGCACGATGAGCCAACACTCCATGCTTAGGCTGAGGATTGCCATTGCTGTGCTTATGATTTTCAGCCTTGTTGATCCCTGCCAGCGATGTTGCTGTTTGAGGATCCGCAGGTTGTTTACTCTGTGCCCTCAAAACTGATTCAGTCGGTTTAGCCTGCACTGCGCTATTGCGTGTCGCAAGTGCAACAGGCAACCCCGCTGCGGGTAATGATCCCGTTGCCGTTGTCTGTTGTGTATCATGAGATGGCATCGCAGTATAGGACGGATTATTTTCCGTATTGTCTGCTGCCTGATCCACGGGAGCAGGGTGTGGATCACCGCGAGGAGCATCTGGCATCTGTGCAGGTACAGCAGAAAGCGCTGTATTTGGGGCACCCGACCCAAGAGCAGTATTATCTGTATTGGTATTCGCTAATGCCAGTGGCTTCTCACTGTGTGTATTTTGATCGGTTGACTGGGTCTGCTTGGATCCATTAAGCAGCGAGCCAATACCAAGGATCAGCAATAAAAGAACCAAGATCCCAATCCCAGTCATTATATGCCGTTTAGACATAGGCAACCTAACAGGACTGACACCTTTGCGAGTACGACCTGTTGGCCTGTCACTGGTGTCTGGCTTTAATTCATCTTGCGATTGAAACTCATCCATTCAAACCACCTCACACTTATCATTGTTAGCCACGCCACTCTGATGGATGATACAGACACTCACCTAATCACCTTATTTTTTTGTTCAGACTGACTGGCAAGAGCGAATCGCTGACAAAACAATATCATGAGCGACACCACTGACCACATTTGCCTTACCGAGCGATTCAGGTAATACCAAACGCAGCGATCCGGCCAGCACTTTTTTATCACGCAGCATGTGAGGGAAATACGCCTCTGCCGACATGGAGGCAGGCCCATGAACAGGTAAACCAACACGCTGCAGTAACGCCATCAATCTCATGCTATCCTGCTGGCTAAACCCACCAAGCAATTCAGCAGTTCGCGCAGCCATCATCATCCCAGCAGCCACTGCCTCACCGTGCAACCAGTTACCGTAGCCCATATGTGCTTCAATCGCATGACCAAAGGTATGACCAAGATTCAGTAAGGCTCTGGAACCCGATTCTCTCTCATCAAGAGCGACGATCTGCGCTTTTAACTCACAACAACGCCGAATACATTTCGCTATCGTCGCTTGTTCGAGAGCCATCAGGCTGTCGATATGCTGTTCGAGCCACTCAAAGAAAGCCCGATCGAGGATCACACCATATTTAATCACCTCAGCGAAACCCGAAGCAAGTTCACGTTGCGGTAAGGTTGACAGACAATCCGTATCAATAATCACAGAGGCAGGTTGGTAAAAAGCCCCTATCATATTTTTACCCAAGGGGTGATTGACCGCTGTTTTGCCGCCCACTGATGAATCCACCTGTGATAATAGTGTAGTCGGCATTTGGATAAATCGCACACCACGTTGGTAGCACGCTGCAGCAAAGCCCGCCATGTCGCCTATCACACCACCACCCAGCGCAATCACCGTCGTATCACGTGAATGAGGTTTTTCAAGTAACGCATTAAACAACATTTCCAACGTTTGCAGTGTTTTATACTGTTCACCATCAGGCACGACAACCGTATCGACCATGTTCCCTTTGAGTAGCAAGGTTTGCTTAACTCGGGGAAGATAAAGCGGTGCTAAGGTTTCGTTAGTCACGATAATGACAGACTCTCCTGCACAAAGCGGCCAATAACTGTCAGGCTTATCATATAAGCCCGCACCGATAGATATTGGGTAGCTCCGCTCGGCCAGCGCAACTGTTAATTGCTCCCTCATCGCTGTAGTCCTATGTGGTTCTTAAAAACGCCCGTTGTAGGCTAGCTTTTTTCCAGACTACTGATTATCTGGTTCGCCACCACTTTGGCACTCTGTTCGTCAGTTCGAATCGTCACGTCCGCGATTTCCTCGTACAGTGGATTGCGTTCCTGAGCTAACTCTTCCAAGACTTCGCGTGGGGGTGAATCCACCTGCAGTAAAGGCCTGCGTTTATCACGTTGAGTCCGGGCTAACTGCTTATCAATTGTCGTTTCTAAATAGACCACGACACCCCGTGCGGACAGACGATTACGTGTTTCGCGTGATTTTACCGAGCCTCCCCCCGTCGCCAGAACAATGCCTTGTTTCTCCGTCAGCTCATTGATGATTTTTTCTTCGCGATCACGGAAGCCGTCTTCGCCCTCAACATCAAAAACCCAGCCAACATCAGCTCCGGTGCGTCGCTCAATTTCCTGATCTGAGTCAAAAAAATCCATATTGAGTTGCTGAGCTAACTGACGCCCAATAGTGCTTTTGCCGGCACCCATAGGCCCAACCAGAAAGATATTTCGTTTCTCTGCCATTTTTTCGGTACTACTAAGAATTCGTTAATGATACCCCGTAGCCATAGTGACCGGCGGGACAGAAACTGAGACCTCATAATATTAAACAAGAGTCAGGCCAAAAATTATCTCAACACTCGGGGGTACTTGGCAACCAAATAAACACATTAAACTGCACCTTTTGTTTGCTTTTGAACAGAGATAATTGGGTAACGAATAATATTCATACCATTCAGAGGCCTGTGTTATATCTCAGTAAACACTAATAAGTTTCACATACTATACACTATCTTCACTTATATGCCCCTTTTATGCTAATTAAAAGGCCACGTCAACGATTGTGCCGTTTCTGCTGACATATTTTGGTCTAATTTACTCAAATATAACAAATTAGGCGTAATAAAAACCACAAGCTCTCTTTTTTGTTGTTGAGCAAGATCACGTCTGAATAGCTGACCAATCCAAGGCAGATGCGCGAACCATGGTACCCGATGTTGCCCAACCGTATTCTGCTGTTGGAATATCCCTCCCAGCGCTAACGTCTGGCCATTTTTGACGATTACTTGCGTTTCTATTTCTTGTTTATCAATACTTAAGGGTGTGTTATCCCCCTCCTGAATCGCCTTGCCAGGCACATTTTGACTCAAATGCAGATGCAACCGAATATGTTGCTCCCCTAAAATCTCAGGGGTGATCTGCATACCCAATACCGCCTCTTTAAACTGTACAGTCGGGGAGTCATCTTTGCGTTGTCCTGATACTAAGTATGGAATTTCACTGCCTTGTTTGATCGAGGCCAACCCCTTGTGTGTCGTTACCAAACGTGGGCTGGCAATAATATCAATTTCATTTTCAAGTTCAAGCGCACTCAATTCCAAACTCAATAACTGGCTATGAAGACGCGCTAGGGCGAGTTTGGCACTTAAGGTTGGCGAACTGACGCCCAGCGGAATGTTGATATGGGCATTACTGCCTGCTTCATGCTCTGCATCCCATTGACTGCTCTGCCAATCGACACCAAGTTGATGGAGCTGATGTTCACTGATTGTTACAATATGAGCAATAATTTCGACTTGTGGCTGCGGTTGCTCCACGATAGCAATCCAATGCTTCACCCTCTCTAACGCTTGTATCGTATCACGGACAATCAGGGCGTTCATGGTATGATCGACACTGGCATGCCCTTGCGAGGTCAGAATTTTCGCTGAAGATTGCATCAGCAACTCCCTCAATTGCAACGCGCTATTATAGATAAGAGGAAAACGCCGACTGGAGACATTCATCGCGACCTCCTCGTTTGCTTGTGCCGTTGCCTGAGGATCTGCTGGCATAAGGCGGATCGTATTGCCAGAAATCACAACCGTACTCTCACTCAACTCCGCAATCAGTTGCAGTACCTCCTGCCATCGCGCTTGATGCAGATGCAATGTCACGCGTTCCTTAACCCCAGGCCCGATAGCAAAACCCAATTGCTGTGATTTAGCTACCATCGCGACAACCTGCTCGACGGGCATATTGTCAACATTCAGTGTGATTTTATCTGAGGTTTGCCCCTCACCGCGCAGATTAATCAGTAATAGAAGACTGGCAAGCGCGTAACGGGTTCTATTACGCATCACGTCCCTCCAGAGTCAGGGTCCAGCTTGCTCGTGGGCAGGGTGCCTTCGCGGTGATTTGTACCTGATTTGCAGCAATATTAACGACCTGCAAATGACTGTCCGGCAAATACTGGTTAAGTGCAATGCTGACAAATTGCTGTTCTCTGGTCATAAATTGGGCAACTGTGTCGTTGAGTGAAATGAGTGTTCCTTTCAACTGCCAGCCCGCGTGTGCTTCATGCTTAAGCGTACAACGCGCAATATCAAAGGGCTGAAAAGGGTTGCGCGACTGTCCCTGAGAAGCCGTAATGAAGAGTGTTGCTCCGCAAAGCCAAGATAAAAGTCTTTTCATTTTATTCTATCCACAATGTCATCGCTAACTGGGATCCCTGCGCATTGACAATAAGATGCCAAGAAGAAAGAGACTGACTCGCCTTGCTTAACGGTGCAATGAGTTGCAAAAAATCAGGCCAAGTTAGCAGCAAATGAAGTTCATGCCGTGCTAGCTGCTTCTGCCAGCCTTGAATATTCGTAGGATGCTGCTGCAGCCACTGCATCAATATCATGGTCGGCTGCACGTCAGAGCATGGTTGCGGGTTATGGTCTTGTAATACCTTGAGCGCAGGCAATTGTTTGCGTAATTCTGCTACGTTTTGGAGCGCCATAAATAAATGGATAATCTGCTGCCTTTCGGCCTGATGACGTTGCCAACACCAGCAGAACCAGCCAATTAATGCCAATAGCAATAATACGGTTGCCCCTGAAAAATAACGTCGCCACCCCCACTGTAAACGTCTCATGATGCAGTCTGCACCTCGCGATTACCCCGCTCGCTGTCGCCTTCCTGTACTTGACGACAGCGATCAGGAGCAAAAACGATGTGTAGTTTAAAATGATATAATTGCGTTGCCTGCTGCTGTATTTGTAAACGACAAATCGGCTGAGGGGATAATTCAGTTAACAACGCTAACCTGAAACGCTCAAATCCATCAAATGAATAGGCACTCCCTAACACGATCAGTTGATTTGCAGATTGTTGAACCGTATTAAGCCAAACGAAATGTGGCAGGATGGTGGTTAATTTTAACCAAAAATGCTGCAAAATTGTCATCGAATGAGGGAGCAGCTTCACGTGCGAATGAGTACGTTGAACGGCAAGATCCCGCTGTTGCTGTAACATTTTTTGTTGTAAGGCAAGCGTCTGCTGCAATAATACACGCTGCAAGCTTAAGGCTGTCCAACCTGTCTTCGTCACGCGATGGATGAGCACAAAAACCGTGATAAAGCAGCAAACCAGACAAAGTGAGAGAATCGTGCGTTTCTTACGTAAGCGTTGCCGAGCTTTTTGCCGCCATGGTAGTAGATTGACACGATTCATAGCCGATCCTCCCCCCGTAATGCCAACCCTGCTGCGAGGCAATAACGTCCCGGATTGACAGGCAATCTTATTCCGCGACGCTGGAATAGTTCAAAAGGAGAAAAACGAGTAAACGAGGCAGGACAGGGTGTTGTATAACTGCTGCAATAAAGCCGCATCACAGCCGAGTTATTTGGTTGCCGCAGAGTTTCTGGCAATTGTTCATTATCCTGAGCAAGCAACGCCCAATCACACTGATACCGTTGGCTGACTTGACTGGCCCACAACCAATAACGGCCAGTGCGCAACAACAACAGCTTGTCAGTCGAGGCCATCACCTGATCTAATAAAGGCAACAGCGCGGCGGGCATAATCTCTAAAACATCGATGTCAAATCCAGCACTGGAAAGTATCGATAAATATTGTTCAATATATTGCTGCCGAGTCAGCGTTAATGTCACCTCTGCACCCTGTGGGTGTGGTTTGCGGCAATAATCCATCGCGAATTCTTCCAACCCTGTGGGAAACAGTTGCTCTGCAGCAAGGTGAATGTAACGTTCAGCTACCGCTGGCTGCAGATCGTTGGCTGGCAACATGATCAGACGATGTAACGTTTGCTCAGGAGGAAAACTGACCCTGACCGAGATTCGTTTGGGCAGCAGAGTGCGGATCTCTTGCAGAAGTTTGGCTATTTCTGAAAATGAGGCTGAGAAGTCAACAGGATTATGATTGAATAATTGAATAGATTTTCCCCAGCAAAAACGAACATGCCACTGATGATGTAACCGTTGGATACCCAGTACTGCCAGATAATCAGGCTGAATATCCACGCCTATTTGCCACTCAGATCCAAGCATAATCCACTCCTTTTAATTAGATTTTCACTGAAAATTGACGTATCCAATGTGCTCCGATGCATTTATACTAGCTATACATCGTTTATAAACTGCCCAATCGAAATTTAATGGGAATCTCAGGTGAAGTTCATAAAATCTCTGTTTGTTTTTGTTTTTATTTGCATTCTGGCCGGTGCTGGCTCGCTTTATGGCCTGTATAAATACATTGAGCCCCAACTGCCAGATGTGAACACATTGAAAGATGTCCGGTTACAAACGCCGATGCAGGTCTACAGCTCGGATAATCAATTGATCGCCCAATTTGGTGAGAAACGGCGCATCCCTCTTCAGCTCTCTGAAATCCCACCACAGATGGTTCAAGCTTTCATTGCTACCGAAGATAGTCGGTTTTATGAGCATCATGGTATTGATCCTGTCGGTATTTTTCGTGCAGCTTCCGTCGCGCTATTTACCGGCCATGCCTCACAAGGGGCCAGTACTATCACACAACAGCTGGCACGTAATTTCTTTCTTAGTCCCGAAAAAACGTTAATGCGTAAAGTGCGTGAGGCGCTATTGGCGATAAGAATTGAACAACTGCTGACGAAAGATGAAATTATGGCGTTATACCTAAATAAAATTTATTTAGGATCACGCGCCTACGGTGTCGGTGCGGCAGCGGAAGTTTACTTTGGCAAATCCGTCTCACAATTGGATCTCAATGAAATTGCGGTGATCGCCGGCTTGCCGAAAGCACCTTCGACCTTCAATCCCATTTACTCACCCACTCGCGCCCTAGCAAGACGGAATACAGTATTAAGTCGTATGCTGTCCCAGCGTTTTATTACTCAAGCACAGTATCAACAAACAATCAGTCAGCCGATAGTGTCACGCTATCATGGCGCACAGACTGCCTTTAGTGCCCCTTACATTACTGAAATGGTTCGCCAAGACATGGTCAGCCGTTACGGTGATAATGCCTACACTGATGGCTATAAGGTCTACACGACCATTACCAAGCCTTTGCAAGAAGCCGCCACGGAATCTGTTCGTAACAATATTCTCAATTACGATATGCGTCATGGTTATCGCGGGCCACAACAGGTACTGTGGCAACCACAACAGTCACCTTGGCCAGAACAGAAAATGCATAATTTCCTACAAGCTACCGGAACACGGGGTCCGCTGAGTCCGGCAATTGTGACCGATGCCGATTCGGCTCAAGCGACGGTGATGACGATCAACGATACTTCCGTCATTCTTGATCTGGATGCGGTACGTTGGGCCAGACCCTTTAAGAATGATAGCCTGCAAGGCGCCACACCAACTAAAGTCGACCAGGTTGTTACCGCAGGGCAACTGATCTGGATAAGACAGGTAAAAAATCAATGGTTGCTCGCCCAAATACCCGAAGTGAATTCAGCGTTGGTTTCTCTGGATTCCAGAGATGGATCAATTAAAGCGCTGGTCGGTGGATTCGATTTCACACAAAGTATGTTTAATCGAGCGACCCAAGCGATACGTCAACTGGGCTCGAACATTAAACCTTTCCTCTATACCGCCGCGATGGATAAAGGCTTGACGCTTGCGACAATTCTTAACGATATGCCAATTGCGCGCTGGGATGCAGGCGCAGGCGCTGACTGGCGGCCACATAATTCTCCCGATACCTATCTGGGGCCGATCCGTTTACGTGAAGGCTTGGGTCTGTCGAAAAATGTGGTCATGGTCAGAGCGATGCGTGCAATGGGTGTCGCTTATGCGGCATCTTACTTGGAACGCTTTGGCTTCCCTGCTCAGAATATCATCCATACCGAATCTCTGGCTCTGGGTGCAGCCTCCTTCACACCATTGCAGGTTGCAAGAGGTTACGCTGCATTGAGTAATGGCGGTTATCTGGTCAAACCTTGGTTTATTAAGAAAATTGTCTCGGAAGATAATCAGATATTATTTGAAGCGCATCCGCAACTTGCCTGCGCCGAATGTGATCTGCCGACCTTGTACAGTGATGCCCCTCACTCCGTAGATCTTAATCAAGATAAGACGGAAAATGTTGCCTCAGCAGAAGATAACCAAGTGAATCATGCTGTTCCAGAACCCTCACTGATTTCAGCACCCGGTAGTGCCGCTCAGGATAACCACACCGGTGGCTATGCACCTCATGTGATCAGTGCTCAGCTCTCATTCTTAATTAAAAGTGCAATGAACTCGAATATTTATGGTGAGCCAGGTTGGATGGGGACGGCATGGCGGGCAAAGCGTGATATTCAACGCGATGATATTGGTGGTAAAACAGGGACAACTAACAGCTCAAAAGATGCGTGGTTCTCCGGCTTTGGACCCAATATCGCTACCACCGTCTGGTTTGGTTTTGATAATGCGCAACGCACATTAGGCAAATCGACAGCCTCTGGTGTAATCAAGGATCAGATATCTGGTGCAGAAGGTGGGGCTAAGAGTGCGCAACCTGCTTGGGATAGTTTTATGAAAATCGCCTTAAACGGCGTTGCCCTACAACCATTAGTTCCACCAACAGGGATCACAACAGTAACCATTGATAGGACGACAGGAAAACTCTCTAAGGGTGGGCCAAATAGTCGCCAAGAGTATTTTATTACAGGAACAGAGCCCACAGAATACTCCCTTACCGATACCACACCAACCATTAATGATCATGGTGAGAGTGAAGACCTCTTCTGATCGTATCCCTCACGACTGTAGGCAAAAGACTGCAGTCGTGAAACTCGCCTTTCATCTAATTCCCTTTCTTGTTTCTAATGATTCTCAGCAGTGCTGAGCAATGTTGGCCTTATTCTTGATTGATAGGGGTGGGGCACAGTCTGAACCTCTAGGCTTGGACGCTGATTTATCGTAATACTCGTATAGGTATCAGTGAGTAGCAAAGCAAGAAAGATCACCGTCACACACAGTATGGCTTCATTTTTTTGCGTGCCGCCACATTCACGCCATACCACGCTTGGTATTTACCCACGTTTTTACACATCGCTTATCAAAGCATACCGTAAGATCGCTTAACCAAGCCCAAGGCGATAAACCCGAGGTAAATTCAGCGAGACAGAGAGTATAACTAGTTGGACATGCTACTAATAGATCGTAGAAAGTGGTCAGGCCTGAAGGGGCTGTTCACCCATGATAAAATTCGCGATTGAAATAGAGAAAAACGAGGGATCATTGACCTAAACTTGCCGCGATCACTGTCTTTTTTACAACAGCCACCTGATACCCGACGAGGCTACCTCGTGTTATCGCCTCTTCCCCGTCAAGCCTGTTTGACTGCACCATGTTGACTTTGGCACAATGGATAGCACTGATGATTCAGGAGAGCAGGGAAGAATAAAACACGGCTCGATCCCTGTGCCTTTGTTTCTTTGTTCCTCAAGGATTTTAAGCTTTGATGGCGCTTGGTAAACCTAAAATGACAGTGAATGATCATGCCTTCGATGCCCCCTCATGACTGGCTTTTTGAACACTTTGCGATTGCAAGCAATGTCTTTTTGTCTTACGCATTCAGTAGCCAATCTTCCCCTGTTTAACCAGCCACTCTCGCAGTAAAAACAGCGCACAGACATTCCTCGACTCTTGGAATGTAGGCTGTTCAAGCAGTTGCAATAAATCGGCTATTGGCCAGCGGCGTAAAATTAATGGCTCGGGCTCATCACCCTGCAGCGTCTCAGGATAGAGATCCATGGCCAGCATAATATTCATAAAACTGGAGAAATAAGAAGGAGCCATCGTGAATCGGCCTAACGGTATCAGTGTGCGTGCGCCAAAACCGACTTCCTCTTTTAGCTCCCTGACTGCCGCCTGTTGCGGACTTTCTCCAGGGTCAATTAATCCTTTAGGAAAACCTAACTCATACGATTCAAGACCAACGGCATACTCCTCAATGAGCAAGACTTCATTGTGATCGAGAGCAACAATCATCACGGCTTCCTTACCAGAAGGTTTCATCCGTTCATACAGCCGTTTTTCACCATTACTGAACTGCAGACCAACTTGCTCTATTTTGAATAATCGAGAACTTGCTACCTCCTTCACATGGAGGATCTCAGGTTTTTTTTGCATCGCCATCCTATACCTCGAATTATTAAATGCTGGCCATTATGCCAATGACATGATCTCATCATCTCTCTCATTCGGCAACAGGCGCCCTCTTGCTGCGAGGGATAAAATAAAGATTAAAATAGTCTACCTAGCCATACGCCAGACCGAGCTAAAGGCTAGGAATAACCCGAAAAATAAAATATCCCACCCCCTGAGTGACTTTTGGATTTTTTTTGCATGCAATTATCTTTTTCTCAGCGTATTATCCCAAGACGAAACCTCGCACAGTCAGAAATGACCTCAAACATAGCAATAGTGATACTGTGCGGGTTAAATTATTATTGCTCCGGAACTCAAACATCAACGTAACATACTTAGATTAAGTGGCGCACAGGCATAATGTTAACGTTAGTCATTATTCTTCTCATTATTGGCGTTATCACTCGTATTGTGATTTTATTGTTGAGTAAAAAGCGACATAAGAAAACGCTGCTACCGATTTATCACCGCTCAGAACGCCTGATTAGTGTCGAAGAAAAACAGGCTTGTAAACGGTACCTCGACAGCCTCTATCCTGTTCGTGCATCACGGTTTAGCTGGTTTTATGCCGTATTCTGCCGTAAAAAAAACTCGCCCCCCTTACTCACACGTAAGGTCTACCGTCTGACACATTCGATTACTCGTTATGGGTTGTCCGTCGAGTCACCCCAACAATGGCGCTACTATTTAGATGTCATGGAGATCCTCATCCCGCCACATTGGGAAAGCTTTATCACGACAGAGAATGATATTGAATTGGTCTATACCCAAGATTTACCGTTAGTCATTGCGTTGAATGGCCATTCTTTGTTACATGAAGAACTGAATCAACAAAACACAGATATCCCCCTTACGATAGCTGACAACCTGACCGCTACTTCAATACGTAAAGAGCAAACCAATCAAGTCGAAATGCTCAGTATGCGTAAAGAAACCTTAGCTGAATACCGACTGTTACAGTCCGGAAAATTGCTGGATGCCATACTATTATGTGTGAGCATGCTGATACTATTTATCAGCCTGATCGTCCCCCCAAAACTGATGCTATGGCTAGCAATTCCAGCCTTGTTCTTGGCAATAGCCTGTGGCTGCTATCGCTACCTCCTTCCCTCTGCGCATCGACTTAGAGATATCAAATGTATGCGAGGGATCCCAAGGTGCTGGGAACTTTATAGTGAGTCCACTGACGAGCAGAATAATATCTCACTCGGCGTCATTGACTTAAAATACCCGACTCACTGGCATCCTTATCTCTATCAGGACCTAGGGCAACTCACCGAACTGGATATCGATAAAGAGTGTAATGTTATCCGTCAGGGTCGGTTTTTATCCTTACACCATGAAGAAACAACATTTCCGGTACAAAACTGGCGACGTAATGCCATTTTGGCTGGTGGAAGTCTGCTCGTGATGTTAATGATGGTCAGTTTTGTGGCCATGGATATGCCATTTAAAATCAGTTACTCATGGTTACGTGGCTCACAGAATATCGCAGTCAACGCTGTCGATCAGTTAGCCAAATATCCACTCAAAGTGGGCGACATTCTCAAGGTAGATGGTATCGGCATGTGCTCTGTACCGGGTAGTTATCCGGGTTTTAGAGCGAACAGTTATCTGCCATTCAACTGCGCCTCCATCTATTGGAATACGGCCGAACCTTTACCTTTGCCTCGTTCGAACATCATTACCCAAACACAGCAGTTGGTCAATAACATCACTTCGCAATTACAATCTGACACTGAAAATGAGTCAGAGATTAACCCTCAGCTGGCGTCAGCGATCCAAAAATCCGGCATGATCCTGCTGAGTCATTTTGATGAAATTGTCAGACAAACTGCACAGCTTTGCTTTCGTCATAATGACTGTATCCGGTTGAAAAATGCTTTAGTGAATTTGCAAAATGTTCAAGACTGGAAGACACTGGTGGACAAAGCCAATTCAGGGAGGCTCAAAGACGTGAATGTCTTATTACGTCCGACTAGCGCACATAATCTCTTATCCCTTGTCAATGAAGCGACCGTGACCTTTGTGACTCAAGAAACACGTCGAGCGCTAGAATTGCTGAATAGCCCGCCAGCAGGCGGCTTTTTATTAATTAATGATCAAGACAATCCCTTTGTGAAATTACCCCCGAGTGATAACTCACTCTTTGATTTCCCCCCCCAACAGCAATGGCAAGAATTACAGGTGATTGCTGGTAAGTTACTGCATACCCCTTTTCATGCCGCTGGCATGATTACCGGCTTAAAAACAGACACCAATGGCACGCTGCACATTATCCTGCATGATGAACCACAAGGGATCAATCTATGCCGTTATTTTGCCACCGCCTTCTTGTTCATTATGTTAATTGTTTGCTTCACAGTGAATCTCACCCTCATGTTACGTCGTATGCGTCAAAACCAACAACGTGATAGCGCAATCAAACATTACTATGATGACTGCTTTAACCTCACTCAAGGTTCTAAACATCAATTACCACGCTGGTTTTAACCCAAACCGCATCTTATTTTAACTCGATGACTTGATTTATACGTTACAATCCCTATTTGATCATGACGACATCGGGGCGTGCAAGCCGCCGAGAGCGTTCCGGAACATGCCAAAGTCACAGGGGGTGAAAGCCTGATGTCGTGTGATTTTAAGCAATCCCCTATCACTGACTGGTACATAACGAAGATAATGAGATGATGGCTGAATTGAATAAACCTGAACCCGTTCGCTTGGATAAATGGCTTTGGGCCGCACGCTTTTATAAAACGAGAGCGATTGCCCGAGCAATGATCGAAGGCGGAAAAGTCCATTATAATGGGCAACGTGCTCGACCAGGTAAACATGTTGAAATCAATGCAACCCTGACAGTGCAGCAAGGCCACGAACAGCGCACCTTAATTGTCAATGCCCTCAGTCAAGTTCGCCAGAATGCGACCATAGCTCAACAACTGTATCGAGAAACTGAGGAAAGTATCGAGAAACGGCAAAAATTAGCTGAAGCGCGCAAGCTTAACGCACTGAGTATGCCTCATCCCGATAAACGACCCGACAAAAAACAAAGACGACATTTAATTAAATTTAAATTAACCGGTGATCACTTAAGCACCGAATAGAGAGACTGGTATGCCAACTCAAGATAAACTTCACCGCTATTTATTTGCCAAAGCCGCTGTCCGCGGTGAACTCGTTACCGTATCAGAAACATGGCAACACATTCTGGCTAATCATGATTATCCCCCTGCAGTACAAAAACTGCTTGGTGAGATGTTGGTTATCACCAGCCTGATGACAGCAACACTTAAATTTGAAGGTGATATTACCGTGCAATTGCAAGGTGATGGCCCGTTATCAATGGCCGTGATCAATGGCAATGATCAACAACAACTGCGGGGTGTTGCCCGAGTTAAAGGTGATATCGCAGAAGAAAGTACCCTCCAGCAAATGGTGGGTGAGGGTTACCTGATTATTACAATTACTCCAGTAAAAGGAGAACGTTATCAAGGGGTTGTTGCCTTAGAAGGCCTATCCATTACCGAGTGCATTGAAGATTATTTCAAACGTTCAGAACAATTGCCCACAAAGCTATTTATTCGCCAAGATAACAGCAAGGTCGCCGGGATCTTATTACAGGTCTTGCCTTCGGATACGGATCCAACTGAACAATTTGAACATCTTGCTACCTTAACGAGTACGGTAACATTAGATGAGCTGACTAATTTAGCCGCGAATGAGGTGTTGTGGCGTTTATATCATCAGGAAGAAGTGACCGTCTTTGAACCACAGCCTATCGAGTTTAAATGCAGTTGTTCCCATACTCGTTGTGGTGAAGTGCTACGCACAGTGGATGCCGAGGAAATTGATAAGATCCTGCAAGAAGACGGTAAAATCGAGATGCATTGTGACTATTGCGGTACCACTTATCATTATGATGCGATTGATGTGGCCACCCTTCGTCATCCGACCAGCCATGAAGAGCCGGATACGACCCACTGATTTAAACCAGGTGAGGCAGTTTGCCTCACTGTCATCCTATACCGCCAATACTGCCACTCTTTGAGTAGAGATATTTCTTGATTTATCTATAAAATATAACCCGCTTCACATTTTATTACTGGCTAACTTTCCCAATGTCCCTTCATGTGTAAACTGCCCAGAGGTTGCAAGAGTACTCGGCGATATCACTCTGTCTGATCGCAATCATTTATTTCTCACTGCTGACCATTATCTGAGGAGTGGTTCTTCATGTCTGTTACCCATCTATCCCTTGACTTGTCACCCATCGGGATCTCAGATCCTGCTGAGATAATACATAATCCTGATTATGATCAGCTGTACGCTGAAGAAAACAACCCCAATCTGCAAGGGTTCGAACGCTGTTATCCCACTCGCACTGGCGCGATGGCTGTCGATACTGGCATTTTTACCGGACGTTCACCACAAGATAAATACTGGGTAAAGGATGCCCTCACCGCCGAAACACTGTGGTGGAGCGATACCAGCAAAGGAAAAAATGATAATAAGCCCATTACTGAACAAACTTGGCAGGCACTCAAGCAATTAGTGACCCATCAGTTATCAGGTAAACGCTTATTTGTTGTCGATGCTTTCTGTGGTGCGAATCCCGAAACTCGACTGAGTGTCCGATTTATTACTGAGGTTGCTTGGCAAGCCCATTTTGTGACCAATATGTTTATTATACCTACGCCGACAGAGCTAGCGATCTTTAAACCCGACTTTACTGTACTAAATGGCGCCAAATGCACCAATCCTCATTGGCAGCAGCAAGGACTGAATTCAGAGAATTTTGTCGCGTTTAATCTGACTGAACGTATCCAATTAATTGGCGGGACTTGGTATGGCGGGGAGATGAAAAAAGGGTTATTTTCCGTGATGAATTTCCTGCTGCCACTGAAAGGGATCGCGGCCATGCATTGCTCAGCCAATGTTGGGCAAGATGATGATGTTGCTATTTTTTTTGGCTTATCTGGCACAGGAAAAACCACACTGTCTACCGATCCAGATCGACGTCTTATCGGCGATGATGAGCATGGCTGGGATGAGGATGGTGTTTTTAATTTTGAGGGCGGATGTTACGCAAAAACCATTAATTTATCCCGTGAACAAGAGCCTGAGATTTTTTCAGCTATCCGGCGTGATGCATTACTGGAAAATGTTGTGTTGGATAATAAGGGTAATATCGATTTTAACGATGGCAGTAAAACAGAAAATACCCGAGTTTCCTATCCCTTGCATCATATTAAAAATAGTGTCAGCCCGATTTCTAAAGCGGGTCATGCTCGTAAAGTGATATTTTTAACCGCAGATGCATTCGGTATTTTTCCACCCGTGTCTAAACTGACACCACAACAAACGCAATATCATTTTTTGTCGGGCTTTACCGCAAAACTGGCTGGGACAGAACGCGGTATTAAACATCCTGTTCCAACTTTTTCAGCCTGTTTCGGGGCGGCGTTTCTGGCTTTACATCCCTCACACTATGCTGAAGTTCTGCTAAAACGGATGCAAGCCAGTCATGCAGAAGCCTACTTAGTCAATACTGGTTGGAATGGCCAAGGAAAAAGGCTATCTCTGCTTGATACGCGTGCCATAATCAATGCCATTCTAACTGATGAGGTGGACCAGGCTCAATTCGATACCTTACCCATTTTTAATCTGCAATATCCAATCAGCCTGAGAGGAATGGATCCATCCTTACTCGATCCTCGCCATAGTTGGGAGGATCCCGTCCAATGGCAGCAAAAGGCCGAGCAATTGGCACGGCAATTTATTGAGCACTTTGATCAGTATACCGACACGGCAGCGGGGAAGATGATTGCTCAAGCAGGGCCGATTTTACCTCAGGCTTAAAAAGAAACGCCACTGTAAAAAGGAATGCCATCGGCATTCCTTTTTTATTCGCGGACATTCTCCCCCAACACCGTGCTTTTGTCTGATGAACCAGGATCCAAAGGCAACCACGCCGTAATTTTAAGGCCTCCACGTTCACTTTGCCCTAACGTCAGTTCGCCTTGGTGTGCATCAACAATACGCTGTACGATGGCCAAGCCAAGTCCAGTTCCGCTGGTACTGCGCGCACTGTCCCCCCTGACAAATGGCTGTAATAAATGCGAGATCTGGTCGGGCTTGATACCAGGACCATCGTCCTCAACTTGGAACCATGCTTTGTGACGGGTTGCTCCACTACTGACTTTGATCCAGCCATTACCATATCGCATGGCATTCACCAACATGTTTGATAAAGCACGCTTAATTGATAATGGGTTAATTGATAAAAATAATTCTTGATTCATCAACGCATTTTCAATTTCTCGCTCATAGCCACTTTCAGCAGCAACTAGCTCACCCAATACCATATTCAAATCCACTCGCTCTTTTTTTATCTCCTGACCTGTACGCAAATAATCAATAAACTGCTCAATGATGTCATTACATTCTTCAATATCTTTATTGATTGATTCCGCCAGATACTGTTCTTCTTGTCCCATCATCTCCGTGGCGAGGCGAATGCGGGTTAAAGGCGTACGCAAGTCATGGCTGACGCCCGCCATCAATAAGGTTCGATCATCTGCCAACTGTTTCACACCCGCGGTCATTTGATTAAAAGCCCGAGTGACAGAACGCACTTCAGAAGCGCCAGATTCGGGCAAAGGGGGAGGGATAACCCCTTTTCCTACTTTTAATGCCGCACGTTCAAGCGCCACCAAGGGCCGATTTTGCATACGGATAAATAACCATGCGCCGCCGATGGCTAATAAAATGATGGCTAAGGTATAGCGAAAAAGAGGTGAGAAATCCCCTTGGTGGATCTCAGTTAAGGGCACTCTGACCCAAATATCCGGTGATAACCATGTTTTTAACCAAACGACAGGCGACTTTTTAGTGACTTCCACCCGGACATCAGTCGGCCCCCCCAATTGATGCTGCATCTGATCACTGAGAAATTGATAATGTTGAGCCCAACGTAATCCACTGTCCATGGCTGAGCTTTCATTGTATAAGGAGATCCCTAATTCGCGATAAATTTCACGTCGAAAGGCCGGGGGGACAACCAATTCAGTCCCATCTTCTAATCTGATTTTATCGGTCATCAGCATACGGACTTCGTAGGCCAGCACCTTATTAAACTGCTGTAGACTGGGCAAAATAGCAAAATTTAACACCACCAAATAGGTGGTGATAAGACTCACCAACAGAAGCGTGACAATCAACATCAGCATTCGTCCAAACGCACTGCGTGGTGAAAAGCGTAACCTTATCATGCCTTACTGCCATCCGGGACGAAGACATAGCCCAGCCCCCATACAGTCTGAATATAACGAGGATGGGCGGGATCTTCTTCTACCATCCGACGTAGACGAGAAATTTGTACGTCAATAGAACGCTCCATCGCACTGTATTCGCGGCCTCTCGCTAAGTTCATTAATTTGTCTCGCGATAAGGGCTCACGTGGATGACTGACCAACGCTTTAAGTACGGCAAATTCACCACTGGTTAAAGGCATCGATTCCTCATCACGAAACATTTCTCGTGTACCCAAGTTTAACCGGAATTTACCAAAAGTGATCACCGCTTCTTCTTGAGACGGCGCGCCAGGGAGTTCACTGGATTGACGACGTAATACCGCCCTGATTCTGGCTAAGAGTTCTCTCGGATTAAATGGCTTGGGGATATAGTCATCAGCACCAATCTCTAATCCCACAATGCGATCCACTTCTTCGCCTTTCGCTGTCACCATAATAATCGGCATAGGATTACTTTGGCTGCGCAGGCGCCGACAAATGGATAATCCATCTTCACCAGGAAGCATCAGATCCAGTACCATCAGGTGAAATGATTCTCGCGTTAACAAGCGATCCATCTGTTCCGCATTGGCCACACTTCGAACCTGAAACCCTTGTTCCGTCAAGTATCGCTCAAGCAGTGAGCGTAATCGCATATCATCATCAACCACCAGTATCTTATAATTTTCCTGCATCTTTTCGCTCCTAATGGCAAAATAGCCGTCATGTTATTGTTCAAGACATCGGCTAGGGTGACAATTTTTATTAAACGATCTTTCCAGCAAAATTGTTACAAATGATAAAAAACAGATTGTTATCTTTCTTTTTGTATAATTTGACACCATTTAACATCACACTGTGCCTGATTCAGAGACTTGTAGACTGTTTATCTATGGATAACAACGGTATTCTTTCCTGATGACCGCAGTAAGGAGTATCGATGAGAACGCCACTTATTACTCGAGCAGGGTACCAAAAATTACGAGATGAACTGGACACATTATGGCGTAAGGAACGTCCGGAGGTTACCCAAAAGGTGACTTGGGCTGCAAGCCTCGGCGACCGTAGTGAAAATGCTGATTATCAGTATAATAAAAAAAGGCTGCGTGAAATCGATCGTCGCGTTCGTTATCTCAGTAAAAGCCTAGAAACACTTAAAATTGTAGATTATTCACCACAACAGCAAGGCAAAGTTTTCTTCGGCGCGCAAGTCAGCGTTGAAAATGCACAAGGTATCATTAAATGCTTTCGTATTGTCGGCTATGACGAGATCTTTGGCAACAACGCACATATTTCTATCGATGCCCCTATGGCTCGGGCTCTACTAAAAAAACAATGCGGGGATGAGGTAATTGTCGCAACCCCTTCGGGAAACATGGCTTGGACCATCATCTCCATTGAGTATCCGGATGCAGAATCAAATTAGGGTGAGTCCCTGACAATCATCAGGCCTGACAACACCGATCTTTTGGGTAATAAAAAGAACACAATTAACAATATGAAACAACAAATTAATCAGATCATTGCCAATGAGCTAAATGCACGAATCGAACAGGTCGCGGCGGCAGTACACTTGCTTGATGAAGGGAATACTGTCCCATTCATCGCGCGTTATCGTAAAGAAGTCACTGGCGGGCTGGATGATACTCAGTTACGTCAACTGGATACACGTCTTAACTATTTGCGAGAACTTGAAGACCGTCGGCAGACAATCATCAAATCCATCGACGAGCAGGGTAAATTGACAGAGCCATTAGCTCAAGCACTACTGGCCACTCAAAATAAAACCGAATTAGAAGATCTTTACCTACCCTACAAACCGAAACGTCGGACTCGGGGACAAATTGCGATTGAGGCAGGTCTCACCCCTCTGGCTGACAGCTTGTGGCATGATCCACAACAGAAACCTGAACAATTGGCAAAAAGCTATATTGATCAAAGCAAAAACCTGCCAGATATCAAAGCTGTGTTAGATAGTGCGCGTTACATCATTATGGAGAGATTGGCAGAAGATGCCAGCTTATTGGCTAAAGTACGTCAATATTTATGGAAGAATGCCCATCTGGTCTCAAAAGTTGTAGAGGGTAAAGAGCAAGAGGGGGCAAAATTTCGTGATTATTTTGATCATCATGAACCCTTGGCTGCGACCCCCTCTCATCGTGCCTTAGCGATGTTTCGCGGTCGCAATGAAGGCATACTGCATTTAGCCTTAGATCCTGACCCCGGTTATGAACAATGCCCACGTGAAAGCCGCGGCGAAACCCTGATCTGCCAACACTTGGGCTTACAACTCCAAAATGCCCCTGCTGATAGCTGGCGAAAAGCGGTGATAAGCTGGACTTGGAAAATTAAAATTCTGCTACATATGGAAACGGAGCTAATGGGTCAGCTACGTGAACGAGCAGAAACGGAAGCCATTGAAGTCTTTGCCCGCAATCTCAGCGATTTATTAATGGCAGCCCCTGCAGGTTTACGTACTACTATGGGCTTGGATCCCGGTTTGCGGACAGGGGTTAAAGTGGCCGTAGTTGATGCTACCGGTAAGCTGGTTGCCACTCACACTGTCTACCCCCATACAGGACAAGCAGCTAAAGCAGCCAGTATCCTTGCTGAACTTTGTCTCCAGCATCGAGTTGAGCTGGTAGCCATTGGTAATGGTACGGCTTCGCGAGAAACTGAGCGTTTTTTTGCCGATGTCGTCAAACAATTCCCGGCTATCAGTGCGCAAAAAGTCATCGTCAGTGAAGCCGGTGCATCCGTCTATTCCGCATCTGAATTGGCTGCACAAGAATTTCCTGATCTCGATGTCTCATTGCGTGGTGCCGTGTCAATTGCACGTCGTCTACAAGATCCGCTGGCTGAACTGGTAAAAATTGATCCAAAATCGATCGGTGTGGGCCAATATCAACATGATGTCAGTCAAAGCCAGTTAGCCCAAAAGCTCGATGCCGTGGTTGAGGATTGCGTCAACGCGGTGGGGGTCGATTTGAATACCGCATCGGTTGCCCTCTTAACACGAGTCGCCGGTTTATCCAAAACCATCGCTCAAAATATTGTTAACTGGCGTGATACCCATGGACGCTTCCGTGATAGAAAACAACTGCTGGACGTGGCAAGGCTCGGTCCCAAAGCCTTCGAACAATGTGCTGGATTCTTACGGATCAATCAGGGTGACAATCCTCTTGATGCTTCAACAGTGCACCCAGAAGCCTATCCCGTCGTGCAGCGTATTCTGATGGCAACCCAACATACTCTGTCAGATTTAATGGGTAATGGCGAAGCCATTCGAGGTCTAAAAGCCACCGATTATATCGATAGCCGTTTTGGACTACCGACGATAACCGATATTCTGAAAGAGTTGGAAAAACCGGGACGCGATCCGAGGCCAGAATTTAAAACGGCCACCTTTGCTGACGGCATAGAGTCCATAAGCGATCTGACCGCAGGCTTAATCTTAGAAGGGACGGTCACCAATGTCACCAATTTTGGTGCATTTGTTGATATTGGCGTGCATCAGGATGGACTCGTACACATTTCATCTCTGGCCGATAAATTTGTTGAAGATCCGCATAAAGTGGTACGCACAGGAGAGATTGTCAAAGTCAAAGTGCTCGAGGTAGATAGTGAGCGCAAACGCATCGCATTGACCATGCGATTGAATGAGCAAACGACAGTAGGCATCTCCTCATCCGTGACTGACAAGACTGGCAATCCTCCAACCCAAACAAAATCGGCAAAACCCAAGGGGTCTCCTCGCCATCATGGTGGCCAAAGTCAGGGGAACAGTGCCATGCAGGATGCCCTTGCCGCCGCATTAGGTAAGAAAAAATAAATGCAGTAAACCAGCCGCAAAATGCGGCTGGCTACAAGGCGAATATCTCAATGTGGCCAACTATAATGGCTGCGCCACTCGGATGTCCACCTTCGCTTTGTCCGCCAATTGCTGGTTCAGTTTGATAAATGCCGTCGCAAGCTTGTGTTGCTCTAACATTTCGACACTGTGCCAGCGCTCAAGCATAATAAACTGATCCGCGTGATGTAAATCACGGTTTAGCTGATAAAATTCACAACCCGGTTCATGCTGAACCGCGCTCTCACACTCACGCAAAGCCTGCTCGACCTGTGTCACATGACCGGGTAAGGCCGTGATCACGGCTATCACATTAATTGCTTTATTCATTACTTAACCTTATTTGAGTCAGGATCCATAAAAGTCGTTTCGCTCTTATCGTAAACAACGACAAAAGAGAAAATACTGCCCATGATGAGGATAAGTCAGACATCCGTTTATTACTTATACACCTCAGCAATGGCACTCACTCTACCGCCCTCACGAGCAGCAATAATGCGGAAATACTTGCCACCTTTTTGATCAGCCAGTTTAGACAGTACACGTTTCGCATCCATGGGATCACTGGTTTGTGCAGTGGTATCCACAGTACCTAAAGATTGCAACTGCATCTTATCAACTTGTGCCTGAGTCACCTCTTTCGCAGCCATGGCCGAAACCGCCACAAACCCCGCACAGATAATCAAGCTGTTCAGTGTTAACTTTTTCATATAAAACTCCTTTTAGATTAAATTCGCACCAATCACGTTCTGATCATGGGATCAAAATCACCCTGTCTAATTTAGCCTGAAAACAAGAGAGCAGCTGTCTTTTTTAATAGCGCCTCATTATTTTCATTGATACTGATGAATAAATGAGATCAGTATCTCACTAAATTCATCGGGATGTGAAAGAAAAGGGGCATGACCGGCCTGCTCAATGATCACGGAGTGACAATGCCGACTGATGCCATCCACCATCGAGGCAATAGCCACAGGTACCAAGGCATCCAACTGACCATACACGCGTAAAAACGGTTGTGTTAGCGACATTAACTCGCACCTTAGATCCGTACAGGTTAAGATCGCCAATCCCTTATTAAGGATCGCTTCACTGGCCAGGGGGTGTGAGGCAATAACCTGCCGCAGTTGCCGTGCATCTTGTTTAGCACTGGGCGTCCCCAAGGTCTGTAACGCAATAAAACGATCGACCGTTCTCTGGTAGTGATGTTGTAGCTGTTGTCGAAAATTTTCCATCACCGCTAAACGCATACCCGGCCAACCGGCTTGCTGGCTAAAGCACGGTGATGAGCCAACATTAATCACTGTCTTGATCTTTGAAGGAAAATCCAAGGCCAATTGTGTTGCCAATAATCCACCGAATGACCAGCCGAGAACATGACTTTCTGCGGGAAGACAATGGGTAACCTGCTTCGCCATTTCAGTTAAATCTAAAGGCACTGACGGTTGACTGGCCCCATAGCCGGGTAAATCGACCAAGTGAATACAAAAATACGGCCTAAGTCTCGAAAGCAATGTAGTCCAGACAGCAGAATTTAATCCCCAACCGTGGAGCATCACAAGATTGTGCTTTCCCTCTCCCAGTATGTCGACCTGTATCTTCATAATCACCGCTCTCCTGCTATCAAGGATATCAATTATGCCATCAATCAAAAGTTACTGCTGGATCTGCCATCTGCCAGTATGGCAAGTTACCATCGGAATCTGCAGTTGGTGTCAACGTCATTTGCCAGCACTACCTGTCGTCTGTTATCGCTGCGCGTTACCCGCAGCAACGTTTTACCCAGAATGTGGGCGGTGTTTATTACATCCCCCTGCTTGGCAGTGGTTGATTTGCGTTGGCCCTTATCAATCACCACTGAATAAATTGATACATTTATTAAAATTTAAACGCCAAACCACACATGCAGTCATGCTGGCTCGTCTGATTTTGTTAAGCTATCTGCAATACCGCAGGCGGTTATTATTGCCAACCCCGGATCTGCTGTTATCAGTGCCGTTGCATCATCATCGTCATTGGTTTCGGGGGTTTAATCAGACAATACTGCTGGCCAGTCCACTCGCACACTGGTTGGCCTGCCCTTATTGGCCTTATGCCATACAGCGGCACCGCGCGACTTCCCGCCAGCACCGTTTATCACGTCGTCAGCGTACAAGGAATACCCACCAAGCCTTTACGCTGACCCAATCGGTTAGGGGTAAACATATTTTGTTACTGGATGATGTGGTTACCACGGGCAATACCGCTACTGCCATCGCACAACAACTGACCGATTCCGGAGCCAAAACAATTCAATTATGCTGTGTCTGTCGTACCTTGTAGAGTAGGAGGGATGGGCGTATTATAATTTACTGGTACTTAAGTCAACTTTGAGCTAATGCTATGATCCGTATTTCTGATGCAGCACAACAACATTTCGCTAAATTATTAGCCAACCAACTTCCTGGTACTCAGATCCGCGTCTTTGTGATTAATCCGGGAACGCCGAGCGCAGAATGTGGTGTCTCCTATTGTCCCGTTGATGCAGTGGAAAGTACTGATACTGCACTGGAATTTGAACATCTCACCGCTTACGTTGATAAACTCAGTGCCCCCTATCTGGAAGAAGCTGAAATAGACTTTGTCACCGATAATCTGGGTTCACAGCTTACCTTGAAAGCACCCAATGCAAAAATGCGTAAGGTCGCCGATGATGCGCCATTATTAGATCGGGTTGATTATCATATTCAAGCACAAGTTAATCCCCAACTGGCAAGCCATGGTGGTCGCGTGTCACTGATGGAAATCACTGAAGACGGTTATGCCATTCTGCAATTTGGCGGTGGATGTAATGGCTGTTCGATGGTGGATGTCACGCTAAAAGAAGGCATTGAGAAAGAGTTATTGATCGCCTTTCCAGAGCTACGCGGTGTTAAAGACCAAACAGAACACCAACCAGGTGAACATTCATACTATTAATTGAAACCTCAGTACTGAGGTTTGCATTTTTAACAGACTTCCAATATCACCTGAGCTTCGGTAATAACCTGCTGCATTTCTGCAGACGGGTTTTTATCGGTGTAGAGGTAGTCAAATCGCTGGATCCCCCCCAGATTAACCATGGCATTTCGGCCAAATTTGGAGTGATCGGCAACTAAAATCGCACAGCGAGAATTCGCAATGATCGCCTGCTTGGTGCGTACCTCATGATAATCAAATTCCAGCAACGTGCCATCCTTATCAATACCACTGATACCAAGAATACCGTAATCAAGACGAAATTGTGCAATGCTGTCTAACGTCGCCTCCCCCATGATCCCCCCATCTCTAGAGCGAATTTCTCCCCCAGCGATAAAAACTCTAAAACTGCTATTGGTAGACATAATCTGTGCGACATTTAAATTGTTGGTCACAATCTGTAAGTGACGGTGAGACAACAACGCATGAGCGACAGCTTCAGGCGTTGTCCCAATATCGATAAATAAAGTCGCACCATCGGGGATCTGCTGAGCAACACGTGCGGCAATCCTTGATTTTGCTTCAGAGTGCATTAATCTGCGATCTTGCCAAGCCGCATTTTCCGCACTCGATGGTAAGGCCGCCCCACCATGATGGCGCAAGATCCGCTTTTGTGCAGCAAGATCGTTTAAATCACGACGTATTGTCTGAGCACTGACCTTAAACTGGGCCACCAGCTCTTCTGTACTGACATAACCACATTGCTGAACCTGTTCAACAATGGCATCGTGACGCTTGCTCTGCTTCAAAGCCTTTACTCCTTTCAGTATGCCTACGCTGTCTTAAGCTAGGAGGTACGTTTGAGCTCAGCATGGGTATCGGTCCATGCCATCATCAAACCAATGACTAGGCCCATCAAGTTGGCCATCGTCGACATGGGTTGTCCAAATACACCGTAATAGCCAAGCAATAACCAAATGAGTACAAAGACCAACAGACCAGATTCAAGATGAATACCTTTAGAAGGAATGCGCTGCCCCCAAAGCCAGCTATATCCCATAAGAGCATAGACGACACCATCCATTCCTCCAAACACCGCGCCGCTATATTTAACCTGCATCCAACCACTCAATAATGATGGAATTAACAACAAAACTACTAGCTTGCCCGAACCTAATCGTTTCTCTACCACCCCGCCAAGATACCACCACCACAACATATTAAATAGAATATGCATCAATCCAAAATGGAGGAGTGCATGACTGAACCAACGCCATAACTGAAAATATTGTGCTGGACCGTCAGGCCAGCTCAAGGGGATCACCAGACTGTAACCACTCAATAGGTTATAAAGGTACACAGCCACAGCCAATACCATAATGGATAGGGTCAATGGACCCGCTCTTGCAATGATTTGCTTCCAAAGAGGTATTCCTTGGTAATGTAAGTTTGAACGTGTCGTACCTTTTTGCCAGCTGGCAGCCATATAACGTTCTGCGTCCGGCTCTTTAATAAATTTTGCCAACTCGGCTTGCACCAATGCTAACTGCGCTCCATCCTTCAGTAATAAAGCGTATGACTGTTCTTGACGTTCTAGCACCAACTTAACGTTGTGGGTAGCCATATAATCGATGAACGCTTGGGCCACCCTGCCATTCGCAAATTGTGTAACTTTGATCATTGAAACCTTCTTTTAATTAAAATATCAAACAATATCGGCACCAGAATCACTCACAAGGGTCTCGGGGTATTTGCTGCGCCACGCATTAAACCCACCATCGATACTGTAGACATGCTTGAAGCCTTGATTATAAATAAATTCTGCTGCATTTTTACTGCTGATACCGTGGTAACACATCACTAAGATCGGCCTTTCAGGATCGGTATCGGCGATAAATTGCGCTAAGGTCTGGCTGGTTAAATTCACTGCACCTTCGGCGTGTTGATATTTGAAAATGGAAGGTTCTCGAATATCAACTAGACAAGCCCCGTGTTTTAACCATTCAGCGCTCTCAGTTACATCAATACATTGATAATTTTGCATCATCATTGCCTTTCTTTATGGGATCTATTGTGAGTATTGTAACCCAGTTTACTCTCTGATGAATCATTGCGTTATTGCAATTATTTCTTCTTTAAAAATAATCAATTATCAATTATCAATGTTTTATTTTGGTTAAATAATGGTAAAAATGTTTTTTTCCGATTATATTAATGTTCGAAAACGAACATTTTTTACTAAGCAATACAGAGGTATCTATGGAAACCAAAGATTTAATCGTGATTGGCGGTGGCATTAATGGCTCTGGTATTGCTGCAGATGCGGCTGGCCGAGGCTTATCTGTCGTCTTGTTAGAAGCGAACGACGTTGCCTGCGCAACATCATCAGCCAGTTCGAAATTGATTCATGGCGGCTTACGCTATCTGGAACACTATGAATTCCGTCTTGTCAGTGAAGCACTTGCCGAACGGGAAGTATTAATGAGTATGGCGCCTCATCTCGCCTTCCCGATGCGTTTCAGACTGCCTCACCAACCCCATTTGCGTCCAGCTTGGATGATCCGACTGGGATTATTTTTATATGACCACCTCGGACGCCGAACCCGGTTACCTCCCGCGAAGAAAATTAACTTTCAACAAAACTCATTATTAAAAAGTGAGATCACTCAGGGCTTTGAATACTCGGATTGTTGGGTTGATGATGCACGCTTGGTCGTGGCCAATGCCCAACAGGTGCGACAAAAAGGCGGCGAAGTCCATACACAGACGCGCGTCACTCAAGCATGGCGCAGTCATGGGCTTTGGCAGGTGACCACTGAAAATCAAATCACCGGTGAGCAACGGCAATGGCAGGCCAAAGGTCTGGTCAATGCAACGGGGCCTTGGGTTAAATCATTATTCGATCAACAAATGCAGCTGCCCTCCCCCTACGGCATACGCCTAATTAAAGGCAGCCATATCGTTATCAAGCGCATTTCCGAGCAACCTCAAGCCTATATTCTACAAAATACAGATCATCGTATTGTCTTCGTGATCCCATGGATGAAAGAATTCTCTATCATTGGTACCACCGATGTCGAATACCATGGTGACCCGTCCAAAGTACAGATTGAACAAAAAGAGATTGATTATTTGTTGGACGTTTATAACACTCACTTCAGCCAGCCTATCGCCGAAAGCGACATTCTCTGGAGTTATTCTGGAGTACGTCCTTTATGCGATGATGAATCTGATTCTCCCCAAGCAATTACTCGCGATTACACCCTTGATCTGCACGATGATCAAGGTAAAGCTCCTCTATTATCGGTTTTTGGTGGTAAGTTAACCACGTATCGTAAACTGGCAGAACATGCCATGGAGAAACTCGCCCGTTACTACCCAGAGGCTGGCCCTGCTTGGACCCGTCATGCTGTCCTGCCCGGAGGTTACCTCTCTGGCACCCGTGAACACTATGCCAATTATTTACGTCAGAAATACCCCTTCCTGAATGAAACATTGAGTTGGCATTATGCAACCACCTACGGCAGTTGTACGGAAACCTTACTCAAAGACATTCACCAGTTAGAGGATTTGGGACAAAATTTTGGCCATGAATTTTATGAAGCCGAATTGCGTTATCTGGTCGAACATGAATGGGTCTATCATTTGGAGGACGCGATTTGGCGTCGGACTAAACAAGGTATTTGGCTGAATGAACAACAGCAAAATACCCTCCGGGAATGGTTAAAAAAATATCATCAATCCTAACCTGCACCACAAAGCCAGATTGCTCGATTTTGCTGGCTTTGTTCTACCGATGGCGGTGCCTCTACTCGTTTATCACGCACCGAATCCCCCCTCCTCACACTCTGTTATCGTCTCGCTAACCTGTTAACCAAATGATGCGGCAAAACGCGAAGACCAAAGTCGCAAGCAAGGAATGCGAACATGCCTCTTATCCAGCTTCTCCTTCTGCTCAGCCTGTAGCAATACACTTCGACTGCATTCAATGTGCAGGGCGAGTGCAGCCCCTCTCGCCAGTCATGGCATAAACGAATGCAAAAATCAGAAAGCACATCATGCTGCAACGACAGCGATCCAAAGGCAAGACATCGCCCCTACTGATCAGTCTAACCTGCCATCAAGACAAAAATAATGATAGTCTCGGTCACGTTTCGCTCGCAAGACAATGCTCAATGGTTGCCAAACTTTGTTGAATAACGATCGATAACGGTGGAGTAATATCAACGGGAAAAACGTCATTTTCATCTAAAGTCGGGGATTGCAGGCTATCAAACTGCGTCTTCAGTAACTCAGGTCTAAAAAAATGGCCTTGCCTTTGTTTCACTCGCGCTTCAATCGTCGCGATATCACCCTGCAAATAGATAAATTTAAGGTTGAAGTTACCTTCTCTTAACGCATCACGATACGATTTTTTGAGCGCTGAGCACACCAGCAGCGAGATTTTCTGAGTCCGCTGCATGGCAAAAATCGCATCGTTCAGTGACTTCAGCCAAGGCCGCCTATCATCATCCGTTAACGCTTGGCCTGATGCCATTTTTATAATGTTGGCTCTAGGATGAAGAAAATCACCATCAATAAATGAGGTGTTCAATTTTTGAGCTATTTTCCTGGCAACGACTGATTTACCGCTGCCAGAGACACCCATGAAAATAAAAACATAATGATTATCCACAGTGTTGATCATAATTCGGTTTTCCCATCCTGAGTATTACCGATAACGTATCATTAAATGATGCTAGTTTTCAATATTATAAGGGGTTTAAGTCAGCTATGAATCTTGTACAAATGTGTCATAACCGTCAGCTCAAAGACTTCCACCTTCAATAATCTGGTAGCCTGTATCAATGACTGGCTGCTCGATTTTCTCGCCCTGCAGACGTGATAATAAGAGTTGTGCCGCCTGACTACCAATGTCAATCCTTGGTGTCGTCACCGTGGCAACCGCAGGTGTCACAACACTGGTAATATTGTGGCCATGGAATCCGGCAATTGCCATTTGAGTCGGTATAGTCAATCCTTGTCGCTGACACTCAAACATGGCACCAATTGCCAGATCATCATTGGTACAGAATACACTGTCCACTTCTGGATATTCCTGCTGCACCCGACGCAGTAATTCCCCCCCTGTACTGAATGAAGACGGCGCTTCACTCATCATACTAAAAGGAGTCAGTCCAGACTCTTGCATAGCCTTTTCATACCCTTGCTGGCGTTGTAAGGTTCGCTCATCCAATCTAGCCCCCAAATACACAGTGTGGCGGTGCCCTTTAGCAAGGATCCGACGCGTCATTTGATAAGCAGCGTCAACATTGTCATAGCCCACGGCCATATCTAAAAAGGGAGAAGAGGAATCCATAATTTCCACAACAGGGATGCCAGCCACTTCCAGCATTCTCAGGGTTGCGCTGGTATGCTGCCTCTCAGTCAAAATGACCCCATCAATATTCCAACCCAGTAATGTCCGAAGCTGACGTTCTTCCTTCTCTGCACTGTAACCATAGTGGGCGACCATCGTCTGATAACCCGCTTTGTCAGTCACGACTTCTATGCCTTTTAATACATCAGCAAAAACATGGTTGGTTAATGAAGGTAATAACACGCCTAACGCATGACTGGTTGCGTTAGATAACATATCTGGTACCCGATTAGGGATATACCCTAATTCGTCCAGCACCACCGCAATTTTTTCACCCAGAGCAACAGAGACTTGCTTAGGATCGCGTAAATAACGGCTAACGGTCATTTTGGTAATTCCGAGCCTATCAGCCACATCCTGAAGGACAGGTCTTTTCTTCTTCATAGTTAAATCGTTTCCTTACACAGATTGCGTCAGTTTATCATTTATCAACATAAAATAATTCAATCGCAGACAACCTGTGTGACTGTAAAACGCTTAATTTATGCAGGTGGTAAATCAAAAATCAGTAGCTCCACATCATTCAATGCAACTACACTCACTTCAGACTCATCCGTCACTGCTAGCGCATCACTGGTGGTAAGTTTATGCTCACCCAACTCAATTTCACCACGAACTACTTGGATCCAAAGATTGCGATCTTTCATCACAGCAATATTTTCCTGCTGCCCTGAACTCATTATCTGCCTAACCAAAGTCATGTCTTGGTATATTTTTAGAGAATTATTTCGTGCATCAGGAGAAAGTATAACCTGTTTCCCATTATTGCTGGTAAACCGTCTTTGCTCATAACGAGGAGAAATGCCTTTTTTTTCTGGTAATAGCCAAATTTGATAAAGGTGTAATGGTTGATTTGCGTCAGGATTGTATTCCGAATGTTGTATTCCCGTTCCTGCACTCATAATTTGAAATTCACCCGCTGGGATTTGTTCTTTATTGCCCATACTGTCTTGGTGCTCGACAACACCGGATAACACATAGGTTAATATTTCCATATCATGGTGAGCATGGGTGCCAAATCCCTTTTCAGGTTGAATGATATCTTCGTTAATTACCCTCAAGGCTGAAAATCCCATAAATGCGGGATCATAATAATTAGCAAAAGAAAAACTGTGCCAACTTTCTAACCAACCATGACTTGCATGTCCACGGTCTTCTGCTTTGCGTATATAAATCATAGGTATGACTCCTTGTTTTTCTGTATTTTCCTCCTTAATATCAAGATTAAAAAGTAGAAAATATTGAGCCCGCTATTCAAATTAAATGAAAGGGAAGGTCATAAAACAATCAATACCTCTGATAGGCTCAATGCAAGTACTGAATAGGCGAGGAAAAGATGATAAGAAGGACAAGAGTAAGTTGACTGCTTATCAGCCCTTTGTTGGCCTTTTGGCATGCTTATGCTGAGACAAACAATACCGGCGCCGCTTTAGCACAGCGTCACTTGACAAGCCAGATGCAGCAGTAAAACGAATAGCGTAAACGTCAGCAAGCAAGGCAACAACCCCAACATCGTCAGGTGCAACATTGGCAACCAAGGACTAAAAAGCCTCAACCTGCACCACAATCGTTGAAGTCAGGCCCAATCAGATCAATTCGATCGGTACAAATCATATCCACACCAGCCTCAAGTAACTGCTTTGCACGCTGCGGTTGGTTGACGGTATAAGCCAAAATAGACAAACCCGCTTCATGGATCTGTCGGATCCGCTGTGAATGAAGTAAAGAGTGGTTAAGATGTAAAGCGCAACATTCGAGCTGCTGCGTGATCTCCCACCAATCATCACGCCATTCATCCATTAAAAAACCACGCGGCAAAGCTGGCGCTTCCTGTTTAGCAGCCATCAGGGCATCAAAAGAAAAAGACGACAATAAAGGTGGCTGATGCTTTTCCCAAAGCTGCCGTGCCACCTGAGCAACCCGTTGCCCAGTCAACGTTGCCGTGCCGGTGGTAGGTTTAATCTCGATATTTGCCAAGATCTGTCGATGCTGACAAAATGCCGCGACTTGGGTAAGAGAAGGCAGTGTACTGCCAGCGAACGTCTGATCAAACCCACGGCATGCATCCAATTGGCTCAAGAACGCCCAGTCAAACTCGCCGGCAATACCTTGATGTTCTGTTGTGCGATCAAGTTCATCATCGTGCAGTAAAAAGGGGTATCCATCTTTCGATAATTTAACATCAAACTCCACCATTCGATGACCATAGTAATGCCCCATTTCCAACGCTGACATTGTATTTTCAGGAGCCAAACTCCCGCCCCCCCGGTGGGCCACAATAGGAGGATAAGGACATGCAGACCGTTTCATTCAATACGTTTCCCCGTCTCTGGGTCAAAAAAATGGAGATGCCTCGCCTCACAAGACAGCGCCATGCTCTCACCGGGTTTTGGGCAAGATGTTCCATGATAACGGATAATTAGCGGTTCACTGCCCACCTCACCGTAGATGAGGTGATCCGCCCCCGGTGTTTCAATATCAATGATAGGGATAGAAAACAGAGAAGACAATGCAGATCTCGTTTCAGCTATCACAACGTGCTCAGGTCTGATACCAACTATCACCGAATCTCGCTGCCCCAGCCTGACCGTGGAGGGTAATGATAATTTACTGCCATTAGCAAAACGAACAAAACGCCCCCCTTCTATCATTTTTGCGCTCAGCAAATTCATCGCTGGCGCACCAATAAAGCCAGCCACAAAGCGTGATGCGGGGCGTTGATAAATTTCTCGCGGTGTCCCTAATTGTTCAACCATTCCATTGTTCAATACCAAGACACGATCAGCTAATGTCATGGCTTCAACCTGATCATGGGTGACATAAAGACTGGTGATCTTCAGTCGTCGATGTCGCTGCTGTAATTCAAGACGCATCTGCAACCGTAGACGCGCATCCAGATTAGATAAGGGTTCATCAAACAAAAAAACGCTAGGTTCACGGGCAATCGCTCGTCCCATCGCCACCCGCTGTCGCTGCCCTCCCGATAGCTGACGAGGGTAACAGGATAAATAATCAGTTAATTGTAAACTTGCAGCGACAGTCTTGATTCGTTGCTGGATCTGCTGTTTTGCTACACCCGCAATTTTCAAGGCATAGCCCATATTTTGAGCAACGGTCATATGAGGATAAAGCGCGTAATTCTGAAAGACCATCGCCACCCCCCGCGCTTTCGGTTCTAACTGAGTCACATCACGATCATCAATGATGATCTGCCCAGTCGAAACGGCTTCAAGTCCGGCAATCATGCGTAATAAGGTGGATTTACCGCAACCAGATGGCCCAACCAGCACCATAAATTCGCCCTCTTCTATGGTGAGAGACAGCGGCTTGATGATCGTTTTTTTACCATCATAAGATTTAGTGACCGCGTTTAAAGTGATTTTCCCCATCGTTATTTCTCCCGCTCCACTAACCCTTTGATAAAAAATTTCTGCAAGGTGAGGACTACCGCCAAGGGAGGAATGAGTGTCAACAAAACAGCACTCATTACCTTGTTCCATTGGGTGACCCCCTCACCATGACTTATCATGCTACGTATCCCGGCAACGGCCGTATCTAAGTGAGGATCGGTATTGATAAGGATTGGCCACAAATACTGATTCCAGCCGTAAATAAAGGTAATGACAAATAACGCAGCAAGCGTAGTTCGAGAAAGGGGTAACACAATATCAATAAAAAAACGCAGGGCTCCCGCGCCATCCATTCTTGCCGCTTCCACCAACTCATTGGGTAATGACATAAAAAATTGACGAAATAAAAAAGTGGCGGTTGCTGAAGCAATCATCGGTAAAATAAGTCCTGAATAACTATCCAGCAGATGCAACTGAGTCATTACCTCAACAGTTGGGAAAATCCTTACTTCCACGGGCAACATTAAGGTAATGAAGATAAGCCAGAAAAAAAACTGACGTAAGGGAAAACGAAACCAGACAAGGGCAAACGCGGACAGCAGGGAAATGGCGAGTTTACCCACCGTAATGCCTAAGGCCATGAGCAGACTATTCAGAAGCAACTGCCAGAGTGGCAAACTGTGGCTATTGACCCCATCATACCAAACATGTCTAAGATTTGACCAGAGTTGATGACCTGGCACTAATGGTAAGGGGAGTCGCGTAATTTGACTGTCATCAAGAGTGGCAGCAACCAGCGCTAAATAGAGCGGAAAGAGAATGATTGCCAACATTAACCATAGAAAAAGATGCGCGAACACCGTCACCTCCCTGCTTCGTTCAATCATTGGTATCTGACCTTACGCTCAATAAAGCGAAATTGAATTAAGGTTAAGAGGATGACAATCACCATTAATATGACCGATTGGGCCGCAGAAGATCCTAAATCAAGCCCGGTAAACCCTTCACGGTAGATTTTATAAATCAATGTTGTTGTGGATTGGACGGGCCCTCCTTGAGTCGCTGCATCGATCACTGGGAAAGTATCAAAGAAGGCGTAAACAAAGTTAACCACTAATAAAAAAAAGGTAACAGGCGCAATAAGGGGGAACGAGATATGCCAAAAGCGCCGTATTGGCCCAGCGCCATCCATCGCCGCCGCTTCGATCAAAGACGGTGGCACCGACTGAAGAGCCGCAAAAAAGAACAGAAAATTATAACTGAGTTGTTGCCAGACCGATGCTAACACCACTAATAGCATGGCTTGGCCACTGAAGCGAGCATGATTCCAATCATATCCCACCAGCGATAACCAGTGGCTGACCACACCAATTCCCGGATTAAATAAAAACATCCATAATACAGCTGCAATCGCGGGAGCAACGGCATAAGGGAGTAATAGCAATGTTTGATACATTTTTGTTAGCTTTAAAACATGATCGACCAGCGCCGCTAACAATAAGGATAAAATCAAACCACTGACCGTCACCCAACAACTAAAAATAACGGTTGTCAGAAAGGAGTCCAAGTAGTAACCATCATCCAACAATGAGTGAAAGTTATCTAAACCAATAAATTGACTCGATAGCCCGAACGGATCGGTACGCTGAAATGAATTCCAGAGTGCTTGACCTGCAGGCCAGATAAAGAAAATAACCGTGACAACGACCTGAGGTAATAGCAATAAATAAGGCAATCCCTTCTCTTTGAAGGTACTTTTGGCAAGCTGTGACATACTGACTCCTGAGACGCCAACTCAGATTGAGATACAGACTCAATCTGGCACTGAATTTATCGATTTATTGCACCTGTTGGAATCGTTTTAGTAAACGATCACCCCGTTGAACCGCACTGTTCAGTGCCTGTTCCGGTGTTTTCTGACCGGTCCACACGTTTTCCAGTTCTTCGTCCATCACCGTGCGGATCTGTGGCATATAGCCCAATCGCAGTCCTTGGGTATAAGGCAACGGTGGGTTTTTCAACATCTGCTTGATGGCGACCTCACTTTCTGGATGCTGCTGATAAAAGCCCTGCTGTTGGGATAATTGATAACCCGGATCGCTAACGGGCAAATAGCCGGTCTTTTGATGCCATTCAGCCACACTATCAGGCGCACTGAGGTAATCAAAAAAGGTTGCCACGCCGCGGTAAGTTGCTTGATCTTTACCTTGCATCACCCACAAACTGGCTCCGCCTATCATCGCATTTTGCGGTGAGGAGGTTATCGTCTGATCATAGGGCATCATCCCGACGCCAAAAGGAAAGTTCGCTTGGTGCTTAATATCAGCCAGTGATGCCGAAGATGCCATCACCATCGCACACTCCCCACGATAGAACTTAGCAGTGGCTTCATCTTTGCGCCCATAATAGATAAAGGTCCCGGCTTTATTCATTTGCTGTAAGAAAGTAATGTGTTTTATCTGTGCGGGTTGATTGACTAACAGTTTGGCATCTCGGCCAGAAAATCCATTATTGTCAGAGGCGATAGGCAAACCGTGCCATGCACTGAACTCTTCAAGCTGGATCCAGCTTTGCCAGCCCGTACTAAATGGGCAGGTTACTCCCACTTTTTTTAATTGCTCAGCCGCTTGTTCGAGTTTTTGCCAAGTGGGGGGTGGCGCATTGGCATCGAGCCCTGCTTTAATAAACGCCTGTTTATTATAATAAAGGACAGGTGTCGAACTATTGAAAGGCAAAGACAAAAGTTTGCCCTTGTCATCGGTATAATAGCCCATGATCGCCGGGATAAAATGATATTTTTTACTATCAATACCCTGCTGTTGCAACAATTGCCATACCGGTTTAACTGCTTGGGATGACATCATCGTGGCCGTACCCACTTCATAAACCTGTAAGATAGCGGGGGCATTTCCACTGCGCGTTGCGGCAATCCCTGCGGCGAGACTTTGCTCATAATTGCCTTTATAAACAGGCTCGATTCTATAATCCGGATGCGTTTGATTAAATCTATCGGCTAACGCATTGACTTCTTTACCCAGTTCAGCCTCCATGGAATGCCATAGCTGAATTTCCGTCGCAGCGAATGCATGACTGGTCAACCCCAGTAATAACCCGAGAGTGAGTCTCTGCTTATTTGAGTATTTCATACGCGTCACCTTCTCCAATGACTAAAAATCAGTACCCGAAATCCTGCTCACAGGTTGCCAGTAGAAGATTGCAGAAAAATAATAGAAACGTGACGTTAAAAAGTCAGTTATGTGATGGAAGCGAGGCGCTTGAAGAAGCGTATTATTTTTTACAGGTAAAATCCAGAGGTCTTTCTAAACTATTTATCCGTCAGAACAACAGCACAATACAAATTGTAAAATACAAACTCAATGAAGAGAAAAAACAAACAGTGAGAAGCGCACTCAACCATATTAAGTTGCACGCAATGTTCATCATGATAAAAAAGGTCGCAGCACGCGACCTTAAATCAAAAGTAGAGAGGCAGACTAAGCTTCGATAGCCACTCTCAGCTTTTTCATGGCGTTCTTTTCAAGCTGACGAACTCGCTCAGCAGATACACCATATTTATCAGCCAAATCTTGCAAGGTGGTTTTATTATCATCATCCAACCAACGCGCCCGTATGATTTGCTGACTGCGTTCATCCAGTTCATTGATCGCATCTGATAATCGTTCAGCCGCATGGCTATCCCAATTATCGTCTTCAATACTGTCCGCAAAATCAGAGGTTTTATCCCGTAAGTACAACACAGGAGCGATTGATTTAGTCTCACTCTCATCGTCATCGCCAGTCAAGTCAAACGTCATATCCTGTGCAGACATCCTTGATTCCATTTCACGGACATCTTTACTGCTGACACCCAACTCACGCGCCACCATTTCAACCTCATCCTGGTTAAACCAGCCGAGACGTTGCTTAGTTTTACGGAGATTAAAGAACAATTTACGTTGTGCCTTGGTGGTCGCCACTTTGACGATACGCCAATTCTTGAGTACATATTCATGGATTTCCGCTTTGATCCAGTGTACTGCAAAAGAAACCAGTCGCACGCCAACTTCAGGATTAAAACGTCTCACCGCTTTCATCAATCCGATATTACCTTCTTGGATAAGATCTGCCTGAGGCAGCCCATAGCCAGAATAATTGCGAGCAATATGCACGACAAATCGGAGATGAGACAAGATGAGCTGTTTTGCTGCATCCAGATCACCCTGGTAATGCAGCCGTTCAGCCAGCTCTTTTTCCTCGTCTGCCGTCAACATTGGGCACACGCCAGCAACTCGAATATAGGAATCCAAGTTGCCTAGGGGAGCTAAAGCTAAAGTTTGCATTTCTTTGGTCATTGATTCCTCTCATACAATCGACAAAGCCGCTAACATAAGTCATCTATCATCAGTAAAACTGGCAGTGAATCGTTAGCCGCACACCGGTGTTGTTTGGTTATTAGACATTCCTGGTTGCAGCGAGTTCATATTTTGATTATTTTCATCTACTCACAGCAACATCGATGATGCATAATAGCAAGGTTTATATTAATAAAACTTCAAGCAGGTGTAAAACGGCGTAAATGCTGCAAGGTTGCTAATAGCGCAGCACACCATCCCACAATTGAGGAAATCAGCAACAACAGCAAAGCCTCATCCCAAGATAATCCCTTCAATTCAAAACTTGTACTAAATACCGCGGCGACATGACTCACTACCGATTCCAGCCTGAAAACTAAAAAGCCAGAAAGTAACAGCGACAATAGCGCCCCAGAAAGCCCGAGTATCGCGCCACTGTAAAGAAACGGCCGCAAAATAAAACCATCCGTGGCACCAATCAGTTTCTGCACATTGATGGTATCTCGCCTAGCAAAGATACTTAACCGGATACTGTTACCAATCACCAAAAACACCGCAATAACCATCAATACACCCACCGTAAAGGCAATCTGACCAACCAACCCGGTCAATGCCGATAATCGGGCAAACCAACTGTCATCCATTTTAACGTCATCAATACCCTGTACGGCCGCCACACGTTGGCGCAACGTATTCAATGGCTGACTCTGTTGAAAACGCAATGTCGGATTAATTATCGCCACTGCCGGTAATGGATTTTGCTCCAGCAAGTCCATCGCACCACCAAATCCAGACCAGTTACGAAATTCGTTTAAGGCTTCTTCACGCGTCAAATAGTCAACCGTTTTAACCCCATCCAACTTTTTCAATTGTTGGACCACCTGTTCCGCAGCGTCGTCATCCAATGTTTTGGATAAATAGACCGTGATTTGCGGTGAGGGATACCAACGAGCGGCTGCCTGATCGACATTTTTCCACACCAGATAACACAAGCTCGGTAATGTTAACGAAATTGCAATCACTGTCACTGTTAATAAACTGGCCAGTGGCTGTCTGAGCAAATCACGGAGCATCCCACGCAACGCATAATGTAGCTGCTGCTGCCAGCCGCCGCGTAAAGCACGCTCTTTAGAAACCTTTGCAGATTGAGCTGCGCCACGCTTATTTGCCGAAGGCCGTTTAAACTTATTCTGCAGCGGTTTCATTGTTACCTCCATAAAGTCGCCCATGCGAAAGTTCAAGCACCGGATACTGACGCCGAGCAACTAAAGACAGATCATGCGTTGCCATCAATACGGTAACACCGACTCGATTAAACTCTTCAAATAATTGTAAAATATCTTCCGATAACGCCGTGTCGAGATTACCAGTGGGTTCATCAGCCAGAAGTAAAGCCGGTTTGTTTACCACGGCACGAGCAATACCCACGCGTTGCTGCTCTCCGCCTGATAACTGAATGGGATAGCTTTTGCTTTTATCAAGCAACCCGACTTTATCAAGGGCAGCAGACACGCGCCGCCGGATATCCTCTTCACTGGCACCAGAGATAATCAGCGGGATCGCGATATTGTCGTAAACGGTACGATCCATTAATAAATGGTGATCTTGAAAGATCATCCCGATCTGACGCCTTAAAAAGGGAATTTCACTATTTCGAAGACGGGTAATATTGTGGCCACTGAACCAAATTTGCCCCGCGCTGGCACGCTCAATCCCACAAATCAGTTTGAGTAACGTACTTTTCCCGGCACCAGAATGACCTGTCAGAAAAGCCATTTCTCCTTGGCGCAAATGGAAATTAACACCTTGCAGTGCTTGGCGTCCCCCTAAATACGCTTTACTTACCCCGTCAAAACGAATCATAGTACTTCATCCTCTCGGGCAAATAATGCCTCTATAAAATCACCGGATTGGAAGGGACGTAAATCATCAATACCTTCACCTACACCAATATAACGAATGGGGATCCCAAACTTATCTGCCAACGAGAAGATCACGCCGCCCTTGGCCGTTCCGTCTAATTTTGTCAGGGTCAGCCCCGTTAATCCTACGGCTTCATTAAATAATTTAGCCTGACTCACCGCATTTTGCCCCGTGCTAGCATCCAAGGTTAACATCACCTCATGAGGCGCCATCGGATTAAGCTTTTGTACAACACGAGTAATTTTTTTCAGTTCATCCATCAGATGCGCTTTATTTTGTAAACGACCTGCTGTGTCAGCGATTAAAACATCGATACCACGTGCTTTTGCGGCTTGCAGAGAATCGTAGATCACCGACGCGGAGTCGGCGCCCGTGTGCTGAGCGATGACCGGAATAGCATTGCGCTCACCCCACACCTGCAACTGTTCAACCGCCGCGGCACGAAAGGTATCGCCCGCAGCCAGCATCACCGATTTGCCTTGCGCTTGAAATTGCCGCGCTAATTTACCAATCGTGGTGGTTTTCCCCACACCATTAACACCAACCATCAAAATAACAAAAGGACTGTCTTTTTCAATATCGAGCGGTTGAGTGACAGGCTCAAGGATAGCGGTCATTTCCTCTTTTAATAGCCCGTACAGCGCATCAGCATCTTTTAACTGTCTGCGACTCGCTTGGCGGGTCAGATTATTAATAATCTTACTGGTTGTCTCCATCCCGACATCGGCGATCAGCAAATGCTCCTCCAGTTGCTCAAAGAGCTCATCATCAATTTTTTTACCTTGGAAGAAGCTAAAAAAACCAAAACCGATATTTTGCCGTGTTTTTAACAAACTGCGCTTTAGGCGACGAAAAAAGCCTTCTTTAGCCCCTTTTTCTTGTAAGTCATCACGGTGACCCGCCGCTGGGGCGGTCTCAGTTATCTCAGCCTGTTGTGCTGATAACGGCGCAGACGCGATTCGATCATCAGCCACTGACGCTGCCGCTGGGGCGGCCTCAGTTATCTCAGCCTGTTGTGCTGATAACGGCGCAGACGCGATTCGATCATCAGCCACTGACGCTGCCGCTGGGGCGGCCTCAGTTATCTCAGCCTGTTGTGCTGATAACGGCGCAGACGCGATTCGATCATCAGCCACAGACGCTGCCGCTGGGGCGGCCTCAGTTATCTCAGCCTGTTTTTGATGCGCGGCAACACACGACTCATTCTCAACCACATCAGAATGCACGTCGTCTGCTTGCAACTCAGATAACTGAGTCTTCGTGGTCTGTTCACACTCTGGTTGTGTCTCTCTGTTTTCTTTTTTATTCTCCCGACCTAAACCCAACCAAGAAAAGAGACCGCGTTTTTTTTGTTTTGCCATAATATGGTCATGCTCCTGTATTACTCTCCCCGCAACGTCGACGGGCCTCTCGCATTAACTGTAAGGTTTGCTAATGCCCTACCGAGAAAGTGAATGCAAATTTAAAACAACCAACTCATAGTTTACCATTTTATCCCTCTCAGTATCACAATATCGTTTATTCTTATCGCTTTCACCAGTAAACTAGAACAAATCTTCGTGGAATTGAAATGACAATGGTAAAATCGTCACCTAAACATCAAGGACCCGGGCAAATAAGAATTATCGGTGGACAATGGCGAGGAAGGAAATTGCCCGTTCCAGATAGTCAAGGATTGCGCCCCTCTACCGATCGCGCTCGTGAAACATTGTTTAACTGGCTGGCACCTTACTTAGCAGGGGCTCGTTGTCTCGATTGTTACGCAGGCAGTGGCGCATTAGGATTTGAGGCCTTATCCCGTCATGCCCATGACGTCACGTTACTCGAATTGCAGCGACCTGTTGCCAAGCAATTGGCTGAAAATATTGTTGTGCTCAAGGCTCAGAATATCGAGTTAATACACTGTGACACGTTACAGTGGCTCACTCAGCCTGCTTCATCATACGACATTGTCTTTATCGATCCGCCTTTCAGAAAAGGACTACTTGAACAAACAATGCATTTACTGGAAAAGTACCACTGGTTGACACCAGAAGCCTTCATTTATACAGAAAGTGAAGTTGAACACAAAGAGCCGAGCCCGCCACTCACTTGGCATTTATATCGTGAAAAAGTGACAGGACAAGTGGTTAGTCGCTTGTACCAGCGTTCAGCACCGACCCATATAGGAAAATTATCATGTTAATTCATTTAGGTCGTCTTCTTATGCTGTTAGTCTGGACGTTTTTACTGTCTAATTTTATTTATCCAGCGCCGAAACCACTTAAGTACTTTATTGACATTGCACTGATTTTTATGGTCGTTATGCATGGGTTACAATTATTATTGCTGAAACAAACACAGTCCAAAGATGAACCAAAGCTGAATGGTTACAGCCAATTAAAATTGTTTATCTTTGGCGTTTTTGAGCTATTAGCTTGGCAGAAAAGACATTTCCCTAAAAAGTAGCGTAATTGATATAAATGAGATTAAGTGGATTTAATCAACATTAATCAATTCACTTCAGTATATAATACGTTTTTATAGATGTTGTTTAGCATTGGTAACAATCGATAAATTTCAACATGTTTATATAAAAATCCCACCCATTCTGAACTATGAACAAAAATCTTTATTTTCAAATTAGTAAAGGAATCTGAGGATATTAAAAAGGAATATTTATGATATGGTCATTCACCGCCGTGTTTCTCTCCAGCTTTATACACATTAATGCCATCTATCGTGGTTATCGATGGCAGATTCAAGTATTTAAACCTCTGACCTTTGTTCTGCTGTTCTCTTGGGGTTTAAAATCTCCTGTCATGTATCTGCCAGATTATTTTATTCTGGCTGGGCTCATTGCAGCGGTTATTGGTGGCGCATTAACCATTTTACCACAAAATCAGTGGCTATATGCTTTTGCTGCGATGTTTTTAGGCTCGTTGATGTACACGTTATACTTATCCCGAGAACTGACGATCAGTGGTCAATGGAAAGTCGCGCTCGCGCTGTTAGTTATTGGTACTTTAGCGTTGACCAGCATCTGGAATCAGCTTGAAGAATTGCGCTGGCCTGCTTGTTTACTGTTGATAATGAACATGTTTATGTGCTGGTTGGCCGTGATGCGCTACCAATTTTTTATGGATTCTGGCTCATTATATCTCGTCATCGGTGCAACCTCTCTACTGATTTCTAACATTGTTTGGCTGATCAGTCGATTTAGACGACGTTTTGCCTATGACTTTGTCATTTATGAAGCATTATTTATATTAGGGCACTTTATGGTAGCGAGTTCGTTAGCAGCCCATATTAGCTAAGGTATCAGCGTTCTTTGCGTAAGAGAAAATAATAAGGACGAGATTGAGTTGACTGCTCGAGCAGGGTATGTTCCATAAACAAACAAAAACCCGGAATATCGCGTACTGTCGCTGGATCATCGGCAATGATGGAAAGTGTCTGACCTGGTAGCATCGCACGTACTGTCTTACGTACCATCATGACGGGCTCAGGGCAACGCAACCCGAGGGTATTTAGCTGTAAATCTGCCTTGCGCGGTTCAGTGTCGCCCATACCTTTCTCCATGTGAGAGAATGCTTTTTTATAAGATGCAACTTCGCTATTGACTGCAATTTTATCATAAAACAGACTTGAATAAATAGAAGTTAGCAGTAAGATATACGCCCTGCCTGATGGCTGACTTAATTACGACTTAACTCTGGGTTCCCTCACCCCATCGATAAAAAGGTTTATTATGCTATCTTTAAGTCCACGACACGCAAATCGCGTGTTACTGTTGTTGTGTGCGTTTCATCTTCTCGTGATTACCTCAAGTAATTATCTGGTTCAACTGCCAATTGAAGTGTTCGGGTTCAATACCACATGGGGGGCGTTCAGTTTCCCTTTTATTTTTTTGGCGACCGATCTGACTGTGAGGATCTTTGGCTCAATCATGGCTAGAAAAATCATTTTTTGTGCCATGATACCCGCACTGGTGTTATCTATTTTAATTTCTAGCCTTTTTTTCAAAGGTGAATGGCAAGGTGTGATGGCGATAAGCCAAGTAAACACCATGGTATTACGTATTGCCATCGCGAGCTTTGCAGCTTACCTACTGGGGCAATTACTGGATATCACTATTTTTAGTCACCTACGTCGCATTTCTAACTGGTGGGTAGCGCCTGGGATTTCAATGTTTTTAAGTAATATCAGCGATACCTTCTCATTCTTCTTTATCGCCTTCTACCACAGCACTGATGCCTTTATGGCTGCACATTGGGTCGAAATTGCCTTGGTCGATTATTGCTATAAAACACTGATTTGCCTGATCTTCTTTTTACCTGCATACGGTGTACTCCTGCATACTTTGCTCAGTAAAATGGTTAAAGCCTCCACCCTAGCACCAATAAAAAGAGTGAATACTTACTAACTCATAGAAGTGCAGTCTCTCCTTACTTCCACCTTGAAGAAGCGGGACTGCAATCAGCGCATGGCTATGCCCTCTGTGGTTGACGACCTGCAGGTGAAAAGCGCGGGATTTCCCCTTGCTTGATGTTGCAATGAGTCTGCCTCCTGCAAGATGGCATTACCTTTTTTATCCTCACGCTTGTCTGGGTGTTATGCCACTTTCACCAAAGAAAAAAAACGCCTCAACGGGTCATCCCGGACGTCGTTCCGACGCTCAAATATAAGGTGACTTATTCCTCTTCATTATCAGGCAATTTTTCATGAACAACGGACTCAATGAGCTAAATGTGACAATTTTCATGTTTTTACGTTATACTTATTTACTTAGTTGTTATCAACACAATACTTAGTCAGTCATAATGTAGTCATGAATATGCTTTATGCTCTACTATCACTGGTAAGATTGTCTGACCTCTTTTGCCGTGAATCTGACAGCACCTCTTGATCAATACATAGGTACCCTTATGAAGTTACGTAGGAAGCGTATAAAACCTATCGGGATTGAAGATGTCACTATCATCGATGATGCCCGTTTAAGAAAAGCCATTACTGCCGCCTCTCTTGGTAATGCCCTAGAATGGTTCGACTTTGGCGTATATGGATTTGTCGCTTATGCATTAGGTCAGGTCTTCTTTCCTCATGCATCACCCGGTTTACAGATGATTGCAGCGTTGGCGACCTTCTCCGTCCCTTTCTTGATCCGTCCGTTAGGTGGACTGTTTTTTGGGATGCTTGGTGATAAATATGGCCGACAGAAAATTTTGGCCATTACCATTATCATCATGTCCATCAGTACGTTCTGTATCGGACTGATCCCGTCTTATGCCAGTATTGGCCTTTGGGCACCGGTGCTCTTATTATTAGCGAAAATGGCGCAGGGCTTCTCTGTCGGTGGCGAATACACGGGCGCATCCATCTTCGTCGCAGAGTATTCACCGGATCGCAAACGCGGCTTTATGGGCAGTTGGCTCGATTTCGGATCAATTGTTGGCTTCGTACTGGGCGCCGGTATCGTCGTCTTAATTTCGACGCTGCTTGGTGAAGATAAATTTATGGAATGGGGCTGGCGTGTCCCATTCTTCTTAGCCTTACCATTGGGTATTATCGGTCTTTATCTGCGCCATGCATTGGAAGAAACACCCGCGTTCCAACAGCATGTCGATAAGCTGGAACAAGGTGACCGTCAAGGTCTGCAAAATGGCCCTAAGATCTCTTTCCGTGAGATTGCCAGTAAGCATTGGAAAAGTTTACTCGCGTGTATCGGCTTAGTGATTGCCACCAATGTGACTTATTATATGCTGTTGACCTATATGCCCAGTTATCTGTCACATAATCTGCACTACTCAGAAGATCACGGTGTACTGATTATTATTGCTATTATGATTGGTATGTTGTTTATCCAACCCGTGATGGGAATGCTCAGTGACCGTTTTGGTCGCCGCCCATTTGTGATTATTGGTAGTATCGCCTTATTCCTGTTAGCGCTGCCTGCATTTATGCTGATAAACAGTGGCAAATTGAGTCTGATTTTTTCAGGCCTACTGGTTCTGGCTGTCATACTGAACTCCTTTACTGGAGTAATGGCCTCATCGTTGCCAGCAATGTTCCCAACCCATATCCGCTACAGTGCATTAGCCAGTGCATTTAATATCTCGATATTAATTGCAGGTTTAACACCCACACTGACGGCATGGTTAGTGGAAGCCACGAATGACCTGATGATGCCAGCGTATTACCTGATGGTGATTGCCGTCATTGGACTGATAACAGGTTTATTTATGCGGGAAACAGCAAACAAACCATTGATTGGTGCAACGCCAGCCGCTTCCGATATAGAAGAAGCTCGTGAAATTCTACAAGAGCACCATGATGGTATTGAACAACGTATCGAAGATATTGATGCCGAAATTAGCCGACTGGAAGCCAAACGCCGTCGACTGGTCGATCAACACCCCGATATCAAAGAATAATCCCTCTCTAACTTCCCCCACCCTGTGGGGGAATATCGGCACAGAATAGTTAAGCAGACTGTGTCAGACAGGCTACAATACCCGCTTCATTTTGCTATAGAGATAGATATCATGCCTGAAATTGATCTGGTCCAGCGACCTCGCCGATTGCGTAAAACTTCATCCCTACGTCAGCTCTTTCAGGAAACGACTCTCAGTCTGAACGATCTGATTTTACCCATTTTCGTCGAGGAAGATGCCACCGATTATCAACCAATTAATGCAATGCCTGGTCTTTATCGTATTCCAGAAAAGCATTTAGACCGAGAGATTGAACGTATCGCCAACGCAGGGATCCGAGCAATCATGACCTTTGGTATCTCTCATAAGCTCGATGCTACTGGCAGCGATGCTTGGGCAGAAAACGGTCTCGTTGCCAGAATGGCAAGGATCAGTAAAAAGGCAGTCCCAGAAATGATTGTCATGTCCGATACCTGCTTTTGTGAATATACCAGTCACGGACACTGTGGCATCCTTTGCCAAGATGGTACAGTCGATAACGATCAAACCTTATTGAACTTAGGGAGACAAGCCGTGGTGGCTGCCGCTGCGGGTGCGGATTTTATCGCTCCCTCTGCCGCAATGGACGGGCAGGTTGCTGCGATTCGGCAAGCATTAGATGTGGCTGGCTATACTGATGTCGCCATCATGTCTTATTCCACGAAATTTGCGTCTTCTTATTATGGTCCATTCCGCGAAGCCGCGGGGACAGCACTTAAAGGTGATCGAAAAACCTATCAGATGGATCCCATGAATCGTCGTGAAGCGATCCACGAATCTTTACTGGATGAGGCTCAGGGCGCAGATGTGCTGATGGTAAAGCCGGCGGGGGCCTATCTGGATATTCTACGTGATCTGCGTGAGCGAACCAACCTGCCACTCGCCGCTTATCAAGTCAGCGGGGAATATGCCATGATCAAATTTGCGGCAATGGCGGGAGCCATTGATCAACACAGTGTTATGTTAGAGAGTCTCGGCGCAATTAAACGAGCAGGAGCTGACACAATCCTCAGCTATTTTGCGCTTGAACTGGCAGAGAAAAAACTGCTATCACGGTAGGCAATCGCCTGCGGGTCAGGCGCGCAGCACCTGACCTTGATCCACCCGAAGGCTTCATGCTGATCCCGTGCGGTTATTCTTTATTTTCAGGTTCATAATATTGTACGCCGATCTGAATACGCTCACGTCCCGTCGCAACGCGGTGACGATTAGTATCACGTAACGAATAAATGCAACCACAATATTCCTGCTGATAGAAACGCTCTCGCTTACTGATTTCGATCATTCGAGCTGAGCCTCCTCCTTTACGCCAATTGAACTCCCAATACATCATATCAGGATAACGTGATGCTGCTCTGACACCGCAATCATTAATCTGCTTCATATCTTTCCAACGAGAAATACCAAGACAAGAAGTGATCACCGGAAAGTCATTTTCGTGTGCGTACAACGCCGTGCGCTCAAAACGCATATCAAAACACATGGTGCAGCGTTCACCGCGCTCAGGCTCCCACTCCATCCCTTTTGCCCTTTCAAACCAGTTATCCCGATCATAATCCGCATCAATAAAAGGGATCCCAAATTTCTCTGCGAAACGAATGTTCTCTTCTTTACGCAATTCATACTCTTTTAAAGGATGAATGTTGGGGTTATAGAAAAAAATCGTGTAATTGATCCCTGACGCCAGCATGGCTTCCATGACTTCACCGGAACAGGGGGCACAACACGAGTGAAGTAAGACTTTATTGTGCCCACCTGGCAGAGGGATGGGTTGACGATCAGCTGAGTCAGGCATAAGTGCATTTCCAAAAAATAAATTAAAATATAAAAGAGAAAGATCAACCTGACACTCGCCGTACGTGATCGCAATGTCTCTCCGATCGACGTTAAGCAGAGGTCATCAGGTTACTCCGGTGTGTAACTTGGAGTTTTAATGAGCTGTTCAGTTTGTGTCGCAATGTCCCGATCCCAGACTTGCTGCTTCCAGTCCTGTTTTTGGACATACTGTAATGCAATACTGGTCGCCGCTTCTGAGCAATTGAGATGGACTTGCAACACATCAGACAGTGCCTGAGCAAGCGCCTCTGTCTGTTGCTGATTGAGCTGACGAGGAAAACATTTTATCGTAAGGTGTGGCATCACTCAGACCTTGTATTGTTATGCATTCGCTGCATTGCCTTGGCACCGACTTGCGCTGAGGCAAATCGTTGCGCTTTAATATTCATCACCCCGAACCCGATCTCGGTAGCTTTCCCAGTCGAAGGTGACCCACAAGCTCTTACCGAGACGCATTCTGTCCATAACGCGCTCACCGAGCAATGCGATCATACTGTCATGTTTTAAATTTGTCAGCATCCCCGTTGGACGTTTTGAGGACGATCTGCGATCAACAATCTGGTTAATGATCACTTTTTCATAACGGGATTCACTTTGCATCCCAATTTCATCGATAACCAGTAAATCAACATGGCTCAGATCATTGAGCAAGCGTTCTTCGGTCAGTCGGCTGGCACCACTAAATGTCCCTTTCATATTGGACATCAAATCTGCTACCGTGACAATAAGTACACTTTTCCCACGCATGATAAGATCATTACCAATCGCAGCGGCAAGGTGATTTTTACCGGTACCCGGCTGACCCGAAAAAACGAAACTGGCGATACTTTTTTCAAATTGCGCAGCATACTCACGCGCGCGATTGAGCGCAGTACGTTGACCTTCATTCTCTACTTTATAATTATCAAATGAACAATTCATGTGTAAGGCGCGGATCCCCGATCGTCCCATCACCCGTTCCATTTTCATCGCCCGGTTTTCACGAATGATCGCCTCGGAGCGTAAACGACCCTGCTCTTGGTTCCAGTGGATAAGCTCAGAGGCTTGATTAAATTTCGGTTTAATTCCCGCAGGCATTAAACGCTGCAATCGACGAAATAGGCTTTCTGGTGTTTTCATAACTTAACCTCTGAAACCTTTTGGGATAATCTGATCTGGAGCCTCAACTTGGGTAAAATCCTGTTGTGCGACACCTGGCATGGCTCGTCGACTTAGTTGCAGATGTCTGGCTAATTTTTGTTGCCACTGAACATGATGAAAGACTTTGCCTTCAGCCTGCCAATAAGTAATAAAGGCAGCAAGCTCAGTAGGTTGAACAGGTTGTTTCAGTCCAATTCCCCACAGGGCGGCTTGTCTGATAAAATCCGTATCGGGCTGCCAATCTGCGTAGAGGCGAAACTTACCGGCAGGGATGGCAACAGGTGTGGGGAGCGCGTTGTTAAACCAGTGTTGATCCAACGACACATCCATTTGCTGATGGGCGCGTTGTTCGCAGGCCAGCAGTTCAGCAAGCCTCTCGGCACTTAAGGCATACATCACAGGAGCATTATCACTAAAAACAGCCAGCATGCCCTGTTCCGCCTGTTGCAATACTTGCAGCGGCTCTTGGCAAAATTGTTCTAAGCCAACGATCGTATTTGCTAAAATTTTCACTGACATAATCTGACCTTGTACTCACCTTATCCAGCCCAACCACACGGGGACCACAAGCCTCGCTAGTGTAACAATTTTCTCGGACTGATTCGCAAAAAAATGGTGTGATAAACCCTGATGATAACATGATCCCGCCTCGGGAGAGTTGCTATTCAGCTTAGTGTACATGACTGTACCCGTGTTCTCGCCCCACGTCATCCTTTCACCTTGCTCATTCAACACCCGCCAATAACAGGCGTTGGCTCGGCCTCTGGGGGGAAATGGCATTTGACTCGGTGTCGCAAATCGCACGCTGTACGCTGATACCACGATCAATCTGAGCATCCCTCATTGCAAGGGCAACTCAATATTCTACTGAGTTAGCAAAAGATAGCAATGACTGGGTTTATCTCAATGTCTCAAGACAATGTTTGGCCAAAGTCGATCAATCAGTGAGGGCGCGAAGACAGGCCCATCACATTCAGTAAAGCACGAGACGTTATCTCATCATCATGACAGATAGCCATGACACAACTTGGCGGAGTCGTGATGAGGCGCGCGTCAGTTCAACTGAAATTTTTTCTTTAATTAATATAATATCAATCAGAACGGTTGTTTTTTCTGCTAAAATGACGACGATAACCAACCAATAGGCAAACAGTATGACTAAAATCCGCTGCGGCTGGGTAAGTGCTGATCCTGAGTATCTGGCTTATCATGATAATGAGTGGGGAAAAACCATCAAAGATCGTAATAAGCTGTTTGAAATGCTTTGCCTAGAAGGACAGCAGGCTGGGTTGTCATGGTTACAAATTTTAAAACGTCGCCAAGCCTATCGCCAGTATTTCTACGATTTTATCCCTGAGCAAGTTGCAACCATGACCGCTCAAGACTTACAGCAACGTTTACAGATCCCCACGCTAATAAGAAACCGCAGCAAACTTGCCTCGATCATTACCAATGCACAAGCATTGCTCAAGATGGAGCATCAACAGATCGAATTTGTCTCATTTATCTGGCAGTTTGTGGGAGGACAGCCCAAAATCAGCCACTACAGTGATTTTAAACAGATCCCACCACAAACAGATCGATCGACGAAGATGTCAACATGCCTAAAACAGCATGGTTTTAAATTTGTCGGCCCAACAATATGCCAGTCATTTATGCAGGCCTGTGGCTTACTGATTGACCATGAACGACAGTGCCATTGCCACCCTGAAAATGGTTAAAGAAAAAGTGCTCTTAGCGTTCGAGTAAACGTCAATACTTAATCTCGTTTGCTCTTGTTACTGTACCACCACAAAGCGCAGCCCCATTCGGCTGAGGGTCAGTTATTTTATACCTTAATCAATGAGAGTCCCCGATGAAACCAACCGTTATTTTGTATTCTGACCTACCAGCACAACTCCTAGAGAAATTGCATCAGCATACAACACTATTGAAGGTAAAGGATCTCAGTCCCTGCACGGTTGAACACCATGCTGAAGCCTTCAAGCGTGCAGAAGGCCTCATGGGTTCCGGTTGCAAAGTCACACGTGCCTTACTCGATAAAATGCCAGCCTTGCGTGTCTGCTCTACCATTTCCGCAGGCTATGACAATTTTGATCTGCAAGCCCTCACCGAACGTAAAATCCTCCTAACCCATACGCCTAGCGCGCTCACTGAGACAGTGGCAGACGCAATGATGGCACTCGTCCTTGCCACAGCACGCCACATTCCTGCGATGGATCACTGGGTGAAAACGGGCGGCTGGCAACACCATCCTCAAGATTTGCCTCTCGCCATGGATGTGCATCATAAAACGATGGGTATCATTGGGATGGGACGGATCGGCCTGGCTTTAGCTAAACGTGCACACCATGGATTTGGGATGGATATTTTATATCATTCTCGTTCACAACACTCAGACGCCGAGCAAGACGTGAAAGCGACCTACTGTGACCTAGATTCGCTTCTCAATCGCAGTGATTTTGTTTGTTTGGTATTACCATTAAGCGCTGAAACGCATCATTTCATCAGCCACCAGCAATTATCCCTGATGAAACCAAGCGCCATTCTGATTAATGCCGGACGCGGAGCCGTTGTCGATCAAACCGCCTTGATTGGAGCATTGCAAAGTAAGCGGATTTACGGTGCAGGTTTGGATGTTTATGAGCAGGAGCCCCTGTCTGCCGACTCAATGCTAACCAGCTTACCCAATGTTGTCACATTGCCACATATCGGTTCAGCCACTCATGAAACCCGTTATGCCATGAAATGTGATGCGCTAGAGAACCTGCTGCAAGGTTTAAACGGCAACTTGCAGATCAATCGGGTTAATCTATGATACTCTGCGTGTCAATGGGTTAGCCAAACATAGGCCTGTTATCGTCTGTTTGCTTATGCTGTGTTGCCCCATGATGGGCTTGTTGGTACTCATCCCTGCCCTCCTTCTGCTAAGAGGGCACCTGACTCATACTGCAGATTAAAGGCGTGTCGATGATAAACACTATTTATTGCGTAGGAAGAAACTATACCGCTCATGCACATGAACTCGGCAACAAAGTAGAAGCGGAACCTATCATTTTCAGTAAACCGACCAGCTCACTCATTACTTCGAATCATTTTACGCTACCCGCATTTTCATCGGAGATTCATTTTGAAACCGAGCTGGTCATTCGTATTTCACGCGATGGATTTACTGTTCCTTTAGAACAAGCCGATGATTACTATGATGCAGTGGCAATCGGTCTTGATTTGACCGCAAGGGATCTTCAATCCCGCCTCAAACAAAAGCAACTGCCTTGGTTATTATCGAAAGGATTTAGGCATTCCGCCTTTATTTCTCAGTTTATTGACAAGACGAGACTACCTGAAGTGATCCCGTTTGAAATGCAACTGAATGGCGCGGTACGTCAGAAAGGTAGCAGTGCAAATATGATCTTCAGCTTTGCCGACCTCATCCATTTCATTAGCCAATTTATTGAATTAAAACAAGGTGATGTGATATTTACTGGTACTCCGGAAGGCGTCGGTAAACTGACAAAGCATGATCATATTCAACTATCCCTTGACGATCGCTTAACCTGTCAACTCTCAGTTTGTTAAACGATCAGCCTCCTCACTGCGCACCGGTCGGAAAAAACGGTTAAACTAACCATTACCGACCGGTATGATACATAGCCTTATTTTATATTATTGATATAGTATCGATAATATAGCGTTATTTTCCGGCATTAATAGCAATCTGCCTAGGTTTAATGGCTTCAGGAACAATACGTTCTAGTTCAATGCTAAGTAATCCATTAACCAAATCGGCATGACGGACATGAACATGATCCGCTAACTGGAATTTACGCTCAAAATCGCGTTCGGCAATGCCTTGATAAAGATAGTGGCGTTCAGTATTTGATTCACTATGCGCCCCACGAACGATCAGCATGTTATCATGGAAAGTGATGTCAAGTTCTTGTTGTGAAAAACCGGCGACAGCAATAGTAATACGATAGTGGGTATCATCGACTTGCTCCACATTGTAAGGAGGGTAGCCGCCATTAGATTGATTTTGATTGGCTTCCAATAAGTTGACCAGTCGGTCAAAACCAATCGCTGAACGGTATAACGGGGATAAGTCAAAATTACGCATAAAATCACTCCTGATCATCAGCAAGTATAATAAGTCAGCCTTCCCATTGGGACAGACAGTAAAAGAAACACGTCCTTTACAGCAACGTGAATACTTAATATAAGGGCACGCTTAACATTTTCAACCCAAGGCACTCACATTAAGAGAATTGTGTTAGAGTGAGAGAGAAAAAGAATATATTTAAATAATTAATGATATAGTATAAAAATTACACAACGCTCGACCACATTCTGCTGTCTCTCGCACCAACAAGGAAAAAGTGAATGAAGATAAATTATCCGCGGCTACTTTTGTTTATTTTTATTTCAACATTGTGCAGTTGCTCGAGTATGATGACCCACAGCGGCAGTGATCAAGGCTATTACCCGGGCACTCGGGCCAACAATCAAACAATCATGAATGACCATCAGTCTTGGATGCTGACCTCATTGGCGCTGCTAGACTACCCTTTTACGGTGGTCATGGATACCCTGCTATTACCTTGGGATTTTTTTAACAAAAACAGTAAAGGCCACCAATCTCTGAAGAGTGAAGTTGATGCTTTAGCGATCCCAAAAGATAAAATACCTAACAACAAATCATAAGTCAGGACAAAAAAATCTCTTTCACCACGCAGAGTTGTCGATACCCTCTAATTTCTCGCATAAACGCAATTGCTTCTCCATTTGGTGACCAGACCACGGCTTCTGCGCAAGGTGCAACTAGACTGAATGCCGTTAAAGCCATTGACTTTCCAGCCTCAATATCCCATAACATCAATTGATTATTACAAATAAAGGCCAAGTGTTTACCCTGGGGGTGCCAGCTAAAAACGGACTGAATGGAATGCTCAAGGAATGTCACCTGACAAATATCCCCCCCCGTTGGCGGTACTGTCCATAACTGAATGATATCATTCTGATCAGCCATCAAAAATCCGATGGCACTGCCATCAGGCGCGCTTTTTAACCAATGCCTAGGTTGTCGAGCTAAACCTTGGGTGTAGGTTAAACGCCGCTGTCTCACTCCCGCTGGTGGTGCGGGTAACTGAAGTATTGTCCCCGTTAATGGTCGACTACCCGATTTGCTAAACTCGCTATCCTGCTCGGGTAAATCAACAATAAAGACCTCCGGCACGATTAAACCAGCTTGATTTAGGGTATCGCCAATAAAGGCCAGCGCCCAACGTTGCCAATGCCCCTCGGCAGTCTGATAGCCTCTGATCCCAACCCATGACTCTTCATAAGCACGATTAATTTGATCGCTCCCGGCAATCGGATTGGGCGTAGTATCAGAGACGAGGACACAAAAATGGCTGCCACTGTATTCACGTGGATGGTCGGCAACCACTTGTACCGGCCCTGCCGGCACAGCCACCCCTACATTACGCAAATCCTGTTCAGCAGAGAGCTGATGCATCACATGATCATTATACGTAAAGCTTATCCTATCGCCTTCTGGACTGAACATATGTACATGACTGCCGCCGCGCAAGGCGCCAGGCGTAAAAGGAGGCGTAATATCCAGAGCATCCATCGTCGTGGCGCGATTATCCTCGATAATCACGCCACGACGATGGTGGAAATCATACTGCCATTGTTGATCGGGATATTCTGGGGAATGAATACACACATAACGCTCAGGCAACGTCGGACTGGCGGTTACTACCCCCACAAAAGCCCCGTGTTCTGCTTGGTATAAGATTTCTACTCGTCCATCCACCACATTAACACGTTCAATGCGCGAACCATCAAAAACCGATTGCTGTTGACGAAGATCATACACAAGCCATTGACCATCTGCTGTCCAAACTTGGGCATTGGTTAACTGATGATGACGCGGAGCAAAGGTTATCTGGATTTCTTGCATTTCTGTGACTCTCTGGGCGATATTTTTGTCAATATGCCTTAATCCTTGCCTGCTGGCTACCCCCCGAGACACAATCGCCTGTCAGGTCACTTGTTTATCATGACGATCAGTTATTACCGCACCTTTTGCAAAAAAAAGTATCAATTAAAATAAAAAAAGTCTATCCTTCAGCAAAAATTCCCTGTCCTTCTTTAGGGGCATTTCAACATAAATTGAAAAGGTATCAGATGAAAAAGATCTCTCTCATGGCTGTATTGGCATTAATGATCTCAGGCTGTGCACAGCAATCATTTAACATTAAAAACGCGCCAATGCCTGCAGAACCTCAACATATTGCGACACATCACTTCTTCCTCTCTGGTATTGGTCAGCAAAAAACAATTGATGCCGCACAGGTGTGTGGTAGCGAGGATAAAGTGGTAAGAACAGAGGTACAACAAACCTTCGTTGATTGCCTGCTGGGTGTTGTGACTTTCGGTATTTACACACCAAAAGAAGCTCGCGTTTATTGTTCTAAGTAAACGACGTGAGACATTGAAAGGGCAACAACGCAGTTGGCTGCCCTTTCAATTGATCTCAATCCCCTCTCCACCACTTGGCAGGCGCCTTCTTCACCTTGCTCGTCATCCGACATTCACTTGCTTTGCACAACGCCATCGCTGTTTCGATATGACCCATAAAACATCGCGGCTCAGCTATATATCCCGGTGATTGATCACTAAAAGCGGGTAAAGTCAGTATATTGTCATCGTGATGATGCGACGGCTTAACGCCTCAACAGCCGGTCTGCTCCTAGGAAAAGCGGCAGGGGTTACATTCAATAAAATCATGTTAAAATAGCTGAATTAAATTTTAAATGAATTTAAAAATACCGTTCTATTTCTTAGCTAACAAAAGCATTCTGTCAAAATAAAACTAATAAAAAAGCTGATAAGACAGCTTTTTTATTATTATCGAATTTTATATGCGCGTTAAGTGATTATTTATTAATTTCAGCGCTCATATAAACACGATTATTCGTTTGAGCACTGGTTATTTTATAAGATGATGCACCGGCCAATTTGGCTTTAGCCGCAATTTTTGCCTCTGCGCCATCAAGAGTACTGGCTGTCGCAGTAATACTTTCGGCCATCACATTAAAAGAAACCACAGAGAACAGTGCAGCAGTAAATAATGAAATAAATGTTTTCATAATCTGATCCTTAATATTCAAAACTAAATTAACGGTCTGACAAAAATTGCTAAAATACAAGGAATAAGCCAATTCGATGTAATCACTCAGCTCAGTGTTAGTGATAAAATATTGTTTATAGGTTCGGCATCAGATGACGTAGCGAAGCTATCCCGATTAACACGAACTCGTCGAAAATATAAAGACGAGAAGGTTGTATATCGAAAGATGAGTTATAGAGCACGTCAATGTAAGGAGATAAACAAATCGCGCAACTCGCCAATAATATATTTACAGCCTTGTTATAAGACCTTACAGAACAGTTAACTACAACTGATCTTTAACATGATTAAATAATAGCAGTGTCAGGCCATCGTAAATTAACCAATAATGCTGAGAAAAATTATCACAAGGTAAACTATTGAATAGAAACGCGCTTGTTACTATTTAACTCAGTCTTTAACTTACTGCTAAGTAATCGGTTAAGTTATTTATTCTGTTATCGCTGCTGTAGGCAACGCTTACAGCAGCGCCGTCATTTTTCTCAGTGATCAAGTACAAAGCGTTTAATGGCAGTCGCTACCCCATCCTGATCATTACGGTCGGTTTGATAGTCTGCCTGCTGCTTCAGTTTTTCAATGGCATTCCCCATTGCTACGCCACATCCAGCCCAAGTAACCATGGAAATATCATTTTCATGATCCCCTATCGCCATAACCTGATCCGACCTAATTGACAATTTTGCCGCCAATTGTTGGATGGCAGCCCCCTTATTCGCTTTTTTATCCAAGATTTCCAAGTAGTGATCGGAGCTTTTAACTAAGGTGTAATCTTGATAAAGCTCAGCGGGGATCGCCGCAATAGCCCGATCGAGTTGTTCAGGATCATCCACCATCATTAGCTTCATAAAATGCTGATCAGCAGGGAGATCTGCCACCGCACGATAACGCAGAGGGATCCCTGTCACTTCCACTTCATGCACAGTATGAGCGCTGATATCCTGATTAGAAGTATAAAGGTGATGACGAGTCAATCCTTGAAAATGAACATGTAACTGACGAGATAATTGTTCGAATCGTTGATAATCGGTTACCTTCAAGCTGGTTTCAAGTAACGTATTTCCATCTTGAGCCGACTGCACCAAGGCGCCATTATAGCTGATACAATACTGCCCCGCTTGATCAAGGCCTAACTGTTCAATGTACTTTTTCATTCCGATATAGGGTCGTCCTGATGTAAGAACAACTTTGATCCCGCGAGATGCGGCATCAACAATAGCACGATGAACAGCAGGAGTAATAGTATGCTGAGGATCCAGTACGGTACCATCCATATCCAGTGCAATAAGTTTAATTGTCATGCTTTATTCCTTACTTTTCACCATGGTGTTCAGTTCAATTTTTCCAACAAAAAAGCAGATAACGAAAACTCGTTACCTGCCTCGCTCTGCCTATTTATTTATAAACGGGCTATGTTATGCCATGTCCAACGCAGGTCGCTGTAAACTCCCTGAGGTTAGCCTAGATTAAATATCAATATTTGACGCATTGAGGGCATTATCCTCAATAAATGCTCGCCTAGGCTCAACCGCATCCCCCATCAGGGTGGTAAAGAGCTGATCAGCTGCAATCGCATCTTTAATCGTCACTCGTAACATTCTCCGGCTACTCGGATCCATGGTGGTCTCCCACAACTGATCCGGATTCATTTCACCCAAACCTTTGTAACGTTGTTTGGTGAGTCCGCGACGCGACTCTTTTTCCAACCAATCAATCGCCTCAGCAAACTCGGTTATGGGTTGCTGCCGATCACCACGTTTGATGAACGCCCCCTCTTCAATCAGCCCGTCCAATTCTTTACCTAGCGTTGAAATTCTGCGGTATTCCGGCCCTTCGACAAAATCACGTGCCAATGGATAATCCGTATCGACACCATGAGTTTTCACCCGTATCACAGGTTCAAAAATGTGCAGTTCACGGTTTTCTTGGACGTAACCGTCCCAAGTACTGCCATGGATCTCACGTGCAGTTAAAACCTGCACCAATTTTTTCAGCCATTCTTCAACCTGAGCCTGGTCTGTCATATCGGTTAATTGCACATGATGGATCAGTGCAGACAGTAAAGCCACCGGATAATGGCGTTCCATTCGCTTAATCATGCTATGGGTGCTTTTAAACAGTCCCACCAGTTTTTCTAATGCCTCGCCCTGTAACGCGGGCGCATCAGGATTGGTGTGCAAATTTGCCCCATCCAGTGCAATGGTAATTTCGAATTGCTGCATCGCATCATCATCTTTAATGTATTGCTCTTGCTTGCCCCGCTTGACTTTGTATAACGGAGGTTGCGCAATATAAACATGACCACGCTCAATAATTTCCGGCATCTGCCGATAGAAAAAGGTCAATAGCAAGGTACGAATATGAGAGCCATCCACATCCGCATCCGTCATGATAATGATACTGTGATAACGCAATTTGTCTGGATTATACTCATCACGACCAATGCCACACCCCAGTGCGGTAATTAATGTCGCCACTTCCTGAGAGGCGAGCATTTTGTCGAAACGCGCTTTTTCAACATTCAGGATTTTACCTTTAAGAGGTAGGATTGCCTGATTTTTACGATTTCTGCCCTGCTTGGCGGATCCACCAGCAGAGTCCCCTTCCACAAGATAAATTTCTGATAACGCAGGATCGCGTTCTTGGCAATCAGCCAATTTGCCCGGTAATCCGGCTAGATCCAGCGCTCCCTTACGTCGCGTCATTTCTCTGGCACGACGAGCCGCTTCGCGAGCGCGAGCCGCATCGATAATCTTACCGACGACAATTTTGGCATCAGTGGGATTTTCTAGTAGGTATTCCGCCAATAATTCATTCATTTGTGATTCAACGGCCGATTTTACCTCTGAAGACACCAATTTATCTTTGGTCTGCGAGGAGAATTTAGGATCGGGGACTTTGACAGAAACCACTGCAATCAGCCCTTCACGCGCATCATCGCCCGTTGCACTGACCTTGGCTTTTTTGCTATAGCCCTCTTTATCCATATACGCATTCAGCGTCCGGGTCATCGCTGCTCTAAAGCCCGCCAAATGGGTCCCCCCATCACGCTGTGGAATATTATTGGTGAAACAATAAATATTTTCTTGGAATCCATCATTCCACTGCAACGCCACTTCGACGCCGATGTCATCTTTTACCGTCGAAAAATAAAATACATGAGAATGGATTGGGGTCTTATTCTTGTTCAGATACTCAACAAATGCCTTAATGCCACCTTCATAATGATAATGATCACTTTTATCCGTACGCTTATCCGTCAAACGGATAGAGACTCCTGAGTTTAAAAATGATAATTCACGGAGGCGTTTAGCCAAAATATCGTATTCAAAATCAATGACATTAGTAAAGGTTTCATAGCTTGGCCAGAAACGAACCTGTGTCCCACTGGCCTCGGTTTCCCCAACCACCGCAAGGGGCTGTTGCGGTACACCATGCACATAGGTCTGCTGATGCACTTTCCCTTCACGACGGATCGTCAATTCCAGTTTCTGCGATAACGCATTCACTACAGAGACGCCAACACCATGCAGTCCGCCTGATACTTTATAGGAATTATCATCAAATTTCCCCCCCGCATGCAGTACAGTCATAATGACCTCAGCTGCAGATACCCCCTCCTCTGGATGGATACCGGTTGGAATGCCACGTCCATCATCCTGAACAGAAACGGAATTATCAGCATGTATGGTGACAATAATTTCTTGGCAATGACCAGCTAGGGCTTCGTCGATGGCGTTATCCACAACCTCGAATACCATGTGATGCAACCCGGTACCGTCATCTGTGTCACCGATATACATACCTGGGCGTTTACGTACCGCATCAAGTCCTTTAAGAACTTTAATACTTGAGGAGTCATAAGAATTCGACATCAACGTTTCTCACTCATTTTAATCAATAGATTGAACGGCTATTTTACCCTGTTCTGTGCTGAACATCTTGCCCTTTTCATCTTTCATATCACCGATATGCTCAGCACTGATCGCACTGACAAAAACTTGGGCCTGTGTTGCAGTTAGACGAGATGCTAATAATTGACGGCGTTGCTCATCCAATTCTGAAGCAAAGTCATCCAGCAGGTATAAACAGGGTCTTCCACTTTGTCGGGTTAAATACTCACCCTGTGCTAAACGTAAAGCACACATTAATAACTTTAATTGTCCTCGTGAAAGTAAATCTTCAACCGGCGTTGAGGCTGCACGGAGACGAAAATCGGCTTTATGAGGTCCGCTAGAGGTATAAGTCAGGGCGCGATCACGCTCAAATTGACGTTCCAGCAGAGTGCCATAATCACTGTCTTTATCCCAGCCTTGTAACCAAGAAAAGCGCAGGTCATATTCAGGTAAAAACTGGCGACAGGTGGTACTGATCTCACTGGCAATGGTTGTACTGTATTCAGTGCGCCAGTGATTCACTTTGTCAGTCAGGTCAATCAGTTCCTGATCCCAAGGCCAGATTTGTGCATACCTTGTCACTTGGCGCAAAGCTGCATTACGCTGCTTTAATACACGACGTAAATCACTCCACGCCGAAAAAAATCCAGGATAACGATGAAAGCATCCCCAATCAATGTAAGCTCTGCGATAGCGAGGTCCCCCTGTCAGTAGAGTAAAACCTTCTGGGGTAATCAATTGGATCGGCAGTAACTGTGCCAGTTCCGCCACACGATGACCATCGGTCCCATCAATACGAACTTGGCTGCTGCCATGACGATCTTTTTGCAGCCCTATCGTTTGTTGATGTTGTAAACCGCTTAAACGTCCATGTAAAACAAAAGACGGTTGCTCATGCTGGATCACCCGCGCAGCTTGAAGACTTCGAAACGCCCGGCCATGCCCCAAGGTATAAATGGCCTCCAGCACACTGGTTTTGCCACTGCCATTGGGACCCACTAAGAAATTAAAGCTAGCCGAGGGTTCTAACTCTGCATATTCAATATTACGAAAATGATTAATAATCAGTCTACTTAGCGCCATGGGTCTATCTGCACCACCCACTGCTCTGCTCAATATGCACCAGTAAAAACCTCCAACAACAGAAAACATGCCCGTGATAGCCTGAAACATGAGCCGCTTTGTCGTGTTATAACCTCATCGGCATCACAACATAGGCTGCACTCTGGCTCGCCGCATCCTCTATTTGCACACTGGAAGCGGCATCCGTCAGTAGCAGTCTGACTTGATCGCATTTTAAAGCATTAAGCACATCCAGCACATAACTGACATTAAACCCGATTTCCAAGTCACTACCTTGGTAACTGACATCCATAATTTCTTCCGCTTCTTCCTGCTCAGGATTATTGGCGGTGATCCGAATCTGATTATGGGTGATAAACAAGCGAACACCACGAAACTTTTCATTTGACAGGATTGCCGCTCTAGCAAAAGCCTGCTTAAGGAGGTCGCAACCCGCTTGTAACGTTTTATCTGGGTTTTTCGGTAAAACACGCCGATAGTCCGGGAAACGCCCATCAACCAACTTGGATGTAAAAATAAAATCGCCAACATGTGCACGAATATTGCTACCACCGATCTGAATTTGTAGCGGAGCCTCGCCACCATCCAATAAACGAACCAATTCCGTGATCCCTTTACGTGGCACAATCACCGAATGAGCGGGCAAGGTTTGCCCAATCGGCAACGTACACATTGCTAAACGATGGCCGTCCGTTGAGACCGTCCGCAATTCTTCACCCTCTGTTTCGACCAACATCCCATTTAGATAATAGCGCACATCTTGGTGCGCCATGGAGAATTGAGTGGCTTCAATCAAACGTTTCAGCGTCGCCTGTGGCAAGACAAATTCAACCTCACTTTGCCAATCATCTAAATTGGGAAAATCACTGGCGGGCAACGTCGATAAAGAGAAACGGCTACGCCCCGATCGGATCAAAATCCGCTCCTCATCCAGCGTCACTGTGATCGTTGCCCCTTCCGGTAAACCACGGCAAATATCTAAAAATTTACGTGCTGGCACCGTCGTTGCACCGAGCTCGTGCGGTTGAGTGAGGGCAATGTTAGCCACCATCTCCACTTCCAGATCGGTGCCAGTCAAGGAGAGTTGTCCGTCACTGACGTCTAACAATAAGTTACCAAGAATGGGTAACGTTGGACGTCCACCCAGCGGACTGCTGACTTGTTGTAATGGTTTGAGCAATTGCTCTCGTTCTACAATAAATTTCATAGCGTCAGGAAGATAATGTTCTGATTAAATTGGAAAAGTCTTCTTTGATATCATGACTTTCTTCACGTAACTGCTCAATTTTTCTGCATGCATGTAACACGGTAGTGTGATCTCGTCCGCCAAATGCATCCCCAATTTCAGGTAAGCTATGGTTAGTCAATTCTTTTGCCATCGCCATTGCCATTTGACGAGGACGCGCCACTGAACGAGATCGGCGTTTTGATAACAAATCCGCCACCTTAATTTTATAATATTCGGCTACTGTCTTCTGAATATTATCGATGGTGACTAACTTTTCTTGTAACGCCAGTAAGTCTCTGAGCGCTTCTCGAACAAAATCAATCGTGATTGCTCGTCCCGTGAAATTGGCATTGGCAATCACTCGGTTCAACGCCCCTTCCAGTTCACGCACATTGGAGCGTAACCGCTTCGCGATAAAAAAAGCGACCTCCGCGGGTAAACGGATAGCGTGCTCGTCGGCTTTTTTCATCAAGATCGCGACACGCGTTTCCAATTCAGGGGGTTCGATGGCAACCGTCAAGCCCCAACCAAAACGGGATTTAAGTCGGTCTTCGACCCCATTGATCTCTTTTGGATAGCGATCCGAGGTTAAAATAATTTGCTGATTCCCCTCTAGCAAAGCATTGAAGGTATGAAAAAACTCTTCTTGGGAACGCTCTTTGTTGGCAAAAAATTGAATATCATCAATCAGTAAAGCATCGACGGATCGATAATAGCGCTTAAATTCTTCTATTGCGTTATTTTGTAAGGCTTTAACCATATCCTGTACAAACCGTTCAGAATGCATATAGGCGACTTTGGCATTGGGTTTGCGTTCCATGATCCCGTTGCCTACTGCATGCAATAGATGAGTTTTGCCGAGCCCTGTTCCACCGTATAAAAATAACGGGTTATAAGCACCGCCCGGATTATCCGCTACCTGCCTTGCTGCCGCCCGCGCTAACTGGTTGGATTTCCCTTCAACAAAATTATCAAAGTTATGACGACGATTGACATTGGAGCGATAAACCGCTTCGGCGGGAGCAGGCACACTGCCCCATTGCGGCGTGCGTTCAGCACTCGCCGGGCGCACTGGCGGGATTGTCGTGGTCATATCATCAGGTAGACTGACCGATTTCGCGGTCTCAGTTAACGCGGCCGTCGCTGCCGCCACAGCCACGGCGCGAGTTCCCACCTCAAAGCGGAGTCGCGGTGCATCCGCACCACAAAATTCATTGAGCAACGTGTTTATACTATTTAAATATTTATCTCGAACCCAATCCAACACAAAACGATTTGGTGCATACAGCGTCAGAGTGTTGGCACTGATCTCAGCCTGCAGTGGCCTTATCCACATGCTAAATTCAGTGGCAGGTAATTGATCCTGCAAACGGGTAAGGCACTGCTGCCAAAGCGTAAGTGACACGGCGGACTCCACTCATACAAATTTACGACAAAGAAGAAAAGGCACTCAATTTTCGATATAAATTCTATACAGACTTAGAAGTGGTCTGGCGTTGTAATCGTTATCCTGTGCCAAGATCCTATTCCTAGGTGACTGGCGGAGGGGGATCATAACGCAAAGCGCGGCAGAGATCTTCATTATTCTGTTACGATCTTATCATTTTATCCACAGGAACGCTTTCGTTAAAATAAACTCTAAGGATTATCAAATGATTATCGTTGCCAGATAAGCCTAGCCTAGTTTCGATCGGCTTGAGAGATAATTTTCAATAAATTATCGTCATTCGATCCGGCGCGATCCTTGCTCTTTAGATAGAACTTAGTATAATCGCAGCGTTGTCATACAAACCGCGCCGTCAGTCATTGACGGAAGACAGCTAAATTCAGTCTAATTTTAGCGGTTCAGGGTGTCACTTATTCAGCAAAGTAAATTGACTCAGGGCTGTACAATCATTACAATCCCGCTTCTGTCATTAAGAATCTGAGGCGTAGGTCAGTTTACTCAATCTGCACGCGTCACCAGGTAAAACATTTTAAAGTTTAGGTAGAAATCGCCATGAAACGCACTTTTCAACCATCTGTACTGAAGCGTAACCGTTCTCACGGCTTCCGTGCTCGTATGGCTACTAAAAATGGTCGTCAGGTTCTGGCACGTCGTCGTGCTAAAGGCCGCGCTCGTCTGACCGTTTCTAAGTAACAAAGCTAGCCCTCGTGGTTCAGCTCGCATTTCCTAGGGAGTTACGTTTGTTAACTCCCAAACATTTCACTTTTGTCTTCCAGCAACCGCAACGAGCCGGCACACCAGAAATCACCATCCTGGGTCGTTCAAATACGCTGGGGTATCCCCGCATCGGTCTTACTGTCGCGAAAAAACATGTGAAGCGCGCTCATGAGCGAAATCGGATTAAGCGATTAACTCGTGAGAGCTTTCGTTTGTGCCAACATGATTTACCGGCGATGGATTTTGTCATCGTTGCAAAAAAAGGGATTGCGGATCTGGACAATCACGCCCTGACAGGAGTGTTGGAGAAATTATGGCGTCGACATTGTCGCCTGGCACGCGGATCCTGATTAAACTAATTCGCGTCTACCAACGGCTTATCAGTCCATTACTGGGGCCGCATTGTCGCTTTACTCCTAGCTGTTCGCACTATGGAGTCGAAGCTTTGATGCGCTTCGGTATGATAAAAGGTGGTTGGTTAACGGTTAAACGCGTATTAAAATGTCATCCTTTACATCCGGGTGGCGACGATCAAGTTCCACCAAAAAACACTGATATCAGAGAAAATTAACGATGGATTCGCAACGTAACCTTTTTTTCATTGCTTTCCTGTTCGTCTCTTTTTTAATCTGGCAAGCTTGGGATAAGGATCATCATCCACAGTCTCAACAAACCCAGGTCATGCAAGCGGCGGACAGTATCACAAAGGACAGGATCTCGGCCGGCGATCAGGGTAAAACCATCACGGTGAAAACCGATGTCCTCTCCTTGCAAATTAACACCCAAGGCGGTGATGTCACCCAAGCGTTACTCCTCACCTATCCTGATAAGTTAGGTTCTGATAAACCTTTCCAGTTACTGGAAAATGCTGCGGACTTCACCTATCAAGCACAAAGCGGCCTGACCGGACGTAATGGCCCAGACAATCCTGCCAATGGGGCTCGCCCAGTTTATCAGACCACGGCACAACATTTTGAACTTGCTGAAGGGCAAAATGAACTGCGTGTTCCTTTGAGCTGGACTGCCGCTAATGGTGTCGTCTATACCAAGACCTTTGTCTTTAAACGGGGTCAATATGCTGTCGCTCTGGATTACGCCATTAATAATACCTCAGCACAACCGCTGGAAATGGCCTTGTTCGGTCAACTCAAACAAACCGAGACGTTACCTAAAGCACGTGATACGGGTAGCAGTAACTTCGCGTTGCATACCTACCGAGGTGCCGCTTATTCAACCAGCAATAATAAATACGAAAAGTATAAATTTGATACCATTGCTGACAAAGAAAATCTGAATGTCACCACTCAAGGTGGATGGGTTGCGATGTTACAACAATATTTCGCTACCGCTTGGATCCCGCAAACCGCGGGGGATAACACATTCTATACCAGCCTCCCTGACCAAGGCATGGTTGCGATTGGTTATAAATCAGCACCAGTCACCATCGCAGCAGGCGCACACCAAGATCTTCATTCCACTCTCTGGGTGGGGCCAGAAATCCAAGATAAAATGGCGGCGATTGCCCCTCATTTGGATCTCACTGTAGATTATGGCTGGCTGTGGTTTATCTCGCAACCACTCTTTAAATTACTGAAATTCCTGCACAGCTTTATTGGTAACTGGGGCTTCTCCATTATTGTTATCACCTTTATTGTGCGCGGTATTATGTATCCGCTGACCAAGGCGCAGTATACGTCAATGGCCAAAATGCGGATGCTGCAGCCAAAAATTCAGGCCATGCGTGAACGCTTGGGTGAAGATAAGCAACGCATGAGTCAAGAAATGATGGCGTTGTATAAGGCAGAAAAAGTCAACCCATTGGGGGGGTGCTTACCTTTGCTTATCCAAATGCCTATTTTCTTAGCCCTATACTATATGTTGATGGGGTCGGTCGAGTTAAGGCATGCACCGTTTGTACTGTGGATCCACGATCTTTCCGCGCAAGATCCCTATTACATTCTGCCGATCTTGATGGGGGCGACCATGTTCTTTATTCAGAAAATGTCACCGACCACCGTTAGCGATCCGATGCAGCAAAAGATCATGACGTTTATGCCGGTCATTTTCACCGTGTTCTTCCTGTGGTTCCCTTCTGGCCTCGTGTTATACTATATTGTCAGTAACTTAGTCACCATTGCACAACAGCAGCTGATCTATCGCGGCTTAGAAAAACGCGGATTGCACAGCCGTGATAAGAAAAAGTAAAGTGACAAGCGTAACAGCATAACGATAATCGGTTAACTCACCGGTATGATACAGAGGCGGTCAAATGACCGCCTCTGCTATGAGTAAGAGAACAACATGAATCAGACCCATAACCAGACGATTGTCGCCCAAGCGACTCCTCCCGGACGCGGTGGCGTCGGTATTATCAGAGTTTCAGGCGCTCAGGCTGCGCCTGTCGCTCAAGCCTTGCTGGGGCACTTACCTAAACCACGTCATGCCGAATATTTGCCTTTTCTCGACAGTGACCGTTCAGTCATTGATCATGGTATTGCCTTATGGTTTCCTGCCCCGCATTCATTTACCGGAGAAGATGTCTTGGAACTGCAAGGACATGGTGGCCCAGTGATTCTGGATCTGTTATTAAAGCGGATCCTGAAAATTGAGCAAGTCCGCATTGCAAAACCCGGCGAGTTCTCCGAGCGAGCTTTTTTGAACGATAAAATTGATTTAACTCAAGCTGAAGCCATCGCGGATTTGATTGATGCAACCTCAGAGCAAGCGGCACGTTCTGCTGTCAATGCATTACAAGGCCAATTCTCTAAACAGATCAATCACCTAGTAGAAGCACTGATTCAATTACGTATTTACGTTGAAGCTGCCATTGATTTTCCTGATGAAGAAATTGATTTTCTGTCAGATGGTAAAATAGAAGCCGATCTCAATCAAATCATGTTGGCCTTACAAGCAGTTCACCAGAGTGCTAGACAGGGTAGCCTGCTGCGTGAAGGGATCAAAGTGGTCATTGCAGGTCGTCCTAATGCCGGTAAATCGAGCCTGTTGAATGCATTGGCAGAGCGGGATGCCGCCATTGTCACAGAGATAGCAGGCACAACCCGTGATGTCCTCCGTGAGCATATTCATATTGATGGTATGCCATTGCATCTTATTGATACAGCAGGTTTACGTGAAGCCACTGACGAAGTCGAACGCATTGGGATCGAACGCGCCTGGCAAGAAATTGAACAGGCCGACTGTTTATTGTTTATGGTCGATGCCACCTGCAGCGACGCACGCGAAGCTCAAGCAATTTGGCCTGAATTTATTGCCCGATTACCAGCACACCTTCCTGTAACGGTGATCCGCAATAAGGTCGATATTAACGGTGAGCCCGTCGAACTCAACACAACAAAAGGTCAAACTTTGATTGGCCTGTCGGCAAAAACAGGTCTCGGTATTGATTTACTTCGTCAACATTTGAAGCAAAGTATGGGCTTTAATGGCAGTACTGAAGGGGGATTTATTGCTCGACGCCGACATCTACAAGCGCTGGAGTTAGCTGATAAACATCTGGTGCAAGGCAAACAACAACTTGTAGAAGCAAAAGCGGGAGAGTTACTGGCAGAAGAACTGCGTCAAGCACAGCAGGCATTAAGTGAAATCACCGGACAGTTCAGTTCCGATGATTTACTTGGTCGCATTTTTTCCAGTTTTTGTATCGGTAAATAAGTGCTATTTTCTGTATCAGATCCTGTCATGACAAACAGGATCTGATCTTATCTCATTGACTCACCGCTTTTAATGGCTGATGGGCTGGATTGTGCCGCGTCACTGCCTGCACCTATCAACAGACCCGCATTGAGTAATCCCCCCACTGATTGAGCTAAATCAGCCGGCATCGCAACCACTTTGCTATTTGGACTGATTGACAGTTGTCCGAGGGTACTCACATAGTTATTGGCTAATTGAAAAGACATCGCCTCATGACCTTGATTTTCCGTCAAGGCCTGAGCTAATTGTGTCGTAGCATTACGCTGCCCAGCGGCCAAGGTCTCCAAGGCTTCGGCTTCCCTTTTTGACGCTTCAAGCTTTGCCTCGGCTTCTAAAATCATGGCCTGTTTTTTACCTTCAGCTTCTCTGATCGCGGCATTTTTATTCCCCTCGGCCCGAGTTTCTGTGGCTTTACGTTCACGCTCAGCGGCAGCCTGCTGCTCCATTGACGCTCGCATGGAAGACGAAGGGGTAATATCTTGGATATCCACCGTTTTAATAATCAATCCCCAATCATTCATTTGCTCTTCCATATTAGCACGTAACGTAATGGCAAGCTGATCACGATTAGATAGGGTGTCATCCAGATTCATGCCACCCACCGCATTACGGATGGTGGTCATGACCAAATTCTGTACCGCTGAGCTGTAGCTATCCACGCCATAAGCCGCTTTTGTAGGATCGGCGATGCGAATAAAACAAATGGCATTGACACCAACAGTGGCATTATCACGCGTGATCCCTTCAATCCCCTTCACCTCAAACATCTGGTCCTTGGCTGACATGCGATAAGCAACCACATCAACAAACGGCACCAAAATATTCAATCCAGGATTCAATGTGGTATGGTATTTACCCAACCGCTCGACCACCCACTGATCCGCTTGTGGAACAATACGAACACATTTAACAAACGTGATCACCAAAAAAATAATCATGAGCAAAACAACAAACATACTTGGCATCGCTATGCCTCCACAGCAGAGAGTCTGACCACTTCGACCTGACCAGATTGATTAATCGCAATAATTTTTACCCGAGTCTGACGTAATAAGGTATCAGTACTGTAACACGGCCACTCTTGTCGCCCTTGGACGGGTTTTGATAACAAGATCACCCCAGTTTGACCCGCTTCTAACATGGTGGCCAAGATACCGATTTGGCCAATTAAAGGCTGTTCAATAAAACATGACGGACGACTGCGGATCCATTTCAACCAGATCGCCGCACAGAGCAGAGAGGCGAGGATCCATATCACCAATTGACTGACCAATGACAAGGCTGGTACAAAAAAAATAACGAGCGCAGGAACCAAGGCCGCAATGGCCATCCATAAACCAAAAAAAGTCATAGAAAAAAATTCAATCATTGCAAAAAGCACGGCAATCGCTAGCCATATTGCAGGTAAACTATTCATCTCATATCCACCCTTTCTCCTGACTGAACACCGATTCTGTCATGCGTCATCATACCGCGATACTGCTTAGACGGATACTCAGATCAACACGCCGTTACCTCCTCTCACGACGTAACTATAAGTTAAATCCTCATCATTGAGGGTTGATTGACAGATCCGCGAAACAGAGCAACAGCAGACCAATAAGACAAAAACCACGGCTGAGATCACTCAGTATAGACCTCACTCCCCCACCATGGATCATCTGACATAACGGAACGTTTGGTCACGGCCGCCCACACAGTCATACCTTGTTCACTGCAAGCCGCGCTATCTCCTAACATTCCGAGGTCTATTTATGCAAATATCGAATCATCCCTTTTATTCTCATTCTCTCGCGATTGAAGGCGAAGAGCACTCGCAAAGCCCGACTAACAGTGGGCTGTCTAGTCAATCCGATCCAGCACAGATCACGGCACTTGCCACACAACCTCAGCCTTTTCCGCCATCAGCAAACATCGCGAATAGTGCCAGTCATCGAGAACGTAGATTGCGTCTGGCTGAGTTAGCTGTTCCCACTGCGGGTCAACACCATGATGACAACATTGATATGGCACCCTATCGACGCCTAGAGCAACAACACGCCGCATTATTCGCTGCGGGAGGTATCGTGGCCACGTCCGCTCGTCAGATCGCAGGAGCTGGAGTAGTGACTGATGTCGACATGGATCAATGTCTGGCGATCTCCACCGCTGAAGGCGGGCAGAGTATAGGAACGAAGTCATTATCAACGTGTATTGCGATTTGTGGGCGAGGTAAAGATGCATCCGGCCACACCGTACTGGGTATCAATCACTATTCTGGTATTGATGAGGCAGACGATGCCCTCAACGATCTGATGCAAGCGATGGCCGATAAAGGCGCCAAGCAGGTGAGTATTCACTTGGTTGGTGGCTGTGCCATGCCCGATGAAGATGAAAGCAGTCTACAGACTGAAAAAGATCTGCTTGCCTTGAAAAATGATTACCCAATTACCGCAGCACGATTACATGTCAGTCAAGGTGAGGACGAGGACGGCGATCCTAATTATGTCAATTTAGTGATGACAGCAGATAAAACCTACTACGGTAGTCACCTCACTTACTGAGGGCAAATCGCCCTGACAGACCGACTTTCCCTTATTAAGTGACAACAATGACAGGAAAGAAACAGAGGCAGTAATGTATCACTTTAATCACATACCGCTTCTGTCCTTATTCTTAATGCCAGCACCTGATCCAAGGAGGTTTTCAGCCCGTTATGGACTCTCTCGCAAATACTCTTCCAATAAGCCACCTTTTTGATGACGAATATCTTGGCCTTTGACATAGTAAAAAATGATCTCACAAATATTTTGGCAACGATCGCCAATACGTTCTATGGCCCTAGCACAAAATAACGCCGTCAGTACGCTTGGGATCGTCCTCGGATCTTCCATCATATAAGTCATTAATTGACGGATAATCCCTTCATAATTTTGATCCACTTTTTTATCTTCTTGGTAAAGCTCCACGGCCGCTTGCAGATCCATTCGGGCAAAGGCATCAAGTACATCATGCAGCAGTTGCACAGTCTGATGACCTAATGCTTCTAGGCTTATCAATAAAGATTGGTGTTTTTGTGCAAATTGCTCCAGTGCGGTGCGGCTAATTTTTTCCGCCACATCGCCAATGCGCTCTAATTCAGAGATGGTTTTAATAATGGCCATCACCATCCGTAAATCGCTCGCTGTAGGCTGACGCCGCGCAATGATGCGCACACAATATTCGTCAATGTCGACTTCCATACGATTCACTTTCTGATCATCATCGATCACACGCTGCGCAAGCTCAGCGTCTCTATGATGCATCGCCCGGATCGCATCCGTAAGTTGCTGCTCAACCAATCCCCCCATGATCATGACTTGAGTATGAATATACTCCAGCTCAGCATTGAATTGCGCTGAGATATGCTTGTTCAAATTTAAATTATCCACACGACGTCTCTCCTGATATGACCAGTTGACTGGCTTTCATCATGATCTTACTTGCCTTTCTCAGCCATAGCGTCCAGTAATATAATCTTCCGTTTGCTTACTGGCCGGCGTGGTAAAGAGTGTATTTGTGTCGCTAAATTCAATTAACTGTCCCATGTACATAAAAGCAGTGTGATCGGAACAACGCGCTGCCTGTTGCATATTGTGTGTGACAATAACGAGGGTATAATCCTGCTTCAGTTCGGTAATCAATTCCTCAATACGCCCGGTTGAGATGGGGTCCAGTGCAGAACAAGGCTCATCCAACAGTAACACTTCCGGCTTAATGGCAATCCCACGGGCGATACACAAACGTTGCTGCTGCCCACCAGATAAACTGGTGCCACTCTGATTGAGTTTATCTTTGGTTTCCCCCCACAATGCCGCTTTACTCAACGCCCATTGCACCCGTTCATCCATCTCTGGACGAGAGAGCTTTTCAAACAGTTTGACACCGAAAGCGATATTGTCATAAATGGACATAGGAAAAGGCGTCGGTTTCTGAAAAACCATACCGACTCTTGCACGCAATAGTGCACTGTCTTGACGTTTATCAAGGATATTCTCACCATCCAACAGAATTTCACCTTCAGCCCGCTGATTAGCATAAAGCTGGTACATCTTATTAAACGTACGTAATAAAGTGGATTTACCACAACCTGATGGTCCAATAAAGGCCGTGACCTGATTACGGGCGATGTCTAAATTAATACTCTTCAGGGCATGATAGCTGTCATAGTAAAAATTTAGATCACGCACTTTAATTTTTGCGGGTTCACAACGTAATTTAGCCATGGGCATGATTTATCTCTCAGTCCAAGTGGGTCAAGTTGCCATATTCTGGCAATTCATCACTTATTTCTTTTTAGCAAATACGATTCTTGCCAAAATATTTAACAGTAAAACGCCCAGCGTTATCATTAAAACACCAGCCCACGCGAGATTTTGCCAACCAATAAAGGGACTCATCGCAAACTTAAAAATGGTCACCGGTAAGTTAGCTAACGGTTGCTGCATATCCGTACTCCAAAACTGATTGGAAAGTGCGGTAAATAATAACGGTGCGGTTTCGCCCGCAATACGAGCAATCGCCAATAAGACCCCTGTCATAATGCCAGAGCCTGCGGCTTTTAAGGTCAAACTTAAAATCATTTTCCACTTGGGTGTTCCCAAAGCATAGGCCGCTTCCCGTAGGGAATCAGGCACCAGATTTAGCATGTTCTCCGTCGTACGAATGACAATCGGGATCTGCAATAAGGCTAAGGCAATGGCACCAGCCCACCCAGAAAAATGCTGCATTCTCGTCACCACCACACTGTAGACAAATAAGCCAATCACGATTGATGGGGCAGATAACAAGATATCATTCATAAATCGACTGACTTCAGCCAGCCAGCGATGTCGGCCATATTCAGCAAGATAGATCCCGGCCAAAATCCCTAGCGGTGTCCCTAAGACTGTCGCCCAGAAGATCAATAATCCACTCCCCACAAGGGCATTGGCCAGCCCACCACCTGGTTCATTCGGAGCAGGCGTCATGGTAGTAAATAAGACGGGAGTCATGCCAGCCAAACCTTTGCTGATCGTTGTCCATAAAATACAGACTAACCAAAAAAGGCCAAAAGCCATCGTCATGATAGATAAGGTTAAGGCAATGAGGTTATAAACACGACGTTTTGCCTGACTCTGCCGTCGAGATACCTGTAATGCCTGATAATCCACGCCAGAATTCTGCCTCATGAGGCTTTTCCTTCATTTTTATTCAACTGTCTCACCAGTAAACGTGAAATTGCCAGCACAAGAAAAGTGATCACAAACAGGATCAATCCCAATTCCATAAGCGCCGCAACATGCAATTTCGAACCAGCTTCAGCAAACTCATTGGCCAACGCAGAAGTGATACTATTACCGGGCATGAACAGGGAGGCGCTATCTAACTGGTAAGTATTTCCAATAATAAAGGTGACGGCCATGGTTTCACCTAATGCCCGCCCTAATCCAAGCATGATGCCGCCAATGACACCATTGCGGGTAAAGGGCAACACAATACGCCAGATCACCTCCCACGTCGTACAACCGATACCGTAGGCCGATTCCTTCATCATTACCGGCGTCTGTTCAAAGACATCACGCATCACTGACGCAATATAAGGGATAATCATGATAGCCAGAATCATACCCGCTGCCAAAATACCTATCCCAAAGGCTGGACCTGAAAATAAGACGCCCACAATGGGAACAGCCGAAAAAATCGCGGATACGGGCGTCTGGAAATAGTCGGCAAATAAAGGGGCAAAAACAAAGAGCCCCCACATGCCATAGACAATACTGGGGATCGCCGCTAGCAATTCAATCGCGATCCCTAAAGGACGACGTAGCCAGATTGGAGACAGCTCAGTAAGAAACAGGGCAATACCAAAACTGACAGGCACAGCAATCACCAAGGCGATAAAAGAAGTCACCAGTGTGCCGTAAATCGGCACCAAACCACCAAATTGTTGTTCTGGCGCATCCCACACTTTATTGTAGATAAAAGACCAGCCAAACTGATGAATAGCAGGCCATGCTGAGACTAGCAGTGACACAATAATGCCGGCCATGACCAGTAAGACAATCGCCACGGCAAAACTAACCAATGTTGCAAAAATCCTATCCCCCTGCGGGCTAGGCGGTGTGATCTGAGTATTTTTTTCCGTCATGGATGTCATATTATCCGTTATCAAGGCGGCTAATACCGCCTGTGTAACATAAAAAGTATCATGGATAAAGCGGATGACCATGCCCATCACGGATATTTTTTGTCCAAGATGTTCTGATCTGACTGACTAAGGTACTCGGTAATGGTGCATAATCCAAACTCAAGGCCGTTTGATTGCCTTGTTGATAAGCCCAATCAAAAAACTTGAGCACTGCCGCTACGTTCTCGGCTTTGGCAGGTTGTCTATGAATTAATATGAAGGTGGTCGATGAAATCGGCCACGCCTTGTCACCCTGCTGCCAAGTGAGATCTTGGGCAAAGCTGTGCTGCCAATCGGCGCCTGCCGCTGCGGCCTTGAAAGCACTGGCATCTGGCTGTACCGCTTTGCCAGTTGCATTCAACAACCCTGTATAAGTCAGGTTATTTTGCTTTGCATAAGCATATTCAACAAAACCAATGGCGCCAGGTAAACGCTGAACAAAAGCCGCCACCCCATCATTGCCTTTACCTCCTAAACCGATTGGCCAGTTCACGGTGTTACCTTTACCTACCTGCTTTTGCCATTGTCCATTCACTTTTGACAAATAGCTGGTAAATACGTAAGACGTACCGGATCCATCTGCACGACGTACTACATTGATATGACTGGCGGGTAGCGGAATATTGGGGTTCAGTTTAGCAATGGCGGGATCATTCCAACGCTTAATATTCCCCAAGTAAATATCACCTACCGTTTTCCCATCCAGCAGCAGTTGACCTGGCTGAATTCCAGGTAAATTAACTGCAAGGACGATACCACCAATCACGGTAGGAAATTGAAATAACCCCTGTTTTTTCAGGTCTTCATCCGTCATAGGCGCATCACTCGCACCAAAGTCAACCGTGTTAGCGATAATTTGCTTGACGCCCCCCGAAGAACCAATACCTTGATAATTGATCATGCTACCGTCAATTTTCTGATAATCCGCAGCCCAGCGTGCATAGACAGGTGCAGGAAAGGTACCGCCAGCCCCAGTCAAGCTAGTCGCAGACAGCACAGGTTTCGTGATACTCACAAGCCCCAACATCAATAAAGCAAAAATCGTGTTCTGTTGCCCCTTCATTACACTCTCCAGCAAGCAGGATAAATAAACTGATGTCCACTCTCTATCTAAGCCGCGGCACACCAAAATAACGACTCTGCGAACCATTAAAAACAAAATTCATGACAGAAATATGACAGCCAACAAAACAATAATGAGTCAAGCCATCTTTGCTATTCCTGCTAACACGGTGAGACTGAGATAATAAGACATCGAAATACAATGTAACGAATGGGTCAACCACGTTTGTTTATTGCGGTAATAAAAAAACCAAGTCATACGACTTGGTTTTTTGTGTTTAAGATATGAGACAACATCTTAATATGTTATTTCAGCATAAACCGTATCGCTATAATCGCCTGCCGCTACTTCATCTTGCCCTTGAACGATACCGACCTTGTAACTAATGGTTTGTATCGTTCCGTCTGCGGTTTGCTGCAAATCATTATCCCAAACGTTAGTTCCCGCGCTATCATAAAATTGATAGCCAATTTGAGATGAGCCGTTTTTCATATAATGTTGATTATTGTTGTTCTTGTCATTAGAACCAACAAACTTAACAGAAAACGGTGTATCTTGAGTGCATTGGATTTTAAATGACCCTGATTGCTTAGTCTGATACATCGCAGGTTGTAATGCTTGGCCAAAATCAATATCCTGTGGCTGCTGCTTGATTTGGCACTCCTTTAAAATAGTTGCCTGAAATGTAAGAGGTCCACTGAGTACAGGCTGGTCGTTGGCATCTAAAATATCAACGTTTTGCCAAAAAATAGGAAGCGGGACACGGAGCCTACCACTTATCTGTAACTGAAATGTATTGCTGTAAACTCCTGGTTTAAGTGCCACCGCGGCATTACTTAAGGGCAGTAAAATAATATAGATTTTAGCTTGATATTGTTGAGTATAATTAATAAATCCAAACTTAAAACCATCGCAATCCTTTTGTTTTGGATCTTTTCTCGGACAAATAAGATTATTATTCTCATCGTAATGTTGAGCAAAGGTACTATCCCCAAAAGATTTACTCGCACCACCTGAATCAATAATGAGTGTACTTAATTGATTATAATTGGTGGTACAAACAGTATCATAACTCTCTTTTCCATCCTTATTACCTAAACATACCTTGATGGGTAATGCTGACTGAGCTCCTGGTGGGCCACTCAAAGTTATTTGACCAGAAGAAGAGGGTGATATGACTTGAACTTTAGCACTCAATTGATGAGATGCTTCTTGCGAAGAGTCTAAACTATCACCATTTGGCATTATAGAACACCAAACAGTTAGCCAGCTTGATACTTTTGCGCCATTCTGAACAGCAGTCATTCCTGATTGCGCTTCAGTAAAATCAACAGTGCCTTTGATGCCCACAAATGTTTCCAAGCCACCACACCCCAACGCGGTCGTTAAGACGGTAACCGAATGACCTACCGGACTATAGCAGAAAATAAAAATAAAGAGTAAAAGAACTCGAGATAATAACTTTTTCATCAGTATCAACCTTATTGTGACTCTGGTGTGGTACTCGTTGATGACTTAACATCGGGCACACAAGTTAATGGGGCAATACGACGGCTTGCGCTATCAATTTGTTCAGGTTTAACTTGGATCGCACAAGGCGCATCTCCACCCGTTATCACTAAATTTAGAGTATGAGGTACGTTATTTAAATATACTAGGCCATCATAGCCGGTCACCGTCGTCTGTCCATCCTCTAAGCCACTGACTTGTAAGCCCGCAGCGATCGGCCGACCTTGGCGATCAAGTATTTTCAATAACGCATTCTGGGTACGCCGCATATTGAAATGCACGATACGCCCCCCGCCCGTTTTGACATTACTTATCTGTTCAGTTTGATGCACATCAATATCGGCCCCAAGATCCTGAGGATTAATATAAACCAGAGAATCGTGATACGACATCACGTCGGGGATCAATCCAATACCACGCCCATTGGTTTTACCAATATGACGGCCTTCATAACTGTAAGGAACGTTGGCAACACCGCCAGTATCAACCACCAGAAAACCGTCATTAACTTGACGGGTGGCAAACAGGCTGTTATCCATAAACACAATAGAGCCGGTACTTTCCATCCAGTAATCCTCTTGATGAGGCTCGTTATGCCAAACGCCTGCACTGAGTTCGCCGTACTGATGTCGCCAATCCAATAAGCCATCAAAACGATCTTGGCGAGTCGCTGAGCTCGGATCATTGTCTGATGGCATATAACGAGAGTGTTGTAGTCTAAGACTCCCCCCTAAACCTGTTTCACCACTAATACTCCGACTCAGGGTCACACCTTGATTACTGGTGTTCGTCTGATGGTTATAAAAGGCACTAAAATTATAACTTTTTCCTAAACTGACAGACCAAGAGAGATAAGCAGCATTATCGTTTCTTTCCAATTCACGACTTAAGGTAAGCATCCAATTCCCATTAAATGGTGCGAGTCCAGAAAAAGAAAGGTTGGCGACTCGACTATAAATTTGACTCCCCGACCAAGAAACAAAATAACCACTGCCAATACTGACCTTACCAAGATTTGCACTCAGAGAAACCTGATCTGAACGACTGGCGACTTCGTAATCTGATTTATAATCAGCCAGACTATGGTAATTAGCATTATTTTTTTGGTGGTTCAAATTAATATTTATGTAGTTGTTAGAGTAGCTATAGCCTAAACTGTAACGCTGTCCAGTTTGATCATTTCCTTGCGTCTCATTTTTACTGCGACTCTGATATAACGAACCACTTACCACACCAAAATGACTGACCTTAATATTTAGCGCAGTACCTAACACATTAAGATCAGAAGCCGCTTCACCATGCACCGCAGCCGTCAGATAATCGGTAAGCCCTCGGCGATAACTGAGGCTACTGGCGAAATATTGATAGCGGTCATTATTATCATAGGTATTGTAACGTAATAGCCCCGCATTAAAATCAAAGTCATCCAGTCCTTTTTTTAATAAATCGCTGGAATTATAAAAAGAAACCGTACTGGTCACTTTTTTACCCGTTGCATCAGTGGTAACAACCTGTGCCGTTCCATCACCCGAAATATAGGGGATATTAGAAATAACAAAAGGACCACTGTTCACTGAATTGTTAGCAACTCTCGCGTTATCAACAAAGATATCAACACTGGTCGGTACAGCTGCACTGCCTTGGACACTCATGGTAGGGTAGGTGATTAAATCCGGCGCCATACTGTATTTACGTGATAATTTGATCCCCCCCATTCGGACTGAGTTTTCATCAGAGACAGGCCGAGTCACGACATCACCAGCTTGAAAACTGAGTAAATGTGGATAATTATCGATAATTAAAGTCGTATTTGTGCGATTGTACTTGCCACTTTGCCCATTGAAAGGCTGGTACCAGCTTCCCGTATTTACCAATCGACCGATATTATTAAATAATGTCGCTGTCAGCCCTGTTGTTACGTAGCCAGTCTCTCTGGCTGGCTTGTAACCATAAATATCATAGTCAAGAGATAACCCAGTATCACTATAGGCAGGCACTGTTTGGTCATTGGTTGCACTGAATTGCTGTTTAGGTAACCAGCTTAAAGGTACTGTAATATCTAACGTCTGCAATTGATTATTATATTTTACATGCACATCTTTCAATTGACTGGCGTTGACCTCACCATTCAGTAAGGGATTAATACGCACGTAATTAGCACGTAATATTTTGGTATCAACCCAAAAATCATCACCTACTTTTTTTAAATTATATGAATCGTCTGAGACGTGACCATTGACATTTATTTTTAAATTCCAATAGGTAGGCTGATTTTTATAACTTGCTTGGTCTATACTGGGTAAACCGCCAGTATATTCAGCAGCCATACCTCTCATAGCACAAATCAAAGTGGAAAAAACAAATAGCTTTTTTGCCGCCTTATTCATTACTTATGATCCTGTATTCATCGCCCTTCACTTCAGTGAATAGCTTTAATCCCGTTGTCGCTGCCGAGTTCCATTTTGCCAATCCGAAACGCATTGTTTGACCAGGCAGCACATAGCCCATCAACCCAAGGGAAGACTGATAAACAGGATTAGAGACCGACTGTTTGGTAAAACGAATATTGGATAAACGAAGATGTACTGGCCCCTTATTTGTTATTTCTAAACAATAGGCATAAGGGTTTGATTTCATCTCGTTACCGCAGTTTTTACCTGCTGTGTTAGGAATAATTTTCCAGTGAGCTGGAGAGACCTTATTCACCGCTCCTGTAAAATCTGGGATATAATCAGGATCGAGAGTTGAGCCATAATCAAAGAATGATAAAACATAGCGTAGCTGTAACTTTAACCCTTTACTTGCCGTTTGGTTGGCGTCAGGTATTCGATCAATAATAATACGGTAAGCGTTTTCACCAACAGGGGCGGCAGGTAATATTCGACTTAAACGTATCCCTTGGCGGTTATCGCCCATAAATTGAAACACTGGGGGTGAAGCCAACACCTCATTTTGATCAGCATAGACATCGGTACCATTAAGTTGTGACCATTTATAAACACGAACCTGATAACTGAATTTTGATTCCGATGCTGTATTACTCGCCTTCTTTTCTGTATCCGGTTGAGATAACCATAATATCGTTGCCCGTTCTTTTCCAAGAAGCTGAGGATTAATTGGTGATATTTGTAAGGCTTCCGCTACCGGAACAAAAAACATGAAGACCAGCGCAGAAGCCATCATCAATTTAGAAAAATTATTCATTTTTTTTCCTGCTAATAGGTTATTATGACACTGGTTATATCAGTAAAATCACCCGGATGATTTTGATTCGATATGGTTGCATGTGCTTGAATAGTAAAATTAAATGGATCGTTTATGGACTGAAATTGATGTGTTAATTTCGTTGTTGGCGTACCGCCAGTTGTATTCAACGAGATATCATAGGGAATTTTATCATTCGCTTTTGTCGAATTTACCAAGTATTGCTGACCATTTTTATCATTTAAACCATTACCCAAAGACAAGCTCGCTGTGATGCCTTTACTGCAATTGACTACAACATTCACGGATCCTGTATAATCCAAACCTGTTCCTGTTAATACAATGGCATAGATATTATTCTGAAAAGTACAGCCTTGGATTATTTTTGCCTTAACGGTAAAAGTATTGGTCGTTTTAGAATCGGCAGCTGCATGCTGACTAGCAGAATATACAAGACAAAATAAAATTGCCTTTGCTATATTGAAGCCTTGACTTAATCTCATCTGGTTAATGCCTTATTATTTATAGAGAGTAAGTATTCCTGAACTAGGGATCCACTTAGCTGCCTAAATACACACTAAAAACATAGCTAACTTATGTCATATTTTAGGCCATCAGTACCATACTCATACTCTTTTTTGATAAGAAAAATCTTAAATATTGTATGAAGTAGAAAAGAGACTTGTGAACACCCGTATCCCGGTGAAAAGTAGATAGGTGTTCACCGCCATGACAGATTAGCTTAAGGTGATTATCATAGTCAGGACATCATCATATTCCCCAGCATTGTTACTGTTCACCACCGGGGCATTCAGAACAACGGATTGTGTCGTTGCCGTCAATGGTGTATTTTGACCTGCTACAAGATTGTTGCTCCCCATTTTCACGGTATAGGCGATCTCTTGCGCTGTCGCACCGGCTTTCGGCGATTTTTCTAACAACTTAAATCCATTGCTTTGACCATTTGTGCTGTTAAATGCCACTGTGGGCATGACGCCAGTGTTACAATCGGCTTTCAAATCAGTTAATGTTAAGCTGAAGTCCGTATCCGAATGTTTTGTAAATGATTTATTGCTACCGTTTAATCCATCAAAACCAGTAATATTACAAACGTTAGATAACGCTAATTTAAGATTAATAGTGGCATTCAATTGACCGCCAGTTGATAATGGTGTTGTCCCTGCAAACGCAGTATTCATCATCGCAAAAACAGACAGAAAGCTTACAGATAATACTAATTTCTTGAAGTTCATAATTATTCTCATATATTTATTTTTTAAAATTGAAAGTGTAAATATTTAAAAT
>NZ_JAEE01000008.1 GCF_000518745.1 Phaseolibacter flectens ATCC 12775 | reverse complement strand
TTGGATAATAAAGAGACTGCTGGTGGGTAATTGCACCGGACGTTGTTCTGTGCGGATCACCGTCTGCGCGTCTTCACCGTCACGGCCATTCACCACTGGGACTTCGATTCGTTGCGCCGTACTGCCATTGGTAAGGGTTTGGTCCGCAACGCTTTGCTGGCTGTTTTGTTGCCAGAGTGCCACACCGGGGTTGATATCCTGCTGCTGCACATCAGGCAGGTAGTCGCGGGTTTTCGTTCCAGGGCTGGTGCGCGTAGGCCCAAAGGTGTGTTTGGTTTTTTTGGGGTAATGGTAAGTCTCTGTTCCCTTATCGGTGAGGATACGGGTGCCCGGGGTCACTCGGTTATTCAGGTTGGTTACCTGCGCTTGTAATGTGCCACCTGCCACGATTTGGCTGTCATTATTATTCAGTGTCTGCCCTTTTATGAGTAGGCTGCCCCCCGATTGGATTTTTCCGGGTTCACTGCTGATAACCTGCGTCTGCTGTATTTCGCGGTCATAGTCATATTCATAGTATTCATCACTGCTGGTGCCATCAGAGAGGTAAACGGTGGGGACATCATATTGATCTTTTTCTGTTTTAACGATATCACGCCAGTCATGACGGTCTGTGCTACCCCGTAAAGCGACTTCATGATGATGCTCAAGCGCAACCACTACCACGTGAGTTTTTAGGTTTGTGTTAAGGTTATTAATTTCATTTGCAGCAAGCTGCATGTCGCCTTGTGAGGAGAGACTGGCGCCACGGTTGGTGACCGTGGTTGCTTGACCGCTGGCCTGCAGCGCACTATCTAATGTGCCACCGATGTTAAGGCTGCCACCGCTGTAAATTAAACTTTGATCGGCATTATCTAAGGTGTTGACCCCGATATTTACGGTGTGACGACCGGCAATCACCGCGGCATGGTGTTTGCTGCTGTCGGCATAGTTAAGGAGGGTCGTTGCCTTAATGGCCAGATCATCGCCATAGATCCGGCCCTTGCCCTCGTTGAATAGGGTGTCGGCACTCAGTTGTGTTAGGCTGCCATCAATTAATCCCTGATTGTTCAGGGATTGGCTGATTTGTAACCAAGTGCTGCCCGCGGTAATTTCAGCGGCATCGAGGTTATCTAATTGCCGACTTTGTAGATGTAACTGTTTACCCGCCAGGATTTGTGTGTGGTTAATCACCCGTCCGCGGGTAGTGAAGTCGATGTTACCCAACGCTTGCAAGGTGCCCGTTTGGGTAAAATCCGATTGCAAGGTTAAAGCAATGTCACCATCGGAAACGATTTTGCCATCACCGCTTAAGCTATCACTGTCAATAGTCAGGGTTTTGCCAGCCAGTAATTGACCTGTTTTATTATTAATTGTCTGTGAATGTATCCCTAACTGCTGATAACCGCTAATTTGTCCTTGTTGATTGAGAAGCTGACCCGTGGCGAGTTGCAGTTGCTCGGCGGCGCGTAGCGTGCCATTTTGGTTATCTAAGGTTTGCTTGACGTGCAACTCACTGCTTTGGCTGGCTTCGATTTGCCCATTTTGGTTATCGAGGTTGTTTGCGGTGATGCGTAATTGCTGAGCAGAAAGGATCCCGTTTTGGTTATCGAGGTCACCTTGCAGGGTGAATTGCAATGTGCCTGCGCCGCGTTGCACCATTTGGGCATAACGTAAGGACAAATCGGTTAACTGAGCATCGATATTCGCCGCGCTGGTTTGACTGTTGTCCATGACATAGTGTCCCCCCCTCAGCGAAAGCTGACCGTTGCTCAGTAACGTGCCCTGTTGACCTTGGTAGTTGTCAGTATTCAGCGTGAGACTGCCCTGACCGGCATGTTGGATCCGACCGTGTTGGTTATCTATTTGACTGGCCGTGAGGGTCAAACGGGTGCCATTGGTGGCAATATTGCCTTGTTGGTTGTTGATCCCATCGACAAAGTTGAGTGTGAGATCACCATCGCCACTCTGCTGAATTTGACCGGCTTGGTTATTTAAACCCTGCGCGGTGAATTGCAGTGTTTCTGCACTGAGTAACCCTGACGAGTTATTAAGCTGTCCCCCCGCGTGGAGAGTGAGGTCATGGCTACTGAGTAGTTGGGCATTGCTGGTATCGATATCGCCCGTGGCCTTGATATCGATATGGTTAGCCGAATGACGGCTCCCCTGTAAGTTGAGATCATGGGCTTGCAAGGTGAGATTATCGTGAGCCAGTTGCCGCCCTTGCAGTTGCATTTGCTCAGTGGCTTTAAGCTGTAAGTTGCCGTTTTGGGTCAGCTGTCCTTGACTGTCCACTCCCGCTGCCAGCACAGCGTCTTGCGTATTGCTCAGGCTGTGGCTGGTGATATTAAGATTTCTGCCCGCCACGATCTGATGGTGGTTAGTGACTGACTGGCTCGCAGTGATTGTAAGATCACCAACGCTTGTTAATGAGCCACTGTTATTGAGCTGAAGGCCACTGTTAATTTGACTGTTGCCTGCCACGTTTATGGAACCGCTGTTATCTATCTGTTGACCGGCACGAATTTGACTCGTGGCTCCGCCTTGGAGTGTCCCTTGGTTACGAAGCGTACCCTGGATTTGTAGATTGCTGTTGGTATTCGCACTGATGACCCCTGTGTTATCGAGATCACCAGAGGCACTCAGTTGAACGTCACCTACCGACGCCCCAATTTCTCCGGCATTGCGTACTCCCACCCCTTGTTCAGTCCCAGTCATGCGAATTTTATTGGCGTACATGCCGCCCACCGCCGCAACATCAAGGGCAAATTGCACATCTTGCTTGCTGGTTTTTTTGGTTTGTTGGACATTGCCCTCAGCATCGGTGAGGTTCGCGCCTGTAGTAATTTTCAGGTCTTGCGCCTGTAACCGTGCGTTAATTTTTACTGCTCGACCGATTAATCGGGTGTATTGACTTTGGTTATCATTATAACCTGCCCCATCAATGGTGATAGTCCCGCGGTCAACGTCAAATCCGCTAAGTCGGCCTTGTTCGACACGGGCTTTACCGGCCGCGAGGGTGGTGCTACTGGCATTGATAAAGCCACAACTGCTGCAACTTATTCCTGCCGGACTGGCAATGACCACCTCGGCACGACGACCCGCCACCTCGATAAATCCATTCAGCTGCGCAGGAGTCGCACTATTGACTTCATTGAGGATCACCTTGGCTTCGCCACGCGCTAACAAGGGATTGGCGGCGACCATGCCCGCCAGTTGACTCTGGGTGTTTCGGGCGCTGTTATTGAGGATCGCCCCTTGCTTATCGACATTGAACTGACTGTATTGGTTACGCGAGACCCCATCGGTATTGGGGCTTTGAATATTGATTTGCGGCAAGCCACTGGCCGTCTTGCTGATGACCGGCTGCTGATTACCCGCTGCGTTAGGATCGGCAACGATGCCCGCCTGGACAGGCTGGATCATTCCACAAGCCAATCCGATCGCCAGCGTTAGCGGCCTTATAGTGGCAATAACGGATTGTCCTTTGACGCTTCGTTGCGCACGCACAGCCCTTGAAGCACCTCTTGCACGACCCGCACCCGCGATTTCTGACACTACGACCAGTACGCCTTTAATGCGATTAAAGATCAGCCGATATAATTTGTTATTCATACCCTGTCCTTGCTTGTTCTCGATACGCTATGCCGGTGAGTGCTAAGCTTGCTTGCGTTTTACTCTATTATTTCTCACTGCCTGAAGCGGTATTGTTTTTTAGTTAATAGCTCCAGCTGAGGGTAAAACCTAGATTCTCTTTGCTGGTTTTGAATCCCTCTGGTCGTGATAGCGGTGTGCCTGCAAAGAGATCGTAATTGGTGTGTAACCATTGCCCGCGTAAGCCAATAACTGCGCCGGCAAGATGAGTGCCTACCAGCTGGTCTTTGCCCTTGCCGCCGACTTCCCCATAGTCAATACCAAGGTACAAGGCTTGGTTTGGAAGTGGCGTTATCCAACTGAGTTCGTTACGCAGATACCAGCCTCGACTGGCATTTAACGAACGTTCACCATCAAAGCCTCGGACACTCCAGCGGCTACCGATAGCGAATTGATCCTGGGGTGTCAGCGCATCATCAGTGATCTGGCGTTGATACTGTAGGCTGTAACTCCATGACTGTGCCATTAGCGTGAAGGGTTGGGTTAGCTGGGCGGATAACTGTGCTATACGTGCAATCGCGGTGCCATCGCCCATGACTTCTTCCGGTGCGGGCTGCGCGCCAAACCAGCGCGTGCCATGTTGATAGCTTCCTGAAAGATCGAGCGTGGCTGTACCGATATAATGGCGATGCTGTAAACCTAATCGCCATGCGCTAGTTTGCCGGTGTTGCACGTCAATGTTTGTTCGGTTAATGGCATTGCCCGATTCCCGCACCAGCAGATCGTAACTGAAGCTGGTTTTCTGGGTGGCATTACGGTGCAACACGCGGCTCACTTGCAGATCGGCCATTTTACTGTTACCACTGTAACGGTAATCACCATTTAAGCCTGACACTGTCTGGTGATAATGGTAATCACTGCCCGTGACGGAGAGTAACCAGTAACCCAAGGGCAGCGAGTAGTAACCCGTGACGTTGCGGGTGCCTTTTTCCCGACCTTTTTGTAAGTCGTGACTCACGGAGAGATAGGCAAGATCACTGAGAGAGAGCGGGTTATCTAGGGAGAGCGTTAGTCCGCCCTGATAGCGACCGGTGGCTCGGCTGCCTGAATCGTCCAAGCTGGCCTCCAACCGCCAAAGACGCGACTGTTTGCGGGTGATGGCGATAATGCTTTGCCCAGGCTTGTCGCCCGGCTGGATGTTCATTTCCGCTTGAACCGTCGGCAGGCGTTGCAGGTTTTCTAATCCCTGCTCAATGTCGCGCAGATCTAAACGCTGCCCAGCATGGGCGGGAAAGGCACTGAAGAGCATCAGACGATCATCACTGCCGGGCGTCAACCGGACAGCTTGGATCATCCCAGGCAGGATCGTTAATCGTAAGATCCCCTGCTTCAAACTTTGACGCGGTGCCAAGACTCGGGTGGTGATAAAACCATGGCCGATGATGCGATTTTGTAATGCACTCATCAGTTGGTTGACCCCTTTCACCCCAATGCACTGCCCTTGGGCTTGACGGGTGAGACGTGGCAAGGATAACCACGTCGGCAGTGTCTGTTGCCCGTCCAAAATCACCTGTTTGATTAAAAAACAGGGGTGTTCTTTAGCAAACTGCAGGCGACTGCCGTCGGGGGTCGGGGACGCGAGCCGCACATCGGGGGGCTCTGGCGTGAGTTGTTGTTGCAATGCATCTTGGCGCTGCTGCTGACGGATCAGTTGTTGATCACCTTGCCGTAATAACGGTTCAGGCTTAATGGTTTCAGCCGTTGACTTGCCGATGGCACAAACGCAGAGAATAAAATAAGAGGTATGTCGTACTACACGAATAAACGCAGCCATCACCGAACCTGAAATAAGCAAGTGTAAGTTAATCAAAGCAAGTGTAAGCTAATCGTTTCAAATTATGTCGATTTCGGCGTATTCTGCTGACTATTATTTATCTTGGCAATAAAAAAAAGGGATTTAATTATTATTTCAGAATCATCTAGATTTTTTTTCATTTATTTTCTGGCAATAATCGGACGCGATTTATTTATATTGATGGAATGATCCTCTTATTTATTTCTTATTCACCGTGATACCTTTTATCATAACTACTCGATCCAGTGACAATAACAAGTTACAACTGACTGTATTACGATCATTCCCGGTTTTCTTGCCCGACTGTCCAGATAAAGAACCCAGTAACCACGTGGCAGAGTAAATAAGATTATTCCAGAATAGTATCAATAATAATAGGAAAGCCCTCAGCGTGGATCATTTAACATATTGGCTAAATAATGGATAATCACGAGTGAATAAATAAGGCAGAACGAATAGCACGTTCCCCCATTTAGCGCCTATCTCTCACCACTGCTCCCCTTTTGGGTACATTAATATATTGATAGATTGCTGCATTAGAACCATAAGAGCGTGGTCAGTGGGGATTGAGCAAGGGCGATTGGATGATTAAGATGGCTGCACGGCTTACCGCTTATTGATTCATTGTTCGCAGTTATAATTTACAGAAAATAACGCTGCTATTCCAAATAATCGATCTTCGATCATTGATCGATGTTATCGTTTTACCTATTTTGCCCGATTGCATGCATGACAGGTCGGCCTTCTCTCGTTTTAACATGACATGAAGTTTGGTCTGGAAGATCGCGTCTCATTCATTATTACGAATTAATATAACAATCAGATCGTGTTAACTCCAATTTAAATAGATCGCTGAACTAGGCCGCAGTATCTTGATAAGAACATGTAATGGATTGATTCACCTTTTTTTATTGATCGCTTTTTTCTCTGAACACATCATTAAACTGCCATCAGTCTCATGATACAACCGCTGAGAAATTGTCATCGTCAAGGTTTATTTGACCGCCGAAAATATTATTGATAAACAATTGAATATCGTCGATATGGTGGATAACGCAGCTGAACCCCAGATACGTGTTATTGTACGAAACAGTCTGCCTAAACAAGTAAAAGGCAGAGAAGAGGATCAGCTGCACCAGGTAACTTGCCTGTCACCATAATAAAAAAAGGCTCAATTGTTTGCAAACACCTCTCTATTTCGATTCAATACCATACAGTGAGGGTAAAGAGCAGATCCCTTGCCTATCTCTTGTTATTCATTGGCAACATTTGATCCGCTAACCATTCTACGACTTGGCTTCGATTCAATCCTGTGGCTATCGCATGGCTGTCAATTTTACGAATGACAGCAAGACACAGTGAAAGCGAGATGGGTTTCTTACCATATTTATCCAAAATCACGCCTGCTGAAGTTTTCAACGTTTGGTTACTTTGCTCACGGGCAGCAAGCACATCTCGTATATATCTGACCAGTTTGCTTGTCAATGTCCCTTTTGAAATCAACTGGTAGTGATTGCTCGCTTTGTGGAATTTAATATCAGCCTGAAATTCTTCTCTTACTTCCCTAAGATCACGCATAAATGTCGGTTCGGAACATGCCATCTCCTGAAAAAGCGTATCCCTATGCACGGGTTTACCTGTACTCAGTAACATGATCAATTTGTACTGTCGGTACTGTTTCGGACTCATCGTCATAGTACACCTTATTGCAGTCAATTCTCTGCCTCACTGGTGTGAAGCTAAAAGTACATAATCAAACAGCAAAGCGATACCGCACTCTTTGCCGCAAGCAATGCCATTACACCCTGTCGCAAGGACGGATCGGCCTCCTGAGATTGTAAAAAACAGCCAAGACGCTTTTATCATTGGTAGAGCCATCTTATGCACAGCCGTTACCAAAACATCAACGTCTGAACGTACGGTTGCAGAGAGTAGGATAAACCGTCGTCATCGTGTTAGCTCGCAGACAGGACAACAAATCTTGAAGCCACTGCCATCCGAGTAAAAACATGTTATCGGTTTTACCGCAGTTCAGTGCAACCAACTCGCTGCCACAAGAGGTAAACCGTAACAGGCACCGTTTTATCAGTCGGTCAATCGTTCTGCAATAACGTACCAGACTGTTTGGAGAGGACATCAGTCTCATAAAATCATTGCAACCCACACTAAGCAAGACGGTACGCCGGTCATACCTGCTTTTTGAGTAGTATAGCCAGTCCCGCCATTGACTGCACCTTATAAACGGATCGGCCCTCCGCTTAACGATGGAAAAAAAGAGGATTTTCTAACTGATGATGCGCATTACTGGAGCTATTCTCTGCCAATTGAAGCTTATCCCCCTCTGACACTCAGTCTAAACTCACGCCGTTGTCATCCCAGTGATTGACTCCATTTATTTGCCACGATGGCAGTGAGAGACCCACATCACCCAACGCCGTGAACTGAAAAGCAATCCATTCCCCAGCACGTTTTTTGCTAAGACTCTAGAGGATGTTGAGATACAGTGAAAGTCACTCAACTTCACTATTAATCAAGCCCATTATCGTGCCTCAATGAAACAAAAAGCTCAGTAATATTTTACCTCCGACATCACCTAAATAAAAATAATTTGTGATTTATTTACATATAAAACAATGAGATAAAAAATAAATCTCGTGAATCATGATTGTTGCCTTGCTTGCTAACAATATCATGTTATGATTCCCTTGCTTTAAAAAAATCGACGATTTTACCCCAGTCAAAACACCAATCAGCAAGGGGATATGATGGTATCTTTGAGTAATAATCAGACGATTTCTTGGGTTACCCCCCACCACCGCATGGCCCGCCTTCATTTGTGCTTCAGCGGGCAACACGTCAATAAAAAGGGATTAGTTGACCTGTGTCTTGACAAGAGCAAACACCTTGCCCCTGATACCCGCGCCCTGCAAACAAACAGCGTAAACAAGACATACACGCTCACGTGGTTATGCCAGGTAAAACGTAAGCATCGTCTCATCGTGTGTTTTACTCGGCAATTTCTTCGATTAATACTGTGCAAGTGGTCGCCAGACCTCTCCACTCAGGATCCACACGGCACGATCCAAAGGGAAACTCATTGATGAATATGATGCCAGGAGGCAACGCGCCTGTTCCTTACGACTCACTGGTGGTTCGTATTGCTTCAGCTAAACCCGTTGATATCAGCGCTTTCCGACTCTATGACACGGGTAAAGTGCGGGGTGATCTGGATATGATTTTCTACGGTCAACGTGATAATGATGACCATACCCTCAGTCTTAGCGCATTATCGAGCCACGAAGCACTGTTTACCGTTAATCTACCGCGACTTCAGCAGGATGTGCAAAAAATCGCCTTTACTGCGACCTGTGACACAGGAAAGACCGTTGCTCAACTCGACTACCTCAGTATCCAAATCGAAGCACAGGGCAAGGTTCTATTGCGGGGTGACATCGAATTAACTGACCGCCGTGAAGCTGCGCTGATCCTTGGTGAGTTATATCGCCGTCAGCATGAGTGGAAATTCCGCTTCGTCTCTCAAGATTTTCACGGCGGTCTTAAGCCGTTGGCGGAACACTTCGGCATCGAGATTGCAGATCACCCAAATTCAAGTGCGCCGCCGCTGCCTCAATTGACCTCGGCACCAATACCGACCGCTTCAGTCAATCTTCGCAAGGTGAGCCTGACCAAAGAGACACCGTCGATTAGTCTGAAAAAGCAAGACGATTATGGTCAGATCCGCGTCAATCTCAACTGGAATCAGCACGGTAATCCAAGTAAAGGCGGCTTATTTAAAGGCATTTTCAAGCACAATAAAGGGATCGATTTGGATCTTGCCGCCTTTGTGAAATTACACAACGGCGATCAAACGATCGTTCAAGCACTCGGGGGGAAATTCGGCCACTTTAGCAATGCCCCCTATGTTGAACTGCAAGGTGACGATCGGACAGGCGCAATCAGTCGTGGCGAATGGATCCATATTAATGGTACTGCATGGAACAAGATCAGCGAAGTACTGATCTTTGCTTTTATTTATGACGGTGTACCAAGTTGGGAAAATACCGATGCCGTTGTTACCCTCCATGTACCAGAGCAACCGCCTGTTGAAACGGTTCTGTCTGAGGGCAACAACAAAAAAAATATGTGCGCCATTGCACGATTGGTCAATGATAAGGGGGGGATCCGTGTGGAACGTATTAACCAGTATTTCAGTGGCCATCAGGCATTGGATCAGGCTTTCGGGTGGGGTTTCCGTTGGAAAGCGGGTTCAAAATAGATCCCAAAGCAAAGCGATCTGTTTTTTAATTAACTAAAACGGTTCTCGCCTGCCAGACTAGATAAATTGACCAATGAGGTGGGTCGCAATCACTAAACCGCTGACTTTTGGGAGGCACCGTTACCCTTAGCATTCGTCTTGCTATATCGAGTAACCGCCACAGTGCAGATGAAAATGCTTTGCATCCTGCATGAATTCCCTGAACCAAGGCGGGTTGATAACACTGATCAGCTTTTTCAATAAATTGATGGCATCTTTTAACCTTGATATTGAGATTGGCAATGAAACATACCCTTGCCTTTAAAAAACAAGCCTGAGCAAGCGCGGTTAGCTATGCCGTGGTGGTATAGCTGTAGCAAAGAGCGAGGGCCATTTTGATGAAACTGAAAAGACCAAGCTGCGCAGTCTGATTGATGCCCTCGGCATCATGATTCCGTACTTGGACTTTAAGTTACTGATTTTCAACTCCTGGAGCAATCACTATGCAATCCACCCACATTGGCTTTCCCATTGAGACTGTCGCAGTATTTCTGCTGCTTTCCGTTGGGGCTATTTTAATCGATTTAATGATGCATCGGGATGATAAACCGATTTCACTGAAAAGCGCCGCAGCGTGGTCACTCTTTTGGATCGTGATGGCATTTGCATTTTCAGGCTTCCTATTTATCCATCATGGCGCCGAAGTCGCCAGTCTGTTTATCACAGGATATGCCTTAGAAAAGGTACTTTCTGTTGATAATTTGTTTGTAATGATGGCCATTTTCTCTTGGTTTGCCATTCCGAATCACTTCCGCCATCGGGTCCTGTATTGGGGTGTGATCGGCGCTATCGTTTTCCGAGGCATTTTTGTCGCCATTGGTACTAGCCTTCTGGCTTTAGGCCCTTGGGTGGAAGTCGTTTTCGCCGTGATCGTCGGTTGGACTGCGATCATGATGTTAAAAAGTGGCGACGACAAAGAAGAGATTGAAGATTATTCTCAGCACCTTGCCTATCGCTTGGTCAAGCGCATTTATCCGATCTGGCCAAAACTAAAAGGCAATGCATTTATTATCAGTCAACAACAGGTAGATAGCGAACTGACAAAACCTGAAAATGCCGATGTGCAAGTTGGTCGCCTATCCAAAGCCGCTCGCTATGCAACACCGATGTTGCTCTGTTTAGCCGTCGTTGAGTTATCAGACGTGATGTTTGCCTTTGACTCGGTACCTGCGGTGATCGCCGTTAGCCGTGAACCTCTGATTGTTTACAGTGCCATGATGTTCGCCATTCTCGGCCTACGCACACTGTATTTCGTGCTTGAGGGATTAAAACAGTATTTGGTGCATCTTGAAAAAGCCGTCATTGTTTTACTGTTTTTTATTGCGGTTAAATTGGGTCTGAATGCAACCGAACACTTTTTTCATCATGGCTACGCGATCAGTGCAACCCTGAGTCTTTACGTTGTAATGGGAGTATTGGCTATCGGAATTATAGCAAGCCTGCTTTTCCCCGCTAAAGAAGAGCAGACAAAATAAGGACGCGGTGATTCCGTGTCGTTTAACAGGGCATACAGTGTATGTCTCATCATAACGATTTGAGGAAAACAACATGGCAGTGACTCTCTCTAAAGGCGGTAATGTCTCCCTTGCTAAAGTGGATCCGTCACTAAAAAACGTCAAAATCGGTCTTGGCTGGGATACTCGCGCCACCGATGGTCAGGAGTTTGATTTAGATGCCTCCGCTTTTTTATTGACGGATGCAGGTAAAGTTCGCAACGATAACGATTTTATCTTTTACAACAATTTGAAATCGGCTGACGGTGCAGTCACACATACCGGTGATAACCGCACTGGGGAAGGAGACGGCGACGATGAGGCGTTAATCATCGATCTAAACCGTGTGCCTCAAGAAATTACTAAAATTGTATTTGTGGTCACTATCCATGATGCACAGGCACGCCACCAATCTTTTGGTCAAGTGGCAAACGCCTTTATCCGTCTGGTCAATAATGACAGTCAGATTGAAGCCGCACGTTACGATTTATCAGAAGATGCCAGTACTGAAACGGCCATGCTATTTGGTGAACTTTACCGCCATGCTGGTGAGTGGAAATTCCGCGCAGTCGGTCAAGGGTATGCCGGCGGCCTCGCTTCGGTCTGCGCTCAATACGGTATCAATGCAGCTTAATTGTACAGACACATTGATACAATGACCTGCTAATCCAAGACCCGATTTTTCATATCGGGTCATCGCTGACAATTAAAAGGATTTAAATATGGCTGTTAATCTAACAAAAGGCGGTAACGTCAATCTGTCGAAAGAAGCGCCAACGATGACAAAGGTTATCGCCGGTCTTGGATGGGATGCGCGCGTCACTGATGGTCAGTCATTTGACCTGGATGCCTCCGTATTCTTAGTTGGTGCTGATGGCAACGTGTTGAGTGATCAGCATTTCGTTTTCTTCAATCATGTACAAAGTCCTGATGGTTCAGTGATCCATCAAGGGGATAACCGAACGGGTGAGGGGGATGGCGATGATGAACAGGTGAAAATTGCCTTGGATCACGTTGCCAGCGATATACAAAAAGCCGTTTTCGCAGTCACTATCTATGATGCCGAAGCACGTAAACAAAATTTCGGTATGGTGTCAAACGCCTATATTCGTATCGTCAATGAAGACACCAATACGGAAATTGCCCGTTATGATCTCACTGAAGATGCCAGCACAGAAACCGCCATGGTATTTGGTGAGTTGTATCGTCATCACGGCGAGTGGAAATTTAAAGCGGTAGGTCAAGGCTTTGCGGGTGGCTTGGCCGCATTGGCCTCCCTGCATGGCGTCAAGGTTTAATCGCCGTTACTGCCGCCTTTTACTCTCGCAAAAGACGGCAGTGGTCAGCCCTGCTGTTTTTGCCTACTCGATTACGTGCTTTTCCTTCGCTATCACTAATAAGACCGAGGAAAAAATGAGTAGAATACAACTCAGAGGGATGAAACTCCCCCCTTGCTTATTAAAATATCCTGTCGATTGATAGCAATTTAAGCCAGTGCCTGAAAGCCAGAAAAGTCCTTATTTAATAGAAAAAATAAGAATTATTAGCCTTTACTGACCCACTGATCGATCCCCGTTCTCTCTTGGTAAAGGGTCAACCTATGATTGATTATTCGATTAACCCGATCGGACTTTTATAATAAATCCGCCAATGACGCCCTATTTAGTCGGTTTTTTCATTGTTATTGGGGTTCAACCTGTGATGAAAGCCCGATCATCCGATAAACCACAGAAATATGTCATGTCAGCATTTTTCAGTGATAACGCATAGCACCCCACTCTGATGTTTGAGAAAATGATTGCAGATAAATTGATTTTTATTTTTCTAAAAGAATGACGACCCCGGATCCGCCATAAAATAGTGATCCTCTTGTTTTGCTTGTTCTCTTTTAGATGATGCATTTTTAGATATTCGAGGCGAGTGAATGATACGTTTAGATACCCAAGCCTATGATAGTTTACTGCGATTTGTAGCAGGATTGAGTTTGTTACTGATGGCGATAACTAGCCTATTCATCTGGTTTTATTTGATGTGGATTGGTCGACTGGATCTCTTCCTTAAAGCTGTCACTTTTCACCAACTTTTTTCCTTTTCAGGATTAATTTTTTTAGCGAGTGTGATCCTGTTTTGTACGGTTTTATTTATACCTTGTTTATTGGGATGCCTTGTTATTTATAGTAATAAAAATAATGTAAAATCGAAAAAAAATCGCACTTCTCTTGTCAAACTTTATGCTTTAAATGCCTTGGTTTTCTTAATTTTTATCTCATTGATGGCATTATTTAGTATTAAAGGAAGAAACCTCATCTACCTGATACTCATGATATTGACCAGCGCAAGCAGTGTTTTAATAGCCTTAATTTCTATGAGAAAACAGATATCTTCTCACCTCTCGTCATTAAAGGTATGGAAAAAAATAAAAGTGCTGTTGGTAGGTTATGCCATGAAACCTTTTATATTAGGGATCCTTTGCTGGTTCATTGTCTTGCCTATGACACTGTTAATTAAATTTTTACACCATGATAGTACGATGAACGATTATCAGCAGATTGCGCTATTTTTGGGCTTTGGGACAATGATCATTATACTCAATCTTTTTCCTTGTGCCTTCTTTGTCAGCCAAGATTTTTCTAAAGGACTATTGAAACCCTTGATAAAAACTTTCGGCTGTCTCTTTTTATTATTAATTATCGCCTCAGCTTTTATTCCCGTTATTCCCTTATTGATTGTTAACTTTGCCTTTAAAATGACCGGAATGACAATGATAGAGCCCATGACCTTCGCCCTGAAAACAGATGAAATCCCTTATGAAATACTCAAAAGCAAGGGATGGCATTACCAAGTATCAGAAGATAAGAGGTTTAACTTAATCTCCGGTGTGATCTTTTTCTCCTATGGTAACTTAGTATTGGTCTGCCCGGAAAAAACGGTGCAAACATTTCGCAGTAGTCTCGTTTTCGATATGATGTCTGACAATATAGAAAAACAGGCGAGAGCCGGAATCAAAAAATCCACCCAACAATGTATTGTATTAGATAAAGAAGGCATGTGACTTTACATCGGGTCATGGGCAAACCCACTCGGAGCGTCATCCCCATAACCTAGGCAAAAACTGCCGCGTCAGGATCATTGAGGACCGATTTTGGTCAGTAAAGCATCAATAACCGAAAATAGACTGGCAAAAGTCACTGGAAAACAGGCGATTATTTGGGGTTACTTTTCTTATCAATGCAGGCACCGTCTCTATACTGCGGCCATGACAACTCAGTTTATAACGGTGCGAATCAAGCAATGGACAATAAACCAAGCAACAGCCAGTGCGTGGGGAAGCTTGTCGCAAGGGAGGCGCTCCCCTCAAAGAGGCGGATCTGTCTACCTTCCGCTTTATCAGGCAGGACATGTCTTATGTTAGTGGGGAGCGCCTGATGACGCTAACAAGGAGGCGGGTTATTAACGGCTGTAACCGGATAAATTTAGAGCAAAAAAAAAGCCTTCCGGCTTTAATTTTCGTAACTTGCGGACTGTTACGGAAGTTCTCGTATCTTTAAATGGTGCGAAGGCCGGACTGAAACAGTGCTGCAACCCTATGTTTTATATTAAAATAAAAAACAAAGAACTAAAAATGCCCCCTTTTGTGCCCCCTATTTTTTAATCAATTCTCTAAGGGTAGATAGTCACTTAGCTTGAAGAGTAGCCAACCAGCAGATTCCCCGACCGATGAGTTAGGCTCCGAAAGACGGAACCTAACCGCGCTGGCCCTTACTAGACGAGATAGCAACTTGCACGAATTAGCTGAAAAGCCACCGTCCGGCTTTCGCTGATTCAACGAGCATATGAATCGTCAAGGGTTTCGGTTCAACGTCAGGGAGCTTTTGGGATTTAGGCCTTAAGAAGTTAGGTAGAAATCCTTTTTCATAAGGCCAGTATGAAAAAAAATCAAATTCACTGCTATCAACGTTAAATCGCTCGAAATAGTCATTCATTATTTCGTCGCCAGTTTCTCTGGCCCAAGGATATTTACCTGTTGATAGACTGGTTTCAAGCGTTAGCTCAGGCTTATCTTTTGCAAAAAGAGGCTTAGAATTATAATTATTGTCATACCATTCCAACACAGCGCTTTCCATTGTGTCTTTTACCATAACTTGTCACCTTCCTTTGCAATCAGGTTATAGCTGTGGGTCGTTTTCCATGCAATTTGAACCACGTCATTCATGATAAATCCGATACCCAATATGGGTATCCAGCGCCCAGCGAAAGCACCCAGGTTATTAACGTAACTGAATCTCAATCCTTTGATGCTTTCGGTAGTGAGTGTTGGCCAGCGGTGTACTCTGATCTTTAACCAAACACGAAGATTTGCACTCAAGATTGAAGTTCCCTTGGTCGTTCCGGCTGGTTTTGCGCGCGTGGTTTGAGTCGGTTGGCCTAAAATTATCAGTGCTAAAGTGGTTACATCTTCCACACCAAGTTGTTTCTGAGCCTCATCCAGAAATATGAAGAAAAAAAGCTCTCCAGCAGTGAGATTGAACATTCCTTTGTAAAAATACGACCCTCTCAGCTCTTCGACTGTATCCATTACGCATCTCCTTTATAACCTTCTCAGTACCTTAACTGCCGAATTGAGGTTCGTCTAGAATCAAAATTTGAGATTTATTAATTTCAGCCAAAGATGCTGAATTCAAATTTTCAACAAAAAAAGATTTTATAGAAAACCCTTCACACTGTTCGGCTTTCATTTTTATTTATATCAGTAAATTACTTGATTAATGATGGAGGTAGGCTGAAGGGTAATGGCGAGCCTTGACCGTAGAAAGTGCCCCGGCCATATCAACAGCTGGATTCGATTCAATGTCATCATTCTGCACGGCATCGCGCATCATCGCCGTAACACGCTGCTGAAGACGCTGAGCAACGTCATGTCTGCCACTGGCATCAACGGCCTTAATAGGTGCTAAGAGCTGGCTGGTTTTCAGTTTACGAATATCTGCCAAACCGATATGAGGAAAAATATACAGTTCAAGATAGCGCAGGATCCGTGAACGATGGTCATCACTCCAGCGCTTATTACTGGCATGCCATTCACGGACGATCGTTTCAAAATTATAAGCCCCGGCGTTCTCAGCCTGGGCTTCTTTCTGCTCAGCTGTGGGGTCAATCCCCTGCCTTAATATCTTTTTAGCTTCATCACGTTTAGCACGTGCCTCAGCAAGCGTCACTGTCGGCCAGACGCCAAAGGCAAGCCGGTCTTCTTTTTTATCGGCTGGACGTACGTCGGTACTTCATACGCCAGTACTTTGATCCTTTGGCCGTGACCTCAAGGTACAAACCGCCACCATCGGCCATTTTATAGTTTTTTTCTTTAGGCTTTGCAGTGTCGACCTGACGGGCATTCAGCTTCATTTGGGGGCACATTTTCCATCGAAGTTAATATGCCCCCAATTATGCCCCCAGAAGGGTCTGGATTGCAACGGAACTTCTCGGACGTCCTCAGACGATAGATTGATAGTAATGTATGATTTAAAAGGATTTTTCAGACTTTCTCGGACGTTGCCGAAAGAGTGATTGGTGCCGAAGGCCGGACTCGAACCGGCACACCCGAAGGCGGTTGATTTTGAATCAACTGCGTCTACCGATTTCGCCACTTCGGCACTGAAGGGGATGCGGAAACAGGCTGATTATACCTTTAACACGCGCAGGTGCAAGATGATTCATGGACAATACGAGTTAAGTGTCGAAAAAAAAATCAAATTCGTGCTAATTGACGTGATATTAACCACTTTTTACCACTGTGATTTAACGCTTTCTCCATGATTGCTGAAATGTTGTTGTCGCAGATAACACCCTCGCCTATCTCCTGTACTCCCCCCCCCTCAGGCCAGGGAACTGCAGCAAATACACCGTCTTATCCTCTCAAAAGGTTCGCCTCTGTTTGCCACTCTCAGCTATCATGATCCTTATCAGTGCCACCCCAAACAAGGTTCAAGATTCAAGGTTCAAGATCCAAGATTTAAAATTGAACGTGTGGGATGGTAAGGGACAGGATCGGGCCATCGCCTTAATCAGATAATGATGACTTATTTCTGGATCCCCCCTGTTTGACAGAGTAGAGTGTTCAGCTCTTATATAAAGGAGTTAAACTTATGCTAAAACCTGTATCTTCGTTGTTAGTTGCAAGCCTGCTGCTAACTATCACAAGTGGCATCAGTGTCGCTGCCAGCTGGCAGGATAAACTCAGTAGTACCGCATCTGATTTGCTTAACTCGTCCTCAGGCACCGATAGCGTCAAAAGCGCCCAATCAAGCGGGTTATCACTGAGTTCGCTCAGTGGATTATTAAATGGCGGAGATAAAGCCCTCGCCTCTAAAAATATCAGTAACGCCACCGGCGTGCTGCAATATTGCCTGAATAATAACCTGGTGAAAAATAATGCCGATTCTTTGACTTCAGAACTAAAAAGTAAGCTCGGCTTGACCAGTGATCACAGCGCAACAAGCCAAACTTCTTATGCCGAAGGCGCGAAAGGTTTACTGAGCCTCGCCGATAATAATAAGGTCGACCTAAAAAGTCTCGGCAATACCGATTTAGGTAAAAAAATTAAAACGAAGGCCTGTAAGGTTGTCTTAGACCAAGGTAAAAAATATTTAGGTCTATAACTGCACAAAGGCTTGGTGAGTTTTTTATTCGCTAAGCCTTATTATGGTGATGTCGCCAGTCAAGATCGCCTGCGATCCGCTGCGCTTTGGTCAATCCTTACACTTTTTGTGCCCTCAATTTGCATGCTGTGCGTTATTTCCCCCCACCCGCCCATTCGGTGATACCTCAACGCCGACTATCGGTTAACATGCTCCTCAAGTACCTACTCTTTTTATTGTTTCGGGGCGCGTTTATGCTTGAATTAGTTGAAGCCATTGGTCTTGGGTTAGTGTTGTTACTGCCGCTGTCAAATCCATTAACCGCCGTCGCCTTATTTTTAGGGCTGGCAGAAGACATGAGTTTTCGACAGCGAAATAAGCAGGCTCTTCAGGCCGCTATCTATGTGTTTGCAATTATGATGATCACGTGGTTTGCCGGAACCGCAGTGCTGAATATGTTTGGTATTTCTATTCCAGGTCTGCGAATTGCCGGCGGATTGATTGTGGCCTTTATCGGTTTTCGTATGCTATTCCCGGTCAGTAAGTTGCATGATAGTCCTGAAGTCAAACATAAGCAGGATGAGTTAGACAGCAGTGCCAGTAATGATGCACCCATTAATATTGCTTTTGTCCCTATCGCTATGCCGGGTACCGCTGGTCCAGGCACCATCGCGGTGATTATCAGTACCGCCTCGACCGTCGGCGCTCATTCGACGTTTGCACCATGGGTGTTAGTTGTGGCCCCAATTATTATCTTTTTCCTCGTCGCCCTGTTGCTTTGGCTCTGTCTGCGCAGTTCCGCCTCCATCGTAAAAGTGATCGGCGCCGGCGGAATTGAAGCGATTTCACGGATCATGGGCTTTTTGCTGGTTTGTATGGGTGTACAGTTTGTGATTAATGGGATTACTGAGATCATTCGACTTATGCACTAGGGGATCGTTTTAGCTTGATTCTCTCGAGTTTGTCGTATTCTTAATCCCCCGCTCTGCCAAATTACAGGAGAGAGGCCGCACTTCTTTCAGAAAATAACGAATTAATAGCTTTCAGTCCCCATCAGCAGCTAAACTTACAGCTTATTCACTGTGAATTTCAGGACAAGACTCATGACTGCTGCTCTGCGTATCGCTAAAAACTCGACTCTCTCGCTTGAACTGCTGCCGGCCTTAGCCAACCGCCATGGCCTGATTACTGGAGCAACAGGCACAGGAAAAACTGTCACGCTGCAAAAGATGGCTGAATCATTTTCAGCCATTGGTGTTCCTGTATTTATGGCAGACGTAAAAGGGGATTTAGGCGGGATCGCCATCGCCGGTCAGCCATCAGAAAAACTCGTCGCTCGACTGGAGGCGATGGGGGTGACGGACTGGCAACCGCGCAGTAATCCTGTGACGTTCTGGGATATTTTTGGCCAAAAAGGTCATCCAGTTCGCGCCACTGTCACTGATTTAGGCCCCATGCTGCTTGCGCGGTTACTTAATCTTAATGATGTGCAGACAGGTGTGCTCAATATTATTTTCCAATTGGCAGATAAACAAGGCCTGTTGTTACTGGATTTCAAAGATTTACGTGCTCTCACTCAGTATGCGGGAGAGAATGCCAAAAACCTAAGTCGAGAATATGGAAATGTGAATAGTGCCTCAATTGGGGCGATCCAACGCGCTTTATTGAGTCTTGAACAACAAGGTGCCGAACACTTTTTTGCTGAGCCTGGACTTGATATCTTTGACTGGATCAAAACTGACAGCGCCGGTAACGGAATGATTAATATTCTCGCGGCGGATAAGCTCTATCAGTTACCCAGACTGTATGCCACCAGCCTGTTATGGATGTTGTCAGAACTTTATGAAAAATTACCTGAAGTGGGTGATAGGGATAAGCCCAAACTGGTGTTTTTCTTTGATGAAGCACACTTATTGTTTAATCAAGCACCTGCCGTGTTGTTACAAAAAATTGAACAGGTCATGCGGCTTATCCGCTCGAAGGGCGTGGGCGTCTATTTTGTTACCCAAAATCCAGCAGATATTCCAGAAAGTATACTGGGTCAACTGGGTCATCGCGTACAACATGCGTTACGCGCTTTTACCCCTCGCGATCAGAAAGCCGTGCGTGCTGCTGCTAGCACGATGCGAGCGAATCCTAATTTTGATATGGAACAGGCTATTCAATCCTTATCGACCGGTGAAGCACTGATTTCTTTTCTTGATGACAAAGGCAGTCCGACCGTCACTGAACGAGCGATGGTGATAGCCCCCGGTTCACAAATGGGGGCATTACGTGATAATGAGCAACAGGCACTGATAGCCCAATCACCCTTGGCAGGAAAATATGATAAGCTTATTGATCGCGAGTCAGCCTATGAAAAATTACAAGCGGGCTTTCAAGCGCCTTCGGCTTCCTCTACCGAATCAACCGACAGGCCAGCGAGCAATCAGTCGGGCAGTCATGTTATTGTGGATGCCTTGAAAAAACTGCTCTTCGGCCATACTGGCCCTCGTGGCGGTAAACATGATGGTTTGGTTCAGACGATGGCTAAATCAGCGACACGGCAAGTGACAACTCAAATTTTACGAGGAATACTCGGAAACCTTTTCGGTGGTAAGAAGTAGTCATCGGCGATCGGCATACCCGTGCTGACTGACCGTGCCTACACTCACAAAAATGTCATTGCCCAGTATTCGCCTTACTGGGTGCTCCCTCGTCACCGCCTTCAGATTAACACTCAAGATAAGTAAGTACACACTTACCCTCTTTGCTTGATAAAAAGGAAAGCATGATGGATAAAGCCAAGGACATGATCAGAACCCGTCGCTTAGCGAACGGTTTGCTGGTGTTAATGGCCTTATTATTTGTATTCAGTCTGTTTTTACCGCCACAATGGTATTGGCAATTGTTCAACGCGACTTCAGAAGCAGCATTGGTCGGTGCCCTCGCCGATTGGTTTGCTGTTTCTGCGTTATTTCGTCGGATCCCAATTCCGATTATCGGCCGCCATACGGCGATCATTGCCAAGAATAAATCGCGTATCGCCACCAACTTGGGGCATTTTGTTGAGGATAGGTTTTTTAATGCCAGCGCCCTGAACACATTGATTACTCAGTTCGATCCTGCCGCACACTTGGCTACTCGCTTACAGGATCAAGATAATGCCCAGCGATTTGCACAACAATTGCAGCGATCAGCAACATCCTTTTTTTCGGCAAAACAACCGGATAATATCGGCCCTTGGCTGGCCGTGATGCTGCGTCGGCTGTTGCACAAGTTGGATTTACATCAGGTGGTGGTCGTGTTATTGAAAATTCTGACACGTGCTAACCGCCATCAAGCCTTGCTTGATACGGCAATCCAACAGCTAGTGTCATTGCTCAAAACCCCTACCAGTCGCCAATTTATCGCGCAACACGTCAATCAATGGTTTAAAGAGCAGTATCCGTTACTGAAAACCCTGGTGCCCTCTGATTGGCTTGGCGAAAAAAGTGCTGATAAGCTCACCCATATTATTGATAATTTATTGTTGCAAGTTGCTGAGGATCACAATCATCAATTACGCCGCAGTTTCAATCGCGCCATGCGCGTCTTTATTCAGCGCCTGCAACATGATGAAAAAATGGCACAGCAGGTGACTCAATTCAAGCATTGGCTCATTGACGATAAGCAGTTAAGTGATTATCTCAACCAACTCTGGAATGATATGCGCTTATGGGTAAGTAAGGACTCACGCAGCTCAACTTCATTGATCCATCGTCAACTGGTAAAATTCATCGGTGACGCAGGCAAAATGCTAGACAGCAATCCGGCTTTGTCAGCCACACTGAACCAGCATGTCCGTCACACGTTAATTAAATTGGCACCCGAGGTGACACAATTTTTGATCACGCACATTGAGAAAACAATTAATGGCTGGGATGACAAGCAGCTGTCGCAGCAAATTGAGGTAAATATTGGCAGAGATTTGCAGTTCATCCGCATCAATGGTTGCGTGGTTGGAGGGCTAATCGGTATGGTTTTGTTTCTTATTGCCCATCTGGTGCCCCTTTGCCTACCCGCACTCAGATGGCTAAAGCCGACCTAAAAAAGACCCTGCGTGTTAGCAGGGTCTGACTTTTTCTTCGCGGGTTAACGTCGTTTAACCAGAAGAAAGAGACTGATTGTGAAAAATAATAAGCTAGGCAATATGGCACCCAGTATGGGTGGAAACCCATAAACCAGACTCAGTGGACCAAATATTTTGTCGAGGACATAAAATAAGAAACCAAAACTTATCCCCGTTAAGACTCGAAATCCCATCGATACACTGCGTAAAGGGCCAAAAATAAAAGACAAGGCCATCAGCATCATCACAGCAACAGAAAAGGGCTGTATGATTTTACTGTACATATTGAGTCGATAACGCTCCGTTGTCTGGCCACTTTGTTTCAGGTAATTGATGTAATCACGCAGCCCCCTGATGGAGAGTGCATCGGGATCAAGCGCGACAACACCCAGTTTTTCGGGAGTCAGTGCGGTTTTCCATTGCTCTGTCAGTCGCTGTGATCCTTCTATTTGCTTTGGATCACTCAGCTGGGAGCGCTCAACTTGCGTCAATAACCAGCTTTGTGTATCGGATTGCCACAATCCCTGCTCTGCATAGGTAATACTGTTCAGATGCTTGGTGGGATCAAAATCATAAATGCTGATCCCCTGCAAATGATCTTTGTCTTTAATGTGGCGAATAAAGATAAATTTATTGCCATCCTTCGCCCATAGGCCATTCTGCGTGGCTAACAACGATTCACCCACCGTTTGCTGTGAGCGATAATCATGCGCGATCTCATAGCCTTTTGGCGCCACGTATTCGCCAATGAACATGGAAATAATCACCAGTGGTAATGCCGTTTTCATTACCGCAATCGCAATCTGCAAGCGTGAAAAGCCAGAGGCTTGCATGACCACCAGCTCACTGCGCTGCGCCAACATCCCTAATCCAAGTAATGCCCCCAGCAGCGCCGCCATCGGAAAGAAAACTTCAAGATCAGAGGGCACATTTAATACGGTGAATAAACCCGCATCTAACGCACTGTAACTGCCTTTCCCCACTTTGCGCAGTTGCTCGACAAATTTGATGATGCCCGATAATGACACCAATAAAAACAGTGTCGTCATGATGGTATTGAGGATGGTTTTACCAATATAGCGATCCAGTACGCCAAACATTATGCCGCCCCTTTACGCTGAAAGAATGCTTTAAATTTACGAGCAGGTAAGCTGTCCCAGCCATTAAGTACTATCGCTAAGATGAGATAACCCACATTCACCATCCACATACTGATCACAGGATCAAATTTAGCCGCTTCCACATTGGTTTTAAAGGCGCTCTGCAATAAGAAGAAGATAAGGTACAGTAACACGGCCGGTAGCATGGATAATACCCGCCCTTGGCGCGGATTGACGACACTTAATGGTACCACCAATAACGCCATGACCATCACTGAGAAAACTAGAGTCAAACGCCAATGCAGCTCGGCACGAAATTCAGGGTTCGAGCTATGCCATAACGCTTTCATCTTCGCCTGACTGGCATCATTGGGATCCAGCAAGATCTGTTTATAACCAATCAAAGCACGATAATCCGTGAAATCGGTGATCCTAAAATCACGCAGTAACGCCGTTCCCTCATAACGAGCGCCTTTATCTAGCACCACAACTTGCGAACCATCTTTAAATTGTTGCATGTGGCCTTTTTCAGCCACCACCACCGATGGACGGCGGTTGTCCTTCGGTCGCAATTGTGCCAAAAAGACATTGGAAAAATTATTGCCTTTGACTTTATCTATAAAGAGCACAAAATTACCGTCGGAGGAGCTACGAAACTGCCCTGCCGCCAAGGCAGCACTCCCCGGGTTTGCCTGGGCATTCTCCGTCACTTGCTGTTGCTGTCGTGCTGACCAAGGTCCAGCCCAGATCACATTAAGCGTGGCAACCACGCCAGTCAAAAGCATTAAGATCATGGCAGCTTTGATTAACACCATTTTACCAAGACCACAGGCATGCATGACCGTAATTTCGCTGTCCGTATAAAGTTTTCCCAAGGTCATTAGCAACGCCAGAAATAAACTTAACGGTAAAATGAGCTGAGCCATATCAGGCAAACCCAGCCCCAATAATGTCAGAACCAGATTTGTCGGAATATCACCGTCCGCCGCCGCACCTAAAATCCTGACCAGCTTTTGGCAAAAGAAGATCAATAACAGGATAAACATAATGGCTAGCTGACTTTTCAGCGTTTCCTTTACCAAATATCTAATAATTATCACACTTAATACGCCTGTGAAAACTTGTCTTTTTGCAGGAAAATCGATAATTTCAACGCTTATGCGTTATTTTACTTCATTAACGACGGTCTTTATGACTAAACTAATACACGTATTTTAACGCGAGTGGCTGAAAAAATCACCCTAAATACCTTAATTATAAAGCCGTGTAACATTTTATCATGTTAAAATACAATTTCATTATTTTAAGACTCGTCCATTTTAGCGGTAGTTTTCGCTACTGTCTTTAAGATTCAGGAGAATACATGGAGTTCAGTGTAAAAAGCGGTAGTCCGGAAAAACAACGTAGCGCCTGTATTGTGGTCGGTGTGTTTGAACCTCGCCGCCTGTCACCTAACGCAGAGCTTTTAGATAAAATCAGCGATGGCTATATCAGCGCCCTACTGCGTCGTGGTGAACTGGAAGGTAAAGCAGGTCAAACCCTGTTATTACACCATGTGCCTAATGTCCTCGCCGAACGGGTATTACTTATCGGTTGTGGCAAAGAACGTGAATTGGACGAGCGACAATATAAGCAAATTATACAAAAAACCATCAATACATTGAATGATACCGGTTCAATGGAAGCCGTCTGCTTCTTAACCGAGCTTCATGTGAAAGGCCGCAATACCTACTGGAAGGTGCGCCTTGCTGTCGAAACGGCACAGGAAACCTTGTATAATTTTGATCAGCTAAAAACCAATCGCAGTGAACCTCGGCGTCCTCTACGTAAACTGGTATTAAATGTGCCAACACGTCGCGAATTGACTTGTGGTGAACGTGCGATCCAGCATGGTTTAGCTATCGCTGATGGTGTCACTGCGGCCAAACATTTAGGCAACATGCCACCCAATCTCTGTAATCCAGCCTACCTTGCCTCCAAAGCTCGACAACTGGCTGATGCACACAGCCAAACGATCCAAACTCAAGTCATTGGCGAACAACAAATGAAAGAGTTAGGGATGAATGCGTATTTGGCAGTCGGTGCTGGCTCCCATAACGAATCCATGATGTCAGTGATTAATTATAAAAATCATCCGGATCCCCTTGCTCGTCCGATCGTGCTTGTGGGCAAAGGACTGACTTTTGATTCAGGCGGAATTTCCATCAAGCCTGCCGAATCGATGGATGAGATGAAATACGATATGTGTGGTGCCGCCGCAGTCTATGGCGTGATGAGTATGGTGGCGGAATTAAAATTACCCCTCAATGTCATTGGTGTCATTGCCGGCTGTGAAAATATGGCGGATGGTCGTGCATTACGCCCAGGCGATGTGCTGACAACCATGTCCGGCCAAACCGTTGAAGTGCTGAACACTGATGCGGAAGGGCGTTTGGTACTCTGTGATGCCCTGACCTATGTTGAGCGTTTTGACCCGGAAGTCGTTATTGATATTGCGACCTTGACTGGCGCCTGTGTTGTGGCTCTAGGACACCATATTAGCGGCTTATTGGCTAATCATAATCCACTCGCTCACGAGTTGATCAGTGCTTCAAAACTGGCCGGTGACCGCGCATGGCGACTCCCCATGGGCGATGAATACCAAGAACAGCTGGAATCAAATTTTGCTGATATGGCCAATATTGGTGGACGAGCGGGTGGAGCCATTACCGCAGGATGCTATTTAGCCCGGTTCGCTCGCAAATACCATTGGGCACACCTCGATATTGCCGGAACAGCTTGGCGTTCAGGTAAGGCCAAAGGCGCAACAGGTCGTCCAGTTCCTCTGTTGTCACAGTTCCTACTCAATCGTGCTGGACTGGGTAGCGACGAATAGTGGCAAATTTTTAACTTTGCCGGGAGTGTGGTGACACCCCTCCCGGTGTTGTATCAAGCGCAGGCAGTTTAATGAAACAGGCAACCTTTTATCTGCTAGATCACATCACGGCCGCTGAGGGATTAAGCACACAAGAGACCGTAACCTGTCACTTAGCTTCGCAATACTGGCGTCAGGGGTTGCGAGTGCTGATTGCTTGTGTTGATAAAGAACAGGCAATCCGACTTGATGAAGCATTATGGTCGCTTCCTCCGGCTGCCTTTGTTCCTCATAATCTGGCGGGTGAAGGTCCGCGCGCAGGTGCGCCCGTGGAATTGGCTTGGCCCGAAAAACGCAGTACTCGTGCAAGGGATTTATTAATCAGTCTTTTGCCCGAGTTTGCCAGTTTTACAACTGCCTTCCATCAGGTGATTGATTTTGTGCCTGAGGAAGCGTCACTCAAACAACTCGCTCGCGAACGTTATAAAATTTATCGCAGCGCCGGTTTTCAATTGCATACTACAACGCCTACATTGGCCGAATGATCATGGATAAAACATACAACCCGAAAGAAATCGAACACCATCTGTACCAGCATTGGGAAGAATGCGGTTACTTTAAGCCCAATGGTGATACCTCGCAACCGGCTTTCTGTATCATGCTGCCCCCGCCTAATGTCACGGGCAGTCTGCATATGGGGCACGCTTTTCAACAGACCATTATGGATACCCTGATCCGTTACCAAAGAATGCAGGGTAAAAATACCTTATGGCAGGCAGGCACAGATCACGCCGGTATCGCCACTCAAATGGTGGTTGAGCGCAAAGTTGCTGCCGAAGAGGGTAAAACACGCAAAGACTACCAACGCGATGAGTTTATTGAAAAAATCTGGCAATGGAAACAGGAGTCTGGTGGTTCAATTACGCGTCAGATGCGACGTCTTGGTAACTCGGTCGATTGGCAACGTGAACGCTTTACCATGGATGAAGGATTATCTGAAGCGGTAAAAGAAGTGTTTGTGCGCCTATATCAGGATAATTTAATTTATCGTGGTAAGCGCTTAGTGAACTGGGATCCTGCACTAAAAACGGCCATTTCTGATCTGGAAGTGGAAAACCGTGAGTCAAAAGGATCACTCTGGCATATCCGTTATCCCCTCGCAGATGGCGCGACTACGGCCGAAGGCTTACCTTATTTGGTTGTCGCCACAACCCGTCCAGAAACCTTACTGGGGGATACGGCTGTTGCTGTTAATCCTGAGGATCCGCGCTACCGTGATCTGATAGGCAAAGAGGTTGTGCTGCCTTTTATTCAGCGCCGTATTCCTATCATTGGTGATGACCATGCCGATATGACCAAAGGGACCGGTTGCGTCAAGATTACCCCCGCCCATGATTTTAATGATTATGACGTTGGCCGTCGTCACCAATTGCCGATGATCAATGTGCTCAGTTTTGATGGCCATATCCTTGATAAAGCCGATGTGTATGATACCAAAGGGGAAGTTAGCCACGACTATGATAGCACTCTCCCTGCACAATTCGTTGGCCTCGAACGCTTTGCGGCTCGTAAAGCCATCGTTGCTGAGTTAGACGCTTGTGGTGCCTTGGATGAGGTAAAGCCCCATGATCTGACAGTCCCTTATGGCGATCGTGGTGGTGTGGTGATTGAACCCATGTTAACTGATCAGTGGTATGTCCGTGCCGAGCCTTTAGCAAAAGTCGCCGTGCAAGCCGTTGAACAGGGGCAAATTGAGTTCGTGCCAAAACAATATGAAAATATGTATTTCTCTTGGATGCGTGATATTCAGGACTGGTGTATTTCACGCCAGCTCTGGTGGGGACATCGCATTCCAGCTTGGTATGACGAGCAAGGTCAAGTCTATGTCGGCCGCACTGAACATGAAGTCCGTCGTCAACACCAGTTGGCAGACAATGTCACACTGCGCCAAGATGAGGATGTCTTAGATACTTGGTTCTCTTCCGCATTGTGGACCTTCTCAACCCTCGGATGGCCAGAGAATACCGAAGCACTTCGCACCTTCCATCCGACATCCGTTCTCGTCAGTGGCTTCGATATCATTTTCTTCTGGATAGCCCGGATGATTATGCTGACCATGTACTTCCTTAAGGATGAGCAAGGTCAACCACAAGTGCCATTTAAAACCGTCTACATGACCGGACTCGTCCGTGATGAAGAAGGTCAAAAGATGTCAAAATCCAAAGGCAATGTTATCGATCCTTTGGACATGATTGATGGCATCTCCCTCGCCGACTTGATTGAAAAACGTACCGGCAATATGATGCAGCCGCAGTTAGCTGAAAAAATTGCCAAACGTACCGAGAAGCAGTTCCCGAACGGCATCGAAGCCTCAGGTACCGATGCCCTGCGATTTACGCTTGCCGCCTTAGCCTCCACCGGCCGTGATATTAACTGGGATATGAAGCGTCTTGAGGGATACCGGAACTTCTGTAATAAATTATGGAACGCCAGCCGTTTTGTACTGATGAATACCGAAGATCAGGATTGTGGTTTACAAGGTGGTGAGCTCACTTTCTCGCTGGCTGACCGCTGGATCAAAAGCGAATTTAACCGGACGGTTAAAGCATACCGAGAAGCACTGGATACCTACCGCTTTGATATTGCCGCCAGCCTGTTGTATGACTTTACGTGGAATCAGTTCTGTGATTGGTATCTGGAGCTAACCAAACCCGTCATGAATAATGGCACGGAAAATGAACTTCGTGGCACCCGTCATACCTTGGTTGTGACCTTGGAAGGCTTGTTGCGATTAGCTCATCCGATTATTCCTTTTATCACGGAAACGATCTGGCAACGAGTCAAGTTACTGTTGAATATTCATGATGATACCATCATGCTGCAACAGTTCCCACAGTGGGTGGCTACAGATGAAGACAGCGAAGCACAAGCCGATATCGACTGGATCAAACAGGCAATCATTGCAGTGCGTAATATTCGAGCTGAAATGAACCTGCCCATGAGCAAACCGTTATCTCTGCTGTTGCGCAATGCCACAGATGAGGTGTTAAAACGGGTCAATGCGAATCAGAACTTCCTGCAACGTCTGGCTCGTTTGGAGGCCATTACCATTCTGCCCGCAGACGATCAAGGCCCAATTTCTGTGACCAAATGGGTTGACGGTGCAGAATTACTGATCCCAATGGCCGGACTTATCGATAAAACTGCCGAACTGGAACGTCTCGAAAAAGAGCATGTTAAGATCAGTGCTGAAATAGAGAAAATTGACCAGAAGCTTTGCAATGAAGGCTTCGTTGCCAGAGCGCCCGCTGCCGTGGTCGAAAAGGAACGTGAACGACTGAATGAATTGCAACAGCTGATGAGTAAGCTGCAACAGCAACAGAAAGTGATCAACGATCTGTAATTGCTTTTCAGGTGTCGAACAAAGAAGCCAGGCATCGCCTGGCTTCTTTATTTTGATGGTTACTGCGGGTTATTTTTCCAATACTGCCGTCATATGCACACAATTTTTAGTACTGGCTTCAACAATCCGGTAGGTTTTTCCGACCTGTTGCGCCTGACTGGAAATTTTGGCTTCCGCATCATCTAAAGTACCTGCCGTTGCCGTCACAGTTTGTGCTAGGCTTACAGCAGAAACCCCCGTTAATGTCAGTGCTAAGACAATTTTTTTGATGTTTTTCATCATCGATTCCTGTTCAATATTGTGCGTTTTATTGTGCATTCTTTTGGATTTAATGTATCTTACTGAACGGATGTGATGATGAAAAGTAACTTTATCTGCTAATGATGTTCAATTTTTTTGAATTTAGGCCGGTGGACCACTGTGAAAGCGTAATTGCTGATCTGGCTCACAAATTAAACGGGCCTCCGCAAAACCTATCTGCCTCACTCTCTCACTGATATCGACAGGTGAAATAAGACGAGCTAATTCAAGATAATCCTGATAATGACGCGCTTCAGAGCGTAACAGCGAGAGGTAAAAACGTGCTAAATCGGGCTCAAGCCATGGCGCCAAAGCCGCAAAGCGTTCGCAAGATCGCGCCTCAATGTAGGCACCACAAATTAATTTATCCACGAGGGTACAAGGCTCATGCGTGGTGACTTCAGCTAATAAACCTTTGGCATAGCGACTGGCTGTGATTTTTTGGTAACGGAAACCGCGCTGCTGCATTAACGCCCAAACCTGAAAAAAATGATGCAGCTCTTCTTTAATTAATAACATCATTTTATTAATGAGCTGATCTGACCAAGGGGTCTGCTGCCCCGTGATCACCGTTTTGGTTACGCTCTTATGCGCGGCAATAAAATCATCCGCTGCGGCCTGCCGATAAATGAAGTTTTCGTAAGGCGCAAGCCAATGCAAGATGGCTTCACCACTGGGTTTGTCTGCCACATATTTGCGAATCAACCAAGTCGCGGTTTGTGCTGCTTTCAGTTCACATACCATGTGATCAGTCAGTAACAACGATAAATTTTCTGGCTTGCGCGCCTGTTCGATCCACGCCTCAGGGGTGCGGCAAGGCAAAAATGTCAATATGGGTTCAAGTAAGGTTGAATAATTCATCATTTATCACGTCTGAAAAAAGGATCACGCCCTATAAGATCCTCAGAGAAAGGGCGTGGTTTTCAGGTCAGAAGACAATCAATGACGGACACCGTCGTCATCCTGATCCTCGTCATGCGCATCATCATCATCATCCGCGCCATCTGGATCTTCAAAATAGGTTCCCCAACCATCGTAATCAACTTGATACTTTGCCACCATCGTGATTAGTTGCTTAACTTGGGCATCAATTAATTCAGGTTTCAGCGCAGATTCACTGAGAATATCGACACACATGACCGTGCTGCCATCTTCCAGTTCTAGCTCTTCAGGATCGCTCACTTCATACCCCAGTTTAAACGCATCAATCGCCGCTTTTTCCAGATCCTCAAAACGCTCAGAGGAAAGATGATGCTCAATCGTATATAACGCATCAGGATCACTGCCATCTTCAAGCAATTCTTCAATAATCTCTCTGGTTTCCTGGTGATATTCTGCCAGTAGCTCGGTAATTTCCATCAGTTATTCCTTTTCAAGTCGCTCTTTAGTTCCCTATTTTCCCACAGTGTCTGGTGACTTGCCCATTACTTTAGTAAAATTAAGTTGAATATGAATAATAATATATATAGAGTGAATTTTAATTCAATAAAGGCGGCTTATGGAGTTAGGCATGATACAGCTTTATCAGCGACATTTACTCAGGTTACTCGATTTATCTACCGAAGAGCTGCTCTACTTGCTGGATTTAGCAGCGAAATTAAAACAAGATAAGCGTCATGGCAGTGAACAACCTCGCTTACAAGGTAAAAATATCGCGCTGATTTTTGCCAAAGATTCTACCCGGACTCGCTGCTCTTTTGAAGTCGCCGCCTATGATCAAGGCGCGCGCGTGACCTATATCGGATCTCAAGGCAGTCAGTTTGGCCATAAAGAATCGATCAAAGACAGTGCAAGGGTCTTGGGTCGCATGTACCATGGTATCCAATATCGCGGCGATGGCCAGCACCTTGTCGAGACATTGGCATATTATGCCGGTGTGCCCGTCTGGAATGGGCTAACCACCGAATTTCACCCGACCCAATTACTGGCCGATTTATTGACCATGCGCGAGCAGTGCCCTGAAAAAGCATTTCACCAAATGCGTCTCGCTTATTTGGGGGATGCGCGTAATAATATGGGGAATACCATGCTGGAAGCCGCTGCATTAACGGGGCTGCAACTCAGCTTAGTCGCACCTGAGGCCTGTTGGCCTGAGCCCGAACTGGTGGCACATTGCCGAGCTTTAGCCGAACAGCGCGGGGGAAGCATTACCCTCACAGCGGATATTGCTCAAGGCGTCCATCATGCTGATTTTATCTATACCGATGTCTGGGTTTCTATGGGTGAACCTAAAGCAATTTGGGCTGAACGTATTGCCTTACTTCGCGAGTATCAAGTCAACCAAGCAATGCTTGATCTGACAGAAAACCCCCAAGTGAAATTTTTACATTGCCTTCCCGCTTTCCACGATACAGAAACTGAACTCGGTCAACAGATGGCCAGCGAATTTCAGTTCAATGATGGAATGGAGGTCACTAATCAGGTGTTTGAATCCGCACAGAGTGTGGTCTTTGATCAAGCAGAGAACCGAATGCACACCATTAAAGCCGTGATGGTTGCCACCCTTTGCGCTGACTAAATCTCAAGATCAGGCCAATTTTTTCTGAGGCTAACTTGCCTTGTCACGGACAACAGGTATAATTTGCCTTAATCTAGCAGGAGGGAAGATGAAAGGCAGCGGTATTAGGTTAACGTCGATCATGTCTTTATTGAGCAAAGGCCATCTTTTCTCTCCTGTCACTGCCGTTTTTATCCAAAGCCCCTTTTATAGGGGCTTTTTTTTATCCACGGCGTCCCTGTCTGAGGAGCATCCGGATGAATAATCCGCTATATGGTAAACATATTATTTCTATTAACGATCTGAATCGCCAACAGCTCGAACATGTCCTGCACGTCGCCGCTGAGTTTAAAGCCCACCCTCAGCCTGAATTATTGAAGCATAAAGTCATCGCTAGCTGTTTTTTTGAAGCGTCTACCCGAACTCGTCTCTCCTTTGAAACGGCCATGCATCGGCTTGGTGCCTCCATTGTTGGCTTTGCGGATGGCAGTAATACCTCGCTGGGTAAAAAAGGAGAAACCCTCGCCGATACCATTTCGGTTCTCGCCACCTACGTGGATGCTATCGTCATGCGCCATCCTCAAGAAGGTGCCGCCCGATTGGCCTGTGAGTTTTCAGGTGCCATCCCTATCTTAAATGCAGGTGATGGCGCGAATCAGCATCCAACACAAACGCTGCTCGATCTTTTCACCATTTACGAGACTCAACAGCGATTAGATCATTTACATATCGCGATGGTCGGCGATCTGAAATATGGCAGAACCGTGCATTCTCTGACCCAAGCCCTCGCAAAATTTAACCATAATCGATTCTATTTCATTGCGCCTGATGCCCTCGCGATGCCAAGTTACATTACTGATATCCTTGATGAAAAAGGGATCAGTTGGTCACAACACACATCCATCGGCGACGTGATCCCACACGTGGATATTTTATATATGACGCGGGTGCAAAAAGAACGGCTTGATCCTTCTGAATATGCGAATGTTAAAGCCCGTTTTATCCTCGATGCCAGCGATCTTATCCCTGCTAAAGCCAGCATGAAAGTACTTCATCCGCTTCCCAGAGTCGATGAGATCGCAAACAATGTCGATGCAACGCCACATGCATGGTATTTTCAGCAGGCAGGGAATGGGATTTATGCCCGTCAGGCTTTACTGGCTTTAGTACTCACTCCACAAGCTAAACTGATAGGATAAGGTGATGAATCAGGACACGAAATTACAGGTAGAAGCGATTCGCTGTGGTACGGTTATCGACCATATTCCGGCCAGAGTCGGATTTAAGTTGCTTTCCCTCTTTCGTTTAACTGAAACGGAACAGAGGATCACCATTGGTCTGAATTTGCCTTCTCGGCATCAAGGTAGTAAGGATTTGATAAAAATAGAGAACACATTTCTCTCATCTGAACAGATTAATCAACTTGCGCTCTATGCCCCACAGGCAACCATCAACGCCATCGAGAATTACAACGTGGTCGCTAAATCTCACCCTTCTGTACCTAAACAGATCGTGGATGTGCTCACCTGTCCAAATAGTCACTGTATCAGCCGCTATGAACCCGTAAGTAGTTTTTTTTCAATCAGAGAACGGGAAAGCGCGGTATTACTCAAATGTCGATACTGCGAAAAAGAATTTCCAAGCCAAGTCGTGACCGATGGATAACACTTGTAGTAGTCTGAATGCCCCAACCCTGAGCATCAGGGATCTTTCGTTTAATAGGTGAGAAGAGGATAGAATGACACGGATCATAGAAACTAAACAAGCACCTGCCGCCATTGGCCCTTATGTCCAAGCCATCGATATCGGTAGCTTGGTGTTTACTTCCGGCCAGATCCCTGTTGATCCTGTGACTGGTGAAGTAGCAGAAACAATTGAACAGCAGACGCGTCAAGCACTTGAAAATGTGAAAGCGATCCTGCAACAGGCGGATTTAACCTTGGCAGAGATTGTAAAAACGACAGTATTTGTCAAAGATCTTAATGACTTTAATGAAATCAACAGGACTTATGAAGCCTTCTTTAACCAGCATCATGCTCCTTTTCCTGCGCGTTCTTGTGTTGAAGTGGCTAGATTACCTAAAGACGTCAAGATTGAAATTGAAGCGATTGCCGCCCGTCGATAAACGAAAAAGCGGGGTACCAGCCCCAGCCTGATCACTGCAAGCGCTGCGCCTATGGCAGCCTTGCGCGTTTATCCCACTGATGGCGTCCGCTGCCAATGGAACTTGCTAGCAAAACCCACCGTATTATCCGTCATTTTTAATTCATCCACCCACAGTTGCCAAAGTGTTGCTCGATGCGTTCTGGCCTCAGGAAAACGCTGTTGATACGCCTCAAGGGCAGCCGCATAACCCTGTTCATCGCCTTGCAATGGTTCGATGCGCCCAGCAAATTGGATGCCCTGTAACAAAGCGACGGATCGCTGCTGAGTGCTGACAGTGCCAGTCACCGGTGGATTAGCAAGCATCAGTTGTGCATGCCGAGTCTTTTCATCCGTCATCAACCAAAAGGAAACTGACGCCGTATCAAGGGCATAAAAACAGTGTGCGGCCCATAATTGCTGTTGATGGCTACAGCACAGTGTCAGTACATGATATTTTTCTAAGTAATTCAGGCAATGCTGTAAAGGATCCATGGTCTGCCTCCTAATCGGTTTAACCGGATGTGAGTGACGGTCTCGTCTGTTGCCGCTGATCCTCCCTTGCGCTACACTGGCACTCATCCGGATAGAGGAAAGAGCATGTCATCGCCTTGCCACTGGCAACTTTATATACTCAGTAACGTCAAAGGTATGCTCTATACCGGCATTACCACGGATGTCTCTCGGCGTTTACATCAACATAACAGAGGACAAGGCGCGAAATCACTGAGAGGAAAAGGGCCATTTCACCTCGTTTATCGTTCCTCACCACTCAATCAATCAGAAGCGTTACGCTTTGAATACCAAATCAAACAACTTAAACGTACCGACAAGTTACAACTGATACAACAGCAGCCTACTGATCTGAAAGGTTGGCTAAATCGATCTGAGTAAGCGGTAAGGCAAGCTGGACCTGTTGCTGCCCCCGTGCCGCGTCCAATTGGCGTAAAGGGTAGACCGTGATACGAGCTTGGGCAAGCCCCACAAGCTGCGCCCCTTCGGCTAACTTAAACCCCTCAATGTCGCTGGGGCGATCTCGAAGTGAAATCGTCATAACAGCCGCATAGCCAAAACCGTACAAGCTCTCTAATCCCTCTTGGCGTAATTGCTGGCTAAGGGTACCGGTCTTATATTGCGGAGCAATAATCAAAGGGAATAGCCACAACCAGCCACAATCTTGTTGAGGGTTATACACGGTACTAAATGCAATGTAACCTTGGATCTGCCCTGCGTCATCCAAGGCTAACAGGCTCAATGCCAATGCGCCTTCCTCTCGTAAACGGCGCAATGTCTCGAGCACAGACGTTTTGCCCGTACATCGTTGAATAAAGTCTTCAATCAGTAATTGATCGGTTGCTATTTCCGTGCGTATCAGCATGACGCTCTGTCTCCTGATCTTAAAATCAGCAGCAGATTAACACAGTTATGTCGGGGATATCACCCTGCCGATTGACAATACATCAATCGATACCTTGTCCCCGTCGAGTACACTCAACGTGAAAAATGACATCACGGTATATGGGATCTGGCTTGACTTCGTCAAGCGATGAGGCACAAACGGCTTGAAGAAAAAAGCGGAGGTTAAGGTACAGTAGACATTCATGCACACATCAGAATCGACATCATTCCGTCTGTATCTACCACCTCCAAAAGGGAGTTATTGATGACACAGGTAAAACCCTTCACCTTATCGATCCTTGACCTCACACCCGTTGCCGATAATACTGATATCGTCCATGCGTTTAGCCATGCTTTACAACTAGCAAAATTAGCGGAATCATTAGATTATACGCGCTACTGGCTGGCCGAGCACCATAATATCAGTGGTATTGCCAGTGCAGCCACTGCCGTGCTGATCGGTTACCTTGCCGCTAATACACGTCATTTACGCTTGGGGGCTGGCGGAATTATGTTACCCAATCATACCCCGCTGCTGGTAGCTGAACAATTCGGTACGCTGCAAACCCTGTATCCGGATCGGATCGATTTAGGATTAGGCAGAGCGCCGGGCACGGATCAACAAACGATGCGAGCACTGCGCCGCCATCAATCGAGCCAGAATCACGACACTTTCCCTAGTGATGTAAAACAACTACTGGATTGGTTTGATGCCGATCCCCAGCACGATTTCGCTGTTAAGCCTGTCCCCGGTCAAGGTCTTAGGATCCCAATTTGGTTACTCGGATCCAGTTTATATAGTGCAACATTGGCAGCAAAGCTCGGTTTACCTTTCGCCTTTGCGTCACATTTTGCACCGAGTTTGTTAGTGGAAGCCTTGCAGATTTATCGTCAACAGTTTCAACCTTCGGCCAGATTGGCTAAACCCTATGTGATTGCGGGGATTAATATTGTCGCGGCAGATACGACTCAGCAAGCTGACTGGCTGTTTACTTCACACCAGCAGCATCTATTAAATCTGATCCGAGGTAAAGGAGGACGTTTACCTGCCCCGGTAGAACAGATGCAGTCGCGATGGTTACCTCATGAAAAACGGCATATTGAGCATGCGTTATCCATGTCATTGGTAGGCGATGTTCAATATGTCACGGCTGGCTTAACACGCTGGCAGCAACAACTTGAAGTCGATGAGTTTATCGTTAACGGCCATATCTACGATCCGGCAGCACGATTACACTCTTTTACTTTAGCAATGCACGCCGCTCAGCAAGTTGTTCAATCGAGAAAGTCAACATAATAAAAGCCTACCTCCTGAGACAGAGGCTTTACCACATCCCCTTGATAAGGAGGTGCGGCATCATCTGCTTTCACTTCTCGCAACACGCTCTGCATAGTTACAGGGTTGCCGAATATTTCACTTATCCGTCTGATCATTTTTTATGCCTAGCCTCTCGACAACATTAGCAACACACGAACTAAAAGGGTTTCCCTGTCACGTCTTCCTGTTATAGGCAGCATGATGATATAAGCTGATGCATTGCCACTTTTCAGGTGTCCCATTAGTGTAGAGATCAGGCGTTATGGCGGCACACTAATTGTAAACCTGCGCATGATTTGACTGTGCATTGAATTCCACAGCCTCTCCGCCCTTTCATTCCACACAGATACCTCATTGCTCTTAGGCTGAACGTTGCCCAATTTATTGGATAAGATCTTGAAACAGTCATCGATAGCGCTGAGTCTGTTATATCGACACACACCAATAGACCGGTGTTCTACCTCTTTCGCCGCCTGACAGTTTGCCCTTACTTTGAGTTGAGGGCGAGTAAGCAGATTTTGCTTTTCTTTTTTTGCCAGCTATGGCTGAATTTTACTTTACGAATGTGTTTACGCTGCAATATCACCCGTTTCTTGTGACACGATTTTAAGCGATTAACTGGAAAGTAGCGGCTTCCATCGGATCGCATCGCGAGTTTTGCGACTCCGGCATCAATAGCTACTATTGAACTAGACCGATAAACAGGCTCGGCGACTTAGTACTCTGTTTGAATGCGACCATTCCCTTTACCACCAGATTGGCTCACCTGATAATGTTGATAGCACCAACCCTTCGGATAAAAAAAACGGTGATACTGAGTATCACCGTTGTATTTGTCACCGCTATCATATCGCTGTCGTCATGCTTTAACCCTTACGACAGGTTACGATGAGGATCCGCGACGGCGTGACGCACTGTCATCACGACGAGCGCCGCCACGAGGGCCGCTGAAAGAACGTCCCCCCCCTTCAGCACGGTCAGAAAAACGACGACCACCCGCTTCACGCCCCCCACCACGACGAGGTTCGCGAGCCTGAGCATCACCCAGTAATTGCATATTCATCGGCTTATTGAGGATACGTGTTTTAGTAAAGTGTTGCAGGACTTCACCAGGCATGCCTTTAGGTAATTCAATCGTTGAATGACCAGCAAATAATTTGATGTTACCAATGTAACGACTGCTAATATCCCCTTCGTTAGCAATAGCGCCAACGATATGACGTACTTCAACACCATCATCACGACCCACTTCGATGCGGTATAATTGCATATCACCAACATCACGACGTTCACGACGAGGACGTTCACTGTTCTCACCCCGTCCTTGACTACGGCGCTCATCACGCTCACGGAATTCACGACGTGGTGGACGACTGACATCAGGTGGGACGATAAGCGAACGTTCGCCTTGTGCCATCTTCAGTAATGCGGCAGCCAATGTTTCCATGTCCATCTCATCCTGTGGCGAGAGTTTCGCCAGCAGGGCACGGTATTGTTCCAGATCACTGCTTTCAAGTTGCTGTGCAATACGTGCTGCAAATTTCTGTTGACGGCGCTGACTCAATAACTCCGCATTGGGTAATTCCGCTTCCGGAATGGTCAGTTTCATGGTGCGTTCAATATTACGCAGCAAGCGACGTTCACGATTTTCAACAAAGAGGATAGCTCGACCCGCACGCCCCGCACGCCCGGTACGACCAATACGGTGTACATAAGATTCCGCATCCAACGGAATATCATAGTTAACCACTAAGCTGATACGCTCAACGTCCAGACCACGCGCCGCAACATCCGTTGCGATAAGGATGTCCAAACGACCGTCTTTGAGACGTTCCAGTGTTTGTTCACGCAGTGCTTGGTTCATATCACCGTTCAATGCCGCACTGTTGTAACCGTTTCTTTCCAGTGTTTCAGCCACTTCTAAGGTTGCGTTTTTAGTACGTACGAAAATGATTGCCGCATCAAAATCTTCCGCTTCAAGAAAACGCACTAATGCATCGCTTTTACGTCCATAAGCAGTCCAGTAAGTCTGGCTGATATCAGGACGATTTGTGATGCTTGATTGAATACGGACTTCACGTGGATCTTTCATGAAACGACGAGTAATGCGGCGAATGGCCTCTGGCATTGTCGCTGAGAACAGTGCCGTTTGATACCCGTCAGGTAACTGCGCCATGATGGTTTCAACATCTTCGATGAAGCCCATACGTAACATTTCATCAGCTTCGTCTAACACTAAACCACGCAGGTTTGATAAATTCAAGGTGCCACGTTTCAGGTGATCCAATAAGCGACCTGGTGTCCCGACAACAATTTGAGGTCCTTGGCGCAAGGCGCGCAGCTGAACGTCGTAACGCTGACCACCATACAGTGCCAGAACGTTAACGCCGCGCATATGTTTTGAAAATTCATTGCAGGCTTCCGCAACCTGCACAGCCAGCTCACGAGTCGGAGCCAGCACCAGAATTTGCGGTGATTTTAATTCAGGGTCAATATTATTCAGTAGCGGCAGCGAAAATGCGGCTGTTTTACCGCTACCTGTTTGTGCCATACCTAGGACATCATGGCCTGCGAGGAGATGGGGAATACACTCAGCTTGGATCGGTGAGGGTTGAACATATCCCATGTCATTTAACGCAGTCAGAATATATTCGTTCAGGCCTAAATCGGCAAAAGTAATTTGGATATCAGTCATGTAGTGCAAGTGCCTCTTGGATTACGGCGGCCAGTCTACATAACTCTTCATGAAAACATTCAGTTTTTTTCATTGATAAGTGTGAACCGGCTCAAATTAGAAAGTTTTTGACAACAAACAACCCGAACACCCCACCACCAAGGCTGGAATGGAAATTCAGGCGATAATATTGTCAGCTATTGCTGGTCAGATTCTGATAAATCGTCTTGTGTTTGGCCAAGTTTAGCCAGTTCCAACAATGCATATCGGTTTTCAACAAAGTTGTGAACATTGTTGGCAACCGCCAGTTTGAATAACACAATTGCGTTATTCTTCTCCCCCAGACTCAGGTAGTATTTACCTAAATAGAAGTTGGTTTCACTGAGATGTTCAGCGAGCGAGGTGTTGTCAGGTGATTGATCTTGGAGATTTTTATACAGTGACTGTTCACTCATATCCCCAAGATAAAACTCAACAATTTTCCATCCCCATTGATCTTTTTTCGCGTGGTTGTAACGCGTACGTAATGCCTGCAGTGCCTGCTTAGTATCGAGTTGACGCTCAACCAAATACAACCACAAAGAACTAAAAGGATCATTAGGATCAACATGGTAAAACGCCAGCAAATCATCTTGCGCTAACTTATATCGCGCACCGTAATAAAAAGCGATGCCTCGATTCAAATACGCATAATTTAAAGTTGGATCAAGCTCAAGTACAGAATCAAACGCCTCATATGCAGCATCATAATTAGCTGCTTCTGTAAAGTATACGCCAAGATAATTAAAAATATCAGGCATATCTGGTCTATACGACAATGCGAGAGTGAAATCGTTCCTCGCTAATGCACGCAAACCCATACTATCATACAATACTCCGCGCTCATATAATAGTTGTGCTCTCTCATCAATTGATACTCTTTTACTGGAAAGTATTTGTTCCATTCGAGCCAACAAGACTTCCTGCTGTAAAGTGGGCTGTAAGGGTACAGCAAGCACTGTCGGCTGTTGCAACAACGTCTTGGTACATCCAGCTAACATTAATACTGTTACAACAAAACCCCAACGTATATAAGGTTTCATTTTCCCACTCCCGGCTTGCGGTTTTTAAACCAAACTGACTGATTCAGCGACCTTGTAAAAAAATATTACTGACAAGACAATACACCTCCACCCCGTAGATTTACAAGGTGAAGGTGTGTGACGACGATCAGAGATTATTCGGCATCAGTTTCAGGCTGAACGGCTGCAGGCACAGGTTCATCCTGCTTTTTTTCAACCGCTTCTTTCATGCTAAGACGGACTCGACCCTGGCGATCAATTTCCAGTACTTTCACGGCGATTTCTTGGCCCATTTGCAGATAATCCGTCACCTTCTCGACACGTTTTTCTGCGATTTGTGAAATATGGACCAAACCTTCTTTACCGCCGCCGATAGAAACAAAGGCACCAAAGTCAACCAAACGTGTGACTTTACCGTCATAGATGCGCCCAACTTCGATATCCGCGGTGATCTGTTCAATACGAGCAATCGCATCTTTGGCTTTTTGACCATCGGTTGCAGCAATTTTTACGGTACCATCATCTTCAATTTCAATGGTGGTGCCCGTTTCTTCAGTCAGAGCACGGATCACAGCCCCACCCTTACCAATCACATCTTTAATTTTTTCAGGATTAATCCGTAAGCTATAAATGCGTGGCGCAAAGTTAGATATTTCAGAACGGGGGGTGTTAATCGCCTGATTCATCACATTGAGAATGTGTAAGCGCGCACCTTTGGCCTGATTTAAAGCCTGTTGCATGATTTCACTAGTGATACCTTCAATTTTGATATCCATTTGTAATGCAGTGATACCATCAACGCTACCCGCCACTTTAAAGTCCATGTCACCCAGATGATCTTCATCACCCAAAATATCTGACAGGACAACATAGCGGTCGCCATTTTTTACTAACCCCATGGCAATACCCGCCACCGCAGCTTTAATCGGTACACCCGCATCCATCAATGCCATTGAGGCACCACACACGGAAGCCATTGACGAAGATCCGTTTGATTCGGTGATTTCAGATACCACACGGATCGTGTAGGGGAAATCAGTCAGTGATGGCATGACGGCTAATACTCCACGCTTAGCTAAACGACCATGACCAATCTCACGACGTTTAGGTGAGCCAACCATGCCTGTTTCACCCACAGAGTACGGAGGGAAGTTGTAGTGAAATAAGAAACTGTCTGTCTTCTCACCCATTAACTCATCCAACGTCTGCGCATCACGAGTGGTTCCCAGCGTGGCCGTAACCAGTGCCTGAGTCTCACCACGAGTGAACAATGCAGAACCGTGAGTACGAGGTAAGACGCCAGTCCGCGTATCCAAAGCACGGACCATATCTTTTTCACGACCATCAATACGAGGTTGACCACTCAGTACACGATTACGCACCACGTCTTTTTCTAAAGCATGAAGCAGATCATTGATCTCACCTTCGTCTAGGCTATCGTCTTCAGCCAATAATGTTGCCGTCACTTCCGTTTTAATCAGATCAACTTGCTCATAGCGCTGTTGCTTTTCAGTGATTTGATAAGCGGCACTCAGACGTTGTTCTGCCAACGTGTTGATACGAGTCAGCAGTGCATGATTAACGGGTTCGGGTTGCCATTCCCATCGTGGTTTACCCGCTTTAGCGACCAACTCGTTGATATTTTTAATCACGGCTTGTTGTGCTTGGTGACCAAATACCACCGCCCCTAGCATCACATCTTCACTGAGTAATTCAGCTTCAGATTCCACCATGAGGACGGCATTCTCTGTTCCTGCAACCACCAAATCCAGTTTGGAGTGTGCCAGCTCATTGCTGGTTGGATTGAGAACATAGGTATCGTCAATGTAACCAACACGTGCCGCACCAATTGGGCCATTAAAAGGGATACCTGATAAGCTTAAGGCCGCAGATGCACCGATCATCGCAACGATATCTGGGTTGATTTGAGGATCGACAGAAACAACAGTGGCGATTACCTGAACTTCATTAACAAAGCCTTCAGGAAATAACGGCCGTAATGGACGGTCAATTAAACGAGAGACTAACGTTTCACCTTCACCAGGACGCCCTTCACGGCGGAAGAAACTCCCTGGAATACGACCTGCCGCATAAGCGCGCTCTTGATAATTGACGGTCAAAGGAAAAAAGTCCTGACCCGGTTTTGCTTTTTTTTGTCCCACAACCGTAACGAACACACTGGTGTCATGCATGCTGACCATGACCGCAGCCGTGGCTTGACGAGCCATCATACCTGTTTCAATTGTGACAGTATGATCACCATATTGGAATTTTTGCACGATAGGATTTAGCAAAGTTTTAGCCCTTATTTTCTTTGTCAGCAGATTCTCTCTGCTGGTTTAACTGTGATCTCGTTGCATCCTCGCGACTAATGACAAACCTGAATGCCCTGCAGGGTTCTCATTAGCCGCGCGAAACGTGCGACCCAAGATACTCTCTTTATAATAAAACCCTTGTTTTATTATAATAATTCCACATCATAAAAAGGGGCCAATGGCCCCCTCTTAGCGAAACTTAATTAATCTTAACACCGATCAGACAATTTGTATAAAAACAAGCGAAGATCGACGACAGATATTTAATATTAGCGACGCAGACCCAGACTTTCGATCAGGCTGGTATAACGCGATACTTCTTTACGCTTCAGGTAATCTAACAGCTTACGACGCTGAGAAACCATGCGTAATAGACCACGACGGCTGTGGTGATCTTTTTTGTGCTCAGAGAAATGCCCTTGCAGGTGATTAATCTGTGCAGTCAACAAGGCAACCTGAACTTCAGTTGAACCGCTGTCGTTGGTACCACGACCGTATTTAGCAACGATCTCCGCTTTTTTTTCTACGCTTAGAGACATAACTTACTCCAGTTAAATTAATTATTGGTTGCCGATCTCTAATTCAGCTCCCATCGATTTGTTGCCAAACTATTGTACTCTGCTGACAGATAGAGTGCAATTATGCTAGTTGAGAAAAATCAACAACGACCCTTTTCGGCGCGACCCGCCCTTGCTGATCAATCATACCCATACCAATAAATTTCTGTTGAACGCCCTGTGTGACACGAACCAACCCTGATGTGGGGGCCTGTGCGACTAACACGGCTTGGCCTTGGCAAAACCAATGAGCAGCACTGTCCGGCATATTCACAATGGGATACCCCGCTGCCGGACTGTCCATTGGTAAAAGTAATGCATCCAGTTTATCTAAACAGTCAGTGCCAGACTGTTCAGCTTGCACAACCCAGTCCTGTAATTGTTGCAGAGTGACCATCTGTTGCTGTGGGTAATTGGCGACTTGCAAACGCCGCAGCAAGGTAACATGCGCACCGCACCCCAACATCTCACCGAGATCATCAATAATTGTGCGGATATAGGTCCCTTTCGAGCAATGTATTTCTAACTCTAACGCCTGATCCTGCCAGCCTATCAATTTGAGTTCAAACACCTCTATCCGTCGCGGTTCTCTCGGCACCGTGATCCCTTGCCTAGCATATTCATATAAAGGACGCCCTTGATATTTAAGTGCAGAGAACATGGTCGGAACTTGTTGCGTTTCACCCCGAAAATGTTCAAGAGCCACCTCTAATTGTTGTTGATTGAAATTAACGTCACGTTGTTCAACAACATTGCCATCCGCATCAGAAGTATCAGTACGCTGCCCAAGACAGGCAACCACGCGATAGCGTTTATCGGCATCCAATAAATATTGTGAAAATTTGGTCGCTTCACCCAAACAAATCGGCAACATGCCCGTTGCTAAAGGATCGAGCGCACCTGTATGTCCCGCTTTATTCGCCTGATATAACCGTTTTACTTTCTGTAGTACATCATTGGAAGAGGCACCGGAAGCTTTATCCAACAGTAACACACCATGGATATCCCGACCACGTCGACGAGGACGACTCATCAGTCCTCCTGCTCATCTTCAGCTTGGTGGCGTTTCTGATGATCTTCTCTGACGACATGAGAGACGAGGTTAGACATTCTCATCCCTTCAACCAATGAGTTATCATAGAAAAAAGTTAATTCAGGCACGATCCTAAGGCGCATGGCTTTACCAATTAAGGTTCTGATAAATCCAGAGGCATCCTGTAATACCTTCACCCCTGCTTTAATCGCTGCCTCATCATTATCATTAAGAAAAGTGACAAATACTTTGGCATAAGCCAAATCACGTGATAATTCAACGCCAGAGACGGTTACCATTAAGCCCAGTCTCGGATCTTTTATTTCACGCTGAATGATTAGAGCAATTTCTTTTTGTAATTCCTGCGCAACACGTTGCGAGCGTCCGAATTCTTTTGCCATCTTTAGCGTCCTATCAAATAATTCGGGAGGCCAGCGGCCTCCCAAATTTAGTCATCAATTAAACAATTAATCGATTGTACGTTTTACTTCTATTATTTCAAATACTTCGATCATATCGCCTACGCGTACATCATTGTAGTTCTTCACGCCGATACCACATTCCATACCATTACGGACTTCGTTAACGTCATCTTTAAAGCGACGCAGTGATTCAAGCTCACCTTCATAGATCACAACGTTATCACGTAATACACGGATCGGGTTGTGACGTTTAACCACACCTTCCGTGACCATACAACCGGCAATCGCACCTAATTTAGGTGACTTAAAGACATCACGAACTTCGGACAGACCAATAATTTGTTGCTTATATTCCGGTGCCAGCATCCCGCTCATCGCCGCTTTCACTTCATCAATCAGATGATAGATCACAGAGTAGTAACGGAGATCAATGCTTTCTGCTTCAACCACGCGACGGGCCGAAGCATCAGCTCGGACGTTAAAGCCAAGAATGATAGCATTAGACGCTGCAGCCAAGGTCGCATCAGTTTCAGTGATCCCACCAACACCTGACCCAATAATTTTCACTTTCACTTCATCAGTCGAAAGTTTAGTTAATGAATCGGCAATGGCCTCAACGGATCCCTGCACATCGGCTTTCAGCACTAAGTTCAGCTCAGAAACTTCACCTTCGCTCATATTAGCAAACATGTTTTCTAACTTAGATTTTTGCTGACGAGCCAATTTCACTTCACGGAATTTCCCTTGACGGTATAAAGCTACTTCTCGCGCTTTTTTCTCATCACGTACGACCGTCGCTTCGTCACCCGCTGCAGGAACGCCTGAAAGACCCAATATTTCTACCGGTATTGATGGCCCAGCCGTCTGCACTTCTTGTCCAAGCTCATCACGCATGGCACGAACACGTCCATATTCAAAGCCACACAGCACAATATCGCCACGATTAAGCGTACCTTCACGTACCAATACAGTTGCAACCGGACCGCGACCTTTATCAAGGAAGGATTCGATAACAACACCGCTGGCCATTCCGCTGTGTACCGCAGATAATTCAAGGACTTCCGCTTGCAATAGGATCGCATTTAATAATTCGTCGATACCGGTCCCCGCTTTTGCTGAGACATTGACGAACATGTTTTCACCACCCCACTCTTCAGGAATGATGCCAAATTGAGTCAGTTCATTTTTAACACGTTCTGGATCGGCTTCCGGCTTATCAATTTTGTTAACCGCAACAACGACAGGCACATTCGCCGCTTTCGCATGCTGAATAGCTTCTTTTGTTTGTGGCATGACACCATCGTCAGCGGCAACAACCAAAATAACAATGTCGGTAGCTTGAGCACCACGAGCACGCATGGAGGTAAATGCAGCATGTCCTGGGGTATCAAGGAAGGTGATCATGCCATTTTCAGTTTCGACATGATAGGCACCGATATGTTGGGTAATGCCGCCTGCTTCACCTGAAGCGATACGGGTAGAACGAATATAGTCCAGTAAGGAGGTTTTACCATGGTCTACGTGACCCATAATGGTTACCACAGGCGCACGATGTGAGCGCTCAGTGCTGCCCATATCACGATCACTCATGACCGCTTCTTCCAGTTCGTTTTCACGACGCAGGATCACCTTATGTCCCATTTCCTCCGCAACCAGCTGCGCGGTCTCTTGGTCTATTACCTGATTAATGGTAGCCATCGCTCCCATTTTCATCATGGTTTTAATCACTTGAGAGCCTTTGACTGCCATCTTATTGGCAAGCTCAGCGACGGTAATGGTTTCACCGATAATCACATCGCGGTTAACCGCCTGAGCGGGTTTGTTGAAACCTTGCTGTAGCGTACTTTTGCTCCGTTGTTTTCCTTTAATACCACGACCCGCCGCACGCGCTTCTTCACGATCGGTTTTGGCTTCAGAATGCTTGTTGCCTTTTTTAGAGCGCGGGGTTTTCGCCGTACGGGTTCGACCACGTCCACCTTCAACTTCACGATCATTTTCGTCTTCAGCCTGACGAGCATGTTGTGAGGTGGTGACATGATAATCAGCATCTTCTTCTTTATCATTCAACGTCGCCCATTCAGCAGCTTTTTCCTCAGCCAGTTTACGCGCCTCTTCCGCGACACGCTTCGCTTCTGCTTCGAGCTTACGTTGTGCCTCTTCTTCAGCTTTACGTTTAAGTTCAGCGGCTTCAGCCTCACGTCTTAATTTGTCAGTCTGTGCGGCTTTGTTGGTATCGTTTTTTTGTTGATTGGTCACTTTATTGGGTTCCACAGCATCGCTTTTGGCTTGTTGCAACGCCTTTTGCTTAGCTTGTTCTAAAGCCTGTTGCGCCGCGTTTTCTGCTTCGCGCTTAGCTTTCAATTCGGCTTCTTGTTTAGCTAACTGTTCAGCTGCCAGCGCAGCTTGTCGTTCAGCTTCACGCTGTGCGGCTTCTTCCGCTTCTTTTTGAGCAATGGCTTCAGCTTCAGCCTTCTGCTCCAGCTCTGAATCAGCTTTTAGGTAAGTCCGCTTTTTACGAACTTCTATTTGGACAGATTTACTTTTTCCGCCATTGCTCGCTACATTTAATGTAGTCCGCGTTTTGCGTTGTAAAGTTAATTTACCCGAATCCGGATTGCTTTGACTACGATTCAAATGCGCCAGCAGGAGATTTCTTTCCTGCGCGGTAACAGAGTCGTTTTCAGACTTATTTATTCCTGCTTCAGCCAGTTGCTTAATTAACCGCTCGACAGGCGTCTTCATCTCTGTTGCCATTGCTTTTACAGTTACATCGGTCATACAGTTCCTTCCTGTTTATTATGCGTCGTCGCCAAACCAGCAAATATTGCGCGCAGCCATGATCAGCGTTCCGGCTGTTGTTTCATCCAGTTGCTCAATATCTGCAAGGTCGTCAACCCCTTGCTCTGCTAGGTCTTCAAGCGTACAAACACCTTTTGCAGCCAGACGCCAGGCTAAGGACTCATCCATGCCCTGTAAATTCAGAAGATCTTCAGCAGGTTGCTGATTACCTAAATTTTCTTCTTTTGCCAGCGCCAGTGTAGTTAACGCATTTTTTGCACGTTCACGCAATGCGTCGACTTTCTCTTCATCAAGGCCATCAATGTCCAGCAATTCATCAGCCGGTACATAAGCCAACTCTTCCAAGGAAGAGAAACCTTCTTCGACTAAAATGGTTGCAAACTCACGGTCAATATCCAAATGAGTCACAAAGGTTTCAATGGCCGCATGGGCTTCAGCTTGATGTTTTGCTTGTAGATCGTCGACAGTCATAACATTCAGATCCCAGCCACTGAGCTGCGATGCCAAACGCACATTCTGACCATTACGACCAATGGCTTGAGCCAAATTATCCGATTCAACCGCAATATCCATCGTGTGATTATCTTCATCTACCACAATAGATGCAACATCAGCAGGAGCCATGGCATTGATCACAAATTGCGCTGGATTATCATCCCACAGAACAATATCAATGCGCTCACCAGCCAATTCACTGGATACAGCCTGAACCCTAGCCCCACGCATACCAACACAGGCACCAACGGGATCAATCCGCTTATCATTGGTTTTTACCGCAATCTTAGCTCGTGAACCAGGATCCCGTGCAGCACCTTTAATTTCAATCACTTCTTCGCCAATTTCCGGGACTTCTATCCGGAATAACTCGATGAGCATTTCTGGTTTAGACCGGGTAACAAATAATTGCGCGCCGCGAGCTTCAGGTCGAACGGAATAGAGAACACCCCGTACGCGATCACCGGATCGAAAGTTTTCACGAGGTAACATATCTTCACGTAAAATCACCGCTTCAGCATTGTTACCAAGATCCAATAAAATATTGTCGCGGTTCACCTTTTTCACTTGAGCAGTGATGATTTCACCTTCCTGCTCTCGGAACTGTTCAACGACCATCGCCCTTTCAGCTTCACGTACTTTCTGTACAATCACTTGTTTAGCTGTTTGTGTCGTGATGCGATCAAAGGTCACTGACTCAATTTGATCTTCGACGTAATCACCGGGATTCAACGCTTCATCTTCAAAACGTGCCGCATCCAAGGTAATCTCACGGGTCGGCATCGTCACTTCTTCGACGATCAACCAACGGCGGAAGGTTTCAAAATCACCGCTGCGACGATCAATTTCGACACGCACGTCAATTTCTTGTTCATATTTCTTTTTTGTTGCTGTTGCTAATGCACTTTCCAGCGCTTCAAAAATTTTTTCACGAGGTAAAGCTTTCTCATTAGAAACGGCTTCAACAACAGCTAAAATTTCTTTATTCATCCTGGTTCGCCTTAATCAGAACGCTTAAAAATGGGGAACCAGATTCGCTTTCTGAATGTTACTCAGTGCGAAGACCTCGTCTTTCCCCTCAACATTTACAGTAATCATCTCTCCCTCTACGGAGGTAATGATCCCCTGCCATTTACGGCGATTTTGTACCGCGATGCGAAGTACAATCAGCACTTCATGACCCACAAAACGCTGATAATGCCCTGCATTGAATAGTGGCCTTTCCAGGCCCGGTGATGATACTTCTAGGTTATAAGCAATGGTGATGGGATCTTCGACATCCATGACAGCACTGACTTGATGGCTGACATCAGCACAGTCATCAACATTGATACCATTTTCATGGTCAATATAAATACGTAATGTCGACGTGCGCGCTCTTACAAACTCAATGCCGACCAACTCATACCCTAATGCTTCAACCGGACCGCTGATCAAATCGGTCAATTTTTGCTCTAATGTGGACAAGCCCACCCCCAAGACATAAAAAAAGGGCAAAATGCCCAGTATAACTATTTACTGATAATAAAAAGCCCCGAATTATCGGGGCTTTTTATCATTGGATCCTGTAATAGCTAATTAGCACTTAACAGTTCCACAGAATCTTTTTCAAAATACCCAACTTGATAAATGCAGTATGATTTGAAAAAGACTCTTGAAAAATGGTTGCGGGGGCCGGATTTGAACCGACGACCTTCGGGTTATGAGCCCGACGAGCTACCAAGCTGCTCCACCCCGCGCCCGAAATACTTTGGGTACATCATACCCTTTACACCATAAAAAGCAAGTCTTGTTACTGGTACCGAGGACGGGACTTGAACCCGTAAGCCCTATTGGGCACTACCACCTCAAGGTAGCGTGTCTACCAATTCCACCACCACGGCACAACGTTAGTATCGATATTGACTTGATTTTATCTTTACTGCTTTAACAATGACAACCTAGGTGCATTAAAAATCATATGCTTAGTGAGGAATATCACTACTTGGTTTATTACTTTCTGCCGGTTGCTGAGTCTGTTCAGACTTAGCGGGCGCATTCAGTTTATCCCACTGACTACCTGAATTCGATTTATTGCTATTCAGATTACCCAACAGCAGACTAATGACGAAAAATAACGCAGCCATAATACCCGTCAGGCGGGTTAAAAAGTTGCCTGATCCAGAGGAACCAAAAAGCGTTCCAGACGCGCCAGCACCAAAAGATGCACCCATATCAGCACCTTTACCTTGCTGTAACATGACTAATGTAATTAGTGTTACCGCTACCAGCAAGAAAATCACTAACAGAGCTTCGTACATAATTAACCTGTTCCCTTGTACATAATCGTACCGTTGTCATTTCAATTGCAGAGTGACATAAGACACACTGCAAGCGGGTGTGAATACTACCCAAAGCCACAAGAGTACGCAAGTGCAATTTTTATATCAATGGCTGTTTGAGGTTTTTTTCATCAATCTCAATATTAACAGGGTAAGCTGGGTGGCCTGACTTGCGACGGGCTCCAGCACTCCCGAACTTTATTTCGCGAGTCGTTTTTCAGGCTCATTGCCACTGCGTAACCCTCTGGCTCACCCACCATGGCGGTTTATAAAATCAACGAAGATTGTTCGTTGTTTTATTACCCATGAATGAAATGCTCAATGCCAATGCCAAAACCAATACGGATTGATGGTACCACAGTACCGAATCACTTAAGCCACAGATAAATAATGCAGTAACCGTTAATAGTGTCCCTTCAGCAAGACGATGGCGGATAATGACCCAATATGCACTCAGATAAAACAAAGCTAATGCCACGCTGCCTACCAAGCCAAACAAGGTGGTGATTTCCAATATTTCATTGTGCATGTTGTATTGGCTATTGGTGTACCCCTCATGATTATCAGGATAGTACTGTCCAATATAGCGTCTCGCCTGCTCGGTTCTTTCCGCAGGTGAAGAAAACCCATGGTGCGCTTTAATAAAGAACCAAGCGGCATGCCATATCGCCACCCGAGCGCCTAATGAACTGGAACTATTTTGATGGAATCCTTTAATGTCATTCAATCCTTCCTGCCAGCGTTTCGCTGTTAGACTTCCCATCACGACAATTAGGATAAAAACGAGTGAACATGCCGTTTTTAAATTTATTTTTTTCCTGATCGTCGGATTGATCAATAAATAGAGTAGGAAGGTACTGATAAAAGCCAATTGCGTAATTCTCGTATCAGCCATCAATAAAAGTGCGCCAACCAGTACCGTGATCAAAAGATCCCACACTGCACTCACTTTTCCATAATTAGTCAGTGATAAACTGAGGTAAGCGCAATAAAGGAATATCACCATATAAGATAAAATACTGGCAGCCGGTGTATACAGTTTGATGCGCCCCGCGTGCTGATCATGATACTCAATCCAGCCCTTATAAACGGCAATACACAAACAAACTGTCAACATAGCCTTACCCAACACAATGGTTTCAAATCGGATTAACTTGTTGTGTTGAAATATAAAAAGAATGGCTGTTGCGGACAACAACAAACGCGTACCAGAGACATAGTAACTTTTTATGATTTGCTGGCTGTTATCATCAATTCCGCCCCCTAGCAAGGTTGCTTGGGATCGGATCTGAAAAGACCAGATCATAAATAGCGCGCCTAATAATACTATTGAGCCTAAAAAAGGCAGCAATTGATTGCTACTGCTGAACTTATCTCTCATTGTTCCTTGCTTAAAAGCAGCAATAATCAGTAATAATATCCCAATATAGGATGCAATGTAGTATACTTTTTGTGCAATCCCAGTGCCAATCAGATTAATGCCTAACGCAAAAATAAAACAGCTAACGATTACATTGACGGTCAAAGAACGGTAGGGGAAATCTTTCATTTTTATTTTATTCATCGTTGATCAGCGAGTAATTTCAGTAAAGCGAGTTCAAGGTTTTCAAAATAACTTTCTGGATAAAATCGCTGAATACTCTCTTTTATCACTTCCGATTCAGGTAAATTCCATTCCTGATTTAATTGTTTAAGAATATCAACCAAATGATTAATCTGTCCGACTGGATAAAGATAACCATTGTGCCCAGGAACAATGATCTCGGCAGGTCCCGTTGGGCAATCCGCTGCAATGCAGACAAGGCCTCGGGATATGGCCTCAAGCAAAATAAGAGGGAATCCTTCACTCTCTGAAGTCAATAATAAGCAGGTCAGTGAACCAAGATGCTGCTCAATATATTGCCAGCAATCATACTGCCACCCATGCCAAGTAATACAATAGTCAATCTTCAGATCTTTCGCATAACGGCGACATTGAGATTCATCCTGGCCGCCACCAATAATATCGAGATGCCAAGCAAAGTTCAATTGGCTGACTGCATCCAGTAGATCTTTGATCCTTTTCTGTCCCTCAAAGATGACTCGGCCGGCATAAATCATCCTAAATTCAGAGGAATGACCGAGTGTTGTCGCTGAGCGTTCAACTGGGTTATACACCACATCGATGGCCTGCCGCTGAATCCCTATCTGCAGCAATTGTTCGGCAATACCTTGACTAATGGCAAAGTGATGATCAGCAAGCTTTAAGTAATGTGGACGGTATCTATCAGCAGGCGGCAAATGCATCCAACTGACCAGTTTAGCCTTGCTACGAGAGAGGCTAAGGGCTTGCCGCGCATTGAGACAACTTCGCGTTGTCATTGCAATGATCAGGTCAGGCTGCCAACGACGGATAAAAAGGGCGAGCTGCAAACTGGTTAATCCACTTCGTATTTTATGATTACCGGTGTAAGAGCGACTTTGGCCAAGTAAGATCCCTTGTTGCCAGTGTACTGAGGATTGCGGTGTTCCCTGATTAAGAATGTACATCCCCGCCTGATATTCCACTCTGTGATTCAAAGCGTTAATCACGTATCGAGACACATTTTCGGTTCCACCATGTCCATCCAGCGACTCCGCAACAAAAAGAATTTTTTTCATATCAGCCTGTAATAAGATCTCAATCAATGTTTACAGTGTACTTACCGGAATGGACGGAGAAGCAATCCGCTGCTTAAAAAGACAATTAACTCGAGTTTGCATCACTTTCGTCTCATTTTAGTGGACATCATTGTCAAACAACGGATCATTCGCTCGCCTGTTTCACTGCCTCAGCAATCGCCTGAGCCAGTATTGTCACCTGTGACTTATCAAGCCCTTCGACCATCACCCGAATTAATGGTTCGGTGCCCGATTTACGTAATAAAACGCGCCCTTTGTTACCCAAGGTCTGTTCTGCCTTTATGACTTCTTGTTGAACCATTTCAGATGCAAGGGGATCTTTGTTGCCAGAATGACGGACGTTGATCAAGATCTGAGGGTATAACTGCATTCCACTGCACAGATCATTTAAGGACAGTTGATTCGTGACCATAGCACTTAAAACCTGCAACGCTGCGACTGTGCCATCACCCGTGGTGGTTTTATCCAGTAAAATAACATGACCTGAATTTTCAGCACCAAGCGACCACTGTTTCTCAATTAACTTTTCTATAATATAGCGATCGCCAACATTAGCCCGAATAAACGAAAGGCCTAATTGTTTCAGCGCAACTTCAAGCCCCATATTGCTCATAAGGGTACCCACGACGCCTCCTTTCAGGCTACCATGACGTAAACGCTCACGAGCAATAATATAGAGGATCTGATCACCATCCACTTTGTTGCCCTGATGATCGATCATCATCACTCGGTCACCATCCCCATCCAGCGCGATCCCGAGATCGGCTTGCTCTGCTAGCACGCGCTGTTGTAACAAAGTCAGATCTGTCGCACCGCATTTTAAATTAATATTCATTCCATCTGGTTGAACACCGATTGCAATCACCTCGGCACCCAGCTCTTTGAGGACATCAGGCGTGATATGGTAAGTGGCACCATTGGCACAATCTACCACGATTTTTAAGCCACTCAGGTTTTGTTCTGCGGGAAAGGTCGCTTTGCAAAATTCAATATAACGACCCGCGGCATCAACGATACGACTTGCTCTTCCTAGAAATTCCGAGGTCACACACGTTAATGGTTTTTCCATTTCCTGCTCTATCGCAAGCTCAATATCATCATCAAGTTTTGTCCCATCCGTCGTAAAAAACTTAATTCCATTGTCGTTAAAAGGATTATGTGAAGCTGAAATGACAACCCCCGCAGCGGCACGGAAAGTGCGAGTTAAATAAGCGACGGCCGGAGTCGGCATGGGGCCAGTAAAGGCCGCAGATAAGCCTGCTGCTGCAAGACCCGCTTCCAATGCCGATTCCAACATATAACCTGAGATACGAGTATCTTTACCAATGATCACTTGAGTGGAGCCTTCTCTTGCCAGAACCTTGCCCGCAGCCCATCCCAGTTTAAGCATAAAATCAGGCGTTATCGGTGCGACACCCACTCTGCCTCTGATGCCATCCGTACCGAAATATTTACGCTTACTCATAAAATTATCCTTCTGCCCTTAAGGTCGCTTCAACAATTCGCATCGCTTCAACGGTTTCTTTTACATCATGAACTCGGATGATCCGAGCTCCTTTCATTGCGGCAATGACGGCACAGGCCAAGCTGCCACTCATTCGATCTTTGGGTCCAACATTCAATAGCTGCCCTATCATCGATTTACGAGACATCCCCACCATCAATGGCAGGTTAAAATGGGAAAAATGGGCCAAACGAGACAGTAATTGATAATTATGCTGGACACTTTTGCCAAAACCGAACCCCGGATCTAAAATCAGCTTATCCGATGTTATCCCTGCGTTTTGGCATTGCATGATCCGTTCAGCCAAAAAAGTGTCAATCTCTTGGAAAAGATCGGTGTAGTCAGGTCGATGTTGCATACTTGCAGGACGACCCTGCATATGCATTAAACAGACGGGTAGCTGGCTTTTTGCCGCCGCCTGCAATGCGCCCGGTTCTTGTAATGCTCTGACATCATTAATCAGATGAGCGCCCGCCGTTGCCGATGCTTCAATCACTTCAGCTTTAGATGTATCAACAGAGATCCAGACTTCGAAACGTTGTGCAATGGCCTCAACCACAGGGATCACACGTTGTAACTCCTCGGCAACACTGACCTCACTGGCGCCTGGTCGAGTCGACTCGCCACCAATATCAATCATGGTTGCACCATGATTGACCATCTGGTTTACATGAGAGATTGCTGCACTGACACTGTTATAGCGACCACCATCAGAGAAGGAGTCCGGCGTGACATTGATTATCCCCATAACATGGGGAAATGAGAGATCAAGAGTCGAGCCATGAGCAGAAAGCGTTGACAAAGTTGTCTCCTTGTCAATTGAGATAGATTCATAAAATAAAAACCGCAGGTATGACCCTGCGGTTTTATCTTAGCCAAAAAGTGATCGGTTATCGAGTCTTTTACTTCTCAGATTTACCTGTTTCTGACTTTTCATTATCAACCGGATCGTGCTGGTTCACATCGGTTTTTGCTTGCTCTGTCACCGAAGTTTCAGACGCAGTTCCTTCAGCCGTTTCTGTTTTATCTAACACGACAGAGGAGGGGGTTTCTGCTGAAGTTTGCTCAGCTGAATTCACTTTATCTGCGTTATCCTCGGATGATTCTTCCCAACCAGCCGGCGCACGGACCTCAATGCGCGCCATTAAATCATCAATTTGTGGTGCATCAATGGTTTCATATTTCATCAGCGCATCTTTCATTGCATGTAAAATATCAAGATTTTCACCCAGTATTTTACGGGCTCTCTGATAGTTAACATCAATGATCTGCTTCACTTCCTGATCGATAATGCGCGCTGTATCATCTGAGACATGCTTCGCTTTAGCAACAGAACGTCCGAGGAACACTTCACCCTCTTCTTCAGCATAAAGTAACGGACCCAATTTTTCAGAGAATCCCCATTGGGTGACCATATTACGTGCAATGTTGGTTGCAACTTTAATATCATTCGAAGCACCCGTTGACACATTCTCCGGTCCATAAATCATTTCTTCAGCCAAACGTCCACCGTACAAGGTTGAAATCTGGCTTTCCAATTTCTGACGGCTGGCGCTGATGGCATCGCCTTCCGGTAAGAAGAAAGTGACGCCTAATGCACGGCCACGTGGAATAATCGTCACTTTATGCACAGGGTCATGTTCTGGAACTAAACGTCCAATGATCGCATGACCGGCCTCATGGTAAGCCGTCGACTCTTTCTGAGCTTCAGTCATCACCATCGAGCGACGTTCGGCACCCATCATAATTTTGTCTTTGGCTTTTTCAAATTCAACCATCGACACCACACGTTTATTGGTTCGGGCAGCAAATAAGGCGGCTTCATTAACTAAGTTAGCTAAATCAGCACCCGAAAAGCCTGGCGTTCCCCGAGCAATCACCGCCGCATCAATGTCATTCGCCAACGGAACTCGACGCATATGCACTTTCATGATCTGTTCGCGACCACGCACATCCGGTAAACCAACCACAACTTGACGGTCAAAACGTCCAGGACGCAATAACGCCGGATCAAGGACATCAGGACGGTTTGTTGCCGCAATGACAATAATGCCTTCGTTGCCCTCAAACCCATCCATTTCAACCAGCATTTGGTTTAAGGTCTGCTCACGCTCATCATGACCACCACCTAAACCTGCACCGCGTTGACGCCCTACGGCATCGATTTCATCAATGAAGATGATGCAAGGTGCCGATTTTTTTGCTTGTTCAAACATGTCGCGCACTCGTGAGGCACCGACACCCACAAACATTTCAACAAAATCAGAACCCGATATGGTAAAAAATGGGACTTTGGCTTCGCCCGCTATCGCTTTGGCTAAAAGAGTTTTCCCTGTCCCCGGCGGGCCAACCATCAGCACACCTTTAGGGATTTTCCCTCCCAGCTTCTGAAAACGAGCCGGCTCACGCAGGTATTCAACCAATTCACTGACTTCTTCTTTTGCCTCATCACAACCGGCAACATCAGCAAAGGTTGTTTTTATCTGATCTTCGGTTAGCATTCTCGCTTTGCTTTTACCAAAAGACATGGCGCCTTTACCGCCACCGCCTTGCATCTGGCGCATAAAGAAAATCCAAATACCGATAAGTAGCAGCATCGGAAACCATGAAATGAAGATGGTGGTCAGTATGCTCTGCTCAGCAGGGGGTTCACCTTCAACCTTCACTTTTTTGGTTATCAGGTTATCGAGTAACTTGAAATCCTGAATAGGTAAATACGTTGTATATTTACTGTCATCCTGTTTAGTTACATTTATCTCACGCCCGTTAATACGGACACCCTTGACCTCATTCTGGTCAACTTGTGACAAAAACGTTGAATAAGCCACTTTTTGTCCATTCGAATCACTGGGTCCGAAACTTTGGAAAACGGTCATCAGTACAACTGCAATAACTAACCAAAGAATCAGGTTTTTCGCCATGTCACTCAAGGGATTAACCTCATATTACATCGATGTTAACAAACAACGAAGGGCACTAAATTTTGCGCCCTGTCGCTACAATGTACACTTCACGTGAACGTGAACGTGAAGCGTCAGGCTTACGAACTTTTACTTTTTCAAACAGGGCACGAATTTCCCGGAGGTATTCATCGAAGCCATTTCCCTGAAATACTTTTACTAAGAAGCTACCACCTGGTGCCAGTATATCTCGACACATATCCAGCGCAAGTTCAACAAGGTACATTGATCTTGGAATATCCACCGCTGGCGTACCACTCATATTGGGTGCCATATCTGACATCACCACCTGAACTTTTTGCTCACCGACACGTTCAAGTAATGCAGCCAGCACTGACTCCTCACGAAAATCACCCTGTAAAAAATCCACACCTACAATGGGATCCATTTCAAGAATATCACATGCGATAACCCGACCTTTTGCCCCAATTTGCTGTACCGCATATTGAGACCATCCACCTGGTGCAGCACCGAGATCGACCACGGTCATTCCCGGTTTAAACAACTTATCGTTCTGCTGGATTTCATCAAGCTTAAACCATGCACGCGAACGAAGCCCTTTTTTTTGAGCCTGTTGGACATATTTATCGCTAAAATGTTCCTGTAACCAGCGACTGGAACTGGCCGAACGCTTCTTCCCCGTCATAGTTCTTCCAACTGATTGTGCCACCGTAACGAAAAATCATCACTAAAAATGACGTGTTAATTTGCTGATTGATCAGAGATGGCGGTAGAATAAGCCGTTTTCAATCCCTGAGTACAAAAAATAAGATGAATATTACAACTAAGCAAAAACAGTATCTGAAAGGTCTCGCTCATCCTTTGAAGCCCATCGTTATGTTAGGTAACAATGGTTTGACAGAAGGTGTACTAGCAGAAATTGAACATGCTCTTGAACATCATGAGCTGATTAAAGTTAAAATTTCTACTGAAGACCGTGAATCCAAATTATTGATTGTCAATGCTATTATTCGCGAAACCTCGGCATCTGAAGTCCAAGTTATCGGTAAAACACTGGTCCTGTATCGACCATCAAAAGACAAGAAGATCACTCTGCCCCGTTAGTACGACTATAAATTACCAGGATTTCAGGAGAGTTAAAAGGCTAAGTAGCACCTTTTAACTCTTTGTTGAGATAACTATGCCAAACTTTACTTACTTTTTTAGTGAGTTTAAACGTTCTGCGGTCAACACTAACCAACAAGTTTATTTATATTCGACTTTAATCACTTCATACTCAACATCACCCGCCGGCGTTCTGACAAGAGCGACATCATCCACCTCTTTGCCAATTAACCCTCTTGCCATCGGTGAATTGACCGATATCATATTTTTCTTAAAATCCGCCTCATCATCACCAACAATCCGGTAGCTGCTTTCTTCTTCCGATTGCAGATTAAATATTGTGACAGTTGCCCCAAAAATGACCCGGCCAGTATTGGTCAGTTTTGTCACATCAATGATCTGAGCATTGGACAGTTTCGCTTCAATTTCCTGAATTCGCCCTTCACAAAATCCTTGCTCTTCTCGTGCGGCATGATATTCCGCATTTTCTTTCAAATCACCATGCTCACGGGCATCAGCAATAGCGGCAATAATACGGGGACGGCGTACTGTTTTTAACTCTTCTAACTCTTTTCTTAATTTCTCTGCCCCGCTCAGGGTCATGGGTATCAGACTCATATTTCGCTCCTTACATTAAATCCGGTGTAGGAAAATCTACCTCGCGGACTTAATTCGGTAGCCGAACGCTACCGACTTAAAATTTAAACAAAAAAATTGCCCCGGGTAACTACCCGGAACACCTCATAAAATCATTAACGGCTATGTTAACCCAGAGTAATGTCGAATGATATGGCCGTTTACATCACTCAGCAGGGCAAGTAGTATGCTATTTTGTCCATAGCTATCAACATACAACCATGCGTATACTCGGATTTTTTACTGCCTTAACCTTCGTTATTACTGTACAGGCATCGGCTGAACCTGTGGAACAATTTACTCAATATTTACCTGATGGGACGAATCTTGCTTTCCTAGCACAAAAAATTGGTGCCTCCTCTCCCATTCTCGCCTACCACAGTAAACAACAGGCATTACCAGCCAGTACCATGAAAATCTTCACTGCTCTTGCTGCGTTACTGGAGTTAGGTGCAGACTACCGCTTTGAGACCACAATGGGATCGAATGCCAACATACAAAATGGCCACCTGTTAGGTGATCTTTCCGTTCGATTTTCTGGCGATCCGACCCTGACACGCCAGAATATCGTCAATATGATAGCAAGATTAAAGCAACGGGGCGTAACAAATATTGATGGTAATTTGATTATTGATACTTCTGTCTTCGCGAGTCACGATATGGCCCCAGGGTGGCCATGGAATGACCTGACTGAATGCTTCAGTTCCCCGCCTGCTGCCGCGATTATCGACCGAAACTGCTTTTCAATTTCTTTATACAGTAACGCCGATATTGGTAAGTCTGCACAGATCAAGGTTGCCTCTTATTACCCGGTACATATGCTCAGTGAGGTTAAAACCATTGCGCCAGGCTCTGCGGAAGGGCGCTACTGTGAACTCGATATTAAGCCGGGTGAGCTTAATCGGTATACGCTGGTCGGATGCTTGCCTCAACGTTCATCACCTTTACCTCTCGCTTATGCCATACAGGATGGGGCGGCTTGGGCTGGTGAGATCATCCGTGATGAGCTAAAAAGGGCTGGCCTCAATTATTCTGGCCATCTGGTGCAACAAAAATGGCCATCGCCACCGGTCACCACTCTCGCAACTCATCAATCCGAACCGCTGCATAATCTATTACATCAAATGTTAAAAAAATCAGATAATATGATTGCCGATACCGTATTCAGAACGATTGGTCATCATTATTTTAATGTTCCGGGTACCTTTAGAGCGGGTTCTGATGCAGTAAGACGGATCTTGGCAACAAAAGCGGGGATCACGCTCGGTAATACCATCCAAGTCGATGGTTCTGGCTTATCACGCCACGATCTTGTTACACCTGAAACCATGATGCAAGTATTACAGTTTATTGCAAAAAATGATAGCCGCCTCGATTTTATCAGTATGCTGCCTTTGTCTGGCTATGATGGCACCTTGCAGTATCGCGGTGGATTACATGAAGCAGGCGTCGATGGAAAACTTTCGGCAAAAACAGGATCGCTACAGGGCGTGTATAACCTTGCCGGTTTTCTGACTACCCGCACTGGACAACGTATTGCATTTGTCCAATTTTTATCAGGTTATGCTGTCCCTCCTGCCGAACAACGCACGCGTCGGGTACCGCTAATTCGTTTTGAAAGCCGTTTATATCGCTATCTTTATAACAATGCGCCCTAACCGGCCAGACCTGATCAATACGCCGAACACGACCGGCAGGATAAGCGATTTCCCCGACGATCATACCGGCCTCATGCGCAAGCGCCACGCCGGTTTTCGTCATTTCCCTTCACCCCAATGGTCACGATGTGTTTTGATACTGCATCACGCCGTTAGTGTTACACTTTCGCCTTTTTTTGCCTTTTTGTAATAGGGGCATCCTAGCCAATAGGACAAGAAACATGACTGAAATTTCTCAGACTGTCCTTTTTTACCGTGACTGTCATTAAATCCTAATCGAGATCAGTGATCATACCATTGGCAACCCGCATTCAACTCAACGACTGGTCTTATTCCATTGAGCCGCTCTTAAGTACCTAAATGTTGAGTACAGAAATAAGGATGGCCTTGCTGTTGTATAGAATCTGACTCGACTGAAGTAATCACAAGAACTGAAGCCCTTGCCCTGCCTGATAAATTCATTATCAGCAGAATTGAAGGGCGAATGGAGCGCTTTTTATCTTGTACTGCAAGGCGAGTTGGTGTTGCCAGCCCATACTGGATATGGCCTCCCAACACCCGCGGCTTAGGCTAGGGCCGGACTGTCCAAAACAGACCACGATGACGCGGTATACAGGTTCAGTCCGGTATGCAGGAGACGATCACAGGGTGGATTAACGTTGGTAGATGAACTCTATTCCTTCGTCATCTTCTTCATCCCAATCATCATCCAGATCGTCATCGGCATGTTGCTGCAAGGTTTCACGGTGATAATCATCCCACATAAACTCCACTTTCGTTGGCTGTTGCTGCTGTTCGACAAATTTCGGTTGAGTATTAATTAACTGCATCACATCCCAACATAAGGCGGTAACACCTTGCTTACTGGCCGCAGAAATCAAGTAGTAGTTATCCCCAACCCCGAGCTCTGCCGCAATGGCAGCTGCACGCTGCTGAGCCTCTTGTTCATCCAGTAAATCACATTTATTGAAAACCAACCAACGAGGTTTCTGATACAGTTCCTCACTGTATTTTTCCAATTCATTGATAATGATTCTTGCGTTCTCAATCGGATCAGATTGATCAATCGGAGCAATATCAATAAGGTGTAACAGCACACGGCAACGCTCAAGATGTTTAAGGAAACGGATCCCTAAGCCTGCACCTTCTGCTGCACCCTCAATCAGCCCTGGGATATCTGCCACCACAAAACTTTGCTCATTATCCATCCTAACGACACCCAGACTCGGTACCAAGGTGGTGAAAGGATAATCTGCCACTTTAGGCTTGGCTGCGGATACTGCCCGGATAAATGTTGATTTACCCGCATTCGGCATCCCCAACATCCCCACATCCGCTAATAGCATCAGTTCCAGTTGTAAATCACGTTTTTCACCCGCAGTTCCACTGGTTTTCTGCCGTGGTGTCCGATTGACTGATGATTTAAATCGCGTATTACCGAGACCATGCCAGCCCCCTTTCGCCACCATCAGTTTTTGACCGTGTAAGGTCATATCGCCAAGGGTCTCACCAGTGCCTTGATCAATCACTCGAGTTCCAACCGGGACTTTTACCGTGACATCTTTACCACGTCTTCCCGTACAATCCCGGCCTTGCCCATTTTGTCCCCTTTCAGCCCGGAACGCTTTTTCAAAACGGTAATCGATTAAGGTATTCAGATTTTCATCTGCCAATAGCCAGACATCCCCCCCATCACCGCCATCACCGCCATCTGGGCCACCTTTAGGGATATACTTTTCACGGCGAAAACTGACACAACCGTTGCCACCATCGCCCGCCACCACCAGAATGCTGGCTTCATCGACAAATTTCATTATCTTCTCCGTCACTTTTCTTGCCTACTGCGCTCAAGCAGCAAGCAGGTCCGCCAGGGGTCTCTGTGCTGACCTGCGGCGGATAAAGGTAGTCGTTATACAAAGGATCACTTTGCTCAGCGCAATGGCACAATGCCAATTTATTATCGCGAGGTTCAAAATATAAAAAGCCCCGCATTCACGCGGGGCTTGAATTCGAACCGGATGACCCAAGGGTCATACAGATCCTAACCAGCTTATTCAGCAACAATACTGACGAATTTGCGATTATCAGGACCTTTAACTTCGAATTTAACTTGTCCTGTCGCTGTGGCAAACAGCGTGTGGTCACGACCACAGCCTACGTTAGTGCCTGCATGGAATTTAGTACCACGCTGACGAACAATAATGCTACCAGCCAGAACAGTTTCGCCGCCGAAACGTTTTACGCCCAGACGCTTTGCATTGGAGTCACGACCGTTACGGGTCGAACCACCAGCTTTTTTGTGTGCCATTAGTTATTCTCCTATTAAGCGCTGATGCCAGTAATTTTTACATCAGTGAACCACTGACGATGGCCTTGCTGCTTACGGTAGTGTTTACGGCGACGAAATTTAACAATCTTCACCTTTTCACCACGACCGTGAGCAACAACTTCAGCTTTGATAACACCACCAGCAACCAGAGGTGCACCAATAGTAATCTCTTCACCATTAGCAATCATCAGCACCTGATCAAACTGAATAGTTTCACCAGTAGCGATATCTAGCTTTTCCAGGCGAACGGTCTGACCTTCGCTTACTCGGTGTTGTTTACCACCACTTTGGAAAACCGCGTACATATAAACTCCGCTTTGCGCTAGCCTTCTGGATAATCAGGCGGCGCTATAAATTATTCACAATAGGGCGCGAATTCTACGCAATAGTCGTGTAAAAGACAAGAGCCCATTGCAGGTATCTTATAAAAAAACCCAAATCTATTTTGGTGATCTTCGTTGTGTTCTGAATCACTCCAAAATAAAATTGGTCATGAAAAGCCGAATAATCAAGCTATTTACCCACGTTAAATTGACAAATTTGTGCTTTTATCGATTAACTTGACCATGAAAAAATGTATAAGCTACTACACAGACAACCCCTTTATACATTATGATTGCAGCATAACCAATAATAACTAAGCTTAATTGAGATGATGAATTTAGAGCAGATAACTGACATAACCTCCAAGGATATGGAGGCGGTAGACCAGCAGATCCTCAAACAGCTTAGCTCAGATGTCATGCTTATTAATCAGTTAGGTCATTATATAATCAGTGGTGGGGGCAAACGGATCCGACCTATGATTGCTGTTTTAGCTGCCAGGGCATTGGATTATCAGGGACAGCAGCACATTACTAATGCTGCGCTCATTGAGTTTATTCACACTTCAACGCTACTGCACGATGATGTCGTCGACGAATCCTCTATGCGACGAGGTAAAGCAACCGCAAACAATACCTTTGGTAATGCAGCCAGTGTGCTAGTCGGCGATTTTATTGTGACTCGCGCCTTCCAAATGATGACGGAAATCGGGTCTCTGCGTATTCTTGAAGTGATGTCTGCAGCAGTCAATGTGATCGCTGAAGGTGAAGTCCTGCAATTAATGAACTGCAATAATCCGGACACTACTGAAGAAAGCTATATGCAGGTGATTTATAGCAAAACTGCGCGCTTATTCGAGGCTGCCGCACAAACATCAGCCATATTGTCCCAAGCCACCCCAGAACAAGAAAATGCCTTGGCCAATTACGGACGTTATCTGGGAACCGCCTTTCAATTGATTGATGACCTACTTGACTACACGGCAGACAATCAGGCTTTGGGCAAAAATATTGGTGACGATCTGAGCGAGGGCAAACCGACCCTGCCTTTGCTGCATGCGATGCGCCATGCGACCCCAGAGCAAGCACAAATGATACGTCAAGCTATTGAACAAGGTAACGGACGCCATTTGTTAGAGGATGTTCTGGCAATTATGCAGCAGACTGGCTCATTACACTGGACCCGTCAAACTGCTGAACAAGAAGCAGATAAAGCCATTGACGCATTACAGATCCTGCCGGACTCACCGTGGCGTCAAGCCTTAATTGCCTTGGCACATTTAGCGGTAAACAGGATAAGTTAATTCTTAAACCGAAAACCCTGTTCATGGCCTGTTAGCAAATAGCGATTGCGAGCAGGCTCAACTCAATAACAAAATGCAATCGCAAATGCCGTCTCAAAAGTCCAATCACGCGATCGCAACACAAGTCACCCAAGGCTGTTTTACGATTTCTAATGAGCTCGCGCGCTCATGCCCCTCTGTTTAGCCCGCCTACCGCACCATGTCAGGTAACTATCATGTGAGTCCCCCTACAAACACGACTTATCGCCATTGGTGCTAGCCATTGGCCACTGATTTTAGGGTAGAAGGCCTTGATATTCATCGTGAGAGACAGCAACACTTTTTGAGTAGTTTTGGTGACTTCGCGCGCTTTTAAGCAAGTACCTATCGGTTCAGCCGAGTACCACTCTCACTGCTCCATCGAAAAAAACACCTTGCCGGGTGTTTTTTCGTTTACAAAGCAAGAGGTAACTCGCACAAATAAGTCATCTCAAGGTGCTCCTTTTCAACAACGCCTAATCATTGATATCGCGCTTTGAAATCAGATAGCTGTTGACGCTCCCCATCGAGCCTTCCTCATTCGACACATCTCTTGTCGTCATTACCACTATCTGAGTGGCCGCTTTTGTCATAAAAAGTGAAGCGATACACTTGGGTATACAGATCTTTTCCCTTCTTTTCTGAAGCCAATAATGCATCCTTCGTTTTTCATCCAGCCTTCTGTCATGCTCATGGGCCAAGAATGGTAATCAGACCCATTTGATTTCACTAATACTAAACTTGGAAGCAGCACGATTGCAAAAAGCGCCTTCACTTTCTTCATCGCACAACCTCGACTTATTTATCTCCGCGGTTCCCTCTCTGCTACCTGATAGGCAGTGGCAGGATGATCACCTCTTTGAAGCCTCTCCGGGATATCTGTTTTCGATTATTAAATCAATAGGCGGCGACACTTGGCACCGCTTAAAGAGGCTAGACGTTTCCCCCCTAGCAGCTGCCTCGTGCGTTTCCGTGTTCCCGACCGAGGGTGTATCGGTGTTATCCGCAATGATGGCTGCGGTTGTTTCCCATACCACGCCTGACACTCAACGCCACTTAAGCAATTCACGTTGAGCTGGGCTAGCTGCACGCCCATCGTTCAGTAAAAAGGGCTCTTGAGTTGCTGTTATTTTTTAATAACAAAATACATCATTTTCATCCTATTTATTTGCTTGGTTATCATTAGCTGAATTATCGATTTGGCTTTCAACGTATTACCTTGCAATGATTGCCTTTTCCCTAGAAAAGTCTTAATATCGACTAGGAAATGACTCAACACACGTCATTGACATTCAACCCGTCTTTCTCCGAAACGGCTTTAATTTGATTGTTCTTCATTGACTATTCTCAGCGTTCGATCAGACGGTTAATGGAACGAATACTGACATGGCATCAGTCAAGCATCAACTTGCACGCTTTCCCTAAGGTCTCTTGGGGGTATTATTTACTTAAATTCTGGCGGTCTTCTATTATGCTAAAACACTCTATCACCGGACTTTTACTCATATCTTGGTACAATAATGTCTTTGCCGATTGTAACAAAGTTATCGGTGGTAAAGTGACAATCATTACCTCTAATCAAAATACCAGTGATGGCATTGGAGCCAATATGAGTGGCACAACCTGTATCGCCTCATCCGCAACGATATTAGGTAAAGATGGTGAGAACTCAGGGGATAATAATGCGGGCTCAACAGGTAAAGATGGCGGAGCTGCCACCTCTGATCAAACAGATAACTATGGTTCCATCACTGGTGGCAATGGTGGCAAAGGGCATAGCGTTGGTTTTTTCAATAAAACCAGTACAGACGGTGGAGTGGGTGGAGATGGCGTTTACTCGGTAGCGAGCCATTTTAATAACTGGAATACGATCACCGGCGGCAATGGCGGCCATGCAGGCGATGGCCTAGCAACCGGCGGTGAAGGCGGCATTGGCTTTACGGGAAATAATTATACATTAAATAACACCGGCGACATTACGGGTGGCAGCGGCGGCCAAGGCAGTAAAGCATCATCAAGCATCAGTACAGTCTCTGGTGGTATCGGGGGCGCTGGCGGTGATGGTGTCAGTGGCTCACATTTTACCCTTAATAACAGTGGTACCATTACGGGGGGCCAAGGCGGCACAGGTGGCGCAGCACTCGACGGCGGTACCCGTGGTAGTCCCGGTAAAGCAGGTATCGGTGTCAATGGCCGTAATTATACACTCAATAATACCGGAACGATTGTTGGTGGAGCCGCCGGCTTATATGGCAGTGATACCACAGGTGTATTACCTGTCTTGTATGGAACGGGTAGCGTCGGCCTAGCCAGCCGTGGGCAATCAACAATAACCAATAGCGGCACAATCAGTGGCGACACTAGCTCAGGTACCATTGCAGACGCGATCAATTTTTCAGGTGGCCGAAATCAATTGATCCTTGAAACAGGCTATAAATTCATCGGTAATGTGATAAGCGAAGGTAATGATACCCTGACCCTTGGTGGAGATACCGAGGCGAGTTTTGATGTGACGCAGGTGACGACGACCAACCCAACAGAGTACCAAACTGCTCCCAAATATTATGGTTTCCAAAATTATACTAAAACCGGCAGTAGCACTTGGACCTTAACTGGTACTCCTTCCACGGCAATGGATTGGACCTTGAATAACGGGTATCTGAAAGGTGGCAGTGAAAATTTCTCTGGTAACATTACTTTTTCTCCTGATACTGATGCCACAACGGGTATCATTTTTGAACAAACTGCAGCCGGCAGTTTTGCGGGTAATATCACAGGTGCAGGCTCCTTGACCAAACGTGGATCAGGCCAGTTAACACTGACAGGTACCAACAGTTATACGGGCGGTACTACCATCAGTGAAGGCGCATTACGCGGCACAAATACCTCGATTACCGGCAATATCGTCAATAATAGCCAACTGATTTTCGACCAAGATACCAATGGGACTTTTAACGGTAATATTTCAGGTACGGGATCCGTGACGAAAGAGGGGGCCGGTAACTTGACCCTAAACGGAACAGAAAGCTATACCGGCCTGACTTATGTGAATGCGGGGACGTTGACTTTTATTGATCGTGGGAATAACAGCTTAGAGGCGATCGATTTTTCACATGATATCATTAATAATTCGTTATTGACCTACCGAACACTCAACCTGACCCTGAACGCGTCCGTCACTGGCACAGGTACACTCATCTTAGCTGACGGCACCAAAATGAGCTTAGCAACAGATTTGACTCAGGGTAATATTACCGTCCAGCATGGGAGCAGCATACTACTGAATCCTGGTATCACAATGACGGCCAGTCAAGCTATCAGTAACGCAGGTACTCTGACTTTGGGTGAGGCGAGTACCCTGAACGGTGACCTCGCTAATCAGAGCAATGGCCTACTGACAGTCACCTCAGACAAAGCGTTACAAGCCACTCTGTTGGGCTCTCTAACTAACAGTGGCGAACTCCGACTGAATCCAACCACACACAGTGCCGGCAATGTTTTTACAGTCAATAATGATTATATCGGCGTCGCGGGCAGTCAAGTCTCAATCGGTACCGTACTGGGTGATGATACATCGGAAACAGATAAACTGGTCATTAAAGGAAACAGTAGCGGTAGTAGCACGGTTTATATTACTAACGAAAATGGCCTAGGTGCAAAAACGACCGAGGGGATCCCAGTGATCCGTATTGATGGAACTTCCGCTGCAGCCTTTACCCTAGGCAGTCGTGTCGTTGCGGGTGCTTACGATTATCAGTTAGTGAAAGGCAATACCAGTGGTTCAGAAACCAAAGGCTGGTATCTGAGTAGTATTGAACAAAAATCGCCCGAACCGACGCCAACACCCGAGCCGACTCCGGATCCTGTACCGAATCCAGATCCTACCCCAACGCCGGATCCCACTCCGACCCCAGAGAACGATAATACCAATGAGACTGCCGTTGCGTTAATACGTCCTGAAGTGGGTGCTTACGCCAGTAATTTTGCCGCTGCTAACACCATGTTTGTTTTATCTCAACGGGATCGTTCAGGTGAAACGCGTTATCTTAATCCGGTTACGGGTAAACAGCAGAGCAGCTCAGTTTGGATGGTCAATCAGGGTGGTCATATGAGTCTGTCGATGGCGGATAAAGAAAACAGCACGGAATCTAACCGCTATGTGATGCAGTTGGGAGGAACCTTGCTACAAGGTGCTTTTTCTGTTCGAGACCAATGGTTAGTCGGCGTCATGGGGGGGTATGCGAATTATCAAAGTAATACCACCAACGAGACGACAGGAAACGCGGCGCGCGGAAGTCTGAACGGTTATAATACTGGCTTATATGCAAGCTGGTTCCAAGATGCAAAAACCAAACGTGGCGCCTATCTGGACAGTTGGCTGCAATATAACTGGTTTAATAACACCATCAATGGACAGGGACTTGCCGCAGAGTATTTCCATACTCGGGGATTACAGGCAAGTCTTGAAACTGGCTATGCGTGGCATCTCCACTCATGGCTCAGTGCAAAGGGGATGGAAAACAGCTTTTATCTAGAACCCCATGCTCAAGTCATTTGGTCAGGACTCAAAGCCACCGATCATACTGAGCAGAACGGCACCGTAGTGCAGGCTATTGGTAACGACAACATAACCACACGGTTAGGGTTAAGGGCTTACTTAAATGGCAAATCGTATTTGGATAAAAATAACGCTCGCCAGTTTCAGCCATACCTTGAAGTGAATTGGGTTAATAATAGCCGTAACTATGGCGTTCGGATGAATGGTGAAGATTTTTATACACAAGGTATGCATGATATGGCTGAAATCAAAACGGGTGTAGAAGGTCAGCTAACTCAGTCATTAAGTGGTGTGGCTGGCGTATCCCTTCGTCAAGGCACTCACGGCTATCGTGATAGTCTCGCCTCGATGCAGTTGAGTTATCATTTCTAAGATCGTTGCAGTGCGATCCCTTGGCTCGCACTGCTTTATTGGACACTCGATTTCATTTTACTGTATTGTCCCCTTTCTATCTCCCTGCAATTCATCTTTTTTCATTCCATGCTATAACGCACAAAATTAAAATAAATTAGTCAGTTAGAACGAATTAAATGCTGTCGGTTTAAAAATTAATGGAAATTATTAATTTATTTATGGAAACTTCTGGAAAGTATTTGCTATAAATACATAGCTAAGTAACTCAGGAAAGTTAAAACATTGTGTAGAAGTTATTTTACAGGAGAAAACATGGATAAGTTGCATCATGACTGGCACAGTGCCGATATTATTGCTGCTTTAAGAAAAAAAGGAACATCGCTGGCTCAGGTTTCACGAGATGCAGGTCTAAGCTCCTCGACGCTTGCCAATACCCTAACCCGTCCTTGGCCAAAAGGGGAAATATTAATTGCTGAAGCTCTCGATTTACATCCCTCGCTCATTTGGCCCAGTCGCTATTATGATCCTATCACACAGCAGTTAATAGACCGCAGCAGGCTGATGCGTAGGAAACGGATCAAGGCTGAGTGATACCGCGTTCAACGGAGTCTCTACCTGAAATGCTGAGGCAAGCAATACGGAACTAAGTGTCGTTTTATGCAAAGTATCCTGAACAGGATCCGTCAGGATACTTTGCAATGTACATATGGCTTTTCGTTTTAATCAGAAAATAAAAAGCTAAACAGGACACATGGCAGCGTGCGATCTCAATTGGTCCTTCGCCTCACAAAAATACATCCTTGAACCACCGCGACTCATGGCATCATACCTCATGCAGGGGTTATCGGCGGGCTCCAATCTGGATTTTTGGCCAAAATCCTCGAACCTCACTGAACAAATAAAAGTCAGTGGCTGATCCGTTTTGATTGGATCATCGTGCCCCTCTGTTATCTCCCCGTTTTAACCTGATCACCTCCGCTTACATGGCCTAACTTCTTTTAATTGAGAGGTTTCTTGCATCGATGCAACGCGGTCCCATACAGTCTCTTTTTTACCAAAAAAAGAGCGTCTGAACTCATCAGAACGCCCTTCTTCTCTGATGAGTATTCACGACTCATCAATGCTTGCAATTATTCACTGTCTACCGGGATACGCTGGATCTGAGCGCCCAGTTGACGTAATTTTTCTTCAATGTGCTCATAGCCTCGATCAATATGGTAGATGCGCTCAACATAGGTTGTCCCTTGAGCAATACAACCGGCTAATACCAAACTGGCCGAAGCTCGTAAATCTGTTGCCATCACTTGAGCCGCTGAGAGGTGTTCTACACCATGACAGATTGCCGTGTTGCTTTCGATTTCAGCGTGTGCGCCCATTCGAATCAGCTCAGGAATATGCATAAAGCGATTTTCGAAAATGGTCTCGGTGATCACTCCCGTTCCCTCAGAAACCATATTTAATAAGGTGAATTGCGCCTGCATATCAGTCGGGAAGCCAGGGTGTGGTGCCGTGCGAATATTCACCGCTTTCGGCCTTTTGCCATGCATATCCAATTTGATCCAGTCCTCACCCAGTTCAATGTCTGCACCAGCTTCACGCAACTTAGCTAACACGGCATCCAATAAGTCAGGCTGTGTGTTGTGACAAACCACCGCCCCACCGGAAATCGCTGCCGCCACCAAAAAAGTGCCCGTTTCAATGCGATCCGCAACCACGGTATGTGTGCCACCGGTAAGACGAACCACACCTTCAATGGTAATTTTATCAGTACCTGCCCCCGTGATTTTAGCACCCAAGGCATTGAGAAAACGTGCGGTATCAACAATTTCCGGTTCATGGGCGGCATTCTCGATTACTGTCGTCCCTTCAGCCAAAGTCGCTGCACTCATGATAGTGACTGTTGCGCCGACACTGACTTTATCCATCACAATATGCGCGCCTTGCAAACGACCTTTCACAGAGGCCTTAACATAGCCATCTTCCAGAACAATATCCGCACCGAGCTGTTCCAGTCCTGTAATGTGTAAATCAACAGGACGAGCGCCGATCGCACAACCACCTGGCAATGAAACCTGCCCCTGACCAAAGCGAGCCACTAAAGGGCCGAGTGCCCAAATGGAAGCACGCATGGTCTTAACCAATTCATAAGGTGCACAAAGCTCAGTGACCTCGCGACATGAAATGGCAAGACGGCTGCCATTGCGTTCAATTTTTGCACCTAATTGAGTTAATAATTTACAGGTGGTGTCGATGTCACGCAGTTGCGGCACGTTATTTAGTTCAATCGGCTCTTCAGATAATAATGCGGAAAACAGTATAGGTAATGCCGCATTTTTAGCACCGGAGATGGTCACCTCACCACTTAATCGGCTTGGCCCTTGAACTCTAAATTTTTCCATTCTTGTGGATCTCAATATAATAAAAAATAAACAGCACTGAATCTGGCAGTGGTGAAGTTAGAATTAGAAACCGTTAAGTTTGCGATCTCTTTGCCACTGTTCTGGCGTATAGGTTTTAATCGATACCGCGTGTATCCGATTATCTCCAATATATTCCATAAGCGGAGCATACACAGTTTGTTGCTGTTTAACTCGACTCAGGTTTGCAAAAATTTCACCAATCGCGATGACTTGGAAGTGACTACCGTCACCCGTGACTTGAACTTCATTTAGAGGTAAAGCCTGCTGCAAAATGGCTTTTATTTCATTATTATCCACTATGTTACATCCATTAGATTAAATCATATGCAAACCAATGAGGTTTCTCTTCTATCACCGATTTATAGGCCAATCTTGCTCAAGATCAAACAGATGATTGCCGAGTGACCTTGAATAGCGATTGCAAATTATAGAGCTGGAGTAATGCCTCCAGTTTGTCCGAAATCCCAGTAATGCCCACCGTCGCACCTTGGCTTTCAGCGTAATTAAGCACATGCACCAGTACGGCCAATCCTGCTGAATCTACACGCAAAAGCCCCGAAAGATCGATAATTTCGATCTCGTTTAACTCTTGCCGATACTGCTGCCAAAATGGCAGCAGCGTGTGCTGATCAAGGCAGCCCTGTAAGCATAGCGTTTTGTCGCGACACTGCCAGTTTAATGGCTGACTCATTTTGGTTTTTGCCCCAAAGTGATAGGTTGACTAGCATACTGTTTCAATTTCTGCGTGAGCCCATCGATGCCTTGTGTGCGCAGAATATCAGCCCATTCATTTTGTTTCGTGGTGATCATACTGATCCCTTCAACGACCATATCATAGGCTTTCCATTCACCATTGACGCTATTTTTACGCCACTGAAAATCTAAGCGTACTGGAGGTCGCCCATCTGCATCCATAATCGTCACTCGAATGGCGATATTTTTTGCATCACCTAAGGGTTGCGCTGACTGGACTTGGTAATGTTGCCCGTGATAAAGCGATAACGCTTGACCGTAAGCTTGGATCAAATAGTCAGTAAAAGCACTAAAATAGGCTTCTTTTTGTTGGGTGGACGCTTGTGAGTAATAACGGCCTAGCACTAACGCTCCCGCATACTTTATTTGCACATAAGGCAATAATTCTTGACGCACAATGTTGCGTAATTTATTAGGATCCTTTTTAATTTCAGCCTGTTGCTGTTGCAGCCGAGTAAAGGTTTCTTGTGCCGCTTGTTGCATCAGCACATAAGGATCAGATGCGGCGATTTTATCCGCGGCAACCACCAGTGTCGGGGCAATCACCAACACCACCATCATGACTAATCGTTTAAACATGTTTGTTATTCCTTGTTAATCAACACTCACTGAGTCTACAGCGATTTACTTAGTGATAGCGGGATCCTGCGGCTTCGACTCACCATTTTTATACAAGAATTGTCCGATAAGATCCTCCAGTACCAAGGCGGATTTGGTATCAGTAATTGTATCACCATCATGTAATAGGCTTGTACCTAAATCGGGATCGTTAAATCCAAGATTAAGGGCAAGAAACTGTTCACCTAATAATCCCTGAGTGCGTATCGCCAATGAACTACTATCAGAAATTTTATTGTCGTATTGCTTATCAATTTGCATTTCAATGGTCGGTGTCAGGGTTTTTTGATCAAGCATGATACGACTGACTCGCCCAATCACCACTCCGCCAATTTTCACTGGCGATTGGACTTTTAATCCACCGATATTATCAAATTGCGCTTTTAATAACCATGTTGGGTTACTATTCAAAGACGTCAAATTAGCGACTTTTAAGCAGAGAAAAATAATCGAGATAATGGCAAGGAACAGAAAAATCCCTACCCAGACTTCACTTTTTTTGTTTTGCATTCTGTTAATTCCCAAACATCAGTGCAGTAAGCACAAAATCAAGACCTAGGATAGCCAATGAGGAGTGAACCACTGTCCGCGTCGTGGCCTGACTGATCCCCTCAGAGGTTGGAACGGCATCATACCCATTAAACAAAGCAATCCACGTTGTCACTACCGCAAAAACGAGACTTTTGATCACGCTGTTGATAATATCCAGTCTAAAATCGACAACACTTTGCATTGCTGACCAGAAAAAACCACTATCGATCCCTTTCCAACCAATACCCACCATCGCGCCACCCAGTATACCGACTGCGGTAAACATCAATGCCAACAGCGGCATACTGATCACCCCGCCCCAGAAACGAGGCGCAATCACTCGGCGTAAAGGATCGACGGCCATCATTTCCATAACTGATAACTGTTCAGTGGCTTTCATTAACCCGACTTCAGCAGTTAAGGCAGACCCCGCACGTCCAGCAAAGAGCAAACCGGTGACCACCGGCCCCAGTTCTCTCAACAAAGATAAGGCGACAACCATCCCAAGGCTGGTTTCTGCGCCATAAGTTTTTAATACCAGATATCCTTGTAAGCCGAGTACCATACCGATGAATAGACCCGAGACAAGAATAATTATTAAAGAAAGTACCCCGGTATTATACACCTGGTGTATCAGTAACCGTCCGTGCTTAATCGGAGCTGGCTTGCCAATAATGGCATGAAATAGCATTAGTCCGGCACGACCGAAGCCGTATATCCGAGTAATGCCATGACGGCCTAATCTGGCCAACAGAGTCATAAACATCAGTTTGGCTGCTCCTTACGATCCACTAAATCAGAAAAATAATCCCCCGCCGGGTAACGAAAGGCAACCGGTCCATCTGCAAGGCCATGCATAAACTGTTGAACTTGCTTATCACTGTGATTGTTGATCAATGTCTCCGGTTTTCCCTGAGCAATAATCTGCTGCCCTGCCATAATGTAAGCATAATCAGCAATGCTTAGCACTTCTGGTACATCATGGGAGACCACAATGCAGGTCACGCCCAAAGATTGGTTTAGCTCTTTAATGAGTTTTACCAAAACCCCCATGGTGATGGGATCTTGACCCACAAAGGGTTCATCAAACATAATTAAATCCGGCTCTAACGCAATGGCTCGAGCCAACGCGACCCTCCTGGCCATGCCACCTGAAAGCTCAGAGGGCATTAGCTTAGCAGCACCACGTAACCCGACCGCTTCCAGTTTCATCATCACTGTCGTATGGATTAATTCTGCAGGTAAAGAACTGTGCTCACGTAAAGGCCAAGCCACATTGTCATAGACATTCAGGTTAGTAAATAACGCGCCTGACTGAAACAACATACTCATTTGTTTACGTAAAGCATAAAGTTTACTGCGCGATAAGGTGGGCACATTTTCGCCTTTAAACCGGATCTCCCCGCTATCAGGGACAATTTGCCCTCCAATCAAGCGTAATAACGTGGTCTTACCTATCCCCGAAGGTCCCATAATGGCGGTAATTTTACCTTTAGGAACTTGCAAAGAGATATTATTGAATATTTTTCTGGCACCACGAGAGAAGCTCATGCTTCTGATATCTACCAGATTTTCTGGATGTTTCCACATACTGGCCCCTTCTCAATCTATCCCAATTGCCTATCAACATCCAAAGATGATTCTATTCAACCATTATTCTAGTAGTTAACTCACCATTGTTCTTGTGTTTTATGTGCCGTTGTTGCCTGAATCGAATCATGTTTTCTCTGTTGCAATACTCATCAATAGGGGGATCAACGCCCTCTAAATAAATAAAAATGTCCCTCGTACACGACAGAATAGTGTACAACGTTGTGGGTGTCGACGATCATCCGATAACGTCTATCGCCTTAAAGGACGATTCCGGTTAAACTAGAAGCATCCAATACGGTTAAACTAACATAAAAAGCGCTAAGTTCTGACTTAATCGTAAAGATACTGGCTTCGATATGATATCGCGACAAAAAGTAAGGAACAGGTATGCCGGAAAAATCTCATAATTCAAAGTTTCAATTTTGTCGTTCAGGAAAACGGGTTTTAAGCATTGAACTGCAAGCGCTACAACAACTTGAATCTTTTATCGGTGAGGATTTCCACAGTGCTTGCAATACGATCCTTCATTGCCATGGCAAAGTGATTGTCATGGGCATGGGAAAATCAGGCTTAGTCGGTCGCAAAATTGCGGCCACATTCGCAAGCACAGGAACGCCTGCTTTTTTTGTTCATCCTGCAGAAGCCAGTCATGGTGATCTGGGGATGATAAGTCGCAATGATATTGTCTTTGCGCTTTCTAATAGTGGGGAATCGAATGAAATACTGAGTTTAATCCCCGTACTAAAACGCCGCAATATCACCTTGATTTGCTTGACCCGCGATGCCAATAGCAGCATGGGTAAAGCAGCGGATATCCATATTTTATTAAAAGTCAATGAGGAGGCCTGTCCACTCGGCTTGGCTCCCACCAGCAGTACAACGGCAGCAATGGTAATGGGGGATGCGATCGCCATTGCTTTATTAGACGCACGCGGATTCACAGCTGACGATTTTGCTCTCTCCCATCCAGGTGGTGCTTTAGGAAGGAAACTATTATTACATGTCAGTGATATCATGCATTCCGGAGAGGATATCCCGAGAGTCAGTCGTTCTGCCAGTGTAAGAGACGCTTTATTTGAAATCACACGCAAAAAAATGGGGCTTACAGTCATTGTTGAACAAGATAATGCGATCGCGGGTATTTTTACCGATGGTGATCTGCGACGAGTGATTGATTTAGGCTTGGATCTACAAACTACCGCGATTGAACAGGTGATGACCCAAGGTGGTCTGCGTGTCCCTCCCCGACTTTTAGCGGTGGATGCACTAAATAAAATGCAAACACATAATATTACGTCACTGTTAGTCGAAGAAAAAGGGCAACTTGCCGGTGTCATTCATTTGCATGATATGTTGCAGGCAGGCGTCGTGTAAACAGGATAGCGAAAGAGATGAATTCAAGTACAATAATTGAAACATGTTACGGCACAATCAGCCAGAGCGTATTCAATAAAGCGAAGCAAATTAAATTACTCATCTGTGATGTTGATGGTGTGATGTCAGATGGATTAATTTATATGGGTAATCAAGGTGAGGAGCTCAAGGCCTTTAATGTGCGGGATGGCTACGGCATTCGTTGCCTTATTACCAGCGGGATTGATGTCGCGATTATTACGGGCCGAGAATCAAAAATCGTTGAAAATCGGGCCGCAACCTTGGGTATCAGCCAAATTTATCAAGGGCAATCGAATAAAGTACAGGCTTACGATAATCTTCTGAAAAAAAGTCACCTCAGGCCAGAACAAATCGCCTATATTGGTGATGATCTGATAGACTGGCCTGTGATGGCGCTGATCGGCCTCAGTGTGGCCGTCGCTGATGCGCATCCTCTGTTATTACAACGCGCCGATTACCTGACGCGTCTCGCGGGAGGCAAAGGTGCTGTACGTGAATTATGCGATATTATTTTAATCGCTCAGAATAAATTTGAGCGAGCTCAGGGATTGTCAATATGAGTAAAGCTAGGCGCTGGCTGACTGTCATCTTAACCCTTGTCCTTCTTTCATTGCTCGGATTCAAGGTCATCAAGCAAGATAACGTTCGAGTGACCGATTTATCTAATCGTGATGACCCGACGTACACAACGGCATCGTCAAGGACGACGGTATATAATCCTCAAGGCATTCTGACCTATCAATTAATTTCCGGATTAGTGCGTTATTACGATAACCAACAATTAAGCTGGTTTGATAAGCCCGTACTGACGACCTACGATCAAAAACATGTTGCGACTTGGACACTTCAATCTGATAAAGCAAAATTGACCAATGATAATAAGCTCTATCTCTACGGCCATGTTTTGATTACCGCCCTTTCCAAGGATTCACGGCTACAACACGTTGCAACCAATAGCGCAATAATCGACCTTACCTCACAGGACGTCAGCTCAGATGATAAAGTGCAACTCACCGGTCAGGGGTTTACATCAACCGGTGAAAAACTGCGAGGTAATTTACAGACTAAAACAGCAAAGTTACTAGAGAAGGTTATCACTTCGTATGAAATTCAAAACAAAAAATAATCGCATCTATACCTGGCTATTCAGTAGCGTATTGATGGTAACCACTCCGGTATGGGCGCTAAGCACAGATTCAGACCAACCTGTGCACTCAGAATCACTGAATCAATCTTTGGATCTGCAAAATAATACGACAACATTAACCGGTAATGTGATTGTTACCCAAGGGAGTATCAAGATCACTGCAGATAAAATGGTGATCACACGTCCCGACAGTGATAATAATAAGACAATTATTGATGCCTATGGCAGCCCTGCGACCTTTTATCAAATGCAGGACAGCGGTAAACCCGTTGAAGGTCATGCTCTACATCTGCATTATGACCTGAGTAAAGACTTGGTTGAGTTAACTGGCCAAGCCTTTATCAAACAGCTAGATAGCAGTATTGCTGGGCATCGCATCAACTATTTAGTCAAAGAACAAAAGATGCAGGCCTTGAGCGAAAATAATAAGACCCGGGTCACGACCATACTGATCCCATCTCAGTTGCAGGATAAACAGAAGCCAAAGGTGGCTCAAAAGACACACAGGAATCAATAATCCCAATGGCAATTTTAAGTGCATCTAACTTAGCTAAATCTTATAAAAAAAGACAGGTTGTCAGTGATGTCAGTCTGGAAGTAAAATCAGGCGAAATTGTCGGCTTACTCGGACCTAACGGTGCGGGTAAAACGACAACCTTCTACATGGTAGTAGGTATTGTTCCTCGGGATTCGGGTACGATCCTGATTGATGAGACGGATATTAGCCTGTTACCCATGCATGAACGTGCACGTAAAGGGATTGGCTATTTACCTCAAGAAGCCTCAATCTTCAGACGGCTGAGTGTTTATGACAACCTCATGGCGGTATTACAAATACGCGATGATTTAGATAAAGTCGCTCAAAAAGAACGGGCTGAAGAGTTGCTGGCTGAATTTCATATCGGTCATTTACGGAGTAACAGTGGCCAGTCACTGTCAGGTGGAGAGCGTCGACGCGTTGAAATCGCCCGAGCATTGGCCGCGAATCCCAAATTTATCCTCTTGGACGAACCCTTTGCTGGCGTTGACCCCATTTCGGTCATTGACATCAAAAAAATTATCGAGCATCTTCGTGATAGCGGATTGGGTGTTTTAATTACCGACCATAATGTCCGTGAGACCCTCGCAGTGTGTGAGCGTGCCTATATCGTGAGCCAAGGTCGATTAATTGCACATGGTACACCGGGATCTATTCTTGAAGATGAACAAGTGAAACGTGTTTATCTTGGTGAGGAATTTAAACTTTAGTGGTGGCTTGCAGCAGTGCTATCCAGGATGGTGGTGATCGGAGATGAAGCAAAATCTGCAGTTCATACTCAGTCAACAGCTGGCAATTACCCCCCAGCTGCAGCAAGCGATACGCATGTTACAGCTTTCAACTGTGGAGTTACAGCAAGAGCTCCAGCTGGCTTTGGATAATAATCCGTTGCTGGAACAAGATGATCCCTTAGATGAAATCCGTACTGATGACAGTGATCACGCTTCTGAAATGGATACCCGAGAAGCCATGGAACAGGGCAATGTCGCAGAAGACTCGCCGCTGGATGCGGATTGGGACACGCTCTACACCGCCGGCACCCCCTCAGGCACTGGTAACGATTATCTCAGTGACGAGCTGCCCGTGTACCAAGGACAAACACATCAAAGCTTGCAAGATTACCTCAACTGGCAGGCAGAACTCACGCCATTCACTCATACTGACCATTTAATTGCGACCTCGCTGATTGAAGCTATCGATGCAAAAGGTTACCTGACCGTGACGCTTCAAGATATACTGGACAGTATTGACGATGAAAAACTGACCGAAGAAGACGTACAAATTGTCTTAAAGCGATTACAACATTTTGATCCTGTCGGTGTTGGGGCTCGAGATTTGCAAGAGTGCTTACTGGTTCAATTAAATCAGCTTGCGATTGATAATCCTGCCCTAAAAGCGGCCAGGACCATTATTGAACATCATTTTGACCTGTTAGCGGGTCACGATTTTCGTAATCTCATGCGGGTCACTCGTTATAGAGAGGAAACGATTAAACTGGCAATTCAATTGATACAGTCCTTAGATCCCAGGCCAGGAGAGTCATTTAATCCAACCAGTACCGATTATGTCATCCCCGATATTCTTGTCAGTAAATCCTCCCATCAATGGATAGCCAAGTTGAACGATGACTCACTGCCACGACTGCATATCAACCAACATTATGCTCGACTTGATGATGACAATGCCGATCAAACCGCACGTCAATTTATCCGCAGTCATCTGCAAGAAGCTCGATGGCTGATTAAAAGTGTAGAAAACCGCAATGAGACACTGCTCAAAGTCGCACGGTGTATCGTCGAATTTCAGCAAGCCTTTTTTGATAAGGGTGATGAATATATGCGGCCGATGGTGTTGGCTGATATTGCACAACAGGTAGACATGCATGAATCCACCATTTCTCGGATCACGACTCAAAAATACCTTTATAGCCCGAAAGGGATTTTTGAGCTTAAATATTTCTTTTCAAGCCATGTGAATACCGATTGTGGGGGGGAGGCTTCTTCTGTTGCAATACGCGCCTTGATCAAAAAACTGATCGCCAGTGAAAACGGTAACAAACCACTGAGTGACAACCAATTGGCTAACTGTCTGGCAGATCAAGGTATCTTGGTTGCCCGAAGAACGGTGACCAAATACAGGGAGTCGTTGGCCATCCCTTCCTCTTCCCATCGTAAAAAACTGCTCTGAACTGCCGTGATAGAAAACAAGTTCGCTTTTACAGTCCCGGTGCTTCTGATAACATGGTTAGCGTATTCTACGCTCTATAAAAATTATTGACGAATGAACAGTGGCTGACAAAACCTGTAACCTCATCGCGTTACGGTACATGACCATCAATGAGTAAGTGATAGACTATGAATAATGAACTGAAACTCGAATTAAGCCAAGTACTCTCGCGGGATTGTACTGTAAATAATGTCATCTGCCAGAGTAAAAAACGGGCATTAGAGATCATCAGTGAACTGGCTGCCGCGCAACTTAACCTGCCACAGCAAGAAATTTTTGAAACGATCCTCAATCGTGAAAAAATGGGCAGTACCGGGATTGGGGGGGGGATTGCCATCCCTCACGGCAAATTGAGTGATGATACACCGAGGACACTGGGTGTTTTTATTAAATTAGAACAGCCGATTGCTTTTGATGCTTTAGACAAACAACCTGTTGATCTATTATTTGCTCTGCTGGTTCCAGAAAGCCAATGTAAAATACATTTGCACACGCTCTCACTGGTCGCTCGGCGTCTTGATGATAAGAAGATCTGCCGTCAACTTCGCGCAGCAGGATCCAGTGAAGAATTGTATGCGCTTCTACTCGGTGAGGGATCCGTCGAATAGCGACGACCGCCACCGAATATCAACGACAATTGACATGCGGGGGAGTTTCTCATGGTTTTGATCATCATCAGTGGAAGATCAGGCTCGGGTAAGTCTGTCGCTTTACGTGCCCTCGAAGATATGGGCTTTTATTGCGTTGATAATTTGCCTGTTGATTTATTACCGCAATTAGCAACCACCCTACAAAAACGTGCGGTTTCCGCCGCGGTCAGTATTGATGTGCGGAATTTACCTGATTCATCGACCACGATTGAAACGATTCTTGAACAAATTTCTCCCCTGTTCACCATACAGTTACTGTTCTTGGATGCTGAACGACAAATTTTGATCCGTCGCTACAGTGATACCCGACGCTTACACCCCCTTGCTGCAAAAATGGCCTCCTTAGAAAATGCCATTGATGAAGAAAATAACCTACTCGAGCCATTACGATCATTAGCCGATCTCGTGGTAGATACCACTGAGATGTCAGTCCATGAACTGGCTGAAATGCTTCGGGAACGTTTACTGGGTAAACGAGAGCGAGAGCTCAACATTGTGATTGAATCCTTTGGCTATAAATATGGTTTGCCTCTTGATGCAGATTTCGTCTTCGATGTTCGCTTTTTACCTAACCCCCACTGGGATCCCCAATTACGGCCAATGACGGGGCTCGATCAGCCTGTAATCAGCTTTCTTGATCGCTACACTGAAGTTAAAAATTTTATCTATCAGACCCGCAGTTATCTAGAGATGTGGCTACCGATGTTAGAAACCAACAACCGCAGTTATTTAACCATCGCGATTGGCTGCACTGGTGGTAAACATCGCTCTGTTTATATTGCTGAACAGCTTAGCCAATACTTTCTGGCTCGGGGTAAGCATGTTCATTCGAAACACCGTTCACTGGAAAAGCACACCGATGACTCTCAGAAAAAAAGTTGAAATCCGTAATAAACTGGGGATCCATGCTCGCCCTGCAATGCAGTTATTTGAACTCGTCCAAGGATTTGATGCGACGGTCGTGTTGCATAATGCGCATGGCGTCTCTGCCGATGCCAACAGTGTTATTGCCCTACTGATGCTAGATTCCGCTCAGGGAGGCTGTATCGACGTTGAAGTCAGTGGGCCGCAACAACAAGCGGCAATGGATGCCGTCATTCAATTATTTAATTCGGGGTTTAATGAAGAGTAACACCGTCACGCATACCGCGTCAGTCCATTAACGCATTCTGTCTTAAAAAACCGATCCCACCCAATTGCTCCATTTGCAACCTGATCCAACCTTGGCGCTGCCGAATATAGCCATCAGGCTTATTCACTCGCCAACGAACAGGATTAGGTAATACCGCAGCCAATAATGCTGCTTGGCTGGCAGTTAGCGAATTCGCCGGTCGATGGAAGTAATAGCGCGAGGCAGCCTCAGCACCAAACAGTTGAGGTCCGAACTGGGCAATATTTAAGTAAACGGTCAAGATCCGCTTTTTACTCCAGACCAGTTCAATGGCTAAGGTAAAGACGGCTTCCAATCCTTTACGTATCCAGCTACGCCCATTCCACAAATAGAGGTTTTTGGCTGTTTGCTGAGAAATCGTCGACGCGCCTCGTATCCGCCCTACGGCATGGTGACTGATCACCCGACTCAATGCTTTGAAATCAAAACCATGGTGATGTGGAAAATGTTGATCCTCCGCAGCGATGACAGCTAACCGCAGCAGCGGTGATATTTCATTTAATGGTTTCCAGTTAGAATGAACTCGGTAACTATAATCACCTCGTACAAAAGCACTCAGTTGCTGCTCTGCCATATAAGCTGAAATAGGAATGGGTAAAAACGAAAAAAGAACAATAAGTAAAATAAAGCTACAGCTAATTACCGCAAAAAATCTAAATAAACACAACTTAAGACGGCCTTTTAAGGCAATTTTTTTTTGCTTAACAGACATAATTTTGCATCTCTAAATACGCTTTTTTAAAAGTATCATTAATAAGAGTAAAAACCATTATTTATAATTCTTAATCACAACAGCTCAAGTCATGAAAGATATTACCAAACAACTTTACCAGTAACATCAATGGGTTCTATTTTATTTAAACCCGCTGTCAAGACATATTAAGAGCAAATATCCATTAGAATTACTTATCAATTGATGCAATGTTATTAAATGAGTAATTTACATACTATTTCATAAATTTCACATTTTTATCACAGGTTTGACATAATTCGAACTGTTACAAAAAATGACAATATATATTTAATTATTCCTTATTAAACATATAACAAGAAGAAACTATTTCACAAGTCATGTCAAGAAGATAAGGCAAGTGCCGCGATATAGAATCTTTGTCTATACTTCAATAAAATAGAAGAGTCTTGCACTAAAAGTAAAACAGATCACCTTGTGAGATCCTATGCATTTTTATGTTATCACTGACAATAAATTGGTTATTTTTTAATCTATTTTAGCAATTTCAATCGATCCAGTAAAAAAAATTCATATGATAAACAAAATAAAAATGCCCGATATATCAATATATTGATACAAAAGTTCTAAAATAAGTCGCAGTTAGTACATAATATTTTTTAATGAGTTGTGGTAATACCCCCTACTTTTTTGCTATTGTAGTTATGTTGAAAGACCAATATCAAAAGTTGCTTGTTCTTTTTTGCTAAAATATAGAATTATTTGAACAGGCAATAACAATTTTCCCTGGTGTTGGCGCAATTTTCGCGCACCCCGGTTTATCCGGGGTATTTTTTTGTCTTAATTATTGCTTCGGTATTTTTCTAACCCTTCTTTTAATAACGCCACATCTGACTGCCAAGTGCGATGTAATTCCTCGATCCAATCCTGAACATTGTCCCACCATGCCGGCAACTCTGGTGACTGTATCTGACTGGCTATTTTTTGTAGATGAATAAGACCAATAGCCGCCGCCGCGCCTTTAATTTTATGTCCTTGTTCACTGATTGCTTGTTGATCTTTTGCAATTAAATTGCAATCCAAAACATCGAGGTAATCAGGCATCATTTTTTCAAACAGTTGGATACTCTGCTCAATAACATCGATACCTGTTATTTGGATATATTGCTCCAACAGCGACCAATCAAAGTGATAGGATTCGGGGATAACAGAATGTGTGGTGACCTCATCTTCTTCGCCATTGACTGGCGTATCCCAGAATGTCTTGATTGTGGTTGTCAACGCATTGACCGAAAGGGGTTTACTCAAGACATCACTCATGCCAGCATCAAGGTAGAGCTGCCTCTCTTTTAGTACATTTGCCGTGAGTGCAACTAGGGGGGGAAGCGCCTGCATGTGATAACGATGATGGATCTGCTTGGCAACCTCAAGCCCTGTCATATCTGGCAACTGAATATCCAATAACACCATATCAAACTCGGCAGGGTCAAACATCGCCAGTGCTTGCCTTCCGGTCATCGCCACTTCAACACTGCAGCCCATTTTTTCTAATACCGAACGCGCAACAATAATATTCAGTTCAATGTCTTCAACCAACAAAACATGCAGTGCTGGCAGTGGTAACTCATCGTTCTGTTCCGTCAGTTCTAAGGGTTGCGCTAAGATCGGAGCAATAATTTCAGCGGTAAAGCAAGCCCCCTGCCCAGGTTGACTTGTTACAGTCAAATCGCCCCCCATTGCTTGCGCAATGCGTCGAGAGATAGCCAGACCAATCCCTGTCCCCGTTGCAGGCTTACCACCATCACGATCGGTAACTTGGTAATACATTGCGAAAATTTTATCCTGCTCTGACACAGGGATCCCAATCCCTGAATCTTCAACTTCAAAGCACAGTTTCTCGTGAGCACGATAGCTGACTCTAATGATCACTTCACCTGAGGGCGTAAATTTGACTGCATTACTAATTAGATTCCACAATATCTGTCTTAATCGAGTGCCATCCGCTAACACTTTTTCTGGTAGCTTCTCGGCTAACACCATACGTAGCGACAACCCTTTTGATTGCACGAGTAAACCCGCAAGATTTTTCAGATCAGAGAGGAAATCGGTAAAGTTAATGGGTTGATTATCCAATTTCACTTTACGCCGTTCAATTTTATCCATTTCGATAACATCATTGAAAATGTTACCTAAGGTAATGGCTGAGACATGGATGGTTTTCAGGTAATTTAATTGCTCCTGATCAAGTGAAGTATCTAGCAAGATCCGACTCAAGCCGACAATTCCATTCAGCGGTGTACGTAACTCATGACTAATGGTAGAAATAAAGGTACTTTTTTCTCGACTGGCATTCTCAAGTGCTTCCTGATAACGCTTACGCTCCGTGATATCACGTCCAAAGCCCATCAGACCATTCCGCTGACCTAACCAATCATAATAAGGCACTTTCCGTATTTCAAAACAGGCTTTACGTCCATCTGGATAACAAAGCCATTGTTCATAAGTTAAAGTCACATTGTGCTTAAAAACTTGATCATCCGTTTCAAGGATTTTGCGAGCCGTCTCCGCATCATAAACACTTCCCGGCGTTAAACCAATCAGCTGCTTTTCATTTTTCCCTGTAAGCAGCTCCATTGCACGATTACAACCTAAAAATTGTTTATCTAGATTACGGTAAAAAACTAAATCAGGTGATGCATCCAAAAAAGATCGGAGAAATGAAGTCTGTTGTTCCAGTTTAATTTGCGCCTGCTCACGACCAGACATTTCCTCGCGTAATTTATTGATGGCCTGCTCACGCGCCTGCTCCGCTTTTTTACGAACATTAATTTCTTGATTCATCTGCTCAATCGTTAACTGCATTTGCTGATTGAGGGAAGTATCCCGAATACGTAATTCCTCAAGCTTATCCACCAGCAGTACCAAGCGCTGCCTTGAATCTTCCAGTTGTTCAACCACAACAGATAAAAAATACACAGCCCAAGGTGTGATCAACAACCCAAAAAAAACGGAACGAACAACATCAATACGCGTGACCTGACCATGTAATAAGAGTGTGACGGCCAATTGTACAATCAGCGCCAATACCACCAAGGCTGAGGCCAATAACAGAGAAAACCTGACTAGCCCCAGTTTTACCATCAAATCTACGTAGTATTGTGCTAGCAATCTTATGTGTTTCATCACATCTCCTGAACTGTGGTAATTCCTATTAAAATGAAACCTACAAGCGCGTTATTGAATGCAAGCTACACGAGATGAACCCACCGAGTATCGGGGTGATCACCGCCGAAAATGAGGAAAAGACCTAATAAAAAATCATAAAAAGTGAATTGTTATACAAATCGATCACGATGCCTTGCCGGCATGACAAAAGAGAACAATCGAAAAAACAGCATAAATATTGGTTATAAACCATAAATACAGAACTCAATTCTAATTACTGATTAATTTTCAGTTATTAGCACCATGACACTATAGATAGTTAATCGTTAGCTCTGTATCTTAAAGCACATAATGTCACAGTTGGGCGAAAAAGATCATGATAATTCAATTATAAATCATATGGTTAATTATTTTCACCTTTTTTGTCCATCAATTTCCTTGGTTGACCTTCGTGCGCTTTCCCGATAACGTGAGATTAGGGTGTATTTTACATACAATAAATACCTTATCGTCATCATTATGTATCCCGTTTCAGGTCAGTAAGGTACATACGGATATTCCCAGTAACTGTCTCGGCATTGTCTCTGCTCAATAGCAACGACAAATCATCCAATGTTTAAAGCAGATCACTGTGTCTGTTTCGCATCATAGTGGCTCGCCGTTTAACGTGGCTAGGAGCCGGCAAGGGAGGTTGAAAACATGCTGTACAATAAATCCCATGAAAAGGATAACTGTGGCTTTGGACTGATCGCCCATTTGCAGGGCGAGCCCAGTCATAAAGTCGTCCGTACGGCCATCCATGCTTTATCTCGTATGCAGCATCGTGGTGCCATACTGGCTGATGGTAAAACGGGGGATGGCTGTGGCTTATTGCTGCAAAAACCTGATCGCTTCTTTCAACTTATCGCGGAGCAGCAAGGTTTCCGACTGGCCAAAAATTATGCTGTCGGCATGTTATTTTTACACAATGACCCTGAAAAAGCGCAACAAGCCCGCCAGATTGTCGAACAAGAAATACAACGAGAAACCTTAGCCGCCGTCAGTTGGCGAAAAGTACCAATCAATCAGGATATTCTGGGGGAGATTGCACTCAATGCCTTACCCACTATCGAACAGGTCTTTATCAATGCCCCTGCAGGCTGGCGATCTCGTGATATGGAGCGTCGCCTCTATATGGCTCGACGTCGTATTGAAAAACGGATCGACACACTGGATGATGACGAGTTTTATATCTGTAGTTTCTCAAACCAAGTCAATGTCTATAAAGGTCTGTGTGTCCCTGCGGATTTACCTCGCTTTTATCCGGACTTGGCTGATTTACGCATGGAATCTGCCATCTGTTTATTTCACCAGCGTTTTTCTACCAATACCGTTCCTCGCTGGCAATCCGCTCAACCCTTCCGTTATATGGCACATAATGGTGAAATCAACACCATCAACAGCAATAGACAATGGGCGAAAGCCCGCGCCTATAAATTTATCACGCCATTGATCCCTGACTTGCAGGATGCCGCCCCCTTTGTGAATGAAACGGGCTCGGACTCCAGTTCCATGGACAATATGTTAGAGTTGTTCTTGAATGGCGGTATGGATCTGATCAGAGCCATGCGCTTACTGGTACCGCCGGCTTGGCAAAATAACCCAGATATGGATCAGGATTTAAGGGCTTTTTTTGATTTCAACTCCATGCATATGGAGCCTTGGGATGGTCCCGCAGGGATTGTTATGTCTGATGGCCGCTATGCGGCCTGTAATTTAGATCGCAATGGGTTACGCCCTGCACGCTATGTGATTACCAAAGATAACCTGATCACCTGTGCCTCAGAAGTGGGAATATGGGATTATCCCGCGGATGAAGTTCAAGAAAAAGGTCGTGTTGGACCAGGTGAATTACTGGTCATCGATACCCTTAAAGGCAAAATTCATCACTCGGCAGAGACTGATAATGACCTGAAACAACGCCATCCCTACAAACAATGGTTAGATAAAAATGTGACACGGCTGGTGCCTTTCGAGCAATTACCCGATGAGAAACTGGGTCAACGTCAACTTGATGATCAGCAACTTGCCACTTATCACAAACAATTCGCCTATAGTCGAGAGGAAATTGAAACTGTTATCTGTGCGCTGGCAGAAAACGGTCAAGAAGCGGTCGGCTCCATGGGTGATGATACGCCGTTTGCCGTCTTGTCGACACGGCCACGCTTAATTTATGACTTTTTTCGCCAGCAATTTGCTCAAGTCACCAACCCCCCCATTGATCCGTTACGCGAAAATCATGTCATGTCACTGGCAACCTGCATTGGCCAAGAAATGAATGTCTTTTCGGAGGCCGAAGGGCAAGCGCACCGTGTCAGCTTTAAATCCCCTATCCTGCTCTATTCTGACTATCATCAACTTCTGGAGCTGGATAGCCTTTATTATCAGAGTCAAATCCTCGATTGTACCTTTGATCCGCAAATTGAGAGCCTACAGCAGGCAATTCATCATCTGATGGATGAGGCAGAGCAGTGCGTTAAAGATGGCACGGTGTTACTGGTACTTTCGGATCGCGCAATCACCACTCAACGTTTACCGATCCCTGCCCCTATGATCGTGGGCGCAGTACAGACTCGGTTGGTGGAGAAAAATCTGCGCTGTGATGCCAATATTATCGTTGAAACTGCCTCTGCCCGTGATCCACACCATTATGCAGTGTTACTTGGTTTTGGTGCTACCGCGATTTACCCTTGGTTAATTTATGAAACCTTAGCCATGCTCGCTGATAAGAAGATCGTGACGTCTGATAAACGTACCCTAATGCTGAATTACAGAAATGGCATCAATAAAGGCCTACAAAAAATCATGTCTAAAATGGGCATCTCGACCGTCGCCTCCTACCGATGCTCACGACTCTTCGAAGCAGTCGGTCTGCATCCTGATGTCACCCATCTGAGTTTTCAGGGGGTTACCAGTCGGATCAGTGGCGCTAATTTTGCTGACTTCCAACAAGATCTGCTTGATTTATCCAAAGACGCTTGGCTTACTCGAAAACCCCTCGCCGTGGGGGGGCTGTTAAAATATGTGCATGGCGGCGAATACCATGCTTATCATCCCGAGGTCGTGATAACCCTGCAACAAGCGGTACAATCAGGGGATTATGTGGACTACCAGCGCTATGCTCAGCTCGTCAACCAACGCCCGCCAACTACATTGCGAGATTTACTCAGCTTACAAGGCAAGGCGGCTTCAATAGCACTTGAGCATGTTGAAGCAGAAGGGGAATTATTCAAACGATTTGATACTGCTGCTATGTCTATCGGTGCGCTCAGCCCAGAAGCCCATGAATCACTTGCAGAAGCCATGAATCAATTAGGCGGCGCCTCAAATTCAGGTGAGGGTGGTGAAGATCCCGCCCGTTATCATACCAATAAAGTCTCTCGAATTAAGCAGGTTGCTTCAGGTCGTTTCGGTGTAACCCCCGCCTATCTCGTTAGTGCGGCGGTGATCCAAATAAAAGTCGCTCAAGGGGCTAAGCCTGGCGAAGGCGGACAACTGCCGGGTGACAAAGTGACGCCTTATATCGCCAAGTTACGCTACTCAGTCCCCGGCGTGACCCTGATCTCGCCCCCACCCCATCATGATATTTATTCGATTGAAGATTTGGCTCAACTGATTTTTGATTTGAAGCAAGTTAATCCCAGCGCACTGATCTCTGTAAAATTGGTTTCAGCGCCGGGCGTTGGCACTATCGCAACCGGTGTGGTCAAAGCCTATGCCGATCTGATCACCATTGCCGGCTACGATGGCGGAACCGGCGCCAGCCCTCTAACTTCGGTTAAATATGCCGGTTGCCCTTGGGAGTTGGGCTTGGTAGAAACCCAACAGGCACTAGTGGTCAATGGGTTACGCCATAAAGTCCGATTGCAAGTCGATGGTGGATTGAAAACGGGTTTGGATGTGATTAAAGCTGCAATTTTAGGCGCAGAAAGTTTTGGGTTTGGCACCGGCCCAATGGTTGCTCTTGGATGTAAGTACTTACGTATCTGCCACCTGAATAATTGTGCAACAGGGGTCGCAACTCAAGATGAAACATTACGTAATAAGCACTACCGGGGTGTGCCATTTAAAGTCACTCATTATTTCAGTTTTATCGCTAGGGAGGCCAGAGAAATTATGGCAAGCCTAGGGGTTAGTCGACTTACCGATCTGATTGGTCGAACGGATCTATTAGCCGTGTTACCGGGAATGACCACCAAACAGCAGCAGCTAGATCTGTCATCATTGCTGATCTCACCACCGCCTGCAGCAGGCAAAGCGTTATTCTGTACCGAAAGCAACCCACCGTTTGATAAAGGAGAATTAAATCAACGGATCCTCAATGAGGTACTGCCCTTTATCGGTTCGGAAAAGAAAAAGACGTTTTATTTCGATATTAAAAATACCGATCGCTCAGTCGGTGCCACCTTATCTGGCGCCATTGCCGGCCGTTATGGTGATCAAGGCTTAGCCGCGACACCCGTACGCCTTTCTTTTTCAGGGACAGCTGGCCAAAGTTTCGGTGTCTGGAATGCGGGTGGTATTGAGATGTGTCTCACAGGTGATGCGAATGATTATGTGGGAAAAGGTATGGCAGGTGGCATGCTGGCGATCCGTCCTCCCGTCGGTTCGGCTTTCCGCAGTCATCATGCAACCATCGCCGGCAACACTTGTCTTTATGGCGCAACAGGAGGCAAGTTATTTCTCGCGGGCCGAGCAGGTGAGCGCTTTGCGGTGAGAAACTCAGGGGCGATTGCCGTGGTTGAAGGTATTGGTGACAACGGGTGTGAATATATGACAGGTGGCATTGTTTGCGTGCTAGGCAAAACAGGCATTAATTTTGGTGCGGGTATGACTGGCGGGTTTGCCTATGTCCTCGATCAGGATACTGAGTTTACTAAACGTGTTAATCCTGAGCTGGTTGACGTCCTTTCTATCTCGGGTTTACCGACCCATGAAGAACATTTACGTGGTTTGATCATCGAACATGTCCGTCATACCCAATCTGACTGGTCAGAAGAGATCCTCGACCAGTGGTCACATTGGGTCGGTCACTTTAGGTTGGTTAAACCGAAGTCGAGTGATATTAAAGCATTATTAGGTCATCGCAGTCGCTCCGCCGCAGAGCTGCGAGTTCTGGCACAATAAGGAGGCGACATGAATCAAAATGTTTATCAATTTATTGACTTACCCCGTATTGATCCAGCAAAAAAATCGTTAAAGATCCGTCAGATTGATTTCGTTGAAATCTATGAACCCTTTACCGAAGGGCAAGTAAGTGCTCAGGCTGATCGCTGCTTAGACTGCGGTAATCCCTATTGTGAGTGGAAATGCCCAGTCCATAATTATATTCCGGACTGGTTAAAACTTGCCAATGAAGGTCGGATCATTGAAGCCGCCGAATTATCACATCAGACCAACAGCCTACCCGAAGTTTGTGGTCGTGTTTGTCCTCAGGATCGGCTTTGTGAAGGAGCCTGTACCCTGAACAGTGACTTTGGCGCAGTCACCATCGGTAATATAGAGCGCTATATTAATGATAAAGCAATTGAAATGGGTTGGCGACCGGATCTATCAAAAGTGGCAGCGTCAGGTAAACGCGTTGCCATTATTGGCGCTGGACCCGCTGGGCTTGCCTGTGCTGATGTGCTGATCCGTCACGGTGTTCAAGCTGTCGTTTATGATCGCCACCCTGAAATTGGCGGTCTACTGACATTTGGGATCCCCGCGTTTAAGCTTGAAAAACAGGTCATGACCACTAGGCGAGACATTTTTACCCGCATGGGTATCGAATTTCATCTTAATACTGAGATAGGCCAAGATATCAGTATGCAGCAACTGATGGAGCAGTTTGATGCGGTTTTTATCGGTGTGGGGACTTATCAATCCATGCCGGCTAATTTAGATAATGAACAGGCTAAGGGAGTCTATGAGGCATTGCCTTATCTGATTGCACAAACGCGCCACAGCCTGCAACTGGATGCCAGCACAACGCAGCCTTGGATCAATTTAGCTGATAAACGGGTGGTGGTGCTGGGTGGCGGGGACACCGCCATGGATTGCGTTCGAACTGCCATTCGTCAAGGCGCAAGTAAAGTTATCTGTGCTTACCGTCGGGATGAAGCTAATATGCCTGGGTCGAAACGTGAGGTAAATAACGCCCGTGAAGAAGGCGCGGATTTCCAATTCAACCTGCAACCTGTTGCCATAACGACTGACCGAACCGGTTCGGTCACCGGTGTTAATATGGTACAAACACAGCCTAGCACGGCGGATGCCAGTGGTCGTCAACAAAGTGTGGTGATCCCCGGATCAGAGACCCATATTGCAGCAGATGCCGTGGTGGTGGCGTTTGGTTTCCGCCCACACAGTATGCCATGGCTTGATGAATTTGCTGTCGACTACGATAAGCAAGGCAGGATCAAAACCAACACGGGTAGTGGAGTGCTCGGCCAGACCAGTAATCCCAAAATATTTGCTGGCGGCGATGCCGTACGTGGTTCAGATTTAGTTGTGACTGCGATAGCAGAAGGACGTCAAGCGGCAGAAGGGATCATGGATTATCTGCAGGTTTAGTATGGAGAACAATGATCACGCGAGGTCGTGGCAGACCTCGCACGCATGTGCATTGTACCATTTGATATGCTCACATGGAGCACTTCAATATCGAAGCAGGGTTGGGTCTGTCATAAGCCTTGGTTTTACACAATGCCTTAAGCCGTCACCCAACGTACAATCATAAATAGAGAGATGCCGCGATTATTTAACAACACGCAAAGAAGGTCTTCCCCCTGCTGGAGGATGAGGCGGCTCATCACCCTCATCCTGCTTATCCGTCTCTGCCTGACTAAGATCACCATCGACGACAGACATCACTGGCATATGGGGGCTTTTTTCATCGCTGTCTTGATAGTCAGCGTGTTCAAAAGCGGGCTCAGGTTCGAACATGGTGCCAGCCCCATTTTCACGGGCATAAATCGCCAATACTGCCGCCATAGGCACGACAACTAAGCGCGGCACGCCACCAAAACGCGCATTAAAACGCACTTCATCATTCAGCATCTGTAGGTTGCCTACCGCACCAGGGGCAATATTTAATACAATTTGTCCATCACGAGCAAATTCCATCGGGACTTGAATGCCGGGTTGGTTAACGTCTGCTACCAAATGGGGTGTCAGGTTATTATCCAACAACCATTCATACATAGCTCTTAGCAGATAAGGTCTGCGTGCCGTCAGATCGGTTAACGCCATAACTTACACTCCGTATTACAGGCGCATTTCGCGCTCGGCTTCCGTTAATGAAGCAAGGAATGAATCACGCTCAAAGACTCGCGTCATGTACCCCTTCAACTCTTTGGTACCAGGGCCGGTTAAATCAACACCCAGTAACGGCATACGCCATAAAAGTGGTGCTAAATAACAATCGATCAGGCTAAACTCTTCATTCATAAAGAAGGGAGTACGTCCAAATAGCGGTGCGATAGCCAGCAGTTGTTCGCGTAATTGTTTGCGCGCATCTTCCGCCTGCTGTGCCGTGCCTTTTTCTATCTGAAACATTAAACTGTATCAATCCTGTTCGATACGGTGCATCATCAGACGACTTTCACCACGAGCGACGGGGTAAACTGGCATCAATGGTGGGTGGGGAAATCGCTCATCAAGGTATTCCATAATAATACGGGATTCATAGAGTGTTAACTCACGATCAACCAAGGTGGGTAATGTGCAGTAAGGGTTTAAATCAATCAGGTCCTGTGGAGGGTTAGCCATATCGACTTGCTCAATCTCTACACTGACTCCTTTTTCAGCCAGAACGATACGTACCTGGTGACTAAAAATATCAGCAAGTCCGGAAAAAAGCGTCATTACCGAACGTTTATTGGCAGCAACCGCCATGAAAACCTCCACATTTGCTATAAAAATGACTACGAAAAGTCAGTGACAGGAAAACCACTCAGAATTAAGCTTAGGCTGGCGTATACCACCTCTAACAAGCCACTCTATAATCTGACAGTTCTGAAAATAAGCTACAGTGCGACACACAGTTTATCAGATCTTGATCGATTTGTGGCAAATAACCTTATCACAAACCAAGATAATAAAAGATATCAAGAAAGTCAGTCGGTTTAACACCAAAAGTGAGCTCATTTAGATGATATTATTCATAAAAAAAACCCGCCGAAGCGGGTTTGTAAGCCAAATATCGACTGCCTGAGCAGCAGATAATTAACGCTTAGAGAATTGTGGACGGCGACGTGCTTTACGTAGACCCACTTTCTTACGTTCAACCTGACGAGCATCACGGGTAACAAAGCCCGCTTTGCGCAGTTCAGAACGCAGAGATTCATCATATTCCATCAGTGCACGTGTGATACCATGACGGATCGCACCAGCCTGACCGGAGATCCCACCACCTTTAACGGTGATATACAGATCCAATTTACCAATCAAATCAACCAATTCCAGAGGCTGACGCACGACCATACGTGCAGTCTCGCGACCGAAATACTGCTCAAGAGAGCGTTGGTTGATGACGATGTTTCCACTACCCGGCTTAATAAAGACGCGTGCGGATGAGCTTTTGCGGCGACCAGTGCCGTAGTTTTGTGTTTCAGCCATTGCCTTTAATCCCGATTAAATGTCCAGAACTTGCGGTTGCTGCGCCGCGTGGGTGTGCTCATTGCCCGCGAAAACTTTCAGTTTCCGGTACATTGCACGGCCCAGAGGCCCTTTTGGCAGCATGCCTTTTACCGCGGTTTCAATCACACGCTCAGGACGGCGAGCAATAACCTCTTCAAAGGTCGCTTGCTTGATACCACCGATGTGACCAGTATAATGATAGTAAATCTTGTCACTACGCTTGTTGCCAGTGACAGCAACTTTCTCAGCATTAATAACAATGATGTAATCACCAGTATCAACGTGCGGAGTGTATTCCGCTTTATGTTTTCCACGTAGACGACGCGCCAGTTCAGTCGCAAGACGACCTAAGGTTTTGTCTGTTGCGTCAACTACATACCAGTCGCGTTTGACGGTTTCTGGTTTAGCTGTAAAAGTTTTCATTAGAAAGCTTACCCAAATATAAGTTACACGTTGGTGAAATCCCAAACGCTTAAGTAAACGATTGAGGCTCACACGACCATTTTGCCAGCAAGCCTACCCCTTCGGATAGAATTACCGGAACGCAAAGGTTTTGGGAAAAAAACCATTTGCCGTAACGTGGGGTGCCGAGATTATAGAGAATTCATCGACAAAAATCGACTGTTTTTACGATAAATATTACCGCGCCTCGCCACGTACACCCATTAAGGTAAGTGAGGGCGATGTAAATAGTCTTCACTTTGCATTTCCTGTAAGCGAGACAGGCATCGTTGGTACTCAAAGGCCAATTGGTTCCCCTGATAAATTGATAAGAAATCACATTGTGCAGTAACAATCAATTTGACTTGTCGCTCATAAAACTCATCAATCAATGCCAGAAAACGACGTGCTTGATCCTCTGTTCCCGTGGTTAACTGAATCACATTCAATAAAAATACCGTATGAAACTGCCTAGATAACGCAATATAGTCAAGCTGACTACGATTTTCAGTACACAAGACATGAAAATCAATGACCAAAACGCCGTCGCTTTGATCCAGCACAGACATCGAACGATGATTAATGGTCAGTGCCTGTGCGCTTCCTTCCCTAAAATCCCTGCCAGCCAACTGCTTAAATAAGGCTACAATCTGCTTCGTCGTCTCGCTATTCAATGGGCTTTTCCACAAATGAGCTGAACTCAATGCCCGTAAACGGTAGTCGATCCCCGCATCGACATTTAACACCTGACAGTGCTGTTGGATTTGTTTAATGGCAGGAATAAATCGTTCGCGCTGCAACCCATTGCGATACAACTGTTCTGGTGGGATATTTGAGGTTGCAATCAGAGTGATACCACGTTCAAACAGCGCTTCCATTAAATTTCCCAGCAACATCGCATCCGTAATATCTGACACAAAAAACTCATCAAAACAGAGAAGATCCGTCTGCGCCTTAAAGCGATCCGCGATGATAAGCAAAGGATCACGCTGTCCCTGTAACTCGGTCAATTGTTGATGAACCCTCAACATAAAACGATGAAAATGCAAACGTAATTTTCGAGAACCCGGCACAGACTGAAAAAATAAATCCATCAGCCATGTTTTGCCCCGCCCTACCCCGCCCCACATATAAAGCCCTGTCACTGGCGTAACCGTCGGCACAGACTTCGCGCCAATCCACTGCTGAATGCGTGTAAAAAAACCGGTGGCGCTGCTGTCAGTCTGAGTTTGAGCGGCAATCAATTGCCGTTGGATATGCTCAAGTACAGTCATCGCCTGTCGCTGAACCTCATCCGCCTGATATTGCCCTTGCTCAAGTGCATGGTGATACAGTGCCAAGGGGGAGGTAGTCCGACTGTTTTCCATTATTTCTACCTGTTGTGACTTGAGTGTTTACCAAATTTTAACATTATCTAACCTAAGCTAAAGTAATACAAGAGTCCACAATGCCCTGATTTGAGCGTATAGTAGATAAATGAATTGTGCTTAATCAACTCATTCACTTAAAATAAAGTGAGTGAGACTGTGCCTGAACTGGGCTCTAACAATTGATGGGAGTTAACTATGACCTGGGAGTATGGACTGATTGGTTTGGTTGTTGGCATTGCCATCGGTGCAATTGCAATGCGTTTTGGAAGTAAAACTTTACGCTCTCAGCACCAGATCCAATATGAACTGGAAAAAACACGCGCTGAATTGGCCGATCACAAAACAGACCTAAAAGATCATTTTACTCGCAGTACTGAATTGCTGGATAAAATGGCGCAAGATTATCGCGAACTGCATCAGCATTTAACCCGCAGCTCAAACGAAATGTTACCACAACATCCTGGCCATGATCCTCGTTCAGTTTGGCAACTTTCTGAAGTTGAAGCAGGCAACGATCAGACACCGATTGAGATACCTCGTGATTATTCAGAAGGTGCTTCTGGAATACTGAGAGGTACAACATCAAAATAACAAAGTGACATTGGCTTAACCGCCAATCAATCAACAAAAGGAGTTTTCGGTGAGATGAACAAGGATGCACAGACCGATTGGTCATTGATAGATAAAGTCATTTATATCAATTTGGACAGAAGGCCAGATAGGAAGGCCCACATTCTCAATCAACTCGATAAGATACAGGTACCAACAGAGAAAATTGTCCGAGTTTCAGCCACCCCCCATGAGCTTGGTTATATTGGTGCCGCTTACTCGCACCGAGCCGTAATGGAATTGTGCATTGAGAACGACTGGCAACGGGTGATGATATTAGAGGATGATGCCTACTTTTATCACCGCGCCGATGCCCAAAGAATGCTAGATAGAATACAATTGCTCTGTGAGCATGCCCCCTCACGCTGGGATGTGCTTATGCCGTCGGCTAATTACGTGGTGTATCATAAAACGGATTTAGCGGATGACCTGTATCGGTTAAATGATGCCTACTGTGGCCATTGCTATATTGTTAATCACCATTATTTTTCAGCACTGTACCATAATTTAAACCGCAGCATCACGACCCTGCTGGCAAGCCAAAAGCAAACAGACGCGTTTGATGTGGGCTGGTCTCAATTGATGCGACAGGATGTTTGGTTCGGAATGTTACCGATGGTTGGCTTTCAGATTAATAATTACTCAGATATTCAAAAAGGCGTGATCAATTACGATGAATACCTGACGGAACGGTTTGCCGACTACCTCAAGCCGATAATTTGACGGTCACTGACCTGCACTCTCCGTCCTTGCAGAGTGAACCCCGTTGAATTGGTGTTGCTTCACTTTAACCCTTTTATTGACACAGGCAATGTTTTGTTAGTCGGGTACATGGCAAAATTGCATTATAAACAACGAGAAGATGCCTTCTGAAAGGCGATGACCGGCTAGACCGCACTCAGATTTATTTCAGAGTGTGAAAGTAATGGACAGCATGATGGTACAATGACCCAACTTCCATTATGCTATTTTCTTGTGACTTGAATAAATCTGTAACTACACTGACATGCTATTTAAACTCTTACGCTCAATTATTATCGGCTTGATTCTGGCAGCACTTATTTTGTTGTTGAAGCCAGAATGGCTAAAAAAGTCATCTTGGCTGGTTGATAATAACCAAATCAGTGATAGCCAACCTCTCTTTAGTTTTAATCCAGCTGTCAGGAGAGCGGCCCCTGCCGTAGTTAATGTTTATAATCGGAATACGACTAATGGAAACAACCACACTGGTACTACCCTGGGCTCAGGCGTTCTTATCAATCAGCGTGGTTATATTCTAACCAACCGCCATGTCATAAATAATGCTGACCAAATTATTATCGCCTTACAAGATGGTCGATTTTTCGAAGCCATGTTAGTGGGTTCTGATGCAATGACGGATCTTGCTGTGTTGAAAATATCAGCCAGCAACTTGCCAGTGATCCCCTTTGATCCGGAGCAACAATCTCATGTTGGTGACGTTGTGATGGCAATCGGTAATCCCTATAATTTAGGCCAAACTGTCACTCAAGGCATCATTAGTGCGACAGGCCGAATTGGCCTTAGCTCATCAGGCAGACAAAATTTCCTCCAAACCGATGCCTCGATTAATCAAGGGAATTCAGGTGGTGCGTTGATTAATTCTCGTGGCCAGCTGGTTGGGATCAATACGCTCACCTTTGATAAAAGCAGTAATGGGGAAACACCAGAAGGCATCGGCTTCGCGATCCCAAGTCAACTCGCCTTAAAAATCATGAATAAATTGATCCGCGATGGCCGCGTGATTCGTGGTTATATCGGTATCACGGTGCGTGACCTCCCAACCTTGATGAATGGCGGTCATGGCTATGAAAAAGTACAGGGGCTATTGGTTAATCAAGTGACTGGCCCCGCTGCTGATGCAGGGATCCTACCTAACGACGTGATCCTAAGTATTAATAATAAATTGGCTTCCTCACCCCAGGAGACCATGGATCAAGTCGCAGAAATCCGCCCAGGTTCAACAGTGCAAGTCCAAATTTTACGTCAAACTAAAAAGTTAGAGATCCCTGTCACGATACAAGAATATCCAGAGCCGGTCGACACAACGCCCCATTAAATCGAATAGTCAACGAGTACCGTCGCTAATATGGGCAGTGAATATCAGAAAATTATTGCTCGCATCCCCGCCAATCAAGGCTGGAAATGATAAAAGTGGATCTCTACCCTGCGTATTTTGTGCTATTATTAAGTAAAAATAATCTAAATAATTATCATAAACATCATACAAAGATGCCAATGGTTATATGACAGGATCTTTTTCGCCTATGCGTACTCCACCGCGACAAGAGGATTTAATCCAAGCCTTTAAAGCGTTACTAAATGAAGAGAGATTTGGCTCTCAAAGTGAGATTGTTCAAGCTTTACAAGCGCAAGGGTTTACCAACACCAATCAGTCCAAAGTGTCTCGTATGCTGACCCGTTTTGGTGCAGTGAGAACACGTAATGCACGAATGGAAATGGTCTACTGCTTACCCGCCGAACTTGGGGTGCCAACAACCAGCAGTCAATTACGCAATCTCGTGGTTGACATTGATTATAATGATGCCATGGTAGTGGTGAAAACCAGTCCTGGCGCGGCTCAGCTAATTGCCCGGCTCCTCGATTCATTGAGTAAAAATGAAGGGATTCTGGGTACGATTGCTGGCGATGATACGATTTTTATTACCCCGACTCGCGAGCGGGGCGTACAGTATTTGTTACAGCAGGTCCGACAGCTGTTCAATCCGTCAGCCTGAATCACAGCAGAGCCGCTTGCGGCTCTGCTTTACTGGGTTAAATGGTTAACATGGTTGACTGGTATTGCCTAAGAATATCCGTTAAACGCTGCACTGACTCCATTACCTCATTCTTTACCTGATGTTGCTGCAATAACACCTGATAGTCATCCATCAGGCTTAACAGTTGCTGATAATAGTCATGTTTTTTATCATCATGACGTGCCGCCAACAGATGGTCGCCAGTTTGCCTCAATTTAAGATGAAAATCAGATAATTGTCGACTTCGAGGCAGATCGGCTCGCCTTAGTCTTTGCTGACTAATAATCAACTTCAAGCCTAAACGATATTTATCAATATCATCAGGAAATAAATTAATTAACAAGAAAAGCTGCTGATAGAGCGCCGGCAGCGTATTTTCACGGCGGCGCTCCGGATTAGTCGTTAAAGCAGACACGGCTGAATACATAAATCTGCCGAGGATTTTACGTCCCGTTTTTGCTCGTGAATTGTCCCTTATCAGCAAAATAACCATGAAAGCCACAAAACAGCCAATCGATTGGCCCAACGCACTATCAAAAAATGCACTGATCGAAAACTGCATGGGGTTACTGAGCACGATAATATTCAGCACACCAATAAACGCCCCAAGGGTTCCAATTTGTCGTCGCTGAATAAAAAAGCCACAAGTCATCGCTAAAGAGGCAATAACAAGGGCTAACAATAACTGACTTTGCTGGGTGGCGGGTAATAAAAACATGAAATACAGGGCGCCAACCGGCAAGGCAACAATCATGCCATAGACAAAATCTTTGGCCATCATAAGCGGATTGGGTGCCCGCATTGCCAAGGCAGTCACAACCGCCAACATGATCATGCAGGCACTGCCTGAATTCCAACCAGAATACAACCAGAACAACACCCCAGCAAACGTCGCAATAAAGGTTCTGATCCCATTGAGCATCGCATGATGTGTTTCCGCCGAGCGAGAAGAGACATTGACTTCACGTTGCAGGATCTGCTGTTCACGACTGGATATGCGGACATTGCTTTGGATCCCTTTCGCAATAATCAGATACTCATAAGCCGCCGTTAACCAATTATTCACCGTTTGTGGGATATGTTCAGGGGGGTAATCCACCAGAGTTTTTCTCACTAAACGCAGATATTGACGTAACTCCGTGATATCTTTTATTTCTTTATTAATAAGCTTAAAGAGACTGGCAGAGATGTATTCAGGATGACGACTGGCGATCAGGTAAGTTTCAGCGGCTTGAGTTATCAGGGTTAAAGACAGGGTGTTCAGCATTTTCATCCGTCTTATCGCTTGCTTCCAATGGGAGGACTCCATACGTAATTGCGCTCGCATCACATCAAAGGCACTGCTTCGCCTCACCAAATCTCCCCAACTTTTGTCCATTTCCTGATCTGAGCTAGGCTGTAAACTTATCTGTAATAAATGAAATTGTGCTAACAGCAAGTCATCCACTTCTTTGTCAATCACCCCCTTGATCGAGCGCGATGAAAAAAGCATATCCGCAATAATTGAACAGAATATTCCAATGAAAATTTCGGAACAACGCTCAATCGCGAGACGTGGCGCCAACTCCAACGATCCAGCCGCGTATGAGCTAATAATAATGATGAGCGTTGTATATCCAGCAAGTCCAAGTGCATAAGAGTTCGACACTCTGATTAACGACGATCCAAAGACACACACACCTGTCCAGACACAGCTTAAAAATAACATCAATAGCGGTGCTCTTATGGTCGCACTCATGATAACAATTGCGGCAATGCATCCAAGGAAAGTGCCAATTAGCCGTAAAACCCCCCGGTGACGCAGGGCCCCCGCATAAGGATCCCCCCCTGCGGCAAAAGCTTGCCCGCCAGCAACAATTGCCGCCGTCATAACGGCCCAACGCGGAGTTTCCAGATTACAATAAAAACCCAAAAACAACGCCAATAACATGGCAAAAGTCAACTTGACCGGAAAACGTAACAACTGGATCATCTCTGCCTCACTTAGCCGAACTCGCGTAAGCGGTTGAGTAATCGACTTAACGGTGAAGGCTGACGGTTTTTACGATCCGACTTACCGGTAATAATGACAGTTGCTGTGGTGCCCGCTGCAAAACGATGATCAAATTGCTTATCCAAGCGAATACGAACCGGCACGCGCTGCGCCAAACGTACCCATTCTAGATTGGATGTTACGGTCGCCATCCCTTTACTATCACGGCTACGACTGTTATCGGTTATACCGGCTGCCACACTTTCTACTGTGCCATGCAAGATTTGATCATCGCCCAACGGCCTGATTTCCGCCCGATAGCCCACTTGTAGATGTCGGATTTTCGTCTCTTCCATATAAGCCATGACATAAAAACTGTCTGCTTTAACGAGAGCAACAACAACCACACCGCGATTAATAAATTCGCCACCATAAACATTGAGGTTAGTCACCCATCCATCGGCAGGTGCCCGGACTTCTGAGCGGGTTAAGTCGAGTCGAGCAAGATCACGCGCGGCGGTCGCTTTCGAGAGCTGATGGATCGTCGTCTGCAATAGATTATTAGACTGGTCTATGGATTCACGAGATAAAGCGACCGCCCCTAAACGGTTGCGCCGATCGGCTTCTCGTTTTTTTTCAGCCACCAGCGCCTGATAATAATCAACATCCGCTTGTGCACCATCAAGGGTTTTCTGAAAGCGATCATGATCAACTTGAAACAAGAGATCGCCTTTCTTGACAAACTGATTATCATGCACCGCCACCCTAGTAATCAGCCCCGTCACATCAGGTGCAATGGCCACCACATCCGCGGAGAATTTCGCATCACGTGTCCAAGGAGACTCAGTATAGTACGCCCAGATTTTAAGCACAATAATGATTGCCACTAACACCATAACCAGTGTTACGGCATAACGGATCATTTTTCTTATAAATAAATTCACTACAAACCTCAAACAATTAAGCTCGATACAATATAAAAAACACAACAATAGAGAGCCGTGTTAAATAAGGCTGGATGCCAGACCCGATCGTACAAGCCAGTGGGGATCAGCAGTTTCTTGACCAACCAAAATAAAAATAATGAGATCAGAATTTCAGCAAAAATAGGCGGAAATGATAATCCAAAAATAACCAGTACAGGGTCAAAACTCATTCTCTATCCCTTTAAATGAACAACGGCTTACCTCTCCTTCTGCCACGCACAGCTCCACTTTTTTGAGAAACGGAATAGTGTTGTCGGCTGGAAATATTTATCAGAACGTATAGCAGAAACGCATTACGCGCGACGACTCAGAAGTCACATTGTAGTGGTAAACAAACAAATTTTACCTTTTTCACTGTGGATTTTGCTATATTTACTAAAACAAATCACTTTTAAGCCTGAGTTAACAATGCAACGACTGAAACAAATGTCTATTTTTGCCCGAGTGGCTGAACTTGGCTCATTTACTGCTGTTGCAAGGCAGCTGCATATCAGTGTTTCCGCCGTTAGCCAAATCATTGCTAAGCTTGAAGATGAACTACAGATAAAATTACTGAACCGAAGTACACGTAGTACAGGATTGACAGAAGCAGGTAAAATTTACTACCAAGGTTGTCGACGCATGCTCAATGAAGCGACGTTAGTCCATGAGCAAATATTTGCACTTAATAATAACTTATCAGGAACTTTGCGTATCGGGAGTAGTACAACAATGGCACAAAATGTTTTGGCGCCAATGACGACTCATCTCTTGGCTGAGTATCCAGGTCTCAACGTGAATCTTATCTCTGGCCATCCGACACCTGATTTAATCACACAAGGGTTGGATTTGGTAATCAAAACCGGTGAACTGGAAGATTCATCCTTGTTCGCTCGCTTACTGGGCAGTGTTCCCATGTCAATCTGTGCGGCCAGTAGCTATCTACAGAAAATCGACCTTCCCACCGACCCCACAAAACTGACTAGCCTGTCTTGGCTCGAGTACACTCAACATCCCTATCATGAAATCGAGCTTTATTCAGCAGAAGATCAACTATTCAAGCTATCACCTGAAGGGCGATTCAGAACGAATGATCCACAAACACTGATCTACTGGCTCAAAGCGGGGGCAGGCCTTGCTTGGATCCCTATTCAATGGATAATGGATGAGATCCATCAAGGCAATATTCAAGTGATCTTCCCTGAATACCGCTCTCGACCACGCCCGGTCTATGCCCTGTATACCGCGAAAGATAAACTGCCTCTCAAAGTGCAGATCTGTATCGAATACCTGTCTAATTATTTCAAACAGAGCGTGCCGCCCTTACAAGGCGAGATCTAAACCTAGCACATTAAGGTCAGGCAGTCCCACCGACGGTCATTTTATTCAGCTTCAACGTGGGTTGTCCCACACCGACAGGGACACTTTGTCCTTCTTTACCACAAACCCCCACACCGTTATCCAAGGCAAGATCATTACCGACCATCGAAATTTGCTGCATCGCTTCAATACCCGAACCAATCAGTGTTGCGCCCTTAATCGGCGACGTTATCCGTCCCTTTTCAATAAGATAAGCCTCTGATGTAGAGAAGACAAACTTCCCGGAGGTAATATCAACCTGTCCACCACCAAAATTCGGTGCGTAAATGCCATAATCAACACTTGCAATTATATCCTGAGGGGAGGATTTACCCGCCAACATATAGGTATTGGTCATCCGAGGCATAGGCAAATGCGCGTAAGATTCTCGACGCCCATTACCGGTTGGTGAGACACCCATTAGTCGAGCATTTAGTTTGTCCTGCATAAATCCTTTAAGGATACCATTTTCAATCAGCACATTATATTGTCCCGCGACCCCTTCATCGTCCATTGATAGGGATCCCCGTAATCCATCGAGCGTCCCATCATCCACCACAGTACAAAGCTCTGAAGCAACTTGCTGCCCCAACTGACCACTGAACACCGAGGTCTGACGACGGTTAAAATCGCCCTCCAGTCCATGACCAACGGCTTCGTGAAGCAATACACCCGGCCAGCCAGCCCCCAACACCACTGGCAACATCCCGGCAGGTGCAGCAATCGCAGATAAATTAACTAAAGCCATCCTTACCGCTTCGCGAGCCCAAGCCTCATAACGCACTTCCCCCTGTTCATCAGCAAGGAAAAATTGATAACCGGTTCTCGCACCGCCACCGCTGGAACCATGTTCACGTTTCCCTTCATGCTCAACCTGAACACTGATGGATAAGCGGACTAATGGCCGGATATCCGCGGCCAACGTGCCATCTGTCGCTGCCACGAGGACTTGCTCATACACACCGCTAAGATGGACATTCACTTCTTGAACCCTCGGATCACAAGCTCGCGCAACCTGATCAACCCGTTGCAGTAAGGCGACCTTATCTTCACGTGTCATACTGTCTAACGGATTATGACCTAAGTAACGCTCAGGATGAGCATGGGGTGCAAAGACTTTAATTTTCCCTTCACCTTGTTCCGTAACCAAACTGCGTGCTGCAATCGCACTGTTTTCCAGTGTCTGTAAGGTCACTTGGTCAGCATACGCAAACCCTGTTTTCTCACCACTGATGGCTCTGATCCCCACACCATTGTCGATGTGCCACGATCCTTCTTTGATGATCCTGTCTTCAAGACCCCATGATTCGTGGTAGCTTGATTGAAAATAGAGATCACCATAATCAATTTTACGGTCAGCCAGCAGCGTTAAGTAACGCGATAGATCCTGATGAGTAATATGATTTACGGCTAAAAGTTGCTCACTAACTTGATTCAGTTTCATCCTGTCTCACTTAAGTCTGCGTTGATCGTTATCTCTGACGATCAACACGCCAGACGAGTTAAATTATTTACTGTTATGTGTCACTGATGCTGGCACTTTATTAATTTGAGGTTTGTCCAGTGCCCCACTAATATCATAATTGAGTAATGCGATTTTACTCCACCATGGTGACAGCACTTTACTGGCGGCAAACACCACAGCACCGGCAATAGGGTTAATGGCAAACGCGGCAGCCACACCAACAGGCGCTGAGATTTCGGGTACGACTTTAGCACGTAATGCCAAGGTTTTATTAGTTAAATCCACCTTGCCTGCCATATCAATGTCAGCTTCCAAGCCATCAATGCTCAGATTATCGGTGTTAAGTATACCTTGTTCAATCCACGCAGAGGCATTAATAGAATTAAAATAAAAACTGTTTTTGAAGGTATCTCTAAAATCCAGCTTAACGCGACGCAACAGTGCATCCAAACTGAATAACCTTAAAATCTGCGCCGCTTTCCCTGTCGAGACATTATCAATCTGCCCTTTACCTGTCTTCAATTTTAACAAACCACTCAGGTTTGTCATATCAGGTTGCCAAGGGGTATTTGGCCAATGTAAGTCATAGTGCAGATCGATTGGCATCGCTCTCAAGGGTGATGTATAACCAAAACGCTGGCTGGCTTGATAAAAATCATCACTGTACAATCGCCCTTTCAGTGCAGTATGTGGGTTACCAGGTCGATTATTCCAATCACCTATCAACGATAGGCGGCTTTTGCCGTTGAAAATAGTCCCTTTTATCTGTAACCACGTCGGCGACTTGATGGTTAATGTACTGTCAATTTTACCAATCTGTTGACCCCATAACCAACAATTTTGGCACACCGCATCAATATCCGGCCAACGACGAAATGTCGTGGAAAACGGGGAAGATGATCGCTGAGCAAAAAGTAACGTTTGATTCACCTTGTCCTGCCATTGAGGATGATAAGACAGATAATCTAAATGCACTTGCCATGGCTGACGATCTCTGACTTTCAAACCGCCATGAATTTCATCACCATCCAAACGTAACAAGGGTTCTGAAAATAAGTTACGATTCAGCTTCAGCGATAAATGCGTCCAGTTTTGTCCCGCCAGCGACAATGACGGTATGTGAAGCTGAATTTGATCAGGCAACAGTGACCAGGGTGCAGTACCGTTCGCTAAACTTGAATTATCCATCTTTTCTTGTACCGGCTCACCAAGATCGGTCGATACCATCAGCTGAATTATTTTAGTGACTAGCTTATCACCATTCAGCTTAGGAAGGTTAATACGAAGCACCGATGAATTCGGTAATGCAGGTGGGGGCTTACTTACTGAATCCCATACCCCTTTACTTAAGCTAACGCCCTGCCGTAGCGACCACTGACTGATAAATCGCTGATCTTGGTCCACCGAACCTTTAACAATAAATTGTTTCATATCGCCAGTCACAGTCGCATGAACTGGCACGTTTCTTGTGCCGCAATCACACAACAGTGACGGTAAGCGGCCACTTACACCACCTAGGTCACTCTCAACACTTGCATTATAACTGACTTTATCATGCTGCAAGTTGATATGACTGGTCGCCTGCAATGCAAGCCTGCCTGCAACCAACGCACGCCATTGCGCTGGCAAGACGGTCACGGTCGCAGGGTTCCATTCCGATTTAAGATGGGTGTTAATCATAAAATTGTGTTGTTGTGCTTGCGTGTTAAAATCAAAGCGAATGGGCTGACCGTACCAATTTCCCGTGAACGCCTGACTCGTGAGATCACCGTTATGATAGTTTAATTGACCGGTTAAGCCGACAATCAGTGTTGCAAGTGGTTTAATAAAGAGGGAATTATGACTGAAATTCACTGTCCCTTTTGCCTCAACGGGATGACCATCCAGAGGAATATTCAGCGCTAAGTCTCCGGTGATTGGCCCCCCTACAACCAAATGTTGTAACGCAAGACCCACGGAGTCTTTTAACGGTGTGCCAGCAAAATAGTCACTGATCTGCTTACCTTGTCCTTCGATATTGGCACCGATCATCAGTCGATCTTGCTGATAATCAGGGATATCGGCCGTCACATCTTTGGCCACCACCTTGCCCAGTAACAGTTGCGGTGCCTTCATCCAGAGTCCATTATTGACAAAGTTAAGGTCAATAGAAAAATCATCCAACATGGGCCAAGTTGGCTGGAACGAAAATTTGGCATGGCGAAGTGGCACGTAAATTTGGAAACGCCCTTGATGCTGGCGGAAAGGAAACTGACGCGGATCCCCCGAGAAAACAAGACTCGCGCCATCAACTTGCCCCCCTTTGATCGCCGAGCTGAGATAACGGACCAAAGCACTGGGCATGTATTTAACAGGAAAATACCGCCATGCCTCTGCGCCATCGGTAGTATGAATACTGGCGCGGATCTCGAGATGCGGTGCCTGAGCCACTGAATGCTGATAACTGAAATGACCGCTTGCACTCAGCGCACGGGCGCTTAACGCAAGATTATTACCATATAACTTCAGCCCATTTGTCCGATCCCAGCCAAACGTCGCCTTCAGCCCATCCAGTTCTACCGGTGCTTGTAGCTGCCCCATGGGATCCAGCCGTTGACGAGGTACATCGATTTTTGCTTCGCCAGTGAGCAGACTCCCCCCCAAAACAATATCGACGTTTTTAAAGCTGGGCAGTTTCACCCCGCCTTGACTGGTTAAATGCTGGATCCCTATTTGGAAACGACTTTTTTCGGGAGATGAAAGCGGAATATCTAACGCCAGCCGATCGACAGTGCCTGTCGGGGCTGAATGCGTCAAATTTTGTTGGAGATCGGGGGGAATTTGCTTAATCAGAGTTAACAAAGGGGTCAGATAGGCCAGTTCGATATGGCGCCCTCTGACTCGAACTTCACTCTGTAACGAAGGGGTTAGCCAATGTTGTTGACTGGGCTGCCAATAAAACTGCCAACGACTGCTTGACCAATCGATCCCATCCGTCATCAGTTTCGGTTGAGCTAGGGTTAAGATCCACCCCTGATCTTGGCGTTGCAGATGGCCGTTGAGTTGCGCGATGTCCAGCTGATGGGCAGCCTTATCAGTCTGCCATTGTATCTTACCCTTATCGAGTAAGATGTCACCGGCGCTGATTTGGCCTTCAGCCAAACTTATCCAGCTTGTCAGATCAAATTGTGCCAGCCCGACCTGAGTTTTCTCAGCCATCCCGTGGCCAAGCCAAGGCTTAAGATCAATATTTTTAGCTTGGATCCAAATCTTGCCGTTATCCAGCTGGTGTCGGTTATCACTTAGATCCAAACGAAGCATTGCGCGACCATGCTGCCCTGAAAAACTGTCGAGACTGATCTCACCTTCTGCCCGGTGCCGACGGGTATCGTTATACCATGTTAGTGTGGGAATATGCAGTGCCACGGCTTGGCCTGAGGGGGTGAAAAAACTGATCTCACTGTCCTTGAGACTAAAATGATCCACCCGATGCAATAAGAGTTGTTCAATACCACTTTTATCTTGTGAGAATGCCCCCACTGAGGCTCCACCTGCATTTGGTTTTTTCTTTATATGTAACTGGCTGAATGTCAATTCCTGAAATTGCCAACGACGACTAAACAAAGAATGCCAGAGATTCAAGACTAAATCGAGCTGATGTACCTCAAGAGACATAGTTTCATTGTCAGCACGCAGATCTTTTAGCTTGATAGCGGGCCCTACCCGCAGCCATTGCGCATCAATGTGTTGCAGCGTAATCTCTGATCCGGTTAATGATGAAAGGAGTGATGCTATTTCAGTACGATAGTGATCCATATAAGGCAAGGTCAGACGCATCACGCTAACCAATAAGGCAAACAGCACCAAGAATGTACAGCAAGCATAGAGTAATAAGGCAGATAAACGTCTCAATAAACACCCCTCAAGCCTGTTTTTACCGTATTCAATGCCTCAGAGAGATAGCTCATCGAAGGCACGAGATTAATCACCAACTGCAATATCAAATTGTTGATCATAAAAAGCAGGATCGATTCGCAAGATTATTTTTCGACCAATCCGGCTCTCCATTTCAGTGATCAAGTTCGGATAATCCCGCTGTAGTACATGATCCAAGGCAGAAGAAACGTAGACCAAAAAACGAACAGCCGCTGGTGTGATACTGATTCGTTGTAAGGCTCTGGCGAGCTCATAACACACGGTGTCAAGAGACAACATCGAGCCGGTCCCTTGACAACTTAAGCAAGGCTGACATAGAAGATGTTCTAAGCTTTCCCGAGTCCGCTTACGTGTCATCTCCACTAAACCAAGGTGCGAAAAACCAAACACACAACTTTTCGCTCGGTCAGTACTCAATGCCTGTTCCAGTTGTTGTAAAACTTGTTGCCGATCTGATTCATGAGTCATATCAATAAAATCGATAATAATGATACCACCCAAATTTCGTAGTTGGAGTTGCTGTGCAATGACGCTGACCGCTTCAAGATTGGTTTTGACGATGGTTTCTTCAAGGTTCGATTTTCCAACAAAACCACCGGTATTGATATCGATGGTGGTCATTGATTCGGTCTGTTCAATGACCAGATATCCTCCCGATTTTAACTCCACTTTTGGCTGTAGTGCCATTTGTATGGCCCTTTCCACACCAAAATAGTCAAAAATCGGCGTCGTTGAAGAAAAATAAGTCAGCTTATCACTGAGTTCATTCACGTAATCGCTAATAAATGTCTGCAATTCGCTAAACCGTGACCTTGAATCAACACGTATCACATCAAGCGGTGCGGCGGTAAAATCCCTGATGATCCGCGGTGCTAACGCCAATTCTTTATAAAGCATACTACGTGCAGGTGCGCGTTTTTTATGTTGTACAATGTTTTCCCAAAGCAAACGCAAGAATTTAGCATCAGCAATCAACTCTGCACGCGCGATCCCTTCAGCCGCGGTACGAATAATAAAGCCACCTTTATCACAATAATCTGCCACGATGTCTTTCAATCGTTGTCGTTCATTTTCATCACTGATACGCTGTGAAATGGCAATATGCGATGCATTCGGCATGAAAACCAAATAACGCGAAGGAAGAGAAATGGCCGTGGTCAAGCGTGCGCCTTTCGTACTGATTGGATCCTTTATCACTTGAACCACGATCTCTTGCCCTGTATGGACTAACGCCGTAATGTCGACGGGTTTATTCGCCGTACTCACTCCTGATAAAATCAAGCCAGAATCAGACAGGATGTCGTCAGCATGTAAAAAGGCGGCTTTTTCCAAACCAATATCAACAAAAGCCGCTTGCATACCGGGTAAAACACGATTCACTCGACCTTTATAAATATTGCCCATGATCCCATTGCCGGCCGCTCTTTCGATATGGATCTCATGCAAGTCCCCGTTGACTAGATAAGCAACACGCGTCTCTGTCAGTGTGTCATTAATTAATAACTCAGCCGACATAATGGATCTCACTATGACTGGCTGATAATTGGTGATAATCTGCAATCAATTCAGCAGTTTCAGCCAAAGGCAATCCCATAACAGCATGATAGCTGCCATCGATCTTTCTAACAAAAGCACCGCCTCGTCCTTGAATACCATAAGATCCGGCTTTATCCATGGGTTCCCCAGTTTCAATATAATGCTGGATTTGCTGGGCAGTTAAATCGATGAATGTGACCTCTGTCGTGACTAAACGTTTAACCACACCCGCACTTCCAGCTACCGCCACGGCGGTTAAGACTTGGTGAGTCTGACCAGATAAACGACTGAGCATCGCCTGAGCTTCGGCGTTATTTTGCGGTTTTTCTAATGCCTCACCTTGCCATGAGACAATCGTATCTGCCCCTAAGACGACACTCTGCTGCTCTATTACTGAAATTTGGCTTAAACCCGATAAGGCTTTTTCTTCAGCTAATCGTAACACGTAATGGGGTAGCGGCTCATTGTGGTGTCGGCGTTCTATCACATTAGGACGAAGGCAAGTAAATTCATACCCCATAAGTTGCAGTAATTCTGCACGGCGAGGTGAAGTAGACGCGAGGTAAAATATATCCATTATTTTCTCAATTATTGCTGGGGAAAACTGTGATGAACCTTTCTTAGTAAAAGAAACAACCATGGCCATAAAATACCATCAATTAACGGTCCCCAAAAGATTTCTGGTTGAAACGTAATGTCATTGAGGATAAATCGAATCCAGAATACCAGCAAATTGACAAGGACAGAAAACAACATGACCAACACAGCTTGTTGCCATAAGGCGAGATTTTTAAGGAGATGTGAACGGTACAAAATCAGATAGCTGACGAGACTGTAGGCCAGTGCCCGCACGCCCAGCACGCTACCTGAGATTAAATCAACAAGCATACCTAAAAAAAAGCTATAGCCAACATTAACCCGTCTTGGTAGCGCCATGATCCAGTAGAATAAAATAAGTAAAATCCATGAAGGACGAAACATATAATACTGCACTGGCCAAGGTAACACCTCTAAAATCCCACCGATCAAAAAAGAGCACCCAATAATCCAACTGATCTTTAGCCCCACGCCTTTCAAAATCATTCTCTCCCAGACTGAGATTTTGATTGAGGTACCGATTCAGTACGCAAATGCATCTTTTTCTCTATCGGGTGGGCTGGCGTGGGCTTACTGCCAGTCGATGAACGGGACTTTGTTGAGTCGACAGCTGAGAATTGAGTCGGCATCTTGATGGACTCAGTATTCGAAATCACTTGAGGCATCCTGTGCAATAAACGCTCATTCGCAATGTTTTGTACCTCACTGACCGTGGGCGCATTATCAGTAATCGGGTGACGATTCCATAACAACAATAAATAGCGTAAGCGCTGTAATTCCACCGAGGGTTGCGCTTTAATCACCGTCACCGCACGCTCAGTATCCCTTTCCACCGAACTGACGGTGCCAACAGGATAGCCTTCAGGAAATTTGCCTCCGAGTCCAGAGGTCACAAGGACATCACCTTTTTTAATGTCGGCATTATCACTGATATGATCGATTTGTAATGCCTCACCACATCCGCTTCCTGTCGCGATAGCCCTCGTATCATTACGCAGGATCTGCACAGGTAGAGCATGAGAACTATCACAAATCAGTAAAACTCGGCTGGTGAGTTGACTGACAGCAACCACCTGTCCGACGACACCTTTATCACTGATGATAGGTTGGCCTTCATAAACCCCATCTTTACTGCCTTTATCAATGATAATCTGCTCTGAGTAGGGATCATTGCCTTGCGATATGACTTGGGTGACCATTTTATGTTCATCCTGACGCAACGGTGATCCTAATAATTCACGTAATCTGATATTTTCCTGACGATATTGTCCAAAAAGTTGCAGCTGACTGTTTTTAATCAATAACTCATGCTTAAGATCGGCGTTCTCTTGTTCAAGATTATGGCGCGAAGTGAATAGCTGTGCCGTGTTATCCAAAAAACGACGAGGTAAGTCAGAAATAAAATAAAATGGACTGACGGTGGTATCGAGGTAACTGCGGATAACATGAAAGGAACTGATTCGACTATCGGCAATAATGACTGCAACAGCAGCCATTACCGCAAGTACCAGACGAAGATGTAGCGAAGGAGCACGACTAAAAATAAGCTTCATAGAATCTGGAGTGTTCCTCAAAAAATGAAAGGAGTGCATTGCCAGTGCGCAATAGACACCCCTAATGCTTGTTTACATTATCTTTAATGCTCAGCCATCGGTTAACAATAAACCTCAACATGACAGGCCAACCAGCCTGTTCACAGGTTATTCTTCGCTGAATAGATCGCCACCATGCATATCGATCATTTCGAGGGCTTTACCACCGCCCCTAGCCACACAGGTCAATGGATCTTCTGCAATCACCACCGGGATCCCGGTTTCTTCACTGAGTAACCGATCCAAATTACGCAGTAAGGCTCCACCGCCTGTCAACACCATGCCTCGCTCTGAAATATCAGAAGCCAGTTCAGGTGGACATTGCTCAAGTGCCACCATAACCGCACTGACAATGCCAGTTAGCGGTTCCTGTAAAGCCTCAAGGATTTCATTTGAGTTAAGATTGAAACCACGAGGTACCCCTTCTGCTAGGTTACGTCCTCTGACTTCAATTTCCAATACCTCATCGCCAGGATAGGCCGAGCCAATTTCATGTTTGATCCGTTCAGCAGTAGCTTCACCAATCAGTGAACCGTAATTACGACGCACGTAGTTGATAATGGCTTCATCAAAACGATCGCCACCCACTCTGACTGACGCCGAATAGACCACACCATTCAATGAGATCACTGCAACTTCAGTGGTGCCACCCCCGATATCAACAACCATTGAACCCGTCGCTTCAGAAACGGGCAGCCCAGCACCAATTGCTGCCGCCATCGGCTCTTCAATCAGAAAAACTTCACGGGCACCGGCGCCCAGCGCAGATTCACGGATCGCTTTACGCTCAACTTGAGTCGCACCGACAGGAACGCAGACTAAAACTCGTGGACTAGGACGCATAAAACTGTTGCTATGCACTTGCTTAATAAAGTGCTGAAGCATCTTTTCTGTCACAAAAAAATCAGCGATGACACCGTCTTTCATCGGTCTAATCGCAGCAATATTACTGGGCGTACGTCCCAGCATCTGTTTTGCATCTTGACCCACTGCCGCCACACTCTTCGGTGAGCCTGCCCGATCTTGTCGAATTGCCACCACAGAGGGCTCATTCAGTACGATGCCCTGTCCTTTTACATAAATCAGGGTATTGGCTGTACCCAAGTCAATGGACAAGTCGTTTGAAAACATGCCTCGAAATTTTTTAAACATACTCTAGGGTAATCCTGATACTGGGGAGAATTATGAAATTCATCTACTTTACCAACCACGCGAAGCTGCCACAAGGAGCAAAGCAAGTTACTTCGGTGAAAATTGTAAGCTGTGATTTTTTTTAATATTTCTTCATGCATCTTATGCACTAAGAAATAGCACGTTATAAGTGAGAACAGGGTGATACCGTTGCCAAGAACAAAAAACGCTCAAAGCTTACTTATCATAAGATAATCTATCACCAAATACACCCTGCCTTGAACGATTATTCTCAATATTAGCGCAGATTTTTATTATAGACGAAAAGTAGGATAAGCCGAGTTACTCTTATAAAATTATAGCAAGTTTACCTTATTCACGCATAGTGATACACCCTAGAATCCGTAATAATTAAGAATTCCCCGAGGCATCCGCGGTATATTGGCCGTTACCCGGACTGGCACTTCATATTCAGCTATCCCATAATCATACCCAACTCAAGCATGAAATCATCTCACACACCAGAATAATAATCGAACAGGTTATCAAAAGGCTAAACCTCGCCCGATTTTTATCCGCAGGGAGTGATCCGAAGTGCAGTAGATGCTCTCCCACCGAGGGTAAAGCTCAATGGAACGGGTGATTACAATCAGATGACCGATAAGTACTGGGTGTACCCTTATCTGTTGTTCACGGCTATTTGAAAGAGATGATCGTATTTATCGACGATAAAATAGAAAATTTACAACTTAACTAACGCTTTGATTAAGTATAATTAGCTTCTGAGCGATTTTTCTGATAAAACGTGCGACATGTTATCATGCTTTAAATAAGATATTCGTGCGTTTAGTAGCAAAATGCGCCAATAATCGCCGAAGTTAAGGCATCAGGTCAATATTTCGGCAACATTTACACCCTTTTTTAGCAGAGAGAGTGACAAAAGGTTATTCCCGAGCTATTTTATGCACTGGCTTGTAAATCGAAGGAGATGCCTGCAAGATGTCTGATAAATTCCGTATTTTACTTTTAAACGGCCCTAACCTGAATTTACTAGGAACAAGAGAGCCTCAGAAATACGGTCATCAGTCCCTTGCCAGTGTCGTTGCTGACCTGACTGAACAGGCTGCACTCGGTAACACTGCACTGAGTCATTTTCAGTCCAATGCTGAACATGAGCTGATTGATCAAATCCACCAAGCAAGGGGTAATATTGATTATATTATCATAAATCCTGCGGCGTTGACTCATAGCAGTATCGCACTGCGTGATGCACTACTTGCTGTGGATATTCCATTTATTGAGGTACATATTTCGAATATACATGCCAGAGAAACCTTTCGTCATCACTCATATCTTTCTGATATTGCAAGTGGTGTCATTTGTGGTCTGGGTATTGACGGATATTATTGTGCTTTAAAAACGGCGCTCCAGCGTCTGTCACATTCAAATTTTAAATAGAGTACGGAACCGAGCTCATGGATATTCGTAAGATAAAAAAACTGATTGAACTTGTTGAAGAATCTGGTATTGCTGAGATTGAAATCTCTGAAGGTGAAGAATCAGTACGTATCAGTCGTTCACCTGTGAATCAAGGCTACCCCATGATGCAACAGGTTTATGCGACACCTCAACCTGCTGCCCCTGTTGCCCCTGCTGCCCCTGTTGCCAGCGCGACACCTGCTGCTACTGCAAGTACTGAAGTGATCGGTCATCATGTTCGTTCACCCATGGTCGGCACCTTCTATCGTACCCCAAGCCCTGATGCAAAACCCTATGTCGAAGTCGGTCAGAAAGTGAACGTTGGTGATACCCTGTGCATCGTTGAAGCAATGAAAATGATGAACCAAATTGAAGCAGACAAAGCCGGCGTTGTAAAAGCGATTCTGATTGAAAATGGCCAACCTGTAGAATTTGACGAGCCTCTGATCGTCATCGAATAACGAGGCATCTTATGCTGGAAAAAATTGTTATCGCCAACCGTGGTGAAATTGCTCTGCGGATCTTACGTGCCTGTAAAGAATTGGGCATCAAGACTGTTGCCGTCCATTCCACTGCCGATCGTGATTTAAAACATGTTCTGTTGGCTGATGAAACGATCTGTATTGGGCCTGCGCCTTCCGTTAAAAGTTACCTGAATATTCCTGCGTTAATCTCTGCTGCTGAAATTACCGGCTCAGATGCAATACATCCTGGGTACGGCTTTCTGTCAGAAAATGCAGACTTTGCGGAACAGGTCGAGCAATCTGGATTTATTTTTATTGGTCCGAAAGCAGAAACCATCCGTTTGATGGGGGATAAAGTCTCTGCGATCCACGCCATGAAAAAAGCAGGCGTGCCTTGCGTTCCAGGATCGGATGGCCCTTTGGGCGACGATATGGATAAAAATCGGCAGATTGCTCAGCGTATTGGCTATCCGATTATCATCAAAGCCTCTGGCGGTGGCGGTGGACGTGGTATGCGCGTCGTACGCTCAGATAAAGATCTGGATACCTCGATTAAAATGACGCGCGCCGAAGCCAAAGCTGCCTTCAATAACGATATGGTCTACATGGAGAAGTATCTGGAAAATCCTCGCCATATCGAGATCCAAGTGATGGCAGACAGTCACGGTAATGCGATCTATCTGGCTGAACGTGATTGTTCAATGCAACGTCGTCATCAGAAAGTCGTCGAAGAAGCACCAGCACCAGGACTTAATGCTGAACAGCGTAAGTTTATCGGTGAACGTTGTGCTAAAGCCTGTATTGATATTGGTTATCGTGGAGCTGGGACCTTTGAGTTCTTATTCGAAAACGGTGAGTTCTATTTCATCGAAATGAATACCCGGATTCAAGTTGAACATCCGGTGACAGAAATGATCACCGGGGTGGATCTGATTAAAGAACAATTATTGGTTGCCGCAGGTGCCCCGCTTTCCATCAACCAAAACCAAGTGCAAATTCGTGGCCATGCCATTGAGTGCCGTATCAATGCCGAAGATCCGCATAAATTCATTCCAAGCCCAGGTAAAATTACGCGTTTCCATGCACCTGGTGGCTTCGGGGTTCGTTGGGAATCTCATATTTACTCAGGCTATACCGTCCCCCCTCATTACGATTCAATGATTGGTAAACTCATCACTTACGGTGATACCCGTGAAGTTGCGATTGCTCGCATGAAAAATGCGCTATCAGAGCTGGTGATTGATGGTATTAAAACCAATATTGAGTTGCAGTGTACCATTATGAACGACGAACATTTCCAACAAGGTGGAACAAATATCCACTATCTGGAAAAGAAACTCGGTCTGCAATAAGTAAAGAGTAGCAAACAACCTGTTCATCAAGGCCGGCTTGTCCGGCCTTTTTTCTATACAATGTCTGGCTGATCCAGCTACATTACGGATCATCAAAAACGAAAATCAAGAGATCGTTATGCCTTGGATTCAGATAAAAATAAATACCTCAGGCAATTATGCCGAACCATTAAGTGACACTCTCATGGAATTGGGTTCCGTCTCCGTCACTTTCCAAGATACCCACGACAATCCGGTGTATGAACCTTTACCTGGCGAGACCCGTTTGTGGGGCGATACCGATGTGATTGCCTTATTCGATGCCAAGACTGACATGTCGCCTATCATCACTCAGTTAGCCGAACATCCTCTGCTTACGGACAATTTTCACTATAAGATTGAGCAAATTGAAGATAAAGACTGGGCGCGGGAATGGATGGATAATTTTCATCCGATGCAGTTCGGTAAGCGACTTTGGATTTGCCCCAGTTGGAAACCGATCCCCGATCCTAACGCGGTAAATGTGATGCTCGATCCGGGGCTTGCTTTTGGTACCGGAACCCATCCCACCACGGCTTTATGTCTGAGTTGGTTAGACAGTCTTGATTTACAAGGTAAAACCATTATCGATTTTGGTTGTGGTTCCGGTATTTTGGCCATTGCTGCTTTGAAGTTAGGGGCAACTAAGGCGATCGGTATTGATATTGATCCCCAAGCGATCCAAGCCAGTCGAGATAATGCTGAACGTAATGGCGTTTCTGAACAGCTCGAATTGTACTTACCCCATCAACAACCTGAAAAAATCACAGCGGACGTTGTGGTGGCTAATATACTGGCAGGCCCACTCCGTGAGCTGGCACCAGTCATTAATCAGTTGGCTAAAGATCAGGGGCTATTAGGGCTATCAGGCATCCTAGCCAGCCAAGCCGATTCTGTTTTAAAGGCTTATACAGAGCAATACCAGCTGGATGCTGTTGTCGAAAAAGAAGAGTGGTGCCGCATTACCGGCAGAAAGCGTTAAGCGCGTTGCCTTGCCGCATTTAAAGTTCTTGCGTTGCCTCTTGCCGGTAACGCAAGCCGCCATTCGTAGTCCTCCCCACACGACGGCAAAAATAAGCGGATTGCGCCTCCATGATACCGCCGCAATGCTGACCCAAATAGCTACTTTTTGTTCAGCGTAAACCGCGATACTGAGAAAAAATTACTTTACAGTCAAGATAATACAGAGCAAAAAGATATTCAGACTCGTTATCACATTGAGTGACTTTTAAATAATCGAACGCCAGTAATAAAAATGAAAAAAATAGATAACTAATTGGTAAATATCAGTTTATTGCTATTTTTGATCCTCTTTAAATAAGAAAAAAAGCCAGCAACCTCAAATTGTTCAAAGTTTGGCCTTTCATCTTTGCAAAAAAATGCGTAATATACGCCGCCTTGCGAACGTATAAGGTCAACTCTATCTCATGCGCATTGGTCCCTACCAACTACGGAATAGATTAATTGCTGCGCCTATGGCTGGCATTACTGATCGACCATTCCGAACACTCTGCTACCAGCAAGGTGCTGGTATGACAGTGTCTGAAATGTTGTCATCAAATCCGCAGGTATGGTCGAGTGATAAATCTCGTCTGAGAATGGTACATAGTGATGAACCGGGTATTCGCTCAGTACAGATTGCCGGAAGTGACCCTGATGCAATGGCGGCGGCGGCCAGAATCAATGTGGAATCTGGTGCACAAATTATTGATATTAATATGGGTTGTCCTGCTAAAAAGGTAAATCGAAAAATGGCAGGTTCTGCGCTACTTCAGTATCCAGAACTCGTAGAATCAATACTGCGTGCAGTCGTAAACAGTGTTGATGTACCGATAACCCTTAAAATTCGTACTGGGTGGAATACTGACAATCGCAATTGTGTAGAAATTGCCCAACTGGCCGAAGATTGTGGTATACAGGCACTCACGATCCATGGACGTACTCGCACATGTCTATTTAATGGTGAGGCCGAATACGATAGCATTCGCGCCGTGAAGCATAACGTCACGATTCCGATTATCGCGAATGGTGATATTACTACCCCGCATAAAGCCAGAGCAGTACTGGACTACACTGGAGCGGATGCTCTGATGATAGGACGTGCAGCTCAGGGAAGACCATGGATCTTCCGGGAAATCCAGCATTACCTGGACACGGGTGAAACGCTTGCACCCAAGCCGTTCGCTGAGGTGAAAGCAATGCTTATTGGTCATATACGTGCACTGCATCGCTTTTATGGCGGTGCAAAAGGATATCGTATTGCCCGTAAACATGTTGCTTGGTACCTCGAGGAACATGCACCTGATGTCCAGTTTCGGCGCTCATTCAACGCGATAGAGGATCCCAGTGAACAACTGGACGCGTTGGAAGCATACTTCGAAAATCTGCTATAAATGTAAAAAGAGCTTAAAGAACTATGTTCGAACAACGCGTAAATTCTGACGTATTAACAGTAGCAACAGTCAATTCACAAGACCAGGTCACGCAAAAACCCCTGCGTGATTCTGTAAAACAGGCACTGAAAAATTATTTTTCACAGCTTAATGGTCAGGACGTTAATGAACTGTACGAGCTGGTACTGGCTGAAGTTGAACAGCCTTTGTTGGACATGGTAATGCAGTACACTCGTGGTAATCAAACACGCGCTGCGCTGATGATGGGTATCAACCGTGGTACACTTCGTAAGAAATTAAAAAAATACGGCATGAACTAATCTTCATTCGTAACTGATTCAAAAGAAAGGCACGATCCCTCAAGACTGTGCCTTTTATATTGAGGACTGCCTCTACTTTACTTCTGTACTCCATATACTCCATTTTTTTCCTATAAAGATCCCATTTTAAACTCATCCTGCCTGCTCCCACTTTCTGAGTGAGAAATACCCTTTTAATACTGTAAGACATTTACAGTATTCTCACCCTGCATCTCAATAATGAAGGTGAATATTTCATACTGCGCTATTCTATTATTTATAATACTCATTCATTTTGAATAAAAAAAATTCCAAGCTGAAATTTAACCAATGAAGAACATTTCATAAGGTAAATTATAATTCAATTGCATTATCCATCTATAGATAAAATAAAATCCGATATATTAACAATTTTATTTTATCTCTGTATATCGCGCAATCATAAAAACCTGTCTGATATGACAGGAAAATAGTTAATCAGACTTCTCAGATTAAATACTTTATTTATAATCCTAAAAAAATTACGCCCTTACCAAGAAAAATAATTAGAGCGATGAAATTACAAAATTAAAATTTCATACATACATTAAATAACGTATATGAAAATGCATTATTTATTGATTTTTATTTTTTAAAATCAGGAAGTTAAAATGGAAAATATTGTAGAACATTTTAATCACAACGCAAATATTCATGCAGATAAACTGGCGGTCCTGATGATTAATGATCGTGGTGAAGAAATGGACCGCCTGACTTATCAGCAATTACAACAAAGAATTATTCTGTTGGCGGCTTATTTAAAACAATATTTCCATAAAGGTGATCGTGCATTATTGTTATATCGTACAGGAATGGAATTTATTATTGCTTTTATGGCCTGCCAGTTTGCAGGATTAGTCGCCGTTCCTATGACGTTATATACGAGAAAATCACCGCATTTTCATCGTATCCAGCATATCTTGGACGATGCCAACGTGAGCCTTATTTTAACCAGCGAGAAAGTCCAAGCTGAGGTGAGCGAGTGGTTGGCTCAGACCCCTTATCATGCCTTGCCTTGCCTTGCCTCTGATAACTTAAGCGGCCAACATCCTTGGAGCGAAACCCCCCTGTATCCTCAAGACTTGGCTTTTTTACAATACACCTCGGGGTCAACGGGTGACCCCAAAGGGGTCATGGTCAGTCACGGTAACATTGCGCATAATAGCCTTATCATCAAAGAGAAATACCAGAACAAAGCTGAGGATATCATTGGGGGTTGGCTACCGTTCTACCATGATATGGGGTTGATTGGCTTGATCATTCAATCTTTGTATGTCGGTGCATCATTAATATTAATGTCTCCTGTGGCCTTCGTGAAACATCCCATGAACTGGTTAAAAATAATCAGCCGTTATGGTATTACCACCTCAGGAGGCCCCAATTTTTGCTTTGATTACTGTGTCGAAAAAGCCAATGATCAGCAGCTGATCGGACTCGATCTGTCTACACTTAAAACTTGTTTTAATGGCTCGGAGCCAATCAAAGCACGGAGCTTGCAGCAATTTGCTGAGCGTTTTGCTACCTCTGGTTTTCAGTATCAAAGTTTCTACCCCTGCTATGGTATGGCAGAGGCAACACTCTTTGTCAGCGGTGGCACCCCAAGTGTTGCCTGTAAAACCCTCGAAGTTGATCGGGAAAAACTGGCAAACAACCACGTCGTGTTTGATCGGGTCGCTCCTGCCAGCGGCCAAACCTTAATTAGCTCAGGTCAAGCTCATAAGCTGGATGTCTTGGCCGTCAACCCTGAAACCCATTGTCCACTTCAAGATGATCAGGTCGGCGAGATATGGGTCCACGGTGAGAGTGTTGCTCAAGGATATTGGGGCAAAGATCAATTAACCAAGGAGACTTTCCATGCTGAACTGAATCCCACCGATGGTAAGCACTATCTGCGTACCGGTGATATGGGTTTCTTACACCAAGGTGAGCTATTTATTACAGGACGACTGAAAGATCTCATTATTATTAATGGACGTAATATTTATCCTCAGGATATTGAACAATATCTGAAAAACCTGTCATCACATTTCGCATCAGGTATGGCTGCGGCCTTTTCTGTTGAAACTGAAGGGCGTGAAAAAATTGTCATTATTCAAGAAATTGATAAAAGGCATGGCCTGACTCAACCACAACTGCAAGAAATAATCACCCAAGCCAAATTCTCAAGCAGTCGCTATTTTGAAGCCGCGATCCATTGTATCGAGATTATTCCTCGAGGCACATTGCCAAGAACAACCAGCGGCAAAGTGCAACGCCGTCGCTGTAAAGAGTTATGGTTGAAAGATCAATTAAATTGCCTTTTAAGCGCGTGAATATTCATCTTTATTTAAGATAAGGCTCTCAACATAACATTCAGAATGATATTTTTATCATAGGAATATCTATGGCTACCCTAGAAGAATTAACAAGAAGTTATGAATCCTTTTTTGGCGACCCACAAAATATAAAAAACATTTTCTCTTATAAGAACGCGCAGAATTATGATAATAGTTCCACCTTTCCTCAAGCGATTATTGACCAGTTAAATGTATGGGGTTTAACCGATTTTTATATTCCACAGCAATACGGTGGAAGATTAAACGGTTTTGATGAGCTTTATCATGTGATCAGGTTGACCTCACGACGAGATCTGACTACCGCAATTGGCCATGCTAAAACCATGCTAGGCGCCATTTCTGTGTGGATTGCCGGCTCAGAGCGTCAACGTCAGCGATTAGCTGACATGATCCGTGAATATAATGCAGTATCCCTGGCCTTAACGGAGTTCTCTCACGGCAGCGATATCTCAGCCAGTACCAGTTTCTGTACCAAGACCGATAACGGCTACTGTCTGAATGGTGAAAAGTATCTGATCAATAATGCGCGTCGCAGCACCGCATTAACCGTCTTTGCCCGAACGGCTGCGAAAAATAACGCACGTGATTTTAGTTTGTTTTGGGTAGAAAAACAGGCCCTTCCAGAAAGTGCTTTGAGTTATTTACCTAAGCTCCTCACCCATGGGATCAAAGGTGCGGATATTAGCGGTATTCGTTTCAATAATGCCCCACTTTCAGCAGAGAGTGGTATTGGTGCAGAAGGCAAAGGCTTGGAAATTATATTATGTGGCTTCCAGCTCACTCGGACTTTATGTAGCGCCCTCTCTTGTGGTGCTGGGGATCATGCTCTACGTGTTGCTTGGCAACACGCAGAGCAACGTCAGCTTTATCAACAAACGCTCAGTCAGCTGCCCATCATTCATCGTCGCCTGACTGAATCTGCCGTGGATCTTTTAATTGCCGATACGGTGAGTTTGTTCAGCAGCAGAGCCATTAACATTCTGCCACAACAAATGAGTGTGATTTCTGCTGTAACCAAAGCGTATGTGCCTACTCAAATAGAGGCAATGGTAGACGGTTTGGTGGATGTGATGGGGGCTCGAGCCTATTTAGAAAAGGGAGAGGGTGTCTGTCATTTCAGTAAATTACAGCGAGACTGCCGTTTGGTTAGCCTATTTGATGGCAATACCCTGATCAACCTCCAGTCGCTGATAGTACAATTACCCTTACTCGCCCGACAACGTCAAAACCGCACAGACTCACCGCAGCAACAACAGTGCCTTGCGGATTTATTTACGCTGGATAAGCCCCTTGAGCCCATGCAGCCTGAGCAGCTCAGACTGTCCAGCAAGGGACAAGATTTTATTGTGAATAGTCTGCCTAATTTGGCGAGTCAACTCAATGCGATTGCGGATCTCAGTGATCAGGTAAAACAACATTTACACCAATTGATCCAACAGATAAGCCAACGATTACAAACGATTGATCGCTTCTTTTTGCACTATACACCGTGTAAAAACATTCCCCCTCACGCTTTCGAGATGGCTGAAAAGTACACTCACGTGTATGCCGCCGCCTGCTGCCTGCTGGCGTTTATCTATTCGCGCTCCGCCATGTCACCTCACTGGCAAGATGGCCAAGCATTGTGCGTGTGTCTAAAACGTATGACCAATCAGCCACTGAATGATAATGACAACATGTTCGGCCTCGTGCAGCAGACACTCGCCGCACATCAATTGATCTCATTTTTCCCATTTACTCTCGCATCGGATCATTAAAGGATCACTATGTTGAATATCATGCAAAGCCTGGCCCGATTGGATCATCTCCGACACCATACGCCGGCCTTTAGCCCCAACGTCATTCTCGCGTTAGATGAGGCCAAGCAGATCAATCTTGCTGCTGAAAGTGAACTGGATAGGCTGAAGCTGATGACAGTACTTCACTGTGATGCTGAAGGAAAACCTGACTACAGTATGCCTGAGTTACTCAGTCTATTACGTAAAATCAGTCAGTGCGATCTGGCCTTAAATCTCGGCTATATATTAACGACCTTTATGGCAGTAACCAATATCTGGGTGGCGGGTTCGGCTCAACAAAGACAGCGTTGTAACCAGCTTTTGACTGCTGGCAAGAAAATCGCTATCGCCTATCACGAGTTGGAGCATGGTAATGATTTTGCTGCTAATGAGCTCACTGCCACCAAGGTCGAAGGTGGGTATCTGCTGCAAGGACGCAAAGAAGTGGTGAATAATATTCATCGCGCTGGCGCCATGATGTTACAAGCTCGCACCGACGATAACAATGCAATGAGAAATTTTTCTTTATTTTTTATCGAGATGGATCAGCTGGCAGAAGAAAATTACCGTTTACTGCCCCGATTGGCAACTCAAGGTGTCCGGAGCTGCCAAATAGCCGGTATCGAATTCGATGATTGTTTTATCCCAGCCCGTTGTCTGCTAGGCCAAGCCGGTCACGGTATCCGCGATGCGTTGAAGGCATTTCAGATCACTCGCGCGTTATTACCCGGTATCAGTCTAGGTAATATCAACCAAGCCTTAGGCATCACTTATCGCTATTGCCTACAACGCCACCTTTATGGTGATAATTTATTGGCCATTCCTCATGTCAGCGATCTGTTATCGACCTGTATTTTGGAGTATCTCCTGAGTGATAACCTCAGTCATCTCGCCGCACGATCACTGCATACACAGACTGCAACCATGAGTGTACTGAGTGCATTATGTAAAGCTCATATCCCGCTTAGAATGCGAGCTGTTCTCAAAAAATTGGCCGTCATTTTAGGATCTCGCTATTTTCTGCGAGAAGGTGAAGCAGCCTTATTTGAAAAAATGATGCGTGATTATCCGGTTGTCAGTCTCGGGCATGCCAGTAGCCTCACTTGCCAAGCCTCACTGTTGCCTCAATTACCGATGATTTTCAAGAAATTCATCACTCCTCCAGCGGATTTACCAACTCAGCTTGCCGCCCTTTTTTCTGAAGAGGCATTACCGCTTTTCGCTCCGACACGCTTAGCCCTGAGTGTATCCGGTCAAGACTTACTGTTTAACAGTATCCACTACTGGCCTCAACATATCTCTCAGTTGGCCGAAAGCAGTGCAATCAGCGAGCAACAGCATCAACAGTTACAAGACCGATTAAGCCACTTGCATCATCGTTGTCTGCAACTCAGTACCTCTGAATTAAAAACTAATCTGCCTACGGCCTTTGATGCGGTGACCGAGTTTGCTTGGTGTCAGACTGCGATGGCAACCCTCGGCCGCTGGTGTTTTGACGCAAACAGTCCTTTTGCGGGTAATGTCGAATATTTACAACTCTGCTTGGATTTTATCCTCGCACAGTGGGATCAAGACCAATTCCATCCCGATCCTCATCAGATAACGCTGTTAATTGATTACCTACAGACCCTGAGCGATCAATAAAGGAACCGCCTTTAACTCATTGAATCTAATAAATTAAGGATAATTTATGTCAGAAAGCTTAAATCAGGATGCCATCGCGGCCTTTATTGTCGAACGGCTGGCAGCACAAGCTCGGTTACCCATCGACAGTATCGATATTCATTCCCCTTTAGCCAATTACGGAATGGACTCGATCCATGCCTTTAGTTTATGTGCTGAGTTAGAAGACTGGCTGGAAATAGAAATAGAGCCGACACTCGCTTGGGATTATCCGACGATTGCGCAGATGGCCGAATTTTTACAGTCTGAAATCGCCACTGAAGAACGTTAAGTCCTCTCGGAGATCCCAAAATGACAAACCAACCCATTGCAATTATTGGTATGGCCTGCCAATTTCCGGGGGCAGATAATCTGTCTGCTTATTGGCAACTGATAAAGAATAACCACATTGCCACTCGTACAGAAGCCCCCGATGCATTGCCTGCCGATTTTTGTCGCCGACATCTGGCGGGTGGATTTATCAATCATGTCGATATGTTTGATGCCGACTTTTTTGGTTTCTCTCATCGAGAAGCGGATCTTATGGATCCGCAACAACGTCTGTTGTTGCAAAATGTTTGGCATGCCATTGAAAATGCAGGCCTCGATCCTCAGCAACTCAGAGGCAGCAAAACAGGTGTGTTTATCGGTGCCATGGCTAATGATTGGGCAGCCCGAACTCTCCGCCCGGAGCCCGAGCTGAACAGCCAAATGATCACGGGGAATGGTCTGGCCTTACTGGCCAATCGAATATCTTATATTTATGATTTCAAAGGCCCGAGCTTAAGTATTGATACGGCTTGCTCGTCATCTCTCGTTGCCATGCATTCTGCAATACAAAGCCTTGCCCTGCAGGAGTGTGATTATGCCATAGTTGCAGGGGTCAATATCATCGCCACCCCAGTATTACAACAGTTTTATCAACGAGCAGGAATTGGCTCAAAGCAAGGACAATGTCAGCCCTTCAGCCAATACAGTGAGGGGATTGTTCGGGGCGAAGGCGTGGGTGTTGTCTTATTACAACGCGACTCAATCCATGCCGACAGTTATGCAACGATTTTGGGCTGTAGCCTTAATCATAATGGTCAGAGTAATGGCCTCACCGCCCCAAGTCGCTTTGCTCAGCAAGCATTATTAACACAGACTTACCAAAAAATTGGCGTATCACCCGACATGATTGACTATGTTGAGTGCCACGGGACAGGAACCTTATTAGGTGACCATATTGAATTACAGGCGTTACAAAATATTCTTCAGGTGTCCCAACGGCAAAAGCCTTGTCATATTGGTTCAGTAAAAGGATTAATTGGGCATACTGAAGCCGCTTCAGGGATCGCAGGTTTGATTAAACTGGCACTGATGTCCTATCATGGCCATGTCCCTGCCAGCCTTTATCATGCGACCCCGAATCCTTTGCTCAATAAAATCGACGCAGTGGCACTCCCTCCCCTCGGCTATGACTTATCCCCCCACCAGCAGCATCATTTTGCCTTAAGTAGCTTTGGGTTAGGTGGCACCAATGCCCATTTGGTTTTAAGGCAAGTCTCACCAAGACATGGCGAGATCACGCCCCTGCGGCCACAACTGTTTACCCTCTCTGCACCAACACTGGCCGCACTGACTGAACAAAGCTTGGCGCTATACGACAGTCTGAACAGTCCAATGACTGAAATGGCTTGGCAGCAGATGGCTTGTCAATCACGTCAGGTAAAAAGTCAATTTGCCGTTCGGAAAGCTTGGGTGGCTAACTCACCGCACCACTTGCAACAACAAATCCAAGCTTTTTTACAGCAGCCTCAAGGCATGCCTTGCCAGCAGCAACGGCTTATTATCTTGCTTGCGACAGACAAACGTCCCCGCAATCTCATCAGAGAAATAGACCAGCAGCAGGGCGAGCCCGTTACACAGTCGCTGCAACACGGCATTAACTTGTTCTTATCTCACATTGATCCCGCATTACTAAAACGGGTGGTCGCGACTGAGACGGAGGTTTCCTCTTTACCCGTAAGTATTCACTTATTTTCGGCATTCTGTTGGGACTATGCCACAACGAAATCGTGGCTTAGTATGGGAATTAAGGCCGATCACATCATTGCTCAAGGCTTGGGGGAATATAGTGCGGCATGCCTCTGTGGCTTATTGTCGTTAACAGAAGCAACGCATTTACTGGCACTGCATGCTGACATTGTTGATAAGCAACAAGCAGGCACGGCAACACAGCAAGACTATGAAAAATTTCAGTGTTATTACCAAACACTCCGTGGTCGTCAGATAAATGATGGATATTTTTCCTGTCATCTGAACACAACATTGACCACGTTGCCTTTGGCTGAACAGTGGCTTGCGTTACCGCTGACAGAAGCGGCAAATACTCAGCAACTTGCCACGATATTCCCTCAGTATCAACCCACAATCGTACTCAGTAATCAGCCTGAGATAACGGCGGTCAGTCCGGCTATCTGGATCAGCGAACCTCATTCTGATATCGATGCATTGCAGCAGCATTTATACACGATTGGTCAGTTGTATGAGTCTGGGCTAACACTGAGTATGCCAACGGATCTTGTCCCTGTTCGACAGAGTCCGCTTCCCGAGTATCAGTTCCAGAAACGACGTTACTGGCCTGATACGATAACAATGACCGAGCCAACAAGCGTTGACATACCTCAGGCGCATAATGAGACGCAAGACAGCCTATCCGATAGCCGACAGTGGGTCTTACAAACGCTCAGTGCCGCCTTAGGCAATGAAATACAGGATCTGACAGGCAATCAGCGACTCAGTGCCGATCTTGGGTTGGACTCGATTGTGGTCATTGAGCTGATTGACGAATTTAACCGATATCTCCCCACTAAGCATCAACTGTCTTTCACTGATACCATTAACATCGTCACCGTTGACGATTTAATTCAACGAGTGACTAGCCTACAGGCTCAAGGTAACTGATAGCCAACGGAGCAAGGATGACCATTTATATTAAAGGATTGGGTTTATGTAGACCCGGTGCACCAGTAAGTAATGCCGCACTGGCCGAACGTTTTTCTCTTAACGAAGAGTGGATTTCAATTTATTTGGGTAATCAGTCACGCTATTTTGCAACTGACTTGATCACCGGTAAGCAAAACTTTTCATTACGAGAAATTGCCTGTCAGGCCGCGCTCACTGCACTGCAGCATGCTGCCATCGATAACGACCAGCTTGGCTTTATTATTCTGGCGACAGCAACACCCGATAAATTGATGCCAGCAACCGTCAATGAAGTGGCTTATCAGCTGAATTTATTCGGTATTCCTACCTATCAGCTACAGTCGGGCTGTTGTGGCAGCCTACAAATGTTGCACCTGGCTAACGATTTAATGGCAACCGGTCGTTACCGCTATGGACTGGTGATCGGTGCAGATGTCTGTCATAAATTTATTGACCCTGTCAAAAATTATCATGAGAGTAAACCAGCTGAACTGATTAACTTCGCCCTATTCGGTGATGGGGCTGGCGCCATGGTACTGAGCGCTGATGCCACTGATTGCCATTTGCCGGCCATTACCCGTATCAATTATCAACTCAACCCAAGCGATCTCACACCCGGCCAAATTGTTAACTGGCAGGGCAGTTGCCCTCATGATGACGAGATGCTGATGGAAGATTACAAAGCGATCGAACATCATGTGCCGCGCTTTGCCAGCCAAGAACTGCATCACATGCTGACAAGGATGCAACTGAACATGTCACAAATTGATTGGTTTCTTGCACCACAGCTTTCCGGTCGAATGACCGCGAAAATCATTGAAAAATTGCAAATCCCAGAGGAAAAAGCGATTAATTGCGTGGCTGAGACGGGTAATAATGGCAATGCTTTACTGATATTTCAACTGAGCTTATTACTTGAAAAGCTCCAACCGGGCCAACGCGCCATCGCAATCTCCATCGAGTCTTCCCGCTGGCTAAGCGGTGCACTTTCTCTGCAATATCACGGTGAGAAATAATGACCCAGCATACGACCTTGTCAGCCATGGCAGCCATTAAGCAGATCTATAAAGCGGCGTTTCCCGTGGCGCAGCTGCCTGCCTTAAAACGCCATCTTAACGCCCTCGACACCGCAGAACAACGAATACAAGCGGGGCTCTATTGTCGATCAATCGAAAATGCACCGTCCGGTTTTATTGAGTGCCGGATCGCCATTGTCAGTAATTTTTCTTATCAGCCCATTGCCGATAGTCTGCGTTGTCGCCTGCTCGGCAATGCAGTTAGACCTGAATTTTATCTCGCGGATTATAATCAGTATTATTACGAATTATTGGATAATCAAAGTCAGTTGTACCAGTTCAACCCCGCGATCAGTCTCTGCCTACTGGATTGCCATGCCATTCTGGATGAGCTGAATGAACAATGGCGCATTGATGATATCGAAGCTGCGTTACGTCACAAATTACAGCAATTGACGCAACTTGCTGAAAATTACGCGGAAAATAACAAAGGGTTACTGATTTTTAATACCTTACCGCTCAGTAGTTCTCTCTTAAAGCAGTGCTTAGAATACCGGGGACGCGCTCGGCTTAGTCGATGGTGGTCACAGTTCAATGGGGATCTGTGCGCACTGGCTGAACAGTATACTCATGTCCAGATCATTGACACACAAACCTTATTAAATGGGAATTTCGCATTACACGATCCGCGTCTGAGTTTCTATACCGGAATGATGATGAGTGAAGAACTGCTGGATGCGATTGCGGGAGAACTGTGCGCGTTGACCTTGGCTCATCGGGGGCTGACCAAAAAATGTTTAGTCCTGGATTTGGATAATACGTTATGGGGCGGGATCCTCGGTGATGATGGCGTTGATGGTATTCAACTCAGCAATAGTTCGACTGGCGAAGCCTTTATCAGCTTTCAATCCGTCATTCAACGCTTAGCTCGTCAGGGCGTTCTTCTTGCCATTAGCAGTAAAAACGACCATGACACGGTGATCCAATTATTTAAACAACGCCAAGATATGGTCCTGCAACAAGATGATTTTTCAGTGATTCAAGCCAACTGGCAACCTAAAAGTCAGGCAATGGCGCGTATCAGTGAACAATTGAACATTGGTTGCGACAGCTTGGTTTTTATCGATGACAGTGCCTTTGAACGTGAAGAAGTGGCACGTGTTTATCCGCAAATGACGATCATTAACCCAGGTGAAGATCCTGCAGAATATATAGAGCGCCTGTTAAAAAACAATGATTTTTGTCAACTGCAACTGAATGCCACGGATTATCAGCGAAACACTTTATATAAGACGGAATTGCAACGTCAATCGTTACAACAAACCTGCCATTCACTGGAAGAATTTTGGGCAGATTTACAACCAACATTGCAATTGCTCGTCCCCAGTCAAACAGAACTGCCCCGTATTTCTCAGTTAAGTTTACGGACGAATCAATTTAATATGACCGCCTTGCGGATGAGTGAAAGTGAGGTAAATCACTTTCTTGCACAGCCACGACATGGAATTATTGGGCTACAGAGTAGTGACCGGTTTGGTCATTATGGCCTGATTGGTGCGATTTTTATTCATGTTGAAAACGCATTTCTGTGGATCGATAATTTTCTCCTTAGCTGTCGAGTCTTTTCACGTCAACTCGAGATGGCGGCCTTACGACACTTATTGCATTGGGCGAAAAACCAAGGCTATGCCGGTGTAAAGGCCCGATATTACCCAACCAACAAAAATCAAAAAATTGCCGATTTTTATCTGCATGAGGGCTTTGTCACCGAAGAAAACCACTCGAATTATCAGCAATTTAACCACCCATTACAGCAACTTGTTCCACTCCCTGAACATATCCAATTAACCCCCGACTACCTGGAGGATCTGTGGTGAATAATCCCATTGAATTTCTGACTTTTATTAATGCATTTATGGTCACAGAGGCCTCTGAACACGATTGGGATACGCCCCTGACCAACCTTAAAGATTGGGACTCAGTCAATGCGGTTCGCCTAATGAGTCGCCTAGAAAACACGCTGGGAGTTCGTATCCCAGTCAATGAATATTTACAGGTAACGACATTGCACCAGCTGTATGACCTGATAGTTGGGCTACGTTAATGAGTCGCCAAGCAAACACTTTCCCGAAACAACGTCGGCACACACTATTGTTTTTGGAACAATCTTGTGATTATCGCCCTGTCGCGATTGATTGTGAAATCGTGATGGATCAGATCGTCACTCATCGACAAGCGAATAATAAAAGCTTGAGCTATCTGGCGTATTTTATCCAAGCCGTTTCCCACGTTGTCAGCCATTATCCCGAAGCCAATAGCCTGTTAACAGGACGATATTTTCCAAGACTTCTGCCGCTTGGTGAGATCAATGCCAAATTTACGTTGGATAAAGAAATGGATGGGCAACGCTTGGTCGTCTCTGCCGTTATCGAACATGCTGATCACTTATCTCTACAGGCGATCCAGCAACGCATTGATTATTTTAAAGGGCAAAACGTGGCTGACTGTCCTGAATTTGCACCGATCCGGAAATTACACCAGTTACCCTTCATACTCAGTCGCGTGCTATTCCGTCGGGCGATGCAAAATCCTCGGATAAAAAGCCGGGTACAAGGGGCTTTTACCATCACCTCCCTCGGGGGACGTGCCGTTAATCGCTTTATTCCTTTACCGGGTTCCACACTGACATTGGGTGTCGGTGATATTGCTCAGCATCCGATAGTCAGAGAGGGGCAATTGACCGTGGCGTGGACAACGACGCTCAGCTTGGTCTTTGATCATCGGGTTATCGATGGCGCAATGGCGGCAGAGATTTTGTCAGCAGTGAAACAACGATTAGAAAATTTCAACCCAAACACTAAGTAAAACAGGTAACAAACCAAGCATTGGTACTCACTTCACAAGGAATGGATCATGACTGATATTTGTATTGTTGGCGCAGGCCCTGCTGGCCTAGTCCTCGCCCTACAACTGGCTCGGGCAGGGGTGAATGTAGTGATTTTGGAAAGCTCACAAAACTATAAGCGTTCTTTCCGCGGCGAGTCCATGCAACCCGATACCGTGAGCATTTTCGAGGAACTTGGGATATTGGATCAACTCAAGCAACACGGATCGTTAGAAACACACCGGTTACTGGTGATTGAAAACAATCAGCCGCTACTGAATATCGATTATTCAGACATGCCCTATCCACATAAATTCGTTATGGATATCCCCCAGCCAGTCTTACTGAATGCACTGTGGGAACAACTGCAAAATTACAGTAATTGTCAGATGATCCGCGGAGCTACCTGTGATGACCTACTTTGGGATAAAGATCGCATATGTGGTATTCGTTATCGTCTACAACAAACGGGTGAACACCATCAACTTAACGCGAAATTGGTTGTGGGTGCAGACGGTCGATACAGTAAAGTCAGACAACTCAGTAAACTGACTTGGCAAAAACAGACTGCCAGCCGCGATGTCATCTGGTTTAAGGTGCCACAACCCGCTGATGCGCCTGAAAAGGTTACACGGATCATGATCAAAGGTGCTAACCATTTAATCTTGTTACCGACCTACCCTTCCGACTATCGGGCTGGCGTTAATATTGGAAAGGGGGAGTTCAGCGCCCTGCGACAAAAAGGTATCGAAGCCTTTTATCAGTTAATCAGTCAGATCGACAGCGCATTGGGGCAACATGTACGAGTGCATATTAAGAGCTGGAGTGATATCCAACTTCTGGATATTTTTACCACGACAATGCCCGATTGGAGCAGAGAGGGATTACTGTTAATTGGTGATGCGGCTCACACCGTCACTCCGCTACTCGGCCAAGGTGTCAATTTAGCCATTCAGGATGCGATGGAACTGGCGCCGATGCTAGCCAATGCCCTGAAACAAAATCGCCTTGACCGCCCATTATTGAAGACATTTCAGGCAGGACGTCAATCACATATTGATTTTGTGGTTAAACTGCAAATGCGCCAAGAGAATCTGCTAAACGCCACAACGCCGATGCAGCAGGGCATGCGTCGTCTTAACTATAGAATTCTGAATCGATTCAAATTTATACAGCATAAAATCAGTAATCGCATCGCCTATTGTCGCCAACGTCAATTACAACAACTTGCCGCAAGGAAAGAATGATGGCAAAAGAAAAAGATGACCTTTATCTTCTTGAATTGAAAAACTTCGTGCGACTACATGGTCACGCTCAGCAGCTGGATAGCCAACAAGTTCGACAGATCCTAAATGGCATCACCGATTCGCAAGGTTGTGATCAGGGGAGTTGGAGCGCTGAATGGTTCAAAGCTGCGGAGCTCAAACGGCAACAACAAGATTGGACGAACGCGACTCGCTTATTTAATCTGGTTCGTTTTCCCTTTGTCAGTAATCCATTACAGCAACAAGCGCTAGAAGCCTGTATCGACTGTTTTGCACGCAGTATGCAACAAGCAGCCGTTGAGTATGAAAGCTTGAGCCTCGCAGGAAACACCGTTAAAGCTTATGCTACAGGCCTTGACCAAAATTGGCCCCTGCTCATCGTCTGTGGGGGGATCATTTCGATTAAAGAACAGTGGCAACGTTTTCTGTTGCTGGCTCAGCGCTTAAAAATTTGTGTGGTAATTACAGAAATGCCAGGCGTCGGTGAAAATAAACTGCAGTATAACCGTGAAAGCTGGACGCTATTTACCCACATTATGGATGCGTTACAAGGGCGCGCAGAGATCCAGAGGACGTATCTCTTTGCACTGAGTTTTAGTGGACATCTGGCCTTAATGGCCGCAGAAAAGGATGCCAGAATTGTCGGTATCACAACAGTTGGCGCACCGGTACGTCACTTTTTTCAACCTCATGATCTTGATGAGATTCCTCACGTGACCCGTGCCACACTATGCCACTTGATGAAAATAGATCCAAGTCAACTCGCTGAACACCTTGATCACTTGGCGTTGCTACCATCTGTGACTCCCCTCACGATCCCTGTGCATTATCTGCAAAGCCAGTTTGATGAAGTGATCCCTGAAGCCGAGGTCGATGCATTACGAAGCCGAGTCACTTCAGTGAGCGTTTATCCACTCCCTGATATTCACGGCTCGCCGCATCATTTACATCTGGTCGGACCTTGGGCATTGGCGACCATTCTGTCCGGATTCAAACATCGTCGTAATATGGCGATGTTTTTCTCTGTGCTATGGCGTATCAAACGCATGATCCACCGCTTTTCCAAACAGCCACAAATACAACATCAACCTCCTCATTCAGCAAACAGGGCAAGGGAGAGTCGCACCCGATGAACCGCGAGACGGTATACCTTGCTCGTCCACTGGACTATTCTGGCCGTTTGAATTTACTCTGTTTCCCCTACGCCGGAGGAAACAGTGCATTTTGTGCGAGCTGGACTCAATCCTTGCCGAACTGGATCACCCTCTGTCCCGTGATCCTGCCTGGTCGTGACGAGTTACACCAACATCCCCCTGCCACAGATTTTGCAACGTTGATACATCATTATGCCCGTTGTCTGCTGCCACAATTGCAACACGTCCGCTATGCCATTTATGGTCATAGTATGGGGGCTTGGTTGGCACATGCCCTTGCCTTACACGGCACGCAGCAACAACGGGCTCCAGAAGCGCTGTTAATCAGTGGGCAGCGTGGTCCTCAACTCACTTATCCGTTTCCTCGGAACCAAACGATGACCGACCAGCAGCTGATCGATTTCATTTTAAAATTTTCGTCGATAGAACCGAGAGTTTTACAGAATAAAAATTGGCTGCAATGGATGTTAGTCCGACTGAGAGCCGATCTCTGTTTATGCGAAACCCATTCACCAGTCGCAGAGAGTGAGTTACTATCTTGTCCAGTGCACCTTTTTGCCAATGGATCCGATCCACTGATCAATATCGAACAACAAATGTGCTGGAAAGTCACCACCATCGGTCGGTTCAGTTATTCTATGTTTCAAGGCGATCATTTTTTTATTCGCAGCCAAGAAACTGAATTTTTAAAAACGATGTTATCTGTTTTAACCCATACCTACTTTTCTGTATAAATCTAATAGGGGATAATAATGCAGCTACAACATGCCGTGATTGTACGTGTTGAGAATTTAGCTCTGATGTTGGCAGCCTTGGCCATTTACTGGAAATTACAATTTAGCTGGATGCTTTTTATCTATTTGATTTTTATTCCCGATCTTGGAATGCTGGGTTATGTGATCAATAATAAAATAGGTGCTTTGTTGTATAATTTGACTCACACCTACCTTCTTCCTTTACTCTTATTCGCAGCTTATCCTACTTATCCTTCGGTATTAGCTCCAGCCTTAATCTGGATCATCCATATCGGTTTTGATCGGGCTATTGGTTACGGACTAAAAAGCACACAAGGATTTAAAATCACACATCTCTCTAGGAGTAAATAACACCCTATTGGGATGATTACCGTGTTTTGATATCGTGACTGTAGGGAATGTTATCATGATAGAAATTGGGTCGGATAACATTTCCTAATAAACTTTTAGCCACCGCATGCTGCCGATTTTTAGCACCAACTTTCTGCGTTGCATTATTGAGATGAAATAATACTGTCCTTTCACTAATACAAAGGATCCTTGATATTTCCCATGACGTTTTCCCTTCACAAGCCCAAAATAGACAATGGTATTCTCGATCGGTCAGTTTAATCTTCGCTAATATTTTTTCTTTGTTCATCCAACGATTACGTTTAATACAATCCAGTAAATGACTCGTTAGCAGCAACGCATAAGGTGTCAAAATATTAAAAAAGTGCTCGCATTGCTCTGGTTCCTGTCGGCTAATCAAACTGAACATACCCGCCCCACCAGAACTGGTCCGTAAAGGAATACTCAAACCCGAAACGAGCCCAAATTTTCTCGCATTACGTAACATAACTTGATACTGAGAATCACGGTATTCAGGCAGTTGAATCAGCTTATGCCAGTGCACAGGCAGTGTGTTAGAAAAACAATAGGACGTGATCGGATCTACACGCTGAAAATCACGTTTATGGTAAAAATCACTCCATTCTCTCGGCAAATTATCCATGACTAAAATATCAGGGTCAGCTAATGAGATTGAATGACAAAGCGAAAATTCAAAATAATCAATGCTTATATCACCTAAAAACTCTTCACACATTGCTGACAGTTTATCTTGACTGTCTACCTGCTTTATTTTTTGTAATGTTACATTCAATTTCTGAGCAATTATATTACTGTCCATAATCCCTCCTGATATGGCCATCCAATAACTATTGTCATACAACATCAATTAAATAATATCCTCATCCAATCAGATATTAATTTAATGCGACTTTTCCAGAAAAAAAAGAAAATATAAGAAAAATATCATGTCGACTACTAATAATACATCAGTATTATTAAAAATAATAGTAATATAGATACACGTCAGATTACGCGCTAACTTTCCAATTAACTGTCGATTAACACTATTGTAACTATCGTGTTTTTTTCAAAAGAAAAAAAACCTTTAAACACCATGCCAGAACAATATTTTTCATTCAGATTTTTAACCAACTTAATATTAAATTCACCCTGAGAGGAGTTAATAGAAATAATCTCAGCACACTCAAACCCAAAATAATAACCTACTCGAGGATAAAGCGCCTTAAATAAGCTTTCTTTGGATGAAAAAGCCAGTAATAATAAAAAACTCTCATCGCAAAGTAAGCTGAGGCACTGAATTCTCTCGTGCTCAGATGTAATATATTTTTTTATCTCTTGTAATACAGATGGATTATACTCCTCAATATCGATACCAATGGCTAAATTTTCATGATCACTCAGCAATGCGATAGCTTGGTTGTGATGATGAGAAATGCTACCTGAAATCGATTCAGGAAAGGAGGGGGAACGATCTGCATTCTGCCTGACTTGGCGATCCAATCCCAGCTGCATAAGTAACCTAGCACAACAATAACGTCCTGCAAGGTACTCTGCCTGTCGTTTGGCAACAGCTGTCGTTAATGTACTGGGACGAATGATGTTATAAGCTGTAAAATCTTGCTCAGAAAAACAATCTAGCTCAAACTGCACCTGACAATAGATAACGCGGTTATCAACCCTCAGTTGTCCCCATTCTTCTCGGGAGATAAATCCCACTTTACTGTTTGATTCTGAAATACTAAACATCGAATTCGCATCCTGTTATGTCACTCATAAATGGCTGAAAACCATGCCATTAACCTAATGCCTGATTCATCACACTAAATTGCTGTATCGTTCCGGGCATGGCCTGAGTTGCGGCAGGATACTGCATTAATGTCGCGTTGCCTACGGGTTGCAACCCTGCCTTATCCAAAATTGTCTGCAAGTATGTATAACAAGGGGTATCAATACGTACCGCCTGTCCCTGCAAATGATACAAAATAGACTGAAGCAACACCTTAGCCTCAGAGACTGAACTTGCAATGATAGGCCCCAACATCATGCCTGCACCAAAAGGCTTGATACAGGAAAAGCCGTTAAGACGTCCGTGTTGATCGGTCAGTGTATAAACCTCATGATGCTGAATAACATAGTTCAATAATTCAGGTCGATACAGGCTCGTTGCTTGCTGCTCAAGTTCAAGTAATTGAGGTAAATCATTGTAGTTGGCCGGGTTTATCTGGTTATACTCCGTAAGGTGAGTCGCCTCACTGACTGCATTGATGGCAGTCGCTTGGCATTGAAGTAACTGACCTGTCTCAACAAATCCCAGTTTCCTATATAACCCTTTACCTTGTTGCGTAGCACAGAGCTGAATATAACGATCACCACATTGATTCAGGGCAGCCTGTACTAATTGCTGACCAATCCCTTGTCCCTGAAAATTGGCATCCACAAGTACCATACCAAGAGTTGCGCGCTGCTCCCCCCATAACCAGTAAAGCGCACATCCGACACGCTGTCCTTCGACTTGGGCGACAACCCCTTTGGCAAAACGGGCGAGAAACTGCCAATCAGCAAGACTATGTGACCACCCAGCTTGCTGACTCAGTTTCCATCCGGAAAGTATATCCGATTGTGTGAAAGGACGTATAACCATCATTTACTCCCAAAAAGACCTGCAAGTAGGGTGATAACCTCGATAATGAACACAAGGCAAAACGATACCATGACTGATCTGCTATGATCCCGCAAGCCATCACCTTAATATCACCAGATAACCCTGTACGAACCACAATAAACGGTTTGTTTTGCCAAACAAAAGGACATGAAGCGTAGGCGAAGTAAACTCAGTAATGAGGCAATTTCAGGGTTGCCGATCACAGGTGTCATCACCGCGCATCGTCTTTCCACCATGAAGGCCGCAAATATCGTGATTAATCTTGATGAGCTCAAAATATAAACCAGCCGTTTACTCCGATTATCAAGCTCTTCAATGTTGAAGAGGCATGAAATGAAAAAAATCAATTAATTATTAACATTCAGTCCATTTTTGATTCGGGCGATTCCTCTCGTCGTTGCTCCTTATAAGGAGTCAAAGCTTATGGCAGTTCAAACACGGTCTGTCACACAAACTGCTCATATTTCTGGGGGAACGAAAATCGGTATTGCTATTGGTGTGCCGGGGGAAAGTCAATTCGCCTGCCAATGGAGGAAATACAGGTAATTCAGCCACCCTCGGTGACCCAATACAATATAACGGTAATCTAAATAATGCAGTAAATATTGGCGGGACAGGAGGGAGGTCAAGTTTGGTTACACGGATAAAATAGCGATGATTAGTCTATAAAAAAGCAAGCCAGTGTCGCTTGCTTTTTTTAATAGGATCATGCTTACATCAAAATTTATAATAATTCATGAGATGTACCTTGACGTCCGTTACTCAGTGTGAATAAAAAAATCTAAGTCAATCGGTCACTAACTTAATAAATTATTACCTTAATTCATTTTTCTAAGCAATACCAGCACAAGGGGGCGTGTATTGAAGGGTTTGAGTTAAAATTAACGTGGTCACATTTATTATTTATAAAATGTTTTACTGCTTTCAATCAATCCGAGGTGCTGCAATGTATCATTCACCGCATCAAGATGGCCTAATGAACGGTAGTTTTTATTGCCGGTTAGGATATGACGTAAGGCGATAAAAAAATCCAGCTTCCCTTGAGACAAGTCATCTAATTTATCACCTTTATCTATTACCTTTTGTGCTGCTTCGTTAATTTGTTGTTCTACATAAGCCTGAAGGTTGTCGTTAGTCATGAATATTATTCCTCTATTAAAATTAAAATTAAAATTAAAATTAAAATTAAAATTATTTAAAGTATAAGTGAGAGTTTAACTTTACGTTAACAGACTTATCCTAATCCTATTTTATTGAATGAGAATAAAAATATCGTTTTTTATCTGAAAAACTTAACTCTGTTTTTATATTATATGCTGCTGAGTGTTTAAATTAAGGGAGATTATAAAGGTTAGGTTTTTTCCACTTACTCAATAATCACACTCGATAAACTAGTAAAAAACAAACACCCATCATGTTTACTCAACATTGTCGATGGCTACTTGCAATTAATGAATCATTCATTCCCCCTTCAAGGCAGTTAGCCTATTCTGCCTCGGACGTTGTTGAATAAAGTCAATATGTATTTTAGCTACCTGATGACCAATCACTCTGCTTCAACATAATTTTAGCACCCGTTGTCTCTATTCCTAATTCCTCATAGCCAACGACGAGTGTGGTTCGCTCTCCCACCATGCCATGATAGTCAATCAACCTTTTGGCCATGTTCGGTGCATGGCAAAGCATTATTGCAAATGCAATCCGTTGTTTTACTACATTCATACGCGCTCGAGGATCACTCATCGCATTTAGCCGATCTGTGCTTACTGACTATAAGAATTATTCAAGATTAATCACTGTCAGAATGAAAATTATTTTGCCGTTCGCGTCAGGAAACGGACTAATGAATTGAGCTTACCAATAACCTGACAAATAAAACCTGATTTTCAGAATAAGCGGCGTAAATGCCATCATTGATCCTGTTAGCGAATACGAGTAGTCACAGTGATAACGACCAGCGAACCATAATGGGTTATCACCATTCAAAAAACACTGAGGACATCACGCCGGCGGTTCACAATAAAATTACGCCGTCTTTATTGGAGAAAGTGCAATAACCCTTTTCTGGGAGTATGAGGAACATCACGTGAATTCCTCTGGCGATTGCAAATGTGGCAACGATGGATGCCGCCAATATCAGTAGGCGCTATCGACAGTCTCGCGTAGGAATGACACCGTGAATGTCCCTCTCTTGCGCGTTTACAAGCCGCTTAGGATGACGGCATTGACAGAATACCACGTGTGTAACCGATGACAGCAATGTACAATTGATGGATAGCCTGTCGCTCAAGTACTGATGATTGATGCATACTCCGTCACGGGAATGTCCAAGATAATACAATCCGTACCATACCGCATGAGCTTGGTGATTCTAAACCTCTCTAAACGCAAGGAATGTGGATCCCCAACTTATTGATATGTAAATAAATATTCCATAATTGTCCAAATAGAGCCAGTGACTCTCTTCTTTGAGGGATCCCATTGATCATTCCGCTTAACACGCGCTGAGTTTAGGTCATACCTAATAGGTGGCAAACCAGTTGAGTAGAAACAAACTGACGGTCAACACACTTCCGAGCAGTACCACGATATCACTGAGATCTATGTCTACTTTTTTCATCGTTTTGGCTCCTCAAATTATCAATCTACAGAGAGTAATAACAGTAAATGATGAACCTTATATTAAACGCTTTTGACACCTGTCTTTATTTTGATCAGTCTCCGAGAGTGAGGCGGCGTGTGTATTGCCAAAGAATCGACGGCTGCACATGCTTATTGCTTGAAAAAAAAGCACAATTAGCACAATGGGTAAAAAAGGCTAATAGACTGAATTAAAAGTAAAAATGAGATTATTTTTCAATTAATATGGAGAAAAAGCATCTTTTTATTTTGTGAGTTTTATCACAAAGCTTGAAATGCATGGGGATTAAAGATTACAGTGGCTTGGCGGCTTATGCTGCAACTCTAAAAACTTTTAGCATCTTATATCTTTCTTTCCCTTCATCTCCTTTCTATTTAATAAGCAAAGAAAGCTATAAGACGCTGCAATTCATTATGTTATGAGGAGCAGAATGCGTACAGAACAATCAATCCGCAGTAAAAACAGAAACCATTTCTGGAATCGGAAAAAAGAAAAAGAGTTAACCCTCGACGATATTACCATTGTGGATAACTCAATGCTTAAACGCGCCGTCGGCGCAGCGGCTTTGGGCAATGCCATGGAGTGGTTTGATTTCGGCGTGTACAGTTATCTTGCTGTCACCATTGGTAAAGTGTTTTTCCCGGCAACCAATACTGCTGCTCAGCTGATTGCTGCTTTTGGTGCCTTCGCTGCCGCCTTTCTTATTCGACCCGTTGGCGGGCTGTTCTTTGGTCCACTCGGTGATAAAATTGGTCGCCAGAAAGTGTTAGCGATTACCATGATAATGATGGCGATCAGTACGTTCTGCATTGGCCTTATCCCGTCCTATCATACCATCGGTATCCTCGCCCCTGTCTTATTACTGCTCGCTCGCTTAGTTCAAGGGTTTTCAACCGGCGGAGAATATGGTGGCGCCGCGACCTTTATCGCCGAATACTCGACAGATAATCGTCGTGGATTTATGGGGAGTTTCCTTGAGTTCGGTACACTTGGCGGATATTTACTCGGTGCAAGCTTGGTCACTGCGATGACTGCCATGATAAGTCCACAACACATGCTTGATTGGGGCTGGCGGATCCCATTCTTTATCGCTGCGCCTCTCGGTGTATTTGGTCTGTATGTGAGACTGAAACTCGAAGAGACCCCCGCCTTTAAACAGCATATGGAAAAACAAGAAGCCCTCGAACAAAGTAAACCTCGACTCAGCTTATGGCAGTTGCTGAAAAAATACCGCAGTCAGATGTTGAAGTGTATCGGGTTGGTGCTGTTATTTAATGTATCAAATTATATGCTGACCTCTTATATGCCAAGTTATCTGACGGGTATCTTGAATTTGAGTGAGTTAAGTAGTTTGCTGCTGATTATGGTGGTGATGTTTGTGATGATGCCATTGACGTTGATGTCGGGTCATTGGACAGATAAACTCGGCCGGCGCCCTGTTATCGCCTTCGGTGCGATCGGTCTGATTGTGCTCGCAGTACCGTGCATGATGCTAATTAGCTCAGGTCAGATGTGGCTCGTGTTCCTTGGCCTTATCATTCTCGGTTTACTGCATACGTGCTTTAGCGGAACGATGCCCGCCACCTTGCCTGCTTTATTTGCAACCGACATTCGCTACAGTGCTCTCGCTATCGGTTTTAACCTTTCCGTTTCCTTGTTCGGTGGAACCACACCGTTGGTCACAGCATGGCTTATCGATAAAACCGGTAACCTGATGATGCCAGGCTATTATCTGATGGCTGCGGGGATCATTGGTTTAATCACCGTTTACACTTTACGAGAGACAGCTCGCAAGCCATTGAAAGGCTCAGGCCCTGCCGTGGCTTCTAAAGCAGAAGCGCATCGTTTAATTGATAAGATTAGAAAGCGTAAGCAACAGACCTCTTCCGCTCCGGTGAAATAAGTCCCATGCCGACTCCCCCTCACCAAACGCGGTAAGGGGGAATCAGTTTCAACCACTCATGATTGATGATTGACTTTCTTAACCTGATAAGCATAAAACTGTTTATTTCTTAAGTCACTCTCAATGGCTTCCAATGTCTTTCCTCGCGTCTCAGGCACAAAAAAATAAATGAATAACAACGCGAAGCTTGAGATCGCGGCATATAACCAAAATGTCCAACTTGCCCCTAACAAGGTCACTAAACTCAATGTTGTCAATGTGACCAATAAATCAAAAAACCAGTGGCTAAATGAACCAATACTCGCCCCTTTCCCACGAACAAATAAGGGGTAGACTTCCGCATTGATCAACCAGATACACACGCCAAATCCACCGCAGTTTAACATTAAGTAAGCCGCAAGGCATAACACCACTAATATCTGGCTGAGTTGAGTTTGAGGTCCTGCGCCTACAAAAAGAAAGCCCATCAACAACAGTGCGATAATCGAGCCCGGTATCGTCCAGAGTAGGTAACGCCTTCGACCAATTTTATCCACTAAGATACTACCCACGACGGTCATAATAACAACCAACACGGTACTGCCCCCAGTGCCTAAGATCGCGGTCTTTTCTGAGAAACCGGCATGGGTCAGAATGGTCGGTGCATAGTAAATCAGTGCGTTATTACCGGTAATTTGCGAGAACATGGCAATGGCTGCGCCCACGACAATAGCTGGACGGATCCACGGACTTGCCAAGTCTCGCCAACTTCCCTGAGGCTGACCAGTCACTGTATGGATTTCATCTAACTCCTGCTGAGCTAACTGATGGCTTCCTCTGACTTTCGAAAGAATAGTAAGTGCTTGCCTATCCCGTTTTTTCATTACCAACCAACGCGGGCTTTCTGGCAAAATCGACATACCCAACAACAAAATAATGGCAGGAATGACACCCAAGCCAAACATCAAGCGCCAATGTTCTCCGAGAATAAAACCGGTTCCATAAGCACAAGTGATACCGAAGACCACCATAAATTGAAACAAAGCCACCATTTTTCCGCGATGGCGTGGCGGAGCAACCTCGGCAATATAAACTGGAATGATCTGAGTTGAACTCCCCGCCGAAAGACCCAGTATAAAACGAGATAATATCAAAGTTTCAACATGGGTTGATAACGCGGAGCAGACGGATCCTAAGGCAAATAATAAAGCGACAGCCACGACCATTTTCCGACGACCAAGACGATCAGATAAAGGGCCGATTACCAAACTACCAAACAACGCACCAAAAATAATTGCACCAGTAACTAATTGCTTGGTCGTATCATCTAAAACGAATTGCTTCCCTAATCCCAGTAACGCAACGCCAATCACCCCGGTGTCATAACCAAATAATAATCCGCCCAATGCAGCAATCATTGCAATAGCTATGACAATGAAGGGACTGGTCGACTGTTGTTGTGCCATCTTGTTTGTACTAACCATGAACCTCGCACCTTTATCTTGGCAGGATGCTACCTGCTTGTTTGTACAATGGTTTTAATGACCAATAGAGACCCGTTTATCAGCCCAAATGGCTGTGGCGGCAATCAACGCAGCATTCGGCTGGTCTGTTGTTGTGATCCATGCCTTTGCTTCTTCCTCAGTACGGCCATAGCGAAGATGTCGCTGCAGTAGCTGCGACAACCGCTGTTTTTCGTCAACTTCAATAAACCAACTTTGATCCAAGAGTGGCCTTATCTCTTGCCAGCCATGTTGTTCATAAAGCAAGTAATTACCTTCTGTTATAATTAATCTCACATGAGCAGGGATCGCAATTTCTGCAGCAATTGATTCCTCGATTTCACGGTGAAATGCTGGTGCATAGAGGATTTCATCAGCCTTATCGGTACGGATCCGATGCAACATAGCTTTAAAACCTGCAACATCAAAGGTATCAGGAGCCCCTTTACGATCCAGTCTTGCCAATTTTTTTAGCTGCATATTAGATAAGTGATAAGCATCCATCGGCAATACAGCCACTGAATCTGCAAATTTTTGCTGTAAAAAAGCAGTCAGTGTCGACTTCCCCGCTCCCGGTAACCCAACAATACCCACAATCCGTCGCTCACTTCCTTGGCTCCAGGTCGTCAATTGCTGTATCAATTCAGCTTCTATCATTATCATTCCTTAATTAAGTTTCACACTCTACCGTTCTATCTCAATGTGGCATCGATCCTCAACTGCGTTATGTCAAAAAATATCGCTGTGGCAGACATGTTTTTATTTACCACAATCCTAATGTAAACAAACCACTATCAACAATAGAAACAATCATACTTATAGTGATCCAGATCAGATAATTAACCGCTACAGAGCTATCCTAGGTGCGATAAGCACATGGATACGCAACTGGGCTGATGTCACCACGTACTAAGCGATCAAGATAAAAAGAGGGGGCAGCCAAACACAGCCAAGGTAGAACAGCTAAAGCGTAAAATTCAAACAAGTCACACAGACTATTGCTGCAATCGGATAAGAGCGAGACCTACTTGCGATCCCGTGGTGTAATAAGTCACTCTCTTAGGCCAGAACAAGGCGGGTCAGGATATGACAGAGGTAAGGGGCATTCACGGTATTCACAGTATCTGTTATGATGATGAGTTATCTTAAGGCACGCATCTTTACCGGAATGACGACTATGGCTGAACCTACCCGGCAAACAAATCCGATTCTTTCCGTCTTTGATTTCGACGGTACACTGACTCATCATGACAGTTTTGTCCCCTTTCTACGTTTCACATTTGGTATCAGGGGGTTCATCTATAAAATGCTATTTATGATCTGGCCCTCGTTACGCTGTTTATGCCGTCAACTGACACGTAACGAACTGAAAGAGAAACTCATCCAAGTTTTTCTGACCGGATGTGAGGCTGATTGGATAGAGAAGAAAGCAGAGCAATATTGTTCGCTGTACTGGAGCAAATTACTCCGACCTAAAGGTGTGCTTGCCGTTGCCGCAGAAGTGAGTGCAGGAGCAACCGTCACTATCTGCTCGGCTTCACCTGAAATAATGTTGCAGCCTTTTGCTCGTAAGCTTGGTATACAGCTAATCGGCACACGTCTACAAGTTACTGACGGTATATTAACAGGTAAGATTACCGGCCATAATTGCCGCAGTGATGAAAAAGTCGCCCGCCTAGAACTTATTTATGGCCCATTAAGCCAATACCATTTACGTGCATGGGGAGATACTCGCGGGGATTACGAGCTATTGACTGCAGCCCAAGATCCTCACTGGCGTTATTTTCATCGTCGGCAACCACGCCGTTCACCACTGCAAAATCTAAAAAAAAATAATCCCTAAACACTTCCTTGCCCCTTATTTTCAACCACGACTTACCTCTCGACAGAGCCTGTTAAATACAGGCTCATCAAATAAAGACTCTCCCTTATTGAATGGCGAGTAAACCTTATTCCATCGTTCCAACGCCACGAATATAGGATGAGTCGGTGATCTACGTTAAATATCATGTTGCAAAAAATGATCGGCAATTTGCCCTGGCGTTGTAAGCCAGAATTTATCTTGCTGTTCCATTAACCTAAATAGTGTTTCTCTTAACCGATGCATCCGAAATGGCTGTCCGACAATATAGGGATGTAAAGCGATGCCCATAACTTGTGGTTGGGATCCGCTGCGCCTTAGCAACTCCGTAAATTGATCTTCAATCATCTGACAAAAAACCGGCATACTGGCACCATTAGGTATAATTGTGGGTATGTCATTGATCTCTTGTGGATAAGGGATCGACAGTAATGACCCCTTTTCTGTCCGAAATAAACCCGGCGTATCATCATGAGCCCAATTCAATGTATAGAGAAAATTATTCGCCCGTAGATGTTCCGGTGTATCCATTGATTCTGAAATCCATGGAGATAACCAACCATTGACCGGTTTAGCCTGATATTCGGTAAGTCTTCTGTAACAATAGCGAATTAGCTCAGCTTCTTGATCAGACATCAATTCTCCTTGACGCTGAGAATTAGTATGCCCATGAGCAATCAGTTCACTACCCGGCAAGGCTAGCCAGTTATCCAGTAATTCAGGGCAGTAATCAAGGATTGAAGTATTTGCGATCACTGCGGGTGGGATATTCGTTTCTCTAAATAAATCAGCTAAGTACCAAGCACCAACACGATTACCATAATCACGCCAACTGTAATTGAGGACATCGGGTTGATGGGATTGAGGTATTAATTTGGCGCCTTCCGGACTGTCAAACGAAAAATGTTCAAGGTTCATTGCGAAATAGACGGCCAACGTTTTTTCTTCTGGCCAGTGACTGAATGAGGGTGATTTTCTTGCCTGATAAGGATATCGCTTATGTGAACCTAGTTCGATCAATACTTGTTGTTGATCCAGAACATTCATAGATTTTCCCCTTTGTGTTGCTGGTAATGAGCGGCCTTTTAGATAGATACTGTAATACAACGCCTCTTTGTCATTGGACAAGATGATGGTCTCTTGCGATAAACAGAGATGCTCAGCATCGGTCCAAATTTATGTCGAAACCCTTTAGCCGTCCATTGCCATTTTGAATACAGTAATAGTTGTGCCAAGTGGATCGATATTTGCTAGACTGCCTTGAGTGCTAATTAAGAACAAATGAGTTACAGAACACAGATTTGAGCTTACACTGCCGACCAATAAAGACGGTCAAGTGACTCCATCCCCCCCTCGATGAAGAGAGAGATAACACGATGAAGTTAGTAATTTATCTGATAGTAACCGCTTGTTTATTGAGTGGCTGTGCCGCGCATAAAGATAAAGACACAATGCCAATGACGGCACAACCGGATACTGGGCAGTGCTCTACGGCAAAAAAAACGATATCTTGTGTTTGGAAGAATGTGCGAAGCACATAAAGCAAAAAAAGCAAAATGTTGTCCCTTCCTGTACTGCGCATCCTGTTGAGGTTTTGCTCAGCAAAGTGCCCTTGCCTCGACGACCGATGGGCGATGGCGTACCGCCCCCATCCGCGCTCGCCATCCTTGTGGCCATCTTTAATGGACGATGATGGGCTGATAGACGGCGCTAAGTGAGGCGGACTGGGGGATGTGATAAAACACACGCGTTGCTCTCAGGAAACGCCGTTTCTTCACGGTTCGAAACCTGCAATCGCTTTGTTAGTGACGCACCAACGCAAAAAGGCCACCCGAAGGTGGCCTTTTTGTCTAATTGGATGCCTGGCAGTTCCCTACTCTCGCATGGGGAGACCCCACACTACCATCGGCGCTACGGCG
>NZ_JAEE01000007.1 GCF_000518745.1 Phaseolibacter flectens ATCC 12775 | reverse complement strand
GCCGTGGCGGTGACCATTGATACCACAGCTCCGGCTGCCGCCAGTGATCTTAGCCTGACTGATGATCAAGGCCAGACTTTGGTTGATCATCATAGCTATGAGAGTACACCGACTTTGCAGGGACAGGCTGAGCCAGGCAGTAAGGTGACCATTTACGATAATGGACAAGAGGTGGGGCAGGCGACGACCGATCAGCAAGGTAAATGGACTTTTACTTTCGATCCTGCGCTGGAACCCGGTGAACATACCCTGACAACCCGAGTCACAGATCAGGCGGGCAATCAAGGTGATGAGAGCAAGGGGATCGCATTTACTCTGGATCCAAGCTCGGCTTTACAGGCCAGTGATGATAGTCACACGGCGGAAATTGGTGCTGAGCATGATAATTTAAATGGAACGACCGGCTCTGTCACGCAATTGTTGGGCGTGTCCTTGCTCGGATTGATTGATGTGTCTGTGCTCGATGGCAATAGCTTTGTTTTTAATGTGAAAGCCGGGAGTACGGAGGATGTTCAGCTCAAAATCAGTGGTAATACTCTTCTTGGCACCGGAGCTATTGTGCAGCAGTTACTCAATTTGCTCGGTGTTAAGGAGTTTTCTACGGATCTCTCTATTGTGAATCGTTCGACTGGGCAGGTCGTGCAGATTATTAAAAATGCCGTCACCATTACTGCGGAAGGATTAGGGCTAAATTATCACGGTGAGGTCGCGGTGAATGGTTTGGCGGCCGGGGATTATTCCGCGCTGGTGACCTCAACGTCCAATAAAGGCTTGTTGGGGACATTGCTCGATTTGCTGGCTCAACTGAATATCGGTGCCAAAACTGATATTACTATTGATGATTCAGTGGCTTATTTGGCTGAGACGACACAAGGTAATGTCCTGCACAATGACAGCAAAGGCGATGTCGCTGATACGGGTGACGATATTCATGTCATTAAAATTGTCGCTAATGATGTCTCTGATAGTCATGTTATCGATGTTGATCGTCATGGTGTTACCGTGCAGGGATTATATGGCACGTTGACGATTCAAGCGGACGGTTCCTACAGTTATCACAGTGCTGGGGATAGCAGTAATATTGGTAAAATTGAGCACTTTACCTACACCATTCAGGATGCACATGGTCAGAGTAAAAGTGCCCAGATCACGGTGAAGGTTGAAGGAACACACTCAGTGGCGGTTGATGATCATGCTAATTTGAATGATACGACGGTTTATCCAGATAGCCATGCCACCAGTTTCGATACGGATGCGCTGACCGTATCAGGCGAAATTGAAAAAAATAAATCGATTGATTTTGATAACAAGATTAATTTTTCTGTCGATCACCAGCAAAGCTTGGCTGATATCACCATTACTATCGATGTCTCAGCGGCGAAAAAAGGGGTGTTTGGTACTGTTGATACGACCTTTAGTGGCAAAGTTACGTTATATCAATGGGTAACAGACAGTGATGGATCGAGGCATCAGACTCAAGTATGGCAAGGTGATTTCAATCAGTTACTGAAAGCGACGTCAATACAGGCTAATAATGCGGAAAAAATCACGCTGTCACTGAACGATCTTGATCTCCCATCTGGCGATTATCAGTTAGAGGTTAGCGGTGATGTGAGCTCTGACACCCATGTTGATTACAAATTAACCGCCAGCATTGAGGGACAACTGACAGATACCTCCAGCCATTACACGACTGAGCAAACAGCGAGTGGCAATATTGTTAACGATCATGATGCAACGGGACAGGCGGATAGCTTGGGCAGTTTATTCAGTTCGTTGCGTTTATCAGGGCAATCAACGGATGGGAAACAGCACACTTGGCAATTAAGTCGGAATGGTGTGATTACTGAGGATAATCAGCCGCTAACAGGGGCGAGTCACATTGAAATTCAGGGGAAATATGGTGTATTAACCCTGATGCCTGACGGTAGCTTTCAGTATACGTTAACAGCAGGTATTGATGTATCGACGATAATCAACAAAGAAACGTTTACGTATTCTCTTGTGGATAAAGATGGGACCTCATCGAGCGCGACCCTGACAATGGATTTACACCCGATGATAACGGGCAGTATTAATAGTGAGAATCTCCATGGTTCTGCTTATGATGATACCTTTGTTTCTGGCAGTGGCAGTGATAGTTTGGTCTATAACGTACTCACCGATGACAATACGGGGGGCAACGGTCACGATACTTGGCAGGATTTCTCGCTACAACACAATGATAAAATTGATATTTCAGACTTGTTGATCGGCTGGGATCAATCCATTTCCTCCTTACACAATTTTATTTCGGTCAGTTATACCAGCAGCGGCGACACTGTCATTTATCTGGATCGTGATGGAAATGGCGCAAGCCGTTATCAGGCTGTTGAGTTTTTGACCCTTAAAAATATCAAACTGTCACTGGATGATCTGCTCCAAAAAGTCATTGTGGCTAATTCAACTCCTTTACAGGCGGAAGATGATACAAACTCAGTCACCCTACAATCGCAACATTCTACCCTGATTGGCACGGAAGGAAGTATCTCTCAAGCAGCAGGCATCAAGCTGGCGGGGGATTTTAGTTTAAGTCTATTGAATGCTAATAGCTTCGCGTTTCATGTTGCAGAGCACACTACCGAAGATTTGCATTTGCAGGTATCGGGCGGTACCTCGCTGAGTTTGGGGGTGATCACTGAAACCATTCGTAAATTATTGGGGGGGAAAGACGCCTTTGCTGATGTCTTGATCATTGATAAAACGACGGGCAAAGTGGTGATGGTGATCGCTGATGCCGTGACTATCAATGCGGAGGGGACTGGATTAAATTATCACGGTGAGGTACGGATCAGTAATTTACCGGCAGGGGATTACTCTGCCGCGGTGACCACCACGTCCACTGGCAGCGTGTTGGATCAGTTACTCCAGACGTTATCCAGTCTGGGTATTGGTACCAGTCTCAACATGAAAGTTACCGATGCGGCACAATACTCAGCCAGTGCCATTGCCGGCAATGTATTACAGACTGACGGTGCAGGCAGTGTTGCTGATCAGGGCGATGGGATCCATGTCTTAAAAGTGGTCTCGAATTTACTTGCGGGATCGCAGGCCGTTAGCGTCAGCAGTACAGGAACCACAATACAGGGATTGTATGGCAAATTGACCATTTATGCTGATGGCTCTTATCGTTATCAAGTTGAGGGAAGCAGGCAAAGTTTTGGCCAATCAGACAGTTTTACCTACACCATCACGGACTCTCATGATAACACGGTGACAGCGCATTTAAATATCCAGCTCTCTGGCAGTGAGTCGACGGCAGACAGGCTTGCGCCTTCATTCGATGTGCCGCTGACCTTTACAGAGGCTCAGGCGATCACTTTGGATGCCAATGGTCTAAAAGCCAGTGGTTCGGCAAAGAATAAAAGCGTGACTCCCATACATAGCAGCATGACCTTTGATGTTGAGGATCATCATGTTATGCAGGGCACCTCAATCAATCTGACCTTTAAACTGGCACCCAACTCCTTGGATCGGATCACGGGAGGCCACTTCACAGGGCTCATCGCCATTAATTTATTGACGACCGATGCCAGTGGTCAGTCGGTCACAACCCGAATCTGGAGCCAGCAAATCGATCAGAATATTTCGGGGCTTGGTGGTCATTCTGATCAATTGTCGGCCATTCTTTCTGATCTGGATCTGGCGGCCGGGCATTATGAATTGGTGCTGAATAGCGAGCTAACTTCAACGCATAATCAAGATTATAGCATTGAGGCAAGCGTCAGTGGCAGTACCCTCGATACCACAACACACTATACCACTGAGCAGCAGGTCACGGGGAATTTGCATCAAGAAGGCAGTACGCATTTGGGCAGTCTATTTGATTATCTCTCGATCAGTGGCAATGATGCCAATGGCCAATCTCATCATTGGACCTTGCAGGCACAAGGCAGCTTCCAAAATGAACAGGGGCAGACCTTGGCCGGCAGCACTCTGCAATTGTACGGTAAATACGGGATGCTGACATTGAACAATGATGGCTCTTATGTCTATCAGCTGAAAGCCGGTCTTGATGTGAATAGCTTGACCAGCAAAGAGGTATTTGACTACGTCTTACATGACAGTAATCAACACCGTTCATCGGGCTCTCTGACCATTGATTTGCATCCCGAAATTACCGGTAGTGCCAACAATGATAGTCTGCATAGCACGGCTTATGATGACATATTCACGTCGAAGGCCGGCGCTGACAGCATTGTGTATCAGCTTTTGTCCGATGATGACAGTGGCGGTAATGGTCATGATACATGGCGTGATTTCTCGATGGATCAGGGGGATAGCATTGATGTTTCTGCATTACTGGTCGGTTGGGATGGTCAGCAACAGAGTTTATCTCACTATTTATCTGTCACTCAGACCGAAAAAGGTGACACGGTGATAACGATTGATAGAGATGGACATACTGCGTCGCATTATCACGATACAGCTTTGCTGACGCTAGAAGGCGTAAAAGTCAGTCTCGATGAACTCATCGAACAGCACCATATTCACTAATGCATTTTTTGGGATCTGTCGTTTAGCGGCCGATCCCTTATTACGTTGTCGTTGCGCAATGATTATTGCGTGAATGACAAGGATAGGTAGGTATGTCTGGAGACATCGATGAGATCGAAATCAATGAATTGGTTTAATAAAACCAGTTATAGTTTATTAATTATGGCAGTATCATTCTACTTGGCGGATAAGAGTCAAGCTGAGCCTTATTACATCGCAGGGCAGGTGACCCCCTCCTTTACTGAGCCGAACACTACGCAAGCCCGTCGCGTCAATATTGTACAAAGTACCCGTCAGCTTCCTCGTCAAATGACGATCATTCAGGCGGTGGATGCCGCAGTAAACTGGCATCCCTCTGTCACACAGTCGATTGCTAAATTACAACAACAACTGGCGCAAGTTGATTTGGCTGAATCGCATTATTATCCCCAAGTCAGTGCCGGTCTGAATAATAGTTATACCAATACTTATCGTACTGCGGGGATGACACCATCAATGGTGGTCTCTGTCTCTCAGGTTTTGTATGACTTTGGCAAGATAACCAGTGCTGTCTCTGCGGCTAAAGCGGCGGTTGCCTCGAGCCAGGCGAGTGTATTACTGAATATTGATCAGATTGCTCATGATACGGCAACCACCGCCGTGCAGATCATGGGCTATCAGCGCTTGGTTGTCATCGCAGATGAACAGATGAAATCCTTACAACATATTGGCCAGTTGATTATGCAGCGTAACCAAGCCGGAGCCAGTTCTCGCTCTGATGTGGTTCAGACGGAAACCCGCATTGAGGGCGCACAAGCAACCTTAATGCAGTATCAAGCTTCGTTACAGCGCTTTAAAGCCTTATTGACCACTTACACGGGACTGACGGGAGAACCCATGCTCAGTGAGTCGCTCCCCATGGCATTAAAACAAGCCTGCCACCTTTCTCATCTGAATTATCAAGCGGTGCCAGGTGTCATGGTCGCGTGGGCCGATGCCGCCCAAGCACGCGCGCAACTGTCACTGGCGAACGCCCAGATGCGTCCCACCCTGTCATTACAACCTGAAGTCACCCATTACTTTAATGATCGCTATTCCAATAGTGAGATGTTGGATAAAACCCAATATTCAGCTTGGTTGAAATTACAAATGCCGTTATATCAAGGAGGGGGGCTGAGTGCGGCGAGGGAGTCGGCGCAACAGGGGGTAGCCTCTGCTGAGTCGGCGGTAAACGTAGCGCAACTTGAAGCAATGCAGAAGCTAACGACGGCTTCTGCCGAGGCGCAAAGTTTACAACAATCGCTGCGGGTACAGCATCGTCAACAGCAATTGGCACAGCAGACTCGTGATTTGTATCAGGATCAATATTTGCAATTAGGCACCCGGCCTTTATTGGATCTACTCAATAGTGATCAGGAGATCTATGAAGCCCGATTTAATCAGGTTCAGACGCAGACAGAGCTTAATCGGCTACAACTTGATTGTCTTTTTAGTAGCGGTCAGCTTCGGCAAGCTTTTTCGCTAAATAATCGGACTATCCAGGGTGTGGAGATAAGACAATGACAGTCAGAACAGAGACAAGTCACGAGATAATTCTTACTCACTGGACTGAGGCTATCTTGTATATGGCGAGGCATTATCAGCAACCATGCTCCAGAGGTCAGCTCATTGTGCAAAGACAATGGTGCCTTGAGCAACCGCTTTCTGTTGCATTGCAACAGATGACTCGACTAGCCGGACTCAGTTACCATTGTCTTAGCGATAGCTCGCTGCCATTATCCCGCTGGAATTTGCCACTCGTTATTCAGTTAAGCGATGGCCAGATAGCCATTATTGAAAGTTTGTCGAGTGATAATCAACTCACCGTTCGTTTTGCTTCACAACTCCAACAACCCGTGAGCTTCGATCTGCAACTGTTGTTACCGGAGATCGTTATGGCGGTCACGATGAGACCGATTGTTCCTGCCTCTGATGTGCGTACTGAACAATTTTTGACACGCTATCAACCTGATTGGTTGAAGCAGCTCATTGTGAAGGATTATCGCCCTTATTGGCATGTGATGCTGGCTTCCCTTGGGGTGAATGTGTTGGCCTTATCTGGGATTTTGTTTTCAATGCAAGTGTATGACCGGGTGATCCCCGCACAATCCATGTCCACGCTTTGGGTATTATTTATTGGCGTATTATTGGCGACCATTTTCGGTTTTATCCTGAAAGAAACACGCAGCAAGGTTCTGGATTTATTGGGGAAAAGGGCTGATATTCGTATCTCTGATCGGGTATTTGGCCATGCGCTCAGACTAAAAAACGCAGTGATCCCACGCTCAACCGGTTCATTTATTGCTCAACTCAGAGAGCTTGAACAAATGCGCGAGATGGTCACCTCAACCACGGTGATTGTGATGGCAGACTTACCCTTCTTTTTCCTCTTCCAATTGGTGCTGATCATGGTCTCTCCTTGGCTTAGTTGGATTGCCCCCTTGGCCACGGTAGTGATGTTACTACCGGGTTTTTTTCTACAAAAGAAGTTGACAGCATTGGCGAACCAGAATCAGAAAGAAAATAGCCTACGTCATGCCATGCTCGTTGAAAGCATTCAAGGTTTGCAGGATATTAAATTGATGCAAGCAGAAAGCCGTTTTTTACAGCATTGGAATCAGTATATTGCTGCCACGGCACAATCAGGCATGGCAAGTCGTCACCTCACTCAGGGGTTGATCAGTTGGGGGGCGACCGTGCAAGGTTTTTTGTACGCGGCTGTGGTGGCGATGGGGGCACCGTTGGTGATAAACGGTGATATCACCACGGGGGCGATGGTGGCAGCGTCGATGTTATCAACGCGGATGGTGGCACCGATGACTGCACTATGTGGTGTTTTGGCACGCTGGCAGCAAATCAAGGCTGCCAGAGCGAGTTTGGATAAATTGATGGCATTACCTGTGGAAGGGGGGGTTGAGGACATAAAATTGCATCGAGCTGTATTGCAGGGACGGTATCGTTTCAAACAGGCACAATTTAGTTACTGCAATGATCCTGCCCGTGTGGCTTTACAGATTAACCAACTGACCATTCAACCAGGAGAGAAAATTGCGATCCTCGGCAAAATCGGTGCAGGTAAATCGACCTTATTACAGGCGCTCGCTGGCAATATCAGTTTAGTCAGTGGTGAAGCTTGGCTGGATGCGTTGAGTTTACCGCAGATTGATCTGGCGGATATCAGAAGAAATAGCGGTTTATTGACGCAAGAGGCGCGATTATTTCACGGTACGCTGCGCGATAACCTGTTACTGGCTCGGCCATCAGCCAGTGATGAGGAGATCATTGCCGCGCTGAATTTATGTGGTGTCATGGATTTTGTAGGGCAATTAGCGGAAGGACTGGATTATTTGGTTCAGGAAGGCGGCAAGGGATTATCGGGAGGGCAACAGCAGGCGCTGTTACTCGCCAGAACCTTATTACGTGATCCTGCGATTGTCCTGTTAGATGAACCCACTGCGAGCTTTGATGAACCCAGCGAACAACGTTTTTTGCATCAGCTACAAAACTGGGGACAGCAACGGACCTTGATCATTGCGACCCACCGTCCAGCAGTCTTAGAGATTGTTGACCGTGTGATAGTGCTTTCTGATGGGCAGGTGGTGGCAGATAAACCAAAGCATGCGTTGCAACTGAAAGGCAAACCACAAAGCCAGGAGGCACGATGATCGGTTTATTTAAACAGTCTCAATCGCAGACCACCTACGGTGATCCTGTTCAGTTGTTACCTTCTTATGAGGCTGACGAAGTGAGTTTGGTCAAATCGCGACGCCTCATTCTTATTCTTGGCTTGACCTTACTGAGTTTTATCCTATGGGCTGCACTCAGTCCGCTGGATGAAGTGTCGAATGGTCATGGCAAAGTGGTTGCCGGTGCGCGAGAGCAGATCTTACAAACATTGGACGGCGGGATTTTGACTGAGTTATTGGTACATGAAGGGAGTCATGTTCACGCTGATCAAATAGTTGCTAGGCTTGATCCAACACGCAGTGAATCCAATATGGGGGAGAGTCAGGCTAAATACCGCGCAGCCTTAGCGGCAAGTGTTCGTTTGAGTGCAGAAGTGAATAATACCGCGTTGACTTTTCCTGATTCACTGCAAGCTTGGCCCGATCTGATTGCAGATGAAAGCCGTCTTTATAAGAGTCGTCGTGACCAGCTTAATCAATCACTTGAACAGCTCAATCTGAGCTATCAACTGGTCAGTCATGAACTGCAAATCACTGAAAAACTGCTTAAAACAGGGGCCGCCAGCCATGTCGAGCAACTGAGACTGCGCCAGCAGCTGGCGGATATTGCCCTTAAAAAAACCGATCTGACGACTCATTATTATGTTGAGGCACGAGAGCAGTTATCCAAAGCCAATGCCGAGGTGGCGAGTTTAGCTGAGGTCATTAAAGGCCGCGCTGATTCTGTTGCTCGACTGATTGTACGATCACCGGTGCAAGGGATTGTTAAAAATATTAAGGTGACCACACAAGGTGGGGTGATTGCACCCAACGGTGAATTAATGGAAATTGTACCTGTTGATGGCCGTTTACTGATAGAAACCCGTATTTCACCGCGTGATATTGCTTTTATTCATCCCGACCAACCGGCTGAAGTAAAAATTACCGCGTACGATTATGCCATTTATGGGGGATTAAAAGGCAGAGTAGAAACCATTTCACCCGATACGATCCAAGATGAGGCCAAGCCAGACGTCTTTTATTATCGGGTTTATATTCGCACCGATCAGGATTATCTGGTCAACAAAAGGGGACATCATTTTTTTATTTCACCGGGTATGATAGCCAGTGTGGATATCAAAACGGGCAGTAAAACCGTGCTGGATTACTTATTAAAACCGTTTAATAAGGTCAACGAAGCCTTACGGGAACGTTAATCTGCACAAACGCGGCAATCTTGGCTGTGGATCGTTGTCTCAAGAACCACAGCCCAAAAAACTATCCCATCCAGACGGGTAACCAATTTAGACGTGTTGCGACCCAAGCCACAATATTGATCAATCCAAATAATACGACTGCAATGACGGCCAGCTTTTGTCCTAATGGCATTGCGTGTTGTGGCATAAATTTACGCTGTGCGCGGCAAGCTAAGAGAGCAGGGGTAAACAACGCCCATAATGTGGCCAATAACCCCGCGTAACCAATAGCAACCAAGAAACCTTCGGGGCAAAAAATAGAAGCAATCAGCGGTGGCAGAAAGGTTAGGAGTGCGGTAAGGGTTCTGCCACGGCGATCTTTTGATGTTTGTAATTTATCAGCGATAAAATCAAATAGACCCGCCGTGACACCGAGGAAAGAGCAGATCACCGCAAAATGTGAAAAGATATCCATCATCAGCGAAAGTGATGATCCTTGAATATGTTGATGCATGGCATCCATTAGGGCAACAATGTCGCCGCCTTTCTGACTGATTGCAGGGAAGGCGTGACGGGGAATGTTGCCCATGCTACAAGTGATCCACAGGAGGTAGATCACTAAGGCAAGCAAGGTACCATAAATCAGCGCTCGACTAATTTTACCTCGATTAGAATGATAGTAACTGATTAACCCGGTGATATTGCCGTGGTAACCAAATGAGGCCAGGCAGAAGGGGAAAACACCGAGGAGGTAAGGCCAATATTGTGTCGAGCCGGCTTGGGTATTGAATAATAATGCGGGCTGTACTTGAGTTAATAACCCGCCAAACAGCGCAAAGAATAGCAGAATTTTTGCGATCAAACAGAAGGTGATAAAACGGCCAACGCCCGCGGTGCCTAACCAAACGACCCCTGCCACAATCAGGGTTAATAAAATTTTAGTGCCGGTTTCATCAATGGGCAAACCTAGGCGAAATAAGGAGCGTTGATAGACGGGACCACTGGCGGAGATATAGGCATAAGTCAGAATACCCAAGACAAAGACGATACTTAGTCCATTCAACCTGCTCCATGTCTTACTGGTCAAATCACGAGTGAGGGTATCGTAGCCGGCACCCTTAGGATACCATAAGCTGGCCTGCATAAATAACAGACCTGAAAGCAGCATACACCCCCAACTGATCACCAGTAATAATACCGACCAGCTAAACCATGAACCCGACATGACGACGGGAAGAGTAAACATCCCTGCACCTGCGACGGTACCACAAATTATCATTGCTCCCCAGAGTGTTGCGGGAAGCCGGCCAGTGGCCGCGGTGTTGGTCATAATGACTCCTGCAATGCGTATTTTTATTATTGATAGCGACTATATCAGTAATGGCTTATAGTAGCCATGTACGGTCCGCCTATTGCTTTACCATACAACAGGTTAATTATAGTTTTCTGATGAAAATATCTGATGGCCTATCAATGTGAAACAAGGATCGTGTGAGGTTGACATCAAGCAGGTGATAGGCAGGGCTGGGGCTGTCTTTATGTCTAGGCGAGTCAAATTTTGGGAGAAAGACAATGAGTCAGGGGCCACTAACGGGAGCTGAACTGGAATGGCTGGATGAGATTTTCAGTCAGTATGATAATGATCACTCGGTTATCGATGTGTCAGAACTGGATGGGTATCTGACCGCTGTCTTGTCGGGCCCAAGGACTTTAGAGCCTGAGCAGTGGTTGGTGGGGATCTGGGGGGGAGCAACCAAGGTGCCGGCTTGGCGCACAGAACGTGAAATGGCGCGTTTTATGACGCTAACATTCAAGCACTTTGCTGATATCGATCAGCGATTAAGTCACTATCCCGATCAGTTCGCCCCCCTACTTGGGGTACAAGAGATGGAAGGGCAGCAATTTACTTTACTTGATGATTGGTGTTATGGTTATTTGCGCGGCAGTCGCTTAGCGCTTTGGCCGTCAATCGAGCCGGAGTCTGCGGCAGCTGCCAGTTTTCAGTTAATCGCGCTGCATGGTGATCCTGATAACCGTGCTCAAGTTGATTTGTTATCTCCGGAACAGTTTGAGCAGCATATCGCTGAACTATCTCAGGCGGCGCTTAATTTGCATCAATATTGGTTACCAGACGCACAACGCGTGATACAGCCTCATCGGACGGAACACAAACCCGGGCGCAATGATGCCTGTCTTTGTGGCAGTGGCAAAAAATACAAACAATGCTGTTTACATTAATTATAAGTAGGAAAAGCTTTTAGCTACAAATAATAAAAACCCCACTTCAGTGGGGTTTTGTTATTTGGTGAAGGCTCATTCATCGAGGAAGCTACGCAGAACTTCTGAGCGGCTCGGATGACGAAGTTTGCGGAGTGCTTTGGCTTCGATCTGACGAATACGTTCACGGGTGACATCAAATTGTTTACCCACTTCCTCAAGCGTATGGTCAGTATTCATATCGATGCCAAAACGCATACGCAAGACTTTCGCTTCTCTGGCTGTCAGTCCTGCCAGTACATCATGGGTCGCTGAACGTAAGCTTTCAGAGGTTGCAGAATCGAGTGGCAGCTCAAGTGTTGTATCCTCAATAAAATCACCGAGATGCGAATCTTCATCGTCGCCAATTGGCGTTTCCATTGAGATAGGCTCTTTAGCAATTTTCAATACCTTACGGATTTTATCCTCAGGCATCAGCATTCTTTCAGCCAACTCTTCTGGCGAGGGTTCGCGGCCCATTTCCTGTAACATTTGCCTAGAAATGCGGTTCAGTTTATTGATTGTTTCAATCATATGTACAGGAATACGGATAGTTCTTGCCTGATCAGCAATGGAACGTGTAATGGCTTGACGGATCCACCATGTTGCATACGTTGAAAACTTGTAGCCACGACGATATTCAAATTTATCGACGGCTTTCATCAAACCAATGTTGCCTTCTTGGATCAAGTCGAGGAACTGTAAACCCCGGTTAGTGTATTTTTTAGCAATTGAAATCACCAGACGCAAGTTAGCTTCAACCATCTCTTTTTTCGCTCGACGCGCTTTCGCTTCACCGATTGACATGCGACGGTTGATATCTTTTACTTGGTCAATAGTCAGGCCTGTCTCAGTCTCGATATGGACTAATTTTTGTAGGCAACGCTGGATCTCTTCTTCAACTTCTCGCAGTTTTTCTGACCAAGGTTTATTCATTTCGACTGCAGCTCTGAACCAATTATCACTGGTTTCATTGCCAGTAAACAGCGTAATGAAATTCTTTTTAGGCATTTTACACTGTTCAACACAGAGTTTAAGGATGGTACGTTCTTGCAGACGAACGCGATCCATCATGACACGCATGTTGTTGACTAGGTAGTCGAACTGTTTTGGTACGAGTCGGAACTGTTTGAATACTTCGGACAGTTTTTCAATCTCGATCAGTGCTTTTTTGTTACTTCTGCCTTCGGTCTTGATTACCGTGCGGGTAATCTCATACTGTTCACGTAGCAGGGTAAATTTCTCGCGAGCCAATTCTGGATCAATCGAGTTATCATCTTCACTGTTGTCTGAGTCCGCGTCTTCATCGTCGTTATCGTCGTCGCGTTCTTCTTCGGTCAGTTCTGAACCAATGTGTGTCGCTGTCGGGCTGAGTTCTTCTTCCGCATTGGGATCGACAAAACCAGTGATCAAATCGGAAAGGCGAGCTTCTTCTGACTCAACACGGTCGTATTGTTCCAGTAAATAGGTAATGGCTTCCGGGTATTCGGCAACGGAACACTGCACCTGATTGATACCGTCTTCAATGCGTTTAGCGATGTCAATTTCGCCTTCACGAGTGAGTAGTTCAACGGTACCCATTTCACGCATGTACATGCGCACAGGATCAGTTGTTCGTCCGATTTCAGATTCAACACTCGATAAGACTTGTGCTGCGGCTTCAGCCGCATCATCATCAGTATCGGTGCTGTTTTCATTCAGCATAAGATCATCGGCATCAGGGGCTTCTTCTACCACCTGAATACCCATATCGTTAATCATCTGGATGATGTCTTCGATCTGATCGGAGTCGACAATATCTTCCGGCAGATGGTCATTGACCTCAGCATAGGTCAGATAGCCTTGCTCCTTACCACGGCTGACAAGTAGCTTAAGCTGCGACTGCGGGTTTTGCTCCATAAGACGGTATCCACACTTCTGTTAATGAGATAGATGCAGTTGGCGCAGAGCCAACAATAACATGTAAAGGCTTTTCGTTAGCTGCAGCCTTTGTGCAGCAATGGGCATCGGCCCCAGATAAACGGCACTTAAGCCGCGAATGCGTGTTGTATTTTGTTACTCTATATAGTATAGAAGAAATTGGTTCAATTTAGCAGCAAAATGGTGATAACACTCTATTTTGGTCTTTTTCTCTATAAAATGTGTGAAGGTGTTATCGGCTTTTAGTCTGGATCAAAAGTTCATTGAGTTCTCGACGTTCATCACGGCTTAGGCCTGAGGTACGTTCTCTCACAATTAATTGTTCAACCCTTTTTTCCAAGGCCTCATCGTACATTCTGGTCAACAGCTCGATGAACATGGATTCGATTTCATCTTCTACAATCATATGGTGCCAGACAGCCAAGGTTTCAAGGGTTACGGCTTGATCTTTGTCGCGGTAGTACTCTAAAAGCTGACCCGTGGTCAAGCCTGGATGCGCATGACAGAGTTGTACCAACTCGCTAAATAAGGGCAGTCCTGCGATACCACTCTCTTGTAAACCGGTCAGTGATGGCACATGTTTAACCAACCAAGGGTACTGAACTAACAGAGCGACCAAAAGGCGCATGGTGGTTCTTTTCATCATGGGGGTCGGTGCGACAGGGGGGGGACTGTCACGTTTAGGCAACAGCTGTTCCAATTGCCGATCATCCAAAATACCCAATTTATTGCCTAAGGCCTGACGTAAATAGATCCGTAACGCCCCGCCGGGCACTTTATCAATTAATGGTAGAGCAAGTGCAGCCAGACGAGCCTTACCTTCGCGTGAACTCAGGTCGACTTGGGGCAATAAGGTTTCAAACAAAAAATCAGACAGGGTACGAGCTTGTACCATACGTTGTTCGAAAGCCTGTTTTCCCTCTTTTCGCACTAAGGAGTCGGGATCTTCCCCATCAGGTAAAAACATAAAGCGCAATTGCCGTCCATCGCTGAGGTAGGGCAAAGCATTTTCGAGTGCTCGCCAAGCTGCATCGCGTCCAGCTCTGTCTCCATCATAACAACAAATAATTTGCTCGGTATTGCGATAGAGCAATTGAATATGTTCACTTGTGGTCGAGGTACCCAGTGAAGCAACCGCATAATCAATATCAAACTGTGCTAAAGCGACCACATCCATATAGCCCTCAACCACCAAGATTTTTTCGGGGTTGTGGTATTTCTGGCTGACTTCATACAGACCATACAATTGTCGGCCTTTATGAAAAATGGGTGTTTCTGGTGAATTCAGGTACTTAGGGGTATCATTCCCCAAGACTCTGCCACCAAAACCAATGACCCTGCCTCGTTTATCGCGGATAGGGAACATAATCCGATCTCGAAACCGGTCGTAACGACGGCCCTTGTCGTTAGTCACTAGCATACCGGCTTCGCTCAGCGATTGACTATCATCGGCATGGGCACCAAATTTTTTTAACGCATTATCCCAACCATCTGGTGCATAGCCGATAGAAAATTGGCGAATGACTTTATGGCTAAGGCCACGAGACGCAAGGTATTGCTGCGCTTTTGTGGCAGAAGAACACTGAATTTTTTGCTGATAAAAATCATTCAGTTGTTCCATTAGCTGGTACAGGCTGAGTCGTTGATGACGGGTAATGGGAGATTCACTATTACCGGTTTCATAGGGGATCTCTAGGCCTTGGATTGTCGCCAGCTCTTCAATGGTCTCGACAAAATCAAGACGGTCATAATTCATTAAAAAATCGATTGCATTACCGTGCGCGCCACAGCCAAAACAGTGATAAAACTGCTTGTCTGCATTGACGGTAAAAGAAGGGGTTTTTTCATTATGGAAGGGACAGCACGCGTGAAAGTTTTTTCCTTGCTTTTTTAGACGTACACGGGCATCAATCAAGTCAACGATGTCAGTACGAGCGAGTAAATCACTGATGAAGATACGCGGTATTTTTCCAGCCATAAATCCTAATTTTTATGCTTATAAACGACAATAAGCCGCGCTTTCTTTAAGAAAGCACGGCCTGTTGTTTAACTCGGCCTGTGTAGCGAGCACAACGGAGCCTTGACCCCGAACAAACTAGTACAGACGAGTGCGGCGTGCGTTTTCGCGAGCCAGCTTTTTAGCATGACGTTTTACGGCAGACGCTTTAGCGCGCTTACGTTCAGTCGTTGGTTTTTCATAAAACTCACGACGACGAACTTCAGCCAGAACACCTGCTTTTTCACAGGAACGCTTGAAGCGACGCAATGCGACGTCAAATGGCTCGTTTTCACGTACTTTAATTACCGGCATGTAACTCTCACCTCGATAAAATCGGTTTTTCACTGGACGCTATGCCAGTATTTTTCAAAATGGTGCAGCATTCTACACCAATTTGATAACAAAAGTAAAGTCAGTTTCATCATCCCGTAATGAAACGGGAAGAAGGGATACGCAGAGCTAAGAGGGCGAGTTGGCTGCCATGGCATGATCCTAAAAAGCACACAATCTCGCTATTAATGAGGGGGATTGGAAAGCGACGGGAAGGACACAGGCCGTGTCGTTTTAATTCTCTCAAGGATCACCACGACTCGATGCGGCATGAATGATCCTGAATCCCTGAATATGCTACACTGCACTGACTGAAAATGAGGTGAAAAAAATGCGGGTGTTAGGTATTGAAACCTCCTGTGATGAAACAGGAATAGCGATTTACGATGATAAGGCAGGCTTATTAGCGAACCAGTTGTACAGTCAAGTCAGTTTACATGCCGATTATGGCGGAGTCGTGCCCGAGCTGGCTTCTCGCGATCATGTTCGTAAAACCGTACCTTTAATTAACGCAGCATTGGCTGAAGCCGGGATCACGGGCAAGCAAATTGATGCGGTTGCCTATACGGCTGGTCCGGGGTTGGTGGGTGCATTGATGGTGGGGGCCACCATTGGCCGTTCTCTTGCCTATGCATGGCAAGTGCCTGCCATTGCCATTCATCACATGGAAGGCCATTTACTGGCTCCAATGCTTGAAGCCACACCCCCTGATTTTCCTTTTGTGGCGTTATTGGTTTCAGGCGGACACACACAACTTATCAGTGTTACTGGCATTGGACGTTATCAATTACTGGGAGAATCGATTGATGATGCTGCAGGTGAAGCTTTTGATAAAACAGCAAAACTCCTTGGACTGGATTATCCTGGCGGTCCCTTGCTATCTCAGCTTGCACAGCAGGGTGTTGCGGGTCGTTTTTCCTTTCCAAGACCCATGACGGATCGACCGGGATTGGATTTTAGTTTTTCAGGATTGAAGACGTTTGCAGCAAATACCATTCGAGCCAACGATGGGGAGGCCCAGACGCAAGCGGATATCGCTCGAGCTTTTGAAGAGGCAGTGGTTGATACTTTACTGATTAAATGCAAAAGAGCATTGGTGGCGACCGGATTTAAAAATTTGGTGATTGCGGGGGGAGTCAGTGCCAACCAGACTTTACGTCATGCCCTCAGTCAGATGATGGCTAAACAGGGTGGGGCGGTGTTTTATGCACGACCTGAACTTTGCACCGATAACGGTGCGATGATTGCTTATGCAGGCATGGTTCGTTTTAAAAATAATGATTTGGCTGATATTGCGATACAGGTTCGGCCCCGCTGGCCGTTGAGTGAGTTACCCGCAGTCACACGCTAAGCGCGAAGCCTATTTATTTGGGTTAAACCCTCGCCATCTTCGCCATAAGCGATGCTCTTTGCCTCGCCATAAGCGTTGGATATTTTCGTGATGGCGTAACAGGATCAGGCAGGAGAGCATTGAGACTGGGAAGGTAAATTCGGGCTTAAACCACCAAACATAAAAAGGGGCGATCAGGGCACTGAGAACGGCCCCTAATGATGCATAACCACTGAGTAGAACTGTCATTAACCAAGTGATAGCGACCAGTCCAGTTAAATCCCAGCCAATGGGAGCAATTGCACCAAAGGCGGTAGCAACGCCTTTCCCCCCTTTGAATTTAAAGAATATGGGGTAAATGTGGCCGCTACAGGCGGCAATCGCGACTAAACCCAGCCAGAAGGAAGAGAGGTGCCAGTGCCAAGCCAACCAGACGGGTACGGTGCCTTTTGCAATATCAATGATAAGCACCAATAAGGCGGCCAGCCGCCCACCTGAGCGAAGGACATTGGTGGCACCAGGATTACCTGAACCACTGTGGCGGGGGTTAGGCAAACCGGTGAGGTGGCAAATCAATACGGCACTGCTGATGGAACCGCAGAGATAAGCAAAAATGATCATACCAACTGCAATTGCTGTCATAATGGAGCCATACCATCGTTATTGGATGAGTTATTTATGATAATACGCATAAATAGCAATAAGAGATACCTTGTCGTGTGAAAAATCAATGAGGACGAATGTGGATATTGTATTTATTGAGCAATTAACGGTGATCACCACCATTGGCGCCTTCGATTGGGAGCAGACTATCCGTCAGAAATTAGTGCTAGATATTGAAATGGCCTGGTGCAATAAAAAAGCGGCCGCCAGTGATGATGTCAATGATTGCCTAAGCTATGCCGAAGTGGCTGACGCTGTCTTACACCATTTACAACAAGGTAAATTTGCGCTAGTTGAACGTGTCGCAGAAGAAGTGGCCAGTTTGCTTATGGATAAATTTGCCACACCCGGTGTCAGGGTCAAAGTCTCTAAACCGGGTGCTGTTGCTGAAGCGCGACAGGTGGGGGTGCGAATTGAACGTGGACACTTTAATTAATGGCACGGAGGCTCTGTGATAACGGGAGCAGCGCTTGGCATAACGGCGAGCGATAAGTGGAGACGCGGGCGGTGTTCGGTTCTTAGCCGAGTTTCTGCACCGCGCTTATCCGCTGGCGATGTAATTCCGCTTTGACTTCTGCGCCTTTAAATCCGGCTTTAACAATCGGGGCAACCAAAACCTGTTGTGCCACCTGATAGATCTGACGTAACTCTTCTGCTTGCGGATAAGGTTTGCCTTGTGCTGAAGCGATAGCTTGACAAACGGTAGCTAACTGCTCGATTCGTGCAGGGCGTCGAAACGCATCCAGATTATCTAGCAATGCCACACGTTGATGGGCTGACAGTGTGTCGAGGTGGTCAACAGACGGACGATATTGTACGACCATTAAAGCTAAGTCACGGTATTGATTGGGTAAACGTAGACGTTGGCTCAGTTGCTGGATCCCTTGAATTGCCCGCGCCGTTTGATTGCAGGAGAGAGGATCTTGGCTGTCAGCCGCGTCAGTACGACCGACCAGATGCAACAAGGCTGCGAACCTGAGCATAGGATCAGCGGCGAGTTGGCTGGCTGATTTAAGGGCAAGCAGAGACTGTTCACCGAAGTTGGGCTGTACGCCCTCACCGGTGGATTGTTCTGGAAAGCATTGTGCCAATTCAGGAAAAATCCAACCCAATGCCTTACACTGCTGTAAAACACGAAAATAGACATCAGGTGAGTGAGTCGTCAGTGCTTTTTCTGTTTCTTTCCAGACGCGTTCTGCAGTCAGGTAACTGAGTTCTTGCTTATCCGCAAGTGCGGTCATTAATTGTAATGTCGTTGGGGCGATGGTGAAATTCAGTCTCGCAAAGCGTGCCGCAAACCGCGCCACCCGTAAAACACGCAGAGGATCTTCTGCAAACGCGGGAGAGATATGGCGAAGCACCTTTGCTTGAAGATCCTGTTGTCCGTGCCAAGGATCGATGAGTTGTCCTTCATTATCTTCAGCCATAGCATTAATGGTGAGATCACGACGTTGTAAATCTTGCTCCAGAGTAATCTCTGGCGAAAAATCGACAGCAAACCCTTGATGGCCATGTCCTTGTTTACGTTCAGTACGGGCAAGGGCATATTCTTCGTGAGTGACAGGATGCAAAAAAACAGGGAAGTCGCGGCCGGCTTGGATAAAACCTTTATCGAGGAGTTGTTGAGGGCTTGCGCCAACGACAACCCAATCGCGATCATGCACAGCCAGTTTGAGCAGTTTATCGCGGACGGCGCCACCCACCAAGTAGGTCTTCAAAATATCACTCCCTTGACGGCCAAGCGAGTAGGCACAGCTTGGCGGGGGTTGATTGGCAATGTTATTCGTTTTTCAATCGGTTAATTCATCCAACGGTTGTGACTTTTCCTCCGCGGGATAAGCCTTGGCAGCACTAAGCCTAAAATCAGTCCAACGCACAGTACCCCGCCACCGTAGACAAACCATTGCATGATAATTGCACGTTGCTTATCATCGAGTTGCACATTGGCCGCATTGACTTTTTTACGTGCGACAACCAGCTCATCTTTCAGTGCGGTATTTTCATTTTTAAGCTGATTAATCACCTGATCGCTACCCGATACCTTGTGTTGCATCTCTGCAGTACGGTGATCCCATGTTTCATTGATATTAGCTAACTGCTCAGTCAGTTGTTTGACCTGTTGTTGTAATTGTGGCACTAACACTCTGACACTGGGTTTATTGCTTAATTCTGACAGCGGGATCCATGCAGTACGCCCTTCTTGATCCTTAACCTGAGCATAGTTATTTTCGCTATCAGTCTGTAATATTGTGACTGTATCACCCGATTTAATTTTACCAGACAGGCGATATTGTTCACCTGGTCCGCTTCTTAGCCAAGTTGAGAGGTCATCTGAAACATAACCGATGCTGTCAGCATAAGCAATCACTGGTAAAATACCTGAACTCAGTATAAAAAGGACGTGAATAAGGATTTTTTTCATGTGTTATCAGTCTGTCAAATTATTATCAGCCTCTACACAGTCTGTAGAGGCTAACCGGATAATGGTATGAGAACTATCTTGTTCTGAGACTTTAATAGTAAAGCCAATTTACATGACTGTCTAATATTGCTTTGTTTCACTTAGCAACCTTTGCGCCAATGCCAACTCATAGACGACCCGACATTTATGACTATTGAAACAGAATTAAAGTTTGTGATCAAATCTGCTGCTGAAATTGATATTTCGGCCTTACTGCAACCTTTTGATGCGACCCATACCCCTGCCGTTAAGCTGAGTAATTGTTACTTTGATACTGACGATAATCAGTTAAGACAGTGGGATATGGGGCTACGGATCCGTGGTGAAAATCAACAGTATGAAATGACACTTAAAACGTCAGGCACCACCCTAGGTGGGCTGCATCAACGGCCAGAATACAATATCTCCCTCTCAAAACCGCTGTTGGATCTGAGCTTATTACCTGATTCACTTTGGCCTGAAGGCACCGACATCGTGAGCTTACAGCAACGGCTCGTTGAGCTGTTTAGTACCGATTTTCAGCGCGAGACTTGGCGCGTGATGGTCGGGGACAGTGAAGTTGAAATCGCGTTGGATCGAGGTGAACTGAAAGCAGCAGGGCAAACCCAACCCATTTATGAGCTGGAGCTAGAATTAAAACAGGGTCAGCAGGAAGCGATTTTTACCCTTGCCAGACACCTTATTGCTCAAGGCGGGGGCGTATTCAGGTTAGGTTATTTGAGCAAGGCGGCCCGAGGCCATGCTTTGTTGCAACAGTGCGCTGTTGTCGCCTTTCGCCCATTGGGGGTGCCATCCATTGCGCCGAAAAGCCATTGTGAAGCCGGATTGGTGCAAATCCTCAGCTATCTGCTTCAAGAGTGGCAATACCATGAGTCGGTGTCTGCTGAGCCTGACACTGCGGCTTTACATGAAATTGTTCGCGATATCAAAGTAACAAATCAGGTTTTATTGTTATTTAGTGGATTAATTCCTCGCAAAGCCAGCCATCAGTTACGTCTTGATTTGCAGTCTTTGCCATCGTTGATATTCAATTCTCCTAAGGGGGAGGCACTGTTTCATCCGGATTATGTTGCGACCCAGTTAGCACTAACTCACTGGATTGTCACTCAAACTTGGGTCAGTGACTTAAATGATAAACAGCGTAACAAAATGGCAAGTTCGTATAAACGTTGGTCAGATCAAATGGCCGATCGCCTGTTTGCTGAAATAAAAAAAATCGCCAGTCAGTCTCTGGCTAGCCCGAATGATAATACATTGCGACAGGTGTTGTCGAACAAGCTGCAATTATTGCAAGTGATCAGTGGCTGTTACCCCTGTTCGCCCGTGCTCAGTTGGTTTACACGCTGGCAGCCAGTGATGGCAGATCCTGCCAGTTGTCAGGGACGTCAAGCAATACAGGCAATCAAAGATGCGCTTAAACAGCCCCCATTTTGGCTGACCAGCTACCCGAATAAGGATCAGGCTCACCATTAAGTGAGAGAACTCAGGAGAGACTATGTTGCCACTACCTAGCACGATACAACAGCATGTGTCATTGTTATTTGAACATTGGCATCCGCAGGATCGGCCTTTGTCAGCGGAGCAGTGTGCAATATTGGGATGCAGTGAGTTTATTGTGACCAATTTGCAGCAGCATCCCTCGTGGTGGCAACATCTACAGGCTTGTCCGCCCAAGGCCGATGAGTGGCAGCATTATGCAACATGGCTTGCAGCACAGTTACAGGGGCTCAGCAGCGAAACTGCGTTGATGCAGCAGTTAAGGCTATTCAGACGTCATATGATGGTCAGGATCGCTTGGATGCAGTGTCTTCAACAGGTGTCCACCGCCGATTCACTTCGCCAGCTGAGTGAACTGGCTGATTCATTGGTCACTGCTGCCAGAGACAGGGTTTACCAACAATGTTGCCAAGAGATGGGGATACCCCAGAGTGCTAATGGCGTCGCGCAGCCCTTACTCATTTTGGCAATGGGCAAATTAGGCGGAGGAGAACTGAATTTCTCGTCTGATATCGATCTTATTTTTACCTATCCTGAAAATGGTTACACCTCAGGGGGTAGAAAGGCCATTGAAAATAGCCAATTTTTTACTCGAATGGGGCAACGCTTGATTCGGGTACTGGATCATAAAACCAGTGATGGACTGGTTTATCGGGTCGATATGCGCTTGCGTCCTTTTGGTGACAGTGGGCCGTTGGTCATGAGTTTTGCGGCCATGGAGGATTATTATCAGGAACAAGGGCGGGATTGGGAGAGGTACGCCATGGTCAAAGCCCGGGTTTTGGATGATCCTGATAAACAGCATGTTGCTGAGTTACAGCAGATGCTTAAGCCCTTTATTTATCGACGCTATATTGATTTTAGTGTGATCCAATCGTTACGTAGTATGAAAGGCAATATTGCTCGTGAAGTAAGGCGGCGAGGGTTAAAGAACAATATTAAACTTGGCGCAGGGGGGATCCGCGAATGTGAATTTATTGTTCAGGTTTTTCAGTTAATTCGAGGTGGTCGACAGCCTTCATTACAACAACGCAGTTTTTTAGCAGCGTTATCGGCGTTACAGCAAGCGCAGCTAATGACAGACACTCAGAGCGAAAACTTACGACAAGCATGGTTGTTTTTACGCCGACTAGAAAATCTTTTACAAAGTCTCCATGATCAACAGACTCAGACCTTGCCAGAACAGCCTCTGGATCAAATCAGGTTGGCTTTTGCCATGGGGTATCAAGATTGGCAGACCTTACTTCAACAGTTACATCACCATATGGCGCAGGTCAGCACGCTATTCAGCGATCTTATCGGTGAGGATCCGGTTGAGGAGCAGAAGGATGAAACACGGTTGGGTCGGATGCAGATGTTATGGCAAGACGATCAGGCCACTTTAGAGCAACAGCTGCTCGAAATCGAGGCTATTATTGCGGAAAATAAGCCGGATTTTTTACAACAGCTCCGCCGACTCAAATTAGAATTACAACGAAGAACCATCGGGCCACGGGGTCGAGTTGCGCTCGAACAATTGATGCCACAACTGTTGGATCAGGTGATCCGTCATCCTCAACCGGATCAATTGTTGTGCCGCATACAACCCCTGCTAGCTGGGATCGTCAACCGTAGCACCTACCTCGAATTATTGACCGAGTATCCGTTAGCGCTCAAGCAATTACTGTCTCTTTGCCACGCGTCGCCAATGATTGCCACACAACTGACGCGTTATCCCTTATTATTGGATGAATTACTCGATCCTGTTGCATTCGCTCACCCTAGCGACCTTGATGCTTACAAGGATGATCTCCGCCAATACCTGATGCGGATCCCAGAAGAGGATCAAGAACAGCGCTTGGAGGCGTTGTGTCAGTTTCGGCAGATCCAATCACTGAGGATTGCGATGGCGGATATCAGTGATAACCTGAATGTCTTGCAAGTCAGCGATCACTTGACTTGGCTGGCTGAGGCGATCATTGAGGCGGTGATCCATCAAGCATGGAAAGATATGACCCAACGTTATGGGGTTCCTAGTACCTTGGCCTTGTCTGGAAAACGAGGGTTTGCAGTTATTGGTTATGGGAAATTGGGGGGATGGGAATTGGGCTATAGTTCGGATCTCGATCTGGTTTTTTTGTATGATTGTCCGCAACAGGTGATGACAGAGGGGGCGCGGCAGATAGAGGCTGGCCAATTTTACTTGAAACTGGCACAACGTATTATTCATTTATTCAATTCCAGGACGCTCTCCGGTACCCTTTATTCCGTTGATGCCAGACTCAGACCCTCGGGTAGCGCGGGCTTGTTAGTGACTTCCCTTGCTGCTTTCTCGCTTTACCAGCAAGAAGAGGCGTGGGTGTGGGAGCATCAGGCACTGATTCGAGCGCGATTAGTGTTTGGTGCCGCCGAACTCGATGATCACTTTCAACAAATCAGACGTCAAATACTTTGCCAAGCGAGGCCGGTCGCGATCCTGCAGTATGAAGTGCGGCAGATGCGTGAAAAAATGCGCCAGTACCATACCAGTCAGGGCGGCGAATATTGGGATATTAAACAAGATGAAGGGGGGATTATCGACGTAGAATTTATCGTCCAGTATCTGGTGTTACGTTATGCTGCACAGTATCCCCTTTTAACCGATTGGACAGATAATATTCGTTGCCTCAATCGGTTAGCTAAGGTCGGCGTCTTATCCCGTGTCGATGCTGAGGCGTTAAGTGACGATTATCTTTATTTGCGTAACTGTTTACACCGTAAGGTGTTACAGGCTGAGCCATCACTGCTCCATCAGGATGAACTCGTTGAACAACGGCGTAGGATCACCACATGCTGGCAAAATTACCTGATGTCGCCGATGAATGATGAAACATCATGAGTTTGACTCAGCTTCTGACGGGTTAAATCAATCCGTTAGCGAGAATAATGTGGTAATATTGGCTGAGCATTGTTATGAAGGATGAATTGCGGAGTACCCCTTAATGAAGATATCACTGCCTGATTTTGAAAATGCAGGTGTGCTTGTTGTTGGTGATGTAATGCTGGATCGTTATTGGTATGGTTTAACCCAGCGTATTTCCCCCGAAGCCCCGGTCCCCGTGGTAAAAGTCGAAGAGCTTGAAGATAGGCCCGGTGGTGCGGCTAACGTCGCAATGAATATTGCCTCTCTGGGCGCCACCTCGACGCTGGTGGGGATTACCGGTGAGGATGAAGCGGCTGACAAACTCATTACCGAATTAGACAAAGTTAAGGTTTCCGCAAACTTTGTTAAAGTATCCACTCACCCCACCATCACGAAATTACGGATTTTATCTCGTAATCAGCAATTAATGCGCTTGGACTTTGAAGAAGGGTTCGCCAGTGAACATGCTGCGGCTATTCACCAAAAGATGCAACCCCTGCTCGCCAATGCCGGCGCGTTGGTGCTGTCTGATTATGCGAAAGGCGCATTAGCAGACGTGCAAACGTTAATTAAGACAGCCCGTCAAGTGGGGACACCGGTATTAATTGACCCGAAAGGTGCTAATTTTGAACGTTATCGGGGAGCGACACTGCTGACACCTAACTTATCCGAGTTTGAAGCGGTGGCGGGTAAATGTGACTCGGAACAGCAACTGGTTGAGCGCGGTTTGGCTATTATTGAGCAATTTGATTTATCTGCCTTGTTGGTCACGCGTTCTGAACAGGGAATGACATTGTTACAACAGGGAAAACCCCCCGTGCATTTACCGACTCTCGCCAAAGAAGTGTTTGATGTGACGGGAGCTGGAGATACTGTGATTGGGGTATTGGCAACGGCAATCGCCAGCGGTGCCTTATTGGAAGAGGCGTGTTTTTTGGCGAATGCGGCGGCAGGCATTGTCGTCGGTAAACTGGGGACCTCGACGGTCTCACCGGTTGAACTGGCGAATGCGATCCATGCTCGACCAAATGACAGTTTTGGTTCCGTAACCCAATCGCAGCTGCAATCGCTCCTTGCTCAAGCTCGGCAACGTGGCGAAAAAATAGTGATGACCAATGGCTGTTTTGATATTTTACATGCGGGTCATGTCTCTTATTTGGCGAATGCGCGTAAATTGGGAGATCGGTTGGTGGTTGCAGTCAACAGTGATGCGTCGACCCGTCGTCTGAAAGGGGACTCAAGACCAGTTAATACCTTAGAAAACAGAATGTTGGTGTTAAGTGCGCTGGAGTCCGTTGATTGGGTGATCGCCTTTGACGAAGAGACGCCTCAGCGTTTAATCAGTGAATTGTTGCCTGATTTATTGGTTAAGGGGGGCGATTATTTGCCTGAGCAGATTGCGGGCGGTAAAGAAGTGATTGCCAATGGCGGCGAGGTGAAAGTGTTAAATTTTGAAGATGGGCTTTCTACGACATCGATTATTAACAAGATTAATCAACGCTGAATGTGGGTTTATCCATCCTCACGCCATGGCGTGAGGATGGATAGGTCGTTATCAGGTTTTATTTCCGGGGGTTGGCTCACCGGTTGACTCAGCCAGGGCGGGGGGGTGTTGACTTTCCAGATCGTTAAGACGCTTTTCTAATTGCGCCAGTTTCTCTCGCGTTCTCACCAAAACTTGAGTTTGCACGTCAAACTCATCACGGCTTATCAGATCAAGCTTTGTCAGCTGTGATTGTAAAACCTGACGGATTTTTTGTTCAGCATCTTCACCTAAATTACGTAGGCTTTGTGGGAGTGCGTTATGCACTTGGCGCGCCAGTTTTTCAATTTTCTTTGTATCGATCATTTTCTATTCCTTTCCGCTGTCCGGTGTCAGATCTTTATTCGCCAATCAGTCAGCGAGGATCATTCAGCTGTCTTCTAAGTGTAATCGCTATTTGCTGAAGGTGAAACCTGAAAATGTGTCGAGATCGTGTTGGATGTTTTGTGCGGCGTGGATTGCAGGGGGTCTTTTTTGGCGATATAGTGAAAAGGTTATTCTCAGGGCGGGGCGAAATTCCCCACCGGCGGTAAATCAGCGTTCATGCTGAAAGCCCGCGAGCGCTTCAGGTTGTTAATGAAGGTCAGCAGATCCGGTGTAATTCCGGGGCCGACGGTTAAAGTCCGGATGGGAGAGGACAACGATGCCTTATCGGTGGACAGCACGGTTATGCCTATACTGATAATCGCTTTGATACGCTTTCGAGCGCAACTCCTTCAATGCCCTGATTCTGGTAACTTTTATTTTAATCAGGACGACTTACCATGAATCAGACTCTATTATCTGAATTTGGCTCTGCGGAGCAACGTGTTGAAAATGCACTGGCGGCGTTACGTGATGGCCGTGGCGTGATGGTGTTGGACAATGAAGATCGTGAAAATGAAGCGGATATGATCTTCCCTGCTGAAACCATGACAACACAACAAATGGCCCTTATGATCCGTCACGGCAGTGGTATCATCTGTCTCTGCATTACTGAGCAACTGCGTCGGCATCTGCATTTACCCATGATGGTGGAAAACAATACCAGTGCTTATGGTACAGGGTTCACTGTGACCATTGAAGCGGCACAGGGTGTGACCACGGGCGTTTCCGCTCAGGATCGCCTCACCACCATTAAAGCTGCCATCGCGGATGAGGCGAAAGCCAGCGATTTGCATCGACCTGGCCACGTCTTCCCTTTACGTGCAATGGAAGGTGGAGTATTAACCCGCACTGGGCATACAGAAGCGACAATCGACTTAGTGCGACTGGCGGGGTATAAATCTGCCGGTGTGTTGTGTGAGTTAACCAATGATGATGGCAGCATGGCCAGAGCGCCAGAAGCGATTGTGTTTGCACGCCAACACAGCATGCCCGTCGTGACTATAGATGATTTGGTCGCTTGGCGTATGAAATACGATAACCGACAGGCCATTTAACCCCATTAGCCGTTTGTCCATAGCGGCATCAATTAGCAGACCTCATCTCGCTGTTGAGGTCATGCTTGCGTGTGATTACGTTGTCTGTTTTAGAGGCGAAAAACGGTAGCACGATCCTGACAATCAAAGGGCTGTACGCTTTTGCTTCGTTGTGATTTCGCCCAACCCCGAAATAAATGAGTTCGCTGATAATCTTGCCACCTCTTGTCGATTTCTGCGCGGGTTAACTACACTGGCATTCTTCCCCTCCTAATAATGTAAATATTGTTATTCTGATATTCTGACGCGCATAAGAGTAAACACAGGGTCGATATCTGCTAGCTGGGCGAGTAAGGTAAGGCGCGTGCGCTTTGTTGTGACAGAGTTAGCGACAGAGCGACAACGGCATTTCAATCAAGATCAGCGCCTGTTCGAGTGGGCCGGCTCTCCCCAATCACGGTCACCTTTGCAAAGGTTAATGTTCAAATTCCTTGATAAGGATCCTCAGTGTTATCCCGCGGTGATTTATCCATAAAGGGGTATGATATGAGCATGGGATCGGAGAAGGAGAGAGACGATGGTTGAACGTATGCCTGTGCTGTTTTGTGGTCATGGCAGCCCAATGAATGCCTTGCAGGATAATCCGTATACGCGTTGTTGGCAGCAACTGGGTCAGCGTTTACCCAAACCTGCTGCGATCCTAGCGATATCAGCGCACTGGGTCACTGAGCAACTGTCCGTAACGGCGATGCAATCTCCTCGAACGATCCATGACTTTGGCCATTTCCCTCAAGCACTATTTGATGTGCAATATCCCGCACCAGGCAGTCCCGAACTGGCAGAAAAGGTGGCTCGTTTACTGAGGCCAAACACGGTCAGTCTCGATCAGCACTGGGGGCTTGATCATGGTAGCTGGGGAGTATTACTCAAAATGTATCCTGAGGCAGACATCCCAGTGGTACAGCTTGGACTCAATCGACAGTTTTCAGTCCGTGATTTTTTTGAGATGGGGCAGAAATTGCAGGCCTTACGTCAGCAGCAAGTGTTGATTGTCGCCAGTGGCAATACCGTACATAACTTGCAGCAGCTGCGAACGGGATCCAATGCTCAAGCTTGGCCATGGGCAACGGAATTTGATCGCTATGTTCAGCAACATCTAAAATGGACAGCGAGTGCCAGCCAACAGCCACTGATCCATTTCCAGCAGCACCCTGCCGCTCAGTTAGCTCATCCAAGCATTGAGCATTTTTTACCGTTAATTGCGTTGCTAGGGACCTTACACGAGGAAGACACCCTCTCTTTACCTATTACGGGGATTGAGATGGGGGGGCTTGGCATGCTGACACTGTTAGCTCAGTAAGGAGGCGTAAAATTGCAAGTACTCACTTACCTATAAAACAGTGCGGATAAAAACGCGATGAATCCTTGGTTATCGGATGATGGTCTTCGCGGATGCCAATGCCCGCGGGCTTATCATTGATAAGCCAACTGCCAATGACGGTGTGGTTGCCCGAAAATACAGGCAGAGGATGGTACTGTTGAATGATTTTTCCCTCTTGCCCATAAGGGCCAGCTACTTCGGCCAAGGTCATACCTTGTTTGATTATTTGTACATTTGCACCTTCACGTGAGTACAAGGGCTTGATGACATAATGGTCGGGTAATTGTGGGCAGTCATCGGCAAACCAAGCGGGGAGCAATGCAGGATGATCTGGAAACATTTGCCACAGTAAGGGAAGCAGTGCCTTATTTGATAAGATACTTTTCCAAGCCGGTTCGATCCAACGGGTGTTAGCGTGAGGTAACTCAGTAGAAAATGCCTCACGCAGCATGCACTCCCAAGGGTAGAGTTTGAAGGCGGTGCTGATTACGTGATTGTCCAGATCGACAAATTGATGCGTTGCATTCATACCAATTTGATCAATGAATAGAAAGTGATCAGTGATCCCTGCTTCTTTTGCACAATCCTGCAAATATTGCACTGTTGAACGATCTTCATCACTGTCAGGGCTACAACAAAAATGCATTTGATGAATAAAATGCTTCTGCTTGAGTTCAGAAAAACGCGCGATCAGTTTTTCATGTAGGCTATTAAATTGATCGCTACCCGCAGGCAGTTGCCCGGCATTCATGTGATCTTGCAACCACAGCCATTGAAAAAAAGCGGCTTCAAACAACGAGGTCGGCGTATCAGCATTATACTCCAATAATCGAGCATGACCTTGTCCATCCCAAGCGAAATCGAAGCGGGAATACAAAGCGGGTTGGCCGGTATGCCAGCTATCCCGAATCAGTTGCCAACTGGCCTGCGGGATCGCAAAGCGTTTTAACCAATGGTCGCTGCTGACGACGTGTTTGACGGCTTGTAAACACAGTTGATGTAATTCTGCACTGAGATCGTCCAGATAATCGATTTGCTTGGCAGTAAATTGATAGTAAGCCTCTTCACACCAATAGGGCTGGTGATCGATGGTGTGAAAGGTAAACCCGTACTCTTCTGCTTGTTGGCGCCAATGGACTCGTGGATTGATTGCGATGCGTTGCATTGGATTTACCCTCCCCAACTGCGTGGTGAAGTGGTCGTTGAGTGTTTGCTGCTGGTCTCAAAACTCTGCCCAAATCCTCCGCGTTTGATGGTTTGTTGCGACTGGGAAGGTGAGGTCAACGAGGAGGAGTGGCGATTTCGCCCTGTTGTGGGTGTCCCTGTCTCCAGTCTGGGCTTATCGACTGACGGTGAACCTTGGCGGTTAGCATCGGGCCACGCGGACAACGGTTTGTTATGTGCAGCACTGGCCACGGAGGCATTGCTCCGCCCGACCGCTGAAGAGGAGGCGACGGCACCATACTGACGGCCGTTAGCATCCACAAAGTGTGGCTGGCCCTGTCGGTTGGCACTGCGAGGGGTAAACAAGGGGGTGGCCGAGCGGGAGGAAGAGAGCATTCTACCCATCATAAAGCCCGCCATGAGAGGGATAAAACTGTGACTGCTGTAGCCCTGTGCATTGTGCGGATCCGGTTTAGGCTGACATTGGCCTTCGCCATATTCCGCGGTACAGGCCGCTTCACTGGAATAGACTGGCGCAGTACGTATTGCCTGCTGTTGTGCTTGCAGCCATGCTTGGCTACATTGCTGGCTTTTCTCTGGTTCAGCACGCTGGCATGCTTCGACACTGTTGTAGGTGGTGGCCTCTTTGTCGTTCTTTTTATCGCAGCCACTCAGTACAAACATGGCGCTCACTGCCAAGGTTAATGGCAAGTTCGTTTCATGTTTTCGAAATGCATCGAGATGAATCGCTTTGGTCCTTTTCATAACAAATCCTGCACGTTGATGGTGAGAGCGTGGTTTCTATTTATCGTCACCAAATGAATCGAGTAAGCTGGGGGCAGCTTTAGCCCACGATGATCGAGCAGTCAGCCTTTATCCAACATGTTAAGCCTATGGTAACAAGGTGTTTACTGACAAGCACAGTGATTTTTGTATTGATGACAGAACGATAAAGCAATTAATGTGCGCGAGAGCAGGAAAAGTCAGACAGAGAAGGATCAGGAGGTGCCCCTCCTGATTGTGATTGACCATTAGTGGTGGAACGGATTGGCGCGTCCCGTTGATTTGGTCTCGTGTTGTTGTCCATCAGCAATGGCTTGTTGCTGTTGATTTTCTGGTGCGATGGCATCTGCGGCGGTGGGAACAATTTTACCTAAGGTCCCATTCAAGCGTTGCAGATCTTGCTCATTGAGGGTGCCTAGGGCATATTTAATCTGTAACTGATTGATTAAATAGCTATAGCGAGCATCAGCCAGTTTTTGTCTGGCGTTATACAAGGTGGTCGTTGCATCCAAGACATCAACGATAGTACGCGTCCCTACTTTATAGCCAGCTTCCATGGCATCCAACGAACTTTGCGCTGAGACGACCGCTTGGCGATAGGCATTGATACTGCTAATAGACGCATTAATATTGTTAAACGATGAACGCACTGTCTGAACGGTAGCACGATGTGCACTTTCCATTTTTTCACTGGCACTGACTAAACTGTACTCGGCCTGTTTAACCTGAGAATGGGTTACCCCACCATTATACAAGGGGATCGACAGGTTAACACCCACTTGATTACTGCCACTGATTGCATCGCTAGTCGACGGGCTGAGGTTAGCGCGATCGCCCTGATAACGGTTTTTAGTCAGGCCAGTTGAAGCCGTTAAACTTAGCGTTGGCATATAGCCCGTTTCTGCGTATTTGATCTGCTCTTGGGCTAAATCTTTCGATAACCGAGCCGATAAAAGGCTGAGGTTATGATTTTCCGCTTTTTTCAGTAAATTAGTGATCGCATCGGGCTTTTCCGTTGTGAAACGGTCGATATCGATGGAGGACAGGGTACGGTAATCGTTACCTGTCACTTGACGTAACGCTTCCATCATATTGTCCAGATTATTACGGGCCGTGACTTCTTGAGCCAGCACCGTATCATATTGTGAACGTGCATTCTGGACATCCGTAATCGCCACTAGACCGACGTTGAAACGTTGGGTCGTTTGATCAAGTTGGCGGTAGATAGATTGTTTTTGAGCTTCAACAAAAGAGAGCGTATCTATCGCATCCAAGACGTTAAAGTAAGCCGTTGCGGTATTGATAATTAACGTTTGTTGAGCATCTTGGTAAACGATATCTTGAATACCCGCTGTTTTTTCCTGCAAATTCAGGGTACGCCACTTTGACATATCAAACAAAGTTTGGCTAAGCTGTAGCGATCCATTTAATGAGTGGGAACGCAGACCTGAACTATCACGATAGCCACTGTTAAAGGCATAATCTCCCCCTAATCCTAATTGGGGTAATAATGGACTACGTGATTCATTGATTTTCTCAAAAGCCGAGTTACGCTCAGCTTCAGCGCTTCTTAAATCTGGATTGGTACTTTTAGCTTGTTGGTAAACTTGCAGCAAATTTTCAGCCTGAGACAGACCGGCAAAGCTGCTAAAGCTCAGACCAATAATAATGGGGAGCAGTTTTTTCATTTGCATTCCTTGTGTGGCAGCCTAGCAAAAAATCTATGCTGTAAATATTCAAAATTGTCCGTGATTTTAACAGAATCCTAGGGCTAATCTGGTTGACTTTCCGTGCTTTATTTAACCGAATGCCCATAAAATTAACATAAACCGACTGACAGTGTGACAATAATTTCATCGATCATGGTCTGTTTATAGGAATAGTTAAGCATTGATAATAGGATAAAAGGTTCACTCACTATGAAATCATCAGAACACGGATGGCGACGGTTCACTCGAGAGGATGTCGAAATCGTTGAGACGGAAACCGCCTATCAAGGCTTTTTGACGGTCAAAAAATACCGTTTTCGTCATCCTCTTTTCACAGGGGGAATGAGTCGTCTCGTTCAGCGAGAAGTGATTGAGCGTGATGACGCTGTCGCCGTGGTGCCTTGGGATCCGGTCAGAGACCAAATTATTTTAATTGAGCAAATCCGAATTGCAACACTGAATACCAGTGATACTCCTTGGCGAATGGAAATTATTGCAGGCATGATCGAAGCTGGCGAGTGTGAGCAGCAAGTCGCACGGCGTGAAGCCCAAGAGGAAGCGGGGTTGTCTTTAGGACAATTGCATTTTGCCCTCAGTTATTTATCAAGCCCAGGTGGACTTCGCGAAAAGATCAGCGTATTTATTGGCGAAACAGACAGTCGGGTCAGTGACAGGCGTGAGGGGTTTGGTTTACAACATGAGGATGAGGATATCCGGATCAGTGTGGTCAGCCGTGAGCAAGCCTATCAGATGGTGGAACAAGGGCGCATTGATAATGCAGCGACAGTCATTGGTTTACAATGGCTACAATTGCATTATAAAACACTAAAACAACAATGGGGCTATTGATGACTAAGCGTTACGTTCCTGACTTTCCGGAAATGATGCGGTTGAATGAAATAAATTATGCCAGATTAATGCGGCTGTTACCCAGCGGGGCTGAGCAAGTTGGAGCCAGTATACCGTATTTGATTAATCACACGGAATATCGGTTGATCATTGAAGAATCAACCCAATATACGACTCGTGTTAATATTAGCCAAGTCGATCTGATTGCTGATTATTTATCGTTACCTTCCATGTCAGTGCGATTATATCATGATGCACGGGTTGCAGAAGTGTGTGCCACTCAGCAGATCTCTCATTTTAAAGCACGTTATGATTATCCGAATAAAAAGTTAAACCAACGCGATGAAAAGCATCAAATAAACCAATTTCTGGCTGAATGGTTAAGCTATTGCCTTGGTTACGGTATGTTGGCTGAGGCTTTGCACTAAGTTTGAGCTATTGTGAATAATATCTGACTTAAGGACTCACTTTGGATAGTCTTATAAAGCCACAAGTGGCAGATGAAACCTGTGTAAGGGTGTTACAGCTCACAGACATGCACCTTTTCGCTGACCGTTCTCAACAGCTATTGGGGATTAATACCTTTGATAGCTTCCAAGCGGTATTGAATGCGATAGAGCATACGAAGCAGCACACACCGTTGGATTTGATCGTGATTACCGGCGATCTGGCTCAGGAGCCGTCACTGCAAGTGTATCGCGTTTTGCACGAAGGATTGAGTCGACTGAAGGTGCCCTGTGTTTGGACTCCCGGTAATCACGACGATGCCACGTTAATGGCACAGGTATTGTTGAACGAACCGCTGCGAGCCAGTAAGCTGGTGTTACTCGGGGATCATTGGCAAATTATTTTATTAAATAGCCAACTGCCAGGTGAGGTCGCAGGGCGGATTAGTGAGAAAGAACTGTGTTGGCTTGAGGCCAATTTGAATCAGGCCGGACAGCGGCACTCATTAGTCTTTCTACATCATCATCCGGTGGATTCTGGCTGTGACTGGTTGGATCGTCAAGGCTTACTTCAGCCTGAGCAGCTTGCGGCAATTCTCCGCCGCTACCCACGTGTACAGGGTGTGATTTGTGGCCATATTCATCAAGAGCTGGATAAGCCGTGGCAGAATAAGCGAGTATTCGCGACGCCTTCAACCTGTGTGCAATTTTCACCGCTCAGTCAGCAGTTCAGTCTTGATCAACAGCAACCAGGCTGGCGCTGGTTTGAATTACACAGTCACGGTGAATTGCACTCATGGGTTGAGCGTTTAACTGGACATGATTTTGTTGCTGATATGAGTGCACAAGGATACGAATAGATGTTTTCTCTCCTTTATTTGCATGGCTTTAATAGTTCTCCAGCATCGATGAAAGCCCAAGCGTTAGCGCAATGGTTGAGTGATCATCATCCTCATATTGATTTACTGATCCCTGAATTGCCACCATATCCTCAGCAGGCCGCGCTATACCTGGAGGAATTAGTGGCGCAGCAGTCAGGTCGACAGTTGGGGTTGATTGGTTCATCCCTAGGCGGGTATTATGCCACTTGGCTATCGCAATGTTTTATGTTGCCCGCCGTGGTGATCAATCCCGCGGTGAGGCCCTTCGAGCTGTTAATCGATTATTTGGGGGAAAATTACAATCCCTACACAGGTCAGAAATATGTGCTAGAGTCCCATCACATCGATGAATTAAAAGTGATGCATATTGATCCTCTTGAAGCGCCTGATTTGATCTGGTTATTGCAACAGGAAGGGGATGAAATTCTGGATTATCGTCAGGCAGTAGACTATTACTCATTATGCCGGCAGTCTGTTGAGCTAGGAGGAAATCACGCGTTTACTCATATCTCGCGTTATTTTCAACAAATTATTGAATTTTTAGAGTTAATGCCGGATTAAAATCGCATTAACCATCCACTCTTTTGGAAGAATGAACCATTACAATGAGCCAATCAAGTTATAATGCAGATGCAATTGAGGTATTAACGGGGTTGGAACCGGTACGTAGGCGACCGGGCATGTATACCGATACCACCAGACCCAACCATTTAGGTCAAGAAGTCATCGATAATAGTATCGATGAAGCGTTGGCCGGTCATGCTAGGCGCGTGGAAGTGATCCTGCATGCAGACCAATCTTTGGAAGTGATTGATGATGGTCGTGGGATGCCTGTTGATATTCATCCGGAAGAAGGCGTGCCTGCCATTGAATTGCTCCTCTGTCGTCTTCATGCCGGTGGGAAATTTTCTAATAAAAATTACCAGTTTTCAGGCGGCTTACATGGCGTGGGCATTTCCGTAGTTAACGCCCTGTCTACGCGGGTGGAAGTGACGGTTCGTCGGAATGGTGAAGTCTACAGTATGGCCTTTGAAAATGGCGATAAGGTACAGGATTTGACAGTGATAGGCACGGTTGGTCGGCGCAATACCGGAACGCGTGTCCACTTTTGGCCTGATGCCACCTTTTTTGATAATCCCCGTTTTTCGGTGACTCGACTGGCGCATTTATTAAAAGCCAAAGCCGTGCTCTGTAAGGGTGTGGAGATCGTCTTTATCGATAAAGTCAACCAGACTGAACAGCGCTGGTATTATGAAGATGGTCTGACTGACTACCTGACTGAAGCGGTAAATGGGTTACCCGTTTTACCCGAACACCCTTTCACAGGCGTGTTTGTCGGTGAAACGGAAGCGGTCGACTGGGCTTTGCTTTGGCTGCCTGAAGGGGGCGAGTTACTGACGGAGAGTTACGTTAACTTGATCCCGACGCCGCAAGGCGGCACCCACGTTAATGGGTTACGTCAAGGGCTTTTGGATGCCATGCGTACGTTCTGTGAATACCGTAATATTTTGCCGCGTGGTGTTAAGCTATCTGCCGAGGATATTTGGGATCGCTGTGCTTGGGTACTGTCAGTGAAAATGCAAGAGCCTCAGTTTGCTGGACAAACCAAAGAGCGTCTTTCTTCTCGCCAATCTGCTGCGTTTGTTTCGGGGGTGGTTAAAGATGCCTTTAGCTTATGGCTAAATCAGAATATCCAGCAAGGTGAACAGCTGGCTGAATTGGCCATCGCCAGTGCACAGAGCCGCATGAAGGCTGCTCGCAAAGTCGTACGTAAAAAATTAACCAGTGGACCGGCATTGCCAGGAAAACTGGCAGATTGTACGGCACAAGATTTATCCCGAACCGAGCTGTTTTTGGTTGAAGGGGATTCCGCTGGGGGCTCCGCAAAACAGGCGCGGGATCGCGAGTATCAAGCAATCATGCCATTAAAAGGGAAGATCCTCAATACGTGGGAGGTCTCTTCAGATGAAGTGCTTGCGTCGCAAGAGGTGCATGACATTTCAGTGGCATTGGGTATTGATCCGGATAGTGAGGACTTAAGCCAACTAAGATATGGTAAAATTTGTATTCTGGCTGATGCTGATTCAGATGGATTACATATCGCAACCTTACTTTGCGCACTGTTTGTGAAGCATTTCCGGTCTTTGGTTCGCCATGGTCATGTGTATGTGGCCATGCCACCCTTATACCGTATTGATATGGGGAAAGAGGTTTACTACGCCCTTGATGAAGATGAGCGTATCGGCATCATGGATCAGCTTAAGCGTAAAAAAGGTAAGATATCTACCCAGCGTTTCAAAGGATTGGGTGAAATGAATCCGATGCAATTACGTGAAACGACGCTGGATCCCAATACCCGCAGATTAGTTCAACTCACCGTGTCTGAACAAGATGAGCCTGAAACCCTGAGGATCATGGATATGCTGTTGTCGAAGAAGCGATCAGAAGATCGTCGAAATTGGCTGCAAGCTCAGGGTGATAAACGTAATATAGAACTTTAGCTCCTGAAAGTAACCGGTTTATTTTGTCGATTGTTCGGGCAGGAAGCCCGCTGTCTGGAACGAGGCATGCCTCGATCGGTAACAGGCATGATTGTTCATTTTTAGGATCAACTCAGCCAACTCAAAACGGTAAGACAGGTATTAACCATTAAGTACCGTGAGGATAAATAATTACATGAGTAATGTGAGTCAGGATGGTGCAGAAAGTCAGGCGCTGCATCAATTTACCGAAAACGCCTATCTGAACTATTCCATGTACGTGATCATGGACCGTGCTTTACCTTATATTGGTGATGGACTTAAACCGGTTCAGCGCCGTATTGTCTATGCCATGTCTGAATTGGGCCTGAATGCCACAGCGAAATTTAAAAAATCAGCCCGAACCGTGGGAGATGTATTAGGTAAATATCATCCCCATGGTGACAGTGCCTGTTATGAAGCCATGGTACTGATGGCCCAGCCTTTTTCCTACCGTTATCCGTTGGTGGATGGGCAGGGAAACTGGGGGGCGCCTGATGATCCTAAATCCTTTGCCGCCATGCGTTATACGGAATCACGTCTCTCGCGTTATGCCGAATTATTACTGGGTGAGTTGGGGCAGGGGACTGTCGATTTTACTGATAATTTTGACGGTTCCTTACAGGAGCCAAAAATCCTGCCCGCCAGATTACCGAACATTCTGCTGAACGGCACGACTGGGATCGCGGTGGGAATGGCGACAGATATCCCACCGCATAATTTACGTGAAGTGGCACAAGCAGCCATCACCTTACTGGAAAAACCCGAATCAACATTGGAAACCTTGACCGACATTATTCTCGGTCCAGACTTTCCGACCGAAGCCGAAATTATTACGCCACGTAGAGACATTAAGAAAATTTACCAGACTGGTCGCGGGTCGATCCGTCAGCGCGCGATTTGGAAAAAAGAAGAAGGTGATGTGGTGATCACCGCCTTGCCACACCAAGTCTCTGGCGCCAAAGTGCTTGAGCAGATCGCACAACAAATGCGCAATAAAAAACTGCCCATGGTGGAAGATTTAAGGGATGAGTCCGATCATGAAAATCCGACGCGTTTAGTGCTCGTACCAAAGTCTAATCGGGTTGATATGGACAGGGTGATGAATCATCTTTTTGCCACCACCGACTTGGAGAAAAGTTACCGGGTTAATCTGAACATGATTGGTCTGGATAACCGTCCGGCAGTGAAAAATCTCTTAGAAATCTTAAATGAATGGCTGGTGTTTCGTCGAGATACTGTCCGGCGTAGGCTGAGCTACCGTCTAGAAAAAGTCCTCAATCGCCTGCATATCTTAGATGGGTTACTCATTGCGTTTTTAAATATTGATGAAATTATTCATATTATTCGTCATGAAGATGAACCAAAATCGGCATTGATTGCCCGTTTTGCATTGACCGAAACTCAGGCAGAATCGATTCTTGAATTACGCTTACGTCATTTAGCTCGTCTTGAAGAGATTAAAATTCGCTCAGAGCAGGCGAGTTTGCAGCAAGAACGTGATGAGTTGCAATCCATACTGGGTTCTGAGCGTAAAATGAGTCAATTATTGAAAAAAGAGTTACAAGCTGATTGCAAAACCTATGGCGATGATCGTCGCTCACCATTGACTGAACGAGCTGAGGCTAAAGTGATCAATGAGCATGAACTGACACCTTCAGAGCCTATCACCGTCATCTTATCACAAATGGGCTGGGTCAGAACCGCCAAAGGCCATGAGATTGATGCGAGGGGCCTCAGTTACAAAGCGGGAGACAGTTACCTCGGTGAGGCGAAAGGGAAGAGCAATGCGCCGGTGGTCTTTCTTGATTCCAGTGGCAGAAGCTATGCGCTTGAGGATCCTAATTCGCTGCCTTCAGCGAGAGGACAAGGCGAACCCATTACTGGAAAAATTACCCCACAACCGGGTGCCGTGATAGAGCATGTACTGATGGCGCAGGATGAGACTCCCCTGCTGATGGCCTCTGATGCAGGTTATGGTTTTATTTGTCAGTTCAGTGATCTGGTTTCCAGAAATCGGGCAGGTAAAGCCATTATCACGTTACCTGATCAGGCGAAAGTCCTTGCACCAATGACAATACAGCCTCGGCATGACTCACTGCTGGCCATTACTGCTCAAGGGCGAATGTTGCAGTTTCCTGTTGATGATTTACCTAAACTGGCTAAAGGAAAAGGTAATAAAATCATTTCGATATCACAGGCGGATGCGGCCGCGGGCAAAGATAAGCTGGTATGGTTATTACTACTAAGTGCTCAGTCAGTGGTCACCTTATATGTTGGGAAAAGAAAATTAGTTATGCGTCCGGTAGAATTGCAAAAATTCAGGGCGGAGCGAGGCCGTAAAGGGACATTACTACCCCGCGGCTTACAACGCATTGATCGTGTCGAAATTTCAGATGATGGCATGGATGACGCTTGATCCCTCATCTTAAAAAGACCTTTAAATATACATGGTTAATTGCTCAGGGCTAGATTAAACTACGGCAATTCCTCCCCCTCGCGTTGTAATTGGATCTGCCGCGAGGGCTGAGTGTTGGAATTTGGGCTTCTAGCCTGTTAAGGACTGATTATGTTAATGATTTTACGTGCGCTTTTTGTTTTGGTTTACTGTGTACTTGTCTGCTTGTTCGGCATGATATGGTGTCTCTTTTCACCTCGCCATCCACGTCATGTCGCTACCTTTTCTCATGCGTTTGGCTGGTTACACCATATTTTTGGTATAAAATTGGAAATGAGAAAACCGCCGGATGCGGCCCAATTTGGCAATGCCATCTACATCGCCAATCACCAGAACAACTACGATATGATTACGGTTTCAAATATTGTGCAGCCACATACGGTGACCATTGGCAAACGAAATCTGATCTGGTTTCCTCTTTTTGGTCTGTTGTACTGGATCACCGGTAATTTATTAATCGACAGAGACAATAAGTCCAAGGCGCACAGTCTGATTACGGATGTTGTTAATAAATTGCAAACGCAATCTATTTCATTCTGGATGTTTCCTGAAGGGACACGCAGTCGAGGGCGTGGCTTATTACCCTTTAAAACCGGTGCGTTTCATGCGGCCATGGCGGCGGGGGTGCCCGTTATTCCTGTCGTGGTGTCTTCAACGCATGATAAGATCAAATTCAATCGTTTAAGTAATGGTCTGGTGATTGTTGAAATGTTACCACCAATCGATACCGCCGCCTTTCAACAGGCGGGTGTCAGAAAATTGACTACCCATTGCCGGGAACTGATGCAAGCTAAACTTGAACAGCTCAATGATGAAGTGGCACGTAGAGAAAAGCAAAGTCAATAAAATAATTGCGATGATCACAACAAGGATGTTGTCTCAGTACAGTTTGTCAGGCTTAATCGCTATTTCTTAACACAGGGTGTTTCTCACATGTCTGTTACCAGGCGTCAACTCTTACAACTTTCTGTTTTTGCCTCCGTGGCGGGCAGCGCTTGGCCTGTTCGAGCAAATCGTCATGATGACGGCGATGTGACGACATTACCGGTGCCACCGCTTCTGGAAGCTCGCCATGGTCAGCCACTTTTTCTGACCATGCAGGCCTGTCAGTGGTCTTTTAATGGCAGACAAACGGTGCCGACGGCAGGATTGAATGGGCAATATTTAGGCCCCACAATCAGAGTTCATGATCAAAGCTATGTTAAACTGATTTACAGTAATCGTTTATCAGAGCCAGTGGCGATGACGATCAGTGGGTTACAGGTGGCGGGAGCGCTGAGTGGGGGGGGGGCGAGGATCATTTCACCAAGTATAGACTGGTCTCCGGTACTGCAAATTTCCCAGCCTGCGACAACCTGTTGGTATCACGCCAGTACACCAGGTAAAATGGCACGTCAAGTCTACAGTGGTCTCGCGGGGATGTGGATCATCGACGATGAGCAAAGTCAGACGCTGCCTCTGCCACATCATTATGGTGTCGATGATTTTCCACTGATTATCCAAGATAAACGACTGGATAATTTTGGTCATGCGATCTATCAAGATGATGCCGAAGGGTTTCTAGGCAACACGTTGTTGGTGAATGGTGTGCAGTCACCCACGTTAAACGTTGCGCGCGGGTTTATCCGATTCCGATTAGTTAATGCTTCCAGTCGTCGTTATTATCAACTGACCACCAGTGATCATCGGCCATTCATTGTCATCGCCGGTGATCAAGGCTTTTTACCTTCACCGGTTCCAACCACCACTCTCGGGATTGCTCCGGGTGAGCGGCGTGAGGTATTGATTGATCTTTCTGATGGTAAGCCTCTATTTATTTCGGCCGGTGAAAGTGCCGATCTTGCCGAGCGGATCCGGGGTATTTTTGGTTCATCGACTGTGTTGACCTCAACGCGGGTGGTCACACTTAACCCTACGGGGCTGATCCCATTAGTGACTGACAGTTTGCTCAAACACTTGGTGCCCGCCATCACGGCCGGACAAGCTGTTCGCTCTCGACTGATTAAACTAGGTAATGCGGCAACAGGCATCAATGGCCAGCACTGGCAAGCTGAGCGTATTGATATCACGGCTCAACAAGCAAGTTTCGAGCAATGGATTATCGAAACTGAACAACCCCAACCTTTTTTTATTACGGGGGCTAAATTTTTGGTCAAAGCGGTAAATGGTGCCCCACCATTAATGGAAGATCGAGGTTGGAAAGATTGTGTTTGGGTCGATGGTCGGGTTGAGTTACTGGTCAATTTTCCGAATACGGCCTCTGCACATTTTCCATTAAGCTATGGCAGTCAAAATTTGGATCTGGCCGACAGTGGTGTTATCGGCCAGTTATCAGTGCAACCCTCGGTGAATGTCGGATAAACGGCGGCATCGCATGGCGATGCCTTTTTTAGTGATGATCCATGTAATCGGGATCTGGGCCTAATCTTTTTCCCGCATCCATTGTGCTAATGGCAGTGAGATCCTCTTTATCCAGTTTAAAATCGAACACATCAAAATTTTCTGCGATACGTTGTGGGTTGACACTTTTGGGGATCACCACCAAACCACTATCCAGATGCCAGCGAATGACGATCTGTGCGGGGGTTTTATCATAGCGCTGAGCCAGTTGTTTAATGATCGTCTGTTCAAATACCCCGTCACCACCTTGTGCCAGCGGGCTCCATGACTGTGTCTGGATATGGTGCAGTGCATTCCATGCATGTAAAGGCCGTTGTTGCAATAAAGGATGCAGTTCGATCTGATTGATAACCGGGATCACGGGACTTTCAGACATTAATCGTTTTAAATGATCTTGTTGAAAATTACAGACGCCAATCTGTTTTATCAGTCCTTCTTGCTGCAATTCAATTAATTTCTGCCATGCTTGCAGATAGTGATCTTGTGCTGGACAAGGCCAATGGATCAGGTAGAGATCGACATAATCAAGTTGTAACTTTTTCAGACTGCTTTCCAGCGCATGGCGCGCATGTAACTGATCACTATTCCAGAGCTTGGTGGTGATAAACAGCTGCTCACGAGGTAATTGGGATTGTGCAATAGCCTGTCCGACACCGTGTTCATTTTGATAAATTGCTGCAGTATCGATCAGACGATAACCGGTATCTAAGGCAAATTCAACGGCAGCTTGAGCTTGGTGATTACTGGCCTGCCAGACACCGAGACCGAGCTGAGGCATCAATGCATCGTTATTAAGCTTAATCATAGAACGCTGAGACATAGTACAGGCTCCTTAACGTGAAAACGACGGTTGATTGCAGTGATAACAACCGACAGAGACCTAACAAATTACCACTAACCTGTTTTCGATAATAAGGCGTTTGTTGCTATCAGAATGAGTGAAGAGATAATTATAGTCGTACCGTGGCGTTAAGGGATTTTTTAGTACTAATGCCAAAGCTAACAAAAATAGTCGAGAGAGGTGGTGTCTGTTTGCCTGTTGATAACACCGTGCGATCGACTATTTTCATTTCTCTTAATTTAGCGAATTGAGTCAGCCGAGTGGCGAGGTTAGGGTGACAAACTCGTGAGGTAATCTCTGATAAGTGAGTGCAGGTCGCCTTGCTATGCACATTTATGCTCAAGCCAAAAGTTCAAGGAGACGACTGTTGCTGTTTCAATTTCGTCGGCAAGGGTCAAGGCGGTGTCTTGCCAACGATTTTAATCGTGGGGGAGGGACGACCTTGACTGATGAAGGCGATCCAGTCCTTGACTGAGATCCTCAATCAGATCCCGTGGATGTTCTAGCCCAATATGCAGACGAATTAATGTGCCATGGAAATCAGGGGGGGAAGCCGGTCGAATTGTTGCTAATTCATCGGGTTGATTGGCTAAAATCAATGATTCATACCCGCCCCAAGAATAGGCCATGCTGAAATGCTTAAAATTATCCAGAAAATGACTCAGTTGTGTTGTGGTTAAGCGCTGTTTCAGTATAAAAGAGAAGAGGCCACTGCTGCCTAGGAAATCCCGTTTCCAGTAGAGGTGTCCGATTGATTCGGGGAGTGCTGGATGATTAACCCGCCAGACATCAGGGTGTTGTTGCAAAAAGTTTGCGACCTGCAACGCATTTTCTTCATGCTGTCGCAACCGGACCGCCAGCGTTCTTAATCCTCGCGCGGTCATATAAGCCGTATCGGCATCGACCATTTGCCCCATCAGGTAAGAATTTTCACGCAAGGTCTCAATGCATCGTTGGTTAGCCACAGCGGTGCCAATCATGGCATCAGAGTGTCCAACCAAGTATTTTGTTCCCGCTTGAATCGAGATATCAATGCCTGCTTCGAGGGCATTAAACAACACGCCAGCGGCCCAAGTATTGTCCATCATTATCACAATATCCGGTGCAACCGCGCGTACTGCGCTTACCAGTGTTGGAATATCCAGCACTTCCATGGTAATTGAGGCTGGCGATTCCAGAAACAGCACTTTCGTTTGAGGAGTAACTAAATGTGCAATATCTTGTTTGGCTGTTGGGACAAAGTAGGTGGTACTGACCCCCAGTTTTTTTAGAATGAGGTTACAAAAATCTTGAGTGGGTTCGTACACTGAACCACAGACGAGGATATGATCACCCTGACTGACAAAGGCCAGAATACTATTGGCCACTGCGGCAGCACCACAAGGATAGAGTACGCACCCTGCGCCATTTTCTAGTTCACACATGGCATCTTGTAGGGCAAAGTGGGTAAGCGTGCCACGGCGCCCATAAAAAAGGGCACCATGGGTTTTACCTGCGCTGGCGCGTTTTTTCTCTGCCACAGAATCAAAGACTAAGGATGAGGCGCGTTGGATCACTGCGTTTACTGCACCTTGGGTGTAACGTTGGTCTCGTCCTGCATGAATCAGTCTTGTGTCTAAGTGAGTCGATTTGGTCATGGTTATCAGTGATCTGTCATGGGCTTTACCAGTAAAGTAGCATGATTAAATAGAGCAAGGCCAGCGACCTCCCTTTAAAAAGTGAATATCAGTGGCTGTCGGTATTAAGGACAGGAAATGACCTGAACATTGACCGTGCTGTTTGCCGAACCGCTAATGTCATAACAATGGTTAGCGTTCAAGGGCAGGGTGAGATAAGAAAAACGTTTGCCGGGAGCCGCGTCAATCCACAGGTGTAACCAGCCTTTATCGCCGCCATCTTGATAATCCCAGTGAATGGGGTCACCCGGTTTGTGGTTTGTTTCTTGCCAATGGTAGAGATGATGGCCTTTACCATCATATAAATCGGCGTAAGCAGACCAGCGTGTGGGCAGCGTATTGGCTGAGGTGATCGCGATAAAATGGTTGTTGCGTGCAAAAGCCTCGCTAACCATCAGCAGAGAAAATGCAGAGATAAGTAACACGATTTTTTTTGTCATTCTATTTTTCCTTAGTAGGTTTACCCGAGAAAATAAATCATAAAAATGCAGCGATGCCTGAGGTTAAAATCGAACGGCAAGGTTAACTGTAAGATACACCGCTAAGGGATTGAGGCAATCCTTTAGGATGAGAATTAGAATTTCCTTACCCCTGTTATGACTCGGCCCGCCAGTGCATTTAACGATTGACGGTCGCGGCTGCTTTGCGGTGTTATCCGAGCCAGTTTCCTTGTCGTCAAGGCAGTGGGTTTGTAAATAATAATGATAACTACTATCAATCAGTGGCAGGTTTGATGTTATAATCGGTGCAATGTGTAGATAAAAGAATTAAGGAGCGCGACTCTGATGAACAGTGAAATCATGCCCAGCGACCTTTCGATCTGGGGGATGTTTCAGCATGCGGACAGTGTTGTTAAAGTGGTTATGGTGGGATTGCTCTTCGCCTCGATTGTCACTTGGGCGCTGTTTTTCTCACGTTTTAGTGTGTTAAGTCATGCCAAAAAAACGCTTGTTAAAGAACAAAATACACTGAAAGAGGCTCGAACTTTGACAGCAGCAGCGGCGCTCGCTGAGTCATTTTCAGCACAGAGCCACAGTGCAGTTTTATTGGCAGAAGCCCTGCAAGAACGCGATTTGTCACAAGGCATGACCGAGGGTGATGGCGTCAAGGAGCGGACGCAGTTCCGCTTAGAACGTCGTATGTTGTCGATTGTTCGTCAAGCAGGACAGGGTAACGGCTATCTCGCAACCATGGGTGCTGTCGCCCCTTTTATCGGTCTATTTGGCACAGTATGGGGCATTATGAACAGCTTCATTGGAATTGCCAGAACGCAAACCACCAATCTTGCCGTTGTTGCGCCGGGTATTGCTGAAGCATTATTGGCCACCGCATTGGGGTTGGTTGCTGCCATTCCTGCTGTTGTGATCTATAACTGTCTGGTGCGTTATATTGCTGGATATAAAGCTTTACTTGGTGACAGTGCCGCGCAAATTCTCCTATTACAAAGCCGCGATCAAGATTTAGCAAGGCATGCGGCTCAACAGGCCGTTATGGTTAATGATCAACAGGCAGGAAAATAGCAATGGCGATGCAGCTAAAAGAGGATGGGGAAACTGCGGGTGAAATGCATGAAATCAATGTCACGCCTTTTATCGATGTGATGTTGGTGTTACTGATTATTTTCATGGTGGCCGCCCCATTGGCGACAGTTGATGTGAAAGTAAATTTACCTTCGTCGGTCAGTAAACCGACACCGCGTCCCGAAAAACCCGTTTACTTGAGTATCCGTGATGATAAGCAACTGTTTGTGGGGGACGATAAGGTGACCGAGCCGCAGTTAATCGAAACGGTTATTGCGCAAACTCACGGTGATAAGCAAACAATCCTCTTTTTGCGTGCTGATAAACGTGTCGATTATGCCACACTGATGTCAGTCATGGACAAATTGCGTCAGGCTGGTTATTTGAAAATTGGATTGGTTGGATTGGAAAGTCCCGGCACTTCGTCCCCCTGATATTGAGTTAAGTCAAACGTGGGGGAATGAGACATGAATGATCTGTCATTTGTTCTGGGAGATCATTTAATGCTAAACTATCTTCATTTTTCTATTTAGGTCACCGGGACATGTTTAAGGGCAGGCTTTTTATCAATGATTTTGTCGTCGTTGTAGTGATGGCGATCGTCTATTCAACCATATCATCATTTCTTCCGGTTTCGTACCCACAATACGGTTTTCTTTATACCCCATTACGGTATTTTTTACTTAATTCGCCAGTTATCCTCCTCTTTTTGTTTTTTCGGATTTGCAAAGTCAGAACGTTTAGCGCAATGAGCTTAACGGTGATCATTGTTGGGATATTGCTGGCAATCAATTACAAGAAAATGCGTTTGACGGGGATACCGTTATCCTTTAATGATCTTGTTGCGACATCCCAATTTTCTGTAGTGATCAAATATGTCCCACTCTGGGCTTATTTGGTTATTATCGCCGCGGTATCACTTTTATTTCTACTCGCGCGTCTTGAAAAACGATGGAGGGGAAAAGAGCCTTTTCACCGAATTTATGCAATTTTGCTGATTCTCATTATGCCCTTTACTTTTTTCATCTATCAAAATGGCAGCTTGTCTTTTATTCAGGACTTTGCTGTTAGACAGGTATTTATTTTCTATAATAACTATATGCCAAAAGTGAATATCAGTCATAATGGTTTGCTAATGCATTTGATACAAACCAGTGCCAGAAAATTCACCCCGACAGTCAGTCTACAAGAAAAGCAACAATATCAGCAGTTTTACCAGCAGGCGAAACCACAAGGCGAGCGGCCTAAAACGGTCATTTATATTTTGTGTGAATCTTGTTGGTATAACAAAGATCATTTTTCAACGTTATTCACGCCATTGCTTAAACAGGGTTTTGAGCAATCCAGAGGCTTATCGCCAGTTTACGGTGGCAATACGGCCAACGCTGAGTTTGAAATGTTGACGGGGTTACCTAGTCATACCGCCCACCTGTCTGGCATTATTTATCAGGAATATGGCACGGTCATGTCTGCTTATGTTGATGCTTTGCCTCAGGTCTTGAGAAAGGTGGGATACATCACTTATGCGGCGCATGATAATGACAAAGGCGCTTGGAATCGCAACACGGTATACCCCAAGCTTGGCATTTCACGTTTTCAGGGCTTATCGGACATGAGCGAACTCGCGTCCAATTATACGCCAGCCAAGTCATCATGGCGAAAAACACCCGATGATATTATCCTTTATAAAACGGCCATTCAGGCTCTGAAGCAGGCCAAAGGACAACACATTTTTATGCAGTTAGTCACCATGTCGACACACGGTCCTTATGAAGCCGGCAACGACGATGGGAAAACAACCTATTCAACGTTGTTAGCTGAATCTGCCGATCGTTTGCAGGACTTTGCCCATCAAGTCTTGGCTATCGATCCCAGTGCGACGATTGTTATTTACGGTGATCATAAACCGGCGCTAAACGATTTCTTTATAAAAAACAAAATATTACCTGTCGATTTTTTTGCTGGTGGGCCTGCTGTTTATGGTGATATTCCTGTTCTGATTAAATCAGAAAATACCGATGCAGTCCGTAAGGTGATCCAGCAATCAAAAGGCAAACCGTTATTTTGTGTAACCAGCGCAATTAATAACAATCTCTTACATGTTCCTTTGTTCTCTAATTCATTCTATCAAGAGAATGGCTGTCTGGATCCTCATGGACAAAATTACCAAGCTCTGGTTGATAAAATGCCGGGTTGGGTGATTGGAATGGCATTGTTCAAGAACGAGTTAACCTCGCCATAAAACAGAGTCAGTTGTTTGCCGCTCAGCACGTTGATCGTATCTTGGCTCAAAGACTGGCGTTGATTCACTGAGAGGGGATCAACGCCTTAGCCTGAGATGACTGCCTTTTTCTCTATCCCCAATGATAAGACGGTTAACGCGAAATTCTTCATTGTGAATTAAATGAGTAATGAAGTGAGAATACAGGCCAACGTTCGTCACTGTTTTAGAGTGTCAATACTCTGTTTTCTATTGTGGTTAATGTGTTTCTTTGTTAAAAAAGGCATTGGTAAGGAATTTTAATATCCAGTAATACAAACATTGTTATATCTTTTGTTAAATTTGTTATAGTATTGTTTTATCTTCTAGGCCAAAGGATGATGGCTCTCACAGAAATTGCTGAGCTTATCGAGTACATTGCAAGGACAAAGGTTCAGGGTATAACGAATAATGACAGATAATCTTACTAATACATCCCCTTCCAGATGGCAGAATGCAAAATCGATTTTTAAAGTTACCAGTGGTAATTTTCTAGAAATGTACGATTTTATGGTTTTTGGTTATTATGCAACTGCAATTGCAAAAACCTTTTTTCCTGGTAGTAATCCCTATACTTCGTTAATGCTAACACTGATGACTTTTGGTGCTGGATTCTTGATGCGTCCCTTAGGGGCGATCATCCTGGGTACCTACATTGATCGTTACGGACGGCGGAAAGGATTACTGATAACACTTGGCTTAATGGCTTCAGGCACGTTACTGATCGCCGTGGTTCCGGGTTATAATACGATCGGCATCATGGCGCCAATATTGGTACTGATTGGGCGCTTATTACAAGGCTTTTCAGCCGGTGTAGAATTGGGGGGGGTCTCGGTGTACTTATCCGAAATTGCCCCGAAAGGACGTAAAGGCTTTTATGTCAGCTGGCAGTCTGCCAGCCAGCAAATTTCTGTGGTGTTTGCTGCTCTCATTGGCTTATTACTGAATAACCTGTTGGACAAAGAGCAGGTATCAGACTGGGGTTGGCGTATTCCTTTCTTCATTGGTTGTTTGGTGGTGCCTTTTCTATTTTATATTCGCAAAATGCTTGAAGAAACCGAGACATTTAAACAAAAGAAACATCGGCCAAGTATGAAAGAGATCGCTTATACAGTGATGCGGAATTGGGCATTAGTGCTGTCAGGGATGCTGATTGTGGTCACAACCACGGTCATGTTTTACATGATAACGGCATTTACCCCAACCTTTGGCAAAACGGTTTTGCAGTTGAGCGATAAAGACAGTTTTTTAGTTACACTGTTTATTGGTTTATCTAATCTGTTTTGGTTACCGGTGATGGGAGCGCTCTCTGACCGGGTTGGGCGTCGTCCTTTATTGATTATCTTTACCTTATTAATGATTTTTACAGCTTGGCCTGCACTCCATTGGTTAACCGGTTCCCCCTCCTTTTCCAACCTGATTATCACGGAACTGTGGTTGTCGTTTTTGTATGCCAGTTATAATGGAGCTATGGTGGTGTATCTGGCGGAGGTGATGCCAGCCGATGTCAAAGCCTCTGGATTTTCTCTGGCTTACAGTCTAGCAACGGCACTGTTTGGGGGCTTTACCCCTGCGGTATCCAGTTACCTTATTCATACCACTGGCGATAAAGCAATGCCCGGCGCTTGGCTGACCTTTGCGGCAGTTTGTGGTTTAATCGGTGCATTACTGATTGGTCGTCTCGCTCGGCAACATGTGCTCAAACAAAAATCAATCAATGGGACATCGTCATTTTCTCAGTCGACCTGACATAGGCTGCTGTTGCGACACTAGCAATAAAAAGAGCCACAACAGTGGCTCTTTTTATTGCTAAGAACTCGGGTCAAGCGGATGTTGTATGCTGATTATCCATCCTAGCCAAGTCTTTATCCATAAGGAATAGGCCGTTAGAGCTTTTTTCCAGCATTTTCATTTTATCTAGCACGGTTTTAAACAGTTTCTCTTCTTCATGCTGTTCCGCAACGTACCATTGCAGGAAGTTGAAGGTTGAGTAGTCCTTAGATGTCATTGCAAAATCTGCTAATTCATTGATTTTACTTGTTATATGTTGCTCGTGTAAGTAGGTCTTATCGAAGACATCATTCAAGCTAGCAAAGGTGACAGGCGGTGCTTCAATGGTTCCTAATACCGGCATGGCACCAGTATCGCTTAAATAATCAAACAAGCGTTGCATATGATCCATTTCTTCGCGTGAGTGTTTTTTCAGGAAGGCCGCAGCACCTTCAAAACCTTTGTCACTGCACCAAGCACTCATTTGTAAATAGAGATTAGCGGAGTAAAATTCCAGATTAAGCTGATCGTTGAGTTTCGCGATCATGTCGTTTTTTAACATAATGATACCCTGTCAGAATTAAATATAGTTGTCATCAAGCACGTTAGAGAGATTATGGCTTAGTTAACAATAAATAGAAAGGCTTTTGTTAGATAAAATCTTTTAAAATCAATTATTTAATAATGGTAATTATTCAGGCTATGGAATGAAATTACGTCTCATTATTACCTCTATTGTCAGCAACTCGGTTAATTCATTAAGAATGAACTACTTGGATCAACACTGTCTCGACGACGAATGGGTTTGAGTTGAATGCCGTTAAAGGAGGTGTGTTAGCTAATGGTGGTTTTGCCGGTGTGTGCAGTTGAAAATAGAGTCCATATCAAGGACGCCGCCTCCAATTCACGCTTCCTTATTCGATTATTCAACACACTGAACAATAATTTTGCCTGATCTGCAGTAAACCATGGTGTACAATCTCTATAACAGCGCAATAAAGCAGTATCAGGGCTTGTACTTATTTAGAGGATTTTCACATTGTCACAGTCTCAAAAGGCACATGAGGTCAGTATTCGCCGTACTTTTGCCATAATCTCTCACCCTGATGCAGGTAAAACTACCATCACTGAGAAAGTATTATTATTTGGACAGGCGATCCAAACTGCTGGTACGGTAAAAAGTCGAGGTTCCAGTCATCATGCGAGATCTGACTGGATGGAAATGGAAAAACAGCGTGGTATCTCGATCACAACCTCGGTGATGCAATTTCCTTATCAAGACAAACTGATTAATTTACTTGATACCCCAGGTCATGAAGACTTCTCTGAGGATACTTACCGTACATTGACTGCCGTCGACTGTTGTTTGATGGTGATTGATGCGGCGAAAGGGGTAGAGGACAGAACGCGCAAATTAATGGAAGTCACTCGATTGCGTGATACCCCGATTTTAACCTTTATGAACAAGCTCGATCGCGATATTCGTGATCCTATGGAGTTGTTAGACGAGGTTGAAAGTGAATTAAAAATTGCTTGTGCGCCGATTACTTGGCCAATTGGTTGCGGAAAATTATTTAAAGGGGTTTATCATCTTTATAAAGATGAAACCATTTTGTACCAAACGGGTCAGGGTCACACGATCCAGCAAGTCAGAACAATCAAAGGGCTAAATAATCCGGAACTTGACAGTGCGGTGGGCGAAGATCTGGCGCAACAATTGAGAGATGAGCTTGAGCTAGTGCAAGGTGCCTCTCATTCCTTTGAAATAGATCCTTTTTTACAGGGGCAGCTGACACCGGTTTTCTTTGGTACAGCGCTCGGAAATTTTGGCGTCGATCATATGTTAGATGGTTTGATTGAATGGGCGCCTGCACCGATGCCTCGCCTAACTGATCAACGTGAAGTCGTGGCAGAGGAAGATAAATTCAGTGGATTTGTTTTTAAGATCCAAGCCAATATGGATCCAAAGCACCGAGACCGCGTTGCCTTTATGCGGATTGTATCTGGAAAATACCAGAAAGGGATGAAAGTCTATCAGGTACGGACAGGTAAGGACGTTGTGATCTCTGATGCGCTGACCTTTATGGCGGGCGATCGCTCCCATGTGGAGGAAGCTTGGCCCGGTGATATTATTGGTTTGCACAACCATGGTACCATTCAGATTGGTGACTCTTTTACTCAAGGGGAAAAAATCAAATTTTCTGGGATCCCCAACTTTGCGCCAGAATTATTCAGACGTATCCGTTTACGCGATCCATTAAAACAGAAGCAGCTTCTAAAAGGCTTAGTTCAGTTGTCTGAAGAAGGTGCCGTGCAGGTATTTCGGCCTCTCATTAACAATGATCTGATTGTGGGGGCGGTGGGTGTGCTGCAGTTTGATGTGGTGGTGGCGCGACTGAAGGCCGAATATAACGTTGAGGCCATTTATGAGTCGGTGAATGTGTCAACTGCGCGCTGGGTTGAATGTCAAGATGGACGGAAACTGGATGAATTTCAACGTAAAAATGAAATGAATCTCGCATTGGATGGCGGCGATAATCTTACTTATATTGCACCGACCATGGTTAACTTGAATATTACCCAAGAACGTTATCCTGATGTTCATTTCAGAAAAACACGTGAGCATTAAATCGGATAAATAAAGTGTCGGCTGGCGAGTTGCCCGCTGGACTTTATCACGCAATCCATTTTGAGGGATCCCGTTGATCAGTCATCCAATGCGGATCTCCCTTTAGTTTAGGGTAATCATGATTGGCATAATAGGACGTGATAAGGTGAGGTTTTTCCCACCGCAGCTCTTTCTTTTCTTAGGGTTGGTGATACTACTGAGCCTGTCGTTTTCATCGGTGAGCAGCCATGAACAGGTGACATTAGCGAGCCATATCGGCCAGTTTCTGGATGACAGCCAAGTGACCGCCAAGGTGAAATCTGCCCTGTTAAACCAAAAACAATTATCAATGAAAGACTTACAGGTGACCACTGAACAGGGGATTGTCACCATCCGTGGTCAGGTTGAACGGCAAAAAAGTCGCCGTGAAATAAAAAAATGTGCCGCTAAGATCCCAGGGGTCAAGCATGTGATCAACCGAGTGAAAGTACAAGCTGTACGACCGAATACGCTTCAAAGCTATGCTCGCGATCTGGCTATCACCAGTGAAATTAAAACGCGATTATTGGCTGATAAAAACATCGCCAGCTGTCATATTCGTATTCAAACTCATCTGCAGAATGTGACTATTCAAGGTCAGGTCGCCGATCGACGGGAGAAATTTCTGGTTAGTCAGCTGATCCGTCAGGTTGCTGATGTGCTCAAGGTCGATAATCATTTAACTGTGTCGCACAGAGATAGGATATGTTGAAACTTCCTCTTTCTCTTCGATAAGGATCCGGCATGCGATTGATAGACTCACATTGCCATCTTGATTTTCCGAATTTGTCTAAGGATTTGACCGAACATCTACGGCAGGCAACCGCGGTTGGGGTTGAAAAGATCATTGTCCCCGCCGTTCAGCGGCAATATTTTGATCAAGTACTGCAACTGAGTCAGCAATATGATCACGTCTATCCAGCGCTTGGTTTGCATCCATTATGGATCGATAGGCATCAACCCCAAGATCTGACTGATCTCGAGCAGATAATCACATCAGAACACAGTCCCGTGGTGGCCATCGGTGAAATAGGGTTAGATCGGTATCAGCCTAACGCGGCACAGTGGTTTACGCAGCAATTAGCCCTACTCGACGCGCAATTTGCTCTGGCGAGACAGTGTCATCTGCCGGTTATTTTACACTCACGCCGTACTCATGATGTGTTGCTAAAACGGTTGCGCCAGGCTGCACTTCCTGCTACGGGGGTTGTACATGGATTCAGTGGTAGTTATCAACAGGCGAAACAATTTATTGATCTAGGATACCGTCTGGGGATGGGGGGAACCATCACTTACCCACGCGCCAATAAAACACGACATGCTTTTGCTCGTCTTCCCCTAGATTGTTTGCTATTAGAAACGGATGCGCCGGATATGCCATTATTTGGCTATCAAGGGCAGGTTAATTGTCCACAGCGCGTCGCGGCGATTTTCGAGTGTTTCTGTCAGTTGCGAGTCGAGCCCGCCGCACTGATCGCCGAGCAGTTATGGCAAAATACACTGGCACTTTTTCCTCGTTTGGATTGTGCCATATAAATGAACCCTCACCATTTTGGGTGGTGGTCCAGTAACGCGTCGGATATGCTGTCTGCCCCTCAAAAATATGGTGTTAAATGACCCTGACCACAAAATCTTCACGATTTTTACGCTACTATAGTCGGTAGCGATCAACGTTTACCGGAGAACACATGAGTGACCTCACAGTCATTGCCAAACGAGGCATCGGATTAATTGACCTTACCACCCTGACGGATCACGAGCAACGAGCGGATATCACAGCGATCTGTCAGCAGGCGGTCACGGCCATGGGACATACAGCTGCCTTATGTCTCTACCCTCGTTTTATTCCTTTGGCACGTAAAACATTGCGTCAGCAGGGGGAGGCAGAGATCCGCTTGGCGACCGTAACAAACTTTCCTCATGGTGATGCTTGCCTTGAGACTGCTCAAGCTGAAACACGTGCAGCCATTGCTTATGGGGCTGACGAGGTTGACTTGGTTTTTCCATGGCGGGCTTTATTAGAGGGGGATCATGCTATCGGTGAAAGGATGGTCAGTGCTTGTAGACAACTCTGCCATGAGCAAAATGTCTTATTGAAGGTCATTATTGAAACAGGTGAACTAAAACAGCCTGAGATCATCGCCACCGCCAGTCGAATCGTGATTGGTTCTGGTGCCGATTTTATTAAAACGTCGACAGGTAAAGTACCGGTTAATGCGACCCTTGCCGCAGCTGAGGTCATGTTAACGGCCATTGAGCAGTGCGGGGTGAGGCATTCGGTTGGTTTTAAAGCGGCAGGCGGGATCCGAACCACGGCAGAGGCGGCCAGTTATATCCAATTAGCTGACCGTATTATGGGTGAAGGATGGGTGACACCACACCGTTTTCGCTTTGGTGCTTCTGGATTATTACAGGATTTTCTCAGACACTGTGGCTTAACCAATGCCGGTGCGGTAACGGATTATTAATCGAGGTGAGTCCCTTCTCTGTATTGAATTTTTACCCTTCGATATCGCACAATAACACCATGAAGTCCGGAAAATGATGAGGACGGGAGACGCTGATGAAAAGAGCTTTTATTATGGTACTGGATTCCTTTGGCATTGGAGCCAGTGATGACGCAGAGAAGTTCGGTGATGCGGGTTCGAATACTTTGGGCCATATTGCTGAAGCTTGCTATCAAGGAAAAGCGGATGAGGGTCGCAAAGGGCCACTGTATTTGCCGAATTTGACTGCTTTAGGTTTAGGGAAGGCGGCAGAACTTGCCACTGGTCATTTTCCTTTAGGCATGGATGCCGATTGCCCGATCAACGGTGCTTATGCCGCAGCCAGTGAAATCTCGTCCGGTAAAGATACGCCATCGGGGCATTGGGAAATTGCAGGGGTGCCTGTTTTATTTGATTGGGGTTATTTTGCCGATCCGCATCATTCGTTTCCCCAATCGTTGTTAGATCAATTGGTGCAAGAGGCAGGATTGCCGGGCTATCTTGGTAACTGCCATTCATCTGGTACCGTTATCTTGGATGAGTTGGGTGAAGCCCATATGCGCACCGGTAAGCCGATTTTTTATACTTCAGCCGATTCCGTCTTTCAAATCGCTTGTCATGAGCAGACCTTTGGTTTGGATAAATTATATCAACTGTGTGAAATCGCCAGAAAATTACTGAATGAAGGTAACTACAATATTGGTCGAGTTATCGCTCGTCCATTTATTGGTGATAAAGCAGGACAATTTGAACGTACCGGTAACCGACATGACCTCGCCGTTCAGCCTCCGGCTCCCACTGTGTTACTTAAGTTATGTCAGGAAAAGCAAGGTCAGGTTATCTCGGTCGGAAAAATCGCGGATATTTATGCAGGACAAGGCATTACGCGAGGGGTTAAGGCAACCGGCCTGGATGCACTGTTTGATGCAACCGTGCAGCAAATGCAGCAGGCGACAGATAACACCATTGTTTTCACCAATTTTGTAGACTTTGATTCCAGTTATGGTCATCGTCGTGATGTGGTCGGCTATGCGAGGGCATTAGAATTGTTTGATCGGCGACTACCTGAGCTGATGGCACAAATGCAGGATGAGGATATTCTGATCCTGACCGCTGATCATGGCTGTGATCCAACGTGGCCAGGAACGGATCATACACGCGAACAGGTGCCTGTTCTAATTTATGGTCATACGGTCAAACCGGGTTCATTAGGAAAAAGAGAAACATTTGCTGATATTGGGCAAACGTTGGCCAGCTATTTTGGGTTAACCCCGATGGATTATGGCCAAAAGATGCTTTAATTTTTATTATGCTGCCGCTTTGTTAGGGCTGCCGTTTTTATAGAGAAAAAAACATGTCTACTCCACATATCAATGCGAATAAAGGTGATTTTGCCGAAGTTGTTCTGATGCCGGGCGATCCCTTGCGGGCCAAATTTATCGCAGAAAAGTATCTTGATAATGCGATTGAAGTGAATAATGTACGTGGCATGCTGGGCTACACTGGCACCTATAAAGGTTACCCAGTCTCTGTTATGGGGCATGGTATGGGGATCCCTTCTTGTTCTATTTATACCAAAGAACTGATTACCGATTTTGGTGTAAAAAAGATCATCCGAGTGGGGTCTTGTGGTTCAGTGCGAGCAGATATCAAACTGCGTGATATTGTGATCGGTATGGGCGCCTGTACCGATTCTAAGGTCAACCGTCTGCGTTTCAAAGACCATGATTTTGCTGCGATTGCTGATTTCAACCTCTTACGCAGCGCCGTTGATACCTGTGAAACCTTGGGGATTGAAGCAAAAGTCGGTAACTTGTTTTCAGCAGATTTATTTTATACCCCAGATCCTCAAATGTTTGATGTGATGGAAAAATACGGCATCCTTGGCGTAGAAATGGAAGCTGCAGGCATCTACGGGGTTGCTGCGGAATTTGGTGCTAAAGCCTTAGCCATTTGTACTGTCTCTGATCATATCCGAACTCATGAACAGACGACGGCAGAGGAAAGGCAGAGTACGTTTGACGATATGATCCGTATTGCTCTTGAGACGATTCTGCTTGATGCGAAATAGCAACAAGCGAGATCCAGCACGAGAAAGAGCCGAAAGGCTCTTTTTTTAGCTAACTTTACACAAGTTAAGTTGCGACACAATTTAGCGTCTTTTATTAAACAATAATCATGGATACTGTTGTGGTTAAGGTTTTATTATCATGGATTAAACCTAAGTGTATCTCAACCTGAATGTTGCATGAAACTTCGAAATTTTGAACGAGAAAGACAGATATTCATCCATCGTGCTATGTGTGCAAGCGTATTGGTCTTCAGTTGTTTTGGGCTGTTAATCGTCAATCTTTACCGCTTGCAAATTAAACAATATGCTTATTATCAGACACGTGCCAATGCCAATGACATCAAAATGTTGCCTTTGGCTCCCTCACGAGGACTGATTTTTGATCGGAATGGCGTACCACTGGTACAGAATGTCACCCATTATGCCTTGCAATTGCTGCCCTACAAAATTGGAAACATTAAAAAAACGCTCCAGCGGTTACAGACTGATATCAATCTTTCGCCTCAAGATATAGCTGAATTTCACCAACGGTTGGTGCGAAGTAGTAAATATCACCCCATCCAACTTAAATCACAGTTGACAGAAAAAGAAGTTGCCCGTTTTTCAGTTGATCAGTATCAATTTTCTGGGGTATCTATTGAGAGTTATCAAGATCGTTACTATCCCTACGGTGCGGCTTTGGCCCATGTTGTCGGTTATGTATCGAAAATAAATGATCATGACTATCAGCGATTAAATCAGGAAGGGAAGGCTCAAAACTACGCTGCGAATCACAACATTGGTAAACAAGGCCTTGAGGAGTATTACGAATCAGAGCTACATGGTAAAACAGGGTATCAGGAGGTCGAGGTGGATAATCATGGTCGGATTGTTCGCGTACTTAAAATGGTTCCTCCCGTAGCAGGAAAAAATATTTGGCTCACTCTCGATTTATCTTTACAGCTTTATATTGAGCAGCAACTGCAAGGGCAAAGAGCTGCGGTCATCGTCGAAGATCCCGCAACGTCGGGTGTTCTGGCGATGGTCTCCAGTCCAGCTTATGATCCTAACCCTTTTGTCAGAGGGATCAATTATAATGAGTATCATCGATTACTACAGGATAAAAATTTACCATTAATCAATCGAGCAACCCAAGGATTATACCCTCCGGCTTCCACAGTGAAGCCTTATATAGCCATTTCGGCGCTGCAGGCGGGGGTCATTTCGCCTCAGACTGAGTTCTTTGGCGCGTCAAGCTGGACCCTACCAGGAACAAACAGACGTTACCGTGACTGGAAAAAAACGGGGCATGGGATGTTAGATGTGACTCGCGCTATTGAAGAGTCGGCTGACACCTTTTTCTATCAGGTTGCTTATAGGCTGGGTATCGATCGGATCCATACTTTGCTGAGCCAATTTGGTTATGGAAAATTGACCGGCATCGATTTACATGAAGAATACCCAGGCTTACTGCCCAGTCGCTCATGGAAAAGGCGAGTCCACCACAAAGATTGGTATCAAGGAGACACCATTTCAGTCGGGATTGGCCAGGGCTACTGGGTGGCAACACCGATGCAGATGGAAAAAGCCTTGGTGACATTGATCAATAGTGGCCAAGTTAACACACCACATTTGTTAGAAAAATTTCAGAAAGGACAGCAAGTTGAGTCTTGGAAACCCCAGCAGCCGAATCGTCAAATAGCGCGTCCAGATTCACCTGACTGGGCATTAGTACGTAAGGCAATGTACGGAATGGCGAATATGCCTAACGGCACAGGCTATCGTTATTTTCATAGTGCGCCATATGGGATCGCCGCAAAGAGCGGCACATCTCAAGTCTTTAGCTTAGGGAAGGATCAGAAGTATCATGCTGAGTTGATCCCCGTTCGTCTGCGAGATCATATCTTTTACACGGCTTTTGCTCCCTTTCAACACCCAAAAGTGGCAGTTACCCTTATTCTCGAAAATGGTGGGGATGAAGGAGTGACAGCAGCACCTGTGATGCGTCATATTTTGGATCATATTTTATTGGCAGATCCGAAGAGTGGTTCAGCGAGCAGTTCAGACACCGCCTCAGTATCTATGCCTCGCGTGGCACAAACGGGTGAAAATCATTGGGAATGGCAAAAACAAAGACAGACAGGCCAGCCACAGGGTCTCCTTGCTCCACTAATTGCTGCAAAATCCAGCGAATAAACCCTGCTTAACGAAAATCTATTGACGTAAGCAGTAGATTGAGGTTTAATTCGCCCCGTTGCCCGAATAGCTCAGTCGGTAGAGCAGGGGATTGAAAATCCCCGTGTCCCTGGTTCGATTCCGGGTTCGGGCACCACAAATTTTAACCCTCGCCTCTGGCGGGGGTTTTTTGTTCTCTAAACCAGTCAATAGACTGAGTGAACTTTGCGAGGGCACTCTTTGCTGTGGTTTGCTGTCAGTGTCTTTATCGATAACCGATGGCTCTATCATTTCGTTGCATGGATTGCGATAGCAAGCGAGAAAACGGTCGATTTTCGAGTTGACAAGAATACGTTGAGTCGCTTGGTAAGGATGTGATTGATCCTGTCGTTGATACAATCCATGATACTTCTGCTCCCCTTGAGTCCTATCGGCCGCATACCTCTTTCTGCTCTTTTTTGCCTATCCACTTAACTGGATCTGACTACCCGCTTAGCAAGAATAATCGGGACCTCAAAAAGAGAGTGAGAGGGCGGATGTGGTGAGATTGGGCAAGGTAACCTGTTTTTATCTGGTTAAGAGAAGACTGGATTGATTAACCGTCAATCAGTGTTAATTTCTCTGTCTGCGTATCAAGTTAATTCAAGAATGAGTTTGTCAATATCTCTTTTAAAAGAGCCAGTTACGGTGATAGATTGTCAGAAACACTGACCCTATTCTCTGAAGCCGAGTAGGATAGGTCAAGCCCGATTTATTGATCTGTCAATGAGTGCTGGGCTTAATTCCGTTCCGCCTGTCGAACAACGGGAAACAATGTCTGCCGTGAGGTTACAATTGCAGAAGCCAGATAGTACAACTGAAAGGTTTCATATGGCGCTCTGGAAGCTGTTTATTTGGCAGTGTATAGCAAATGACGAACATATTATGCCGACTTTTACTGTTTAGAGCAAAAGTGACAGGATAGCTTATGAAGTTCGTGAGTATCACGGTCATTCTTCCACACTTAATCTCTTAATCAGAATAAGCTGCGTGTAATGGTAAGTATTGTAAACTAATATATTGTGTAATTAAATTTATCTTACTGTAATTAAAGTACTTTCTGACTATTCCTATAGCTGAAGCCTCGTTATCTCATCAATGTTATCGACTATAAAAAGGGCAGCGACTGAGAATAATTATGCTCATAGAGAAAAAAAGTGGTAGGAGTCGAAATGAGGATCGGAGTCTGGCTATTATTCTTGCAGGCTGCGCCGGGATCCTCAATGCATTAGCGCTTGGGGCATTTGGTTTATTTCCTTCAAATATGACTGGCAATGCTACTCAATTAACGACTGAGATTGTTCAGTGGGATAAAATACAAATGCTCGTGCTGATTCTTATCCTCGTCTGTTTTTTATTAGGTGCTTTTACAGCTAGAGTCTGTATTTCCTTGGCGCAAAAACTGCGGATCCGCACTATTTACGCACATATTCTCTTAGTTGAAGGTCTTGTACTCATTTTCCCCGTGCTGCTCAGCCATTGGATTAGTTTCTCATGGGATAAAACATGGTTTCTCAGTTTACTGAGTTATTTAATGGGGGTACATAACTCTACATCAACACAGCTTTCTCGTGGCAAAGTGCGCACGACCCATATTACTGGGACATTGACAGATATTGGTATTGCATTAGCCAGTTTATTGTTACAGCCTATTTTACAGCAGTCTATCGAGCAAACCAACGCAGCAAAATTTTTATTAAGTATCCATTTCACTGCCATATTTTCATTTTTAGCGGGTGGGGCGTTGGGCATTATGGCTTTCGACATATTATCAATGAAAGCTTTTGCTGTAGCTGGTTCAATCCTGATATTAGTGGCAGGCTATTGCATCATGTCAACAGTGAGAAAAAAAAGGCGTTATTTAAGCCTTATTTAACTGTAACCGCTGGCTTGTATGGTATCTCACTTAAGGGAGGAAGAAGATAACACATTGGCAGAACGCAGCAGGGCATGAATAGGAGTATCTTTGAAGGCAGCTTGGCTGCTGAGGCCCTATGGTAGAGTATCGCCTTATGCAAAGGTTACGCTTTCGTGAAGGATTTGCCTCGTTTCGGGTGATGTGCTTGTCTGTTATTTTTAGGTATGACTTTTTCATACAACGCAAAACGTACTATACTTATCAGATAATGTACTATCATAGTGTGTCATTCAATCAGCGAGCATGATAAAGCACACTAATATTAAATGACAGTGTGCATTTTTTTTATCTCTATTGCCCTCTTTACGCCTTCATCTTAATTTTTGTTAGCTTTTTTTCTGTCAGTAGATCCTCATGTGCGCCCACTTTTATCAGTGAGTGTTTGTCAGTCCGTTTTCAGTGAGGCTATTGTTTTCGCAGAGTTGGTCATTTAAACAAGTAGCAGAGCGCGCCGCTAGATTAAATAGCCGAGTAATGTTTATTTTTTATTATTGCATATCACGTGTTTAAACTGTATGCCTTACGCTTGTTTGACTATGAGGAATTACCTCGATAGGTGTCGTCTTTTTTGTGCAAAAGGTAACAATGTTTTTTATTGAAATGGTAAAGGTCAATGATGGAAACCACAGTGGATAGCATGACCACAGGGGTTTGCCGTTTTACTTCTTCACCTTGTTAGCAACGGAGGTGTCGCACTTATTGTTGGAAAATCGGCCATTATACCGCCTTGTCTTTTCTCATTTGGCTTAAAAGGCGAGAAGGCTTTATTTGATGAAAAAATCTTAACCTTACCCCATAAGTAGCAATGGGGCTAAGACAGCAATCGTATTTTTACTTTTCATGAAAAGAAATTAGAATCAAGTTCTTCTTAGCGATGGAAATAGGATATGGCCAATCAGTGAATGAAGCCAAGTACACCACAGTTATCTTGGTCGTGCGATAGAAAACGCCCCTTGACATATTGCGCCGTACAATTGTGAGTACTTCCTGATATTGATAGCTGTACTCACAATCAAGCTATATAAAAATTTGCAATAATTTTTAAACCGTTATGGATCGATAAGTAAAGATAGCTCCTTATAAAATTCTTTTTTTTCAAGCAGTTTACTTATCGCGCCTTCTCGAAAGGAGTAAACTTTTCTCAGATTACAGTTGAGTATACCTGCAATTGATTTTGTATCAAAATTTAGCAAGTAAGCTCTAAGCAAAGTAATTTGTTGCCAACAGAGGTTCATTCGATTTAACGAAACGACACTATAATTTCGTCTGCACTTCTCTTCGGGTTGACGAAATAAAATCCGAGAAAAAAACTCAAAATCATCAAGGGAGACGCGTTTATCAATCTCATGTTCGGCATTAGTTATGTTCATAAATTGATGCAACACGGACAGAATGCAAACCTTAACCTGAGGATTATTCATCTTCAGATCCATTATATCCTGAGTTGGATTGACTATTAAGTCATTGGTCGCCAGCGCATCATAAAAAACAAAGTTAATTTCCTTGTTTTTTTCAGAACTGAGCAGTTCTTCCACCGAATTAAAAGTATAAACTTTTATATCATTAGAAATTGACTGACATATAGCGGTTATTGCTATTTTAGTAAAGTTACAAGTATCAACAACAGCAATAAAACGAACGGCTTCCTTGTTATTCATATGACGCTCCTGTACTTAACATGTTACATCCACTAGTCCATTGTGAAATTCAGTTGTGTATTCACATTATTAATCATTCTAAAAGATGACGATAATTTAAATATTTTCGATGATATTTTCTTGTCGTTAAATTTATTATGTCAGTAATTCTTTTCTCATTCTACAATAACAATATAAAAAAAATATAAAATAAGATTTTTTCGCCTTAATTGTTATTGGTAAGTATTTTCTTATTTTTAATAAATATTTTTATGCAATCGTTGAGAAAAATAATGATGCTTATTAATTAATGTGTATTGCTGGTTATAAAAAGGGGCAAAGAAAAAGGTTAAGTAAATTATTCATCGATTTTTTTATCATCAGCAGAGTGCTGACAATGAAGGAAATATTTTCAAAAGATGAATTATTAAAGTGACAATACACTGAGACCGAACTCTCGATGAAATGTAATAAAATAACAAAGAAAAACACGCAACAGTTGATGACGTTGACTCAAATTTTTTCTACCTGATGGGACTGATATCTATCTGGAATCATACTGCATTTATTCGGTAATCTCTGATCGATCTCTTTGGCTTATTTGATATGAGTTGCAATAATTTTTTTTGAAAGTAAGGACTAACTGACAATGACTGCATTTGTCATTGACCAAGGAGGGGGGGATCTCGTGAGGCGTTTGTTGACGGCTCTAGCCTGGCAAGGCCGTTTTATTGCTATTGGCAACCTGTTGATCAAATAAGCCAAAATAAGGCAGAGAAGCGTGGCCAGTGACAGGATGAAGCGAAGTTTTTATATTTTTAATTAAAACAGAATCTTATATAAATTTTCAAGGTATCGTTTTGTATTTAATGAATATTATTGTAGTTTAAGTGTAGGATAAGATACCGAATCAAATAAAGTTTTTGAGGGATGATTCACCACAATGTACAATCTAGAAAAAGCAAAGATCGATGTGGATGCAAGGGATAAAATTGATTATCATTCAATAAAAATAGTACAGTGTCGTTATTCTTTTAACTGGAATGCCTTGTATTTATCAAAATATTCACTGTTATTACTGGTTGTTACTGGAATTATTTAACGTCATTTTTATTTTTTATAAAGCATATATTGCCTGGCATCCCGATGCTAAGCGTTCGATAATTGGCCTGAGCGATTACTGTTTGGGTTGTGTGATGTACTGGATTTCAAACTGAGGCTGTATACTAATTCCTTTTTGACTAAGGAAATTGGGTCTACTGTTGTTCTATTTTAGAAGCCTCGATTTAATCAATGGTTACTGTTAGAAATAATGGGCAAAGTGTGGCTCCATTACTTAAGCGTGGCAGGTAATCAAAGGTATTGATAACCAGCTGGGTGTACATCCGCGAGTCTTCCAGGATAAATCTGTATTAATACAAGGACGGACAGGTAGTGCTATACTTAATGTCATACTGATGAAACAGCAAAGAAAAGGGATCGTAAATATGAAAAAGACGTTAACTGCAACCGCTGTCGTGCTTTCTGCCACTCTGTTGTCTGCTCATGCATTTGCCGATGAGTCAGTCTCTGTTTCTCAAAAAGTACAGACAGAAACCCAGAAAGCTCAAAATCGTGCCAGTGAACTGAATCAACAGGCCAAAGAACGCGGTCAAGAGACCTTGCATAAAGCGAAACATCGTTATCAAGAAGGGAAAACCAAGGCACAGGACCAATTGAAAGGCTCAAATGATAAAAGCACTGAGTATAAAGAAAAAGCTCAGAAGCACTGGAATCATACGAAAGAGAGTACAGAAAAGGGCTGGAATAAAGCGAAAGACTCGACCCGTTCTGGGGTAAATAAAACGAAAGAGGGGGCCAGTGAGCTGTGGAATAAAACTAAAAACGCGGCCTCTGAGGCGAAAAAAGCAGTAACAGAATAACCTCTGTTTTGGAAGGAGCGTTCATATCGCATAAAGCCTGAACCATTTGGGTTTTATGCGCATTAATCATGAACTTACTTAACCCACTTAACCCACTTAACCCACTTAACCCACCTAATCTACCTCTTAATTCTTGAATGAGGTGCGCGCGTCTCTATTGTTAGTGGAAGGTGGGTATTTTGCTTGTACCGTAGGGTATAGGCGCGTGATTTGATGTGAGAAATGAATTGTGTCTGCCATGAATTGATGTGGTTGAAAAGTAACAGTTTCTGAGAAGTTCTGGTGTATCAAATTTCATCGTGATGAGTTCGTATCGTCATATCAAGATCCTTTCCCGTAACATCGTGGAAGTGCATCGAATTACCTGATAATACGGAGCAATGCATTGTTTGGTCAGACGATCAGAAACAGAGCAGTCATGATTACACGTATTTTGATTTTGATGGTAAACACAGGGTAAGTTTGGATTTTCATCAATATCAGCACGGCATGGTCAATGATTGGACTGAGCAAGCTGTGGGGGATGATAGCTTGATGGTGGGTGGAGTGAGAGGATCTCGGCTGATCGCAATAAGCGATTAACATCAGATATCTCTCTGTAATAAAGCGGGATTGCCTGCCCTAAATTGCCACTTAAAAGTGTTTGCTCATCACAAGGTTAACTGGATTATTTTTGCGGATAGCCAACAGGTTAACGATAACGTTACTGACACCCCTGACACCCCTGACACCCCTGACACCCCTGACACCCCTGACACCTCTGACACCCCTGACACTATAATGTACTGTTTCTAGGCGCGCTGAAGGCGCAACATAGTCAGCACGGTATCAAGCCCTTAAACTGGAGCCCATGCTCTGTCGATGATGACGTTCTCTGGGTTACCGAAGAGGGAGAATCAGTTAAAAAGTAGGGGATTACTTTGTGCAAATTCACCATTGACGATTGGAATGGGGGATGCCATTACCGATAGGCAGGGGGATAAATAGGTAAAGGAATAATCACTCTCTTATGCAAGGAGAGACTCACCATCACCCTATTTTGCATCTTGGCAGTTGACCACGATTTGCCCTTGATGAGGGGTATTCGAAATGTGTTGAGCCTAATAAAGACGTCATGGAAGGAAATGAGGCGCGTGGTGGCCCGTAAAATATCCTGAGTAATGAGTTGGCTAAGCCTTTCCCAAGCTAACAGACGCAGTGAGCAGTGAGAAGGGACAGAATACGCTATCGACACCTGCCAATGTGATGCCGCGTAAAATAAACGGGGCAACACTGGTCGGTAACCGCATGCCCTGTGCCATACCACGGGCGACTATAATGCCACCTCGGCAAGTCATTGCCAAAATATTGGCAAGGCTATGGCTGCCGAGTGTGTCAATTGCTGCTGCCCATTGCTCTGATTGTAGGGCTTTACCGGTTGTCGCCCGCGGTGCGCTGTCAATGACTGCACTGGTCCCCAAAGTCTGTAAAAGATAGTGATGGGCGTTTTTGTTATTGGTCATTGCGATAATCGAATAGCCGAGCTGAGTCAGCAGCCAGACCGCGAGACTACCGACGCCACCCGATGCTCACTCACTAATACGGATCCAGAATTGGGGCTGATCCCAGCTTGTTCCAGTCTAATAATACACAACATGGCGGCCAATCCCGCAGTACCCAACGCCATGGCGTCTTTAGCACTGAGATTGGCAGGCAGTTTAATCAGCCAGCTGGCTGGAACACGGGCTTTATTAGCCAAACCACCATAATGGGACTCCCCCAATCCCTGACCAGTAACAATCACAGTATCACCTTGTTTCCAATCTGGATGGCGGCTGTGTAGCACGTCACCGCATAAATCAATGCCAGGCACCATTGGCCAGTGACGAAAGATTTTACCTTGCTGTGTGATGGCCAATGCATCTTTATAATTTATGCCTGAATAGAGAACGCGAAGCGTGATCTCACCTTCGGGCAAGTGGTCGTCAGGCAAGTCGACGCACTGACAAGCGGGATCTTTAGTATTATCGATGATCCATGCACTGAACATGGTTGTGATCTCCGAATCAAGTCTACTGTTTGAAGATATCCCCCTCGCGTGTATCACACAGTTTATAAGAGGAGGAAGAGGCATCGTGATTTAGCTAGAAAGCGAGGACATGATAAAGCTGGAAAATCCGTCATCTCCGTCACTGTGATAAGGCGGTGACGGAGTATGTTGGTCAGGGGCTATATTGATTAATACGACAGAGTTAACTCTCGGTAGAGCTGACGACGCTGTTTTTCTATCGAGTTGATATCATTACAAACCTTTTTGCCAAACTGGTTAAAAGCCTGTTTGTTTTTCTCCAATTGCTGCTGGAGTGATTGCTGTAATCGGCCTAAGTTGTTCATGGCCGTTTTGAAGGAAAGACTTCCGTCACTCAGGGCGTTGCGGCCTGACTCATTCAAACCGTCTTGTACCATGGCCCCAAGGCTATGACGTAATAAGGCTTGCGTCTCTTTCTTAGTTTGCTCAATCGCAAGATAATTAAACTGCAATGAGTGATCTTTCTGGGTAATCACTTTACTCAACTGGTGTTGCAGCTGCGTTTGTAGTGTCGACAGCCGTTGATGCAGATGACTGTCCGCGCCCAAGTCTTGGGTGATAATTTTATCCAAGGTAAGACGTTCCTCTGCCAGTTTTTGCTGTACCCCTTGTTTTATTTCAGGTAATTGACGGCGAATTTGCGATTGCAGCTGTGTCGCTTGTTGCTGAGTCAAAGCGTTCATTGCGACGGGTTTACCATTAACTCGTACTTGGCCTTGATTATCAATAGTCACTGTTTTTGCGGCATCACGCATTGAGACTGATTGCGGTGTGATATCAATATTATAGTGAGGTATGGCGGGGCAGTCATCGCTTGCCTCAGCACACGTCATTACCGATAAAATGCTCATTAATAACAGCGTCGCTAAACGTCGCATTTAGGTTGTCCTCAGGTCCGGGATTGGGGGGAGCTTATCGAGCGATAAGCTCATCACGCTGTTTTGGTGATTAATCCCACCACACATCAAACAAGTCGGTCAGCTTAATCTCTTGCAGATGATTAGATTCCAGCCAACATTGCACTAATTGGCGATGCTGCTCAGTGCATTTACCTTGTTTTTGCAAGCAAATAAGGCCTTCCCATTGTAAGTAACCACTGCCGTCATAGGCTAGGCCATGCGGCTCAATTGCCTCTTCAATAAAGCGGTCAAGAAGGGTATCGATATCATCCGTACTGGTACCCGCAGGGAAACTCCAGCTCACTGAAAACCCTAATTCTTGAAACTCATCGAGGTGTAATTTTTTACGCAAGCGCCGACTACGATTCGTCATTATTTAATCCTTTCAAACATTAAATCCCAAACGCCATGCCCCAAGCGTTGACCGCGTTGTTCAAATTTGGTCAGGGGGCGGGTTTCTGGTCGGGGAACATAAGTTTTGTCTGTTGATAAATTCTGGTAGCCCGCAACGCTTTGCATCACTGCCAGCATATGTTCTGCATAATTTTCCCAGTCAGTCGCCATATGAAAGACGCCGCCTAGCTTTAATTTACGTAGCACCAGCTCGACAAAAGGCACTTGGACAATACGGCGCTTGTTATGGCGTGCTTTATGCCAAGGGTCGGGAAAAAATAATTGTACCATACGCAGACTATTATCAGGGATCATCTTTTCTAGCACCTCGACGGCATCATGGCACATGACCCTGAGATTGGTGATGCCCGCTTCGTGGGCCGCGGCAAGGCAGGCACCGACTCCTGGCGCATGAACTTCAATGCCGATAAAATCCTGATGAGGATTGTCTTTCGCCATGGTGACAAGGGACGCGCCCATGCCGAAACCAATTTCCAGAACCAAAGGCGCTGTTCTGGAGAAAATATCTTCCTGTACTAGTGGCGTCGCCGTATAGTCGATACCTTGTACAGGCCAATACTGGTCTAACGCGTGTTGTTGCCCCTGAGTGAGCCTTCCCTGACGACGGACAAAACTTCGTATCCGACGTAAAGGGCGGCCATCTTGATCAAATTCGGGGGTGATGACATCATTAATCATGAATTTGCCTGTCAATAAACGGTTAAAAAGAGTCGGCGGTTCCATTACCACGTGACAGACGCACAACTATAAACTGAGTATTTACAGTTGTCAGTCATCTGTGTTGGAATGAGCCTTATTCTATAATATCACGGAAACGCATATCCCGATGAAGCATGACGCTCAGTTTGCCACAAATGTATTGGAATGGTATCAGCAATTTGGGCGAAAAACGCTACCTTGGCAAAATCCCAAGACGCCGTACCGGGTCTGGCTTTCTGAAGTGATGTTACAACAAACCCAAGTCAACACAGTCTTGGACTATTTTGAACGATTTATCCAACGTTTTCCAACGGTGACTGACTTAGCTGAAGCGTCGCTTGATGAGGTGTTACATTTGTGGACGGGGCTTGGTTACTATGCGCGAGCTCGCAACTTACACAAAGCTGCCCAACAGATACAACGAGACTATCAAGGGCGTTTTCCTGAACAGTTTGAGCAGGTTGTGGCGTTACCGGGTATCGGACGCTCTACGGCTGGTGCCATCTTGTCCCTGGCGTTACAGCAGCCTTATCCGATCCTTGATGGCAATGTTAAACGCGTGCTGGCTCGCTATTTTGCAGATGAGGGTTGGCCTGGAATAAAAAGGGTAGAAAATCGTCTCTGGCAACGCAGTGCCGATGTGACACCGGTGCAGGATGTTGATAAATTTAACCAAGCCATGATGGATCTTGGCGCGATGGTCTGTACCCGTTCAACGCCAAAATGTGAAATGTGTCCGTTACAACAAGGGTGCAAAGCAAAATCGACGGAAAGTTGGCAACGCTATCCAGGTAAAAAGCCGGCGAAAACACTGCCTGTCCGTCAGGGCTGGTTTGCTGTGGTCGTTGACCAAGGGAAGGTGCTATTACAAAAGCGTCCGTCGGTTGGGATTTGGGGTGGGCTTTATTGTTTCCCTCAATTTGAATCACAATCACAGCTAGAAGAGTGGGTATATCGACAAGGCATCAATGGTTCGTTGCAGTTAATGAACGGGTTCCGACATACATTCAGTCATTTTCATTTAGAAGTGATCCCTTGCCGGATCATTGTCGCTTCTTTTCGCGCGATGATGGATGAATCTGGCTGTCTCTGGTATAACTTAAAGACGCCTCCTTTGGTGGGATTGGCAACACCTGTCGAACGTTTATTAAATGAACTTCGCCTCAGTGATCTGACAGAACAATAAATACTATTAGCAATAGAACAGGAAAACCGATGAGTCGTACTATTTTTTGCACATTTTTACAGCAAGACGCAGAAGGGCAAGATTTTCAGCTTTATCCTGGTGAACTAGGCGCACGGATCTATAATGAAATATCAAAAAGTGCGTGGCAGCAATGGATGAGTAAACAAACGATGCTGATTAATGAAAAAAAGCTCAGTATGATGGATCCGACACACCGTAAAATACTCGAACAGGAGATGATTCAATTTCTGTTTGAAGGTCAGGATGTGCATATTGAAGGTTACACACCACCTAACCCATAATTTGTCTGATCTCATCTTAAAAACCCCCATGATTTTAAATGGTTAACATGAAAAAAATATTGCCCCTAATGCTACTTGTGCCGTTACTGATGTCTTGCTCAGAAAAAAAAGCACCTGTTTTTCATGAGGAGTGGGTCAAGGATACTAACGGTTTTGATATTTTAATGGGACAATTTGCCCACAATATTGAGAATATTTGGGGGATGAATCAGGTTCTGATTGCGGGACCTAAAGATTATGTCAAGTACAGTGATAATTACTATACTCGCAGCCATATCAACTTTGACAGTGGTAAACTTACCATCGAGACTATTGCAGGCACGGATCCGGTTGCCAGCTTACGCCAGGCGATCATTACAACCCTGTTAATGAGTGAAAACCCAGGTAATGTCGATTTATACTCAGATGCGAATGACATTAATTTGAGTAAGCAGCCCATGTTATATGGTTTGATCCTCGATAACGCAGGAGAGCCGATCCGTTGGCAAGGACGTGCCGAAAAATATGCAGATTATTTGCTCAAAACCCAGCTTAAAAGTCGACAAGTTGGTTTACATGTGATCTGGTCGATCACGCTGAATATGGTGCCAAACCATATGGACAAACGGGCACATCGCTATCTGCCAATGGTCAGAAAAGCGGCTGAGCAGTACGGCGTTGATGTCTCCTTGATTCTGGCCATTATTCAAACTGAATCAAGTTTTAACCCCTATGCGGTCAGCAATGCGGATGCGTTGGGACTGATGCAAGTGGTGCAACACACCGCGGGCCTAGATGTCTTTAAATTAAAAGGAAAATGGGGCAAACCCAGCCGGAGCTATTTACTGGATCCTGAAAATAATATTGATGCAGGTACGGCTTACCTCTCTTTATTACAGAGTAATTATTTAGCGGGTATCAGTGATCCCTTATCGCGCCGTTATGCGGTGATCACCGCCTATAATGGAGGTGCAGGCAGCGTGTTGAGGATCTTCTCAGCCAACAAAGAGAAAGCGATTACGACAATTAATCGTCTCTCGCCAGCTCAAGTTTTTGCTATTTTACGCACCAAGCACCCTGCGGCGGAATCCCGAAATTATTTATATAAAGTGGATAAAGCGCAACGCAGCTATTATCGTTACTGATTTTATCGCACGATGAGTCCCCTTGTTTCTTGCCATACTAAACGGGGGGATCAGTCTGGTAGGAACTCTTGTAACAATGAGTTAAGAAATAATCGGCCATGAGTGGTAACCTGCCAGTATGCTGGCGTTTCTTGGAGATAGCCGGCAGCGATACAACGTGCAATCGCGCCTTGAATACCGCTTTCCTCAAGACCCGTTAATTGAGTAAATTCAGCGCGTGGGCAATCTTCATGTAAGCGGAATCGATTCATAAAGTATTCAAACGGTTTATCCTCCTCGCGCACGGCATAGTGTTTATCAAGATAGTTACCGGCCATATAACCACGAGGATGGCGTGTTTTGATGGTACGGATCAAGGTGCCATCGGCTTGAGTCAATTTACCATGGGCACCGCAACCAATGCCCAAATAGTCACCAAAACGCCAATAATTAAGATTATGGCGACAAATGGCGCCCGGCTTGGCGTAAGCGGAAGTTTCGTATTGCTGATACCCCGCGGCAGTCAATAATTGATGGCCCTGTTGGTAGATATCCCAAAGGTCATCATCATCCGGCAGTATCGGTGGTCGGGATCCAAATAACGTATTCGGTTCAATCGTCAGCTGATACCAAGAAAGGTGAGGCGGCTGTAAATCAATGGCTTGACGTAAATCTGCCAGTGCTTCAGTCAGTGATTGATCCGGTAAACCGTGCATCAAATCGAGGTTGAAGCTGTTTAGACCGGTTAATTTCGCAATTTTGGCGGCATTGATCGCTTCCTGTGGACCATGGATCCGCCCCAGTTTGTGAAGTTTATCAGCGCTAAAACTCTGGACTCCAATAGAAATACGATTGATCCCCGCATGCTGGTAGGCACTAAAGCGTTCAGCTTCGACACTGCCGGGATTGGCTTCCATGGTAATTTCTGCTTCTGCGGCTACTGGTAAGCGTGCTTTGATGCCAGTGATCAATGTTTGCATGGCTTCTGCACTCAGCAGACTCGGCGTCCCTCCACCAATAAATAGGGTCTGTACCTCCCGGCCAGCGGTTAAAGGCAGATCGGCTTGCAGATCGTTGAGGAGATGCTGGACATAGTCAACATGAGGCACTTCACCTTTCAATGCATGGGAATTAAAATCGCAGTAAGGGCATTTTTGCACACACCAAGGAATGTGCAGATAGAGGCTGAGGGGAGGCAGTGGACTAGACATGTCGTAAGGCTTCCTGCAATAACCGCAAGGCCTGACCCCGGTGGGAGTAGGCTGATTTTTGTTCACTGCTCAGCGCTGCCGCTGTGCAGTGCAAGTCAGGGATCCAGAAAACAGGATCATAGCCAAAGCCGCCCTCACCCTGGCATTCTGTGGTGATCATCCCCTGCCACTGTCCGTGACAGACCACCGGTGTTGGATCGTCAGCGTGACGTAAATACACCAAAACACAATGAAAAGTGGCTTGGCGTTGATCTTTGGGTGTTGTGGCCAAGGCATTGAGGAGCGTATCCACATTCTGTTTATCCGATGCGCCTTTACCGGCGTAACGCGCAGAATAGATGCCCGGTGCGCCACCAAGCGCATTGACCGCTAACCCTGAGTCATCGGCGATGGCCGGCAGACCGGTGATTTTGGCAGCATGGCGAGCTTTTAGGATGGCATTTTCAATAAAGGTCAGTCCCGTTTCTTCGGGAGCATCAACGCCTAGAGTATCCTGAGGGATCACCTGTACAGGGTATTCGGCCAATTTCTGCGCTAATTCGCGCACTTTACCTTGGTTCGATGTGGCTAACACAATTTTTTGCATACTTACTCTCTCGTATTGTGACTGACTACAGAGCCAACCACAGACTTTTAAATATATCTATACCAAGGTAATTCAGTGCATAGAGAATCAAAATGAGGATCATTGGCGAGAAATCAATCCCCCCCATATCCGGAAGAATTCGCCGGATCCGGCCCATCAGTGGTTCGGTCAGTTGCAATAACACATATTCAATCGGACTGCGTCCTTGGCTGACCCAACTTAGGATTGATCGAGCAATAATAATCCAGAATACGAGCATCCCCGCCTGCTTTAGCATAAAAATAACGCCATAAAGCAGAATGATTGGATAAAACGTGATGCTACCTTCTCTAATCAGCATATAGAGAGGAAACTGTATGACAGAGATCAGGAGGGCGAATAGCACTGAGGCCGTATCAATCGGGCCGATAGCGGGGATAAAGCGGCGTAAAACGGCAATGATGGGTTGTGTGGTTTTGACCACCACTTGGGCAAGTGGGTTATAAAAGTCACAACGCACCCATTGCATCCAAACACGCAAGAGCAACAGCATGGTATAAATTGAAAATACTGTTTTAAGTACGAAAAGCATTGTATACATTATTTTCCCCGAATTAGGTGTTATGAGCCGGATATTCCCGGTTTCCAAAGATGGCACTACCAATACGTACCAGAGTGCTGCCAGCAGTGACAGCGGCTTCCAGATCCTCACTCATGCCCATTGATAAGGTATCGGCATGTGGAATCATCGTTTGTAAATGAGTGAACATTTTCTTCATTTTTTCAAAAGTCTCACATTGCCTCTGTTCATTCTCTTGAGGCGCGGGTATTGCCATGAGTCCACGTAATTTCAGAGCGGGCAAGCGGTCGATTGCTAATGCCAGTGGTTCAAGTTGATTGACCGAGATCCCTGATTTTGTAGTTTCTTCGCTGATATTCACTTGGATCAGGACATTCAATGGCGGTAAATGTGGTGGACGTTGATCATTGAGACGCTGTGCCAGTCGTAACCGGTCGATGGAATGACACCAAGCAAAATTTTCCGCCACCAGTCGGCTTTTATTTGATTGTAACGGCCCAATAAAATGCCATTGTAAATGGGGTAACTGCTGAATTTTATCACAGCCTTCTTGAACATAGTTCTCCGCAAATAGAAATTGTTGATGAGAGGCAGCTGTTTCGATCATCGTCACAGATCGAGTCTTACTGACGGCTAACAGCGTAATCTCTGCTGGATCTCGGCCGCAACGTTGTGCAGCGGTACGGATACGATGGCGGACATGTTGTAAATTGAAGGCGATATCTGTCATTAACGGAAATTCACTATGCAACTGGCTGAGATAATAAACACTAGTGTAAAACATAATGCGACGGATCTACACCTATGTACTGGAGAATTTCCCTACTGGCGCATTTCCGGTGAGTTCCAGCGGATCCCGGGTGGTGAACCTATCCGCGCTCAGCAGATTATTCGTTTTTGTCATCATGCTTTGCAACCTGAATTGCAGCGTTGCTTACAACAACGAGGCTGTTGTGAATTTGCTCTTGAAACCGCTGACAAGGTGCGTCTGAGGGCGTCGCTATTTCGCCAAAAACAGGGGCTTGCATTAGCGCTTCGGTTTATACAACGCAGTGTCCCTCCCTTATCATCGTTACATTTACCGGCGGCTGTCACTGGTTTTTTAACGACGAATACAGGGTTGCTGGTGGTTGCTGGGCCGACAGGGGCTGGAAAATCAACGACCTTGGCTGCCCTGATTGCAGAAATTAATCAACAGCAAGCGAAACATATCATCACACTGGAAGATCCGATTGAGTATGCCCATCTGCCGAGGCAATGTTTGATTCAACAAAGGGAAATTGGTCGTGATCTTATGACGCTTGAACAGGGCATCAGCGATGCCTTACGTCAAGATCCGGATATTATCATGATTGGTGAACTGAGAGAGGTCAGTGATGTCAGACTTGCATTGCTGGCTGCAGAAAGTGGACATTTGGTGATGACAACGCTGCATTCGGCTAATGCGACGCATTCGATTGAGCGATTGATTGGTATGTGCCCAGAAACGGAACACTCGCAAATACGCAGTCAATTAGCTCAAGTATTGGTTGCTGTATTAAATCAAAAAATGGAATTTTGCCAAAATAAGGCCATTGCAATTTTTGAAGTTTTGGTAAATAACCATGCAGTAGCCAGTGTGATACGTAGTCATAAAACCTATCAACTTCAATCGATTATTGAAACGGGGCGTGAAGCGGGAATGATTGATTTTGTCCATGCTCGGCAACAGTTGGTGCACGCCGGTTTGCTAACGGAGAATGGTTAAGCTGTGTCGAATCAGGTCATGTCAGCCTGGGTTACCCATTCTGCAATGTTGTCAGTACGTTCCGACGCTGCGCAAAAAGAGAGTCATTGGCGGTGTAGCAATAGAACAGCAATGAGAAAAAGCGGGATTTTGTGTTTGGCTGAATGAGTCTCAAACCTGACGCTCAAACCAACTTTCAAGAATGATGACCGCAGATTGTGAATCAACGTTACTTTTACTCAACGCACGATAGCCGCCACGCTCAAAGAGCGTTGCGCGTGCTTCTGTGGTACTCAGCCGCTCATCCTGCAATTGTACGACGAGTCCAAAGCGCCCATGAAGACGATTGGCAAACTTACGGGCCCGTACAGTAAGGGGCTGCGCTGTGCCGTCCATATTCAGGGGCAATCCGATCACCAGATAATCCGGTTGCCATTCTGACAGCAATTTTTCTACTTGCTGCCAGTTGGGGATCCCCGCTTGCGCTTTCAATGATGATAAAGGCGTTGCTGATGAAGTCAGGGATTGTCCGACAGCGACACCAATACTTTTTGTTCCAAAATCGAAAGCAATGACCGTTTGGTTCTTCATTAACAATGGCCTGTTTCAGCGCTGATAGTATGGATATTGATGCCGAGGAGCGTTGCAGCCTTATGCCAGCGCTCTGCGGGCGGGGTCTGAAACAAAATTTGCTTGGTCGCGGGCACGGTTAACCAAGTATTATCTAGAATTTCATGCTCAAGTTGACCTTCATCCCAAGAACAATAGCCTAATGCTACGAGGGTTTCTCCCGGTAGTGAACTGTTTGCTAAACTCTCTAATATATCACGCGAGGCTGTCACTGCCGTATCGGTAGAAACGGCTAAACTGGATTGATAATGGTCTGCGGGAGTATGTAGGATAAAACCACGCTCATCGGAAATTGGACCGCCATTAAATACTTGTCGGTCCAATTTTTTACTGTCGGTACCCGGTAATATATCCATATCTAATCGAGTTAGCATTTCTCGAATGCTCAGATCTTTTTTTGGTTTATTAATGACCAGACCCATTGCACCTTCTGCATTATGCTCACAAATATAAACCACGGCATGATGAAAAAATGCATCTTCTAGGGTGGGCATCGCAATCAATAAATGGTGCTGTAAATTCATATTTATTCAAGCCTGAAAAGAGCCTGACTGTAATAGAGAGTCAGGGTCAACGTCAAATTAGCGGCGATCGAGAAGCGTTTCAATTGCATCCATCAGCATACTTGTGATAGACACCGGAAAAGCCGCTTCAATCTCACGAATACAAGTTGGGCTGGTCACATTAATTTCAGTTAATTTATTACCAATGACATCCAGGCCAACAAAAACCAGTCCTTTTTCTTTCAGGATCGGTGCGATTTGGCGAGCAATATGCCAATCACTGTCGCTGAGCGGCCGTGCCTCGCCACGGCCACCGGCCGCGAGATTACCTCGTGTTTCACCCTGTTGTGGAATTCGGGCAAGGCAGTAAGGGACAGGTTCACCGTTAACCACTAAAATGCGTTTGTCACCTTCACTGATGGCTGGAATAAAGTTTTGTGCCATGCAATATCGAGAACCTTGCTCAGTCAAGGTTTCACAGATCACAGCAAAGTTAGGATCCTGTTTATTTATGCGGAAGATGGAGGCGCCGCCCATACCATCAAGTGGTTTTAAAATGATATCGCCATGCTTCTGCCAGAACTCTCTTAACTTATGACTCTGACGCGTCACTAAGGTATCTGGTGTGAGTTCACTGAACCACGCGGTAAATAATTTTTCATTACAGTCACGCAAGCTCTGCGGTTTATTGACCACCAGTGTGCCGGCTTGCTCAGCGCGCTCAAGAATGTAGGTTGCGTAGACAAACTCTGTATCAAAGGGAGGATCTTTACGCATCAGGATCACATCAAGCTCTGCCAGTTCAATGTCCTGCTCTTGGGTAAAACTGAACCAGTGATTGGCATCTTCTTGCACCGACAACAGGCGAGAGCGGGCACAGGCTTTACCCTGATGCAGCCAGAGATCCGCCATTTCCATGTAGTGAATTTGATAACCACGGCGATGGGCTTCCATTAACATGGCAAAACTGCTGTCTTTTTTAATATTAATATCAGCAATGGGATCCATCACAATACCGAGTTTAATCATTAGTGGCTCCTGTGCCAGTATGCAGATAGTGTCATTATAGTTTACCCCTGAGAGGATGCCTACGCTTTACCGGTGGTGCGTCTTTCCTTTCTACTCTTGTCACGGCTAACCGATATCACCAAAGCGAACTTGTAGCGCGGTAATGGCAGTGAGCGCAGTGGTTTCAGTGCGTAGCACTCTTGGACCGAGCAGGATATCGGTAAATTGATGGTGGGCGGTCATGGCGATTTCACTGGCAGACAGGCCGCCTTCTGGCCCGATCAACAGTCGGATCCGAGTCATATCCTGAGGCAGGGTATTAATACTCTGTGTCGCTGCGGGATGTAAATTTAGCTTAAGGTCATCACTTTGTTCGCGACACCATTGTGTTAAAGACATGACCGGTCTTATCAATGGGATCTGGTTACGCCCACATTGCTCACAGGCCGCGATGGCGATTTTTTGCCATTGTTGGCATTTTTTTTCCATTCTTTCAGCATCAAGTTTGACACCACATCGCTCAGAGAGCAGAGGCGTGATAATACTGACGCCCAGTTCGATGGATTTCTGGATTGTAAATTCCATTTTCTCACCACGAGACAATACTTGGCCAAGGTGGAGATGCAGGGGGGATTCGAGATCATGCCAGCGTTTATGGCCGACGCTGACGCTAACCTGTTTTTTATCAGCGGACAGGATCACTGCGCTAAACTCATAATTGCTGCCATCAAAAAGGCATAATGCTTGCCCGGCTGTCATCCTTAACACTCGGCCAACATGATTGGCTGCATCGGCTTCTAACAGCACCTCGCTGTGTTCGGTTAATAATTGTGGGTGATAAATACGAGGTATGCGCATAAACACGATTCCAAGTTAAACATTCCAGGGATGGCTGAGCGGCCTGCCAGCATCATGAGTCGGCAGTTTCTCGATAAGCTATCCTGTCGTCAAGTCATATCGAGATTTTTTATACTTGGCGAAGCTATCCTCTGCCGATACCGCGACAATCACAGTCAATCAGACAACTAATGGCAATATTTTTCCACTCTTAAATTGCTGTTACCTTGAATGTGAGTGATCCTTTGATTGCGTACACACTCCCATGCTGTCACTGGATACTGGTGATCCCATGCTTCAAACAATTGTCTCTGTTGTGATGAGAGGCGTAAATGATATCGGTCATGCATATAGAGCCAATCTCGAGCAATGGCGCCTCTGGCACGCGCAGGTGGCTGACTGCGTTTTGCCTTAAAATCAATCCGCATATCGCAGGCGCCGTAAGGGCTGGGGTCGGATTTTGTTTGTTGCCATTGGCTAAATCTGAAATTAGCGCGGTCATTATTAATTTCTCCTAACACCGGTTGTAAATTGTGTAGATCGGCTTCCATGCGTCGAAATTGGCGATCCTGATGACAATTTTTACGTCCTCCTTGCTGCCAACATTGTCGCTGATGACCAAACTCCCATGCGGGCACAATATGATCCCATTCAATGCGCGTTGCTCTTAGTCGATTTTTGCGCGGTTGGTAGCCACAAGAGGCCAGATCCGCGATGCCTTTTTTATTCTGCCAGTGGATCTGACAACCGCAATAAAAGCTGCCTGGTGCATCTTTATTGATCTGAATCGCGACACGTTTTGCGCGACTAAAGCTGTCTTGTTTATAGCCGGTAGCTAAGCTAAATAGGGGAACAATTAGCATCAATATCGGTAGGGTTTTTATTGTCATAATGAGGTACTTTAATTCAAAACATGAATACAAAAGATGAACGATGCAGGCGAATGGTTTTATGTTAAGCCTTCTGCTTTACCGATGATTAAGGGGTGTCGACAGCGGCGGCAAAGATATTGGCTTTGTTGTCGTTGAACTCGATTGTGGCGTCGAACCGTCAGCTGGTGAAGTTGACAGAGGCAGTGATAGGTAAAGGTTTTTCCTCTCACGCTTTCAATGGAAAAGTTATGCGTGCGGCACGCGCTGACACCAAGTACGCTTTCCATCATCCAGCGCCACTCTTTACCATGTGGTGCGACCTGACCAAATTGGTGCCAGACTAGAAGATGGGCTAATTCATGTGGAATGACATGTTCGAGAAAGGCACGCTTATTTTCGACAAGTAAGATCGGATTCAGTTTTATTTGCCAGCGTTGTAGTAAGGCCATTCCGGCACTCGAACCTTTCAAACCATAATCAACGATTGGGTTGTTAACTGTGATTTGCAGAAAGGAACTTGCCGTGCAGAGGTACTGAGACAGGCTATCGATTACCTGTTGATGCAAAATGGGGGGGATAACACGATTCATAACGCCAGTCAGGTTTGGGAATGATTAACAGTAAAACGGTGCTAAGCCGGGGGGGCCTCGCACCGTTTGAAGTAAGTGATTGAGTAGCTATTTATTATTACCAATGGTGCGAAGCTTATCGCCATGCATCAGGTTACGCTCAATTCTTTCCAATGAAACGTTCTTGGTTTCAGGGATCAACATCAGTGTAATCAGAATGAAGACCAAGTTGAGCAGTGCATAGACCCAGAAGGTAGGTGCATTGCCTAATTTGTCCAATAAAGTCAGGAAAGTGGCACCGACAATCATATTTGCGATCCAGTTGGTTGCTGTTGAAATGGTGATCCCAAAATCACGACCTTTAAGCGGCTGAATTTCTGAACACAGTACCCAAATCAGAGGGCCGGCACTCATGGCGAAGCCAACAATAAAGATCAGCAGCATGGCGATGGCGACGTATTGTGCGCCAATACTGTGCAGTCCGAAATGCAGCATAGTTCCTAACGTTCCCATCCCGGCAGCCATCACAATAAAGCCTAGGATAAGAGTAGGTCGGCGTCCCCAGCGGTCAACCAAGCCAATCGCGATAAAGGTGGAGAGCAAATTAGTTAAACCGACAATTACCGTTCCCCACATTTGTTGCGTGGTGTTAGCAAATCCGGCAATTTCAAAAATTTTCGGTGCGTAATACATGATGACATTCATGCCGGTAAATTGTTGCATTACCTGTAATAACACCCCAAGGAAGACCGCACGACGGAAATTACTGTTATTTTTAAATAACGACCATCCGGATTGTTTGACTTTTAAGCTTTCACGAATTTCATCCAGTTCACGTTTCGCCTGTTCACTGGTATCTCTCAGGCGAGACAGCACTTTTTCTGCATCGCGGAAATGGCCATTTGCCGCCAGCCAACGGGGGCTATTGGGCAGAAAAAATACACCAAATAACAGTAAGAGAGCGGGGATTGTGATCACACCAAGCATCCAGCGCCAGGCACCCGTATAGCTAAAAGCCGTGTCAGATAAATAGGCGGCGAGAATACCAATGGTAATCATGAGTTGATACAGGGAAATCATACTGCCGCGAATTTTTTCAGGTGCAATTTCAGAGAGATAGAGGGGGGCGGTATAGGAAGCAATACCCACAGCCAGTCCTAATAAAACTCTCGCGAGAGTCAGTATTTCAGGATTAGGGGCAAAAGCAGACATTAATGACCCTGCTACAAACAGGATCGCACCAGCCATAAGACTTTTTTTACGCCCAAGACTTGCAGACATCCAACCACTACCGACAGCGCCGACAGCTGCACCTAACATCATTGAGCTGACGATCCATTCTTGCTGGTGGGAAGTGACAGAAAATTCCTTGGCAATAAAGGGAAGGGCCCCGGCGATAACACCGATATCAAGCCCAAATAGCAGACCGGCGAGTGCTGCAAGGAAACAGACGAAATAGGTCATCATTCTGTTTGATGTTCTGCTTTTATGATAAGTTGTGGGCATATTTGCCTCCAGTAAACTATTTATACTTTTGTACATTTTAAGTAGTTTTTGAATCAGAGATAGTGAGCGTGATCACATCGATGTAATCGCTTACATTCCGTCGCACATTATGTGTTAAGGAATTGTTTAATTTGTTAGTAAGAATTTTCCCACAATCCCTTCAAGTTTGTATAGAAGTATTATGCAATATAGTTAAAATTTAAACCAATATGTTTTTATTATTAGCTTGATAGGTAACAGGAACCTATAAGTGTAATCGTTACCAAGCATAATTTTTAACGGAGAGTCAAAGATTAATTGCTAGTACTCTAATGAATAGTTGAGGTATTTAATGCTTTATGTTGCTTTGGTGTGGGCGATAATGGGCAGGGGTAGGTAAAAATAATCGAAAAGAGGCGATCCCGGTGGAGCAAGTCCCCACCGGAAATCACCCTTACTTGAGGCCCGCAGCGTGACGAAGTGCTTGCGCTTTATCGGTTTTTTCCCAAGGGAAATGTTCACGACCAAAGTGGCCGTAGGCAGCGGTTTCTTGGTAAATGGGTTTGAGCAGATCCAACATTTGAATCAAGCCATAAGGACGGAGATCAAAGAACTCACGGACCAACAGCGTTAATTGTTCGGTTGCCACTTTTTCAGTGCCGAAAGTTTCGACCATAATTGAGGTCGGTTCTGCCACGCCAATGGCGTAAGAAACTTGGATCTCACAACGATCGGCCAAACCAGCAGCAATGATATTTTTAGCCACATAACGCGCCGCGTAAGCTGCAGAGCGATCCACTTTAGAGGGATCTTTACCTGAGAATGCGCCACCACCATGCCGTGCCATACCGCCATAGGTATCGACGATAATTTTTCGGCCAGTGAGGCCACAGTCACCCATTGGGCCACCGATCACAAAACGTCCTGTCGGGTTGATAAAGAATTTCGTCGCACTCGTTAACCATTCAGTCGGTAATACCGGCTTAATGATGGTTTCCATCACCGCTTCCTGCAGCTCTTTTTGAGAGATATCTTCTGCGTGTTGGGTAGAAAGGACGACGGCATCAATACCTACGATTTTACCGTCATCATATTGGAAAGTGACTTGGCTTTTGGCATCAGGGCGTAGCCAAGGTAGGGTGCCGTTTTTACGGACTTCCGATTGACGTTGCACTAAACGGTGAGCATACGTCACTGGCGCGGGCATCAGGACATCAGTTTCGTTAGTGGCGTAGCCAAACATCAGTCCTTGATCGCCTGCACCCTGCTCTAAGGGGTCACTGCGATCCACACCTTGATTGATGTCTGCGGATTGTTTTCCGATTGCGCTGAGTACGGCACAAGAGTTGGCATCAAAGCCCATATCTGAATGGGTATAGCCAATATCACGGATCGTTTGACGCGTGATATCTTCAATATCAACCCAAGCGCTGGTGGTGATCTCACCCCCGACCATCACCATACCGGTTTTGACATAGGTTTCACACGCGACGCGTGCTTTGGGATCCTGTTCAAGGATCGCATCCAGTACTGCGTCAGAAATTTGATCCGCAATTTTATCAGGATGGCCTTCAGAGACTGACTCAGAAGTGAATAAATGTTTAGCCATTATTTTTCCTTAACCTAAGGATGCAACTGAATGTGTGCAAAGTGAACCTGTGCCTGACTGTCATAATACGGCCTCACGCTGGCGCAGCATGCCGTATTAGAATAAGGCAAAATAAGTAAAACGACTTAACCGAAATATTGGATGGTTTTCCGTCTGGACGTCCATTTTAGGACAGAGTCGAACTAAAATACTAGTCATTTTTGTTATTGGAGGCATGCGGAGCCAAAATATCACCCACATCAGATCATTTTTATCCAGAATATTTTGCATTTATTGCTGGGGAAGGGTATAACACACGCGCAAGCGTTCCGACGAGGAACCCGTCGGGGGGGCTTTTTTGTAAGCGATAAACCTTGTGTTCGGAATCGTGCGATCCTAGCACGGGTCCTCAATTTTATGTCCATATGCCAATGCATAGGTGGAGGTGATAAATATAATGAGCAACTGCGTAAACCGTTTCCACCTTTCGTTGAGTTTTTCCTTCCTTCTAGGCATTATCCTTAATAGGGTGCCACAATTAGTCAATCGTTGCCCAGAATACGATAAAAACGGGTCAGTATTCGCCTCGTTCCTTGATTTGGGCAGACATTTTTCGCTTTTAAAATAGTAACCACTCATCGGTCTATCAGTGGGCAGATTGCCCTAAAGCAAATTTTAAGGCAGTGTATGTTGATTATTCCCTTTGAGTGTAAATGGTGAAGATACTTGTTTATCAGGATCTTATGTTGTCGTTATCGCCCCCATCCAGCAATCAGTTTATCGTGCGGGAGCGTTTTACTTTAATTATATAGGGGTTCGTGATGTCAGACGTCATGAAAAAAATCAGGGGTTCGTCAGCCGGCGAACTGGGAGAACTTCGTTCGATGCAGGAAGTGGCAGTAAATGACTTAGAAGCCAGCCGTATGCTGAGAACTTATAATATTACCTGGTGGGGCAACAATTATTATGACGTCAATGAACTGGGGCATATCAGTGTTTGTCCGAACCCAGATAGTCCGGCGGCTCGTGTCGATTTGGCTAAATTGGTAAAAGAGCGAGAGCAACAAGGACAGCGCTTGCCTGCGCTATTTTGTTTCCCACAGATTTTACAGCATCGTTTACGTTCAATTAACGCGGCCTTTAAACGCGCGAGAGAGGCATTTGGCTATCGGGGTGATTATTTTCTTGTTTATCCCATTAAAGTGAATCAGCACAAACGCGTCATTGAATCACTGATTAATTCTGGCGAACCTTTGGGTTTGGAAGCCGGTTCTAAAGCTGAATTGATGGCCGTGTTAGCCCATGCAGGTCAAACCAGAACGGTGATTGTCTGTAATGGCTATAAAGACCGAGAATATATCCGTCTGGCCTTGGTGGGGGAAAAGCTCGGCCATAAGGTGTATTTGGTTATCGAAAAAATGACCGAAGTCCGTTTAGTACTGGAAGAGGCGGAACGTTTGGGGGTGATTCCTCGTCTCGGCATCCGCGCTCGCCTCGCATCACAAGGGTCGGGCAAATGGCAATCCAGTGGCGGTGAGAAATCTAAATTTGGTTTATCCGCTTCTCAGGTTCTTGAACTGGTTGGGATTATGCGTGAGGCAGGACGTATCGATAGCCTGCAATTGCTGCATTTCCATCTGGGTTCGCAGATGGCCAATATTCGGGATATCTCAACCGGCGTACGAGAATCAGCGCGATTTTATGTTGAGTTGGCTAAGCTGGGTGTCAATATCAAATGCTTTGATGTGGGTGGCGGGCTCGGTGTCGATTATGAGGGGACGCGTTCACAATCAGATTGTTCAGTCAATTATGGTCTCAATGAGTATGCCAATAATGTCATCTGGGCCATCGGTGATGCTTGTAATGAACATGGTCTTGAGCATCCCACGGTCATTACTGAATCGGGTCGTGCCGTGACAGCCCATCATACGGTATTGGTCTCAAATATTATTGGTGTTGAACGCAGTGAATACACAGCAATCGAAGCCCCGCAGGATGAGGCACCAAGGCCTATCGTGAGTTTATGGCAAACGTGGAGTGAAATGCGTGAAGTACAATCCAGTCGTTCATTGCGTGAGTGGTTGCATGATAGCCAGATGGACTTACATGATATTCATACCGGCTATGCGTCTGGCAGCTATAATTTACAAGAAAGGGCATGGGCAGAGCAGCTTTATTTGAATATCTGCCAGCATATCCAGAAGCATCTCGACCCGAGTAATCGTGCGCATCGGCCCATTATTGATGAATTACAGGAGAGAATGGCGGATAAAGTCTACGTCAATTTCTCTTTATTCCAGTCAATGCCAGATGCTTGGGGTATCGACCAATTGTTCCCGGTATTGCCTTTGGAAGGGTTAAATAAATTACCGGAAAGACGGGCGGTATTACTGGATATTACCTGTGATTCAGATGGTACCATTGATAACTATATTGATGGTGATGGCATCGCAAGCACCATGCCAATGCCCGAATATGATCCAGAGGATCCTCCGATGCTAGGCTTCTTTATGGTCGGCGCCTATCAAGAGATCTTAGGTAATATGCATAACTTGTTTGGTGATACTGAAGCAGTCAATGTGTATGTTTCGGATGAGGGTTCGGTCAATGTTGAGCTGTCTGATGAGGGGGATACGGTGGCCGATATGCTGCAATACGTACAATTGGATCCGCAAGAGTTGCTGGCGTTATTTCGTCATCAAGTGCAGAGCAGTGACATTGCTGCGTCGCTGCGCGAACAATTTATTTCTGAATTTGAGTCAGGCTTATACGGCTATACTTATTTGGAAGATGAATAGCAGTCAAGGGCCGAGTTACTCTCCTATAGTGATCCCTTGCTCGTCGTGCTGAACGGCGTACAAGGGCTTTTTTATACCCGTTGCTGGTTGGGCGAATAAACCTTCTGGTGACTGCTTGATCAGAGTATAAGAGGAATCAATCATGTATAACACACTGGATCACCAGTATGACAATTCACTGGTTTCTAACGCATTTGGATTTATGCGCTTCCCAGTCAACTTTCAACCTTATCAGGGGGAGGCTGAGTGGGTCATCACGGGGGTGCCTTTTGATGCGGCGACCTCTGGCCGTCCGGGCAGTCGTCTAGGGCCGGGTGCTATCCGTCAGATCTCGACTCACCTTGCATGGGAAGGTTGTCGTTGGCCTTGGACCTTTGATTTACGTAAAAAGTTGCATGTGGAAGATTGTGGTGACTTGGTTTATGCGTTTGGTGACAGTGCCGATATGGCTGAAAAATTACAGCACCATGCTGAAAGGTTACTGCAACAGGGTAAAAAAATGCTGACCTTCGGTGGGGATCATTATATCAGTTTACCGTTACTCCGAGCCCATGCTAAACATTTTGGTAAAATGGCTTTGCTGCATTTTGATGCACATACTGACACCTATGATAATGGACCCACCTTTGATCATGGCACCATGTTTTATCATGCGCCCAAAGAAGGTCTTATTGATCCCGCGCATTCTGTGCAAATTGGTATCCGTACAGAATACGATAAACAACTCGGCTTTAATATCTTGGATGCGGCTTATGTCAATGACAGCAGTGTTGAGCAGATCGTTGCGCAGATTAAGCAAACGGTGGGGGAGTTACCAGTCTATTTGACGTTTGATATTGATTGCCTTGATCCTGCTCATGCACCAGGTACAGGAACGCCGGTGATTGGTGGATTAACCAGTGATAAAGCATCGAAATTAATCCGTGCGTTACAGGGGATCAACATTGTCGGGATGGATATCGTTGAAGTCGCACCCGGTTATGATCATGCTGATATTACCGCGTTGGCAGCGGCATCGCTCGCATTGGACATGTTACATGTTCAGGCGGTCAACAAAGGCTGAATTCTGCAAGACAGGATCAGCAATTTGAGAGTAAAGGGGACAATCATGGGATTACTGGATAATATCGTGAATACAGTGGCAGAGGTTGCAGGTAAATCGGGATCGGCCAGTCAATTACAGACCGTCTGGAGTTGGATACAACAACAGGGGGGAATTGAGGTGTTGATTCAAAAATTCAATCAAGGTGGACTTGGTAGTATTCTGTCTTCTTGGATTGGTCATGGCGATAACCAAGCGATTGGTCACGAAGCGATCCAATCGGCGTTTAGCCAACAGGATCTGGAGTCTCTGGCTGAAAAACTGGGCACGGATATCTCTGGCGCATCCGGAACTTTAGCGCAATTATTGCCGGTAATTATCGACAAATTGTCACCCAAAGGGCAGATCCACCCAGAGGCTAGTGGCGAAGGGAAATTGGATCTCTCCTCATTGCTATCGGGTATTTTTGGCAAATAAGCCAATAAAAAAGGGCAAATGAGGGGTGATTTGCTCCCTGTTTGCCCCCCGTCAGGATCTGCTCCAGCTTAAGCGCGTGTCTCGTCGCGAGCTGGGGCCGATCCTGCCTTGAACCGTTCCCCTCAAGTTTAAACCGTCACCGCATGACTGCCAAAGTCGCAATCCCTTCATTCGCGTAATACGGCAAGGGGGGCGTTCTTAGATGAAGAATGCGTGGCTTGATTGCTGTTCCAACGTTGATGATTGATTGCTGAATGGCGCGATGCGCCTCTTGTATCTATCTCGGCCTGTTGCAGCTAAGGACGACGTCAAGTATAACTGAACAAAGATCACACTCAGGGTAAAAACTTGCCAATCTGTGAGTCGAAAAAAGCCAGAATTTATCCTAATAACAACAGTTGCTTAAGTAAATCTCCTGATAATAAAAATGGCAACAGTCGTTCAAAAATCCGCATTGATTAAGCGCACTGAGAGTTAAAAAGCACAGCAGATAAAAGCACTCTTTGCACCTGTCACCATATACAATTACCTGTGATTTCATGTACATTGGTTATCAAATGCTACCGCCTCATAAGCAGTGCCTCGTGCTGCTGACTGGGGCAACATCTGTGGAGTGAAACATGCCTTCTGAAAAACAACTCGCTAATGCTATTCGCGCGCTAAGTATGGACGCCGTTCAACAGGCTAAATCCGGGCACCCAGGTGCACCAATGGGAATGGCCGATATTGCTGAAGTGTTATGGCGTGACTTCCTTAATCACAATCCACAAAATCCGGCATGGGCTAACCGTGACCGTTTTGTGTTGTCTAATGGACATGGTTCCATGTTGTTATACAGCCTGTTACACCTGACGGGCTATGCCTTACCTATTGAAGAGCTGAAAAACTTTCGTCAACTGCATTCTAAAACGCCTGGGCATCCTGAATACGGTTATGCGCCAGGTATCGAAACCACAACCGGCCCACTGGGTCAAGGGATTGCTAATGCGGTGGGTTTTGCTATTGCAGAAAGGACGCTAGCGGGACAATTCAACCGCCCAGGTCATGACATTGTTGATCACTATACCTACGCCTTTTTAGGTGATGGTTGTATGATGGAAGGGGTGTCACACGAAGCCTGTGCTTTAGCTGGTACCTTACAGCTTGGTAAGTTGATTGCCTTCTATGATGACAATGGCATTTCTATCGATGGGGAAACGGATGGCTGGTTTACTGATGATACCGGTTTACGTTTTGAGTCTTATGGCTGGCATGTTATTCGCGGTGTGGATGGACATGATGCGGAGGCGATCCGCCAAGCGATAGAACAGGCTCGTAGCAGCACACGGCCAACCTTGATTATGTGCAAAACCATTATTGGTTTTGGTTCACCGAACAAAGCGGGCAGTCATGATTGCCATGGCGCACCTTTGGGTGATGATGAAATCGCGTTGACGCGGAAACAGTTAGGTTGGAATTCTCCTCCCTTTGAAATCCCTGCTGATATTTATGCTGCTTGGGATGCGAAAGCGGCGGGCGCAGAGAAAGAACAACAGTGGAAGACCAAGTTTGCAGCTTATCAACAGGCCTTCCCTGAACAAGCGGCCGAGTTTACTCGCCGGATGGCCGGTGAGTTACCTGTAAATTGGGCCAGTGAATCGCAAAAAATCATTGAATCTTTGCAAGCAAATCCACAAAAAATTGCCACCCGCAAAGCCTCGCAAAATGCCATTGAGGCATTTGGTGCTTTGTTACCGGATTACTTAGGCGGATCCGCAGATTTGGCTCCGAGTAATCTCACCCTGTGGTCAGGAGCAAAATCCATTAAGGAAGACCAATCGGGTAACTACATTCACTATGGTGTCCGTGAGTTTGGCATGACGGCGGTGGCGAATGGCATTGCGCTGCATGGCGGATTCATTCCTTACACAGCGACCTTCCTGATGTTTGTTGAATATGCACGTAACGCGGTGCGTATGGCTGCATTAATGAAAATCCGGCAGATTATGGTCTACACCCATGATTCCATTGGTTTGGGAGAAGATGGCCCAACTCACCAACCTGTTGAGCAAATTGCCAGTTTACGTCTGACACCGAATATGAGCGTATGGCGTCCTGCTGACCAAGTTGAAACCGCGGTAGCTTGGAAACTGGCTCTGGAAAGGCATGATGGCCCAACTGCGCTGATCTTATCGCGTCAAAATCTGGCGCAACAGGATAGAACGCCAGAACAACTGGCTGCCATCAGCCGCGGTGGTTATATCCTGATTGATTGTGAGGGAACACCCGAGGTGATCCTATTGGCGACAGGCTCTGAAGTTGATCTTGCGGTGCAAGCGGCCAAACGTTTGACCTCTGAAGGGCATAAGGTGCGTGTTGTTTCTATGCCATCGACGGATGTATTCGATAAGCAAGACAAAGCATGGCGTGATGCCGTATTACCACCAACGGTAACGGCGCGTGTTGCTATCGAGGCTGGGATTGCTGATTACTGGTATAAATATACCGGATTGCAGGGTGCCGTCGTCGGGATGACCGGTTTTGGTGAATCTGCACCGGCAGAACTGCTGTTTGAAGAATTTGGTTTCACTGTGGATAACGTGGTCGCTAAAACGAAACGTATTCTGTAATCAGTGTGAGACAACAGCACAGCATGACAACGGATTGTCATGCTTTTTTTTTATCGGGGTGCGGGTGAGATAAGCGGCAATATGCTGTCTAATCTAATACTAGGGGAAGCGAAGGCTGGCGTCAGCTTGCCTTGCACTTCAACGGCGAAGTTGGGTGGGGGGCGGCATCATTATTGACGGCGGCGGCGAAATGGCCCTGACTTTTTCAGTAAAAGAGTGAATTTTGTGATCTGCTTAAAAAAATAAAGGTTGTCAGACAGGGGATAATATCACCTATGTCACAAATTTATTATGCTGATTCGATTTAGTCATAGAATTCGGACAGGGAGAAGACTGAAACGTCATATCGTGCCACTTTAACTGATGTCAGCAACGGGGTCTTTGATGCCAATATGGCGATAAATATTGCAATTAATGGTTTTGGTCGGATTGGACGAGCAGTGGCTCGGGCGTTATATGAAAGTGATCGTAGACAACAAATCAATTTGGTTGCGATTAATGAGCTGGCAGATAACGAAGGTATCGCTCATCTTCTGCAATACGATACCAGTCATGGGCGATTTCATGCCCAAGTCAGCCATCATCAAGATACCCTCTGGATTAATCAAGATCCGATCCAATTATGTCATCACCAGCAGATTAGCCAATTGCCTTGGCACGCGCTGGATATTGATATTGTTCTTGATTGTACTGGGATTTATGGCAGCCGAATGGATGGCCTGGCTCATTTGTCTGCGGGCGCAGGTAAAGTATTGTTTTCCCATCCCGGCGATCCTGACTTAGATCGGACGGTGGTGTATGGCGTGAATCACCAGCAGTTGCAGGTAGAGGATCGGCTGGTGTCGAATGCGTCATGTACTACCAATTGTATTATCCCGATTATTCACTTGTTGGATAATGCATTTGGCATCATTTCTGGCACGGTCACTACCATTCATTCTGCCATGCATGACCAGCCTGTGGTCGATTCTTGGCACACGGATTTACGCCGCGCGCGCGCGGCCAGCCAATCGATTATTCCGGTCGATACTAAGCTGGCTGCCGGTATTACACGCTTCTTCCCTCACTTTGCCCAGCGCTTTGAAGCAATTGCAGTCAGAGTGCCGGTGATCAATGTGACAGCCATTGATTTAAGCATCAGTTTGCAGCAACGGGTATCGGTAGAGCGCATTAATGGTCTGTTGCAGGAGGCGGCACAGGGTATTTTTCGTGGTATAGTGGATTATACCGAGCGACCTTTAGTCTCTGTTGATTTTAATCATGATCCGCACAGTGCTATCGTGGATGGGACTCAAACTCGGGTCAGTGGCGGACACCTTGTGAAAACACTGCTCTGGTGTGATAACGAATGGGGATTCGCTAACCGGATGCTGGACACGGCAATCGCCATGGCCAACTGTTAAATAACCCAAGCGCCAGCGACATTGGCAATACTTGCAGAGAGTCAATAAGAGGAACCACCATGTCTGTAATTAAAATGACCGAACTGGAATTAACAGGTAAACGTGTGCTGATCCGTGCGGATCTCAACGTACCGGTAAAAGACGGAAAAGTCACTTCCGATGCCCGGATCAGGGCGTCATTGCCAACGATTGAGGCGGCGCTTAAGCAAGGGGCTAAAGTGATGGTCACTTCGCATCTGGGGCGCCCCACTGAGGGAGAGTATGATCCCGCTTTTTCGTTATTACCGGTGGTTAACTACCTGAAAGAAAAACTGAAGGGAACTCAAGTGTCTCTGGCGAAAGACTACCTGCAAGGTGTGGAGATTGAAGCTGGACAGCTAATGGTGCTAGAAAACGTGCGCTTTAATCGGGGCGAGAAAAAAGATGATGATACCTTAGCTCGTCAATATGCTGCGCTCTGTGATGTTTTTGTCATGGATGCCTTTGGTACCGCGCATCGGGCTCAAGCTTCGACTCATGGGGTGGCTAAATACGCGGACGTGGCTTGTGCAGGCCCCTTATTGTCAGCAGAGCTTGAGGCATTGGGGAAAGCCATGAGTGAGCCGGCCAGACCGATGGTGGCGGTGGTTGGCGGTTCGAAAGTATCAACGAAATTTGATGTCCTGCAATCTTTGGTCAAAATTGCTGATACGGTGATTGTCGGTGGGGGCATTGCCAATACCTTTGTTGCCATTGATAACAACGTGGGTAAATCCCTGTATGAGCCTGATTTTGTTGCTGCGGCGAAGCAGTTGCGTGATGAACATGGTATTCCAGTACCTGTCGATTCAAGAGTGGGGACTGAGTTTTCAGAGACCGCGCCTGCGACTGTGAAAAAGGTGGATCAGATCCAAGATAATGAAGAGATCATGGATTTTGGTGATGACACGGCTGCGGCCATGGCGAAGCTATTGAAAGAAGCGAAAACTATTCTGTGGAACGGCCCTGTGGGGGTCTTTGAATTCCCTAATTTCCGCAAAGGCACCGAAATCATTGCCAATGCGATCGCTAACAGTGAGGCATTCTCAGTGGCGGGTGGTGGTGACACGTTAGCGGCAATTGATTTATTCGGTATTGAAGACAAAATTTCTTATATCTCGACTGGCGGTGGGGCCTTTCTTGAATTTGTCGAAGGCAAAACACTGCCTGCTGTTGCCATACTGGAGCAGCGAGCTAAAAAATAACTCTCCGGCAATGCATCAATGATTGTCAGTCTTATACTGAGTGAACAGGGCTGAGGCTCTAATGACACGTTGAATTTTAAGGATCAGGCTATGTCTAAGATTTTTGATTTCGTCAAACCCGGTGTCTTAACTGGCGCGGATGTACAGAAAGTCTTTAAAGTTGCGAAGCAAAACCAGTTTGCATTACCTGCAGTAAATTGTGTTGGAACCGATTCCATTAATGCTGTTCTGGAAACCGCGGCGAAAGTGAAAGCACCGGTCATTGTACAATTCTCTAATGGTGGTGCCGCTTTTATTGCTGGCAAAGGTTTTAAGTCAGATAAGCCGCAAGCGGCTGCGATTTTGGGCGCGATTGCGGGGGCGCATCATGTCCATTTGATGGCGAAAGAGTATGGTGTGCCTGTCATTTTGCACACGGATCATTGTGCCAAAAAATTATTGCCATGGATTGATGGATTACTGGATGCCGGTGAAGAGCACTTTAAACGGACTGGTAAGCCATTATTTTCCTCCCATATGATAGATCTGTCTGAGGAGTCATTGGAAGAAAACATTGAGATATGCGGCCAATATCTGGCTCGTATGGCAAAAATGGGCATGACCCTCGAAATCGAACTGGGTTGTACCGGTGGTGAAGAGGATGGTGTAGATAATTCGCATCTTGATAATTCAGCGCTGTATACCCAGCCTGAAGATGTTGATTATGCGTATCAAAAGCTCAGTGCTATCAGCCCTAATTTTACTATCGCGGCCTCATTCGGCAATGTTCACGGTGTGTATAAGCCAGGTAATGTACAACTTACGCCAGCGATTTTACGTAATTCGCAAGATTATGTCAGTGAAAAACACGGTTTGCCACACAATAGCCTTGATTTTGTGTTCCATGGCGGATCCGGCTCTTCTGCTGAAGAAATCAAAGAGTCGATCAGTTATGGCGTGGTCAAGATGAATATTGATACTGATACTCAGTGGGCAACTTGGCATGGTATTCTGAGTTATTACAAAAAGAGTGAAGGGTATTTACAAAGCCAGTTGGGTAATCCTGAAGGTGAAGACAGCCCCAATAAAAAATACTATGACCCGCGCGCTTGGTTACGGGCTGCCCAATCTTCCATGGTTAGCCGTTTAGAACAGGCATTTCAAGAACTGAATGCGGTCGATCGTCTGTAATCGTTGTCCCCGAGTTACATAATAAAAAGCCCTGCTAAGCAGGGCTTTTTGTCGTCTATACCTGATTAAAAGCAGGTTTTTACCTCTATTTTCAGGATAATTTGGCATTTTCTCTTTTTTTAGTTACCCTTTTATGGGGATAACCTCAATGATATTGTTTTTTAGTTAAACTCAATAATGACAGGACACAGCAATGCAAGATTTAAATGTGGTTGATGGAATACAGAATGCTGGCAGCTGGCTAGTTAGGAATCAGGCGCTATTACTGGGTTATGTCGTTAATATTGCCGCGGCATTATTGATCCTGTTTGTCGGCTTTATGATCGCAAAAATCGTTTCAAAAACCTTCAATAAACTGTTATTGACTCGTAATTTGGATCCGACAGTCGCAGACTTTCTGACGGTCCTCGTCCGTTACAGTATTATTTCATTCACGTTAATTGCGGCATTAAACCGAGTGGGGGTTCAAACTGCCTCTGTGATTGCCGTATTAGGTGCGGTTGGTTTGGCGGTTGGTTTATCGCTGAAAGGAGCGTTATCTAATTTGGCCGCAGGCGTTCTGCTGGTGACTTTCCGACCTATGCGTGTGGGGGAGTTTGTTGATTTGGGTGGAACAAGCGGTACAGTATTAAGTGTACAGATATTCTCTACCACACTGAGAACCTCCGATGGGAAAATTGTGGTGGTGCCTAATGGTACCGTGATAGCAGGTAAGATCATCAACTATTCACGTGAGCCCCAGCGCCGTAATGAATTCATTATTGGTGTTGCCTATGAGGCTGATATTGATCAGGTGATGCAGATTTTACGAGAAGTCACAGAAGCTGATCCGCGAGTGATCAAGGATAAAGGCGTCGTGGTTGCGCTAAATGAAATGGCGCCTTCTTCATTAAACTTTATTGTTCGCTGCTGGAGTTCAATTAATGACCTGCAACAGGTTTATTGGGATCTGATGGCCGAATATAAAAGAGCATTAGATAAGCACAATATTGCAATCCCTTTCCCGCAAATGGATGTGCATTTAGTGAAATCAGAGACCAGTGCCACTCAAAGCTAGCTGTTTTCGGGTCATTCGTGCTATCGCGGTTGACCCGCAATCCGAATCCTACAGGCTTGGTCTTTCGAGTCGCTTTTGCCCCCCCCCCCCCGAGTTCGCTGTGAAACTTCGTTATCAAAAAATCTAATAGGACATAAGTAAATTCTGTTTTACATCATTCAAAAAATCAGGAAACTGAAGTCCTTTTTTATCAGCCAGATCGACAAGCTTATCCTATGTATACTTTCTTGCAAGGCGTGGCCTTGGGTGCCGCGTTGATCCTACCTCTTGGTCCACAAAATACCCTGATCTTGACACTGGGTATCAGGAGGCAACATGCCATACTGGCAGCCAGTTTTTGTGTTTTGAGTGATATGTTGCTGATTTCGGCAGGCGTTTTGGGAGGCAGTGCCATTTTACAGCAGTCACCTTTGGCGTTACAGCTTATCACGTGGTGCGGTGCGGCCTTTCTCCTTTGGTATGGATTGACAATATTCAGGCAGGCGCTACGCGTACAGACAACAACAACACTCACCGGTCAATTGATGAGCCGCAGTCAGGTATTATTGAGTTTACTGACGGTCACTTGGATCAACCCTCACGTGTGGCTCGATACCTTTGTGGTCTTGGGAAGTTTAGGTAGCCAGATGGATCACTCACAAAAAGTGGCGTTCATTGCTGGCACCGTGACAGCCTCAATCATCTGGTTTTATTTATTGGCATTCCTTGCTCAAGCACTCGCTCCTTGGTTAAGTCGCCCGCGTCCTGCACAAGTCATCAACTTACTTGTGGCCTTTGTGATGTGGTTTTTGGCTGCCCGCTTGATAAATGATGGCATTCATTTGTTATTGAATTAGAAGATGAACGCGCACTCTGTTAAGTTATGGGATGCGCTCGTCGAATTTAAATTCCATGACTAACTTAGGGAGAATCTCGTGTTCAATGCGAAACCATTATTACTTTTATCGAGTCTATTCACTTTGCCATTGAGTGCCTTCGCTCAGGAGCAGCCAAGCTTTCCCTCCGTCTCAGTGACAGGGCATGGTGTGGTTGAGCAACGTCCTGACACACTGATTTTGACTATCATTGTGCATGTTGAGGCAAAACAGGCCAGTGAGGCAAAATCTCTGATGGATCAACGGATCGATCGGTATTTCACTTTCCTTCATCAGCACCAAGTCACCGATAAACAAATTGATGCAGCTAACTTGAGTATTCAGCCGCGTTATCAATACACAGAAAATAAGCCAGCAGAGCTGAAGGGCTATCAAGCAACCCGACAACTGAAAGTGACGGTTGACAATAATGATGAGGTTAATTTGTTTCTGGATGAGGCACTAAAGGCCGGATTGAATGAGATCCGCTCAGTGACGCCAGCCGTATCCAACATGGCACAAGCTCAGGCGAAAGCGCGTCAATTAGCGATAACCGATGCGATTCAGCAAGCCAAAAGTCTGGCGAAAGGGTTTTCTGCTGAATTAGGATCTGTTTGGAGCATTGATTATCAGAGCAATAGCACCCCAGCTTATGCTGTCGTTTCTTTGGCAAGAATGGCGGGCGGTGCCGAGAATAGCCAAGATAAAAGTTGGCAACAAAAAATTAAGTTAGACGATCAGGTCAGCGTCACCTTCAGATTGAAACCGCATCAGCCTTGATCGTGGTAGTGCGCCGGTTGCGTCCGAACGGACAATTACGTCGGTCGCAATTGTTGCCGGCCATGAGCCAGTAATGCTTCAGTGACCTGTTGCATGAGGCGGCTTTCTGGTGCAAAACGGTGCCAGTACAAAACCCGGCGTTGCCAAAGGCCCGGCGTTAAATCAATCAAGCTGCCTTCTTGCAGCTCTTTTTCAATTTGCAGATGGGGGATCATGCAGCAAACGGAGCCCTGTTTTGCTAATTGGACAAAGGCCTCCGACGAATACACGATATGACAAGGCACACTGCCTGGCGGGAGTTCGAAATTCTCTTGTAAAAAGGCTTGATGCATATCATCAAGATGATCAAACGCGACGGCAGGGGCTTTGAGTAGCGCTGGACGGGTCACGCCTTGTGGGAAATAGCGTGCTGCGAATTCAGGAGCTGCGACAAACAGATAGTCCAATGCACCGAGTGTATCGACTAAGCAGCCAGGTAACGCTTGAGGTTGATTACTGATCGCGCCGACGACTTCGCCTCGCCTTAATCGCTCTTGGGTACGGGTTTCATCTTCGACTTGCAGATTGAGCCGAATCGGTGACACATCCAGCACATGTTTTAATGCTGGTAATAACCAAGTCGCTAGACTATCCGCATTGATCGCAATAGAAAGCAGCAATGGGGTGCTGCTGCCATTTTCATCGGTTAGCCATTGCTCTTCCAACATGGCGACCTGTTGTAGCAGAGCCAGTAATTTCTGCCCTTGTGCTGTTGGTCGAGGGGGCGTGGTTCTGACTAAAAGTGGCTGACCGAATTGAATTTCCAATTGTTTGACCCGTTGTGATACGGCGGATTGTGTAATGCACAGCTTCTGCGCCGCACGTTCAAAGCCTCTTTCCCGAATTACGGTATCCAGTGCCTGAAGGTTTCTATAATCGGGACGTTTCATTGCCAATTTTCCATGTTGAACTGCTGATTGATTTCGAGAGGAGCATGCTGCGTCAAGACAGAGACTTTTTTACCATTTTTGTGTATAACACTGCAAAAAAAAACCGTAACGCCGTTAAAAATCACTTTTTATTTTATCATTGTTTTATACTAAGCGCTGACTTCGGGGAGAGGGGGAAAGCACAATGAACCAAGATGAACTGAAAAAAGCGGTGGGCTGGGCTGCATTGAAATATATCCAGCCAGGCACAGTGGTTGGCGTTGGTACTGGCAGCACGGCAGCACATTTTATTGATGCGTTGGCCACCGTCAAATCAGAAATTATTGGTGCTGTTTCCAGCTCTGAGGTGTCCAGCCGTCGTTTACAGCACTACGGTATTCCGGTATTGGATCTCAATGAGATCGATAAGCTCGCCATCTATATTGATGGTGCCGATGAAATCGATTCCAATCTAGTGATGATCAAAGGCGGAGGGGCAGCGCTAACCCGTGAGAAAATCGTGGCAGCAGTGGCTGAGACATTTATCTGTATTGTCGATGCCAGCAAGCAAGTGAAGACATTAGGGCGATTCCCATTACCTGTCGAAGTGATCCCGATGGCGCGCAGTTATGTCACCCGTGAGCTGGTTAAACTTGGCGGTCAGCCTCGCTACCGTGAAAATGTGGTAACCGATAATGGGAATATCATTATCGATGTTGACGGATTACAGATCACCCAACCTGCTAAACTGGAAATTGCTATCAACGCCTTACCCGGCGTGGTTACTGTCGGATTATTTGCTGCTCGGCGAGCCGATATTGCATTAATTGGTACGGCCCAAGGGGTAATGACCATCACGTAATGTTGTGACTGTAGGTATGCATGGCAACAGTCGCCAGTGCAAGGGGACGGGACTGACAGCAATACCTCCGTCGTTGAAACCTGATGATCCAATAGGGATCGTTTCGTGAGCGCCTTGGTTTATCTTCAATACTGCGTGAGCGCGTGTTTCTGTGGTTTCCTTCAATGGAGTTGTTTCCTTGAGCGTGGTCCTTGGTGTGTTATGCGCTTATCATGCCCATGGCTTGATAGGGGATCTTTGTGACTCTTGTAATTAACCTTCTGTTTTACAATGTAATATATCAAACGTCTACCATGGGCAGTCTGCTCCTCTCTTTTTATCACGTCCTTCTATTTTTTTAAAATGAATAATATGATTGATTATCCTAAGGACTCAAGGTTACAGTCGGAGTGTCTGTATCATTGTTCGGACATCGCCTGACACGCAGCTCAGTTAGGGTACCATTCAATCACCACAGTCAGAGCTTGTGTTTGACATGGAAAAGGTGCAACAAGGTTTTTTTAATAGTCAATGTGTTAATTTTCTACAGATTTAATCAGTGTATTCACCTTGGTAGCTAATTTTTAGGGGCAGGTAATGGCAAAGGTTTCTCTGGAAAAAAGTAAAATAAAGTTTCTTCTGGTCGAAGGTGTTCATCCTTCTGCGATTGCGAGCCTGAAAGCGGCAGGTTATGACAATATTGAAATTCATAAAGGTGCGCTAGATAGTGAACAATTGAAAGCGGCCATTCGTGATGCGCATTTTATTGGTATACGTTCGCGGACACAGCTGACCGAACAGATATTTGAACATGCTCAAAAGTTGGTGGCGGTTGGCTGTTTTTGCATCGGCACCAATCAAGTGGATCTCGATGCGGCAGCCCGACGTGGCATCCCTGTGTTTAATGCCCCTTTCTCTAATACACGTTCGGTTGCGGAATTGGTTATTGGTGAAATCCTGCTGTTATTGAGAGGGATCCCTGCAGCCAACGCGCAAGCGCACCGCGGTATCTGGCAGAAAAAAGCTGACGGATGTTATGAGGCGCGTGGCAAAAAACTGGGGATCATCGGTTATGGTCACATCGGGATGCAATTGGGTGTCTTAGCTGAAAGTCTGGGGATGCAGGTTTCATTTTATGATGTTGATACCAAATTACCTTTGGGTAATGCAAGCCAAGTCGCGACCTTGACTGAACTCTTGAATATGAGTGATGTGGTCAGTTTGCATGTACCGGAAACGCCGCAAACTCAAAATATGATCAGTGAAGAACAACTGAAGCTGATTAAACCCGGGGCAATTTTGATTAATGCCTCCAGAGGCACTGTCATTGATATTCCTGCGTTATATCACGCGTTGAAAAATCAACACCTTTCCGGTGCAGCCTTGGATGTATTTCCAACTGAACCTGCCACTAACAGTGATCCCTTTGTTTCACCACTCTGTGAATTTGATAATGTGATACTCACTCCACATATTGGCGGTTCGACCCAAGAAGCTCAGGAAAATATTGGCGTGGAAGTGGCCGATAAATTAATTAAATATTCGGATAACGGTTCAACCCTTTCAGCGGTCAATTTCCCAGAGGTCTCATTACCTGTACCGCACAGCAGTGCGAGCCGATTATTGCATATTCATGAAAATCGGCCTGGGGTATTAACCTCGATTAACCAAATTTTTGCTGATCAAGGAATGAATATTATAGGGCAATATCTGCAAACCTCCCCTTATTATGGTTATGTTGTCATCGATATTGATGCCTCGCAGTCGTCAGCGGAAACTGCATTGGAATTGATGAAGCAGATCCCTGGCACCATCAGGGCACGTTTGTTGTATTAATTTGCCGATGGTTAGCCACGTTTCCCCGCTGATTTTTGTGACACTGCGATCAGCGGGGGATCATCTTGTTTCGCTATGTTGCTTGTGTATTCAACCGTGAAGACGTGAGTGGGGTGTCGAACTGTTTTTAGGCCAGCACCATATTTGATCGGGTGTAATAATGGTTGGCAGGGGAATATCCCAGTCTGCTGCAGGCAGATGACGGAGGTGTTGGCAACGGTGAGCCAGACCTATCACTTGAATCGTCTTGGTCGATCGTTGTGCCAGCGTTCTGTCGTAATACCCCCCGCCCATTCCCAAGCGTTGGCCTTGATTATCAAAGGCGACTAATGGCACCATCATCATCTCCAATTGCTCAAGGGGAATAACTGTTCTGACGTCCAGTGTTGGCGTGAGGATATTTAATCGATCGGCGGTTAATTGGGTGCGTGGCGTATAGTGTTGGAATAACAAATAGCCAGGACAAAAAGGGTGCAGCAGTGGCAAATAAACCTGTTTATTTTGGTGCCATAACGCATTGATTAGGGGGGTGGTATCAATTTCCCCCTCTCGACTGATAAAGACTGCAACCGTATTAGCCTGTTGTAAAGGTCGATAGTTGAGTAGACGTTGCACTAATTGATTGGCGGCACGTTGCTGTGCTGATCCACTTAATGCACGGCGTCGCTGACGCATGAGGTTTCTCAGACGTTGACGTTCACATTGGACTGTCATTGCAGGCAATGCCTGCTATCATAGGATCTCATGGCCATGCCGGTCTGCAAGGGATAAAAGAGTCTCCGAGATGCCGTTGCGAGCTATAACCCTTGAACCCGTGGTTCAAGGTGAACATGTCGTCATAACCATTAGGCTTCCCGGACTGACCGGGCATGCACACAGGGAATGAGGCGCCATATTCTTTTTGGTATAAATATCGGCTCAGGGGACTAGCCCGCTGACAAACACCTCAGAGAAACAGGGAAGGTCACGAAAGTGTACCGGAGGCCACTTTCGCCACGCTTTTATTCTTTTTGCGATCCAGAATGAGGGAGAGAAGTCACGCGTCCTTGATCAACCAACGCATTTTCTATCGTCTCTTGCAATATTCGGATCCGCTGTTCCATATTTTCAGCATAATCACGTGTTTTGGCCTTTTCTTGAGCCAATTCGTGGCAGAGATTAAGCGCCGCGATAAACACCAATTGTTCTGTATTAGAAACGCGGGTACGCACTTTCAGTTCTTGTAATCGTTTATCGAGATCATTGGCCGCAGCATTCAGGGCTTCCTGTTGCTCCGGCGGACAGTTCACTCGAAGTGAACGACCAAATATTTGAATATCCACTGGTTGCGCAGACATTATACCTTCCTGAATGAGTTGAGTGCCCGCATCTAACTAACGAAATTGTTGTCACTATATCGACCCATGATGGAAGTTACAAGCCCTTTTGTGGAAACCAGAGGTCAGCCAGTGTAGCATAGCGGTAAACTTCTCAAGCTACTTTACAATAGGTAACTATGTCGCTAAATAAGAACCAGACTCATTATCGTACACTGGACGATATGCTGACGCAACATCACATAGGAATGACCGCAGCTGAATTACATGGACTTATCAGTGGTATTCTTTGCGGGGGCGATCAGGATAGTAGCTGGCGAACACTGACCTATGAACTCATTAATGAAGGGCAAGCGTTACCTCAGAAGTTGAGTCAGGCATTGCAACAGCTCTATGAACAAACAAAAACAGATTTAGAACAACAGGAATTTTCGTTTCACTTGCTAATACCTGATGGCGCTAATGTTTCTGTCTTTATTCGAGCAGAGGCGTTATGTGGATGGGTCAATCATTTTTTATTAGGGCTAGGTGTGACTCAACCTAAATTGGATAAAGTGACAGAAGAAGCGGGTGAGGCCATTGATGATCTCCGTACTATTGCTCAGTTAGGCTATGATGAAGAGGATAACGAGCAAGAACTGGAACAGGCGCTGGAAGAAGTGCTGGAATATGTTAAAGTCGCTGCTTTGATTTGTTACGAGCAATTTGGACGTCAGACACGCGCTCAGCCGGCATCAGTGAGTCCTGTTTTACATTAAATCTAAGAGTATGTCCCCCTTATTCAGGTGAGCAGAAGGAATGGAAATTATGATCTCAACGAGTCATTTTGTACAACGCCGTCATCGCTTATTGGCTCAGATGCTTCCTGCGAGTGCAGCCTTATTTTTTGCGGCACCTGAACAGCGACGGAGTCGCGATACTGAGTATCACTTTCGCCAGAATAGTGATTTTTGGTATTTTACCGGTTTCAATGAGCCGCAAGCGTTACTGTTATTGATGAAATCAGAAAGTGGGCAAACGCGGTCAGTTATTTTTAATCGATTCAAAGATAAGCAGGCTGAAATCTGGTCAGGCCGTCGTTTAGGGCAGCAGGCGGCGTTAGCGCAGCTCGCTGTTGATCATGCCTTTTCCTATGAGCAGATTGAACAACAGTTGCCGATGTTGCTCAACGGGTTACAACACCTTTATTTGGCCCTCGGTGACGATGAGCTGGCGGATAAACAGGTTCATGATGCGCTGCATAGGTTACATACGGGTAGCCGGCAAAATCTGCATGCACCAACAACATTGCATGATTGGCGTCCTCTCGTGCATGAAATGAGATTATTCAAAGATGATCAGGAGATAGCCCTTATCCGTCATGCGGCACACATCAGTGCCAAAGGTCACCTTCGGGCGATGCAGCAAGTACGTGTTGGAATGTGGGAGTATCAATTAGAAGGTGAAATCTTACATGAATTTTCTCAGCATGGTGCGCGTTTTGCTGCTTATAATTCCATTGTTGGAGGCGGTGAAAATGCGTGCATCCTTCACTACACAGAAAATGAGCAACGGTTGCAAGATGGCAGTTTGGTGTTAATTGATGCGGGCTGTGAATATCAAGGTTATGCCGGTGATATCACGCGAACTTTGCCAGTAAATGGACGTTTTACCCCGCCACAACGGCAAATTTATCAATTAGTATTGCGAGCAATGCAAGCGGCACTTGACCTATTTAAGCCGGGTGAAACTATCCATAAAATTAATCAAACCGTCATCCGCATCATGGTTGAAGGGTTAGTGGAATTGGGGATTTTACAAGGTGAGGTTGACCAATTAATTGAGGATAAAGCCTACCTTGCCTTTTACATGCATGGCCTGAGTCACTGGCTCGGTTTGGATGTTCATGACGTTGGGGATTACCATGGGACTGATCGTTCTCGAACCTTGGAACCTGGGATGGTGCTCACCGTCGAACCCGGACTTTATATTGCGAGCGATGCCGATGTGCCTGCCCAATATCGTGGCATCGGTGTCAGAATTGAGGATGATATTCTGATCACGGCAACGGGGCATGACAATCTGACTGCTTCAGTGCCGAAAGATGCCGATCAAATTGAAGCCATAATATTAAAACACGCAAGTGAGCAATAAGGTCATGCGGGGATGAGTATTATTATTGCGGGTGGGGGAATGACAGGGATGACCTTGGCATTGGCTATCACTGAACTGACTCAGGGTCAAGTCCCTGTCAGCCTCGTTGAAGGTCAAGCCTTGGATAGCAAAGTACATCCAGGCTTTGATGGTCGCGCTATTGCACTTGCTGCGGGAACTTGCCAGCAATTAACCCAATTGAAATTATGGGATTTGATTGCCGATAAGGCCACGCCAATCACTGAGATCCACGTCAGTGACAGGGGGCATTTCGGACAGACTCGATTGCAACATCAAGATTATGGGTTACCTGCATTAGGGCAGGTGGTCGAGTTGTATGACGTGGGCCGACGATTATACAGCAAATTACAACAGTGCCCATCAATCTCACTGTATTGTCCGCAGCAGGTTCAGCAGGTTGAGCCGCAACGGGATGCCATTCGAGTCAAGCTTGATAATGGTCACTGGCTGCACGGTCAGTTACTGGTGATTGCCAGTGGCAGTAAATCATCACTGGCTGAGCAGTGTGGTTTTTCTTGGTACAGTGTGGATTACCAGCAAACTGCGGTGATAGCGAATGTGCGCCCTGCACAACCCCATCGTGGACGGGCTTTCGAGCGGTTTACTGAACAGGGGCCTCTGGCTTTGTTGCCGAGTCGTGAAAACAAAATGTCCTTGGTCTGGTGTCAGTCCCAGCAGGAACAACAGAAAATATTGCAGTGCAATGATGAACAATTTTTGTACCACTTACAACACGCTTTTGGATGGCGACTCGGTCGATTTCTGCAATGCAGCAAGCGAGAGCGTTATCCCTTGCAATTAAGTTATGCGCAACGTATCACCAGTCATCGTTTGGTGCTTGCGGGCAACAGTGCCCAGACCCTGCATCCTATTGCCGGACAGGGATTTAACTTAGGGATGCGAGATGTGATGTGTTTGGCAGGTGCGGTGAGCCATGCTTATCAACATCAGCAGGATCTAGGCAGTTTCCCTGTACTGAATAGTTACCAGAAGCAAAGAGAAGCGGATAGGCAACAAAGTATTGCGCTTACGGATGGCTTGGTGAATGTGTTTTCTAACTCGTATTTGCCAACCAGTCTTGCACGTAATGTGGGGCTGCTGGTCATGGACGGTATGCCATTTTTCAGGCAACAATTGGCGCAGCGCACCTTGGGTTTTTTAGCGGTTTAAAAGAGAGTCGATAATGCAAAGTTTTGACATTGTAATCGCTGGCGGTGGTATGGTCGGTCTGTCGGTTGCCTGTGGGTTACAGGAGAGTGGATTACGTGTAGCCATTATTGAGCCTGCTCCCCAGCCAGATTTTGTGCCGGACAGTCAGCCCTCCGTAAGGGTCAGTGCCATTAATCAGGCCAGTCAGCGTCTTTTGCAGTATCTTGGTGTCTGGCGTCACATTATTGAACAGCGGCACTGCCGTTATCATGCCATGGACGTTTGGGAAAAAGACAGTTTTGCTCGTATTAGTTTCGATGATCACGCGATGGGTGGACAGGGAATTGGCTATATTGTCGAAAACCAGATCATCCGTTCAGCACTATGGCAGCAGGCAATAAAAAGCCCGATGATCACGGTATTGACCGAAACACGCTTACAACAAGTGGCGTTTGGTGAAAATGAAACATTTTGCACCTTGGATAATGGTACCATGCTGACGGCCAAATTGATGGTTGCAGCTGATGGAGCACACTCTTGGCTGCGCCAGCAAGCGACAATTCCTCTGCATTTTCGTGATTATCATCATCATGCCTTAGTTGCTAATATTCACACAGAGCACTCACACCAACATGTTGCGCGGCAAGTATTTCATGGTGATGGGATTTTGGCGCTATTACCCATGTTCTCGCCGCACCTTTGTTCGATTGTCTGGTCACTCCCTCCGGCACAAGCGGAAAGGATGAAAGGGATCGACAGCACCTTGTTTAATCGGCAACTAAGCGTAGAAAGTGAATTGCAACTTGGGCTGTGTCAATTAGCCAGTGAGCGTATGACCTTTCCTCTGACGGCACGTTATGCCGATAAATTTATTGCTCATCGATTAGCGCTGGTGGGGGATGCGGCTCATACCATTCACCCTCTCGCGGGGCAGGGGGTGAACCTTGGTTTTATGGATGCGGCGGAACTGATTGGTGAAATTCGACGGCTACATCGTGAAGGCAAAGATTTTGGTCAGTTGTTGTATTTAGGTCGATATCAGCGCGCGCGTAAACTGAGAGCTGTCACCTTGCTTGCCTGCATGAGAGGATTACAAGATGTGTTCAGTGGTCAGCATCCGTTGAAAAAGTGGGTGAGAGATATTGGTCTTAACTGGATCGATAGACTCCCTATGATCAAGCCGCAGTTAATAAAGCAAGCTCAGGGGCGAGATGATATGCCAGCATGGTTAGCGCGAGTCGATGAAAATGCCATGAAAGATCCCCTTTTTTAACATCAACGTGTTCATCGCTGCGTGAGGCGAACCAAAGAGAACACGACCGGTTAGGAGGATCGATATGATACAATCTGATGCGTTACCTCATTGCCAATCGGCTGACAGCCTGTTATTGGTGATTGATGTCCAAAATAGTTTTATGCCGGGCGGTGAATTGCCTGTTGCTGAGGGTGACACCATTGTTCCTTTAATCAATCAGCTGGCCACGCATTTCAACCATGTTGCCATAACTCAAGATTGGCATCCGGCTGATCATTGCTCTTTTGCCAGTAATCATGACAACAGACAGAATTTTGAAACGTTCCAAATGCCCTATGGCCTACAATGCCTTTGGCCAGCGCATTGTATACAGGGAACGCGAGGAGCAGAACTGCATCCAGATTTGCAGCTGCCGATGGCCAGTCTTATCTTGCGCAAAGGTTGGCATCAACATCTTGATAGCTATTCTGCTTTTCTTGAAGCGGATGGTCAAACCAGCACGGGATTGGCGGCTTGTTTGCATGCTAGAGGGATCCGCTCTATTTTTATGGTGGGTCTGGCCACGGATTTTTGTGTGGCCTACAGTGCCATTGATGGTCGTAAAGCCGGTTTCGATGTTTGGGTCATTGAGGATGCCTGTCGGGCGATTGATATTAACGATTCTCTGATTCAGGCTCGACAGCGTATGGCAGAGCAAGGTGTCAACTTTATTCATGCTCAACAGATCCTGACATCGCCTACCCTTGGCGGGCCTTTGTGCGGGAAACTGAATATCACCAACGGTCAATGCTGATAGACGAGTGCGCGTTAATCTCGCTGCTCGTCATGGCACGCGAGGTGCCTTCATTCATAGCCATATCAATGCGTGATTGGCGCTTGCTTGGATTAGAGAGGGGGATACATGAAGGCACGCTGTTAGGTCTTATGGCAAGGCTGACTGATAAATCAGGTGAATGGCCTGAAGTACGCTTACTGTTGCGCACAACCCCCATCCTCGCATCGCAGGCAGGACAAACCACAGACACTGTGGCCAAAAGATCACCTTAACATAGCCACTAGCTAATTCAATAAGTGGGTAGCATTGCTGCGACTTCTAATCCGATAAATTGTAAATGGATGAAACCCATTATCGTCTCAGTTCTGAAAGACAGCCAATGCTATCATATCGAGAGATAAAGTCGCGTTGCGACAGCGATCCATAAGACAAATGGTGGTCACGATCATGTTGCGAGAAATGATCTCTCCAGCCATTCACACAACGATGTCGACATAATAGAATTTCTCTTATCCGTCATTCAGGTGTGCGGTGATAACACCTGAATAACCCCCGCATGATCGTACTCAACAGCGTCAAACTGAAATTAAGTGGTTCACTATTGGATGACGACGTGATTTTTATGACCTTGATAAAGTCGACCTAACGTCCTAGCATCAAAGTGAAATGGTTGTATCCCTATTGGAGCTTCGAGCCGGTTAGGGTGAGTAGCACAGATCACGTTTTTCGAGAGGTTACAGCAATGCATACTCGCCAACAGGGCAATTGTCATAAGGGTGTGGATGGTAGCAAAAGTTGCGTTGTTCCTATGGATCTGCTTTAGATCCTCAGTCCGATCACTGTAAACGAATGAATTATTGTTGGTCGTTTTGATTGATAAATAGCCCTGACTCAAACATGACGTAATAAAAAACAAGTCAAATTGCATTTTTAGCTTACACTTGTACACTGAATAAAAAAGGCTGCCACTGCATGACCGCAGCGATTATTTTTCCAATGTAAAAAGGGAGGCGAAAAGTGTCAACGACTCATCAACCCGCAACACGTTATCCATTAGCGGAAGAAATCGCCAACAGTGTCAGCCATGGATTAGGTTGTGTCTTTGCCATTCTCGGCACAGGCTTACTGCTGAATAAAGCCATTGATCATCAAGGTTCTCTCTGCGAGATTATCAGCTATGCTCTGTACGGTGGCAGTATGATTTTATTATTTCTAGCTTCGACCCTCTACCACGGAGTAGCCTCTGCTTCCATTAAGCTGAGGCTTAAAAAACTGGATCACTGTGCCATTTATTTGCTTATTGCTGGCACCTATACCCCTTTTTTAATGATCGGATTGCAGTCAAGGCTCGCTTACAGCCTGATGGGCGTGATTTGGTCGTTGGCGTTGCTTGGGATTGTATTCAAACTTCACTTTGTGCATCGTTTCCTCGCCTTATCCTTGATAACCTATTTACTGATGGGATGGTTATCCTTAGTGGTGATTTGGCAGTTGGCCACTCGCCTTCCTCCCGCCTGTGTTTGGTTACTGGTGTTGGGGGGGATCATCTATTCGTTGGGCGTCATATTTTATGCCAACCCGCGCATTCCGTTTAACCATGCCATTTGGCACGGTTTTGTACTGGCTGGTGCAGTCAGTCATTTTTGCGCCATCTATTTTTATATAGGCTGAATCATTAAACTTGATTCAGCGACTGGCTGTCCAGTGCATAGGGTAAGGGACGGAGATGCAGTTCAACCTGTGGTTGACCGGTTGGACGCAGCAGGGCATCTGCTGGCAGATCATGACTGAGCACCGCTTGAACCCACAGTGTATCGGGTGCGAGGCTGACGGCACTCAGTACCGTGCCAGTGCGGCGCCAGTTATCACCCAGTTTAAGTTCCAGATCCTCGCCTGCAGCGGGTAGGGTTGCAAACGTTGTTGACGCGGACAGCCAAAACAGTGCGCGTTTGTTCGCGCCACGGTATTTTGCTCGCGCAACCATTTCTTGGCCAGCGTAACAGCCCTTTTTAAAGTTGATGGCATCAAGGTACTGTAAATTGAGGGCTTGGGGGATAAATTGCCCACTATTAACGAGATCAATCACTGGGATACCAGCTTCAATCTCCAGTGCAAGCCACTGAGTTTCATTGACTCGAGCCTCAGCCAATTCAGTGAGTAGGGTTTCAGCCAGCGCGGGTGATACGATCAAAATAAAGCGTTCGATGGGATGATTAAGCCATAAGAGTGTTGCATTTTCGCTATGAATACAGGCTTGGGTGGCATCAGGCAATTGGCTAAAAAAAGAACGTAATGCCTCTCGGGCTAATTTTCCAGCTGCGGCCAATAAAACATGATCGGTATCTGCCTCGATGGTCAAGCGGGAAAACACCGCATATTTTTTTAATTCTGCCATCTGTTGCTGCTGCACCTCTCGTCGCAGCAAATAGGCGAAGCCATCATGTTGGCGAAATAGGCGTAAGGGGCTCCACAATTTCCCTTTAGCATCACAGTGACCGGCGAGTGTATGTTGTGCTGGACTCAGGGCGTCGATATCTTGGGTTAATTGCCCTTGTAGATAGCGGTGACTGTCAGGTCCATTGACACGAGTGAGAGCCCAATCTTGCAATAAACATAAACTGAAAGTCAGATCGCCAGAAGGCTTAATTGGGTTTCTATTATCAAGAGGCTGCGACATGGCACGATCCTTTTATGTTGATAAACAAAGATTGAGACGGAAATAATAAACTTGCGCTCAGTCTGTGACGGCGGTGTGAACTGCTATTATTCCTCAAAGTGCCACCGGTTGAAAGGGGCAAAGCGTGATGCGTGACAGGAGGATGCTCAACTGCATGGGCCAATAGGAGAAAAATGCGATAAGACACGCTTAGCTGATGATTGACACTGCCGTTTTTAGCAAAGCTAGGGTAGACTTTACCTCTGATTCAGTTTACTAAAAGGATAAGGCTCGCGTGCCAACTCAACTTTCTAATATCAATATTGATGACTATTCACGGATCCAGTGGGCATGTCGTAGAGGGATGCTAGAACTGGATATCGCGTTGAAACCTTTTTTTAAATATGAATATCGCAGCCTGACAGTACAACAACAACGTGGTTTTATCGCCTTACTTAAAGCCGATGATCCTGATCTCTTTAATTGGCTGATGGGCTATGGTCATCCCGTGGATCCTGAATTAAATGATATGGTGGCGCTGATCCGAGCACGTAATCATGCCCGCGGTCCTGTGGCAGACTGAGTTAAAGGTTTCAAGCATGGCGCGTCACTGGTTGCGATGCACCCAGTTACTGTTAATTTTATTGGTATTGTTACCACCATGGTCAGCGCTTGCCTTTTTTTCGCGACTGATCTTGGTCGTATTCGCTCTGACGGAATTACAACTGGCGTTGCGCCGTTGGCAATCTCAGTTACTGGGGATCATTAAAATCAATGATCAAGCGCAGTGGTTATGGCAAGGACAATGTTGGCAACTTAAAGGACAAGCAGGCTGGCTCCCTTTTGCCGTCCATCTGACGTTAGTCAATACCAAGCAGCAAGTCAGTTTTTGGTTACTGCGAGATAGCATGAGTGAAGCGGATTGGCGGTGGTTACGCATGTACTGGTTAACTTGCCGAGAACGGCATTGGCAGTGAGTCGCGGGAGACTGATCAACTGACAGAGTTGCAGAAGGTCGTGGCGATCGTTTTTTATCTGCGTCGATCGAGAGATCCAGACCATACGGCAGCCAAGGCTTTTGCCGCACCTTGCGGGCTGTTCACCTTTCATCGTACCCCAAAGGCGTTAGACAGTTTATGCAGTTTATGCAGTTTATGCAGTTTATGCAGTTTATGCAGTTTAAACCGTCACCATAGCCTGTAGGAAGGATAACCGGTTACATTGTGCATTTCGTCTTAGAAACGATCTCAGCCATCAATGAGATCCGTTATCCTTTTCCCGTTGAAGGAAAAAGAAAAACAGGAAGTGGAACCGATGGCGAGTGAGTCACAGGCTAATTAACCGGTGATTATTCACGTTGTGTGAGCAGCGCCATTTCAGTCAGGATTTGATCACACCAGTCAGCAATCCGTCGATCGGTTTGTTCAAACTGGGTGATATCATCGAGCGCTAAACCGACAAATTTATCCCCGTCTTTGTTCAGGGCTTTCGTACTGGTAAATTGGTAACCGCTGGCAGGCCAATCGCCTACAAACTCAACGCCCTTTACTGCCAAAAGGTCATGCAGCATACCTAGCGCATCGAGAAACCATTCGCCGTATTCTTCTTGATCGCCAAGCCCATAGAGGGCAACAATTTTTCCTTTTAGATCAAGTTCAGCGAGTGATGACCATGCCGCTTCCCAGTCTTCTTGCAGTTCACCAAAATCCCAAGTCGGGATACCCATGATAAGGATTGGATACTTTTGCATACGGGCGACGGGCGTCGAGTTAAGATTATGTAGAGTGACGATATCATCGCCGAGGTAATCGCGAATTTTTTCTGCTGCCATTTCGGTATAGCAGGTACTTGAACCATAGAAAAGACCAATTGTCATAGTAAAATCGGCTCTCGAATACAATGAAGTGGAGCATTCTAACAGAAACTCAACCCGAGCCGAGATTTTAAGGCATAATAGTGCGAACAGGTTGTGCTTTTTTTCTAATAAGTCCAGTCCACAGGTGGCGAGACAGGAGTGATTTATCTATGTCTGTTGACAAAAATCGACAGCTTATTGATCAGTTTCTTGATACGATCTGGGTTGAGTGTAACCTTGCGCAAAATACACTGGATTCATATCGACGAGATTTGTTGCAGTTGAGCGATTGGTTAGATAGCAGAGAAAATTTGTTTTTAACTGTTACGGTTGACGGGTTACAATCCTTCTTGGCTGAAAGATTACAAGGTGGCTATAAAAATAGCAGCTCGGCTCGTTTGCTCAGTGCGATGCGGCGATTATTTCAATATCTCTACCGAGAAAATTTGCGTGAAGATGATCCCAGTGCGCTATTGTCATCCCCCAGATTGGGACAGCGCTTGCCGAAAGATCTCAACGAATCGCAAGTCGAGCGATTGTTAAATGCGCCTGATCAGCAGGATCCGTTGCAATTAAGAGATAAGGCCATGTTGGAAGTACTTTATGCAACAGGTCTCAGGGTCTCTGAGCTGGTCTCATTAAACCTGACAGACATCAGTCTGCGACAAGGTGTGGTGAGAATCATTGGCAAAGGTAACAAAGAGCGTTTAGTCCCTTTAGGGGAAGAGGCGCGTTATTGGATTGAACATTATCTTCAATATGGGCGGCCTTGGTTATTGAATGGGGTGACGATTGATGTTTTATTCCCCAGTAAACGGGGGCAGCGAATGACTCGACAGACATTCTGGCATAGGATCAAACATTATGCCTCACAAGCCGATATTGAAAGTGAGAGATTGTCCCCCCATGTGCTTCGCCATGCGTTTGCAACGCATTTGCTTAACCATGGAGCAGATTTAAGAGTGGTACAAATGTTACTGGGACACAGTAATCTATCAACCACACAAATTTACACGCATGTTGCTAATGAGCGACTGCGCCAATTACACCAGCAACATCATCCACGAGCCTGACTGGGCTAGGGTGTCACAGGATTATTTACATGATGAAAAAAATATTCGGATTATTTTCACTTTGTCTCGCGATCTGCACTTGTCAATCGCAAGCCAATGATACCGCTATTCGGCAAAGCCTAGGGAAACTGGGTATAAATGTGAAGGAAATCCAAGCGTCACCCTTGCCGGAGATTAAAACGGTCATCACAGATAACATGGTACTGTATGTCACTAAGGATGGCCGTCATATGATCGAAGGGCCGCTATATGATATCAGTACACAATCGCCTGCCAATTTAACATTCAAAATGCTGGCGGAAAAATTACAGCAATTCAGTGATCAGATGGTGGTCTACAAGGCACCTAAGCAGCAATATGTGGTGACAGTGTTTACTGATATCACTTGCGGCTATTGCCATAAATTACATCAGCAAATCGCTGACTATAATGCGTTAGGCATCACTGTTCGTTATTTGGCTTTCCCTCGTGAGGGACTGACCGGTAAAGTGGCCCGGCAAATGGAGTCAGTCTGGTGTGCCGAGGACAAGAAAAGCGCACTTGATGCGGCGATGAAAGGAAAAACACCCCCAGAAAAAAATTGTTCAATCGAGATTGGGCAACACTATCAGTTAGGTCTGTTATTTGGTATTCAGGGGACGCCAGCGATAATATTGGATGATGGTACACTGATTCCGGGTTATCAAGGGCCCAATGAGCTGAAACAGTTCCTGGATAAACGACAAGGTAAGTAAACCCAGGATGTGGTTTTGATGTCTATTGAATTACGTCGTCGGCAATCGGCAAGCAAGGGGCAACTTGGCGACGGACTGTCACCATTGTTGCAACGGCTCTATCACGCCCGCGGTGTGACCTGCACCGAACAATTGGATAAGGGACTTGCTAAACTGCTGCCTTGGCAATCCCTTTCTGGCATTGAACAAGCCGTACAGGTTTTGCAAACCGCTTTGCAGTCACAACGTAAAATCGTCATTGTGGGTGACTTTGATGCCGATGGCGCGACTAGCACTGCGTTGTGTCTGATAGCCCTACGATCGATGGGAGCCAATAACCTCAGTTATATTATTCCTAATCGTTTTGAGCAAGGCTATGGTCTCAGCCCTGACGTTGTTTCACTTGCACTGGCAGAAGGGGCAGAGCTTATTCTGACGGTGGATAATGGCATCTCCTCAATCCAAGGCGTTGAGGTGGCAAATGCGGCAGGCATTGAGGTGATCATTACCGATCACCATTTACCCGCTAACCGTCTGCCAGCCGCTGCTGCTATTGTTAATCCTAATTTGCCTGAATGCCAGTTTGCATCAAAATCCTTAGCAGGTGTTGGGGTGGCCTTTTATTTAATGTTGGCGTTAAGAGCCGCTTTACGCCAAGCTCACGCCTTTGTTGAACGACCGGAACCCAATTTGGCTGAGCTATTGGATCTGGTTGCCTTGGGCACGGTGGCCGATGTCGTGCCACTGGACAGCAATAATCGCATCTTAGTTGCTCAGGGGTTGGCGCGGATCCGGGCTGGTCAATGCCGTGCAGGGATCAAAGCCTTATTGGAAATCGCCAATCGGCCAGCAGCGGATTTGGTGGCCAGTGATTTAGGTTTTGCCCTTGGTCCAAGGTTGAATGCAGCTGGGCGATTGGATGACATGTCACATGGCGTGGCATTATTGCTCAGCACTGACATGGGACAAGCGCGGATCCTTGCCAATGAATTGGATGCCCTGAATCAGACACGTAAAGAGATTGAGCAGACCATGCAGCAAGAAGCCTTGGTCATCTGTCGTGAGCTTATCCCAGACTCGGCGGACTCGCCGTCAGGCATGGCATTCTATCATCCGGATTGGCATCAAGGCGTTGTCGGTATTCTGGCCTCCCGGTTAAAAGAACGCTTTAATCGACCGATTATTGCCTTTGCGCCAGCAGGGGGAGGATTATTAAAGGGATCAGGGCGTTCGATTGCCGGTGTGCATTTAAGAGATGTGCTGGAACGTATTCATGTATTGTATCCAAACTTGATTGATAAGTTCGGTGGGCATGCTATGGCGGCGGGACTGACCTTACCAGAAGAGGCTTTCCAAACCTTCAGTCGCTGTTTTGATGAAGTTGTCGCCAGTTTTCTGACTGATGAAAATAAACAAGGGGTCATTTGGTCTGATGGTGAACTGAGTCCACAAGAAATGACATTGGATACAGCCACAATGCTGCGTGCAAGCGGACCTTGGGGGCAAGCCTTCCCCGAACCGGTATTTGATGGCCGGTTTCGTATTTTGCAACAAAAACTGTTGGCTGGGCGCCACCTTAAATTATTACTTGAATCCATTCCAGGATCCGTACTGGTAGATGGCATTGCTTTTAACATTGATAATAGCCTTTGGCCTGATCCTTCGATTAAAGAAGTCACCTTGGCGTATCGGCTAGATGTCAATGTATTCCGTGGCCATCGAACCTTGCAATTAATGATAGAGCACCTTTGGCCGTGAGCTTGCGACTGCAGCAACGCGATGCAGATCCTGCAACAATTCCTTTGATTAAGGGATACACAGGTTATGTCCTTTGCGGTACACTGTCGGGCTTAAATCAAGTCATTAATCGTCCAATGAAGAATTAACATCATGTTTGAAATAAATCCGGTCAAAAATCATATTCAGGACCTCGCTGAGCGCAGTGCAGTGCTTCGGGGGTATCTTTGACTATGATGCGAAAAATGAACGTCTGGAAGAAGTCAATGCGGAACTTGAGCAACCAGATGTTTGGAATGAGCCTGAACGAGCTCAGGCGTTAGGCAAAGAACGCGCCTCTTTAGAAGTGATTGTCACGACCTTTGATAAATTAGAGCAAGGGTTGGAGGATGTTCAGGGACTGCTGGAATTGGCTGTTGAGGCTGATGACGAAGAAACCTTCAATGAAGCGGTCGTAGAATTAGAAGATCTTGAAAAAAAAATGTCCGAGCTAGAATTTCGCCGGATGTTTTCGGGCGCGCATGATAGCGCCGACTGTTATATTGATCTGCAGGCGGGATCCGGCGGGACAGAAGCGCAGGATTGGGCAAACATGCTGTTACGTATGTATCTGCGCTGGGCTGAAGATAAAGGCTTTAAAACCGAGGTGATCGAAGTATCGGATGGTGATGTCGCAGGGATCAAATCGGCGACAGTGCGGATTTCTGGCGACTATGCCTTTGGCTGGTTGAGGACGGAAACGGGGGTCCACCGTCTGGTTCGTAAAAGTCCGTTTGATTCAGGTGGCCGACGCCATACTTCCTTCAGCTCGGCTTTTGTCTATCCTGAAGTTGAGGATGACATTGATATTGAAATTAATCCTGCCGATCTGCGTATCGATGTCTATCGTGCTTCTGGCGCGGGGGGGCAGCACGTCAACCGGACTGAGTCAGCGGTACGTATCACCCACCTACCAACTAATACTGTGGCTCAGTGCCAGAACGATCGCTCTCAGCATAAAAACAAAGATCAGGCGATGAAACAGCTCAAAGCAAAACTGTATGAGCTAGAAATGCAGAAAAAAAATGCAGAAAAACAGGCGTTGGAAGACAATAAATCTGACATTGGCTGGGGCAGTCAGATCCGTTCCTATGTGCTGGATGACTCCAGAATCAAAGACTTACGCACCGGTGTTGAAAACCGTAACACTCAGGCCGTGTTAGACGGTGATCTTGACCGTTTTATTGAAGCGAGCTTAAAAGCCGGCTTATAAGGAATCCGCTATGTCAGAACAACAACCTCAATCGGTTGATTTAGTACAAGAATTAAATAACGAATTACAAAGCCGTCGGGAAAAACTGACCGCGTTACGTCAGCAGGGTAACCCTTTTCCGAATGATTTTCGTCGTGAACAAACCTCAGAGCAGCTGCATCAGCAGTATGGTGATAAAACCCAAGAAGAACTGGAACAATTAGGTATTGAGGTGACCATTGCGGGCCGGATGATGACACGTCGGATTATGGGGAAAGCCTCATTTGCCACCTTGCAAGATGGTGCAGGTCGGATCCAGATTTACGTGTCTCGTGATGATCTGGTCGAGGGGTATTACAACGACCAGTTTAAAAAATGGGATTTGGGCGACATTCTTGGTGCGCGTGGTAAATTATTTAAAACCCGTACCGGTGAATTGTCGGTGCATTGCCACGAATTGCAGTTACTGACAAAAGCACTGCGTCCTTTACCTGATAAATTCCATGGTTTAGCCTCCCAAGAGATGCGTTATCGTCAGCGTTACTTAGATTTGATCTCGAATCAAGAGGCCAGACGCACGTTTCAGATCCGCTCACGCATTATGTCGACAATCCGTGAATTCATGGTAGGGCGAGAGTTTATGGAAGTTGAAACCCCAATGATGCAGGTCATTCCTGGCGGTGCTTCTGCACGTCCATTTATAACCCATCATAATGCGTTAGATATTGATATGTATCTGCGTATTGCGCCAGAACTTTACTTGAAAAGGTTGGTCGTCGGAGGATTTGAGCGGGTATTTGAAATCAATCGTAATTTCCGCAATGAAGGCATTTCGCCACGTCATAATCCTGAATTTACCATGATGGAAATGTACATGGCGTACGCGGATTATAATGACCTGATTGAGTTAACAGAAAGCTTATTCCGGACGTTGGCTGAAAAGGTGCTGGGACAGACACAAGTTAAGTATGGTGAGGAAACCTTCGATTTTGGTCAACCTTTTGTTCGAATGACCATGCGTGAGGCGATCCGGCATTACCGTCCTGAAACCACCGCTGAGCAGTTACAACAGGTTGAGCAAGCTCATCAGTTAGCCTTATCATTGGGGATTAAGGTTGAGAAAAACTGGGGTCTAGGTCGTATAGTGACTGAAATCTTTGAAGAAGTTGCAGAGAGTCAGTTGATCCAACCAACCTTCATTACTGAGTATCCTGCGGAAGTTTCGCCGCTGGCTCGTCGTAATGATCACGATCCTGATATTACCGATCGCTTTGAATTCTTCATTGGTGGACGAGAAATTGGCAATGGATTTTCTGAATTAAATGATGCGGAAGATCAGGCTGAGCGTTTCTTGCAGCAAGTGAATGCGAAAGAAGCTGGCGATGATGAAGCGATGTTTTTCGATGAGGATTACATCACGGCACTTGAGCATGGTTTACCACCTACCGCGGGATTGGGAATTGGGATTGATCGGCTGGTCATGTTATTCACCGACAGCCATACTATCAGGGACGTGATCTTATTCCCTGCGTTGCGTCCTGGTAGCAAATAAATCGACGAGTTATCGTTCTAGGTGCATTGTGATCTAGAACGATAACTTGGCCAGCCACTCACTTCTTTTTCTCTCTTCTTATCGTATTGTCATGACCTTCCTGATTTTCCAAGCGGTCCAAACCTTATCCATTTATCCTTGATATCAATCATGGATCCTGAAAGACAAGCGGAGAATGCGATCTTTATCATTAACTTTGATAACGCATTTGCAGTATCTGACCAAGGTGGCCTGGGGCAGGTGATCGCATAAGATAAATTGGGGCAGGTGGGCCTTCTTGATTTTCATCAATAGGATCTCTGTTGATCGTTGTTGTTGACTATGCAATATCTGGCAAAACGGAGTTTTGTAGTCTGTTATCTGGCAATGATCATCATAGCTATAACAGTATCAGATTATTTACCTCGCTTACCAGATTGTTCCCAAAGCCGCTGCACTTTTTATCTGCCAATATAAAAGACTACCAGAGCGTTCCATTATTAATGATAGTTAATTGGTTATTCAATACCAATGGCGGTAGCCTTGGCCTAAATAAGGCAGACAAAACTGAAACCATGACGTTAACGATAGTTAAATAAACATAATGTCTATTTCACTAATTAAAATAAGGGCTGAGTCAATAAATTATATTTTTATTCATCATGAGTATAAAAGCGACAGTGAATACAGAGAGCCATTCATTTGCAAGAACTTGGTTGCGGGTTATTTTATCCGTGATTGAAATCATGATGCGTAAATGATTTATCTACACGTATGGACTCAGAATGCACACTTCATTCACGAGAATTTAAAATAAATTGATGAAAAAAAATATTTTAAAATTTTCTGCCATAGCAGCATTGACCAGTTTAATTAGTGGCTGTACGGTCATGCCCGGCCAAGGATTAGAAATCGTCGCGAAGCATTCGGCAGAACAGCAAGAGTCAACGTCGTCATGGAACAACATGGTGAACGTGTATCGGATGACACCTGAGTTAATGAATCAGTTAACACCGAACCGGATAAAAGCCAGACCGAATCTCGCTTTGGACAATCAGTTAAAAAATTATCAGTACCATGTTGGTATTGGTGATGTGTTAATGATTACTGTTTATGAACATCCTGAATTGACTACACCGGCGGGCACGTATCGCAGCGCCAGTGATACTGGTAACTGGGTAAACAGTAATGGCACCATTTTTTATCCTTATATTGGTAATGTTCAGGTAGCAGGTAAAACCTTGCCGCAAATTCGTCAGGAAATCAGTCGCCGTTTGACGAAATATATTGAAAATCCCCAGGTTGACGTCTCGATAGCTTCTTTCCGATCTCAGCGAGCCTATGTCACGGGTGAAGTGATTAAATCAGGCCAGCAACCTATCACCAATATTCCGCTGACGGTAGTTGATGCGATAAATAATGCAGGTGGGGTTGGCGATAATGCGGATTGGCAGCACCTTATTTTACAGCACAATGGCACGGATACACCGATATCGTTACAGGCCCTGATGCAACATGGCGATCTGATGCAAAATCGATTACTTTACCCCGGCGATATTCTGTATGTACCACGCAATGATATGCAGAAAATCTTTGTGATGGGGGAAGTGGGCAAACAGAATACCCTTAAAATTGAACGAAACGGCATGACTTTGGCCGAAGCGCTGAGCAGTTCTGGTGGGGTGAATCAGCAATCGTCCGATGCATCGGGTATCTTTGTCATTCGGCAGATACCGAAAGATAAAGCAGGGCGTATTGCCAATATCTATCAGCTCAATGCTAAAGACGCATCGCAGATGGTGCTTGCCACGGACTTCCAATTACAACCTTACGATATTGTTTATGTGACTACCGCACCGATTGTTCGTTGGAATCGGGTGATCTCGAATCTGACACCCACGATCAACACGATACATAATGCCACAGAAACCGTCAGATTTATCAGACAATGGGATTAATATGGTTAATGCGATACTGGTTGTATGCACAGGCAACATTTGCCGATCCCCGACAGGTGAACGATTACTACGGCGCGCATTTCCCGATAAAAAAATTGATTCTGCCGGACTTGCCGCCTTAATCGGACAGGAGGCTGAACAGCATGCCAGTGCCGTGGCTGAACAACATGGGTTAAGTCTGGCGGGACACCGAGCTCAACAATTTAGCCGTCAGTTAGCCAAAGGCTATGAATTGATTTTAGTGATGGATCGTCATCATTTGCAGGTGATAAGTCAGATCGCGCCAGAAATCAGTGGCAAAACCTTGTTATTTGGTCATTGGCTCGGTGCTGTAGAAATTGTGGATCCTTATCGGCAAAGTCTGGCTGTGTTTGAATCTGTCTATCAGCTGATGTCACGTGCGGCGTCCACTTGGGTTCCAAAGCTTGGCGAGGGTGTATAAGGGAGAATGATGTCGTTACAATCTAACAAACCGGTTTCTCAGCGGACAGACTCAGAACCTGATCTGGGTCGTCTTCTGGCTGAAATTCTGGACAAGCGTAAGCTGATAAGCTTAATTATAGGCAGTTGCGTGGTGGCGGCGTTTGTCTATTTACTGATGGCAACGCCCTTATATCGAGCGAATGCGTTGGTGCAGATCGAACAAAAACAAGAAAATGCTTTACTCAGCAACATTAGCCAAATGATACCTGGCAGTGTTCCAGAATCTGCGGCAGAAATCAGTTTACTGAGTTCCCGTATGGTTTTGGGTAAAACGGTTGATGATCTCACTTTACAAGCACAAATTCGCCCGACTTATCTGCCCGTTGTGGGCCGGATTTTATCAAGACTGTTGGGGAAAAAACCGGGTCAAATTCGGGCCTCGATGATCGACATTGCGCCCTCGTCAGAAGGCGATCCCCCGCCTTCGCTATTGTTGACGGTTAAGGATCCTTATCACTATCACCTAAGTGGGGGGGGATATGAGCTTGAGGGTACTGTTGGTCAACTTTTGTCAGCACCCGGATTGTCACTACAAATAAAAAAAATAGATGCCATAGCCGGTAGTCAATTTACCATAAATTATATTGCGAGAATTGATGCGATCCAGCAGCTACAACAACAGTTGAATGTGACAGAGCAAGGTAAAGACAGTGGTATCCTTAGTCTGACCCTATTGAACAGTAACCCTCAACTTGCTCGTGAGATGCTTGATGCGATCAGTAATAACTATCTTGAACAAAACATAGCAAGGCAAGCGGCCAGAGATAGCAAAAGTCTAGAATTTCTTAAACAACAACTGCCTGAAGTTAGAAACTCCCTCGATCAAGCGGAAGATCAATTAAGCGATTACCGTAAAAGAAGCAATTCCGTTGACCTTACCATGCAAGCGCGTTCCGTGCTTGAGCAAATTGTGAATGTTGATAATCAACTCAATCAGCTCACGTTCCGTGAGGCAGAGATCTCTCAATTGTTTACCAAAGATCATCCCGCCTACCGAACCTTAGTAGAGAAGCGTCAGACGCTACAACAAGAAAAGCGAAAATTGGATCAGGTGGTCGCCGCGATGCCTGATACACAACAGCAGGTATTAAAGCTCAGTCGTGATGTTGAATCGTTACGGGCTGTCTACATGCAGTTACTCAGTCGTGAACAAGAATTGGACATTGCCAGACACAGTACCACGGGTTATGTCAGGATAATCGATTCCGCCGTTGTTGATGATAGGGCAGTTAAACCGCGTAAAATGATGATTGTATTGGCCAGTGTGATCGCTGGTGGTGCGATCTCTGCCATTGTTGTGATATTGCTAATGATATTGCGTCGTGGCATTGAGTCACCAGAACAACTGGAAGAGCAAAATCTGAATGTGTTAGCCAGTGTGCCATTATCCGATTGGCTTGATAAACGGCAGAGGTACCATAAAGGGCGAGCGACACAAAATAAAAATCTTAGTCTGTTAGCACTGGATAATCCTGAGGATCTGGCGATTGAATCGATTCGTAGCCTGAGAACGTCTCTGCATTTTTTAATGCAGAGCGCTCCACGGAAAATATTGATGATCTCCAGTGCCAGTCCTGCTGCGGGTAAGACCTTCATCAGTACAAATTTGGCAATGATTTTGGCTAAGGGCGGGCAACGCGTATTATTTATAGATGCGGATATGAGGAAAGGTTATTGCCATCAATTATTCTCTAGCCCCCTTAGCCAAGGGTTATCGTCACTATTAAAAGGTGAATGCAGTCCAGAACAGTCGATTAAATCGATTCAGAGTACAGGGTTTGATTTTATTTCTCGTGGTATTCATCCTGATAATCCTGCTGAGTTATTAATTGGAGCACGATTTAACGAATTATTAAACTGGGCAGAGTCGCGTTATGACATTATTGTGGTGGACACCCCACCAATACTCGCTGTTACCGATGCGGGAATTATTGGATCACAATGTGGCGTTACCGTCATGGTTGCGCATTATAATCAAAATAGTGTCAAAGAAATTGAAATCAGTCGTCGGCGGTTTGAGAAAAATGGTGTTAACGTAGCTGGCTATATTCTCAATGGGGTAATAAGGAAACCGAGTACGTATTATACCTATGGCTACTATTCCTATGACTATAACTATAAAGATAAATCCTAAGGTAATTTTAAAAAAAATACTTATTATAGCTAGTTATTTCCTGAGTCGATAAATATTGATTTTATTACTTACCCTGCTTTTAATCTATGGGGGAGGGTCGATGAAACGCATTAATAAAAATATTGTCACCAATATTTTTTTAATAAGTTCTGATTTTCTTTGTTTTATATTATCATTTTACTTAGCAAAAGCATTTTATGCCGATCATATCATACAGCGAAATATTCAGCCCATGAATGATTGGATGCAACTACATATATTTTTAGCTGTAAGTTGTATTGCTTGGTTTGGTGTTTTTCAGCGCCATTACGGTTACCGTAAAAATTTCTGGATTGAATTAAAAGAAATCCTTACTACACTGAGTATTTTTGCCATATTAGAGTTTGCAATTATAGCCTTTACTCACTGGTTCTTACCAAGGCACGTTTTGGGAGCGACATGGATAATTTTATTGCCATTATTAACATTGTTTAGAATAATGAATAAGGGATTACTTAATCAACTTGGCCTTTGGCTGCGTGATGCTGTCATTATTGGTACGGGGTTGAATGCAATAGAAACTTATCGTGCATTGGCCTGTGATAAATATCTAGGATTTAATATTATCTGCTTTATTGGCCAGCCTAATGAAACGAATCAACAACAACAGATTGAGGGGATCCCAGTTATTTACCAAGATACTCACTGGTTATCTCCGCAAGTGGATAAGCAATTACAGTTTTTAGTGGCGGTAGAAAATGAACAAAATACCATATGTCACAATTGGTTAAGGGAACTGCTCTTTCAGGGATACAGTTATGTTTCTGTGATCCCAGACTTACGTGGGGTGCCGTTGGATAACACGGATATGTCTTTTATATTCAGCAAAGACCTGATGTTTTTTAGAATGAATCAAGGCCTAGGCAAATGGTTTTCCCGATTTATCAAACGCATATTTGATCTTGTTGTAGCGTCATTGGCCATTTTATTTTTATCGCCGCTGCTATTATTTCTGTTTTTTAGAGTGAGGGCTGATGGTGGGCCGGCAATCTATGGTCATGAGCGGATCGGATCGGATGGTATGCCATTTAACTGTCTAAAATTTCGTTCTATGTCAATCAATTCACAACAAATCTTGACTGAGTTATTAGCCAATGATCCTTGTGCGCGAGAAGAGTGGAATACCACCTTCAAGCTAAAAGATGATCCACGTATTACTAAAATTGGCCATATGCTACGTCGAACCAGCTTTGATGAGTTGCCACAACTTTTCAATGTATTAAAAGGTGAAATGAGTTTGGTGGGGCCAAGGCCAATTATTTTAGAAGAGTTACCCCGGTATCACGATCAAGCGAATTACTATCTGATGAGCAAACCCGGTATGACGGGATTGTGGCAAGTGAGTGGTCGTAGTGATGTTGATTACGATACTCGAGTCTATTTTGACAGTTGGTATGTGAAAAATTGGTCGATGTGGAATGATATCACGATCTTGGTAAAAACCGTCATGGTTGTGTTGCGAAGAGATGGCGCTTACTAAACGAGTGATTCAGCACAGAAATAGGCAAAATACCACGTGAAATATTTTATTGCTATTCCCACTTATCAAGGTGGTCAGCTATGGAAAAAAACGGTTGCGAGCATTCAACGTTATGTGCCGGAAGGCGTTCGAGTCCAGATTATTGACTCGTCGAGTCAAGATGAGACTCAAACCGTGGCAGAGCAGGCCGGGTTTGCTACTCTCACCATCAGTAGTCAGGCATTTAATCATGGTGGTACGCGAAACCAATGCGTCGAGATGCAACATTCGCAGTATGATGTGGTGGTTTTTTTGACGCAGGATGCGATCCCAGAAGCGGGATTTGTGGAGGAATTGATAGCGGCATTTACGGATAGTCGTGTTGCCTGCGCTTATGGCAGACAGTTGCCTCATCTTGATGCCAATCCGATCGCTGCCCATGCACGCCATTTTAACTACCCTTCACAGGCGTGGCAGGGAGGGATAGCCTCGGTCGCGGAGCGGGGGTTAAAAACGGTTTTTATGTCCAATTCATTTTCAGCTTATCGGATCTCGGTGTTTAAAGAATTGGGTGGATTTCCCTCCGACACCATTTTGTGTGAAGACATGTATTATACTGCCAAGGCCGTGGCTGCCGGGTATGAAGTGGCTTATGTTCCTGAGGCAAAGGTCAGGCACTCACATAACTACACTGCCAGTGAAGAATTTCGTCGTTATTTCGACATCGGCGTATTTCACGCGAACAATCCGTGGATAAGACAGCAATTTGGCGCGGCCACGGGTGAGGGTAAGCGTTTTTTATTATCAGAATTGCGCTATCTGGCTAAACATGGCCTAGGTTATCTACCGCAAGCGATGCTAAATAATGCGATGAAATTCTTGGGGTATAAATTGGGACAATGGTACCGTTCGCTACCTGATGCGATGATCAAACGATGCAGTATGCATCGCCATTACTGGCAAGATTAAAATCGAGCAGAAGTATTGGCGTGTGGGCACTCATTTTTATTTAGGAAAAAAAGCAATAATGAAAATTATCGTTACAGGTGGAGCAGGTTTTATTGGATCAGCCGTTGTACGTCATATCATCCATCATACTGACGATGAGGTGATGGTTGTTGATTGCTTAACCTATGCGGGAAACTTACAATCGTTGACTTCAGTCACTGATTCTCCACGCTACCATTTTGCCCATTTAGATATCAACGATCGTCTCGGTCTTGAGACGGTGTTTGAGCAATTCCAACCTGATGCCGTCATGCATCTCGCGGCAGAAAGTCACGTGGATCGTTCGATTGATGGCCCCGCTGATTTTATCCAAACTAACATCGTTGGCACCTACTGCTTGTTAGAGGTGGCGCGTCAATATTGGCAAAAACAGCCAGAAGCAGTGCGCCAGCGATTTCGTTTTCATCATATCTCAACCGATGAAGTGTATGGCGATTTACATGGCAGCACGGATCTGTTTACCGAAAATACGCCCTATGCACCAAGCAGCCCGTATTCCGCGTCAAAAGCAGCCAGTGATCACTTGGTAAGGGCATGGTTAAGAACCTATGGTCTACCGACCTTGATTACCAATTGTTCGAATAATTATGGCCCGTATCATTTCCCAGAGAAATTGATCCCACTGATGATTATTAATGCCCTTGCTGGCAAACCGTTACCCATTTATGGTGACGGCGGTCAGATCCGGGATTGGTTATATGTTGAAGATCATGCGAGAGCTTTGTATCAAGTCGTGAGTCGGGGAGAGGTTGGAGAAACCTACAATATCGGCGGGCATAATGAACGCAAAAACATTGAGGTCGTTCAGACCCTTTGCCAACTCTTAGAGGAATTAAGGCCCAATAAACCCGCAGGGATCAACCAGTACAGTGATTTGATCACCTCAGTCAAAGACAGGCCGGGTCATGATGTCCGCTATGCTATTGATGCCAGTAAAATTGAACAGCAATTAGGCTGGGTGCCACAGGAAACCTTCGAGACCGGACTTCGTAAAACCGTGGTATGGTACCTGAATCATCAACACTGGTGGCAACAGGTGTTAGATGGATCCTATGTGGGCGATCGCCTAGGACTGAAAGGTTAATAATAACAGGATTAAATATGAAAGGCATTGTACTGGCTGGTGGTTCTGGCACGCGGCTTTATCCGATTACTCAGGGTGTCTCTAAACAGCTTCTGCCCATTTATGATAAACCGATGGTGTATTATCCCATATCTGTGCTGATGTTGGCAGGGATCCGCGACATTTTAATTATCTCGACACCACAGGATATTGAGGGATTTCAACGTCTATTAGGTAATGGGAGTCAATTTGGTATACATCTGAGTTACCAGATCCAGCCGAGTCCCGATGGTTTGGCACAAGCATTTATTCTGGGTGAATCATTCTTGGCAGGTGACAGTTGTGCGTTAGTGCTGGGGGATAATATCTTTTTTGGTGAAAGCTTTGGTCGTAAATTAGAAACTGTGATGACGCGTGGTCAAGGCGCAACGGTCTTTGGTTATCAAGTGATGGATCCTGAACGCTTTGGCGTGGTGGAGTTTGATCAGCAACAGCAAGCGATTTCGCTTGAGGAAAAACCTGCCCAACCCAAATCTAACTGGGCGGTAACCGGATTGTATTTCTACGATAACCAAGTTGTTGAGTTGGCGAAAACCATTAAACCCTCTGCACGGGGCGAACTTGAGATCACGGCACTGAATCAGTTATACCTTGAACAAGGTCATTTACATGTAGAAAAATTGGGCCGTGGTTTTGCTTGGCTTGATACCGGCACGCATGAAAGTTTACTCGAAGCCTCACAATTTATTCACACCATTGAAAAAAGGCAAGGATATAAAGTCGCATGTTTGGAAGAAATTGCCTATAAAAAAGGTTGGTTAACCAAAAATCAGGTACTGGCTCAAGCTGAATTACTGAACAAGACGTCTTATAGCAGCTACTTAAAACGTTTGGTTGAGGATGATTAAAATGGAAATCACAGAAACAAACATTGCGGGTGTTAAAATTATCCAACCAAAAGTTTATGGTGACTCGCGGGGTTTCTTTATGGAAACCTTCGAATTGAAACGTTATCAGGCTGCATTAGGCCGCGATGTAAATTTTGTCCAGGATAACTATTCTCGCTCCAGTCAAGGTGTATTAAGAGGCCTACATTTCCAGCGTCGTCAACCACAGGGTAAATTAGTCAGTTGTATTCGCGGTGAAGTGTTTGATGTTGCGGTCGATATCCGACCTGATTCTGCAACATTTGGACAATGGCATGGTATTTTGTTATCTGAACATAACAAAACGCAATTTTATATTCCGCCAGGTCTGGCTCATGGTTTTGTCGTCTTATCTGAACAAGCCGATTTTGTTTATAAATGTACCGATTATTATGCTCCTAGTGATGAAGCCTGTTTGATCTGGAATGATCCTGATATTGGTATTGAGTGGCCCATCAAGATGAAACCCGTATTATCAAATAAGGATAGTGCTGGCCTCACCCTGCAAGCATTGTTAAATCATCAGCAAGCTTAATTGTATTCGGCATTCTGCCATTCAATAAATACAGAGGTCGCCATGCCAGCAAAGGGCAATTTATTTATTGTTATACTTTATGATAAAAAACTTAGCGAATCAAAAACGTTACAAAGTTTTTTGCCGAGAACAGACCCTACGGATAGCCTTGTGATTGTTAATAATGGACCTCAAGGGATAGATTGGCAGGATCCCTTATTGGATTTCATCAGAATAAAATTTGATAAAGTTATTATTCAAGAGTTTTTAGAAAATAAACCGTTAAGCCATGTCTATAATGAGGTGATTAACGATTTTCAAGGCTATAAAAACTATATCATTTTTGATGATGATTCAGAATTTGATATTAACGACTTGTTACTCTATTTAGCGAAAAGCAAACAAGATCTGATTTTGCCTTCTATTATCGCTGGTGATGGTAATAAATATTACCCCAAAGCGAATGGGATAGTGATTCAAGGTGAAGCCTGTGATCTCAACCAGTCTGAATCTGTGATGTCGATCAGTTCAGGAATGATGCTGAGTCATCAGCTGATTAATAAATTTCATCGTCAAGGTCTTCCTCTGTTTGATCCACGTTTTGCGTTGTATGGCATTGACACTTGTTTTTTTAAAAACATTGCCAGATTAAAAGAATTAGGTATCCCTATCACGATCAGTAATAAAGGGACAATAACACATTCTTTGTCTAGAGTGGAAAGTAACAAATTGACTGCTTTTAGGTTCAGGGAAAGAATGATTGATAGAATATTAACAGTGAAATTCTATCCAGAAAAAGAAAAATCAAAAATCGAGACTTTCTTTCGCCTATTGGTTAAATCCTTATGCCGTGGTGATATGAAAGCCTTAATATTGCTTGTTCAAGTTTTTTATACTGGCAGGCATCCCCGTTGTAATAAATAGGCTTAATCATGGATAAGCGAATTATCACTGCCGCTCTTTCCTTTCTGAGTAGTTCCATCATCGCACAATTATTCAGCTTTCTAACTCAGATATATTTGATGAGAAAATTAACCATCCAGCAATATGGTGTGTACTCTTTGTCGTTTGAAGCGCTGGCCATGTGTAACATGATTGTCACAGGCACTTTCAGGAACTTTTATGCTAGAGAATTAAAAACGGGGACTGGGACCGAAATCTTATTACCCTATCAATTGTTGTTTGGCAGTTTCTGGTGCATTGTCAGTACATTATTGATTGGATTGCTATTTAAAATCCCGATGACGATCATTCTCCCCATGTCCATCTCGATGACGATTGCATCCTTAATCCTGCCTTATTGGGTTGAGGATTTGGTCAATGGTTATCGTAAAAGGATAATTTATCGTGATATCAGTTATGCCGTCATTCTTTTTGTCGGTATTGTGGTGTCGATAAACATTCTCACGTTGAGTGTTTACCAGATGATCCTCTTCGTCTTGGCCTGGAATGCTTTAGTGGCGTTGCTTTTTTTCTTCAGACAGAAAACGATTGGTCAACTGATTGATGTTGAGAAGAGTCGAGGGATCAACACATCGACTTTACCTTTTTTTGGTGTGTTTTTGGTTAACACCCTTTACAATAAAATTGGCATCACATTCCTGAACGTCTTTTATTCAATCACGGATGTTGCATTGTATCTCGCCGTATTTAAATTTATCACACCACTGTATTTTATTCAGACCTCTCTGATATCTTCTGTCATACCTAGATTTAAAGAGCATAAAAATTTTAATTTCGATAAGCGGTTTTTTACTTTATTTTCTCTTCCTGCTTTAGTGGTGTCGATTCTTTTGCCTCTGTGTTTTCCATGGGTCGTCAATATTTTTGGTATTAGCAAATACCATCAGCTACCACATTTATTACTCTATGCTTCACCTATTATCTTTATCACTTTTATTTATGGATCGCTGTCTAATTTTATTTCAATTAATGGCGGCCAAGCTTGCATTATTAAGACTAATCTGTTTGGTATTATTATTTATTTAATATTACTATTAGCAGCTTATTATCTTAAGGTTTTACACCATCCTTTGGAGGCGTGCCTCGGTTATTTCGTGATCACAGAGGCTATGCTGTGTCTCGCCTATTACTATTGGATAAAAAAAAGCAACCCAATCACAACTCTTTTTGTTTACTCAGCATTTTTAACTATTGCCTATGAACTATTTATTATGAATTATTGAACCAGGAATGAAAAATGAGTAAGAAAAATCTGGTAGTGATAGTCACCCATAATAGTGCTAACTACCTCAGTTGGTGTGTGGAGCCTCTGCTCAATCACCCGCTTTGTCAGGTTACTATTGTGGATTCTGGTTCATCAGATACGGCGTACCTTCAACCTTTTGAGCAGCATGCAAATATAATCTATACCAGTAATGTCGGTTTTGCTAAAGCAAATAATTTGGCACTGAAGCAGTGTGCAGAATTTGATTCGGTATTATTTTTAAATCCAGATGCGAGAATTGAAGCGGATGCCTATTCTAAGCTGATTCACATCATCACCAGCAAAGAGTATGAACAATACCATTTTTTCTCCGTACCGCTGATCGGATATGACTTCACTCATAAAAAGAATAAAGCAGTCTATGATTCATTAGGTATCAAATGTAATTTCTATGGGCGTTGGCAGGATATTCGTCTGCCAGTTCAAGAAGTCGCGCCCCGTCACTGTCATTATGAGGCAATTTGTGGTGCATTTTTCCTCGTGAAAGGTCAAGCATTAGCTCGTGCTAAAACTGTGACAGGGCAGGTTGGTTTTGACGAAAATTATTTTATGTATAAAGAAGATATCGAGCTTTCATTGCGACTAAGGCGTTTTCATTATCGTAGTCGAATCATACGTTCTGTGACTGCATTGCATTGTCGAGGTTGGGATAACTGCCGTGGCAAAGTCCGTTACCAAGCAAAATACTATTCAGCCCGTAATGATCTCAATGTCGCTTTGCGTTACAAGTGGCGAGCTTTGCCTTTTGCACTGAGCAAATATTTGTATGTTCGTTTTGTTGAAAGGAAAAATGCCTGATGCAGTTATTATTTTTGACACATATTTCCGAAGATCCTGCCAATGGCGTGTGGAAAAAAATCAGTGCTCAAGTCAACAGTTTACGAGCGATGGGCTATCAGGTTGATTTCACCTATCTTGGTGTCGGAGGACAACTGGTCATTGAAACCGGTTCCAGCCGCGCTGAATTCCCCCTATTTCATCGGTACTTGTGTTTTTATAAACTCAGCCGCTTATTGCATAGCCGCTATGATAAGGTTTATATTCGGAAACCGCATGGTGGATTGTATTCATTGGCCTTCGCCAAGTTAGTGACAATATTGCGCCAACGTGGAGCTGAAACGATTTTTATGGAAATTCCCACTTGGCCATTTCGTAATGAAGTCATGACTTTTAGGGACAAAGTCTCGGATTTTTTATTTGAAAATCAGATGAAAAAAGTGGCTAAAAAAATTGATACCCTATTGTGTATTGGCAGTGATGTTAAGACGCTCTATCAACGGCCGGTAAAAAATATTATCAATGGTATTGCGCTGGATCCCGCGATGTATATCAAACCACAAAAGAAAGAGAATAATAAAATTATGTTATTGGCGATTGCCAACCTTTCCTATTGGCATGGTTATGATCGACTGATTAAAGGCATCCTTGCCTACCAAGGCAGCACTGAGGTCACGTTGACCATTATTGGTGATACTGAGCCTGAGTGGGGTCGCTTGAAAAAGATTGCTGCAAACTCACCGCGAATTATCTTTACTGGTTCGAAAAACAGTCAGCAAATTCAATCTCTGATTCAGGGGAATGTTATTGCTGTTGATTCATTAGGACGGCATCGGAGTGGTAATAACTTCAATAGCTCGATTAAATCTAAAGAATATACATTAATGGGGTTACCTTTTCTTATGAGCCACCATGATAGTGCGTTTGAGGCGAACTTACCTTTTATTTATCACTGTCCGGCGGATGAAAGTCCGATTGATATTCAAGGTGTCATCAATTGGTATCAGGGACTGCCTGAGGATCTGAGTTTGATTGAACATGATTATGCCGTTAAGCATTTTTCATGGCAGGGGATACTCTCTGCGGTACTTTGAATCAGATCCTGCTATGGCCCATTTGGGAGATATGTCCTATTTATAGGATGATGACCTCAGAGAAGTCACTCTGGTTTTTTGATGAAATATAGCCTTTTGTAAGTGAGTAGAATATCAAAGTAATTATTGATAAAACAGAAAAATAGGGGTTTTGACTTGATATTCTTTATATTCTCATTTTTTCTATTTCTTTGTGCGCTGGTTGAAAGTCGTCAGTTATTTACCTTATCTGCACTGATTGTTGGTAGTTATTTTAGCTTCACTTATGGCTATGCCTACGACTGGTTAAATTACTATCAATCTTATCAGGCTTTAGGGGCTGGGCATGATGCCTTTTTCCATGATCCGGGTTTTATTTTTATTATGAAATTATGCCTGTGGTTGGGTGTCAGCTTCAATTTTTATAGTTTTCTTGTGAACAGCGTAGTCTATTATTTATTGTATTCTGCTTGCAAGGTTTTCAAAAATCCCTCTTTTGCTTTTTTTGCTATTTTTTCTTTTCTTGGCTTTTTTATGTTTACCGAGCAAATCAGACAAGGATTAGCTTTAGCAATCGTTTTTTGGGGATTTACTCGTTATTATTATTCACAACGAAAAAAATTCTTGTTAACGATTTTTGTTGCAGCATTGTTTCATCTTTCAGCATTACTCTCTTTATTTTACTTTGTTATTCTCGCTAAGAATAACAAAGAGATGATTTTGTCTTTTCTTTTGTCATCCTGCCTGTATCTTGGGTTTGTTTTTTTATTGACCCATCCAGATGTTTTGCTCGTGATTGAGGTGTTACACAGTAAATTTGCCGCATATGGCCTGCTTTATACTGAGGTAGATAATAATATCATCAGTTTTATTGTTCACTCGAAAATGTTATTTGTTTATCTTGTTCTTATGGGCTACTTTTTTTTCTTACGTCTGCCAGGAGAACAGCGATTTTCAACATATAGCAGTCTTTTTTTGCTGAGTCTAACGCGTACCAGTTCTTTACTGGTGAGAGTCGGCTACTATTTTTTTCCTGTTTTTATTTACTCAATTGATGAGTTTATCCATTCGATGGGGAGAGGGTTAAATACCAGTTTAAAAAAACTGTTTATCTGTACGGTGGTCCTTGTGGTTTCAACCATCCCGATCTGGACGCCCATGTACTATCAAGGGGCAAAATCTCACTTATTATTTTGGTCAGATGACAATGAGATTAATCAAGAAGTGATGAATAAATGCAAAATACTGCATGAAACAAGCGATATAAATAGCGATGGCTGCCTATAAGTGTGTGGAGTAATGTATGTCAAAAAAGAAAGTCGTATTATTGGTGTGTTCTATAATTTCCGTTTTTGCAATAGGCATCGCCTTGAAATTTTTGGATAGAACAGCCGAAAGATATAATAAAACCCTGACCGATCTTGAAAAAACGACACAGTATAGCAGTGATGAAGTGATTAAACGCATTAATCAACATCAGGGATTGTTTGGTCAGCAAGACACCAATCAATTTGGTGTAGTTAACATGGATAACCCGTTTATAAATAATGGCGTATTAAACGGTTCGACGGATCGTGCCTATGGCTTACTTTCTAAAATTGGTGTAGATAGTATTAAAAGCGGGGCAGCAGATTGGCATCGAATTGGTGATAACGCTGGTGGTTTTACCCAGTTAAGTGAATTAAATTACCAATTGGCAGAGATAAAAAAGTATCATTTTAAGGTTACCTTTTTAATTGGTTATCCGCCAAGAAAATACAGTCGTTTCCCCCAAAGCATTCGTTCAGCGATTGCCCCAGCCTATATCAATCATTTCAAAAGCTATCTTGATTTTATTATCACCTATTTAAAGCCTTATCAGGTGGAGTACCTTGAATTGGCCAATGAAGTCGATGCGTCCGATCACTGGTGGTTACATTCGACACCGGGTATGTATGTCGATGAAATGAAGTTATTAAAAGAGGCGTTAATAAAACAGTACTCTCCGATTCAAACCATGGCCTTTTCAAGCACGTATAGTCGAGATAATTCGCCCCAAAAACCCCATACGGGACGTGAATTTATTGATGAATCCTTCGCCGCAGGAATAGATAAGTACAGTGACAGTTATTCATTGCATCATTTCACCTTTCCGAAAGATGATGGGTTAGTGACTTTTATGCAATCTACCTTGCGGAAAAACAAGATCGTCAAGCCGTTAATAGACAGTGAGCAAATGGACATCACTGATGAGGCGCTCTTCCGCTCGGCACCAGATACGATTATCAAAATATTTGCCCGAGGATTTTATATTAATAATCTGCCCCACATTGATTATTTTATGGCCAGAGACGGTTTAGTTGAGCCTTATACTTATCCTGAAGGTTACACCCAAGGCTTATTCGACATGCGTTGGCAAGCTAAGCCTCGGTTACTGGCCTATGCAATGGCGGTTGATGCGATGAAAAACCGCGCGTTAGTGACCCATGCTATTGATGACAATGGGGTAGAATTCTACCAATTGAAGGATACCACGGGTAAGGCGGCCTATCCGTATGCGACGGTGATCTGGCAAAATAGTCGTGAAAAACAGCAGCAACGGCGTCTTCGCTTAAACCAAGGTCAATTACTTGAGCGATGGGATCTCAGCCAGCAGACCTCCTCGTCCAGTTATGTCTTGGGCAGTGAGCCAGTTGCCGTTTTCTCAAAACAGCCTTTTAATCAAGCACAGATTGGCGCATTGTAAGATCGCACGATCAGCCGTTGTCACCAGTGATAAAGAGACAATGGCCACATCCCTAACTCACAGGTTTTTTGATGATGGATAAACTTTGCCTTTTATTCCCACGTTTTACTCGACAACACTTGGTTAAGGATGTTTTTTTGTTTGCTTGGCATCTGAGTCAACAAGTTGAGTTGAAACTTGAAATCGTCTATGATCACCCCGAAGATATTGATTTTCCTTCTTATTCTCAGTGTTATTTTGTTAATTTACGCTCAGGGGCAGAATTTAATACGAGAAACGCATTGAAAGCCCAGCGTCAGTATCTACAGCAACACGCGGGCGCTATCCGGTTACTCATGCTGTTTCATTTACGCTGGTATAGTTTATGGCTTGCCGCGTATTATAAAAAACAGAATCGGTCGGGATTTGTCTACTTGAAAGGGGACATGTCATGGCATGAAGCACGGCAGTTCCGAGCTGGCAGAGGTTCGCCAAAACAGTGGCTAAAACAGGTGGTGACGTTTTACCTGTTACCTGCCCTAGATTTGATTTCCGTGGAAACGACTCAGTCATATCAGTTACTTACTGATAATCAGTGGGTTAAAAGGCGCGCTAAACAGATCATGTATATCGCCAATGGGATTGAACCGATACAGCGAGAAACCCCGTCAGTGCCAAAACAAAACATGTTGTTAAATGTGGCACGGATTGGCAGTGATGAAAAAAACAGTCAATTTTTATTAAAATTGTTGGCAACTGTCGATTTAAAACAGTGGACAATGATCTTTTTGGGTTCGATTGAGCCAAGTTTTCAGCCGTTCTTGGATGACTTTTTTATCCGTCATCCGCAGTTGCGACAAAAAATTCAGTTTATGGGGCATATTGAAAATAAAGCAGAGCGTGACCATTACTATCAGATCGCGAAGGTGTTTTTATTTTCATCTTTCACAGAAAGTTTTGGGCTGGCCTTGTTAGAGGCGGCGTATTTTGATAACTATCTTCTAACCACGGAGGTTGGCGTGGCAAAAGATTTATTGCAAAAAGCCCACTGTAAAGGGGAGATCATGTCATTGCAACTTGAGACGGCAAGCCAACAACTGCAACGTATTATTGATCGAGATTGGCACACACCCATCACAAATAATTTGCAGTCGTTTTATCTTGACCATGTGGTGAATCGTGTTGCGCAACAGTTTATCCGCCAACAGAAAAAACAGAACAACGCAAGCCTTCCGTTCGAGAAAGTCAATCATCCCTTTGATAAGGAACCTGAAAAATGAAAATACTGCTTATCGGTGCCAATGGTCAACTGGGGCGTTGTTTGCAGGATCGTATGCCCGCAGAGATACAGCTGCGCGCCACCACTGCGTCTCAGCTTGATATCCGCAGTGAATCGGCCATCGAAAGCGTAGTGACTGAGTTTAAACCTCAAATTATTATTAATGCGGCGGCTTATACGGCGGTGGATAAAGCGGAATCGGAGCCAGAGCAAGCGATTGCAGTTAATGCCCATGGGCCGGCATTATTGGCCCGTTATGCCAGACAGGTTGGTGCGAAATTCATTCATATTTCAACAGATTACGTTTTTGATGGGACGGGTAAAACGCCTTATCTTGAGTGTGATCCTGTTCATCCCATTGGGGTTTATGGACGGACAAAATTGGCAGGCGAGCTGCTTGTCCAGGCACTGTTACCGGATGCGATAATCATTCGAACTGCTTGGGTATTCAGTGAGTATGGACAGAATTTTGTGAAAACCATGCTACGTCTCGCTTCACAACGTACTGAGTTGAATGTGGTGAATGATCAGCGAGGATGCCCGACCTATGCTGGCGATTTGGCCAGTGCGATCCTTGCTTTAATTGATAATCAGGCTCCGGGGGGAATTTATCATTATTGTGGTGATAAAGAAGTCAGTTGGGCACAGTTTGCACAACAGATTTTCTGCTGTGCCGCCAAGCAACCGTTTTTATCTACGCCGCCCAAGGTACAAGGGATCCGCAGTGAACAGTACCCAACGCCTGCCAAACGGCCGGCATATTCAGTCATGTCTTCACAACGAATTCAGGCATATTATCCGCCATCGGATTGGCAGCAAGCCCTTGAGCACGTCATCGCACGCTTGCCTGAAATGGCAAGCTAAGTTTGGAGAGCGCCATTCTGTTGTTCATATGAGGGAAATGGCGGTCATTCAATAGAAACCGTGCCACTCTTTTCATCCAACAACAATGAAGGACGGTGTATACTGTTTCTGATTAGACGTGTACTGATTAATTATACTTAGCGTACATGACATGTATCACTGGAAGGGATAACTCAGGTTATCACTGGATGGTTGATGTCACGTTGATTCAGTCGCACCAGGACTATTTTGGGATAAAGATAAATATGATGAAAATTGCGATTGCAGGAACAGGTTATGTGGGTCTGTCGAATGGGATATTGTTGGCTCAACATAATGAAGTCATTGCATTGGATATTGATCAAGATAAAGTCGCATTACTTAATCAAAAGAAATCGCCAATTGTTGATCAAGAAATCGAAGACTATTTGTCCCATAAAAAGCTCAATTTCACGGCGACGACTGATAAGTATTTGGCTTATCAAGGTGCGCACTTTGTGATTGTTGCAACGCCCACAGACTATGATCCTCAAACTAATTACTTTAACACTCGCAGTGTCGAGTCGGTGATTAATGATGTGTTAGCGATCAATCCTTCTGCCACCATAGTGATCAAGTCGACCATTCCTGTTGGTTTTACACGTCAGCTTAAACAACGATTGGGTGTTGACAATATTATTTTTTCACCCGAATTTTTACGCGAGGGACGGGCGCTGTATGATAACTTACACCCCTCTCGTATTGTGGTTGGTAGCCAATCTGAACAGGGTAAAACGTTCGCCAAACTGCTATGTGAGGGCGCGATTAAACAAGCGATCCCGCTATTATTTACTGACGATACCGAAGCGGAAGCGATCAAGTTATTTGCTAACACCTATTTAGCATTGCGTATTGCTTACTTTAATGAACTGGACAGTTATGCTGAGCATCATGGCTTAAATAGTCGGCAAATTATTGAAGGGATCGGACTCGATCCGAGGATTGGTGACCATTACAACAATCCTTCATTTGGTTATGGCGGTTACTGTTTACCGAAAGACACCAAGCAATTGCGAGCCAATTATGAGAATGTCCCTAACAATATTGTCAGTGCGATTGTCGATGCGAATCATACACGTAAAGATTTTATCGCGGACAGTATTTTAAAACGTAGCCCCACGCGCGTTGGTATTTATCGTTTGGTGATGAAGGCGGGATCGGATAATTACAGGGCTTCCGCCGTTCAGGGAATAATGAAACGCCTGAAAGCCAAAGGTGTGGAAGTGATGGTCTACGAACCGGTTTTAAAAGAGTCACATTTTTTCAATTCTGTCGTGACGCATGATCTACACCAACTCAAGCAACAGTGTGACGTGATCATTGCCAATCGTTTGGTTGATGAGTTGATGGATGTCAAGGAGAAAGTTTATACTCGCGATCTATTTGGCAGTGATTAGTTTATTATGACGACAATCCCTTGAGTCTCTTTCTGTTGCCGTTCAAATGACAATACCGCCATATTGGCGGTATTTTTTTAGGCTATTTCTGTCAATCAACAATCAAGAAACGGATCTATTCAGCTGAGATTTGTGCAAAGCACGTTGAGGCCGCGTGAAGGGTTTGTTCGATATCTTGTGACGTATGTGCAAGAGACATCAATCTCGCTTCAAAGGCCGAGGGCGCGAGTTCAATGCCTTGGTCTAGCATCAGGTGGCAAGCGCGTTTAAAGTCTTCATAATGGCATGACAAAACCTGTTGCCATACCATGACATATAATGAAAAATACCGCCTTATAGGCGGTATTTTTTTAGTCTATTTCTGTCAATCAGTAATCAATAAACGGATCTATTCAGCCGAGATTTGTGCAAAGCACGTTGAGGCCGCTTGAAGGGTTTGTTCGATATCTTGTGATGTATGTGCAAGAGACATAAATCCCGCTTCAAAGGCAGAGGGCGCGAGGTAAATGCCTTGGCCTAGCATCAGATGGAAAAAGCGTTTAAAGCGTTCAGTATCGCATTGCAAAACGTGTTGATAACGAGTGACTTGAGGTAATGAAGTGAAAAACAATCCAAACATGCCACCCACATGATTAACCACAAGTGGGATCGCCTGTGCACGGGCGGCAGCGAGGAGACCTTCAGCCAGTTGCGTTGTGCGTTGACTCAAGGTTTGATAAACGTCAGCTTGAGTGATTTGCTTTAGGCAGGCGAGTCCTGCTGCCATGGCAATAGGATTGCCTGACAATGTTCCAGCCTGATAGACCGGTCCGATTGGAGCCAAGGCCTGCATAATTTCGCGCTTACCGCCAAAAGCGCCGACAGGCATGCCACCACCGATCACTTTGCCGAGGCAGGTCAGATCAGGTGTTACCTTATAATGGCTTTGCGCACCACCTAGCGCGACGCGAAAGCCCGTCATCACCTCATCAATAATCAGTAATGCACCGAACTTATCGCAAAGGCTACGTAGACCGGGAAGAAACTCAGCATCAGGTAAGACGCAGTTCATATTTCCAGCCACCGGCTCGACAATAATTGCGGCAATTTGCTCTGGGTATTGTTTGAAGGTCTGTTCAACTGAATCTAAGTCATTAAACTGACAAACCAGCGTATGGCGAGTAAAATCGGCGGGTACGCCGGGTGAGTTGGGTTCACCAAGTGTCAGCGCCCCTGATCCTGCTTTAACTAACAAACAATCCGCATGGCCGTGGTAGCAGCCTTCAAATTTGATGATTTTGTCTCGTCCAGTAAAGCCACGGGCTAAACGGATAGCACTCATGGTCGCTTCAGTGCCTGAGTTGACCATGCGAACCATTTCCATGGAGGGGAGCAACGCGCTGATCAGTTCTGCCATCTCGCACTCACTTTCTGTCGGGGCACCAAAACTCAATCCTCGACTGGCTGCTTCGATCACAGCATGACGAATAGCAGGATGATTATGTCCCAAAATCATCGGACCCCACGAGCCGACATAATCAATGTACCCTTTTTCATCTGCATCATAAATGATCGCCCCCTCAGCTCGTTGAATAAATAATGGGGTCCCTCCGACACCATTGAAAGCACGCACGGGCGAGTTCACTCCGCCTGGAATGTGCGCTTTGGCTCGTTGGTATAAATGTTCTGAGTTATTCATAGTACAGCTCCAAGGGGAAAGGGACAAAGCATCCATTTTACGGGATAGCAGTGCAGCTGGCAAAGGCCTTTCCGAGTCGCATGGCAGGTGAAAAAGGGAATAAAAACGCGCTAAGAGGTTATCTGTGCGCTAAAAAACAGGGTTTGGACAACCCGAGTATAAAACGAAGATTACGATGATAAAGATGAGTTAGAGATTGATAATCATGTCCATACTGTATTATGGGCGAGAGTTCGGCACGGCTTAGGTTACACAATATGTCAACTATTGAAGATTTTGTCGATGTGCTATTTGGACCAGTCAATTTTTATGTGAAAGATAAAACATAAATGTACCCTATCCCAGTTGGAAATTATTAATAAAAATTAGAGCATAAATGCAGTTATCCTGAGTAGAAAATACAGTGAATGCTTGCATAAACAAAGATAAATATTCTGAATTGAGTGTGTAAGCGTGGTCTTGTTTGATGAAGCCACCCTCTGTCTATCGAGGGTAATGGGTTTGTTTTCGGCGCAACGGATGAATTGATAGAATTTAAAATTTGGATAAGGTTGAAAACAAATAATGAGTATTAATAGATTATAAATGCTATCTCATTTATCTGTTAAAAATAAAATGGTATTTTCACTCCATAAATGCAATCGCATTAGGGCAACTCAGGGGAGAAGCATTTGAGGCAGAAAGGTTTACACTGGATAAAAACGAGAGAATAATGATAAAAACCAATTTATTATCACTGGCTCATAAAATAAATCCATCAAGGAAAAGATAATTCAATGTTCGCTATGGCATGACTCGGATACACTTTATATACCGGAATATTCATCAAATTAAAGCCATGACGTGTGAGGCGAGATGAGGGTGAAATCGAAATTTATCTGAAAAAATATGGATGAAATAGTGAATTTAAAATAGCTTCAATAAAACATCAATACCGACTAAATTCCTTGAGGCATAAACCTTAATCAGATTATTTATCTATATTTATGGGTCGGTAATGTAGATAAAGCTATTTGAAATGTAAAATAAACAACAGTGATATTCAAATTGCATAAAAAAGCTTTTTACGTAAATATAATTAACCACTTTAGCATTAATCGTATCATTTCAAGGAAAAGTAATAAAAAATCATGTAGTCCTATCTTAAATATCAGGGCTAAATTTCTTGAGAGAGTCAGGGCTTACTCATAAAAAATAAATAATCTATCAATACGATGGGTTTTAATAAAGTTCACGCAGTAGCGAAATTTGAAATATAAAATAAACAGAGGTGATGTTTATTTTACATCGTGATTATCATCTGTTAAAAAGAGCAGCCTGATAAGATTTGAAACGAGTGAGTAAAGTGAAGTTGTTAAATTATGACATAATAAACACTGGCGCGTAGTGTCATGGATTAAAAACACCGAGTGGCAGAATAGTGGATGTGTTTTACGTTAAGATAGGTTGAAAATAGGCAGAGGCTGAGGAATACAATGAATTTTACGGAGCTGAACCCCAATCAGTTGAACATGTAAAGTAAATAAATTTTCAATTAGCCCCATGTTGCGATGTGAAGAACTAATGCATATAAATCATTGATACTTTATCTTAGTGTAAAATTTGCCATTAAAGGGTCACGTGTTGTGTAAAATGTTAATGAACTAACATGAGGTTCGGCTTGATGATTTTAAAAATAATATATGCTTCATTAGCTATTGTAAAAATCTGATATGCGAAATTAAAATGAAAATTAAACAGCTCGGGTATTTTTGATAAGAGATATAATCCTAAATTTGCATTAATGCTAGAATTAAAGAATTGGAATGCGGATTTTTATTATATCCTGTAAGTTAAATGGGGAAAGATGAGAATAAATAAATTAATCCTCATTTAAGTGATTACTTGCTTGATAAAAATCAAGTTGAAATTGATAATTATCTTAATTATGACTTAAATTGAAATTAATCAAGGAGGGTTAAAATAAATTATAAAACATTTTTATAAGTTCGTAATGCGTTTTATCCCCAACGATTTTAGGATTATGTTATGTTTCACTGAGTGATGAAGTGAGTTGTCGTTTAATTTAATCAATCAACAATAGATTACTATAATGAAGTTGCAACCAAAGAAGATAATCATGTTTCTGTCTATCTTTGCTCTTTCGAGCTGTTCAATAAGTAGTCAAAAAAAAGATGAGACTTTAACTTCTGTAATAAAAACATGTCGTAGTAACTTGCTTCTTATGCAATCTATTGATGTTAATAAATATCAAGTTTATAACGATGCATTTACTATTGAGATGAATAAAACGAAACAATTCTATGCTATGGAAAATAAAATGAGTGAGGGGGTAAAACAAATTATAGCAGCAATACACATACAAAAAATTAGAGAGCTATGCTTTACTATCAATACGGATGTAACAACATTGTTAATAAAAAATGCTCGTTAAATAATTAAATGAAATATATTGATTTATATCTATTACTGTTAAAATTATTTACTTTGGAAAATAAATGTCTAGTATGAATTATAAAACACAAGAAAAAAGCAATAAAATAAACAAAAAGTGGCAACGTGGCTTATCTTTAATCGAAGCCTCCATGGTACTGATTTTGTCGGCTGTTGTTGTTGCTGGGGTGATGTCATATTATCAAACAGCACAAAACAATAACAAATTAGAAGAAACTCTTTCAGAAACGTTATCAATTGTAGCCGGTATTCAAGCGACTTTTACTAACGAGGGCAGTTATGACGGACTGAGTACTTTAGCTGTGGTTCACAGTGGATATGTGCCTTCAACAGCGATCTCTACAGATGGCAAATCAATCGTTAATGCATTTGGAACACCCACAGAAGTTGCGCCAACTGATAATGGAGGTAAAGATCCAGCCACAGGTAGTATCGCACCAAATTATACTGTGGTACTTCGTAGTCTTGATAGCGAGCAGTGCGCAAAAATAGCGGGCCAGAAAATAGTCGGTAATGAGGTGGCTGTCTCTGTAGAAGATAATTACACTAGTAAGCAAGGCATGACGAGTTCGCAAATAACTCAATTGGATGACGTGACTCCTGTTACCATAGCTGCTTTATGCGCAGGTGGAACGTCAGGGAAACATGATGTTGTTTTCCTTATGAAGTAAAGAGTAAACTAATAGCTTGATATAAGTTTATTCAAGCTATTAAATTAGACTTTTTAATTTAACGTAATAAAATTTATTGAAAGGGTGCATTTGTAATAATGATAAAAAATAAGATGAAGAAAATATTCTTTTTGTTAGCTATAAATGCAACTTCTTTTAATGCATTTTCGGAAAATATGGCTGATTTTTTAAAAAATAAAGAAGTCAAAATGAGTAGTGCTTTAAGTAATGAATGGGATGTTAAGAAGGGACAGGGCTTGCGCGACATTATCTATGAATGGACTAAAAGGGATAATTGGAATCTATTATGGCACATTGATTATGATATAAAAGTTTCTGCAGATGCTCAGTTTTCAGGAACAATGCAAGAAGCGATAGGGAAGTTACTGAGAAGCATAAATCTGAATGGAAATAATTTAAATGCACAGCTCTACCCAGATAATAAAGTAATAATAATCAAAGCCGGATTAGATGACTAATTTATGAAACTAACAATAAAGAAAATAAATAGAAATCTACTTGTCTCAATCATTGTTTTAAATATTTTTGGTTGTGCAGACTCAAAGCACAATTTATTTAAAAAAGAAGTTAGTAAACGTGAGTCTGATATGATCCAACGTGATCATAATGCGAGCTATTCGAATGATACTATTAGCTTAGATCCTATTCATGTTAATAAAGGTGTTTATCTCGGGGCAGAAGTGATCCATAGCTTGCATGGTCAGGCTTTACCTGCTGAATATGAAACAGATAATGGAGTCAGTATATATTCAGAGGGATCTAAAAATCTTATCCAAGCGTTGAAATTGATAGAGCAAATAACAAAAATACAGATTAATTATCAAAAAGGCAGATCAGAGTCATCGTCAAATAACACGAGTGATAATGAAAAAACAGCCTCTGATGTATCTGATGCATTATCAGGTACTAGCATGGTAGAAAAAGCGATTAATGATATAAGTAATTTCGATAATATTGATATGAACTATCAAGGTTCACTTTCAGGATTACTGAATAAAATTGCACTACATTACGATATTGACTGGAATTATCAAAATGGTGAGATTGTATTCAGTAAAAATAAAACACATATTTTTGATATTTCGGCATTGATTGGTAAAAGCCAAAACTCATCTACTAATTCGGTCTCGGGCGGCGGCGGCGGCGGCGGCGGCGGCGGCGGTGACGGCGGTGGTGGCGGTGGCGGCGGTGGCGGTGGCGGCGGTGGCGGTGGCGGTGGCACTATGTCATATACCAGTAGCACGGAAATTGATTTACAATCGAATATAGAAAATAAAGTAAAATTGCTTTTAAGTGATAAGGACAGTAAAGAAGTCTTTTCGCCAAGTGAGGCTACCCTTACTGTTGTTGCTAGGCCATCAGAAATAGAAAAAGTAGCAAGCTATATTAAAGAATTAAATCATAGATTCGAGAGACAGGTAGCTTTAGTTTTAACTGCATACAGTTTTAGTAGCACAGATGTTGATAGCAACAGCTTTGATATAAAGGGCATATTAAAATCACTGACGATAGGCACAGCATCGTATGTTGATGGAAATGCATTTATTGGCTATAGCGATCCTGAAAAAATAGTCACTGCGCTCAAAATGTTAAGTACTAAGGGTAAGGTAAGTACACTGACTAAAGCAACAGTAACAACTTTGTCTGGAAGGGCTGTCCCATTAGCAATAACAAATTCAAGAGGATATGTATCTGGTTTTACTCATCAAGCCGGGACAGCAAACTCAACAGAGTCAGACACAGTCTCGACAAGTTCTATCAGTGTTGGTTTTAGTATGATGGCGCTTCCTAAAGTGCTAGATAATGGTAATGTTTTACTAAAACTAGTAGCAAGTATCTCATCACTACAAGGTAAAAATGATGGGTTTGATGTATTTGGTACTGATGAAAATAAAGTCATGTTACCTAATATTAATGATAATAGTTTTACTCAAGAAAATTTGATCAAAAATGGTAAAACATTGATTATGGCTAGTTTTAAAGATAACAATATGACGGTAAGTGATTCAGGTACATTTACTGATATGTTTAAATTTTTAGGAGGAAGTTCGAATAATTCAGAAAATAATAGAATAGTCATGATTACACTAACACCGTATATATTGAATCCGAGTGAGTAGTAGATAAATGAATACTCAAGTTGATGGAAATAGTGATGATAATTTGTGTCGTATCATGGTGCAGGGTAATTACTATGCTGTCAATCTCGTTTGGACAGCAAGTGATAACATAACAGCGGCAAAAATATCAAAACAAGAGCTCGTTTTTCAATTAGAGTCAGAACTAAGCTGTAAATATATTCCTTCAAAGGGCTTTGTGCAGTTTGGTGTTGCTGACTCTAATACAGAGTCAGCGCATAATTTACCGGTATTATCGACAAGTATTGAGCATCCTGAAAAGAAATCTTTTTGTGGTGCTTGGAAGACTGATGATAATATCTGGGTAGTTATAGGTAAACATACTTCAGAGGGTGTGATTGCAGATCATGCTTTCACTAATAGAGACGATGCGATCAGAGAGTTTAATACAACATTATTACAATCTGATTGGGAAGCGGTACTGGTACCAGATGAAGATTGGGGGATTATTCCTTCAGATGACTATTATCAATTAGAAAATTTGATAATAAAAAAAATACGTTTTAGATTAAAAAATAAGAAAAAACAATTAATAAGTAATGCGATAAAATCTGGATTGGTCATTGCGGTTTTGGCAGGGATTTATGCTGGATATAGTTATTGGAATGCTATTCAGATAAAAAAAGCTGAGGAAGCTCGAAGGCAAGAAGAGCTGATGAATATTAGAAATAAGCCAAAGGTGGTAAGAGCCCCCCCTCCTTGGTTAAGTCAACCAGGAAAAGCTGATTTCATAAATCAATGTATGAATGCAATTGTAAAATATAAATTATCAACAACCATGATACCTGGTTGGGATTTGGATGATAGGTATCCTGAATGTAATATTCAGCAAATCAATTACTGGATTAAGCGAGGATCAGCCACAAAAAATTGGTTTGAATTTATGAAAGATGAGATATGGCCAAAACCAACAATAAATATTGAATCTGAGGATCATGTTCGACTGAGTTGGCCGATGAAATTTAGCAAAATGAACTACGATAAAACTGAATATACTTTTGACCAAGTTGGACATTACTTAGAACAACAATTTAATGAGCTACAACGTGAAAAGATCGACTTTTCTTCTCCGATTAATGACGATAAAAATGTAGGATGGATGGAAAGAACTTTTAAATTAAGTGCTAAGCAAGATCCTAATATTTACCTGCCAATTTTTTCAAAAATATCAAATTTGGTATTCACGAAATTGTCATATGAAAGTTCAACCGATCAATGGGATTTAGATGGTATTTTATATAATAAAAGTGAAGATAAAATAGAAAATTAAACAGATTATTGAATAGGAAGATTTTATGAGCCGTACGATCCATAAAATAAAATTGATAACATGGATTTTTATCTTTTTTTCAATTTTTGAACCAGCGCGTTCTGCACCTGTAGTCAATGTCAATAAAAAAGAAATCAATCATGATGAAAAAAAAATAAATAATCCTTCAGTAGATAATCAAAAGATAAATGATTTGGAAAATCAAAGTCAACTTCCTGAACTCGATCTTGAAAAATATCGAAATGATCTCGAAGAAATCAAGAAATTACAGAGGGAAAAAATAAAATTAGAATTAGAGAAGAACAATGAAGAACTTTCTAACTCACTGGGTGTCAAGAAAAAAACACAACCATTAGATGGTATTTATGTGATAGAAATTATTTACATGAAAAATAAGTCCAAAGCCAGACTGTATGTGCCTGGTAAAGGGATCATTGTTGTTAAAAAGGGTGATTATCTTAATGATAATGTGAAAGTGATTGGGATCAATCAAAAATTTGTTAGTGCAAGTTATAAAATAAATAATGTAAAACATCAGTCAAAATTGTCGTTTTACTATGGTATTTAACAATATGTTAAAATCTCATTCAAATTACCAGCAAGTTACTCCTGATTTAGAACGCATTTTCTATAATAAAATAGACAGCATCGTTTCCATGAAAGGAGGGGACGTTGAAGCAAATACCGCGCAAAAGCGTTTATGTCTCCTTTTTCGTGATGGTGATTTTATCATTGATAAAGAAAGTGCGAGAGACGTTAACATTAGAATATTTAGGGACATAGCAAGTAAAAAAGGATTTAAAATTAGGAATACCTATGCATCTGATATACAACTGATTCGATTATTGTATCTCGAAGCAGAGCGTGAACTTATTACAAAAGATAATGCAAATAATGAGCCGATGGAAGTAGTATCAGCCGCATTATTGGAAACGGCTTGTCAATTACGATGTAGTGATATTCATATAAGAATATATGAGCATGAAGCAGAAATAATGTTTCGTCTTAATGGTGACATTATCAAGCAAAAAGTGATAGAGGCTGAACAAGCTCATTCCCTTGCTACGACATTATATAATGCATCAAAGGATGCCGATTCAACATATCGTTTATATGATTATCAAGCTGCGCGTGTGAGTTCAGATTCAAGAATTAATTTTCCTGCTAATCTGCAATCGATCCGCTTACAATATTCACCTCTGTCATCTGGTGGACGATACCTTGTTGCAAGATTGTTATACAGTGAGAAAAAATCTAAAGTTATTTTAGTTGAAAATCAAGGTTTTTTACCAATACAAATTAATCAACTGGAACAATTAAGAAGAATTCCTGAAGGTGTCAATATCGTCTGTGGTCCAACAGGATCAGGTAAGTCTACTACACTGAAAGTATTGTTAGAAACATTATATGCAGAAAGGGAAGGATCGGTAAATATATTAACAATCGAAGATCCTCCTGAATATGAAATTAATGGTGCAGTGCAGTTACCAGTAACCAATGCTGACGGTGAAGAAAGCAGAGGAAAAGCCTACCTTAATGCAATTGTTTCTGCTTTACGTTCTGATCCAGATATCATCATGCCTGGTGAAGCGAGAGATGCGACAGTGATTAGTTTAGTCTTTACCGCTGCGATGACTGGCCACCAAGTTTGGACATCAATACATGCTAATAGCGCGCTAGCGGTATTTGATAGGTTACGTGATCAGGGCGTAGAAAAATACAAAATGACAGATCCAGATCTTATGACGGGTGTCATTGCTCAACGTCTAGGAAAGGTAATTTGTGAACATTGTTCAATAAGTATTAATTCTATACCTTACGAAGGAAGGTATAATGTAAAACAAGAAATAATTAAGAAAATATTTTCAGATTGGTATTCATCTCTAAGAGTAGCAAATCTTAAAGGATGTCAACATTGTAACTTCGGTTTTACTGGTAGGACAGTAATTGCTGAGGTATTAAAGCCAGATATTCAATTTCTAAAATTAATGGCTAATGATGAAAGAGAATTAGCTTTTCAATACTGGTTAGATAATCTTGATGGCGTAAGTATGAGTGAACATGCATGGATAAAAGCGATTCAAGGAATCTGTGATCCCTATGAAATATACACCAAAATAGCACGACTTGAGATGATTCCTGAGAAAAGAAAAATTTTACTCTATGAGATGATAACTTAATGGCAATAGTAAATAAAAATAAATCTGAAAAAATTAAAAAAACAAAAAAAATTACTGGTATTGAAAAAAAATTAACCAAGCTGCAATTTACAAAAAAAGCAAGAACTCGCCTTTATGCAAAATTAGGTAAATTCTTGGAAAATTCAGTCCCTTTGATCAAGGCTCTTGAAATTGTAAGAGCGCATATGTCAGAAAATGGTAAAAAAGATAAAAAATCGATTGTTGTCATTATTGATCAAATAATGAATGAAATTAGAAATGGTTCGACATTCAGTAATGCGCTTAAGGATTGGATTACGCCAGAAGAAGTTTCCTTATTAAATGCAGGTGAAATATCAGGAACATTGCATTTAGCGATTGTTGATTTAATTTATATGTTCGAGTCACAAAAAAAAATCAAGAGTGCTTTAGCTGGGTTGATTTATCCAATTACCTTGGTCGCGAGTACCCTCTATTTTATATATATATTTTCGGCTCAAGTTGTACCAGCGTTTAATTCTATATTGCCAGAAGAAAAATGGACAGGTAATGGTGCGTTATTAGCCTCTCTATCACATATAGTGATGAATAATATGATGTCAACATTAATAGGTACGGTGTCTATTTTTACTTTAATTATTTCAACATTTCCATATTGGACAGGAACCATTAGAATAAAATTTGATAAATATGTACCTTGGAGTATATATCGCACAGTGAAAGGTTGCGCATTCCTTATCTCTTTTGCTGCTCTGAGTAAAGCTGGAATACCGTCTCCAGAAGTATTAACAATATTAGGGCGGTATGCAACACCTTGGTATCTGGAAAGAATAAATGCAGCAAGAAGACAACTTTTAAATGGTGCACCTAATATTGGTGAGGCCTTATATCTCACTGGGATCGAATTTCCAGATAGAAATACTATTATTGATATGCGAAGTTATGCCTCATTAACAGGAGCTGACCAAATGATGGATATCCTTTCAAAGGAAGGATTAAACAATGCTGTATCAAATATACAGAGTCAAGTTTCTGTACTAAAAAACATTGCGATAGTCATGATGGGTTTTACCTTTATGTTTATAATTAGTGCTATGTTTGGCTTACAGCAACAGATTACTGCAGCAGCGGCAAACCCCCATTAAGAAAAGGTGCAACATGAATCTTAAAGATTTAAAGTTTTCCGATTTAATGATTATGTCAGATGGTTCTAGTTATTTAAGACATTTTGAAGGGCATAAAGGGCCCGTTGTACCTTTACCTGATGAATTAAAAGACGAAGTCTTAAAGATGAAATTTGAGTTAGATAAAGAGAAGGAAAATGAATGTTTTGCTCAATTTAATGATGTTCCATATCGTGTGACTAGGATCATATCCCTCAAGGGAAGTGGGTATTTTCTTAGAAGACCAGTATTCCCTGTGCCTGATATTGATACATTGGGATTACATTCAATTCAAGTTGATATGTACCGAAAAATTTATAATCAACAGGGTTTAGTATTACTTGCTGGTGCAACCGGTAGTGGTAAAACTACTACAGCTTATTCACTTATTCAGGATTATGTTGTCAAACATGGTGATATCGTTATTGCAATTGAGGATCCTCCTGAATTACCAATTCAAGGAACCTATGGTGAAAATGATAAAGGATTATGGTATCAGATCGATGTTAAGGCGGTTGGTGGATTCCAGCCAGCCATGATTGCAGCAATGCGTTATAACCCACGTTATATTTTTATCGGAGAGATACGCTCTCCTGAAGTAGCCAATGAGGCATTAAGAGCTGCCGTTAACGGCCATATTGTTATTGCTACTATACACAGTCATAGTGTGATTGGTGCAATGATGGCATTGCAACAATTAGCTTCAGCTTCTATGGGATCAGGAGAATTAGCGCGTTCGATACTGGGTGATGGTTTATTAGCTGTTGCTCACCAGAAGTTAATTGCTGATCCGGCAAAGCCAGGAACTCGACGATTAGCCAGTGACACATTTTACATTGGTGATAAACCTGGAGTCCGATCAAATATTAGAGCGGGTAAATTTGAATTGCTGAATAATGATATAGAAAATCAGCGGATTTTAATCTCAAAAAATATTAAATTGCTTTAATCTTATACAATAAGTGATTATAAAATGATTACAGTAACAAGATTTTTTTGCTTTATATTACTCATGTTGCCACTATTCAAAGTTGAAGCAGAAGACAAGTCTGAGAGTATAGATGATCATTTATTATCGCAACTCGTGATTGATACAGATGAACTTATGAAAGATTTATCTAATAGCGGTATGAAAATAGGTATTGCATCGAATGATTTAGATAAAAATAACGACAGTCATCTTGAATCGGAAAATAAAGTAAGAAAAAAATCTTATGAAGAAAGAAATTCACAAGGTCAGTCATACAGTTTGCCTCGTGAAAACTTGGTAGAAAAAAAAGAAATACCTTCAAGTAGTTTAATACTCGGTAGACAGCATTCTGATGTAATGACTGATGCAGAGGTTTTAAAAGAGTATATTAATAAATCAGATGGAAAGTCACGCTTTGGCTTTTATTATAAAATAAAAAAAATGGGGCGTGGTCATTATGGAAATAAAGAAAAGGTTAAATTTTCATTAGTTGAAAAAAGTGCATCAGGTCAAAATATTAGCACGGGTAATTTCATGTTAAATTATGATTCATTACCTCCCTTACTCTCTAATGCAATTAATCTTGTTGGTCGAAGTGGTGAAGTAAATATAATGACCACTGCGAGCAATATGTATAAATCATCTGGCATAAAATCGAACTTATCTAGTAACAAAGTTCTGGATTATAATATAAAGTTAGAGTGATTTCATGCATAAAAGAACAAAGAAATATCATGTCGGGTTAACTTTGCTAGAAGTTTCAATCTCTCTTATTGTCACTATGATGATTATACTCGGCTTAGTCAGTCTTATTACTAATAATTACAGTGTGATGAAATCAAATAATATTGCAGGTTTAATGATGCTAACGGATAACGCACTTAACCAGTATTTAATGAAAACACCTGTTAATTTTGGAAATAATAAAAATGAAGAAGTTGATATCAATACTTTAGTCAATCAAGGGCTATTAGGTAAGCAAGTAAATAACAATTTTTCTAATGCATTAAAAATCTATATTAGGCCTATACAACAAGGAAAAAAAACATATTTTAATGGTATAGAGTATTTGATGTATTTTGATCCTAATGTTTGGCTAAAAGGAAAGGGTCAATTGGATCCTATTACTAAAAATAATACTGTAATAACCATCGGTAATAAAGGTGGTTTATATGATAAAACCAATAATGTAGTTAAAGGCTTGGCTGATGCTTGGAAAATTGATTTAGCTGATTTTTATCCTGATTCAAATAAAGAAAACTTGTCTGTGAAAGAACGGCGAGTTTATATTCACGGAGTCGTTGATGTCAAAGATAATGTCAGTGAGATAACAGCTGTGTCTTGTTTTGATAACATAAGTGGCCATGATTGCTCTAGTCAGCCTATCGAGTTTAATTGCAATAGTGGTGCTTATAATAGCCATAATAATGAAATGTTAGTCTTCACGTACACGGGTCAAAATATTGATAGTGTTAATTTCAATGATAAAAATAGTGTTGTTAATCAACAAGTTTCAGATAGTAATATCATCTATAACTTTGGATTGAGTACCTTTTGTCCAATCACTTCGGTGGGTCAAACAATATCTTTTGAACCGGTATTGACTCCTATTAATGATGCAGGTGTTGCCGGATCTGATTATGAATTTAATTCAGCAATAAAGCTAACAAGAGTAAATTAAAAAGATGCATAATAATATTATAATATTAATTTATATTTTTTTTGTGGGTGCAACCCTAGGCAGTTTTATTGGATTGGTTGTTGACAGATTACCTCACCAGTTAAAATGGGTTGAGGATCCCAGAGATAATTGGAATATTATATTTCCTAGATCAGAATGTAATAATTGTGCTAAGAAAATTATATGGCATGCACTGATTCCTATTTTGGGGTATTTAATCAATAGAGGAAAGTGTAAAAATTGCAAAATGAAAGTGCCTGTTGTTTATCCAATATTTGAGCTATTTTGTGGCTTTGTTGTTATGATGGTCATTTATTATTTTGGCTTTAGCACAAAAGGAATTTTAACAGTAATATTATTTCTAACTTTGTTATTATTATCTTGGATTGATATCAATCAACATTGGTTACCTGCAGTTATTACTGTGCCATTGTTTTGGTTAGGTTTATTGATGTCACCTTATTGTGTGAGTGCAATTGATAGAATACAAGGTGCTGCAATTGGTTTTTTCCTGCCTATTATCGTGATGTTATTTATCAGTTATATGAAAAAACAAGATGTGATGGCGGGAGGTGATGTCGCCTTAATGTCTGTCGCAGGGGCCTGGTTAGGCGGTGATAAAATGTTGACATATATTTTAATGAGTAATTTGTTTTTCATTATTTATGCTTTACCTAGCAGAATAAAAGGATATGTATTTGTCCCTATGGGTCCCGCTTTATCACTTGGCTTAGTTTATTGTTTATTATGATACTGACTACTGCTATTTTGAGTTGTATTCTGCAAGCTGCACAGGCTAATAATATTAATCCTGATATCATTGCTTCAGTTATCTTAACCGAAGGGGGATATACAGGGGCGGTATCAAAAAATAAGAATAAATCTGTTGATCTTGGTGTGATGCAAATAAATGATAAAGCTTGGTTACCTCTGGTAAGCAGTAAATTATTTGATGGGAATAAGTTCATGGCTTATCATCGTTTAAAAAACGATGATTGCTTTAATATTTTTGTAGGCAGTTGGATTTTAGCTGAAGCGATAAAAAACTCAGGTGGAAATTTGTGGGAAGGTGTTGGTCTATATCATTCTGCAAATCCTAGGCTTAAGTATATCTATAAGAAAAAAGTAATAAATAACTATTCCAACTTGCGTCACAAAGGTCAATTACGAATTGATTGGCCTTTTGGAGAGTAATTATGTTGATGGCGCTTTCCCTATTGTATATTAGTCTCAGTATGTTAATTCCTACGTTGGACATGATAATGCAAATGAATAAAGTTGATTCTTTAAAACAAAAAGTCCATGCTGAACAAATTATTAAGTTCCATAATAACATGGTAATATATTGTCAGAAACAAGCTCAGATATGTAATAGAAGTAAGGTCGTGGATTTTGATAAACCTTATTTTCAAAATGATAATCTATATAAAAACTATTTAACCAAAGAAGTCTATAATTCCAGTATAAAAACATTGCTGCATGCTTATTCTTTTGAAGGTCGCTATTTTACCACGATTGGAAGTCAGGGGGGGAGTAGTAAAGGTGATGATGTCGAAAATTTATATCTCATTGTTAATTCATATGCGCCTAAATATATCGGAGTTGGTCAGTCTAATTGTAAAAGAAATAACTATAATATCAAACTATTTGATGGGTCATTATTTAAAATAGATAGATCCCTTTGTGAAGTAATAGGTAAAAACACATATGTTCTCGTTAGTTGAGTATAGCAATAAAAAAAATCAAAAAGGAGTGAGCTTATTAGAAGTTTCACTGGCTCTTGTTATGCTCACTGTGAGTGCTATTGATATTTCTAAATATTTGCTCGTCATTCGCCAGCGAACGACAGTATCGATACTTGCTGGAAAGGTCAATGTTTTTACAAGTGCGGTATCAGCTTATCTTAAGGATAATCAATATAATGCTGATCAAATTGATGGAAAAAAAATAAGCGTAATCGATTTAATGAGTCAAAACTATATTCCAGGTGATCTGAAAAGTGGCTATCTTTCTAAGACTGATTTTTTATATGCAATGATTAAAAAAGACATTACCACGAATAAACTTGAAGCATTGGTTTACAACGATTGCCCACTGAATATGACAAGCTGTCAATCACAAATAAATACTATATCTTCACAAATAAATACGGCTGCTGGTACAAATTCAGGTTTTAAACATCATGATTCGAATGGAAATATTACCGTGTTAGGGGCATTTGGGTCATGGATTCTACAACCAAGTGATTGGCCCACCGTCAATTTTGATAATGCGACTGTCTTTACACTCACTAGTTATGACCCTACGCCTTCAGGAGTCTTTGTCGCTAATCCTGTCGAGATTAAAAATTTTGAGTATGACTACAGTAATGCTGGTCTGCCAGGGCAGCGTAAATCTATTTTAAACAATAATACAACGTTGAAATGGCAGCCATTATTTGATACTGATAGTTTGGATTTTCATTGGAGTGACAGTGATATTTCTTATGTTAAAATACAGCGCATACTAGAAGTAAATAATCAGGAAACGGTAGTTCATACTGATATCATTACAAGTACAAGCTATATAGTCAAATCTAATGTTGATGATTTAGGAAAACTAGAGAAATTGGTATTCACTCCATATGATGAAAATGGTCGTGCTGGTGTTCCTTCTGAAGTTAAAATAAACATATCAAGTTATCAGTCTTCAGTTTGGAGTCAAGTTACTGTCAATTATCATTTTTTTGCTATTAATGATCAATCATCAGGAAGTACGCCATCATTGTTAACTGGTTGTGATACGAATACTGGACAAGCAGATTTTGTTTCAAAAAGTGATCTTTATTTTTCAATTGATAAATTAAAATTCCAATTAAAACAAAAGGATTTTGACCATATACCACCAGGCACTCAATTTTTAATGCCACAGAATATATCTTTCAAAATTGGCAGTAATAATACATCTTTTAATATTTCAACTTCAGATCCATTCAAATTAGAAGAAATTAATTTGGATCCATTTATAGTTAGATATAATGTTATTCCTACTATACCAGGTGTTCATAATGAGTCTAATGATTTTTTTTATAGAGATATCATTAAGCAATGTGTAATTGATCCATCGGGATCGAATGATTTCAGTCTAGAGCTTGGTATCGACACTTCATCTAAAAGATTAAATTATAAAACATCTGATACGTCGTTAACCCTGAAGGAATATTCTATTATTTTAAAAAATAAGTGATGAGACAATGCATTTAACTTTATTAAGCAATAAAAAATATAATCTAGGTGTATCTCTTATCGAGGTCGTGCTTGTTATGTTAATCAGCTTGTCACTCTTTGATATAATCAATATGGGGCTCAATAAGTCTAAAGAGTTGAATACAGATACAGCACGAAGTGTCTATATGTTGAAATTAAAAAAATATATAGAAAACTATATGCAAAGTTTATCTAAAACTGATTTTTGTCAAATAAAATCCGGTAGTAAAAACACCTGTGCGGAAATTAAAAGTGTTTCATTAAAGGATATAATATCAAAATCAGAATATTCTAGCTTGCCTGAAACTGAAAGAAACAATACATATATTTTATTAAAAAATGAATCAGTGAGTACTTCGACAAAGGTGGATCCTATAAATTATTTATCTGCTTTGGCTTTTATTTTACCTAATAACAAAATTCTACCCCTTGATGTACAAAGAGCCGCAGCTTTGACAGGTTCTCAAGCGGGGTTGTTCAATCCTAATACATCAATGATCAGTAACGGTAACAAAACATTTAAATTTCCTCGTTCGGATTGGCTGTCATCTAATAATAAAGTAGCTAATAAAATTGATAGCAAGACAAGTATAATTTATTTACCTTCTGGCTTAGTGAATATGATAAGTTTGAAAACGGGACCATTAAAATTAAATAATATAAAATTAGTAAAAGAGGAGTCGGGTATTTCTTCATCATGTCAAGTTAATACAACATGCAATTGGAAAGGACTTTATACAAGTGATAAATTGAAAATTTCATGGGAACCAAGTCAGAGTACAGATTATGTTGATGTCAAAATGACAGAAGCAGATGACTCTAATACAATATGGTTTTCTTCAGCTTTTTACAATACACACTTTCTAAGTTTTCCTGCTGATAGCCTATGGTATAATAATAAATCCAAATTGATAACTTTGACACCATATTCATCTAATTCAAAAAATAGTCATGGTAATTCAATAAAAATAAAGCTAAATGTACAAGCTCCTGTGATGGCTAAAAATGATTCAGAAGCACGTAATTTACTTCCGTTTAATATCAATTTTAAATTTAAATCATTTTTAGTTGATGCGAATAACAAACATAGTAGTGCTGCAGATTACAAAATTATTTTTCCCCAAGAATTAAATATTTATCCTAAAAAGAACACTTCGGATAATATGAATAAGTTATCATCGGATAATATTATTTATACTTATGTTAAACCAGTGGTAATAAAATTTGCATTTTTTATTCATTATCAGGATACTACTACAGGTAAAGTGATGACGCGTACTTTAGAACTTCATACATTTTCTGTAAAAGATTCGTTTATATTACAGTATTTACCTGATATGAAAGATTTAGAGTCATTACTCAATGCTACAGATCGCACAGCGATAAAACTTGATAAAAACACAATTGATATCACCCCGACTATTCAATTGTATTGGGGTTA
>NZ_JAEE01000006.1 GCF_000518745.1 Phaseolibacter flectens ATCC 12775 | reverse complement strand
TCACTCTTCAAGTCTTGATACTACAAAGTTTTTTGTGATATCAACCTTGCGAGTGCCCACACAGATTGTCTGATAAATTGTTAAAGAGCGTTGCAACTGGCTTTACAGCTCGGTTGCGAGGTGGCGTATATTACTCTTCCCACCTCAGGAGTCAATCTCTTTTTGAAGATTTTTCTCCAACCCGCACCGCAAAATTTTCTTCACGCTACCGGCTTATTTGTTTGCTTTACTTTCAAGTCACACACCCTTTTATCAGCGCCTGTTCCCTGTCAGTGGAGGCGCAGTATAGGGATTTATTTTTCTCTGGCAAGGGTTAATTTTAAATTTTTTTTCAACCGACTATTTTTTAGACTTATCGCCGTTTTTTTAATCTTTACAATTAAAAACGCACTATTTCCAGCATCACTTTTTGTGAAAAATATTACTATGTATTTATAGAGTAGAGATAAAACAGTTGTAATATTGATGTGTTTACAAAAATTAAGGAATAAAAATGGTGCAATCTGCACGTAGCATGGCCGGGTTACCATGGATAGCAGCAATGGCTTTTTTTATGCAATCTCTGGATGCGACTATCCTGAATACCGCTCTGCCTGCCATTGCTGATAGCCTTCATCATTCTCCCTTTGCCATGCAATCAACAATTATAAGTTACGCTTTAACGGTCGCAATGCTTATTCCCATCAGCGGCTGGTTAGCAGACCGATTTGGAACCCGAACAGTATTTATCTGGGCAGTCAGCCTGTTTGCATTAGGATCGTTATGCTGTGCCGTATCAACAAACCTTACTATGCTAGTCTTAGCTCGAATTATACAAGGTATCGGTGGTGCAATGATGATGCCTGTGGCAAGACTAACATTATTAAGAGCCTATCCACGTAGCGAACTTTTACCTATTCTTAATTTTGTTACCCTACCAGGCTTAATTGGCCCCGTACTCGGCCCCGTTCTCGGCGGTATTTTTGTCACTTATGCCACTTGGCACTGGATTTTTTTAATTAATATCCCGATTGCATTAGCCGGTGTTTATTTTTCACGCAAATACATGCCTGATTTTACTCTACCAAAAAGAAAATTTGACCTCGTCGGTTTCATGTTATTTGGACTCGGTTTAGTCGCATTATCCATTAGCATAGAATTGACTGGTGAGCAGCCGGTTAAATTGCTTGAGGCGATCGCGATTTTTAGCGCCGGGACTCTGCTGATTATTCTCTATGTCTGGCATGCTCGAAGCCGAAATTATGCATTAATTAATTTAAGTATGTTTCGAATACGCACGTTTTCAGTCGGCATCATCGGCAATGTTGCTTCTCGCCTTGGGACCGGAAGTATTCCTTATCTTATGCCGTTGATGCTGCAAATAGGCTTCAACTATTCAGCGGTGATTGCCGGTATTATGATGGTGCCCATTGCCATAGGCTCTATGCTGGCTAAATCCACGGTAACCCCAACGCTCAAAAAGTTTGGTTACAGAAAAACATTAATCAACATAACATTATTAATCGGTTTACTCATTATCAGCTTTTATTTTCAATCCGCAGGCCGATCCGTGTTTTGGATGATCCCTCCTTTATTTGTGCTTGGGATGGCGATGTCTACGCAATTCACATCAATGAATACCATTACATTGGCTGATTTATCGGATGAGTATGCCAGTGGCGGCAATAGTGTACTGGCTGTCACGCAGCAATTAGCTATCAGCTTTGGTGTTTCTGTTAGCGCGGCGGTGTTGCATTTCTGGCAGTCTACCCCCGGAACCATAGAACAGCATTTTCATTATACGTTCATTACTATGGGTGTGATTACTTTATTGGCTGCAGCTTGTTTCGCTCGACTTTCCCATCAAGATGGGGAAAATCTCATAGCCAAAAAAAAGTAGCATTTAAGGGCTATATTTTATAGCCCCTTTTTTTAATAAAAAAAACTAGCCTTGTATTTGAACTGCATCATAATCGTAGATACCACGAATATAATTATCAGTTGGTCGATAGATGTAGATAATTTTAGTTGCATCATCAATGATACTGTTCACCGCAGCCTCTGACAGATTAGTCAACTCAGATGAATGGATTAATCTTTTAGTATTACTGCCCTTATCTTTTATCTCTACTGAAAACTCAGAATAACTGGCTGAAGCATGAATATAATTTTCAGCGAGATACTTAATATTTTCCTCGGGTAAATTTAGATCAATATCGATTCCTTTTTCTAACCCGATCACCTTATCACTGAGTTTTTGATAGGTGTCTATCAAATCGTCTTTAATACTGTATTGATTCAGTATTTGATCTTTTGAGGGGAAAGTAATCCCTGCTCTTTCTGCCGCCTCCATCATGAGCTTCAATGTCACATTTGAAAGGCCAGCTTTTACATTACGGTGTGATAAGGCAACAACAGAACCGCCTAACAAATTTTCCGTCACATCGACTTTTGTATAAGCAAATTCGGCTTTACTTGCATAATCCCATGTTTTTCTAGATTTAAATAAATCGATACAAGATTGCGCTTTCTTAACGGCTTGTGATTTCCCGATAAAGTCCAAATTTAAATAATTATAAACTGGGCTAATATGAATATGCTCAACCTGATCTCGCGGATATCCTCCTCCTATATCTAAATGTGTACCAGGAATAGGAAGAGTAATATAGTTATAATTATTACCGTTCTGATAGTGATGTTGAGTCAACTCATCTCTTTTAAAAATTTCATTAAGTGAAAAATTATAGCGGACCTCATCATTAGCAGTCAGATGTGTGATTTTTTGTACATAATTTGGACGGATTTTTATATCAATATCACCGGTATTTCCATCATGTGCATCGCCTGTTAGTGTACTGATGACAGCTGCGACTGTATCGTACAATCCTATAAATCTAACCGTTATTTTAATTTTTGTTGGATTTTTATTTAAATATTGCGCTATTGCTTCCTGTAATACTTTATCGGTTTTATATAATCGGTTACTAAAATGGCGAGCACAGGCACTACCACGACTAAATCCGTAAAGATCAAAAATAATTTCAGTAATACTGTTAGGATCCCTTTTTTCCGATACATCTTTGATAGAGTCAACGACATTTTTCATAGCAACATCAGTACGACCAATAATACCTTTATTACTAAAAGGTGCGTCAAGGGCTGTCGCTTCACTATATAAATCATCAGGCTCACCTTTTGATGCACCTACGCCTTCGATATAATGTGAATAGACTAATGTATCTCCATTCACATAGGCATCTTCACCATTATTTTTATTAGCAAAATAAAGTAAAGCTGGGTTAGTTATACCAAACGTATAGCTAAGTCCTAAATGAATACCATTTTTAATTAACGTGTTATTTTTATTTAAACGTGCAATATTCTGCCTAAGAAACTTCTTGTCTATTACGTTTAAATTAAAGTCATTAATTTCTGAATGGTTATTAACCTCGGTGTCTTTTTCTATATTTTCTTTCATGTTTTCATTTAAATTCACCCTTGGTTTATTCACTTGATTCAGTTGAGGTAAATCCGAATCAGCATTAAAGTAACTGCAAGCCGTCCCATCAAAAAATAAGCACATGTTAATTTTCATTTTAATTCCCTTTTTTTTATTAACAGGACTCATTCTATTAATTTAAAAACACAAGTTAAGCATTTTATAAAATTAATTTAAATTACAAAAAAACATAATAATAATTAAACTATAAACAAAAGTGATCACTAATAAAAATAATAATAATTAAAATATAAACAAAAGTGATCACTAATAAAAATAATTAATTTAATTAACTTAATTAAATTATGATAATAAAAAGGCCACGATAATTAATCGTAGCCTTTAATGTTAAAATAGACGATTAGAAATTAAGACTATAGGTAGCCATCACGCCATAGTTATTATCATTGCTGGATGTTTGCATCACGGTACCAAGTCCATACTGTGAATTTTTATGTTTTAGATCAACACCAATACGACCTTCAAACACGGATCGATCTAAAATTCGGGAATCCGAACTGAACAACGCATCCAGTCCTTTCACAGCCACTTTATTATGTGCCCAAGTATCGCCAACATTACCGATATACCCGATACCAGCATAAGGCGTTATTTTGATACCATAGCTCTGTAAATACGTACGAGAGAAATTCACCCCAACAGGGATGCTCACTAACTGTTGGTGATTTCTGCTGTTACTGAAGAGTTTTTGTCCTTCTGAGTGAATACTGAATCCATCAGTATTCAAGTATGAATATCTGACACCCAGATAAGGTGTGATATCCACATACTGAGTATTAAATTTGTACTCACCTCTTAGGCCAATGCTCCAGCTATCTGTATTCGCATTACCTTTGATCTCTCCCATTCTCATACTACTCGGTAGATCTTGTTTGATTTCATTACGAGTGTGACTATAACCGACATCAGCCATTAACTTAAATTTATCTTTGGTCCATGAACTGTAGCCACTCAAACCAAAGTATGTAAAATTATTGCGTGTTGATAACACAGTCGCACCTGCATTACCGCGACCCGCGCCAGCGTCCGCGGCTAAACCGACCCGAACATCACCACCAATAATTTTATGGTTAAATAGATGATCAGCACCAACCATTAAACCACCATAATTTACCGTCGTTTTCGTATCATCATTCCCCATAGAATAAGAACTAAAACGGTCATTACCATACATTGGAGTTACCCAGACACTGTCTCTGTCTTTCTGGCTTATTTTGGTTGAAGCCGTCGCTAAACGGTACTGAATTGCCGTACTCGACGCGGTCAGGATATCGTTAGCAATCCTCTGGACCCCAGCAATCGAAGAGAGATTGATCGCTGATTCAATGATCTTAGCGCCATCTTTCCCTCTACTGATAAAGCGTTTGTCAGCGGCACGAGATAAAAACTGCTGTGCTTTATTGGTACTGGACGTATTGACACCAATTTTCTCAACCATTGTTTGCAACATCGCCGCCGTTTTACGAGTAATCCCCGGCAGGTTATGCATAATATTTGTGTCATCGGTTGTACCGACTAATTTCCCTCTTGAAGCATCATAATTAAGATCAGTATCAACTAAACGGCTGGTCGTCTCTATATTATCGGCACTCCAAGTTTGTGAGCCATCATTTGCCTCTAATAAATCCATTTGATCGCCAATTTTTAGGTTATCATCGGCAATGACCATCAACTTAGCGGAAGGATCAATCGTACCATCACCAATTTTTAACCCTGTTTTTCCACTGGTTGATAAGGCTTTGGCATCAACAAAGGTCAAAGATTGCGAACCCAGCCTATTAGCGAGAGAAGCACTGACCCGCCCATCACCTACGCTCCAGTTTAGATTATTACTGGAAAGGTCTAGGGTTTCTCCCCCCGCGATACCTAAGATACCATTAGCTTTAAATCCTGTATCATTTTCTTCTAGCCAGTTACGTGCACTTTGCCAGTATTTCCAATCGGTATCACGAGTACCATGCAGGAAGACTGCATCAGAACCATGAATATTCAATGCACCGCTAATCCCATGGAAAGCATGGGTTGCGAGTATCCCATTTTTCAGGTCAAGTGATGCACCACCATCCTTTTTAATATTTAAATTTTCACTATCGGTTCCCATGGTAATGCTATTCAGGTTAAATGACCCACCTGACATAGTTAAGTGGCCACTTCCTGCATGATTTTGAGCTTCTGATTGACTGTCAGTAGTAACCGATGTCATTGATAAGCTGTCGGCGTCATAATCACCGGATTCAATGTTCAGGGTACCATATCCCCCCGTACCTGTTTCCTGATGTGCCACTTTGCTGTTATTTGTTCCACCTTTATTACCAAGCAAGATATGACGAGCGAGAGTGCCTGTACTGTTTCTTAATACAACCGTTCCCTCTCCACCATTGCCTGCCTGCCCACCAATCGCATCATTATTATCACCGCCAATACCACCAATACCACCTAGGGTCATATCGCCACTGTTATGAATGATACTGTCTTCCAGTGATAAATGACCACTGGCACCCGATGAAGCATTGCCGCCATTTCCAGTGACCGCCTTAGCTTGTTTTAATGATCCGCCATGCCCACCATTACCACCATCACCACCTAAAGTGATACCTGATGCAATGTTCAGTTCACTGCTTTTAAGATCGACGCTCCCTGTTCCCGCATTCCCCGCATTCCCGGCATTACCACCATTTCCACCGATAGCACTTTTACCAGCCTGAATGGCAGAACTGCTTGTACCATCAATCCCAGTAAGACCAGAATCGCCTCCATTACCACCTTGACCACCGTGAGCACCAATACTTAAAGATTTAGCAGATAAGAAACTGTCATTCAGAACAATTTTACCACTCCCCCCGCTGCCCCCCGTCGCGCCAAGGCCACCCTCTGCACCGAGACCGCCATTTCCACCAATCCCACCATTAATGCCGTTTGTCGTGGTTGTGCCAGCATTACCACCATTGCCGCCATTTCCACCGGTACCACCGTTAGAACCATCACCTGCATTAGCGCCAACAGAGACATCATCAGTGAGTGTCAGTGATGAATGGTTAAGTGTTAACGTCGCATTACCACCATTTCCCCCCATACCACCATTAGCACCATGTCCGCCATTACCACCATTAGCAGCATCACCACCGATACCACCGATTCCAGCTGTGCCACCCTGACCACCAGCACCCTGTATCCCGCCATCACCACCTTTGCCGCCATCACCCGCTTTCCCCCCATCATGAGGTGGTAAGCTGACACCTGCAGTCCCATCCTGACCTTTTGTCCCTGAGTTTCCTGCTGTACCGTTTTGTCCTACCGCACCGTCATTACCAGAGTTACCCCCATCCCCTCCTTTACCACCATCACCGCCATTCGCACCGTTTGAGCCAGAGGAAGCATGACTTCCTTTCCCCCCGACAGTTAATTGGGCACCAGTGACTTTACTATTGTTAATTTGTAGCATCGCATTACCTGCATTGCCGCCATCACCCGCTTTACCGCCCTGTTGTCCATCAATGCCACTGGCGCCATTTCCACCACGGCTACCGATACCACCGGCACCACCGATACCACCGGCACCGCCAGCACCGCCAGCACCACCCGCACCACCCGCACCACCAAACCCGGCTGACGTTGTATTCGGATCAGCATTAGCACCATTTCCACCATCAGCGCCATTACCACCATTACCACCATCACCACCATCACCACCGACACCACCATCTCCACCTTGACCACCATGACCACCGTCACCACCAGCAGATCCTGAAGCGGATTTACCGGCTATACCGGCTTGGCCGCCAACGCCTCCCAAGGCGATATTACCCACATAGCCCTGTGCTTTATCAATAGTTAACTGTCCCAATCCACCGTCATTACCTACTAAACCATGGCCACCTGCACCACCTTGCCCACCAGAGCTTCCGTTGCCAGCTGCACTCGCTGCACCACCCGCAGAGCCATTATCACCGGCACCACCATAAGCCCCCTGTCCACCATCACCACCTTTACTCCCATGCTGATTGCCGGTTGTTGTCCCTGCATTACCTGTTCCAGGTGTGCCCGCACTGACATCAACATTACCCGCCCCTTTTTCACCATCAGTACCTTGACCCGCATCTTGACCATCCTGTCCTTTATCTGAAGGGACTATTCCATTGGACGTCATGGTGCCATCACTACCTGCGCCACCCGCACCACCAAAGCCACCATTACCACCATGTCCTCCTCGGCTCCCTGCCCCGCCGGTATTCCCATCCCCGCCGCGTCCTGCTACGCCATTGAGTCCTGCATCACCCCCATTGCCACCTTTACCGCCGTCACCCCCAACATTTATCCCTGAAATATTAGAGAGGTTGTTGGTGGAGTAACCTTGCTTTTGTCCAGGTACACCCGATTTTGCTGAGGAGCCTGATAAACCGTTAGCAACACTGCCACCGGATTTACCTGCCGAAGGCGTGTTGATTGGTGTATCACCAAATTCAGCCGTTGTACCTTGGGTGCCTTTTTCACCGTTGATCCCATCAACAGCATTCCCCCCATTTTGTCCCACACCACCTTCACCACCCGCGGTGCCTATTGATAAATAATTTGACTGTGCCATCACAGGCTGAACCAAACAGGAAGAAGCAAGTAATCCTGCCAGAATAAATGATTTAGTTATTTTATTAACGGGAATAGCATTCAAATTTAAAGACGTTTTCTTGATGCTTTGATTTTTTTCGTTCATGAAATTCATTCAATAACCCTTAATGATAATAATAAAGAAATAGTTAATTACTAATTAATATTAATTATTTAATATTGACTGTTTTGCTGTTTATTTTTTAATAAAACATTAAAATAAAATCATTTAAGTAATTCCAAAAAAAAAGATTAAAAAACAAACAACAGACACCAGTTAAACATCTGATGACATCAAAAAAAATAAATAAATATCAATAAAAACAATGATATATTTAAATATATATCCGGATTTAAAATGAGATTTGATTTAAATTTTGATTATTTATTATTATCTTCCTTATGTATTCCAATTAAAGTTTTATTGTATGGATTTACATGATTTTTTTTTAAATAATAGGTATAAGAGCGAACAAATCTTAAATTAACAAGGAATGTTCCAAACTTCTAAACTTTAAAAAAATACAAATAAAAATTTTAAAATTAATTTTATTTATATATTTATATGTGAAACTACTAATTTAGTTATTTTATTTATATGTAATAAATTTAAATTTCATATTAAATAAATATAGAATAACTATATATCATTAAAATAGTTTAAATTTGAATTAGTTAACCAAACTGAAAGTTAATCATTTATTTATATCAAAGACCCGATACAAAACATAATCGTCGGAAAATGACAGTATTCGACTAAAGATAAAATGAAAATACCACCACTGACCGATAATAAAAGCCGAATGGATCTCAAGCTTAAAAAAAATGGGAATAAATAACTATTCCCATTTATGATTAGATTTCGACTTGGGTACCAAGCTGAATGATACGATTTGGTGGAATTTTAAACTGTTCGGGCGCTCGGAGTGAATTACGATGCAACATCAGGAACAATTTGCCTCGTAACCTTAACATGAGGGGACGTTTACCTAGAATCAGGGACTCATTTGACATAAAAAAGGAGGTTTCCAGCATCCGACAATTGAGCCCTTCTAAACCACATCGATAAAAAATATCTTCTACATTGGGCGTTTCACGCCAACCATAACTGGCTACAACTCGCCAAAATGTCGGTGATAATTGCTCTATACTCACGCGACGCAAATTATGCACATAAGGAGCATCTTCTGTGCGTAACGTCAATAATACCACTCTCTCATGTAACACTTTATTGTGTTTTAGATTATGTAGCAGTGCAAAAGGAATAATATTTTGTACTCGCGTCATATAGACCGCTGTACCGGCAACTCTTACCGGAGGTTGTTTCTCCAATGACATGATCATGGCATCAAGAGAGTTACCATGTTCATGCATTTTTCGTAACGCTCGGAATCGTTCACTTTTCCATGTTGTCATAATAACAAACATCATCAGAGCAAGAACCAGAGGTAACCAGCCCCCAGATAAAATCTTAATCAAGTTTGCGGTAAATAGAGGAATATCAATGCATAAAAGTAACAATCCCAAAGGCAACACAAAAAATAGACTCCAGCCCCAATTTTTTCGGGCCACTGTACAGGACAGAATCGTGGTCAATACCATCGTCCCAGTCACCGCAATACCATAGGCCGCCGCCAGATTTCCTGAGTGTTTAAAACCCATAATGACGAAAACAACCGCCGCATAGAGTAACCAGTTAACCAAAGGCACATAAATTTGCCCAGATTCATTTTCTGAGGTATGGATAATGCGCATAGGGGGTAAATACCCTAAACGTACCGCTTGCCGAGTTAAAGAAAAAACACCTGAAATAACGGCCTGTGATGCAATGACCGTCGCCAATGTGGCAAGAATCAGTAGAGGTATTAATAACCAGTCAGGTGAGAGTAAGAAAAAGGGATTTTTGATGGTACTGGGATGACGAAGCAATAAGGCGCCTTGGCCATAGTAATTGATCAATAGTGAAGGTAATACAACAATAAACCAAGCAATTCTAATTGGTAATTTACCAAAATGGCCCATATCCGCATACAATGCTTCAACCCCAGTGATCGCTAAGACAACCGCGCCCAGAGCAAAAAATGAGACACTCTTATAATGCAGAAAAAAGTCTATGGCATACCATGGATTGAGAGCTTGAAGGATAAGCGGGCTTTGCATAATGCTGTTTATACCTAATACAGCGAGAACAACAAACCACAAAAGCATAACAGGCGCAAACATTTTACCAACAAGTTCGGTTCCATGCTTTTGAATAAAAAATAATAAAGTTAAAACCATGATAGAGAGGGGAACGATATAACCCTCTAATGAGGGGGCAGCAATTTCTAACCCTTCTATTGCTGACAGTACGGATACTGCTGGGGTAATCACCACCTCACCATAGAAAAAACTGCCACCAATCAAACCAAGGATCAGGATCAGTGCTGTGGTTTTTGCTCCAGTATTCCGACCAGCCAATGACATAAGCGTTAGTGTCCCGCCTTCCCCCGCGTTATCCGCCTTCATTACATAACTAATGTATTTAAGAGAGACAACCAAAATCAATAACCATGTGATAAGCGATAAAAAACCCAAAACAGAGGCCTGCTCAACCCCAAAACCAAATTCACCCGATAAGCATTCTCGTAGGGTGTACAATGGACTGGTACCAATATCCCCATAAACCACACCGATGGCGGCAAAGGTCAATGCTTTAGTGGATTGTTTATTCTCTAAATTCATATAAATTATTATTTTAAAACCAAATGTTTTAAAAATCTCTATCTATTTATTCAGGTAGGGACAGTATGCCTAAATTAGAAAAAAATCACACCTACCTGTAATGTTTGGTAAAAATATATCAATCGATAATTCTCACACTTTGCCTGAGTTATAAGGCAATATGGCTATAAAATAGGGTAATCTGAATAAAACCAACACAATATTCATCCCAGTTCAGGCACCCTTCTGGAAAACAGTATCATCAGCAAGGATAAGACACGTTTTATGGTACCGACACAACTTTTAGCAGACAGAATCAATCGACTAAGTAATATACTTGAGAAAGGATTGTATGAGCGGCATGATGCGATTCGTTTATGTCTACTGGCGACACTCTGTGGAGAAAGTGTTTTTCTAATGGGCCCCCCAGGCATCGCCAAAAGTCTTATCGCGAGAAGACTCAAACACGCCTTTGTTAACGCCACTGCCTTTGAATATCTGATGACACGCTTCTCAACGCCAGAAGAGGTCTTTGGCCCTCTCTCGATTCAAGCTTTAAAGGATGAAGGCCGCTACGAAAGGATCACCCATGGTTATCTGCCTGATGCTGAAATTGTTTTTCTGGATGAAATTTGGAAAGCAGGCCCCGCGATCCTCAATACCCTCTTAACAGCGATAAATGAAAAACGCTTTCGTAATGGTGAACAAGAATACGCCATTCCCATGCGCGTATTAATTGCAGCATCCAATGAGTTTCCAGAGAAAGAGAGTGGCCTAGAAGCACTCTATGACAGAATGTTAATCAGGATCTGGCTCGACAATGTCCATGAGAAGAAAAGTTTTCACGGCATGCTGGTAGAATCCTCAGAACAGGTATTTTCAGATTCTGAAAAAAATATCCGAATCACAGATGAAGAATACCTCAGCTGGCAAAAATCCATCACTAAAGTGAGTTTGCCTGATGAAGTTTTTGAACTTATTTATCAATTAAAACAACAACTAGCAACGCTACCCGATGCACCTTATATCTCAGATAGACGCTGGAAGAAAGCCATTCATCTTTTACAAGCCAGTGCGTTTTTTAGTGGCCGCGAAGCGATAGCTCCGATTGACCTCATTGTTTTAAAAGAGTGTTTATGGCATGACAGAGAAAGTAAAACACGTGTCGAGCAACAAATCCGCGTTTTAATGACCCAATATGGATGGCAACAACAAGCGATTTTATTAAAATTGCAGCAATTCAAAGCAGCTAAAATAGCCTCTCTGCAACAACAAAATCTCGATATGGCATTACTGCTGGTAAAACAAAACAGTTTATTCAGCCGTAAACCCCATTATACCTTACCTGATAATATCACTGAGAGGGAGCTATTTCTTTCATTACAGCAAACCTTAATTATCCGTGATATCAAGGTGACACACCTCGTCATAAACAGGGATGAACTCACTCACTGGCTACAAAAAGAAGGAGAGATTAAAGCCAAACTCAATGGTATCGGCTTTGCGCAAGCGGTAGATTTGAGTATTGATGAACAAGGTTATTTATTAATACGCAATATCAGCTTACAAGCAAGTCGCTTGAATCACGAAGCCGCAACGCAAGCACTGACACACTCAGGCTATCCGATATCGTTGGAAAGTGATTTGAGTATTCTCAAGGATCAATTACAGAAACAGATGTTGTTATTCCGACAAAATCAACAATGTCTGTTTGTGGATAATGAGTGGCTCGCCATGATTGAGGACAGTCTACAACAGGTTGCCGAGCTGATAAATCAGGAAAAATTATGATATCAATGGACACACTACTCAGTCTGCTGACATTGAATCAGGAGCTTGAGGTTAACGAATTTGTGACAGCATTACTGGCTACCCCTCAGTTGACCACACTGTGTGACAAAAATCCGGCGTTAAAAAAGCTTTTACACAAACAGTATCCTCGTATTAAGGCTGAAATCCATCATCAGTTAAAAACAACCCCTGTTCCAGATCACCTGATGAATGAATTTCAGTTATATTCAGAGGTCAATAATCATTCATCGGCTGAATTCAGTAAAAGGTGGCCAGACATCAAGCAAAAAATGCGCTCATTACATTCTCCATTTACTGAAAATGCCAGCAATTTAATCGAAAATAGTGAAAATAATCAGATATCTCAGTCACAATATGCCTTATTTATGCAACGCTGGAAATTGAATCTCTGCGCACAAGCTCAACAACTGAATCAAGCGCTTCTCGAACAGCAGCGTGACAGACTGATTGAAGAGTTGTGCAAACAGATCATTTTCACCAAACAACTCTCACCTTTACTTGGCGATGACGGATCCGTGGGAGGCCATCTATGGGATCGAAGTAAAGCAACACTAAAACCCGATCAATACTCACAACTTTCTGAATATGCTAATTTTCTTATCCATCATCCTCGATTGATTGAATTAGCTGAGAAACTTGGGCGCAGCCGTGAGCATATTGCCAATAAATCAGACCAGATACCCACCGAAGATCTAAAGATACCAGTATTGTTACCTGATAATGTAAAAGAAGAGATACAAGGTATTTATCAAAGCAATGATATGTTAAGAATGCTACCAGCGGAACTGGCTGTATTAGGCAGTCAGGAACTTGAACTGGCATTTTACAGAAAACTGATCGAACGACAGTTAATGACTTATCAACTTAAAGGAAAAAGCCAAAAGCTGCAATCCGAGCCCCATCCTGTCAGTGTCAATAATCACAACCATCAGCCTGGAGGTCCATTTATTGTTTGTGTCGATACGTCAGGTTCGATGGGAGGATTTAATGAACGTTGTGCTAAAGCTTTTTGTTTGGCTTTATTACGTATTGCTCTACGTGATCAGCGTTCCTGTTACATCATACTGTTTACCAGTGAAGTTATATTTTATGAACTGACCGATAACAATGGGATAGAAAATGCTCTACATTTTCTCAGTCAGCAATTCAGGGGGGGCACCGATTTAGCAAAATGCCTCAATGCAGTGACAGAGAAAATGTCAAATGCTGAGTGGAAAGAGGCAGACACCGTGATACTCTCTGACTTTATCGCACAGCGTTTACCACAAACATTAATCGACACCATTCGTCAATTACAGAAAGATAATCATCGTTTTCATGCCGTTACCCTATCAGCACATGGGAAACCCAGTACAATGACTATTTTTGATTATATCTGGCCATTTGATACTCGCTTAAAAACACGTATTTTAGACCATTTTAACCATTAATCTTAACTCGTTAACTCAGTAAAAAAGGCAAGAAGGGGGTCATTTATGCCCGAAACCATGTTGCTCGATAACTTGGATCGTAATATTTTAAATCGTTTACTCGGCAATGCAAAAACCCCTTATGCGGAACTGGCTAAACTGTTTAATGTCAGTCCAGCGACCATCCATGTCCGTGTTGAAAAAATGCGTCAGCATGGTCTTATCATCAATACACAAATCATCGTCGATCCTAAAAAACTGGGGCTCGATGTCTGCTGCTTTATCGGTATCACACTAAAAAGTGCCCGCGACTATTCCTCAGCCTTAAACCAGCTAGAAGCTATCAATGAAGTGGTAGAAGCGTGGTATACAACAGGACAATACAGTATTTTTATTAAAGTTATGTGTCGATCAATCGATGCGTTACAGCATGTCCTGATTAATAAAATCCAAGCCATTGACGAAATTCAATCCACAGAAACGCTCATTTCTTTACAAAATCCTATTAATCGTCCAGTAAAAGCTTAATAAAACAATAAGTTACAATAAAAATCCTTTTTTATAAATGACTTATACCCCTATTATCCACAGGTGGATCACGGCTTGCTCACAAGGTACAATAGCGGCCTTGATGACAGGGGAAACAAATGGCTGAGATCACCTTAATAACTGGTAGTACACTGGGTAGTGCCGAATATGTTGCTGAACACCTCGCTGCACTGTTGAAAGACGCGGGCCATCACACGGCATTATTGCATGGCCCTGACCTTGAAGCACTGCCACAGCAAGGGTTCTGGCTTATTATTACCTCAACACATGGCGCAGGAGAGATCCCTGATAACCTGCAACCATTTGGTGAAGCCTTGCAGCAAAACAATGTGGATCTCTCAGCAGTGACTTATGGTGCAATTGGCTTAGGTAATCAGGAATATGATCTATTCTGCGGGGCAATACGGCAGATAGATCAGTTGATGCAACAATCTGGAGCCCAACGATTGGGAGATCGTCTTGAAATCGATGTGTTGCAACATGAAATTCCTGAAGATCCGGCAGAAATTTGGTTACAAAACTGGCTAACGCATCTCTCCAAGAGCAGTTGATCCGATATTTTTTTCACGTTTTGCCAGTTTTTTATCTGGTTTTTCTATTTTTTCTATAAATTTTTTGTGTATAACCTTGGTAAAAAGCAGCTAATAAGCAGTAGTTATCCATATAACAATCAAAGAACATGTTTTAGCCTGTGTGTAACTTGCCGTTTTGCACCCAGCTTATTCGACTCAGGATCACCGATCATTAACAAGCTATGATCGTCTGGATCCTCATGTATGATATAGCGAATATCAAGTTATCCACAGAAATAACGGATCCTAATAAAAGATCTAACAGAAAGATCATATACAGAATAAAGATCTTTCTTTTAACTAATCAGGATCCAGACACTTTCACTCCATGCAGAATTTAAGTAGAATTCATTTCCTGGCGATGTAGCCTGAGTCATTTTATCTATCGAGGTACACTTCATGTATTATCCAGATCCTTTTGACGTCATCATCATTGGTGGCGGTCATGCAGGGACAGAGGCTGCCATGGCTGCTGCCCGAATGGGTCAACAAACCCTGTTATTAACCCATAACATCGATACATTGGGACAAATGTCATGTAACCCTGCTATTGGTGGTATAGGTAAAGGACATCTGGTTAAGGAAGTGGATGCGCTCGGTGGCTTAATGGCTAACGCAATAGATCAAGCAGGAATACAATTTCGGATCCTTAATAGCAGTAAAGGTCCGGCGGTCAGAGCAACGCGTGCTCAAGCGGATCGTGTGTTATATCGACAAGCGGTGCGAACTGCGTTAGAAAACCAACCCAACTTAATGATTTTCCAACAAGCTGTTGATGATCTGATTGTTGAACAGGATAAAGTGGTTGGTGTTGTCACTCAAATGGGATTAAAATTCCGCGCGAAAGCCGTCGTATTAACTGTTGGCACTTTTCTTGATGGTAAAATCCATATTGGTATGGATAATTACAGCGGGGGGAGAGCAGGTGATCCTCCCTCAATCCCTCTTGCGCGTCGTCTTCGTGAACTGCCATTGCGTGTCAGTCGCTTAAAAACAGGAACACCACCAAGGATCGATGCAAAAAGCATTGATTTTAGTCAATTAGTACCACAGCATGGTGATGATCCAGCTCCTGTTTTTTCATTTATGGGGCACCGCGGTCAGCATCCACAACAAATGCCTTGTTACATGACTTATACCAATGAACGGACACATGATGTGATCCGTAATAATCTCGATCGTAGCCCAATGTATGCCGGGGTTATTGAAGGTATCGGTCCACGTTACTGTCCTTCCATTGAGGATAAAGTCATGCGATTTGCTGATCGTACTTCGCATCAAATATTCTTAGAGCCTGAAGGATTAACCAGTAATGAGATTTATCCTAACGGTATTTCGACCAGCTTACCCTTTGATGTACAGATGCAAATCGTCCACTCCATGAAGGGATTGGAAAAGGCAAAAATCGTTCGACCGGGTTATGCGATCGAATATGACTATTTTGATCCAAGGGATCTTAAACTCTCTCTTGAAAGTAAATATATTCAGGGATTGTTTTTTGCCGGACAGATAAATGGTACGACCGGTTATGAAGAGGCCGCCGCACAAGGCTTATTAGCAGGACTTAATGCCGGACTGTTGGCTCAACAAAAAGAAAGCTGGTGTCCTCGCCGTGATGAAGCCTACCTCGGTGTGCTGGTGGATGATCTTGCTACCCTTGGCACCAAAGAACCCTATCGGATGTTTACTTCGCGGGCGGAATACCGTTTGATGCTGAGAGAAGATAATGCGGATCTCCGTTTAACTTCGAAAGGCCGTGAATTAGGATTAGTCAATGATGAACGGTGGCAGCATTTTAATCAGAAATTAGAGGCCATTGAGCAGGAGCGTCAGCGTTTAAAAGATATTTGGGTGCACCCTAAATCTGAGCATATTAAGACGATAAATCAATTGCTGAGTGCTGATTTAACCAAAGAAGCAACAGGTGAAGATCTGTTACGTCGACCGGAAATGACCTATCAACAATTGACGTCGCTTGACGTGTTCGCACCCAAATTAAATGATGAACAGGCCGCTGAACAGGTTGAAATCCAAGTTAAATATGAAGGTTATATTAACCGTCAACAAGAAGAAATCGCTCGTCATTTGCGTAATGAGACGACAGCATTACCCACTGAGATAGATTATAAAACAGTCAGTGGTCTATCGAATGAAGTCATTGCCAAATTGAATGAGCACAAGCCTAATTCGATTGGTCAGGCCTCACGTATTTCAGGTATCACACCAGCTGCTATTTCTATTCTGCTGATTTGGTTAAAAAAGCAGGGATTGTTGCGTAAAAGTGCCTAATGACTTTGCTATGGGAAGCGATTCCTATGCCACAAGGATTTTAAAGTGATAGAACAATTATCAAAATTACTTTCTCAGGCTGAGATGAGTCTATCCGAACATCAAAAACAGCAACTGGTCGACTATGTTATGCTGCTTGATAAGTGGAATAGGGCTTACAATCTAACCTCTGTACGCGATAAAGGACAGATGTTGGTCAGACACATTATGGATAGCCTCGTTGTCGCCCCGTATTTGCAGGGAAAGCAATTTATTGATGTGGGCACAGGGCCTGGCCTGCCTGGGGTGCCTTTAGCAATAGTGTGTCCAAGCTCGCAATTTACTTTATTAGATAGTCTTGGGAAGCGGATCCGTTTTCTTAAGCAGGTTCAGCACGAATTACAGCTCAGTAATATTGATCCTGTCCAATCACGTGTTGAGGATTATCACCCCTTAGCGGGATTTGATGGTATAATCAGTCGTGCTTTTGCTTCATTACAGGATATGGTCGGGTTGTGCAAGCATTTACCTAACCAAAAGGGATGTTTTTACGCGTTAAAAGGTGTGGCTCCTGATGAGGAGATAGATCTCATTAGACAAGAGTATAATATCAAACAGATCATTAAACTCAGCGTACCACAACTGGAAGGTGAGAGGCATCTGGTTGTCATTAATCATAATTAATTGATAAATATTATTTTAATCGATTATAGCTTTACCTTTTTATTTACACTCAATGCGAGTCTCTTTTTAATATATCAGCACAGATTTACCGTGACGAAATAACTGAAGTCACGGTATATTATACAATACTCTAAACCCTATTAACCTTCTTTATTCAGCCTATGCTGGTCTCTTTATAAAATAATTTTGTATTAAAAATATTTTATAAGGAGAGATAACCCGACAACTTTCCAACTGTGATTGGCTGAAAGTCACCAGAAACTGACTGTCATGATGATAAATTGGAGTAACAACATGGCGGATAATGGATAACAGGCTATCATTGTTGATGGGATTTTAGGCATTATTTTTAGTATTATTGGAAGACTTAGCCTTTACATCCTAAAGAGAATTGTATTTTTAAATAATAAATGATAAAACAAACTGTTACCGGTAAAAGTGAGCTTGCTGTTTTTTACGATGATTTTCGATAAAAGATAAGCCGCATCATCATGCTATCTCGATTTTGAACTATAGTTCCATTTTGCCCTGTGGTCCATTTATGTCGTTACTGGATAAAAACTGAGAGATTGAAGAGGATTATGTAAATGTTTACTGTGTTAAACAATAGTTGTAGTATTTCACAAAAGCAAGGTAGAAAAGAATTCTTGCGGATCTATTTCTTTTTTTTGGTGTTGTCTTTTATTTTCGTTTTACCTCTAATGATAGCGAATTATCAGTTCCTTGATGATATTTATCGCTCTATTTATGGTATTACGGCGGCATGGAAATCTGAAGGTAGGGTCGTCACTGTTTATCTACTCAATTTATTGAGTGGTTCTGCCTATATACCGAATATATTCCCATTGAATATGATATTAGCTATCCTGATTATATCAGGTGGGATGAGTTGCCTCGCTATTCACTATTTTAATAAACCAACCTATGCGCAATGTTTAGTTGTATTACCTATCTGGTTTAGTCCTTTTTTACTGCAGGCTTTATCTTATCAGTATGATTGTGTTACGATCACAACGTCCATTTTTTTGGCTATCTACTCCATAACCTTTAAATCTAAAAATAAATACCTTAGCATTTTAGTTCCTGCGGTATCTTTAGCTTTATCTATGAGCTTTTATCAGATATCTATTAATATATTTATTGCTTTAGTTTGTTTGGAAATAATAAGAAGTGTGAGTGATGAAAGGTTTTATAAAATAATAATATCCTACTTCTTTGTTTTTATTTTAGGCTGCCTATTTTATTATCTGACATCTTATCAAACTATAACAAATAATCGTGGTGGTTTTAACTTAGATGTGATTCATTCTTTTAAAAGTGATTTCAATAATACATTAGATGTGTCATTATTGATATTTAATCCATTTTTTAAAGTGTTTTTTTTCCTGCTTTCTCTGATTGCAGTTGGCGGTGTAATATTAGATTTAGTTAAGGTTTTTAATTCTAATTTTAAATTTAAAATTGGCAGGGCTGTTTTTTTAATTATTGCTGCTGTGGTTCTAGTTCTGAGTGTATATGGCATCATGTTTTTATTAAACCATGAAGGGTATAAATACAGTGCGGCCAGAACCTATTTAGCGCTTTCTATTGTATTTGTTGCTTTATTTTACTACTTCAATAAAGTTATCGGTGCTTTTTCTCATAAAGCTGTCTTTATGCTGGCGTTACCTTTGTATTATTTCTTATGTTATTCATTCGCTTATGGTAATGAGTTGCAAAACAGGAAAAATTATCAGAATTTATTTGTAAGTTCAGTCTATCAAGATATCGTAACAACGCCGGTTATTTATAATGCGAAGTCTATCGGTATTATAAATTACAAATACCATAATAATTTAGTTGATAAAAGTCCATTTAGATTAGTGACTGACAGTATTGCCTATAAAGCCTATCCTGCTCTGGATTTTATTAATATTATTACAAATTTTGCTCTCCCTGAAGATTATCAGAAAAAAGGAATAAATAATATTCGTTTTGATTTTTCTAAAACAATTGATAGTCAGCTTCCATCGTTTCAGTTGATCTATCAAAGAGCATATTATAATATTTATTTTGATAAGGCGAATAATAGAATCTACATAAAAATGAAAGATTTTAAAGACTACCCAACTAATCTTTTTAATGTAAGTTAAGGCTATTAAAAACTCACCCATCTAGTTATTTTGGGTGAGTTTTTATTTGTAATTTACTTGTCTATTATATTTCACTTAATTTATTTTTTTACTTTATTATTTATTCCCTCTGCTTTTATCAATAAACGAGAAAATACGATTCAGATTATATTTTTTCCTATCAAAAAATGGCCAGAAATTGCTAAAGCAGGATTACTGATGGATAAATCAATAAATGACGGATTTTACTGTTGCGTATGAAAGTGATGCTTTTATTTATCGCAAGTTTCAGTCAATTTTACAGGTGACGATTGGCTAGATCGAGAGGGTGTCGCAAATCGATTTTTTAACTTTTTTTTAACAATTGATTATTTTATTTATCATTTTTTGTTTTAATTAGCAACCTTCACAGGTCATTTTGTGTACCTAAGTGACTTTAAATGACTAATAAACCAATTATCTGCAATATTTTTATATATTTGTTCATGTTTTCACTACTTACAGATTGAAATCGTAGTCATGCCCCGTATAATCTGCTCGGCCTTTGCTGTTTATACAGTCAAGGTGTAGTATCATTGTTTAAAAAGCATACGATATACCCAATCAGGGTGAAGGAGAGTAATCAGTAATGTCTGCAAAGCTTGTTGGTTTACGGTTAGCAAAGGCAGTACTTGTTATTCAACTGGTAGTGTTAGTGATTATTAGCCTACTCTTTACCCTGAAAAGCACTCACTGGGGAGTTTCTGCTCTGGCAGGTGGGATAGCGGCTTGGTTGCCGAGCGTCCTGTTTACGTTTCTTACCTGGCGCCTGCAAAGGCAAACACCAGCAAAAGGACGTGTTGCTTGGAGTTTCGCTTTTGGTGAAATTATAAAAGTTTTATCAACTTTTATATTGCTTTTTGTGGCGTTGGGTGTGTCAGGGGCCGATTTTAGGCCTCTTGGACTGAGCTGGTTATTCATGTTATTTGTGCAAATAATCGCTCCGGTTGTTATTAACAAAAAAGGGTAAGAGGCATCATGGCCGCAGGAGAAAGTTCAACCCCTAGGGATTACATAGGTCATCATCTGACGCATTTGCAGTTAGACCTGCGTACATTCCAGTTGGTGAATGCGCACGACGCTCCGGCTACGTTCTGGACGTTAAACCTGGATTCCATGTTTTTCTCTGTCGTTCTGGGATTGATTTTTCTGGTTATTTTCCGCAAAGTCGCGAAAGGTGTGACCAGTGGTGTACCAGGAAAATTACAGACGGCGATAGAACTGGTTATCGGGTTCGTCGATGCCAATGTCCGTGATATGTATCAGGGACAAAGTAAACTTATCGCGCCTTTAGCACTGACGGTATTTGTCTGGGTCTTCCTGATGAATTTCATGGATTTGCTGCCTATCGATATGCTGCCTTATTTCGGTGAGCATGTGTTAGGACTGCCAGCTTTACGTGTGGTTCCTTCAGCTGATGTCAGCGTTACTCTCTCGATGTCATTAGGTGTTTTTATTTTGATTCTGTTTTACAGCATCAAAATGAAAGGAGTAGGTGGTTTCACTAAGGAACTGACCCTGCAACCTTTCAATCATCCAGCATTCATTCCTATTAACCTTATCCTTGAAGGGGTTAGCTTACTGTCTAAACCTGTTTCTTTGGGTTTACGTCTTTTTGGAAATATGTATGCGGGTGAATTGATCTTTATCCTGATTGCGGGTTTGTTACCGTGGTGGTCTCAGTGGGCGCTTAGTGTTCCTTGGGCGATATTCCACATTTTGATTATCTCGTTACAGGCTTTTATTTTCATGGTCCTCACGATCGTCTATCTGTCGATGGCATCTGAAGAACATTGATTTTTTTATTAACACTATTGAATTTTGAAACAAACTGGAGACTGTCATGGAAAACGTGAATATGGATCTGCTGTACATGGCTGCCGCTGTGATGATGGGGCTAGCGGCAATCGGTGCTGCGATCGGTATCGGCATCCTTGGAGGAAAATTTCTGGAAGGCGCAGCGCGTCAGCCTGACCTGATCCCTCTGCTACGCACTCAGTTCTTTGTTGTTATGGGACTGGTGGATGCGATTCCTATGATCGCTGTAGGTCTGGGTCTCTATGTGATGTTTGCCGTCGCCTAGTCACGCCTGGTTTACGTGAGTAAATCGAAACAGCGGATTCTGCCGTTACTCTATGAATGACGGCAGTGCAAGTTAACTTAATAAGAGGCATTGTGCTGTGAATATTAATGCAACAATCCTCGGCCAGGCCATCGCATTTATCCTGTTCGTCGTCTTCTGTATGAAGTACGTATGGCCGCCGATTATGGATGCCATCGAGAAGCGTCAGAAAGAAGTTTCTGAAGGCTTAGCGGCTGCAGAGAAAGCCAAACAAGATTTGGATATTGCACAGGCTAATGTGACCGATCAGCTTAAAAAAGCGAAAGAAGATGCTCAGGTCATTATTGAGCAGGCAAACAAACGTCGTGCCCAGATTATCGATGATGCAAAAGCGGAAGCTGATGCAGAACGAGCTAAAATTCTGTCTCAGGCGCAAGCTGAAATTGATGCCGAGCGTAAACGTGCTCGTGAAGAGTTACGTAAGCAAGTTGCCTTACTGGCTGTCGCGGGTGCCGAAAAAATTATCGAGCGTTCTGTGGATGAAGCTGCTAATAGCGACATCGTTGATAAACTGGTCGCTGAACTGTAAGGAGAGCGGGGCTGATGTCTGAATTTATTACCGTAGCTCGCCCCTACGCCAGAGCAGCCTTTGACTTTGCCGTTGAACACCAAGCGATAGAACGCTGGCAGTCTATGCTGGCTTTTGTTGCAGAAGTGGTTGGCAATGAGCAGGTGCAGTCGTTATTTTCTGGCGCCATGGCACCAGAAAAATCGGCGAATGCATTGATTGCGATCTGTGGTGATCAACTGGATAAAAATGGTCAAAACCTGGTCAGGGTAATGGCTCAATATGGACGTTTAACCGCACTTCCGGCTGTATTGGAAGGGTTTGTTCAATTGCGTGATGCTTATCAAGCAACAGCAGAAGTGGATGTCATCTCTGCCAGCAATTTGAGTGAACAGCAACTGAATAAAATCAGTGCTGCAATGGAAAAACGTTTGTCACGCAAAGTTAAGCTGAATTGCAAAATCGATAAGTCTGTAATGGCAGGCGTTATCATCCGTTCGGGTGATATGGTCATTGATGGAAGTATCCGTGGTCGTCTGGAACGTCTGGCAGACGTCTTGCAGTCTTAAGGGGACTGGAGCATATGCAACTGAATTCTACCGAAATCAGCGAACTGATCAAACAACGTATTGCTCAGTTCGATGTCGTGAGTGAAGCTCACAATGAAGGTACTATTGTTTCTGTAAGTGATGGTATTATCCGTGTTAACGGGATTACCGATGTCATGCAAGGTGAAATGCTGGCTTTGCCAGGTAACCGTTTTGCTATTGCTCTGAACTTAGAGCGTGACTCTGTCGGTGCTGTTGTGATGGGGCCTTATGTCGACTTGGCAGAAGGAATGACCGTCAAGTGCACAGGTCGTATTCTGGAAGTGCCTGTCGGTAAAGGTTTGCTTGGTCGTGTTGTTAACACCCTAGGCGAAGCTATCGATGGTAAAGGGCCGGTTGAGCATGATGGCTTCTCACCTGTTGAAGTGATTGCTCCAGGTGTTATTGATCGCCAATCGGTCGATGAGCCAGTACAAACAGGCTATAAAGCAGTTGATGCCATGATCCCAATCGGTCGTGGACAGCGTGAATTGATCATCGGTGACCGTCAAACAGGTAAAACTGCGATGGCGATTGATGCGATAATCAACCAGCGTAATTCGGGTATTAAATGTGTTTATGTCGCTATCGGTCAGAAAGCATCTACCATTTCCAATGTGGTGCGTAAGCTTGAAGAGCATGGTGCATTGTCTAATACCATTGTGGTTGTCGCTTCCGCATCTGAATCTGCGGCTCTTCAATATTTGGCTCCTTATGCGGGTTGTGCGATGGGAGAGTATTTCCGTGATCGCGGTGAAGATGCACTGATTGTTTACGATGATCTGTCTAAGCAGGCTGTGGCCTATCGCCAGATTTCATTACTTTTACGTCGTCCGCCTGGCCGTGAAGCTTTCCCTGGTGATGTGTTCTATTTACACTCTCGCCTACTTGAGCGTGCGTCACGCGTGAACGCTGATTATGTTGAAGCCTTTACTAAAGGGGCTGTCAAAGGTAAAACAGGTTCATTGACTGCACTGCCAATTATTGAAACTCAGGCTGGTGATGTTTCTGCGTTTGTTCCAACTAACGTAATCTCCATCACTGATGGTCAGATTTTCTTGGAATCCAATCTGTTTAACTCAGGGATCCGTCCTGCGGTTAACCCGGGTATTTCCGTTTCTCGTGTTGGTGGTGCGGCTCAGACTAAGATCATTAAGAAACTGTCTGGTGGGATCCGTACTGCCCTCGCTCAGTATCGTGAATTGGCTGCGTTCTCTCAATTTGCGTCTGATCTTGATGATACGACCCGCAAGCAACTGGATCATGGCCAGAAAGTGACTGAACTGCTGAAGCAGAAACAGTACGCGCCTATGTCTGTTGCTGATCAAGGTCTGATATTATTTGCTGCCGAAAATGGTTTCCTGAGCGATGTTGAGCTGAGCAAAATTGGCAGCTTTGAGTCTGCATTATTGGCCTATGCTTCTCGTGAGCATGCTGAATTGATGCAGGAAATCAACCAAACTGGTGACTACAATAAAGATATCGAGCAGAAATTCAAAACGCTGCTGGAAACTTTTAAAGTCACTCAGTCCTGGTAATGTCTTGCGGCTTGCAGTGATGCAGGCCGTCAGACTTTGAGGAGAGCTCATGGCCGGCGCAAAAGAGATACGTAGTAAGATTGGAAGCGTAAAAAACACGCAGAAAATCACCAAAGCGATGGAAATGGTTGCCGCCTCCAAAATGCGTAAAACGCAGGAACGTATGGCAGCCAGCCGTCCGTATGCAGAGACAATGCGTAAGGTAATTGGTCACCTCGCGCTTGGTAATCTGGAATACAAGCACCCTTACCTGAACGAACGTGAAGTTAAACGCGTTGGTTATTTGGTCGTTTCGACTGACCGCGGGCTTTGTGGTGGTTTGAACGTTAATTTGTTCAAAAAGTTACTGACAGAGATGAAAGCTTGGTCTGATAAAGGCGTTCAGAGTGATCTGGCGATTATTGGTTCAAAGGGACAATCCTTCTTTGGCGCAGTTGGTGCCAATATTGTCGCTCAGACCAGTGGTATCGGTGACAAACCTGCACTTGCTGATCTTATCGGCCCAGTAAAGGTGATGTTACAGGCCTATGATGAAGGTCGCATCGACAAGTTGTATATTGTCAGTAATAAATTTAACAACACCATGTCCCAGACGCCTAATCTGGCTCAGTTGTTACCTTTACCTGCAGCTGAAGGTGAAGAAGAGCTAGAGAAAAAAATGTGGGACTACCTGTACGAGCCCGATCCGAAAGCGTTGCTGGATACTTTACTGCGTCGTTATGTCGAATCTCAGGTTTATCAGGGTGTTGTGGAAAACCTGGCCAGCGAGCAGGCCGCGCGTATGGTGGCGATGAAAGCTGCAACCGATAACGGCGGAAACCTGATCAAAGAGCTACAGTTGGTATACAACAAAGCTCGTCAGGCCAGCATCACCCAGGAACTTACCGAGATCGTCTCGGGGGCCTCCGCGGTTTAACCAGGTAACGAATTAGGTAGAGGATTCAAGATGGCAACTGGAAAGATTGTCCAGATTATCGGCGCGGTAGTTGACGTCGAATTCCCTCAGGATGCAGTACCACAGGTATATAATGCTCTTGAGGTTAATAATGGTGATTTACGCCTGGTGCTGGAAGTTCAACAGCAATTAGGTGGTGGTATTGTTCGTACTATCGGTATGGGTTCTTCTGATGGCTTGAAACGTGGCTTAACGGTCACCGATCTGAAAAAGCCAATTCAGGTTCCTGTTGGTAAAGCCACACTGGGCCGTATTATGAACGTGCTAGGTGAGCCTATTGATATGGCCGGTGAATTGCAAAATGAAGACGGTAGCCCGATTGAGAAAAACTCAATCCACCGTGCGGCACCGAGTTATGAAGAACTGGCTAACTCCACTGAGCTACTGGAAACCGGGATCAAAGTCATTGACCTGATTTGTCCTTTTGCTAAGGGGGGGAAAGTGGGTCTGTTTGGTGGTGCGGGTGTAGGTAAAACCGTAAACATGATGGAACTAATCCGTAACATCGCGATCGAGCACTCAGGTTACTCTGTTTTTGCTGGGGTGGGTGAGCGTACTCGTGAGGGTAACGATTTCTATCATGAAATGAAAGACTCCAACGTACTGGATAAAGTGGCCTTGGTTTATGGTCAGATGAATGAGCCACCAGGTAACCGTCTGCGTGTTGCTCTGACTGGTTTGACGATGGCGGAAAAATTCCGTGATGAAGGTCGCGATGTATTACTTTTCGTTGACAACATCTATCGTTATACCTTGGCCGGTACTGAAGTGTCTGCTCTGTTGGGTCGTATGCCTTCAGCAGTAGGTTATCAGCCAACCTTAGCGGAAGAAATGGGTGTTTTACAGGAGCGTATTACCTCCACTAAGACTGGGTCCATCACGTCTGTACAGGCTGTGTATGTTCCTGCGGATGACCTTACCGATCCGTCACCGGCCACGACCTTTGCTCACTTAGACTCAACGGTTACTTTGAGTCGTCAGATAGCTTCTCTGGGGATTTACCCAGCCGTTGATCCACTGGATTCGACCAGTCGTCAACTGGATCCATTAATTGTGGGTCAAGAGCACTATGAGACGGCGCGGGGAGTTCAGTCTATGCTGCAACGTTACCAAGAGCTGAAAGATATCATTGCGATCCTTGGTATGGATGAGCTGTCTGAAGAAGATAAGTTATTGGTTTCACGTTCGCGTAAAATCCAACGTTTCTTATCTCAGCCTTTCTTTGTGGCAGAAGTCTTTACTGGTGCACCAGGTAAATATGTGGCGCTAAAAGATACTATCCGGGGCTTTAAAGGCATTATGGAAGGTGAGTTTGACCACTTACCAGAACAGGCCTTTTATATGGTGGGTACTATCGAAGAAGCTGTCGAACGCGCTAAGAAACTATCTTAATAGTTTGCCGGGAGAATTGACATGGCTGCTAAGATTTATCACCTGGATGTTGTTAGTGCTGAATCTCAAATTTTTCAGGGAAAAGTGCAACATATTCAAGTGTCGGGGAGTGAAGGTGAACTGGGTATTTTTCATGGTCACACCCCACTGCTGACTGCCATTAAGCCTGGTCTCGTTCGGATCGTTAAAGAGGATGGTAAAGAAGAGGTAATTTATCTCTCCGGCGGTATCCTTGAAGTTCAGCCGCACAGTGTGACTGTGATGGCTGATACTGCGATACGTGGTTCAGATTTGGATCAAACCCGTGCGCTGGAAGCTAAGCGTAAAGCGGAAGAGCATATGAACAAAGCCCATGGCGATGTAGATTATGCTCAAGCTTCTGCTGAGCTCGCTAAAGCGATTGCTAAGCTGCGTGTTATTGAACTGACCAAACAGGCTATGTAGCTAGGTTTAGTGTTTTGTGTATGCCAGCCTTTGAGGCTGGCATTTTTTCATCTTTTTTACCTTTCCCTATGATCGATTATACTGTTAAATAAGAGTCTATCTCGACAGCACACATTTCGTCTTTTTACTCGCAATCTCAGGATAGCTATGCCTAGCAAATCACTCAGTTCAGTCATACTGGCCGCCGGTAAAGGCACTCGAATGTATTCAGATTTACCCAAAGTTCTGCATACCTTAGCGGGTAAACCAATGGTTCAGCACGTGATTGATGCGTCTAAAAAGCTACAAGTTAGCAAGATCAATCTCATCTATGGTCATGGTGGCGATTTACTGCAACGAACCTTGACGGATCCTGCCTTAAATTGGATTTTACAGTCAGAACAATTAGGGACGGGACATGCTGTCCAGCAAGCTATCCCATTTATGGATGACGAAGCAGATATCCTGATATTGTATGGTGATGTACCACTTATTTCTGCAGATACGTTGAAATCGTTGTGTGCAGCTCGACCTGATCATGGGATCGCTTTATTAACGGTAGAACTGGATAATCCTGAGGGATACGGACGTATCGTGCGTGAACAAGGTAACATTGTTGGGATCGTCGAGCAAAAAGATGCTACACAAGAACAATTAGCCATTAAAGAAGTGAACACAGGAATTTTGGTGGCCCAAGGGATTGATTTAAAACGCTGGTTATCTAAATTAAATAATAATAATGCCCAGAAAGAATTTTATCTGACGGATATCATTGGATTGGCATACTATGAAGGGCGGAAAATCATCGCGGTTCAGCCTGGGTGTCGCAGTGAAACAGACGGTGTTAATAATCGTCAGCAGTTAGCTCATCTCGAACGCATTTATCAGCAGCAGCAAGCACAACGCTTATTATTGGCTGGAGTCATGTTACGTGATCCTTCGCGTTTTGATTTACGTGGTGAACTTGAACATGGCCGTGATGTAGAGATTGATAGCAATGTGATCCTTGAAGGGCGCGTTGTGTTGGGTAATCACGTTAAAATTGGTGCAGGTTGTGTTATTAGTAACAGCTTTATTGGCGATCACTGTGAAATCAGCCCCTATACTGTTATGGATAACGCTATCTTACAGCATCAATGTACGGTCGGACCCTTTGCGCGCCTGAGGCCGGGGAGTGAGTTATCTCAAGGCGTGCATGTGGGTAATTTCGTTGAAATAAAACAGTCTGTTTTGGGCGAAGGGACAAAAGCCGGTCATCTGAGCTATTTGGGGAATGCAACGATTGGTTCCGGTGTGAATATTGGAGCAGGCACGATAACGTGTAATTATGATGGTCAAAATAAATCCAGCACCGTGATTGGTGATCATGTCTTTGTTGGATCTGCAACCCAATTTGTCGCGCCTGTCTCTGTGGCAGATCATGTTACTATCGCTGCTGGGACAACCATACTGAACAATGTAAACCGAGAAGCCTTGGTTTATAATCGAAAACACCAAATTGAAAAAACAGCGTGGATAAGGCCAGAAAAGAAAAAGAATTAGAGGGAAGCGTTCTGTTTGCTTTGGCGTTCTATCTGCCATTATCCCCTCTGGTTGATGACGGGGGATCAGTTAAAAACAATGTTAGCGTTAATATAAAAGGTCAGAATATACTATGTGTGGAATCGTCGGTGCAGTTGCTCAGCGTGATATTACAGATATCTTATTAGAAGGTTTACGGCGTCTTGAATATCGGGGCTACGATTCTGCTGGCCTTGCTGTGATTCATCACCCTGGTCAAGTCACCTGTTTGCGACGTGCGGGCAAAGTCCAAGAACTGGTTGACGCTGTTGAACAGCACTACCCATCGGGTGGTACAGGGATCAGTCATACACGCTGGGCGACGCATGGCGTTCCTGCTGAATATAATGCGCATCCTCATCAATCCGAAAATATCATCCTTGTGCACAATGGTATCATTGAAAACTACCTTGAATTAAAACAACAACTCATAAATAAAGGTTATCAATTTCATTCAGATACGGATACTGAGGTCGTGGCGCACCTTATTCGTGAAGAGCAAAAGCAGTCTGAGGATCGCTCGCTGCTGGCGATCGTGCAACGTGTCATACCCATGTTACGTGGGGCTTATGGTATGGTGATCATGGACAGTTTGGATCCTTCTGCTTTGGTGGCAGCACGTTCGGGCAGTCCTTTAGTGATTGGTTGTGGTGTTGGTGAAAATTTCCTCGCCTCAGATCAACTTGCCTTGTTGCCAGTTACGCGTCGCTTTATTTATCTTGAAGAAGGCGATATTGCGGAAATTACCCGTCGCACTGTGCGTATTTTTGACCAGCAGGGGAAGGCGGTCGATCGGCCATTGATTGAATCTACCGCTCAGTATGATGCTGGAGATAAAGCCGGTTTCCGTCACTATATGCAGAAAGAAATTTATGAGCAGCCGGTTGCTGTCAGAAATACCTTGCAGCATCGTGTACAACAGGGACACATTGATCTCAGTGAATTGGGAGAAAAAGGGATTGCCCTGTTACAGCAGGCAGAGCACATTCAGATTGTTGCATGTGGGACATCCTATAACTCAGGCTTGGTTGCTCGTTATTGGTTAGAAGAACTGGCGGGCATTGCCTGTGATGTTGAAATAGCCTCTGAATTCCGCTATCGTAAATCTGTATCGCGTAAAAACAGTTTACTAATTACTCTCTCTCAGTCAGGAGAAACGGCCGATACCTTAGCGGCATTGCGCTTATCAAAACAGTTAGGTTATTTGGGATCCCTGACAATCTGTAATGTTGACGCTTCATCGATGGTACGGGAATCAGATGTGGCACTGATGACCCGAGCAGGGGCTGAAATTGGTGTCGCCTCGACCAAAGCATTTACCACCCAATTATGTGTACTCTTAATGCTGGTGGGTAAATTAGCAGGCCTTCAATCCGCAACAGAAAGTGCAGAAGCTGAAATTGTCCAAGCATTGCAGCTATTACCTAGCCGTATCGAGCAGATCTTATCCTGTGAACAGCAAATTGAACAATTGGCTGAAGATTTCTCTGATAAGCATCATGCTTTATTTTTAGGACGTGGCGATCAATATCCGATTGCGATGGAAGGGGCGTTGAAGCTGAAGGAAATTTCATATATTCATGCTGAAGCGTATGCCGCAGGTGAACTGAAGCATGGTCCCTTGGCTTTGATTGATGCAGAGATGCCAGTGATCATTGTTGCACCTAATAATGAGCTGCTGGAAAAACTAAAATCAAATATCGAAGAAGTCCGAGCAAGAGGGGGATTACTTTATGTTTTCGCCGATAAAGATGCCGGTTTCATCGACAGTGAAACGATGAAAATTATTCCATTACCGCATGTTGAATCGGTCTTGGCGCCGATTGCCTATACTATCCCATTACAGCTGCTTTCCTATTATATTGCGCTTATCAAAGGTACGGACGTTGACCAACCCCGGAATTTGGCTAAATCGGTTACTGTTGAGTAAATGTAAGTCTAATGTGATGCAGGGTTGTGGGATAACAAAATCGTTGTAAAGTGAAAAAGTTCGGTTATGCCGGTTAAAAAGCAGACTGGACTTTTTTTATGGCTAGATCTCAGCAGGGCCTTTCCGAACATCAAATTGTGCGCCGAATTAAAGAGGGGGCGGGGACAAGGACGTGGTAAAAAATACATACCATGACTTTACGTCCAAGATGTCCCCTCAGAAGGCCGCTCCCACCGGATTTATTCACATAACACTTGCCGAATTTATCATCTTCTTTCAGATCTAGAACTCGCCGTATTTTGGGTTTTTGAATGGGCTCCTCATATTAGCGATATCCGAGATCCATTCTCAGGATGTTGAAATACACTCAGGCAGCGATAACGATATTGAGCCTAGTAATAGGTGTATTAGGTATTTCTGTATTCAAATCGGTGAAATTCGGTACAGCTTAAACCTCGTATGTCCCCCTCTGTTCCACCCTTTTTGGTTTCTCTGTGTCATTCTACTGTTATGGTCGAACGATTGCAGTCCCTGTCTGACATTCAGTGCCAGAAGGCAGTTAGTCCCGTTCAGTCCGACAGGGGCATCTTTCCAATGAGTCTCGTCTTGAACTTAACCGAGAAAAAAGTGCAAAAGCGCCCTTGGCCATTGATTTGACACAGCTCGTTTTTAAAAACTGTGCCAGCAAGGGCATTTTTGCTTAATCATTATTCCTTAGTTAGCAAGTTCGCCGTCTTTAATATTCGCTAAAGGCGTTAACAGTGTGCGATCGAAAGGATCGAGGGGGATGCCTTCCTTAACGCGTTGAGGCCAGTTATGGTTGGCCAAGGCACCTCGGCCGAGAGCAATTAAATCTGCACCAGTTTCAAAAACCTGCTCTGCCTTATCAATATCATGCAATCCGCCATTGGCTATAATTGTGACATTAGGCGAAAATTCACGGGCAAGGGCGACAAAACTTTTTGTATTGTCCGCGAAGGCCGGTTGCCAAGCTTCATGTTCAGTGACGTGAATGTAATCAACCCCTGAATTAGCAAGCAGAGTGAAAACTGTACGGGCATCGTCTTCACCTTTCGCCCATTTATGCGTAAAGTCGTTGACTTTTCCTTGGGAAATTCGAATTCCGATTATTTTTTTATCGCCAATTTTTGCTCGGACAGCCTTAATGACGTCAAGGATCAGAGTGAGTCGCTGTGCGGTGTCGCCTCCCCATTTATCCTGACGTTGATTGGTGTATTCTGTCAGAAATTGATCCAGTAGATAACCATTAGCACCATGGATCTCCACACCATCAAAACTAGCCTCGTTGACTGCTCGATGAGCGGTTTGTGCGAAACTATCAATAATTTCATCAATTTCATTAGCCGTTAATTCTCGAGGCATGGGATATTTTCCTTGTCCACGATAGAACGTCAGTTGTTCACCCACAGGCTGTACAGCAGAAGGGGCAACAGAACCATTAGTATAATAGTTACCTTGGGATAGCGCTCCGGCATGCTGGATCTGAGCAATAATACGACTTCCATGGCGATGAACGGTCTCAGCGATGTTTAACCATGCTTTGACTTGTTGTTGATTGACCAAACCGGATTGGTAAGCATAAGTCTGTGACGCTTGTTTATCGATATAAATGCCTTCTGTTATGATAAGCCCAAATCCTCCCTTAGCAAATTCCTCATAGTAAAGAGCCATCTTTTCACTTGCCACTCCTGACTCAGAAGCGGTAATTCGGGTCATGGGTGCGACTGCCAGTCTGTTATTGAAAGAGTAATCTTTTATTTTATATGAACTGAATAACGGTGATCCTGACATGGTATTTCCTAAATTAATGGATTTTCATCAGACTATAAACCATCAAGAGAGAACATAAAATGACCAATCCTGTTAAGCTGGTATAACAAAAAATGATATAATCAACACCATTACGGGTGTTTTTCTTCGTGGTATACAGCGAAAAAGACTGAGAGAGTCATGATGAATATTAATGATATTCGGTTATTTTTGATCCTTACGGAGAGTCAGAGTTTGGCTCAAGCGGGGCGTAGGCTTAATATGACGTCCATGGCAGTATCTCGGCGACTTGCGGCACTTGAAAAAGCCATAGGACGACGACTGATTCAGCGTACAACGCGTGCCCTTTCGTTAACTCAAGAAGGGATTGATTTTATTCCTTATGCCCGAACAATTGTTGAAACCGAACAAAGTGCTAGTGCCCTGTTTTCTGATAGAATACAAGGAGGAAAGGGTTTACTTAGAGTGACGGCACCTTCCGGACTGGGCACGAGATATATTATGCCTCTTATTCCTGATTTGCTCTCTGCCAACCCACAAATGGATATTGATGTTCAACTCAATGAGGATATCATTGATATTGTGGGTTGTGGTATCGATGTGGCAATTCGTGTTGCTCCTCTGCGTGATTCTAACCTGATTGCCCGGCGTATCGTGGACAATTCTCGCTTACTTTGTGCATCACCCGATTACCTGCTACGTTATGGCAGACCGCAATACTTAGATAATTTATCCAATCACCATTGCCTTCGTTTATCACATGTTCCTCAATGGACATTTATAAAAGAGGGGCAGATCCTGAATATGACTATACGTGGACGATGCAGTGTTAATCACGTTGATGGCGTGAGAAATTTATGCCTACGAGGACTAGGGATCGCCCAATTATGTTACTGGGATGTTAGGCAGGAACTGATGGAGGGAAGATTGCAGGAAATTAAGTTACAAGATGTCAGTCCCCAATCACTGTCGATATGGGCATTGTTACCTTCTGTTCGTTTTCTACCACCCAGGGTGACGGTTTTTCTTGAGGTCTTGACCTCCGTTTTTACTGGTTTACAACAATAAGGCATGTCGGTTTCATTTTATTAATCGAGATTGTTTTATTTGTCCTTGCATGCAGTCTTTATACTTGAGCTGTATAATGGCTGGTGGCAATCGTATCATGGGTATGTATTGTGCTGTGAGGATTGGTGTGAATAGCCGCTGTGTGTTCGGTTAGTGAAATCCATCTCTTTTTTCTAGGTAAAGTGATTCATTCGCTTTTTTGAGGTTTTACTTCATCTTGCTTGAACGTTCATTTTTAAGCAAAACTTGCAATTGCCTTCAGCTTTTAGGGTAATTCTAGTTTTAGCTTATTTAGAATCAGCTTCCAGTCATTCACTTGCTAAGCACGAAAAGTCTAGGCGTTTCTTGCCGTTGTCTCATTTCGTATTCCTGCCACCGTTCGATTGACTCTGATAGCTCCCCGCGCTTGTTATCCGCTTGATGGCAGGCAGGGAAATTAATCAGTCGTGTTAATCATGTACAGTATCGCGATAAAAAAGCCTTATAATTGGCTAAAGTCATGCAATTGGTAATGACGAGTCCCGAACAGCCATGTATAACAATAGGAATAGGATGTTTAACAATTTCTGACTCAACACGGATAAAGCATATGAAAAAGGTAGGATTAGTCGGTTGGCGAGGCATGGTCGGCTCGGCGCTTTTACAACGCATGCGGGAAGAGGATGATTTCCAAGGTATTACGCCTTATTTTTTTAGCACTTCAAATCCTGGTGCAGAAGGCCCTGTGATTGCAGGCGAAAGCCGTCAGCTCAAGGATGCTAATCGTATTGAGGCGTTGGCAGAAATGGATATCATCATTACCTGTCAAGGCGGCGATTATACCAAAGCAATTTATCCGGAATTGAAAGCCAGCGGTTGGCAAGGCTATTGGATTGATGCCGCTTCAGCACTGCGGATGGAGAAAGAGGCTTGTATTATTCTTGATCCTGTCAATCGTCAGCAAATTGATCGTGCTATCCATGATGGGGGGAAATTATTTGTCGGCGGTAATTGTTCAATCACCTTGAGTTTGATGGGACTGGCAGGGTTGATTAATGCTGACTTAATTGAATGGATAAGCTTAATGACCTATCAATCAGCTTCTGGAGCTGGAGCACAACAGGTTCGTGAATTAATTGCTCAGAGTGCCTATATCAGTTCACAGATCAGCGAAGATGATTTGTCTGCCAAAGGTTCAGTACTGCCCTTAGTCAATAAAGTCAGTGAGCTCATTAATAGCCCGCTGCTCCCTACCCAAGCTTTTGGGGTTCCGTTAATGGGAAATATTATCCCTTGGATTGATAGCGATTTAGGTGACGGTAACAGCCGTGAAGAATGGAAAGGGGAAGTTGAGGCCAATAAGATCCTCGGCCTTGCCCCCAGTACAATCCCAGTTAATGGGTTGTGCATTCGAGTTGGCGTGATCCGCTGCCACAGTGCTGCTATTACAATGAAACTAAAGCGTGATGTAAGCGAAGAGGAATTTGCTGTCTTGATACAAAGTGCTCATCCATGGGTAAGTTATGTACCTAATAATAAACAAGAAAGCATCATTAAATTGAGTCCTGCGGCGATCAGTGGTTCATTACAAGTGGGTGTAGGCCGATTTAAGAAACTGTCACTGAGTAAAAAGGAATCGATTTATTCAGTACTGACGGTTGGTGACCAGCTATTATGGGGCGCGGCGGAGCCATTGCGGCGTATGTTAAATATCTTGCTAGGACGAGTGTAGTGTATCTACATAATTGAGATCACGCTCTTAATTATACTGCCCGACTCCGTATCCCTATGAGGTGAGTCGGGTTATTGGGGAGAGTGATTTTCACTATGCTGATGTGCTCAACCTCACTGATTTAATTCATCCCATTTTTTTCGCTTGATAATCTTTTTCTTTTATCCCTTGTCCTGATGATATCATCGTTTGGTTACTGCCAGCGTTATCATTCATTTTATCTGGTCGAATAATTAAAGTAAGGGAATAAAAATATCCAAGTTTCTTTGATCAAAAATAAATACAAATTTGATGCTGTTAGGGATTTTTTTAACCTATTAGAATAAGATTACTCTCATTACAATCTTGTTGTTAACATTTTATTGTCATGTTTTGGTATCGCATTTTTTCTCAGTGAATCGTAGCTGATAAAATATTAAATCGCTAACGATGATTCGTGATAAATGAGTCTACTGCAGACTGAATGATGTTTAATTTATTTGGTTATTGCCTGTAGAAATAATATTTTCGGATGATACTTTCAATGAATGGATTTATATATAGACAGAGGAAAAGCTTAGCTGATTTTATATTAAAAATGAGAATTAATACGCGCTAACCCGTACAGATTAATCCTGGTTTTATTAATGAACATCATTTTCAGTTTTATCTTCTAGATCTCCTCCTGTTTTAAGGTATAGGCTGTTATTTCATTAATGTATTTATGGAACTGAGCTGACTCTTACCCTGCTTTTTTAGGTGAAAAAAAACGTCGCTATACTCGAGAAAGTACAGATTATGCAAAAAAAAATAGTGATTATCGGTGGTGGTTTTTTTGGCATGTATCTCGCTGAGTTTATGGCTAAATCTGGTCATCAGGTCAAACTTGTGGAAAAAGAAAATGGCTTTATGACGCGGGCATCGTTCAATAATCAGGCTCGAGTGCACAATGGCTATCATTATCCTCGTAGTGTGTTAACCGCATTACGATCCAGAATTGCATTTCCGCGGTTTGTCAGAGAGTTTTCCGAGTGTGTTGACTCTGATTTTGATAAGTATTATCTCATTAGCAGCAAAGCTGGCAAAGTCACTGCCAATCAGTTTAGCCGCTTTTGTCAGCGAATCGGTGCCTCTTGTGAACCCGCTCTGGATTTTTTGCAAAAGTACACTAATCCGGCATTGATTGATGCTTGTTTTACCGTCACTGAATATGCTTTTGATTCTAAAAAGCTCAGTGCCACGATGTTAGATAGGTTGCAGGCTTCATCTGTTCAGTATCAGACTGGGGTCACTGTTGATAAAGTTCATTCTTATCAGCAAGGATTAATGGTGAGCTGTACAGAGAGTTCGTCGGGTGAGCAACACGATGTTTATGCCGATCATGTTTTTAATTGTACTTATTCACAGATCAATCATATTGTAAAAAATTCGGGATTGGAATTAATCCCTCTTAAACATGAAATGACAGAAATGTGCTTGGTTGAAGTGCCTGACGCATTGAAAAAATGTGGGTTAACTATTATGTGTGGTCCTTTTTTCTCAGTGATGCCTTTTCCTTCTTATCCTGGTTTACATTCTTTTAGTCATGTTCGTTATACCCCTCATTATCAATGGTTTGATAAAAATAAACGTCCCTATGTTGAATGTGATGAATACTATAAAAAGACCAGTAGACACAGCGCATGGCAGTATATGGTCAAAGATGCATTACGTTATTTACCTCTGTTACAGGAGAGTCGATATCAGCGCTCACTTTGGGAAGTCAAAACCGTTTTACCTGATAGCGAAATTGATGATTCAAGACCCATATTATTTAAACCAAATTACGGTTTACCGGGTTTTCACTGTTTGATGGGCGGTAAAATAGATAATGTTTATGATGTGATTGAGGCTATCTCTCAACAAAATATTCTGAATTAATCGGGATCAATAGCATGAAAAATAATTCATTTATTTCAGTAGTCATTAATATGAATAAAAAATTTACTGGGATAGAGAATAAATTAAGGGACATTCAATCTGCATTAGATAATGCTTATACAGATTATGAAATCGTAGCTGTTGCACCTGGTCCGGAATCAGGCGGGAAAATGCACTATAACATTGATAAAATACTGCAAAGTATCCCCAGTGTGCGTTATATCCAGTTGACCGGTAAAGTTCATGATGATCTTATCTTGGCCGCGGGGCTAGAAAGCGCAATCGGTGATCAGGTTGTTTTGTTTGATTTCGAGCATGATCCGGTCAGTGCTATTGTGGGTGTGGTTGAAAAATGTAGAGCCGGCTCTGATATTGTTGTGGGCGTGGCGAGGCAGCCTACCTCTTGGCTTTATCGTGTATGCCGGCATGTATCCGATTGGTTGCTTAATGCGATTGATTATCACCTTCCACATCAGGCGACCTCGTTGCGTTGCCTCAGTCGTCGCGCCGTTAATTCGGTCACCCGTACTGGGCGCTTTTACCATCAGTTTTACTTGCGTATTCAGAAAACAGGCTACCCTTTTAGTACTTATTTTTATCAGCTTGAAGATCACGGCATAAATAAGAAGTCATTTTTCACCGGGTTACATGATTTGCTGCGTTTGATTGTTTTTAATTCTGCCAAACCACTTCGATGGATGTCGATGATCGGTATGTTGGGTAGTTTTATTTCCTTTGTTTTTGCGGTTTATAGCCTTCTGATTAATTTAATGGATCGTCATGTGGTGGAAGGTTGGACGACCACTATTCTGTTTATGTCCATGCTGTTTATGCTGCAGTTTATTATGCTGGCTTTTTTTGGTGAGTATCTGGGACGTTTACTGGATGAAAGAACTGAACATGCTGATTATTCTATCGTATATGAAAAAAACAGTGCAGTGATGGTTAATCAGGATCGGATTAATGTACTGAACAGCAGTAGTGAACACTCACTGTAAAGCGAAAATTTTACGTCTTATTACTCATTTTAATTGCTGGAACAGATATGAGAAGCTTACCCAATGCCTTGATTGGATTTACTGGTTTTGTTGGCAGCACACTACTTAAGCAGACGACATTTACTGCGTTATATCGCTCATTAAATATTGCAGATATCAGTAATAAGGACTTTGATACTGTGGTTTGTGCTGGGGCACCCGCACAGAAATGGCTTGCAAATAAAGATCCTGATGCGGATAGACAGAAAATTGATAGTCTGATTGAACAGTTGAGAACAATTAAATGTAAGACGTTTATCTTGATCAGTACGGTGGATGTATTCCAGCAGCCTAATGCAGTCAATGAGAATAGCCCTGTTAATACTGAAGGATTACATCCTTATGGATTAAATCGTCGACGGTTAGAACAGTTTGTAGAACAACATTTTGCGTATTATTTGATTGTCAGGTTACCCGGTCTTGTTGGACCCGGTTTACGTAAAAATATTATTTTTGATTTTCTGAATAATAATAATCTCAGTGTGATTGATTGTCGGAGTGTATTTCAGTTTTATCCGATGGTTAATCTCTGGTTTGATATACAGCTTGCCCTGAAATCAGATCTTAGTCTTATTCATTTAACCAGTGAGCCGGTTTCCGTGGCAGATGTCGCAAGTAAAGGATTTGGCTTTTCTTTTGATAATAAAACGCAAGGTTCTGTCGTAACTTATGATATGCAAAGTGTACATAGCGCCTTATTTGGTCATCAAACACCTTATCAATATAGTGCGAGAGAAACATTTCAAGCTATCCGTCACTATGCTCAATCAGAACGGAAAGAGAAAATAGGATGAGATTATCTATTTCAAATATCGCTTGGTCGACCAGTGAAGATAGTATTATTGCTGAATTACTAAAGCAATATGGTATTCATGCCATTGATATTGCACCTGGAAAATATTTTCCTCAACCCGCAAACGTCTCTGTACAGAATATTGATAAGATTAAAGCGTGGTGGAATGCTTATGATATTGAAATTATCGGTATGCAATCACTGCTGTTTGGGACTCAGGGACTAAATGTCTTCGGTGATCCACAGAGCCAGCAAGCGATGTTAGGGCATTTGGAAGCCATTTTTCGGATTGCACAGCGATTGGATGCCTCTCGATTAGTCTTTGGCTCGCCTCGAAACAGGGATTGCACGGGGTTATCAGCTGATCAGGCGATTGATATATCAGTGAAATTTTTCCGTAAATTGGCACGACTCGCTGAACGTTATCAGGTGATGTTGTGTCTTGAGCCGAACCCTGAGCGTTACGGGGCTAATTTTATGACGAACACCGCAGACACGGCTTATATCGTTGAACAAGTCGATCATGCTGCCATTCGAATGCAATTAGATACTGGGGCGATAGCAATCAATAATGAAGATATTAATCATCTACTTTCTCAGTATTCGGGATTAATTGGGCATATTCATCTCAGTGAAATCGACTTACAGCCTTTCGGTTCAGGGAAAATTCACCATGATGCTATCTGTAAAGGAATAAAAAAATGGCTACCTGAACATTTAGCGACCATTGAAATGGTTGGTCAAGCTGGACAATCTAATCGTCAGACTATTGAGCTAGCCTTGAAACAGGCAATCGCCATTTATGGCTCTCGGGATAAGGAGGGCTAAGTATGAAATGGCTGATCTTATTTTTAGGTATTGCAGCAAATAGTCTCGCCAGTGTGTTAATTAAATATGCTGTTACATCCCCTCGAAAATTTCCTTCTTATGGTGATCCCTCCGCGGCGTTACTTAATTGGCCGTTTTGGCTGGGGTTGGGTTGTTATGGCGGGGCATTCTTACTCTATACCGCGGCCCTGCATTTTTTACCAATGAATGTTGCCCATCCCATTTTAACATCGGGTGCCGTGGCGGCAGTCGCCGTGTTATCCGTATTATTTTTTAAAGAACCGTTTCACTGGTCTACTGCTGCTGGGATCGCAATGGTTATTGGTGGCGTGGTACTCATCACATGGCAGGTTAATTAACTACAAGTAAAGACGTGACTATGAATACACAACAACAGGTAATCTCGATAAGACAAGTCCCCGCCTTTGAAACGCAATTATGGCTTAATAAAAAAAATGACTATTGCGTTGTTATTCCAGTCGTGAATGAAGGCGATCGTATCCGTAATCTGCTTAAGCGGATGGATGAGTTAGCCATTGCGGATGTGGCAGATATCATCATTGTAGATGGTGGCAGTAATGATGGCTCATTAGAAATGAACAGGTTGCAACAATTAGGTGTCAGGGGCGTGTTGTTAAAAACGGGTCCTGGCAAATTGAGTGCGCAATTACGTTGTGCTTATGCATTTGCCCTCGAACAACACTATGAGGGAATTATCACTATTGATGGCAATAATAAGGATGATCCTGCCGCTATATTTGCTTTTATTGAAACGTTAAAGCAGGGATTGGATTTTATTCAGGCATCTCGATTTTTGCCTGGGGGCGTAGCAGAAAACACGCCTAAGTCCCGTGATCTGGCGATCAGGTATCTTCATGCGCCGATATTGAGTCTCGCCTCGGGTTTTAAATGGACGGATACCACTCAAGGTTTTCGCGCTTACAGTCGGAGACTATTGCTGGATCCTAATATTGCTATTTTACGTGATATTTTTAATGGTTATGAGTTGCTCGCTTATCTCTCTTATATTGCGCCTAAACGAGGTTATCGTTGTATCGAACTACCGACGGTTCGGCGTTATCCAAACGGCGAAGTACCAACTAAAATCAGTAGTGTAAAAGGAAATCTTACTGTATTACTCGTGTTATTTAAGGCCTGTTTTGGTTGTTATAACCATAAAAAAGGAGTAATTAATGAATAATCATAAATATAAACCTGATAAGTGTGGATGCACTTTATTAGCCACTGCTCAGCAGTACAGTAAAGAAATCACAGCATTTCTTGTGATTTTTTTTGCGATCTTTACCAGTATGAAGCTGTCTAATTTTACCTCGGACGGTAACGTTGAACAATGGTTAAACCTGAGTGGTAATGTTTTCTCTGGCAAGCAGGATTTTTTATTTAGTTTTGGTCCCTTGTTTTGGCTGATTGCCAAATCCCCACAATATTATAATAATTTTGCCTATATTAGCACTGTTGCATTTTTTAGTTTATCGAATGCATTTTTTTGGACATTGATCCTAAACCAAATTCATAGAACCAAAAACTACCTACTTTTTGCTGCTTGCTTTATTATTTTTATTAAAAATATCAATATAGGTGCTGCCTTTTTTATGTGGCCCTTAGCCTTAGTCTGTTGTTTAGACTTTTCAGCGAATCCTTTGCTGAAAAGGCGAAAGTCTGTCCTCATTTTTTCCGCGATACTTATCGCATTTACCTTTTATATCAGGTATTTCTTTGGATTTTGTGCGCTGTTAACAATGGGAACCTATTTGTTCAGTCGGGCGGTTGTGGACAGGCGGATCACTGAGTTATTTTATTTTTGTCTCAGTGTGGTCGCTGCCTACATTTTATTTGGTACTATTTTCTTTCATAGTTATTCCAGTATTTTAGATTATCTTAGCGTTAATTCAGAACTGAGTTTTGGTAACTCGGTAGATATGGTGCTTAATATTGAAAATACAAACCTGACGTTTATCCTTGCTTTTATCATCTTATTGAACGTGGATTTATTTTTGATCTTTTATAAACGGTACACCTTGCTGTTAACCTTCAGTTTATTATGGTTGGTATTATTAAAATTAGGTTTCAGTCGAGCTGATCATTTTATGGGGTACTTTGTTGTTCCTGCTAGCCTGTTATCGCTGGTGATATTGTTTGAAACGGGGATAGTAGCTAAATTGCTCTTTATTATTTCTATGGTCAGCCTGTACCTGATCACAGCCATACCCACCTATCCCGGAGCTGTGACTGCTAAGCTATTCAGTAATTTATCGGACTATAAAGCGGATTATCGCAGTAGACTGGCCAAGGTTTATTCTGAATATCAATTAGATAATAAAACGGTTGAGCTAATTGGTCATGCAAGTATTGACGTATATCCTTATAATAATGAATACCTTGTTGCCAATAAGCTTAACTATTGGCATCGCCCACTGTTCCAAAACTATATGACATTGACGCCAAAACTGGACAAAATGAATGTTGATTTTTTCAATTCAGCCAGTAAACCGGATTACTTGTTATGGACCGCAGGCGTACTTTGCCAGACTCGCCAATGTGATCCTTTTAATGCGGCGGATAGAAAGCATGTACTCAATGAAGATCCACTGACCACGGATGCCATATTGTATAATTATCATCCAGTACAATTAACCACGGGTCGTCATCATATTCCACTAGTGTTGTTTGCGAAAAATGCCCATCCGATCAATAAAAGTGTTCAAGTTTTACAGCAAGAGATATATTCATTTGATCAATGGATCCCCATCCCTCAGCAAAAAAATGTGGTTAAAATTAAACCTGAGTTTCAGTTTACCTTACTAGGCAAATTACGAAATATGTTATTCAGAGGCGGAATAGTCAGGATCCAATATCGGTTGACCAATGGCGAAATCAAAAGCTACAGAATCAACTTATTGAATGCTAAGAGTGGTATCTGGTCTTCTCCTTTGCCTTCATCCCTCGGTCAGGAAGGGATAACAGGCGATAAGGTTACTGCAATCCGTTTCACCTCTGAGACATCAAACTATCTTAATGAGCACTTTAAGGCAGCATTGGTCTCTATTAACCTACCTTATGTTAATGCAACGACAGATTGATGAAGTCAATGTAAAGTGATTGTCCCGGATCAATCAATATCTGGTGATAAAAATAAGGAATAACTCACGGATATTGATCCTTATGATGCTTGGCTATCGTCGCCAAGCATCAAGCTCGGTTAGAGCTGAGAAATGTAGTTATGCTCTGCTGTTAACGATTTTAAGCTTCCACAGACAACGACTGAACATGGATGAACTGTATCTTGCTTTCTTTGAGGTCGGGGCAAGGGACTAAGTGCAATCATTACTCGTGTCTTCTTTCAAGCAATAAATCTCAGCTTGCTGAGTCTTACCGCTATCTAAATGGTGCTTGTTCGTTGATACTGTGCGCCTTCAAAATCATCCAGTCCTTGCCAGTGTTTAGCTAGATGGGCTGAACTGAATATAATCCCCTTACAGGTTGCCCCTTATTATCAAGATGAATACCGGAATAGCGCATTTCAGGGGCCCAACCCTATTGTAATAGCTGGCCGAATACATACCCTTCATGCCACGTACCACTCATATTTTCCAGTCTATAGGCATTGGGACGGCCTGGCCCTAAGGTTCCGTAGACAAGCAGATGTTGCATAATCAATCCTCTTTGACTGTTCGAATCATCTTTTAGTGATTAGGCTTTCACCGAGTGGTGAAATATACCCTAGGGTGTTTTGATATGTACGACACTCTTGTTGTCATTGATCTGATCAAGGGGGGAGAGGTTATATCAGTATGCACGAAATGACTTCTCGGTGTAAACGCAGCAAGGTGCAAGTCGTCAGGTTAACTTTTTTTAACTTTTTCGATGATGTTTAGTTGATATTATAACGAGTGGTGTTGTGATGATTGCTGAGGCCGTACAGATTAACCGTCAAGGGGGCATGGTAGCAATCAGGCGATGTATTCTTGTCAAATATTGTTCTGGGTCACCATATCTTAACTGTTTTATGTCAGGTCGGCTTTCACTGCACCATGATATCAGCCTATCTTTGAGATAGGAATGGATCTATCGATAGGTAAATTGGTTGTTTTCTTTTATCTCGATATGACTTTTCTCGGCGCCACATTCCCTGTTTTTCAGTCAATCCACTGAGGATTTTGTTGATCTTAAATGTCACATTTTTAGGATTGGTTCTTTTTTTATTATTTTTTTAGATTTAATCTTATTTTGGATCCGGCAGGAAAAATCCTCTGCCGGATCAATCGGTTATCATTGGGATAGACGAAGGCCAGATCAGCCATGGTTGTCTTTATTCATCCGTCAGGTCATGCTTTTTATGTATTTCTATCTAAAGCAGGGTATTAAAGGATCATCACTCGCGAGTTATGGTCTTTAATTCTGCTAACTGGTATTGGCATTTTTGTTGTTACTTAACGGAAAGTTCGATACAAAAAATCCGCGTTTTTATTATAAATTATTGAATTTTATCAATTATATTTCCTGGTTGATGGGGATCCGATCCCTCACAGACCTTGGTTTTTTTAAAAGTATTGACATATTTTTTTTCTGTGACCATAAACAGCTCAGTAAGTTGCTGATAAGCTTGTGCCCAAGCCATGATCAGTTCACTGGCCAAAGGGGCATCAAGGAGTTCACTAATAAAATGCAGTAAATGGTAGCCAATTAGGTCATAATCTTCATTGGGGATATTGAGACTCACATGTTGATGGCAAATCACATTGACTAGTGAAATCAACACGGAAGGGGTATCAATATTTTCTGCATAGGACAGCAGTGTATTAGCTAATGCTTTGGCTCTCGCCCCGTTGTGGTATTGCTCTGTATGGTAAGTCTGTCGTAATTCAGGATGAATACTTAACATTCGCTGATAAAAATAGTCACTGAATACAATATCCTGTTGTTTTATTTTAGGTATGGTTGATTGAATGAGTTTTTTCTGTCGTAGTGTTAACATAAGAACATCTCAAAAGTTAAATGAGGAACCCAGAATATCTATTTTAATTTCAGCATCAATCATCACTAATAAAAAGCTATATTAATGCGTATTTAAATGGTTGCATTCCAAGGTAAAACATATATTAATCAATGGGATAGTTATATGTTTTATTTTCTTATTTTAATTAAAAAAATAAGAGTAACCTATTAAAATAATCACTAATTTATATAAAATAAATTTATTACAGCCTCATCGTTTGTGTGAAATTTAATCAACCATTAAACGATATTAATTTTTATTTATTAACATGATTAACTATAACGATTTTCAATATCTGATTCAGGTAAGCCTGATCCGGAGGCTTACCTGGCATCGTGTTTATGGATTCCAGCGTTGTTTTAAATATTGCGTTGCTTGGCGGGTTTCAGGTGTATTCATACTCGCCTCTCTGAACAAGACTGTGCCTTTTATTTCTGGTATAGCATCATTGATATCCAATTGCCGTTTGAGTTCTGGGACACCTTGTTCAATCGTCCAGTCTGGTTCTGCTTTAGAGGGTAAACCTATTTTATAGTAAGCAATACCCACATACAGTTGAGTCGATGTGTTTTTCACCACATCTGCCCACCATTCAGCTAATACTTTATAACTGTTCGATTTTCTTGCAACCGGCCAGTAGATTTGTGGAATAATATAATCAATCAACCCCTGCTTTACCCACTCTCGTGTATCTGCATAAGAGGTATCATATGAAGGTGCGCCGCCGGTTGTCTCTGAGCCTCTTGGATCTGCGGATTTATTGCGCCAGATACCTGCCGGACTCACACCAAAATCAAGACTAGGCTTAATTAATTTAATGGTTTTCGATACTTCTACTATCAAACTTTGCGTGTTGCTTCTGCGCCAGCTTGCTTTATCAGCGAAACCACGGCCTAATCTCTGGTAGGTTACCTGATCATTCAGGGGCGATTTTGTTGTTTCGGTATAGAAGTAATCATCAAAGTGTACGCCATCGATGTCGTAATTTTTAACGACTTCAGCCACAATGCTGGTCAACCAGTTTTGAACTTCGGGTAATCCTGGATCAAGCACAAATCGGTCGGCAGCGGTACGTATCCAGTCAGGATGAAGCACAAATGGGCTGGAGGGGGCATGATGGATCGTATTATTGAGTTTTAGCACCGTCTCTGGTTGGGTATCCAATGAGATCCGATAGGGATTAAACCAAGCTTGGACTTTTAAGCCTCTTTTATGAGCTTGTTCGATAACAAAAGCCAAAGGGTCATAACCAGGATCTTCACCGATTTTCCCTGTCAGTAATTCTGACCAAGGTAAAATTGAAGAGTGCCACAGTGCTGTTCCATCAGGTTTGACTTGGAAAAAGACGGTATTGATTCCTGTCTTTTTGAGTTGATCAAGGATAACAATCATCGCCTGCTGTTGCTGCTCGATCCGTTCTTTGGCTGTTGCAGCTTTGAGAGAGCTGGGTGGCGGCCAATCCAGTGAGTTGACTGTTGTGAGCCAAACCCCTCGCACTGGTTCATTTTTTCCTGGTTCTGGGGAGTGAGGTGGGGTTGAACGAGATGAAGTACAGGCATTAATAATAAAAGCGCAAAGCAGTATCATTAACCAATGTTTTATAACCGTGCCGCGTAGCATAAGGTTCTCCAGAGTCGCTTACGTAGATTGATGCGATATACCCCTATGGGTATATAGGGATATCATAATAGAAATTGAGTACAGGAGTAATCAGTATTTTTATCCGTATGAGTCATTTGTAATTTTTTTACAAGGTAATGGATATTTTCTCTGCGAGAAAGTGAGTTTTTTGTTTTATTTAATATGGTTTTTTATACGGTTTTTATGTTCTATATTGTTATATTATCAATCTATCCTATCTAAAAATATTGCCTTATCTATATTGTGTTAAATTGAAATTAACTATGAGTTTTATCTTAAAAAAATAAAATTATATTTTTTCACTATACTGCTGGGCTGAAAAATTGTTTTATGGCGTTTTATCATTTTTTTTAGAAATCAATAGATGATATACCTTATAAGTAAGTTAGTTGTATTAAATAAATTCAACCCAAAGAGAATTTTATTAGAATTGATTAAATTAAGATTAAAGCGAATATTCATTGTAAAGAAAATAGAGTAAATTTCATTGATGTAATGAGATATCAAATTAATGCCAGTATTATCCCTAAAGCAAGAGCCCGCTAGCATTGCTTATTGTCCGGAGAGGCATCCTATGCAGTTGCACGAACTGATGAGTCCTGTTTATACCGACGATCCGCTAAAACTCTATGAATTATTTCAGCAACATGGCCCAGTGATCCAGGCCGGTAATCAGGTAATGGTTATCGGGAATTATGCCCTCAATGAAGCGTTATTGAGTGATAAGCGTGTCGGCAAGGATTATATGCAGAGTGTGCGTATTCGCTTTGGTGAACAGGTCGCCAGTCAGCCGGTGTTTCAGGGGATTAACAAAATGTTTTTGGTGCTTAATCCGCCTGAGCATAGTCGTTTAAGGGGACTTATCATGAAGTCCTTTAGTAGTCGAGAAGTCCAACCTTTTAAAGAGATGGCATTAACCCTTGGTAATCAGCTAATCGATTCATTTATTGAGCGTGGGCGCTGTGATTTAGCGAAAGAGTTTGCTTTCCCTTTACCGGTACAAATTATTTGTCATATGCTTGATGTGCCGGTGACAGAGGCGGATAAATTAGGAGGCGCAGCGGCCGATCTGGTGAGAATATTTGATCCACAAATTAGTGCTGATGATTTGCAAAAAGCCGGTGAAGCTTACCAAAAATTGTATGATTATTTCAGTGTCCTGATCCAATCGAGACGATTTAGCCAACAAGATGATCTTGTCTCTTTGTTTATTCGTAGTGAATATGAAGGCCATCAGCTCGAACACGATGAAATTATTGCTAATGTTATTTTGTTATTCATTGCGGGACATGAAACGACCTCCAATATGATTTGCAATACTGTGCTGGCTCTGTATGCCCATCCACCACAACTGGCATTAGTCAAACAAGATACACGATGGATCCCTGATGCGATCAATGAATGTTTACGTTATGACAGCTCAGTGCAGATGGTTTATCGAATTGCTTTACAAGACCTCGACATGAATGGCTATCTGATACCCGCGGGGACGAGCTTATTTTTAATGCTCGGTGCAGCCAACCATGATCCTGATAAATTTTCTGATCCACACAATTTATTGATTCAACGACAGCAGGGGCGTTGTCTCTCTTTTGGTGCGGGTATTCATCACTGTCTTGGATACCGTCTGGCGATGGCGGAATTGGAAGTGGCATTGCAGCTTATTTTAAGCCGTTTACCAAATATGTGTATCATCAGTTCAGCGGTTCAACGAAATCATCGTATCAATCTTCGAGGTGTCAGTGCATTACCTGTGGTATGGGACAGTCCGAGTCTTTGTCCAGTGACGCACAAATAACAAACAAAATCACCGCTCGGATCGGTAAGGATAAGATTGTCTGATTGTCTTAGTTATCGCTAAAAGTCGGTATTTAACTTGGGTCATTTAACTCAGAGAGTTCACATTATAGAGAGGGGAGAGTAAGAAAATGAAGAGAATTATCATTCTATTAGCTAGTCTACTTTTTTGTCAGAGTGGTTTTTCAGCAGAGTTGCAATCATTAGTTCATCTTTTTAATCAGCGTTTTGCCTTAATGAAAGAGGTGGCGGCTGATAAAGCCACTCATCATTTACCGGTAGAAGATCTGCCACAGGAACAAAAAGTATTAGACGCGGGCATTCAGCAGGCGAAACAACAGGGGCTGCAGAGTGATACGGTTCAGCCTTTTATTCAAGCACAAATGGATGCGTCTAAAGCCATTCAGTACCGCTATCGTGCTAACTGGCTGTCTGTGCCTTTATCCGATCCTCATCCTCGTGATTTGACCGCTGTAAGAGCTGAAATTCAACAACTGAGTCATGCTATTTTGCAACAAATTACCTTGGTGTTACATTCACCAACCGGTATTTCTGCTAACCAATGGCCATCATTTAAAAATCATTTAAAACAAGAAAATTTAAGCGTAGCAGACAAGAAAAAACTGTTTAATGCCCTGCTCAAGATCCAGTTACAGCAATAAAACATCGGTATCATATTGCAGCGTCAGGTTATTTATTCTGATGGGAGACGGATAATGAAAAATATTTGGTCATTACTGTTTATCGTACTCTGCCCTTGGATCGTTTATGGGCAAAGCGGCAGTTTAGCGAGTACAAAGTCTGTGAGTAATGCCCTGCTACGTGGCCAGCAGGTTGCCGTCGTGGTCGATTTACGGCAGTGCAACAATGATAAAGATCCCTCGATTAAAGGCACAATGGTTGGGGGATTAACCATAGGGTCATTTTTGATCCGTCCTGATAGCTCATTGAGTTTTTCTGATAACCATGTGACGGTGACACAAGATAACAAGCCCATTTTACAGTTTTTACGTTATCGACTGAGCAGTGATAATAAGGCCACATTCAGTATGCAAACCCTGTCTCTGCCAACATACCATTTGGTCGGAAAAAAATTGGTTTATCAATGTGAAATAGGTAAAGGATTGGTATTTTATGATCATCAACCAACAGAACTGACGAAAAAAAACGCAGATTAACCGACCGAAGTCTATCTTAGCGTCACCGAGCAGTTAGAGGAGATATCCTTACCTGACGGTGACGTTAAACCGCATTATTTGACCATTCAGTTGAACGCGTTACTCAGTTATATTTAGTACAGCTTACTTTCTCTTCTCTTATTTCCAGTAAAAGGGGGTATCATTAACAGGTTAATCAACGTATTGGTGTATCTCGCTGTGTTCGTCGGCAGTCAGACGGTTATTGCGATGGATCATCCACTTACTCGTATCGAGCAGCAGCAGTTATTACAAAGTTCAGATCCGATCCTGGCCGCGAATAAAAAGCTGGTTTTTGACTTTTGGCGGGTGGTGTTCGAGGGGTTACATATGGATAAAGCGGCGCTGTATCTGGATAAAAACTATATTCAGCATAATCCCAATGTACCAAGTGGTCGTGAGGGTTTTATTGCCATATTTTCAAAGCGTGGAGCACCTCAGTCGATTGAGCCGGTGATCAAACAACCCTTGATTTCCATTATGGCAGAGCGAGATTTAGTCACCCTGATTTTTTCCCGACAGTATGCCGATCCTCACCATCCAGGGCAACAGTACACCACCACATGGTTTGATATGTTTAGGGTCAAAAACGGAAAAATTGTTGAACATTGGGATCCAGCACAAAAAAATAATCTCTGACAGGCTTAATTGTGTCGTTCTATTACGCTTTATTCAAGTCAGTTTGCTTCGTGGACAGGCTCGCTGAATGGTATTTTTCTACAATGACACATCGGGTGCTAATATAATAACAGGACAGCGGGTCATTGCTCGGATCCTTATCCTGTCGACCTTACTGAGATAGCCTGTCTCGTCTGGAGCCGGTCTTATTGGGCTTTCTCAACCCCGCGTAGGAGTAGGCTTGGCGATACGCAAATAATGAGTGTCAAAGATCACTGGGTGGCCAATTATTACCTTTCTCCCTCGGTAGCAAGGTCTCTATAGCGAGGTGAGTTTGCTGACCGATAATATGGCCTTGTGGACTTTTGCAAACAGAGAGAGGCCTTTCCCATTCTGGCAGTGATCATGGTGGCGCCATAGACTTTACAGCGGAGACGATTGATAACACAATGATTCCGGCCTATTGGGTGAATGTGTCCTGTGTTTTAATGAATTCGCCGTGAAGAACGATCGTGTTGATTGGTAAAAATGTCTCTCATCCCTTAAGTTGATAAAAGGGGACGCTGAGAGCCATAATCGGTGAAATCACGGTGTCTCGTTTAATCGTATCAGTGAGCATGGAGCATCCTGCCCCCTCGGCGGGCGATGAAATGAGCTCCCAATCGTATTGGATGATAGTTGGCATATTACTTGAAAATTTATGTTTGTTCTCTCACAGTAATCACTCCTGTCAAAAAGTTTATTTATTCTATCCATAATCTGAAATATTGTTTTTTTTCTAATCAATTCAGCTATTTTATATTCCAAAAAGCTATTTCATTTTGCCTTCTTATTTAATTATTTTTTATAAAAAAGCAGAGGTGATCAGAATGAACAATCAATTACGGTGGCTGGGAATAATGAGCCTTGCAGTACTGACTTTTTCAGTATCTGCTGAAAACTTGGTGATCGGCTACCAGACAGGGGTTCAACCGGCAAGCGTTGATCAAGCTGATGGCCATTTTGAGAAAACACTCGGCAAACCTATCACATGGCGACGTTTTAACAGTGGCCCAGATGTCGTCGCTGCCCTTGCTTCTGATTCCATTCAAATCGGTAATTTAGGATCAAGTCCTTTTGCTGCCGCCGTATCGAGAAGACTGCCATTAGTGGCATTTTTGGTTTCAACTCAGATTAACTCAGCAGAAGCATTGGTTGTGACTAAAACCAGTCATATCAAAAGCCCCCAGCAATTGATCGGCAAAACCATCGCCACCCCTTTTGTTTCGACCTCTCATTACAGTTTGCTCGCCGCATTAAAACACTGGGGAATTCAACCCGCACAGGTCAATATTGTGAACTTGGCTCCACTTGAGATCCTTGCTGCATGGAAGCGGGGTGATATTGATGGTGCCTTTGTCTGGTCGCCAGCGTTGAGTGCTATAGAGAAAGAGGGACGGATCTTAGCCGATGCAAAGCAGGTTGGACAATGGGGATCGCCTACGTTTGAAGTTTGGGTCGCCCGTCAAGATTTTGCAGCAAAGCACTCTGAGATATTAACTCAGTTTAGTCAAGTGGTGCTGAATCGATTTGAAGATTATCAGCAGCATCCGAAAAATTATCAAGCCGGTTCTGAGAATGTGGCCAAAATTGCCAAATTAGTCGGTGTACCCGTTGAGGATGTGCCTGCATTACTGGCAGGTAGTCACTACCCTATCCGGCAAGAACAATTAAGTCCAGCATTACTGGGTGGCGGTACGGCGGTTGCTACCAAGGCCACCGCACAATTTTTACTGCAACAGAAAACGATACCTGAAATACAGCAAAGTTATCAGCATTGGGTCTCAGCTGAATTTATTTCTAAGGATAAATAATGGCCGATAAGCTACAGCTGGTACAGGGCTGCCTTTCCTTTGACTCATCGCCTCATATGTCTGTGATGGATGCCCTCGATCTGGATGTGATAAAAGGACGTAGCACGGTATTACTGGGGCCATCAGGTTGTGGTAAATCAACATTATTGAATGTGCTTGCCGGTTTTCAATACTTAGATAGGGGGCAAGTGCGATTGGATTCTCAGCCTGTTGATGGGCCTTCGGGACAGCGGGCGGTGGTGTTCCAACACGATGCGTTATTGCCTTGGCTAACCGTGTGGGAAAATGTTGCTATTGGTCTGAAAATAAAAGGCATATCACGCGCAGAACGCTACCAAATCGCCATAGAATATCTGGCACTGATCGGACTCGAAGCCTGTGCTAATCAGCAAATTGATCAGTTATCGGGTGGGCAGCGTCAGCGAGTTGGATTGGCTCGCGCGTTGGCAATACAGCCTGATTTTATTTTGCTCGATGAGCCATTTGGCGCGTTAGATGCACTGACTCGCGAAAAAATGCAGCATTTACTGCTGAAAGTCTGGCAACAGACGCGGGTCGGGCTGCTACTGATTACCCACAGTGTTGATGAAGCCTTGTTGTTGGCCACGGATCTTTATCTTTTGCAGGGCCCGCCTGTCCGTTTGGCGACAGCCTTACAACCTGATTATGCCCACCGTTTTTTACAGGGGGCTTCGATTCGGGAATTGAGAGCAGACCGGCAGTTTGCCTTACAACGGCAGACGATCCTCGATCAACTTTTAGAAGGACAATAGGATGACTCAGCACTTGCAACCGACTCATCGGCCGGTACGCCATACGCGTCATCGGCGCCCTCGGCGAGGCGCTCCGGCGCTGATTTCAAGTCTCAGTGTGTTGGTCGTGTTGGGTAGCTGGTTTATTGCCGCCGCCGCAGGTGGGATCAATACCCTGTTTATTCCTGCGCCTTGGCAGCTATGGCAGGCATTTCTTCGTCTGCTGGCTGAAGGCTATATGGGGATTTCGTTGGGGCAGCATATTGCTGCCAGTCTGCTTCGAGTACTCAGTGCGTTGATGATAGCCATGGTGACCGCCATCCCTCTTGGAATTGTGATGGGGCTTAATCGCACTTGGCGTGCAGCCGTGGATCCACTGATTAATTTTTATCGTCCTATCCCACCCTTGGCCTATTTACCCTTGATTGTTATCTGGTTTGGTATTGGCGAATTTTCCAAAATACTATTGATATACCTCGCTATCTTAGCGCCTTTGGTCATTAGCACCTATGAGGCTGTCAGAAAAACGGATCTCAGTCGAGTTCGTGCGGTACGTTGCCTTGGTGCCAGTCGTGGGCAAGTGATCGGGTTGGTGATTTTACCCGGTATTGTGCCAGAACTGTTGACGGGATTACGTATTGCATTAGGAGCGGGCTGGTCGACCTTGGTTGCCGCTGAACTGATTGCCGCTAATCGTGGATTAGGTTTTATGGTGCAATCTGCCTCGCAATATTTGGCTACTGACGTGGTAGTGGCAGGGATCGTACTGATTGCGCTGGTGGCATTAAGCATCGAATTATTACTGAGTCAGATCCAAAAACGCCTTGCAGGCTGGAGTCTTTATGAATATCACCGTTAAGCGTGTAGCCAGTGCGTTAGGCGCTCAGATTTCTGGCATCGATTTAAGTCAAGCTTTGTCAGCCCAGCAGATAAGTCAGCTCACGCAGTTATTACTGCAACATCAGGTTCTTTTTTTCAGAAACCAGCCTTTGACTCCGACTGATCAGGCACGTCTTGCTGGGCACTTTGGTCCGCTGCATATTCACCCCATTTATCCGAAAGTTGCGGGTCAACCTGATGTACTGATCCTAGATACGGCACTGAATGACTTACGTGATAATGCACTTTGGCATACGGATGTGACATTTATCGAAACACCGCCCTTAGGCTCCATATTAACGGCGAAACAGGTACCGGAATACGGTGGCGACACCTTATGGGCCAGCAGCAGTGCGGCGTATTCAGGATTATCTGCACCGCTACAGCGTTTACTGGATGGATTGACAGCAGAGCATGATATCAGTCTGTCATTTCCCGCGACCCGTTTTGCCAGCACAGCCGAGGCCGTGCAGGAGCTTGATAAAGTGAGGCGCCTCAATCCGCCGGTTGTGCATCCTGTAGTCAGAGTGCATCCACAAACTGGTCAGAAAGGCCTGTTTGTGACAGAAGGTTTTACATCACGGATCATTGAGCTGGCGGAGTCTGAAAGTCGTTGTCTGCTTAATTTATTATTTGCTCACAGTGTTAAGCCTGAATATTGTGTCAGGTGGCGCTGGCAACCGGGCGATGTGGTGTTTTGGGATAACCGAATTACCTGCCATTATGCGTGCGATGACTATCGTCCGCAGCGGCGAGTGATGCACCGTGCCACGATTCTGGGAGATAAACCACGGGGAGTCAGTGAACGTTAATCACTCCGCCGGCCTCAGTTTCAACCAGCCTCATCAGGTCTGTTAATCCCGTTAACCTTTGCTAAACCCTGTTATCAGAACCATTTTGCCCCGTACGCTTACCCGTTTAGCGTTATCTTATTTTTTGGTCTTTATCTCAGCGATGGTTATATCTTTTTGGTATATTAATATCAAATAATCAACTTTTACAGAATAAATATCGCCCGATACACTCGATACAAAAGCTCAGGATATAATGATGATGAAACCCTTGCTTCCTTTTGTATTGGCATTATCGGTACTGCCAACATTGACGAGTTGGGCGATAACGCCTAAACAGACCTTAGTGATTGCTCAGGCATTAGATGATGTGTCGAGTTTTGATCCCGCGGAGGGTTTTTCATTAACACCGGTGCAGGCGTTTAATAGTCTGTATCAGCGCTTATTACAGTCAGATCCGGCTGATCCCCTACATTTACAGCCCGTGTTGGCCAGTCAATGGCAGGCTGGAAGCGATGGTCATAGCTTGGTCTTTACCCTAAAATCAGGGGCAACGTTTGCCAATGGTGATCCATTACGGCCAGAAGATGTGATTTTTTCCTTATTCAGAGTCGTCAAACTGAATTTGGAACCGGCGTTTATCCTGACTCAATTGGGTTGGAATGCGGAAAATATCGGTCAGTTTTTACAAAAAACAGCAGACAACCAAGTTAAAATCAGTTGGTCAGCCAAAGTCAGTCCTTCGTTTGTACTGAGTTTACTCTCAGCCCCAGTGGCGTCCATTATTAACCAAAAACAGGCTCTGGCCCATCAACAACAGCAAGATCTAGGTCATCAATGGCTCAATAGTCACTCCGCTGGCACGGGGCCTTATCAGATCACTCGCTATATTGCCAGAGAGGCGTTATTACTGGAAGCCAATCGCCGTGCGATTGGTGGCGCACCACGCTTAGCCCATATTTTAATTAAAAATGTGCCTGATCCAGCCACGAGACGCTTGTTGCTGGAACAGGGTGACGTGGATATGGCTCGCAATTTGGGCGTTGATCAGATCGTCGCACTGAATAATAAACCGGGCGTGAAGACATTGGCTGTGCCTATCGCGTCACTCTATTATCTGATGTTCAATACCGCTGGCTCTGAACAATTGAGTCATCCTGCACTGTGGCAGGCTGCGCGCTATTTATTCGATTATCAAGGCATTACTCGGGATTTATTAAAGGGACAATTCAGTATCCATCAAGCTTTTGTACCTGAGGGGTATCCTGGTGCACTTAACGATACCCCATTCAAATTTGATCCAGAAAAGGCTAAACATATTTTGCAGCAGGCCGGGCTGAAAAAGGTAACATTTAAACTGATCGTCAATAACCAGCCGCCTTATTTAGATATTGCTCAAGCCTTACAAGCGAGTTTTGCCAAGGGAGGGATCCGTATTGAGCTTCTTCCTAGTATCAGTAGCGAGGTTTCGGCGAAAACCAAAAGTCGGCAGTTTCAAGCTGTGTTGACCTCATGGGGGCCGGATTATTTTGATCCAAACAGCAACGCCGCGGCTTTTGCCTATCATCCTAACGATGGCAGTAAAACCCTCGCTTGGACAGCAGGCTGGTCTATTCCTCAATTGACCCAACAAACGTTGGCTGCTGTTGCAGAAACGAACCCGAACCGACGTTCGGCCTTGTATCAAAAAATGCAGCAGCAGGTTCAGACTGAATCCCCTTATGTCATTGGCTTACAAGCGCATCAGATGCTAGCGATACGAGACAATATTCAAGGGTATCGCCAAGGGGTCAATCCGGATATGGTTTTTTATAATCAGGTGAGTAAATGAGTCAACACCCGTGGCGGCAGCGTCGTCTGTCGCCGTTCACGCGTCATCTCCGTCCTGTGAGTCAGGCCCTTTTCTCCTTGGTCATTACCCTGATAGGTTTATTGATTTTTACCTTTATGTTGTCACATCTTTCGCCAGTTGATCCCGTATTGCAGCTGGCAGGGGATCACGCGAGTGAATCGACCTATCAGCAAATTCGCACACAATTAGGACTGGATCAGCCTTTACCGGTTCAATTCTGGCGTTACCTTTGCCAATTAGCCAAGGGGAACCTAGGAGTTTCCCATGTTACTGGCCAGCCCGTTTTATCCGATTTGATGCACGCCTTCCCTGCGACGATCGAGTTAGCAACCAGTGCTATGCTCCTCGGTGCCTTTGCGGGAGTGAGTCTCGCGTTGTGTTCCGCATGGAAACCAGGCAGTTGGCTGGACAATGTGGTTCGCCTTATCTCATTGTTAGGTTATTCGGTGCCAGTATTTTGGGTTGGTTTACTCAGCTTATTTTTGTTCTATGCGAGATTACATTGGTCAGCAGGCCCTGGGCGACTGGATGATCTGTATTTGTATACCCTGCAGCCTCATACTGGGTTTATCCTGATTGATAGTGCATTATCTGGTGATCCCGCACTGTTTTTTAATGCCATTGCGCATTTATGGTTACCTGTCGTTGTCTTGGGGACATTGGCAATGGCCTCCCTGACCCGCTTAATACGCGTTGCTTTACTTGAAGAAAGCCAGAAAGACTATGTTGTGCTCGCGAAAGCAAAAGGCTGCGGACAAGGCCGCATCGTGTTACAGCACCTCTTCCCTAATATTAGTGCGACTATGATCACCGTATTACTGCTTACTTATGCCTCGTTACTGGAAGGCTCTGTGTTGACAGAAATTGTGTTTGCGTGGCCGGGTATAGGTCGTTATATGACAATGGCATTATTTGCAGCAGATACCCCAGCTATCTTAGGTACAACATTATTAATTGGCCTCTGCTACATCGTGATTAATGCTGTGGCAGATAGGTTGATTTGGTTTATGGATCCGAGAACACGATGAATAATACTGCGTATGGTGTTGGGACTAATCGACGATATCGAGGGCAAGGCCTGACATTGCAAGTTGGTATGGCGCTGCTTATTTTGCTCCTTATCATGGCCATTTTTGCCCCTTGGTTAGCACCTTATTCACCGGATAACCAAGTCATTGCTCAACGACTGTTAGCGCCTAGCGCTTTGCATTGGTTAGGCACGGATGGCTTTGGCCGCGATCTTTTATCCCGTGTGATTTTCGGCACTCGACCCACCTTGTTATTGGTTGCACTGATTTTAGTCCTGACTCTCCCTGTTGGAATATTTATTGGGGTATTGGCAGGGTATGTCGGGGGAGGGATCGCGCGTATTTTGATGCGGATCACTGATATTTTTATGTCATTACCCAATCTGGTCATCGCGTTGGCTCTGGTGGCTGTATTAGGCCCTGGATTAATTAATGGGGCGCTTGCTCTGGCCTTAACCAGCTGGCCCCCTTTTGCAAGACAGGCAAGGGCGGAAACCTTAGCACTGCGCCGCAGTGACTATCTGGCAGCGGCAAAAATGCAAGGGATCGACGGAGTACGCTTACTGATTGGTCACATTTTACCGCTTTGTCTACCTGCTGCGATCGTCCGGGCCGCATTGAGTTTAGGGGGTGTGATTTTATCTGCGGCAGGTTTGGGCTTTCTCGGTATGGGGGTTCAACCACCTACCGCGGAGTGGGGTGCAATGGTTGCCGAGGGCAGTAAAGTGATTTTTGATCAATGGTGGGTCGCCGCCGCACCCGGTGGGGCGATTTTACTGACCAGTCTAGCTTTTAATCTGACGGGTGATGGTTTACGTGACAAATTGGACCCTCGACATGACAACAGATAGCAATGCGTTTATCGTAGCGGAAGGTTTGACCATTGGGGTAGAACATCGGCCGCCGATTATTAAATCCATTGATTTACACCTCACACATCAACGTATTGCGTTAGTAGGCGAATCCGGTTCAGGAAAATCGATGACCGCGAGAGCCTTAATGGGCTTACTGCCCCGATCGTTATCGCTGCAGGCGAGACGCTTTACTTTGGGTGGAGATAACCTTTTAAACCTGAAAGAGGGACAATGGAATACATGGCGAGGGACCCGCATTGGCATGGTATTACAAGATCCCAAGTATGCACTTAATCCAGCAAGAAGTATCGGTTGGCAAGTGGAAGAGCCATTGAAATTACATCAAAAATTAAGTCGCCGCGCTCGACGTGAAAAAGTGTTAGAGATGATGAATGCGGTTGGATTGTCTGATCCAGCAAAATTAATCGATGATTATCCGCATCAATTATCTGGTGGGATGGGACAGCGCGTGATGCTGGCGATGGCATTAATTAATGATCCGCATTATTTAATTGCAGATGAGCCGACTTCCGCACTCGATCAGCAATTACGTGATCAGGTTTTAGATTTAATCGTGCGCTTAACCGAGCAGCGTAAAATGGGGTTACTCTTAATTAGCCATGATTTACAACAGGTAGCAGCACATTGCCAACAAGTCTTCGTGATGTATCAGGGACAAATATTGGACAGATTACCTGCTAGCGCGTTAGCCTCAGCCAGTCATCCTTATACGCGCACCTTATGGGCCTGTCGGCCGAATAAATCGTTACGCAATCAGCCATTGCCAACGTTAGATCGGGTTGCGTTGGAGGCCAGTCTTGAGCATGATTGAACTCACTGACCTCAGTGTCTCACATGCCCGAGGAGACGCCGCTGCTCGGCGAGTGGTGGATCGGGTTACTTTACAGGTAGCGCCAGGTGAGTGTTATGGACTCGTGGGGCCATCTGGTTGCGGTAAGTCGTCGTTATTGTGGGTACTAGCCGGTTTGAATCCGTTATGGCAAGGCCAAATGCGTTTAGCCGGTCATTGGCTACGGCCTGGGCAGACCTTCCGCGGGCAGTTGCGACAAGATGTACAGATGGTCTTTCAAGACCCTTATGCCTCATTGCATCCCAGACATACACTGGGGCGAACTTTGTCTGAGCCGTTACAATTACGTCATGTACCGGATAGGGCGCGCCGGATCCGACAAGGATTCGAAGAAGTCGGCCTCGATCCTGAGCTGATTGATCGCTATCCTCATCAATTATCTGGTGGACAACGACAACGTGTGGCGATTGTACGTGCTTTACTCCTCCAACCTCGAATTCTGTTACTGGATGAACCCACTTCGGCATTGGATATGTCAGTCCAAGCTGAGATCCTTAATTTACTCAATATGCTAAAACAGCGAGCCAATTTAACTTTGCTTTTGGTGAGCCATGATACGGATGTGGTGGAGTATATGTGCCAACGTGCCTCCTACATGCAACAAGGAAAAATCATAAGGCAGAGCGACAGCTGAAGTAACAGCAATACAAGGGGTACAGGCTGTGTTGTGGTGGTTTTGTTCGGTATGCCGTGTCTAGTGAGAACGATGATCTTTGCTGATAAGGTGATTATTCGTACTGCGCATGCAAGATAATGTCACGGATCTTAATCAGTGTTTGCTGTAAAATATCAAGAGGAATCGAACCTAAGGCTAGTCGAATGGCATGAGGGGTATTATGGCTGACACTAAAAGGCTCGGCAGTCGAGACAGAGATATTTTGTTGCACCAAACGTTTGACGATGGTTTCAGAACGCACTTCATCTGTCAGTGGCAGCCAAATAAAATAAGAATTGGCATGACTTATCGAGTGTAAAGGAGCAAGCAATGCTTTGGCCAAACGTTGACGTTGGCGGGCATCTCTGCGCTTCAGTATTTCCAATCTTCTTGCGGTACCATCCTGCAGCCACTGGCAAACAAGGCGGGTAATTAACGCGGGGGTATTCCATGTGGTGGTGCGGATCACTCGCTCAAGTGTCGGGTAATAGCAACGGGGACTTACAATGGCACCGATCCTGAGACCTGCTGCCAAATTTTTGGAGAAACTGGTGATATATAATGTTCTTTCAGGCGCAAAGTAAGCCAAAGGTGGCGGCGCGTGACGCACCAGATAGGCATAAGCCGTATCTTCAATGATCAATAAATGATGTTGCCTGGCGATAGCGGCAATTTTTTGTCGTTGTTGGCGGGTGAGAACCCAGCCTAAAGGATTATGCAGTGTCGGCATACAATAAATTGCTTTAACGGATCTTTCGCGACAAAGTTGTGCAAAAGCAAGTAAGTCGGGTGCGTTCTGGTAAATCGGAATAGAGACCAAATCCAAGTGCAAGGTTCTGGCTAGCGCTTTAAATCCGGGGTAAGTCAGTGCATCAACTGCCACAACATCACCTGGTTTTAATAATCCCATTGCCACAACAGCCAGTCCATGTTGTGCGCCATTCACAATCAGAATGGATCCTGGCGAAGGCGTGAAGTCAGCGCTAGCTAAATAGTGAGCAATAATTTCGCGGTCTTGCACGCGGCCTGCATGGGGTTGGTAGCGGAGCAATGACTCTAATTCTCCGCTGGTCGTCAGTTGACGTAACGCCTCTCTTAATAAACCTGTTTGATAAGATAAAGTGGCATGATTAAAATTCAAATCTAACATGCCATTGGTTGGCATCTGCTGATCGATACCCAATCCTTCTGGTAGAGAGATATCTCGGACAAAGGTACCTCGACCGGTTTCGCCACTGACTAACCCCATCGCTGATAACTCGCTGTAGATACGGGTTGCGGTCGCCAGTGAGATCCGCCTAGACTTTGCCAGTTGACGGTGTGTGGGAAGTTGGCTTCCAGCGGGTAACAGGCCATGACGTATTGCCACGGCTAACTCGTCGACTATCGCTTTATACCGGGTTGCCATGCAATGTACCTATGACAATTTTTTGATTGTATTGAATTTTGCCCCTTAAACTATTACGGGTCAATATAATGACACCGACTATAACCTTATTATGCCTGCTCATTCACTCTGGGATTACACGATGTCTGATACTGCCTGTAAAACAGTGGTTTCTTCAAAACTGTCTGGAAATATTAATGGATTAATTGGCGTGATTATTTTTAGTGGTTCACTGCCTGCAACGCGTATGGCGGTATTGGAGATGAGCCCACTATTCTTAACATTTATGCGTGGTTCTATTGCTGGAGTATTAGGTTTACTGCTATTGCTGGTATTGAGACAGAAAAGACCACAATTATCACAAATAGGATCAATACTGACGGTGGCGTTGGGGGTTGTGATGGGTTTTCCCCTCTTAACGGCTTTGGCGTTACAACATATTTCATCTGTTCATTCTATCGTTTTTCTAGGATTACTTCCCCTATCAACGGCGATATTTGGGGTGATACGGGGTGGTGAGAGGATGCGTCTTGCGTTCTGGTTTTTTTCATTGTTAGGCAGTGGGTGGGTCGCGGGGTTTGCCTTATTAAATACCGATACCGTTTCTCCTGTCGGTGATTTATTGATGTTGGCTGCGGTAATGGTTTGTGGACTAGGCTATGCCGAAGGGGCACGTTTATCTCGAACTCTGGGAGGCTGGCAAGTGATTTGCTGGGCGTTGTTACTTGCGTTACCTTTTATGCTGGTCGGTGTGTGGTTGGTACGGCCGTTAACCCTGAGTGATATTCACTTTCCATCATGGTGTGCATTGGGTTATGTGTCGTTATTCAGTATGCTAATTGGTTTTTTCTTTTGGTATAAAGGATTAGCTCAGGGCGGGATCGCCGCAGTTGGCCAATTGCAATTATTACAACCCTTTTTCAGTCTGGGATTAGCGGCGTGGTTATTGCAAGAAACGGTCAGTCCATTGATGTTGGTGGCGACGTTAGGTGTGGTTGCCTGCGTTGCCGGATCACGTAAATATTCTTGAGTCTTGAGGGGTTTTGCTTCAAGCGTGGTACCCATTCGCCCGCCACACATTTCACGCAACCTAGGTGAAATATTGGCGGGGTGTGAGGATAAATGTAGCGTAAAGGCGGGGTACGCTGCGTGTGTTTGACTTTGATTACAGGCGTCTTAATCAAAGGTTGAGCCGTACGCGAGCAGTTGTTCTCTGGATTTTTGGTAATTCTCGGTGCGGTCAAGGTGAGTGTGGGTAATATTGCTGTATCCGGTGCCTTGCCAAGCCACGCAAGGATACATACAGTACCAAGGGTCTTGCTCCATCAGTGGTATCCACAACGTATCCAAAGAACTGATATCCTCAGTCAGACCCTGTTGCAGCTGTGTAACACTGTTTTCATAAACTGAAATCAGTTTCGAGTAAGCGGTCTGATTGACCAGATAACTGTTTGCACAATATGCAAAAAGACAGCGGAATAATCGCGAGGAGGATTGGTGACTGTCATGGATTTTCTGGATCTTGAAATATTGACCTGAGAGTAATGCCACATCCCATGCACGAAGACGTAAAGCGGAGAAAAACGCATTAATTGGCTGACTAATTTCGGATAATGGATGAAAAACAGTATCGTCTTCTAAGATCAAGACAGGATCCCAGCCTGCATCTTTAGCCATGTTTATTGCGGCGAGGTGCGAGAGAGAACAGCCCAGCGTGCCATTTTCATTAAAAATGGCATCCAAAAAAACAAGCTTATCAGCTGGAAAATGAACGTTAGCGAGTTCTGATTTAATTGCAACCAGTCTATCAGTTCTTTCAGGCAGATTGATAACGATACACTTATCAATAAAATCCCAATTCATTTTATTCATAGCAATCCTTTGCTGAAGGAAATAATCAATCATACCTCCATTACTCGGGTTATATTCTAACTGACGGATAAATAGGCTGCAAATCACAGAGCAAGGTGTCTTTCTCAACTGACTGTTTTAGTGTGTTTGAGAGGTGTGTGTCATGGGGGAAGGGGATATTTGATAAGTTGGCTGGCAGAGCATGAGAGTGCTCTATTTTCAGTGAAAGGATCGCTACAAGAAAGAGCAGAGTGGATTATTTCCACTGTCGCAAGGTGCCCTGTGGCCGCAAGGTGCCCTGTGGCGGGACACGGAGACACATGACTGGATGGAGCACACATCGGGCTGAAAAAACGATAAGCCTGACAGTATTTGGACAAATCCCCAGTCACTGTCAGATCTTATCTAAGCGAATACAACTAACGAGTTGATGCTCTTCGCCACTGTTCCAAATTGTGAGGGTTGGTCAAATCGAGGTCTGTCAGCTGGCTTCTTAGAAACACATTTATGGTCGGCCTGCCAGCTTGACTTTCCAATATTTGTGTACAATGTATTCGCTGTGGATATCCAGAGAAACCTAAATCAAATCGAATCACTCTGCGACGTGTGTTGCTAATAACGAGGCTGGCTCCAGCACCACCGCGCGATCCGCCTTGCAGGCCCATGCTGGGGATATCTCTGATCGGCAGTTCCCATTCAAGGCCGTTGCGAGCGATCCAATGTTTGATGTCACGCATTGACGCGTTTTTGAGTGTAAGGGGAAATCCCCTTACCTCTCTAGCAAAGGCGTACCGATAATCTTCAGACCACGTGATAAAGGTTTGGGATCTTGGATTTGATTGATATAAATCTTTCTTATAGGGATTGGTGCCAACGTGGATCCATTTTTTTGAATGCGGATCTAAACTATACCAATCGACGGTTTCAATCCATTGTAAATTAGGACAATCGATTCCTTCTCCGGAAAATGGGCCGAGAGAGCGCGGGTGGACTTTTACTTTTGCGACAAGTTCAAAGTTGTGTCCCATTCTGTCTGATCCACTTATTGGCATAATATTACGTAGCTCAAGTCTCTCTACTGTCATTTTTGCTTTCATAGCGTGATATCCCTATACCTATGTTTAATTAAATTTTTTAGGCTTCTTTATGATTTTTAATGGCATTTGATTTTCATTAACTCACCAGATTTTTAGGCTTGAAGTCAATTTATTGGGTCTGCACGATATTACATAGCCTGTGCGTTATCTTATTTTCTATAATTTTTATGGACGATAATTTGACTGTTTATCTACAACTTTCTGTCTACAATGACATTATCGATATCACATTCCTGATGCCTTCACTATTGACAAACCAATAAAAAAACCTCGTGAAATATGATCAGAGTGGTTGTTAGTTTTATTCTATCTATCATACACAAAGCTATCGTCTCTCAGTAGGTTAGAAAAACCCATTATTCTTCCCAAACATTCCAGATAAAATGAGCGCTTTATAATTAATCATCTTAGGCTTTTTTATATGATTAAAATTTTTAATTTCATCTTCGTTGTTAGCTCAATCTCATATTGGGTCACATTGTGATTGAATGGCTTAAATATAGCACCAATGTTTTTTAATACATAATCTGTATCCATTGTTGACAATAATAGATAGCGTAATTTATCCTAATGGATGCGCCATTATTCAGATGCTTCGTTTTTGATCATAAGGGAATACTCTTATTTCCCCTAAAATAATATACAACTGCTGACACACATTTTCCATATTTTATTATTATTTTTTTAAAATCAAAACTGATTATTAGGCAATGAGATAAATAGGCTGACGACCATACAGGGTAAGTCAACTCTCACGGTGAGAATTTCCAGTTAAATATAAATAATCAAAACCGTAATTGTATTTATTTTAATTATCTTGAGGTTTTTATTGTCAATGATAACTTTGAAAAAAGTTCATCGATTGATATAAAAATGTATGAATAGGCTCGCTTATTTAATAACGAAAAAAACGACGCATCCTCGCTGTCTACTCAGCGGTGAGTTTTAAAATGCGCTGTTGTTGTTGTCAATGAGGAGAGACACTTGTCACTTAGCGAGGTACTGATCGCGCCGATACCTGCCAACAGTTCACCTTGTTTTGTATAGTCGGCGGTGATTTGCAAAACACGTTGCTTTTGTTGCCAGTCAAGATAGGCATAATGACCCGTTGAACCGGGCGGAGCAATCCGCGTGATTTGGTTATCGACAAGCCGTTGTAATCGCCTATGCAGGCTGTGTTCATCTAACTTATCTCGGTACAAAGGGGGGCATATAATCCGTTAAGCATGATGATTCCTCACTGATCAATTTATTTTGTGTCAATGGGCCGGTTCATACACCGCCATGATAAATTCCGTTGTTTGACTGTCATGGGCACGATATTGATGTGGCAAGTCTGTTTTGGCAATCACGGCATGGCCAGGGGCCAGTTGCTGTGTGTCGTCGCCAAGGATTAATGTTAATTGCCCCTGTTGTACATAAAGTAATTCAACCGTACCTGGCGAATGCGCTGGCGCAGAAAATGTTTCCCCAGGCGCCAGCTTCCATTGCCATAATTCCAGCATATTTTTATCTTGCGTACCTGCCAGTAACATCGCCATGCCACCTTGCTCGCCTTGCCAGAGTACGGGCATTTGCTGCGGTGCAATCGGCTGTAGGCGTACTGACTGGCAGGGATTGATTTCTACCAGCTCCGCGACAGACGTACCGATTGAACTTGCGATTTTACATAAAACGGCAATGCCTGGATTGGCTTTCGCTTGTTCTATATCCACCAGAGTGCCTTTGCTAACGCCGGTTCTTCTGGATAATTCATCCAGCGATAGCCTATGCTGACTGCGATAATGTTTAATATGGCGAGCAATCGCCTGATTAACGTGGTCGGCTGTCTGATTATGCTGCTGAGTAAGGTTGACTTGTCTGCTCATCGGTCGATATTATATACCAAAGTAGTCATTTTAGGGTAATGTGATGGTTATTGTAACACCGTCTATCGATAGTCAGATCAAAAATATCGCACCAGGTTTTCGGGCTCTCAGTATCACGGTAGCGGCCGCACCGTTGGTTGATACGACCGTGGCGCAAGTGATGTTAGATCACGCCTGTGCTATTGTGACCAAGCAGCAACCACACTGGGCTGAGGCTCATCTGGCAGCATGGGATAGGGCTTATCAAAATTTTGGCGCGAAACCCAAACGTACCCCATGCTCTGCTCATGCGTTACGTAAAAGGGTATTGCGTGACGGTACGATGATGCATCTTGATCCGGTAGTCGATGTGTATAATGCAGTGAGTTTGGCTTATGCGATCCCCATTGGCGGCGAAAATATTGCCGCTTATCAGGGGATGCCTTATCTCAAAGTGGCGTCTGGCGATGAAGTGTTTGATTGCTATAAAGAGGGGCAAGCCGTCAGTGAAAGGGTGGAAGCCGGTGAAGTGATCTGGTGTGATGAACTGGGGGCAACATGTCGAAGATGGAATTGGCGGCAAGGTATTCGCACTCGGTTAAGTGCCCAAGATCAGCAGATGTGGTTTATTCTGGAGAGTTTACCGGAAATGCCGCTCGATGAACTCTATGCAGCCGGGACGATGTTGATTGAAGGACTACAAAAGATGATGCCAGCTTTGCAAGCTGAGACCACGCTTATTCGTTTAGATTAAGTGCCGTATCGGTACCGTAGTGGTGTTTTGCTGGTGTTGTGTCACTGAAATGGCAAAAAAATTGCCCCTCCATTTTAATGAGGGGCAATGCGCTTCTTTCTAGTTCTGATTGGTGCTTAGAAGTTATAGAATACGGTTAACCACGTTGCATCTGCTTCATTATCCGTGGTCGATGCAATGGTTCTCTCCAGATAGAAAGAGAGTCCATAACCAATTGTGGTTCCCGCACCAACATACACATGGTTGGCATGATAGTTTTCATTGCCTTGCAGACGTAAACTGTCCACAGCCAAGTAAGGTTGGATTGATTTTAAGAAAGGCTTATCAAAGTTAAAGGTATAGCCACCAAACGCTTCTAGACCGTATCCGCTTCCTGCGAAGTAATGATCAACTGTTTGCGTCCGTGTGGATGGAACGAAGTCTTTGTAGTAGCTGGCGGTACCGACTAAATACCAGTTGCCGGGTTGCCAAGTTAATGCGGTCCCCGAAATTTGTTGTTGCCAGCTTTTTTGATCGGTCGAGTTTTTCACAGTGGCAGTGGTGCTACTGTAAGCGGCACTCCAAACCAACGTTTTGGTCAGTTGATAGTCAAAGCCTAAACCGCCACCACGGTTCCGACGATAAGCATTACCTGCCCCATCACCTTTTTCATCTTCAGGCAACAGGTAGTTGGCATACACAGTCGCAGGGCCGAAAGTATTCTTATATAAAATACTGTTTTTAGGTTTATTGGCACCGTCATAGTTACCATTGAAGCCAATACCTGTCGCACCCGCATGACCATCGTTATCCCACATATCACTTTTGATACCAACAACAGAATAGTAAATACCATATTGATGACCGTAGGTCAGAGTACCGTATCTGTCATCTTTAATACCGGCATACAGTTGGCGTTGATAATCGCGAAGCCCTTCACGGTCATAATTGCCTTTTAGACCAAGAACATGGGGAACATCAAAACCCAATTCATAATAGCCAATGATCGAGGTATGTGGCGCTAAACTATAGTCAGCGCTAAAACGGACACGGGATCCGCCATCATGGCCTCGACGATTATAAGGACTGGGCTCTTTGCCATTCGTCCGGATCCATTCGGGTCGAATGCTGCCGCCGACGTTGACACTCAATGGTGCGAGCAGGGTATGACTTTGGCTATTTTTATCCAGTATCTTGATTTCAGCCAAGGCAGGGATCGCCGTGGTTGCTGCTAAGGTTGCCGCGATGGCACCAATAACGTAATGTGTTTTCATGCTATCAACTCTCCGTAATGCCTTGAAGTTACTTGTTTTTATTTTTGCAGTTTTGAATACTGCTTAGCATAATTTTTGAATTTACCTTGACTGCTGTCGCCTTGATATGTAAAGAAACTTCAGCGTCAATATCAACATACACGTAGTTTTTAAAAATTTAAAATAAAATATGAGGATAGTGTTTGTTTTTATAATAAGATCATGATTTTTAAAAATAAATATTTTTTGATGATTCTTATTTTGAATTAAATAGGCATTCAGCATAATAAAGGGTAACAGGCCATAAAAAAACCATCTAAGTTGTGGTTGATCTGCGCCTAATTGTAGGGTTTATACCTGAAGCTGATTCAATGCATAAATCAGAATTTAAAAATTAACCTTTATTTACATATGATTATTGTAGTTACTTATACTAAATTTTATCCTGTCGATGCATTTTTGTTATAATAGTCAAGTATAATAACTTCTAATATAAAGTTGTTTTTATTTCACCTTTACCGGTAAAGGTGAGGTGCACTCTATCAAAAGAAGTATGAAAGATTATTTGGTTATCTTTACACAGATCACGCGATTTTGATGGTGATTGTCCTCTATCCATCAGACGGATCAGGCAATGTTGAGATTAAAATCAATAAAAAATTATTTGAATTCATATTTTTATATGAAATTTTTCTCAGTTTTAATTTAAATTTAATAAAGCGCTTGTTATCAATTGGTCATTCGCTGAGATTTATTGATTTAATCGAGATCAGTAAAATGGCAGGCACGCCAGCGGTGTCATCGCTGAAATAGCATGGTGCAAGGAGTAAGATAAAATCACCTCAATTTCTAACCATAATCCGATCTGGGTGGAAATGAGGTGGTTGAAAAGTGAGTGAGTTTATTTGTTAAAACGAGCAGTAATTTTTGCGACGCGTTCGCCAAACTTCACCGCAGTATCAAGATCGCCCGATGGGATTTGGTCTGCGGAAGCATCAGCGGGTGATTGAACCAGTAGGCCAATTGAACCACCTAAGTTATTGATATCTTGACGAGTTGCTGCTAGGTTGTTGGCCGGTAACAGGCCTAAACTTATCCAAATACCACCGTGTTGAGAAGCTAAAGTTTGTAAAAATTGCAGTGTATTTTGTTTGTCGCCATTTAGACTGGCGCTATTGGAGAATCCCGCAAAAATTTTATCCTGCCAACCACGATTGAACCACACTTTCGATGAGTGATCGGCGAATTTCTTAAATTGCCAAGGTGCATTACCCATATAGGTTGGGGCACCAAAGATAATCGCTTCAGCTTCATCCAGTTGCTGCCATTGTTGATCCGTGATATTACCGTCGTTATCGATGGCAATCAGCGTTGCACTTGAACCAACGCCAGCGGCGACGCTTTCTGCAATACGGGCTGTGTGGCCGTAGCCTGAATAATAAACAACTGCAATGGTCATAATTCTCTCCTGGACGCAAACGGCCAAAGATTTAGCCGTTGTAAAAGGTAAACTACAATGAGTTTTAACATCGATTAAGTGTATAGCAGGATCTTTTCACCTGTATACCGGGGTAGCACAGAAGGATAACAACACCCATTGACTCATTGTCACGATGAATCAGTGACAAATTTATTTATCCTGTGATAACACAGACTAACCTAAGGTTGGTGATATCGCCAACTGAGTGAAATTAACCGGAGTCGTTATGCAACAGTTTGAAAAGATTGTCTTCAATTATCAGTTAACCACTGGTGAGGCAGAGGGGATCCTCGTTTTTGATCCTAAAAAGACCCAGCCGCAACCTGCTTTAGTTATGGCACCAAACTGGATGGGGGTGACAGCCACGGCGGCTGAGTTAGCAGAAAAAGTGGCGGCACAAGGTTATGTGGTACTGATCGCGGATTTATACGGTAAGGGCCGTCGACCTAATGGTCCAGAGCAAGCCTTAGCGTTGATGAATGAAGTGAAAAATAGTCCTGAAGAAACCGCGCATATGCAAAGTGCATTCACAGCGTTACGCCAGCAGAAAAATATTGCGATTGATCCCAACAAGATGGCGGTATTTGGTTTTTGCTTTGGCGGGCACAATGCCCTTGAATTTGCCCGTAGTGGGGCAGCGATCCGCGCAGCCATTTCTTTCCATGGGGGGTTGGATACCTCAGGACGTTACTCGGCCAGTGATATTAACGCGTCTATCTTGGTTTTGGATGGCGCTCAGGATCCCATGATCCCTCGAGCACAGCTGTCGGCCTTTGTTGTCGAAATGCTACAAGCGAAGGTAGATTGGAAATTACACAGTTATCAAGGGGCTGTGCACTCCTTTACGGATCCTACCGCGCAGGTTGAGGGGGTCGCCATGTATCATCCTGAGGTCAGTGAGCGTGCTTTTCACAGTATGTTTGAGTTGTTAAATCAGGTATTTAAACACTAAGTGAAAAAATCTGCTCTTTCTGACGCCATTTTCTGATCTATCAACGCACAGGGCGTGGCCAATGAGCGCTACCGTGGCCGCTCATACTGAGCTGAATGCTGTATGTGTTTATCAATGATGCGACGCCCACGTCAATGTGACATTGAGATCCGCGATGAGCGTTGTCGTACGGCTCGATTCAGTGGTCAATGAAGTGGGGATCGATACTGTAAAATGACAGGGCATCCGCAAGCGGTGTTTTTGTTAGATGAAGGCAGGCAACAGGAATGGGTTGCCTGCCTGCGGAGTATTTATCAGATATTTATCAGAAACTTAAGTTCGCACTGAGCCCACCAACAAAAGCATCTTTCACATTCTCAGCGCCTGGCGATGAGACGTATTGTAGGTTAGGTCGGATTTGCAGCCAATTTGTGGCTTGCACGTTGTAATAGATTTCATAGTCATATTCTGAACCGTGCTGAACGGGTAAGACGGTAGCGCGGTTCGCGGCTGACAGCGCATTATCACGATCCAACATGCGGGTATAGCTTGAATTGACGTGTATGCGTGTTGCACCAATACCGATTTCATCTTTAGGACGAGCATCAAAAGGCCCTTTCCAGGTCATGGCCAAGGCTTGGTAATTATCTGTTTTCGATGTGTTATGATCGTTCATGACGGCTTGGGCGATCAAGGTAATTCCCCGGTTTGTATCCCCATTTTGCGCGGTAATTTGTTGCTGGGCTAACAGGTAGCCGCCGTAGGCATGATCTGTATCGTAGCTACCGTTGCTGCGTGTAGAGCCGTAGACTTTATCTTGCACGGAGGAATAGTAGGCACCGATACGGTAATTGCCGGGCAGCTTATTTTCACCAAGGTGTGGCTGCCAGCCGAATTCAGCAGGCACCAGATTTCCCTCTGTCGGACTAAATTCCAGTCTAAACCCATCACCACGATTGTAGTTATAGGCATTTTGATTATAGAAACCGACTTGGAAATACATTTCCGGAGTAAATGCCAGTTTTACGCGGCCACCCCACTGTGAGACTGGCCAGTTGTACCAGTGATCGCCGCGCCAGTTACCAGCCTGACCACTGCCCAAGGCCAAGTTTTGGAATTTACTGTCGAGTGAGTCGAAGTCTTCCCCAACGGTGACCCGCCCAGCTTTCAGATCAAGGTGATGATCAAAAAAGCCTTTGCGTAACCAAAATTGGGTTAAACGCCAAGTTTGGCCGCGACCATAGACTTCCTGTACTGAAGAAAGCATACCATTACGAGAAACAACATCTGAGAGGTTTTGACCGTCACGATTTGTGATTGTCATTTGGAATTCTGTGTCATTCCAGTTAAGGAGTTTTTGTAAATCGAGATTCAACCCAAAAGCCCATTGATCGCTATAACGAGCAGTGGTTGCGGTACGATAGCCACCGGCTAGGTTTGAGGCACTCTCCATGGTGTAGTTGGTCTGAAAATCGATACCCTCATCTTTCAGATGGCTACGATAACCATTCCAGTCTCCAAACATCCAAGGAGAATCAGAACTAAAAGCATCCGCAGCTTGCGCGTTAGACAATGCGCAGGCGGTAACCAGAAGGCTTGTGAGGAGTAATTTACTTGGTTGCAGAGTGAAGTGAGGTGTTTTTATCATTATGGTTATTCCACAAATTAGAGATGTTGCCTAATATAATCCAAAACAAACGAGATATTTAACTTGGAAATGCGAAAACAACAAATTTTTATGAACTTTATGAATATGATCACAATCATAACTGATTTTTTATAATGGCAATGACTAATAAATTGAGTGTTTCTGGAAGATTCTCACATATCATGCTGAATAGCATCGCATTATCCGATTTTGTGTGCGGTTTGTTGCGGGGAATTTCTAGGACATTGAGTTCAATTATCCAGCGGGGTTCAGTGGCCGTCGCATTGACCCTATGCAATTTTTTAGCGTTATCCGGATCTTTTGGGTTAACTTTCATCCCCCCTGTTTAAATACAGGGGGGAACGATGACGTATTAGGTTGAAGAATAGTGTGTGAACCACTGATCTAATTTTTGCTTTAATTTATCCGTCCCCGTTTTTTTCAGTGAAGAAAAGGTTTCAACTTGGATGTCACCCCTAAAAGCAAGGCAGGCTTCTCTTACTATATTCAGCTGTTTTTTTCGTGCCCCTGAGGCAAGCTTGTCTGATTTTGTCAATAAGACCAACACGGGGATCTCACTCACGACAGCCCATTCAATCATTTGTTGATCTAAATCTTTAAGTGGGTGACGAATATCCATCAAGACCACTAACCCTTTCAGACACTGCCTTTTTTGCAGATACTCACCCAAAGCTTGTTGCCATTTTCGCTTGAGTTCTTCGGGTACCTCAGCATAGCCATAGCCCGGTAAATCAACCAGCCGTATGCCTTCAGTCACTTGGAATAAATTGATTAACTGAGTTCGACCCGGTGTTTTACTGGTTCTTGCCAAGCTTTTCTGATTAGTTAAGGTATTGAGGGCGCTGGATTTGCCAGCGTTAGAACGGCCTGCAAATGCAACTTCGACACCTGTATCATCAGGTAAATGCCTGATATCAGGTGCACTAGTAACAAAATGAGTAACATGATAATTCCAGCCAGACACAGGGCAAACTCCATCATTCAGTAAGTCAAACAGGATTATACCTTTAATTAGAATAAATAGCGCGGTGAGTTGATCCGATTTTGTTGATCTCGATGGAGTGCTAATTTCTGCGTCGATGCCGCTTGAATACGACGGTTCAGGTTGACCGTCAGAACGGTGATGCAAGTCGTCTTACTTGGTTCCTTAATCGCTGACGTCTGGTTAATAAGCCTTTAACTTTTTAGATACTCTTTTTTTTGTTTGCGCATGATAGAATTATCTTAAATCAGAGCAGCGCCTATCTCTGATATAAAAAATTAGAACACGATTTCCCTTTGTCTATTAATGAATTTTTGTGCTTTGCACAATGTTATTTACATATTATAAAAATAAAAAAGGTATATTATTGTGGAACATATTTATGTTTACTCGAAAAACTTTTATGCTGGTTTCGGTCTAAGTCAATCATTGGCTGCACGCAGTGCTTTAAACAATGTACAAGAGATTAATGATTTTGACTTTTTGATAAAAAAAATTGAAGAATCCTCAACGTTATCAACATTTATAATTATAATGGATGACGACGAAAACTTTTGTTGTGTTCGCCTTGCGAGGGCATTTGAAAATAAAATTAATTTATTTAAATCAATGAATAATTTAATTTTTATTCAGTATACGAAAACAGTGCCTTACCCCCTTAATATTTTAAATTACTATGGGAGGACGTATGAATTAATGCAGGGTAGTAGCATAGATGATTTTATTGTTTTTTTGTCTAAAAATAATAAGCCATTAAAACAAAATGAAAGAAAAAAGAATAAAATCAATATATCAAAATACGAAAAAAGCATTGTCGATAATATGTTTGATGGATTATATAATTTTAAAGAAATGGGCAAATTATTGAACGTTGTTCCTGGATATGTTTACGGAAGACGAGCCGCGATACAGAAAAAGTTTGGTTTTTGTTCAACACTGTATACACAGTATTTTTTCGAAAAATTTAAAGTAGATGATATCGATTTTATGCCATTTATTAATATTAAGTAAGGCCGGTTTATCTCCTTATTGCCCAACGCATGATCTTTTCATCAGATTACTCATCTTTGACGATGAATTACTACTTATCTGTTTGATTTTATTATTAATTATATGGTTGATGGAGCAGGGAAACTCTTTTCTTTCCCAAGCATCAGCACGTGTAGGTATTATTTCAACCTCATTCCGCAATGTGAAATCATGGAGCCTTCATGCTGCGGAAGGTTTTTCCTTTTTTTATCTCGATTTTGCTAGGGATTGCTATCACTGCTTTTTAATTGTGCTTATTTCTGATAGATTCCGTCGCAGTCGATATTAAAAAGTCTCCTGAGGCTGAACATCATGAAACAACCTGTAAAAAATAGCCGATCCGTTGCCGGTAAATCTGTACCAAGACGCAAAACCCGAGCCGAATTGAACCAAGAAGGGCGTCAGCGTAAACGCCAGAAAAAACATAAAGGTCTCGCCTCTGGGCAGCGGGCGAATCCGGTCAATCTTGATGCCAATCAGGGTAATGCCAAAAGCACCATTACCGATCCTCGTTTTGGCAGTAAAAAACCCGTTCCCTTACTTGCTGATGGCGCAGTCGTAAGTAAAAATCCCTCCTTACAAGATACGGTCCCGGCCAAAAGGATCAGTGCGCGTGAAGAACTGGCCATGCTTGAAAACAGCGAGCAACTGGATGGGCTTTTGGAGCGGATTGAGCAGGGTGAACAGTTGAACAGTGATGAACAACGTTATCTTGATACTACGTTAGATCGCATTGAGGAACTGATGACTCGATTAGGTATCAGTGTTGATGATGGCGTGGACGATCCTCAGGCTGAAGAAGATATGTATCGGTTACTTAAGGGACAGTAACCCCCCCTACGTCCCTTATCGAGATTTTGCCTCTACCCGCATCGATCTTATTATACCTATCGCTGCTTCTGCTAAACAGGAGTAGCCATCCCATTGATTGATTTCCGCCCTGCGGCGGCGAAACAAGCTGGCTATTCTTCTATTCCGAGTTCTTTCAGTTTACGTGTGAGAGTATTACGACCCCAGCCCAGTAATCGCGCAGCCTCTTGTTTATGCCCCTGCGTATAGTCCAGCGTCACTTTGATCAGGGTTTTTTCCATTTCAGGTAAGGCATCTGATAACAAGTTATGATTGCCACTGCGTAAAGACTGTTCGGCCCATTGAGCCAGTCGCAATGACCAGTCTGTATTGTCACAAAGATTGGATGCGGGCAAGGGCGAAGTGACAAATAGCTCTGGGGGTAAATCCTGCAATAGCACTTCTTGACCGACCGCCATGACCGTTAACCAACGGCAGGCATTCTCCAACTGCCGGACGTTACCAGGCCAAGGTAGCATTGTCAGTCGATTTTCAGTCTCCGTGTGCAGCACCTTGGTTTCAACACCTAACTCTTGGGCGGCAATCTGCATAAAATGGTGTGCCAGTTTTGGAATATCCTCCCTTCGTTCCCGTAGTGGGGGCAAATGGATGCGGATCACATTCAGTCGATGAAATAAATCTTCGCGAAACTGCCCCTGTTGTACTCTTAATTCTAAATTTTGATGGGTTGCGGCAATGATCCTCACATCGACTTTGACCGGCGCAAACCCACCAACTCGATAAAATTGTCCATCGGCCAGTACTCGTAATAAACGCGTTTGTACATCCAATGGCATATCACCGATTTCGTCCAAAAATAATGTGCCACCATTGGCTTGCTCAAAGCGACCTTTGCGAATTTGATTCGCACCAGTAAAGGCGCCTTTTTCATGCCCGAATAACTCAGATTCAATTAATTCCTTAGGTATGGCAGCCATATTTAGCGCAATAAAGGGGCAACTTGCTCGTGGACTATGTTGATGCAGTGCATTGGCGACCAGTTCTTTACCTGTCCCAGATTCGCCATTTATCAGCACACTGATTGATGAACGAGACAGGCGGCCTATGATCCTAAAGACGTCCTGCATAGCCGGTGCTTCACCAATAATATGGGTAGCAGGATCATGGTGTGTTCGGTGCTTTGGATTTTGTTGTTCTTGATAATGGCTGATCGCACGTTCGCTTAACGCGACCGCTTCATCAATATCAAAAGGTTTGGGGAGATAATCAAATGCACCATGCTGGTAAGCGCTAACGGCTGCATCAAGGTCAGAGTGTGCTGTCATAATGATCACGGGCAACATGGGGTGCTGTTGTTTAATTTCAGTGAGTAACTGCAAGCCATCCATGCCGGTCATGCGAATATCAGAGAGCAGCACATCGGGTGTTTTTGTGGCCAGCGCCGTGAGTACCTGTTGTGCATTTTCGAAGCTTTGACAGAGCAATCCCGCACTGCTTAGCGCACGCTCTAATACCCAGCGGATTGAACTGTCATCATCGACTATCCAGGCAATTTTATTTTGCATCGCTTCCTCTACTCGCAGATTGGTATAAATACCGAAAATTCGGTATGGCCTGGCCAGCTATTAAATTCGATTTTGCCGGCGTGTTGGTCGATAAGGTTACGGGCAATAGACAGTCCGAGTCCTGTGCCTTCCTCCCTACCGCTGACCATGGGATAGAACAGTGTATCTTGTAGGTGGGCGGGGATCCCGGGGCCATCATCAATGATATCAAGACGGGCAACCAAGCGATAACGTACACCAAACAGGGTCAATTGAAAGGCGGTGCGGGTGCGTAGGGTAATGGTACCGCCTTGTGACTCCAGTGCCTGCAACGCATTGCGCATGATATTCAGGATCACCTGTTCAATTTGATCTTGATCATGTAAAAATTCTGGTAAACTTGGGTCATAGTCCCGTTTAATACGCACATTTTCTGGAAGTTCTAATGATACCAGTTTAACCACCCGTTCGGTGATTTGGTGAATATTATTCATGCTATGCTTGCCCGGTACTTGGGGACCAAGTAAGCGATCAACTAAACTGCGCAGGCGATCAGCCTGTTCGATAATGACATCGGTATAATCTTGTAACGCTTTATCTGGGAGGGCTTTGGCGAGAAGTTGTGCTGCCCCTCGAATACCACCCAACGGATTTTTTATTTCATGAGCTAAACCTCTGACTAAATCTCGTGCTGCAATTTGCTGTGCGTGCTGGATCTGTTCTTGGCTTAATCGCCGCTGACTGTCCATGGTGACCATTTCAAGTAAAATGAGATTGTCAGGTAAGCGTTGGGCAGTGATGGATAAAATGTGCGCTCGACTGTCCACAACTAACGTGACTTCGCTGTCAGTAAAGCCTTGGCCTGCATTGAGGTTATCTAACATCATTTCAATATTGAGGGAGAGATAGCCCGTCAATTCAGGTAAAGGGGTACCAAATAATTTACGAGAGCTTTGTGCCAGTAACTGCTGTGCGGCAGGATTGGCAAAGTGGATCACTAAGTTATCATCCACCACCAAGACACTATTGATCAGTGTGTTAATGATTTGTTCGGTATCCAGTGGGTGGTTGTTCATCGCTTGCGATCCTCTGTTACGTTTTGGCTTTCAGTCGCGTTAAATCGGTCGATTCATCTTAGCGTCAATTTGTATCAAGAGAAGGGCGGACTAATCCGTGGATGAGAGTGTGAGACGTGGCCCATTCAGTGATGGGCCTGCGTCTTTAGACCGCGAACTTAAACACTGTAATACAGTTCAAATTCAACGGGGTGAGGCGTCATTCTTACGCGCTCGCTCTCTTCTTTACGTAACTGAATATAAGCCTCTATCGCATCTTCAGTGAAGACATCGCCACGAGTCAGGAAGTCATGATCAACAGCCAATGCCTCCAGTGCGGCTTCTAAGGAATCGGCAACAGTGGGGATTTCTTTTGCTTGTTCAGCAGGTAAATCATACAGATTCTTATCCATCGCTTCGCCGGGATGGATTTTATTAATAATGCCATCAAGGCCTGCCATCAATAAGGCTGCAAAGGCCAAATACGGGTTGGCAGCCGGATCGGGGAATCGAACTTCGATACGGCGAGCTTTTGCACTGGATACCACAGGAATACGAATCGAGGCTGAACGGTTACGGGCAGAGTAGGCCAGCATAACAGGAGCTTCATAGCCAGGAACCAGACGTTTATACGAGTTTGTGGTTGGGTTTGTCAGTGCATTGAGCGCCTTGGCATGGCGGATAATACCACCGATATAGTACAATGCGGTTTCTGACAGGCCGCCGTATTTATCACCGGCAAACAGGTTAACGCCATCTTTAGATAACGACATATGGCAGTGCATGCCTGAGCCGTTATCACCAAACATGGGTTTCGGCATAAAGGTCGCTGTTTTTCCGAAAGCGTGGGCAACGTTATGCACGACATATTTATAGATCTGAATTTCGTCAGCTTTTTTGACCATGGTATTAAAGCGAGTCGCCACTTCGTTTTGTCCTGCTGTCGCCACTTCGTGGTGATGGGCTTCGACAACGAGCCCCATTTGCTCCATGGTTAGGCAGATAGCGGAACGCAAGTCCTGTGAGGAGTCAACGGGAGGGACTGGGAAATAGCCACCTTTTACCGCAGGACGGTGCCCTTTATTGCCCCCCTCATACTCTTTGGCTGTATTCCACGCTGCTTCTAAATCATCAATACTGACGTGACTGCCAGACATGGAAGAACCAAAGCGGACATCATCAAATAAAAAGAATTCAGGTTCTGGGCCAAACAGGACGGTGTCAGCAATCCCTGAGGCTCGCAGATAATCCTCTGCTTTTTTTGCGATAGAACGAGGGTCACGATCATAGCCTTGTAGGGTATGGGGTTCGAGAATGTCACAGCGGATAATTAACGTGGTATCGTCAAAAAAGGGATCCAGTACCGCGGTTTCTGGATCCGGTTTGAGCACCATATCGGATTCATTGATTGTTTTCCAACCACCAATGGAGGATCCGTCAAACATTTTACCTTCTTCAAGAAAGTCACTATCGACTTGGTGAGCAGGGATAGTCACATGCTGCTCTTTACCTTTACTGTCAGTAAAACGCAGATCAACAAATTTTACATTGTGACTCTCAATTAATGAAAGAACGTGTTCAACAGACATACTCGACACTCCTGAAATATTAGTGTGTGGCTTACCGTTGAGCCAGTGATTCGGCTAATGGCAAGCAGTGAATCAGACCTTTGTCTTTCTTCAAGCGAAAACTATGCCAACCTGCAAAATCCAGTCCTAGTCAATCTTTGTCTGTGCATCAGACCCCGCCGCGGCAAGCGCTGCACCGATATAGTGCAAATTATCAGCTGGGAGTGAACTAAACTGGTGCAATAAAACGAAGGCTGTCAGGTTTTGCACTAAAAAGCGACAAAAAAACAGCAAGGAATAAATATTTTTAATAAAGTGGCATTGAATTCGCTGATAAGGTTCAGTATTTCGCCTAATCCATGTACAATAGCGCGTTATTTCTAATGCCTGAGGCAAAGCTGTGATCGAAAAATTGCGTAATATCGCCATCATCGCGCACGTTGACCATGGAAAAACCACCTTGGTTGATAAACTTTTACAACAGTCCGGTACTTTTGATGCCCGTACCGAAGCGACTGAGCGTGTGATGGATTCTAATGATTTAGAAAAAGAGCGTGGAATTACCATCCTCGCAAAAAATACAGCCATCAACTGGAACGATTATCGTATCAATATCGTTGACACCCCTGGACACGCCGATTTCGGTGGTGAAGTTGAACGTGTGATGTCCATGGTGGATTCAGTGCTTCTAGTGGTGGACGCGATGGACGGCCCTATGCCGCAAACGCGCTTTGTAACTAAAAAAGCCTTTGCTCATGGCCTGAAGCCCATTGTCGTGATTAACAAGGTTGACCGCCCTGGCGCTCGCCCTGACTGGGTTGTTGATCAGGTTTTTGACCTGTTTGTTAACCTTGATGCAACCGATGAGCAACTTGACTTCCCGATTATCTATGCGTCTGCTCTACAAGGGATTGCGGGGATGGATCATAATGAAATGGCTGACGATATGACGCCATTGTATGAAGCCATTGTCAAACATGTGCCTGCACCCAATGTTGATTTAAATGGGCCATTGCAGATGCAAATCTCGCAGCTGGATTACAATAACTATCTGGGTGTGATTGGGATTGGTCGTATTAAGCGTGGTCAGGTTAAGCCGAACCAGCAAGTGACCATCATTGATAGCGAAGGGAATAAACGTAACGGCAAAGTGGGCAAAGTGCTGGGCCATTTGGGTCTAGAGCGCATTGAGACTACGCTGGCTGAAGCGGGTGACATCATCGCCATCACCGGTTTAGGTGAATTAAACATTTCTGACACTATCTGTGATACTCAGACTGTTGAAGCCTTACCTGCCCTGACTGTTGATGAACCGACTGTCACCATGTTCTTCTGTGTGAATACCTCGCCGTTCTGTGGTAAAGAAGGGAAATTTGTGACTTCCCGTCAAATCCTCGATCGTCTGAAGAAAGAACTGGTTCACAACGTGGCCTTGCGTGTTGAAGAAACTGAAGATTCTGATGCCTTCCGAGTATCTGGTCGAGGTGAATTGCACTTATCGGTACTTATCGAAAATATGCGTCGCGAAGGCTTTGAGCTGGCGGTATCGCGTCCTAAAGTTATTTACCGTGATATCGATGGCCGTAAGCAGGAACCTTTTGAAAACGTGACTTTGGATGTGGAAGAACAGCACCAAGGGTCTGTGATGCAAGCATTGGGTGAACGTAAAGGCGATCTGAAAAACATGGATCCGGATGGGAAAGGGCGTGTTCGTCTTGATTACGTCATTCCAAGCCGTGGCCTGATTGGTTTCCGTTCTGAATTTATGACCATGACATCAGGGACTGGTCTGTTGTATTCAACCTTCAGTCACTATGATGACATTCGCGCAGGTGATGTTGGCCAGCGTCAGAATGGCGTGCTGATCTCTAATGGTCAGGGCAAAGCAGTTGCTTTCGCACTGTTCAGTCTACAGGATCGGGGTAAGTTATTCCTTGGTCATGGTGCTGAAGTGTATGAAGGTCAGATTATCGGTATTCACAGTCGTTCGAATGATTTGACTGTTAACTGCCTGACAGGTAAAAAACTGACTAACATGCGTGCGTCCGGTTCTGATGAAGCGGTAACCTTGGTTCCGCCAATCAAGATGACGTTAGAGCAGGCGATTGAATTTATTGATGATGACGAGCTGGTTGAAGTGACGCCTGCTGCGGTACGTATCCGTAAACGTCACCTGACAGAAAACGATCGTAAGCGTGCTTCACGCGGCAGTAAAGAGTAAGTCGTGATCTTAACCTTGACCCCTTGCGGGGTTAAGGTTAAGTCTAGCTTAAAATTCAATAAAATTATTTTTGCTTATTCCCTCATTTTTTCTTTCTTCACTAATTCCTCAATCTGTTGCCCAACTAATAATAAATTTACCTTGCTAAATAAGAGCTCTAAGATGATATTTATTACTTTAGCCCTATGATTCAAATAAATCACTATTATGATTAGCAAAATAGACCATCTTGTCATTACTACTCATGATATTAATCATGGTATTCACTTTCAGACTTCTATTCTGAGTAGGTAACCTGATAACTTTAGTCAGAATAGGCAAGCACTTAAATTTGTAAATCAAAAAATTAATATTCATGAGTATGATAAAGACATCAATCCTACGGCGCATTTACCGAACCCTGGATCTCTTTATTACGGAAAAAAATTTAGAAGCGTTTGTAACACGATGACTGAATCATAATATTAGTGTAGAAATAAGGCATGTTGATCGAGCCGTTGCCAATGGATCTATTATCTCTATTTATAAGAATGAATTTAATAAAATTAAGGATAGGCAGTGCAAGAGATGAGTCACTCTTTATTGGTATTGGTATTGGTATTGGTATTGGTATTGGTATTGGTGTTTTTCCTCAATGGTTATACTCTAAAATAATCTGTTCTGAAAACTTTTTAGTTGCTCTCTACATTGTGGTGAGTGATAGACCTGAATAGTCACCAATTATCCCAGATCCAATTTTGACCATATCGAGGACGTCCTCGATATGGTCCTCAACATGGTGACTGCTCTAAGCACATGCTTCTTTCGCTTTTTCTATTACTGGACTGAAGTGACGGTATTCTAAGCAGTCAAGGGCTTTGGCTAGGTCTCTCGCTGACTAGCCCAGGCTTGCATAAGTAGCCTTGTGGAAATGTGGTTGGGTAGTAAACGATTTATAGGGTACATCGAAGGGTTTAGTACCCAATTTACTACCCGATAAAGTCTGGATTTAAGTGGATCTTAGTGGCAGTTGATAAACTCAAACTTATAAAAAAGGCCAATATTTCATGACCTTGTGTGTGAATCTGGATAGTGGTGAGATTTACTCGATATTCTGAATCTGCTCGCGCATTTGCTCTATCAGTACTTTAAGTTCGATGGCGGAGGCGGTGATATGGCTATTAATCGATTTGGAGCCTAATGTATTCGACTCACGGTTGAATTCTTGCATCATAAAATCTAAACGACGGCCCACAGCTTCATTTTTATTGAGAATGGCAAAAGTCTCTTGGATATGTGCATCCAGTCGGTCGAGTTCTTCTGCCACATCAATACGTTGCGCCATTATCACTAACTCTTGTTCTAAGCGATTATTATCTATCTGAATGTCTGCTTCATGCAATTTATTGACTAAACGTTCACGTTGCCAGATTAAAATATCCGGCATACGTTCACGAACCTTCGCGGCCTCAGCCCGAACGGCATGCAGGCGCTGCTCAATCAGTGCTTTTAGCGATTGTCCTTCTCGTTCACGCGCTTCTATAAATACATCAATGGCTTTCTCAAGGCCGACCAATAATTGCTGGTTGATGCTATCCAGATCTTGCTCGCCTGCGGACATGACACCCGGCCAACGTAGTATATCAAGTGGATTGATTTGACCTTCAGCGGTTTTTTGTTGGATCCATTGGGCAGATTCAATTAATTGTTCAGCTAAGGCGCGATTAAGTTGCAACGCACTTTGCGATGTTTCACTGGCTTCAAAACGAAGCTGGCATTCTACTTTGCCACGGGTTAATCGTTGACGTAGTCGATCGCGTATCGCCGGCTCCAGACCACGAAATTGTTCTGGTAAACGCGTCAGGGTTTCTAGGTAGCGCTGGTTAACAGAACGTAATTCCCAACTGGCGGTACCCCATTCTCCGTTGATTTCGAATCGGGCATAGGCGGTCATACTTCGGATCATAAAGCGCACTCATTTCGGCAAATTTGTCACAATTATAACCCCGTCTTAGCCCAGATAACAGACTACCGATCTCAGAGTAGCCTGAGATGGCAGAAACAAACGGAGCTGATAGTATGGATAATTAATTAATATTAATTATTTTTTAGGATGTGAATGAATGAGAAAACTGAGCGCTCTGTCCCTATTGGCTATGCTGTTTATCAGTGGTTGTCAATCCTCGCCATCGGTAAGTCCCCGTCTCGCTGTTTCTAAAGAGACAGTAACGCCGCCCCAAGCCCGAGTGTGTGCCACAGGTCAGCAACAAATGCAGACCACCTTGTGGTTTGGTTTACATCGTCCTGATGGCAGCCTTATCACCGAGAACGAGTGGCAAAGCTACCTGAATGACCAAGTGACCCCACGTTTTCGAGACGGGCTGTCCGTCTATAATGCGGAAGGACAGTGGTTAGGGGGCAATGGAAAAATTGCTCATGAACCAAGTAAAGCATTGATGTTGGTCTATAAACCGAACGGCCGCAGTGATCGGAATATCGAACAGTTACGTCTGATTTTTCGTCAGCAATTCGATCAGGAATCCGTGATGCGTATCGACGATCCCGTGTGTGTCAGTTTTTAATTAACAGGCCGTGCCCCTACCGTCAAGAACAGCATTTTTATCTGGTGCAGCGTAAACTCCCCGTCCTATGGGACGGAGAGAATATTAAACAAATAAACCGGTAAAGGCGGCAGAGAGTAGACTGACCAACGTTGAACCATAGACTAACTTCCAGCCGAAACGTGACACTTGATTGCCTTGATGTTCATTGAGTCCCTTAATCGCCCCCGCCACAATACCAATGGAGGCAAAGTTAGCAAAAGAGACTAAAAAGACCGATAAAATGGCCAAGCCTTTGGGGGTGAACGCGGCAGTCTGTTGTTTGAGTTCAATCATGGCGACAAACTCATTTGATACCAGCTTGGTTGCCATAATACTGCCAGCTTGTAAGGCTTCAGATGCAGGGATCCCCAGTAACCAAGCAACAGGGTAAAATAAATACCCTAATAATTGCTGAAAGCTGTAACCGAAAATCAGACTGAATAATGCGTTGATGGCCGCAAGCAGGGCAATAAAACCGATTAACATCGCCAGAATAATCACAGCAACGCGAAAACCCGCTAAAATATAGTCGCCCAACATTTCAAAAAACGTCTGCGGTTGATGCATTTTCTGTAGATCAATCTCTTCGTCTGATTGCGGTGCGATGGGATTTATGATGGAAAGTACCACAAAGGTACTCAACATATTGAGGATCAGTGCCGTTACCACATAACGTGGCTCGAGCATATTCATATAAGCACCGACAATGGATAGCGAAACAGTGGACATGGCTGTGGCCGCCATGGTGTACAATCTGGCTGACGAGATATCCGCTAAGATGCCTCTATAGGCAATAAAATTTTCAGACTGTCCCAATACTAAGGTACTGACAGCATTAAACGACTCCAGTTTGCCCATACCACTGATCCGAGAAAGCAGTGTGCCAAGGAATTTGATCAGTAAAGGCAGAATTTTCCAGTGTTGTAATATTCCAATTAAGGCAGAGATAAAAATGATAGGGCAAAGCACCGATAAAAAGACAAAAGCAAGGCCCTGCTGACTCATCCCGCCAAACACAAAGTCGGTGCCGGCGGCGGCAAAGCTCATCAGCCGATTAAAAAAATGGCTGATTACTGTCGCAATCAGTGAGCCGGTTTGTGAATGCAGAAAAAACCCGCTGACCAGTCCCTCGATGACCAGCAACTGCACAATAAAACGATAACGGATAGCAGAACGGTCATGACTGACCCACAAGGCCAGCAGCACGATAATTATCAGTGCAAGGCTGAAGTGCAGAATAGTGGTCATAGTTATACTCACTAGGCGTGATTAAAGAGCTAGTTAGCCATAAATATTATTTTTTTTCATCATTAATTAATCTGGCGCTGTGGGTGATGTTACTGGGACATTGGCAGCAATAATCCGTATAATGCCCGTCCAGTCATTCAGTATCCGGAGAACATCATGCGTCCAGCAGACCGTCAGAATCAGCAAGTCCGTCCCATTCGTCTTACCCGCCATTTTACTAAACATGCCGAAGGGTCGGTGCTGGTTGAGTTTGGCGATACTCGTGTGCTTTGTACCGCGTCGGTGGATGACGGTGTGCCGCGTTTTCTAAAAGGGCAGGGACAAGGCTGGATCACCGCAGAATACGGTATGTTACCTCGTTCGACCCACAGTCGTATGGCGCGTGAGGCGGCAAAAGGCAAACAGGGAGGGCGTACCCTTGAGATCCAACGATTAATTGCTCGTTCTTTGCGTGCAGCGGTCGATTTGCAAGCTCTGGGTGACTATACCATTACGCTTGATTGTGATGTGATACAAGCCGATGGAGGGACGCGGACGGCTGCGATTACTGGAGCCTGTGTGGCGCTGGCTGATGCCCTGAATGCGATGGTGACCAACGGAAAATTAAGATCCAATCCCATGAAAGGCATGGTTGCCGCAATTTCAGTGGGTATTGTTGATGGCCAACCCTTATGTGATCTGGAATATGTTGAAGATTCGAAGGCGGAAACTGACATGAATGTGGTGATGTTAGATGATGGTCGAATGATTGAAGTGCAGGGCACTGCGGAGGGCGAACCTTTTAGTCATCAAGAGCTTCTGTCGCTACTTGAGTTAGCTAAGGGAGGGATCGCAACCCTGTTTGAGGCTCAGAAAGCGGCATTACAGAATTGATTGTCAAACGACCTGAGGGTCGTTTTTTTATGGGGAAAAATAATGAAAGACTGGCAGCGGCAGTTTATTGATTTTGCCATTAGCAAACATGTACTCAGGTTTGGTGAATTTACCTTGAAATCAGGTCGGAAGAGTCCCTATTTTTTCAATGCGGGATTGTTTAATTCAGGAATGGATTTGGCCAGATTGGGACAATTTTATGCCCAAGCGCTGGTTGAATCAGCGATTGATTATGATGTGGTGTTTGGACCTGCCTACAAAGGGATCCCCATAGCCAGTGCCACCGTCGTCTCATTGGCATTGCAACATCGTATTGATATGCCATATTGTTTTAATCGCAAAGAGGTCAAAGATCATGGCGAAGGGGGCGTGTTGGTGGGCAGCCCACTGCAAGGACGAGTGATGCTGGTGGATGATGTGATCACCGCGGGTACTGCCATCCGTGGATCCATGCAGTTAATCGCCCAGCACCAAGCCCGCCTTGCTGGCGTAGTCATCGCTCTGGATCGCCAAGAGCGGGGGCAAAGTCAACTGTCAGCGATTCAGGAAATCGAACGGGATTATCAATGTCGCATCCTTGCCCTGATCACCCTTAAGGACCTGATCGATTATCTGAGTGAACTTCCTGATATGGCCCAACATTTAGCAGAGATGCAAGCCTATCAGCAGCAATATGGCGTATGACTGAACATTCAGCGGGCATGAAACCCGCTGAATTTTAGCTAAGTTGTGCCGCCAAGAGTGGCCAGCGCAATTCAAAATCGGCAGTCGGTTTAAGGCGGAAATCTGAACGGACATAACGCAGCAGTAAACCTTCACAGGTTGCCATAAATTGATGGGATAGCATCCCCTCATCATGCTGGAAACCCGTCCCCTCGCGCAGTTTTTTTTCTCGCATTATCTGTTTTATCTGCACTTCGATACGTTCGAAAAGTTGATTAATGCGGTTTTGTAAGCGATCTTGTTCAAACATCAGCGCGTGGCCGGTAAGAATACGGGAGAGGCCTGGATTGCGTTCGCTGAATACCAAGATCAGTTGCATAATCAGTTTCAGACGAGACCGAGTGTCTTTTTCATCATTAACAATTAAATTGATTCGACTAATGAGACTGTCTTCAATAAATTCGATAAGACTCTCGAACATTTTGGCTTTACTGGGAAAATGGCGATAGAGTGCAGCTTCTGAAACCCCGACATTGGCAGCTAACTTTGCCGTGGTAATGCGCTGACTGCCTTCACCAGATTCCAGCATTGTTGCCAGTGCCTGAAGAATTTCTTCTCGGCGATTCTTCTTTGCGCCTTTTTTTTCGGCCATGACGTAACAACCCCTGAAGATAACGGTAACAACCGGACAAATGACAACCTCTTTCAAGTATCAGCTTGAAAAGGATCTTAAATGCGACGTCAGCTTGAACACATACTGAGTATGAACCAAGCAGAATGAAGCTGGTTTATCTGGTATGAAGCTGGCAGTAATTATTTATATTTCTAATAGAAAAATTAATGTGTGCCGGAATGGCCGAAGCCACCTGCACCCCGCTCACTGTGATCAAACGTTTCAACCAAGTTAAATTCCACCTGAACGACGGGGACAAATACCAGTTGTGCAATACGATCACCAGGTTGGATCACAAAATCCTGGTGACTCCGGTTCCAAACCGAGACCATCAATTGTCCTTGATAATCAGAATCGATAAGTCCAGTGAGGTTCCCCAACACAATGCCATGTTTATGGCCTAATCCTGAACGGGGTAGGATCACGGCGGCCAAGTGTGGATCAGCAATGTGTATTGCGAGTCCTGTCGGCAATAATGTTGTGTCACCCGCTCCTAAGATCAATTCATTATCCAAGCAGGCGCGTAAATCGAGGCCTGCAGAACCGGGTGTGGCATAGGCTGGTAAGGCAAATTGTTGACCAATACGGGGATCAAGGATTTTTATATCAATTTTTTTGTTCATAAAGATGGACTATCTCGGTTAATAATTGCCAAGCGAGCTGCCCTTTATCACACAAGGGTAGCTGTTTTTCACCGTCCTGCCAGAAAAGATGCAGGGCATTGTTATCGCTATTAAAGCCTCGATCTGACTGTGCGACATCATTTGCACAAATCAGATCGAGGTTTTTGTTGATTCTTTTTTGTTGGGCATAGTGTTCCATATTACTTGTTTCTGCGGCAAATCCTACTACCCAAGGTCGATCTTGTTGCAGTGCACCGACACTGGCGACAATATCGGGGTTCTTAACCAGCGTTAATGTTAAGTGAGTTTGGCCATCTTGCTTCTTTATTTTTTCATGGCTTATTTGCTCACTGCGATAGTCTGCCACTGCGGCACAACCAATAAAAATATGCTGTTGATGTACCCTCTGCATGACTGCTTGATGCATTTGTTGCGCTGTGATTACATCAATTCGCTCGACCCCTGCGGGGGTCGGTAAATTGACGGGGCCAGCAATTAATTGGACGGTTGCGCCACAAGCCGCTGCCGCTGCCGCGAGGGCGAAGCCCATTTTACCCGAACTGTGGTTTGAGATATAACGCACCGGATCAATGGCTTCTTGGGTTGGCCCCGCCGTTATCATCATATTTAAATGTTGCAAATCGATGATAGGTGTTGCCCAGTGGCGGATCTGCTGAAGAATTTGTTGCGGATCCAGCATCCGTCCAGGGCCGGTATCGCCACAAGCCTGACTCCCCTCGTCTGGGCCCCATATCATCACATTATGATCGGAAAGTTGCCGCAGGTTTTGCTGTGTACGGGAAGCGCGATACATTTGCTGGTTCATGGCGGGCACGATGGCAATGGCCGCCTGACTGGCAAGACAGGTTGTGGTCAACAGATCATTGGCCATGCCCGCATTCAATCTAGCGATAATATCGGCACTGGCCGGAGCAATGACAATGAGATCGGCCCATTTGGCCAGCTCGATATGCCCCATGGCGGCTTCAGCGGCGGGATCAAGTAAGTCAATTGAAACGGGATAGCCACTGACTGCTTGCAGCGTTAATGGTGTAATAAACGCTTGGGCTGCGGTTGTCATGACCACTCGCACTTCACTGCCTTGTTCTCTGAGTCTGCGTACCAGTTCTGGAATTTTGTAAGCTGCAATGCCGCCACTCACGCCGATTAGAATTTTTTTTCGAGCTAACACTGTCATTTGTCGCCTCTTTATACAGCAGACTGGAAATGTAGTTTAGCATAAAGCTAAAAGAGACATAGATCATGACTGGAGATTCTCACCTATTGTGGACAGGATGTTTAATGAGTGACCTCAGTAATACACAGCAAAGTCTAACGTGGCGAGAGGCGAGGTCTGTGATTATTTTAGGTAAAGGGGATGGGAATGATACAGGGTGCTGGGCCTCGCGAAAAGTTATGGCAATGTGGGGCAGCGAGTCTGACAGATGTGGAATTACTTGCGATTTTTTTGCGGACGGGCTCGCCGGGTGTTGGGGTCATTTCATTGGCTGAGCGGATTTTACAGCATTTCGGTTCATTGTATCTGGTGATGACCGCAGAGGTCGGTCAGTATAAAGCAATCAAGGGAGTTGGCCTAGCGAAACTGGCTCAACTCTATGCGGTTGCCGAACTAGGCTGTCGTTTTTTTCAGGCACAGTTGGGGGACAGTAATGTGCTGGAATGCCCTCAGGCCGCCTATCAATTTCTGATCAGTCAATTAGCGCATGAGAGTCGTGAAGTATTTATGGTTATTTTTCTGGATAATCAGCATCATGTGTTGTCAACACAGCGGATGTTTATGGGAACCATTCATAGTGTGGAAGTGCATCCGCGAGAGATTGGTAAAGAGGCCCTGAAGCTGAATGCGGCGGCACTGATTATTGCGCATAATCATCCATCAGGGAAAGCGGAACCCAGTCGTGCGGATAAACAGGTCACGGCCAGAATTCAGGAGATGTGCCATCTCTTACAAATTAAATTACTTGATCATTTGGTCATAGGTAAGGGACAATTCGTTTCGTTTGTAGAAAGAGGCTTAATTTAGATTAAAAATTAGCCAGAAAGTGACTCAAGGTGATAAAAAAGTACTTTTTTTAACGATCCAGAGGATCTTTAGTGGTTATGGTCTTGAGCCATCGGCCGTCAGGGCGTATACTACGCCACCTTTGAGAATCTCGGGTTTGGCGTTTAGGCCTGCTCAGCGGGTTCGCATTGAACTCGCCTGGATGGGTTAAAAGCCTGACGAGGCGGCCAAAACCTAAGTACAAAGCTCGAGCTGATTTGATTTTTGGAGATATGACATGTCACGAGTCTGCCAAGTAACTGGCAAGCGCCCGGTGAGTGGAAACAACCGCTCCCACGCAATGAACGCGACTAAACGCCGTTTTCTTCCTAACCTGCATTCACATCGTTTTTGGGTTGAGAGTGAGAAGCGTTTTGTTACTTTACGTGTATCTGCTAAAGGTATGCGTGTTATTGATAAGAAGGGTATCGACTCTGTATTAGCAGAGATGCGTACTCGCGGTGAGAAGTACTAAGGAACTGAATCATGGCTAAAGGTATTCGTGAGAAGATCAAGCTCGTTTCCTCTGCTGGTACAGGTCACTTCTATACCACCACGAAAAACAAGCGTACTAAGCCGGAGAAACTGGTATTAAAGAAATTTGATCCCGTTATTCGCCAGCACGTAGAATATAAAGAAGCAAAAATTAAATAATTGCTGTTTCTTATAAAAAAACCCGGCTTCGGCCGGGTTTTTTGTCGGTATCACTGGGGTAAAGGAGCGCATGATGCCTGAATTGCCAGAAGTCGAAACCAGCCGCCGGGGAATCGAGCCTTACCTCCTCGGCGCTAATATTTTACATTCAGTGGTACGTTTTCCTCGGTTACGTTGGCCAATTTCTCAAGAAATTAAAGAGTTAAGAGATCAACCCGTATTGGGTATCCAACGCCGAGCGAAATATCTCCTCATACAGTTACCCAAGGGATACATTATTATTCATCTCGGGATGTCGGGCAGTTTACGAATTTTATCCGAGCCGATGGCCGCAGGCCGACATGATCATGTCGATTTAGTGATGAATAATGGCTATACCCTGCGTTATACGGATCCGCGTCGTTTTGGCGCTTGGTTGTGGGAAACCAATTTACAACAAAATCGCTTGCTCAATTTACTTGGCCCTGAACCGCTTAGTGATGACTTTACTTGGCCTTACCTGCAACAAAAATCCACCAATAAACGGATCCCGATCAAAAGTTGGCTGATGGATAATCAGTTGGTGGTTGGCGTCGGTAACATTTATGCCAGTGAGTCTTTGTTCTCGGCGGGGATTTTACCACAACGTCTTGCCAATCAACTGACTGATACTGAAGCAGAAAAGCTAGTTACCGTGGTTAAATTGGTGCTGCAACGTGCGATCGAGCAGGGTGGAACCACGCTTCGTGACTTCTTACAGAGTGATGGTAAGCCAGGCTATTTCGCCCAGCAATTGCAGGTTTATGGGCGAGCAGGACAACCTTGTCTGCATTGTTCTTCGCCGATCCTCAGCCAGAAAATCGCTCAGCGTAATACTTATTGGTGTCCATTATGTCAGCAATAAACGAAATCATGCATTTTACTGGCGGAACTTATCTTGCAGCGCCTGTTGAACATCTGGGCAGACAAAGTTCTGTAAATTCCCCCCATGTTTGGCTACATCCTTCACAATGGTTGAGGAAATAAAACCAAACTGTTCAGAGGCAAATAGCGTGATGGTCTCTAAGCCCGGACGTAAATGGGCATTGACCTGCGCCAGTTGTCGTTCATAGTCAAAATCTGAGACAGAGCGTATCCCTCTTACCAAAACCGTGGCCTTTTGCTCTTTTGCCAACTCGGCCAGCAGATGATGGAAACCCAAGACTTCAACGTTATGCAGGTCAGCTAAACTTTTACGAGCTAAGTCAATACGTTGCTCGAGGCTAAATAACGGGTGTTTACTGCTGCCTGCTGCAATCGCGACAATGACATGGTCAAACAGGGTAGAAGCTCTTGCCACAATATCTTGATGTCCGAAGGTAAACGGATCAAAGGTTCCCGGATAGATAGCAGTAATAGACATCGGATCCCTCGGTTAAGCTGAACGACTGAGTGCCCACAGCATGGCATATTTATTAAACGTATACTGGGCATTGACCATGGCGAGAATAAATCCTTGTTTACCATCCAGTATTCCGCCTCGTAGCAGCAAGGTTTTTAGCCAAGCAGCAACAGCATGACTGTAGACTGAATAAAGGCGGCAGGTCTTGCCATGATTGATGCGCTGTCTCGCCCAAGCATCGGCATAAGCGAGCTGTTTTTGCTGAAATCGATACAAATCTCGGCAGGTCAGGTGTAGCAAATCCCCTTTCAGGTTTTCAATGGACGCATTTTCGCTATTGAGTGATTCATGAACCAGATGCGCATGCCAATGAAAATGGCGAGGATATAAGCGAATGACACGGTCAGGATACCAGCCACTGTGGCGCATAAATCGGCCAAGAAACCAGTTGCTGCGATTAAGACTGTAAACGGTATTCGGCTGTTGAGGTTGCTGTAATATTGTTTCAATGGACGATTGCAATTGTGGGCTGACACGTTCATCAGCATCAATCATCAAGATCATCTCACCGCTGGCATACTGTTGCGCACGTTGTCTTTGGATCCCAAATCCGGGCCAAGTTTGTTGGCTTTGGTGAACATTCGCGCCGTTGGCTGCCGCGATTTCGCAGGTATCATCTGTACTGCCAGCATCGAGTACAATTATTTCATCAGCCCAGCTTACTGATTTTAGACAGTCACCAATCAGTTCCGATTCATTTTTAGTAATAAGAACAACGGATAATTTTTGACGTGGCATAGTTAGTTATTCCGTGCAGGTAAATAAGGTTCCAGCAGGTTTAGCAAGCGTTGTAAGGCACCTTGATTTTGATGCAGAACTTCTGCGGCATGACGGCCATAATAACGGCGATAATCATCGTCTTGCAGCAGAGCCGCGATCTCATGAGTGATGCTGGCGCTGTCTGTGACAGAAATCAGTCCCTGAGCTTGAGAAAGCTTGGCACAGATATCTTTGAAGTTCCAGATATGCGGTCCCATTAGGACAGGAATGGCATGAGCGGCAGGCTCCAAAGGATTATGCCCCCCTCGTTTAACAAGGCTACCCCCGACTAGCGCTAAATCGGCAATACCATAAAGTAGCATCAGTTCTCCCATCGTATCACCGATGATCACTTGTGTGGTTGCTGAAGGTGGTCTCTGTTGGCTGCGGAGAATAAAACGAAACCCGGCTTTTTTTGTTAGGTCTTGAGCATCGTTGAAACGTTCTGGATGGCGAGGCACCAAAATGAGGAGTAGGTCAGGGAATTGGCGTAACAACTGACGGTGACTTTCTAGGATAATGGCTTCTTCACCCTCATGAGTACTGGTAGCTATCCAGACTGGGCGATGGGCTGCCCACTGTCTACGGAGAGTAACGGCACGCGCGGCCAGCTCAGGTGTGACAGAGATATCAAATTTTAAGCTTCCAGTGACTGATAACTGATTTTTCTTTAAACCCAGTTCAACAAAACGTTGACCATCCTCTAAAGTCTGGGCAGCGATCAACGTAATATTACTGAGCAGTTCGCGCATAAACGAGCTGATTTTCTGATAACCTTTCAAGGAACGTTCAGAGAGTCGAGCATTGGCGACAATCAGCGGGATATGCCGTTCGTGTAGGGAATGTATCAATCCCGGCCACAGCTCTGTTTCCATAATGATCATCAAACAGGGGCGAGTACTGTTCAAAAAGCGATTTATGGCTCCTGGTAGATCGTAAGGCAAATACACATGGTATACATCGTGACCAAAAGCTGACAAGACCCTTTCTGATCCTGTTGGTGTCATTGTGGTCACGGTAATGGGTAAATGGGGGTAACGATGGCGCAATGCCCTGACGAGAGGGACTGTTGCGAGGGTTTCACCCACTGAAACCGAGTGCAATACGATACCATCAGGACGAACTTTATCGGCACAAAAGCCATAACGCTCAAGCCAGCGTTTTCTATAGGCCGGTGCTTTACGGCTACGAAGTAATAGCCTTATCCAAATAAAAGGTTGGATAAGATACAGAAGAGTTTGGTATATACGCAACAGCATGGTTTTATTATCATTCCGGAAGCATGGCTTATAGTAACACAGATTAAATCTCAAATGCAGGCAACGCGTTGGAAAGCGAGCGCAGGTTTACAGATGGGTGAGGCATTGAGATTCGCGGTAGACCTGTTAATACAATCTCACTGATTAACAGGTAAAGTGAATTTATGCTGACTTTTTGGTTAACAAGTGCTGATACAAGGCGACAAGTTGCTCGGAAAGTCTGGCTGGAGTATGGGGTAAAATGGTATTTCTAGCCGCAATCCCCATGAGATCCTGTTTAGCATTGGCTGCAAGCTGTTGGATCCGTTGACTGATAGCCGGAATATCGAGTGCATCGACGACAAACCCATTTACACCATCACAAATAAATTCTGCGCCACCACAACCATAAGTGGTGATAACAGGTAATCCACAGGCCATGGCTTCTAGGATAACGTTGGGAAAAGGATCGTAAAGTGTCGGTAACAATAAGCCATCACAGGCATGATAACAGCTTATGGTATCAGCCTGCATACCTGCAAAATGCACGCGCATTTGGCAGCCCAATTTAACAGCAAGTTGTTGATACTTACTGACGGTTTTATCTCTGCCAACAACAAGGAGGTGACTCTCGGTTTGAGCCAACGCTCTGATCGCCGCCGCTAAACCTTTGCGTTCGAATCCAGAACCGACAAAAATCAGACAATGTGCATCAGGTTCGATGGCAAATTGCTGACGCGCTTGTTGGCGTTGGCTTTCGTTTGCCGGTGAAAACTTCTGGTTGTCGATCGCATTGTAGATGACGTGAATTTTAGCAGGATCAACTGAATAATCTTCAATGATCTCTTTTTTAATCATCTGGGCATTGCAAATGACGGCCTGAAGATTCGGGTGAGTATACATCTGCTGTTCTGCATGTATCACATAGCGGTGATAACGATGAGTCATCAGTTGTTTTTGTTTCCATCGTGGCAGGATCCTCGCACGTTGTAATAACCAACGACGGTGAACCCCGTCCCCTGCCCGATAAATATCACAGCCGGGGATCCGCTCATGACTTTGTACCAAGTCAAATTTCTGTGACTGCCAGCAAGCCACTGCCGCTTTGGCGAAATTACGTTCTCGACTGATACGCCCCCATTTTATAGGATTGCAGCGGTAAATATGCCAATCTGGGTTAGTCTCACCCTGCCATTCGCGGGTGATCACATTCAATTCCAAATTTTGATCTTTCAGTGCCGTTAATGCTCGCGAAACAAAGCGCTCAGCACCCCCATCAGGACGATATTTTTGTCTGACAATTGCCAGACGAAAGGCTTTCATTGTAATAATCTCCGCGCACTATCCAGTACCCGATTTACTGGGATCAGGTCAAGATAACGGATAGTTGTCGCGGTATCAACAGCATCTGGATCAGGCAAGGGGCCATAATCACCAGCCCAGAGGGTTTCCCCACTGGCTTCCCATGGATGCCAGTGAGTCAATTTTGAGGGGCCAAACAAAGCAACATAAGGTGTGCTTAAAGCCGCCGCCATGTGCATTGGGACAGAGTCCACACCAATAAATAACCGGGCATTGTCGATAAGGGCGGCCAGTTGTGGCAGGGTCAGTTGGCCTGCTAGGTTCACAATATCCGTTTTTTTGCATTGGGCGAGGATGTCATTCAACATCGTAAGCTCATGTTCATCAGGACTTGCTGTCAGGATAATTTGCTGATTTTCTAAGCTATTAATCAGTTGTGCCATTTTATTTTCAGACCAGCATTTAAAAAACCAGCGTGAAGCTGGATGAATCACGATGTAATTTTTATCGACATGATTTTCGGCTAATAACTGCTCGACTTTAACCTTGTCCGATTTCAGGTAACTCATTGTGGTTTTTGTACTGGTTTTTGCCAGTTGCAAGGGCGATAAAATAGATAAATTCTGCTCTACCGTATGCATGGTTTCATGGCTATCAACAGTAACCAGTTCAGTGTGGCTGGTTTGCCAGAACCAATGCTTCCTCTTGGCAAAATTAAAACCTAACCGAATTGGCGCTGCGGTCATCCTCGTTATCAGTGCACTGCGCCATTGGTCAGCCAAATTTATGACGAGATGATACTGACGTTGGCGTAAGGCTTTCAGTAACGCCATTTCATGTTTAATATGTTGTCTTTTACTGATTTTTTTCCAATTTTTATCGATATGATAGCAGTGATGGATAACAGGATGATTTTTCAGCATGGGTTCTGTTTCTTTGTACAGAAGCACATCGATCTCTGCATTGGGAAAATTGTCGTGCAGTGTTTGGAGCACGGGTGTTGTCAGGAGCATATCCCCATGATGGCGTAATTTAATCACTAAAATTCGTTTGGGAAATGGTTGGTCAGTAAAGGTCTTATTCATCATTGTTTATCATCGCATTAGTATTTTATATATTTAATTTATTTGACCATTCCTATTATTAGGTGGGGATACCGCAATAAGTTCAGTGATAGCGTAATTTTTAAGACAAATACGATAAATAAAATTCATCATCTTAGCTCTGAGACTCGCCAGAGGACATGTGACTGTTATCAAATACTATTTTGCCAATAGGCTGATGACGGATTGTATTGCACGCTTTAATACCGGATCCTTGATGGATTAATAACCCAATTGAGGGGAAGCTGGACAGACCTTGGCGCGATTCCGGGACACAAACCGCACTCCTATTCGAAGACGCATTCTATCAGAAATCGAGCTTATGCAACCCATTTGCATTACACTGAGATGCAATCCTAATGCAGGAAGCACAAAGCCATTAGCGGAGAATGACAGGATCGGTCTCTCATGAAATCAAGCGTAGGTATTGTTGACATATGTGGTTGAGTTCAAAATTCTTTACCATATCAGCATGTAATTCAACGGGATGCTGATAAATTTCAACCATTTTCTCACTCAGAGATTCAGCGGTTAAATCAGCCAAACCGCGACTCAGGTCACCTTGCATAATGGCAGCAGGCCCTCCTGGACAGTTAGTGCTTACTATCTGAGTTTGGCAGATCAACGCTTCAACTAAAACATTACCAAATCCTTCACTGTCTGAGCTTAAAATCAACATTTGAGCGGCATTGATCCAGCGATAAGGGTTAGAATCAAATCCCTGAAAAATCACCTTGTCCTTGATATTTAACTGGATAGCGAGCTGTTCTAATTGTTGTTTCATTGCTAGGCTGCCTTGCCCTAATAGGACCAATGGCAGTGACAGTTGGCTTAAGGCATAAGCACGGAGCAATCGGTCATGGCGTTTAGTGGGATGAAGTCTGCCGACGTGCAGTAAATAAGGAGAAGCCAGCGGTGGCGGTGCAACTTGGGCTTGCTTGCGGATCGACGCTGAATCAAAGGGGTTAAAAATAACCTGTGCCTGTTTGGGCTGCACCGAAAAAGTTTGTAACAGATCGTCTAATACAGCAGGCGAGACGGCGAGAATATTTCGTTGCTGATAAATCTGTTTTATTTTAAACCGTTTCAACCAGCGGGATAGTCCTTGGCGTTTGCCTAAATAGGAACAAGATAAAACACCATGCAGACAGTGCCAAATTTTATGTTGCGGCAGACGTTGACTGCGTCTGACGATACGATCAGTTTTATGTAAATGCGACAGGACTAAATCAAATTGCCCCATTTGCTTGTTGATACAGGTAACCTGCTGATCTAACGCCCTCGCGCGTCGTGTCAGTTCCGTTAGCTTGCGCCAAGGACTGCGACAACGATCCGTGAGGGGATAATAATTAATGCCTTCTGGAAGTGGGTACTCACAGACTTCGCGCAGTGAAATGACACTGACTCGGTGACCCTGTTTTATCAACCCAGCACAGAGTGTGAGTACGACTCGTTCAGCACCACCACCAGGTAGGCCATCTATGATCATAGCAATGTGTTTTGGTTGCAAACGGTACCCTAGGCGTAAATCTGGTTGATAACAAATAACAAAACCCGCATGATGGATTTTATCGCCATTATAAATGACCTTGTGCCACCATACCAGATAATCTCAGCCTGAGCGTCCAGTGTTGATAAGGTGAATGAGTAAAATCGAAAAAAAATTTTTATTTATGAAGGTATTATGAATAAACCAGCATTTCTTATCACTATTGATACCGAGGGGGATAATTTATGGGCTAACCCTCGGCGTATTTGTACTGAAAATACGCATTATTTACCGAGATTTCAGGAACTTTGTGAAAAATTTAATTTCAAACCCACTTGGCTAACTAACTATGAAATGGTGGAGGATGCTGCCTATGTTGAGTTTGCAACCGATGTGATCTCGCGGAAGCAAGGTGAAGTGGGTATGCACTTACATGCGTGGAACAGTCCTCCTGAATACCGTCTAACGGATGATGATCTGCGCTATCAACCTTATCTTATCGAGTATCCAGATCACATATTACGGGAAAAAGTATGCTTTATGACGTCATTACTTGAAGATAAATTTCAGGTTAAAATGCAGAGTCATCGAGCAGGACGCTGGGCCTTTGATGCGCGTTATGCGCGGATTTTGCAGGAGCTGGGATACCTTGTTGATTGTTCTGTGACGCCTGGGGTTAACTGGCAATTTACGCGAGGCGCCCCGCAAGGCAAGGGAGGCACAGATTACCGTGATTTTCCAAAACAAGCTTATTTCATGGATTTGATGGCAATATCTCGGCCTGGTAACTCCTCATTGTTGCAGGTACCGATGAGTACGTGTAATAAATACTCGCCGCTTGTGAGCATTCTTAAGCAAGGGGTGGATAAAATCAGAGGACGACAACGATCACCGGCAGTACTTTGGCTTAGACCGAACAGAGACAATGTGGCGGCAATGAAAAAAGTGGTTGAGAGTCAACTCCAAGCAGGCAACGATTATGTTGAGTTTATGTTGCACTCATCGGAGTTTATGCCCGGCGGCAGTCCGACCTTTAAAGATAAGGTATCGATAGAGAAGTTGTATGACGATCTGCAACAGCTTTTTAGCTGGTTATCGGAAAGAACTCAAGGTATGACGTTGTCTGAATATTACCATGCTAAAAAGGGACAATCTACGATTTGATGTTATCTCCGTTCGAACTCGTCAGTGCAACGTAACGGTCATGAGGGTGTTAAGTATTGGCGGATCACCGGTTCAATTTGGCTAACCGGGATACTGCTGATGAGTCGATCATGCGAGACAAGTTGGGTACTGGGTTGATAGTCAGGGGCCCAAACCTGCTTATTAATTAATCCCCCCGGTAGGATCTTATTATTATAAAAAGCAATCAGCGGACGTTGAAAGGCTTTGGCGATATGAACCCATGCAGTATCAGGTGAGATCACTAAATCTGCATACTTAACCCAAGCAGCGGCACTCCAGAGGGTTTGAAAAGGATTGCTTATTGCCCCTCTTGCTAAATTTAAGGTCCGGATCAAGTTTGGGGGCCCAATGATAATAATCAGCCTCTGTTTATCCAGTGCCTGAATCTGTTTTATTATGGCATTAACTTGTAATATCGATAAAAAGCGCTCGTGATCGGCAGCAAATGGATTAATGACGACCACTTTCTGGTGTGATTTCTGGAGAAGGTAATTGCCGACACGTTGCAGTTCATTTGGTGGGATGGGCACCAAGTAAGAGTAATGCTCGCACGGGATGTCGAGTCGATGCAGTACCTGCTGGTAGCGCCAGCAAATGTGTTTTTCTCTGAGATCGGCCGAGAGAGTAATATCGTAACGTTTGAACTGCGATTTATTAAAACCGAGGGTCTGTTTCCCCCCGATGGCCGCAATCAATGCATAATGAAAAGCACTGATATGATCACTAAAATCTAGGACGAGATCAAATTGTTGCTTACGGAGTTGTTTGATCGTTGATGCGAGTCGCCAAGGTCGACTTGGCTGAATAATAAAGGTGTGCCTGACTTGCGGTAGATTTTCAGAAATCAGCCTGTTTAAGGGGCCAGCAGCAACAGAGACGACCATGCCCGCTTGATATAAATGATCAATCAGCCCGGTGGTAATCACCATATCACCAAGTTTGTTCTCATCCCTTAATATCAGTATGTGACTGGGCTTGTTAGCACAACGTTCAGTTGGCTGATATAACGTATCTAGCAGTAACCTTGTCAGTTTAAGCGTTAAAGAGGGCATACCGTGTCTCCTGAAGTTTTCAATAAGACGTCGTTAATGCTGCCGTAAAAATAAACCAGCGTCCTTGCCGGAGATAAATTAGGGAGTTGTCTGTTTTTGTAGTAAGGAAAATACGGTTTCGGGCTGAATATCCGCCATATCATTGCCTTTTTCTGGTTTAAGGGCGTGTTGACACTTACCGTATCCGCCAATTAACCCGGGGTCGGTTGGACCATAAAGTGTAATATTGGGGCGATCCAATGCCGCACTTAAATGACTGAGTCCGGTATCCACCGACACGATTGACCGCGCGCCTGCTAACTGATGCGCGACCTGTTCTAAGGTTAATTTGGGTAAGACAGTGACATGTTCAAAACCCTCAGCCAGTCTTATCGCGCGCTGATATTCATGCTCTGCGCCCCAAGGTAACTTTATTTTTAAGCCAGTGGGGGCGACGGCTTGGATTAAATCCCGCCAATGTTGTTCTGGCCAGTGCTTATTATCACGGGTTGTGGCATGTAAAAAGACATAGTATTGACCATGATCTTTAGGTAAGTGATGTAAAAAATGCCCTGCAATTGCATAATCACCTTGAGTGGTTGGTTGAGGGTAATCAAGACTTTTAGCAAACAGTTCTCGTATCCGCTCGACGGCATGTTGATAAAAATTGACCCGATGGCGACAATCATACCACCAACTGGCAAAGGGCTCTCTGGCACTGTGTCGATCGGCACCATGTTTTTTGCCGTTCGCCAAACGAGTCACCAATGCTGCACTTTTTATCAGGCCTTGTGCATCGATAATCAGATCGTAGTGCTGACTTTGCAAATTTTGACGGAATTTAAAACGTTCTTCACGTTGTTTGCTCCCAAACCAGTGTTTACGCCAACGTCGTAAGGCTAAGGGTAAGACATTCTGTACGGCGGGATGCCAGCCGGGTATTTGACTGAAGCCTTCTTCAACAACCCAGTCAAATTGGATACCCGGTATTGCCTGCATGGCATCAGTGACTGCCGGTAGAGTATGGATCACATCTCCCATTGAGGAGGTTTTGACTATCAGGACGCGCATTCCGTCTCCTGTTGTGAGCTCATTAAGGACTTGAGTTCATCAATAACACGCTCAGGCGTTATATCAATCAGACTTTGATGATAACCTTGCTCAGCGGAGCCTTTTCTTATCTTGTGATACCCCGAAATCAAACGGATCACACGGGCATTGTTGGCAAGAGGGGGCGTAAAATCTGGGCTGGTGGGGCCATATAGCGCAATAAGAGGGCGTTGTAGTGCTGCCGCGATATGCATCAGTCCTGAATCATTGCTGATCACTGATTGACAGGATGCCAGTAAGACGACAGCCTCATCTAAGGAGGTGTTACCCGCTAGATTATGACAATGTTGTTGTTGTTCCGTGCTGAGGGAACGCAAAATTTCTTCGCCTGCCTCACGATCTTTGACTGAGCCAAATAACGCGATTTGATGCCCTGCATCAATCAAATGTTTGGCTAACGCGGCATAATGATAATGCGGCCAGCGTTTTGCAGGACCAAATTCAGCGCCAGGGCAAAAGCCGATGATTGGACGTGAGCCTGTCATAGAAAACTTTTCACTGACCGCCAGAATTTCATCTTGGCTGACGGAGAGTTGTGGCCACAATATGGGTTGAGGCAGATCGCTCGCTTTTTTTATTTCACCGACCGAATAGGCAAGAGCAACATAGCGTTGAACCATTAAAGGGAGGGCCATTTTATCTAAGGTATGGCGCTCATTGAGTAATCCATAGCGCATCTCACCTCGCCAGCCAATCCGTTGCTTGATACCAGCAAAAAAGGGGATCAAGGCTGATTTAAATGAATTGGGTAAGACATACGCCCTGTCATAGTGATTTTTTTCTAGTGACAAGCCCAGTTGCCTGCGCTTCAGTAACTGGAAGGAACCATGACCAATCGGCATAGCAATGGCTTGATTAACCTCCGGCATTCTTGATAACAAAGGGCGACACCAGCCCGGTGCCATCACATCAATGCTGGCATCTGGATATTGTTGCTTCAGTGTTCTATACAAGCTCTGTGACATCATCATGTCACCGACCCAAGATGGACCTATCACCAGAATTTTCATTGCTTTCTCACACAGATTTATGGGCTGTAAGCCATGTCATGTATTCCGCTACACCTTGTGCAACAGTTTTGAAGGGTTGGTCATAACCCGCCGCTCGCAAGCGCGTTAAATCCGCTTGGGTATAGCTTTGATAACGGCCTTTTAATTTTTCTGGAAATGGGATGTACTCAATGTCACCTGTTTGGTGATAATTCATGACTGCATCGGCAACCGCTTGGAAGGATTCGGCACGACCTGTTCCACAATTATAAATCCCAGATATCGCATTTTCCCAGCACCATAAGTTTACCGCAGCGACATCATCGACATAGATGAAATCCCGCTGGAAATTTTCACTGCCTTGAAATAGTTTAGGATTTTCACCGCGTTCAATTTGGCTATTAAGATGAAACGCGACACTGGCCATGCCACCTTTATGACCTTCTCTTGGACCATAGACATTAAAATAACGGAAGCCACAGACCGGTGAGGTTGCTTGAGGCAGAAGGGTCCTGACATAATGATCGAACAGCATTTTCGAATAACCGTAGACATTGAGCGGGGCTTCAAACTGGCGTTCTTCGATAAAATTATCACTGCGGCCACCGTAGGTCGCAGCAGAAGAGGCATACAGGAAGGGGATTTCTCTATCAAGACAGAAATGCAGTAATTCTTTAGAGTACTGATAATTATTATCCATCATGTACTTTCCATCCCACTCGGTCGTGGAGGAACAAGCGCCCTGATGAAAGACGGCTTCTATTTTGCCTAAATCATCCCCCGCGAGCAGGCTGCCTAAGAACTCTTCTTTGTCAATGTAGTCACTGATATCCAAATCGGCCAAGTTCACAAATTTGGTTCCATCCGTAAGGTTATCCACGACCAGAATATCGGTATGTCCACGTTGATTCAATGCTTTGATAATATTGCTGCCGATCATGCCAGCGCCACCGGTTACGATAATCATCTCTTCTACCTTTGTGTTGTTGAGCCTGAAGGAGCAGGCTTAGGTTCTTTATCTGGAGATCATAGCATTAAGACGCCACTAAGGGCAGTTTTGCGAACTGCCATGATCTCGATAGAGAGGCCGCTGACTTGTTAAGATCACATGGCGTGTTAGTTAGTATTCACACCTGAATCTGTGCAGGGGGCCTCAATCCGTAAAAAGAATGGGAGATAGCTATATATTGGCTGTTATTTTCTGTTTTTACCACTTGAGATCAAGAGGATTATCGGGCTTGAGGTAGTGCAGTCTCTATAACCATTTCATCAGCAGGGCACTTTTTAAGGGGCTGAGCAGGTCATTATCCGTGCACTTTAGGGAGCAACTGCCATGTCGATTTTCGGAGAAATCACCGGGTATTCCTTTGTATATCAATGGAGTTTATCGCTATCCTTCGTTTCAGATTTTTCGTCCATAGGTTTGACCGTGATGCATTTCGTTGTGCTTAGACTATCAGTATTGTCTTGAAAGGATCGGTGATCGGCCAGTTCGAAACAGACAGAACAGATCGGTCATGTGTTGTGTTTCGTGTTTTGTACTGCTGATTTGGGTTCTGAACGGTTAGAGAGTTTGGTTGTTATGGAAAATAATGCACGGCGATGCGTTATAAAGAAAAACGATGAGGATATATCAGTTAATCGATTGTCTACATTATTCATTCAATTTAAAAATAAGAGAATCATCTTAATATTTCATTTTATTCTTAATTATAATTTTTATTCCTTATAAATAAGGAATTTTTCATTTAATTTAAAATAATACTGTACTTATCAGATTTATTTTGTTTTTTTTATCTATATATTTGTGCTCTGCCCTATCACTAGGGATACGATGGTGTTTTTTATCAAGGTAGATGCAATTAATTTTAAAAGGATGAATAAAATGGAATTTAATAACCATGCTGTGGCTGAGAAAATTTTTTCTCATATTATAAAGTTCAGAAGGCGTTGTAATGATATTCAGCACTACACTGAAGAAGAGGAAGAACAGAAATTACGAGATAACCACTTACCTTTTATTAACCATTTTGTTAAGAATAATGAAAAGATAATATTTGTTTTACCGGCTTTTCCAGTGAAATCACCAAATCAAGAAAAAGTGATTGGTAAGTTACCTGATATGGCTGAAAAGCTCTCACTCGAATTTTTAAACTCACTGTGTGAAGATATTAAAGCATATTATAAGCCTGGTGCGGAGATTATTATTTGCTCTGATGGCCATGTTTTCGCAGACTTGATTAAAGTTACCGATCTCAACGTGAATAATTATCAGCTTCATTTGGAAAAGATGATATCTGAAATTGGTGCAAAAAATCTCAGTACTTTTAATTTATCGATGGTTTCCTTTTTTAAATCTGAAAAGACGGATTATGATGGGCTACGAGAGGAGCTTATCAAGGGATTCTCACAGTCGGAAGATGAAATAAAAACTCAGCTTTTAGAGAGTGAATCAGGTCTAGAGTTATATCGTTCGATAACTCGATTCTTATTTGAAGACAGCTATCATCCTGATTATCAAGGCTCAAAATCCGCACTACAGAAAAATGCTAAGAGTCGTGCTTGTGGTGTGATACAGCGGAGTTGGGCATGGGGAAATCTTCTATGCAAAATATTCCCTGATGCTGTTCGACTCTCTATACACCCACAATCGGTTCACAGTCCGAAATTAGGTATTCATATGTTACCGACCAAAGATGATTGGTTGACACCTTGGCACGGTGTTTCGATTAAGGTGAATGGAAAATTTGTATTAATGAAGCGTAAGCAAGCCGAGGAAATTGCTGCTCAGCTCGTTTATAATGATGGTCAGCCAAGTCATTTCGTTGCTCATCATTAGCCCGGCAACAGTAAGCAAGGAAGGAAAATGTTAATTGAACATCCGCTGTATCGGGTCTCTGTCAATACACCATTTGGAATCATTATTACACCGACCTGTCCAAATGTTACAATCGATGAATTAGATGTTAATGAGTTAAAAGATTTAGTCAGGCAACATGCTTTAGTGATCATCCGTGGTTTTGTTAATCAATTCCAGAACAGAAGTTTGCTGATTAATTTTGCAGGGAAGTGGGGTGAAATTATGATGTGGCCTTTTGGGGAGATTCTTGATATTAAATATGATCCTCAAACTAATGATCATATCTTTGATAATAGTTACGTTCCTTTACATTGGGATGGAATGTATAAACCTGCTATTCCTGAATTACAAATTTTCTATTGTTTATCTTCGCCTAATGAGAATAGCCAAGGTGGTACTACCTTTACACATACAACGAAATTATTAAATACAATCAATGAGGAGTTAGTCAATCAGTGGGAAAAAATCAATGTGACTTACAGTATTAAACAGGTGGTACATTACGGTGGTAAGGTGACTTCGCCTTTAATTACCACTCATCCGGATTTGGGGACACGGATCCTTCGCTACAATGAACCGGTACGCAGTGATGGCACATTTTTAAATCAGCATCAGCTGCAGTACCATAATATCGAGCCAGAAAAGCAAGCAGGTTTCGAAAAGAATTTATTGGAACTGTTATATGATAAGCGCTTTTATTATGCCCATCAATGGCAACAAAATGATATTGTCATTGCAGATAATTTTTCATTGTTGCATGGACGTGAAAGCTTTACTCGGCAATCTGGACGTCATATACAGCGGATCCACATTCATCGAGATCCCGTTTTTTCTAATCCAGGATTAAGCTTCACCTGAAACCATCAATAAAAGCGGATGAAGATTCTGCTTATTAGCAAAAATGGCGTGATAAGCAGATCTAGAGGGGTTTATGCTCAAGGTGGAGCAATCGGTGAATCACGGCGCTAAAATGACTTTGGCTGAGACTGCGATAGATCAGCCTTATTGCTTGAGCTGGGGAAGTTTTGGGTAATGCGCCTCTTCGACGGCATTGAGCGATTAAGGGTTCAGCTTGCCTGATGGTTGGGATTATTTTTGCTCGAGGAGTGGCTGTCGAGGTCTTAAAAGAGGGTAATTGATTCACTCGAACTAAGCGAACATTGCTGGGGAGATGCGGTATCATTTGTTGTAAAACGGCAATCGTGGCGGGGCGAGGATGGCCGATAGCAATGGCTGTCCCCTTGTTCTGAGCAAGCTGGATGGCTTTTAACCACTGACTGCGGATGATCGCAGGATCATTGTTATCATCGAGGAAAACTTGCCGTTTATAGATTGTTACCCCATGGTCTTGCGCGGCTTTGACGGCCTGACTTGACGCGATAGTCATGCTGTCTAGGAAAAAAAGTTGCCGTTGTTGCAGGGCTGACATTACGCGTTGCATCCCCGCGAGGCTTGATGTCATCCTGCTTCCCATGTGATTATTCATACCAATGGCATGAGGGACGCGATCAATGGCTTGGTTAATGTGAAAAGTAATTGTCTGCTGATCCATCTCCGGCGTTAAGGTATTTTTTTCCAAAGGCTGCTTACTGAAAGGCTGCATTGGCATATGGATCATCACATCATGTTGTGATTGGTGAGCAAGATTTGCCATCTCTCGAGCATGAGGTGCGTTCGGTAATATGGCGACTGTAATGGCGGAAGACAGATGTAATATTTGTTTGTCTTGTTTAAGTCGGTATCCCACATCATCGATAACCAGCGCCAATTGGCCAGCAAAAAGTTGCGGACTGAGTCCGGTGATGAACAACAAGGCAATCATTTTTTTTCTTAACATGTTATTTTTTCAACCAGCGCAGAGGATCAAGGGCTTGCCCCTGCCGACGTATTTCAAAATAGAGAGAGGGGCGGCCTTGTCCTCCACTTGAACCGACCAATGCGATAGGCTGACCGACGGTCACCTGTTCACCGACATTGACTAAGGCACTTTGGTTATATCCATATAGCGACATATCCCCCTTACCATGCTCAATGACAACCACGAGGCCATAGCCTTGCAACCAGTCAGCCATTAACACTCGGCCATTGGCAATGGCTTTAACCTCGCTGCCTTCTGCGGCATTGATCACCAGTCCTTTCCAGCGCAATTCACCCTGTAAGTTCTCGCCAAAACGATGCAATAGCGTACCCTGTACTGGCCAGGCATATTGGCTTGCGGGACGCCCTAGCCCTCCAGTTCGTGAAATCAGGGCTGTTTCACCCGGTGTTGGCTGATATTTATTGCCTTTCGCTTTGGCTTGAGCTTGCCTTTTTTTGATTTCAGCCGCTTCTCGCACTTCTTTTTCCGCTTGTGCTTTGGCGCGTTGTTCTGCTAAGAGAATACGTTGACGCAACCGAGATTCATTCTGCCGCATCTCGCTCAATGCAGCCTGATCTTTTTGTAGCGTGGATTCCAGCGTCACTAACGTTTGCTTACGATCGGTACGAGCTTGTTCAAGACTGACTTTTTGAACTTGTTGTTGTTGTTGTAGATTAAGTTGTTGCTGACGTCGTTGTTCAAGCAATGACTTTTTCTCAGCAATTTGTTGCCGAGTCTGTTTTAATAAATCAATACTTTGTTGCCTGGAATTATTTAAGTATTTAAAATAAGAAAGAATTCTATCGCTACGTTGTGTTTGCTCTGTGGTAAATAGCATCTCTAGCCCATTGTGTTTACCAATACGAAAGGCTGTATCGAGTTGTTTAGCCAGTAAGTCTTCTTGTTTATTTTGTTGTTGCAGCAGTTGGCGAATGGTCTCGGCCAGCGCGTCGATATCATGCTTAATTTGTTGCAAATTTTCTGCGGTGCTGCGTAGTTTGCGGCTGACTTCAGCAATTAATTTCTCTTGAGACTCTAACCTACCCAGTAATTCACTGCGTTGCGCTTTTTTCGCCTGAACCTGTTTTTCTTTCGCTGCAATATCTTGTTGGATCGAGCGCAACTCGGCTTTATTGCTGTCAGCACTATAGCCAGTCACTGGGCAGCTAGCGATACCTGCATAAAACAAGCAGCTCACCAGCGGCAGTATGTTTTTTAACTGTGACATTGATCTGGCTCCAGAACAGACATGGCGACACTCTCCCATAGCGGTGAGGTGATTATTTCATTATGTGCGTGAACATGCCAGTATCTGTCATGGTTTTATAGTTTGTGATGATATTTAATGGCATAATCACAGCTAAGTTGAGTAAACACCTTGTGACCGAACAACAATGCGTGTTGTCTCAGTAAGATTCGTTTAGCTACTATACAGTAACAATACTGTAAGTATACTTAGCTAAGTTGTGATTGTGCTTATTTTCCAGTCTGGAGTTGTCATCGTTTATGCAAGATATGATGGAATTTTTTCGAAACCACCCGATCCTTGTTGTTGTTTGGGTTATTTTACTGTTCTTTTTGTTAGGGACTTTTCTACGAGGTTTAACCTCAAAAGTGAAGACGGTGACGCGCAATGAGGCCATTATGTTGATGAATAAGCATAATGGTATTGTGATCGATATCAGAACTCGAGACGAATTTCGTAGTGGCCATATCTCCGGCTCTGTTAATGCACCTGCCGCAGAGATTAAACAAGGCAATACCACACATCTCGACAAATACCGTGAGGTGCCTGTCATTGTGACTTGTGTTTCGGGATTAAACTCTCAAGAAGCTGCTGAATCATTGAGCCGAGCGGGTTTTAATGATGTCAAAGTGCTGAAAGACGGGATCAATGGGTGGAATAGCGAAAATTTACCATTAGTACGTGGCAAATAAGTGACATTATTGCTCCGCGCTGCATAGGGAAATAGGGACAGTTTACCTGTTAATTTCGGTGTTGAATCGGCTAAAATATGCCGTCTTGTAATGGGATAGATGTTGTTGGTCTCTTTGATGTTTCGCCTTAGCATGCATGACATGAACCCGATTTCCGGTGTTGTGTGCTGTGGTGCAAGAGCGTGCCAGAGACGATTAATTGTTTAGAAATAGGGATATATTCTTTACCCGTTTTATCTCGCGCTTTTAATTATTAAGAAGGAAATGAGTGATGTCAGAACAACAAACGAACGATCAAAATAACACGAGTATGGATTTTCAAATCCAGCGTATTTATACTAAAGATGTGTCCTTTGAAGTCCCTAACGCCCCGGCCGTATTCCAAAAAAATTGGGAACCCGAAGTGAAATTGGATCTCGATTCCTCATCGTCTGAACTAGATAAAGGTATCCACGAAGTGGTTTTACGCGTGATTGTTACTGCGACACTAAACGGAGAAACAGCCTTCCTTTGTGAAGTAAAACAAGCGGGCATTTTTTCTATCGCAGGACTGGATGCGAGTCAATTAGCTCATTGCTTAGGGGCTTATTGCCCAACGATTTTGTTCCCTTATGCGCGTGAGTGCATTTCATCAATGATAACGCGTGGCACTTTCCCTCAACTGAATTTGGCGCCGGTGAATTTCGATATGTTATATATGAACTATCTGGAACAGAGTCAGCAGAACAACAACGCGTCACTGGATTCTTAATGGATCCGCGTAATCACTCTGTCACAGTGCTTGGTGCCGGTTCTTATGGTACGGCACTGGCGATCACACTTTCACGTAACGGGCATCCGGTTACCCTCTGGGGGCATCATCCTCAGCAGATTAAAGCAATGGCGGAGTCAAGGTGTAACGAACATTACCTCGCAGGTGTGATTTTTCCCGAGCCATTGGTGGTCGAATCTGATTTGTGTCAAGCGGTTGGGCGCAGCCAAGATATTCTGGTTGTCGTGCCAAGTCACGTTTTCTCCGCCGTGTTGCAACAAATCAAACCATTTTTACAGAGTGATTCACGCGTTGTATGGGCAACAAAAGGGTTGGAGCCAGAAACGGGACGCTTATTGATGGATGTGGCTCGAGAGATTTTGGGTGATCGTATCCCCCTTGCGGTCATTTCTGGTCCCACCTTTGCCAAAGAGTTAGCAGCAGGAATGCCTACCGCAATTACGTTGGCAGCAACCGATTGTGATTTTGCCCAAGACTTACAAAAAAAGCTGCACTGTGGTAAAAGCTTTCGTGTCTACAGCAATCCCGATTACATCGGTGTACAGCTGGGGGGCGCGGTGAAAAATGTGATTGCAATTGGGGCGGGTATCTCCGATGGGATCGGGTTTGGTGCCAATGCTCGTACTGCCCTGATTACTCGGGGAATGGCTGAGTTAACGCGATTAGGTGTCGCGATAGGGGCAGAACCGGCGACCTTCATGGGTATGGCTGGTTTAGGTGATATGATTCTAACTTGTACCGATAATCAATCACGAAACCGTCGGTTTGGATTACTACTTGGTCAAGGAGTGAATGCCAATCAAGCACTGCAAGACATTGGTCAGGTGGTCGAAGGTTATCGGAATACCCAAGAGGTAAGAATGTTGGCCAGTCGTTACGCTGTTGAGATGCCTATCACTGAACAGATCTATCAGGTACTGTATTGTAAGAAGCCAGCCCAAGAGGCAGCTCTCGATCTGTTAAGGCGAGCCAAAAAAGATGAACGCACCTTTTTCTAAAAATAATCTTTAGGCTAATTGTTAACATTACTCAAATCATGATTTCTTTTTAGATGATCCGCGCCGGGGTTTTAAATGCATTCTAAAGAATTAGCCAATATCTGGGATAAATTAACGGCTGAAGCGCATTTGATGGCGAGTGAAGAAGTCATGCTGTCGGGTTTATTCCATTCAACTATCCTTAAACATGATAATTTAGCCAGTGCATTGAGCTATATCTTAGCAAATAAGCTCGCCAACACGATTATGCCCGCGATTGAGATCTTGGAAATTATCCAGCAGGCTTATTGTGCCGAGCAAAGTATGGTTATTTCTGCCGCGAGGGATATTATTGCGGTCAGTGAACGGGATCCTGCGGTCGATAAACTGTCTACGCCCTTGCTGTATCTAAAAGGCTTTCATGCTTTACAGTCCTACCGGATTGCACACTGGTTATGGTTACAAGGACGGCGTTCCTTGGCAATTTATTTGCAAAATGAAATCTCTGTCGCTTTTGATGTGGATATCCACCCTGCTGCGAATATTGGCTATGGCATTATGCTCGATCATTCCACTGGCATTGTAATTGGTGAAACGGCTGTTGTTGAAAATGATGTTTCTATCCTACAATCGGTGACCTTAGGTGGGACGGGTAAAACGTGTGGTGACAGACACCCTAAAATTCGTGAAGGCGTCATGATTGGCGCCGGTGCCAAAGTGTTAGGCAATATTGAAGTGGGGAGAGGGGCTAAAATCGGCGCAGGTTCTGTGGTCTTGGCGTCAGTCCCAGCACACACCACTGTTGCTGGAATTCCCGCGAGGATCGTTGGCAGACCGGGCAGTCTGAAACCCTCAGTCGATATGGACCAACATTTCAGTGATGTGGGTTTTGAATACGGTGATGGGATCTAACTGATAGATGTGGCACCGCTATTCTCTCAGTAACGCCCCAGCATAACCCAGCTGACGCCACGCTTCGTAAACCACAACCGCCACTGAATTTGAAAGATTCATGCTCCTGCTATCTGCCACCATCGGAATTCTGATTTTCTGTGATGTCGGCAGAGAGTCTAGGATGGTTGCCGGTATACCGCGACTCTCTGGCCCAAACATCAGATAGTCCCCGCTTTGCCACTGCACTGCACTGTGTGTGGGCGTGCCTTTTGTCGTCAGTGCAAATAGGCGTTGAGGCTGCTCATTTGCAATAAATTGCGGATAATTTGCGTGTTTTTTTACAGCGGTAAATTCATGATAATCGAGACCCGCACGGCGCAGTCTTTTATCATCCCAATCAAAGCCCAGTGGTTCTATCAAGTGTAATGTAAAGCCTGTATTGGCACATAGACGAATGATATTACCAGTATTGGGTGGGATTTCAGGTTCAAATAATACGATATTGATCATAGCGACTCCATTATAGAGAGAGTCGCAGGATAGCAAATTATTAACGAATGGAATACAACGGCAACCAGATCGTCAATCTGAGTCCACCCAATGGACTGTCATTAGCCGTGACCTTACCATTATGCTGACTGATAGCCGTATCGACAATCGCTAAGCCAAGTCCACTGCCACCACTCTCCCGGTCACGCGCTTCATCAGTTCGGTAGAAGGGACGGAAAATCTGTTCTCGATCTGCTTCAGGTATACCAGGGCCGTCATCATCTACGTGTAATGTCATCCCATCACGATCAACAGAAAAACTGATCTCAATGAGCGAGTGAGAATAGCGTAAAGCATTACGGATAATATTTTCTACGGCACTTTCTAGTACATGGGGATTACCGTAAATTGGCCAAGGTCCAGGCGGGTAATTAACCTTTATCTCTTTGTTTATTTGCTCAGCTTCAAAAATGGCGTTATCCAGTACGGAGCTCCAGAGCTGGTTTGCTTTAAGACTTTCACTAACCAGCGCTTGTTTTTGCTGATTGCGAGAGAGGACTAATAAGTCGTTAATCATACTGTCTAGTCGTCGTGCTTCATTTTCAATACGTTGTAATTCTTTACTCTCACCGGAACGGCGTCTGAGTATTGCAGTGGCAAGTTGCAAACGAGTGAGGGGAGTACGTAATTCGTGACTAATGTCAGATAATAAGCGTTGTTGGCCATTCATTATTCTTTCTAGTGCGCTTATCATTTGGTTAAAACTGGAACCGACGGCGAGGAATTCTTGTGGACCTGCTTCAAGATCAGGGTGCTGTTTCAGGTTACCTCTTGCCACTTCATCGGCAGCAAATTTCAGTTTTCGTGCGGGTTTTGCAATACTCCAAGCTAGCCATAACAGCAATGGTGCACTGATCAGCATGGTCACAGCCAGTAGTAGCAAAGGACGGTCAAATAAGAGATTCACGAAATCAAGCTGTGAGCTACTTGCAGGGCGGATCATATAAAGTTGATATTCTTCATTGGCATCTTGAATAGCAAAGGGTCCGACCATTTCCAGTCGACCATACTTTTTCTTCATAGGATGTTCGGCATTATCCGACTGGCCAATAAAATTACGAATGATCTGCATTTCATTATTTTGTGCACCTAAAACCCGTCCCTCGGAGGTGACAAGCAGTAATTGTTGCCCTGGTGGTGCCCACTTATCCATTGCCTGATAGAGTCTGCGCCACCAGATTAAATCATTGGGCGGATTCGCGGCCAGTTCAGCCTCGACGTGTTGCTCAATCATCGTCCCAAGGCGTTGTTCTTTTTCTAGCAATGGGGTAATTTGACGGGAGTCCAGCCGTGGCACTAAGAGGACGAGCATTAATACCATGGCCAGCGTCAGCCAAAAAATAGCAAAGATCCTCGTCGTCAAACTGCGGATCATGAGACGGATACCATGAGGTAACCCCGCCCTCTCAGGGTTTTAAACCAAGGCAAACCATCCACCCGCTCAGGTAACTTACGTCGTAAATTAGAAATATGCATATCGATGGCGCGATCAAATGGGGTGAGGCGTTTGCCTAAAACTTCTTGGCTCAGATGTTCACGGGAAACCACTTGACCTAAATTTTTCGCTAATAAATACAGCAGAGTAAACTCCGTGCCAGTTAATTCTAAGGTTTGTTGGGCAAACTTGGCCTCTTGGCGACCGGGATTCAATTGCAGCATATCCACTTGCAGAGATTGACTGTGCGAGTCAGTTTGCGGGAGATCACTCCAGTTTGAACGCCGAAGTAGTGCTCGGATACGCGCAATCAATTCGCGGTCATTGAATGGTTTCGGTAAATAATCATCAGCACCAAGCTCTAATCCTAGCACGCGATCCAGCTCACTGCCTCGTGCAGTCAGCATAATCACCGGTGTTTGATATTGTTGACGCAGCTCTTTTAGTGTATCGATACCATTCTTCTTTGGCATCATGATATCCAGCAAGACTAAATCGATAGAACTCTCTATCCGAGCTAAGGCCTGCTCGCCATCACTGGCCAATACGACTGAAAAACCTTCCATTTCAAGTAATTCTTTGAGTAGTGATGTCAACTCTTGGTCATCATCAACGAGTAATATTTTATGCATAATGTTTCCTCCAAAAGGAAAAATACCTTGTTCCTAGCAAAGACGTGTATCACTTTACTTAGTTTTACACCCCCTGACGGAGATTTTCAGCTCACGCCCTATACTTATTTTAATCGAGATACAGATTAAAGCATCCGGAGGTCAGGATGATTCGTTTATGTGTCGCACTGTTGACTCCTTTGCTGATAATCAGTCAAGCTGTTGCAAAAGATAGCAAAGACACGGATCAACAGTGTCACGTCGTAACACAAGGTATTATGACTCAAAATTTACAGGACTATCTATTTAAAGCCGTTTCGTTGAATGAACATCAGAAAATGCAAATACGCGATATCATGAGTCGTTTACGTCCTGACTATGCGGATCCTGATCCTGAAGATATCATTAAAATGCGTGACATGATCACCGCTGAACATTTTGATGGTGAGAAAGCAAAAGAGTTTATGACCCAACGTTTTCAGAAGCAGCTAAACCAGCAATTGGAAACGATGCATGTCCTTAACATGATGTATAAATTACTTGATAAAAAACAAAAGGCCAAATTAGATCATTGCTTTAGTTATGAAGTAGCAGCAATGCAACAGCTAAATCGAGCTGTAAGAGATTTCCATTAATCAACTCCATTTATTTTCAGACACTGTCCTTGTCTTTGCCCGAGCTATGCTTGGGCTTTTTTTTGCCTGTCATTGGGGCATTTTTTGCTTTAGCGTCAATGAATAGCGACTAAAAGAGAGAACTCAATATAAAACTAACAGAATAACTATGTCGATACCGATGGCGGTGTTCAAATTGATACGAGTATTGAAAAGTCATTCCTGTCCGTTTAAAAAACGTAATCAACAGCTTATTAGGTTTATAACAAAGAATTTTACTGCTAACAGCAAGTTAAAGGTCATGATATCCATCCAGCCAGTATTGAGATGAGTAAGGGAACTAACAGCGTCAGCAATAAACCACTGATCATCGCGTAACGGACATCGTCAGGGTGGCAATTCTTTTTGATAAAAGGCAGGACAGAATCCATGGCCGTCGCGCCTGCGACACCGATAGCTGAGCGAGGTTGTGTCTTTCCAAACATAAATAAAAACAAGATGCTGAAAATTTCTCTTAAGAAATCAGTCATAAAGGCCATTGCCCCCATTTCAGGTGAGATCAGTTGACTGACTAGAGGACCCGATAAAGAGAACCAGCCGTAGCCGCTGGAGACCAATAAGGCCTGCTTGAAAGGAAAGTCGGACAATAGACTGAACAGTCCGGCAGAGAGTACAGTGGCAAAAATGGCGAGTAAAGGGACAATAATCACATCTTGATTCAATCCTGCAAGATGAAAATGTATCAGGTCCATGCCTATAAGGAAAATGACTAGATAGAGGACATCGCTACTGGAAAAATGAAACTGACTGAGGGTTAACTGAGTCGTATAAAAAAAGGCAATACCGAGGAGAAAAGCCAGTATGACTTTTAGACAGCCCGATATTGGTGTAAAAAAAACCGTAAGCGTTGGTTTGCTGGTTGTCGGATTCGGGCGATACAATATTATGCCGGTGATCACGGTGATCATTCCTGCTAAGGTAAGGGCATGAACCAGGATCATTTTCCCTAAATTAGGATTGATAAAAATCTGACCAAAGTCTATCCCCATACAAAATATTAATAACATCACCAGTAGAGATATCTTGGCAGTAATGGTATTCACCCATTTGAGTGGTAGGCATTTTCCGACAAGGTATCCGCTGAATAGCAGAAAAAGTACAGTGGCGATGGAGAATAGCGACGACAACATTTCAGACTCTCATTGAATATTTATTCAATAAATTATAACAGGAAGGAAGTAATATTAACATTACCTTAGGCATTTTTTCTGTTGGAAAATAAGGATGACTGCGCATTTTATTTTGTGATCTGTGTAATTGAAAATTATATATGTATTTAAATTAATGACTTTTTTAAAATTAACTGATCTCGGTTATTTTTTAAATAATCTCAACGATATTTTTTTAAAAGAAAATATAAAGTTAAAATGATGATGATTTCTAAGGTTTTTATTATTGATTGATAGCGCCATCATTTATTTACCATAATTTTTTTTAATAAATGGCATTAAATAACAAAATTAAATCTTCTGCTAATAGGATATTTAAAATACATTTTATGGCAAGGAGGGATGGTTATGTCATCAAAAAATAAAGGGACGGAAAATATTCTTGAACAAGTATTAGCAAATTGTCATTCTTTTCCAGAAAAAATTGCATTAAAAGACAGTTTTCAACAATTAACCTATTCCGAATTTTACGATAAAATAAACGATTATTGCCAATGGCTGAGTCAATCCGCCTTCCAGCCTGGACAAGTGGCAATCATACAGCTGCCAAATAGAACAATTACGGTTTGTCTGATGTTTGCATTTTTTAAATTAGGCATTATTCCACTTTTTGTTGCACCAACACTGCGTGAGCGTGAAGTGACACATTTGATACAGTTATCTGACGCTGATTATTATTTTTATCCTGAGAATTATACTGATTTTGATTATGAAAAACAGGCTAATAATATTTATAAGCATTCAGAGAAAAAATTCAGTGCATTCAAGGTAAGTGAAACGAAGATAAAAATGGATTTTGCTGGTGCTAATATTACGATATCGCCAAAAAAATCGCTTTATATGTTAATGATGACATCCAGTGGTTCTACGGGATTACCCAAAATTATTCCGGTTACGGCAGAACAGATGTTCTTTCGTTCAACCAAATGGAAGCACTGTTGTCATTTCAATGAAGATTCACGGTTTATGGCTTATCTGTCGATCATGTATCCAATGACATTACATTCACCCGGAATACTGTGTGCTCTGTATTCTGGTGCTGAGGTACACTTAACCGATCGTGGCGAAATGGGGATCCGTGAATGCCTAAAAAGTATGCAACAGAATAAAATCACCCATACCGCCTTGGTGCCAACCTTTGCACATGAGTTTGTTACTCTGATCAAGGAAAATAATTACGATCTAAGCTCAATGCGAGTGGTCGAAATCGGCGGAGAGCCTTTAAGTGAGGATTTGGCGAAGCAGATCCGTGAAGCATTTAATTGTAAATTATTTGAAATATTTGGAATGACAGAAGGGTTTAGTTTTAATACGATTCGTAGCGACATTAAATTTACCAACGATGACATTTATTTTGAGTTCAGGCTAGTGCCCGATGAGGATGATGAAAGTACATGGGAGAGTAAAAATAAAGGTGAGTTATTGTTAAAAAATGATGGAATATTTAGTGGTTACTTTAATCAGGATAATAGCCAGTTTTTTACCGATGATGATTATTTTATCTCAGGGGATATTGTTGAGCTGACTAAAGATAATCAAGTCATCACGGCGTATAGAAAGAAAAATGTTATCAATAAAACAGGGAATAAAATCAGTAGTTACGAGATAGAAGAATTGCTACTGAGTATCACGGGGATTAAGCAAGCTGCGGTTGTCGGGATTAACGATAGTGCTCTTGGACAAGCCATTTTCGCCTTTATTGTCGGGAAAAAAATACCTGATGAAATCATTAAAAAGCATTTTATCACATCAGGGGCTCCTGATTTTAAAATACCGGATAAAGTGATATTTTTGGATGAGATACCGCTAAACTCCAGATTAAAAATAGACAGAATAAAATTAGTTGAACTAGGAGAAAAATACTGAGAATAAAAAGTAAATATAAGTGACTATCATTATTTTGAATTGAAACATGTATGATTACCGGATGATCTGATGTGCCGTTAACAAGCTGTGCATCAGATTTTTATTTTTTACCGATTAATTTGCTTTAACGTTAGCCCAAATAGATTATTTTTCGTGCAAAATACAATGATAATTCAGTCCTGAATTGGCTTTGAACTGTGATAAACTTAGCAAAATTTTCTTTCTATGCCCTTAATATTCCGGTTGCGAGAGGTAAGGTGGGAGATAGAGGGATCCTCATTGCTCAGTTCTTTTCAGAGGTCATCATGATAAAGAAGGTAGGTGTCTTAACCAGCGGCGGTGATGCGCCGGGCATGAATGCAGCAATCCGTGGTGTTGTGAGGGCAGGTCTGGCTCGAGGGCTAGAGATGTTTGGGATCTATGATGGTTATCTCGGCCTCTATGAAGATAGGATGGTCAGTCTGGATCGTTATAGCGTATCAGATACCATCAATCGCGGTGGGACATTTCTCGGTTCAGCGCGTTTTCCTGAATTCCAGCTGCCAGAAACCAGGCAGATAGCCATTGAGAATATGCAGAAAAGAGGCTTAGATGCACTGGTGGTGATTGGTGGCGATGGATCTTACATGGGTGCAAAGCGATTGACAGAAATGGGATTTCCTTGCATTGGTTTACCCGGCACGATCGATAATGATGTTGCAGGCACTGATTACACAATTGGTTACCATACTGCATTGGAAACCGTGGTTGAGGCCATTGACCGGCTACGCGATACCTCTTCGTCACATCAACGCATTTCTTTGGTTCAGGTTATGGGGCGTCACTGCGGTGATCTGACTTTGGCTGCAGCCATTTCCGGAGGGTGTGAATTTGTGGTGATCCCGGAGTTACCTTACACTCGAGAAGAATTGGTCAGTGAAATTACACTTGAGCTAGGGAAAGGGAAAAAACACGCCATTGTTGCCATTACTGAATTAATTTGTGATCCTCATGAATTGGCAGCTTATATCGAGAAAGAAACGCGACGTGAAACACGAGCCACCGTGTTGGGACATATTCAACGGGGAGGCGCGCCCTGTGCTTTTGATCGCATTTTAGCCTCCAGAATGGGGGCTTATGCTATTGATTTATTACTGCAAGGGTTAGGTGGGCGTTGTGTTGGCGTACAAAATGATAAAATGGTACACCATGACATCATTGATGCCATTGAGAACATGAAAAGGCCTTTTCGTCATGATCTTATTGCGACGGCCAGATTGTTGTATTAGTTTGGATACAGTGACCCTCGACCTCGTTATCGAGGGGACCGCCTTATTCTTTTATAGCGATAGAGAATAAAAAAGTTTTTTAAATTCTTTAATATTTATTCCGGACTGTGTCACTCTGCTCTGAATTTCAGGTGCGAGGGGGGATCATGAATAAATGGTATATTGGGTTAGGGCTGGTATTATCTTCTACGGCACTCCTTGCTAAAGAGATACAGCTATTAAATGTCTCTTATGATCCAACACGTGAATTTTATCAACAATATAACCAAGCCTTTGTGAATTATTACCACAACCTGACGGGAGATAATGTGGTGATAAGGCAGTCTCATGGTGGTTCAGGCAAGCAGGCAACCTCGGTCATTAACGGTATCCGAGCCGATATCGTGACCTTGGCTTTACAATCAGATGTGGATGCCATTGCAAGTCGGGGCCGTATCGATCGCCAGTGGCAGCAACGTTTACCTCATCAGTCGGCACCTTATACATCCACCATCGTCTTCCTAGTCCGTAAAAATAATCCCAAACAGATCCATGATTGGAAGGATCTTATTAAACCAGGCGTCGCCATTGTGACGCCGAACCCGAAAACCTCGGGAGGGGCGCGTTGGAATTATTTAGCTGCTTGGGGATATGGCCTAGATCGTCATCATGGCGATCAGACTCAGGCGAAGGCCTTTGTTAAAGCGCTTTATAAAAATGTGGTCGTCCAAGATTCGGGCGCGCGTGGCGCAACCAACACTTTTGTGGAAAGGGGAATTGGTGACGTCTTAATTGCATGGGAAAACGAAGCTTGGCTTGCCTTAAATAAGCTACAGAAAGATCAGTTTGAACTGATAACGCCTTCCGAATCCATTCTTGCCGAACCTGTGGTTTCTGTGGTTGATAAAGTGGTCGATCTGAGAGGCACGCGTAAGGTTGCCACCGCATACCTCAATTATCTTTATTCTGCAGACGGCCAGAAAATTGCAGCTGAAAATTACTACCGCCCACGTGACCTAGCTGTCTTAACGCAATATAGCGCGGTTTTTCGTCCCTTGAAATTGTTTACGGTACAACAGAAATTTGGTGACTGGACGCAAGCTCAGCAACAACATTTTGCTGAAGGAGGCAGTTACGATCAGATTATGGACCCGCGATTTAATGAGTGACATTTGTGATTTGCACCGTAGGATAAACACTATCTTAATACGGAGCAAAAATGATGAGACTGAATTATCTCGTTAAAATAAGAATCATCCTGACTCTTGCGGCGATTTTATTACTGATCGCTGTGGTCTTTTTTGGCGTCAAATCAGGTCAAAACCCTGATAAATTATGGCAAATTGTCAGTCAACAGTGCCTTCCTAATATGCGGGAAAATCATAATCCTGCTCCTTGCCAGAGTGTTGATTTAGCCAAAGGCTACGTGCTGTTCAAGGATAAGGTGGGAGTCGTACAATATTTGCTGATGCCTACCAGTAAAATCTCGGGGATTGAAAGTCCTTTGTTGCAATCCCCTGATACCCCTAATTACTTTGCTGAGGCGTGGTCCGAGCGAGGTATCATGAGTGTAAAACATGGCGCACCTATTGCGGATCAGCACATCGCGTTAGCCATTAATTCGGTTTCAGGTCGATCACAAAATCAATTGCATATTCATCTTTCCTGCATCCGAACCGATGTCGCAGCACAACTGGCTCAACACAGTCCAACCATAAACAGTCAGTGGCAACCCCTCTCTTTGCATGGACACCTTTATCAGGTGCGGGCTCTATCTTTGCCGCAACTTGTCCAACAAAGTGTTTTTATCCGACTGGCGGATGAAGTGCCCGATGCGCGTCAGCATATGGGATATTTTGGCATGGCATTGTCCGCTTTACCTGATGGGCGTTTGGTGTTGCTGGCTGTTGAGCGCGATCGTCTCAAAGGCAATTTCGCCTCTGCGGAGGAGTTGCAGGATCATCAGTGCCAGATCCTGAATTAGCTAGCGGTAACGCAGACGAAGGCGGTTAGCGCTAGCATGATAACGGCTAGTTGGCTGCCGCCGCCGCTTTGACGATTGCACTGAAAGCGTCGGCTTTCAGTGAGGCCCCACCGACTAATGCGCCATCAATATCTGGCTGTGCGAATAGCTCGGCGGCATTTTGGTCATTGACTGAGCCACCATATTGGATAATCAATTGGTCAGCGATATTTTGATTATGCTGACCAATGTGATGACGAATAAAGTGATGAACCTGTTGTGCTTGAGCTGGGGTCGCAGATTTTCCTGTTCCAATTGCCCAGACTGGCTCATAAGCGACCACTGTATTTTCAAAGGCCTCAACGCCGAGATGGGAGAGAATGGCATCAAGTTGTGAGGCACAGACCTGTTCCGTCTGTCCCGCCGCATTTTCAGCTTCCGTTTCACCAATACATAACACAGGCGTTAAACCCGATTTTTTTAGTACGGAAAATTTTTCTGCAATTTGCTGATTTGATTCTTTGTGGTGAGTACGGCGTTCTGAATGACCAATAATAATGTATTGAGCACCAATATCTTTCAGCATATCAGCAGATAATTCACCGGTAAATGCACCGCTAAGATTGACATCGACATTTTGTGCCCCCAAGGCAATGTGACTGCCAGCCAGAGCTCGATGCGCCTCAGTGAGATAGACGGCAGGGGGGGCGATAGCAACCTGGCAACGTGTTGTATTGGCAAGGGTTGTTTTTAATGCATCAATGAGGGCTACCGTAAATTGTTTACTGCCATTCAGTTTCCAGTTGCCCATCACCAGTGATTTTCGCATGTGTTATTCTCCGACTGATACGTTTCGCCTCTGTTGCCTTTGTGAGTCAATATGACAACGGTCAGCAGTAAAGCCCAGATTAAGATCCGATTGTCGGTTTATCTAGGCCAGTTTTTGGGTTCATTGTTAGCCTGACGGGTTCAATGGCAAAGGTGAGACCCTGTTTCGCCGTGTCGGCAATAATATAGCGGACAGCCCCTTCTTCTGTGACTGAAAAATCATGTCCTTTACTTTTTCGCAAGAGCCAGTCAGCCCGTTGAAGACTTTGTTGTTTATCATACTGAGGCGTAAAGAACTGGATCAGGGCGGCAATGTGTTGCACGATATTGGGTTGTTTTTCCACTCTTTTGCCACTTTTGGTGAGCCAAGTCAGTTGTAAACTTTTTATTCTGCCACTGCCGGGGACTAAGGCGGCTGAAGCATAAAAACTGTTGTTAAGGACTGAAACGGCAGTCGTAATGACGGATTGGGTTTTGGGATCGTTGATCACCTTAAATTCTTTAAACGAAAAGGCAGGGTACTCTTGATTAAATTGCGCACGAAACTGGGGAATGTTCAGATTGAACGACGGAGCGTCGGGCAGTAAAAATGTGGGGGGGGAGGGTTGGACTGCGTCAGCAAGTGCAGTACGCAACATCAGCATTATGCTGAGTAAACACAGGATCAGTATTTTCTGCATATCCACGTTGATCTAACAGTCCTTAAACGTTGAGTTCCAGTAACACCCAGCTCAAGTTACCAATATTGTTCACAGGTGATATGGCCAGGTTTACGCCGCAGATGATTACGCATTTGACGAGTATCTTTCAAAAGCTGTCGCGTTTCACGGACCATATCAGGATTACCACATAACATAACATGACTACTTTCAGGGTCAATAGTATAACCGACTGACTGTTCCAATTGACCAGACTCGATTAACTTGGGTACTCTGCCTAACAATGATCCGACCGCTTCCTCACGACTTACCACGGTTTGAATGGTTAACTTACCTTTAAGCTGTTGTTGTAATGCCTGCATCAACGGCAAATAGCTGAGGTCATTTGCGTAGCGGACGGCATGAACCAATACAATATGTTGGAAGCGATGCAAATCTTGCTGCTGCTGTAATATCGATAAATAGGGGCCTATCGCCGTTCCTGTTGCCAACATCCATAGCGTTTGGCAGGTGGGCACTTCATTGAGCACAAAAAAGCCTGCCGCCTCAGTCGTAACCTGTACGCGATCACCTGCCTTAAGGCCATGCAACGAGGGACTCAATTGTCCATCAGGCACATTGACCAAGTAAAATTCCAAATGAGGATCCGTCGGCGCATTGACGTAAGAATAGGCGCGTTGAACGCGTTGGCCATTGATCTCTAATGCCAGTTTAGCAAATTGGCCAGCTGTAAAGGCGGCAATAGGCGCCTTGATCACCAAGCTAAATAGGGCGTCAGTCCAACGTTTATTCTCGATTATCGTACCTTCACACCATTCTGCCATGCGGATATCACTCCTTTTTTATTGGGGGATGTTTTGCCGAATGGTCTTATCATTGCTGCTATTGCCTGTAATTACCAGTCCTGCAAACACCAGAAAGCTCTAATCGACAAAGTGGGATTGGGGCTGGTGATGGGGTAATTTATTTGCGGTAGTAACAGGCCTGAATACGACGTACACTGCGATCACTGCCATTAATCAGCAAGGTTTCAGTATTGAGGGTCTGATCACTTTTGCGGATCCCTTGCACTAGATCGCTACAAGAAATGCCTGTCACCGAGACAACCACTTTATTGTGTTTCACCAGTTGATCAAGTGGGAGGGCATGCTGGATTTTTATCCCCATTTGCTGGCAACGTTGCAACTCGTCCGCGGCGAATGGACGACTTTCTTTTGTATCAGCCTGTACCTGATGACGAGGCAGCAATCTCGCTTGCATATCACCACCGAGTGCTTGGATGGCTGTGGCTGAAATTACCCCTTCAGGTGCGCCACCAATTTCGTACATCACGTCTGCTGTGTGTTCATTCCAACCAAGATCGCGATGGCCACATCGCCAGCTGGGAATGCAATCACTCGGATCCCTGCTGTTTGTAAAGAAGCAATCATTTTTTCATGACGTGGTTTGGCTAAGATGGCGACGCGAAGCCTCTTTAACGGCTTATTCAGCATGGCGGCGATGCGCTGTAAATTAAGCATCAGGGGTTGATTGAGGTCGATGACTCCCCGAGCAGCAGGACCGACGACCAGTTTCTCCCTATACATATCAGGAGCCCGAAGAAAACAGCCGTCCTCACCGGCAGCCAAGACGGAGAGCGCCCCAGGTTGCCCTATGGCGGTCATGCGGGTTCCATCTATCGGGTCAACGGCGATATCAATAGCTGGTCCCGCACCGGTACCGACATGCTCACCGATATATAACATGGGAGCTTGATCTATTTCACTTTCACCGATGATGATGGTGCCACGAATCGCCAGTGTATTTAGGCTTTGGCGCATCCCCTCAACCGCGGCGGCATCTGCGGCATTCTTATTTCCGGCACCGAACCATTGATATCTTTTCAGGGCGCTGGCTTCAGTGGCCGCCGCTAATTGTAAGGCGATTTCCTGCTTCATACATTGAATGGCTATTGAGGGGGGCGAGAGAGTTTAACCCCCCCACCTTCTGGTTTTAATACCTGCGCTCAGGGGGGCGATTAATGGTTTTCCCACCCTTGAGCGCGGGATACGGCCTTGCGCCACCCTGAGTAACGAAAGTTTCGTTCGGTTGTTTCCAGTCCCGGACGGAATTCACATTCCGTTGTGGCCTTTGATTGGATTTGTTCGAGGTTATCCCAGAAACCGACAGCCAAGCCTGCTAGGTAGGCCGCTCCCAGTGCGGTGACTTCGAGGATCTCTGGACGTTCAACGCGAGCCCCTAGAATGTCAGATTGGAACTGCATCAGGAAGTTGTTGGCAACAGCACCGCCATCAACACGCAGTGACTTTAGTCGAGTGCCTGCATCTTGCTGCATCGCATCAAGCACGTCACGGGTTTGGTAAGCGATTGATTCAAGGGTCGCCCTGATTAAATGATAAGAGTTGGTGCCTCGTGTTAGCCCGAAAATCGCGCCACGCGCATAAGGATCCCAATAGGGGGCGCCTAATCCGGTAAAAGCCGGCACAACATAGACGCCTTGGGAGTCGGCAACTTTATTGGCAAAATATTCAGAATCTGTCGCATCATCAAATAATTTTAACTCATCGCGTAGCCACTGAATCGAGGCTCCTCCGATAAATACCGCACCCTCTAGTGCGTAGTTAACTTCACCACGAGGACCACAAGCAATGGTTGTCAGTAATCCATGGCGAGAGATCACGGCTTTGGTACCCGTGTTCATCAGCATAAAGCAACCTGTGCCATAGGTGTTTTTAGCCATGCCGGGTTTAACACAGTGCTGACCAAACAAGGCTGCTTGTTGATCGCCTGCGATCCCAGCAATTGGAATGCGGGTTCCCCCTTTACCACCGAGATTAGTTTGCCCGTAGATCTCTGATGAGGGTCGGGCGGTGGGTAACATGGCGCGAGGGATAGAGAGAATATCCAGTAAACGTTGATCCCATTCCAGTGTATGAATATTGAATAACATGGTTCGTGATGCATTGGTATAATCGGTAACATGCACGTTGCCTTGGGTCATTTTCCAAACAAGCCAGCAATCGACAGTACCAAATAATAGCTCACCATTTTCTGCTTGCTCTCTGGCATCAGGTACGTGGTCGAGGATCCATTTTAGCTTTGTCGCAGAAAAATAGGGGTTAAGCACCAAACCAGTATTACGTTGGATGTATGCTTCCAGCCCTTGAGCTTTCAGATCTGCGCAATAATCAGCAGTACGGGGATCTTGCCAGACGATTGCATTATAAATGGGCTTGCCGGTGTCTTTATTCCATACAATCGTTGTTTCGCGCTGATTGGTGATTCCAATGGCTGCAATCTGCTCAGAGTGAATATTCGCATGCGCCAATACTTCAGTGAGCGTACCACTTTGTGTTGCCCATATGTCCATTGGATCATGTTCAACCCAACCTGCTTTAGGATAAATTTGCGTCAGTTCCCTTTGTGAACTGGCAATAATATTTGCTTGATGATCGAGGATGACCGATCGAGAGCTGGTGGTCCCTTGATCAAGCGCAACAATGTATTTTTTATCCGTACTGGTCATGATAGATACCTGATTAGACTACGTGTCAATTGAGAATAACGTCACGAGGATGACTCATCCTGCGCATTGCTTGGCAAATGTCGGCTGATTGATAAGCGATAGAGGCCAGCTCCAATGAGTGCGCCTATCAAGGGAGCAAAGATCGGGACTAAAAAATAAGGGATATCACGATTGCCAGTCATTGCCATTTCTCCCCATCCCGCCAGTGTGGTAAATAATTTGGGGCCAAGGTCACGGGCTGGATTGAGGGCAAAACCCGTCAGTGGCCCGAAAGCAGCACCGATGGCTGCGACTAATAAACCGATCAGTAGCGGTGCCATGGGACCACGAGGTATGCCGTTGCCCTCATCAGTCAGTCCCATAATTACGGCCATCAGTACTGCTGTTATCACCATCTCAACTAAAAAAGCCTGAGCAACACTGATTTCTGCGGCAGGGTAAGTGGAAAAAATTCCGGCCAGTTGCAGACTGTTAACTGAGCCTCTGATGATATGATGGCCTTGTTCATACAAGGTGAATAAATTTTGATAGAGCAGATAGACCAAGGCCGCTGCACAGAAGGCGCCTGCCAGTTGTGCTAGCATATAGGGCAACACTTTCTTACCAGGAAAATGACCAAAGCAAAATAACGCGAGGGTAACCGCAGGATTCAAGTGTCCTCCAGAAATGCCAGCGCTCATATAAGCGCCCATGGCGACAGCAAGTCCCCACACCAATGATATTTCCCATTGGCCAAAGCGGGCTCCCATTAACTTGAATGCCGCCACACAACCGATACCAAAAAAAAGAATGAGCCCTGTACCGATAAACTCAGCAATACATTGACCGCTAAGGGTTGGAACGTATTTTTTCATAGGTATCCTAGCCATAATGAGGGTTAACTATAAAAAGTTTTCTTATAGTTGATGGCTAACTTTACAATATTTTTTTTGATAAAAGCTCAAGCTCTATTCTTTTTTGTGGAGGATATCAAAATTAACTCAGAAAATAGTAAGTTTTACATTAATATAACTACCCAGTCATCTCATTTTGATATTGATTCTATTATGTAATTATTATCGAAAGTATCTGCCAGAGTACTCTGGAATCATTCTCTTACTCTGGACTTGTTCTCTCAGGATTCATACAATTGACGGGATACGTCGTGGCGTGCAGGCAGTTCAGGTAGAGCTACTGAGCGTCATGGTCAGCGCCTTGCCTAACGGGAGAAGTAAAATGTCATTTGAAGTGTTCGAAAAATTAGAAGCAAAGGTTCAGCAGGCGATTGATACTATCACTCTGCTCCAGATGGAAATTGAGGAATTGAAAGAAAAAAATCAACATCTGCAGCAGGCTGCACAACAGGTTGCAGGCGCACAGGATGCCTTGCAGCGTGAGAATCAGCAACTAAAAGAGGACCAAACCCAATGGCAGGAGCGTTTAAAAGCACTCTTGGGGAAAATGGACGAAGTCTGATTTTAAAAAGCAGGGTGCAGATTTTGCACCCGTTTTTTTGCAGAGAGGCAATGAGAGGACCTCAAGGGTTCAATACTCTACCTCATCGTCGAGTTGATCTTCTGACAAAATAATGCCCGTATTATCTGCATAGATATAGTCACCGGAAAAAAACGTGACGCCAGCAAAATTAACCCGAATATCACTTTCCCCGGCCTCAGCACTGTTGGCACCAACAGGGATAGCCGCCATGGCTTGGATACCGATATCCAGTTCAGCTAAATCATCAACCTGCCTGACAGAACCATAGATGATAATTCCTTCCCAGCCGTTTTCCATCGCCAGTCTTGCCAGCTCAGCATCAACTAAGGCGCGACGAATTGAGCCACCACCATCAACGACCAGTACACGTCCAATACCAGGCTCTTCCAGTATTTTTAAAATAATGCCATTGTCTTCGAAACACTTGATGGTTGTTATTTTTCCACTAAAAGCATGGCGACCGCCAAAATTTGAAAACAATGGCTCGACCACATTTACATCATCCTGATAAATATCACAGAGCTCAGATGTATCATATTTCATCGCTGTATCACCACATGGACAGAGGGAAGATCAGTATACCGATTTAAAAGCACGGCGGCAAAACCCTTGAACAATAAAAATACAACGACAGTATTATCGTTGTATTTAGGGTATCCGTTGGTGGTGTTGACTATAAAATGAAGCGGCTGAGATCTTCGTTGGCCACTAACCCATCCAGATGCTTGCTCACATAATCAGCATTAATGATAATGCTGTCTCCGTTTCTTTCGCTTGCTTCGAAAGAGAGACTTTCCATTAAACGCTCAAGCACAGTATAGAGACGCCGTGCGCCAATATTTTCTGTTTTTTCGTTGACCTGCCAAGCCGACTCAGCAATACGAGTGATCCCGTCGTCGGTAAACTGAACGTCAACACCTTCTGTGGCCATCAGGGCTTTATATTGCACCGTGACTGAGGCGCTAGGTTCCGTCAGGATACGTTTAAAGTCTTCAACCGTTAATGAATTTAATTCGACCCTAATCGGTAAACGTCCTTGCAGCTCAGGGATCAAATCAGAAGGTCTGGCGACTTGGAATGCCCCTGAGGCGATAAACAGAATATGATCGGTTTTGACCATGCCGTGTTTGGTTGAAACCGTGCAGCCTTCAACCAGTGGCAGCAAATCACGTTGCACGCCTTCTCGGGAAACATCCCCGCCTGAGGTTTGTCCACGGCGGCAGGTCTTATCGATTTCATCAATAAAAACAATTCCTTGCTGTTCTACGGCGTGGATCGCTTCTTGCTTAAGCTCTTCATGATTAATCAGTCTTGCTGCTTCTTCTTCGATAAGCAGTTTCATGGCTTCTTTAATTTTGAGCTTGCGTGTTTTTTGTTTATGCCCACCCAAATTTTGGAACATCGATTGTAACTGGCTACTCATTTCCTCCATACCTGGCGGGGCCATTATCTCGACGTCCATCGGTGCATCACTGAGATCAATTTCTATCTCTTTATCATCCAACACCCCTTCACGTAATTTTTTCCGGAAAGATTGTCGAGTGGATGATTCCTGAATATCTTCTTCTGGTTGTCCCCAATTATTTTTAGCCGGTGGGATCAAGACATTCAGAATACGGTCTTCTGCCAATTGAACGGCGCGTGATTTATTACGTTCAATCGCTTGGGTACGGATCATTTTAATCGCTGAATCGGTCAGATCGCGAATAATAGAATCAACTTCTTTACCAACGTATCCCACTTCAGTAAATTTAGTCGCTTCGACTTTAATAAACGGGGCATTGGCCATTTTAGCTAAACGCCGAGCTATTTCCGTCTTACCGACCCCTGTTGGCCCAATCATTAGAATATTTTTAGGGGTAACTTCATAGCGTAATTCATCATCCAGTTGCATCCTTCTCCAACGATTACGTAGGGCGATAGATACAGCACGCTTGGCTTCAGACTGACCAATAATAAATTTATCCAGTTCGCTGACTATTTCACGGGGGGTCATTGCAGACATAAAAAATCCTTAAACTGGGAATTCGAGTTCTTCGATGGTGACACTGTGGTTAGTATAAATACAAATATCCCCTGCAATAGCAAGAGCTTTGTCGGTGATTTCCCGCGCAGAAAGATCGGTATTTTCTAAGAGCGCTCTGGCTGCTGCTTGGGCATAGGGGCCACCTGAACCGATAGCGATCAAATCCTCTTCAGGTTGGATGACATCACCATTACCACTAATGATGAGGGAGGCATTTTCATCAGCCACTGCCAGTAACGCTTCGAGTTTTCTGAGCATACGATCGGTTCGCCAGTCTTTTGCCAGCTCCACTGCCGCTTTAACCAAATGCCCTTGGTGCATTTCGAGTTTGCGTTCAAACAGTTCAAATAAGGTAAATGCGTCCGCAGTACCCCCAGCAAATCCGGCAATCACTTTATCATTGTATAAGCGACGGACTTTTTTAACGTTACCTTTCATTACCGTATTGCCAAGCGTAGCTTGGCCATCGCCACCAATGACGACATGGCCATTTCGCCGAACACTTACAATTGTTGTCATGGGCTGCCCTCTCTCTCATTATCGATCTGACACCGGCGTATTTCCGGTGTCACTTAATCTCTATATGAGGGGGGATTTGCTATTTTCAACCCTTGATATTACGGGTAATACAACTCGAGTGTCCGGATTGACGTAATTTATTGGCAATGGATTCCACTTTTTTCGCATCATGATAGGGGCCAATGATTACTCGATTCCAACCATTACCGACAGAGACACGGCTTTCAAATCCTTCAAAAGCCAGCGCAGCACGGACTGATTCCGCCTGACTGCTGCCTTTGAATGAACCGCACTGAATCAACCATTGTTGAGATGGCTGCTGCTTGCTTGTTGTTTTGGGTGATGACTTCTCTGAAGGCGCTTGAGTCACCGTAGCGGGCTTGGTTGGGGCGTGAGTGAATGGTGGCGTTGCCGTTTTAGTCCGTGATCCCGTTTCACTATCGATTTTATTCGTGTCCGGTGACGACTTACGCAAGTTTTGTAATTGGCGTGTTTGTTGTTGAGCGGGAGCCTGTTGATTCCATGGGACCTCACTCAGTTGTGTCGGTTGTTGCTGCATATCCGCAGCCATCTGACTGAGGAGTTGGCGCTGTTCATCGGTGAGTGGTGGTGTTGATTGCTTGGTTTGATCTGAACTTGCGACAGGCGCATTGGAAGACGGCGCAATGACCTGCCGATTCTCTAACTCCTTAATATATTTCCAACGCTCTTCCGGTTTTGGCGGCAAGCCGCTGCCTGCTTTTTTATGAGGTAATGTAACAGGCGAGTTATCTTTTTTGTGGTGACTGATAAACCATAGCCCAGAAGCAAAAAGTGCCAATGCACCCACAGACAATATGATGAAGAGTGAGGAGACTCCCTTCTTGGGTTGCTTTTTTTTATTTTTTCCTCTCGCGGACTTATTTCGCTGCGTTTGGGGTGTTTTGCTACGACCTACATAATCTCGTTGTGCCACAGTATTACCGATATAATTGAAAATACGTTTTCTGGGTCAAAAACCCGTCTATTATCAGTTAATATTACTCAATAGCCTGAAGATTGACCAGAAAACAATAAATAAAATCGTAACATAAAGGCGGATTCATTTTTGTTGTATCGCTTTGGCGGTGGACTTTCTGATTATGAGGCTCGTTTCAAGTATCTTGGACTCCATACTGCTGACTTTACCCGTGATGATCTGTACCAGTAATAGCAATGCTTCACGACCAATTTGAAAACCGGGTTGTATGACGGTTGTTAAGGGGGGGACACTTCGAGATGCCTCGGGAATATCGTCGAAACCAATTACTGATAATTTGGCCGGAACATCGATTTTTAGCTGTCGTGCTTGATGGAGTACCCCGAGAGCCATTTCATCACTGAGACAAAAAATTGCCTGAGGATACACAGGCAATTGCATTAAATAATTTAAGGCTTCTTCACCAGAACGGGCTGAAAGATCGCCGCGGATCAAATAACTGGGTTCAATGGGTAAGCCGTGACGATTCATGGCTTGAATAAACCCCTGACGTCGATATTGATAAAGGGGGATAGTGTCGGGTCCAGTAATGCAGGCGATACGGGTATGACCCAGTTCGATTAAATGTTCAACGGCATGGTAAGCGGCGGTTAAATTATCAATACTGATAGCTGGGCAATGAATTGCAGAACTTAAATCATTGGCGATGACCATTGGCACGATTTTATTTAATGAATGGCGTATTCCCAGATGATGCACTGTCCCTGTTAAGATATAGCCATCGGCTTTGCGCGGGGATGACAATATCGGTTGGAACGAGAGATTCTGTTGAAAGGCGGCATTAATAAAGACCATTTGATGGTTAAGTTCAGCAGCAGTCGCACTGATACCTTCAATCGTTTTACTAAAGTAAGGACTGCTCATATCTGGAATAATCGTCACAAGGTTTAGACTGCGTCCATTGACGGCATTTCTATTCAGGCAGGAAGGGCAATAACCCATTGCTTTAGAGGCTTGCTCAACTTTTTTTCGGGTATGGCTGGAAACTTTTCCTGAATTGGCTAGTACACGAGAGACGGTTGCGGTTGATACGCCCGCGCGCAGAGCGACATCTTTCATGGTCGCGGTGTGAGTTCGTATGATATTTTTCAAAATAGCTACTCCTTTAACGCCTTGCCGCGATAAGCACCGCCATGGGCGTGATTAATCATGAGGAGGTGCTGGTATACCAATAGATTAACAAGATAAAGCGCGTGCAGGCGATTTCACCGTCAATTTTTGGATTTTGTTCACAGGGTTTTTCGGATTTAGGTTTCTGTGGGATCAATATCAAGGCTATAGCGAACCTGATGACGTGCATCAATGTGCTGGATAAAGGGTAAAGTGTGTGTGAGGATTTGCTGTAACTTTTGTCGTGAATCATGCTGCATCACTAATTGCCAGCGCCAACGGCCATTACGTTTATTATGTAAGCAGGGGATGGGGCCGAGTAATACGAAGGCCGGATCACTGTGCTGCCAAGTCTCAATATGTTGGCGAAAATGACTCAGGAAACGCTGCACCTGCTCGCTATTTTGAGATTCTGCCCGTAATAATGCTAATTGTGTATAAGGCGGCAGCTGCATATTTTTTCTGTCTGCGAGCGCTTGGTGGGCAAAAGCAAAGTATCCTTCATAGATTAAGGTTTGTAGCAAGGGGTGTTCTGGATGGTGTGTTTGTAAAACGACTTCCCCTTGTTTCTCTGCTCGGCCAGCTCGCCCTGCAACTTGAGTATACAGTTGTGCAAAACGTTCAGCGGCACGAAAATCTGCCGAAAATAGCGCTGCATCGACCTCCAGTAAACAAACAAGAGTGACATCAGAAAAATGATGACCTTTAGCGAGCATTTGTGTCCCGACTAAAATCCGTTTACCACCCAAATGAATTTGTTCGAGATGTTGCTCAAGCGCTCCTTTTTTACTGGTGGTATCGCGATCGATCCGTGTGACGGGCACATCAGGAAAGAGCGCATTTATCTGTTCTTCCAGTTGTTCAGTACCTGTACCGAGGGGCATTAAATGGCTGGAACCGCAATCAGGACAGTAATGGGGGATGGGGCGCTGTCTGTCACAATGATGACAGCGTAGGGATCGGTGGTGCTGATGATAAGTAAAATAGCGCTCACAGCGATCGCATTCGGCCAGCCAGCCACAGTCATGACAGAGTAGGGCGGGAGCATAACCCCGGCGATTTAAGAACAATAAAACTTGGTTATTGGCCTGTAGATGTTGCTGCATTTTTTGTTGTAACGCGACAGAGATCCCTGCTTGTACACGAACAGATTTTAGGTCTAATAAAGTCTGTCTGGCCAGCTGGGCATTTCCAGCACGATGATTGAGTGTCAGTTGTCGATATTTACCTAGACTGACATTATGCAGACTTTCCAATGCAGGGGTGGCTGATCCAAGCACTATGGGGATGTTTTGAATTTGGGCACGCAATACTGCCATGTCCCTCGCATGGTAACGCCAACTGTCTTGTTGTTTATAGGAGGCATCGTGTTCTTCATCAATAATGATGATGCCGGGTCTGGCCATGGGCGTAAACAGCGCGGAACGGGTCCCAATAATAATGGCCGTATGCCCATTTCGGGCACGTAACCAAACATTTAACCGTTCTGTGTCATTGAGGCCTGAATGCAGGACATCAATTGGTGCGTGGAAGCGTTGTTTGAAACGAGCAATGGTTTGTGGGGTGAGCCCGATTTCCGGCACCAGCACCAAGGCTTGTTTACCAGCTGCGATCACATTTTCGATGACTGAGAGATACACTTCTGTTTTTCCCGAGCCTGTGATACCGGCAAGGAGCCAACTTGTAAAGCCTGTCTTGTCACTATTGATTGCAGCAATGGCGGTAGCTTGTTGCTGATTTAATCGAAAACGTTCACCTTGCGTTGTAAAATCAGACCGCCAATCTGGGTACTGTGTTTGGCTTTGCCGCAACTCACACCAGCCTTTTTGTTGCAAAATCTTCAGTACTGATCGCTGTAAACCGTGTTCACTGAGTTGTTGCTGATTAACGGGCCCCTGTTTGAGGATCTGTAAGGCTTGTTGTTGACGTATTGCGCGTTTAAGCTGTTCAGGATCCTGCTGCTTGCCACGCTCTGTGAGGTAATAGTCGAGAGAGAGTGAAAATTCGGCGGGATGCCCTTGCCGTAAGCGAGCAGGTAAGGCCTGAAACAGCACCTCGCCGAGTGGATAATGGTAATAGCTGGCGGCCCACTGCAAGAGTTGCCAGAGACTAGGATCAAAAATGGACTGAGTATCAATCGTGCCGTTAAGCATTTTTAACTGTGATTCGGGGTAGTCACTGGTCTGCGTCAGTTCAGTCACGATACCGATAAGTTGTCGATGGCCAAAGGGCACCCGCACTCTGGCACCAATGACAGGCAGGGGGCCCTTTGCTGACCGGTAGTCAAAAAGTTTGGGCAGGGGTACCGGTAAGGCAACCCGAATGACTGACATGATAGGCTCCGAATTTCTTGTCAAAGCGTGTAGTTTACACTGCCTAACGGGTGGCGCAAACCGTGAATAATTTGCATCAGTACGGAATTGTTCGTTATACTGTGTTGCCCTGAATCATATTAAGTTAATTACAGGGTAACACTATTTTATTTAATCACGTGTGGTGCCGTGCGGATCCTGTATCTGGTGCGGAGAGCGACGCGGACTTCTATCGAGGTTTTCCATGAAAAAAGGTATTCATCCTGAGTACAAAGAAGTCACCATTACTTGTTCTTGCGGTAATGTGATTAATACACGTTCTACACTTGATCATACGCTGAACTTGGACGTATGCGGTAAGTGCCACCCTTTCTATACGGGTAAACAACGTGTTGTTGATACTGGTGGTCGTGTTGATCGTTTCAACAAGCGTTTCAGCATCCCAAGTTCAAAATAAGTTTTTAGCAGTCGGACCCGCGGTCCGGTTGAAAAAAGCCCAGCCATGTGCTGGGCTTTTTGTTGTTGGAGATTAATACTTCCACGTTTCTGGATCGATACCCTGTTCACGCATGATCGCTTTGGCCGTTTCCGGTATTTCATCATGGCGTTCTTTGCGCAGATCCTGATCATCAGGCAAAGGCTGCCCTGTGAAGGCATGTAAAAAAGCTTCACATAATAATTCACTGTTAGTCGCATGCCGTAAATTATTTACCTGCCGACGTGTTCTTTCATCTGTCAAAATTTTCAACACCTTCAGTGGGATTGAAACGGTAATTTTCTTGACCTGCTCATTCTTTTTGCCATGTTCAGCATAGGGGCTGATATATTCGGCATTCCACTCAGCCATAGCGTACCTTAATTATTTATTGTTTACTGTTCATCATTACCCTTTGCTTGCTATTAAACAGGGGGGTGTTGCGTCGGGCGTAGACCACCGGTTGGGCAATGGTGGTCATTCAATTACAGTCACTCAACGATGATCTACTCTATTTTAACCTTTATCGCCAACTATCACAATCTACACGCAAAGAGATTTGGATGTCTAGATGTATTGACGTCTATTTTCGAGGTGTTATTCTGTGTTCAAATTATCTGTAACAGAGTGGTGACTCTCCATGACAGCAAAACAGGCGACAATCGCGGTCCGTAGTGGTTTAAATGAAGATCAACAATACGGTTGTGTGGTGCCACCGATCCATTTATCCAGCACCTATAATTTTGCCGATTTTAATCAACCCAGGGCTCATGACTATTCAAGGCGCGGCAATCCCAGTCGGGATGTGGTACAGCGCGCGCTTGCAGAGCTTGAAGGAGGAGCCGGTGCTGTGATGACTAACACTGGGATGTCGGCAATATTATTAGTGATTACGGTCTTCCTCAAACCCGGTGATTTACTGATTGCTCCCCATGATTGTTATGGTGGCAGCTATCGTCTGTTTGAAAGCTTACACAAAAGAGGGGCTTTTCGGGTCAAATTTGTTGATCAGGGCGATCAGGTTGCTTTGCAGCAAGCCTTAGCTGAACACCCCGCGTTGGTATTGATTGAAACGCCCAGTAACCCATTATTACGTGTTGTCGATATTGAAGCGATCAGTCAAGCATCCCATCGTGTGGGAGCCAAAGTGGTGGTTGATAATACGTTCCTGAGTCCTATCTTACAAAATCCGTTGCAATGGGGAGCCGATTTGGTGGTTCACTCTTGCACGAAATACCTCAATGGTCACTCTGATGTGGTTGCGGGGGCGGTGATAGCACGAGACTCTGCATGGGTATCGGAACTGGCGTGGTGGGCCAATAACTTAGGACTTACTGGTGCGGCATTTGACAGTTACCTGTTATTACGTGGGATCAGAACGCTCAATTTACGAATAAAAGCTGCGCAACAGAATGCATTGGCGATCGTTAATTATTTGCAACAACAACCTTTAGTTAAAAAAGTGTATCATCCTTCTTTAGCGGATAACCCGGGGCATGACATCGCCAAAAAGCAGCAGAGAGGATTTGGTGCTATGCTCAGTTTTGAATTAGACGGTGATCACACCGTCATTAAACGGTTTCTGAGTAGCCTGACAGTGTTTACACTGGCGGAATCATTGGGCGGTGTGGAAAGCCTGATCTCACATACTGCGACTATGACTCATGCCGGGATGTCAGCCGAAGGACGAGCCCAAGCGGGTATCTCGGAAAGTCTGTTTCGTATTTCAGCCGGTATTGAAGATGATCAAGATTTAGTCGCTGACTTGGATCAGGCATTCAGTCAGGCGAGCAAGAGGTAATAATGACAATCAGTTCAGATGTAATGGGTTCCCGTGGTAAGCAATTGCATAAATTTGGTGGCAGCAGCTTGGCTGACCGTGGATGCTACCTGCGGGTGGCTGACATTATGGCTCAGTATAGTCATGCAACTGACTTGATGGTGGTTTCTGCCGCAGGCAGTACCACGAATCAATTAATTAGTTGGTATCAAACCAGTCAACGCGACAAATTGGCGGCTTTTCAAATCCAGCAACAATTACGTCGTTATCAAACTGAGCTTATCACCAGTTTACTCTCTGCTGAGTCAGCCAAGATCTTATTAGCTCACTTAGTCCAAGATCTCGAACTGATTGCCCATTTATTGGATAGCGGCAGTAGTGATGTGATTTATGCACAAGTGGTCGGCTTTGGTGAGTTATGGTCGGCAAGATTGATGACAGAGGTTTTAATCCAGAAGGGAATGCCAGCGTGTTGTATTGATGCGCGGGATTGTTTACGTGCAGAGCGATCTGCCCAGCCTGAGGTCGATGAAAAACAGTCAAAGCCCCTGCTTGAGGCGATCTTGCAACGTAATGAAGGAAAGCGGCAAGTCATTACTGGTTTTATCGCCCGTAATCAGGCTGGGGAAACGGTACTACTCGGGCGTAATGGCTCTGATTATTCAGCTACCCAAATTGGGGCATTGGCGGGGGTAAGCCAAGTCACCATTTGGAGTGATGTCGCCGGTGTTTACAGTGCCGATCCGCGCAAAGTTGAAGATGCTTGCTTATTGCCTTTATTACGTCTTGATGAAGCCAGTGAGTTAGCAAGGCTGGCTGCCCCGGTATTGCACACCCGTACCTTACAGCCCGTCGCAGGCAGTGAAATTCATTTGACATTACGTTGCAGTTACCAGCCGGAATCAGGGTCAACCCATATTGAAAGGGTACTGGCCTCTGGTACGGGCGCAAAAATTGTGACCAGCCATGATTCAGTGTGTTTGATTGAAATCAGTATTCCCACGGAACAGAACGTCAAGAGTTTACAGCAAGAGCTCGAACAATTTCTCGCGCGCCATCAAGTGCGTCCGTTGGCCATTGGCAGCCATAAAGATCGCCATTTGTTACAGCTTTGCTATACCGACGAATTAGTGTCGAGTGCGGTGGATGTCATTAAAGCCTCAGGATTGCCAGTGACCATCCATGTGCGTGATGGGCTTGTTTTGGTCGCAATAGTGGGGGCCGGTGTCACCCGTAATCCTTTACATTGTCATCGCTTCTGGCAGCAAATTGCAGATCAGCCGTTGGAGTTTGTTTGGCAATCGGATGAACAGATCAGTATGGTTGCGGTTTTACGGAAAACGGTCACTTCAACTTTAATGCAGGGCTTGCATCAGTCTTTGTTCCGAGCAGCAAAACAAGTTGGATTAATGCTGTTTGGTAAAGGAAATATTGGTTCTCGTTGGCTTGAATTATTTGCCCGTGAACAGCAAAACCTCTCTGCGCGTCGTGGTTTTGAGTTTATCTTGGCAGGGGTTGTCGATAGCCAACGCAGTATGCTCAGTTATCAGGGGTTAAATGCCAGTCGGGTACTGGGTAATTTCGATGAGGAAGCTGAATTACGAGAGCAGGAGTCGGTGTTTTTATGGATGCGTGAACACCCCTATGATGACTTGGTGATTTTAGATGTGACTGCTAGTCAAAGCATGGCTGAACAATATCTGGATTTTGCCAGTTATGGTTTCCATGTGATCAGTGCGAATAAAGTTGCAGGCGCAGCAGAGAGTTTTTACTGGCGGCAAATTCGTGATGCCTTTGCTAGAACGGGCCGTCACTGGCTCTATAATGCCACTGTGGGTGCGGGGTTACCGATCAATTATACGGTAAAAGATTTACGCCAGTCCGGTGATGAGATCTTAGCGATCAGTGGTATTTTTTCTGGCACCCTGTCATGGCTCTTTTTACAATATAACGGCAGCACGCCATTCACTGAATTAGTAGAACAGGCTTGGCAGCAGGGACTGACTGAACCCGATCCCCGAGATGACCTTTCTGGCAAGGATGTGATGCGGAAATTGGTAATTTTGGCTCGTGAAGCTGGCTACGATATCGAGCCCCATCAGGTCAGGGTTGAATCACTGGTACCAGAACATTGTCGGCAGCACTCCCTCGAATATTTCTTTGAAAACGGAGCTGAATTAGATCAGCAGATGCAACAGCGCTTTGAAGCCGCTCAAGAAATGGGGCTAGTCTTGCGCTACGTTGCCAGATTTAATGCCAATGGCAAGGCGAGAGTGGGTGTGGAAGCATTGCGAACGGATCACCCGCTGGCGGCACTGTTGCCTTGCGATAATGTGTTTGCGGTGGAAAGTCGATGGTATCGCGATAATCCTCTGGTGATTCGAGGCCCTGGCGCGGGGCGTGATGTGACCGCAGGGGCGATCCAATCTGATCTCAATCATTTATCACAACTCTTGTAACCGATGGCATTGGCCCTTATCGCCGATCACGGAGGTGATCGGCGTGCTGCTCTTTTTCTTTCCTGCCTTTTTTATTACGTGATACCACAATGATCTCCGTCATCACTTTGGTTAGATGAAATTTTATCATCTTTGCGTGCTTATTATTCAATTGACCCGGTTTGCTTTTTTTGGCAACTTAAACGTCTGGACGTCTAAACGTGTAGATCTCCACCAGCAATGGGTCAATAGAAGGGGTATCGCAATGAGTTTTTTTCATGCTAATCAGCACGAAGCGCTGAACCAAAGCTTGGCAGAGTTAACGGGCCGAATTAATGTTTCTTTTGAGTTTTTCCCACCAAAAACCGAGGATATGGAAGATCTTCTCTGGCGCTCGATTGAACGTTTAAGCAGCTTGAAGCCAAAATTTGTGTCAGTGACTTATGGGGCGAATTCAGGTGAACGCGATAGAACTCACAGTATTATTAAGGCCATCCACGAGCGGACAGGGCTAGCAGCTGTACCCCATCTGACTTGCATTGATGCCAGTCGTTCGGAACTGAAAGCCATTGCTCAGGATTATTGGAACAACAATATACGGCATATTGTGGCATTACGGGGGGATTTGCCTGATGCTCACAGTCAACCAACGATGTATGCAGCCGATTTAGTTAGCTTATTGAGAGAGGTGGCAGAGTTTGATATTTCAGTTGCGGCGTATCCAGAAGTCCATCCTGAGGCGAAAAGTGCCCAAGCGGATCTTATTGCGTTAAAACGCAAAATTGAGGCGGGCGCTAATCGGGCGATCACACAATTCTTTTTTGATGTAGAAAGTTATCTTCGTTTTCGTGACCGTTGTGCGGCGGCGGGCATTGATGTGGAAATCATCCCGGGAATATTACCAATAAGTAATTATAAGCAGTTAAAACGTTTTGCAACCTTGACCAATGTCCGGGTTCCGAGCTGGATCGATAATCAGTTTGCTGGACTGGATAATGACCCTGATACTCGAAAGCTGGTGGGGGCTAACATAGCGATGGACATGGTCAAGATCCTCTCTCGTGAAGGGGTTAAAGATTTTCATTTTTATACGTTGAATCGTGCAGAAATGAGTTATGCTATCTGTCACACCTTGGGCGTTCGACCTGCGCCGATCTTAGCGGCCTGATCGCCTAAGCAGATAAAGAACAACCGGTATTTCGCGGGAATGACCTTATTTACAGGTCGTTGGGCGCAAAAGGTCTCAGGTAAAGTCAGATCATGCGCTGATAATCAATGGTGATGTCACGAGATAGACTCATCCTTATTTATAACCGTACCTGGTAGATCGCAGCCTGAGCTGATATTGCAGCTCAGTCGCGACCTTGTCATGAAGGGATATCAGTGAGGGACTAGCCAGTGTTACGCATGCCAGCAGCAATACCAGTCATGGTGACCATCAATGCCTGTTCAATCAATGGCTGCGTTTTTTGGCCTTGTCTTTCCGCTTGCCTAGCGCGATATAATAATTCAACCTGCAGTACATGCAATGGATCCGTATAGATATTACGCAATGCAATCGATTCCGCGATCCAAGGATGATCCGCCATCAAGTGTTTATCATTGGATATTGCTAACACAGTCTGAATGTCGTCACTTAGCTGCTGGCGTAATTGTTGGCCAAGAGGCCATAAATTTTTAGCCACAAGGCGCTGATCATAGTATTCTGCCAGCCAGAGATCGGCTTTAGCAAAAACCATTTCTAGCATACCAATACGGGTGGCAAAAAAGGGCCACTCTTTGCACATCTTCTCAAGAATATCTTGTTGTCCACGCTGAATGACTGAGTGCAATGCTGCACCTGCTCCTAACCAAGCGGGTAACATTAATCGATTCTGGGTCCAAGCGAAGATCCAAGGGATCGCGCGTAATGATTCAATTCCGCCTGCAGGGCGACGTTTGGCAGGGCGAGAGCCTAATGGCAGTTGACTCAGCTCCTGCTCCGGGGTTGCTGAACGAAAGTAGTCTACAAAATCAGCATGTTCACGCACGTAACGGCGATATACCGCGCAGGCATCAGCTGACAGTTGCTGCATAACATCTCGCCATTCTGATCGTGGCTCGGGCGGGGGCAAGAGGTTGGCTTCCAAGATGGCACTGGTATAAAGGGATAGGCTAGTGACAGCAACCTCAGGTAAGCCATATTTAAATCGGATCATTTCACCCTGCTCGGTCACCCGTAATCCACCTTGTAGGCTGCCAGGCGGCTGGGACAATAAGGCGGCATGAGCAGGGGCACCACCACGACCAATGGAGCCGCCCCGACCATGAAATAATGTCAAGGCGACTTCTGCGTGTTTACAGACTTGGATCAAGGCTTCTTGTGCTTGATATTGTGCCCAGCTGGCTGCCATCACACCAGCATCTTTAGCTGAATCAGAATAACCAATCATCACCATCTGGCGGTGACCGATCAATTCACGGTACTGACGATTTGATACCAGCAATTTCATGACTTGACTGGCATTATTCAGATCATCTAAGGTCTCAAATAAGGGCACAATCGGTATGGTGTAAGTGAGTCCCGCTTCTTTCAGTAACAAATGAACGGCTAACACATCAGAGGGATAATGTGCCATGGAAATAATGTACGATGAGATCGCCCCTTGTTGTGTTTTTGCGATCACTCGACATGTCTCTAACACTTCTTGTACCTCAGGCGAGGCGTGCAATGAAGCGGGCAATAAGGGTCTTGGGTTACTGAGTTCGTTAAAAAGAAAGGCTTGTTTATCTTCTTCAGGCCACTGCTGATAATCACCGAGACCCAAGTGAAGGGTAATGGCAGAGAGGGTTTCAGTATGGCGAATGCTTTCTTGGCGAATATCCAGTTTGACTAAGGTCAAACCAAAGCATTTTATTCTGATCAGTGTATCAAGCAATGATCCGTTGGCGATGACTTTCATTCCACATTGACATAGCGATTGATAAATATTGTACAGTGGCATCCATAATTGTTGCACATCGGTCAGTGTGGGAGGGCGAACGGGATAAGGTTGTTTTTGTAGTGTATGTTCAATAAAACATCGTATTTCAGTCAATTGCTGGCGAAGTCCTTTGAGTACCTGGCGATAAGGCTCATGACTGATTGGCTCTTCAATCAGTTGCTTGACTTCGATCGTGCAGGCAGACATGGAGAGTTCTGAAATTAATACATTGATATCTTTCAATAACAAATCAGCCGCTTTCCAACGACTTAACAGTAAGACTTTTTCAGTGATGGCGGCCGTCACATTCGGATTACCATCGCGATCGCCCCCCATCCAAGAGGTAAATTGCACAGGCACAAAATCCAAAGGTAAAGTCAGGTCAAATTCAGTTTTTACTTGCTCATGTAAATCACGTACAAAAAGAGGCACCGCTTCCCATAGGCTGTTCTCAATCACTGCGAATCCCCATTTTGCTTCATCTACCGGTGAGGGGCGATGCTGGCGGATTTCATCGGTATACCAAGCTTGGGCTAAGAGTTGTCTTAATCGGCGCAATAAGTTGTGACGGTCATAGTCGGAAAGATCATCATGATCTAACTGCTTTAAGCAGTGATTCACTTCAACCAGTTTATGGATCAAGGTTCTACGGGTGATCTCCGTCGGATGTGCGGTCAGAACCAAATCGAGCGACAGTGAGCGGAGTGCTTGATTGAGGGTCGTTGCATTGACACCATGCTGTGTTTTCAGCTTCAGCAAACTCTGTTGTAATAACTCGGGGTGTCTGCTGCCAGTAGCATGAGGGGAGATGGTTTGGTATTGTTCTGCAACATTCGCCAAATTGAGAAACTGGCTAAATGCCCGAGCAACAGGCAGGAGTTCTTCACTGGATAAATTTTGTAAAATGGTGAGTAATTGTTCTCTACTCGCTTCACAGCCTGCTCGTGATGATTTAGACAGTTTACGGATTAATTCAACGCGTTCGAGTATGGCTGTCCCCGCTGCCTGCTCAATAGTTTCACCTAATAAGGTACCAAGCATACTGACATTATTACGCATTGCCGAATAATTCAGGTTCATAGGCTAGAGCTCTCCTTTTGGATAATAGTCTGACGCAGGGCTGATTGGATCTTGAGCAAGCTGTCACTATGAATATCCGTATTTTTGGAGGTTCTGTCACGTTGTTTTGTTATATTTTTGTTGTTTTTAACGTCAAACTGAGGGCGAAGGTGAGGTTATCCTGTGTCGGCTCAAGAACATAGGGTCGGCTGATCCTAGAGCAATTCTTGTCTATTCTTACTATGGTGAGAGTAAGCTTTGAAAAAAATGTAGAGTTAAGACAAGAACAAGCAGGCAATAATAACAAGGCCATGTTAACCAAAAAAGCAGGCTGTATAGAGTTATACAGACCTGCTTTACCAAGTTTATCTAGTTAAATGATATGACTTAGTTGTTTACCCAAACTGCAGAGGCAACGTTGATGGTATAGTTGGCACCAGGTAGTGCATTAGATAAATCTTTTGCTTGTACAAAGAATAGACCAGTATCGCTAACTGGGTAAGAAGGAACATTAGTATAGATTTGACGCCCAGCGACACTCTCACCAACACTGGTAAAACCAACTTTAATTTGATGTTCATAACGGGTAGGATGTCCGCCTACTCCAATAATTGGAATACCAACAAACCAACTTTTGTCAGAGGTATTATAATTTAGTGCATCACTCGGCGCAGATACATAGACAGTACCGTTTTCAGAAGTTAGCATGCCTGAAACTAAATTGACATCTTTCTGATCAGTGTTATACGCACCAGGTCCTTTACCTTCAGTGTTGACTTCACCTGCTACAGCCATCGGTTTAGAAAATGAGACAGTGTTGGTCCAAACTTTGGTTAAAACAAATTTACCTGAAGTGTCAGTTGTTGGCGCTGCTGCATCATCTGCGAGAGCCATATAACTAGAAAACGCAGAAGCCAAGGCAGTTGCAATTAATATTTTCTTCATTTTAAATTTCCATTTTTAATAAAAGTTGTCATTCCATTGGATGACGGTTTTAACTCCATAAAGGAGTTTTTAGCTCAATTTTATTAATTTGAGCTAAAAGCTAATTACTGAGTTATTGCGATTGCTTTAATATTGAAATTAAATTTATCCATAGGTATTTTGGTGTTTTTGCTTAAAACTATTTTAAATTTAACACTTTGTTCTTGACTGGTTAAAGTCATGATACTTGGGTTGCTAATATCAGGTCTCCAGCCATTACCCTCTAATCTAACTTGTATTTTATTATTATGGTTATTTATTCCTGTGAGGATATAGGTTCCTGGGAATTCAATAACGGGCTGAGCCTCTAATTTAATACTAAATCCCTGATGAGGAAAGGGATAAAAGATAGTTCCTTCATTTAAAATTGTATTTTCTGCAACGTCATCAATAGTGAAATCCCGCTTTCCGTCAAGTATAACGGTGGGGTCCTCAGCAAAAACAGATGCTGTTATTAAAGTTAAGATAGTGAAGACTAATTTTCTTATTCTATTTTTGTATATTATCATCTTTATCTTCCACACAGATAGCTTTTATTTGGTAAATGTCAGCTTTTTTTTCTGGAATGACATAATGTGCAATACATTGATTATCACCATATAATGCAATTAAATCCCCTTCATTAGGTAATCCAGATAAATAAACTTCGCCATCATCATCCATATATGCGTTGATAGTACCATTACTTTTTAGGCTGACAGTTGTACCAAAAGGTAATATGTGGCCTTGTGGATCTGTAATAAAAACTAGGGCTTTAACACCACTGACAGTATTAAATCTTGCTTGCAAGATTGCACCTTGTGTTGGCACTAAACGTTTACCCCTATTATTTACTAATTGAACATTTGCAGGTAAACGAGTAACATCCAAGCCGATTTCATTATTCTTATAAGTAGATAAGTAATTCACTATTCCATAGCCGCGGAAATCAGTCTTCCCGCTACTGCCACCAATAATTGGCGTATTATAGGCACCCGGTGCGGCTGCAATAGCCACCGTATCAGACAATATTCTGCCTAGTGTTAATCCATGACGATGCAATACTAGACCACCATTCGCAGTCGCTGTGATCCGTGAACTGTGTTTAGTTTCTGAGTAATTTGCGCTCATGCTTGTAAAAGGAGTTTGCCAGCTAGAATAAAACGAGCGTAAATAATTTTTATTTATTTCTCCATTATCATACTGTTGTGAAATCTGCCAAGCGACTGCATTATTGAATGCGCTACCACTGAGGTCGATTTGTTGTGTCTGTGCACTATTCCCATTTTTAGCCATGCTCCATTGTAGTGTCTTGTCATTTGCACCTACAGTCAGTGGTATTGATATCATCAGCTCAAATTGATTTTCCATAACACTTTTGGTGTGTGGAGTAAGGCTAATATTCCTTGACCAGTTAAAATTAATTGCAGCATTAAATATATTCTTTGACCATCCAAAACCATAACTTAAACTTGAGCCTGGATGGTAATAACGCGTTCTCGAAGCATTTAAATTAATGAATCCTAACCAGCCAGCGGATTGCGATAACGTAAGATAAGTCGTTGATCGCGTATCTTGGTTGAAAGGCAATGCATTGTGTAAATTATTTTTCATCCAGTAACTCAGTGCGGTGTTAAGATCTAAAAAATCTTGTTTACTGTTTTGAGTTTGGGTAACAGATAATGTACTGCCAGTTTCATTTATTGCATTACTATAACGTAGCCGCCACTGTAATCCTTGCTTCTTATTCATATAAGGCAGCGTCGCTTGTGAACTTGTTGAATCCAGTGACACACTACCTAAATAACCTAACGATTTTCCTATTCCTGCTGTGAATGAGCGATAATGATCAGCATGCTGCACGCCAGCATAACCGGTAATATTGTTGGCAAAACCGTACATGATAGTGCCCATCATGATATTTGCATTTTGTATATTACGCGCTGATGGTCGATATTTACCAGCCATCAAATAGTATTTCATATAACCTTGATGCAAAGCCAAAGCGGGAGATTGCCATGGCACCATATATTTACGGATTTTACCATTATCTTCTCGTATTGTGACTTCCAGTAATCCTTGACTGCCTAGGTTTTTTAAATTATTAATAGAAAATGGACCTGGTTCCGCATAGGTAGTATAAATAAGATAGCCATTCTGCCTGACTTCTATCTGTGCATGACTATCAACCACACCGGTGATGGCTGGTGTAAAAATACGCATTACCTCAGGGATCACATCTTCATCTGTTGCAAGCTGCACACCGGTAAAGGGTGTTGTGCCAAAGACCTCACTCTCGGTATTTAGTTGTCCTAGTCTTATCCGACTTTTCCAAGGCGTAATACCGCGCTCTGCGTAAGTATACTGATATTGCCACTTTGCTGGTGATTGACCTGATTTAGACCAATTCATTACATTACGTACCCGCCAAGGACCCGTATTAAAACCCGGTGTCAATTGTAAAAAATTAGAACTAAATTTATTACCATTCAGGCTTTTAATGGGTTTACTGAGTCTATAGCTATAATTCATTCTCAATGCAGTAATCCCATCATCCCAAAGCGAAACGGGCGCTAAGTTTCCGATAACCTCATTAATAGCCGCTTGAGGAATGGTTAACAATAGTTTATGTTCACCGAGCTTAAGTTCCGGTTTTATCGAGGTTATCTTAAATAAATCAACACATTGGTCGGGGTTGTTCTCCTGATTGACTAAATTGCTGAAATTATCTGTTTTTATATTCCACGTTTTCAGTTGTTTTATTGTGAGGCAAGGTGATAAAAACGCCTCTCCTTGCTGATCTTTTTTTATACTGAAGTTGATATCCGCATTATCGACAATTTTTTTGTTTATCATGATGTCGACGTTATATTTACCAGGCTGCTGTAGTCCATTATTAAATGCAGATAAATCAACATTACTCGCGTCATCACCTAACAATGATGTGTCAAAATCATATTTCTCAGCCCTTAAGGTATTATTTGTGCAAGTAATAATTAGAATATAAACATAAAAATATTTACTAACACAGCCTTTCATATCTCATTGATATCAATTTATTTGACTAGAAAATGGGCCAATAACTGAACCAAAATCATCATAAGATTGCCATTCAATCGGTTTGCCTAGCAGGTTACTCGGTGCTTTCATTGTGATGCTTTGATGTGGTGAGACATAACCCACAATACTATTCAACTCGTTACCTCCGCCTTTTATCTTGCTAAAAGGAATATAATACGGTGTATTATTTAGTGCTGTAATTTCACCATTTTTATATTTCCAACTGATCGAAGAGCTGTCAATTTTCATCGGGCTAGCAACACTTTTTGGGCGATAGATAATTTTAATGCAGGTATTTATTGATAAGTTAATATCCAAATTAATATTTTTTTTATCATTATCATTGTTTATGATATTTTTCGGTGGTAAAGCTGTAAAACAGGCCCAGTTCATCTGTTCCTGATTATTATTGAACTTATTCTTAATTAAATTTATTGACAGGGAAGCATGTTCACCTGGGTTGAGTAACAATAAAGGTGGTGCGATAATATAAGGGCCTCTGCTTTTTTTATCTTCTGTCAGGGTACCTGATTTTAAAAGCATGGTTTTCTTTCCCATGTTGCTTACGTCAACTGATGTTCCCTGAGAACCAAATTCTTCTTGATAGATTATTTTCGATTTATTTAATTTTATTTCAAAGCGGTTATTATGCTGAACAAGCTTTTTCTCATCGGCAGCATGAGTGAATAATGGGAGTAAAAATAGAGCAACCAGTTTATTTTTCTTGAATGAGAGAGGATTGTTTTTATTATTATATTGTGAATTTTTCATTTCATTCTTTCCTAGGTGATAAATTGATGCAAAGGCCGTGCTGATCGTTTTGGAATTATTATTATTTTAATAAAATGCTCATGCTGATTATTTTAGCATGAGAGTATGCTAAATCGTTTTTAACTTTATTTTTACATTCATGACTCTTAATGAGAGCTTAAATGGGTAAACTATAACGATATTAAATTATACGCTGTATGATTTAATGAATGTCATCTTCATCCGAAAAAAATTTTCTGGTCGTAAGCCTATTAGTCAATGGGTATGATTTATTGCTAAGCCGAACAGAATGACTCTCAGTCGTCCGTATTTTCTTCATTTGAAAAATTTATGCAAGAAATTTTTGTGAAATTTTGATTTAAAGTGTTCTTTTTTGGTTGCTTCTTAATAAATAAGAATAAAAAACTTCATGCAATTAATTTTATTTTGTTATTATTTATCACGGTGATTTAATTAATGGAGGAGGTATTGTATTATGCCTAAATTAAAAAAGTAACCTAATATAATTATATTAGGTTACTGAGGAGGTAGTTAGAATAAGAGATGATTACTAATAAAGTAATTTGTAATAAAAATAATGCAGGATGTGGCCTACCTTTTTAAGCTAGGGATTTTGGTTACAATAATGACTAATAAGCTGTTTTAGTAAAGTCAATGTAGGATTAATAAATCGACTTTCTAGGTATTCATTAGGTTGATGAGCTTGTTCAATTGATCCTGGCCCTAGGACTAATGTGGGGCAAAGTTGTTGAATAAAAGGCGCTTCTGTACAGTAATTAACCACGCTTGTGCTTTTATTGAGGATTTTTTCAATTGATTGAATAAAAGGATGTGAGGTGTCGCACTCATACCCAGGTATTGGGGGATGCAGATCCATAATCGATAAACGGCCCGGCCAGCGCTCACTGATAGGCGCTAGTGCACCTAACAACAATTCATGCAACGATTGCAGTGATAACCCTGGCAGAGGACGGATATCCATGTGTAGCTCACAACAAGCACAAATCCTATTTGGCGCGTCTCCTCCCCTGATACTACCGAAATTCATTGTTGGGTAAGGAATGACGAAACTCTCATGGTGGTAACGATGTTGTAGGTTTTTTCTGAGAGCCAGTAAATGATTGATTGATTCGTGCATCAATTCAATGGCATTGACGCCGGCACTGGGATCACTGGAGTGTCCTGAGTGTCCTTCGATTCTGATGGCTTTAGATAAGTGTCCTTTATGTGCTCGTATTGGTTGTAATGAGGTTGGTTCACCAATAATGGCACAATCTGGACGTAGGTAGGTGTTGCTGGTAAAAAAACGTGCGCCAGCCATAGTCGTTTCTTCATCTGCGGTTGCTAGAATAGTTAACGGCTTTTTCAGTTTATGGATATCGATATCGCGTAATGCATCGAGAATAAAGGCAAAAAAACCTTTCATATCAGCCGTACCTAAGCCGTAAAATTTATGATCTTTTTCTGTCAGTGAAAATGGATCCTGATTCCAGCGCCCTTCATCAAAGGGGACGGTATCTGTGTGTCCACAGAGTAGCAGGCCCCCAGCACCCGGTATGCTTGAAGCGATAAGATTATATTTATTGCGGGTCTCAGGCACGGGTTGGATCTCAATATGAAAACCCAGCTTGCTGAACCAATCAGCCAACAAATTCACCAAGTGGTGATTACTTTGATCTAACCCGCTTTCTGTGGCACTAACCGAACAGGATGCGATCAACTGCCGGTATATCTCAATAAATGAGGGGATTTTACGATTCATTGTTGACGACTCCTTGATTAGCAGGTACAAATATTCATGCAGATAATGTGAATAAAAATACACTATTGGTATAGGGTTGTGAAATACTCTCGTGCCCGAAGGGGGAGACACTATTTTCAGCCACAGAGACCAGCAACTGATGTTAAGGAACAGAGCAGATGCTTAATGCGTTGATTGTGGGAGCCAGTGGCTATACGGGGGCAGAACTCGTTAATTATCTGCAACGCCATCCAGACGTTAACATAACTGCGATAACTGTGTCAGCGCAAAGTCCGGATGCAGGAAAATTATTATCTGATCTCTACCCTCAGCTGAAAGGAAGTTGTGACCTGCCTTTACAGCCGTTGACCGATCCTATTGCTCTAGCGAAACACGTTGATCTTGTTTTCTTAGCGACAGCCCATGAAGTGAGCCATGATTTGGTCCCGCTTTTTGTGCAACAAGGCTGTCGGGTTTTCGATATATCCGGGGCTTTTCGTGTAAATAAATCGGATTTTTACCAGCAATATTATGGTTTTGAGCATAAGCATCCTGAACTATTGGAGAAAGCCATCTATGGCTTGGCGGAATTCAAACGGCAAGAGTTACAGCAAGCACAGCTGATTGCCGTGCCAGGGTGTTATCCGACTGCCTCACAGCTTGGATTAAAACCGCTGATTGAGGCGGATCTCCTTTCTGACCATCAGTGGCCAGTGATTAATGCGACCAGTGGTGTCAGTGGGGCTGGGCGTAAAGCCGCCCTTGGGACGAGTTTTTGTGAGGTAAGCCTACAACCTTATGGTTTATTTACTCATCGCCATCAACCTGAAATTGCGCACCACCTTGGTATTCCGGTGATTTTTACCCCTCAACTGGGGAATTTTTCCCGAGGGATCCTTGCCACAATCACTTGCTGTGTTAAACCCGGAGTGAGCCCAGAGCAAGTCAACACCGCGTTTGAACATGCTTACCAAGATAGGCCCTTGGTCAGATGGTTTGGAACGATGATCCCTAGCTTGAAGGGGGTGGTGGGTTTACCGTATTGTGATATTGGATTTGCGATGAAAGATTCACATTTGATTGTGGTGAGTGCCGAGGATAATTTACTCAAAGGCGCGGCAGCCCAAGCAGTACAGTGTATGAATCTCTGTTTAAATCTTCCGGAAACTCGGTCATTGGTTGTGTAGAGAGGAGTCTATGTCGACGCCGTTAATTATCAAGCTTGGTGGGGTGATCCTCGATACCGAAAGCGCCCTTAATCATTTATGCCAAGCCTTGGCTGATTTGGTTAATCAGCAATCAAGGCCCTTAATTATTGTCCATGGTGGCGGCTGTTTGGTCGATCAATTAATGCAACAGTTGCACTTGCCGGTGGTGAAAAAAGAAGGACTGAGAGTGACCCCTGCTAACCAAATTAATGTGATCACTGGCGCGTTAGCGGGTACGGCTAATAAGTTGGTGTTGGCCTGTGCCAAAAAATATCAGCTAAAAACCATCGGACTGTTTCTCGGTGATGGACAGATGGTCCGGGTAAAAAATTTGGATCCTGAGTTAGGCCACGTCGGACACGCGAGCGCGGGGGATGACACTTTACTCCATCTTTTACTTAATACAGGGTATTTACCCGTTGTTAGCTCAATTGGCATGACTGACGCAGGGCAATTGATGAATGTCAATGCGGATCAAGCGGCCATTACCTTGGCTTCAATGTTGGATGCATCGCTTGTTCTTCTCTCTGATGTGCAAGGGGTATTAGATAGCCAAGGCAAGCAATTGCCGCAACTCACTGTGACTCAAGCCCACGAGATGATTGCACAAGGAGTCATTACTGATGGGATGGTTGTTAAAGTGAAGGCGGCACTAGAGGCAGCCAGTACATTACAGCGTCCAGTGACGATTGCAAGCTGGCGCGATGCCAATAAACTGTCTGAATTACTGCACGGTGGCAGGTTCGGGACCCAGGTCATAGCGTAACGCATGGAATTTATTAGAGGAAAAAGTATGCAAGCAAAGAGTATCAAAAAAATCGTTCTGGCCTATTCTGGTGGACTGGATACCTCCGCCATTATTCCGTGGCTGAAAGAGAATTATGGCTGTGAGGTTATCGCCTTTGTCGCTGATGTTGGGCAGGATCCGGCTGATTTGGATGGGGTTGAGAAAAAAGCATACCAATCGGGTGCATCAGAATGTTATGTGGTGGATCTGAAAGAAGAATTCATCAGCCACTATGTCTATCCTGTCTTACAAACCGGGGCTTTGTATGAAGGTACCTATTTGTTAGGGACATCGATGGCACGGCCTATCATTGCCAAGGCTCAAGTTGAATTGGCCTTACAGGTCGGTGCGGATGCGCTCTGCCACGGCGCAACGGGTAAAGGCAATGATCAAGTACGTTTTGAAAGTACTTATGCGGCTTTGGCACCACAACTTAACGTGATTGCACCTTGGCGAGAGTGGGATTTACGTTCCCGTGAGGCATTACTGGATTACTTACAACAGCGTAATATTCCAACCACCGCCAGCCTCGAAAAAATTTATAGCCGTGATGAAAATGCGTGGCATATTTCAACGGAAGGTGGAGTGCTTGAGAGTACTTGGAATGCAGCGAACAAAGATTGCTGGGCTTGGACCGTCGATCCCCTTGATGCACCTGATGAACCAGAACAGGTCACCCTTCAAGTTGCTCATGGACAAGTGGTGGCAGTGAATGGACAGTCACTGACGCCTTTTCAGTGCTTACAACAATTGAATCAAATGGGGGCTCGACATGGTGTCGGCAGAATTGATATTGTCGAAAACCGACTTGTCGGCATGAAATCTCGTGGTTGCTATGAAACGCCTGGCGGTACCATTATGGTGACAGCACTGAGAGCCATTGAGCAGCTGACTCTGGACCGCGACAGCTTCAAATGGCGTGAGCAGCTTGGTCTTGAAATGTCGTATGTGGTGTATGATGGGCGTTGGTTCACTCCGCTACGAGAGGCATTACAGGCGTCTGCTGAGTCTTTAGCGCGTACTGTCAATGGTGAGGTTGTGCTACAACTGTATAAAGGGCAGGTGACAGCGTTACAGAAGCAATCCCCTGACAGTTTGTATTCTGAGGAATTTGCGACTTTTGGTGAGGATGAGGTGTATGATCATCGTCATGCCGAAGGCTTTATTCGTCTTTACTCATTATCATCACGCATTCGTGCATTGAAAAAATAATGGTGAACGCCCTGATGATCTGGCATGACATTCCAGTCATCAGGGCGTGATATCCCCTGACAAGATTGAGGATGGTAGCATGGCACTTTGGGGTGGGCGTTTTACGCAGGCAGCCGATCAACGTTTTAAGAACTTTAATGACTCACTGCGCTTCGATTACCGTCTGGCAGAACAGGACATTACAGGATCGATTGCTTGGGCTAAGGCACTGGTCACGGTAAATGTGTTGACCACTGAGGAGTATCAGCGTCTTGAAAGTGCCTTACAACAGCTATTAGTGCAAGTTCAGGCTGATCCCGAGCAAATATTACAGAGTGATGCCGAGGATATACACAGTTGGGTTGAAGGACAACTGATTCATTTGGTTGGTGATCTGGGTAAAAAACTGCATACCGGACGCAGTCGTAATGACCAAGTGGCGACAGATTTAAAACTCTGGTGTAAAGCCATTATCGGTGATTTATTACAGGCTTGTCATGATCTGCAAGCCCGATTGATTGACACGGCGACGGAGAATCAAGATGCCGTGATGCCGGGATATACGCACCTACAACGCGCACAGCCCGTGACTTTTGCTCATTGGTGCTTGGCTTATGTGGAGATGTTGGCCAGAGATGAAACCCGTTTACGTGACAGTCTGAAACGACTTGATACTAGCCCGCTCGGCTGTGGGGCATTAGCGGGTACGGCTTATCCAATTGATCGTGAGCAATTGGCAGGTTGGCTCGGTTTCGCTGCGGCGACGTGTAATAGCCTTGATTCTGTTTCAGATCGTGATCATGTTTTAGAACTGTTATCGAATGCAGCGATAGGGATGGTGCATTTATCGCGTTTTGCAGAAGATCTGATTTTCTTTAATTCAGGTGAAGCAGGTTTTATTGAATTATCTGATAAGGTGACATCCGGCTCATCATTGATGCCACAAAAGAAAAATCCTGATGCCTTAGAATTGATCCGCGGCAAATGCGGCCGTGTCCAAGGGGCATTGGCTGGCATGATGATGACCCTTAAGGGCTTGCCCCTCGCCTATAACAAGGATATGCAAGAAGATAAAGAAGGCTTGTTTGATGCGATGGAGACTTGGCTTACTTGTTTGCATATAAGTCAGTTGGTCTTAGAGGGACTGCGGATACAACGTCCTCGTTGTCAGCAAGCGGCAGAACAGGGCTATGCCAATTCAACGGAATTGGCCGATTACTTGGTGGCTAAAGGGATCCCCTTCCGTGAAGCTCACCATATTGTGGGTGAAGTGGTGGTTCATGCCATCGAACAGGGGTGTGCGCTTGAGCAACTGCCGTTAGCCACCTTACAGGATTTTTGCTCACACATCGAGGAGGATGTATATCCGCAGTTAGCGCTGCAATCTTGTCTTGATAAACGTAATGCGAAGGGTGGGGTTGCACCTGAACAGGTTAAGCAAGCAATCGAGCAGGCGAAATTACGGTTGCATCAATAAAATAAGGGCTGTCATCATGGCAGCCCTTGCCCTGGTGAGGCATTATAACGTTGGGTGACAAGCCATCTGGCTTAATTTAGTTTTGTGCAAGCCAAGTTTCCAGATCATCACTGCCACCAATGTGACGCCCACCGACAAATACTTGAGGGACAGTGGTGCGTCCGCTGATTGCTCTTAGACTCACTGTAGTCGCATCTTGGCCAAGAATAATTTCTTCGTATTGGATCCCACGATCCTGAAGCAACTGTTTTGCTTTGGCGCAATACATACAGCCCGGTTTCGTAATAAGAGAAACGGATTCTTGCAGTTTTGCTTCAGGTGCTAAGTATTTCAGCATCGTGTCGGCATCAGAGACTTCAAATGGGTCGCCGGGTTTGTTCGGTTCGATAAACATCTTTTCAACTTTACCATCACGAACCAACATGGAATAACGCCATGAGCGTGGGCCAAAACCGAGATCTTCTTTTTCCACTAGCATACCCATTCCACGCGTAAATTCGCCATTACCATCGGGAATAAAACGAATTTTTTCTGCATGTTGATCAGCTTTCCAAGCATTCATCACAAAAGTATCATTTACCGAAATACAGAGGATGTCGTCAACACCATGGGAGGCAAACACAGCATGTAATTCATTGTATCGTGGTAAATGGCTGGATGAACACGTCGGCGTGAACGCACCGGGTAGTGAAAAAACAATGACGGTTTTACCTTTAAATAGCTCATCCGTTGTGATATCAACCCATTTATCACCTTGGCGAGTATGGAAAGTGGTCTTTGGAACCTGCTGTCCGGTTTTATCCTGTAAGCTCATTATGCTACCTCATCGATACAGTTTGAATATAACTACCCCAGATGTGCTTAGTATGGCGAGTCCAACTTGATAGGTCTAATCGTTGGTTGCTATTATGACCATCGGATTTAACGATTGTTGGCCTACATTATTCGGGATAGCTGATGAATATTCGTGACTTAGAGTACTTGGTAGCACTTGCGGAGCATCTCCATTTTCGAAAAGCAGCAGAAGCCTGTCATGTCAGCCAGCCGACACTCAGTGGTCAGATCCGTAAGCTTGAAGATGAGCTGGGTTTGATGTTAATGGAGCGAACAAGTCGCAAAGTCCTTTTTACTCAATCCGGTTTGTTGCTAGTCGAGCAGGCGCGCAAAGTCCTCCGTGAGGTTAAGTTATTTAAGGAAATGGCCAGTCATCAAGGTAACACCATGGCCGGCCCAATTCACATCGGACTTATTCCTACGGTTGGCCCCTATCTCTTGCCACACATTATCCCCAGCTTACATGGTGCATTTCCTGCTCTGGAAATGTATTTACATGAAGGGCATACTCTGCCATTACTGGCTGAACTGGAGAGTGGTAAGCTAGATTGTGCGATCATGGCCCGAACAAAAGAGACACAGAATTTTATTGAAATTCCTTTATTCAATGAACCGCTCAAACTTGCTGTTGCTTTATCACATCGTTGGCGAGGAGAGGGGAGAATTGCCATGACTGCGTTGGCAGGTGAGAAATTACTGATGCTTGAAGATGGCCATTGTCTGCGGGATCATGCTATGGGATTCTGTTTTCAAGCTGGGGCTGTGGAAGATTTACATTTCCGGGCAACCAGTCTCGAGACATTGCGAAATATGGTTGCGGCGGGGAGTGGGATCACATTATTACCTGCATTGTCTGTGCCCAACGAAACTGAACGTGATGGCGTTTGTTATATCGACTGTTATGATCCTGTTCCTGAACGTCAGTTGGCGTTGATCTATCGACCGGGTTCACCCCTACGCAGTCGCTATGAACAACTGGCAGAGGTGATACATGGGCAGATGAAACAACTACCGAGTTTATCAAAATAGGCGGTTCAGACCATTAAGTGCGGCAACGCGATAAGCCTCTGCCATCGTTGGATAGTTAAAGGTTGTATTGACAAAATATTCCAATGTATTGCCGCCGTTTTTCTGCTCCATGATAGCTTGCCCAATGTGGATGATCTCCGCAGCCCGCTCGCCAAAACAATGGATCCCCAAGATCTCTTTCGTTTCTCTGTGAAATAAAATCTTAAGACTACCGATATTCATCCCAACAATCTGTGCACGCGCTAAGTGTTTAAATTGCGCTCGGCCTACTTCATAAGGTACTTTCATTTGTGTCAGTTGTTGCTCGGTTTTACCGATAGAACTGATTTCTGGGATGGTATAGATCCCTGTGGGGATATCTTCAACCAAATGCGCGGTGGCTTCACCTTTAATAATGGCTTGAGCCGCAATTCGTCCTTGATCATAAGCTGCCGATGCCAAGCTTGGATAGCCGATAATATCACCGACTGCATAGATATGAGGTTGCGCGGTTTGGTACATGCTGTTGACTTTCAGTAGACCGCGGCCATCGGGGTCGAGTCCTGCATTTTGCAGTGATAAATCATCACTATTGCCTGTCCGACCATTCGCAAATAATATGCAGTCTGCTTTCATTTTTTTGCCGGATTTTAGGTGGACAATCACACCATCATCGTAACCTTCGATTTTTTCAAATTCTTCATTATGTCTGATTACCACACCACTGTTCCAAAAATGGTATGACAAGGAATCGGACATTTCTTGATCGAGGAAGGCCAGCAGTCTGTCTCGAGTATTAATTAAATCGACTTTTACGCCCATGCCACGGAAGATCGACGCATACTCACAGCCAATGACACCAGCACCATAAATAATGACATGTTCAGGCTCATGATGCAGATCAAGGATAGAATCTGAATCATAAATACGAGGATGATTAAAATCGACGTTATCAGGATGGTAAGGTCTTGATCCGCAGGCCAACACAAATTTATTGGCCGTCAGTCTTTCTGTTGAACCATCATGGGCTTCAACCTCGATGGTATGCTCATCAACAAAGCGGGCATTACCTTGGAACATCGCACAACGATTACGCTCGTAGAAACCTTGGCGCATATTCGTTTGTTGTTGAATAACGCTACCAGTATGCTTGAGAATGTCAGCAAAAGAGGAGCGCAATAACTTAGTATGATCGCTGTACAGCGGATTTTGATTGAATTCGATAATTCGACTGACTGCATGACGAAGCGCTTTGGAGGGGATTGTCCCCCAATGTGTACATCCGCCACCAATATTATGGTAGCGTTCAATGACAGCGACATGAGCTCCTTGTTTGACCAGTCCCATTGCTGCTCCCTCTCCACCGGGTCCGGTTCCAATGACAATGGCATCGTAATCGTAAGAATGTTTCATACCCTCTGTCCTTTAATTTATACATTTTCACAACGCAAGAATAACATTAATTTAAAGTTATCTGAATTCTATGCGCACTTTTCGCAATCTTTGCGGTAAATTTTACCTGAGATAGGGCGAATTGATTCAAATCCTTAATGGATATGTTAACTAAATGTAATTTTTCGTGTTCCTTTAACCGATTGCTAAATTATATCAAGGCAATATAAAAGTCATAGCCTTAGTGTGCGCATAGTCCGGTTATTTCGATGTGGCTCTGGGTGAATTGAATTATCATTAATGACTCTGTGCGTCAGCACAGGTGAAGGGGGAGGGGGGAAGAAGAGGCCAGCCAAACTCGTGCAAAAAGTAAACAGAGGCATGAATACGATTAAGGATGGGTAAGATACATAGGCGACATCTCATCCAGTTATGAGACAATTTTGCCCAACGCCCCTGACAAAAATTTGCTATAGTGTGGTGATGAAGCTTATTAAAACAGAATCCATGGGTGTAAGAGCGCAGCAAAAAGAGCGAACGAGGCGAGCGTTGGTCGAAGCTGCGTTTAGTCAGCTGAGTGCTGAACGCAGCTTTACCAGCTTGAGTTTACGCGAGGTTGCCCGGCAGGCTGGCATTGCGCCGACATCTTTTTATCGTCATTTTAAGGATGTCGATGAACTGGGGTTAACCATGGTGGATGAAAGTGGGTTAATGTTGCGCCAGTTAATGCGTCAGGCGCGACAACGTATTGCAAAAGGGGGCAGTATTATTCGCACCTCGGTAGCTACCTTTATGGAATTTATTGACCAAAACCCCAATGCATTTAGATTGTTATTAAGAGAACGCTCCGGTACGTCGGCAGCATTTAGGGCTGCAGTGGCTCGGGAAATTCAGCATTTTATCGCCGAGCTGGCGGATTATCTTGAGCTTGAAAACCACATGCCACGTAGTTTTACCGAAGCACAAGCTGAGGCGATGGTCACCATTGTATTCAGTGCTGGTGCGGAAGCCCTCGATGTCGGGCTGGAACAGCGCCAACAACTCCAAGAACGTTTGGTTTTGCAATTGAGGATCATTTCCAAAGGTGCTTACTACTGGTACAAACGTGAGCAAGAAAGACTGCTCGCGTCTGTCGGCAAAACCTATGAAAATTTAGCGAAATAAATCGCGTTTTTTTATGTAAACACCTGCAATTCTCGCAGCACGGTTATCCAGGTTGCGTGCCCAAGATAGAAGGACTCTAATCGCATCACGATAATGCCGATATCAATGATGATTAGCAGCAGATGAAGTGACTGTTGTTTTTACTTTTGTTCTTAAGCTGAGGTGTCAGCATGCGAGTTTCTTCTCAGTCGAGTTAGCGATGCTAAGGTCGTGACCTTTTGGTATATCCCTTTTCAATAACGATAAAAATCAATCAGAAACTAAGCTAGTTTAGTTTAGTAATAAATCCCACATTAGCTACGCACTGCAGATCCATACGCTCAATCTAATGACGACGTTCCAATGCCAATATTCTGTTCAATTAAAAAGCATTGACTCGTAAAGGGTGAGATGTCTCAATTCGCCGCTTCTTCTAGCCGATACGATCACAACACACGATTTTCATTCTTTTGTGCTTATCAACCTTAATCCTTATCACCGTTTTGCTAAGGATGGATTTGTTGACTTCTGTCGATGGTGTTATTCATCAGTTAAGGGTTGATTAGTGTATTTTCATTCATGATGTTGACTCTGTTGTTCTCTGATTATCTTTCACGTTGAGAAAATCGGTGCTTGAAATATAAAAATGAGAGAAGTCGCCGCCCTCACTCATTCAACAAAGATTGCTAATACCCTTCTATTTTGAAAGAGAAGATATTCAACCTTAGCTGAGGCAGTGAATGGGCACAATTGCGGAGCGAGTTCACTGGCGGTGTTATCGTTACTTAAAACATGAAGTCAGCGATGAAACCGTGTAGCTAGGTGAGGGAGGCTGAGCAATCTCGTGTTTGGATTATTTTTAATTCCCTCGTTTCATCGTGGCAGTCGTACTGAAATAGCGTGGGGAGGATAACGACGATAAATAGGATGGCGTAATAGCGAGAACATCCCGGTTGGTGAACATAACACGATCAAATCATGATGATTAGCTTGAATAGGTAAGGCTCGAATTATTGTGCTATTTACGCGTGTTGTCCGAGCCTAAATCGATGATGTGATGGAAGGATATGACGTTGTGAATCATGTGATTTTTCCTGTACTATCGATCGCCATGAAATCCGTACTGATAATCGGTGAAGATCCCTCTGGCTGAGCGACCGCTCTTGACTCACCCTGACGATACCTGCGAGTGGTCAACAAAAGCGGGACACTGCCCTGCACATGATTCGTATTAACACTGTGTTTTACTGATAAGTAGCACGCCACACTCCATGTGATGGGTGTAAGGAAACTGATCAAAGAGAGCCAGTTTACTGATTGTATGGGTGTCGGCTAAGGTTTCCAAATTTTGGCAGAGTGTTTCTGGATTGCATGAGATATACAGTATCATGGGGTAACCTCTGACTAACTGTAATGTTTCGTGGTCAAGACCACTTCGCGGAGGATCAACAAAGATGGTATCACACTGATAACTATCCAAATCAATTCCTTGTAGTCGATGAAATTGACGGTGACCTCGCATCGCTTGCGTAAACTCTTCTGCTGACATGCGAATAATTTGTACATTTTCAGCTTGGTTAATCTCGATATTGTATTGAGCAGATTCGACAGAGGGTTTTGCGATTTCAGTTGCCAAGACTTGACGGAAGTTTCGAGCCAATGCAATAGAAAAATTACCATTACCGCAGTAAAGTTCCAGCAAATCGCCCTGACAATTTTCTGTGACGGATAAAGCCCATTCTAACATCTTGGTATTGATAGCCGCATTCGGTTGAGTAAAACTGTTTTCTACTTGTCGATAGGTAATCGGCTTTTCATTAATAATCAGTGTCTCGTCAACGTAGTCTTGACCTAATACAATTTTGGTTTTGGTCGCACGACCAATAAAGCTGACATTGATACCTGTTTGTCTAAACTGCTCGAGTAATGTGGCTGCTGCACTTTGCCATGCGTCATCTAGGTGGCGATGATAAAGTAACGAGATTACAATTTGCTCAGACGTTGTCGCCAAGTAGTCGATTTGAAATAATTTATAACGTAAATTGTGATTATCTCTGAGTGCATCGATGATCAAGGGCATCATATGATTGATTAACTGACATGCAGCAGGGAAGGCATCAACTCGGATACGTTGTCGTGTTTCCTGATCGAAAATAATATGATAGAGGTCGTCCCCATCATGCCAAATTCTAAATTCAGCACGCATACGATAATGGCTGGTGGGGGAGGGAAACACATCGATTGGCGGTGCGTTAAATACCTGCATCATAGTGGTTAAACGGCGCACTTTTTCAGCTAATTGCTGCTCATAGTGTTCTACAGGTAAGTGTTCTGGGGTCATAATGCGTCCTGATTATTACAAGGTCTGTGGGCGATTGTAGGCAATCTGTCGCTGATGTAAAGCCTCGCTTATCCGCGATCCTTTCTTTTTGCCAACAATATCTGCGAAGGATTGATCAACAGCATGACGGGATCACCTTTCTCTATACCGCTTGTTTTTACGTGGTAGAATCAGGCTAAAACAGCCGTGTCGTTTGGAAAAGTAGGGTTGAAACAGGTCAGATGGATAAAAATACCGTAGAAAATCTGAGTCGAGGCAGTCATGGCGCTATTCTTATGATTGATTCGGGTGTCGGGGGATTGTCAGTCTATGATGAGGTGAGAAAGCTATTGCCTGATCAGCAGTATATCTATGTATTTGACGATGAGGGCTTTCCTTATGGTGAGAAAAGTGAACACTATGTCATCGGGCGTATTGTCAGCCTGACAGAGCGTATTGTCCGGCATCATGCAATCGATTTGGTCATTATTGCTTGTAACACGGCGAGTACGGTTGCATTAACCGCCATGAGAGAAAAGTTTATTTTTCCTGTTATTGGTGTGGTTCCTGCGATTAAACCTGCGGCAAGTTTGACACGTAACGGCGTACTGGGACTCCTTGCCACTAAAGGCACAGTTAACCGAGACTACACGAGACAACTCATTAGACAGTTTGCTCCTTTCTGTCAGCTTGAAATGTTGGGTTCATCTGATTTGGTTCGGTTAGCGGAAGATAAATTATTAGGCACGCCCCCGGATCCTGTCGTTCTAAAACAGATCTTGGCACCGTGGTTAGAGTTAGTTAAGCCACCAGATACCATTGTATTGGGATGTACCCACTTTCCACTGCTATCTGATGAATTATCTGCAGTACTGCCAACGGGCACTGTTTTGATAGATTCGGGGCAGGCAATCGCCAAACGCGCGCTGTGGTTACTTGAAAATACCCCCTCGCAGCAACCCCAAAAAGTGGTGAGAGCAAGTCACATTGCTTATTGCCCTGGCTATACACCGAAAAGTCAGGCATTACTTCCGATCTTACGGCGATATGGCTTCGTTGATCTTCAAAAACTCGTTTAGCCGCTGTTTTGGTTGAAAAACAGGCGGTTGAAAAAAAATTTAAAATTAACCCTTGCCAGAGAAAAATAAATCCCTATACTGCGCCTCCACTGACAGGGAACAGGCGCTGGTAAAAGGGTGTGTGACTTGAAAGTAAAGCAAACAAATAAGCCGGTAGCGTGAAGAAAACTTTGCGGTGCGGGTTGGAGGAAAATCTTCAAAAAGAGATTGACTCCTGAGGTGGAAAGAGTAATATACGCCACCTCGCAACCGAGCTGTAAAGCCAGTTGCAACGCTCTTTAACAATTTATCAGACAATCTGTGTGGGCACTCGCAAGGTTGATATCACAAAAAAACTTTGTAGTATCAAGACTTGAA
>NZ_KI912487.1:591953-834587 GCF_000518745.1 Phaseolibacter flectens ATCC 12775 | reverse complement strand
ATAGGCTGGATGTGTAAGTGCAGTGATGCATTGAGCTAACCAGTACTAATGACCCGAGAGGCTTAACCTTACAACGCCAGAGGCGTTTGTATTGAGAGAATTTTCAGTTTGTTCAGAGCTTGTTATGGTGTGATTGCACGGTAACGAGAGCATAAAGAATTTGCCTGGCGGCGATAGCGCGGTGGTCCCACCTGACCCCATGCCGAACTCAGAAGTGAAACGCCGTAGCGCCGATGGTAGTGTGGGGTCTCCCCATGCGAGAGTAGGGAACTGCCAGGCATCCAATTAGACCTTCGGGTCGACACCTTCTCCCTGACAAGAGAGGGTTACAATACAGAAATCAGTAAGAATACGATTTTGTATTGAAACAGTTTCGGTGGAGCGGTAGTTCAGTTGGTTAGAATACCTGCCTGTCACGCAGGGGGTCGCGGGTTCGAGCCCCGTCCGTTCCGCCACTTTATATTAACCCCAAGTCATTTTGGCTCGGGGTTTTTTTTATTGCCGACCTAAAATAAATCATAGAGATACTCCGCATAATAGAGTCAGAGATCAGTGAATTACCTATAAACTTATTATCCTACATAAACAGCGTCATGGCGATCATGACTGACAGTCCATGATCACCCTAAGCGACGACTAACGGCGATCTAAAGATATTGATCCTGGTCCCGTGATAGCCAACAATAAAAAACCACCAGCAATACTGATATTTTTATAAAAATTAATCATATTACCCGTGACCTCTCCCCCTGTCATTGACCAGTATGGGTGGCCTAAGACGGCAGTGCCGAAAGTATAGAACAACAAAGCCAAGGCCAATGGGCGAGTATAAAAACCGAGCGCAATGGCGATGACTACTGGGACTTCAAAGATAACCGCGATTACTGCTGCTATTGAAGGAAAGGGGATCCCTTTACTGGCAAACTGTGCCACGGTATGAGTGAAATGTAACAGCTTGGGAAAACCAAATACAATAAACAAAACGACCAGTAATACCCTTGCGATAAGCAACAGTAAAGGCTTAAAACGATCCAAATTCATAAATTGTATGTGTTGCATTGAGAAATCACTCCTTTTGAAATTAATTATCGATATTTTATTAGTATAGGGGAGGTTGCCTTCAAGCAGCATAAGCAGATTGAGCGATACAACATATTGACGACAATGCCTAGATCTTCCCGTTGAAATGGATTTACTGATAACAGCCTAAAAGACGAGCAAGAAAGAAAATGTCATTGATTATACTGCTTGTTCAAACAGCAATGAGGTAAGATGATTTAAGCTACTACAAAGATCAAAAATAAGAATAGGATACACTATGATAGGCTGCTTAACTCGTGCGTAAAAAACCGTTTACTATGCGATTTTCTGCTGATCGGCCAGTAAGACGATGTACTGCTCCTGAGTTGAATTTTCCCTCTAAACAGGTGTTACCGAAAGGAACATTGCTACCGAGTTACCACACCTTGAATCTCTTGGTATGGAATATTTATAAGCAACAACGACAGGATTGGCAGTCTGTCTTACACCAGATTGGCAATGATTGCCACTTGGTCTTATTGCAGGAAGCCCGTACAACACCTGAATTTATACGTTATGTGACCTCAGCCTATCCCGTTGCAGATCATGCGGCGGCGCTGACCTTCCATCAACATGCTTCTGGCGTGATGACGCTGGCGACAGTACCCGCCACCTATTGTCATCCGTTGTATATTAAGGAGCCGTTGATAAGACTTGATAAATCTGCACTGATCAATGTTTATCCCATGCCAGATGGTCAATTATTGATGACTGCCAATGTTCATGCTGTCAATTTTAGCTTTGGCATTGAAATATACCGTAAGCAGCTTGAGGCTATCTTGTTCTATATCCAAGTCCATAGTGGGCCTGTTATTGTTGCTGGTGATTTCAATACATGGAGCAAACCAAGAATGAGACAGTTACAGGCCTTTAAAAAGCGCTTAAAGTTACGTGAGGTGATTTTTGAACCAGATCACCGAAGTTGTATTTTTGGCCGGCCTATTGATTTTATTTTTTATCGAGGCTTAGAACTGGATAATGCGCAGGTTATTGAAACGGAGGCCTCCGATCATCATCCTTTACGTGCCGCATTTCGTTTCGGGTAAAAAGTAGATTAGAATAAGAACGATACACACACCCCTGTTTGGGAGGTATTATGTTTAAGATCATTGATGGTCATAATGATCTCTTGCTCAATATGTGGCTGCACTATCCTAATCAACCTGAGAAATTCGTCAGGGGCCTTAAGGGCGACCTCGATTTACCACGGATCCAACAAGCCGGTATGGTTGCAGGTCTTTTTGCTATCTTTATTCCTCCTGCGCATTTACTAAACCACCCTCGTTATGCTGAACATCGGCGTATGCTGGAAGAACCACGTAAAGTGATGTGGCAACAACTCGATATACTGCGACAAATTGAACGTTGTTCCCAAGGAAAGGCGCGTATTTGTACCACTGTCGCTCAGATCGAGCAATGCATCCAACAGGGTAGCTTTGCTATGGTGGCTCACATTGAGGGGGCAGATGCGCTGGATGAGGAAGGTCAACAGCTACATCATTTTTATGAACAAGGCGTGAGAAGTCTTGGCCCATTCTGGAACTTGCCTAATGCCTTTGGGTATGGTGTTGATGGCTGTTATCCGCAAACGCCGGACACAGGACTTGGCTTGACGTCGAAAGGCAAAAGATTGATCAAACTATTAAATAAGAAAAAAATGTTGATTGATGTTTCTCATATGAATTTGAAAGGGTTCTGGGATACAGCAGAATACAGCCAGCAGCCTATTGTTGCAACACACTCGTCGGCGTGGGCGATAACGGCACAGCCTCGTAACTTGCTGAATTCACAGCTCGCCGCGATTGTACAAAGTCAGGGATTAGTGGGTGTGAACTTTGGTTGTCCATTTATCCGTCCTGACGGACTAAGAACCACGGCCACCCCACTCAGCATGATCGTCGATCATGTGGTCTTTTTATTGGGAAAAGTTGGGGAAGACTTTGTCGCCTTTGGATCCGATTTTGATGGCGTACCTATCCCAAGACAGCTAGCAGGTGTTGGAGGAATGCCAAAACTGATTCAGCTATTACAGCAAAGAGGTCTCAGTGAGGCTGCGATTGAAAAGCTTTGTTATAAAAATTGGTTAAGGGTGTTGAAAAGCATTTGGGGTGAATAATTGTAAATTATTCACGTTTAATCTTGACCTGAGTCACCTATTAGCGCCACAATTTGCGCCCAGGGACGGCATCAGTACCAGTACCTTGCTGTTCAGTTTGCAACGCCATGTGCAAACATGGTCATTAATAAAATAAGAGGTTGTATTGATTATGTGGCAGAAACCTGCTTTTGAAGATATGCGTTTAGGTATGGAAATTACATTATACATAGCTAATCGTTAATCACCAGATACCCGCCTGAGTGCGGGTTTTTATTTCCTGTTAGATCAATTAATTATGTTCATAAAAGTCTTGGGTTCGGCTGCGGGTGGTGGTTTCCCACAGTGGAATTGTAATTGTACAAATTGTAAAGGGTTGCGAGAGGGAACCGTTCAAGCGACGGCCAGAACGCAGTCATCCATTATGGTGAGCGATAATGGTCTGGATTGGGTGTTATGCAACGCCTCGCCTGACATTTCAGCGCAAATTGTACGAACTCCTGAATGCATTAAGCCGGGGGTTTTACGTGGGACAGCCCTCGGTGATATTATTCTGACCGACAGTCAGATCGATCACTGTACCGGTTTACTGAGTTTACGCGAAGGTTGTCCACATCGAGTATGGTGTACTGAAGAGGTTCATCAAGATCTGTCAACAGGGTTTCCGATATTTCCTATGTTGACACACTGGAATGGCGGCTTACAGCATCAGCAGATTGTGCCTCTGACGCCTTTTCAAACTCAAGTTTGTCAAGGACTGATCTTTACTGCTATCCCGATAAAAAGTAATGCACCGCCTTATTCATTATTTCGGGATCGGCCCTTGCCGGGGCATAATGTCGCGCTCCATATAGAAAATAAACAGAACGGACAACGCTTACTCTATGCGCCTGGGCTTGGCGAGCCTGATGAAATCATCTTACCTTGGTTACATCGGGCCGATTGTTTACTGATTGATGGTACGGTCTGGCAAGATGATGAATTACAGCATGCTGGCGTGGGGAACAATACCGGTAAAGCGATGGGGCATCTGGCATTATCAGAACAAAATGGCGTGATGGCCTTACTATCAACATTACCAGCCAAACGAAAAATTCTTATTCATATCAATAATACCAATCCTATTTTGGATGAAAACTCAGCCCAACGTAATTATTTAACGGCGCAGGGAATCGAGGTCAGTCATGATGGTATGAATATCACTCTGGATTAAAAAATATGCAACTCGTCGACACGTTATCTGCTCAAGAATTTGAGCAAGCACTCAGAGCTAAAGGTCAGTACTATCACATCCACCATCCTTATCATATTGCGATGCATCATGGCCAAGCGACACGTGAGCAGATTCAGGGATGGGTCGCGAATCGATTCTATTACCAAACGAACATTCCCTTGAAGGATGCGGCGATCATGGCGAATTGTCCGGATCCTGTGATCCGTCAGAAATGGGTACAACGCATACTTGATCATGATGGTCAGGAAGGGGCATCGGGAGGGATTGAGGCATGGCTACAACTTGGCGAGGCAGTGGGACTAGATCGACAGGTATTACTCTCTGAAACCATGGTATTGCCTGGTGTTCGCTTTGCTGTTGATGCATATGTTAACTTTGCACGACGTGCGGGCTGGCAGGAGGCCGCCTGCAGTTCTCTGACTGAATTGTTTGCCCCGCAAATTCACCAGTCACGGCTTGATAGCTGGCCTCAGCATTATCCTTGGATCGAACAACAAGGCTACCATTATTTCAGAAGTCGCCTTAGCCAAGCGCGACGCGATGTCGAACATGGACTGGCTTTAGCCCTTGAAATCTTTGATACAAAAGAGAAGCAGCAGCGAATGCTGGAAATATTACAGTTTAAACTGGATATTTTATGGAGCATGCTCGATGCGATGACCATGGCTTATTCATTACAACGCCCGCCTTATCATACGGTCACTGATAAAGCAGCTTGGCACACAACCCGATTGGTGTAAGCATGCTGACTTTATCCTCTATTCCCTCATTTCGTCGTGGTTATCGCTTACAGTGGGAAAGCGTCCAACATTGCCATGTTATCTTATACCCTGAAGGAATGGCCAAATTGAATGAAAGTGCGGCGACCATCTTGCAGTTGGTCAATAATACCAGCAGCATTAGCGATATCATTGATTCACTCAAGCTGCGCTTTCCAGAAGCGGAGGATTTACCCTCTGATGTCTTAGATTTTATGCAGGCAGCGATTAATCAAAAATGGATCCTCATTCGTGATGAAAGCTAAAACAGAAGTACAGGCTCCTTTGTGGTTATTAGCAGAGCTGACCTACCGCTGTCCCTTACAATGCCCATACTGCTCGAACCCACTTGATTTTTCCTCTGTTGATAACGAGCTGTCTACTGAACAGTGGATCGAAGTTTTTCGTCAGGCAAGAGCAATGGGCAGTGTGCAGCTTGGCTTTTCAGGTGGCGAGCCGCTAACACGCAAGGATTTACCCCAATTAATTGCTGCAGCCAGAGATCTTGGATTCTATACCAACTTGATCACATCAGGCATTGGTTTAACGGAACAAAAAATAGCTGATTTTGCCGAAGCGGGTCTCGATCATATCCAGATAAGTTTTCAGGCCAGTGATCCGGATCTGAATGCGGCGTTAGCAGGGTCTGCCTCTGCTTTTGCTCAGAAACTGGCAATGGCTAAAGCGGTAAAGGCACAGGGCTATCCGATGGTGCTCAATATTGTTTTGCATAAACATAATATTGATCAAATAGATAAAATTATCGAACTGTGTCTACAGTTAGACGCGGATGATGTCGAGTTAGCGACTTGTCAGTTTTATGGGTGGGCGCAGTTGAATCGTGAAGGCTTATTGCCGACACATGAGCAGATTGTACAGGCGGAAAAGGTTGTTGCTGATTATCGTGTAAAAATGCAGCAGGAGGGCAATCTGACTCACCTGATTTTTGTGACACCGGATTATTATGAAGTGCGGCCTAAGGGTTGTATGGGCGGATGGGGGGCTGTTTTTATCAATGTCACACCGGATGGTAAAGCCTTGCCCTGCCACAGTGCGAGACAATTACCGATCGATTTTCCTTCCGTCTTGACGCACTCTCTTGACGATATCTGGTACAACTCCTTTGGTTTTAACCGCTATCGTGGTTTTGACTGGATGCCAGAACCTTGCCGTTCTTGTGATGAAAAAGAAAAGGATTTTGGTGGTTGCCGTTGCCAAGCTTTTTTATTAACGGGGGAGGCTGATAATGCCGATCCAGTGTGTGATAAATCAGCGCATCATGATCTGATCTTACAAGCAAGAGAGCAGGCGGCGTGCAGTCAAACTCGCGTTGAGCAGCTTCAGTTTAGAAATCGGCGTAATTCTAAACTTATCTTTAAAACACGAGTGTAATTGATGGTAGAGCCTAGCCAGAGCTGGATCCTTAACAATGGATTACAGGTTAATTTTATCTGTTGTCCAGAGTCCGTACAGAGTGCGGCACTCTTGTTGGTTAGGGCTGGTAGCCATCAGGAGCCAGAGCAATGGCCGGGGCTTGCTCATTTGACCGAGCATCTCTTATTTGCAGGGGGAGACACCTACCAAGGAAGTCAACGTTTGATGCCTTGGCTGATGTCGCGTTACGGTCAGGTCAACGCGACAACACGAGTTAACAGCACCAGTTATTACTTCCAAGTGGCAGACGATGAACTGATGGGTGGGGTACTACGCTTATTAGACATGGCACTCAGTCCGACGATAGAGCTGCATCGCATTGCACAGGAAACGGCGATCATTGATGCCGAATTTCAACTTTTATCCTCAGAACGTTTAACGCAACTGACCGCGATCCTGATGAGTCAGATCAGCTACCCGTCCAGTTTTACTCAATGTCATATTGGACGTCAACAGGATTTTGGTGATGATATGATAGGCTTGTCACAGGCCGTGATGGCTTTTCATCATCGTTACTACCAGCCGCAGAATATGCAGTTGTGGATCACTAGCTCGAAAAGTGCACAACAGATTGAACAACAATTTAGCCTAGCAACTCTGCCGTTACAATCGGTACCGAAGCTTGAAATAGGTACTTTACCTGCTCTCTCTGACCGAGGCACACTGCATAGTGCCGTGCAAGATGGGCGGGTCGCACTGACTGGCGATGCAGGCATTACGCTGTGTTATTTAGGTACAGGGCGACAACTTGGCGATAGTGCGTTATTGCCGTTATTGCAGCAATTGATTAAGGATCGGGCGCCCGGCACTTACCTTGATTTTTTGCAACAGAGAAAGCCGGGGATCTCAGTCAATATTCATTTGCTCTGCCATGATAAGCAACAGCTGTTACTCATGATTGATTACCAAGGAGGGCAATTAACGGTGCAGGACGTTGCCAAAGTCAGTCATTGGACTCGACAGTGGTTACTGCAGTGTGCCTCACTCGATAACAACACACTGGCGCATTATTGCCAACTTGCTTGGCGAACCTTCACGCAATTGCCACTCATGGAACAATTACGGCAGCGGGCGTTACAGTTATCCCCCCCTTCAACGCCGTTAGAGGCCAATGTATGGCAGCGTTTTGTACTCTCATTGGTAGATCAGCAACCGATAGGCAGCCGCTTATACAGTTGTCACGATAAGAGTTTAAGTGATAGCGTGTTTGCGGGGATCACGATGGGTTTCCAGCCTGAGTCCTTTCTCGCCGTGTCGGCCATGCCTTCTTTGCCTCGTTTAACGTTTTATCCGATCTTGCCTGTCGAAGTACCCATGTTGGACACCAAGCCGCTTAATGATGGACTGTATCTTTCACAACAAGTGACAAGTTCAATTACGTTGATCCTCTCTTTGAGTTATGCACAGGCACTGAGTGCTGAGAATAAAGCCTGCCTTCAAGATGCGTTGCAGCCGGCATTTGATCTCTTGCTGCATGAAGGAGGACAGGGAGAATGGCGCTGGCAGTGTGGCTATGATCACCTTTGTTTCAGTGCATCGACGTTGCCTACGATCCTCAGAGTACTGCAACTGTTACAGCAGTGTTGGCCTCGAGAGGCGAGGCGATTTCAGCGGCATAATAATATACCTGTCAAACAATTAATGGCGAGACTTCCTGCGTTGGTTGCCGGTGATCCGGGTTCAAACACTTGGATAAGTTTAGTCAGTGGCGTGGAGGCGTGGCAACAGCCGCAAATTGGCCGTTATCTGGGGCAACTTCCTATCTGTTGGAGCAGCACGCCTCTGCTACTGGGAGCAGAAAAGCAGAGTAAGTCGCAAGTTATTCAGTTCTCTGCCGATCACGACCATGCGCTTGTGGCCTTTATTCCTTTTCCTACTGGGATTGCTTCCTTAAGTGCATGGTGCCAACTCGCCCAAATTTATCAACAACAGGCTTATCAATGGTTGAGGGAAACACATGGTATTGGCTATGTTGTTACTTGTCATTACCAGCGTATGGTGGAGAAGGAAGGGATCGTGATCATGCTGCAGTCACCGCATTTCACCGCGAATGAATTAAAACAGTGGACTCTGGATTTTTTTAGTATGATCTCTCAGCGATTTACCGAGTTAAATGACAAAGCCTTTGAACATGATCTGCATCATCCTCAGCGTGCGGATCAGGGGCAACATATTGATAGATTGATTGAGGAACTGGAAGGGATCAGGCAATCATCGTCTCGCTGCCAGTTGGCTGAGAAGCACGGACGCGATCTGAACTTGATTTTTTTGCATCAGTCAATGGTAAAGCAGCTCAGTCATGACCAAGTATTTTGGTTACTGACAAGTGTCGAGCCTTGATTTTATGTTGAATGAGAAGGGGCGTGAGAGGCGAAATCCGTTCGCTGCAGTTGGGAAGCGCGGCATAATGGCTGAGACTTCCCCCTTGATTTATCTGCATCTCAGTCTAGCTGTTATTAACGAATAAAGTAATGTTCTGACCAGGTAGTAACGTTGTTTGCGCATTGCGCAATTGATTCCAACGCATGACATCCTTAATTTTAACGCCATGTCTTTTCGCAATGCTGGACAACGAGTCGCCTTTTTGGATTTGATAACGAATGCTTTCATTATCTTGTGTTGAGGCGTGTGTTTTGTTAAACGCGAGCCGTTGTCCAATTTTAATTTTCTGATTATGAATATTATTCATTGATTTAATTTGTTGGACACTGACCCCATAGCGCTGTGCAATGGTCGACAAGCTGTCACCCTTTTTTACTGTATAGTGTGCAATCAGTCCCGTGTCTCTCAGATCGGCGGGAGAGGCATTTTGCAGATCATAATTTGCTAAGGACAATTTCAGTTTTTCAACGTGTGATTTAGGGATCATCACATATTGTGTCCCCTGCGTTAACGTCATGCCTTTTTTATAACCGGCATTAAACTTTTGCAGGCGTTTGACGGGCATACCGGTCATTGCGGCGACTTGAGTGAGTTTGACGGCTTTACCCACCTCAACACGAGCAAGTGCATGTTGTTGATTTGGCGTCGGTAAGTGAAAACCATAGCGGCGGTAATTTTGGATGATATCACGCAGTGCGAGCATTTTAGGAATATAGCTAGTGGTTTCTTTGGGTAATGCCAAATGCCAGAAATCTGTTGGTTTACCTTGAGCGCGGTTTTTCTTAATGGCATTGAGTACGCGTCCTTCACCGCTGTTGTAGGCGGCAACGGTTAACAACCAATCGCCATCGAACATACGATTGAGGCGTTGCAGCATATTGAGGGCGACACGCGTTGAGGCAACCAAATCTCTACGACCGTCATACCATTGATTCTGCTTTAATCCATAATGTTTTCCGGTACTGGAAATAATTTGCCAGATACCGGCAGCATCACGGTTTGAGGTCGCCATCGGATTAAAAGCGCTCTCCACAACAGGTAACAGCACTAACTCGGTAGGCATATTTCTTTTTTGTAGCTGTTCAACGATCCAGTACATATAAGGTTCAGCCTGAGAAGTTACCTCGTGGAGATAGCTCTTGTTTTTCAGCAGACGCCGTATTTCTGCATGAATTTGTGGATTATCCGAGGTCTTGATTTTGAACCCCTGATTAATCGTATTCCAGAGATTAACATTATCTTCCGGCAGCATTTGCGCGTTATCGGAGAGAAAATGCGAGGTCTTTAATAGACGACTCTGACTCTGCGGCGTTAGGGAGCCACCCAGTCTAGACTGCGGCAAGTTGTCAGCAAAAATTGCGGATACCTGACTTATCAGCAAGACTGAGGCGAGTATTCTCACTTTCGTCTTCATTGTCTTTTCAGCTTCTGATTGTTAGACAAGCGATGATACGATATGGACGTACTTAACTCAATCAATTTTATCAAAAGTTGTCTTTTCTTTGCCTCAATAATGCAAAAATTTGATATTCATCTAAAAAATCAGATTTATTGTGAATAATATGTTTTAAATCAATATGTTTAAATTTTAAAAAAATATTTATCTGCCTTTCTTTTTGTAAAGTAGAGGGAATTGTCAGGAGTTTTTTATTACGTAAGCAACAAACTTCACGCAAATAATGAGCGATGTCTTTATCATCGGGAACAAGGTCATGAGCGAAGGTTAAATTTGATTGGGTGTATTCATGGGCACAGCAGATAAGCGTCTCACCGGGAAGCTGATTCAGTCGTTGTAACGAATCATGCATTTGCTTAGGGGTTCCTTCAAATAAGCGTCCACAGCCTCCCGAGAAGAGGGTATCACCGCAAAAAAGATAAGGTGCGCTATAATAACTAATGTGACCCAAGGTGTGTCCAGGTGTCGCAATCACTTGGAAAGTGAGTTGTAATGCGGTAAAACTTTCTGAATCTGTCACTATACGATTTGTTCCTGCAGATCGTGTTTCTTCGGGACCGTAAACCGGCAGATCGGCAAATTGTTGCAATAGCATGCTTACGCCACCGACATGATCATGATGATGGTGTGTCAGCAAAATGGCTTCGGGGATCCATTGATTAGCGATAAGAGCATCCAGTACCACACTCCCCTCTCCCGGGTCGATGATAAGGCAGCGCCGTTGGGTGTCATGCAGGATCCAAATCGCGTTATCTTCAAAAGCAGGCAGGGCGGTTAGGCTAATCATCATTGTCATCCTCGTCTTAATCAATAGGGGGTAAAATGATCACTTACAATCAGGAGCATATATTGCAACCGATGCCCAGTCATTGGGGGCAAATCAAGTGGGGTCGGCATTTTTTACACACACTCAATGGCCAGCTGTCCCCTTGGTTACAAAAATTATATGGCAATTATTTATTGAAGTTAGGGGAGTTTTCCGCTGAAATTGAAACTGAACACTGCCCGGTAAGCCAGCATGTTTTACTGGCTCAAACAGGCCAACATTGTCAAATCCGTGCTGATCCAGCCAAATTACCCCTTCATAATAAATCCATCGATGCGTGTTTAGTTATCCATACACTTGATCTGCATCATAACCCACATCAGGTATTACGTGAGGTGGATCGAGTCCTTGTGGATGACGGTTGGATGTTGCTTACCACTTTTAATCCTTTTAGCTTAATCGGCTTGAGCCGAGTCAGTCCGACTCTCGGCGATACACTTTTTTATCAGCGTCGGATGTTCAGCGAAATTCGTTTGTGTGATTGGTTAACACTGCTTAATTACGAGATTTTGCATGTGAGACATATCCAATGCTTGCCTTGGCGTGCGGTGACCTCAACCGCGAGATCTCGAGACTGGCTGCCGGGGGGGTGTCTCAATCTGGTGATTGCGCGTAAGAGAACCTTTCCATTGACCCCAGAAAAAAAACGCTTATTGGTCCTTGGGCAGCGCTTACAACCCTGTGTCAATCTGAATCAGACTCGAAAAAAGTCTAGAGATTGCCTTGGTAGCCGGTATCTACCGACATAGGGGTCGACGCCGCTTGACGTGCCAGCACATCACATTGTTCATTTTCAGGGTGACCACTGTGTCCTTTGACCCAAACCCAATTAATTTGGTGAGATTGCAATGCAAGATCCAACCTTTGCCAGAGATCAATATTTTTTACTGGCTTTTTATCCGCGGTTTTCCAGCCTCGTTTTTTCCAATTTAAAATCCACTGCGTGATCCCTTGGCGAACATACTGACTGTCAGTTGATAAAATGACATGGCAAGGCACCGTTAAGGCTTCCAGTGCTACGATGGCCGCCATCAATTCCATTCTGTTATTGGTCGTTGTAAAATAACCGTGGCTAAAGGTTTTTTGATGCTTACCATAGCGTAAAATGGCCGCATAACCACCAGGGCCAGGATTTCCGAGGCAGGAACCATCAGTAAAAATCTCTACCTGCTTTGGCATATCTGTTAGACTCCAGTGTCAATGTATAATCGGTAAGTTTACCCAAATGAACACAAAGAGCACAGTAAAAAACCGTCAAATTGTTCTGGATACCGAAACGACCGGGATGAATCGGATGGGTGTCCACTATGAAGGGCACCGTATTATTGAAATTGGTGCCGTTGAGGTGATTAATCGTCGACTGACTGGCAATAATTTTCATGTTTACATCCGACCCGATAGATTGATTGATCCTGATGCATTTGGTGTCCACGGTATTTCCGATGAATTTCTTGCAGATAAACCGGTATTCAACGACATTCTTGATGAGTTCCTCGACTATATTCGCGGTGCTGAATTGATTATTCATAATGCCTCGTTTGATATCGGCTTTATGGATCACGAATTCGCATTATCCGCGCGAGTCAAGGAGAAGACAGAATCATTTTGTCAGGTCACTGATACCTTGCTGATGGCGCGCAAAATGTTTCCCGGAAAAAGGAACAGCCTTGATGCCCTGTGCACCCGCTACGATATTGATAACACGAAGCGCACACTGCATGGCGCCTTACTTGATGCGGAAATTCTGGCTGATGTCTATCTGGCTATGACGGGCGGGCAAACTGCGCTTGCCTTCTCCCAAGATAAAAATAATGATAACACCTCCCAGTTTGCCTCGACCCACAGACAGATCCAGCGTCAAGGCTCGCTTAAGATCATTCCAGCCAGTGATCAGGAAAAGGCTGAGCATGTGCGTCTATTGGATTTAATTAATAAAAAAGCAGGTAAATGCTTATGGCGTGACTAGTCGCTGAGGGGCAGGGATAGCCAGATTGGATCAAAAAAACAGCAAACAAATTGGAATAGGTGAAAAGTTATTGACTGTAAGGGCGACTCTGACTACTATTCGCTTGCTCCCTGAAGGGAGCCATAGCGGAGCGGTAGTTCAGTTGGTTAGAATACCTGCCTGTCACGCAGGGGGTCGCGGGTTCGAGCCCCGTCCGTTCCGCCATATTCTATAGCCCACGTTAAGTTTTAACGTGGGTTTTCTGTTTTGTGGTTGACATTATCCTGTTGTTACTTACCAAGTACTTAACACCTCTAAACGGTGTGTCAAGGTGTGTGACCCAAGAGAACCGTGGTGACTCAGAGAATGGGAATTGGCTACAATGCTATTGTCAACCGGGGCCTGCCGATGTATTGGCTAATAAGCCCGTGCAACCTGCTACAGCTGACCTTTGGCCAAGTACTGCTGCATCTCATCTTCTGGCACCATGCCACCGCCCGTAGCCCAGACAAGATGAATGGCGTTATCCAGTTGATGCTGGTTAAAAGCGTGACGTTGTTGATAGTCTTTTGCTGCTAAAACACGTTGAGGGCCAACCATACCAGCTAAGGCTGATGGCTCTAATCGGATGTCCTCTTGTTTCGCTAACAGTCCAAGTAAATTATAAAGAGTTTGATCACTGACAGTAAAATAGCCATCAATTAATCGCTGCATTGCTCGCCCAACAAAACCTGAAGGGCGGCCAACCGCAAGGCCATCAGCAGCAGTCTTGTTATCAATACCGATTTCTTGTACGGCGATCGCATCGTGTAATCCCGTATGCACTCCCAATAACATGCAAGGGGAGTGAGTTGGCTCAGCAAAAAAACAATGAACATGATCGCCAAAAGCCAGTTTCAATCCAAAAGCCACTCCGCCAGGGCCGCCACCCACACCACAAGGTAAGTAGACAAAAAGTGGATGCTCGGCGTCAACAATGATATGCTGTTGTGTCAATTGATCTTTCAATCGTTGTCCTGCAACGGCATAGCCAAGAAACAGTGTTCGTGAATTTTCGTCATCGATAAAGAAGCAATTGGTCTCAGTTGCGGCGGCCTTTCTGCCTTGTTCAACTGCGACACCGTAATCTTGCTGATGTTCGACCACAGTGACACCTTGCGCGCGTAGGATAGTCTTTTTCCAAAGACGGGCATCAGCCGACATATGCACGGTGACATCAAAACCAAGACGTGCGCCCATTAATCCGATAGACATCCCCAGATTGCCAGTTGAACCGACAGCAATTTGATACCCACTGAAGAACTGTTTCATTTCCGGCAAGAGTAATTTTCGATAATCCTCATCAATCGATAATAAACCGGCGTTGATGGCTAAGGTTTCGGCGTGGGTCAGCACTTCATAAATGCCACCACGCGCTTTAATTGAACCCGAAACAGGTAAATGGCTGTCTTTCTTTAGCAAAAGACGCCCAGGGATGGTTTGATCAAACAATTGCTGTAGCTTTTGTTGCATGGCGGGTATAGCGACGGTTTCCGATTCAATCAGCCCCCCTGCTGCCGCAGTTTCGGGGAATGCTTCAGCTAAATAAGGTGCAAAACGTTGCAAACGTAAATGAGCTTGCTGAACATCCTGTAAATTAAGGCCAACATCAGGTAATGCTTCTTGTACAGTACAAGTATTATCGGTAAACCAGCTGACCGGTTGTAAAGCGATAAGTGCGTTCAACAGGGGATATTGTACACGCAGCTGCTCGAGGTAGGGATTATTCGCCATTATTGTTCCAAAGTATTAGACGTCGCGGCAGAAAAGGTATTGGCAGGCCTGTGAATCACTTCCCGCTTTCTCTGCTTGCCAAAAAAGAATGATTTTTTTTAGTATTTTTAGCTGATAATTACAACCGATAACCGCTCAAATGTAATGAAGTAGAGGCAATCAGCCCTCCTTGCTTTGATAGAGAGAGTCCGTTTTCTGATGGCAGTTCAGGGATCACTTAATCAGAATTAATAAGAGGTAACAGACAAACTCGTCAATTACAATTTTTGACAGCCTGATAATTATGTTAGATTGTAAAAATCACTATTGATATGTCAAATATTGTGAAGGTTATCGATAACTTGCTGGCATGGGATGAAGTAACGTCATTAAAGTGAGGCAGCGCGTTGTTTCAGCTTACCGGTGGTATTATTCAGTTGGGTGAGGCTCTCAACCCTCTGATTTTATTAAAAGTAAAACCGTCTATCCCTTTACTGGATAGTTTTTGAACACAGAACAGGTTTATTTATGCAAAAGAGTTTTATTCGCAAGCATCTGCTTTGGGCAATGGTCGCGATCATCGGGGCATTTTGCCTCGCGACTGTCGCACTGCGCCGTGGTGAGTCTGTCAGTGCTTTGTGGATCATTGTCGCGTCTATTGCCGTGTATCTCATTGCTTACCGATATTACAGCTTATATCTCGCTAAGACCGTACTGCAATTGGATGCCATTCGTGCCACGCCGGCTGTCATTAATAATGATGGTTTAAATTATGTGCCGACCAACCGCTATGTTTTGTTTGGTCACCATTTTGCTGCCATTGCGGGGGCGGGGCCTTTGGTCGGTCCTGTGCTGGCGGCGCAACTCGGTTATTTGCCTGGTACATTGTGGATCCTTGCAGGCGTTGCCTTAGCCGGTGCAGTCCAAGACTTTATGGTGTTATTTATTTCATCAAGGCGTAATGGCGCTTCGTTAGGTGAGATGGTGCGTCAAGAAATGGGAGCCGTGCCAGGAACGATTGCCCTATGCGGCTGCTTCCTCATCATGATCATTATCTTAGCCGTGCTGGCTTTGATCGTGGTAAAAGCGTTAGCGGAAAGTCCTTGGGGGGTGTTCACGGTCTGTTCAACCTTACCGGCGGCATTGTTTATGGGCATTTATATGCGCTATTTGCGGCCGGGTAGAGTCGGTGAAGTGTCAATTATCGGCTTAGTGTTACTGATTGCAGCAATCTGGTTTGGGGGCATCGTGGCGCACGATCCCTACTGGGGACCCGCCCTGACTTTCAAGGCAACCACCATCACTTGGGCATTGATCATTTATGCCTTTATTTCGGCTTTATTACCAGTTTGGTTAATTCTTGCTCCCCGCGATTACCTGGCGACCTTTTTGAAGATTGGTGTGATTGCTGGTTTAGCTCTGGGGATTGTTATACTCAATCCCCAGCTCAAGATGCCAGCGATTACAGACTACATTAGTGGCACTGGGCCGGTTTGGAAAGGAGCGATGTTCCCTTTCTTATTCATCACCATTGCCTGTGGTGCGGTATCGGGGTTTCATGCCTTGATTGCTTCAGGCACCACGCCTCGACTGCTTGCCAAAGAAACGGATGCCCGTTTTATTGGTTATGGGGCGATGTTAATGGAATCCTTTGTCGCGATCATGGCCTTGGTGGCCGCGTCAATCATTGAACCCGGTTTGTACTTTGCTATGAATACACCGCCAGCTGGACTCGGTATCACAATGCCCAATTTGCACCAACTTGGGGGTGAACATGCGCCGATGATTATGCAGCAGTTGCAGCAAGCAACAACCCAAGCTGCCGCGGAGGTCAGCCGTTGGGGATTTATCATCACTGCTGAACAGATCAATACATTATCCCAGTCAATTGGTGAAACATCGGTACTGAATCGAGCAGGCGGGGCACCGACCCTGGCGGTTGGGATTGCTGAAGTCTTCCATAAAATTATGCCAGCGGCGGACATGGGCTTTTGGTATCATTTTGGCATCTTGTTTGAAGCCTTATTTATTTTGACGGCACTGGATGCAGGCACGCGATCTGGGCGTTTTATGTTACAGGACTTATTAGGCAATGTTGTCCCTTTCCTAAAAAATAGCCACTCATTCCTCGCGGGAGTGATTGGCACGGCAGGCTGTGTCGGCCTATGGGGCTATTTACTTTACCAAGGTGTCGTCGATCCCTTAGGGGGGGTGAAAAGTCTTTGGCCGTTATTTGGTATTTCCAACCAGATGTTGGCGGCAGTCGCGTTGATTTTGGTTGCGGTGGTATTGGCGAAAACACAGCGCACGCGGTACATGTGGGTGCCAATTGTCCCCGCAATTTGGCTGATGCTCTGTACGACTTGGGCTATCACGGTCAAGCTTTTTAGCCAACAGCCGCAAGTGGAAGGTTTTTTTTACATGGCGCATCACTATCAGTCTAAAATTGCCGATGCCAGAGCGATGGCGACGCCTCAGCAATTAAGTGATATGCAACATATTGTTGTCAATAATTACACCAATGCAGTCCTCAGCTTGTTATTTCTGCTGGTAGTCTACAGTATTTTATTCTACGGTATACGGACGTGGTTGAAAGCTCGACGCGATCCTCAGATAAACAGTTCGGAAACGGCTTATCTTTCTGTCGAGGAAGCAGAAAAAGATCCGCATCGCTCAGTTTAGGCGAGCACATTGTTATCACAGTTTGTTTAAAAGTAGGTGGAACGGATGCTGAAACAATTAAGACTGACCGGTAAATGGTTGGGTCATGCGGGGCGAATGTTGGTTGGGATCCCGGATTATGATAATTATGTGCGACACCGACAGACACGGCATCCCGGTGAACCTATTATGAGCTACAAGGCGTTTTTTCGCGAACGCCAGCAGGCGAGATATGGTGGGGATGGTAAAAATGGTATGCGTTGTTGCTAAAAAATAATCAGGGGGAGCTTAGGCTCCCCCTGATGATGTTTGACGTCGAATGAGGCCTAGTTCTGAGGTTGCCCCGCCGGGCCTTTACCAACAGGGCCGCCCACCACACTTTGATGACTTGGAGCGACAGGTCGGCCTTGATCATCAATGGCATTGTTGTCACGATGATGAGGTGGAACACAGGCGGTCAGTGCCAGCATCGCCATCAGTATCGGTAACAGTTTAACGGTGTGGGACATGGTTCTCTCCTGTTTGTCAGTCACTATCATGTTGTCAGTCTCATTAACTGTAGGCCAGTACGGCGATGAATACCAGTGAATGGCATAACGGACTGTGATTTTTCCTCGATTCAAGCTCGACTTATTGACTGAATCCTTGTAGAACCAATTTGCCCCGAGCTTGCCCATTTTCAATGATGGCATGGGCCTGACGTAAATTTTCAGCAGAGAGAGGCCCCACATAACTGCCGACAGTACTGGTGAGGATCCCTTGATCAATTAACTGACTGACTTGTTGTAAAATCTCGTGTTGGCGTTGCAGATCGCTCGTGGTAAACATAGAACGGGTAAACATCAGTTCCCAGTGTATGGAGACCGATTTCTTTTTCAGAGGAAGCACGTCAAGAGTTGCAGGATCATCAATTAATGCCAGTTTACCTTGTGGCGCAATGATCTCAACATAGTCTGGCATATAGTGATCAGTGTGTGTCAAACTGGTAATGTAATCGACCTGTTCGATGCCGATTTCTGCCAGTTGAGCCGCGAAGGGTTGTGTATGATCAATGACATGATGGGCACCAAGACGGGTGATCCACTCAGCACTTTCACGACGTGAACAGGTTGCGACAATGGTTAATTGGGTCAATTGTCGAGCTAACTGAACTAAAATTGAGCCGACCCCACCGGCGGCACCCGTTACCAGTAAGATCTTTGAGCTTGTGCGGGCGACGTGTAAACGATCAAACAGTAATTCCCAAGCAGTAAGCGAGGTCAATGGCAATGCCGCAGCATCTATCGCCGATAAACGTTGAGGACGAGATCCGACAATCCGCTCATCGACTAATCCATATTCTGCGTAACAGCCAGGTCGCGTGATGGAACCGGCGTAAAAAACTTTATCGCCTGGTTTAAACAAGGTAACCGCATGGCCGACACTTTCCACTGTTCCTGCCGCATCCCAACCGAGGATCCTTGGGGTATCGGTCGCTTGATGGCGGCGCACTTTACTGTCCACGGGATTGACTGCAATCGCTTCAATTCTCACTAACAGATCATGTGCTTCAGGTTGTGGTTTCTCTAGTTCTATTTGATACAGCGCATTTTCATCGCTGATCGGTAGCGTATGTTGACTGTAGGCAATGGCTTTCATGGTTGCTCCTGAGTGAAATACAGTGAGTTGGGTTACGATCAGACTGGCTATCATAAGTGTCCTTGTTTACTATAAAAACCAGTAAAACAAGATAGGACTTTCACAAAAAAAGAGAAAATAAACGTTCCGACCCACGAAATGTTCGATTTTTTTTAGGAGACACCATGATCCGACTCGGTGATATGCATTTATTTGTACGCACTGCCATATTGGGGAGTTTTTCTTTGGCAGCGCGTGAAGCTGATTTGTTACCGGGTCAAGTCAGTGCGGCGATTGCCAGATTGGAGCAAAGCTTGCAGGTACGCTTGTTTGCCCGAACTACCCGCAGTTTGCGTTTAACGGAAAAAGGCCAGAAATACCTACCTTATGCACGACAAATGCTCGATATCTTAAGTCAATCGACACTGTGTTTACAGCAAGATGAGCAAACGTTAGCGGGGGAGTTAACGCTTTCTTTGCCTTCTGATTTAGGCCGGCACCAATTATTACCTTTATTACATCAATTGACAGAACAGTATCCCGCTATTTCCTTGCAGCTACTTTTTACTGATGAGTTAAGTGATCTCTATAAACAACCCATTGATATTGCATTACGCTATGGTGAGCCGGGTCTACAGAGTTATGTTGCTAAGCCCTTAGTCAGGGAGAATCGCAGGGTGCTGGTGGCCTCTCCTGACTACCTCCGGATTGCAGGAACACTAGAAAAACTTGAGGAACTGAGTCAACACCAGTGCCTGATTTTTTCCCGACAAGGCCAGCCTTATGCGGATTGGCTCTTCGGCGAAGAAGGACAACAAAGACGCATCCGAGTCACAAGTCGGTTAAGCTGCAATGATGCTGAAGTGACACACCGCTGTGCATTATCTGGTAAAGGCATTGCTTATAAATCTCGGTTGGATGTGAAAGAGGATCTTCGCCGTGGCGACTTAGTTGAACTCTTGCCTCAGATACAGGGGGAACATGCACCATTGTATTTTATTTGCCCTCACCGCAGTGATTTTTCACCCCTTGTGCAAGAGATATTCCAGCTGTTTTATCGTTATTTTCAGCAGTAAGGGAGCCGCATAGAACTTGTGGCCTTTGTGACGTCGAAAATGCACAAGGCCCTTACTCGACGCGTATCCTGTCTATCACAAGGATAAACAGGATTATGGGTCAGCGTCAGTGGGAGTGATAATGCGTGATACCGTCTACATCTTGTGGGCGAGAAGACTTCGTCGGTGGCGGCTGTTTTTTTCTGACTGAGTTGACCTGCTCAGGGCTTACGGCGGGGGCATCATTATGCCAACCTTGGCGGACGAAGGTTGCCAACTCTGCCAATTGATTATCATTTAACCGCCAACCAAAATCAGGCATTGCCAACTGACTTGGGGCTGTTGGTGTAGACGGTAAGCGAGCGCCCTGCAGTATGACGGTAAGAAAACCTTGGGGATTGTCGGCATTAATTAATTCATTGCCATCCAGCGGCGGAAAAGCGGGCGCATCGCCCTGACCATCAGCAAAATGGCAACCACTGCAATTATCTAAGTAAAGTTGCTGTCCCGGGGAAAGGTGAGTGGCTTGTGTGAGTTGCAAGGTGGTTTTTGCGGCTTCACTGTCAGATTTGAGTGGGGAAATCGCCGGAGCAGGAGGCAAGGATTTCAGATAGGCGGCGATGGCTTCAAGATCAGACTCGTGCAGATAACGGGTACTGTGCTGGATCACCGAACGCATTTCACCGGCAACAGAGGCATGTTGGTTTCGTCCTGTTTGTAAATAGCGAACAATGTCGGTACGGCTCCATTGGCTGATCCCGCGACCACCTTGATCTGCTGCGCGTAATGCGGGGACAGCCCATCCATCGAGTGTACCACCAGACAGATAATCTGCACTGCGGCTATCATAGGCTTTTTCTTGCATTGCTATGCCGCGTGGCGTATGGCAGCTGCCACAATGACCCGGTCCTTCCGTCAAATAAGCCCCACGATTGATTTCTGCACCGGTGTTCACTTTCGGTTGAAAGGGCCCTGAATCAGTGAATAAACCATTCCAAAACCGCAGACCGAAGCGAAGATTAAACGGAAAAGTCAGGTGGGTTTCAGGGGCTGACTGGCTGAAGGGTTTAATCCCGTTCATGATCCAGACATAGAGGTCGTTGAGATCACGATCGCTCATTTTTTGATAGGAAGGATAGGGCATGGCAGGATAGAGATACTGTCCTTTTTTATTGATCCCTTGGCGCACTGCACGAGAAAAATCTTCCAAGCTATAATCACCAATACCGGCTGTTTTATCTGGTGTAATATTGGTGGAATAGATCGTCCCCATTGGACTCTTTATCGCGAGTCCACCCGCATACGCGGGCTGATTGTTCGCCGTGTGGCAAGCCATGCAGTCAGCCGTCCGTGCGACATACTCACCCCGCTGCATTTGAGTTGGCAGCCCCGCCGTATTCGTGGCATTGACGGTCAATGCCAGCCAATAGAATGAACCACTGAGTAAGAGAGGTGTAAATTTTTTCATCACGCCTCCTTTTTCGATGGCACCAGTGGCGCAGGTGAGGTCAGATAGCGATCACGGATCGCTTGTGCGGCAAACAGCGTTAATGCACCCGCCAATCCGGTTGGATTGTATTGCTGATTTTGTGGGAAAGCAGATGCGCCGATAACAAACAGATTGGGCACGTCCCAACTTTGGCAATATTTATTGACAACGCTAGTCTGCGGATCGTCGCCCATGATGGCACCACCCACAACATGTGTGGTTTGGTAAGGCCTAACATCAAATTGACTGCCAAGCGGTTTAAAGGAAGCGTGCATGCTATCGGGCTGCATACTTCGACCAATCTCTTCGGCCCGTTGGCGCATAAAGTCCAGCATTTTCAGATCATTATCATGCCAGTTAAAGGTCATTCGTAGCAGAGGAAGGCCATATTTATCTTTATACACAGGATCAAGGCTGAGGTAGTTATGCCGATAGGACATGTTACTGCCATGTACTGAAATACTCATGGTATGGCCATAATTTTCTATGACGGCTTGTTTCCAAGCTGAGCCCCACTGTGCAGTCCCTGGCGGTACGGGTGTCCCTTTAATGGGGCCACTGCCACTTTGTGACGTTTTAATGATGGCACCACCAATAAAACCGCATTTAACAAAGTCATTCTGACTGGTAGCAAAATCATCGATCCCCACGCAATTCGCGCCAGCACCAATAAACGTATTAAATTGTTTATTGCGGAAAGTCAGTGAAACCGCCCCAGTTGTTTGATAGGCAAAATTTTTCCCGACAGCACCACGACCCGTTTTGGGATCGTAAGGCTGGCCAATGCCAGACAACAACAGTAATCGCACATTACTGAAAGGAAAGGCACCGAGGATCACTAAGTCAGCCGGCTGAATGATTTCATTGCCCACGGCATCAAAATAGGTGACGCCGGTTGCGGTGTGGCCTTGCTCATCAAGATTGACTTTGGTCACCACACATTGAGTCAGATAACTGAAATTAGGGTAGCGTTTAAGTGCATCCAAGACACAGGTTTGGGGCGAGGCTTTGGAATAATTCAGGCAACCATAATGATCGCAGAAGCCACAAAAGTTACAAGGGCCAAGCTGCATCCCATAAGGATTTTTATAAGCCGCAGAGGCAATACCCGCTGGCGTCGGGTAAGGGTGATAGCCCATTTGTTTTGCCGCCTGTTCAAACAAGCTGACATTGTAGGTTTTCTTTAGCGGCGGTAAAGGCAGGGGCGCTGAGCGTTTTCCCTCGAAAGGATTCCCACCTTTTACCGGCTTGCCATCGATATTGCCACCTAAGCCAGAAACGCCAACGATTTGCTCGAAACGCGTGATAAAAGGTTCAAGCTCGTCATAGGTGACGGGATAATCGGCAATGGTCATCTCTTCGGGGATAATCTCAGCACCAAATTTTTCTGTAATATAACTGCGAAGCCGCAATTCTTCAGGCAGTGGCCGGAAGGTATAGGCTCCCCAGTGGACACCTGCACCACCGACTCCAGTGCCAGGCAGGAAAGCCCCCATAGAACGGTACGGGAGTGCCTGTTCTTGTTCATGACGGCGTACCGTCACTGTCTCTGTCGAGAGGTCTTGCATCAATTTCAGTCGGACGGCATAACTGAGTTCATCGGCCATTTTGGGAAAGGAAAAATCAGGCACGGTATTTCGATCCTCACCTCGTTCCAAAGCCAGAATCGTCAGGCCGCTGGCTGCAAGCTCCATGGCCATTACTGAATTAGTCCAACCAAGACCGACAAGGAGAATATCGACTTTTGGTTTCGTTATTCGCGCCATGATATTTTCTCTCCTTGAATACTGATTGGTCCTTCAGGATAGGGTTGATTATATTTATCCACCCATTCAAGCCATGCCGCCCTGGCACCGGGATAGCCAAGCATGCGCCAAGATTGCATCGCCTTATTACCGCCGTGGATAGGATCGGCAAAAAAGCCTTCTTTGGTATTGTTTAGCAGAAAAGTAAAGAAGACAGAGAGCGGCAGTTGAGCAGAGGTGAGGTGGCCGTGTTGTAACTCTGTCAGTACGTTTTCCTGCTGAGGGTGGGACAGGGCTGCAAAGTCGTGCTGGTAATGTTGTTGGCAGCACTGATTAGTTTCAGCAATCCCGAGGCGATAAAGTTGCTGAGGGGTCAATGGCAACTGATAGCCCCGATCTGCTGACGCTTCAGGGTGAAAGGGCCCCTGCATATACCAGCCGGCAGCATGACCAAAGAAACCGGCAAGTTGCCGATCGATAAAAACGGGGACCTCAGTTTGCAGTGCGCCTGGGCCAAATTCATCCTGTGGGATCAGTCGATCGCAGGCGGCTTGGATAAAAACCCATTCATGCTTGTTAAAAAACAAAGGGCAATAGGGTGATGAGCCCGTCACCGATGCACGGGCAGCCTGTGGCTCAGCGCTCCAAGAGAGGGGATTGTGGGTGATAAAGGGAGCCGCAGGGAGACTCAAGATCGCATTTCGTAAAAATTTACGGCGGTCATTTTTAAAGGTAATAGCCATAGGTTCTCGTTATCATTTTCTTCTTGTATTCGCGCGCGATGACGATGTCGCCGTCATGTGAGTGTTGACTATTTTTTGCTCAGTCACGGGTTACAGCAGGGTTAAGGGTGTATGACTCGCAATGACCGTTGGGGAATGCCGCGTAAACGTGAAAATTATGCGTGTTTTGACTCAACATTTATCATTTGGGGTGACTGGACCAATGTCATCCGTTGGATGATAAGAATCAATGCACCATCACTGAATAAACGGGAATAATCGCGTTAATTATAAAGAGGCCATGATGGTTTTTCATCAAAATGACTTGGAAAACCCATTTCTTAGCATTTTTTGAATCAGAATCGTCTTGATTTGTGTCGTTGGGACTGATGTCGACTTCGCTCACCGGGACAGTCGAGGACTGCCCGGTATTATTTCCTGTTAGCCAAGTGGGCCTTCGACGATGGTTTTTATAAGGCCACGAATAATATTGTCACCATTCTCAAACTTGAGTTGCTGATACCAGTGCGCGGTCTTTTGCCAATCCTTACCATGCGTCAATTCACTGCGTTTACGTGCTTTTAAAACCAGATCGCCGACGCGTTGTCTACGTTGTTGTTGATATTCACGTAATCCCTTGACCGGATCCGAGTGACAGTGACGAAAGCATTCACCCAGTACCACGGCATCTTCTAAAGCCGAACTGGCCCCTTGTCCGATATCGGGAGCGGTGGTATGAGCGGCATCACCCAATAAGGCGACGCGACCATTAACTAATTGAGGAAGTGGATCAATATCATGGATCTCGATCCGATTTGTCGTCATGGGATCAAGGGCATCAATCAGTCTTTGCACGGGCTCAGCCCATCCTGAAAAATATTTTTTTAGATCCTGCCGCACACTGTTTCTGTCTTCCGCTAATCCGCTAGGAAGGGGGACATCAAAGAAAAAATAGAAGCGGTTGCCTGAGATTGGCATCAAAGAGACGCGTTTCCCTTCCCCCACAAAGGTGGTCCATTGTGTGTTGGGAGGCAGACCGTCTACCTGATTAACCAGTCCATTCCAATTCACATAGCCACGATAGCGTCTTTCAGGGTGAAAACCGAGTATGTGAGGACGCAAGCGTGAGCGTGAACCATCTGCTGCAATCAGGATATCGCCGGTGAATTGATGACCATCGCTCAGGGTCAGCGTCACTTGCTTTTCATCTTGTTGAAAGTGTGTGACGGCTTGGCCAAAATGCACGCGATCCGCCCCCCAGTGTTCAAGTAGTGCTGCTTGTAGCTCCGTACGAGATACGGGATAGACACACGCCTGTACTTGTTCGAATAAAGGCGTTAAGCTAAAACAAGTCATTGGCTGACCCTGTTGAAAATCATGGTAGGCCATGGTTCGCATTTCTCCACCGAATTGCTGTAAAATGTGTTCTAAACCGAGATACTTAAAACACTTTGCCCCATTTGGCCAAATCGAAATCGCTGCGCCTGCGGGTTTAGGTTGAGTCATGGTTTCAAAAATTTGACATTCAATGCCTGCATTTTGTAACGCAACCGCGGCACTCAGTCCCCCTATCCCTGCCCCTGCAATCAAAGCTTTCATTGCTATCTCCTGCCATTTTTCTATAAGAGTCACGATCAATAAAGCAAATAGCGTACCAGCGTAATAAGATTAGCCTGATGGGGGCTTCAGCGGCACGATAGATGGATAGGTTGCACTATAAGAGGATCTCTCTTCAGTTTTTATGCTTCATTGTAAAGCAATTCTTATGATTTGAGGGGCAGGGAACCGAACAACACGCGGCGCGTTCCCCGTTATCCTCCCTGAAATCGCCATGTTATGATGGCGGGCGGCGTCTTTTGCTATTCAATGCAGGCAGCTGGCACGAACTCTGCATTACCTGTGTCTCCTTCTTAGCACAATGGTAAAGAGGTGGCATATGCAGCAAAACTTAGGAGAGAGATTACTTTATGAATTGGAACAGCCGATCGCCCCGTTACCTGGTTTCTTTTTTGCCATGCAGCAACTATTAGCAGGCCTTGTTGGGATTATTACTCCACCTTTAATTATTGGCAGTGCGTTGGGATTACAGGACATGTTACCCTATCTGGTCAGTATGGCGCTTTTTACTTCGGGTATCGGGACTTTTTTACAAGCCAACCATTGGCGTGGTATTGGCGCTGGTATGATTTGTATGCAAGGCACCAGTTTTGCCTTTATCGGTGTCTCTATTACCAGTGGTTTATGGTTGAAACAGCAAGGTGAAGCCCCTCAGGGTATTTTGGCCATGCTATTTGGTGTCAATTTACTGGCCTCACTGATCCCCATTGTGATCAGTCAGTGTCTAGGAAGATTCAAGCAGGTGTTTACCCCAATCGTGACGGGCACGGTGATCGCATTACTGGGATTGAGTCTCACTAAGGTCAGTGCGGTTAATTGGTGTGGCGGCACGGGCAGTCAAGATTTTGCTAGCCTGCCTCATCTGGCTCAAGGTGGGATCACGTTATTTGTTATTGTGGTACTGAGTTCTGCACAATCACGCTGGTTTCGTGTCGGCGCTATTCTGGCCGGTTTAGTCGCGGGTTGTGTTATGGCTGCGTTTAGCGGTTATCATTATGCATTGCCCCCTGCGGGTCATTGGCTGCAATTACCTGAATTATTTCCCTTTGGTTTGCAATTCAGTCGATCATTACTCTTGCCAGTGGCAATGGTCAGCTTAGTCTGTATTTTGGAGGCCGCAGGAGATATCACAGCGAACTGTATTATTTCCAATCAATCCATCACAGATACGCGTTATCATCAGCGCTTACGTGGCGGGATCCTCGCTGATGGGATCAGTTCACTTTTTTCCTCACTACTCGGCGCGTTTCCAGGTACCACCTTTGCTCAGAATAATGGGGTGATCCAGATGACTGGCGTCGCCAGTCGTTATGTTGGGCGTTATCTCGGTGCTATACTTATTCTTTTAGGTCTGGTGCCGCCAGTCGGAACCTTATTACAGCAAATTCCGGTGTCGGTGATAGGTGGTATCACCATGATGATGTTTGGCCGTGTCGCGATGACAGGGATCCACATTTTGGCCCAGATCCCAATGGATCGCAGAAATATGACGATCATTGGGCTTTCTTTTGGTTTAGGATTAGGTGTTGAGGCTGAGCCAGCGATTATGGCGCAATTTCCCCCCGCCTTGTCTGGTTTATTAAGCAGCGCCGCAACCAGTGGCGGTATCGTGGCGATTATTCTCAACCTCTTATTGCCTCAGCAACCGCGGCTTACGTCCTGAATAGATTGACAATCTGGCCGTTGTACGAGGGCACCGTCAGGGGCATGCGCCTATAAATACACTGATAAAACTCACGAGGGGCAAGATTTTTGCCATAAACAGGATGATAACACGGGAGCAATTTAACCAACTGAGTGTGCAGCAAGCTAAATTACTGCTAGCACAATGCGTCACTGTTGAGTCATGGCAGGATGCACTGATCAACGCAAGACCTTACTCGTCTTACCAGCAACTGTTATTACGGGCAGAGCAAGCGTGTCAGACATGGGGACAGGCACAGTTTGTTGAAGGGTTGCAAGCTCATCCCAGAATTGGTGAAAAATCGAGACACACAGGTAGTGAAGCGAGGCTATCAGCCAGTGAGCAGTCGCAAGTTGATCATCAGGATCGCGGCCTGTTGCAGGCATTACAGACGGCCAATCAGCGCTATGAAGCTAAATTTGGCTGGATTTTTCTTATTCGCGCGGCAGGGCGAAGCGGACAGGAAATCGTACAGCATCTCCATCAACGGTTATTGAATGAGCCGCAACAGGAAAGGGCCGTGGCCTTGGCTGCCTTGGCTGAAATCACTTTACTCCGACTAAAAGGATTGATTAGCGAATGATAACGTTAAGTACCCATGTCCTAGATATCTCAACGGGATTACCCGCCGTAGGCTTGGCCATCCGACTGCAGCACTATGAAAGCTCCATTTTACAGGTATTAGCAACGGGATTCACTGACAGTCAGGGACGGATTGCCAAATTGGGCGAGGCTTTTTTGTCAGTTGGACATTATCAGTTGGTTGCAGAAACGGGACAGTGGTTTAAACAGCGTGATATTGACAGTCTGTTTTTGCGTGCGCAATTGGATATTTACCTGAGTGCAGATACCTCTCATTATCACCTGCCTTTTCTGATCGCGCCGGGTGGGTGGTCAACTTATCGAGGGACATGAGGGATTATAGCCGGTGCATCTATATTGATGGATGCACCTAAAGTACCACGGTCAATCAGGGAGAATCGGTGACGCTGGATAGGCACGATCAGTCGAACGATTGACTTTAAAACACATCAGACAACCAGAGGTCAGTGCTGCAATGGCTGCACCGATAAACCAGCTAAAGCTAGCTAAAAATTGCACGCTATCAATCAAAATCAGTAGCATCCCTATTGCCACTGCGGGCAGTAAAGCGAGAATGGCTTTCAGATTGATGCCACGCCAATACCAGTACACGCCTTAAGGCGAGGCATTAAACAGATCATCGATATTCACGTTGCCACCTTGGATCAGATAAAAAGCCATGATCAAAATGGCGAAAAGTGGACCCAGACACGCACCGAGGACATCAAGGGTGTCATGGATCAAAGATGGAGAATGAAATAAATTCCAAGGCATTATCAGTACGTAACTGATTGCTGCGATCATCCCTCCGCCATGAAAGCTGATTTTTTGTGGGGCGCAGTGAGAGAAATCAAAAGCCCCTGACACAAAGTTGGCAATAATATTAATCCCCACTGTTGCACTAATCAGTGTAACAAGCGCAATGGCGGTCAGCATTTGGCCAAGTTGTCCAGTGAGCGTCAGTGGTTGAGTGTTTAAGGTCAGAGAAAGATGCTGCCAGCCAGTTTGATACAGGATCCAGCCTGCGAGTATCAACATCACTAAATAGACCGCAGGACCAGCAATATCAATCAAAGATTTAATGGCTGTCATGCCTCGTCAGAATAGTAAGGCTTGTCAACACCACATTATGGTAAAACAGATCCAACCGAGCAGGGATAAACCAGCAAAACTGACGTGACTTAATCTTGCTAAACTTGGCCAGAGTTTCAGGCTAACAAGCATCAGTGCATTGGAGGCAAGCCAAGTCTGGATCCCATACCAGCCGGTAGCGATGGTTCCTCGGATCACGGCAGCAATATTGGCGCCGCGGATCCCAAATGCTTGACGGCAAATCACAGCATAAGGCACGCCTGTTATCTGACTCGGTTTTGCGACGAGATTGGCAAAAAATTGCACAAGCATGATCCCAAGCAATAGTCAGGCGAAGACCTGCCAGCTGGTCAATCCCAAGGAAAATAGGCTAGCGGCCACCATGTATCCCCTAGGCTGTGCACATCTGACATCCAAAAACTGAAAATATTATACCACGTCCATGTTTGTTGCTGGGTGGGCGCTAAGTCTTTATTACAGAGCGCCAAACTGTCGTTTTTTCCTGCGGTGATAGCAGGGTGTGGTGTTCCAGTTTGCATCGTTGGCATGAAATCTGCTCCTTTAACTCGGCCCTCTCCGAAACAGAGAGTATTCCGTTGGTGCAGGATCCGCGCCAGGATAGAGGGTCAGTAAGCTGAGAGGGAATGTATTTTTAAATTTAATTAATACAGGCAGTTATATTTGAGGAGGGGTAAAGAGGAGAAAAAAACAGATTGTCACGGGCTGGAAAAAAATAAGTGAGGTGCGCTGTGGAGGCGCAATGCACACTAAGAGTGCAATTTTATTAAAGTGAATAAGGCGATTCGAAGCAATGTCTTTGACTCATAGGATTCGATAAATATGAATATCGAGGGATTGGTGACGAAATGGTGAGGTATTGCCCATCATTGATGCCTAGGATGGGCAGTCAATAACATAAGGAAAAATAATATGAATTTGAGGCCTTCAGCAAGTAATCCTTGGGCTGATCCTTACCCTCGTGATTTGCTCGGTTATGCTGGTAAGTCGCCACAGGTCACTTGGCCTGGTAATGCACGAATTGCGGTTCAATTTGTGCTTAATTATGAAGAAGGCGCAGAAAATCATGTATTTCATGGTGATGCGGGGTCGGAACAATTTTTATCCGATATTATTGGCGCCGCGAGTTATGCCGATCGCCATATGTCAATGGATTCACTTTACGAATATGGCAGCCGCTGTGGCTTCTGGCGGATACATCAGGAATTTCAGAAGCGAAGTTTACCTCTGACTATTTTTGGTGTTGCCATGGCATTAGCCCGAAATCCCTTCATCGTTCAGGCGATTAAAGAAGCCAAGTATGATGTGGTGAGTCATGGTTGGCGTTGGATCCCTTATCAGGAGGTGGATGCTGTAACCGAAGCCGCCCATATGCAACAGGCAGTCGCTGTATTACGAGAGCTGTTCGGTCAAGCGCCAACGGGGTGGTATACTGGCAGAGATAGCCCCCGTACTCGACAATTGCTTATTGAACAGGGCGGGTTTCATTATGACAGCGACTATTATGGTGATGATTTACCGTTTTGGACGGAGGTGATCACTTCTGAAGGTCAGTCCCATCCGCATCTGATCATTCCTTATACCCTTGAGTGCAATGATATGCGTTTTGCCACCAGCCAAGGGTTTAATACAGCCGACCATTTTTACCATTATCTACGGGATAGTTTTGATGTTTTTTATGCGGAAGGGCAGCACAGTGCCAAAATGATGTCCATAGGCATGCACTGCCGTTTATTAGGACGGCCGGGGCGTTTCAGGGCATTACAGCGTTTTCTCGATTACATCCAACAACACGATCAGGTCTGGATCTGTACCCGCCAGCAAATCGCCGATCATTGGCATCAACATCACCCGTGGCAAAAGGGGTGAACTCGTCGTTCAGCGCCCCCCTTACCGATTAATCAGTTAGCCTGGGATCAGGCTAACTTGGGCTGCCACAATCCGCCAGCCCTCGGCAAATTTTACCCAGCTTTGTTGCTGCCGACCGCATTTTAGGCTACCTGAGCGCCGGAATTCCGTGCTGCAAGTCGCATAATGCTTTCCAAATGTGGTGATCACTGTCTTGTACAACTGCCGATCCAGACCGTCAGCAGGTCGGGCATTGCGAAATGCTCGGATTTGTTCAATACCATAAAGATTTTCTCCTGCACCAAGGCGAACAGTTTTATCATGATGCCAAAACAATTGATCAAGCACCTGCAAGTCATTACTGATCAGGGCGTGTTCATACAGATAAAATTGTTGGGTCACTTCTGCCACAATTTCGGGTAAATTGATTTCAACGGCTGAACTCATTGTAAATTCTCCACAGCACGGCCGTCGGTGATCGCCATGCGTTCAAGTTGCCAAGCGGCTTGGAAACAGTGTTGTTCTTGAAAAGGGGCGGCGATAATCTGTACCCCAATTGGCAGCTGGCCCGCGAGACGAACGGGGACGGTTAAAACCGGTAAACCTAAAAAGGAAAGAGGTTGGGTTAACAGTCCGAGGCTTGCTCGTACCGGTAATGACTGGTGATTGATTGTGATATAGGCTTGTCCGATCGGTGTCGCGGCACAAGGCGTCGCAGGCGCCAGTAAAATATCTGTATGCTGAAATAACGACTTCATGGTTTCGCAGGCTTTGCGCCGAAAACGTTGAGATTGTAAGTACCAAGCGGAAGGGATCATCGCGCCGGCTAATAACCTTTCTCTGGAATGGGGGTCGAACAAATCCGGATGGCGTTGCAGTTCAGACAAATACTGATTCCCTCCTTCCGCTGCACTAATGATAAAGGCGGCATGACGACTCAGTTGCGCGTCGATGAAGTCAACTTGCTGATCGGCAGATAGGGCACGAGCCACCTGTTGCAACGCTTGCCGAGCATGGTCATTACACCACTCATTAAAATACCCTGTCAGGGTTGCACAGCGTAATGGTGTTTGCCTAGCCAAATGATCTGGAACGATACATTGTGTTGGATGTTGGCGTTGAAACGGATCCTTATCATCATACCCCTGTAATACATTGTAGACCGAGGCAATATCACTGACATTGCGAGCCATGACACCAATATGATCAAGGCTTGGCACAAAGGGATGGCTGCCGCGACGTGATAAACGACCAAAGGTCGGCTTCAAGCCATAGATGCCGCAGAGGGAGGCAGGAACACGGATCGAGCCATTGGTATCAGTACCTAAAGAGAAATGAGCCAAACCTGACGCCACGGCCGCCGCCGACCCTCCAGAGGAGCCACCGGCGATACATTGCAGATTGTGGGGATTTCTGGTGGCACCATAATGGCTGTTTTCTGTAGTAAACCCATAAGCATAAGCATCCATATTGAGCATGCCAGAAAGTAAAGCCCCCGCTTGGTCCAGCTGTTGGACGGCATAACAATCCTCACGAGCTGGCGCACGTTGACTGAGTAATTTTGCCCCTGCAAGCGTGGTATGATTGGCGACATCGAATAAATTTTTAACGGCATAAGGAATGCCTGCCAGCACCGGTAGAGATAACGATTGTTGGCGTTGCTGGTCAAGTGTCTTCGCCTTTTTCAGCATGCGTTCGCGGGTGATTTCTGTCCATGCATTCAAAATGGGGTTAACCTGAGTGATCCCTTGAAGGGTCTGTTGTGCAATGTCTGTCGCACTGAGTGCCTTACGCTGTAAGGCAAGATTCAATTCTGCTATAGATAACTGAGAGAGATTCATGGTTGAAATACCCCTGCGATTTCAATGTTTGAGTCTAACTCGAGATCCATCAGCGGTTCAGCCATGGCGGCAAGACGCTGAAAATGTCCTTGAAGCTCAGCCCGTCTTACAGGATCTAACTCCAATTGCAACATCGATTCCATATGTTGTAGGTAATCTTGGACTTGATTGGGGGATAGTGCCTTCATCGTTTTCTCCAGTTAAAAACGCGCTGCGTTGCGCTTGTTGTGCTGATCCCATTCGCCTTCACGGTGATCATTGGAGTAGGGCGCATAGGGAGGAAGCGGGCCATGTCCTCATTTAGCTTGCAGACAGCATCAATCTGATGTCTCACGGATCGCGATACCTGAATCGTTTCCCCGGCAAAGTGGCCGGTCACTTTCAGTGGCGATAAGTGTTGATGCTAAATCCGAGTCAAAGATCAATGAGGTTAGATGATAGCCTGTTGTTAATCTCAGCCTTGACTCACATAACCAGTCAAAAGGGGGTGGCTTTAGGGTTAGTCACTGCCGCCATCTGGCTGGACGAATGACGTGGAGTCTTGATCCTCATTTTCGGACAATCTGAATGTGCATACTCTTTCCTTATCTTTTCGCTGAGATAGGTTGAGATGCAATTTGTGTTCCGTGCGGTAAGTGGAGGGAATGACAGACAAGCGATAAGGCGAGCGAGATCTGCGTTAAAGACCAGTCATCACTACTGCCCGTCGAAACGATTCGCGATATTCTTACTTGATTTAGCCCTGTTCTCTGCTTGTAAGTGGTTATTGTGGGGCAGAATGATCGGGTCATGCACTGTCATGGTGCTTATTATTCAAGGATGCACCGCCCCTGATAGTCGACATTGAGCCACGCTTCATTAATTAAATTGATGCGTGATGCCGCCTAGTCTCGCCATCCCGCTTTTGCAACGAAAGTACATCGATAGACGGCGTTTCCTTGTTGTGACGACTTGGCATGGTAGTTGCAATTTTAGTCATGATGGTAAAGCCGTTTAATGGGGGGACGAATGCGAAAATTAGGGATTCTTGTTTTGAGTTGTTTGTTTTTTTCGACTTTGGCTCGAGCCGACCAACTGCAGGCGATTCTTCAACGCGGGATGATCCGTATTGCAGTACCACAAGATTTCCCCCCCTTTGGCACTGTCGATCGGACATTTAAGCCACAGGGTTATGATATTGACACTGCGCGTTATCTGGCGCAGCAGCTGCACGTGAAATTGCAATTAGTGCCGGTAAGTAGTGCGAGTCGAATTGCTTATTTACAGACAAATAAAGTGGATTTGGTGATTTCAAGTTTGGGTAAAAATGCTGAGCGAGCGAAAGTGATTGATTTTAGTCGAGCTTATGCACCGATGTACTTAGGTGTGTTTGGCACAGCGACCACGAAGATCACTGAGATAGGCCGGCTGGCTGGGAAAACAATCGGCGTGACACGAGGTGCGGTGGAAGACATGGTATTGAGTGCAATGGCACCCTCGTCAGCCATTATTAAGCGTTATGAGGATAACAATACCACCTTATCCGCGTTTCTGGCAGGTCAGGTCAATTATATCGCCACGGGTAACATTGTGATTGCGGCAGCCAAACAGCAACATCCTATGCATGCCCCCGTCTACAGTTTTACCTTACAAGACTCACCCTGTTTTATTGGATTGAATAAAGGTCAACTCGCTCTGAAGCAGCAGATCAATCGTTTAGTGACAAAGGCAATGACAGATGGCACGTTCAATCGCTTATCGATTAAATGGATGAAGTCGCCGTTAGCTCTGACTATTCAGAAGGAGGGATGATGGACAGTTCACTGCATTTTGCTGATTTATGGCCTCAATGGCCATTTTTCCTCTCAGGTTTTCTCGCCACGCTGATTTTAACTGCCTTTACGGTACCAATTGGGTTGCTGGTGGGGCTGGCAGGGGCATTAATTCGTCTTAGTCATTTGCAATATTTGAGTTTTATTTGGGGTGGCTATGTCGAATTGATAAGAAATACCCCTTTTATTATTCAATTATTTTTTATTGTATTTGGTTTGCCTGCTCTTGGCTGCAAGCTGAGTCCCACGCTGGCCGCAGTCAGTGCGATGATCATTAATTTAGGGGCTTACAGTACTGAAATCTTACGCGCGGCAATTCAGGTCACTGATCCGGGACAAAGAGAGGCCGGTCGAGTGCTGGGATTAACTCGCAGTCAGACTTTCTGGCATATTATTTTGCAACCCGCACTACAGCGAGTTTATCCCGCGTTAGTCAGCCAGTGCATTATCGTGATGTTAGGTTCATCGGTTGTCTCACAGGTGGCCTTTCAGGATTTAACCTATGTAGCAAGCCTGATCCAAGCGAGAACATTCCTCAGTTTTGAGGTGTACCTACTCTGTGCCGCGCTGTATTTATTATTAGCTCAATTATTACGAGCCATATTAATGGCAATAGGCAAAAAAAGCTTAGGAGGACCTTGCTGATGGGCATTTTCACTGACTGGGACATTGTCCGTAATCTGCTGTTGGCATTGCGTTGGACCCTGTTGTTATCCTTCGGCGCCTTGCTCGGCGGAGGGATGGTAACAGTGGGGTTGGTGTTGCTTCGTCTCAAAGGAGGCAAGGCGCTGAACGGGGTGATCGATGGGTATCGTGGTATTTTCCAAGGGACACCGTTGCTGATGCAATTGTTCCTGACTTTCTTTGGCTTGACGTTATTTGGCATTAATTTATCGGCTTGGTCCGCCGCTTTATTGACACTTATCCTCTACACCAGTGCCTATTTATTGGATATTTGGTTTGGCAGCTTACGGAGCATCGCGGTTGGGCAATGGCAGGCAGCGAGAACGCTGGGACTAGGCTTTGGCGAAACGCTGTTATTTATCATTGTTCCACAGGCCATGCAAATTGCCATTGCCCCTACCGTGGGTATGGTGGTTCAGGTCATTAAAGCAACGGCACTGACATCCATCATTGGTTTTGTTGAGCTGACGAAAGCGGGCAGTGTGTTGGCCAATGCGACCTTACAGCCATTTAAAATCTATGGCTTAGTTGCGCTAGGTTACTTTTTACTCTGTTACCCCTTATCGCGCCTCAGCGTCTATTTGGAGAAGAAATAAGATGCCGCTTATCACCATTAATCAGATCCATAAATCTTATGGCGAAAATCATGTGTTGCGGGGTATTGATCTGGATATCAATCAGGGGGAAGTCGTCTCCATTATAGGCAAAAGTGGATCAGGGAAAAGCACATTACTGCGATGTATCAACGGCTTGGAGGGGTATCAAGATGGCAGCATCAAACTGGGAGGGATGACAATCAGTGATAGAGCAAGTCAAGCTCGAGAAATCAGTCGTCAAGTCGGCATGATTTTCCAGAACTTCAATCTTTTCCCACACATGACGGCACTAGAAAATGTAATGTTGGCGCCACGTCGGGTACTAAAACAGCCCAATGAGCAATGCGTCGCGCAAGCGACCGCCTTACTGCAAAAAGTGGGACTGGGCGAACGGCTGAATGCTTACCCAGTGGATCTTTCTGGTGGCCAGCAGCAACGGGTTGCGATTGCACGGGCACTGGCAATGTCACCGAAGGTTTTGTTGTGTGATGAAATGACTTCCGCCTTGGATCCTGAGTTAGTGGGTGAGGTATTACAGGTCATTGAACAGCTTGCCGCAGAAGGCATGACGTTGATTTTAGTCACTCACGAAATGCGTTTTGCCCGTGATGTTGGTGATCGGGTGGTTTTTATGCACCAAGGTCAGATCTGTGAACAGGGACCAAGCGAGACGTTCTTTACCGATCCAAAAACACCTGAACTCAAACAATTTATCGCTTCAGTACGTGGACTGAATTAAAAAAAGGAAACGACAATGACTATCACTGAATTTTCGCAGATAAACCCGCCTCAACGTTTATTAATGGGCCCTGGTCCCATTAATGCTGATCCCCGCGTGTTACGTGCCATGTCAGCGCAATTACTTGGACAATACGATCCGGCAATGACCCAGTACATGAATGAAGTGATGGCGCTTTATCGTGGTGTTTTTAAGACGACCAATCAGTGGACTTTTTTAGTTGATGGTACGTCGCGTGCGGGTATTGAGGCGATCTTAGTTTCCTCTATTAGACCGGGTGATAAAGTATTAGTGCCCGTGTTTGGTCGTTTTGGTCATCTATTATGCGAAATTGCTCGCCGTTGCCGAGCTGAAGTCCACACTCTAACGGTACCCTGGGGAGAGGTGTTCGAACCCGAACAAATAGAGCAGGCGATCAAACAGATCCGTCCCAGATTATTGCTTACTGTACATGGCGATACTTCGACGACCATGTTGCAACCCTTACAAGACATTGGGGCAATTTGCCGACAATATGGCGTGTTGTTTTATTGTGATGCAACCGCCTCTTTAGGGGGGAATGTCCTAGAAACGGATCGCTTTGGCTTGGATGCAGTCTCTGCAGGTTTGCAGAAATGTTTAGGTGGACCGTCAGGGACCTCGCCGATCACCTTGAGTGATCGCATGGCGCAAACCATCGACCGACGCAAATGCGTTGAACAGGGGATCCGGACTGCGGCTCATCGAGAAGGCGATGACGAGTTGATCTATTCCAATTATTTTGATTTAGCCATGGTGATGGATTACTGGGGACCTGAGCGCTTAAACCATCATACCGAAGCAACCTCTGCATTATTTGGTGCGCGCGAATGTGCGCGACTGATCCTCCAAGAGGGACTCAGTCAAGGGATCGAACGGCACAAACTGCACGGTGAGGCTTTATTACACGGAATACAGGCAATGGGACTTGAGGTCTTTGGTGATCTTAAGCATAAGATGAACAATGTGTTAGGTGTTGTGATCCCGAAAGGCATTGATGGTGAGCAAGTCAGGCAACGGTTACTTAACGATTTTGCCATTGAAATTGGGACATCCTTTGGCCCATTACAAGGCAAAGTGTGGCGGATTGGTACCATGGGTTATAACGCCCGTAAGGATTGTGTGATGACAACCCTTAATGCTTTGCAAGCCGTATTGAATCACCTTGGTTTCAGAACGACGGATGGCGCAGGTCTTGAAGCCTGCTGGGCTCATTATCAGACTGAGGCAAAATGATGAGACAGAAACGTCAGCCAGCGGATCGCCAATATTGGCAGCAAGCTTGTCAGGTTATGGATAGAGCACAACAACTGGCTCAGATCAGTGAGAGCGAGGGGATGTTAACCCGCACTTATCTCTCCAAGTCGCATTTGCAGGCCAATAAATTAGTCGGTCACTGGATGGAACAGGCTGGAATGAGCGTCTGGCAGGATGCGGTTGGTAATATTTGTGGTCGCTACGAAGGTCAGCAACTTGAGGCTGAAGCGATATTGCTTGGATCTCATTTGGACACAGTGCGTAATGCGGGTTCTTATGATGGTATGCTTGGCGTACTGGTTGCTATCGAAGTGGTTGCCTCTCTCCATCGGCAGCAACAACGGTTAAATAACGCGATTGAGATTATCGGTTTTGCGGATGAAGAAGGTGTCCGTTTTGGTGTCACGTTGATAGGGAGTCGAGCTGTGAGTGGCAGTTTTCCATCACAATGGTTAGACATAACGGACAATCAAGGGATCAGTATGGCAACCGCTTTAGCCCAAGCGGGCTTTGATCCGTCAGCGATCCCCCAAGCCCGTCGTTCGGTTGAACACTTTTGTGCTTATCTGGAATTACACATTGAACAGGGCCCTTGTCTTGAACAAGCGGGATTGGCTTTGGGAGTCGTGCAGGCGATCAATGGCGCGAGGCGTTTGCATTGTCACTTCACAGGTAAAGCGGGGCACGCTGGCACGGTCCCCATGACTGCCCGCCAGGATGCACTGAGTGCTGCGGCTGAATGGATAGTCTTTATTGAGCAGCAAACCCAGCTCAGTGGCAATGATTTGGTGGCCACGGTGGGGCAGATTGAAGTCCAACCTGGTGCTGTCAATGTGATAGCCGGTGAGGTCAGTTTATCGTTAGATGTGCGAGGGCCTGAGGATCTGCCTCTTGATCAATTACTGGCTCGCTTGCTGAATCAGGCTCAACAGATCGCTGACAAGCGCAAGCTGCAATTCGATTATCATAACTATTACCATATGCCGGCGACGCGTTGTGATCCGGCTTTACAAGGGATGATGGAGTGGGCGGTTGAACAGGTGCAAGGACAATCATTACGGTTACCGAGTGGAGCGGGACATGATGCGATTGCCATGGCAGAAAAGTGGCCAGTCGCGATGTTATTTGTTCGCTGTGAAGGTGGGCTCAGTCATCATCCTCAAGAAAACGTCTTAACCAGTGATGTCGCCTTGGCATTGGCGGCATTTCAGCTTGCTGTCTGGCAAGTGGCACAGGGTATCGCAACCTCAGTACCACCGCTTGAGATGGCACAATGAATCAAGAAGGGCAGTGCCAGTGGGTTGAGGGCAAAGCCATCACCCACTGACATTTTATTGCGCCGTTAAACTGAGTTGCGGAAAAAAATCATTTTTCAACGTGGCTGATAATGTCATCCAATTGATCGATATCGATATGGGTATTTCGATAAGTTGTGGTTGTTGGATTGGTGATTTCAATCACTGGTTTTTCTTCAAATAAGAGTGTCGCTTTTTCGGCGCTAAATTCTAGCACATGGCCACTGACTTGCTGTGAGTCATCAATAAAATGAAAATGAAAACCAGGGACAGAAATACGGCCATATAATTCGGGTGTCCAGAAGCCTATCAAACGACCTTCAATATTTTCAAAACTATCGACTGTCTGACTTTGTGCCATTTCTCGGATATCCCGATTAGGCATCTCTGAGCGCTGAGGGCGACGGATCACCATTTTTTCAAAATGACCAATAACGGAAACAGCCAGTAAAATATTATCGGCTTGAATATAACGGGATAAATGCTGGTAAGCATTATCATGGCGGATCTGTTGTACCGGATAGGTGATTTTTGGGGCAAAACGAGTGAGCTGAATAAAGGGTAAACCCGTATGTTTTGTTAATTGCTGAACCGGTTCACCTGCGGTTGCTTCAAAAATTTTTCCGCCTGAAACGGTTAATTCTCCACTGACCCCGGTTGAACAACCAATACCAAATTCATCACCTTGACCGAGTTCGGCCAAGGTCTGCCAGCCCTCAGTATATCCAGCCATTAATGCACCAATTGTAGAATACTGAATAATCTTACTCATACATTGTTCCTTTAGCATAAAGAAAGAGGGTGGCAATCAAGCCTGACAATAAGGCAAGCCCAGTATGAACAGACTGCCATTAATTATGGTTGCAACCCGTGCGTAAATCTTAAGTAATGTTCGGTATTTTAGAATGACTGAGCTTATTATATTTAGTCAAAAATGTTAGGGGAAGAGTTTAAATTTATTTAATAATTAAATGATAATTATCCAATCAGTAAATACAGTATGAATGTTTAATTTTAGTGATTGAATGGATAGGTTTTTCACGACCCTTTTTCATTTAATTAACATCCATGACACGCATCCTATCATGCCTTTATGAAAATAGAGGAGGGCTAAGGGGAGGCGACATTCAGTAAAAACACCTTAGCACCCATTTCGTCGAATAAAATAAACAAGAGGTAACATACATCAACGATGATGCGATTTTTTAAGGTAAAAATTTACCTGTTTTGTTATTTCAGTACTGAATATTGTGGATAATATTGGGAGGATATCGGGAGGGGAGTTGATGTTGAGAAGGTGGATTAACGATCGCCTGATACTGAATTATCCCTTTTTTCTGAATCGCCCCCTAGCCTAGTCAGAATGCGTCGTCGCTCTCCTTGGGCGTTGCACTTTCATCGCCTGACCGTGTTGAGCATTTGCCGATGATCATCTCGGCGCTTGCCCAGCTTGATGCGATGTCTAATGATGAGATGATATCGGCGTACTGAGGAAAGATGCTGTTTATCAAGAATGCGTTGATCTCTTGATTGGTATCGGCGCAGCAATCCTTGGCAACGATCAATCGGTAATCCAAGTCAAAGGCTTGTCCAAGGGGGACAAGACGACGCCACTGATCGTGATACCGGTCAGGATCAGTGTCTCAATATGTTGTGTCGTTAAAATCATATCAAGCTCAGTAAAAGAAAATATACCGATCCGAGGTTTAATCATTACTATCTCTTGTTCTTTCGGCGTGAGTGCCTGGTGAATGGCTGACTGAGCAGGATCCCGTGTCAGAATGTCCTGTTTTTGAATGGCGGAAAACACGCGATTATTGGAGCTGACCTCGGGGTATCCCTGACGAAATCCGACACTGAGATAGATAACGGGGATCCCAGCAGAACGAGCGCTAGCGATCAGTGATGCGGTATTATGCAGGATATTGACTGCTTCTGCGCTGACAAAAAATGACGAAGGATCACGTCCTGAAAATCCATGACTAATAACGCACTATTTTGATGAATATTCTTAATCATTTCTGACATAACATCTCCAAATAATGGGGCAATGACATTGCAGAACAACGAGTTACCAACTTGAAGTGACAAAGGCTTGAGGGATCAGTAAGAGACCTGCTGCAGTGAGCGCTAAGGCAATGATCAGTAAATGACCGATGCCTGCAAATACAGATTGGATCAACCATCAGAAAATGATCACTGCACTGAGACAAAAAGAAACTGAGATGGTAGTCGACTTATTGGCTCGGCATATTGAATGCAGCCGTCTTCGTATTTTGGCGCAGATCACCTCAAGCAGATGCAGTCTGAGGGCAAAAGGTATCGCGATATCCTGAATGGCAGATCACGATAAAAATCGGTGTATCGAGACTCTATGTCATTAAATCAGGGATCACAGTCTCAATCGAGTTATGATTGTCATGCAAGTGAGCTTCTTCACGCAAGGACAAGGTAGATATACCGCTATGTCAGTTTAGGGGAGTCGCTCATGATTGGAGTAAAAAAGACCTGAGCCGAGGGGGCACCTTTCCCGACTGAATGCAGTTAAGGAGGTGATAAGAAAAACGGTAATGAGGGCAATGCTATTGACTTAAATCTGATGAAATAGACGCCATTTCGTCTTCATGCTCTGCCCATCGTTCTCTTCTAAAATCAATCAATTGTTTCTCTCGATCAAGCCTGTGACGGTTTATCAGAGGTTGAGGTAAACACCACCCTCATGTGCCAGACGAAGGGGCGTCACAAATATAATGATCCACCCACAGGCAAGTTTATGACTAAGACGTTCAGTCTATAATAAATATTGCAGCGTGAGTAATTAAATCGTATTGACTAAATTATCAAACTCGCATCTTGTCTTTTTTTTTCTTGGATGATAGGAACATTAACAATAATAATTTTGCTATTTTAAGTTTGCTTTATGTCTTTTTTATGTGTATTTCAAAAACACAGGCAGTGAAATAAATTAAAATTAATCATGATGACGGTATTGAGCTGATGGTTTTCCTCAACTGAGATCATGGGTGTAATTGTTATATGGATTTGGGAATTATAAATGAATGAGTAGATAATATCTTATACTCAACGCAATTTTTAAATGAAACACGGTAACAATGAAGTTAGCGTTTTAATAAATTGAATTTATAAAGAGAATGCATTCAAAAAAATCCATATAAAACAAAATATTAAAATCATAGCCACTCTAACTATATGGATATAATGTTGTAACATTGTCAAAAGCATTCAAATTAATATTAATGATAGCTTTTAACTATTGTTGAAAGTAAATTAGTCGTTAATAACAGTTTTGTGAAAGTGAAGAATACGGTTATAACTCATTTAATAATGATAAGAGACACTAGGATATATTAAAAAATTATTGATAAATTAAAGAAGTATTGGGGATGTGAAATGATTTCACAAAGACATTGCGACAGGAAGATAAAATGAATATTGACCATTTATTAAGAGAGCAAATTAGAGACTTGACCGATTTTAATATTGAAAATTTAAATAATGAAACACGGATTGATTCCATTGGTTTTGATAGCTTGGATTTTTTATCAGTCCAGGTTGCATTACAACGTCAGTTTGACTTTCAATTAGATCTTAATCGATTACTGGAAAGTCAACCGAATAATTACAGTGAATTATTACACTGCATTGAAATGCAATATAGTGAACATGAATGATGAATAGAGTCGTAATTACCGGTTACGGTGGAATATGTTCATTGGGTCAGTCAGTTGAACAAATATGGCAAGGCATTGTAGATAAAAAACAGGGTTATGAGAAGTTTGACTATAAAGATAAACAAATCAAAGCCAAATTTTTTGGTCGAATAACGTCACCACTTAATACACAGTGGATCTCCAAACGGATATTAAAAAATACCCCTCGTTTTGCTCAGCTGGCGTTGATAGCAGCAAAAGAAGCAATCGACATGGCATTTCCTGACAGTATGATCCACCTGCATTACGCCAGTCATGACTGTGGTGTGATTGTAGGGACGGGCTGGGGAGGGTTTGATGATTCTTCTGCCAATTTTTACGCTTATCGTGAGGGTAAATCATCGATTCAGTCCTGTTTTCATACGATGCCAAGTATCGCTACCGCAGCAATCTCGGTTAATTGGGATCTAAAAGGCTACCAGAGTACCCCAGTTGCAGCCTGTGCAACGGGAAACATTGCGATTGGTGAAGCCTATGAAATTATCAAAAGTGGCAGGATGTCAATGATGCTGGCAGGTGGCGCTGAAAGTACAATGGGAATTTTTCCTGTGTGGTCTATCGATGTGTTATCGGCCTTAAGTAAGGAACAAGAAGATCCGACTAAGGCATGTTGCCCTTTTAGCGCTGATCGCAGTGGCTTTATTTTATCGGAAGGAGCCGCTATCGTTTGTCTTGAGTCACTGCATAGCGCGATACGAAGAAACGCGACGATTTTAGGCGAAGTGGTTGGCTATGCGAATCACTCGGATGCTTGGGTAACACTGACCGCGCCCGCGCCAGATATGCAAGGCAAAATCAATACCATCGAACGGGCATTAAGCTCGGCGGGATTAACCTGTGCTGAGATTGATTATATCAATGCGCATGGAACCTCAACGCCGATGAATGATCTCAGTGAAACCCATGTGCTTAAACACGTTTTTAAGGCGTTGGCAGATAAAATCCCGGTTTCGAGTACAAAATCGTATACGGGACATCTTATTGCGGCGGCGGGTTCGATGGAGGCGATATTTTGTTTGAAGAGTATGGAAAATAAACTGGTTCCAGCGACAATCAATCTGCATAATCCAGACCCACAATGTGATCTTAATTATGTCCCTAATGCACATTTATTACATTATCCAATAAAATATGCGATGAATGTTAACTATGGATTTGGCGGAGCAAATAGCTGTCTTATATTAAAGGGATACAGCAGTGACTCAATGTTTTTCTGAAAAAGATATTGATAAGTGGGCTTTTTTCTCAGGTGATTATAATCAAGTTCATTTTGACGAAGTGATTGCCAGAAAAAATGGATTGAACGGGATTATCGTGCAGGGCATGTTGTATTTACAACATGCAAAATTAGCACTCAGTCATGATTTGTTTTTTCCCGCGAGGATGAAATTCCGATTAAAAAAACCAATCTATAAAAATACTGTTGTTAATTACTCCATTAATAATCTTTCCCATCTTAAAAAGATAAAAATTAATAATTTTGAAAATCAATGCTGTGTGGTTGGACATGCTGGTGAGGATGAAAAAACGGCAGAAATAAAAAGGGCGAGCAATGAAATTATTATTGATTCTTTATTCATTACGAAACAACTTGATCTGTATAAAAAAACCTATCCTGAAATAACGACACCTTGGCTAATTATGGATGCATTGCTATTTAGTGTATGTTTTAAATTTCAAGAGGGTGATCCTTTTTATAAAAAAGCGTTGAAAATAAGCAAAGAACCAGATAAAAGCAAGATCGTCACCTTTCAGGTTGATCAAGATATTTTCATCAGTGAGCATGCCTTTCCTACTCAACCAGAAGACATGCAGCACTTGCGTTTTTATTATGAAGATCAAGATATGATTAAAGAGGATTATTCAGTTTACAGTATTCTTAAATATCAAGTTTATCACAACGATAGACTATTATATCAATCCACCATGGGCAGTATTACACGTGCATTTGAGGCGCAACATCATGCGTTAATAAAGGACAATGCGTATGCAAAATGATAAATGGATTTTTGTTACCTCTGGTGAAAGAGGAATTGGTGCGGGTATTGTCAGAAGGTTAGCGGCTGAAGGCTATAAAGTGATATTCACTTATCATACTCAGCAAGACCAAGCTTTACAATTCACTGATGAAATAAAATTAAAAGGTGGTGATTGCCACTGTTACTACTGTGATGTGCGTGATCAGCAGGGCGTCAAACAATTATGTACCGATTTGATCAACGACTATGGTGCACCTTATGGGGTGATCAATAATGCTGGAATTAAAAATGACAAGCTGTTGGTAAATACTGAGATGCGGGCTTGGCAGACAGTGATCGATACCAATCTTAATGGTACCTTTCATGTGATCCACTCGATGATATCTGCCATGATTGCTGCCGGAAATGGTTGTGTAATTACGCTCAGTTCAGTGTCTGCGTTACGGGGGAATATTGGGCAAACGTCTTATGCTGCATCCAAGGCCGCCCAACTCGGTCTGACGCAAAGTCTGGCAAGAGAAGTTGGGCGATTTAATATTCGTGTTAATAATATTGCACCAGGTTTGATTGAAACGGAGATGTTTTCTTCACTTTCGCCTCACGCGTGCAAATCGTTAATCGCCCAAACGGCATTAAGAAAAGTAGGTGGCACTGATGATATTGCTCGTATGGTTTCATTTTTATTGGGAGAAGGGGGGAACTATATTACTGGGCAAACAATGATTATTGATGGTGGCTTGTCCATTTGAATAGGATTGAAACAATGAAATTAAGAATGGTGCCAAAGGATGTCTTTACTGTCATGTCCCTCAATGGCGAATTTAAATATCGATGGCTTGGTGATAATGTATTATCTCTGATTGGATTAGGCACATCATACTTACTTGAATTTTTTGAATATTATGGTGATACAATCAGTAAATACTATCATCAATTTGTTAAGGACACCGAGTTTGCCGATGATCGTTTTGATTTTTTTATTTCTCAAGAACGACGCCATGCCGCAGCGCATAAAAAATTAAATTTGTTCATTGCGAAAAATTATTTGCCCCCTTATCGTGAGAAATATCATCCCCGTGTTTATGATTTTATGTACCCGACGTACAAAAAATGTGTTGAGCCGATTATCGAGGGAATCGTTAAAGATCAGAAAAAAGGATTAACGCTGCACAGTCCTTCATTTAAAAAAGCATTGAAAAGCATCGCTATTTTTGAAACAGAAGTGTGTATGGCTGCATTCTCCTTTTTTGATAACGTGATGGAGAAAGGCAAGCTCGATGTCATGATGAATATCTCAGATAACCTCGGTGTACTCTATTTATTGGGGTATCATTATGTTGAAGAAATTGAACATTGTCATGTTTCTATAGAGACCTATGAAAGGATGTATGGTGAAACGCTCTGGACAAAAGAGGAAATTAATAACTACATAAGTAATTCGTCAGGATTTAATAATATTATTATCGATTCAACATTATTTGTCGCTAGACAGTTAAACGTTGATTTATCAATTGATAATTTAAATCGTAGGCTACCTAAAAAAGTTAACTTTGTCGCGCCGGGATTCGATGCAAAGACATCTAATATCGGTGCTAAAATAAAACATCTGATCGCACAATGGGATAATGAATGGGAACCGAGAATTCTAAAAAAAATTAGAGAAACGATTTCTATAAATAATAAAATATCACAATAATCAGCGGTTGATATTATAGCTAATGTTACATGTCTTTAATGAACATGTTCTTTAATTCATTTTCTGGTAAATTATCATGTCAAAAAAGAATGCAAGAATTGATGGTGTGAAAAAAGTAATAGTTATTGCTTTGCACTATGGTAAGATCAGCGATCAATTTTACAAAATAACAAATAAGCTACGCTATATTAATAACATACATATTCTAAGTTTGAAAATAAAAAAAATAAATCATCATAGGAGTGTGAGGGGAGATGCTGAGGAAATTAATGCGTATTATGAAGAAAAATTACTTCAATCAACCTATAAAAGAGATAATGTTATTTTTATTTGTGATCGTACTGTCATGGCCTCTTTTTTAACTTGGGCTCATGATTTTGCACCTCGAGTCAAAGCGGCAATATTTGTTTCACCGATTCTCGAACTGGGTATTACACACCTTGTAAACATAAAAAAAATCGCAGGGGATGCGTCTGCGATCACCTGTCCGATTATGCTGATCATTTCAAAGGCACATCGTCATCCTGTTCAGTTATATAAAGACTTTCTCAAGGTTCACCCTTTATCGATCATCCTTGATGAGGGTTTGAGTACGACTCATCTTTATAAGCGAGTCCACGCTTTCATTTTGTCTTCTTTAAACGTAGTTCGTGATGAGACTTCTTTAATCAATGCAGATAAAGCAGGCTCAACGTTTAAGGAGATGAAACACTTATCCTCGCCGGAGAAAAAAATATTAAAACGACTTTATTGGAAAACACATCGTGCCATTCTTTATATTTCAGGCTATTTTTCTGAAGGTATAAGAATAGGTATTAAAACCGGTTTTGATTCTGGTGCCATGCTTGACTATATTTATCACAACAAACCCAATGGAAAAGGGGGACTTGGTGTATTGATTGATAAGTTTTACTTAAATAATATATCGTGGCAGGGCGTGCGTTGCAGGGAAAGCGCTGTTCACGATTATCTCCTTTTGGCAATAAATACGTTAATAGCAAAAAATAAAACGGTGAATATTCTTGATATTGCAGCGGGACATGCAAAATACTTATTTGATCTCACCGATCCTGTTTTTAATAAAGTTGGCAATGTGACTCTACGAGATTATGACTTGGATAATTGTATTTATGGGCAAAAATTAATTAGCGATAGAAATCTAAATTCTAAAATTACCTATGAAAAAGGTGATGCTTTTTCATTAGATGATCTGGCATCCTTGCCTCGTGATCGGACTATTGCGGTCGCTTCCGGGTTTTATGAACTGTTCGAAAATAATGAAAATGTGATGACATCGCTGAAAGGGATTTATCACAGCCTTGAGGATGACGGACTGTTTATTTATACCAATATTCTCTTACATCCACGGCATGATTATATGGCTCGGGTGATGATTCGTCACAATGATAGAAAGGCTTGGGTGGTACGACGTCGTTTTCAGAGCGAACTTGATCAGTTGGTTTTGACGGCGGGGTTTATTAAGATAAGCCAACGTGTCGATCCGTGGGGGATATTTTCCATTTCCTTGGCAGTTAAATGTCGAAATAACTAAAGGCGGTATTTTCTTATTGTAAGATAGACTGAACAGTCATTGCATGCTTTCCGATCTTGGGGAATTATCTGAATGCCCACTTTCGAGGATAGAATGGCTTAGGATTGCAATTGCAGGGGATTTTATGTTCGGTTTCCATCGACCCAGTGTTGTGAGTCTATGCCGTTATTGTCACTCTAGGCTGTGAATGTTTTTACATCCCCTCAGTGATGTTCGATCCCTCCCTCATTGACCTTTAAAGGCAGCGTTATTCAAATTTAGCGCAATATGCCTGGCAGAGATGCTGCCACTACATGAGTACCCGCGTGGTTTTCGGTGGGGTAAAGTCAGTTGCAGCCAGTGCTTTAACACTGAGTCGATACAGCTGTTCATTCTCTGTGAACTCACCAAATTCAGCTCGAATGATCATACCTTCCACGAGGGTCATAATAGCTTCAGTTTTATTTTTTATATCGAGCTCTGAGCCACTAAAGCAGTTGGAAATTAAAGTTCTTAACCATAATTTATGCTGTACGGCGCCCTCACTTAAATGAGGATCGCGATGCTTAAACTCTGTCAGCGCGTGCATAAACATACAACCTCGGAAATTGATCGCTTTAAACCAAGCAAAATGCCAATCCAAGATCGCATCAAGCCGAGTGTTCATGTCGGCCGCCGCGTTAACCGCAGAGGTCAATTGTCCAGAAAAACGGTGATGTCGTCGCATGAGTACGGATTCAATCAGTGAATTTTTCGAACCAAAATAGCGATATAACGATGTTTTTGACACCTTTGCTGCTTTTTTTATTAAATCTACGCCCACCGCAGCAAATCCAAATTCATTAAACAATGCTTCAGCGACATTCAGGATATGTTCTTTTTTACTCATATTTTCTACTCGACGAGATACTGTGATCGGGACCCCTCACTTGATTTTATTCACCTTCAGAACTTATCTGCATGATCACGGATTGCGCGGTGTAATATGCCGCGCAAGCCTTGTTGTCATCGTGACGCGGTGAAGAGCAAACGAGGGTTAGTGTGTTATTCATTGTGGCACACGGCATTCACTGGGTTTATTTTTCGGAAAGTGCTTAGCACAATAGCGATCCATATTTGGCTCTCTGCTAGATTAGTGTCCCCAACCAATGAAAAGCGCACGCGCAGTCTATTTTTAATATCACAGAGACAGCATGGACAGAACCATATTGAATTTTTATCCAGAAAAACAGTATGACAAGCTGATAAAATATCATATTATGATATTGAAAATCTTCGGGATAGTCTGATTTATTGCGCTGAAAAAATAGGTCGGACTCGACAGGTAAACTGGTTAACGGGGGATTAGGTAGTTTTTTATCATCATTCTGCTAAGTATAGCTTACTCTTTACACTGAATTTATTCGCGTCCAGATAATGTCTCATTTAAGCCAACACCGCGGCAAAAAGTGAGCCCTATTGCTATATTGGCGATAGGTCCCCCCTTTTGATTGAGGATGCGTTCGTATTATCGAAAAAAGAACGATCCTTTTTTTCCTTACTGAGTTACCAAGTATCGAATTAACTCTCTTGCGGTAACACTCTCGTTAACATGAATAATGTCAGCAGCGAGTCCATTATAGATCAGTCTTCCGCCATGCTTTCCAGGGCCAGGCCCCAAATCAATGATCCAATCAGCGGCCAGCATGGCATCCAAATGGTGCTCAACCATAATAATCGTCGTGCCAGTATCCACCATTTTATTGAGCAGTGAGAGTAAATGATGCACATCTTGACCATGCAGTCCACTGGTCGGTTCATCCATAATCAGTAACGAAGGGGGACGGTCTAGTTGTGCTGCTAATTTGACCCGCTGTCGCTCACCTCCTGATAAACTCAAAGTATTTCGCCCTAAACTCAGATGACCGAGTCCCACTTGATCTAGTTGATTGATTGGCGCGACAATGGCGTTGTCCTGTTTAAAAAAATCCGCGGCATCCTCAACGGACAATGCCAGTACCTCAGCAATATTCTTGCCCTTCAAATGCCAACTGAGAGCGGTCTGATTGAAACCGCTGCCTTGACAGGCCTCACAAATCGCCTCGGTGCTATCAAGAAAAGCGAGTTCAGTGATAATGCGTCCTTTGCCTTTACAAATTGGGCATTTTCCTTTTGAAAGGGGACTGAACCAATGGCGTGAGACATGATTATGTTTGGCAAACCGATCCCTGATCCGATCCATAAAGCCCATCCAAGTGGCGAGGGTTGAGTTGATACTACCGCGTAACGGTTGTTGATCAATGAAACTGGATTCTGGATAATGGCGTTGTATTACTTTCATTAACGAGCTCTTCCCAGAGCCCGCCACACCGGTCATGGCAATCAGTAAACCCGTAGGAATTGACAACTGAATATTTTGCAAATTATTCAATGTGGCAGTCTGTATCTGATAAGCATGTGCGCCGGGTTTGCGGGGCGAGGCAAATGAGCGTGGTGCTGATAAATATTGGGATGTCGGGGTTGAGTGTTTCAGAAATGAATGATAATGGCCAGCATACAGGATCTGCCCTCCCGCAGAGCCTGAACCTGGCCCCATCTCCACGATATAGTCGGCAATACTAATTAAGTCGCTGTCATGCTCGACTAACAGGACTGTATTACCTTTATCTCGCAGTCGGATCAAAATTTTAGCTAAATGGCGAACATCTTTGGGATGCAAGCCGGTAGAAGGCTCATCAAGAATATAGGTAAATCGAGTTAATGAACTATTGAGATGACGAACCATTTTTATACGTTGCGATTCGCCGCCAGAGAGGGAAGGCGTCGTCCGATTCAAGTGTAAATAGCCTAATCCAAGATCGATCAAGGTAGTGAGTAAAGATTGCAAATTCTCTAACGCCGGAGCAACTTCAGGGAAGTGCCATTGATTCATACACTGCTGGAGTTCGGTTAAGGGCAGACAACCTAACTGAGCGATATTTTTACCGTCGATAAGGCAACTGAGCGCCCGTTGATTTAAACGCTGTCCTTGGCATGTTGGACAAGTGATAGTGGTAATGATCCTAGAAAGATCATCAGCATAACGTTTTTTGTGTCCATCATTACCTTCACCGAGATACATGCGACGAAAACGGTGCACCACGCCTTCATATTTTGCAGTTGCATACCATCCCTCGGGCGGATTTAACAGGGGTTGGATCGGTGCGTACAGTAATTTATCCAGTAATTCTGGTGGGTAGTCGCGTAATTTTAAATCTGCATCAAATAACCCGGTACGCAAATACCACTTCCAGTACCAGCTGCCCGGCGCATAGCCTTTGAAATTAATGGCTCCTTGGTTGAGGGATTTATCGATATCGATTAATTGCTGGATATCAATCTCTGTTGCGACGCCCAATCCTTGGCAATGAGGGCAAGCTCCTACAGGATCATTAAAGGAAAACACTGGCGAGTAACCGACAAAAGGCTGTCCGCAACGTGAAAAAATTAAGCGTAACAAAGAGGCGGCATCCGTTGCGGTACCAACAGTCGAACGACGATTCACGCCCAGAGCTTTTTGATCAATAATGATGGCAGTGGATAGGCCAGAAATGGCATCGACACAAGGTATGCCGCCATGAGGTAAGCGGTTACGCAGAAAAGTGGGATAGGTAAAATTGAGTTGACGTTGCGATTCCGCTGCCAGTACTCCAAATACCAGCGAGGATTTTCCTGAGCCTGACACGCCCGTGAAGGCAGTGATCTTGTTCACGGGGACTTTCACTGAGATATTTTTTAGATTATTTTGGGTTGCATTGGTGACTTCTATCCATTGCATCATTAGCTCCTTTGATAACCAATAAGTTAGACCGATCTCGATGATCAACAGGAGACAAGTAAAAAAACTTACTCGCCCAATGGGTTTATCCTGGCAGATAATTTATATTTATCAAATTTTAATAAAGATTTATCCGAGTTAAATTTATAAAAACAATTTAACTTCATGAATAAAGGAGAAAAAATAAGCCCCTTAGTGCAGAGTAATCACTGATGATGGAAATTAATTTTTTTTAAATGAACACGGAAGAGTAAAGCAACGAATTTAACTTGTTTGAGATGTGATTTTAATTTTTTTGACAGGCGTGTAACACTAGGCAGGCGAATCTGATTGATCGTGTTTTGTTATAAGCAGCACGGGCTTTGAAATGGCCTTATCGGACTGAATTCTTTTTTTTATTTACGTGCACAGAAAAAAAGTTTAATTTGGTTAAAGTTTTTTCGATAAATAATTTTATGAATGAAATAATAAGTTTTATGAAAGCAATGATTTAACAGTTTATTTTAAAAAAATACCAATATAATAATCTGAGCAGTAAAACAACATTATAATAAACAAATGGAGATGATTATGAAAAAGGTATTATTAACATTGTCACTGGTATTTTTAGCATCTAATTCATATGCCGCAGGTTATCAAGCGGTCAAGTCAGGATCTGATTATCGTATTGGTGAGATTCAACATGTATTACATGGTAGCAAAATGGATAAACTTTACTGTCTGAATTCACCCGAAGGTGACGGTCGCATGGGGGTTGGTATTCAATTTAAAACAGTGAATTGCCAGAAAGAAACTGCACTGATTGATTGGACTTATTCGCCTTATAATAAAACGCTTATGACTGGGTTAGATAATGATATTTGCTTGACTGTTAAAAATAATACGATTCAGGTTATGACGGATCAATGTCGTCCTGATGATAAAAAAATGCAATGGAAAATTGACCAAAATCGTATTTATAATGTAGGGCTAGATAAATGTTTGGCCTTCAGTTCTGAGCAAATTAATGTACCTTTACTGCTTGATTGTAACAATCCTGCCTTTACCAATAGACAGCAATGGCGTTTCACTCACTTAAATTAATGATCATGTGATAAAATAAATCACATCTCTCAGCGCTCGTAATTAGTTATTATGGGCGCTTTATTCTCTCGCTGGTTTATAATGAATAACGTGATATGGGACTAGGGTTGTTGATAATATTTAAATAAAATATTATCAACAACCCTAGTCAATTAACATCACTTTCTAAACAAATCGATGTCCTCAAAACAAGCAATAAAAAAACCATCTCTAATCCAGTCAGCTTTCATTAACGCTTAAGAGAGACCGCACGCTAATACATCATTATCACAAAGTCAGGTTCAGCGGGTTTGCGCGCCTAGGTGTTGTATTTAGGGAAGCATAACCGACGGGGTGACTCAATCCTTTATCCAACGTCAGCAAGCTCGTGTGTTGTCTAACCTTTTGCTTTATTGGGCACTTCGACCTAGTCGGTAAATCAGTAGGTGGGATGTTTCTGACTCGCAAGTGGAAGCCTTAAATATGACAAATCGTGTTGTCTTTGCATCATAATACTTCATTTGACTTTCAAATGAATGACGCAGAAAAATCCAAGCAGATATACCGAATTCCTGCTTGGATCGTATGATGCATCGTTTTTATAACTAGACGATCTGATCCGTTGAGCTTGGTTCAGCATCAACCAATGGGGCATCCCCACGATGAGATAAATTATTACCACTTTGTGAGGTTGATTCTAATCCTGAACGTTCAAGAAAAGGATAATGATTCACTTTTGTCGCAGTATGATCAACGATCATGGAACGTAAAGTGGATCGTACTAACTCATAGGCCCCACTGTCAGCGAGAGTATCGACATGGCTGATATAACGATTATGTTTCATGGCACTTTGTATAGTCACGACCTTTGTTCTTAGTGTGCCATCAGGAAACTTAGAAACATAATGGGGATCTCTGCCTTTCAAGGTTTCATCCGTGTTTGAAATAATGGATAAACAAAACACGTTAGGAAACGGTGTGGAATTAATATTTTTCATAAATTCTGAATGTTTTGTGGTCTGCCATTGATAAGGCTGTGCTGTGTTTGCAGGTAAAGCTTGTGATGATCCTTTAAAATCAGCACTTAATGCAATATATGAACGGATCGTCTTGCCGATAAAGGTGGGACGGTAATGCAGTGCCCACGCAATCGCCATATTTCCAAGACTGTGGCCGACTAGAGAAATACTTTTATTAATTGTATTCAACGTGTTTTTTATAATCCAAGTTGCGGCGACGACATATTTTCCTGCTTCATTTAAATCCCCAGTATTACGGTAGGGTAAGGTTAAGGTTGCAGGTAAAATAAGGTCATTAGGCATTTGAGAAGCATAAGACCAGCTCCAAACACCCATCCCAGTATTATCTTTTCCTCCAACTAATAACGCGATGGAAATTGTTTTTTTCTGTAATTCTGTATCGGGACAAATCCACAACGCTTGTCTAGTCAGCCAATAATATCTTTCATCCAATGAGGTTTCTTTTGTAAAATTATCCAGTTGGATACTCATGTCATTTCCTTTTTTATCTATTGAGTTTGTATGTTTTGCTATTAAAAGCAAAATTCGAAATTGCTGGATTTCTTCTTTGAAAACTATATCAACTGATTTGCGTCCCGCATGAGAACTTTTATTAATTAAGTTGAATTTTTAATTTTTCATATGGTATTTATTTTACTCTTTAGTCATTTAAAAATGTGTTGATTGTAAACGTATAGAGCGAATTTATTTTTTATAAATTAATAGATTAAGTGAGGAGGAACTGACTCTCTGTTTTTTTCCACTGAGATGAAACGTCAATATTTTTAGGAGGCAATATGGGATGTATTAGTTCCAAACCACAAACGTTATCTTCAGAGTATGCTTATTCAGGCAGTCAGCATTCAGCACGATCGTCAGAAAGCCATGCGGTCTCTGAGTCAAGTTCACAAGACGGCCATTATACTGGTTTAGTTGGACCACAATCACCGCGATTAAGCTATCACCAACAGTGTCTAGTCGGTGTCGCTCGTTGGCCTGATCCGCAATACAATCGTGAACATCTCAGTTCACAAATGGAATACGGGCAGGCTTTTTGGCAAGAAAGCCGTCGCTTGGGTGAGGCGATTGCGAAAGGACGTGTGGCAGATTTCGATACCTTGTGGGATAAAGCGAGAGACTGGCGAGTGGCGATATCAGGCGGTGATGAAGAAACTTTTGGTGACGAACGTTTTCCTACATTAAATCATACCGCAACCACCCCGTTAGCCGGTCCCTATGCCTATATCAAACAACGATTTAATCATCGGAATGATGGTGAATTAGCTGAAAATGTTGATGGGAGTCATAGCTTGGAGTTTCCTCTCAGAGAAAAATTACATGATGAAGATTTGTTGCTTTCAACGGTGGTACTTAGTACCGATCTTCATGCTAGCAGAGAGGATGCGCGTTACTCACATTTTCGCAATCTGGATTTGGATGAGCCTTTTTTTATTCGCCACACATTTTCAACGGATGTTGCTGCCATTAAACAACATGTGGCAAGCCTTTTCACCCAAGCTATCGATCCGTCACTGTCTAAAGAACAGGTCATGAAACATCTGGCTAATATTCATTGGTGGATGGCGAATGCCATGCCGGATCATCGAGGCAGTGCGGCGAAAACAGAATTATGTGTTAGAGCCTTGGCACAGGCGAGAGGGCTTGATTTACCACCGATGAAGCAGGGCATATTAGCCGATCTCGAGGCCATGACCACCCGACGCAAAGACTTTGTCAAAAATTATCAACATTTTTTGGATCATTAGACGTATACCATTGAAGGCAACCAAGGCTGTTTGCGGACTAAATTATCAGTCCGCAGGCAACATGGAAGACAATAGCCTGTCGTTGCTCATCAAATTGATGTTATTAATACAGATGTGATAATCACAATTTGTTTATTAGTATCTAATTATTTAATAAAATCCCAATAAAGGTTTTGATTTTATTTATGATTATTTATGTGTTTTTTTATTATTACTTTGTGCATATCATTAATTTTTAATTAAGTCACTGTTGTAATTGTAAATAATTTAAATTTGTGATCGGCATTAAGTTCATGCTTTTTTTTAAAAAAAAACACATGCTGAGTAATAAAATGCTTTTGTTTTGTAATATTATAAATTATTGTTATCTCGTGTCCTGGGTTGATAATGTCAGCGCAAAATTAACATTGTGAGCCTGCTTTATTACACATCGATTTTTTATCAATAATGGGACCATTTTGATTAGTCTTGCTTAATGAGATTGATTCCAAATAATATAAAATATTAAGGAATGTATATGTATAAAATAGACTATAACAGCTACCGTTCAGTTAAAGGGTATAATCATCGTGTTCGTTTTCTCGTTATGCATTATACTGCGGGCAATTTCAAATCCTCTGTGACAGAGTTAACGGGTTCTGCTGTCAGTGTCCATTACCTTGTTCCCGATCCGACTGAACAAACCTATCTGGATGCCGGATTTAAAGACATGCGTATCTTTAATATGGTGGATGAAAATGAACGAGCTTGGCATGCCGGGGTCAGCCAATGGGCTGGTCGCAGCAATTTGAATGATACGTCTATTGGTATTGAAATCGTTAATCAAGCGACTGAGAGTGATGGGAAATTTAATTTCCCTCCCTACAATGATATTCAAATCGAAGCCGTGCAACAGTTAGCCTTAAATATTATTCAGCGTTACCCTGATATCAAACCCGTGAATGTTGTGGGGCACAGTGATATTACCCCAGGTCGCAAAAGTGATCCGGGTCCACAGTTTCCGTGGAAAAAATTGTATGAGGCCGGTGTCGGTGCTTGGTACGATGAAGAGACTAAAAAAGGTTTTGAAGAAGATAAATCTCAACCCACCAACGCTGACTTTATCACTAAACTGAAAAAGTATGGTTATAACACTGCGGGTTCGGATACGGATGCTGGGTTTAAAAATCTAGTTCGTGCCTTTCAGCTTCATTTTAGGGCCGAGAATTATGATGGTATACTGGATAAAGAAACCGATGCAATTTTATCCGCATTGATTGCTAAGTATTTTTAGTCGGTAGATCGAGGGCCCAACCTTTCATTGAGCGATTGCCATTATAGGATGTTGACGACGTGCATATCCATGTTGACCAATGAAATGACACGATCATGAGGCAGATGGCGATAAATGTCAGGTGGGCTAAGATAGCTCTAAAAAAAAGGCCAGTTCATGTTATATGGGCTGGCCTTTTGGGAGAAAATAATTAATTAAGGTAGCGCATACGCAATCACATAATCCCCTCGATCTGGCGATTGGCGAGCGCCACCGGCAGAGATCAGGATATACTGCTTACCGTTTTTCGGTGAAAGATAACTGATTGGCCCACCTTGACTACCAACCGGTAATCTTGCTTTCCACAATTCTTTACCCGTCGAACTGTCAAATGCTCGCAAATAATAGTCTTGAGTACCCGCAACAAAGAGTAATCCTCCTTGGGTTGCGAGTGTGCCGCCCAGAGAAGGCATACCCACTGGTATCGGCAACTTCATTTTAATGCCCATTGGACCTGTATCTTGTACTGTCCCTAATGGCACTTGCCAGACAATCTTACGGGTATTCATATCTATCGCGGATAGCGTACCAAACGGTGGTGCTTGGCAAGGGATCCCCAGCGGTGACATAAAACGATTTTTGTTCACTGAATAGGGGGCACCGGCCATCGGGACGGCTCCCATACCTGTATTGACGGCTTCTCCGCCCGTGTTGCTGCCGGCGGCGGCATTAGGATCGGCTTTGACCAGCTGTTGCCAGAGTCCGAGGCGCATATCATTGACAAAAATATAGTGATTATTGGGATCGGTAGACAAACTGCCCCAATTCATTCCACCCAGTGATCCAGGAAAACTCAGTGACTTATCGGTACCTGGTGCAGTATAGAGTCCCTCATAACGCATGGATTTGAATTGGACACGACAAATCAGCTGATCAAAGGGTGTCGCTCCCCACATATCCGACTCTTTTAGAGTTTGAGCGCCAATTTGCGGCATACCGATCGATCGAGGTTGTGTATCACTGTATTGTTCACCAGGAATATTACCTCGTTTAACCGGCACCTCTTCCACTCGTGTCAGCGGTTTGCCCGTGAGACGATCCAGCACATAAATCTGCCCTGCTTTTGTGCCGATCACCACGGCAGGCTGTTTTTTACCATTCTTCATTGTAAAAGTGATAAGGCTGGGTTGCATCGGCAGATCAAAATCCCATAAGTCATTATGGACGGTTTGATAAACCCATTTTTCTTTACCTGTATTGGCATCGACGGCCAGTACGGAAGCGCCATATTTATGATCCAATGCTGTTCGATTGGCACCCCAGATATCGACAGAGGAGCTGCCCATTGGAATAAATACCGTATTAGAATCGGGATCCCATGACATCGGTGCCCATGAGTTGGGGGTACTGCGGATATAATGTTGCCCGCTGGCTGGCGATTGGTTTGGATCTTGGCGTCCGCTATCAAATGACCAACGTAATGCACCGGTTATCACATCATAACCTCGGATCACGCCACCCGGCATATCGGTACTGACATTATCAGCAACGCGTCCACCGACTACCACCGTCGTACCCGCTAAGGTTGGCGCTGAGGTGACAACATAATGAGGATCTGGGGCATCGCCCATTTTTTCCAGTAAGTTAACACTGCCTTGTCGACCAAATTCAGGGCAGAAACGACCTGTGTCAGCATCGAGCGCAATCAGCCGACGATCGATGGTATTCATCAATATACGACGTTGACAAATCGCGCCTGGCTCGATATGAACCGCTGTAGGAAGACTGCTTCCTGGTAACGAAGGTGTTGCTAGCGGTTTGTTGACATCGAAATAGGCAAGACCACGGCAACGCATCCAGACCGAAGAATGGGCATTGATTTCCGCTTTCCATAACTGTTTTCCGGAGTCGGCTGCTAATGCAATCACATTGTTATGGGGGGTGCACAGAAAAAGTGTATTGCCAACTTGCAGAGGCGTCTGTTGATCTTCCGCGCCATTACCGTCTGGACTCAGGGGAATATCTCCGGTGTGATAGGTCCACGCAGGTTTCAGTTCGGTGACGTTATTACGTGTTATTTGATCAAGTGCAACAAAACGACTGCCACCGGGTGTATTCCCATAATTATCCCAATTTTTTTGTTGTTGATCTGGCTTGACAGGGACTAACGGTAAGGCTTGGCCGTTAAATGTGACCGGACTGTGAGGAAAAAACATACTAATCAACGCCCCCACCAACCCCGTAATAAATAGCGTCGCTAAGGACCATGCACTTTTACGGGCCGCGGGTTTGCCTTGATAATGTTGTAAAGCGGGTAGAATCAGTAAGGCAACAACCGCAAGACCGAAAGGGAACATCAGCCGAGAAACAAGCGGCCAAAATTGCAGTCCCACATCAGTTAATGCCCAAAGCAAAGTGAATATCGCATTAACGACGACAAGTATTGCGCCAGACGCTCGTCGACGAAATAACTGCACCATACTGAACAGCATAATGATGCCACTGACTAAGAAATAAGGGCTGCCGTGCAGAGAGAGCAATGTTGCTCCTTCAATAACAAAAAATAGACCTGATGCGGCTAAAATCAAAGCTAAAAGCATTGATATCAGGTTAAGCCACCAAGGTTTGGATGGAGTTGTGCTCATTATTAACCTATTAGTAACGTGTTTTTAACAGAGTGGGCAATATTACCATTAAATAATACGGCAGAGTTAAAAATCTGTGCGGGGAATTTTGCTTTAAAGCATTGTGGGTCATTAAAATTAAGTGTTTTTTCTTTCTTTGCTTGCCCTCAAAATTGTTCACTTTGTTGCTCCACGCCTCCTGAATGAAAAACACCTAGGACAACAATAAAGCGGATCGTTGGATTTTAAGGTCTCCATCACCCATGGCTGACAATTACGCTTTATCTTCGCTTGTGTATTCAGTTAATGTCCCAGTCACTATTCTTATAAAAAAGCAGAATGCTGCACGACATACTAATAATTAACGTTTTTTTCTTGTGTGTCCGATAACACAATATCTAAACATTGCTCCTTTATCCATTCCTTGGCACCCTAAGTGATATCACTCTATGTAAGTTTTTACTGTTGAGTTGTCATATTGGTATTACCACGGTTAAGTTTTTCCTGATAACGACTGATCGTTGTAATGATATTAATTTAAATACTAAGCATCCATTTATCGTGCTGTTTGATTAGCGCTTAATCCAGCCGAAAATGTCGTATTCAGGTGAGAGGTCAGAGATGAATTAACCCAAATATCTTGGTCATCAATGCTCGATAACCTGTAAGGAGACAATTTTGTATTTTGTTTCATCCAGTTCAGCTGCACAAAATGAGTGGATTATTTTAAATAATTCTTTTTGGCCAGATATTGATCTCGGTAATTATTTTACTGAGTTGAAAAAACAGGGCGATATTAATCCAAGCACGCTTCGACAATTGGCCCTATTAGCAATATCAGGGATTAACGCTGAGCTAAGTGAATGGCGGCAATGGCAGGAAATTGGCGGCTGTAATCATCTCAATGATGTGCCCGCACCTCAGCTTGGTGGGATCAGTGAGAAAATTTATTACTATTACCATGCAGTTGAGGCTTGGACCTGCATGTTATATGAGCAGCGCTATGGTTTAGTTAATGCATATCAGTCTCAGCAAGGCAATATGCGTCATCGGCCAGATGAGCGGTATATGTCTATTATTCGCATGGCACTGTATCGGATCCTTGTATCAAAATAGGAGGAGAATGTATGAAAGTCAGAACACAACAAAATGAGACACTGGATGCCTTGATATGGCGGCATTACGGTTACACCCGTGGTATGACTGAGCAAGTATTAATGGTGAATCATGGACTGGCTGATTTGGGTCCTATTTTACCTCATGGAATTTTAGTTGAACTTCCTGAATTGACGCCGGCTGTTACGACCAAAACGTTGCGCCTATGGGAGTAAATTATGTTGGAGAAAGTCAGCTCATGGGTCACTTACAGTACCGCATTACTTATGGCGAGATTGGGGCATTTTTCTTTACAGGATACAGCCACAGTAACAGGCATCGTGCTGGGTGTCGTTATGTGTTTAATCAATATATGTAGGCTATTGATAAACTGGCATTATCGGCGTCGTGCTCTGCAGTTACTCAGTGAGGGTAAAATCACTAAGGAGCATCTGGATGAACTCAAACGTTAAACGGTGTGTCGTCTCAGTGGTTCTTTCGTTAATGAGCGGTTTAATTGGTTTTCATCAGTTACAGATATCCCCTAAGGGATTAGAATTATTAGCAAATGCTGAAGGATGCCGTTTAAAACCCTATCAATGCACCGCTGGCACCTGGACTAATGGTATCGGTAATACGGCTGGCGTTGTACCTAGGCACATCATTAATGAACGGCAAGCTGCGGCGGATTTAATCAGCAATATTTTGATTGTTCAGCAGCGCTTGGCGACCTGTCTGAAAGTGAAGCCTCCCCAGTCAGTGATGGATATGCTGATTTCTTTGGGTTTTAATGTGGGAGCCGGGCAAGTTTGTCATTCAAGGATGCTGATACTGACTAATCAAGGTCAATGGCGGCAGGCTTGTCGACAGCTACCTCGCTGGATTTATATTAAGGGAGTAAAGAGTCAAGCTTTACTGGCTCGAAGGGGGAGGGAGCTACAATGGTGCATGCAAGACTTACCAAGTTGAATTATCTGCACTGTCCCCTCGCTGATCAGAACAGATTTATTTTTCTTCATGCCCATTAAGACGGCAAACTAACTTATCTCTTTCTTATATTATCATAAATTAAATTGGATTTAATATTAGCAATGACACGGCCATTTTTCATCTTTCAGTTTGATGACTAAACATTCAGGGGCAATAACGACACACTCAGAGTCAATAACTCAATATTCAGGGAAAAAAATGAAAAAATATCAAACATTATTATCAACTCTGACCACAGAAATACCTGAATTAGCAGCGGAGCCGAATAAAATCAATGTATTTATAAAAAAAGGCAAAGTGATTGCGACGGGGCGGCCGGGTTTAAGTTTTGAATACCGTTATCGGTTAATGATCACCCTGAGTCGTTGGGCGGGGGATCCCGACCAATTAATGACAGTCGTTTTGGAGTGGTTACAGGAAAATCAACCTAATGAATTAAATAATAGTCAATTGAGAGGTAAACTGTTTCGCTTCAAAACCTCTCTGATGCAAGAGGGTAACTATGATATTACTCTTAAATTGAACTTAACGGAGTCAGTACCGAGTCGTGATAGTGAGCAAAAGTTATCACGGATGACCGATAGCAGTTATCCTTATTGGACAGATCATCGAGACTGATTGTTATAGGCGGCGAAAGCCGCCTTTTTTCTCTGCCTTATTTCGCTCTTTTTAATGGGTGTCAGCATAGGGCAATCCCCTGTTTCATACGACTTGATGACCGATAAACACCGCCTCGATCCCTGGGTGTGAGGGCGTATGTTGTGGTCTTCCTCCTCAGTAACCTGTCCTTTACTTTGTAAAGCCACTGGCACAATTCTGCTTGCTGCTGTTTTAGCAGGGGTTATGTCACTCTGTGGCAATGAATACACAACTTACTGAAATAATGCGCCTACTGACTAATCTGATCCGCGTTGGCACGATCACTGAAGTGGATCAGGTGCAGTGGCGCTGCCGGGTCAGAACTGGCGATTTAACGACGAACTGGATTAACTGGCTGACATTGAGAGCTGGGCCGACTTGCAGTTGGTGGTGTCCAGCACTAGGTGAACAGGTTCTGCTGTTATCGATTGGTGGCAATCTGGATAACGCCTTTGCGCTGCCAGCCATTTATTCCGACACTTTCCCCCCCCCGTCCACGGCCGCGAATAGTACCGTGATTCGGTATGCTGATGGAGGACAACTCGTCTATGACAGCGAACAACAATTATTGAAAATAAGTGGAGTAAAAAACCTGCTGATTGAAGGCAATGATTCGCTACAAATTAAAACCCATCATCTGGTGATGGTGGCAGATCAGGTTGAACTCTCAGGTAATCTCGATATTAAAGGAAGTGTTACCCAGCATAGCGGCAGCTTACAGTCTAATGGGATTCAGCTGGATAACCATAAACACAGTGCAGTAAAAGCCGGTGGAGATATGTCAGGAGGCCCGATATGACATTATGGCTTGGAATGGATCGTGAGGATGGGCTGGCTGTCAGCGATATCGAACATCTACGCCAATCTGTCCGTGATATTTTATTAACGCCTTTGGGCAGTCGTTTAGCACGAAGGGAATATGGCTCTCTGTTAGCCAGCTTGATTGATAGGCCTCAGGATCCCGCGCTGAAATTGCAGATCATGTCAGCGGTATATATGGCCTTAACCCGATGGGAACCTCGATTGTTACTGAATTCAATGCAGATAACCCGCGAGGCGAACGGGACGATGGTGGTTGAGCTTGTTGGTCAGCGTGATAATGGACAGCCGCTCTCATTTACAGTCACAACAGGAGTGCCAAATGGCGGTTATTGATCTCTCACAGTTACCTGCACCTCAGGTGGTTGAAGCGCTGGACTTTGAAACCTTATTGGCTGTGCGTAAAGATGCCTTTATCAACTTGTATCCGGCGGATCAGCAAGCGGCAATGCAACGCACGTTGACCTTGGAGTCCGAGCCGATTGTGAAGTTATTACAGGAAAACGTCTATCGTGAGTTATTGCTGCGTCAACGGATCAACGAGGCCGCATTGGCCATGATGGTCGCCTATGCAAAGGGCAGTGATTTGGATCAACTGGCTGCCAATTATAATGTAAAAAGGCTGACAATTTCGCCAGGTGATAACAGTAGCATACCGCCTAGCGCCGCGGTCATGGAAAGTGATGATGCGTTGCGTTTACGCATTCCTGCGGCACTGGAAGGAATGAGTGTTGCTGGCCCTCAAGCTGCCTATGAATTTCATGCTAAAAGTGCAGATGGACGGGTGGCTGATGTCAGTGCGATCAGTTTGGCTCCGGCCGAGGTATTGATCAGTGTATTAAGTCGAGAAGGTGATGGGCAGGCGGCAGAGGAATTATTGACCCGAGTCAGGCAGGCGCTGAATGGTGAGTCAGTCAGGCCGGTGGCAGATCGGGTGAAGGTTCAGTCGGCGGTGATTGTTCCTTATCAAATCGACGCACTGCTCTATTTCTATCCAGGCCCAGAAGCCGAGCCGATTATTGCTGCGGCGAAAGCCAGTTTACAGCGATACATCAGTGCACAAAGTCGATTGGGACGTGATATTCGGCGCAGTGCCATTTTTGCTGCCTTACATGTTGAAGGTGTACAACGGGTGGAATTACAGCAGCCTGCGACGGATGTGGTACTGGACAAAACCCAAGCGGCTTGGTGTGAGCAATGGGCAGTGAAGAGTGGGGGCACAGATGAATAGTTTACTGCCCCCGGCGTCCTCATCGCTAGAAAAAAAACTGGCAGAAAGTTGCAGTGCGTTGGGTGACATCAATTTACCCTTACGCGAATTAAACGATCCTAAACGGTGTCCCGCCACGTTACTGCCTTATTTAGCATGGGCGATGTCGGTTGATCGGTGGGATCCTTTATGGCAGGAAGCGACTCGACGCAATGTGATCAGTAACGCTTTTTTTGTTCATCAGCATAAGGGCACGATCAGCGCGTTGCGGCAGGTGATTGAACCCTTGGGATTGCTGATAAAAGTTGAGGAGTGGTGGCAGACGGGAGCCACGCCTGGCACCTTTCGATTAGAAGTGGGCGTGAAAGAGACGGGCATCACCGAAGACATGTATCTGGAGATGGAGCGTTTGATTGATGACGCACGGCCAGTCAGTCGTCAGTTGCAACAACTGAGTATCAGTTTGGGCGGAAAGGGGCAAATTTATGACGGTGTGGGTTATTACGATGCGGATACCCTGACTGTTTATCCATATTTATCTCAGCAAATCGATACTGCATTAACCTTATATCCGGCACCCTGTTGTTATCAGTATGAAACCGTCACCATCTATCCACAAACACAGGCTGATTTGTCCCTCATGCCCTCATATTCTCAGGGGATAGCAGGATCATTATCTGATGATTTACCTGTGTGAGTGCATTTAGCTGGCGTTTGCGCAGGCCAGAGAAAATTCACGTCTGGCAAGGTGGCAGCAGGGAGGGCGGTACCCGATGAATTTTGCGACAGAGCCATTTTATTCCGCAATTTACCGTCATTTGCATCTAACTGAACTGAAGGAATTTAAGTCGATGGCAATACAATATTATGCGATTTTAACTGAGCAAGGCGCAGCCCTATTGGCTAACGCAACGGCATCTCATACCGTTGTCACTTTGACTCATATGGCGGTTGGTGATGGTAACGGCAAACCCACGACCCCCGATGCTACGCAAACAGCTTTGATTAACCCCCAATACCGTTCGGTGATTAATCGGTTAAGTGTCGATCCAGATAACAGCAATCAGATTATTGCTGAGCAAGTCATTGCTGAGAATGTGGGTGGCTTTTGGATCCGAGAAATCGGACTATTTGCTGAGGACGGCACTTTGGTTGCGGTGGCCAATTGCCCAGAAAGTTATAAGCCTCTCTTGCAGGAAGGCAGTGGTCGGATCCAGACCATCAGGATGGTCTTGGTGGTAAGCAGCACGGCAGCCATTATATTAAAAGTCGATCCTTCTCTCTCATTGGCAACCCATGATTATGTTGAAACTGCCCTTAGCGGTATTAACCACGCCTTGGATGGCAAATTATCGATTGCCAGTAACGGGGCGGATATTGCCAATGTGACGGCCTTTCTTAATAACCTTGGTTTAGGAGAAGGCTCTGCGTTACCGGTTGGGGCACCGATCCCTTGGCCATCATCAATCCCGCCAGAGGGATGGCTCAAATGCAATGGCGCCGCCTTTACCGCCACACAATATCCGAAATTAGCACAGGTTTATCCATCACTAAAATTACCGGATTTACGTGGCGAATTTATCCGCGGATGGGATGATGGTCGAGGCGTCGATGCAGGGCGGAGTCTTTTATCAGCTCAGGGAGATGCGATAAGAAATCTAACTGGAGAAACGCCGCCAATATTAAGCTCTAACAGTGCACGTGGAGATTGCAGTAACCGTTCACTGGCAATTACTTCAAATGGTTGGTTCCCTGTAACAAATTCAGGGCGGGAGCCTGTTAATAGTACAAATGTTGATCCGCATTGTGTCTACGAAGAGCTGATATATCGTTTAGATACCTCGAAAGAGGTACCGGTAGCAAATGAAAATAGACCTAGAAATATTGCATTTAATTATATCGTTAGGGCAGTATAAAAACTATTTCAACCTCTGTTTTTAAGGTGATAATTTCTTACTGATTGATAATCAATGATTGTGGATTTATTTTGTGCACCCTGTGTGTTGAGGTTAGCCTATATCAAATTCAGTCTCTTACTCATTATTTGACCGAATGCGATCATTGTATAACAAAACGATATGCTCGGGTTATCATCTATTATTACCCGAGCAGTTATCAGCTTTAATAAAATTCGTGGATTGTATCTATAGAATTTCTAATTTTCAATTGGATTGATAAGGTTCCATATGTCGATATACCCTACTTCAGTACCTGAAATATAATAATAGATTATATTTTCGAAGTGGGAAATATGATCATAATTCTAATGTAGAGTGTGTCAGACAGATAACATTGCATTAGTTCCCCCCCAAGGGTTAACCGGAAGTGAGCGACGATTACACCCAGATAGTTAAGGATCCTATAGATGGAAGGGTATATTATTTAACTCTATTATGATTAAAAACCAGTTAAAATATGCTCCAGTGATATAGATAATAGCCAGAGCATATCGCAATGTTATTTATCCTCCTAAATCAATTATCAATGGCCGATGCAGCAGATGGACATAAAAGCCACATATTAAATCAGCTTTTATTATCCTTCTCAAATATAAAAGGCGCATGATGCTCTGTGACATATTCCTTCAAATATTCTGGATATGTAACAGAGATTTGCTTTTCCGAAAACTCGAATTCTGATGCGCCCCAAATAATCGCTCGCCTTAAAAATTCCTCAGTACGAGCGGACACTTTTAGTGCATCTGAAGGTAACTCATTTTCTTGCACATAAAAGCCCATATTTTTAGGGCTAAAGTAAATATTTGACATATCAGTACCCGTTAGATTCAAAGTGAATAGTTGGTGCTTCATGCAACACAAATGTTGTGTAGGCAACGGTGAAACGCGTTTTTGAAACATCATTCCCTGTATCGGTATCACGGTGAACAGATATATATCGACCTGCCATGGATATCTGAGTATTAAATCCTGTGCTTGCAAGCGTAGCCAACGTTGCGACTTGCGCATTTGGATACTGCCTCGGGAATGCGATACGGTAATAGTGCGTATAGAAATCTACACCACCTAATGTTTGTTTGTTGAACTCACCAACTGGAGTCAACGTAAGTGTTCCAAATTGTCGAAGCATGCCATTTGGCAGCATCGACCAACCACTTTGTCCGTTGTGGAAAAAAGGAAAATTCGACATGTCCGGCAGTTGTTTGTCTGCTGTTCCCACTTCACGTTTTGCGGCTTCTCCTAAACCAAGGTTATTAAGAACAGCGAATGGGTTGTGGATCTGCAACAATGGCGGTTTTGATTGTGCAAAGAAGGTGAGAAAATGGCAATTATTGGTTATATCCGTGTATCAACAAATGACCAAAACAGTGATTTACAGCGGCAAGCCTTAATGAGCATAAAGTGTGAGCAGATTTTTGAAGATAGGATCAGTGGTAAAATTGCTAGCCGTCCGGGCTTAAAACGGGCATTAAAATCCTTACAACACGGTGATACCTTGGTGGTATGGAAACTCGATAGGCTGGGGCGCAGTGTCAAAAATTTGATTGCACTTATTTCACAACTGCATGAGCGCGGGATCCACTTCCGTTCTTTGACTGATAGCATTGATACCAGCACTGCGATGGGACGTTTCTTTTTTCATATTATGTCAGCCCTCTCTGAAATGGAGAGAGAACTGATTGTTGAACGGACAGTGGCTGGCCTCGCTGCCGCAAGGGCACAGGGACGAATAGGTGGCCGGCCAAAGGCATTAACACGCTATCAATACCAGCAAATCGACCGTTTATTACAAAAGGGCTACCGTCGCCAGCAATTGGCGGTGATCTACAATATTGGCCTATCGACACTGTATCGCTACTTTCCGGTCAATACCGACAAACCGCCCTCAGTATAAGAAAAAAAGAGATTAAATCGTACAGTTGGTCTGTGTCAGTGCTGGTACAAACCCTATCCAGTGATAAACCTGTTTATATACCCGAATATAAGCCCCAACTTATTAACTGGAGAACTGCAGTATGGCGCAGGATTATCATCATGGTGTACGCGTTGAGGAAATCAGCGATGGTACACGCACAATCAGTACGGTTAGTACCGCGATTATTGGCATGGTATGTACCGCCGATGATGCTGATACAACGGCATTTCCTCTCAATACACCCGTTTTACTGACCGATGTATTAACTGCCACGGGTCAAGCAGGCAGTACAGGCACACTGAAAAAATCATTGACTGCCATTGCGGCACAGGCGAAGCCTGTCGTTGTGGTCGTGCGCGTCGCTGAAGGCAACACAGAAGAAGACACCACGGCCAACATCATTGGTACCGTGACGGACGAAGGCAAGAAAACGGGGATGAAAGCGCTCTTAGCCGCCCAATCTCAGTTGGGGGTGAAGCCTCGGATCTTGGGTGTCCCTGGTCATGATAATGCGGCTGTGGCAGCAGAATTATTAAGTATTGCACAAAGTCTCCGTGCCTTTGCTTATATTTCAGCGTGGCAGTGTAAAACCGTTCAGCAGGCGATTGCCTATCGTGGCAATTTTAATCAACGTGAAGGTATGCTGATTTGGCCTGATTTCCTCTCTTTTGATACCGCAAGTCATCAATCGTCCCCTGTCTATTCGACCGCTTATGCCTTGGGTTTAAGAGCAAAAATTGACGAACAAACAGGCTGGCATAAATCCTTATCCAATGTGGGCGTTAATGGTGTCACGGGCATCAGTGCCGATATCTTTTGGGATCTGCAAGATCCGGCTACGGATGCGGGTTTATTAAATAAAAATGACGTCACCACACTGATCCGTAGCGATGGCTTCCGTTTTTGGGGTTCACGCTGCTTAAGTGATGACAGTCAGTTTGCTTTTGAAAGTTATACCCGCACAGCGCAAGTCCTGGCAGATACCATGGCAGAAGGCCATATGTGGGCGATTGATAAACCCCTTACCCCCTCATTGGCCAGAGACATTATTGAAGGGATCCGTGCCAAATTGCGCAATCTGGTCAGCCAGGGATATTTACTGGGTGCGGATTGTTGGTTGGATGAAACCGTCAACGATGCTGAAACATTGAAATCAGGCAAGTTGACCATTGATTATGAATATACGCCAGTGCCACCACTGGAAAATCTGATGTTGCGTCAGCGCATTACAGACCGTTATCTGGCTGATTTTTCAAGCCAGGTTGCTTCTTAAGGAGAGATCATGGCCTTACCTCGTAGACTTAAAAATTTAAACCTCTTTGTTGATGCGAATAGCTGGATGGGGGTCGTTGAGTCCATCACTTTACCTAAATTTAGCCGTAAATTTCAAAAATACCGTGGTGGTGGCATGCCTGGTGCGGTTGACATTGATATGGGTTTGGATGATGGCGCTTTAGATACCGAGTTCACGATTAATGGGACTGAGGGCTCTCTGTTTAGTTATCTGAGCACGGCGAAAGCGGATGGCATTCAGATGCGATTTCTGGGCAGTTTGGAGCGTGATGATACCGGTGAAACACAGGCAGTCGAGCTGGTATTACATGGACGCTTTAAAAGCATTGACTCTGGAACTTGGAAACCGGCTGATGTCAATACAACCAAAGTCAGCTGCACTAACACCTATGCCAAACTGACGATTGGCGGTGAAGTGGTTTATGAAGTTGATGTATTGAATATGATTGAAAAAGTCGCTGGCGTTGATCGTTTAGCAGCGCATCGTAAAGCAATCGGTTTGTAATTAATGAGGATCGCGGGGTGGGTACGCTATCCCGCTGAGATTAACTGGGAACACAGGAAACGCAATTATGAACACTACACCAGCAATGCAGAGCGCCGATCAACCGAAAACCATTACATTGGATACACCGGTCAACCGGGGTGCAGAACAAATCACCAGTGTCACTATTACTAAACCCCAAGCCGGGACCTTACGGGGGATCCGCTTACAGGCTTTGATGGATATGGATGTCAACTGCTTGATGACGCTATTGCCCCGTGTCACGCAGCCATCGTTACAACCTCATGAGATCAATGCATTAGATCCTGCTGATCTGTTGAGTTTGTCTGTTGAGGTGGTCAGTTTTTTGTTACCGAAGTCGGCGCTTATCGATTCCCCGACGAACTGACAGTAAATGAATTAATGGCTGACATTGCCGCCATCTTTCATTGGCCTCCTTCGGTCTATACCGACATGTCGCTGACAGAATTACTGGACTGGCGGGACAAAGCAATTAAACGGAGTGGTATCACTGATGAGTGACAATAATTTGCGGTTGCAGGAGGTCTTAGAGGCAGCAGATAAACTGCCTAGCACATTCAATGATGCCAGTCGTCGCACTCAGTCACTGGTAAGAGATCTTAATGATCTTTCTCGTCAGGCGGGACAATTGAATGAGACCATTAATCAGCTAACGGCTTTCCGAGCAAGCCAACAGCAATTAAAAGCAATGAGCCAGACATTGCTTGAAGCGCAACATGAGCTTGAACAACTGACGGTCAAAATGAATGCATTACAGCAACCGTTGAACGCGGATAATCATCAACTGCAACAGGCGGTGGCTCACTTACAATCTCTGCAGCAGGCCTACACGGCGTTGAGCCAACACTTGGCAGCACAACGGCAGTCGCTACGTGATACAGGCATTGATACCCGATTACTGGCGGAGGGACAAGAGACCTTGAGGCGACAGACGGATCACAGCACACAATCACTGCTGCGACAGCAAAAACAGTTGCAGGAATTAAAGCAAGTCCAATCTGAGCGTCCCGCCCTTGCTGAGCGGTTGAATCAGGCTCATGAAACACTGAGTGGGGTAGCTGATGGGGTTCTTGGTCAAGTGAATCATGCGATAAACAACGCGGCAGATTATGATAAACAAAAGCAGATCTTGATAAATCAAGGGATCACTCAGCAGCAATTAATGAGTGCCGATCGTTTTGCACAAGGTCAAGATATCACGGGAAACAGTGCAGCGGATAATTTGGATAGCCTCAACCAAGCACTCTCGGTACTGCACGACTTTAAACAATCGTTAGCGGTTGCTCCGTTATTAGGACAAGTGAAATTTGCCAGTCGCGCCCTCAATTTGCCGGAGGACAGTCAGGCCACATTGCGTCAACAAATCCCACAATTGTTGGAAATCGCACAATTGCGAGAAACACTGCAGGATACGCAATTACTGCAACAAGCGATCAGTCGTAACATGCAGGCGATCGTTGCCAGTCATGGTCAAGGGATGCCGAAAGATTACCTCGCACTCGCGCAGGCTGGGGGGGAGGCGACGCGTAAAATGAGTGATCAGGCATTCTATTTCTCTTTGTCTGGATTTATGCAACAAAATGGGGCTAAACAGACGGGCAGTGCATTGGAGGGGGCTTATCGTGATATTTATCAAGGCCAGAGCAGTGCGGAGGCGATGCGTGCGCGTCAGCAATTAGGGTTAGTTGACCGTCAACAACAAGGCAAAGGCCATGAAGGTGGCTTAGTTAACCGCCAGCTTTACCAAGCCGATCCTTTTCACTATCTGATGACAGAAATTCTTCCTCGAATTCAACAATCGCAGCCAGGTGTCAATGACAAAGGGATAGAGCAGGCGATCAGTCGACTCTTTTCGACACCAAGCAGTCAGTCATTATTTGTTGAGATGTATCGTCAACGTGAAGCTATTCAGCAGCAAGTCACACGGGGACAGGCCAGCGCTGGGACTGCTCAACTCAATGATGCGGGTCAACAGAGCTTGCCTGGGCAGCAGCTTATCATGCAGAACCGGATCAATGATCTGTATCAACAAATGGGCAAAGATATTTTGCCGATTTACCTTGCGGTATTACAAAAAGTCTCGGATGTATTACACGGGATCACCAGCAGTTTACGAGAGCATCCCCAGCTATCTAAATCAGTGGCAGAGGGATTTGCACTGTTTGGTGTTGCCGCAAAAGTATTGAGTGTGCTGAGTCAAGGGATTGGTCACGTGATTAATAGCCTGAACACCTTGAAAAATCACATTGGACAAATTGCGGATGGGATCCGCAAGGGATTTACCTCAATAAGCCAAGTTATCAGTCGGGTTGCCCGCTTATCAGCTCGAGGCTTTAGTCTGTTAGCGAGTGGCGCTCGAACGGCGGGCAGTGTGATCAGTCGAGCATTCATGTTATTGGGGCGGGTGGTGATGGTCGCTGGAGAAATGATGCTAGCCAATCCCATATTGGCCATAATTGCCGCCATCGCGGTGGGGGCAATATTAATCTGGAAAAATTGGGACACCTTAGGGCCTAAATTTAAAAAGTTATGGGAAACCTTCAGTGCTCAAATAAGTAAAATATGGTTAAAAGTCACTGATTTAGCAGGTAAGTTTAAGGAAGTAGGGCAAACTTTTATCAAAAACTTGATCAGTGGTATTACGGATAAATGGCAAGCATTAAAACAGCGAATTGCCAGCTTAATGAAACTGATCCCCGATTTTTTAAAACCGAGTCATTGGGTGAGTGGACAAGACGAGGAAAAAGCGACGACGGATCGGCACCCGAAAAGTGTCCCGCTTGCAGCAGGTCAGCCGTTAGCCCTTGCGGCGATGGGCGGTGGGCAAGGCATGGTATTCAAACCGGTAATGAATACCAGTATCAATGTCTATGCACAACCTCATCAAGATCCTCAGCAAATCGCTCAAGAGGTTAAAAAAGCATTGGAACAACACCAGCGAGCCAACTTGGCAAATACGCGAAGCAGTTACAGTGATCGGGGAGGCTACGACCTATGCTCATGACGTTAGGATTATATGTATTTGTTGTACGGACACTGCCGTATGAAAAATTGGATGTAAAGCGCCAATGGCGGCATGTCGCCAATAATCGTTTCAACCGGCGACCCTCAACGCAATTTATTGGCCCAGATAACGACACCATTACGCTTTCGGGCACATTGTTACCCGAAATTACAGGGGGACTATTGTCACTGACGGCCTTGGAATTGATGGCTGAGCAAGGGAGGGCATGGCCATTAATTGAGGGAACCGGGATGATATATGGCATGTTTGTCATTGAGAGTTTGCAGCAAACGAAAAGTGATTTCTTTGCTGATGGGTCACCACGCAGTATCACATTCACCCTATCACTCAAGCGGGTTGATGGATCCTTATGGGAGATGTTTGGTGATTTGGCTAGCCAAGCTGAAAATTATTGGTCTGATGCGCGTTCAGCGGTCAGTAAACTAAAAGGAGGGCTGCTTGGATGAGTGTTTCGGTGCCGACAGGGATTGTAACCGCGGTCCCTGACTTTATGATCCTGCTTAAAGATAAATCTCCAGACGTCAAAGATCTGACTCAAGTTTTTGCTGAAAGGATCATGAGCATCAGTGTGACTGATAACCGAGGTTTTTTGGCGGACACCATGAGTCTGACCTTGGATGACGCGGACGGTGCCTTGGCGTTACCGGCTCGCGGCGTGATCTTACAAATCGCCTTAGGGTGGAGTGACAGTGATCTCTTGGTGATTGGTGAATTTACCGTTGATCAACTGGAATACAGTGGGTATCCGGGTGTGGTGACGATCAGTGGCAGCAGTGCAGATTTTCGCGATAGCTTAAGTGCGCGCAAAGAAAAATCGTGGCATGAGACGACCGTGGGCGAAATCGTCACCACCATCGCGACCTTGAATAATTTGACCGCCTCCGTGGGGAATGACATCAGTAAAATCAAAATCGCCCACATGGATCAAACGGGTGAATCGGACAGCAGTTTTCTGACTCGCTTAGCTCGCTTATATGGGGCGATCACCTCGGTCAAAAATGGCTATCTGTTGTTTATTCAGCAAGATAAAGCACAAACGGCCAGTGGCCAACCTTTAGCGCAGTTAGTTCTGACGCCACAATCCGGTGATCGGATCCACTTCAGTATTGAAGATCGCGACCATTATACTGGCGTCAGTGCCAAATGGCTGGATACGCGTCAGCCAGCAAACAAAAATCGAGTGGAGGCGGTTGCTGCGAACAAAACCCCGATACCGGATCTATTGGCGGGCAGCAGCAGTGAAAAAGTATTGATGCTTAACCAGACCTACGCGACGAAAGAGCAGGCTCAACAAGCGGCGATGGCGCAATGGCAACAAATCCAGAAAGGCGTAGCCAGCCTGAGTATGACCTTGGCGAGGGGGCGAGCAGATTTATTTGCAGAAATGCCGGTTAAGGTCAGTGGGATCAAGGCAGAGATAGATCACGTGGAGTGGATCATATCCCGATTAACCCACACTGTCACTGTTTCAGAAGGATTTACAACCAGCCTGAGTCTCGAACCAAAAAGTCCAATTCCTGAGTTAAGATGATCAGTTTTTAATAGTGAAATTTGTTATATGATCCTTCCATCGAAGAAATTAAACAGTATTCATGTGGAGGAAACGGATTATGATGAACTGTCCGAAGTGTGGCCATGTCTCACATACTCGTAGTAGTTTTAAGGTGACAGAGAGTACCAAAGAGCGGTATTGTCAATGTCGTAATATTAATTGTGGATGTACTTTTATTACCCATGAAACCGTCGTTCGATTTATAGCAATACCGGGCGAAATCATTAAGGCACCAAAACACCCAACACAAATAAAACAAAAACAGGCTAATGTTTAGGTATTGTTATATTAGCTTAAATTATATTAGTAATCACTCTCTAAAAGGCGATAACTGTGTTATCCATGATGGCTCATCACATCGTTTAACTCAGATGATGATTGACTTTTTAGAGTAGTAAAAATAAAAATAAGATGCAATATTTAAATTTTAATTAGTTGATTTATCTCGGGCATCGATCGGGTGCCCTGATTTTTTATTTTTACCTCACTGGTATATCCAAAAATAAGTTTTTATATTGTATGATCTTGCAATCGGAATCGGTATTTTCACTTTTTCTTATTGGTTCAAAAGAACGCTCACCACATTAGTGTATTAGACTGATCTTTTCTGTACTCAATAACAATCGCCATTTCGTGTTGCCTTTATCTTTTTTTCTGCTAATCCTCTTAATAAATCAACTATCCTTTTTTAATCGAGGGATACATTCATTTTCGCCCGTCATTTCATTCTTAATGAGAATAGTATTAAAAATGTTAGGATGATTCATTTCTGTCAGCGAGTTTAATTAATCAGAGAGAAGGGCAAGAAGGGGAGAATGATCTTCCTGCCTGAATAGACTGATAACGCTAATAGTATTACTCTCTTTTTTATATGTCGATTTGCCTATTGTTGTTCCTTGCTCGTTAAGATTTAAAATACGCGCCTATTAGGTAGGGGGGAGCATGAAAAATCACAGCATCTCCTCTGATTGACCTTTCAGAGAAGATGACAATCAGGCTGACTGTGCCGTGACGATATGCCTATGGACGTTACGTGTTGTTGCAATATCACCGACGTCTACGCCATTGAAAGGCATGTCAATCATTGGTTGTTTGACTCTGGGCGGTTAAGCACAATCGATGTCCTGGCAGAGAAACCGGCGAAGGTGTCATGGCAGCAAAACGGCAAACAAGGGCAGCAGCCTGAGCATGACGACAAATTTTAACTGATTAACAACGGGGCGTGAACAATCATGGCGGCCATAATAAACCCGCACCAGCCACAGACCCGATCACTGCAATTTCTCGGCGGCCTGACCCGATTTTAGTGTTAATTCACGGGCAAAGTCTTCAGGGCTAGAAAAAAGGGTACTGGCCTGTAATAAACGCAAACCTGAGGTCTCTTCCAGTATAAATGTTGGGACGCCACGCGCATTGGCAGCTGCGAGTAAGTGTTGTCCTTCCGCGATACGTGCGGTGGTTGCCGCTTGTAGGGACAGATCATTGGCCGCCAAACATTGACTTGCTTCGGTAAGGCCATGCTGGATCAGAATGTCGCACAGCAGATCAAAACTGGTAATATCTAATCCGTCAATATAACGGGCGATCTGAAACGCCATTAGCATGTCATATTCTCGTTGAGGCGCTGTCAAATTGACCGCTGTCAGGGCGATCGTCGCTGGCGTGCTATCGAAACGTTGAGCCCTCGAGTTAAGCACCTGCTCTCGATAATGCTGACTAAACTGCTGTCCAGTGAGATGGAAAATCCGCTGATCATTCTGCCACGCATAGTTTGCAAAATGTTCATCCATATCACGTGAACCTTCCCCGTAAAAAAGTCCGGTGGGAATTAATTTTAGTTCCACGTTGGTATCCCTGATGAGGGTCGATAAAGCACCTGCCGCGCCGTAGCACCAACCACACAGGGGATCAAAAAGATAGTTAAGTGTTTTGTCCATCATTCACCTCATTCATGTGTATTACTGGCTATCAACACGATCAATATGTCGTATGAAATTAGCGGTCATGCTAGCAAGTTGCTGATGCCGTGCATAGCGCGATATTGAGGTTTCTGCTGATCGTGATGCTGATTTGTTGCGCTGACATTGATTCGGTTCGGTTTGCTGTCATGGTCAATGTGCTAAAGCCATCACGATGATATTTGTTGATGAGGTTTGTCAAACCTGATTGAGATTGCAGCCTTGGATCCAAGTCGATCTTAGTCTAATATCACAGGGATCACTCTGGTATTGGGGATGATAAATTGGCTCATTACCAAGAGGGAAATGTGTAACTACAGGGCATCCATTCCATCATTCTCATACAGGCGGATACCCTATCAGGTTACAGCCTGATTCTAGAAATAATATGTTTGGTCGCTCTGGTTTTCTAATTCACGGTGACAGCGTGAAGCATCCCGGAGAGGCTTCAAATGGTTGTATCATTCTGCCATTGCCTATTAAGCAGCAGATATGGAACAGCGGAGATAAACAAGTTGAGGTTGTGCGATGAAGAAAGCGAATGCGCTTTTTGCAATAGTGCTGCTTCCAGGTTTCGTATTAGCGAAATCAAATGGTCCTGATTGCCATTCTTGGCCTATGAGCATGACCGAAGGCTGGATGAAAAACTCAGGAATTGTTGCTATTACTCACCTGGATGAGTCAAAAACGAAGTATGCATTACTGGCATCAGAGAAGAAAGGAAAGGATCTGTACACTCAGGTGTATCGCTTCACTTTTTATGACAAAAGCGGCCAATCATATGAGGTAATTACGACAAGCGATGCTTCGAACGAGGAATGCTCGATGGGTAGCGTAAACAGCTATCTGATTGCTAAGCGTGATATCAATGATTAGATGTTGTTGAAAAGGATCGTCTTGAGATGACTTATTTGTGCGAGTAATCTCTTGTCCTGTAAACAAAAAAAACGCCGAGAGGCGGGTTATTAAGCAATAACCGTATTTGTCAGTTCACCGTTTTCGATGAGGTGAGCGGACAGTGTTTGGTGGAGTTCGATAGATAATTATCCTGACATCAGCCGTTACTTAGTTGGATACATCACGATTCATAGTGTGAGAATTCATATAAGCTATTTTAAATCTTATTGTTTTTTAGTCATATAATCAGCGTCTGGCCTTTGCTGATTCGATCAGCATGCCGATAGTGAAATCAGGGACAGGTATGGGTGTGTTCTTATTAAATGGTTTCAATGAGAAAGGTTCAGTGGATAGTAAGTTTGAAGTTTGAAGTTTGAAGTTTGAAATTATCCCGTGTGACATCGAACTTCTTGAAAAAGTCATTCATCGGATCTTCTACTTCAAGCTCATCAATGCTTAGATCTGTATCTAAATCAGTTGCAGGTGTGAGCTCAACTTTCTTTAAGTTGAACAGATAAGTGCCAGCATAAGGACGCACAAGTTCATCGACTCTTTGCTCAATCTCTTCTTCTACCATCATTTATCGTTGTCTCTCAATTCCTCACCCCACATCATTAATTTTTGATATCCCTGAACCTTGTATTGAAATAAAAGGCTGCACCGTTTCACAACTGAATGAATTATTTTCAACCTTAGCATATATCAGTCTGGAAATGTGACACCATTTAATAACCCTATTCCCTTCACGTGAAAAGAAATAGGCAAGCACATATTGTCACATCCACAATGTTGCTATCCTTAGTTAAAGATGTCAGGAAAAGCTGCGTAGACAATATGCATGACTAGGCTGTATAAAAGTGCATAGAAAACGGCAAGCATTGTATCTGCTCACCCCCCGCTAATGGCGGAAGGTGATGTTTTTAATTAAAATTAATCAAGCCATTTTTATCGTTTTTTTATATTATTATTTTTTAGAAGGTGTATGCTTTTATTTTTTTTAAAAAGGAGAATATTATGCCTTTATCTCCAGTTTCTTCGACTTCGACTTCGACTTCGATTCATTTAATAAAAAATGAAAAGCCTAATGCTTCAGATACTAAAAAAAACATAGCGGATCGTATAAAGATAGTATATGGGTTTACAGATGATATATGTAAATTTAATAAAAATAATACTGGTGCTTTATCATTAGATGATTTAAATATAATTTCTGGTATTAATAATGAACTGTTATACGCATCCACGAGAAAAATCTTCCATGATCTTTCATCTAAAAATATTAGTATATCTGATGATGAATTAAAGGCATATAGCACTAAAACCAAAATAGAAGAAAATGATATTAAGAAGATCGCAGAGGAATGGATTGAATTTATAAGTCACCATTCTGATGAATTATCGATTAGTGGTTCATTAAATAGAAGAGCCAAAAAATCTCAGACTGCTTTTTTTGACTTTATAAAAAAAATAATGCTTTATTTAAAGGGGATCCTAGCATGTCTGAGTTTCTTACCCTGAATATAGAATCAGACCCTCTTGTTAATTTAGCAATGAAATCAATATATCACGCATTTTTAGAAAGTGATGAAAAAGGGTTTGATGCTATTGATTCTCTTAGCCGTAAACCAAATCTCGGCAGCGAAATATTTAATAGTTCTATTGTTTTTTCTATTATTAGGAAATTATCAAAGTTAGGTTTAAAATTCATCTTTTCGTCAGAAGAAAGGAAGTTGGATTTGGTTTTTATAAAGCCAAAGTCAATTACAGATTCATTGGTTAATGTTACAAATCAGGATAAATGGAGAGGAACAGATAATTTCTTTGGACTGGGGAATATATTTGAACCTATTACCTTTTCAGAGTTAAGATATGTGAAGAAACATAACCTACCAGTATCTTATGCAGAGGCGCAAGACTAATTAACAAGGTGACAATTGATCCTTGTATGGAAGCGAAAGGCAGCATTTTACCCCTTGGAATATCAGTATTAAAGTGTAGTTCCATTTAATAAAGCTATTCATTTTGCGGGAATGGAAGTAGGTAAGCACATTTGTCACAGTTACAATGTTGCTGTCCTTGCTTAAAAATGTCAGGAAAAGCTGCGTAGACAATATGCATGACTAGGCTGTATAAAAGTGCATAGAAAACGGTAAGCATTGTATCTGCTCATCCCCCGCTAATGGCGGGAGGTGATGTTTTTAATTAAAATTAATCACGCCATTTTTATCGTTTTTTTATATTATTATTTTTTAGAAGGTGTATGCTTTTAATTTTTTAAAAAAGGAAAATACTATGCCTTTATCTCCAGTTTCTTCGACTTCGACTTCGATTCATTTAATAAAAAATGAAAAGCCTAATATTTCAGATGCTAAAAAAAACATAGTAGATCGTATAAAGTTAGTATATGGATTTACAGATGATATATGTAAGTTTAATAAAAATAACATTGGCTCCTTATCATTAGATGATTTAAATAGAATTTCCGGTATTTATTGTGAAGGATTATGCGCATCCCCTAGAAAATTCATTCATGATCTTTCATCTAAAAGCTTTAGCATATCTGATAATGAATTAAAGACATATATCACTCAAACCAAAATAGAAGGAAACGATCTTAAGAAGATCGCAGAAGAATGGATTGACTTTATAAGTCACCATTCTGATGAATTATCGATTAGTGGATCATTAAATAGAAGATCCCAAAAATCTCAGACTGCTTTTTTTGATTTTATAAAAAAAAATAATAAGTTATTAGAAGGGAACCCAAGCATGTCTGAGTTGCTTGCCCAGAAGATAGAATCAGACCCTCTTATTAATGTAGTCATGGAGTCAATATATCACGCCTTTTTAGAAAGTGATGAAAAAGGGTTTGATGCTCTTGATTCCCTTAGCCGTAAACCAAATCTCGGCAGCGAAATATTTAAAAGCTCTATTATTTCATCTATTATTAGAAAATTATCAAAGCTAGGTTTAAAATTCATATCTTCATCAGAAGAACCGAAGCTGGATTTGGTTTTTATAAAGCCAAAGTCAGTTACAGATTTATTGATTAATGTTACAAATCAGGATAAATGGCGGGGAACAGATAATTTCTCTGGACTGGGCAATATATTTGAACCTATTACCTTTTCAGAGTTAAGATATGTGAAAAAACATAACATACCTGTATCTTATGCAGAGGCTCAAGACTAATTAACAAGGTGACAATTGATCCCTTTTGGGAAGCGAAAGGCAGCATTTTACCCCTTGGTATATATCAGTCTGGAAATATAGTTCCATTTAAGAGCCCTATTCCCTGCGCGGGAAAAGAAATAGGTAAGCACATTTGTCACAGTTACAATGTTGCTATTCTTACTTAAAGATGTCAGGAAAAGCAGTGCAGACAATGTGCATGACTAGGCTGCATAAAAGTGCATAGAAAACGGCTAGCGTTGTATCTGCTTAACCCCCCACTAATGGCGGGGTTTTACGCTTTTTATCCTAATGCATAAAAAGCAGTGTGCATTAGGCTACCTCATAAAGTCCATACAGTACCGATTGTGTCCGTCCGGAGTCGGGTTGCTCTCTATTTTGTGAATATTTTCTTTCAGGCAGCAAGTGATTTTGTCGTGCAATACCACAAAAGAGAACGATTTTTATACAGCGGAAAGCGTTGGTCGTTTTTTGGCAAATCAACGGCCTATTCCTGATTGCTTGTATTTATAAATTTTTATTTTTTCATCGAAATAAAGTATAAGGAAGTCGCTAGGTCAGAATCTAAAAGGTGAACTGTCGGTGAATAGTTATACCCTCAACTGTTCACCCTTTATCTTACTGTATCAATTATCTTTTTCTTTACATTGTAATCACCGGATTTAGCCGGATTTTCGCGTACGATTACAGGCAAAAAAAAGCCCGCAGGGCTTGCGCCGTGCAGGCTCTTAGGGCTGGCGGAAATTGATTTAATATTACAGTATTTTGTTATTAAAGTGTTTTTTCTTGAATTCAACTTTCATTGTATACCTAAACGTATACCAATCTATTTTTATCAAGGGCGAAAGTATGAACTGATCAGCTGGGTCTTCTAAGCATAAAATAAAAAAATTAGTTTTTTTACTAAAAACCCTACACACTGTTCACTATTGGGATTTTTATGATATTTTTCATTACGTTAAAGGGTTAATGATGAGGTGAAGAGTAAACAATCATTCTACACCCTGTATTTATGTAAACTTTGCTTAGACTAATTAGACCAGCCTAAACGTTTAGAAATTACCATCAGTCCCGTACTTATCATAAAATGACCAAATTATCTTCAGTTTATCTTGGCCATACCATGCTAGATTTTCTTTTGAAAGTATATTCTCGCCAATTTTTTTTTCAAAAGGAAGGGTGAGATAGAAAGATGGATTTTTATCTTTTCTTGCTACAATTTTTTTACCGTCACTGACCCAATGCGCTTCGAGGCGGACGTTATGTGTCCACCAATTTTCATTTATATCAGATCTATCTTTTCTTAGTTCATAAAAAAAACTAGATCCCCCGTTAGGAGTTTCATGATTAGACATCAACATTAGTAGTAGGGGAATTCCCCATTCAGACATATAGCTATAACCCCATATGCCAATGCTGTCTGCGACTTTGACCATTTTAATGAACTCATCTTGCGTGAGTTTACCTTTACCACCTCTAAGTTTTCTGCATATCAGGTAAGCTTTTTTTAAACTCTCGAACTCAAAGAATGATTTCTTTACTTGCTTCGCCCTTTCTAAATTTGAGTCCAATCTTGAAAGTGGTTTAAATCTTTTTGTTTTTGAGCTTAATGGGCAGAGTTCAGGATTATCAGGCTCATGTTTGTGCGAAAAACGTGGAAGATAATCGCTGGCAGTGAACAAGCCACTCACGAAGCAATTCTGTTTACAGGATACGCAGTATAATGGCGGCCATAGATCTCTAGACTTTTCTATACCAGTAATGAGTTTTTTAAAAGTAGACGTACTTACTATTGTTTCTTCATTATTATGTTTTAATATGTAGGCTTTATACATAATTCTTCATTCTCCTTCTAACAGAATTTATATATTTGAATCTTGAATATACACTTTTATAATTATGAAAAAAAACCGGCTTTCGCCGGTTCGGATTCTACAACATGGGTTCATCGCATTTCGGCAACCAATCGCCATTACTTTCTTCTTTCAGGTCTAAATTTGTCTGTATGCCGTTCTTTGTCCGTCGACTGACATACTTAACCCCATATTCACGTAAGATGCTCTCTAATGCTTGGCTGAAACTTTTCATACTCAACGGATTACGAAAGTTATTCGCTTCTATAAAGGTTAAGTAAGCGTGATAGAGGTAACGTCTTGGCTGTATCGGTCTAATACTCGCATTTCCCATATAAAGCCCTGTTGCTTCCGGTGTCGAAAAGAGGTAGCCGCAGAAATCAGTCATTGGGTCAGCTTCACGCTTTATTCCTATCGCCTCTGGTGAGTTTTGGTGATTCTGTAACAAGGTTTTCGCTTGATTGGGATCAGCAAAACGCTTCATAAGCTGGCGAACGATGATAGGGAGCTCTTCACGAATTTTATCAGCGAGCTGGTGATCACGCTCGCGTGCGGGAATTATTTGGGCAAAATTCAATATCACTCGACGGCGTGAAATACCCCCGCTGCGATCTGTAAATCGCATAGGATTATTATTACTGGCAATGATAACTGCCGGAATGTGAGCGGAATAAGCATCTTTATATTTAGGGTCAACCGAAACGGCATCACCTCCTGTTATCGCTTTAATTCCCGCACCATCTCCCGACCATTTCTCTTGGTCAGGTAACAGTATGAGTGAACGCCCTACAATTGGAGCTCGTTCACGTGACAGTTCCAAGTTTTCGATTTTTGCTGAGAAGGTGTTGTCCTTACCTGCCAGCATGGTGGCTATCTCACTTAACAGGCTTTTACCCGTTCCGCCTGGTCCCGTTACCTCAAGGAATAATTGCCAATCATAGCGGTTAGCGAGTACCATAAATAAAGACGCTAAAATGACATCGCGCTTAGTTGTGTTATTCCCAGCAGCGAAGTTTAACCATTTCCAAAAATGAGGCGCGTTAGTTTCTATCGACTCCTCTGGTAACGGAGTGGTATAGGTAACATTATTGACCGTACGTAACCAGTTTTGACGTCGATGTGGCTTGAAAGTACCGGATTGAGTATCAAGCACACCATTAAGGAAACCTATTAGTTGGCGTGAAGGTGCTTTTTGCTGGGGTAGAATAAGCTTTAGTGTACTAATCAATGCTGAGATTTTACCTGCTGAGAACGATGCGCCAATTGCCTGATAAAGTTGCACAACATCCCGTTCAAATTGATTTGCAGTTATCACTTTCCATGCACCGCCTTCATAGCGGCTGAGTATCTCACCACTTTCATCAATCGCAAGGTTATTGTGGTAGTGCTCTGCAATGGCTGTGGCCTTAGCATCAACACTCATGGCTAAAAACTCAGACGAGCTCATCACCTGAAAAGGGCTTTGCCTTTGAGTGAGAATCGCCTGACGCAATGCGTGTGTCGTATGCTCAGTGCCATTCTCAATATAGGCATCATTCCAATCACCAAACACCGGTGGCAGTGCCAGAATGGCGTTGTACTCGTCAGCCACCTTCTGAGCTTTTTGCTGTCCTACTTCGTTCAAGTCTCTGTCAGCGGCAATAATCAGTGGTAGGGTTGGGTGTTTTTCTTTAATGCAGCTAGCCAGAGAAAGGAAGTTGGCAGACGAGAACGCGACCCACACTTGTTCGCCTGTGAGCTTGTGTACGGTCAACGCCGTTGCATAGCCCTCAGCCAGCCAAATTCGCTTAGGTGGCTTATCTGTACCTAAGATGTGGCTTGCTTCTTTAATTTGACCGCCTTTTAAGGTGCGTTTTTCACCTTCAGCGTTAATCAACTGCACGTTAACTAACTCACCGTTCATATTGTGGATGGGGATAATCAAATCCCCTCGGCAGAACTGAGTCAGAGCGATTTTTTGAGGTTTACGCAGTGTTAAACTGACCACTGATTGCCAGCCTTTACGTATTAAATAACGGGTCTTGTCGGACTCAATAGCACTATTCACAATATCTTGCGCCGCGGCCGCGGCGTGCGCCTGTAACTGCGCTTTGGTGTCCGCAAGGGTTGTCGAGACAGTGACAGTATTAGTTTCACAATCCCCGATAACCGCCCTGACACGACGTGCAGCTTCTGCAATATCCACACTCAGGTATTTAGAGGCTAACGCTAGCCCATCGCCAGCCCCACAGTGATTACAAATCCACGTTCCGCGCTGACCTTCATCATCAAAACGAAAACGGTCTTTACCTCCACAGAGAGGGCAAGCAACGTGACGATTTTTAACTAGATTTAAACCCAGTGCGGGGAAAACATGTGCCCAGTTTCCCCGTGCCGCACTTGCAGTTTCCGATACAAAGTTTTTCATCTGTCGTCTCCTTAGTGAATGGTCACTGGTGCAGGGGTTATGCGGCTGCTTAATTCATCCATCACGACATTGCCGAGAAAACTCAGGCACGGTATGGCGTTAACAGGCGTTTTTACCAGTAAGTCACTTAGGAACGCACAAGCAATTTCTTGGCCATGCTCAATACCATATTGACGCAGATAAAAGTTCTCGATTTCCATTTCAATGTAAGACTCAAGGCGCACGAGCGTAAGGCGCGGATAGCGTTGTTGCCCATGGCAAGCCGTTAACCATGCGCAGGCCACCGCGCGGCGAATTAAGGCCAGTTGCAGTGCGGCATTAGGAGATTGTGCTTTCATGGCGTGACCTCTTCATTCATCCAATTGTCGTAGCAGCGAGTCACTACGCCATCTAATTGTTCAGTCATAAGAAAAATGAGCGAGGCCAACTGGCTACGCTGTAACGGGGAGGGGATTTGCTGGGATCCTTGCTCGACAACACTGTCGTTAATGAATCGCCCTGCATTGCGGATATGCTCAAGGCACACTAAATCACGAGTCGAGAGGATAGGCTGGCTCATGCGACACCTCCCGATACAGGCAAGCGGGCAGCTAATGACAGCACATAATCACGCACAAACTGCATACGGGCACTACGTTCATCACAAGCAGTAATGCGAAGCATACAGACACGAGCTTGAGTATCAATTCGACGAATAGCGGCAAAGACAAAGATAAAATTCGGATGTAATAAAACGGAAGGGGTAGCCATAGCGACAATCTCCAATGTTTGCTTGAAAAAGCTACCACTGGAAATGCTAAATTCACTGGTGGTAGCCCAGACGGGGTTAGCATAACCGGCAACATTGGAAACCGGCGCTTCGTGAGAAGCCCCCGCCTGAGCCACCATTACTCGATAAGGATGACAGATAACAATCTGCCGCCCGACAATTAGGTGCACTAAGGCATAGACACAAAAAAAGGCGCAAGGTGCGTCTGGTGTCACCAATGTTTTGAACGGAATGCTAATCCCGACTGCCGATTTTGCGACAGTGATAAGACTGTAGCAGAGAACATCCTCGGCGTGCAAGCCGAGGAATGAAATAAATGAGGTCATGGATACCTCAACAGTCTGTTAAGTCGGTAGAGTCAGGGTGTGTAGCCACCTTTGCAATCCCAGAACGCTTGACAGTAAAACGGTGCGTTTGAGTATTGAAGGGTTGGACACCGCCTTTGCCGTCTACCTCGTGAGCAATCGACAAGGCGAGTGATTTTGCTTCCTCAATCGATAATTTATGTATTTGGTTATCAATAAATATCGTAATCATTGTGCTATCCCCTGAGTGCGGGCAGCCATACGCGCTTTTACCCACGCGTTTATTTCACTTTCAGGCCAAGCAACATTGCGCCCTCCTAACGACACGTTTTGTGGGAAGGCATCTTTACGCATTAACTCGTAAATCGTGGCACGAGAAAGACCACTAACGCGGATAACTTCAGGCAGGCGCATAAAGCGTTCTTGCGTTGGCGATGGCAAATGCATTGCAGGGAATGGGGCGGAAGATGATGGCGATAATTGACCTAACATGAGCTACCTCTTAATCGTTTAATAAGTGCTAAGGACATCTCCTTAACGTCTGGTAGCTCCTTATTTTCAGCATATTTTAGGGGAAAGCAATAGACCTAATTTGTATCAGGGATGAGACCTTTTTTAGTAATGGTTAAAAAAAACGCTATGGTTTTATCATGTTTTATATTGTTTTTTCAGTCATTATAAAATTAATAAGTTAAATAGAGTTTAATAATAAATTGGTCGTTATTGATAGTTATAAACATCCGATTAATTTTATGTAATAGGTAAGTAGGATAACGTTAAGGTGAAGAATAGTGAATAATGGGTGAAGGATTATTTTTAATTGTTCACCCATTAACCATATGTAATTACTGAGTTTTATTTAAAGGTGAACAATGGTGAATAATTATATATAAACTTTAAATACATTAAGACCTTGAGCCACCTTCCTTTGGCTAGCCAGAAAGGGAATTGTGTAATCGGTTGTACATATTCATGCGCTCGAAACTTTGTACCTGCTCCAGCACAATTGACTTAGACAAAGTAAACTGACTGGAGCATGACTATGAGTACCCCTCGAAATGACCTCATCAATACCTTACCTGCCGACACGCAAAGCGCCATTGTTGACGTTGAAGACGCAAAGAATGCATGGTTAGCCGCCAGAGAAATTGAACGTAAAGCGACTGCCCGTGTGGATACGATTAAAGCCCGTCGTAATGAGTCGGCTGAAAATGCTGAGGCACAAAACAAACGTTGGCATGAATTGTTTCGCGCCAACGACGGTGAAATGACAAAAGAAATGCGGGTGCTACGCTCAGAGGTAGCCTTAGATCGCGAATCGTTAGAGGTATTCGATGAACTGCTTGCGGCCACTGAGGAAGAAATCGAGACTATCCCTTGGGACACTGCCGATAGAGCAAGTGAGTACATTGCTGCGCACAAACAATTGAAAAATCTTCGAGCTAAGCAGCTTTGGAGTGAGTTTATGCGTCAGCACGGTAAGGAATTAACACAATTGCTGACCTTGATGAATGAAACGTTAACCCACTCACTGGAAAACCATTTTGACGAGAAAAGCGCGTTAACTAATTTCGTTAAAGATGAAATTTTATCCCGTGTATTTAGTAATGAGGAACTTCCACATGACCCTGCCTTTACCTTAGTGGGCCACTACCCTCAATCGGCTTCTCATTATGACATTCATAAGGGCGGAACACCTGCGGCAAGACATAAAGTTTCGGTTCGTAGAGCAATGAAAAAGCAAGGCGGCAAATAATGGCGTTAAAATGTCCTTTTTGTACAAAGATGGCGCATTGCCGTTCAAGCCAATATGAGACTGATTCGGTGAAACGAACCTATTACCAATGTACTAACCTCGATTGCTCCTGTACGTTTACTGCACTGGAGCGTGTGGATAATATAATCAGCAAACCAGAGCGGTTAATTGAAAAAACAGACGGTAGAAGAAAAGAAAATGCAAATGCAAATGCATAAAAGCCAGTTATTAGACCGGTACGGCTCATCATTCAAAAACACTAATCGGCATGCTCAAACCTGAGCTGTTAAGCACAAACTTTTAACTTCACTAACCCATTAGCCCAAATAAATTGGGCTTTTTTACACCTTCTTTCTCTGGCCAGCGTTTTTTTTGTGAGTGCATGTCTATGCTGCATAAAAACGCATAATTTCCATGCACTTCATTTCTCCCTACAGCCCATGTCATGCGGGGTTTAGCACAAAATCACAGGTGCATAAAAACCGCATCGTTAAGTGAAGTGCGTAGGCGGGCGGGGCTGTGCGTGCAGAGGGGGAAGCTGCACATAAACACCACTGAAAATTTAAAGGCAATCGTCAGCGAAGAAACAACTGACACTAGACAAAGAAACTTCCTTATAGAGCTTGCAATGCTAACTTCTCATACTTTGGATATTGTAGATCCTGGTGGATATAAGTCGGAAGTAAATTAGAAGGAGAAGGATTTGATACTGAAAGTTTGTGGTGTGCCAAAAACTGTAACTCAAGCTTGATTGTAGGTTGCGAGTGAAAGCTGCCAAACAAATTTAGTCTAATATATGAGGTTAGCATTTGAAAAACTTATCGTTCTCACTTAGCTCTAAAATAGTACTTGTAGTAATGGTGTTGCCATTAATGCTAGCCAACTTATCCTTCAATATTGCTATTATATATTGTCCATCAATGCGCGCTGCGATATCGAAAAGGGTTTTAATTTGATTCTGGTGTATTGCTTCAATTCCATCATGTGCTACAAAGCGTATAAATTTAGATGATACTTCCTCTTGGAGGGAAAGATATGCTAGATCAAAAGCGGAAACTTGTCCTTTTTTCTTACCATCACCTAAGTTGCCTTTTGACTGTATATTTCCAATAGGGTTAATAGTGAATTGAAATAGATTAGATTTAAATTCGTAACTAAGTATGAATTCTTCATTATAAAGTTGGCGAGTATATCTTGAAAAATATTTATTGAAAATCTTAAGGTTATCATCAAACTGACTGATGTAGTTATCTATTTTGAAGGTGATTTCTTTGAGTTTAATAGTGAGGATGTTTATTTTGGATTCGTAATTTTCGATTTGGTTTAACGAGCTTTCAAAGCTCCCTTTGCTTTCGTATAGTTTGTTTAAATCTTTTTGTAATAATTGTAGATCACTTAAAGAACCAAGCTTAGATAGTTCTTTTAATATTTCCGACTCCTTTTTAAGCCAGTTACCTAGTTTGTTATTTTGAGAAGTTATCTCTCTCTCTATATTTGCCATTTGTGAATTAATGAACTTAACTTTATTTATAATCATTTGATTATGAAAATTTAAAGCATCTTCGAAAGTTTTGCTTAGAGAACCAACTCGGTCTGTTGCTTCATTATACAGTTTTTTTAAGTCATCAGGATTGGAATTATCTTTCTGAACAAGTAAACCATGAATGGCTTGCTCATGAAGAGTACGCTTCATATTCATACTAGCTAAGTCTAATGATAAATCTGAAATTTCAATCTTAATATCATTCAACTCTTGCATCTGCTGGCCATACGATGCGCCTAAGTCATAATTATCTATCTTGTTAGAACTATCTTCAATCTCACGATTAATTACTTCAAGAGATTGTTTTAATGCATTTTTAGATTTTAATTTTGTTAATAATTGAAATTCAGTATCAATTTTTTTTAGATTTTTAGTAACGCTTTGTTTTTCTGATAGTAATGAGGAATCTTCAAACCCAAAAAGAAATAAATTAAGAGTTTCATACACAGAATAATTAGTTTTATTAAATAACGTTTTTAACGTGTTAGACATTCTATCGGGTGTATCCCGAATAACACGTGTCATTATTTCTCTTAAGGAGGGCTTATCAGCTGAACTATAAAAAAGTGCAACTTTGAGATCTTGGTGAAAGTTTTTTAATTTTTTATATTCAACATTATTTATTCTACAAAGTATTTTTGGTTCCTGCAATGCTTTTCTGTAAACAATTAGCGGTAAATTATTCTCAGATAGTAAAGTTAGTGTAAACTCGACCTCATTTTCAATAAGAAAGTTACGTATAATCTCATTGTCTTTTTTAAACTCAGGGTCAGTATAAAATAATTCTTGCTTACATCCGAAACAAAAATCTAATGCTCTTAGGGCTGTAGTTTTACCAACGCTATTTCCAGTCTCTGAATCAGTGAGTGTACTTCTATCAACAATTAAATTAACTCCTTTTTTAAAAGTAATGTTTCGAATTTCACCTAATTTTGGTGAACTGACTATGAGGTTGCTCAAAAACATATGACAATATCTCCTTTATCATTGATCTCAACAAGGTCGATAAGGAAGAGCCAGTTTAAGGTGTACATATATTGCACGAAACTTACTTTCGAGGGAACCAGTTTTTGCAGATTCTCAAATAAAATTATGCTATCCAATATCTTTGAGCGCTGAGACTGAATACATTGAATCAGCTTTGCACCTAAGTAATAAATAGTATTTTGCGGTCTAATACTATTAGAAATAATCATAATGGTTTTTCCAATATTTTGCACTCTACAAAAGCGTGAAAAACTATATATGCGGCATGCATTTCAATTTCTTCAATCGAAACCGCAGTGGTATTCAAAGCATTAACACATGTTTTTTTAACATTTTCAATAACACAGCAGATTATTCTATCTGAATTATTCTTTATTATATTTAAAAAGGCATTATTTCTTTCTATTCTACACTCTATTTTTTTTAGATAGGCTTTGTTCTCTACTTCCATATCACCAATGCAGTCCCGATAATAACAGTTTATTCTGTTTAATGATTTTTCCCTAGCTGCTGGCATCTTCTCATTTAATGCTTCATAAGATTTTTCTATCATATTGTTGTATAAATAGATATTTTCTATCCTACTTCTGTATTTTATAACGTCATTGAATTCAATTTTACCCTCAATATCATAAATGGAAAAATCATCATTAGAGCTACTTGGTTGAAAATTTTCAATTGAAGCGATTATTTCAACAAGATTCATGAAGATAGATGGGGATCGGACAAAATCGTTCGATGATGTCAAAAAATTATTTTGTATATTTGTTGAACCTATTCCACCACGTTGTTTGATACTATTCATTATTGGTTGTCTCCGCTGGTACCGGAGAAATAATTATTTTGAGTGTTCTGTGAAAAAGAGCCCCCCCTTTGTGTCGCTATGTTTTGGATGGCTACTGCTTTTTTAGTCTTAATTAAAGTACCTAAAAAACCGATGAACAAGCTCAAAGATGTAAAATAGAAATTATTACTATTCAATGAAATAGCTGTAATCAAGGCTATAATCGAGCCTGTTAGGGTCAATAATCGAATGATTAGCTTAATCATTTTCTTCCCTTTTGATTATGTAGTTAACTGACACACAACTCATTTTATAACACTTCTCTTATCATTCGTTGACAAAAAACTTCAATTTTTATAGAGATAATACATAAATTTTTCTCTATGAAAAGAATTTTGGGCGGAAGTTCATAACACCTAGTGCTGATCTCTGACCATCGACGTTGGGAACAACTGCTGACTTCCACACCTTGCTCTGAGCAGCAATTCACAACAAAAATTGATTAGCACTTTTAATTGTTTAAATTTTATTTTAATGATGGAAGAAAGCCAATCATGAATGGGTAGAAAATAATAACTTTAATGAAATAATTTTTACGCCACCTTAGTTAGTTGATTTTTTCTCACAAGCCCCCCCCACCAATCCATCATCTCCTTGCGTGACTCAAGATACGTAGAGCGATTGTAAGCCCGTCTAACCTCATTCTTATCACTATGTGCCAATGCTGCCTCAATGACGTCTGCATTAAATTCTGCCTCATTGAGAGCGGTGCTAGCGATTGACCTTAAACCGTGGGCAACTAACTTACCGCCATAGCCAATACGCTTTAATGCGGCGTTAGCTGTTTGGCTATTCATTGGTTGCTTAGGGTCATTCCTGCTAGGAAATAGGTATTCACGGTTGCCGCTAATCGGAAGCATTATTTCTAAGATTTCTAGAGCTTGAGGAGATAGAGGGACGATATGTTCACGCTTGGCCTTCATGCGTTCGGCAGGGATCATCCACAGTTTGGCGTTGAGGTCGATCTCTTGCCAACGCGTGCCAGAGGCTTCAGAAGGACGAACCAAAGTGAGCAACTGCCATTCAATCAGGCATCTGGTAGGAATAGAAAGATTAGACATAACAAGTGAACGCATCAGCTTGGGGAGTTCTTCGGGGCGTAGCGTCGGCATATGCTGTTTCTTTGGGCGCTCAAACGCCATGTTTATTCCCAAAGCAGGGTTAGTGTCGATTAATCCTGTATTCACAGCATAAGTGAGTATTTCGCTTATACGTTGAATCAACCTTCTTACGGTTTCTAATGCCCCCCTAGCTCTTACTGGCTCTAAGGCACTAATTAACACTCTAGCTTTCAAGTCTTGAACTGGTGTGTTGCCAATGACAGGAAATATATCTCTTTCTAGGGATCGCCATATGCCTTTGGCATAGTCCTCTGTAACGATTTTACTTTTAATTGAGAACCAATTAGCGGCAACTGTACTGAAAATACTCTCTACAGCAATCTGCTTTTGCTCTACAACTAGCTCAGCCTCAGTTTGGGGGTCAAGTCCTCTAGCAAGCAGGCTCAAGTATTCCGAACGTAAGGCTCGAGCATCAGCGAGAGATAAAGAAGGGTAGGAACCAAGGCTTATCATCGTGCGTTTTTTGGTAGCAGGACGCAGATAACGAAAACGCCATAATTTTTTACCGGAAATTTTGACCACTAAAAATAAGCCGTCACCATCATGAAGCGTGATTTCTTTCTCAATGGCTTTACTGCGTGAAACTTCGGTATTGGTTAGGGGGCGCGTAGTTCGAGACAAGGCATATCCTTCCTCATTGGTATACGTTTTTTAGGTATATCTTAACGTATACCAATGCGTATACCAATAGTCACTGGATTTAGGCGAAACTCCTCGGACACCACCGGACATAAAAAAGCCCGCAACCTATTGAGTTAGCGGGCTTTTTAGACTTCCTCGGACGTCTTCGGAAGAGTATTTGGTGGAGCTGGCGGGAGTTGAACCCGCGTCCGAAATTACTACACCGTCGGCACTACATGCTTAGTCCAATCTTTACATTCGCCGGTTAGCTGCGGACGGACACGCCACTAACAAACTAGCCTGATTGGATTTAACGCTTCAACCCCAGGCAGGGCATCCACGCGATCTCTTTTAGGTTTGACCTCTCTTGATCCCCGTCCTAAGAGCGGAGGCTAGGGAGAGAGGGCGCTATGCAGGTTATTAAGCTGCTAGTGCGTAGTTTTCGTCGTTTGCGACTATTTTTTTGCGGCTTTTTACGAGGCCAACCGCCCCTCGGCATGCTCCTTGGGCTTCGCAAATCCCGTCGAATCCAGAATCAGCCCCAAATGAGTTTACGCAGTATAGCAGAAAGCCAAAGCATAATGCCAGTAGATTAACGATTGGCGTTCTTCATAATGCGCGCTTTACTCACTTGCCATTCGCGATCTTTGATGTCATCACGTTTATCATGCTCTTTTTTACCTTTAGCAACACCGATTTTGAGCTTGCACCATGCGTTTTTCCAGTACAGACTCAATGCCACTACTGTGTAACCATCACGATTGACTTTACCAAACAGTGAGTCCAGTTCGCGCTGTTTTAACAGTAATTTCCGGCTGCGTGTCGGATCACAAACAACATGGGATGACGCTACCGCTAACGGTTGAAAGGTCGAGCCAAACAGAAAGGCTTCACCATTACGGAAAATAACGTAACTATCACTGATATTGGCTTTGCCGGCCCGTAATGATTTGACTTCCCAGCCCTGTAATGACAGACCCGCTTCTAGCTCATCCTGAATAAAGTATTCATGGCGAGCGCGTTTGTTCATGGCAATGGTAGCGGAACCCGGTTTATGCGCCTTTTTCTTAGCCATATTCTTCCTTCTGTTTTTTTGTTGCCCAGGACTCAAGCTCCCCCTTAACTGCCAAGGGAAGTGAAAAATGATGCTATTCTAGCACGACTGGTACATTTAGGCATTTTTGTTTGTCAGCTGAAACTGCTATCATAACCCTGTTTTTCTAATCAGCAGGATGTCACATGGCTCAGATAAGTCGTTCGGCGCTGGTTCCTTTCAGTGCCGACCAGATGTACCAGATTGTCAATGATGTTAATGCCTATCCTCAGTTTTTACCCGGTTGTACCGGCAGTCGGATCCTCGAAAGTTCAGCGGCGCAAATGGTTGCCTCGGTGGATGTCGCCAAGGCTGGCATCAGTAAAACCTTTACCACCCGCAATCAGCTTACTGAAGGACAGCGTATTGATATGCAGCTGGTGGATGGGCCTTTCCGTAAGTTTGCCGGTGGCTGGCAGTTTATGGCCTTGAGTGACGATGCCTGTAAAGTTGAGTTGAATCTTGATTTTGAGTTTTCTAATATGCTGATCGAACTGGCATTCGGTCGTGTGTTTAAAGAGCTTGCGAACAGCATGGTACAGGCCTTCACCAGCAGAGCGAAGGAGGTGTACGGTGCCTGATATCCAACTGGAAGTGGTCTATGCCCTCCCGGAGAAGCAATACCTGCGTCAACTGACCCTGCCTGAAGGGAGTACCGTTCAGCAAGCCATCGATGCCTCTGGTTTATTAACGTTACGGCCCGATATTGATTTGCAGCATAATAATAAGGTGGGTATTTTTAGTCGGACGGTCAAACTTGATGAGGTGGTGAAACAAGGCGATAGGGTAGAAATTTATCGTCCCTTGCTGATGGATCCCAAAGAGTTACGTCGTATTCGTGCCGAGCGTTCTGCTGACGCCAAGAAAGCCTAGGTATCACCGCGTACTGCGAATGCCTTATCCACAATAAAAAATCACTGAGCGCGCTGTTTGCGAGTAACAGTCTGACCTGATCTCGATCTGAGAATGTGTTCTGCCATGCGTTTATTCAGCGCAGCAACATCAGATTTGCTGTGCTGAATGTGGGGCACGAGCTGTGCAAGCGTTAGCGCTATTTTGTCTGACTTAAGGCTTGTTTATTGTCAAATTGGGTTAGCACGCCGTGATTATCAAAGTGCAAGGTCAATGTTTGCTGGCTGACTTTTTGATGCCCGGGCTGTTGGCGGAATACGTAGTACCACGTATTACTGCCAAATGGATCATGCATCATCGGTGTTCCCAAGGTATAGGCAACCTGTTGCTGAGTCATTCCTTTGTGGATCTTATTGACGTCCGTCGCCACCAAATAATTACCCTGATTGATATCAGGACGATACACGACACGTTCCAGCGTGGAACACCCCGAGGTCATCATTAAAGCTACCACTGCAGCGGCAGTTAACAGTTTACTGCACATGTATTATCGATTCCTATTTTGAGTCAGCTAGCCGGGAGCGTTTCATTCTAGCAGAAAGTTACTGCCTGATGATAATCGACCTCGCCTTAGATGAAAACTGTTGTGAGCGATCTACACCCTTCTTTTACCACAAAAAACGTCCCCTTGCATGTGATGCCGCATAGTGAACCCTTTTTCAGGTGGTCATGTGCAGTTTGTTGCGCGTTAGGAACAGCCTGATCTTTTGTTTGATCTTCATAATAGGGGAGAACGGGTGGGAAGACAAAAAGCGAAGCGATCGCGTAAAGTCGGTTGTTCATTGCCAGAGGTTATTCTAATAAAAGGATCCTTCTCGTTGTCGATAAGTTTGGCTAACTCAATGTGATTTCGATCCTGCCTTACGCCCAACATGCATCAAGACAGTGTCCGTGATTTGATGGTTACTGATTGTCTTTCTAAAAAAGAGTCATTGAAATGAGCAATAATGTGTTATGACCTTTCCTGCCCACGGTCGAATCTTGCTGCAAGCCTTTCACCGCTTTTTTGATAGGTTTAAGCAGGGCGTAGACCCTTGAGTCTGTCTGCAACCTTGAAAGTACAGGGGGTGAATATCCTTACCTCGGGTAAATAACGAGTCATAGAGATGATTGCAACGGTGCCGTATTGAATAAAGTTCACTAATGGAGGCAAAAAGACAGAAAAATGAACATGTGTCAAAGGCATGGTGCTAACCGTTTAAATGATGACAGTAAGGGGCAGTGACGGTAAAAAATACGCAGGTTACGCACGCTGTGTTGACCACGCTTAACGACAACGGATCGGTTGCTGCCCTGTCAATCAACCAGCAAATTTGCAGAGTGGTGTGTTAGGCCACTCTGCAATGAGAGGCCACAAGCAGAGACTTTGCCGCAAAAGGGCTTAGGCTGCCAATAGTTCTTTGGCATTGGCTAAGGTATTTCGTGTCACTGCGTTGCCACCCAATAAACGTGCTAATTCATTGAGGCGCGCCTTACGATCGAGCCGTTCCATTGTGGTTTCGGTGTGCAATCCATCGGTGATTTTACTGATAAAAAAGTGATTGTGGCCACAGCCCGCCACTTGTGGTAGGTGTGTGACACAGAGTACTTGGGTCGAGTCGCCCAGTTGACGTAGCATCTGTCCGACAATGGCGGCAGTGGGACCACTGATACCCACATCCACTTCATCAAAGATCAGGGCGGGCGTTTCCATTTTCCGCGCAGTGATCACTTGAATGGCCAGCGCAATCCGTGACAGTTCCCCGCCAGAGGCAACCTTGGACAAGGTTGACAAGGGTTGTCCAGGGTTAGTCGAGACGTTGAAGTCGATATGATCCGCCCCATCTTGGGTTAAACGCTCGGGATTAAATGTCACTTTAATAGCAAAGTGGCCGTGTGGCATTGCCAGTTTGTGCATAGAGTCAGTGATAAGGGCTGACAGCTCTTCGGCAGCCAGACTTCTTAATTGATGTAAGGCGGCGGCTGAACTGACTGCTTGCTCATAATACTTGTTCACTTCTGTGGTTAATTGAGCAATGTCATTTTCATAGTTATTCAGTGTTTGGTATTCATTCTGTAATTGCTGGTGTAATGCTGCTAATTCATCTGGCGAAATACGGTGCTTTTTCGCTAAGGTCAGATAGCGTGAAAGTCGTTGTTCCAGCTCTTGCAGTTGATTGGGATCGATTTCTACGTCATCTTGGTAATGGCGTAGTTCGTTACCAACCTCACTGATCAAAATAGTAGCATCATCTAGCATGGTCGCTAAAGGACGCAAGTGATCATCTAATGACAATAAATGTTCAAGTTGGCTGCGAGCGGTATGCAACATTGACTGTAGGTTATGCTCGTCGCCGTCGGTCAGTAAATGACACATTTGCTGACAGGCTGTAAGCCGTTCGCCGCTGTTCGCCAGCAGTTGGTAGTCTTGCTCAATCTGGGCAAATTCACCTTGCTTGGGGGCAAAACTGTCTAATTCTTTTAACTGATAATGTAATAGATCGCGGCGTGACTCAGCGGTCAACGCGAGTTGTTGCAAGGTAGCCAGTTGACGGCAGTGCTGGTGCCATGCCTGATAGTGTTGTTTCATGCTCTGTTGGACTGGACTTTGAGTTAGGTAAGCATCCAACAGTAAACGCTGGTGTTCTGGCTTTAATAGCAGTTGATGGGCATGCTGCCCGTGGATCTGAATTAACAGCTGGCCCAATTCGCGTAATTGCGATAGCGGCACGGCCGTTCCATTGATGAATCCCCGTGAGCGGCCATCTGCGTTGATAACCCGCCGCAACAAACACTCGTCACCTTCATCCAGTTGTTTGTCTTGTAACCAGTTCAAGGCACTTGAATGTTGCTGTAAATGGAAGCGGGCACAAAGATCGGCGCGTTTGGCGCCAGGTCTGACCATCTCGGCCTCGCAACGCGCACCAAGACAAAGGCTTAACGCATCAATGGCGATGGATTTACCTGCACCGGTCTCGCCAGTGATTGCGGTCATGCCGGATTGAAAGTCGACATCCAATTCCCGGACGATCGCAAAATTACTGATTGTCAGTTGCGCGAGCATAAAGCCACCTGTGTATTAATATAGTACTGTTTATAAAAACAGTATAATGGGCTTTTTTCTTTTGTAAAGTGGTTAGTTGCGATTTAAAATAATTTCTTTGACCAACCTAATTTCCTGCTTAATGTTGTAAAGTAGCCATAACTTTCTGGGTGGATCAGGGTGAGCTGTTTATGGCTACGTGCAATGATAATTTCATCACCTTGTTGAATATCCAAGGTTAATTGGCCATCACAATTGACTTCCAGATCACTGAGTAAATGGGTAAATCGTATCCGAATCTGACTGTCACTGCCTATCACTAAGGGGCGTGCGGTCAATGTATGTGGAAACATGGGCACAAGAACAATGGCTTCAAGATGTGGGCTCACGATAGGCCCGCCCGCGGAAAGCGAATAAGCCGTAGAGCCCGTGGGTGTTGAAATAATCAATCCATCTGCCCGCTGAGAAAAGGCAAAGTGATCATCGATCCAGACATCAAACTCAATCATATGCGCCACTTTACCGGGGTGCAAGACGACTTCATTTAATGCCGAGCTTTCACAGCGAACATGGCCTTGATTTTCAATGCGAGCTGACAGCAAGAAACGTTGTTCTGTCGTATAGTAGCCTTCTAAAACGTGTTGTAATTGTTGTTGGGCATTATCCGGATCCAAATCCGTGAGGAAGCCAAGATTACCTCGATTAACACCAATGACTTTAATGGGATAACAGGCCAACACTCTCGCCGCGCCTAACATATTGCCATCACCGCCGATCACTAGCGCCAAATCAGCTTGCTCACCAATCTGTTGCAACGAGGCGGCACGGACACCGGGCAAATTCAGTTCTTGAGCGATATGCTGTTCCACCAGCAGTTGGTAGCCTTCCGAGATAAGCCATTGATAGAGACTCCGATGGGTACTGATGACATGCGGCAATCGTGGTTGACCGAGAATACCGATGCATTTAAATAATTTTGTCATTGAAGTCTTATCCCTTAAAAAGCGCCGACAATCTATTCCTATCCCTTGATTCCATGAATTACATCCCCATAATGTTGACATTGTTCAGATAAAAAGAAAACAGCGGAGATTTTCATGAGTAGCAAACAACAGCATACCCCGAACCAAGCATTTTCAGAAGATCTGAAAGACGATCAAGTCAATCCTAGCCATGAAGAAAGTCAGCAAGCGGCGTCGGTTGAGCAAAATGAAGCGGCTGCTGAGCCTCAGTCTGATGAGCAAGCAATGAAAATTGCGCAATTGGAAGCCCAAATAAAAGAACTGCAACCCGCTGTGCGCGATGCGCAGTTACGCGCTCAAGCCGAGATAGAAAACATTCGTCGTCGCACCGAACAAGATATCGAAAAAGCCCATAAGTTTGCATTGGAAAAATTTGCCAATGAATTATTGCCGGTTATCGATAGTTTAGAACGTGCCTTGGAAGTGGCAGACAAGCAAAATCCAGCGCAGACTTCTATGATCGAAGGCATTGAATTAACATTGAAATCATTGTTGGATGCCGTGCGTAAATTTGGTGTCGAAGTGGTCGAAGAGACCCATGTCCCTTTTAATCCTGATTTGCATCAGGCCATGTCAATGATGGAATCTGCGGATGTGGCGGCAAATCATGTCTTGATGGTGATGCAACGCGGTTATACCTTAAATGGTCGTCTGCTTCGTCCTGCGATGGTGGCGGTTTCTAAAGGGAAATAATCCGGTTGCTTAGGAGTTGACTGACGTCCGTCTCATGTACAGACGTCAGTGACTGCAATCAGATCATAGGATCAGTCAGTATGGATAACCAGTCAATTTCAGGTTGATGTTGCTGTAACAAGAGGGCATTGGTTCGCGAAAACGGTCGACTACCCAAAAAGCCTCGATGCGCAGAAAGTGGCGAAGGATGCGGGGCATGTAACACATGATGCCGTTGCCGATCGATCATTTTCCCCTTTTTTTGAGCATGTGCGCCCCACAACAAAAAAACAACGCCTTGTCGATGTTGATTAATACTGGCAATCACTTTATCTGTAAAGGTTTCCCAGCCGAGTTTGGCGTGCGAGTGTGCGTTACCCGCTTGGACTGTCAGCACCGTATTTAGCAATAATACCCCTTGGGTCGCCCAGCTTTTCAGGTAACCATGTTGTGGTCGCACAAAACCGACAATATCCGCTTCTAACTCTTTATAAATGTTAACTAATGAAGGCGGTGGCGCGATACCAGGTAAAACTGAAAAGGCCAAACCGTGGGCTTGGTTTGGCCCATGGTAGGGATCTTGCCCTAAGATCACAACGCGAGTCTGATGGAGCTCGGTTAATTTTAATGCAGTAAAGACCTGATTGGCTGGCGGGTAAATGGTGATCCCTGACGCACGCTGATGTTCAATTTGGCGTAGGGTTTCAATAAAGTAGTCCTGCTTTTTTTCCGTAGCCAGAACATCGGCCCAAGTGGCTGCCGTTGCCATAATCACTCCTATAAAATATCACCGTGGATTGGCTAAAGTGTGCGCACAATCCACCCCACTGAATGTGCCAGACATCCCTCTATTTACAAAGAAGCCAGTACGTTGCGTTGTTTAGGATACCAATTCAATAATCTTGTCCGTTGTTGGCTTGTCTATTCAGACTTTTTTGCTTCCGTTGTACTGGCGGTCGCTTGTCGCCGTTTGCCAACGTTTTTGGTATCACGATGCCGTTTTTTGATCCGTGGTTTTTCCTGCTCGGCTTTTTTCTTTTGTTGGCGTTTTTCTAACACTTTTTTCGATGGTTTTTTAGGCCCCGTCTCAGAGGGGGAGCGAGTCACTGGACGCAAGCTATCAATCACTCGAGGCTTGAGTGGTTCATTAAGATAACGGCCGATTTTACCCAATAGTTGATGATCATGGGCTTCAACCAGAGATAAAGCGCAGCCTTTTTTGCCGGCTCGTCCAGTGCGGCCGATACGATGCAAATAGGTATCAGCAGTACGCGGTAAGTCAAAGTTAATCACATGACTGACATCATCAACGTCAATACCTCGTGCAGCCACATCGGTTGCCACAAGGACATTAACCCGTCCACTGGTTAGCCGGCTGATGGCTTCATTACGTTTAGCCTGAACCATCTCGCCTTCAAGGTAGCTACAGTTGATGCTCGCTTCACGCAACCAAGCGGCCACTTCATGTACTCGTTCACGTTTACGAATAAACACAATGGCGCGAGTGACGTCGGGTTGTTGCAATAAGTGGATCAGTAATTGAGTTTTATGCTGTAAATCATCAGCCCGATAATACCATTGCAGGATTTTTTTTCTTTCTCGACGACTCGGTTCAGCTTCAATCGTGATTGGATCATTTAATAGGCGGCTGGCAAAATCCTCGATGGCTTCGCCTTCTAAAGTGGCAGAAAACAACAAGGTTTGCTTGCGCCAGCGAGTTTCAGCTGCAATGGTTTCTATATCTTGCGCAAATCCCATATCCAGCATGCGATCCGCCTCATCTAAGATCAGGGTCTCGACCGCACGGCAATCGAAATTCTCTTCTTTAATGTATTGCAGTAATCGGCCCGTGGTGGCGACAACCACATCTTGATTAGTACTGAATACCTCGGCATGGTTCATATAAGCAACACCACCGGTGATGGTGGAGATATTCAAATGGGTATGACGGGCGAACTCTTGAGCCTGTTCTGCGATTTGCATAGCAAGTTCACGGGTTGGCGTTAAAATAAGAATTCGGGGCGGCCCCGACTTTTTCCGAGGGAAATCGATGAGATGTTGTAAAGCAGGCAGAAGAAAGGCCGCCGTTTTGCCCGTACCTGTGGGAGCCGAGCCCAAGACATCCCGTCCAGCGAGGGCTGCAGGAATGGCCTCTGCTTGGATGGCTGTTGGGCGAGTATAGTGTTTATCCTGCAGGGCGTTTAGCAGGGCTTCATCGAGATCAAGTTCAGAAAATGTCGTTACAGTCATGGTCTACCTCTGGTTAAGGGGATGATTATAGACATTTCGCCGTCATTGTTCACCTGTTGTCTGCAATATCTCTGCAGTTTTCCTGATAATCATTCTTTATCATGGTAAAATTGCCTCACACGCCTGTAAAAACAAGGAGCGGTTGGGGCCGTTCGCTAAGAATGAGGATAGGATGACAACAAACGTGGATAATTTAAAGCGCAAACGAGGCTTTACCTTTAAACAGTTTTTTGTTGCTCATGATCGCTGTGGGATGAAAGTCAGTACGGATGGCGTGGTCTTGGGGGCGTGGGTACCATTACCCGACCAAGGACGGATATTGGATATTGGTAGCGGTAGCGGGTTATTATCCTTGATGTTGGCGCAAAGATCGGCTGAACATCCCGTGCGCTTATCCATTGATGCGGTGGAAATTGATCACGATGCTTGGCAGCAGAGTTGTGATAACGTCGCGGCTTCGCCTTGGCCGCACCGTATCACCTGTTTTCATGCTGATATTTTAAATTGGCAGCCCATCTCGTCTGACGGTTACCCACTCATTGTGTGTAATCCCCCTTATTATCAGTCAGGGCCTGAATGCCAGCAGAAAAAACGCACGTTAGCGCGCCATAGTCAGCATTTGCAGCATCAGGCATTATTGGATAAAGTTGCGCAACTGCTTGCAGTTAACGGGCTTTTTTGTGTGATCCTGCCAATGATACCGGCGCAACAATTGACAATCATGGCGAGCGCTGCCGGCTGGTATTTACGCGAGCAGTGTGAGTTGGCAGAATACGAAGGTCGGCCAGCACATCGGCGATTATTGGCTTGGTCGCGAGAGCCCGGCCCCTGCCAACAACAGCGGCTGGTTATCAGACACTCTGATGGACGTTATAGCAAGGCGTTTCGGGAATTGACCCACCGTTTTTATCTGACGATGGCGTCAGGTTAAAGTAGGATAATCAGCACGATGAGGTCATCTTCCTTCCTCGACAGAGAATTGACTCATTACGGGTTGTTCTGCACAATAGCATTCTGTTGTCAATTTTTAAAATCGTGGCCTTCACGGCGACGAGGTAAGATGCAGTTAGCAAACTGAATTATCTGAGTAAAGTTTCAGCGTTTACAAAAAATTGAACTTTACTGATAGTCTATAATCAAACCTACGTTCTGATAACACTTATTAGCATTGCTGTACGGTGTGAATAAGGTCAGGGAAAACTAAAGAGGACTAGACCTCGAATGAGTGAGCAGTTAACCGACCAGGTATTGGTAGAACGTGTTCAGGCCGGAGACCGGAATGCTTTTAACCTGCTGGTTGTGCGTTATCAACACAAGGTTGCTGGTTTAGTCACCCGCTATGTTTCTGCAGGTGATGTGCCTGATGTCGTTCAAGAGTCCTTCATTAAAGCCTTTCGTGCTCTGGATTCATTTCGGGGAGAAAGTGCTTTCTATACTTGGCTATATCGTATTGCTGTCAACACGGCTAAGAATTATCTAACAGCGCAAGGTCGGCGTCCTCCTAGTAGCGATATTGAAGCGTCAGAGGCAGAGAACTTCGAAAACGCAGGCGTATTGAAAGAAATTTCGAACCCTGAGAACTTAATGTTGTCAGAAGAATTAAGGCAGGTCGTTTTTAATACTATTGAGAGTTTACCTCAGGAATTAAAGCTGGCAATCACTCTTCGTGAGTTAGAAGGGCTAAGCTATGAAGAGATTGCTGAAATTATGGCGTGTCCGGTTGGAACTGTGCGTTCACGTATTTTCCGAGCCAGAGAGACGATTGATAACAAAGTGCAGCCACTGATACAGCGGTAACTCCTACTTGCGATTAATAAGCTTCACTGATAAAGGTGCTAATCATGCAGAAAGAACAACTTTCCGCTTTGATGGATGGTGAGATAATTGAGCAATCCCTCCTATCGGGATTGAGTGCGGATGCTGAATTACAGCAAAGCTGGAAGAATTATCATTTAATACGCGCAACGCTACGTGGTGAAGTCGGGCAGGTGTTGCATCTTGATTTGTCTGCGAAAATTGCCGCAGCTATTGAGTTGGAGTCTGTCGAAAAGGTCACACCCCTGATCCCTGAAGCGCAACCCAATCCGGATATCAGGAAAAAAATGCCTTTCTTAAAGCAGCTTGCTCCTTGGGTGTCACAGTTAACTCAAGTCTCAGTGGCAGCTTGTGTCACGCTGGGGGTGGTGTTCGGTCTTCAATATTATCAGCATGGCAGGGATAATCCCGCGACCTTGGACAAGCAAAATGAAGTGCCGGCATTTAATACCTTACCGATGATGGGCAAAGCCTCGCCAGTCAGTTTTGGGGTGCCTGATGATGCGTTTACGACACAACATAAAGGCGGGGAAGTGCATCAGCAGAGTAATAGGATCAATTCAATATTACAGGATTTTGAATTGCAACGTCGTCTTTCTGCAGGGCAAGGACTTGCTGTTCAGGAAAATCATGCGAATTCGCCTTCGGCAGGTATGCAATAAAAATAATGATATTACGTTTTCTTCCGGCAGCACTTTTCATCGGCTGCCTGTTCGGTTGCCAGGCAGCCTATGCAACCAAGCAGGATCCTGCTGAGCCAACGGATCCACCTTCTGTTTTACTACATCAATTGATGGCGTCTCGTGACAATCTCAGTTATGAGTATTCATATCTTTTAGTTAATCAGCAGGGGATTGATGTCTTACGCTACCGCCATGCGCGTATCGATGATGTAGATTATGCCCAATTGTTGCAAGTCGATGGCCCGCGTCGAGAAGTCTTGCAACGAGGAACTACCATCAGCTATTTTGATGAAACCGCTGGTATCGACCCCTTTTCATTGCAGGGATCGCATATTATTGATGGTTTACCTCCGGTATTTTTTGCAGACTTTGATCAATTACGGCAAAATTACCATTTTATCTCTTTAGGTCGAGCCAGAGTGGCCGATCATCTGTGTAACATTGTCCGCATTGTCTCAAAAGATGGGTTACGTTATGGCTATGTATTGTGGCTAGACAGTGAGACAACCTTGCCACTTCAAGCTGCATTATTGACGCCAAATGGTGACACGATTGAACAAGTCCGAGTGGTTAAGTTGGTAGTTGGTCAGCCCGTTCTTGATGCATTGAGTGCACTAAAACAGCGCGTTTTGCCAGCGATAATGCCGAGATTCCCTCATAACCTCTCGCTGCAATCAAAATGGCGGCTACGATGGATACCGGCGGGTTTCCGTTTATCTTCAGAAAGTCGTCACCCGTTGGCTGGGATTAATCAACAGGTTGAGTCTAGGCTTTATACTGATGGTCTGTTCGATTTTACGGTCAATGTGATGGAGGCGGATGGGCAAAGTCATCCTCAATTGCTCTCTTCTGGCGCGAGAACAGTAAAAATCAAGATAATAAACGGGAAAGAGGTCAGTTTTGTCGGTGAATTACCGCCTGAAACGGCTGAGCGGATCCTTAATAGCATAATGATAGAGTCATCACCATGATGAGAGAATGGGCGACTGTTGTGACATGGCAGAACGGTGTTGCGATCCTAAATAGTGAAGCAAAAACCTCTTGTAATCGCTGCGCTGCGCGTAAAGGCTGTGGCAGTCAGTTATTAAATAAACTGGGTCCCAAAGATGCATACCAACTGCAAATCCCAGTTGAACAAACTTTGGTTAGTGGCCAGCGCATCGAGCTTGGGATTAAAGAGTCCAGTTTGCTGGGATCCGCAGCCTTAGTTTACATGACACCGCTGATTTTTCTCTTTGTTTGCTCTGCACTGACTCAGTGGTGGTTTGCAACGGATGCGGCGGCGGCACTGGGGGCGTTATTCGGTGGTGTTCTCGGTTTCGTCCTCGCCCATTTTGTGGCAAAACGACAGGCGGTGCGGGCGGCAATGCAACCCATTATTTTATCTATCGGTTTGCCGCCAGAACAACTGAGGGTTGAGTGGGGTGATGAGGCATCGTTGAGGTAAATCCCTGCCGCTGATAAGAGACGTCAGCGTATTTTTTATTCTTTTCTTCAGTTCTTCAATTTTATCGGGTAAGGGGGCCTTACTGCATAATGGACGCCTGAACCCGGTTACGGCTTGTCACTCGTTATCCCCACGCCGTTTTTGTCTTTCTGATCCACGCTTAAAAACAGAAGACGAGGCTAATTTGGCGCCAAGTGTGGGGTGAGATGGGGGCCTTATCCGGTGAACAAAGACAGATAATCACAATAATACAACCGGATTATCGATCACGCCTTGTCAAAAATAGCGAAAATGGGTTAACAAAACAGAGTAAAGATAAAAATAATCCCTGACAATCATTCTGTAATGCTGACTGAAACTGTCGTGTCGTGTAATATGCCCAACAAGCACGATATGTTAGTATGAGCCATGGATCCATTGTCGGTATCCAGCTAGGTTTTGATCGACAGGAATATATGAAAAAGTTACCCGAAATGAAGAACATAAGAAACTTCTCCATTATTGCCCATATTGATCATGGCAAGTCGACCCTGTCTGATCGTTTGATTCAGACTTGCGGTGGGCTATCAGACCGTGAAATGGAGGCTCAGGTCCTTGATTCGATGGATCTGGAGCGTGAACGTGGGATCACCATTAAGGCGCAAAGTGTTACCTTAGATTATAAAGCTCAAAATGGGGAAGTTTACCAGCTCAATTTTATCGATACGCCAGGCCACGTCGATTTTTCCTATGAAGTTTCACGTTCCCTTGCGGCCTGTGAAGGCGCATTGCTGGTGGTGGATGCAGGGCAAGGCGTGGAAGCTCAAACCCTTGCTAATTGTTACACCGCCATTGAAATGGATTTGGAAGTGGTGCCCGTCTTAAATAAAATTGATTTACCTGCTGCCGATCCTGAACGTGTTGCACAGGAAATTGAGGATATTGTAGGGATTGATGCGACGGATGCTGTGCGCTGCTCCGCGAAAACCGGAGTGGGTGTACCTGAGGTGCTGGAGCGATTGGTCAGAGATATTCCTGCCCCTGACGGTGATCCAGACGGCCCTTTGCAAGCTTTAATTATCGATTCTTGGTTTGATAATTACTTGGGAGTCGTGTCGCTGGTACGCATAAAAAATGGTGTGATGCGTAAAGGCGATAAAATAAAAGTCATGAGTACTGGCCAAGTCTATAATGCCGATAGACTGGGTATCTTTACCCCGAAACAAGTTGATCGTGAGCGGTTGGGTTGCGGCGAGGTGGGGTGGTTGGTGTGTGCCATTAAAGATATTCTTGGGGCTCCAGTCGGTGATACCTTGACCTTAGCGAAAAATCCAGCAGACAAACCTTTACCCGGTTTTAAAAAAGTCAAACCACAGGTGTATGCCGGTCTGTTCCCTGTCAGTTCTGATGATTATGAAGCGTTCCGCGATGCGTTGGGCAAACTGAGTCTGAATGATGCTTCATTATTCTATGAACCCGAGAGTTCTACCGCATTAGGCTTTGGTTTCCGTTGTGGTTTTCTAGGCTTGCTGCATATGGAGATTATTCAAGAGCGCTTAGAACGGGAATATGACCTTGATCTGATTACCACAGCACCGACCGTGGTGTATGAGGTTGCTACGACCGACGGTCAGATAGTTTACGTGGACAGTCCGTCTAAATTACCGCCGCTCAATAATATTGAAGATTTACGCGAGCCTATTGCCGAGTGTCATATGCTGGTACCACAAGAGTATCTGGGTAATGTGATTACCTTATGCATAGAGAAACGGGGTGTGCAAACCAATATGGTATATCATGGTAACCAAGTGGCGTTGACTTATGATATCCCGATGGCTGAAGTCGTATTAGATTTCTTTGATCGTATCAAATCCACCTCGAGAGGTTATGCGTCTCTTGATTACAACTTTAAACGTTTTCAGAGCTCGGACATGGTACGTGTCGATGTGCTGATTAATGCCGAACGCGTCGATGCGCTTGCTCTTATCACTCACCGTGATAACTCCCAATATCGAGGACGTGAGTTTGTAGAAAAAATGAAAGAACTTATCCCACGTCAGCAGTTTGATATCGCCATTCAGGCTGCGATAGGCAACCACATTATCGCCCGCTCAACGGTTAAGCAATTACGTAAGAACGTCTTGGCGAAATGTTACGGGGGGGATGTCAGTCGCAAGAAAAAACTTCTGCAAAAGCAGAAGGATGGTAAAAAAAGAATGAAACAGGTCGGCAACGTGGAGCTGCCGCAAGAAGCATTTTTAGCAATCTTGCATGTGGGTAAAGATAAATAACAAAGGGTTTTAAAATGGCTAATACGTTTGCCGTAATACTGGTCGTTGTCACGTTACTGACAGGTATCATATGGTGCATTGATAAATTTAAATGGGCACCTAAACGCAAAGCACAACACAAACAGGCTCAAGATTTGGCTCAGGGTCAGCTGTCTGAGGAAGAACTAAAACTTATCGCACCGCAGGCAAGTTGGATTGAATCGTCAGTATCGGTGTTTCCGGTATTATTTGTGGTGTTAGTCGTGCGTTCATTTATTTTTGAACCATTTCAAATTCCGTCAGCATCCATGATGCCGACGTTATTGATTGGTGATTTTATTTTAGTGAAAAAGTTTGCCTACGGCATCAAAGATCCCCTGTTTCAAACGACCTTGATCCCAACAGGCCATCCTTCGCGCGGTGATGTTGTGGTATTTAAGTATCCGAAAGATCCGTCGGTTGATTACATTAAAAGACTGATTGGATTACCGGGTGATAAAATTACCTTTGATCCCACCACCAAAACCATTCAAGTGACACCGGGTTGTGGCAGTGGCCAATGTCAGAAACCATTGAGTATCACTTACAGTGCAATGCAACCGAGTGATTTTATCCAGACGTTTCATAGTATTCCTGGCAATACGGTCGGAGATGGCTTTTATCAAAAACCTGTTGGTGAAGAGATAGCGGGTGGGCTACGATTAGCGCAACGCCAAGAAACATTGGGTCAAGTCCCGCATGATATTCTACTTATCACTCAGCTGACGAATCATCTTGATGATTATTACCAACAGCCGGGCCAACCGATGGGGACTTGGGTGGTTCCGCCAGGGCACTACTTTATGATGGGCGACGATCGCGATAACAGTGCAGATAGTCGTTATTGGGGATTTGTGCCGGAGAAAAATCTTGTTGGTAAAGCCGTCGCGATTTGGATGAGTTTTGAAAAACAAGAAAACAAATGGCCGACCGGGGTCAGGTTACAACGTATTGGTGCCATTCACTGATAAGTAAGCCGTGACAAGCCTTCTCTTAAAGAGCAGGCTTGCCATAGCTGTTGAAAAAAAATGCAGATGAAACCGGGTTACATGATAAGACACGGTTTCCTGTGCACAGTGTCGATGTAAATAAATCGGAAGCCTATGAATCCTATTCTCATTGCCAAATTACAGCGTAAGTTAGGCTATACTTTTACCCAAAATGAGCTATTGCAGCAGGCGCTGACTCACCGCAGTGCCAGCAGTAAACACAACGAAAGGCTCGAGTTTTTAGGGGATTCGATTTTAAGTTTTGTGATTGCGAATGTCCTTTACCAGAAGTTCCCTCGTGTTGATGAAGGTGACATGAGTCGCATGCGGGCAACACTGGTTCGAGGTAATACCTTAGCTGAAATTGCCCGTGAGTTCGAAATTGGTGAGTGTCTGAGACTGGGACCAGGTGAACTTAAAAGCGGTGGGTTCAGGCGTGAGTCGATTTTGGCTGATACCGTAGAAGCCTTGATCGGTGCCATTTTCCTTGATAGTGATATCACGACGATTGAAACACTGATACTAAATTGGTACCAATCACGATTAGATGAAATTAGCCCAGGCGATAAGCAAAAAGATCCCAAAACGCGTTTGCAAGAATATTTGCAAGGGCGACACCTGCCATTGCCTTCCTACTTGGTTATTCAGGTAAAAGGAGAGGCGCATAACCAGGAGTTCACCATACATTGTCAAGTCAGTGGCTTGAGTGAACAGATAACCGGAGTAGGTGCTAGCCGTCGTAAAGCCGAACAAGCTGCGGCAGAGCAGGCCTTAACTAAGTTAGGAATTGAATGAGCGAACAAGCTTCACATTGCGGGTTTATCGCAATTGTTGGCCGACCCAATGTCGGCAAATCGACGTTACTGAACCAATTACTGGGACAGAAAGTTTCCATCACCTCGCGTAAAGCACAGACCACGCGTCACCGTATCATGGGGATTGATACTCAACAAGGATATCAAGCGATTTATGTCGATACGCCTGGACTGCATATCGAGGAGAAGCGCGCAATTAACCGACTGATGAACCGCGCTGCCAGTAGCTCGATCGGTGATGTTGAGCTGGTGATCTTTGTCGTTGAGGGAACGCGCTGGACGGAGGATGACGAGATGGTTTTAAATAAGCTCAAATCAGCGAAAGCGCCCGTTCTGCTTGCCATCAATAAAATTGATAATATTCAGGATAAATCGAGACTATTACCTCACATTCAGCAGTTAAGTGAAAAAATGGCATTTATGGATGTGGTGCCATTGTGTGCTGAGTCAGGACACAATGTGGATACGATCGCCAAACTCGCGCGCCAATGTCTTCCTGAAGCAGACCACCATTTTCCTGAAGATTATATTACGGACAGATCACAACGTTTTCTTGCCTCTGAAATGATCCGCGAAAAACTGATGCGTTTCTTGGGAGCTGAATTGCCCTATTCGGTCACGGTTGAGATTGAACGCTTTGTTACCAATGAGCGCGGTGGATACGACATCCATGGCTTAATTCTGGTGGAAAGAGAAGGCCAAAAAAAAATGGTTATCGGCAACAAAGGGAGCAAAATAAAAACCATTGGTATCGAAGCCCGTAAAGATATGGAGCAGATGTTTGAATCAAAAGTACATCTGGAATTGTGGGTGAAAGTAAAATCTGGCTGGGCGGATGATGAGCGTGCATTGCGTAGCCTTGGCTATACAGACGACCTCTAAGTGATGCAGGGCTGGCAACGCGGCTTTGTGCTGCATAGCAGACCTTACAGCGAGACCAGCCTGCTGTTGGATCTCTTCAGTGATACCCAGGGCCGAGTCAGTGTGTTGGCCAAAGGGGCTCGATCGCGTCGTTCACCATGGCGTGGTGTATTACAACCGTTTACCCCCTTACTGATCCGCCTTGCTGGTCGTGGTGAACTTCGGACCTTACGCACTGCAGAAGCCATCTCTCTTGCCTTGCCTTTGAGTGGCATTGATCTGTATTGTGGTTTGTATGTAAATGAATTGCTCACCCGTGTATTGGGACAAGCGATTCCTTATCAACCCCTTTTTTTTGATTATTTGCAATGCTTGCAACATCTGGCATCAGGCGATGGTCAACGAGAAAATGCCCTTCGTTATTTTGAACTCGCTTTACTTGAACATCTGGGCTATGGGGTGGATTTTCTGCATTGTGCAGGGAGTGGTATGGCGGTATCTGAGGACATGACTTATCAGTACCGACCACAAAAAGGGTTTGTTGCCAGTCTGATTAACAATCAATCAAGCTTTACAGGGCGACAACTCTATTGCTTCGCTCGTCGTGAATTTACTGATCGTTGTAGTTTGCAAGCCGCTAAACGTTTTACCCGTCTGGCACTTAAGCCTTTTCTTGGTGGTAAACCATTGAAAAGCCAAGAGCTATTCAGGCAATTTACTCAGCCTGCAGTCAGTCAATTGAGTGCAGCAGAAACTGAAACTGAAGATGAGAGTCGTGCCAATCGCGGTCCGACTGAGTGAGGAAGGTGATGAGCGAATTATTATTAGGTGTCAATATTGATCATATTGCGACATTACGTAATGCCCGCGGAACCTGTTTTCCTGATCCTGTTCAAGCGGCTTTTATTGCTGAACAGGCTGGGGCCGATGGGATCACCGTACATTTACGGGAAGATCGTCGTCATATTACGGATAGAGATGTCCGTTTATTACGTGAAACCTTGCAAACTCGAATGAACTTAGAAATGGCGGTCAGCGAAGAAATGCTGACCATTGCTGCTCAAGTGAAACCGGCATTCTGTTGTTTAGTGCCAGAAAAACGTCGAGAAGTGACCACTGAAGGTGGGCTTGATGTGCTGGGACAACAAACACGGATCCGCGAAGCCGTTAACCGATTACAACAACATGATTGCCAAGTCTCCTTGTTTATTGATCCTGATTTTGCACAAATCGAAGCAGCAGCAGCCTGCCATGCGCCTTTTATCGAATTACACACGGGAACTTATGCGGAAGCCATCGGGGATGAGCAGGCTCGGCAGCGTGAAATTCTAGCGAAAGCAGCGGCTTTTGCTATTGAGTGTGGTTTAAAAGTGAACGCGGGCCATGGGTTGCATTATCATAATGTGCAAGCCATTGCCAAGATTGAAGCCTTATACGAGCTCAATATCGGACATGCAATCATTGCGCGAGCTGTGATTGGTGGCCTTGCCAGCGCGGTACAGGAAATGAAGCAATTATTACGGGACGCGCGTCGCTAATGGCTATTCTTGGGCTTGGAACCGACATTGTTGAAGTGGCGCGGATCAAACAGGTGATGGACAGCTCAGGCCATCGTTTCGCAAAGCGGCTGTTATCTGAGGCTGAATATCAGCATTACCTGCAGCATGCACAACCAGTCAGGTATATGGCGAAACGATTCGCGGTAAAAGAGGCAGCTGCGAAAGCGTTAGGGACTGGTTTTCGGAATGGATTAGCATTTAATCAGTTTGAAGTGTATAACGACACATTGGGCAAACCTTGTCTACGCTTTTATGGACAGGCGCGAAGTATGATTAGGCTAATGGGAGTCAGGCGAGTGCATGTCACACTGGCTGATGAACGGCGTTATGCGTGTGCCACAGTGATATTAGAAGGGGACGGTGATACTGACTCCTATGCCGAGATCGATGATGAATAACCTTTTCATCAGGTGATTCATTTCAAGGACAAGTTAGTCGTTATAATCCATGACCAATGCGCCATTGTTCGCTAATAAGGAGTCGACGAACTGCTTAAATGCATTGTGGTTTGGATCGAAAAATTGAGCATCGGTGATATAAGGTGTGCCGACATAATAGTTGCGGTCACCTTCTGATGTGAAATTAACGATAAAACCGACTTCATAACCGCGTCTTGCACCTTCGTGGCTGTTCTGAAAACCACCTGTGATACTTTGAATATAAAGTTTAGTATTACGCTTTGATGTGGCTAATGCCCTGAAACGGTCAATCACTTGTTGTTTCTGAGCCTGAGTCATATCGGGTTTAAATTTAAATAATACAATATGGTGCACTTGAGCTGGTCGATAAGATGAGTCAGTCAATTGCGCTGCGGTGTGTTTTTCATTGTGAGCGAAAACGGTGCTGGTTATAAAAGATAAAAGAGCAAGAATAATATAACGTATTGATTCTTATATTTAATATTGTTGTTAATACTGACGGTATTGTCAGAAGAGTGAGTCTAGCGGATAAAATTATTGAGTTCTATTTATTTAAAGTGTTCGTGAGTAATCAAGTCATATTATCAAGATCTTATTGATTAAACGCACCTCAGTGGACTTCACTGTAGGTCTCATTGTAATAAGGAAACAGGGGTGGATCAGCAACAGCAGCATCAATACTGGATGCAACAGGCTCTGTTAAGGGCTGACTATGCCGCCAGTCTTGGCGAAGTGCCGGTTGGTGCCGTACTGGTTTATGAACAGCGCTTAGTTGGAGAAGGCTGGAATCGGCCGATAGCAGGGCATGATCCGACCGCCCATGCTGAAATGATGGCACTGCGTCAGGCGGGGCAAGCGTTAGGCAATTACCGACTGTTAAATACCACATTGTATGTTACGTTAGAGCCTTGCGTTATGTGTGCTGGTGCCATGATCCATGGCCGAATCAAACGTTTAGTTTATGGCGCTTGTGACGCAAAAACCGGGGCTGCGGGGTCATTGCTTGATGTCCTCGGGCATCCACTGATGAATCATCATATCGAGGTGTTAGGTGGCGTGTTAGCCGCGCCTTGTGCGGACAAACTTAGCCAGTTCTTCAAACAACGTCGTGCAGAGAAAAAAGCACAGAAGGCTGCCAGATAGCGGCCTGCTGTTAAGTGTGTGATAGCGATTTAGTTCATCACCAACTGGGTCTCGAGATTATCTTCTTTTTGTTGCTGCATTTGCGAGTGGGCAAGCAGGCATAATAGATAATGACGGATATTTTCTACATAGAGATAGGCCTGTTGTCCCCGAGCATAGCCGTAGGTGGTTTGGCTATAATAGTGGCGTTGACTTAGGAGCGGTAAACGACTTTTTACATCTGACCAGCTATTGGGATCGCCACCTTGCGAGCTTGTCAACGTTCTTGCATCCATTAAGTGAGCAAGCCCGATATTATAAGCAGCTAATGCAAACCAAATTCGCTCATCCTGTTCAATACTACTCGGCAAACGCTCGATAATCGTTTGCAAATATTGGCTGCCACCACGGATACTTTGTTCCATATCTAACCGATTATCCACATTGACACTCGATGCTGTATTCAGGGTCAACATCATCATCCCCCTGACACCGGTTGGCGAGGTGGCCAGATGATCCCAGTGAGATTCCTGCCAAGCTACTGCGGCTAACAGATGCCAATCAAGTGGTTGCGCATATTTTTCAAAAAGTGGCTGAAGGCGGGGTAATAATGTATCCATCGCCCGTAAAAAAGCCCGAGTATCAACGACATCTGACTGAGCATGATGGCCGAGGTACTTTGCTTCCAGTCGTGATAAAACGTGTTGCTTTTCCATCTGTTGGTAAAAATCAGCGATGCTGTTATCCAGACTGTGATCATGACTATGCCGAAAGTACCAGTTTACAGGTACTGCGTTGGCGATGTCGGTGGCGATCGCAAGTTGTGGATAAATTCGCTGCATCATATCAATGGTGGCTGAATCGGCAAGGGTATAATCCAGCTGGCCTGTCGCGACTTGTGCTAAGACCTGAACAGGTGAGAGAGCGGGCCGTTCTTCCCACTGTAACTCAGGGTATTGTTGGGCCTTGGCCTCTTCTAATAGTGAAACATAAGAAGAAGATGCAGGGACTGCAAGTTTGCCCTTTAATGCTGACAGATCTGCGGGGCGAGGCTGTCCTACCCGATAAACTAATTGTTGGTCACTGGTGTAGTAAGCGGGGCTTGTTCCATATGTGGCCGCCCGTTTTTTATCCCAATTGAGACCAGCTGCGAGCAGGTCAGTGCGATGATTATCAAGATCATCAAACAGTGCCTTAATTGATGGGCGAAGACGAACCTCTAGCTTAACGCCAAGATAATCCGCATAGCGTTTGGCCAGCTCGTAATCTATTCCAGTAGATTGAAGTTGGGTCTGGTGCCAGGTCAGTGTTGAATCAAGGGTACTGACGCGTAATACTCCGCGAGCCTTGATGGCTGCAAGCGTATCTTGTTTCCCGGTATGCCAGTGTATGACGAAGAAGAAAACAAACAGGAGGATAATAGCAACGAGACCGATAAAATAGTTACTAATAATTTTAATTTTCAATAATTTATCTCTCTTTATTATCACTGAATTGGCTTTTTTTATGATGAAAAACCCTGAGCCTTTTTCAGTGCGGCCGGCATTTTGGCTAATAAAACAACAAATTGCAACATTTATGATGAAAAAAATTGATTTCAAGATAATCGTCTGTTTGCAATAAATTATACGCAAACGGTTTCGTAATGAGGTGGGATTCTTTATACTAGATAGGCTAGCCAACCGTTGCGCCTAAAAATGTCAGCTGACGTTTTCGACGATAAGAGATCATTTGATGATGAAAATTTTGCGTGGTTCACCTGCTTTATCGACTTTTCGGATCCAGAAATTATTGCTGCGTTTACAACAAGCCGGTGTGCCTGTGAGTGATTTGTATGCGGAATATGTGCATTTTGCTGAGATCAGCGGTGAACTCACTATTGAGCAGGAACAGCGCTTAAGTCAGCTTTTACATGAGGGTTCAACAGGCACCGATATCAACCCGCAAGGGCAATTATTTGTGGTTACCCCGCGGCCGGGTACGGTGTCTCCCTGGTCATCTAAAGCGACCGAGATTGCACATAATTGTGAATTACCTCAAGTACGACGTCTTGAACGTGGCTTAGCTTACTATTTAATAAGTCCGCAATTGACGCAATCGCAGCAAGCCATTGCGATGGATGTGTTGCATGATCGCATGATGGAAAGCGTGTTTGGATCGTTACACGAGGCTGAGATCCTGTTTAAGCAAAATGCACCACAACCCGTGCAAGAAATCGCATTATTACAACAAGGTCGAGTTGCCTTGCAACAAGCGAATCAACAATTAGGACTCGCCTTGGCTGAGGATGAGATAGACTATTTATGTGAGGCCTTCACTGAGCTTGGGCGTAATCCTAATGACATTGAATTATACATGTTTGCCCAAGCCAACTCCGAACATTGTCGTCACAAAATATTTAATGCGGACTGGGTGATTGACGGTGAAAAACAGCACAAATCGCTGTTTAAAATGATTAAAAATACTTATCAATCCACCCCTGACTATGTGTTGTCTGCTTATAAAGATAATGCTGCTGTCATGGAGGGATCGGTCGTGGGACGTTTTTATCCCGACAGTGAAACAGGCCGCTATGATTTTCATTTGCAAGCAAATCATATCCTCATGAAGGTGGAAACGCACAATCACCCAACGGCCATTTCTCCGGCCCCTGGCGCTGCCACCGGATCTGGGGGAGAGATCCGTGATGAGGGAGCGACGGGTCGTGGGGCGAAACCCAAAGCGGGTTTGGTTGGTTTTTCAGTCTCTAACCTTATGATCCCTGGTTTTGAACAACCTTGGGAACAGCATTATGGTAAGCCCGAACAGATGGCCAGCGCCTTGGCGATCATGCTGGATGGCCCATTGGGTGCGGCGGCATTTAATAATGAATTTGGTCGGCCGGCGCTGAATGGGTATTTTAGAACCTATGAAGCGAAGGTAATAAGCCACAATGGGCAGGCCCTACGAGGGTATCATAAACCCATTATGCTGGCTGGTGGCATCGGTAATATTGACGCTCGACATGTACAAAAAGGCGAAATTCTTCCCGGGGATAAACTGATTGTACTCGGTGGCCCTGCAATGAACATTGGTTTAGGCGGCGGTGCGGCTTCTTCCATGGCGTCGGGTAGCTCGGCGGCAGATTTAGATTTTGCCTCCGTACAACGCGATAACCCCGAGATGGAACGACGTTGTCAAGAGGTGATCGACCGCTGCTGGCAATTGGGTGATGGGAATCCAATTTCCTTTATTCATGACGTCGGAGCGGGGGGATTATCTAATGCCATGCCTGAGTTAGTTGCAGATGGTGGGTGTGGAGGACGATTTAATCTGCGAGACATCTTGAGTGATGAAGCCGGGATGAGTCCGTTGGAGCTATGGTGTAACGAATCGCAGGAACGCTATGTCTTGGCGGTCCCCGCGGCGAAACTGGCGCAATTTGCGGCGTTATGTCAGCGTGAACGCGCGCCTTATGCTGTTATAGGGGAGGCGACGCAACAGTTGCAGCTGGTGGTTGACGATCCCCATTTTCATACTACGCCGATTGATATGCCATTATCGGTACTTTTAGGTAAAGCACCGAAAATGACGCGTGAGGTGACGCGTTTGCCTGCGCCGAACATTGCGTTGGATTTACACTCAATTCAGCTAGAACAGGCAATTGAGCGAGTACTGCATTTACCTGCGGTTGCAGATAAGTCCTTCTTAATTACTATTGGTGATCGTAGTGTGGGAGCAATGACAGCACGGGATCAGATGGTGGGACCTTGGCAAGTTCCAGTGGCTGATTGTGCGGTTACCACGGCCAGTTTAGACAGTTATCATGGTGAGGCCTTTGCGCTCGGTGAACGTGCGCCAGTGGCGTTACTTGATCATGCTGCATCAGCGAGGCTTGCGGTAGGGGAAGCCTTGACTAACCTTGCAGCCACGGCCATTGGTGAATTGAAGCGAGTGAAACTTTCGGCAAACTGGATGGCAGCCGCGGGCTATCCCGGTGAAGATGCTGGTCTTTATGACGCGGTGAAAGCGATAGGAGAGGAGCTATGCCCAGCACTGGGACTGACCATTCCGGTGGGTAAGGACTCCATGTCCATGCAAACGCGCTGGCAGCAAGATGGACAGACTGAACAAATGATCGCCCCCTTGTCATTAGTGATCACCAGTTTTGCCCGGGTCGACGACGTGAGATTGACGGTGACGCCACAATTAAACCCTGAGGTCGATAATGTGTTGCTGCTTATCGATTTAGGACAAGGCCATTGTTCACTGGGGGCCACGGCGCTTGCTCAAGTGTATAGTCTGTCAGGCGGTCAGTGTGCTGATGTTCGCGATCCTGTGTTATTGGCGGGTCTGTTTAATGCCATGCAACATTTGATCGCCCAGCAGTTACTACTTGCTTACCATGATCGCTCTGATGGCGGACTACTGGTGACCTTGGCTGAGATGGCGTTTGCTGGACATTGTGGTGTGGAAATTGATCTTTCCTATTCAGTACAGTCACCGTTGTCCCTGTTATTTACTGAGGAGCTGGGGGCGGTATTGCAGGTGAAAGCGTCTGAGTTGCCGCGTGTCATTGAGATTTTGCAACAGCACGGTCTGAGAGAATGCTGTCACACGATCGGGCAGGCAGTGGTTGGTGATTGTTTTACAGTTAAGCACGGTCAGACGACACTTTATCAGCAAGCTCGCTCCACCTTACATCGTTATTGGTCAGAAACCAGCTGGCAAATGCAAAGACTGAGGGATAACCCTCAATGTGCAGATCAAGAGCATGAGGCGCGTTTTGAGGAAAGTGATCCCGGTCTGAATGTGGCCTTGAGCTTTGATCCCGCTCAGGATGTTGCTTCGCCTTATATACTGAGTGGGATCAGGCCGAAAATTGCGGTGTTACGCGAGCAGGGTGTCAATTCTCAAGGAGAAATGGCTGCTGCTTTTTATCGTGCGGGATTTGACGCCATTGATGTGCACATGTCTGATTTAATGTCAGGCCGTTACTCATTACAATCATTTCATATGCTGGCCGCGTGTGGTGGCTTCTCTTACGGTGATGTTTTGGGCGCAGGTGAAGGCTGGGCAAAATCCATTTTGTTTAACAGTCGAGTGCGAGAAACTTTCAGTGAATTTTTCGCCAATCCGCAGACATTGGCGTTGGGTGTTTGTAATGGATGCCAGATGTTATCACACTTACGTGATATTATTCCGGGAAGTGAGCAATGGCCGCACTTTGTCCGTAATCAATCAGAGCGTTACGAAGCGCGTTTTAGCTTGGTTGAAATACAAAATAGCCGTTCTCTGCTGCTACAAGGGATGGCGGGTTCGCGTTTACCCATTGTCGTGGCCCATGGTGAAGGTTATGCCCAATTTAATCAGCAACAGCAGATCGACCATCTGCGCAAGCATCAGCAGATTGCCTTGCAATTTGTTGATAACTACGGGCAAGTCACGGAAAATTATCCTGCGAACCCGAATGGATCTGCACAAGGAATCACGGGTTTGACCAATCTGAGTGGACAAGTGACCATTATGATGCCACACCCAGAGCGGGTATTTCGAACCGTGAGCCATTCATGGCATCCGGCTGATTGGGGTGAGGACAGTCCTTGGATGCGTCTTTTCCGCAATGCGCGAGCACAACTTAAGTAACTGTGCAGGATCGAGTGGCATGTTGGTGAGAAAATCGCGCTGTTTTATCTGATGCTTGCCGAGATATCCTATCATGGCTGTTGCATCATCAGACTGAGCAGCATAGGATTGTCTGAGTGAGTCATTCAGAACAATCAGGCTGCAAAGACTGTGTTAACAGTAACGCAGCAACGAATCCGATCACACTATGTGCTCAGTCTTGTGAAACGTATTAAGGTTTATCATGAAAAAAATTGAAGCAATTATTAAGCCTTTTAAACTGGATGATGTGCGTGAAGCCCTAGCCGAAGTGGGTATTACTGGGATGACCGTCACAGAAGTCAAGGGATTTGGCCGCCAGAAAGGTCACACCGAGCTTTATCGTGGTGCCGAATATATGGTCGATTTTTTACCTAAGGTCAAAATCGAAATTGTGATCGCTGATGACATTGTGGATACCTGCGTTGAGACCATCATGAATACGGCACAGACGGGAAAAATCGGTGATGGTAAAATCTTTGTTGTTGATGTGTCGCGCGTGATCCGTATTCGTACCGGTGAGCAGGATGAAAATGCCATTTGATTTAACAATAATGTGCCTTTGGTTTTTTAATCGGCTAAATCGGCCAAGTATTAATCACACGTAACAGGTGCTGAGTCGTTTTGCAGCAGTGTACTCGATTGTGATGCATGCTGTCGTCTGGACTGAATGATTGTCATTATGATGGACGATGAGCTTATACAGCGGGTACACCTAAATAATGAGAGCGGAGTTGGGAGATGGGGATGTTAAAGCGAGAAATGAACATAGCAGATTATGATGCTGAATTATGGCAAGCCATGGAGCAGGAGCGGGTTCGCCAAGACGAACATATCGAGCTGATTGCGTCTGAAAACTATACCAGTCCGCGTGTAATGGAGGCTCAGGGATCCCAGCTGACCAATAAATATGCAGAAGGTTATCCTGGCAAACGCTACTACGGGGGCTGTGAATATGTGGATAGGATTGAGCAATTAGCCATTGATCGCGCTAAACACGTGTTTGGCGCGGATTATGCTAATGTTCAGCCACATTCAGGCTCTCAAGCTAACTTTGCTGTTTATACTGCATTACTGCAGCCTGGTGATACCATATTGGGCATGAATCTGGCTCATGGTGGGCATTTGACTCATGGTTCCCCCGTGAATTTATCCGGTAAATTGTATCGCGTCATTCCTTATGGTATTGATGAAACGGGGAAAATTGATTACGACCAGCTAGCAGATTTGGCCAAACAGCATCAACCTAAAATGATTATCGGTGGCTTTTCTGCGTATTCTGGGATCTGTGACTGGAAAAAAATGCGTGAAATTGCTGACAGTGTTGGTGCTTGGCTGTTTGTCGATATGGCCCACGTGGCGGGATTGATTGCGGCTGGCGTGTATCCCAATCCAGTCCCTCATGCGCACATTGTTACCACCACCACGCATAAAACCTTGGCAGGACCAAGAGGTGGTTTGATCTTAGCAAAAGGTGGTGATGAGGCGCTGTATAAAAAACTGAACTCAGCGGTATTCCCTGGTGGACAGGGTGGGCCGCTTATGCATGTGATTGCCGGTAAAGCGGTCGCCTTAAAAGAAGCACTTGAGCCTGAATTCAAACTCTACCAGCAGCAAGTGGCAAAAAATGCCCAAGTCATGGTCGAGGTTTTACTGCAACGGGGTTATAAAATCGTCTCGGGCGGTACTCATAACCACCTGTTTTTACTCGACTTAGTAGATAAAAAATTGACAGGTAAGGAGGCCGATGCCGCACTGGGACGTGCTAACATCACGGTAAATAAAAACAGTGTACCCAACGATCCACAAACGCCTTTTGTCACATCTGGCATCCGTATTGGTACACCGGCTGTGACCCGTCGTGGATTTAAAGACGCTGAAGTGCGTGAGTTAGCGGGCTGGATCGCTGATGTATTAGATAACATTCAGGATGAGGCCACTATCGCGCGTGTCAAGCAGCAGGTACTTACACTTTGTCAACGTTATCCTGTTTATGCCTAAATGCATAATGGAGGGTTAGCGAAGTAGGACGGCGAAGGCCGTCCTTTTTTATTTGTGAAGGTTTGATCCTTCCCGCTAATGCATCGAGCACGATTTTGATGATGCACCATTTCTGATGTTCGGTTAATTGTTTGACACACTGAATAATAGGGGGGGAGTAAAGGGGAAGGTGACAGGCATAAACGGAAAGGATCAAAATGGTCTTGTCATCGAGGTTCGCTAGGTTGAAACGTTGTATTGGCAGATAAGTGATTTGCAACGGATAATGCAGTAAGGATCGTAACTGACGTTCTAGCCTTCTTTCCTGTTCGGGGAGATAGCCGGTCAGAATGGTGAGAGGCAGTCGATGATAATGTTTTAGTTGGGGATGAGTCAGTAACAATTGCTCTATAAACCAACAACGTTGTTGATAATTAAAATGTAAGTGATAGTGATTTTCAACAGGCACCAGCAAATGCCGCGCTACGCAAGTCAGCTCGCGATCTAATCGGAGACCATCAGTTTGAAATAACGGTAAATTGAAGGGGATATTTGCGATAAGTTGTCTTAATAAAGGGTGGATCCGTGAGGGGAGTGTCGTGTCCCAAGGGGAACTGTCTTGATTAAACAGCGCCATTTTCTCGGCCAGGGCGTGACTTAGCGGTATTAACGGATCGGGCCACGTTGGCGACTCGGCCGGGGCAACCTTGGGCTGATCAGTCAGACTCAGCAATAGCGCCCAGAAACGACAGGCGAGGAAAGCATAATTATAGTAACGGCGCCAGAGCGGTTCCAAGCGACAACTCAGGTGATATTCTTGACGGGCACCTAACCACTGTTTTTGCTGTATTGAGAAGGCAATGTTTTTGGCGTTGGGGTCGTGGATAAACACTTGCATCATGGTGATGAGCACTGATTTTTGAGGCGGAGAAAGGAAGCGATTTAGTTTATTGGCTGAATAATTCAGGAGTTGTAGTAAATTTTTTTTGTTGGCGATCCCTGAAAGATTGAGTAACTGACGATGGGTAGGATCGATTTTCAATGCGGGTAACGACAGAAGCATTTGACCATATTGGTTGAATAAATGGAGTAACAGCGTGAACAAGACAAGATACTGGTCAAGTCGACTGTTCACGAGCCAGTAACCCGATCCTGATTGATAGCAGAGGGTTAATGCATTGAGAGTGATCATGGGGGGGGGCGAAGTCAGCTTGCTTTTTGTTGGATGATATTGTGGCCAAAGCTGATAAAGTGCATTTATGCTCAAGGGGAATTGTTGGATAATCAGGCTTGCCAATAACAATTTTTGTTGGTCTGACTGAGATAATGGCGCTGTGCTGGTGATGTCCCCATGACTGATCATTGATGCTCCTTGCTTATTATTGAAAGGCAGATTAAGCATAGTTTTAGCAGAGCAATAACAGGTTAAGGCAATAACAAGCTTGTAAAGGTGATCACAAAATTACATGGTATGGTAATTTTATTTTTATAAAATTGAGAGATTGACAGAAATAATGCAGTGATTAGATTTACAACACCAGCTCAATTTCTCACTGGTGTTGTTGTGATAAAGGCATGAGCAAGGAGGGGAGCTTACCTTTTTAGGGCTTCACTTAATTCATCGCGCATTTCACCTAACATCGCTTTGACAACACGAGGCGTGCCTGCAACCAGATTGCCTGAGCTCAGGTAGTTATGGTTGCCAGTAAAATCAGTGATCAGGCCACCCGCTTCACGGACTAATAATTCGCCTGCGGCAAAATCCCAAGGTTTTAAACCGATTTCAAAGAAACCATCAACCCGTCCTGCTGCTACATAAGCCAGATCCAAGGCGGCAGAGCCAGTACGGCGGAAATCGGCACAACGACCGAAGAGTTTAGTGAGGATCTTCATATAGGACTGGCTGTGTTGACGGGCTTTGAAAGGAAAACCTGTCGCAAGGATCGTGCCATCAAGATCGCGGGCTGAACTACCGCGCAGACGGTAACCATTCAGCTGAGAACCTTGACCGCGGACGGCGGTAAATAACTCATTGCGCATTGGATCATAGACAACACCCACTTCAGTACGACCTTTGACTCTGACGGCAATGGAAACGGAAAAATGTGGTAAGCGTTTGATGAAATTGCTGGTGCCATCCAGAGGATCGATAACCCATTGAATATCAGTATCTTCGCCACCTAAATCCCCCCCTTCTTCAGTCACGATACTGTGTTTAGGGTAAGATTTACGAATGATTTCTACAATCAGGCGTTCTGCCTCATGATCGACGTTGGTAACAAAATCATTACTGCCTTTTTGGCTCGTTTCGACAGCGTCAGGCGTTTCATAATTTTTGGCGATCAGATTTCCTGCCTTGCGCGCGGCGCGCACGGCGATATTCAGCATTGGATGCATCAGTTATTCCCACTGGATGTTAAAGAACGAAAAAACGCAAGTATGGTATCAGACTCTTTAGTAAAAGTCTCTTTATATGTTAGTATCGCCCCACACTCATCCACATCAGACAAGCACCCCTTATATGCTGGAAAATATTCGTATTGTACTGGTAGAAACTTCTCATACAGGCAACATGGGCTCAGTTGCTCGTGCCATGAAAACCATGGGGCTAAACCACCTTTATCTGGTAAATCCGTTACTTGAGCCGGATTCGCAAGCGATCTCTCTCGCTGCGGGTGCCAGTGACTTAATCGGCAATGCGACAATTGTTGAAACACTCGATCAGGCAATCGGTGGTTGTACGTTGGTTGTTGGCACCAGCGCCCGTTCACGGACCTTACCTTGGCCGATGCTTGATGCGAGGCAATGTGGTGAAAAAAGTGTGTCTGAGGCGCGTCTTGGTCAGGTTGCACTTGTGTTTGGTCGTGAACGGGTTGGGTTAACCAATCAAGAACTGCAGAAATGTCATTACCATGTGGCTATCCCCGCCAACCCTGAATACAGTTCACTGAATTTGGCGATGGCAGTGCAAACCATTGCTTATGAAGTACGGATGGCGTGGCTGGCGCAAAGTCAAGTTAAAAGCAATCACAGCGAAGAGGAAACGGAGTTACTCTATCCTCGGGCTGATGATCTGGAGCGCTTTTATCAGCATTTGGAAAACGTATTACTGGATAATGGATTTATTCGTCAATCGAATCCAGGGCAAGTAATGAGTAAGATGCGTCGCCTCTTTACGCGTGCGAGGCCAGAAAAAGACGAACTGAGCATTTTACGTGGCATCCTCGCCTCACTCTCTCAGACCAGTAAATAATCCGTATTGTTGCTCTAGCTTGACTGAGTCACAATTGATGAAAGGGGAATGCGATGCATTCCCCTTTCATTTTTGTTGGACATGACGGTAATCAGTCGTGCCTAATCAGATTGTTAGCGCAAGAATGCCGATTCGTCCGGGATCCCCGCTTACTTTGTCGTGCGGTCAAGCGGAGAATTTGAGCGCCGAAAGCAAGATGGGGAGGATGTCAGCATCAATGTTGTTAAAATGAATGGGCAGACATCCTGATTCTGATTTGAATGATAGTGCCACCGACTAGCCTGTAGCAAAGGCGTGACGCCTCATACAAGATGCTTCTCGGCACGATCCCACTTGCTGGCTCTCAATGAGATTGTCCGATGGCCGTTGTTCGAATGATGTGGGAGGAGACGAGGCGAGGGAAAAAATGTTAAGCATCTGTTGCATTCATGTTGGAATAACCCTAAATTACGCCCTAACTCGAGCGCCGAAATAAGAGAATTGGCCATTTATCCGAGTAGATCTAGATAAAAATCAGTGCCAAAGAGGAATTTATCCGAGCCGTGTGTCGCATTAATACGATTCTACTTTACCCTACACGACTAATTTTAAAGTAATTATTAGTATGCGATGGAGTTGCCTTATCCCGCGTGTAGCCCAACAGAGCAAATACCTGACTAAGTTAGTCGGTTAAATAGTTGACTATATAAGTAGGGAATGACACAATAATAGTCTGAGTTATCTTTTTTTTAACAAAACCTGACTGAGGTTGTATTGCATGAGATTAACATCCAAAGGACGTTATGCTGTGACTGCCATGCTTGATGTGGCTTTAAATTCAGAGACAGGCCCTGTCCCTTTAGCTGATATTTCTGAACGTCAAGGCATTTCATTATCCTACCTGGAACAATTATTTGCTCGTCTTCGTCGCAATGGCTTGGTATCCAGTGTGCGTGGGCCGGGTGGTGGATATTTGTTAGGCAAAGAGCCCAGTGCCATCTCGGTTGGCACTGTTATCTCTGCTGTGGATGAGTCCGTTGATGCAACTAAATGCCAAGGTAAAGAGGGATGCCAAGGCGGTGAGCGCTGTTTGACTCATACATTATGGCGTGACCTGAGTGAACGTATTAGTGGCTTTCTTAACGACATCTCTCTTGAGGAACTCGTTAATAATAAGGAAGTTATCGATGTGTCTGAAAGACAACATAATGACAATCGACGTTTTCAGCAAGGGCGGTCTCAAGATAATATTGAAGTCAATCTGAATTTGTAAGTTTGCCGATTGTTAGCCACTTAGGTTAAGGCGTTTTGTGTAAAACCATTACAATATAAGCATTGAAGTGATGTACGGAGTTTAACCGCAATGAAATTACCCATTTACCTGGATTATTCTGCCACAACCCCTGCTGATCCAAGGGTTGCTGAGAAAATGATGCAGTTTTTGACCCTGGATGGCACCTTTGGTAATCCCGCGTCACGTTCACACCGTTTTGGATGGCAGTCAGAAGAGGCTGTTGATATTGCACGTAATCAGGTTGCTGAATTAATTGGTGCGGATGCCCGTGAAATTGTGTTTACCTCAGGTGCAACTGAGTCTGATAATCTGGCCATAAAAGGCGCTGCGCAGTTCTATCAGAAAAAAGGCAAGCACATTGTTACTTGTAAAACAGAACATAAAGCTGTCTTAGATACCTGCCGCCAATTAGAGCGTGAAGGGTTTGAGGTGACTTACTTGGCACCAGAGAAAAATGGCTTATTAGATCTTCAGGTATTCAAAGCAGCACTCCGTGATGACACCATTTTGGTTTCAATTATGCATGTGAATAATGAAATTGGTGTGATTCAGGATATTGAGAGTATTGGTGAAATGTGCCGTGAACGTGGTATAATCTTTCACGTTGATGCGACCCAGAGTGTTGGGAAGTTACCGATAAACTTGGCTGAACTGAACGTGGACCTGATGTCCTTTTCTGCTCACAAAATTTATGGGCCTAAAGGTATCGGTGGTTTATATGTCCGCCGTAAGCCGCGTATTAGGCTTGAAGCGCAGATCCACGGCGGTGGCCATGAAAGAGGTATGCGATCAGGAACATTGCCTGTTCACCAAATTGTCGGGATGGGTGAAGCCTATCGTATCGCCAAAGAAGAAATGGCCGATGAAATGGCACGTCTGCGTACGCTTAGAGACAGATTGTGGAATGGACTAAAAAACCTTGAGGAAGTGTACTTAAATGGTAGCCTCGAACAAGGGGCAGCAAATATCCTCAATGTCAGTTTCAACTATGTCGAAGGTGAATCACTGATTATGGCACTGAAAGACTTGGCGGTATCCTCAGGCTCAGCCTGTACGTCTGCCAGTCTGGAACCGTCTTATGTATTACGTGCATTAGGAATGACTGATGAGTTGGCTCATAGTTCAATCCGTTTTTCTTTGGGACGTTTTACCACTGAGCAAGAAGTGGATTACGCGATTGAACTGGTTCATAAATCCATTGGACGCCTGCGTGATCTCTCTCCATTGTGGGAGATGTTTAAGGCTGGAGTGGATCTGAATAGTATTGAATGGGCACATCACTAATTTCTGAATTGCAGGAGTATCAAGTATGGCTTATAGCGAAAAAGTAATTGATCATTATGAGAACCCTCGAAATGTGGGTTCTTTCGATAATAATGACCCTAGTATTGGCAGTGGTATGGTGGGTGCGCCTGCTTGTGGTGATGTCATGAAATTGCAAATCAAGGTCAGTGACAAAGGGATCATTGAAGACGCGCGCTTTAAAACTTACGGGTGTGGTTCGGCGATTGCCTCAAGCTCATTGATTACAGAATGGGTTAAAGGAAAATCGTTGGATGAAGCAAGCAGTATTTCTAACATGCAAATTGCTGAAGAGTTAGAATTGCCCCCCGTCAAAATTCACTGCTCTATTTTAGCTGAAGATGCGATTAAAGCGGCCATTGATGACTATAAAAGTAAAAAGTCAGTAAATTAAGTAAGGGGGATTGGATGGGAATTTCCCTGAGCGATTCCGCCGCTGCCAGAATAAGTGCTTTTCTTGCTAATCGAGGTCGTGGAGTGGGTTTGCGGTTGGCAGTCAGAACATCAGGTTGTTCTGGCATGGCTTATGTACTGGAATTTGTTGATGAATTGCAGCCGGAAGATCAGGTTTTTGAACAGAAAGGTGTTAAAATTATTGTCGATGGAAAAAGTCTTGTTTACCTCGATGGCACCGAATTGGATTTTGTTAAAGAAGGCCTGAACGAAGGTTTTAAATTTAATAACCCCAACGTGAAAGATGAATGCGGCTGTGGTGAAAGTTTTAACGTATAATCCCACAGCGTAGCATCAATGAAATCGCCCCAGTAGAACTGGGGCGATTGTTTTGTTAAATACTGTCAGTTAAGTTAACTATGAACTATTTTGACTTGTTTGATCTGCCCCAGACCTTTGATATCGATCTTTCTTTATTGAGTCATCGTTTTCAAGAGGTACAAAGAGAAACCCACCCTGATAGGTTTGCTCATGGAACCGAGCAAGAAAAATTGCAGGCAGTACAGGTTGCGACTACGGTCAATCAAGCTTATCAGGCATTGCGTAAACCTTTATCCCGGGCTGAATATTTATTATCTCTGCAAGGTATTGATATCGCAAATGAACAGCTGACAATGCAGGACACGTTTTTCCTGACGCAGCAACTGGAATTGCGTGAACAGCTTGAAGTTTTGGAAGCACAGCGAGATGAAGGTGGTCTTCAGGCTTTTATGCTAAAATTGTCGAATATAGAGCATGAATTGCTGGCGCAAACGTCGGCAACCCTGAGCGCCAGTCAGTGGCTTGAGGCCGCGAAGGCTGTTCGTAAATTACGTTTTGTCAGTCGACTTCAAGTCCAAGCTGAGCAACTTGAAGAAACTCTGCTCGATTTTTAATGGGAAATTTTTATGGCGTTATTACAAATCAGTGAACCCGGCTTGAGCACATCGCCACACCAGCACCGACTGGCGGCGGGGATTGATTTGGGAACCACACACTCACTGGTGGCAACAGTACGCAGTGGACAACCTGATACGTTGCCTGACGATGAAGGCCGCCATTTACTCCCCTCGGTTGTACGTTATCATGCTCAGCAGAAAGTCGTCGGTTATGCCGCGAGGCAACAAGCAGTGGTCGATCCTCTGCATACATTCAGTTCCGTTAAACGTCTGTTGGGTCGCTCGTTGAATGATATCCGACAGCGCTACCCTCAATTGCCTTATCAGTTTCAAGAGAGTGAAACGGGATTACCTGCCATGGTCACCGACGACGGCCCAATCAATCCTATCCAAGTTTCTTCTGAAATTTTGGCGACACTGGCGGCTCGCGCTGAACAGACCTTAGGGGGAGCGCTTGACGGTGTGGTGATTACCGTTCCGGCTTATTTTGATGACGCTCAGCGTCAAGGAACAAAAGATGCGGCACGTTTAGCGGGACTGAAGGTGTTACGTTTACTGAACGAGCCGACGGCAGCGGCTGTTGCTTATGGCCTTGATTCGGGTCAAGAAGGTATCATTGCCGTGTATGATCTTGGTGGGGGTACCTTTGATATTTCGATTTTACGCCTACAGCGCGGTATATTCGAAGTGCTTGCGACGGGGGGAGACTCGGCGTTAGGCGGCGATGATTTCGATCAAATTATTGCTGGTTGGATCGAATCACAAGCGGGGATCACCGCAGGTGAAGACCGATATATTCAACGCGCGATCCTTGATGCCGCGGTTGCTGCTAAGATCGCCCTCAGTGAGGCCGAGTCAGTTCCTATTGATGTTGCGGGCTTTAAAGGTGAGTTAAATCGTGCGACGTTCAATCAATTGATCGCGCCCTTGATCAAAAGAACCCTCAACGCCTGTCGGCGCGCCTTGAAAGATGCGGAAATCAGTATTGACGATGTTCAACAAGTCGTGATGGTAGGGGGATCGACGCGGGTGCCCGCGGTTAGACAACAGACGGCACAGTTCTTTGGTCGGCAGCCTTTAACCCACCTTGATCCTGATCGTGTGGTGGCATTGGGCGCGGCGATTCAAGCCGATATTCTGGTGGGTAATAAACCGGAAAGTGACATCTTATTGCTGGATGTGATCCCCTTATCCCTTGGCCTGGAAACCATGGGGGGGTTGGTCGAAAAAGTGATCCCACGTAATACCACCATTCCCGTTGCCCGAGCCCAAGAATTTACCACCTTTAAGGATGGACAAAGTGCCATGAGCTTGCATGTTGTGCAAGGTGAGCGTGAGCTGGTGCAGGATTGTCGTTCATTAGCACGTTTTTCATTGCGTGGATTGCCTGCTTTACCTGCGGGAGGCGCGCATATCCGAGTAACATTTCAGGTCGATGCTGATGGCCTATTAAATGTCACGGCAATGGAAAAATCCACGGGTGTTGAAGCCTCGATCCAAGTGAAACCGTCTTACGGTTTGAGCGAAAACGAGATAGCTACCATGCTGACTGACTCTGTCTCTTACGCTGAACATGATATGACAGCTCGTAAGCTTGCCGAGCAGAAAGTGGAAGGTCTGCGCGTACTAGAAAGTGTGGGATCAGCGTTGAACGCGGATAAATCGATACTGAAACCTGATGAATATCAATTAATTATTGCCGCCTTTCAGCAATTACAACAGGCGGTAACGTCTGAGAATGCTCAGGTCATCATCGATAGCATAAAACAACTGGATAAAGTGACTCAAGATTTTGCCGCGCGTCGTATGGATAACTCTATTCGGCAGGCATTAATGGGTCAATCTGTGGATGAGGTTTAAAAATGCCAAAAATTGTAATTTTGCCACATAAAGAACTGTTGCCTGAAGGCGGAGTGTACGAAGCACAGCCCGGTGAAACGATTCTTGATGTGGCTTTACGTCATGGAATTGAAGTGGAACATGCATGTGAAAAATCTTGTGCCTGTACAACTTGCCATTGTGTGATAAGAGAAGGGTTTGATTCTTTGGCTGAAAGCACTGAAGATGAAGATGACATGCTTGATAAAGCATGGGGATTGGAGCCGGAAAGCCGCTTGAGCTGCCAGGCAAAGATCTCAGATCAGGATTTAACGGTGGAGTTTCCTCGTTACACCATCAACCATGCACGAGAACATTAATCACATACTGAATCACCGAGCCAGGCAAAGACAGCCTGGCTTTTTAAATGGTAGGAGAGCATGATGTCTTTAAGCTGGCGTGACAGTCGTGAGATTGGTGAAGCATTATATGATAAATTTCCGGATACGGATCCGTTAAGCGTCCGTTTTACCGATTTGCATCAGTGGATTTGTGATCTCGACGGGTTTAACGATGATCCGGCCGCATCCAGTGAAAAAATACTCGAAGCGATTCTGTTAATCTGGATAGATGAATATCGCGAAGCCTAAAGGAATCAGTGATGACTAATCAACCCTTTTCTATTGTACTCAGTCATGAACCCGCCGCCGCCTGTTGGGGGCAAGGGGCGTTACTTTCTTTTGACGCCCAACAAATTACATTGCACCTCAGCCAGCCTCACGCTTTGGCACAAATCCAAAAAGCGGCCAGAAAATTGGAAGGGCAAGGCATAAAACAGGTTCAGTTAAGGGGGGCAGGCTGGGAATTAGAACAATGTTGGGCGTTCTGGCAAGGCTTCCGTTCCCCGAAAGGGAAATGTCATGTGGAATGGCCAACATTGTCTGTCAGTGACCAAGATGAATTGCATCGTCGACTACAGATCATCGATTGGGTCAGAGAAACCATCAACCTTCCTGCGGAGGATCTCTCGCCTGAGCAACTGGCACGATCAGCCGTTGACCTCATGAATGAGATTGTCCCTGCACAGTTTAAATTCTCCATCATAAAAGGGGACGCACTCAGCGAACAGGGTTACATGGGCTTGCATACGGTGGGTCGAGGTTCTGCCCGCCCGCCGGTATTACTGGTCATGGATTATAATCCCTCAGGCCTTGATGAAACGCCTGTTTATGCCTGTTTGGTTGGGAAAGGGATCACCTTTGATACGGGCGGTTACAGTCTTAAACCGAGTGGCCCGATGGACTCAATGAAGTCGGATATGGGTGGTGCGGCAACCTTGACTGGAGCCTTAGCCTTGGCTGCTTCACGCGGCCTCGATCGCCGAGTTAAATTATTCTTATGTTGTGCGGACAATATGGTCAGTGGCGATGCTTTCCGACTGGGTGATATTATTCGATATCGTAACGGTAAGACCGTCGAGGTAATGAACACCGATGCGGAAGGACGGTTAGTATTAGCAGATGGATTAATTGATGCCAGTGCCTGTCAACCTCAATTATTGATCGATGCCGCGACCTTAACTGGCGCGGCGAAAGTAGCACTCGGCAACGATTACCATGCCATGTTCAGTTTTGATGACTCGGCCGCTGAAAACTTGCTCAGTCGTGCCGAGGCCGTAGGTGAAGCCTTCTGGCGTTTACCGTTGGCTGAATTTCATCGGCAACATTTGCCCTCCAACTTTGCCGATTTAAGTAATGTAGCGGGTGCGGCCCATACGGCAGGTGCCAGTACGGCAGCCGCATTTTTATCCCATTTTGTTGAGCATTATCGCCAAGGATGGATCCACATTGATTGTTCTGCAACTTACCGTAAAAGTGCAGTAGAACACTGGTCAGCAGGCGCGACGGGACTGGGTGTCTTGACTCTCGCGTCCTTATTACAGCACTAGCCTGACTTTCCTTTAATCTGACTCAGGCGAGTCTTATCGGCTCTGACGACGCGTTATCAACGATCATGTGTTGTCAGGCATTCCTTTTTGACATGGCGAGTAGGGCTAGGTACTGATGCAGCACACCTTGGAAGAATTATTAGAAAAAGCGGCGCAACAGCCGGGATGGCGGCCCGCTTTTTTTGCTTGTTTATTAAAGGCGGACATTTTTATTCCGGTTAATCGCCCCTTGTCCACCGAGATCGAGCAAACCATTGATTTGCCGCATTGGCGGCGAGCTGATGGCAGTGAGATCATTCCATTTTTCAGTACAGAGGCGAGACTGAGGGCGGTTTGTGATGACGAGGTGCGTTGTTTGCCATTACCAGCTGAACAATTGTTTGCCATGACCCAAGGGCAAGTCTTGATGCTCGATCCTGAATTACCCACCGGTAAAGTATTTACTGCCACTGAAATTGCTGCGTTATTGGATAATCAGGGGAATGCATTGAGTGGTCAGCACTTGCTAGAAGGTGAGCAGCGTTTATTGCTTTCAGCGTTAAGTGAACCGCCTGCACAATTAATCCAGTCACTGCAAACCCTCTTTAGTCAGTATAAGACTGTACGTCAGGCATTCATTGCGGGATTAAAAGAGGCGGATGACCAACGTGAAATTATGCTGATAGGTTTGGAGCTGGAGAATGACCCCGATCCTGACGGCCTGATTCAGGCGACTGGGAATGTAGCTATTGATACACTCCCTGATCAGGCGGAAGTGGATGTGTGTTTGGTGACAGCTGGTGAGATGGGCGTGAGCCATTTTATGTTGGCTCATCTTACGCCATTCTACCAACGCCGCTGGGGCAGTTTTATTCGTGATATCCAGCCTGTTGCGAGGATCATATAAATATAAAACGCGACGACCCCTGCCCTCATTCCGTGTCCGCTGAGGTTAAGATGAAACCCTGCTGAAACATGGAGGACAGCGTCGTCTCGATGTGATCTCTACGCCTCTTTACAGCCTTTGCTCCGTCATATTGCAGGCCTGTTATCTCAGCACGTTCTTGAGTGGACAAAGGCGCAGCAACCAGCAAGACAATTCAGTGAATGTGTGTCTCTCGGCGTTCGTCACTGGCCCACTCACTGAACGCACCATCATATAATGCCAAGTGACAGGCGCCTGACTGCAAAAGGGCAAGCCATAGCACAATCGCGGTGACACCGGAACCACAAGTCAACACACAGGGTTGATTTAAATCGATACCGGCGTCGTTAAAAAGAGCCAAGAGTTGGTGAGGCGCTTTCAACTGGCCTTGTTCGACTAGCAGTGGCCAAGGTAAATTAATACTGCCGGGAATATGGCCGCGTTTTAATCCTGGGCGAGGCTCTGCCACTTGACCACGAAAGCGGGCAGCCGGACGCGCATCAATTAATTGCACACCACCGTGTTGACTCCACTGCATGACCTGCTCAAGACTCACGACGGAAAAGCGAGGTTTACCGAGTGTGAAATCAGCCATAACCTGTTGAGTGACCCCCTGTTCAAGTGGCAGTTGGTGCTGGATCCAGCGTTGCAGTCCGCCAGCCAGTATACTGACTTGTTTGGCCCCAAAGTGGGTGAGCATCCACCAAGCACGTGGTGCAGAAAAGAGATCACCTTCATCGTAGACAATTAAATGTGAATCACTTGAGATACCGAGGCGCTGCATTGCTTCAGCAAAATAGTGTGGGTCAGGTAGCATATGAGGAAACGCTGAGTGGGGATCGGATAATTGTTCAATATCAAAAAAAACGGCACCGGGTAGATGTTGTTGTTGATATTCGGCATGAATATCTCGGTGTTGTTGGCCTGGCGGTAACATCCGGGCATCAAGCAGTTGGACAGTTGGACTGGACAGATGGCCTGCTAACCAGTCGTGACTTACGAAAAAAGAACTCACCAGTCATACTCCTGTTGGTACACGAAAACCCCAGTGTCAATGATTACGTAGTGTGACTCAAGTGCTGATTATGCTTATTCGGCGGTTTCTTTATGTTGAGATGCGACCTGAATGGGTCGAGTCACGTCAACGCAAAGCCACTTTCCACGAGCTCAGTACCAATATAAATAAAAAAATGCGAATAAGCATGGTCAATAGGCATTTTGCCCTCTATAATTTGCCCCCTTTGTCGGCAGTGAATGAGACCAACGTGGGGTTATTCATTGCATTATATTCAGTAAGTCCAGATCTGAGGCTCAAATGACTATCGAACGTACTTTTTCAATTATAAAACCGAATGCTGTAGCTAAAAACGTGATTGGTGCAATTTACCAGCGTTTCGAAAGCGCAGGTTTTAAAATTGTTGCCGCTAAAATGCTGCACTTAACCAAAGAGCAAGCGGAAGGTTTTTACGCAGAACATAAAGGCCGCCCATTTTTTGATGGTCTGGTTGAGTTTATGACCTCTGGCCCTGTTGTTGTTTCTGTATTGGAAGGTGAAAATGCGGTACAGCGTCATCGTGATTTGATGGGGGCAACTAACCCAGATAATGCTTTGGCTGGCACCTTACGTGCTGACTATGCTGATAGCTTCACTGAAAACGCGACACATGGTTCAGATTCTGCTGAATCTGCAGCACGTGAAATTGCTTATTTTTTCACTGATAACGAAGTTTGCGCCCGCACGCGTTAATGCCATACTCGGGGATAAACTGTAAAACAGCGTATACCCATTAGCATCTGAAGTGAGATCATGTACAATAGTTCACCCTAGGGTTTCGGCCCTAGGGTTTTTTTCATCCATCATCTGAACGCGCCATAACGTGTAATAACGAGGCCAGAGAGTATTATGTCCGAATCACTAGCCGTAGCTGTGCCCGCTCACTCTGTCACGACTGACCCGACGACAACCAAGATCAATCTGCTTGACCTCAATCGTGCAGCGATGAGAGAGTTTTTCGCCTCGTTAGGTGAAAAACCGTTTCGTGCCGATCAAGTCATGAAATGGATATATCATTATTGTTGTGACGATTTTGAACAAATGACAGACATTAACAAAAAACTGCGCCAGAAATTGGCTCTGATTGCTGAAATTAAAGCGCCCGACGTGGCCGAAGAGATGCGATCGAGCGACGGTACGATTAAGTGGGCGATCCGGGTAGGGGGGCAGCTCGTTGAAACGGTTTATATCCCAGAAGACGAGAGGGCAACACTGTGTGTCTCATCACAAGTTGGCTGTGCGTTAGAGTGTAAATTTTGTTCAACTGCACAACAGGGTTTCAATCGTAATTTACGCGTTTCTGAAATTATTGGTCAGGTTTGGCGTGCCGCAAAAATTATTGGTGCAGCACGGGTTACAGGACAACGACCCATTACTAACGTGGTCATGATGGGCATGGGCGAGCCCTTACTGAACTTGAATAATGTGGTGCCAGCTATGGACATTATGTTGGACGATTTCGGCTTTGGCCTTTCCAAACGAAGGGTAACACTGTCGACTTCCGGTGTGGTGCCTGCGCTCGATAAACTCGGCGATATGATCGACGTGGCCTTGGCTATTTCATTGCATGCGCCTAACGATAAGTTGCGCGATGATATTGTTCCAATCAACAAAAAGTACAATATCGAGGCTTTTTTACAGGCAGTAAAACGGTATATGAGCAAATCTAACGCCAATCAAGGACGGGTGACAGTTGAATATGTGATGCTTGATCATGTGAATGACAGTACGGATGATGCACATCAACTGGCGGACGTGCTGAAAGATACGCCCTGTAAAATCAACTTAATTCCTTGGAACCCGTTTCCTGGCGCGCCTTATGGCAGAAGTTCGAATAGTCGTATTGACCGTTTTTCGAAAGTACTGATGGACTATGGCTTTACGACCATTGTACGTAAAACACGCGGTGATGATATTGATGCCGCTTGTGGTCAATTGGCTGGCGATGTTATCGATCGTACTAAGCGAACGCTACGCAATAAAATGTCAGAATCAGAAATTGCTGTGAAGACGCTCTGACGACGACACTCGATCCACTGACAACCCCCTGTGCTAAGGCTACGCTGTCCGAAAACGAGCCGTTCGGAGAGTAAGTATGAAACCTTGGTGGCAATCGGTGCGGGTTGTGGTGCTGATAATCGGTCTTATTGGTTGCCAGCAGAATACGGCCATGATCCGCGCTGCGGAAATGCGTTTACGGCTGGGTTTGCAGTATCAAAAGGTGAAGCAGTTTAGGGCGGCAACGCGTAATTTATTGCGTGCCACGGAATTATCACCCGATGATTATCGACCCAAATTGGCGTTAGCCTTACTTTATCAGCAGCTCTCTCAAGCCAAGTTGGCAGAGCAGTGGTTTCATAAAGCAAGGCGGGTTCAACCAGAAAATAGTCGTATTATAAATAATTACGGTGCTTTTCTTTGTGCTTTAGGGCAGTATAAAAAAGCACAAGAGCAGTTTGATTTAATAAGGCATTCTAATCAGATAGAGGGTCAGGACGACGCGGTATTACTTGCTGGATTATGTACTCTCGACAGTGGGCAGAAGGCACAGGCAATCTCGCAATTAATGCATGTGTCTGCGTCTTCCAAACCCCTACGGCGTCGATGGCTTCAGCATGCAGAAGAACGTGTAAAGCAAGGACGAGTGATTGATGCTAAACTATTGCTTGACGTCTTTCGCCAGCGCTTTGGGCACGAGGCACAAAGTCTTTGGCTAATGATTTTAATCGCTGCGCAGCAGGGTAACATGACGCAACTTGACTGTTACGCTAACCAGCTGGCGCTTTATTTTCCACATTCGCAACAGTACCAGCGTTATAAAGCCCATGAATACTGAAACCAATGAGCAACAATCTGAAGTCGTTTTACCGGGTCAGCGTTTACGTTTGGCAAGAGAAAAGCTTGGTTTTAGTCAGCAACAAGTTGCTGACAAGCTTTGTTTGAAGCTGTCCGTTGTCAAAGACATTGAACAGGATACGACCCATAAACAACTCGCCCCTGCGTTTGTTCGTGGTTATATTCGTTCATATGCCCGTTTGTTATCGATACCTGAGCAAGAGGTTTTGCCAACACCTCAGCCATCGGTGACCATCATGGCACCGAAAATATCGCCAGCACAATCGATTAATTTACGCAGCCGTCGTAGTAAAAAACAGCGGGACTTGCTATTTAAATTCTTAACATTACTTATCTTTTTACTCGTGATTGGGCTGACGATTTCTTGGTGGTGGCAAAACCACAAAGCGGCGCAACAAGATCTAAAAAACAGTGTGGCGCAAAGTCATGCTAGCAATGTCAGTACTGATCCTAAATCCGTGCCATTAGTCCTCGATAATAGCGAAGCGACTTCTGCGAATAGTCAAAGTGCTAACACATCCTCTTCTGAGCGAGGCGATATAAACAGCAAGGCCACGTCAGCCCCTCCGGCAGCATCGAATACTCAACTCGGCCAACCTCAAGCCACACAATCTCAGCCGGAGACCGCGGCTCAACCTATTGCTGGTATGCCTTCTTCTGCCGTTACACCGAGCGAGCAGCAGGCGGAAAGGCAATCCAATCCCCTAACCCAGTTGGTCCCCTCTGCCCATAATGCAGCACCGCAGACGAGTACGACTCCGCCCGCAATAGAAACGACAGGCAGCGAGTTACCCGTGGTGTCGGCCAACAGCGTTAACAATGACACGCATTCCTCCGTTGCGGATCACGGATTACATTTTACTTTTGCTAATCATTGCTGGTTAGAAGTGTTTGATGGCAGTGGTAAAAAATTATTCAGTGGACTACAGAAAAAAGGTGCCACACTCGATTTAACGGGTACACTACCTTATCGTATTAAATTAGGTGCACCTGCATCGGTTACCTTAACCTTTGATAATAAACCGGTTGACCTCAGTCGGTTTGCTTTGAAAAACCAGGTGGCAAGATTCACCTTGGGTACGCAATAAAGTTCCTCTAGGGGAATCAGTGGAGATGAAAGTATGCATAACGAGGCCCCAATAAGCCGACGTAAATCGACGCGAATTTATGTGGGTAAGGTGCCGATTGGTGATGGTGCGCCTATCGCGGTGCAATCTATGACTAATACCCGTACTACGGATGTTGAGGCGACAGTCAATCAAATTAAGTCACTCGAACGCGTCGGTGCAGATATTGTCAGGGTATCAGTGCCAACAATGGATGCGGCTGAAGCGTTTAAAATCATCAAATCTCGGGTTGATGTGCCTTTGGTTGCCGATATCCATTTTGATTATCGAATCGCGCTGAAAGTCGCTGAATATGGTGTTGATTGTCTTCGGATCAATCCCGGAAATATTGGGAATAATGAACGGATCCGTCAAGTGGTGGATTGCGCTCGTCATTATAATATTCCAATTAGGATCGGCGTGAACGGTGGCTCACTGGAAAAGGATCTGCAAGAAAAGTATGGTGAGCCGACTCCTCAAGCGTTGGTAGAATCTGCCATGCGTCATGTTGAACATCTGGATCGTTTAAACTTTGATCAGTTTAAAGTGAGTGTTAAAGCATCTGATGTCTTTTTGGCTGTCGAGTCATATCGGTTATTAGCCAAACAGATTGATCAACCCTTGCATTTAGGCATTACCGAAGCTGGAGGAGCGCGTGCCGGCTCGGTGAAGTCTGCCATCGGCCTCGGATTACTTCTCTCTGAGGGAATTGGTGATACGTTACGGATTTCCTTGGCAGCCGATCCCATTGAAGAAATTAAAGTGGGGTTTGATATCCTTAAATCGTTGCGAATACGCTCACGAGGCATTAATTTTATCGCCTGTCCCACCTGCTCAAGACAAGAGTTTGACGTAATTGGTACGGTGAATGCCCTTGAGCAACGTCTCGAAGATGTGTTGACGCCGATGGATGTTTCCATCATTGGGTGTGTAGTGAATGGCCCCGGTGAGGCCACCGTATCGACAATTGGTGTGACAGGAAGTAATAAAAAAAGTGGTTTTTATGAAGATGGGGTACGTCAGCGTGATAGGCTAGATAATGAGGATATGATCAATCAGCTTGAAGCCCGCATCAGAGCAAAAATTTCTATGTTAGATGAAAAAAAACGAATAGACGTACAGCACATTGATAAATAGAATTTCAAGATAATTCGCTCACCCACAATACGAATATTTACCCTTGTCCGATAGGAAAACCGTTACATAGACGGCAAGAGAATCATGGAGAAAATGATGGCTAAGCATATTCAGGCAATCAGAGGCATGAATGACTATTTGCCCGAAGATACCGCCATCTGGCAAAAAATTGAGCAGATCCTGAGCGACATTTTATCAGGATATGGTTTCAGAGAGATCCGTTTGCCAATCGTGGAACAGACACCGTTATTTAAACGTGCGATTGGTGAAGTCACCGATGTGGTTGAAAAAGAGATGTATACCTTTGACGACCGCAATGGTGAGAGCATGACATTGCGTCCAGAGGGAACCGCCGGTTGTGTTCGTGCAGGGATCGAACATGGCTTGTTATACAATCAAGAGCAGCGCCTTTGGTACAGTGGCCCCATGTTCCGGTATGAACGTCCTCAAAAAGGCCGTTATCGTCAGTTCACGCAAATAGGGGCAGAGGTTTTCGGTCTGGCTGGCCCCGATATTGATGCCGAACTTATCATGATGACTGCCCGTTGGTGGAAGGCGCTGGGGATCAATGAACATGTGTCTCTCGAATTGAATTCAATCGGTTCATTAGAAGCCAGAGCAGAATACCGCGATGCCTTGGTTGCTTTTCTTGAGCAGAACAAAGCGGCCTTAGACGAAGATTGTTTACGCCGAATGTACACCAATCCGTTACGCGTTCTTGATAGCAAAAATCCTCAAGTACAAACGCTGCTGCATGATGCGCCTCAATTAGCGGATTATTTAGACCCCGAGTCAAAAGTGCATTTTGATGGCGTCTGCGCGTTACTGAATGCGGTTGGGATCTCATATCGAGTCAATCAGCGCTTGGTTCGTGGCCTCGATTATTATAATCGCACGGTCTTCGAATGGGTGACTGAGGGACTCGGCGCCCAGGGCACAGTTTGTGCCGGGGGACGTTATGATGGATTAGTCGAACAATTAGGTGGCAAAGCGACCACGGGGGTCGGCTTTGCGATGGGAATGGAAAGACTGGTATTATTAGTTCAGACCGTGAATCCTGATTTTATCCCGTCTGCCTGCATTGATGTGTATGTGATTGCTCAGGGGGCGGATGTTCAATCGAAAGCGATGCAGTTAGCTGAAGTCTTGCGTGATGCCCTCCCTGAACGTAAAGTCATGACAAACTTTGGAGGCGGCAATTTTAAAAAACAATTTGCGAGAGCCGATAAATGGGGCGCCAAGCTTGCCTTAGTGTTGGGTGAAGAAGAGCTTAAGCAACAGCAGGTGGTCGTCAAAGATCTCGTGAATGGTCAACAACAGACCGTTGCACAAACGCAACTTGTGTCAATTGTCAGTCAGATACTGGCCTCAAATTAATAAGCCTGAATAGGAGTCATCGCGGGTGGAAGTGTATAATAATCAAAGTGAGCAAGAGCAATTAGATCAGGCTAAACACTTTGTCAGTCATAACGGCAAGGCAATCGCGGTCGGCATTGTGATAGTGATTGCTGTCGTTGCAGGTTGGCAAGGGTGGAGACATCATCAGCAATCAGTCAATTTGGCCGCGTCAGAGACGTATCAAAAATTGACAGCCCCCTTGTCTCAGGCCGGTATCAAGCCTGAACAGGTTAAGGCCTTAGCCGATTTTGTTGCTGAGAGTAAAACAAATTATGGCGCATTAGCGGCGTTAAGATTGGCAAAATATGCGGTAACTCAAAACGAGTTAGCCAAGGCAGTGACAGCCTTACAACAAGGGCTGCAAGATACGCAAGATACCGAACTGCAAGCGATACTTACCCTCAGATTGGCACGGATACAGTTGTCATTACAGCAAGCAGATGCGGCATTACGCAGCTTGGACACCATCAAAGGCGCGAGTTTCACCTCGCTGGTTGCTGATATCCGTGGTGATATTTACAGCAGTAAAGGTGATAAATCCGCAGCGCGTAAAGCATGGGAACAAGGGATTGCTGCTGATGCATCGCCTGAATTAAAAAACATGCTGCAGATGAAATTAAATAACTTAGGCTAACTCATGAGAGAGCGCATGCAATTACGTCATTATCTGTTACCAGGCTTAATATCCGTCACTTTACTGAGTGGCTGTTCGTTATTTGGTGGTGAAGATGAGGTGAATAAAATGTCACCCTTACCCAAAGTCACTAACCAGTTTACTGCCAGTAAAGTGTGGAGCAGTTCAGTGGGTGACGGTATTGGTGATTTTTATTCTAATCTTCATCCTGCATGGAGTGGGGATACCGTCTATGCAGCCGATCGGTTTGGTGTCGTTAAAGCGATGGAAGCCAGTACTGGCAAACAGAAATGGAAAGTGGATCTCTCGACTTCTCATGGCTGGTTTAGTGCCAATACATCCGCATTACTTTCAGGTGGTGTCACTGTAGCAGGGGATTTACTGTACATTGGGAGTGAGCGTGGCGTGGTTTATGCGTTACATACCAATGATGGCTCCGTGGCGTTTCGTTCTGAAGTTGCTGGTGAAGCATTATCCAGTCCTGTAGTCAGTGATAATTACCTGTTAATCCATACCAGTAATGGCATATTGCAGGCACTTGATCCGGTAACAGGGGCAAGTCAGTGGCAGGTAAACCTTGATGTTCCGAGTCTATCCATTCGTGGAGAGTCTGCGCCAGCGACGGCTTATGGTGGTGCGATTGTGGGTGGTGACAATGGCATGGTGAATGCGGTTGTCCTGCAACATGGACAATTAACATGGCAACAGCGAATATCGAAACCAGGCGGTGTGTCTGAAATCGATCGTCTGAATGATGTTGATACCACACCGGTTGTGGACAATGGCATTGTTTATGCGCTGGCGTATAATGGCAATTTGTCAGCCCTTGATCTGCGTAGTGGTCAGATTTTATGGAAACGTGAAATCGGCGGTGTCAAAGATATTATTGTTGAAAATAAACGGATCTATCTGGTTGATCAAAATGATCGCATTGATGCCCTTAGCACTGAAGGCGGTGTTGCTGTCTGGCGGCAGAGTGACCTCACCTACCGTAATCTGACGGCACCTGTCCTGTATAATGGGTATTTGGTGACGGGGGATGGGGAAGGGTATTTACACTGGTTAGATACCCAGGATGGTCGTTTTGTTTCACAACAAAAAATCGATAGCTCAGGTTTTCAATCGAAACCGGTGGTGGCGAGTGATAAATTACTGATTCAGGCTAAAAACGGCGAGCTTTACGCCTTTAAACGTTAAGGTAAATCAGTCAAACGCATTCAGGCGTGCTATATTAACGGCTCCCGTATCCAGGGGGCCGTTTATTTATTTCAGCCATAGCTGGATCGGATGAATACAGAGGTCGGGTTAGCATGAATGAAGGATGCGCTCCGGTCGATTTTTTTTGTAATGAGGCTTTATTATGGTTCCTGTGGTTGCGCTGGTTGGGCGCCCGAATGTCGGAAAATCCACACTATTTAATCGACTCACTCGCACCCGTGATGCGTTGGTCGCTGATTTTCCAGGACTGACCCGTGATCGTAAATATGGGCGGGCGGAGATTGAAGGTCAGGAGTTTATTGTTATTGATACGGGTGGTATTGATGGCGATGAACATGGCGTTGAGATGCATATGGCTCATCAATCGTTAATGGCGATTGAAGAGGCTGACATTGTGCTATTTATGGTTGATGCCCGCGCTGGCGTGATGCCGGCTGATGAACAAATTGCGAAACACCTGCGTTCTCGGCAAAAGGCTACCTTTTTAGTGGCTAACAAAACCGATGGTCTGGATGCGGATGCGGCAGTGATTGACTTCTGGTCTTTAGGGATGGGAGACATTCATCCGATTGCCGCGTCCCACGGTCGTGGTGTCACCAGTTTGATTGAAACGGTATTATTGCCTTTTGCGGACAAGCAAGACGATATGCCTCCCCTTACGGAAGAAGAGGAAAATGCCGCTTATTGGGCAGCGCAAGAAGCCGATGACGATGCGATCCCAGACGATGAGCCAGAAGAGGCATTTGATCCTCGAGATCTGCCGATCAAGTTAGCCATTGTTGGTCGACCTAATGTCGGGAAATCGACCCTAACTAACCGGATTTTGGGTGAAGATCGGGTCGTTGTTTTTGATATGCCAGGCACAACCAGAGACAGCATTTATATCCCAATGCAACGTGATGAGCGTGAATATGTCTTGATTGACACGGCAGGGGTGCGTAAACGAGGAAAAATCCATGACACGGTAGAAAAATTCTCTGTGATTAAAACCCTGCAGGCGATCGAAGATGCCAACGTCGTGCTATTAGTGATTGATGCACGCGAAGGTATTTCTGATCAGGATCTGTCCTTGTTAGGGTTTATTCTAAACAGTGGACGTTCTCTGGTGATTGTGGTCAATAAATGGGATGGTTTATCTCAAGAAATCAAAGAACAGGTTAAAGAGACACTGGATCATCGTCTTGGTTTTATTGATTTTGCCCGCGTGCATTTTATTTCTGCTCTGCATGGCAGTGGGGTAGGTAATCTGTTCGAATCGATACTGGAAGCCTACGATAGCTCCACTCGTCGAGTGAGTACATCCATGCTGACACGTATCATGCATATGGCGATTGACGATCATCAACCGCCATTAGTCAGAGGACGTCGAGTTAAACTGAAATATGCACATGCGGGCGGCTATAATCCCCCGATTGTGGTGATCCACGGTAATCAGGTGAAGGATTTACCGGATTCTTACAAACGTTACTTGATGAACTATTATCGCCGTTCCCTGAATGTTATGGGTACGCCAATACGGATCCAGTTCAAGGAAGGGGCGAATCCTTATGCCAATAAGCGTAACTTATTGACCCCGACCCAACAGCGTAAACGTCAGCGTCTGATGTCACACCTGAAAAAAAATAAAAAATAGTGGAATGAGCTGTTAGCTTGGTTAGCACGGATTAGAGGCTAACCGGGTTATCCATCCAGTATAGCGGGTCGGGGTGACTTCAACATTGACGTCACGCCGTCCCCCTGCATACAAAACCTGCGGTTTAACTGCGTTATTTCTCTGCGACGCCTGCGTTCGATTTCTTTTGTTTGATAATCTGAGTCACCTCACTTTCTACCCAGCCATCGGTAAAACGGGTAACCAGTGGTTGACCTTTTTTCAATTGAGAGACCTTTTTCACAATCCCGCCATGTTGATCTCGACTGACACTGTAGCCACGTGCCAGAGTTGCTAAAGGACTGACGCTTTCCAAACGGATCACCAATGCCGTAAAATGGGATTGCAACGGTTGTAACTGATCGTGTAAGGCGTCCAGTAAGCGACGGTGACAGGATTGAACCTGTTGGACTGCTGAATGCAGCTTCGTTTGAGGATGCTGGTGGTATAATCTTTGCTGCAATTTCTGTTGTTGCAAATCTAGTACACGCAAACGGACGCGTAAGGCGGCCAATAGTCGCGATTCAAATTGCAGTAACTGGTGTTGCTGCCTTGCCACTTGTAGTCGAGGATGTTGCTGCTGCAAACGATGATGGCGTTGACTAAACAAGCGGTGCTGTTGGGCGAGATAATAATCCATCGCCATGGCGGCACGTTGCTGTGCGGATTGAAATTGGCGTACGATTTCCATTTGATTACGGCTCACCAGCTCAGCGGCTGCAGAAGGCGTAGCCGCACGTAAATCAGCGACAAAATCAGCAATGGTCACATCTGTTTCATGACCAACGGCACTTATCACGGGTAATTGACTGGCAGCGATGGCTCTGGCGACGGCCTCTTCGTTAAAACTCCACAGATCCTCGAGGGAACCGCCGCCCCGTCCAACAATCAACACATCGCAGTCCTGACGTTTATTCGCCACACTGATTGCTTTTACTAGTGAGGCTGTGGCTTCATGGCCTTGGACTTGGCTTGGGTAGATCACAATCTTTAGCAGCGGATCGCGGCGACGTAGCACATTGAGCATATCGTGTAGGGCAGCGCCGCTGCGAGAGGTAATAATGCCAATACAGTGTGCGGGTGAAGGAAGGGGTTTTTTGCGTTCAACATCAAACAGCCCTTCTTGTTGTAATTGCAATTTTAATGCTTGAAAGCGTTGTTGCAACACACCTTCGCCGGCCGGCTGCATACTTTCAATCAATAACTGATAGTCACCACGAGGATCATACAGGGTGACAGAGGCACGGACGAGGACTTGTAAGCCATTGGCAGGAACAAAGCTGACTTTCTGATTGGCGTTACGGAACATGGCACAGCGCACTTGGGCGTGCTGATCTTTTAAGGTCAAATACCAGTGCCCTGATGATGGACGACTGAAATTAGAAATTTCGGCAGTTAACCAGATACGTCCCATCTGTTGTTCTAAGAGTTGCCTGACTGCGTGATTCAGTTGGCTAACGGAATAGATATTGTTGGTATCAGGTTGTAACATGAGGCCCATTCAAGCAGATTAATATTAATGACAGTATGATCCTGTGATATTACGCCAACCTAGCATGGGATCAAGACTTTTGTAAAAATAACTGGAGAGATTTGTCCATAGCCTGTATAATGCATCGGCAATATTTTATCTGTTATTCCTCAACCAGGTCGGGATATTGCCATGTTGCGTATTGTTAAAGAAGCCCTCACGTTTGATGATGTTTTACTTGTTCCAGCTCACTCCACCGTTCTGCCTAATACTGCTGATCTTAGCACACAATTAACGCAAACCCTTCGTCTTAATATTCCCATGTTATCTGCGGCGATGGACACCGTCACCGAAGCACGATTAGCCATTGCGCTTGCCCAAGAAGGCGGATTAGGTTTTATTCATAAAAACATGACCATTGAACGTCAAGCGGAAGAAGTACGTAAGGTAAAAAAACACGAAAGCGGGGTGGTTACCGATCCTCAAACCGTCTTACCCGATACCACGCTCAATGAGGTTCATCGTCTGACTCAGATCAATGGTTTTGCCGGTTATCCGGTGGTTGACGCGCATCATCAATTAGTTGGCATCATTACTGGGCGAGATGTCCGCTTTGTCACTGATCTCAGTCTGCCGGTTTCCGCCGTGATGACGCCAAGAGACAAATTGGTTACCGTCAGAGAAGGGGAATCACGGGAGATTGTTCTGCAAAAAATGCATGAACGTCGCGTTGAAAAGGCGCTGGTGGTGGATGACGCGTTTCACCTGCGTGGTATGATCACTGTGAAGGATTTTCAGAAAGCAGAGCGTAAACCCCATGCCTGTAAAGATGCTGAAGGGCGCTTACGGGTCGGGGCTGCGGTCGGAGCGGGCACTGGCAATGAAGATCGCATTGATGCATTGGTCGCCGCCGGGGTTGATGTCCTGCTGATTGACTCTTCTCATGGTCATTCTGAAGGAGTATTGCAGCGTATACGCGCAACAAGGCAGAAATATCCGGATCTGCAAATCATTGGAGGCAATGTTGCGACAGCTGAAGGGGCGAAAGCGTTAGCGGCGGCGGGTGTCAGTGCAGTCAAAGTGGGAATTGGTCCTGGATCGATCTGTACCACGCGGATTGTCACCGGTGTTGGTGTGCCACAAATTACCGCGGTTGCGGATGCAGTCAGTGCTTTAGAGGGGACAGGCATCCCAGTCATTGCGGATGGTGGTATTCGTTTTTCGGGGGACATTGCAAAAGCGATCGCAGCAGGGGCATCTTGTGTGATGGTGGGATCCATGTTGGCGGGTACGGAAGAATCGCCGGGTGAAATTGAATTGTACCAAGGACGCTCGTTCAAATCTTATCGTGGCATGGGCTCCCTTGGTGCCATGTCGAAAGGATCATCCGATCGCTACTTCCAGTCAGACAATGCAGCCGACAAACTGGTTCCAGAAGGGATTGAGGGGCGGGTTGCTTATAAAGGCCATCTTAAAGAGATTGTCCATCAGCAGATGGGGGGATTACGCTCTTGTATGGGATTGACCGGTTGTGCCACTATTCATGAATTACGCACTAAGGCGGAATTTGTTCGCATCAGTGGCGCTGGCATCTCAGAAAGTCATGTGCACGATGTCACCATTACCAAAGAATCGCCAAACTACCGGATGGGTTCTTAATTTTTTCAGCTCTCCCTGTTAAAGGGAGATTTTCACCTACATCAGTTTATCGCCCGGAACAAATGCATGAGCACAGACAATATCCATAAAGACCGTATTCTTATCCTTGATTTTGGCTCTCAGTATACTCAGCTGGTGGCGCGCCGAGTACGTGAACTTGGCGTTTATTGTGAACTTTGGGCGTGGGATGTGACTGAAGCGCAGATCCGCGAATTTGATCCGAAGGGCATCATCCTTTCGGGTGGGCCAGAAAGTACCACTGAAGCTGGCAGTCCACGTGCGCCAGATTACGTATTCAGCGCCGGTATTCCTGTACTTGGTGTCTGTTATGGTATGCAAACCATGGCATTACAACTAGGTGGTCAAGTTGAAGGCTCTGATCAGCGTGAATTTGGTTATGCGCAGGTAGAAATTATCCGTGAGAGTCTGTTAACGGCGGGCATCGAAGATAGCAAAGATACGCAAGGTCATTCACTCTTGGATGTGTGGATGAGCCATGGTGACAAAGTTTCAGCCATCCCAGCGGGTTTTGAAACCCTTGCCCGAACCAGCACTTGTCCTTATGCCATGATGGCGAATGAACAGAAAAAACTGTACGGGGTACAATTTCATCCGGAAGTGACCCACACCGCCCAAGGACTTGCATTATTACAACGTTTTGTCCTCGATATCTGTCAGTGCCAAGCGCTGTGGACGGCGGCAAATATTGTTGACGATGCAATACAACGTTTACGTGAACAAGTTGGCCAAGATAAGGTGATTTTAGGTTTGTCAGGTGGTGTGGACTCTTCGGTAACGGCGCTCTTATTGCACCGGGCCATTGGTTCACAGCTGACCTGTGTTTTTGTGGACAATGGCTTACTGCGTCTTAATGAGGCAGAGCAAGTGATGGCAATGTTTGGTGATCGCTTTGGGCTGAATATTGTGCACGTTGAGGCTGAAAAACGTTTCCTCGATGCCTTAAAAGGGATCGATGAGCCTGAAGCGAAACGTAAAACCATCGGGCGAGTCTTTGTTGACGTTTTCGACCAGCAAGCCAGTCAGATCACGGATGTGAAATGGTTAGCACAAGGAACCATTTACCCGGATGTCATTGAATCTGCGGCATCGGCAACTGGCAAAGCCCATGTGATCAAATCTCACCACAATGTGGGGGGCTTACCTGAAGAGATGAAAATGGGGCTCGTCGAGCCGTTGAAAGAGTTATTTAAAGATGAAGTCCGTAAGATAGGTTTAGAGTTGGGCTTACCTGCTGAGATGCTTTACCGTCATCCCTTCCCAGGTCCCGGTCTGGGCGTCAGAGTCTTGGGTGAAGTGAAAAAGGAGTACTGTGACTTACTGCGCCGAGCTGATGCCATCTTTATTGAAGAGCTACGCAAAGCAAACTTATACGACAAAGTCAGTCAGGCCTTTACCGTATTTTTGCCAGTACGCTCTGTGGGGGTGATGGGCGATGGGCGCAAGTATGATTGGGTTGTCTCCTTACGCGCAGTCGAGACCATTGATTTTATGACGGCACACTGGGCCCATCTTCCTTATGACTTCCTTGGCCTTGTTTCCAACCGTATTATCAATGAGATCAGCGGCATCTCGCGCGTGGTTTATGATATTAGCGGCAAACCCCCCGCCACCATCGAGTGGGAATAATCTAACGTCTAGCAATAGCTGGCACGTAAAAGCAATAAACACCTCTAAGCCCGCATCATTGCGGGCTTTTTTGTTTTTGTGTCTGGCAGTGTCTGGCAATCTTATGCATTGCCAAGCACCATTTATATATGGCATGGTACGGGGTATTGATTTAGCAAAATACCATGCTTGGCGTTAGATACCATGCCATTTTATTCAGTGGTGTCATGGTATTAAATCTCGCGATAACCCCGTATTTACTGGGTTTTTCATGAGATATGAATTGATTTCTAAGCATGGTATTTTTATATGGGATTTGTGACTACTATGCTGACTGATACCAAACTGCGTAACCTTAAGCCGAAAGAAAAACTCTATAAGGTGAATGACCGAGATGGCCTGTACGTGGCAGTTACCGCGGCAGGTTCCATTTCATTTCGCTACAATTATTCAATCAACGGCCGCCAGGAGACTATTACGTTCGGGCGTTATGGCGTTGGGGGCATCACACTCGCTGAAGCCAGAGAGCTCTTAGGAGAGGCGAAAAAGATGGTGTCAGCAGGTAAGTCACCTGCTAGGGAGAAAGCTCGAACTAAGGCGCGCACCAAAGGGGCCGAGACGTTTGATGCGTGGGCTGAGAAGTGGCTGCGTGGCTATCAAATGGCTGACTCCACGCGAGACATGCGCCGCTCAGTTTATGGGCGAGAGCTAAAGCCAAAGTTTGGCAACCAGAAGCTAATTGAGATTACTCATGAAGATTTGCGCGCCTTAACCGATGCCATTGTGGCGCGAGGCGCTCCGGCTACCGCAGTACATGCCCGCGATATTGTACTGCAAGTGTTTCGTTGGGCGATTGAGCGTGGACAAAAGGTTGAGAATCCTGCTGATCGGGTGCGTCCTGCGTCTATCGCTAGGTTCGATCCGCGTGATCGCACACTAACCCCAGAAGAAATTGGCTTGATGTACCAATATTTAGAGAAAGTAGGTACAACGCCAAATATTCGAGTGGCAGCGAAATTATTGTTGCTAACTATGGTGCGTAAAAGTGAGCTGACCAATGCGACGTGGGATGAGATCAATTTTAATGAGGCACTTTGGACGATACCAAAAGAGCGGATGAAACGTCGTAACCCGCACTTGGTATTTTTGTCTCGTCAGGTTTTAGATATATTCATTGCTCTAAAAACGTTTGCGGGCGGTTCAGACTACATATTACCGTCACGGTACGACTCTGATTTGCCAATGAGTAGCGCCACGATTAATCGAGTTCTGTCACTAACCTATAAAGCCGCGCAGAAAGATGGTCAGTCCCTTGATAAGTTCGGACCTCATGATCTGCGACGCACGGCCAGCACCTTACTGCATGAAGCTGGTTATAACACCGACTGGATTGAGAAGAGTCTGGCGCATGAACAAAAGGGTGTAAGAGCGGTATACAACAAAGCGGAATATCGCGAGCAGCGTACGGGCATGCTGCAAGATTGGGCGGACATGATTGACGAATGGACAGTTAAAAAACTGCGAGAATAATTCTTGCTGCGCATTATTTAGTTAGATTTCCTGAAAATAAACGAGCATGGAAGCTTTCAATCGTAGGAAGTTGACGGAATAAGGCGGGAACCGAGGCCAAGTCTCTAAATACCTGCTGGCGAGCAATTCCTAGTATTCGTGCGATCTCAGATTGACTGAGCCCGTAGCGCTGCAGTAGCACCATTTTCTTTTTACGATCTGATAGTCTCGCATCTACCATTAGGCGTGCATGATGACGCAACTCGGCTTCGTCCGTTGGCTGAAAGCTATGCTTGTAAACATAGTGATGGATATAGCTGTCTATCAGCATATCGCCCGACTCTCCGTAAGGGATGCTAACTTTAGCTGACTGAAAAGTTAGTCTTCTGAGTTCGAGATTAAAATTTGTTTCTGAACGTGCTGCTTTGCGATATTTAGGGTTCCACTCGTCATTCGTTAGTTTTGGCCGGTGATCCACACAATATTTATGGCTTAAACGTAAGGTTGTTTGTTTTGCATTTGGTGATGTTGGTGGCGGGTATATCTCTATTTCTTCCAGACCTTCAGCGAGTAGAGTGTAAACAGTAAGGGTGCCGCAAAATTTACAAAATCCTTGTGGGCGAGTATTTTTCAATGGCATGACTTGGACTGTCGTGTTTATTGGACGTTTACGCCTGCAAGCATCAATTAATCCAATCAGAGTTTCTAACGTCGCAACGAACTGCACATCCTCCTTCGGTTGGCTATCTTTCGGCGGTTTAAATGCCTTCAGTAGCATTCGCTGTACGAGCGCCATCTTATCGAAACCAAGATTTTCTATGATACTGCTAAAACTATATTCACTCTCTATCCCCGGAACATAATGTCTATATGGCTGCGGCAGCGTTGCCACATAGGCACTAAGACCGGGTTCAATAAGATCCTCTACTAATCGCAGAGTATGTTTACTCGTTGCCGTCGAAGACCGCCGCCAGCAAGCCTGAAACTTTTGAATGGCTTCGGCTACGGTGGGATAGCAATCTTCCCATATAAAAATTGATGGATTTTTCATGTCATCAATTTTAGTCAATTAACTGCGCGACGCAAGAGCGCATGGCGAGGCATTATTAGGCACATATTCGTAAGTGACTGATGGAGGTCAGATAATGCATGGCATCACGAACAAAACCCTTATTAATAAAAAAACCTTGCTGGCGATGATCCCGCTGTGTGAGCGCACAATTTATAACCTAGAGCAGCGTGGTGAGTTTCCACCTCGTATTGCGCTAACGAGTCGAAATGTAGTGTGGGATTTAGCCGATGTGGAGGAGTGGATTGAAGCGCGAAAATCATCCGGCATTCAAGCCCGCCGTCCCGGTTTTATAAGGAACTAGCGCTATGGTTCTCGATCTCATGGGAGCTTTTACCAAACAGCCGCCACCCATTGATTACGTTCTACCTAATATGATTGCCGGCACCGTCGGCGCACTAGTCTCACCGGGGGGAGCGGGGAAATCTATGTTGGCACTACAGCTTGCCATGCAAATTGCTGGCGGCCCCGATCTATTGGGAGTTGGTGATTTACCTACTGGGCCAGTTATTTATTTGCCTGCAGAAGATCCGCCTATAGCTATACATCACCGTCTACACGCGCTCGGGATGCAACTGACAACTGAGCAACAGCACACGGTAGCTGACGGCCTTCTGATTGACCCATTGATCGGAAAATGTCCCGATATCACAAATAAGGATTGGTACGAATATTTAAAGCGAGCCGCTGAGGGACGTCGCTTTATGCTGTTGGACACTTTGCGCAGATTCCACATTGAGGAAGAAAATGCGAGTGGCCCCATGGCTCAAGTTATTGGTCGTATGGAAGCCATCGCTGCTAACACTGGATGCTCTATTGTGTTTTTGCATCATACCAGTAAAGGTGCGGCAATGATGGGTTCAGGCGATCAGCAGCAGGCTAGCCGCGGCTCATCAGTGCTAGTCGATAACATTCGATGGCAATCGTATCTATCCGGAATGACGCAATGCGAAGCGAATGATTGGGGGGTGGATAAATCTCAGCGGGGATACTTTGTCCGGTATGGGGTCAGTAAAGTAAATTACGGTGCGCCCTTTAAAGAGCGTTGGTTGAGACGTCATGAGGGTGGCGTATTGAGGCCCGCGGTATTGGAACGACAGCCGCAGTTTACTAAGTCGAAAGCCGTTATAAGGGGGGAGGATGAAAACTGGTAACAAAGTCGTCCCTACTAGCACTGCGTTGCGGGCAAGGGTGATGATCTATCAACCTAGTCAGTGGCCCCAAGAGCGCAAGGGAGAATGGATGGACACCAGCTTTGGTCGCTGTCGAGTGACTGGTAGGATTGGGCAGCGACACGCCGATGTTGTGGAATCAATATTTTACGTGGCCGAGCGTCGCCGTGAGATTTCAGATGGCGGTATAGAGCTGTTGGTCGATCCAGCGAAGTTGCGCCGGATGCTATCTGATAGCCAGTACAGCCATGGTCGTATCAAAAAGCTGCTTGCAGATCTAAGGGCCGTCACTATTGAGATCATCACACCAGAGCAGGAGCAGACGGGCGACAGCATAATAGGTGGTCTGATTGACCACGTTATACCGTCGACCATGACTCGCCCTGACCCTCTTACGGGCGATAAGCGCAACTTATGGCGCGTTCGGCTAGGAATGGCTTTGGTGATGTTGTTGGAGCGAGATCTTTCACTGTATTACCAGCCAGCCCCGATTGCTCGGCTGCAACATGGTATAAGTCAGGCGCTCGCCCGCTACGTGCTGACCCATAAGTACGACCCGGCTGGGGGCTGGTACATCGACACACTGATAAGGGCTGTATGCGGAGATAAAGTCAGCAGCAAAGAAATGTGTAATGCACGTTACAGACTCAAAGCAGATTCTGAGAATTTGCGTGAGATAGGCATAGAACTCATCTCAGAAAATCGAGTTAAACGTCTCACAGCGGCCCGATTTTTGACGTTTTTAGCAGGATTTACAGGATACTCAGGATATCCAAGCGGTACAACTGCCCGCTTGAAGCGGGCAGTTGACCTTACAATAAAGTCCTCTCGGACTTTATTAATCGGCCAGAGGCCGATGGTTAAGCGCCAAAAGGAAAGAAAGTTAATTAAGAGCCAGCTAACGTCACCAGAAGGCTACAAAGCAGGGTAGGTGGCTTTTTGACAGTAAACCTAAGGCCATAAGCTATATGACAGTAAAACGCGCGCTGTGAGCTTTTTAGCTTTTACTTTTGGTGCTTAAACGTCTTTTAGGCTCTTTTTAATCTTTACAATTAAGTGCCCAACTAGTTGCTTGGACTCCCATGCGCAAAATGTCTGTGTACTTGTAGATCAATTTGCTCACACGATTGGCTCTAGCGTAGAGTCCCAAAGTTACTAACCGTAAGCCTTGAAGGACGATTGTACCCTTATAGAAAAAGAGGATGCAGGCGAAGCGGGGGGGGCGATTGCACGTTGATCATTGGTCAAGATTGTAGGCTGATTTTTTGATTCCCTTAGCTGCTATTAAAAGTGAATTTCTTAAAAACATCTCAATTTTTGGCCGCAACTACTTCAAAATTCGGATTCGTAGTTTCGCTAGGTAATCAATGCGATTTAACGCGAACTAGGCGATTTAATGCGATTTAATGCGATTTAATGCGATTTAATGCGATTTTGCTCTTTTGGTTAATGTGAAGGACCAGATTCGCATTTAAGTGCATAGAAAGTGATGGCAAGATGTGTGTTGTACCGGTACGGGCGTCGCCCTAACTAGTCCATCACCAGCCTTACTCGCTTTGCTCAAAGGATTTATTGCTCTGTGAGACATACGGGTGCTGCCGCATCAGAGTATGAAGAAGGCTTGTTGAATCCTTGGTTGCTGGAAATACGTTGGATTATCTCTGACAGGCTATGTTGGATTAGTAATGATGACTTTACGTAAAAACTTCATAAGCTTTTGAGGAGTGCTTGCGAGGTGATGGCTAGAAATTAATTTTTCGTTGTTATTGCTAAGAGCAAAGTGTTGCTTTTAGCAGCCTGTGGATATTTCGTACATTAGGGACTGTTTTCCGTACATTGGAGGCTGGGTTACTATGTAATGTAATGATTTAAAATGTTTTTTTGTGTTTTCCATTCTTAGGGCTCTTAAAACTATTTAAATCTTTTAAAACCCTAGTGGGCTTTGGATTGGGATGGTGGTTTCTTTGGAAGAGAGAAACACCAAAGAGTAATGATTTGGTGTTAGTTGTCATTAAAGCGTGTTCAATAAACGGTGGTTTTCTGAACATCTTCGGATGCGACGATTTTTGGGGTAAAAACCACTCTTTAGTGTTAGCATTGTCGTCAATTTACAATGTTTTGGTTGTGCCCATGAATCAACGTATTAGATACGCTCTCGTATCGACTGATGATCAGCACCTAGACCTACAGCGCGATGCGTTGACTCAGGCTGGATGTATCGTCTTCTACGAAGAGACAGTCAGTGGAAAGAGTGCTGAGCGAACCGAACTTGAGCATTGTCGCAAGGCCCTGAGAGAGGGTGATACCTTGGTGGTTTGGCGACTGGAACGACTCGGCCTCAGCCTACCGGACCTATTGCAGATCGCTACCGATCTTGAGCAGCGTGGCGTCGGGTTTGAAAGTTTGACAGAAAAAATCGAAACCAGCAGCGCGGCTGGCAAGCTCGTTTTTCATGTGTTTGCTTCGCTGGCCGAGTTCGAGCGTGGCTTGATCTGTGATAGGGCGCAAGCTGGGTTGGCAGCAGCCCGCGCTCGTGGCCGATCAGGTGGTCGCAAGCCCAAGCTGGGGAAGAAGGATGTGCGAGAAATCAAAGCACTCCTGAAATCACCTGACATTAAGGTGGCTGATGTAGCACGCCGCTATGGTGTTTCGCGGACCACGTTGTATAAGCATGTGGGTGTAGTCACGCCAAATAAGCGAGAAGAATGACTATGTATTCAGCCTACCATGCCAAATACTACGCCCATGAGATAACGCTGAAGCACGCTGCTGATGGTGTCGATCGTCTATCTCAATCGCTGTTTGATGCCAGTGTTGATCTGAACCCACATCAGATCGAAGCGGCCATGTTTGCACTTCGTAATCCATTACAGGAAGGCGTGCTACTGGCCGACGAGGTGGGGCTGGGTAAAACCATTGAAGCTGCTCTGGTGGTTTGCCAATACTGGGCCGAACGCCGTCGTCGGTTGTTGATCATTTGCCCGGCCAGTCTGCGTAAACAATGGGCGCAGGAGCTGCATGAGAAATTCGCCGTTTCTACAGTTGTTGTGGATGCCGTTTCTCTACGCAAACAGTCTGCTGGCGATATGCTTGCCACCTTGCAACGACAGGTTGGCAAGGCGGTCGTTATTATGTCCTACCAATTTGCCGCCAAGCTGGAAGCCGAGCTGCGTGCTGTGCCTTGGGATGTGGTGGTGATTGACGAGGCGCACAAACTGCGCAACGCGCACCGTGCCAGCAACCGCACAGGTCAGGCGCTCAAGCGTGCATTACAAGGCCGCAAAAAGTTATTGCTCACCGCCACGCCATTACAAAACTCATTGATGGAATTGTACGGTTTATCGATGCTGAACGATGAGCATATGTTTGGCGATGAAAACGCTTTCCGTAAGCAGTTTGTCAATAATGGTGGCGATTTAACTGAGCTGCGCGAGCGCCTTGCCAGCTTCGCCAAGCGCACACTGCGCCGCGATGTGCTGGAATACATTAAGTACACCGAGCGCAAAGCGCTGACTCAGCCATTCAATCCCACCGATGACGAACAAGTGCTGTACGAGCGTATCTCGGCCTTTTTGCAGAAAGAAAGCTCCTATGCCTTACCCAGACAGCAGCGACATCTTACCGGACTGATCCTACGCAAGCTTTTGGCATCAAGCTCCTATGCGGTGACAGGCACCTTGATGACTATCCGCACGCGTCTGCAAGACTTGCTTGCGACAGACACGCCAGCAGATGACGGTAGCCAGCTGATTGAACAGCTTATTACTGAGGACGATCTAGAGCAGGATTATCTTGAAGAGGAAGTCGACGAAGCCGAAGAAGAGTCCTCTGCGCCTACCAACAATGAAACACTTTCTCTTGGCGCGGTACGCGCTGCCATTACCGAGGAAATAGAAGAATTAAGTGGCCTAATTGACGCGGCTCGAGCACTCAAAACTGACACCAAAGCCCAGGCGCTACTGACCGCGCTTACCTTGGGCTTTAATAAAATGGTCGAGCTTGGCGCGCCACGCAAGGCCATCATTTTTACAGAGTCCAAGCGCACGCAGGAATACTTGCACCGCTTTCTTTCCGACAATGGCCATGAAGGCAAGTTGGTACTGTTCAGCGGTACCAATAATCATGAAGAATCTACCGCCATCTACCAGTGTTGGCTGGAGGAGTACAAAGGCACAGATCGCGTCACCGGCTCGCCGCAGGTCGATCGCCGCACCGCGTTGATCGACCACTTCCGCAAGGATTACGGTACCGGCGCGGAAATTATGATCGCCACCGAAGCGGCAGCCGAAGGCGTCAACCTGCAGTTCTGCGCGCTGATCATCAATTACGACCTGCCGTGGAACCCGCAGCGCGTCGAGCAGCGCATTGGTCGCTGCCACCGCTACGGCCAGCGTTTCGATGTGGTGGTCATCAACTTCCTCAACACCCGCAACCAAGCCGACCAGCGCGTGCTGGAACTGCTCACTGAAAAATTCAGCCTGTTCTCGGGCGTGTTTGGTGCCAGCGATGAAGTGCTTGGGCGCATCGAGGGCGGTATCGATTTTGAGAAGCGCGTGCTGCAGATTTATGAAACCTGCCGTCAGCCTGAGCAGATCGAAGCCGCTTTTAATGCACTGCAAACTGAACTGGAAGCAAGTATTGCCGATCGTATTCAAGACACCCAGTCGCAACTGCTGGAAAACTTCGATGAAGACGTCCACGACCGGCTCAAGCTGCGCCTGCACGACGCCGAAGCACGTCTCGACAAGCTGGGGCGTTGGTTCTGGGGCGCCACGCGCTATGCACTCGACGGTCGCGCCCTGTTTGACGAACAGTCCTACGCGTTCTCATTGAGCACGCCGCCAACCGGTATTGCCACTGGCCGCTACCAGCTCATTCGTGGTGCGGCACAACCGGACATGCTGGCGCACGCCTACCGCCTCAGCCATCCCTTAGGGGAGTGGAGCCTTGAGTCCAGCCTGAATGCGCCGACCCCAGTCGCCAGCTTACAGTTTGATTACGACAAACACGGTGCGCGTGTCTCCATCATCGAGCAGCTGCGCGGCAAATCTGGCTGGTTGACGCTGGCTCGGCTGGAAGTCACCGCCTTTGAAACCACCGAGGCGTTGCTGTTTTCTGGCCTTACCGATGATGGCCAAACACTGGATCAAGAAACCTGCGAAAAGCTGATGGCCATTCCAGCCGCAGACAAACCTATACCCATCAGCAGTAGCGTTCCTGATGCCCTGTTAGCCAATAGCCAGCGCACCGTGGCCGCGACAATTGCCACCCTGCTAGAAGCCAATCAGCGTTTATTTAATGAAGAGCGCGACAAATTAGAGCGCTGGGCCGATGACAAACTATTGGCCGCCGAAGAAGCCTTGAAGAACACTAAGGCGCATATTGCACAACTTAAGCGCGATGCCCGCAAGGCCGCCACCCTGCAAGAGCAAGAAAGCATCCAGCGTGACCTGTCAGAATTGGAGCGTAAGCAGCGCCGCTTGCGGCAAGACATTTTTGATGTGGAAGATGACATTATCGCCAAGCGCGATGAACTGATTGCCTCGCTGCAACAGCGTTTGCAAGAAACAACCGAACACGAAACCCTGTTCAGCGTGCGCTGGCAGGTAATCTAAATACATTTAAGCATTGAAATTAAGGTAAACCATGAGCAAACAGACCAGCGCCAAATTCCAAGAGCTTGTGACCAAGCTGCGGGAGATCTTCCAGATTGATCGCCCAGAATTGGACTTCGGCATCTATCGCATCCTCAATGCTCGCGCAGGCGAGATCAACGACTACCTGCAAAACCGCTTGGCAGACAAAGTCCAGGCGGCGCTTGCATCTGGCAGTGCCGAAAATAGTAAGCAATTACAGGCCGATTTGGACAAGGCCATACAGCAGGCGCAAGACGTAGGTATCAGCCCAGATGACGCGCCTAAGGTCAAAGAGCTGCGCGCCAAGCTACAAGAAGCCACCAACGGCAGCAGCGAGCACGAAAACGCCGTATTCTCGCACCTGCTGACCTTTTTCTCGCGCTACTACGAGCAAGGCGACTTCATCAGCCAGCGCCGGTACAAGGGCGATACCTACGCCATTCCTTATGCTGGCGAAGAAGTGATGCTGCACTGGGCCAATAAAGACCAGTATTACACCAAGAGTGGCGAGAACTTCAGCAACTACAGCTTCAAGTTGCCGGAAGAAAATGGAAAACCCGGCCGCACCGTACATTGCCGCCTGGTTGCCGCCGACACCGCCAAAGACAACCGCAAGGACAACGACAAAGAGCGTCGCTTTGCCTTGGTAACGGCCAAGACCATTACCCGCGTGGGTGATGACGGTGATGAATACGAAGAAAACATCCTACCGGTAGAAGAAGTAGAAACCGTTGACGGCAACCAGGAGCTGATCATCCGCTTCGAGTACGCCGCTCAACCCAAAGGCAGCAAGCAGGAGGCGCTGGTCACCAAGGCCGTCGAGGCCGTGCTGGCCGACGCCGCCGTCAAAGCCCGCTGGCTGGCTCTAGGCAACCGCGCGCCCACCGAGAAAAATCCGCAGCGTACCCTGCTGGAAAAGCAGTTAAGCGATTACACGACTAAAAACACCGCCGACTACTTTATCCATAAAGACTTAGGTGGCTTCCTGCGCCGCGAACTGGACTTCTATATCAAAAACGAAGTCATGCATCTGGACGACGTGCAGAACGCGGGCGCGTTTGCGGACATCGAGAAAAACCTGCGCATGATCCAGTGCCTGCGCAGCATCGCACTGGAGCTGATCACTTTCCTGGCCCAGTTGGAAGACTTTCAGAAGAAGCTGTGGCTGAAAAAGAAATTCGTAGTCTCTAGCCACTACTGCATCACGCTGGATCGTGTACCGGAAGAGCTATGGCCGGAAGTTGTAGCTAACTCGCAGCAGTGGGCTCTGTGGAGGCAGCTGGGCATTTGGGATGGTGATGCACCGGGGACTGAGGAGGACTTGAAGGCTGCCCCATATCGGATGGTGGATACGTCAATATTCAATGAAGATTTTAAGAAGCGCGTTTTATCGAGTTTGGAGAATATAGACGAAGAACTGAACGGGGTTCTTGTACATGGCGATAACTTTCAATCTCTAGTGCTCATTCAGGAGCGGTACAAAGACCAGATTAATTGCATCCATATTGATCCACCGTACAACACACAAACAAGTGGATTCCTGTACAAAAATAGCTATCAACATTCGAGTTGGTTGGCAATGATGCGCAGCCGAGTGTCCGCTTGCTACCCGCTGCTTCGCGGAGATGGGCATTTTCAGTGCCATATCGACGAAAATGAATACGAGAGCCTTTTCAAGGCACTTGATGAGCTGCCATGGTCTGCTGGAGGCACCATTATTTGGGACAAACGTAATCCGATGAACGGAGGATATGGTGTTGCCAATCAGCACGAGTACATGATTTGGAAATCTCGTAATGCAGTTCCCTTCATAAATCGAAATAAATCTGTGCTTACGATGCTTGACGTAGCAAAGCGTTTAATAGCAGAAGATGGTGGTGTAACCGACAATGTGAGGAAGAAATTTTCTGCTTGGGTAAACAAGAATGAACAACTAAGTGGGGGCGAGAAGGCGTACAGGTATATTGATAACAACTGCCTCATCTATCAAAGCGTCAGTCTTCGTGCTCCTGAACTGAGAACAGAACCGAAATTCCATAAGCCACTCATCCATCCAGTGACTGGCAAGCCATGTGCTATGCCGCCAAATGGATTTTCTCGGACGCCCGAGACACTCGCAGCAATGCGGGAGCGTGGCGAAATTCTTTTCGGGGTTGACGAGACCACTCAGCCTCGGCAAAAGGTATTTCTTACCAATGAGACATCTCGACAGGTGTCCTCAATGATTCAGAATGCAAGAAAGGGAAAGGCTGATACAGAGCCTCTAGGCCTCAATTTTCCTTATTGCCATCCAGTTTCATTGTATGAGGATACGATTGGCGCAGCATCAAAAATGCCCGGGGAGATCGTTCTCGACTTTTTCGCTGGGTCAGGTACAACAGGACACGCTGTGCTCAACCTGAACAGGGATGATGGCTTACGGCGCAAGTATATACTCGTAGAAATGGGGGATCATTTTGAAACCACTATCAAACCCCGAATTATCAAACTTGTTTATTCGGCTGAATGGGAAAAAGGTAAGCCGACCAAACCTGAATCTGGCATTTCCCACTGTGTAAAGATACTCAAACTTGAAAGCTATGAAGACACCCTGAATAATCTGCAACTGAGTCGCACGCTCCAGCAGGGCGATCTGCTGAAAACTCTGCCGCAGCAAGCCAAGGACGACTACCTGCTCAACTATATGTTGGACGTAGAAAGCCGTGGCTCGCTGTTGTCGGTGGAAGACTTCAAAAAGCCCTTCGATTATCAGCTAAAGGTGGCGGTGGATTCGGCGGGTGCGTTCGAGCCTCGCAAGGTTGATTTGGTCGAAACCTTCAACTACCTGATCGGCCTGCGCGTGAAGCACATCGACGCCCAACCGCAACGCGGCTTTGTCACTGTAACAGGCACTCTGCCCAGCAATGAGACCTGTCTGGTGCTGTGGCGCGATTGTGATCTATTGGATTACGAGGGTGTGGACAAGCTCTGCGACCGACTTGCCATTAACCCGGCGGACAACGAGTTTGATGTGGTCTACATCAACGGCGACCACAATATCCCCACCGTGCTGACGCAGACAGCAGAGGAAGGCGGCGCCACCCGTATGCTCAAGCTGCGCCAGATCGAGCTGGAGTTTCTGGAACGCATGTTCTCAGTGGAGTACATCTGATGGCACTCGCAGCAAAAACGACAAGGAGAGCGACCGCCAAGAAGCGTAGCTTTCACCAAGAGTTAGTGCTCAGCCGCTGGGTGCTGGGCTTTTTTCAGGGCGGCACGCTAGCGGCACTCAAGGCACGCTTGGGCGATGACCGCTTTGAGGGCATCGACGAGGACGGCCAGACCAAGTTTTTTCATGAACTAGTACGCGGCTTGTTCGACCCGAACAAAGTGCCAGAGGCCGACCTGCGGCGCTACGACTTGAACGTCGTCGCCCACTGGCAGGCCATTACCAACCAGCGCAATAAGCAAGAAGGCTTTGAGCTGCAGATGAAGTACTTTCAGTACCTTTCTCTGCTGTTCACCGAGTTGTATCTGGATTGGTATTTCAACCACCGTCAAGACTTGCTCGATGGCTTGAACGAGGAGATGGCTCTCTACCGCGCCGAGACGGGAGCGGAATCCTTCCGCGATTTCGAGGCAGATGACCTGAACAAGGTTGCCTTCTGGAATGCCACCGGCAGCGGCAAGACCTTACTGCTGCACGTCAATATCAAGCAATACCTGCACTACTTTCAGGCGGGGAGCAGCGACAGCTATCCCGACAAGATAATTCTGCTGACACCCAATGAAGCCTTGAGCTTGCAGCACTTGGAAGAGCTGCATCTTTCAGACTTTGCGGGGCAGCTGTTCAATAAGTCGCTTTCCATGAGCTACCGCGGCACCATCGAAATCATCGACATCAACAAGCTGGGCGATGAAATGGGCGATAAAACCGTCGCCGTGGGTGCCTTCGAGGGCAACAACCTGGTGCTAGTAGACGAAGGCCACCGTGGTACAGGCACGGCGGCAGGCGCGTGGATGGCGCGCCGTGAAGCACTGGTGCGCGGCGGCTTCGCTTTCGAATACTCGGCCACCTTTGGCCAGGCGGTGGCCAAGGGCTTAACCATTGAAAAAGCCGAAGAAGAAATTCGTAAGAAAAAGTCAAAAACTCAGTTCGAAACTACGGTGCTTAAAAAATTAGATGCAGCCCAGTTGCAGCAAATTGCCTTAACGCATGATGAGAAGAAGCTCGCGCGCGTGGTAGCAACGCGCGAGGTTTACGCCAAGTGCATTCTGTTCGACTACTCGTATAAGTTCTTCTATGAAGATGGCTACGGCAAGGAATCGCTGATCCTCAATATGAACGGCGATGCCTATGTGCAGGCAGATAACGCACACAAGTATTTTACCGCCTGCCTGCTGTCGTTTTATCAGCAGCTCTGGTTGTGGTGCACAAATCAAGACAAGCTCACCGATTTCAATATCGAAAAGCCGCTGTGGGTTTTCGTCGGCAACACGGTGTCGGGGGAAGATTCGGACATTCTTGAAGTGGTGAAATTTCTTGCCGGCTTCCTGAACAACGATGCGCAGATCAAAATCTGGCTGGCCGACCTGATTGCGGATAAAGCACAGATTTTGGATGCCAAGGGCAACAACATCTTTAGCGGACGATTTACCCCCTTGATGGGTTTTAGCGATCGTGTGGATGAGCTGTATGCCGATATTTTGCTGCGCGTATTTAATGCCCCGGCCCGTCAGCGCTTGAAATTGGTCAATATCAAGAGCAGCAAAGGCGAACTGGCCTTGCGCGTGGGCGATGCCGAGCCCTTCGGCTTAATCAATATCGGCGATGACGCAAAGTTTTTTGGCTTGGCAGAAGGTAGCGAGAACTTTGACAGCGAACGCGACGATTTCGGGGGCGCGTTGTTCGGCACACTGAACAACAAGAACAGTCGTCTGAACGTATTGATCGGCTCGCGGAAGTTCACGGAAGGCTGGAGCAGTTGGCGCGTCTCGACTATGGGTCTGTTGAACATGGGCAGGGGTGAAGGTTCGCAAATTATCCAATTGTTCGGGCGCGGCGTACGCCTGAAAGGCAAAGGCTTTTCTCTTAAACGCAGCCTGCCGCATGAAAGACCCAAAGGCCTGCACTTGGACAAGCTGGAGTCGCTGAACATCTTCGGTGTAAAGGCGGACTATATGGCGAGCTTTAAAGACTACCTACGTGAAGAAGGCATTACGCCTAGCGATGAAGTGCTGGAGCTCGACTTCCCGACCCGCGCCAACCTTCCCACAGGCAAGCTCAAAACCTTGACGCTGAAGGAGGGTTACAAGGACAACCAAAAACTTGGCTTCAAACGCACGCACTTCCCGTGGTTGTATGAAATCCCCGAGCAATTTCAGGGCAAGATTAAGCTGCCCCACGTCACGTTGGATCTGTATCCACGAGTGGAAGCGCTGTCTAGTAAGGACAAGAGTACTAGCCCTACTACGGAAGCCCGCAACAAAGGTAAGTTGAATCAAGCGCTGTTTTCAGCGTTTAACTGGGATCGTATCTATCTGGCCTTGCAGGACTACAAATTGCAGCGCAGCTGGAGCAACCTGCGCTTAGAACGGCAGAAATTGATCGACTTCTGCGCGGGCGCGCAGGATTGGTACACGCTGCTTGTGCCAAAGGCAGAGCTGGATGTGGTGAGCTTTGCCGATATCCGCAAACAGGAAGATATCCTGTTGCGACTGCTGACCGACTACACCGACCGTTTCTATAGCGTCTTAAAAAAGGGTTATGAAGGCCAGTTTTACGACATTATTCACATTGATGAAGATCACGGATCGATGCTCAAGCTGTATCAGTTTGAGATCGAGGATAGCGACGATGGGCTGGAGTATCTGGATAAGCTGGAAGCGCTGAAGAAGCTGGTGGCGGACGGCAAGATCGGCGATGCCAGCCAGTGGAACGCGCCACACATGGTTGCTATCAGCTTCGACCGCCACTTGTTCTACCCCTTATTTAGCTTTGAGCAGGATGGGGATAAAGAGCTTGTGCCATTGAAGCTAAAGCCTTTGGCGCTTGGCGCACCGAGCGAAGTAACTTTTGTTCGCGACCTGGAGGCGTTCTACAATTCTGCTGAGGGTAAAAAGGTGATTGGTCAGCGCAGCCTGTATTTGTTGCGTAACGCGGCCAGTGCTGATAAGGGCTTGGGTTTTGCCTTGGCGGGCAATTTCTATCCGGACTTCCTGCTGTGGCTGGTGGATGATGTGAGCGGTAAGCAGTGGCTGACCTTTGTTGATCCGAAGGGATTGCGCAACCTTGACCTGTCGCACCCTAAACTCGGTCTGTACAAGGAAGTGAAGACACTGGAAAAGACGCTGTCAGGACAGACCAAGTCGGGCGAAGCACCGTTGGTCTTGAATGCCTTTATCCTCTCGCCAACGAAATTCACCGATCTGCTCAACGTGGGCGACCCGACAAAGAAGGCCGATCTGGAAAGCCGGAACGTGCTGTTTATGGAAGATGGCGCTAGCACCTATCTGAAAAAACTTTTTTCAACTTTGACTTAAACATGGGATTTTTCATGGTTTTAATGAATTTTCAATTTGTAATGCTTTGATTATTTTGAATTAAATATATTCGTTGATAATCGAGTGGGAATGATTTAGTGTCCGGCATTGTCCGGCACTAACTAGCAAAAAATTACCCTGTAGCCCGCATCATTGCAGGCTTTTTTGTTTTTGTGTCTGGCATTTTTCTTCCTTTAGCAAACCCGTAAAACCCATACTGTTTGGTCAGTGTGGAAATCGTTTCTGATTTTTTTTACGACGGCTCCAGACATTTGCAAATGTACCAATATTTTTCAGAGGGTTGAAACTGAATGTCAGTCCATCGCAGTTTTCAGCGATGGATTTGACGCCATTGCTTGGATTTCATCCATCACTACAGCTTATTTGTCATATTTATATGTTAAGTCAATATCGCGTCTATTTCTTGTTGACCCCGATGGGCATACAGGACGTGCTGCTTGAGTGAGATTGATTTTTTAATGGATTAACTTCAGATGGGATCAGAGTAAATGTTTTATTTCTGTTGGCAAAAAACAGGGTGATCAGCAATTTCCACCACTGCGTTTTCAGTTGTCGGCAACACGTTCAGAGAGAGGATCTCCTCATCCCCGACTCCACACACTTACGGGCTATTTTAATTGCATCTGTTCCACGGCTGTCGCGATACCGGTATTCGCTTGGTAAAAATCGGTTATATTTTCAATTTATCCAATAACAGGTCACTTGTGAAACCACCGCTTGCGACTACCTTAGAAATCATTTCAGTGCAATCTTTCCTTTTCTAAATATGATTGATCCTATTTAGCGGTAGAAAGATAATGTCGTCAGAACATTGATATTCCGATCCTTTAATTATTTTATCGTAAATCTTGTTATTGACTTTAGACGTTCTTGAACAGTACTTACATTGGCAAATACACGATTCAATCTTGGTAAATCTTTCATTTATGCTTAGTTATGAGGGTTATTTCATTACGTTATAAATTCACTTACGGTAATTTGCCTTGCGCTGATATAAATCAAAAAGCGAAAATTTAACCCTTGTCCTTTACTGCGTTCCCCTTTACTGAGTTGGGAAATGATCGTCTCTTTATCAGAGTTTGTGAACATTGTTTGCAAGATACGGAGAGGTTGAGTTAATAACTCGACCGTTAAAACGAGATAAATACCTTGTTAGCCTTGCGTATTGTAAGCCATGATGTGGTATTCATGAAGAACAAGCCATGGCTGTTATGGCTGAGGTGAGGGAATGGTCATCAAGCCAATGCAGTCAGTTTTTTGTGAGTAAGGGCTGAGAAATAAGATGCTATCTCACAAAATGGGCTGGTATAATACGGCTGCCCGAGCTGCAACAGTGTCAATGATTGATTGTGTTTACTTTGTTGGCGGGAGAGGCCGTCATTGCCTTTGTTCAGAGATGAAATCTTTGAGATCAACTTAGCAAGCTGAACTGCTTAAACTGCTTAAACTGCTTGAGCAGGAGGGCATCGTGGTGGCGATGTTAATATGACTGAATCGATGACCGACAAACGCTGAACGCGGGGAGAGCGTCGAGTGTATCGTTGTACTCAATGTGAGTGCTGAGTTTATTTTTAAACTGACTTCTTTTTTAATTAAGGATCATGAGTGGACAGTAAATTTATTATTAGTGCGTTGTTGGTGAATTTGCCATTAGCCTTATCGCCAGGACCTACTAATATTCTCTGCCTAAGTTTAGCCGCTAACCAAGGATTTAGAAAAACACTGAAATTTATTGCAGGCTTGCAGGTCTTGCCTTTACTCTATTCTCTGGTGGTCGCCATCGGGGCGGGCGAAGTACTCAGTCAATTTGGTCATCTCTCTATCGTCGCAAAAATACTGGGTAGTCTTTATATGTTGTATCTCGCTATCAGTATGCTGAAATCTGACAGCTCACTAGAAAAAAAGAGAAAGGTCAAAGGCAGCTTTTGGTATGGTGTGATTGCACAAGCCGTGAATCCGAAAAATATTGCAATTATTGTCACAATTTACTCTTTATTTGCTAGCCAAGCAGCTGATCATCGTTACGGCATTGCACTGGCTTTTATGATCACGGGCTGTAATTTACTGTCTCACCTACTCTGGAGCTCAACCAGCCACCTCATTTTGAAAAATAAGCACAGTTTCTTTAATACTCATCAAGATAAAATCTTTGGCCTGTTATTACTGTCAGCCATTGTGATGTTATGGATTTAGTGCCTAGCCCGTTTTGATGTTAAACGGGTCACAGCAGTCAGGCGTAAAACGTGAGATTACTGTGTCGTTGTGAGTAAACGGCTTTTTTGCCCATCTTTCTCCACTTGGGTCTCTTACCGCTCATTGCTCAATCTCTTCAGGAAATCAATCGTGTGGGAAGCCCTTGGTCGATCGAGCAATCTCATGACATCAGGTGTTTGATGAAATCAGTTCCATCGGATAAGTGACCGCGTGATCCGTCACTTATCCGTTCGCAACCTGTAGTAGAGTGATCTCTTTCTCTGAATAAAAGGATGGCCAGACTCATCGGTAGGGGTGATGATTGTACTCTGCCATTTATCGACTAACACCTTGCAGTCATTTCATTATCCAAGGAGCAACAAGCAATGACGTTTTTGCCTGTGAATGCGATTGCATTTTGTATTTGTGCTCGATACGACCAATAATGAGAGGTGAAAAGGATGTCTTCAGTTATAACCTTACCTGAAATTGCACAGTTAACGCCTGAACAGAAAAAACAATACGATCGCTTTCTGATTAATTTAACCCGGGGGGTATTACTGACCTATGACTCGACTCGGGGGGGGGCCTGATAAATACCGAGAAATGACGATTTTACGGATTGCCAGTCGCAGTCAGTATGAATGGATGCAACATGAATCACTGGCTTTGCAGGCCGGATGGCGTACCGAGTAAATGAGTCTAATAAAGCAAGCTAAACTTGATGAGCCACAGAGCGCGATTTTACTTCGATTTGTCGATCAATGTGTCAAGAATGTGAAAGTCTCAAATTGACTGTTACAAGAGGTTGCCAGTGTGTTTAATCAGCAGCCGATCGCTGAATTCACACTATTAATTGGGTTTTATATGATGACGGCCCGTTTTTTGGAAACCTTAGGGATCCCACTGGATAGCCATGTCGCGAATTGGGAGAACTTAACAGTAGAATAGGGATAAACAACACGCAGTGTTGCGTTGTTCGAGCTTTTACCAACGCCCAGTCAGTGTCCATTGACTGGGGAAGGAGGCGCTGTATTGTTTAATTACTGTGCATAAGGGATCCCTCTTTTTTATCTTGCTTAATACTTCATTCTCTGTGTGATCTTGAGAGTTGGGGAGTTCATTGTCTTTATCGGTTTCGTTACTGGGATTTTATGATGGATTGATGCTTTCTCGCGAGAGGATCACATAAAACGGCATGAGCGTGTGGCGATGAGATGGGGGGGATGTCGCGAAACAACCCTGTCTTTGCTGTCATCTCTCACTGGAAGAACAAGAGGATTGGCAATAAGGTGGCTGGTTTTTTCCTATGAGGTGGCAAGGGACGTGGCAACAGTGATTGTCTCAATGCCATACTTGGCGTAAAATCTCGTTGGTACTTAGGTTACCAGTGGTGAATGATGCGATTGAGGCGGATCCCTCCCCCCGTAGGGAATCATCTCGCCTCTCAGGTGATGAGTCTGCGTTCAGCATGCTCAATCTGACGAGATAACTTGGCCTGACAAATGGGGACAAGCAGGAGGCAAACTCGCTATGGCCTAAGGGGGGCATGGCATTAAGGGCATTGGCCATTATCATAACAAGTGACCAGTGTGAGCATGATCTTGTCTTCTTGACTATGCAGATATTGGGTTCCCATGGTGGCATTATTGACTATCATTGAAAAGATCAACGGTGTCCCTTGCACGGTGCTAATATAACCACTTAGTGCTGAAATACCTGACATTGTGCCTGTTTTGGCTTGTACTCGACCCGCTGCAGGAGTATTTTTTAATCGATTTGTCAGGGTGCTGGTGATGTTCGGGTGCGTTTCTCCTGCAACAGGTAATGCCTGTTTGAATAAAGAAAACCAGCTTGTACCTTGTACCTTGTACAACAATTGACTGATCACCTTGACCGATAATTGGTTATGACGTGATAATCCTGAACCATCAACCTGAGCTATCCCTCGACTGTCTATCCCTTGCTGCTGAATGTATTGTTCAATTGCACTTATTCCTTGTGACCAGCTGCCTGGTGGGTGGCGAGTGGCGCCTAGGGTTTTAGTCACCACTTCTGCGTAGCCATTATTTGATTTTTTAAGCATAGTCACAATGAGATCAGATAAGGGGGCTGACTGGACTTGGCCGAGTAAATGTGCGTTTTCCGGCACTTTACGCCGGATCAGTTGCTTAGCGATGCGGATCCCATTTTGCTGTAAGGTTGATCTGAATAATGCACCAACCCAATAGGTCGGTTGATTAACACTGACATATTCAGTGTCTTGCTGATCTGTCGCGATGGTGCCTTCGATCTGGATCCGATCTTCACCAGGCATACGACGTACCTGAATTTGTGTCTGTGTATCGGTGATGCTGTGATTGATTGGCTGGATCAGATCAACCGAGGGTAAGAGATGGATCTCAGCCGGCTTACCTCGTTTTTTATTGGCGGTGATTTGTATCTCTGCTGCGTTGATATCTTGATGGGGTTGCACTGAGAAGTTGAGTGCTGAGATTTGTGGGCTGTAAGGAGCACTGAGATCATCCCATTCCCAACCGGTACCGTAAGGCGTTGTATCAAATGCGGTATCATCAAGTAATATGTGACCCGTGATCTGAGTGATACCTAACGAGGTTAGGGTGTTTGTCAACTGGGCCAATTGGGCTTGATTTAAATCTGGTGCCCCACTGCCTTTTAAATAGAGATTGCCCTGCAATTGGTGGTGATTGATCGTACCATCCGTCCAGAGTTGAGTTGAGTAGCGATAGTCCGGGCCCAGATCGGCGAGGGCAGCAGTTGCGCTGATCAATTTCATATTGGAGGCGGGTTGCAGACGTTGCTCGGCGTTGTGTTGAAAGAGAATGTTGCCTGTTCTGGCCTCTCGTACAATAAGGGCAATGCTGCTACCTGCGTTGGCCAATGATTGTACAACATGATCCAACTGCCGATCGCGCTCAGTCTGTTTAGGAGATGGGCATAGGACAGCACAACCACTCAGTAAGCCACATAAGGGAATTGCCCATGTCAGGTTGATCTGCATCATTAAAACTCCGGATAAGGGGAGGTGAGCGTGCCAAGGCTATCCATGTTGCTAGGCTATTCACCTGAGACGATTGCGTTGGCGATTGTGGTGTAACACCGTTCGGGATCCTGATTGTATTGTGTTTTTTGCTGTGTGGTCAGTTGCTGCCAATACCTCAGAACATGATCCGCGGCCTTGCCCTGAAATGTATTCTGCCGTAAGGCATAATCATTATTATTTTTCTCTACTAGGGACTGCATGATGTGTCGCAGTTGTGCCTTATCAGCCTGAGGTTGTTGATGACTGGCTACGCAGAGCAGGTCAGCATAGTACTGAAGTTGCTGAGGGGGAGGGGGGGTAATGGTGTACCAAATACCAATGGCCGTGCTGATCAGTATCAGGGTAATGACAGCCCCTATATTTTTGTGTGCAAGTGTCATCCGATCTCTTTCAATGCTTTATGATGAGAATAAGTCAGGCAGTGCTGGCAACCTGCCGATGTGTGCGATACAACCAGTTGAGGCATTGAGCTAGCCCATGCTTATTGGTCAATGGCGTTCTTTAGTGCGCGGTGAAATTTATCAATATAATAATCATCATGTAAATGCTTTATTGAATCAATAAGTTGCGGTTGCTCTGTGCATAACTGCCGATTGATGATCTTTAACAAGGCCTGTTTTAAAGCTTCAATATCACCTGTTGGGTATAAATAGCCATTAAAATCATTGATGATCATATCAGATGGCCCGCTATCACAATCGGAAGAGACACAGAAAATCCCATGGGAGAGGGCTTCACCAATGACAAGCACAAAACCCTCGTAGTGCGAACTGAGTACGAGAGCGGAAACCTGCTTAATTTCATTGGTCACATAAGACCAAGGATCGGTCTGCCAGCCATGGAAGAAGACTTTGTTTGCAATGTTTTTCTCGATACAAAATTGCTGGCATTTTTGTTCCTCATCGTCTTCACCGCTGCCGACAAGATCCAGTCGCCATGGCGTATCGATCTGTGCTAAGGCGCTAAGCAAGTCACGCAGGTATTTTTGTCCTTCGAAGGTTAAACGACCGACATAGAGAAATCGGGTCTCTTGTTCAGGCCTTGCAATCATGCCGAGTGCAGGCTGAATCGGATTATAAGTCAGATGGACCTGATATTTTTTCATACCACCGCGCAAGAAATACTCTGCAATACTGCTGGAAATGGCAATCACATGATTGGCTCTGAAATAAGCACGACTGCGATGATCAATACGAATATGAGGCCATGCAAAGACTGGGATGCGAGGTTTCATACACAGTATTTTGGCATGGTCGGCCATTTTGCAGCCGAGTGGGGTAACACAGAGGATCGCATCGGTGTGATTCTTATTGATGTATCTCGCCAGTGCGAGAGTGGATAGCATTTGCTGTATTTTTTTATTTCTGTAATTGGGTTGAGAAAAGTAATGAGGAAGGTTATTGAGCCAGTCGTAATTGGCATTTTCTCTTTTACCATAAATGAATATGCTTGAGGTGACTTGGTAGTGTTGTTGCAATAGCCTGACTGTTTTTTTAATCATGGCTTCAGTGCCCCCCAGCCCAGAAGTATGACTGGCTACTATCAAGATATTCATTCTTTTTCCTATCACATCACATAAATTTCAGCAATATTAATCGTTAATCAGTAATTTGTCTGTAATCTCACGGGATAAATATAGTAATTTTGTCACGGATCAGAATTTTCAGGAGGAAATAGCTTTGTTAGTTAGCCTGTTTCTGTTGCCCTCGTTAGAGGGAGGCAACGGAGGCTAAGTGAGGCTCTCGTTTTCAATGATGTCCGGCAGATCCGTTAAGTATTTTCGGATTGGCTAGGATGACGGGCTGATTCCGTCACTGCTTTTGATTGTTTGGCAGCGTTTGACACCGGCGCCTCGCCTATTTTTTTGTTACTGTGGTGCTCAAAGGCGGCAGGTAACACCCAGATTAAGCGGATAATTAATAACAATAAACTCAGCAACCAGACAAAGGTGACCAACGACAGTTTCGGTTTTTTTTTCAATGTGGGGTTTGGATTAGCCACAATAATTTACTCTATATTAACTTACCCTGATCATGCTATTTAGACAGATACAAACGCTGAAAGCAAGCCAATGTTGCCTTTACATTTAACCTTCTTTAATCTTCGCCTTTCTGGCGAGCAGGGTCGCAAAAGTAGTATGATAAATTTGACCATTCAGAATAATGCTGTACTGAGCTAATTGGTCATAACTGAGGATTTGCCATTTCCGGTAGTAATGACTGAGTTCTCCGGATTGAAAAGCAAAAGAAAGTCCTTTATCTGTCAGGCGCTCAGCCGTATGCAGTGGCGCGACAATCAGGTTGAGTCCGTTTCTCTGGGTTGCAGCTTGCATATCGGCGATAAGACGAGCCGTACGTTCTGCTGGTATATTCATCATTGTCCCAAAAGAGAGGATCAACTGGTAGCTGCCGTTAAATCTCAGGGATCGCCAGTCAACTTGTTGGCACGTTATCGGACTGAGTGCCTCTTGCTCGAACGGGGATTGTCGTTGTGCAAGCCCTTCTGTCCCCTGTTGCCAATGGGTGACTTGATATCCATTGGCCTGCAAGACCAGACTGTGAATAGCACCATCATCGGTTAAATTGAGGGCATGGCCGGTCTCACTGTGCTGTAGCGCCTTATCCAGTAGTGTGGACAAGGGCTGCTGTGAGACCAAGCTGGCCCAAGTCGTGTCACTGTTCATTGATGGTAAGCTGCCAACCGCCAAGATCCTTCCAGTAGTTTTGCTCTCGTTCCAGATCAAGCTGGACTAAGGCATTCTGGCTGAAATAATGACTTGGAAAGCGTAATGTCCAATGGCAGTCTTCGGTGCTCAATTGCAGTGAGGCAGGGCGTGTGGTTGCCTGCCTTTGATTATTCAATAGAACAGCCAAACGCAATAATAAGATCAACGGCAAATAGTGTTTCTTTTTAAAGGTGGTCAGACGCGGCCATTCATCGACTTTCAGTCCTTTGCGATGGTAACGTACCAGCATGGCGAGCAAGGACTGTTGTTGTTGACTGAAGCCCGGCATATTTGAATGCTGTAAAATATACGCAGAATGCCGTTGCATACCGCTGTGGTTAATGGTTAATCCCGTTTCATGCAACAAGGCTGCCCATTTTAATAAGGCGTGCAATTGAGGATTCACCAACTTGGGATTTTGCTGTTGCCACTGTGTATAAAGGTGCTCAGTAGTGGCTAAGACTTGATGGGCTTGATCATTATCAATGGCATAGTGGTTGGCTAGACTTTCTGCTGTACGTTTTCTGATATCTTGATGACGAAAGCGGCCTTCCATTTCATATAAGACGCCCTCGCGTAATGCGCCGTCAGAATAGTGGAGTGCTTCAATTTGCAACGAATCAAAGACGCCTTGCAGAATCGCTAAACCTGCCACAAAAAAGTGTTTACGCTCTTCGGTCAGACCCGGTAATTTTAGGTTGGCAACGGTATCGAATTGACTGATGTGTTTCCAGAGTGTGTGCAATCCATCTTGGGTAATCACCCGTTTTTTAAAGCCAAGTTCTGCTAAAATTTCGCAGGCAGCTTTGATGGTACCTGAGGTGCCTACCGCAACTTCCCATCCATAAAAACGATATTGCCAAGTGAGGGGTTCCAGTTTCTGGATGGCCGCCAGTTTGGCTCGGCGGATATTGTCAGCGCTGATTTTCCCACCAGGAAAATACAGGCGATTAAAACTGACGCAGCCCATACGACGACTTTCGACAAGGTGAGGTGTAAAATTTTCACCGATCACCAATTCTGTCGATCCGCCGCCAATATCGAGAACCAGTTTACGGCCTTTTTCGGGTTGAGTATGTTCTACTCCCATGAAAATAAGCCTAGCCTCTTCATTACCTGAAATAATTTCAATGGGATAGGGGATCACCGAGGCGGCGCGTTGTAAAAATTCCTCGGCGTTGGCGGCCACACGCAAAGCATGGGTACCGACGATTGTGACATTATCAGGATTAAAGCCCTGAAGGCGTTCAGCGAATAAGGATAACGCATTTAAACCTCGTTCGATCCCCTCTTCACCAAGAATAAAGTTTTCATCAAAAGCATCAGCCAGATGCACACGTTGCTTTAGGCGACTTAATACCTGCAAAGCACCATCAACCACGCGTGCGATGACCATATGAAAACTATTTGAACCCAGATCAATGGCGGCAAATTCCTGGGGTTTTTCCATTTCTTTTAGAGGTTTAGACATAGATTATTCAGGGTGTTCAGCATGTAGAATATAATCATAAATCGCTAATTGGGCACGGACTTTACGTCGGTTGCCACGCGGGCGATAGCTGTTGTTCAGTTCTTTATTAATAATACGCATTTTCATCGTATCACTGAAGAGGATATTAATAATTTCCAATATCTGACTTTTCACGTTGGGATCAAGAATCACAACTCCGACTTCAATGCGGTTATCGATATTTCTGGTCATCCAGTCAGCAGAGGAAAGGAAGACTTTTTTATCCCCCGCATTTTCAAAAATGTAAACGCGGTCATGTTCCAGAAAACGGTCGAGAATACTGTAAATTCGAATATTTTCGCTGAGTTCAGGTAACTCAGGGATGAGCGAACACATTCCCCTCACCAATAAATTGACTTTGACACCGACACCCGAAGCGGTATACAGGCGATCAATCAAGCCCGCGTCAACGAGATTATTAATTTTTAACGTGATGCTAGCATCAATCCCGTGTTGTGCATTTGCTATTTCATTATCAATTAACTGATAAAGTAGTTGCCGTGAATTTTGAGGTGAAACCATCAGGTAGTCAAAATGCACCGGCCGATAAGGATTTTCTATAAAATTAAAGACTCGCCTCACTTCATTGGTGATACGGGGATCAGCCGTCAGTAATGAGTAATCGGTATAAGTCCGTGCGGTGCGTTCATTAAAATTACCTGTACCGATGTGGGCGTAACGTACCACACGCTCACCTTCTAATCGACTGATAATAAATAATTTTGCATGAATTTTAAGGCCAGGCGCAGAAAAAATCACATGCACACCTGCGGCTGTCAGTCGTTTTGCCCAGTGGATATTGGCCTCTTCATCAAAGCGGGCTTGCAATTCCACAACGACCGAGACTTTTTTGCCATTATGCGCCGCGTGGATCATTGCTTCAATGATCCTAGAATGTTTTGCGACGCGATAAATATTTATTTTTATTGATATCACACTGGGATCAAACGAGGCTTGCCGCAAAAGTTCTAAGACATGCTCAAAGGTATGATAGGGATAATAGAGAAGAATATCACGATCTCGAATCGCATCGAATCCATTACGAAAAGCGTTGAAGCCTTGATGGCGAATGGGAGGTAATGGTTTATATTCTAGGTTACGCCGATCCACGTTGGGAAAATCAATAAAATCTTTAAAATTGTGATAACGACCACCCGCTAAGATGGAGTCCGAGCTGGTTATCGACAGTTTAGCACAAAGTAATTCAACCATTTCGGTTGGCATTTCACGCTGATAAACAAATCTGACGGGTTCAGCAGTCAGGCGCTGCTTTAGGCTAGATGACATCAATTCAAGTAAACTGGATTCCATTTCCGTCACCAAGTCATACTCGGCATCTCGTGTCATTTTCATCGAATAAGCGTTCAGTTGCTGATAATCGAAAAAACCCTTGAAGATGGCATTGAGACAAAAGCGAATGATGTTATCCAGCAAAATGATAGGTTTTCTTCGGCGAGGTGGCTCTGCCGGAAGATTGACAAAACGCGGAATTTTATCGGAAGGAATTTCCAATAATGCGTAGCGGGTATCCTGTTGATTGATGATTTCTACCGCCAGATAAGTATAGTCATCCTTCAGAAACTGAGTGAGATCGGTATCGGGATTAATTAAAATCGGTGTGACATGGGGACGCAATACCTGTTTGAAATAGTCTTTTAGCCAGATTTGTTGGTTAGGAGAAAGTTGACGCTCATTAATCAGAAAAATCTGATTTCGCGCCATTTCCAGCAATAAATCATTATAGAGGGTATCGAACTCTTGATCGGCTTTTAAAACGCGTTGTTGGATTTTTTTTAATAAATGACGAGGGACGGTGACGGACGTTTGCTCTTCACCAATCAGGATCCGTCGCTTGAGATCAGCAAAACGCACCTTATAAAACTCTTCCAAATTATTAGAATAGATCCCGAGAAATCGCATTCGCTCAATCAGAGGGTTGATTTTATCCGCCGCTTCTTGCAACACGCGTTCATTAAACGCAAGCCAGCTCAACTCTTTTTCTAAATACAGTTTTTCCAAACCCATTCTGACCTCTTGTGCAGAGCACCCCTCACATCATCCTGTTCATTATGGCGACTTTGCAATCAATTTGTCTAGGATACAACACAATAATCGCTTTTTTAGTGGTCGATTAGCCATGCTAGGCAAGCTCAGATGAGATTGGACACATCCCTTGTGAGACGCTAATGCCTGAAGCTGGGAGCGGGTGATGATCAAAAAAGGCCATATCATCTTTGAAGTACAATCGGCCCTCAGCAAACCAACCAATCACCTGCGGATAAATACGGTGTTCTTGTTGATGAACGCGCTCAGCCAACGAGTGTTCATCATCGTTTGCCAACACCGGCACTCGACTTTGTAAAATAACCGGGCCGCCATCCAATTGCTCGGTGACAAAGTGGACACTGGCGCCATGCCAAGCATCGCCATTTTGTAGTGCTTTTCGATGGGTCGCTAAACCGGGATAGCGTGGCAACAAAGAAGGGTGAATATTCAGCAGTCTTCCTAGGTAACGCTGGACCAGTTTAGGGCCAAGGATCCGCATATAACCGGCCAGTACCACGAGGTCAGGTTGCAGTTGTTCAAGTAAATGTGCGAGGTGCAGTTCATAGTGTTGTTTACTGGTGAAGGTGGCGGCATCAATGGGATAAATTGGAACACCTGCCCGCCGCGCCCGGGCCAGGCCGAGCGCGGCGGGATTATTGCTAATAACGCCGGTTATGTTGATGGATAAAAAGCCACATTGGCAAGCGTCGAGGATCGCCTGCAGATTTGTGCCATTACCGGAAATTAACACAACCATGTTCAGCATGTTTGGAACACCACCTGAGGTTGTCCTTCTGTGGCTTCAATTGAACCGATGACCCAGGCTTTTTCACCCGCCTTACTGAGGAGTTGTTGCGCGAAGGCCACGCTGTCGGCGGGCAGGGCAATCACCATGCCGACGCCACAGTTAAAGGTCCGGTACATTTCGTACTGGCTGATATTGCCTGTCTGTTGTAACCAATTAAAAACAGCTGGCCATTGCCAGCTAGCCGGATTAATCACCGCTTGGGTTCCGGTGGGTAGCACACGGGGAATATTTTCATAAAATCCGCCACCTGTCAGATGGCAAAGGGCATGAATATCGACCTGTTCAATTAATTGCAACACGCTTTTGACATAGATGCGTGTTGGCGCCAGTAGGTGGTCTGCCAGCGATTGATTGTCGAGCTGGTAGGTTGCGGGATCCGTTTGGCTGATCGCCAGCACCTTTCTGATTAAAGAATAGCCATTGGAGTGAGGGCCACTGGAAGCCAGGGCCAGTAACACATCGCCTGCGCGAACCTTACTGCCATCAATCAGCTCAGATTTTTCGACGACACCGACACAGAACCCGGCGACATCATAATCCTCACCGTGGTACATGCCAGGCATTTCAGCGGTTTCCCCTCCGACTAAGGCACAGCCTGATTGCACACAGCCGTCGGCAATACCACTGATAACAGAAGCTGCGATACTGACATCCAGCTTACCAGTCGCATAGTAGTCGAGGAAGAACAAGGGTTCGGCACCCTGAACAATCAGGTCATTGACACACATGGCGACTAAGTCAATACCAATACTCTGATGGCGACCCAAGTCCATGGCTAGTCGCAGTTTGGTGCCGACGCCATCGGTACCTGACACCAAGACGGGCTCACGGTATTTTTGTGGTAACGCACAGAGGGCACCAAAGCCGCCCAGTCCACCCATGACTTCAGGACGGCGGGTTTTTTTGACAACGCCTTTGATGTGTTCAACCAGCGCATTGCCTGCATCAATATCAACGCCAGCATCTTTGTAACTTAGGCTATTTTTATCGGTCACTGCACAATCTCCACGCGAGTCGCAATTGGTATTTAAGGAAGCTGATTAATTGTATCAGTCTGAGCAAACGTTTGCGAGTCTTGTGATTGAGGATTTATCAGGTTTGTTGTGCTGCCGTCTTCAACGCAGGGAACTAACGCGAGGTTATCAGACTCAGCGAGTGTGAAGACGCGATGAGACGATCTTCATACTCCTAATCGTCATATCAGCCATCCCCTGTGATGATCGTCATTGAAGCCTAGAAGGGCAGTCACAGGACGAAATCAGCCAAAGGCACGACAGGACAGCATGGACGGAATGACCGAGGGATATTCGACTTGAACTGCTCAATACTGGATCAGCGCGGGGGGGAGGGGTGCAGTTAGCTTCAGTATGCAACACAGGTAAGCAGCTCTGCGCCTAGCGATAGCTTGGGTTTAAACCAGCCTGCGTTAGCTCTGCTGTAGCCAGGCAGCAAAAGAGAACGATTCATCACGAGGTTGACGTGAGTGCCTTGAGTGTGGATGGCGCAAGCATGCTGATCTGAGCGCAGCACGTCAGCGAGGTAGTGACAGGCTAGGCCAAACTCGCCTCCGAAAAAACGGAGGCAGCGGGGCCGACTGACGAAACCGCTAGCCGAGGTAAGTCAGACTCTGTTTTGAACGCGGTAGGGATCTCTGTCTTAGAGGGTAGGGAAGCGGTCAAGGAGGGGGAGGTGTTGCCTGCCGAAAGCCTAGACTCAGAGTATTATCCTAAGATAAAAAAGATTATACTGCAGCTGAATGACGCTGCTTTAAGGAAGACATAATGAAAATTGTTGAAGTCAAACACCCTTTGGTTAAACATAAATTGGGCTTGATGCGTGAGCATGAGATCAGTACCAAACGTTTTCGTGAGTTAGCTTCTGAAGTCGCCAGTCTCCTGACTTATGAAGCCACTGCCGATTTAGAAACCGAAACGGTGACAATCCAAGGCTGGAATGGGGCAGTCGATATTGAGCAAATCAAAGGTAAAAAAATCACGGTTGTCCCAATTTTACGGGCCGGTTTAGGCATGATGGACGGCGTATTGGAACATGTCCCTTCAGCAAAAATCAGTGTAGTGGGGGTCTATCGAGATGAGCAAACCCTTGAGCCTGTACCCTATTTTCAAAAATTAGCCAGTAATATTGATGAACGTATGGCATTAATTGTTGATCCGATGTTGGCGACAGGGGGATCGATGATAGCGACCATCGATTTATTAAAGAAAGCCGGCTGCAACGCGATCAAAGTGTTGGTCTTAGTGGCAGCCCCCGAAGGGATCACGGCGCTGCGCTTAGCTCACCCCGATATTGAGCTTTATACGGCGGCCATTGATCAGGGACTCGATCAACAAGGCTACATCATCCCAGGTTTAGGGGATGCGGGTGATAAAATTTTTGGTACCTCGTAGAAGAGGGGAATCAAAAAGTGCAGCGATTAACACGCTGAACGAGAAGCAAGTCAGTCTCATTCTGACCAAGGAATAAGATGGTATTAGGCAGTATTTGTGTTTTATTCATCGGAATGTGGAGATAATGATGTCAGATCCCAGCGTTGCCGTTGATGCAAAGCTACCTATCAAGCGTTTACTACCACTGAGTATGCAGCATTTGTTTGCGATGTTTGGTTCTACTGTCCTAGTTACTTTAGTGTTTCATATTAATCCTGCAACAGTCTTGCTGTTTAATGGGGGTGGAACACGGCTCTATTTATGGATTTGCAAAGGGCGTATTCCTGCCTATCTGGGATCCCGTTTTGCGTTTATCTCGCCTGTCTTATTGCTCTTTACTCAAGGTTATGACTTGGCTCTCGGGGGGAGATTGTTTGTGGCGTATTATTTTGCTTCGGTGGTCTCTTAGTCAAGATGCTTTGAACCGCAGGGTTGAATTGGGTATTCCCACTGGCTGTAATGGCTGCGATTGTGGCGGTGATCGGTCTTGAATTAGCACAAGTCGCAGCGAAAATGGCTGGACTCTTACCACAAGCTGGGCAGGTAACGGATAACCATACCCTCATCGTCTCCATGTTGACATTCGCGATCAGTGTATTTGGCGCTGTGTTATTTCGGGGTTTTATCGCACTCATCGCGATTCTCGCCGGATTACTGGTCGGTTAACTCGTGGCGATTCTATTCGGAATGGTTAATCTGCAGCAGAGTGTACAAGCGCCTTGGTTTGCTTGGCCGAGTTTCTACTCGCCACGGTTTGAATTGACGGCAATCCTCACTGTTTTGCCAGCCGCATTCGTGGTGATTGCTGAGCACATGGGGCATTTAGTGGTGACAGCCAGTATTGTCAGGCAAGATGTATTCAAAGATCCGGGACTACACCGGTCACTGTTTGCGAATGGTGTATCTATGGTTATCTCAGGATTGGCAGGCTCGGCACCGAACACAACTTATGGCGAAATATTGGCGTACTGGCCATAACCCGAGTCTACAGTGGGTGAGTGTTAGCAGGGGCAGCTATAATGACGATCCTTCTCTCATTTTGTGGGAAGCTGGCCGCTGTCATTTTGGCTGTGCCTGTCGCGGTCATGGGCAGCATTTCCTTACTAGTTTATGGTGTCATTGCGGCCTCAGGGATCCGAGTATTGATCGAGTCCAGGGTTAATTACAGCCAGCCTATCAATCTGATCCTGACAGCGGTGGTACTGATCATCGGGGTGAGTGGTGCGTCTTTTCAACTCGGAGCCGTCCAGTTAAAAGGCAAGACCTTGGCTACTGTGGTTGGCGTTTCGATGAGTCTACTTTTTAGCTTGGTTGAAAAGATCCAAGTCCCCCGTTAATCTTCGTCTTGGTTGGGCTTGTTTTTGTACAGAGGCGGCCCGTTCATTTTTTGCTATAAATTGTGTTAATATGGCAAGTTGCTAGAGAGGTTGAAAATTACAGAGGTGCTTCTGAATACGCCGGCACAATTATCTTTGCCGCTTTATCTCCCGGATGATGAAACCTTCGCCAGTTTTGTCGCGGGTGAAAATACGGCGCTATTGGCTGCAATTAGTCAGTCACTTGCCGCAAAATCAGGCCAATTGATCTATTTCTGGTCCAGAACCGGTGGCGGTAAGAGTCATCTATTGCACGCTGCCTGTAGCCGAGTCTCGGCACAGGGCAAAGCGGTGGGCTATGTTCCTCTGGATAAACGCAATTGGTTTTCGCCTGAAGTCTTGGATGGCATGGAACACCTGTCATTATTGTGTATTGATAATATCGAGTGTGTGGTTGGCGATGAAGCTTGGGAACTGGCATTATTTGATCTTTATAATCGGATAAAGGAACAGACTGGCGCGTCACTGTTGATCAGTGCCGATCGTCCACCCCGGCAACTGGATCTGCAATTGCCCGATCTTGCTTCACGACTTGATTGGGGACAAACTTACCGCTTACAACCTTTAAATGACGACGAAAAATTACAGGCATTGCAATTGAGGGCTCGATTGCGAGGATTTGAATTACCAGAAGACGTGGGACGTTTTCTGTTAAAGCGCTTAGATCGCGAAATGCGAACGTTATTTGAAACCCTCGACAAACTGGATAAGGCCTCATTTAACTTTCAACGTAGGTTGACCATTCCGTTTGTCAAAGAGGCGCTGCAATTGTAATCACTCACACACGTTGAGCGGCGTTGTGCCGCTACGCTGCGCTAAATAAACGTAACACTTGCTCTGGTGGCCGACCAATGACGGCTTTCGTTCCGAAGACAACAATCGGTCGCTCGATAAGGATGGGATGATTGACCATTGAACTCAGTAGCTGTTGTTCGGTTAAGGTCGTCTCGTCCAGTTGTAGGCTTTTATAAAGGCTTTCCTTTTTTCTCATTAATTGACGTGCACTATTGAAGCCCAACATGACGAGCAGCTGTTGTAGCGTTGCCGCCTCGGGAGGGTGACGTAAATAATCAATGATCAACGGATTATGCCCATGTTCGACTAACAGTTGCAGTGTTGCTCGGCTCGTTGAGCAACGGGAGTTGTGATAAAGCGTGACTGACATCATTATCCCCTTTGGTAAGGTAAAAAACGTTGCTGAAGTTGATGCAGTTGATCGATTCTTGCGTCATAACGTTGCTGAGCCATACTGCCTGCGGGGGCGAGGTTACTGGCATCGGATAGTGCTTGGATCGCTTTCCCCAGTTTCCCCGTTAAGGCCAGTAATTGTGCCTGAGCGAAACGCTGTTCCGCTTTTTTACCCGCCATCCCATTGGCTTCGATCAGTAAATCCCAACCGTTGGTATCTTCGGGCCACATCCAAGTATAATAATTTAATTGGTTAATCGCCTGCTGTATCTGACCGGCTTTTAGCAAGGCATTAGCTAAATTGATTGCAATAACCGGGTCGGTTTTTTTATCCGCTACCCCTTGTAAACGACTGACTGCTTGAGTTGATTTTTTTAGTGAAATATCGATGTCAGTCATGATATCAAGTAACCAAGGGTTGTTCGGATTTTGGGTCAACAGCGGTTTGATGATCCGTTCCGCCTCTTGGTACTGTTTATTATTGAGTGCCACTAAGGCTCGCCCATAATTGGCAGCAAATTGTTGTCTGAGATTGCCTGCGGCATACTCAATTAATAAGGGGTGCAGTTGCTGCTTTTGTTGTTGAGGGCTGTCCAAACTGAAAACACGAACCTTAGCCAGATAAAAATCCAGTGAAGAGCTGACTGGATGAGGTGGCATTTGATTGGCCCGATTACGGGTATCAGACAGACGACTGTCGGGCAGGGGGTGAGTTAACAGTATTTCAGGTGGGAGTGAAGAATAGCGGGTTTGATCCGCCAGTTTTTGTAAAAAGGCAGGCATCGCCTGAGGGTCAAATCCCGAGCGTTGTAAAACCTGAAGACCAATGCGGTCTGCTTCCTGCTCATTTTGCTGAGTGAACGTGATCATGCTCTGCTGGTTACTGGCCAGGGTGCCTGCTAAGCCGGCCATTCCCGCCTGAGGGCTGGCCATGGCAAGCAGGATCGATCCTAAAGCGCCAACCCAAGTCAGGGGAGCATTGCGTTTTTGATCTTCCATAGCACGCGCGAGATGCCGCTGTGTCACGTGGGAGATTTCATGAGCCATGACCGAAGCTAATTGGCTCTCATTATCCGTATAAGCAAAAAGGGAAGAGTGTAAAACGACATTGCCACCGAAAAAGGCAAATGCATTCAGTTCCTCATTTTGCATGAGATAAAAGTGAAAGGGCGTTCTGACAGAAAAGGCATGACTCACTAACCGTTGTCCCAGCTGATTGATATAGCGATTAAGTAAGGGATCGGTGATGAGAGGAGCATTGCCTCGCAAATCTCTGACATAAAAGTCACCCATCTGCAATTCTTGACCAATGGAGAGGGTTGATGCGGCAGTTGTACCAATTTCAGGTAAATTATCAGTGAGTACGGAGGCATGACACGGGCCACTTGCTAGCAGCATACATGCACTCAAGCCAAGTATCCTAGAGAAGGTCATACACCCCGCTCCTGTGGGTTACATCGTTGAATTATACTAATGTCTCAACTTCAGACAGTGTGAATTTGCCACGGCGCATACCATAAAGGCGGCCTGCGGAAATTCACAGCAGGCCGGTATGCCCTTCACAGCATGACACAAGGGGCGTTATGCTGATAGGCTAAGATTAACTGTTTTGTAAGTAGTTAAGAATGATTTCGTGGTGATTCGTTGTTTTAAAATCATCAAAAACCTGCTCAACTTTACCCTCTTTTCCAATGAGGAAGCTGATACGATGGATACCATCATAAGTTTTGCCCATGAAGGTTTTTTCACCCCAAATCCCAAATTGTTCGCATACTTTATGATCTTCGTCCGATAATAAAGTAAAGTTGAGTAACTCTTTCTCAACAAAACGCGAAAGTTTTTCGGGTTTATCCGTGCTGATACCCAACACTTCTACGCCAGCCTGCTTAAATATCGACATGTTGTCACGAAGACCACAAGCCTGCACTGTGCAGCCAGGTGTCATGGCTTTCGGGTAGAAGTAAATCAAAACACGTTCTCCAGCAAAGTCAGTCAAATTAATTAACTCACCATCCTGGTCGGGCAAACTAAATTTCGGTGCTTCGTCACCGATTTTCAGTGGATTCATAAACATCTCCGAATTCAATTATGGTTTTCATCATTCCTGATTTTCTTCAGGTGGGTAGGATGACTTTATTTTTCTGTTTTGTAACGCCGAGTACGGATGAATTAACAGGGTTCAGCCAATTCGCTTCACGTATGATGTACCATCCATTCTCGATTTAGCAAGTCTGAAAACACGTTGCCTTAATTTTTTGTAATAGGCCAGGCAACAGGTTGTCATTCGCTTAGACTGTCGAGAATGTTTATTACATATCAAGCAGAAGCGTTGTGCCAGTTAATTTTGTTGTATCAGCCCTAAAGCGCACTCATTTTAACTGAATCAGCCTCTTGTGAATGGCGGGAGACGACGTCGACTCTCGACGCGTGTCGTGGATAACCTCGATGACCTGTATCCTCACTGAGTCACTGATAAAATCAAGACGACGGGCAAACAAGCGGGGAAGAGGAGCAATAACCCTGCCGGCTGGTGTGAGATTGCTCTAAAGGAATGACGCGCTGACTGGTGGTGATCATGCCATTTCTGATATATTTATTAATACCTGCCTGCTAAATATAAAAAAAACTGCTGATCATCCATTGTCAGGATAGGCAGCTTGCTTTTCATAGCAGGTAAACCTTACCATGCTACTATCGTGAGTAGAGGGGAAAGCTATGTTCACTGGAAGTATTGTTGCACTTATCACACCGATGGATGAGAAAGGGCAGATTTGTAAAAAAAGTCTCAAAAAGTTAATTGATTATCATGTCGCTGCGGGAACTTCTTCCCTTGTCGCTGTTGGTACTACCGGTGAATCGGCAACACTCAGCCATGATGAACATGCGGATGTTGTGATGTCCACCTTAGAACTGGCTGATGGTCGGATCCCTGTGATCGCCGGAATTGGCACCAATGCGACCGCAGAAGGGGTCGCAATGACACAACGCTTTAACCAAAGTGGCGTGGTGGGGTATCTGAGTGTGGCACCGTATTACAACCGTCCTTCGCAGGAAGGATTATATCAACATTATCGGGTTATCGCCGAAAGTTCCGATTTGCCGCTGATGTTGTATAATGTCCCCGGTCGTACCGGCTGTGATATTTTACCTGAAACCGTGGCTCGACTGGCTCAGGTTGATCATATTATTGGTATTAAAGAAGCCACTGGCAATCTTGCCCGGGTCAGCCAGATTCAGTCTCTGGTTGATGATGATTTTATTTTGCTTAGTGGTGATGATGCGACTGCATTAGATTTTATGCAATTGGGTGGTGTCGGAGTGATCTCTGTGACAGCGAACATTGCAGCGGCGGAAATGGTCGCTATCTGCAAATTAGCCAAACAAGGAGATTTTAAGCAGGCTCGTAAACTGAACCAGCATTTGATGTCTCTGCACCACAATTTATTTTTTGAACCTAATCCAATCCCAGTGAAGTGGGCAGCAAAACAATTGGGATTGATTTCTTGTGATACACTGCGTTTGCCAATGACACCGCTTTCAACACACGCGATCACTGTTGTTGCTGAAGCATTGAGCAAAGCCGGTTTACAAGAAGCAAGGGAGTAGTGATGACTTATTCAGTGAAATTTTCTGCAATTGCTAATCTGACGCTTTTATCTGCCTCTGTTTTATTGGCGGCGTGTTCTCATGATCAAAGCTATAAACGTCAGGTGGATGGTAATCTTGACTATATTAAGGCCGAACCCCTTAAAAATTTAACTGCGCCTGCAGGCATGGTGTTGCCCTTACGGAGTAATGAATATGATATTGGCCATGCGAGCAGTAAAGGGAGCGTAGGTACAGCACTGGATATTCGTCCGCCCGCTCAGTCTCTTGCCCTGATGGACGGCAGTCAGACTCAAATACTGGCGGGTAAAGGCATGTTGACCTTAAACGATAATCAAGATCGTTTTGCGGATCTGTTGCATCTCCTCAACCAGCAAAAAATTGGCATTGCAGAACAAAATGCCGATAAAAAGCAGCTGAAAACTACATGGGTTAAATGGCAACGTCCTGATGAAGATCATCAGTATCAAGGACGCTATCAGATCGAAGTGACCCACTATACGGGCCGACAGCAAATTATCGTGACTTTATTGCAGTTGCAGCAAGATGGTAAAGATGTGACCGGTCAGGCAGAGCAGCAACGTTATACCTCACAATTACTCAATCTGATTACTGATAAACTGAATGCCAGCGCGGCTAAATCCGCCAATCATCAGTCTGGTCAAACTGAGATTATTGTGCAGAGTGGTGCTGATGATACTGGTTTACCTAATGCGATTATTCGGGCTCCTTTCACACAAGTGTGGCAGCGTCTGCCTAATGCATTGGCGAAAATTGGCATGAAAGTGACCGACAGTGATCGCTCCGATGGCAGTATTCAAGTCACCTATTCCGCGCCAAATGATGAGACTTGGAAGACACTGCGGGTCACCGACCCTGGATTAGATAACGGCAAGTATAAATTGCAACTCGGGGATCTTGAAAATCGCAGTAGTTTACAATTTATTGATCCTAAAGGGCATGTTCTGACGCAATCTCAGAATGATGCCCTAATCGCAGCCCTGCAAGCGGCATTTAAGTAAAACCAACGCGGAGGAGATGAAATTATCTTCTCCGATTTAGTTTTGGGTTATGTTATTCTGTTTTATAAAGTAAACGATTGCATATCCGCATTGTTTGGTTTTAGTTAGCTTTCGCATCAATATATATTTCCTGTCCGGAGTTGATAAATGCAAAAATTGTCTGAGCTGTATCGTGGTAAAGCGAAAACTGTATTCACTACAGATGATCCAGAATCATTAATTCTTCAATTTAGAGACGATACTTCGGCAGGAGATGGTGCCCGAATTGAGCAATTTGAGCACAAGGGTAAAATCAATAATAAATTTAATTATTTTATCATGCAGGAATTGGAGTCGTATGGCATCCCCACCCAAACAAAAAAGATGTTATCTGATACCGAATGCCTAGTGAAAAAGCTAGAGATGATCCCCGTTGAATGTGTTATACGTAATTACAGTGCGGGTTCTTTGGCTAAACGGTTAGGCATTGAAGAAGGTTTGGCGCTCAATCCCCCAATCTTTGATCTCTTTTTAAAAAATGACGCGATGCATGATCCCATGATCAATGAGTCATATTGCCAAACTTTTGGTTGGGCAAGTGCAGAGCAATTGAAGAGAATGCATGAATTGACTGTTCGCGCGAATAAAGTACTAACGCCTATTTTTGATGATGCTGGTTTTATCTTAGTTGATTTCAAACTTGAATTTGGTATGTTTCATGGTGAAGTGATATTAGGTGATGAATTTTCACCTGATGGTGCTAGGTTATGGGACAAGAAAACCAAACAAAAAATGGACAAAGACCGTTTCCGCCAAGGCTTAGGCGATGTTGTTGAATGTTATGTGCAGGTCGCTCAGCGTATCGGTGTTTGCATCGACTAATCTGATTTGATATTGGCAGACTTTCGATACGCTTTCCTTATTGGCCATGTGAGAGGTCTGCTTCCTTCCTGCTTCTCTCAAATTAAAAGGGATCACCTTGCCGTCGGTGAGAAAAACTGGTGATCCGTTTTGAGTCCATCTAAAATCATTAACCTATATGACGATTTGATAGAGGGCCGCTCATGCGCTGGCAGGGACAAAGAGAAAGTGAAAATGTAGAAGATCGCCGCGAACAGCCCCCCTCACCGACCGGCAGCGGCGGGCTGAGACTGCCACGGGGTAAAGCGGGCATTGCGGTACTGATTGTGGTGGTGGTGGCGGGGTATTATGGCTACGATCTCACGCCATTGCTGGGCGGAAGTGGCCAAAGCCAACTTAACTCGCCCGCTTATCAAACTATTGATAAAGAGAAAGACAACCAAGCTGCAAAATTTACCTCGGTGATCTTAGCCTCTACGGAAGACATCTGGCGTGAAATTTTTCAGCAAAGGGGTCAAACATACACCCCAACAAAATTAGTGATGTATCGGGGTGCAACACGGACAGGCTGTGGTACAGGCCAATCAGTGATGGGGCCATTTTATTGTCCGAGCGACAAGACCGTCTACATTGATTTGTCTTTTTACGATGAAATGCAGCATAAACTGGGGGCAGGAGGTGAATTTGCTCAAGGTTATGTGATTGCCCACGAGATTGGACACCATGTGCAAGCTCTGCTTGGTATTGAAGGGAAAGTTCGCCAGCAAATGCAACAGACGGATCCTGTCGGCCGTAATCAACTCTCGGTAAGATTAGAGTTACAGGCGGACTGCTTTGCCGGCATTTGGGGACAAAAAATGCAGCAAGCGAATCGCCTAGAACAGGGGGACTTGCAACAGGCACTTCAGGCCGCACAGGCCATTGGTGATGATAAGCTGCAACAACAAGGTCAAGGCCGTGTCGTGCCTGACAGTTTTACTCATGGCACATCGCAGCAACGCTACACGTGGTTTAAACGGGGTTTTGAGCACGGTGATTTAGCGCAGTGTGATACCTTCTCTCGCACTGCGTTATAATGCAGCGTTATCCTCAAGACAAGGCATTGGTGGCCTTTACTCAATCAATGGCAATCAGTGGCATCCGACGTCTGCTAGTTTTAAGTGGCAACCAAGATTTTCACCAGCAGATCCTTACGGATTGGCAGCGCTGCCTCGCCGGTCGTTGGCTAATTATCAGTGACTCTTATGATTGCTCAACGGAAGTCTATGCCCCCGCTTCCTACCGAACCCTTCTCGGCCAAGAGTGTCAGCATGGTTTTTTTGATGCCAGCCAAGGCTTTCATGCCGAAGCTTTTGCGGCACTGAGTGGCACCATTATCGCAGGCGGTTGGTTACTGCTCGCTTTACCGCCTATTGAACAATGGGAAGAACGACCCGATAGAGATAGCCTACGTTGGATCAATGAAGTGCAGCCGATTGCCACTCCCCATTTTATGGCCACCCTACGCCAGAGTCTGATTGAGGATCCTGAGTCACTGATCTGGTATCAAGATCACCCATTACGTCTGGCTCAGCCAAAAGCACGACTGGGATGGTTACACAATCCTTATCAACAACAGCACCAGCTATTACAGCAGTTGCTGCCCCTGACCGAGGGCATTACGGTGATCACGGCGGCGAGAGGACGAGGCAAATCTGCATTGGCAGGCATGCTAGTGGCTAAAAAGGCCGGTTGTATAGTCACTGCGCCAGCGAAAGTGTCGATCCGGGTTCTTGCTGAATTTGCAGGTGAGCACTTGACATTTATCGCGCCAGACGCCTTATTAGCGGCAGAAAGTCCACCACCAGGCCAATGTTTAATTATTGATGAAGCCGCCGCGTTACCGACCTCGGTATTGGAGGCGTTAATTACGCGCTATCCGTTAAGCATTTTGATGACAACAGTACAAGGTTATGAAGGGACTGGGCGTGGATTTATGTTGAAATTTCTGCCTAGGCTGGCTTCATATCAACACTTGACTCTGACTCAACCGCTACGTTTTGCTGAGAATGATCCGTTAGAAAGAATAACCGCAAAGTTACTGTGTCTTGATCTGCCACAAAATGACCTCAAGCCGAGTGGCAAGCCGATTACACGACACCCGTTATCGCAGTCTATCTGGCGTCACCAACCTCAAGAGGCTCGCCAATTTTACCAGTTACTGGTGGAGGCTCATTATCGGACAACGCCTTTAGATTTACGGCGTTTTATGGATGCTCCTGCGATGAAATATTGGTGCGGGCGTGACCAAGGCCAGATCTGTGCAGCCTTGTGGGCGGTGAGGGAAGGTGGCCTCGAGCCATCGCTGAGTCAAGCCATTTGGGAAGGGCGACGGCGACCCAAGGGCAATCTGGTTGCGCAATCCTTGGCGGCTCATGGCAACTATCCCCACGCAGCGCAGTTGCATTCAGTCAGGATCAGCCGATTGGCTGTGGCCGAGCAATGGCGTAGGCGAGGACTGGCTTCACAATTGGTACGGCAAATGATAACTGATTGTTCAAAGGCGGATTATATCTCTGTCAGTTTTGGTTACAGTCCAGTCCTGAGTCAGTTCTGGCAACGTTGTGGATTTAAATTGGTCAGGATCGGCACGCAAAAAGAAGCCAGTAGCGGTTTAGTGGCTGCCATGGCGCTCTATCCGATTAGCGAGGCTGGCCAACAACTGTGTGAGGATGCGCATCGAAATCTGCAACGGGACTGGCCCCTGTTATTTGATTTTGGATTAACAGATGCTGAACCTGATAACTTGGGCTTGGGCAAGCCAGATCTATCGCCAGATGTCGGCGATTGGCAGCAAGTTGCCGGTTTTGCCCATCATCTCAGACCCTTTTCCGCAAGTTTCCCTGCATTGTATCGGATTTGGACTCATTATGGTAATCGCGAGCATTACCCATTATTGCAGCATTACCTTAGTCAGAGCCAATTGCGAGAGGCAGGCAGCCGTAAAGACCGATTGCGTGCCTTACGCCAACAAACCGCAACGTGGCTTAAAGCGCTGGAGGCGAGCCCGATCACTCAGCTCGCCGAACGTGCACGTTAATCTTCGTCATTATCCCATTTGGCATTGTTATCCCGATGGGGGGGCAACGTGGGCTTGTTGTCGATGTAATTTTTAATGTTGATATTTTTCATTTGTTTATAGACACTGAATAATACCGCTGGCATGATCAGGATAACAATAATCCACCAGTATCCACTTAATATTGTCATCCTATTCCTCGTGTTAATTGAGTAGTTCTGCCATTATCCGTTGGTACATTTTACTCAGTAATTGCAAGTCTGAGGCTTTTATACATTCATCTATTTTATGAATTGTCGTATTGACCGGACCTAATTCTACCACTTGGGCCCCCATTCTGGCCACAAAACGACCATCCGAGGTCCCACCGTTGGTTAAAAGCTGAGGTTCAATATGATTATAGTGCCTGACCACATTATTTACTGCATCAATCAGTTTACCTTTGGCGGTTAAGAAGGGCAGTCCTGATAAATTCCAATTTAATGTATAGCGTAACTGATGTTTTTTTAACAAGTCTTCGACTCGCTGCCGGATCTGTGTATCAGTCAGTGCCGTACTGAATCGGAAATTAAACTGAACAAACAGGTCGCCAGGGATTACATTATTACTGCCGGTTCCTGCACTGATATTTGCGATTTGCATGCTGGTCGGCGGAAAAAATTCATTGCCTTTATCCCACTCGGTTGTGATCAGTGCTTGCAGGGCGGGGATGGCGCGATGTACCGGGTTATCGGCACGATCAGGATAAGCAACATGGCCTTGCGTACCATGGATAGTTAAGTTGGCGGTGAGTGAACCCCGTCGGCCATTCTTGACAATATCACCAACGATCGCTGTACTGGACGGCTCGCCGACGAGGCAATAATCAATACGATCATTCCGAGCCATTAACTGTTCTACTACTTTCACTGTGCCGTCGATCGCACTGGCTTCTTCATCAGAAGTAATCAGAAATGCTAAGCGTCCTTTATGATCGGGATGCTTAGCAACAAAGCGTTCAGCCGCAACAATCATGGCCGCGACGGATCCTTTCATATCAGCGGCACCACGGCCATACAGCATCCCATCACGGATAATCGGTTCAAACGGTGGATGACTCCACTGGGTTAAGTCGCCAGCAGGAACAACATCAGTATGACCGACAAAAGCCAAGGTTTCACCTTCACCATGGGTTGCCCAAAAATTAAGGGTATCACCAAAATTCATCTGTTCGATGGTGAATCCATGGGCCTTGAGTCGTTCTGTCAAAAGACGCTGACAACCGGCATCATCAGGGCTAAGTGAGGGACAGCGGATCAATTGTTCAGTCAGTTCGATAACAGGACAGTGCATATTATTTTATCTCCCGCAGTAAGTCAGTGTAGCGACTTTCGCTAAAACCAACGATAAAGTGTTGACCCCATTGGAGGATGGGCCGTTTGATTAAGGTGGGGTGCTGTTGCAATAATTGTAAAGCGAGATCAGGATGATTAATGGCATCCTGCTCTGTTGATGACAGATTTCGCCATGTGGTACTGCGTGTATTGACCATCGCACTTAAGCCGACGGCAGTAACCAACTGGTGTAACCAAGGTAATGCAATCCCCTCAGCGCGGAAATCATGAAAATCAACGTTGCATTCGTGCATTAACAAATATTTATGCGCCTTTTTGACCGTATCGCAATTTTTTATCCCGTATAGCATCAACGGTTCTGCCGTTATGTTCCTCATGCAACTGCTGTCCTTTTGGCAAATTAATAATATAACTTTCAGCGTGTTAGTTACAAAGTAACACCAGAATGACTCTGTTACCATAAGGTTTATCCAGTTTGCTGCTAAAAAAGTCAGGGGATTGGCGAGTAAAATCATGATTACGTGGTGAATATTGAGGGTGATCATGTTTTGCAATTATTTATCTTCAGTTTTCGTAAATACATTAATAAAATTAGCAAGATCGTCGAGGTGATTAAGATCTTGAAGAGAGTCTGATTTTGCTCTATTTACAACATTATCTTAGTGATTTGCGACATTGAACGACTCAGAAATGTTACATCTTGTAATATTTACAGGACTTTACTCTTTTGGTCATTAGCGAGTAGGATCCATGTTACCTATTTTGCCATGTGCAGCGAAAACTCTCGTTGATCAGCAGACAGGTTGTGTGGTGGACGGTTAAGTCGCGTTTCAAACAGGATAATTATGAAAACGAATACAACAAAAACAGCTGAAGAAAAAAATATTGCCAGGCGAAAGTGGTTGAATTCTCATGATTCTGGTTACCGTAAGGAAATGGGCAATCGTCAGGTACAAATGATAGCGATTGGCGGAGCAATAGGGACGGGCCTATTTTTAGGTGCAGGTAGTCGACTGCAAATGGCGGGGCCTGCTCTGGCGTTGGTGTATGCCGTCTGTGGTATTTTTTCTTTCTTTATATTGCGTGCCTTGGGTGAATTGGTATTGCATCGCCCTTCCAGTGGTAGTTTTGTCTCTTATGCTCGTGAATTTATGGGTGAAAAAGCCTCGTACTTTGCAGGGTGGATGTATTTTGTTAACTGGGCAATGACGGGAATTGTTGATATTACTGCGGTTGCACTTTATATGCATTACTGGGGAGCCTTTTCTGATGTACCACAATGGGTCTTTGCTTTAGCCGCGTTAGCCTTAGTGGGAACCATGAATATGGTTGGCGTCAAATGGTTTGCAGAAATGGAATTTTGGTTCTCGCTGATTAAAGTGCTCGCCATCGTGATTTTCTTAGTTGTGGGGCTTATCTTTCTTGGGCATGGCACGTTGCCACAAGGACAAAGTACGGGCTATCACCTCATTGCTGATAATGGCGGGCTGTTTCCAAATGGCATAAAAGTCGCCTTGGTCTTGGTTCAGGGCGTTGTTTTTGCTTTCGCCTCGATTGAATTGGTGGGAACCGCGGCGGGGGAGTGTAAAAACCCTAAAATTATGGTGCCTAAGGCGATTAACAGTGTGATCTGGCGTATTGGCATTTTTTATGTTGGTTCGGTACTCTTATTAGTCCTGCTATTACCTTGGAATGCCTATCAAGCAGGGCAAAGCCCATTTGTCACCTTTTTCAGTAAATTGGGCGTTCCTTACATGGGAACAGTCATGAATTTGGTTGTCTTGACGGCGGCGTTATCCAGCTTAAATTCAGGGTTGTATTCGACCGGACGGATCTTGCGGTCCATGTCAATGGGTGGATCTGCCCCTCGATTTATGTCGCGTATGAGTCGTCAACACGTCCCTTATGCGGGTATTTTAGCCACCTTAGTTGTGTATGTTTTTGGGGTGGTGCTTAACTATTATGTCCCAAAGCAAGTGTTTGAAATTGTTCTAAATATTGCTTCATTAGGGATTATATCTTCTTGGGCCTTCATTATGCTCTGTCAGTTAAAACTAAGGAAGGCCATTGGTGAAGGCAAAGCGGAGGATATCAATTTCAAATTACCTGGTGCGCCATTTACCTCGTGGCTGACGTTATTGTTTTTGGCACTGGTGCTGGTGATGATGGCGTTTGATTACCCTAATGGGACTTATACGGTGGCCGCCTTACCTGTCATCCTGTTGGTTTTGGCACTGGGGTGGTTAAAGGTGCGTAAGCGGGTGCGGCGTCTGGCTGAAGCCGAACACCATTAGGCAAGGGTGTAACATTAATACATCGATTGATATGTATTATTGTAACGAATAATCAGGGGCGGCCGCGTGAGCGGCTGGCTCTGATTGCGAGAGGAATGTCTCGCGTTAATCATCTTTAATGATGTGCAGTCAGGATTTTATCCTGGACGGTTATTAATTAGCTCCGTGACCAGTAAGTTAACATTGTTACTCATGGCACTAAAGTTGCTGGCGGACGTTCTGGTCACGGCCACAAAGACAGCAATATTTTGTTGAGGTACCATGGCGATATAAGTGAAAAACCCACCGCCCCCACCTGTTTTCTCAACCATTGCAGGGTGCGTATCGTTAGCCGCGAGCATTACCCAGCCCAATCCCAAGGCGTCAGCATGGCCCGCCACATCCATTCCTCTGACTGCCACCAATTGGTCTCGACGGTAGATGGGTCTGATCAGTTGTGCCGACAGTGGGGAATAATTGACGGAGGCCGGTAAAAATTGCTGTAGCCAACGCCCCATATCATCGGGAGTCGAATACAGACCGCCACTGCCGATGGCGGCTTTGGTGGTCAGACAAGGGCTCGAACTGTGTCGAGGGATCAGCAATCTAGCACATTGTTCCGCCGTAGGCTGGTAAGTCGTATCGTGCATTTGTAACGGTTGAGTCACTTGTTTTTTGAGCAATTGGCTCCAAGGCATGCCCGCGGCATTTTGCAGCGCGTCGGCCAGCAAATCATAGCCAATATTCGAATACGAGGCGACAGCCCCGGGCACTGATTTCAGCTGAGTATGCTGGATCCAGTGCAGCCGTTGATTTTCGGTTGGCCAGATAAACACAGGCCGGTGTGCTTTTCCTCCTGGCATTTCCCGTGGCAATCCTGCGCTATGTGTTGCCAGATCAATGAGTCGGATAGCATGGCCTGATTTGGTTGGAATAGGCAGGGTATGGCGCAAATATTTTGCCAATGGATCGGTTAATTTTACTTTATTTTCCGTACTTAATTTGACCATCACTTCATTGGTAAACAGCTTAGTCAGCGAGGCAATACGAACAAGAGAATGTTTTGTAGGCGGAAACACGGAACCAGGCTGACTTTGTCCTGCGCTGAAAAATAATTGCTTATTGCCACTGACAATCACCATCGCAACACCAGTAGCATGGCTATCTGTGTAGATTTTTTGGACATAATTCTGACCAATGGTAGTGGTCAGTTGTGCTGGAATTGTGGCGGCCTTAGTGATGTTACAAAAGACGCTTGAGCAGGTAATACAAGCGAACAGCGCCAGTCGAGCAGAAAAAAATTGATTTTTATCCAAGAGAGTACCCTGCCAAAATTGAATGTGTTATATCGTCAGGGGGATCGGGATGTGATATCAAACAGGGGATGATCACCGTGGTGCGATAACCGGTTATCAGATCCCTCTATGATAACCGTTATTACAGATCCTTTTTATTTCATATACTCGGTGCTGAGCCAATCCTTAACGGGAAGAAAATGATGATAAAGTTCCGCTTCGGGTGAACCGACTTCAGGCTGGTAGTTGTACTCAAAGCGCACCAACGGAGGCATTGACATCAGAATGGATTCTGTCCTTCCGCTGCTTTGAATACCAAACAGCGTGCCACGATCCCAAAGCAGGTTGAATTCGACATAACGACCCCGCCGGTAAAGCTGAAACTGTTTTTCTCGCTCACCGTAGGGGGTGTCCTTGCGGCGAGCGACGATTGGTAGATAGCCCTGCAGAAATCCTTGTCCTACGGCCTGAGTTAACTTAAAACAATAATCGAAATCAGGTTGGTTAAGATCATCAAAAAAGAGTCCGCCGATACCGCGTTGTTCATTACGGTGGCGTAGGTAAAAATAGTCATCACACCACGCTTTAAAACGGGGATAAATATCCGCACCAAAAGGTTTGCAGAGATCATAGGCGGTTTGGTGCCAATGAATCGCATCTTGTTCAAATCCATAAAATGGGGTCAGATCAAAGCCACCACCAAACCACCAAACCGGATCCGCCCCGTCTTTTTCGGCAATAAAAAAACGGACATTGGCATGGCTAGTCGGCACGTAAGGATTATGAGGATGGATCACCAGCGATACGCCCATCGCTTGAAAGCGGCGACCTGCTAATTCTGGGCGATGGGCCGTGGCTGATGCAGGCATTTCATCACCATAGACATAAGAGAAATTAACACCAGCTTGTTCAAAAACGGCACCTTGGCTTAATAGTCGAGTTCGCCCACCGCCGCCACTTTCACGCTGCCAGCGATCCTCCTTGAAGGTGGCTTTGCCATCAGCCTCAGCAAGCTGTTGACATATTTGATCCTGCAAATCCATGAGAAATTTTTTGATTATTGCGGTATCAGGTTGGCTCATAATGGCTACTTCAGTTAGGAGACATAGAACAATTATAACTGACTTCGGGCACGATTGTTCTGTTGATTAAAAAAGTTAATGATACCGTCCGAGATTGCGGCGGCAATGTGATTCCTGAAAACCGATGTACCTAATAATTTTTCTTCAGCCGGATTGGTAATAAATGAGGTTTCGACCAATACTGAAGGAATTGACGGTGATTTTAAGACAGCAAACGCAGCCTGTTCGGTATGTTGACTATGTAAATGGTGAATCGGTTTTATTTTGTCCAACACATGTTTTCCGAGCGTCAGGCTATTTTTTATCGTATCAGTTTGCACGAGGTCGAACAGGATTTGTTGTAAATAGTGATCTTGGTTTGTGGCTTCAATCCCTGCAATTTTATCTGCCGCATTTTCTCGGTTAGAAAGGTAACGTGCCATGGCACTGCTGGCCCCTCGATTAGATAAGGCAAATACCGAGGCACCATGTGCATCAGGTGACGTGTAACCATCGGCATGAATGGACATAAATAAGGATGCACCATGCTGATGTGCGATTTCGACTCGTTGATACAAGGGGATAAAGTGATCAGTTTCGCGTGTTAAGCGGGCTTCAATGAAAGGATGTTGATTGAGGCGCTGCTGTATTCTGCCCGCAATATCCAGTACAACATGTTTTTCCATGGAGCCATGTTGCCCGAGGGCACCGGAGTCGATGCCACCATGGCCGGGATCAAGCATTACAATATATTTGCCGCTATGCTGTTTTTTAGTCATTTTTTTTTGTGAGCTATCGGCGGGTTTGTTGATAAGATGCTCGCGGGCACTGACGCCTTGAGGGGAAAGCACAGCGAGAGCCAGTCCTGATAAAATAAGTTGACGGCGACTTACCAAATTTTTCAACGGTTTTAATGTTTTCATGGCCGATCCGACGGTACAGGATGAACGAGAGTTGAATATGTTATAGCGTAACATTGATAATTTTGCGAGTGAATGATTATTACATTGTTTTTCAAAGGCAAATCATAGCGACAAACCGTTACATCAGTGATAATAGCTGGTTTTTTTAAGATCATTTCAATGATAAAAGAGGATTTAACGGATGGAGATACGTATCTTTCGTTCGGATGAAATAGAAGAAGTACTGACATTATGGGAGCGCTGTGACTCGATTACCGTCAGCGCCGATCCTGAATTGGATATTGAGCGTAAACTTCGTCATCATCCCGAATTATTTCTCGTGGCGGAGTTGGCTGGTGAAATTGTTGGGACCGTGATGGGAGGCTATGATGGCTTAAGAGCGAGCCTTTACTACTTAGCTGTACATCCGGAGTACCGGGGTCGCGGCGTCGGAAATGCGCTGCTTAATCGATTAGAAAAAAAATTAAAAGCGTTAGGTTGTAGTAAATTAACCTTAGAATTGGATGAAGAGGCCGATCTGCTGATTGGTTTTTATCAAAAACTCAATTATGACATTGTGGACACCTTGGTCATGCAAAAACAACTTCTAAATGACCAAGATAGCTGAGTCTGACTGGCGAGTCAGATCCAAGTTTTAGTGTGGTTCAAGGTGGTTGATGCGAATCGCGGTAATTTTTAGTTGAGTGGGATAAATCATCATTGATTGTTAGCGATGAAAATAAAACAAACGTATCGACCTGAAGATTATGATCACCATGGTCAACTGAGGGCACCTAGCTTGTTTTGGTTTGCCTTACTGATCCAATCTCGAACTTGGTGGTTACTGATTATTGCCGCCGTGTCTCGGGGGCAGGGAGACACATTACTGCATCTGTTTTATCCGCAACCCGCTACTTTTTGGCTAGGTCTTATTCAAGGCTGCGCTTCGATATTGGGGATGTTATTATACGGGCACCGTCACCGTCTCTCGACATTATGGTGGGTATGGCGCGGGATAGTCTTTTTGTCTGCTTTCTTCTCCCTCTTATTGACAGGGATGACGTTGACCTTAGTCAGATTGCAACAAACCCCTTTACCTCTGATATTAGCCGGTTTTGAACTGTGGTTTTGTGTCTGGTTGATGTCCAGCCAACGACTGAAACATTGCTTCAGCCAATAAGCTTGCCTTGCAGCAGGGGATGATTCAAGCTAGCCTGTAGGGATATGGCCATTGTATGGGTTTTGCATGAAAACAACAGCGTTATTACTGATTATCACCAGTACATTATTGGTTGGTTGTGCTGAAAATCGCGTGACGGGGGCGGACCAGTTAGCAAAGGCAGTTGAACCTGCCTCCGTTCAGCCCTTGGTTTGGTGGGATCCCTTGACTTACCATTGGGCAGTCTTGTGGCCGGGAAATTGGTTTACGCGACAGCTTAAGGTTAATGATCAGGGGGTGGGAGCAATAAATCGGCAAACTGCTATGCAATACGCTCCCCTGAGTGAGGCCTTGGGTGATCGTTATCATTTGCGGCAGGTCATGTCGATACAGCAGGGCAATCAAGCCCAGGTCACGACCTCATGGCAAGCTGTGGTGGAGGACAAAGTTCGCCTGATTATCCGTGGTGAAAAGACGGTCAGTCAAATTGAGGTCAGCCTGCCCGAGGCTGTCGGTCCGGATGGGGTTAAAATAGGCTCAACATTTTCTGAACTGTATTCCAAAGCGTTTGGCGTTTGTCAACCGAAGGCATTCAGTAAGGATGTAGTCTGCGCGTCTCCTACCAGCAAACATGTGCAATATGTCTATACGGGGGAGTCCCACACCCCTGAGGGGATCATGCCACCTGATACATTACTCAAACATTGGCAACTGCAAACCCTTATTTGGCATAAATAGGCTTGCGTTGAGTAAAAGTAGTCATGCAGTCAGAACGTTGACGGTGCTTAATTGCCGCAAGTTTTACTTTAAATATTCTCCGCAGGTAGAGTAAGTTTATCACGAATAGCCGAGGTGGATCGGGGACATGCTGTCATTAATCAAGTTGTCATACTGGCCGTTACCTTCAAATTTTATCACCTATTACAGATTCAGTGGTTAGTCATATGGGATTTCGTTGGGTCACGAACTCATGACAGCGACAGCGAGTAATGATCCGCTTCGGCGAGTCTGTTTCATTCGAGAGAAGAGAGGACTGTAAACACACACTAGAATGATTTCTATTCTATTGAAATACAATAAAAGAGTGGGCGCGGTTTGAACTACCTGTGCCATTTTCCTTAATTTATGCAGGCATAAAAGGTCTGAGTTAGGTAATGGCTATTATATTCATTAATCAAAAATAGAGTTTTTTTCTTTCTATTTTATTTTTGAAAGTGGGTTGAAATACAATTCAATTCCCTTTTTGGTTTTTTATTCAATTTTTTAAACGCTATTCTTCATATTTATTGGATTGATAATAAAAGGCAGGGAGATAATTTTCGTGTAAATTAAAATTTCAGTGTCAATAATTTCATTGTTATTGGGTTTTGATACTGTAATTTATGCGTCATTTACATTAAATACACCCTGCCCTTAGGGGGTAGCTCATTATTTAAGTGTTAACTTTTTTTTATTCGTCTTTTGGTTGTTGAGGATTAATTCGAGTTACTAATACATCCCCACTGATACCATCCACTTTTCCACTTTTTGAAAATTCCCATAGACGCCATTTGTTTTCACCCCATGGTGTCAGAACGTCAGGTTTACCTGTATTTTTCCACTGCTGCACCCACAGTTCATGCTTGATAAAGACATTCGCATGGGTAGTATGGTCAAGGTGATTTTTCCATGTGTCAATATTGGTTTTAATCAGCACGTTATTTTTCAAAAAGGTATGTTTATCAAGTAATTCTAGCAGTGCAGCGAGGTTGTCACCCATTTGTTTTGCGGTGGCTTTTTCGTTCCCTGCGGTACTAACAACAATGGCCAACTTATTGTTTTTAGCAAAACCAACATTCGTCAGGCTGTTAACAATAGATTGTTCTTGTTGTTCAGGCGTGCTAGAAAGTGCGCGCCAGAGATGCCATGCACACGCATCAATACCGGCTTTACCTGCACCAGTAAAATTGGTAATAAAGTAAGGATCTTTATAGGTGGCACCTTCACCAGTGCGAGAAAATGCATATTTTACTCCAGCTGCTTTTACTTTATCCCATTCGATATCGCCTTGCCATTTAGATACAGAAATTACTTCAGCCATAGTGAACTCCTAAATTATAAGATTAAATGATTTAAATTAGCGAGAATAATGACATCTCTGGGCTATCAGAGAGGATTAATATATCGACTCAGTCTAGACCTGTCACTGTTCTATTTATTAAAAAAAATGGATTATAATCTTATTCAAACTGCGCGATGATCCCTGCCGTTAAGGTGTTATTATGTATTCTACACGTGGTTCACGTACTAATTTTAATTTACAACCAGTTGATTTTTTTTAATGAGAGTGTGTTTGTTGTTATTAAACATAAGGCGCGGTCATTACTGAGGTAATCGTTTGAACAGTCGGTGAAACGCATAATCTGCGCAATTACAGGGCGGTCTTATGCCTTTTGATACTTTAAAAGTGCAAATTGATCTATAAAACCATTATATCTTTGCCCTGGCTTATCCCTACACTGTAGAGCAGCGTACGAGGATTAAGGTCATGGGATTTCCCTATGCCACACAGACACTGAACGTTGGGTTGTAAGCTGAAATAGGATGGCAACAGTGGGATATGACGAATGAGGTTATTAACGCGTAGGCATTTGCTGCCTGGTTTTGGTTTAAGTTTAGGCACCAGTCTATTTTTTACTTGTTTGATTATCATTTTGCCGATCAGCGCGCTCATCTTACAACTTAGTCACTTGAGCGTTGAACAATACTGGCAAATCATTACTCAACCCCAATTAATGCATGCGTATAAAGTCACGATCCTGTGTGCTGCCGCCGCCTCGTTATTTAATGCTTGCTTTGGTTTATTAATGGCTTTTATCCTGTCGCGTTATCGTTTTTTTGGTCGTAATCTGTTGGACTCGTTGATCGATCTTCCCTTTGCTTTGCCAACTGCGGTTGCTGGACTCACCTTAGCTGATCTCTTTTCAACCACCGGTTGGTACGGGCAGTGGTTGCATCACTATGGGATCACCATTACTTTCACTTGGGCGGGGATCGCAATAGCCATGGCATTCACCAGTATTCCTTTTGTTGTGCGGAGTGTACAGCCGGTGCTGGAAAGCCTTGGACCAGAATATGAAGAAGCGGCCCGCACCTTAGGGGCCAGTCGCTGGCAATGTTTTAGGAAGGTGGTGTTACCTGAGCTGACGCCCTCGTTATTAGCAGGAACCACGTTGTCCTTTACACGCAGCTTGGGCGAGTTCGGGGCGGTTATCTTTATTGCCGGTAATATTGCTTGGAAAACCGAAGTGGTTTCTTTGCTGATTTTCGTTCGTCAGCAGGAGTTTGATTTTGCTGCCTCCAGTGCCATTGCTTCAGTGATTATGATCAGTTGTTTACTGTTGTTAGGCATAATTAATTTATTGCAGAGTCGCGCGGGACGTAGAGTAGGTGCGCTATGATGAAAATTCGCACAGCAGCAGTACAGCCTGATGCACCTCACCCAGATTGGATCCGCTTGCTACTGATTGCAATTGGAGTGAGTTTATCCAGTTTGATTCTCGTCGTGCCTCTTATATATATTTTCTGGCAGGCACTGAGCCAAGGTCTGCAACACAGTTTGATGGATCTGGCCTCACCTGAGATGCGACATGCTATCTGGCTCACTTTTACCATTGCGTTAATTACGGTACCGATAAACATGGTGTTTGGTACATTATTAGCGTGGTTAGTCAGCCGTTTTCAGTTTACGGGGCGTCAATTATTGTTGACTTTATTCGATATTCCGTTTGCTATTTCGCCAGTGGTGGTTGGGCTTATCTATCTTTTATTTTGGGGGATAAATGGTCTTGGTGGACGTTGGCTTGAACAGTATGGGATTGAATTGATGTTCAGTTGGCCAGGTATGGTATTGGTAACCATTTTTGTCACCTGTCCCTTCATTATGCGTGAATTGGTTCCTGTCATGATAAGTCAAGGCAGTCAAGAAGAAGAAGCCGCGATTTTAATGGGAGCCACTGGCTGGCAGATGTTTTGGCGAGTGACCTTACCCAATATTCGTTGGGCATTAATTTACGGCATCGTATTAACGAATGCCAGAGCGATTGGTGAATTTGGTGCGGTGTCTGTGGTCTCTGGCGCGATCCGAGGGGAAACCTATACTTTGCCCCTGCAAGTCGAACTGCTAAATCAAAGTTATAATACGGTGGGTGCTTTTAGTGCTGCGGGATTATTAGCAATTATGGCGATACTCACACTCTTTTTAAAAAGTATCGTGCACTGGCATCTTCAGCGGCAACGTGTCACAGGGGGAGAGTGGAAACAACCATGAGTATTGATATTCAAAAGATTAATAAAAAATTTGCGGATACTCAAATTTTACATGATATCAATTTGTCGATTTCTGCTGGTGAAATGCTGGCCATTCTTGGGCCTTCCGGATCAGGAAAAACAACCCTATTACGTATTATTGCCGGGCTTGAACAGCAGGATAGCGGTACGATACTGTTCAGTGGCCGAGATGTTAGCCATTTACCCGCCGCAAAGCGGCATGTGGGTTTTGTTTTTCAGCATTACGCCTTATTCCGTCATATGACAGTCTTTGATAACGTGGCATTCGCGTTGTCTGTCCTGCCGGCCAAACAGCGTTTGCCGAGTGCGGTAATAAAGCAACGCGTCAATGATCTTTTAGAAATGGTCCATTTACATAATTATGCTCATCGTTATCCTGCTCACCTCTCTGGTGGACAAAAACAACGGGTGGCGCTGGCCCGATCCTTGGCTGCTAAACCGGAGATCCTGTTATTGGATGAGCCTTTTGGTGCACTTGATGCCAAGGTGCGTAAAGAATTACGTCGTTGGTTAAGAGAACTGCATGAGGAATTATCGTTTACCAGTGTGTTTGTGACGCATGATCAGGATGAAGCGATGGAAGTAGCAAGTCAGGTCATTGTTATGAGTCAAGGACGTATTGAGCAGCAGTCTGCGCCGCAACAGGTCTGGCAAGCCCCAAAAAGTCGATTTGTCATGGAATTTATTGGGGAAATGAATCAATTAAATGGTCACATTGTCGGGCCATTCCTGCAACTGGCTGGTCATCAGTGGCCTTTAAATGACTGTGAACTGGAGGCGGGAGATGGCCCAGTTGATATCCTGCTCAGGCCATGGGAAGTTCAGATCAGTGATACTTTTTCAATCCACACCCCCCTTGCCGTTCGCATCGTTGATATTCTGCCCAGAGGGCACTACTGGCAGCTTACCGCTCAAGCAGAAGGACAATCGTTGTCATTGATGACCGTATATTATTCTGCTAATCACGCCCCTCAGCGCGGTAGCATCATGTATGCCGGTTTCCGTGGCGGCCGAGCTTATCAGGGCAATACACTGCTAAGAGATGCGGTATTTTAGTTTGAGGGCTGGTGGGGATCATCAGTGAAAGATGGCTGAACTATCAGCTCAGGATAACGCGATGCAAACATTGCAACACACCGTCGGACAGACGCCGTTGATCCAGTTACAGACATTGCCTTGTGATAACGGAAGTCAGGTATTGGTAAAATTAGAGGGCAATAATCCTGGCGGCTCGGTGAAGGATCGTGCCGTTTTATCGATGATGGAAGGGGCCGAACGGCGTAAACAGATCGTAACTGGTGATCATTTGATCGAAGCGACCAGTGGCAATACGGGGATTGCTTTAGCCATGCTGGCGGCAAGCCGAGGCTATCGATTGACACTGTTAATGACCGAGAATATGAGTTTAGAGCGTCAGGCAGCGGTTCAAGCCTATGGTGCCAAATTAATTTTGGTTGATGCAAAATTGGGGATGGAAGGGGCAAGGGATAAAGCACGAGAGATGGTGGCAAATGGCGAAGGTAAAATGTTAGATCAATTCAATAATCTCGATAATGCATTAGCCCATTATCACGGCACAGGCCCAGAAATTTGGCAGCAAACTCAGGGTAAATTAACCCATTTTGTCGCTAGTATGGGGACGACAGGCACAATCAGTGGTGCTGGAAAATTTTTTAAACAGCGTGATCCCGCTATTCAGGTCATTGGTCTACAACCTACTCAAGGCAGTCAAATTGCCGGAATTCGACGCTGGACTGCCGATTATTTGCCTGGCATTTATCAACCGCAATGGATCGATACCCTTGTTGAGGTTACTCAGCATCAGGCTGAGTCGATGGCTCGTCAATTGGCACAAAAAGAAGGGATCTTAGCTGGGATCAGCTCTGGAGCCGCAGTGTATATCGCGCTGAACATTGCTGCGGCACATCCCGGCGCCGTGGTTGTCGCCATACTTTGTGATCGCGGTGATCGTTATCTATCGACGGGGATCTTCAATCAATAAAAGAGACTGAGGGAGGGGGACAATCAAAAAAACAGCAGTTCACTGCGATTTTTTATTGTCATCCCTCAAGTTACACCTCAATCATGAGTGATTGATCTTGTTGGGCGATAACCTGAAGGCGGCCTATGCCAGAAGTTCTCGGCTTACTCACGACAAGTATAACGAGACAAACTGACATGGTGGGACAGAAGTGCATCACAGATCTATTTACATTGCCAATAGCACATGGTTTGGACGCCAAACTGCCGTTTTGGGATGTTAAAAGAAAGGGGGTAAGGACGTGATAGGTCGAATTGCATGCTTTGTGAGATAAAGATGGTGGGACTTTACAGATATACCTTAAGTCAAGCCACCGACATCATGTTGTTATCATTGCACCGAAAATCTCGATAGCAATGCGGATGAGCCAATTGAAAGGCTGTAGCCTTATCATCCTCTCCAATCGCTTCCTATTGATAATAAAGCCGTGATGTGGCAATCACTTTGTGTCATGTAGTGAGGTTGTTGATACTGTCAGCTAACGCTGAAAATGCGCAGATGGTCTGTGAGGGAGCATGAAAAACGAAAAAATGCATGAACAGCAGATGGCATCGCTCAAATAGCCAGAGAAAGGTAACCTCCCTCTTTTACATGGGTTGACTCAAAAGCCACCTTCTTTGAAAGTGGCTTTTATTTTTCGTGGTGAATTACCGGCGTACGCGTAGGATTGGTGTCACACCAGCCTCGACTGCGCCACTGAGTTTGGTCAGTTCTTTGATTTCATCCATATTCGATATCACAATGGGGGTGAGGGTGGATTTGGCTTTTTCTTCAAGCACAGATAAGTTGAAAGATAAAACTGGATCACCTTTTTTAACTTTCTGGCCTTCCTCTGCGAGACGTTCAAAGCCTTCACCTTTCAGTTCAACGGTATCGATACCAAAATGCACGAATAATTCAATGCCATTTTCCGATTCGATTGAAAACGCATGGTTGGTTTCAAAAATCTTCCCAATAGTACCATCGACCGGCGCGACGATTTTATCGCCCGAAGGTTTGATCGCGACCCCATCACCCACAATTTTTTCTGCAAACACAACATCAGGCACGTCTTCAATGTTGACAATTTCTCCAGACATTGGCGCGACAATGTCGATGGTTCCTGAGGCGCTCTCTGCTTTCTCGCCAAAAATTTTAGAAAACAATCCCATGATCTTCTCCTAAGCAAATACTGCAAGGCTGTAATGACAGATTAGCACAACGTTTTCTCAGTGATAAACTGTTCTACCAATTTCAATACTTCATCGGCGGTAGGAAGCTCCAGTGCGAGGGCTGCCAGCTTTTTCGCATCCGCAAAATTAGTATTGCGTATAATTTTTTTGATACGTGGGATGGAGATAGCACTCATACTGAATTCATCCAATCCCATTCCTAGTAACAGGAGTATAGCACGTTCATCGCCAGCTAACTCACCACACATTCCCGTCCATTTTCCCTCATGATGTGATGCATCAATTACTTGTTTAATCAGCGTCAAGACAGAAGGACTCATTGGATTATACAGATGAGAGATGCGATCATTACCTCGATCTACAGCCAAAGTATACTGTGTTAAATCATTTGTACCAATGCTAAAAAAGTCAACTTCTTTCGCTAAATGCCGAGCAATCACGGCGGAGGCAGGGGTTTCTACCATGATACCGACCTCAATATTAGGATCAAAAGCCACATCCTCTGTCTGTAACTGTTGTTTTAGATACGCCAATTCGGCTTTGAGGAGACGGACTTCTTCAACCGAAGTCACCATCGGAAACATAATGCGTAATTTACCAAATATTGAGGCACGTAAGATGGCACGTAACTGAGTGTGTAAGATATCTTTGCGATCCAAACAAATTCGAATTGCACGCCAACCGAGAAAAGGGTTATCTTCTTTCGGTAAGTTCATGTAGGGTAAATCTTTATCGCCCCCAATATCCATGGTACGAATAATGACAGCTTGGGAACCCATGCCTTCTGCAACGGCTTTATAGGATTCAAACTGCTCTTTTTCAGTCGGCAGTGATTCGCGATCCATAAACAGGAATTCGGTGCGGTATAATCCCACACCTTCAGCGCCATTGCGTTCGGCCCCTGCCACATCACGGACGGTACCAATATTGGCACAGACTTCCACCTGATGCCCATCCAGCGTGATTGCTGGTAGATCCTTGAGTTTAGCCATTTCAGCTTTTTCATCAAGATAATGGGCTTGTAATGCAGTCAGTTCCAGTGTGGTTTCCTGATCTGGATTAATATAGATACGATTATTGATTGCATCGAGTACCACCCTATCGCCACTGTTTACCTGACTGGTTATTGAGCCAGTACCGACAATGGCGGGCAGTTCCAGTGAACGAGCCATAATGGACGTGTGGGACGTTCTTCCTCCCAAGTCGGTGATGAACCCCAGTACTTTTTCAAGATTGAGTTGAGCCGTTTCGGAAGGAGTCAGGTCATGGGCAATTAAAATCGACTCACTGTCAATGGCGCTGAGATCAACAATGGTTAAGCCAAGAATGTTGCGTAACAGTCGTTTACCTATATCTCTGACGTCACTGGCCCGCTCTTTCAAGTATTCATCGTCCAGCGCTTCTAAGGCACTGGCTTGATCTTCAATCACTTCATGCACAGCCGCATCGGCGGGCAATTTTTGTTTGCGAATGAGATCGAGGATCTCTTGTTCCAGTTCTTCATCTTCAAGCAGCATGATGTGACCATCAAAAATCGCCCCTTTTTCTGCGCCAAAGGTTTCAGCCGCTTTGGTTCTGATGGTCGTGAGCTGGGCGGCAGCCTGGCTCCGCCCATCGATAAATCGGGCTATTTCTGCATCGACCTGCTCAGTCGCAATTTTTTTGCTACTGATAACAATTTTTTCTTCTTTTAATAACAACGCTTTACCAAAAGCAATACCGGGTGATGCTGGAATTCCTGAAATCATAACCTTACCTTCACCTATGTATCTGACCGTTGCCACAGGGCTGGCCACTTAGTCGAATGCCTTATCATATTTTCGCTCAGAACAAGGACATGCCTGAGTGGCATAAATTACTCCAGTTCAGCTAGCAGCTGAACGAGATACTGAATAGCCTGCTGTTCATCTTCACCTTCAGCCTTGATAACAATCACTGTGCCTTGGGTTAATCCCAGAGTCTGCAATTTGAATAGACTTTTCGCTGATGCGGTTTTCCCGTTTGAGGTGACGGTGATTTCGGAGACAAAGCCTTTGGCTTCTTTGACAAACAAGGCAGCTGGCCGGGTATGAAGTCCATTTGGTGTCGTAATCGTCACTTCTTGCTGAAACATAGCTATCCCCAACGTTATCAGGCTTCAGAGAGGTACTGTTCTGAATATTTATCGGCAATTTCATCCCTCATATTTCGTCGGGTAAAATAGATATCAACAGATATTATACCAAAACGCACGCTAACAGAATCGTTGTCAGTGCCTTTTCAGACAGGAATTTAGGTGTCTGCTGTTGTTGGCCACAGTGACAGGGCGACATCCGCCAATGTTGGTTAAGTTGATACCGAATTTAGCCCATTAAAGCAATTCAGAAATTGCCAAAAATTAGATTCAGATCACAAAAAGTAAAAACAGATAACACTGACCACGCGCAGAGGTTACTGGCCTGTTAATTGTCCATTGCAATTTTTAATGCCCTAAGTGACAGCATAAATAAAAGTGATCATAGGGGGATAGGTGTAATCGGTTGATAGCGCTGCGGAGGCAGAGCAAAGAGACAGCTTAACACTGACGATGCATTCTCTGCAAAGTAACCGCTTTCCCGAAAGCGAGGATGGCGGTTAGGCTTGTTATTGTGTATATAGACGGATTTTAAGGCTTCAGTTCTTTATCCGTAAACAAATCGGCAAACAGCGGGGTACTCAAGTAACGTTCGCCGGATGAAGGCAGGATCACCACGATAGTTTTATCTGCGAGTTCAGGCTCTTGTTGCAGCTTCACTGCCGCCGCAACCGCGGCACCGGAAGAGATACCGGCTAAAATGCCTTCTTGGTTCATAAGAAGACGAGCATAGTCAATTGCTTCTTCATTGGTAATGGTCACAACACGATCAACCAAGGAAAGATCGAGGTTTTCTGGGATAAAACCCGCTCCAATGCCTTGAATTTTATGGGGACCGGGTTGGATATCTTTGCCAGCAAGGGTTTGGCTTATCACCGCAGAGGAACTCGGTTCGACAGCAACACTTATTAACTTACTGAGACCCTGAGTGATTTTTAGATAACGACTGGTGCCAGTCAAGGTACCACCTGTGCCCACGCCGCTGATGAAGATATCCAGCTTGCCGTCAGTGGCCTGCCAGATTTCAGGGCCGGTGGTTTTTTCATGGATCGCCGGATTTGCCGGATTACTGAATTGCTGTAACATCAGATAGTCTTTAGGTGCTGAGGCAACGATATCTTCTGCGGCTGAAATTGCGCCTTTCATTCCTCTAGTCCCATCGGTCAAAACCAGATTGGCACCTAATGCTTTGAGTAATTTACGCCTTTCAATGGACATGGTATCTGGCATTGTTAGGGTGAGTTTATAGCCGCGTGCGGCTGCCACATAAGCAAGAGCAATCCCCGTATTGCCACTGGTTGGCTCAACTAATTCAATTCCCGCTTTGAGCTGTCCCGATTTTTCTGCTTCCCAGATCATATTGGCGCCAATTCGACACTTGACACTAAAACTGGGATTGCGTGACTCGATTTTTGCAAGGATCCGCCCGTTTCCGATTCGGTTGAGTCTGACAAGTGGTGTATTACCAATGGTCAGCGAGTTATCTTCGTAAATTTTACTCATGGGCTGTCCTTAAAATAAGAAAGAGGTCGTCATGATAAGGTGACTGCAACCGGTTCATCTGTGAAGTAAATAATTGATATATTATATGCCTACAGGCAATAACACCCCATTAACAATGCAAGCTAAGCGAGTGATATTAGCCGAGTTTTTCATCCACATGAGAAGCCGTGATTCCCGCCGGGGATGTTTCACGATAGCGATCGACCCAAATCGCTGTCGCACCACAGACAGCCGCAGCCATAATGGTTAGATTGACTATCGGAATAAGGGTAAATAAACTCACCATTCCTCCGAATTGGAAGTGTAACAGTCGATCTTTTCGTAAAGTGTGACGCATTACTGAAAAATTAACTCGATGGTTGTCAAATGGATAGTCACAATATTGAATCGCCATCATCCAGGCGCCGAACAGTAACCAAAGTAGTGGCGAGAGCAGCGGTCCGATAACCGGCACAAAATGCAGTAAAAGTAATCCCATGACTCGAGGTAAGTAGTAAGCTAATTTCTGCCATTCTCGGCGCATAATCCTGGGCAGATCCTTAATTAATGCAAACCATGACGTGTCTGGTAATGCATGTCCTGTGAGGTGTTGCTCAACGCGCTCCGCCAATAAACCGCAGAAAGGGGCCGCCACTAAGTTAGCGAGGGTGGAAAAAAAATAGCCAAAAATAATAAATAGAGATAGCACCGCCAAGGGCCAAAAAACATAATATAACCAATGTAGACTAGCGGGCAGGTGACTGAGCCACATAGGGATCTGTTGTTGTAACATAGAGTACAGCCAATAAAAAGCACCACTAAGAAGTAACACATTGATTATCAGTGGTACAATAGCATAGCTGCGTACACCGGGTAAGTTCAGTAACCGGTAGCCCTGACGAAAATAATAAAAACCGTCATGATAGTCATGGCCCTTCCTTTTACGCGGGTTAATCATCGTTATATTCTCGGAGATAAAAAGGTTATAATATCCTGATAATGGCACGATCGGTGTTATATTTGTACGAAAATACATCAGGTCGTGTTAATAAATGTAATAATAGGTCTGAAAGTGGGATCTCGACTTGCACTTCTGCCTTTGCGACAATACATTTAATAGTATCGGTGCCTTTTTTGAGGCAAGACATTGGTTCAACAGAGAATATCACGATGCAAGATTTGCGTCTTATCTTACTGATCATTGGTGCGATAGCGATCGTCGCCTTAGTTATTCATGGTTTATGGACCAGTCGTAAAGAACGCTCGTCTGTATTCCGTGATCGGCCCCACAAAAATATTCGTTATTCTGAAATGACAGAAAATGAGCGTGAGGTTAACCGGACACCCGATTTGAAAAAGACAACAGTGACTGAGGGACCCTTGAACGATGCGATACCACGTCAGGATGCGGCAGCAGTCAGCGACAAACCGGCTCACTTTACTGATCCCTTGCTGAGGGATGAGACGCCGAGTCGCTCTGGCATGTCGCCGCAAGCTCCTGTTATGGCAACCCAGCCCAGTGAGCAATCCCCTCGGTTTGGTGAGGCGGAGCGTGAGGTTGATAGGGTTTCGCTCTCTGATCGTGGTCAAACACAGCCGGTTTCCACACCCGTCGAGACACAAACGCAACCGGACGCATCGCACGCGCTGGCTGTTCAGCCTGTCTCTCATGACGATCCCGTGTCTGATCCTGCCCAGTCACCAGTGGCCCACGAGTCTTCAGAGAAAACTCAGGATACCAACTCGCAAAAGACTGAGTTATTAAAAGAAACGGTCTTGGTCTTGCATGTTGCAGGTCATAATGGGGAACTGATTGCAGGTGACGCCTTATTGCAAGCGATCCTACAAGCTGGATTCCAATTTGGTGAAATGCAGATTTTCCACCGTCATCTTAATCCGTCTGGCAGTGGGCCGGTGTTATTCAGCTTAGCTAATATGGTGAAACCGGGATCTTTCTCACCAGAAAAGATGACGGATTTTACGACGCCAGGGATTTCCCTGTTTATGATGGTGCCTTCTTATGGTGATGCACATCAGAATTTTAAACTGATGCTGCAATCCGCTCAGCGTATTGCTGATGATGTGGGGGCTGTCGTGCTTGATGATCTCAGGCATATGCTGACCCCACAAAAAATGGAAGAATACAAACAACGTATACGGCAAGTTACGGGCAGCTAACCTTAAGTGGCAATCAATTCGAATACCAACCATCCCCCCGCTTGTCGGGGGGATGGCTTGTTGGGATAGGTGTGATGAAAACGATCCATGATCAAATTGAACAATTACGTACTCAGATCCGTCACCATGAATATCTTTACCATGTTGAAGATGCACCGGAAATTCCTGATGCAAATTATGACGACTTACTGCAGCAGCTTAAGCAGCTCGAGCAGCAGCATCCTGAATTGATCACTGATGACTCGCCGACGCAGCGAGTGGGGGCTGCTCCCTTAACGGCTTTTGAGACCGTCGCCCATCAGATCCCAATGCTTTCTTTAGACAACGTCTTTGATTCAGCGAGTTTTTTGGCTTTTGAGCAGCGAGTCAGAGAACGACTTAGCGTTGACACGGCAATTGAGTATTGTGCTGAACTGAAGTTGGATGGATTAGCCGTCAGTTTGTTGTATGTTGACGGCGAATTGGTTCAAGCGGCCACACGAGGTGATGGTCAAAGCGGTGAAAACATTACGCAGAATATACGAACCATCCCTTCAATTCCCTTGCGTTTACGAGGTGATGCAATCCCTGATAGGCTGGAAGTTCGTGGTGAAGTCTTTATGCGTCAGCACGATTTTGAGCGCTTAAATCAGACCGCGAGGGAAAAAGGCGGTAAGTTGTTTGCTAATCCACGTAATGCGGCAGCTGGATCCTTACGTCAATTGGATCCAGCCATTACCAGTCAACGGCGGCTCAGTTTTTATTGCTATGGGATTGGTGTTTACGAAGGGAAGCCCTTAGCAGAGGGACATTTACAACGCTTGTACCAGCTGAAAGCATGGGGATTGCCTATTAATAACTATGCGAAATTATGTCAAGATGCACAACAGGTATTGGACTTTTATCAGCATATCAATTTACTGAGGCCGTCATTGGGCTTTGATATTGATGGTGTTGTGGTTAAGGTTAATGCGATTCAGCAGCAGCAGCAATTAGGCTTTGTTGCTCGCTCTCCACGTTGGGCGACGGCATTCAAATTTCCGGCTCAAGAACAATTAACCCAGATACGTTCAGTTGAATTTCAGGTTGGGCGGACAGGAGCCATAACCCCTGTCGCCAGACTCGAACCCGTTCTGGTTGCAGGGGTTGTCGTCAGTAATGCGACCTTACATAATGCGGATGAAATTGCTCGCCTTGGTGTGCGGATCGGCGATAAGGTTGTGATTCGTCGTGCAGGTGATGTGATCCCGCAAATTGTCAATGTGGTGTTATCTGAGCGGCCTGAGCATACCCAAGCGATTACCTTTCCCTTACGTTGCCCTGTGTGCGATTCTGAGATTGAGCGGGTCGAAGGTGAAGCGGTGAGTCGTTGTACTGGGGGACTGATTTGTGCTGCCCAACGTAAAGAAGCACTGAAGCATTTTGTTTCTCGGCGTGGCTTGGATGTTGAAGGGTTGGGTGTTAAGTTAATCGATCAATTGGTTGATAAAGAGTATGTTGCGACCCCCGCCGATTTATTCCGTTTATCACTGACTACCCTCTGCGGCATGGAGCGGATGGGCAAAAAATCAGCACAAAATCTCCTAGATGCCCTGCAAAAATCGAAAAAGACCACTTTGGCACGTTTTCTTTATGCGCTGGGTATTCGCGAAGTTGGGGAGGCGACAGCGCTGAATTTGGCTAATCACTTTGGTGATTTATCGGCATTGATGTCAGCCAGTTTAGAGCAGTTAATTGAGGTTGCAGATATTGGCCCCATTGTCGCAAATCATCTTCACCATTTTATGGCTGAGCCTAGTAATCGAGCGGTCATTGAGGAGTTAATTGGTGATATTGGTATCCATTGGCCGGTTGTTGCAGACACGGAAAATGATAAAGTGGATAACTATTTTACCGATAAAATTGTCGTATTAACAGGAACTCTGTACCAATTAACTCGAGATGAAGCGAAACAGCGTTTGTTACAACTGGGGGCGAAAGTGACAGGCAGTGTGTCAAGTAAAACAGATTTAGTGATAGCTGGTGAGGCTGCTGGCTCCAAGCGTGAAAAGGCTGAAGCCTTGGGCATTGAAATTATCGATGAGCAGCAATTTTTACAATTATCTGGCGTCCTGCCATGAATAGGCAGAGTCTAGTGAAACTGGCAACGATGCCGATGCCTTTTGGCCGCTATCAAGGGCGATTGCTCATTGATTTACCTGAAGAATACCTATTATGGTTTGCCCGCAACGATCAGTTTCCTGATGGTGAACTTGGTCAGTTATTACAAGTGGCGTTAGCGATAAAAATAGAAGGGCTACAAGGATTGATTACGCCTTTGAAAGGCAAGTCAGCTGACAAAACAGGTTAGACAGGGTTGACGGGGTACTCCTGCCGTTACTCCCCATTGACTCCGTACCTTGAGTCGATGGGGGGATAACCATCAAGCCGCTTTCAGCTGTTAAAATAAAGCGTGATGCTGACTGAGCAAACAGGATAAGACCCACTTTCACCGCATCGTGGTTAGGCTAATTTAATCCCCTGTCGTGTCATTTTAGCAGGTGGCTCTCGCTTTTTGATTATCACCAGTCAGGATCATCATCTCCTCATCCAATCAAGCTATGCGCGTCAAGGTCAGGGTTGGCGAACGGTGTTACTTTTCGCTATGTTGTTTATAGCGTTGCGCTAACCATGAGCAGAGCATTAATTGCACTTGGTGAAAAATCATCAGGGGTAGCACAATAATCCCAACCGCACTGGCTGGAAATAGAATATTGGCCATTGGCACACCGTTAGCCAGACTTTTCTTCGAGCCACAAAATAAAATAGTAATTTCATCGGCACGACTAAAGCCAAACATTCGAGCGACTGCGAGGTTTATCACTATCACAATGGCCAACATAGCAAGACAAGCGATTAAGATCCACATCAGCGTTGCAGGGCCAACTTTGTGCCAAATACCATTGACCACGGCTTCGCTAAAAGCAGAATACACGACCAATAAAATGGATGTTTGATCTGTTTTACCAATCATCGCTTTATGCTTGTCTACCCAGCCCCCGATCCAGCGTTGGGAGAAATGGCCAAGTAAAAAGGGGACTAACAGTTGTAGCATAATGGCGCCTATTTGTTCCAGTCCGTTACTGTGACCTTGGCTGTGAACATTCATGACCATATTTGCCAGTAGAGGCGAGAGAAAAACACCCAATAGGCTAGAGGCAGAAGCACTGCAGATGGCGGCGGCAACATTGCCTCCAGCGATAGATGTAAAGGCGATAGCAGATTGGACAGTCGCAGGTAAAATGGTCAAATAAATAATACCTGTGTAAATATCATGACTGACTGGTAAAGGGTGCCACCATGCTAAAAACAGCCCAATTGCTGGGAACAAAACAAAGGTACTGCACATGATCCACAGGTGTAATCGCCAATGACTGCTGCCTGCAATAATCTTTTCACGTGAAAGTTTTGCACCGTGCATAAAAAACAATAAAGCAATGGCGGCGGTGGTTAACCAATGAAACAATGGGATAAAATGACCCGTTGCAGGAAAAAAGGTGGCCAGCAAGACGGTGGTCAATAGACACAACATCATAGGGTCTAGACGTAAAAATTTCATTATCCAAATCCGCAGTATTATAAAACGGCTATTTTGCGCTAATCTTGGCTGAAAATAAATTAGAATATCAGTTTGGTGCGATGATAAGTCAGTATTGAGATGGATTGATAGCAGGAAGAAAAGTTAGACTGGATAATGAGTTTAAACAAAGATGAAAATCAGATTGGATAGCTGGGATAGAAATGATGGTGGGTCGTGCAGGATTCGAACCTGCGACCAATTGATTAAAAGTCAACTGCTCTACCGACTGAGCTAACGACCCGAAGTGGTGGGTGATGACGGATTCGAACCGCCGACCCCCTCCTTGTAAGGGAGATGCTCTACCAACTGAGCTAATCACCCACTTCAAGCGGTAATACGTGATAACCTGATCTGGTGGGTGATGACGGATTCGAACCGCCGACCCCCTCCTTGTAAGGGAGATGCTCTACCAACTGAGCTAATCACCCCCGCTTTGATGGAGTGGCATTATAGGGATACTGCGAATTGAGTCAATAAATTTATTACATAAAAGGTGTGTTCGCTCTAAAAATAGCCACAGTGTTGGGCTGTTAAGCAAAATGAGGCACATTATTTTATTGGTTATTATTGGCTAAATACGACTGCAGAGGATTGAGGATTAGCCGACAACTGGTAAAATGGTAGGTATATTAAATGAATAAACCGTTCTATCTCTTCCATGATAGACGTATTGTAAAAGGCCCTGTTAATGAAAATCAAAACCCGCTTTGCACCAAGCCCAACTGGCTATCTTCATGTTGGTGGTGCGAGAACCGCACTTTATTCTTGGCTATTCGCTCGCCATAACCAAGGGGAGTTTGTATTACGAATTGAGGATACGGATCTGGAACGTTCTACTCCAGAAGCCATTGAAGCCATTATGGATGGGATGAACTGGCTGAATCTGGATTGGAATGAAGGCCCTTATTTCCAGACCCAACGCTTTGATCGTTACAATGCGGTGATCGACCAAATGTTGGAGGCAGGTACTGCTTATCAATGTTATTGCTCAAGAGAGCGCTTGGAGCAGTTGCGTGAAAGTCAAATGCAAAATAATCAAAAGCCACGTTATGATGGTTGTTGCCGTGATAGCCAGCATCAACACAGCAAGGATCAACCTCATGTGGTTCGTTTCCGTAATCCTCAACAGGGCTCGGTTATTTTCAATGACCGTATTCGTGGGCCAATTGAGTTCAGTAATCAAGAATTAGATGACTTAATTATTCGACGTACTGATGGATCGCCAACCTATAACTTTTGCGTTGTGATCGATGATTGGGATATGCAAATAACTCATGTGATACGCGGTGAGGATCATATTAATAATACGCCACGGCAAATAAATATACTTAAAGCCATTGGCGCGGAGGTTCCTCAATATGCCCATGTTTCTATGATCCTTGGCGATGATGGTAAAAAATTATCTAAAAGGCATGGTGCTGTCAGTGTGATGCAATATCGTGATGATGGTTTTTTACCAGAAGCTGTTTTAAATTATTTAGTTCGTTTAGGCTGGTCTCATGGGGATCAGGAAATATTTAGCATCGATGAAATGATAAATTTATTTAACCTTGATGCAGTGAGTAAATCAGCGAGTGCATTTAATACGGAGAAGCTACTTTGGTTAAACCATCATTATATAACCACTTTGCCTGCAGAATATGTCGCAACACATTTAAAATGGCATATTGAACAACAAAATATTGATACAACAAAGGGGCCACAACTTTGCCAATTGGTTAAATTACTGGGTGAACGTTGTAAAACATTAAAAGACATGGCGACCACTTGCCGCTATTTTTATGAAGATTTTCAGCAATTCGATGCTGATGCTGCTAAAAAGCATCTGCGCCCCGTTGCTTATAAACCGCTTGAATACGTGTTGGCTAAATTGGCCGCGCTTAGCGACTGGAAGGCGACGAACATTCATCATGTGATCCAGCAGAGTGCAGATGAATTGGAGGTGGGCATGGGGAAAATTGGTATGCCACTTCGTGTTGCGGTCACTGGGGCAGGTCAATCGCCTGCCCTTGATGTGACTTTAGAAGCTATTGGTCAAACCAGAACCCTAGCACGTATTAAGCAGGCTCTGGATTATATCACTGTCCGCGAATCAGCCAGCTAAAAATAGCATGCCGGCAGTTTTATACGCTGTCGGTATTAATCTTTTTTATCATCGATATTAAGCCGTTTTAACAATCCCTTTATTCCATCTCGTAATAATATCGCCATAAGTTGTTGTTTTTCTGATGCTGACATTTGCTCCAGAGAATTCATCAATAATTGACATAAAGGATCCTGCTCTCTGCCATATTTTGCAATGGGTTCAGAAATATGGCTTACAGATTGTAGAAATTCTTCTACTTCATTATCGATATGAATTAACCTTGCTTTACCTCCCTGAACACCAGGTTTCGGTGAGGTAATCCATCCTTGCCGCTTAATCCATTTATTAATGGTTTGTCGACTATATCCGGTTAGCTGGGCTAATTCATCGGGTGTCATCCATTCCTTTTTCACAGTGTCTTCCCTTTTCACAGTGTTTCCTTAATAGTAGATTATTTAACAATAACCAGTAAGATAAAAAGGTAACGTGAACCTACAAAAAAGGAAAGACTAATAAGCCTAAAAAATTTCATTTATTATTAAAAAAGTAAAATAATGGGGAAATAAGCTAGAATCAGACCAATATCAGGCGGTGAAAGATATATTGTTACTGTATCTGGATGCCATTTCAGTGATCAAGCGAGGAATTTTATCTGGATGCTTTTTCAGCGATCAAGCGAGGAATTTAAATTTGGCGTTGACAGCAATCCTTTCCTTACATAATATGCACCTCGTCGACAAGGTCGATGGTTTTTCAAAATGGGGCTATAGCTCAGCTGGGAGAGCGCTTGCATGGCATGCAAGAGGTCAGCGGTTCGATCCCGCTTAGCTCCACCAATATCTAACTGTTGTTTTGAAAAACATTCCCAATGTGGGGGTATAGCTCAGCTGGGAGAGCGCTTGCATGGCATGCAAGAGGTCAGCGGTTCGATCCCGCTTATCTCCACCACTTATCAAGTCAACCTTATATCAACTTCTTCCTTTATTTATCCCAAAGCTGAGATAACAGCAGCGATCTGCCCGTTCCACCCGTCATATATTTTTATTTTGTTGCACCAGTTGCGCTTATGAGCTCTTTTAACTATAAGAGTATCCCACTGGCTTAGTGTCTATCCCACCTTGGGTGATGGACTTCATTTTAAAAGAGAAGAGAATGCATGCGAATTAAGGGCATCAGTGAAGGTTTTTTTTTATTAATACTCATGCTAAGCACCTTAGCCTTTGTGCTAGTACTGAAGGCATGGTACTCCTCCATTTTTTGGGCTATCATTTTGGCAGTGATGTTCTACCCCTTCAAAACTATCCTAAAACGCTGGTTTGGTGATCGTCATGGTCTGGCTGCCTTGGTGACATTACTGATTATTTGTTTGATTGTTTTTATTCCGTTGTTAGTGGTGATGACGTCACTGGCGTATGAGGGCAACCAACTATATGAGGCTATCTCGCAAAATCGTGATGGTTTAATCACCAGTATTACTGAAGTGCTTCATCATATGCCAGTGTTTATTCAACAATATCTGGATAAATATGATTTGACCCAAGTCGACAACCTACAACGTAAATTATCAGGTTTTGCTATGCAGGGCAGCCATACCTTGGCCAGCAGTGCATTACATATTGGACAAGGCACATTCAGTTTTACCGTCGGCTTCGGTATTATGCTGTATTTACTGTTCTTTTTACTGAAAGATGGCTCTTATCTTGTCGGTTTATTATTGGATGTCCTGCCACTGACTGATCAGGTGAAACACCATTTACTGCTAAAATTTGCCGCGGTCTCTAAAGCCACGGTCAAAGGGACGGTTGTGGTTGCGCTGGTGCAAGGCGCGCTAGGGGGGATTGCTTTTGTCTTAGTTGGCATCGAGGGTAGTATCTTATGGGGCGCATTAATGGCCTTTTTATCCCTGATCCCGGCAGTGGGCTCTGCCATCATCTGGTTGCCAGTTGCACTGTATTTTTTGATTGCCGGCCCCTTGTGGAAGGCGATTTTCCTGATTGTCTTTTTTGTGGTAGTGATTGGCTTGGTGGATAATATTCTTAGGCCATTGTTGGTCGGAAAAGATACGCGTATGCCGGACTATCTTATCTTGATTACCACATTGGGTGGCATGGAGTTATTTGGTATTAACGGCTTCGTTATTGGGCCATTGATTGCCGCACTGTTTATCTCGTGTTGGACTATTTTATCCGGTAAACAGTCGAATCACGATCCTGAAGTGATTAATCCTGACTTTATTGCTGAAGGCCAGCAAGAAGCTGGCGTAAAATCAGAAAAATAATGAGAGAGATAACACCTCAATCACATTGATATTGAAAGATGTCTATCCCCTGAACCGCCAGTCGGCGGTTCAGGTTTTTTTATTAGTTGAGTACCAATCCAGCGACCGCCGCCGACAATAAACTGACCAATGTCGCACCATACAAAAGCTTTAAGCCAAATCGAGACACAATATCGCCTTGCTGAGAATTCAGGCCTTTAATCGCACCAGCGATGATACCAATTGATGAGAAATTGGCAAAAGAAACTAAGAAGACAGACAAGATACCTTCGGTGCGCGGTGTGAACTGGTTTGATATTTTCTGTAAATCGATCATAGCCACAAATTCATTCGAGACTAACTTGGTTGCCATAATACTGCCGGCTTGTAAGGCTTCATGTGTCGGTACACCAATGATGACAGCCAACGGGTAAAATAAGTAGCCAAGAATTTGCTGGAAATTATAGCCAAATAAATGGTCGAAAAGGGCATTGGTGGCTGAGATCAAGGCGATGAAGCCAATCAGCATCGCAGAGACGATAATCGCCACTTTAAAACCAGCCAGAATATATTCCCCCAACATTTCAAAAAAACTCTGACCGGCATGGGTATTTTGTAATTGCAGATCGTCTTCTTGACTGACACGGTACGGGTTGATAATGGATAAAATAATAAAGGTGCTGAACATATTCAGGATCAACGCGGCGACCACATATCTGGGCTCTAGCATTTTAATATAAGAACCGACAATCGACATGGAGACCGTGGACATGGCTGTGGCGGCCATTGTGTACATTCTCTGACGAGAAACTTTGTCTAAAATATCTTTATAAGCAATAAAGTTTTCTGATTGACCTAGGATCAATGAGCTGAGTGCATTAAAGGACTCAAGCTTGCCCATCCCATTGATTTTAGAGAGCAGGGTGCCTACCAGTTTAATGATAAAAGGTAAAATCCTGAAATGTTGTAGGATCCCAATCAAGGCGGAAATGAAAACGATAGGACAGAGTACATTGAGGAAGAAAAAGGCCAGTCCTTTGGCGTTCATTCCACCAAAAACAAAGTTGGTTCCTTCTTCCGCATATTGCAGCAATAATTCAAAAAAGCCTGAAAAAGCGGTGACAGCTGACAAGCCTGCATCGGAATGTAAAAAGAACCAAGCGAGCAATAGCTCAATAACAAGTAACTGGATTATATAGCGAATTTTAATTTTTCTTCTATCTTGACTGGCTAAAAGCGCAAGCGAGCCGATAACCAGCAAGGCGAGTAGAAAATTTGCAATGTGTGACATTAATGGGACTCCAGCAACTTGTAAGGATAATATTGGCTATTTTATGAGAGGTTTCGGATAAAAACGAGATTAAATATACATTTTATGTCTTCGGTATTCAAAATTTACTGTTGAGCCACGTTTTTAGAGCAGACTGGATAGGGCTGATAGCCATGACAGCCTCGACGGTAAGCACTCATAGGCCCTGCGTCCCGCTGAGTCTTCACCAAGACAAGATAAATGGCTGTAATTATTCCACCGATGAGATCATGACTTGGGTAAAAAACTACATTGTCATCAAATTGCGTTGGGACAAAGTGAGGGGAGAGGAAGGTGAGATTTATTATAGCTTAAGCTATACTTTTTAGCATATACTAACTTATCAGTATTAGCGGCTTATTCCTCAGTATATACAGGATGTTACTATGCCTAATAAAATAGAACGAAATACCGAAACGATCAGGCAGCGTAAGATAAAAGTACAACTGCTGGGGCCGGCTTTTATTGCCGCGATTGGTTATATTGATCCGGGTAATTTTGCGACAAACATCCAAGCAGGCGCCAGTTATGGTTACCAATTACTGTGGGTGGTCTTATGGGCTAACCTGATGGCCATGCTTATCCAGTTACTTTCGGCCAAATTGGGCATTGCGACAGGCAAAAATCTCGCGGAACATATTCGAGATCATTTTCCAAAACCTGTCGTGTGGTTTTACTGGATCCAAGCTGAAATTATTGCCATGGCAACAGACATTGCAGAATTTATTGGTGCAGCGATGGGATTCAAGTTACTGTTTGGCATGAGTCTACTCAATGGCGCGATCCTCAGTGGCATCGCTACGTGTTTGATCCTGATGTTACAGTCTCGTGGTCCTAAACCGTTAGAATGGATTATTGGTGCAATGCTGTTGTTTGTTGCGGGTGCTTACGTAGTTGAACTCTTTTTCTCTCAACCGGAACCCATGGCCCTACTGAAAGGGATCAGTTTACCTGTCCTTCCAGACCATAATGCCCTTTATTTATCCGCTGGCGTATTAGGCGCTACCATTATGCCGCACGTCATTTATTTACATTCAGCTCTGACTCAAGCGAAAAGCGAATCTCATACCTCTCAACGTTATGCTTCAACTAAACTGGATGTCGCCATTGCGATGACGGTAGCCGGTTTTGTCAATCTAGCGATGATGGCGACAGCCGCCGCGGCGTTTCATTTTCATGGTCTGACGGGTATCAGTGAGTTAGATCAAGCCTATCTCACCCTTCAACCGTTACTTGGACATGCGGCGGCTCTTGTTTTTGGTTTAAGTTTGGTGACGGCAGGTCTGTCCTCCACTGTGGTGGGAACCTTAGCAGGTCAGGTCGTGATGCAAGGATTTGTGCATTTTACAATCCCGCTTTGGCTGAGGCGGGTTGTCACCATGTTGCCTTCTTTTTTCATTATAATGGCCGGACTTGATGCCACGAGAATCTTGGTGTTAAGTCAAGTTATCCTCAGTTTCGGTATTGCTCTCGCGTTGATTCCATTACTTAAATTTACCAGTAATGTGCAATTAATGGGAAATTTAGTAAACCGCACTCTAACACAAGTAACCGGCTGGGGGATTGTTATTGTTGTAGTGAGCCTGAATGGCGGACTGATTGTGGGTACTGTGTTGGGAATCGGATGAAACTGCGGTTTTACCTTTGTTCAACACCCTGATTTATGGCAAAGTTAAGCCCCATTAATCCATGACGGGGCATACATTTTTGATGGTCTCAGATTGATACGTGTTACGATCAAAAGCAGAGAAGACTGTTAAAGAGCTGTTAACCCAGTTTATACTAAGCGAAATTCCGTTCATTCAATGAAATGATAACGTCAGGCAGAATTTTTATCTACTCCTCCCTGTTATTGGGTGGTGAGGGGAAGATAAAAAAGGACTGAAACCGATTTCAGTCTTGCCATTCCCTGTATTGAAGGGAGTTCTGTCTGATTGTTGATTACCCTAGTGGAGCAGTATGACAATGACAAAATTTGCCCTAGTTGGCGATGTCGGTGGTACCAATGCGCGTCTGGCATTATGTGAGATCGCCAATGGTGACATTACTCGAATAGAAACTTATGCAACTGTAGATTATGACAGCTTAGAACAAGTGATCCGTCATTATCTGTCGCTGCAGCAGTCGACAGTGGTTGATGCCTGTATTGCCATCGCCTGTCCGGTGAAAGGCGATTGGGTTGAAATGACCAACCATCCATGGGCATTTTCCATTAAAGCGATGCAGGCAAATCTTGGGCTTGAACACTTGGAAGTGATCAATGACTTTACTGCTGTCTCCATGGCGATACCCATGTTAAAGGATAAGCATGTCTTAAAATTTGGTGGTGATGCGCCTGTGGCAGACAAACCGATTGCGATTTACGGAGCCGGTACTGGTCTAGGAGTGAGTCATCTTGTGCATGTTGATAAACGTTGGGTTAGCTTGCCAGGCGAAGGGGGACATGTTGATTTCGCTCCAAATAATGAAGAGGAAGACTTGATCCTTGATGTGTTAAGAGCTGAAATGGGGCATGTTTCTGCGGAACGGGTACTTTCAGGTGCTGGGTTGGTGAATTTGTATCGGGCAATTGTCAAAGCGGACAATCGAGAGCCATACGATCTGCAACCGAAAGATATCAGTGAACGTGCATTGGCAGACAGTTGTACTGATTGTCGTCGAGCATTATCGATGTTTTGCTCAATTATGGGCAGGTTTGGCGGCAATTTGGCACTCACCTTGGGCACCTTCGGTGGAGTATACATTGCGGGCGGCATTGTTCCACGCTTTCTCGATTTCTTCAAAGCTTCAGGCTTTAGGGCGGCTTTCGAAGATAAAGGTCGCTTTCGTGATTACGTGAAGGACATCCCTGTCTACATGATAACCCATGACCAGCCCGGTTTGTTAGGATCCGGCGCACATATCAGGCAGGTTCTGGGACTCGTCTTGTAAACTTAATCAGCGCATCGGACCTCAGTATTGACGGAGGGGCGATGCGCGCAAGGTACAGCAACGTATTTCAGACAGTGCATCAGATAACTCGTTGTTACCTGAACATAAGAAAAAATGTTGCTCCCCAAATCAGCAGAAAAAATGTGATCCCCATTAGTGCATATTTCATTGTAACTCCTTATTGGATTGCCTGTATCCCTGCTTCACTCTTATTGTCGTTTGGCGGCTAATCTACGTAAATTATCAATTAAAGCAAGATGATTAAGTGAAAATGGCTAAATTTTTGCTGAAAAGGCATTAAGGGAAAGTCCGCATCGGCAGAAGAATAATAAATAACTGATTTATCCTATTTTGCTATACTTGCAGACTCGGATCTAGTGAGATAGAGACAAGACACCCTACCAATCTGATATGGGATATCTCAATGCATCTATTATTAATGGCAATAGATAGAACGGCTTCTTTAACCGGGGATTTAGCACAAATCACAGTCAAAGAGGCAAAAGCCCATCACGCAAAAGTGGTGGTGTTATGTTGTGTTCCTGACGATGGGCAGTTACTGCCAATTCGATTAAGTCTGACCGCGTCGGAGTCGTCAGAATTGATACACACTGAACCTGCAAAAGATGGGCAAAATAATGCTGAACAAGTTGTTAGGTGTGCCTTGTCCCATTTATTTTTAGCCGGCATTGAGGCCGAAGGACGGGTATGCAGTGGTGACCCTGCAAATATCATCACGCAAGAAGCCAGGCAATTGGATGCCAGTATGATCATTATGGGGCGTCGTCATTTATCGTCTTTAAACCGACTCATTCAGGGCTCTGTTAGCAAAGCCGTATTAGAGAGTAGTCCCTGTCCAGTGCTGATTGTACCCTGCTGTCAGTCTATTTAGGTTCACAAGCCAAGTGGTCCCCGCGACGCTGTGGGGACGATAGCGAGCAGGGAGTGATCGTGTTTCTCTATTAGGTTTTTATGATAAGAAATGTCGCAACAATGGTAATTACAGACAAGACATGCAGATATTCGTCCATAGTGTACCTCACAAATTAATCCCACTTCTCTAGTCAATACCTATTGATGCTGTTAAGCAATCATCTTTACAAATTGATTTAATTTTAATCAATTCATTGCGGGGATTGCGTTTTTCGCCTGCAAGATGGCTTAACCTAGATATGGCCAAATGAAATTTTTATCTTTTTTTTATATCGCCGATAGGGATCTTAACGAATTTTTTATTCGATATTGCTTACAGTCGTATTCTGTATTCCGATTCACTGTGAGTAAACCATGAATATCTTCAGCCTGTTAAGTCTATTGCTGGTCACTGTACTGATTATCTACCTCTTTTATGCGTTATGTCATGCGGAGGAATTCTAATGGGCCAGGATCTGTTATTCACCCTCACCAGTTATATGCTGATATTGATCGTTCTGGCTAAATGGTTAGGTAATTGTATGACTCCTTTGGTTTTTGATCGTCCATTGAAAGGGACGGTCATATTGGAACGTTGGCTATTTAAATACTGCAAAATTGTTGATAAGGAAATGAACTGGTTACAGTATTTCACCGCCATGATGGTATTTAATTTACTGGGAGGCCTGATTTTATTTTTAGTTTTACGATTTCAAGCCTCTTTACCACTCAACCCACAGCATTTAGGTAATTTATCTTGGCATTTGTCGCTGAATACGGCGATAAGTTTTATGACTAACACTAACTGGCAGGCCTATGCGGGTGAAACTACCCTCAGTTATTTCAGTGCCATGGTCGGATTAACCGTACAAAATTTTTTATCCGCTGCAACAGGTATCGCCATCTTGTTTGCGTTGCTCAGGGGATTGATTCGCCAACAAACCATGCAACTGGGTAATGCTTTTCGTGATTTAACCCGGATCACGCTCTTTATATTATTACCTCTGTCTTTTGTCATTGCACTGTTGCTGGTAAGTCAAGGGGTCATACAGAATATCAGTCCCTATCAGAGGTTCATGACGTTGCAGGGACAAGACCAATTATTACCTGGTGGTCCAGTCGCATCACAAGAAGCCATCAAACTATTAGGAAGCAATGGCGGTGGTTTTTTTAATGCTAACTCGGCACATCCTTTTGAAAACCCCACAGGAATGAGTAATTGGATTGAGATGCTATCCATGTTACTTATCCCTGCTGCGCTGTGTTTCACTTTCGGTAATGTTGTACGCGATCGTAAACAGGGCACGGCCATCTTGTGGGTGATGTCCCTTTTATTTATCAGTGCTGTTTTGTTATTGGCCTGGACTGAATCTCGGGGGGGACCGAATTGGGGACGTATTGGGGCAGACAGTCTGCTGAATATGGAGGGGAAAGAGAGTCGGTTTGGACTGGTAGGCAGCACGCTATTCACAGTGATCACTTCTGCATCATCATGTGGTGCTGTCAATGCCATGCTGGACTCCTTCACGCCACTGGGAGGCCTTATCCCCCTTTGGCTTATCCAGCTTGGTGAAGTGGTGTTTGGTGGCGTGGGATCAGGACTGTATGGCCTATTGATTCATGTCATGTTAGCGGTGTTCATTGCCGGCTTGATGATTGGTCGGACACCGCATTATTTGGGCAAAAAAATCGGTCTACAGGAAATGAAAATGGCGGCTTTATTCCTACTTATCACGCCTTGTCTGATCCTTGTCGGCACTGCGTTGGCCATCAGTCTGCCTGCCGGTACGGTTGCCATTGCCAACCCCGGCGCCCATGGTTTTACCGAGATTTTATATGCAATGTCTTCTGTTGCTAACAATAATGGCAGTGCTTTTGCTGGGCTGTCAGTGACCTCCCTCTTTTGGGATCTATTAACCGCAATCATGATGCTTGCTGGCCGTTTTTTGCCTTTTATTCCCTTGCTGTATCTCGCTCATATTCAAGCGGGTCGAAAAATTCAGCCAATGAGTGCTGCCAGTCTCAATACAACCAGCCCGTTATTTATCGTGATGATCCTTGGCGTCATTTTGCTGATGGGCGCGTTAACCTTTATTCCTCCGCTGGCGCTCGGGCCTTTAATTGAACACTTACAACTGACTCATGGTCAATAAAGGGAGATAGGAAGATGGCAAATCACACTGCAGGATCCGATCCTAAACGTTTGTTAGTCACCGCACTGTATGGTGCCTTGACCAGATTGGATCCGTGTATTCAATTTAAAAATCCGGTGATGTTGCTGGTGTATATCGGCAGTATCCTGACCAGCGTACTGGCATTGATACCCGATCAACAAGGCTACTATTCAAGCTTTACTGCCGTGATCAGTGGATGGCTTTGGTTTACTGTACTGTTTGCAAATTTTGCTGAAGCCTTGGCTGAAGGGCGCAGTCGAGCGCAGACCCTCAGTTTGAAAGGGATCAAACGGACCCATTTTGCCAGGAAATTGCTCCGGCCTGAAGACCACACTGAGACTATTCAGGTCGCCGCAGACAGTCTCGTGAAAGGTGACGTTGTTCTGGTCAATGCGAGTGACATTATTCCTTGTGATGGGGAGGTGCTGCAAGGGGCTGCTTCGGTCGATGAGAGTGCCATAACCGGCGAATCCGCACCGGTGATCCGCGAAGCTGGCGGGGATTTTTCATCGGTAACCGGTGGGACTCGGATATTGTCTGATTGGTTGGTGATCCAATGCTCGGCAGATCCTGGCGAAGCCTTTCTCGATAGAATGATTGCTATGGTTGAGGGGGCGAAACGACGAAAAACGCCCAATGAAGTGGCCTTAAGTATTCTGTTGATTGCACTGACTCTCATTTTTTTATTGGTGACAGCCACCTTGTATCCTTTCTCATTATGGGCTGGGCATGCAGTCAGTGTGACGGTGCTGGTGGCATTACTGGTTTGTCTCATTCCCACCACGATTGGTGCATTACTATCAGCCATTGGTATTGCTGGCATGAGCCGTATGCTCGCGGCCAACGTGATTGCAACCAGTGGACGGGCGGTTGAAGCGGCAGGTGACGTGGATATCTTACTGATGGATAAAACGGGTACTATCACGTTAGGTAACCGCCAAGCGACAGATTTTTATCCTGCACCAGGCGTTACACCAGCGCAGTTAGCGAATGCGGCACAACTAGCCTCATTGGCGGATGACACACCTGAAGGTCGCAGTATTGTGATCTTAGCGAAGCAACAATACCTTGTGGATGAGCGTGATTTACAGACCTTAAAGGCGACTTTTGTTCCCTTTAGTGCAGAGACACGGATGAGTGGTATCAATATCAATAATATCCGTATTCGTAAAGGTGCAGCGGAGGCGATAAAGCGGCATATTGCCAATAATGGTGGGCAGTTTCCTGAGGCCATCAGCCAACAAGTGATTGAAATTGCCAAGGCGGGGGGGACACCATTGGTTGTTGCTGAAGCAGAGCGTGTGATGGGGGTGGTGGCTTTAAAAGACATTGTCAAAAGTGGCATCAAAGAACGCTTTATTGCATTGCGGCGTATGGGGATAAAAACCGTTATGGTAACCGGTGATAATCCCTTAACCGCCGCGGCGATTGCTGCTGAAGCGGGGGTGGATGACTTTTTGGCAGAAGCGACACCGGAAGCAAAACTTGCGCTAATTAGGCAGTACCAGAGTGAAGGCCGGCTGGTGGCAATGACGGGTGATGGGACCAACGATGCGCCAGCCTTAGCTCAGGCGGATGTGGCTGTAGCGATGAACTCAGGGACACAGGCGGCTAAGGAAGCGGGGAATATGGTCGATCTGGACTCCAATCCCACTAAATTATTGGAGGTGGTACAGATTGGTAAACAAATGCTGATGACACGTGGTGCCTTGACGACTTTCAGTATTGCCAATGACATTGCTAAATATTTTGCCATTATACCTGCCGCATTTGCGGTGACGTACCCCGATCTCAATCGCCTTAATCTGATGCATTTACATTCCCCTGCCTCCGCGATTTTATCTGCGGTAATATTCAATGCTCTTATTATTATTGCATTGATCCCTTTGGCTTTAAGGGGGGTCAAATATCGACCTGCACCCGCATCCAGTTTATTACGTCGGCACTTATTGATTTATGGGGTGGGGGGGATCCTTGCTCCCTTTATCGCCATCAAACTGATTGATGTCACATTGACTTGCATTGGCTTGGTCTAAGGAGAAACATCATGCCATTATTCAGACCCGCTCTCATTTTGCTTGTCGTATTTACATTGATCACAGGCATCCTTTATCCTTTATTCACAACGCTTATCGCCCAAGGGGTCTTCCATTGGCAGGCGAACGGCAGTTTACTGACGGTGGCTGATAAGGTTCGAGGCTCGGCACTGATTGGACAATCATTTGATTCGAAAGGCTATTTTTTTAGTCGACCTTCAGCGACTGCCAACTTTCCTTATAATACCTTGGCGTCTGGTGGCAGTAATTTGGCAATCAGTAATGCACAGTTGCAGCAGCAAATGCTGCAACGTAGTCAATATTTAAAACAGACCGATCCTCGTTCGTCGTCAGCCATTCCAATTGAGTTATTAACTGCATCAGCCAGTGGTTTGGATCCTCAGCTTTCATTAGATGGGATCACTTGGCAAATCCCACGAATTCTTCAGCAACGCCAGATTAGCCTCAATGCATTGCAGCACTTGATTGATGAAAATACAGATAAATCCATCTTTTCATTTCTGTCGACGCCGGTCGTTAATGTGTTGAGGTTGAATATGGCTCTTGATCGTTATTGTCAGGATAAGGATAAATCATGAGCAGGGGATTGCCGCGTCCGGATCCTGAACACTTATTGACGCAAACCAATATGGTGGGGCGAGGTCAATTAAAAATCTATTTTGGTGCCTGTGCGGGAGTGGGAAAAACGTGGTCGATGTTACAGGAAGCCCATCGCCTACGCGCACAAGGGTTGGACGTTGTAATTGGTGTGGTAGAAACCCATGGTCGAGTCGAAACGGCAGCCCTTCTTGAAGGCCTTGAATTTGTGACGCCTCGATTGAGCCGTGAAAATTGGCAGACACAATTTGATCTGGACAAAGCCCTTGCGCGTGATCCTGCGATGATCGTGATGGATGAGCTTGCTTATCACAACGGCCATCAGGCCAGACACCCAAAACGTTGGCAGGATATTGAGGAACTGTTGGATGCCGGCATTGATGTATTAACGACCGTCAATGTCCAGCATCTGGAAAGCTTGAATGATATCGTCAATCAAATCACAGGCATCAGGGTACGTGAAACGATCCCTGATCCTTGCTTTGATGCCGCAGCAGAAGTGATCCTTGTCGATTTAGGGGCAGATGACTTGATTCAGCGTTTAAAAGAAGGCAAGGTCTATGTTGGTGAGCGTGCTGAACGCGCCATTGCCAATTTCTTTCGAAAAGGCAATTTATTTGCATTACGCGAGTTAGCCCTAAGAAGAACAGCAGACAGGGTTGATGATAAAATGAAGCAATGGCACGATAGCCGAGGTGGTATGGCGAAAAATGCAGCGCAACGAGACGGGATTTTACTTTGCCTTGGTGCGCAGACTGGTAACGATAATCTGGTCAGAGTGACGGCAAGACTTGTCGCTAAATTGGGCGGTGAGTGGCATGCCGTTTCAGTCGAAACGTCCAAACACGCTCAACACCTAGCGGTACAGCAGCGCAATAGCGCTCGCGCACTCAGTCTTGCAAGACGATTGGGCGCCATGACGACGACGTTATCTGGCAACGATGAAGTGACAACCGTACTGAATTACGCGAGGGAGCATAAACTTGCGAAAATTGTAATGGGGCGCCCTGGTCGTGGGCGCTTTAGTTTATCGAAGCTGACCTACCGGCATTTTGTGAGGCGTCTGAGTGAACAGGCAGCGTATCATGATTTAATTTTTATTGCATTGGATGACAATACAGCTGCTGAGAGTGATAAACGCCCCCTTGTTTCCGAGCGTGATTTTGTCGGGAGCTGGCGCCAAGCGATCAAAGGGATGGCTGCTGCCGCATTGGCATGTATGGGCGTGACTTTGCTGGGTCAATTCCTTATGCCGGGATTTTCATCGACCAGTATGGTGATGATCTATCTATTAAGTGTGGTTGGGATCGCACTTCGCTACGGGCGTTTACCCTCAGCATTTGCAGCCATTATTAATATTGTGGCTTTTGATTTTTATTTTGTTGCGCCCCTTGGGCAATTGGCTGTCTTTGACCCACAGTATTTATTGACCTTTGCGATCATGCTCCTGGTGGGAATGATCACGGGGAATCTGATGTCTGGATTACGTTATCAGGCAAGCGTTGCTCAATTACGCGAACAGCGAACAAGGCATCTCTATCAATTGGCTGGTGGGTTAAGTCACGGGAGAACAACGGAAGACATCACGCGTATGAGTCAAAAAGTGATCCATGCTGCTTTAGCACTGCATTGCGAAATCTGGCTGCCGGATCAGCATGGCAGATTACAGAATCAATGTGGTGTCAGCCCGAACCAGGCTGTGACGGATTATGCCATTCTTAAGTGGAGTTTTGAAAAGGGACAGCCAGCTGGTGCGACGACGGACACCTTACCAGGTCTGCCTTACAAAATCATTCCATTACTGAGCGGTATGGGGTGTTTGGGCGTCTTGGTTATCGAAAAAGACAGGCCCCATCCTCTCTTGTTCCCAGAACAACAGCCGCTGTTAGAGACCTTTACCACGCTGATAGCTGATGCCTTACAGCGACAACAACTGACGGCGAGAGAGCAGGCAACACGAGTGATTGCCGAGCGAGAGGAGTTGCGTAACGCCTTGTTAGCCGCGCTATCTCATGATTTACGCACCCCTTTGACCGTCCTATTCAGCCAAGCTGAAATACTGACCCTGGATTTATCTGCTGAGGGCTCGCCTCATGCGAGTCAAGCGAGTGAATTGCGTCTGCAAATTATTAATACCTTAAGGCTGGTCAACAATATTTTAGATATGGCGAGAGTGGAAGACAGAGGCTTCCGTCTTAGGACGGATTGGGTTGCAATCGAGGAGATCTGTGACAGTGCATTACGGACGTTGCGCAGCATTGTGCCTCAAGATTCTGTTCATCTCGATTTTCCGACACCCATGGTCTTAATCCAAGCCGATGGGCCTTTATTGGAACGAGTATTGATTAATTTGCTAGAAAATGCTTATAAATATGCGGGGGGGGGACAACGCAAAGTTAGGGATTCGGGTAGAAATTAAGCCTAATCGAATGGAGGTTGAGGTTTGGGATCAAGGACCGGGCTTACCACCGTGTACAGAAGAAAGCTTGTTTGAAAAATTTACCCGAGGTGATCCTGAATCAGCAATCAGTGGTCTCGGGATTGGCCTTGCGATTTGCCGCACCATAATTCGATTACATCAAGGTGATATTCATGCATACAACCGCCTTGAAGGGGGGGCAAGCTTCCGTTTTTGGCTACCTCTGACTCAGGTGAACCCAACCGATATGATTTTAGCGGAGTCATGATGAAAACAATTTTGGTGATCGATGATGAACCACAAATATGCCGCTTGCTAACCACAACGTTACAACGTGAGAATTATCACTTATTTCAGGCTGGGACGTTGGATCATGGTATGAGTCTTGCGGCCGCGAGGCAGCCCGATCTGATTATCTTAGATCTTGGACTCCCCGATGGTGATGGTATTCAATTTATTCGAGATTACCGTCAATGGAGTCAGAAACCCATTATTGTCCTATCAGCGAGGGTGGCAGAAAGAGATAAAATTAAAGCGTTAGATTTAGGCGCGGATGATTATTTGGAAAAGCCGTTCAGTATTGGTGAATTACAAGCGCGAGTGCGTGTCGCCCTTCGACGCAGCGATATGGAGCAAAAACCGTCGATTTATTTCGCGGAGGTTGAAGTGAATCTGGTTGATAAAACGATAATCCGATCGGGGACTTATATTCATCTTACGGCAACCGAGTTTAGACTGTTGGCGTTACTGGTCAGCAATCCTGGAAAAGTGCTAACACAAAGTCATCTTCTACGACACGTCTGGGGCCCTGCCTCCAGTCATCAGAGTCACTACTTACGGATCTATATGGGACACCTTAGGCAGAAAATTGAACAGGATCCGTCTAGGCCACAACATTTTATTACTGAGAATGGCGTCGGTTACCGTTTTATGCCCCAACCCTCTGGGGTGAGAGAAAAGACCCGCAATTAGCGGGTTCGCATAGATGATAGCGAAAAAAAGCAAGGAGATTAAGTCTATCTGATCGGCGTGAGAATTTAATCGCAGAATCAGCACTGACTGAAGGATTTTAAAGGAGGCGGGATTGGCTTGTAAAGTCTAAATGTTATTATTTATCATGCGTTTATAGTTTGTTTAAGCTCAAAACTTAGTATGAAATGTATGTCGCTATTCTACAATATTTTCTGTTTTTATCTCAAATCGTGTCCGTTCAGTGCATTATATCAGCCGAACTGTACCGAGCAAATTACGGACATCCCCTCGTCCCTATCCCTATCCCCGTCATACTGCTAATAATCTAGTCTTTATTGGACTACGGAATAAAAAATTATCGGTAACAATGGTTAGTATCATTAACCTATTTTTTATAGGAAATGAGAATGATCCGTAAAAGTAAAATTTAGAAACACAGGGGTTACTGGTAACATGCTGAAATACAAATAAAGATGTCAGTTTTAATGACAAGAAAAAAAAGATGTTGTGTGAATGTGAAAAAAGAGCAAGCAAATTAGTGTTGAATTGATAATTAAAATTAATATATTTATTGTTGTGATTATTTATTTTTATTACCTTATTCTAAAATATGATTGAATAATTATTAAAAACTTATAGGATGGGTGTACGCGGTGTTAATGCAGAGAGGGAAGGGTTATGATTAGACATCATGTGCTGAGAACGTTAGAGATCGCTTGTATCATCATTCTTGCTGCTATCTTGCTGGGTTTTATCATCTGTGCGATACATTCATCATTGGGGTATGGCCATGTCTTTCCCCATATGAAGGTTTAGTAAGTTGAATATTTCTTCGCGCAATCCTGACTGATTAATGTTAATTTATTCTAATTTATTCTGGGGGGAAAGCGTGAGGGCAGTCATGATCTCATCTTTCATTTGTCACCAAGGTGTGATGTGTTGCTGTCAGTTATTCTGTCTGAACACCTCGGTATTGAAGCCAATCTTTTTGGTGGTCAATGTACTCGATCATCATACTTCATCGCCAAGCTTCCGTCTTAGTACGGCATGTTCCATTTTTTGATGTCCCGAATATCAACTTGTCCACTTTCTCTTAAATGAGATAGCTATCATGAGATTGCCTGCCTGTGTATTTACAGAGGGCAAAATGAAAAAAGCATGGATTATTGATACTCAGATCGTCAATTGGCTGAAGCTGACGGAGCTAGGCAGAAAACATCAAGCTATTTTGGCCGTCAAAAAGAGATCCGCAGTGCTATCGACTTTCTTGCTTGGAATTTTCAGTCGGGTTGGGAGGGAAGCGAATGCAGTTAAACGATTAAAAGCGCGTGACGAAGAAAAGATTCGACTCCCAAAAGGCGAGCATGAAATCAGCCTTGAAAATCCGGCGAGAAAGGTGCTTTTCGCAAAAGAGGGGGAAACCGAAAAATAATTCTGTGCCTAATGAGTCACGGCCTCGAGGCTGTCGGTGATAATGGCGTGTAAACTGGCGTCTTTGTCACGGGTAGTTTGTTATCGTCACGGCCTCTGACCGGCGGGAATGGGAGAAAGTTGTGATCGATAAGCCTTAATGCTTTTGCTTTGTCTTTGCGGCTTCTATCTGCTTAACTGTCAGCATGTGGGCACAATCCGTATTGAATGTCACTCATGCCCGCAATATGCCCAGAAAAAAGCAGTTCAGTCAAGTAATGCGGGGTTACACTGAGTTACTATTGATGCGGATTGATGCGGATTTTAGCTGCAATTTGGTGATGCTGGGTAATGTGAGGTAACTTGCCTCTGGTGTCCCCTGCAGGAATCGAACCTGCAACTAGCCCTTAGGAGGGGCTCGTTATATCCATTTAACTAAGGAGACCTTGGCGAGGTCGATTGCGCTGATAATGTGCGGGATATGATAGCGTAACTGATTTCCGTAATTCAACAGTTAATTTCTAATACATTGTTTTTAATTAATTTTCATTAGTTATTTACGCTAAATTCCCTGATAACACGCAGCTATCAGGGTAGAGTGAGCGCCCCCGTTGAACACGATGTTGCATATTGAGGCGCGATCAACTTAGCACTCAGCTGCATTGACTTAAGAAGAAAGGGGCGTGTTCGAGTATAAAACAGTTTTCTCTGCCTCACTCCATAAAGGATGACTCACCGTAATCGAGGGAGAAGGTATGAAGCTTTTACCTCGATTACAATATTTCAATCGTCGAGGGATGACCGAATAGCAAACAATACGATACCTATCTTTATTACAGACAGACTCACGAGATGCTGCGGTAGCTCGCGCATCGAGTGTCAATCTTTTGGAACGAGACCCGATGTTGAGCTTATCTTCTCTGCCGACCATAAACATTTTGTTTCTTGTTTATTCCGATGTTGCTTGGGGTGCTGTTTTTTCTGATGGCGAATCTTTGACAATATAACGAGGTCGTTGTTTGGTTTCGATATAAATGCGCCCAATATATTCGCCAAGCACGCCAATACCAATCAGTTGGATCCCACCAAAAAAGAGAATTGAAACCAATAAAGAGGGATAACCTTGTACTGGGTTACCAAATAATAATGTGCTGATAATCATCCAAGAGCCATATAAAAAGGCAATCCCAGAAATCAACATCCCCAGGTAACTCCATATCCGCAGTGGCAAGGTGGAAAAACTGGTGATACCTTCCAGTGCCAGATTCCACAGTTTCCATGTATTAAATTTACTCTGGCCAGCAACACGCTCAAGTCGAGTATATTCAATAATTTCTGTCCGACCACCGACCCAGCTCAGCACGCCTTTCATAAATAAATTGCGTTCAGGTAATAATTTAATTTTCTCTACAATATTTCGAGCAATTAACCGAAAATCGCCAACATTTTCTTCTATTGCTGGCGAACTAATTTGGTTATGTAATTTATAAAACCACGTTGCACTTTTTCTTTTCAGAAAACTGTCGCTTTGCCGATCAGTTCGTTTGGCGAGCACAACTTCGGCACCATTCAGCCACTTTTCAATCATCTGGGGGATCAGTTCGATCGGATCTTGTAAATCGACATCGATGGGGATAACCGCATCACCACTACAATGATCAAGGCCAGCAAACAGAGCAGGCTCCTTGCCAAAGTTACGGGTAAAATTGACAGCCAAAACCAAAGGGTCCGCGGTAGATAAAGCATTAATGATTGATTCAGTGGCATCGTTGCTGCCATCGTTAATAAAAACGATCTCTAAGGGATAGTTTTTGAGAGCGTCAAATTCCCTCACTGTTTTATAAAAGACGGGGATGGCATCTTGCTCATTGAAAACGGGAACAATCAGAGAAATTTTCATTTAGTGTTCTTCCTGAATACGACGAATTTAGAGTAAATAAATCCAGCAATCAAACTAAAGGCTGAAAAACTGATTAAAGTAATGATTGGCCTAATGGCCTTTAAATCTGCATACCAGCCAGATAAAAAAGCCAATAAGCCCATAAATGAGACATAAGCTAAGTATTTTAAAAGGGTTGCTTTTACTTGAAAAGTGAATTTCGCATTAACGAAAAACGAAAAAGTCACCGCTAAACAGAAACCCACAACGTTAGCAATAGACTGACTGCAGTGTAGGTAAACTAAGCCAGCGAAAGCAGACCAGTGCAGGGCGGTGTTTAGCAAACCCACGGCTGCATATTTGAAAAAATTCACTATCATTCAATTTCCAACCATGATGTTCATCTTGGGCTCAATAGCCATAATGGAAGTCAGTCTGACATAAAGCCATGAGAGAGGCAAAATAATATTTTGAGTGGCGATTAGTACAATCAATCAACAGCCAAATTCGCCTAATGCAGCGTTTATTACCCACATCATCGATGATGTGGGATAGGCATCAATTTCTTCTTGTTCTGATTCTGCCTGATTAATCTTCACTTCCCATGTAAAGGCAACGTTTTACAGTTGGTAGGTGGGGTAAACGCATAAAATGGCGAATATAAAAAAGTTAAATAAAAAATAAAAGATTTTACAGAGAATAATGTTTATTAAGCGTACTGTATTAAATTTTATTTAACATCGATTCGATTAACGGCTGTACATAAAAAGAATAAAAAGAATCCTTACTCACTTTTTTATTGATATTGATCCATTGTTAAAGATGGTGTCGCCGTAAAATCAGAATGTCGATTGAGGAGTGATGATAAAACCTTTTTTATCAATTGGTTAGCAACTTTTTTTCTGATTTTTTAGGGCGAGATACCATTGAATGTTAGGAGAAAATTAAGAAATTTATTCATTTCTTTAACTTGAGAAAAAATAAAAGAGAAAAAACCGAAAATTATTATAACTAATCACATTCTGTTTATCTTTTAGTTAGCATGCCCGATAATATAATCAATAAATAATATTCTTACGATATATCTTGGTTACGATTTTATTTTACATATAAAATGCATTAGGATCCAAGTATGATTTTTTTTAGAAAAATTTCCAGTCCGCGATTTTCATCATGGATAACTCGCTGTTGTTGTTTTTGCTGGGCGGGATTGTATTTTTTATGTGGGCTTTTTGAGCGGCATCCTTGGAAAGCTGATGAGCCCTATACCTTTGATATTTCATGGAATATGGCACGAGATCATCAATGGATTATCCCCTATATTGGTGATACACCGTTTATGGAGAAACCGCCTTTCGTCTATTGGTTAGGTGCGCTCTTTATTCGCTTATGTCCGGCACTGGCCCCCTACAATGCGGCTCGGATTGCAGTACTGCTCTGTATGATCATCATGTTGGTAGGGTATTGCTTAGCATTGAGAGTGTTATACCAAGAATGGGCAACAAAAAAATACAGCCAGGCTGAGTGGATCGGTTATGGCCTGCTCTTACTAACGGGATCAGCCGGTTTAGTTGAGCATGTCCACAAATTGACATCGGATGTCGGGCAATTAGCGGGATCGGTGCTGGCATTGTCGGCGTTAATGTGGCATGTTGCTGATAAAAATCCAGCCTCAACAAGAAACACCGTATGGCAAGGCGTGTTGCTTGGTGTTGGAACGGGCATTGCTTTTTTATCTAAAGGTTTATTGATCCCGGGTTTACTCCTTATTACTTATTTGTCGCTGTTGGTCTTATTTCGCTGCGCGCGCGGGGGGCGTGGTCGATTACTGGCTGTCACGGCGGTCTTCTCTTTGCTGCCTTTTGTGATCCCTTGGCCACTCTTATTATTTCATGCTGATTCTGCTTTGTTTAAGGAATGGTTTTGGGTCAATAATCTTGGTCGATTCTTCGGTTTTACCCAGCTTGGAGGACATGATAACCCATTAGTGCGTCGGATCACCTCTTTACTGAGCCTTGGTATGCCCTATACGCCAATCTTTATTGGCAGCGTTGCAGTACTGTGCTCGGCTTTTATCAAGCAATGTCGTCAATCTGGTGTGCTAACCCATGCTCGAGGCTTACTCCTGCATAAACCTGCAACCACTGTTGCCGTATTCTATCTGTTGATAAGCATCGTGATTTTATTAGCATCAGGATCGATGCGTGATATTTATTTGTTACCCTTATTGCCCACCATGGCCATGCTGTCTCTCCCTCTCTCACGTAAGTGGGATCAACGCTTTATTAAGGTGAATCTTGCCCTGAATGGATTTTGGTTAGTGATACTTACAGCCATTATTATTATTGCTGCGCAATTATACTTAATCCATTCACCCAAATTGCTATTAATGCTATGGCCACGTGTAATACAGCAATTACCGCTTCCTTTTGTGCTGCCGTTAAGTCCCTTTCGGATCTTACTGGCTTTACTGGTGATGGGATTGTGGTTCAAATTATTACGGCATTTTGCGGCCAATTTACTGCTGACCTGGTCTTTAGGCTTTGCGGCGACCTTTTGTATTGGTTTGTCATTGTTATTGCCTTGGGTGGATGCGGCGCACAGCTTTCAAGCCCCTTTCAGAACATTACAGCCCTTGGTCGCCAATGCACGTTGTCTGGCGACTAACGGGTTAGGCGAGTCAGAACTGGGGATGTTGCATTACTATACGGATATCAGTGGTAGGCGTATTTTTGCAGGACATTCCGGTAATGGTGATTATGGTGTACTTAATCCCAATATCAGACAATGTGATTATTTATTGGTTCTGTATGACGCCCCTGACTTTATCTATGTTCCTCCTCGGCAGTGGGTGCAAATTTGGTCGGGGAAACGTGCCGCAGACTCGCGTGAATTTAGACTTTATCATCTGACGCCGGGTCAGGATGGGGTGGCCGATCTCGTTTCTGTGCAGTCCTGACTATTTTATCCCATTAGCTTACAATCGCGCCAGTGTAAGCTAATGGGTTCGGGGTTATCGATGACTCACTGTTTTAATCGTGGTGTAGAAGTTGGTAATAAATAGGATCATCTGCACATTGTCCCGATCCGCACTCTAAGACAGTCGAGCAAAGATTCGCGGCGATTAATAGAATAAAAAGGCTAACCCCGATTTTTGTAATAACAGATTTTTTACTGTTGAGGCCTGTCGTTTTCTCTGGACGGATAAAAAGAATAACTGCAATCCAAACAATCAAAAAGAGTGACAGCAGTAATGCCCAAGTATAAAAATGTAAGCCTAGAAAAGCAGAGCCATAACCCGGATCGCCAGCCGTGATGTGTAAAAGAACTTGCCGAGTAGAGACTGCTGCAGTGACCAGATTACTCAATAAGATTAATGCATAATGACTATTTTTATTACCGATAATAAGATTGAGCAAAAATCCACATCCAGACAGAATGAATCCCACTCGTTGTAATAAACAAAGTGGACAGGGCAATTCAAAATAACCCAGTTGGTATCCATAGGCAATGACCAGAGCGAGAATAATAATAAAAAGGCCAATTTGATTAAGGCGATGTTCAAAACAAAGCTGAGGCGTCGATTTTGTGTTGTCCACGTTTTTATCCTTAAAATGATAACGAGAGTGCGCTGGTAGCATGATATTTAAACCATACTACCGTTATAATCAATGTCAAAAACCAAAATACATAACTGATTTTGGGTTTGCCGGCGATAGCTAAGATTGCACTACAAAGTACGGTTAAAAAAGGTAAAAACATGTACATGGTATTTGTCCTTGTAAGAGAAACAATGTGTTTTCAGCGTTAGTTTTATATTTTTTTTGTTAAAAGTAAATATTGGTGGGCATCACTTATCAATTAATTGTTATAAATAAAAAACACGCCGCAGATTTTTTTTAATTCTGATGCTGTACTGGACCCTAATCTCAAAATAAGAGTAAATGATTTAATCTCTATTAATTACATTTTTATTTTTTTATTCTGCCTATGGCATAGATCAACAGCATAAAAATACAATAATCATCTCGAGAAAGGCGATGATGATAAAAAACAATTTATTTTTATCCTCTCGGAACTTGTTTTTTAGCCTAACCACTTAATCGTATTAGGCGTACGGTGCTAAACGGTGCGGGTTTGTGTCGATGGGGGAATCTCTTTATGCGGGTCAATAACGAAAAACGTACAGAATTACCCGCAGGCAGGGATAGTCCGCACCAGACTCAATCCTCTGTCAATCCGAGTCAATCTGTACCTCAGGCGAGTACTGACAGCGCAAGCCGAGCTCGGGACTATAACGACACAGTACATCGGCCACTTTCTGAAGCAGAACGCGTGCGTATTCAACAACGGCAGCGGCAGCGATTACAACAAGCAGAGAGTCAGGGGAGAAGGAAGTTGGCGCGATCGTCTGCAGGTCGCGCGATTGAGGGATCGCCAGATCCCCTTCATGAAACTGCCATACCATCAGATCCATCATTATTAGACGAATTGTTTCAGGCCTATCAAATTGAGCGGCATCCCTACCCTGAAGATGTCCCATTGATCGATAAATTTTCAATGGGGGCTGAACTTGGCAATAGCCATTATCCAACCGTTAAAAATTATAGGAACCGATTAACCTATTTCAGTGATTGGTTAAGAGAACAGAATAAAGGCAGTATCAGTCAACGCTTGTTTGATCCTGAGCTTGATAGACAGGTTAAAGCATTCGCTTATGACAGCCGTTATACTGAAACCGCCTCGGCATTGCAGTACCTTCGAGCCTCATTCCTCGATCCGCATGGAAAAGTGAGCATTGCTCGTCGTAAGTTGGATGAGCGCTTGGCCATTCCCCCTGAAGATCATTGGCTTATTAAGCAGGCTTTTCCTGAAAAAAAAACCAGTCGACAGAGAAAGTATATCGATATTTTGATGCACCTGAGTGAATGGCTTACGACCCAGCATAATCTGACGCTTTGTGAGTTTATGGGCCGCGATCCTGCTTCTTTTCAGGAGAGTATTCAGGACTTTACGGGGATCCAGACTGAACAGCATGCTCATCTACGAAGTGCTTTAAATCATTTACGTCAATTGGATGCGGGACAAACCGTGGCGATCAGGAAATTTCATACGCGTGATGAAGCGCACCCGGACGACCGTGAGTTATTAATTGAATTTGAAAAGCGACTCGAGCAACAGGTTATCGAACAGGCAAATAGAGCGGGTAAAGAAGTCAAACGTGATCGTGCTGGCAGAACCTTAGCCTATGGGTATGCTTCAAAATTAAGGCGTTTTAGTATCTGGCTACGTCAACAGGGCAAGCCTTCGCTAGCTTCGCGTATCCATTTCGGTAGCGTAGAAATGGATCGTGATCTTTGGCTTGAAGGAAAGCATAAAAATAGTTTTAATGCGATCAACACGCCATTAAGAAGACTCAGAGAATTATTCCCTGCTTCACTACCCACAGTTAGACAGGGAGAGTTAGAAGGACCGTCAGAGGCTAACGTCGGCAGTCCATCAAGCTCAGCAGCCCCGAGTGAGTCACTGTTTGCTGGCTTATCGCCCTTGATTGCCGATTTCAATGCGGTTCCTGAGGGCGAACCTC
>NZ_KI912487.1:459636-591518 GCF_000518745.1 Phaseolibacter flectens ATCC 12775 | reverse complement strand
TCAGCAGCCCCGAGTGAGTCACTGTTTGCTGGCTTATCGCCCCTGATTGCCGATTTCAATGCGGATCCTGAGGGCGAACCTAACCAGATGGCAGCAGGTAATGCCGATAATCCGACAGCCCCGAGCGATTCATCATTTTCAAGCAGGCCGTTAGCTCGCTCTGATTTTGAAACCAATCCACTGTCAAGCCGTCAGGTGGGAGCTCAATCCAACAGTCGAGTCGTGCTACCGGCGAGATCTTCTTTTTTTTCAGGACTTTCGAGCATTGAGCGACGCCTAACTGACTATGATCCACGCTCACCGGAAGAGGTAACCGGTCCGTTATCACAGTCTCAAACCGCCTCTACACCTTTGTCATCCCCATTGCGTGACCAAACCTTATCCCGAGCCGCCGCTTCCTCAACACTGGCGCAATTACTGCAACAAAGTGCTTTGAACTCAATGCAACCAGGATACGCCAGTGGGAGAGGACTCAGTTGTTTACTGGACAGTATTTTACAGATTTATCATGGGATACGACGTTATCCCAACCAACACAATTCCGAACTTCAGTTACTCGAACGGGAAGTCGATCGGATCAGGCAGCACATTCTTGTGCCATTGGGCATGGCGGGTCAGCAGGGGCCAATCGATGTGTATGGGGGCAGTGGAGAATTGCTTGCAAGTAATTTGGGTATTCGTTTACACCTGGTGCAATTACAAGCGAATGGACAGCTAAGGTATCATCCTGTATTCGGGCAAGGCAGTAAGGCGGTCTGGATCTTACATACACCGGGTCACTTTATTCCTCTTTGGCCTCGGTAGTTAAGGAAAAGAGAATCAGCTGGGCGTTGATTGATAACCTCATAATCAAACAGGGATTAATACAAAATCGTTCCGCTTTGCAAATCTGAGGGTATGGTCGAGGATAGGCGAATAATCAGGTTGCAATTGCCTGTTAATTGGTGCTATTTTTCGGGTAATTCAGCGGAGGGCTTTGCTTTTTTATCCTTAACTCAGCCACGAAAAAGTATTAAATATGCCACTCGACGATAAAGATTAAATAAGTTGTGCTAAATCCAGATTGTCCTGGGCTCACATCGGTCTTGGTATGATATCATCACTCTATATTATGACAGTTAATTTCCTGACTTATGTTACAAGTGAACAAGCTCTGTTATGTGCGTGAGGGATCTGAACTTTTTTCAGATCTCAGTTTCTCCATTACGGCGGGAGATTTAGTACAAATCGAAGGGCAGAATGGCGCTGGAAAAACCACCTTACTGAGAAGCTTGGCCGGATTAACGCGTCCTGAATCTGGCCAAATTCTCTGGCAGGGACAAGATGTCACTGTGCATCGAGAACATTGGCATCGCCAGTTTATTTGGTTGGGTCATGCCAGTGGCTGTAAAATACGACTGACACCGATGGAAAACCTGCAATTTTGGTCACCTGCTAGCAGCAAAAAACAGATTGAGTCTGCATTGGATGCGGTCAATCTTGCAGGCTATGATGATGTGGCTGTTGGTCATTTATCTGCCGGACAACAGCGTCGGGTGGCATTAGCTCGCCTATGGCTGACTGATAGCCTCGTGTGGATCCTTGATGAGCCTTTTACTGCGCTTGACCAACTTGGTATTGACCTCATAATAACACGCATTCTTGCCCACTGTCAGCAAGGAGGCATGGCCATTGTGACCACTCATCAGCCTATGACCGTTGAGAATGCGTGTTTGAAGAAAATAAAATTAGCTGAGTTCACATGTTAATCGCGATTGTTCGCCGTGAAATCCTGTTGGCCTGGCGATCTGGGTCGGAAATATTCAATCCACTTTGGTTTTTTTTAATTGTTATCACCCTGTATCCGCTGAGTGTGGGACCCGATCCCCAACTGTTAGCGCGCATCGCTCCTGCGGTCATTTGGATCACGGCGATTTTGGCTTGTCTGTTAGGGCTGGAACGGCTCTTCCGTGATGATTTTAATGATGGCAGTCTGGAACAATTGATGGTGCTTCCCACACCGTTGCCGTTCGTGGTTCTCGGTAAAGTGATAGGTCATTGGCTTATTACTGGCTTACCTTTAGTGATCTTATCCCCCTTGGCTGCTCTTTTTTTATCTCTCAGTTTTTTTAGCTGTTGTACCTTGGCAGGGACATTATTGGCAGGCACCCTCATTTTTAGTTTTGTTGGCAGTATTGGCGTCGCGCTAACGGTTGGATTACCACGGGGTGGTGTGCTGTTAAGTTTGCTTGTGCTGCCGCTAATGATACCCGTATTGATTTTTGCAAGTGCCGCGATCAGTGCCGCGAGCCAAGGTGATCCTATTTTGGGGGATCTGGCGATCCTCGGTGCCTTCTTGCTGCTCTGTTTGGTTTTTACACCTTTCGCCTGTGCTGCGGCATTACGGATCGCATTACACTAGCGTGCGAAGAACACCATAACAATAGTGATAATAACCTCAGTGAGTCTGACGATGTGGAAATGGTTACACCAATTGGGCATGCCACAGCAAATGTTTTATGTTGCTGGTCGGTGCCTGCCTTTCTTTTTACTGGCGACCTTGTTGATCTTACCGATTGGCTGGATTTGGGGGTTTGGTTTTGCGCCCGCGGATTATCAGCAAGGGCAAAGTTATCGAATTATGTACCTGCATGTGCCGGCTGCGATCTTGTCTATGGTTATTTATACTCTGATGGCGGTTTCGGCGTTCACGGGTTTAGTGTGGCAATTGAAAATGGCGGACATGGTCGCCCGTGCTATGGCACCGATAGGTGCTTGTTTTACCTTCATTGCTTTGCTCAGCGGGGCGTGTTGGGGCAAACCTATGTGGGGCACTTGGTGGATTTGGGATGCAAGATTAACGTCGGAACTGATACTGCTCTTTTTGTATATGGGGGTCATTGCTTTGGAGCACGCCTTTGATGACCGCCGAATTGCCGGCCGAGCCTGCAGCATTGTCATTTTGGCAGGCGTCGTCAATCTGCCTATCATTCATTATTCCGTACAATGGTGGAATACGCTGCATCAGGGCTCGTCGGGGTTATTACAACAATCGATTGCCTTACCGATGCGGACACCTTTACGGATCAGCATTGTCGGTTGCTTATTATTTTTTATTACTTTGACGCTGTACAGATTACGGACATTGATTTTAATCAGTGAACATCACCGAGCTTGGGTAGAACAAACCATCAATAAGACAGGAAATTAATCATGAAACCGGCGTTTGCAACTTGGTCAGACTTTATCTTGATGGGGGGATATGCTTTTTATGTCTGGTTGGCGTTTGCTGTGACGTCACTGACCTTATTGTTGTTGGTGTGGCACAGTATTGCGCAACGACAATCCAGCTATCGGCAAATCAGACAGCGGCAGAAAAGGATCCAGCGTAGAGCGGAGGCTAGCGCGGGCCAATCTGCTAGACAGGCGTTAAAATGATGCATCCACGTCGTCGTCGTCGGTTGTTTATCACCGTGCTAATTTTACTGGCGCTCAGTGTTGCTCTGGGCTTAGTGATGTATGCCTTGCGAACTAATATTGATCTCTTTTATACACCAAGCGAAATTCGTGACGGTAAAGGTTCCATGCATTTAATACCCAAGCCGGGTCAGCACCTCAGAATTGGGGGCTATGTGTTACCGGGCAGTGTCAAACGAGATCCTAACAATTTGTCAGTCAGTTTTGTCCTCTATGATACCCGAAACCAGATCCGAATTTTTTACAAAGGTATTTTACCTGATCTGTTCCGTGAAGGTCAGGGTATCGTTGCCGAAGGTCGGTTGACTAAGGACAGCGCAATCCTAGCTCAGGTCGTTTTGGCCAAACATGATGAAAAATATACCCCCCCAGACATTGAACACGTTGAAACCGTCTCCCCAGTGGAGGGGCATGCAGAAGTTGTATTAAAGGATCAACACCAATGATAGCGGAAATAGGCAGTTTTTTACTTTGTCTGGCGACAGGATTTGCTTTATTACTGAGTAGTCTCCCTTTATTGGGCGCAGTCAGATTGGATATGAGATTGATGATCTTAGCTCGGCCGTTGACTGCCGGATTATTTATCTGCGTGATGTCCGCCTTCTTGATCTTAATCTACTGTTTGGTTGTCAATGATTTTACCCTCCGCTATGTGGCTGAAAATTCAAACACGTTGTTACCTGTTTGGTATCGAGTGGCGGCAAGCTGGGGAGCACACGAAGGATCCTTGTTATTGTGGGTCGTGATGTTAAGTGGTTGGACCTTTGCTGTTGCCTGTTTTAGTTCACAAATGCCTTTAGATTCGGTCAGTCGTGTGTTGGCGGTGATGGGGATGATTAACGTCGGCTTTTTACTGTTTATCACCCTGACATCCAGTCCTTTTATTCGTACTTTTCCTGATGTTCCGATTGAGGGCGCTGATCTCAATCCCATGTTGCAGGATATCGGTCTCATCTTTCATCCCCCTCTTCTGTATATGGGGTATGTGGGTTTTTCGGTTGCCTTTTCGTTTGCCATTGCGTCCTTACTGGCAGGTCGTCTTGATACGGCTTGGGCACGTTGGTCTCGGCCTTGGACGACGGCAGCTTGGTTGTTTTTGACCCTAGGTATTGTTTTGGGATCCTGTTGGGCGTATTACGTCTTAGGTTGGGGCGGCTGGTGGTTTTGGGATCCGGTTGAAAATGCGTCATTGATGCCTTGGCTGGTTGGAACTGCGTTGATCCACTCCTTGGCGGTGACAGAGAAGCGAGGTCGCTTTCAATCTTGGACCGTCTTGTTGGCCATTATTGCTTTTTCTCTTAGTTTACTCGGGACGTTTCTGGTGCGTTCAGGCGTACTGGTCTCGGTCCATGCGTTTGCTTCTGATCCGTCGCGCGGTATCTTTATTTTGGCTTTCCTAGTGATTGTCATTGGGAGTGCGTTACTGCTCTATGCATTGAAAGGTGGGCAGGTACAAAGTCGTAGCCAGAGTGCCTTATGGTCGAGAGAAACGTTACTACTGAGTAATAATATTTTATTGGTTGCGGCGACGCTGGTGATCTTAATCGGTACCTTATTGCCGCTCATTCATAAACAGTTAGGCCTTGGCAGCATTTCGGTTGGCGCGCCTTATTTTAATACAATGTTTAGCGGGATCATGGCACCAATGGTGTTATTAATGGCCGTTGCTCCGTTAGTTCGTTGGCGTCGAGACAGTATTCGGCCGCTATTTCGTCGGTTGGTACCGGCTTTACTGATCACCTTGTTGGTGAGTCTCGTATTACCTTACTGGTCACAAGATCGTATTGAGATCATGGCTTGGCTAGGTCTGTTTATTGCGATATGGGTTGTGATCCTGACGTTACTGCAACTGCATGAGAGATCGACACACCGTGAGGCATTCTGGTATGGCTTACGAAAACTTTCTCTCAGCCATTGGGGTATGGTACTGGGTCATTTAGGCGTGGCCATCACGATTGTCGGCATTGCGTTTTCAACCCAGTACAGTGAGGAACGCGATGTCCGGATGAAGGTGGGAGAAAGCCTGACTCTTCACCATTATCAATTTACCTTTCTTGGTGTGAAGTCTGTCGTTGGGCCAAATTATCAGGGACGGGCGGGGTTAATTGCAGTGGCTCATCAAGGGGTTGCTCAAGGTGTTTTGACTGCTGAAAAAAGAGTGTATAGCGCATCGGGTATCATGATGACTCAAGCGGCCATCAATCCAGGCGTAACACGGGATTTGTATGCCTCATTAGGTGAGGCGTTGCCCCAAGGTGCTTGGGCTGTGCGGCTTTATTACAAACCCTTTGTACGCTGGATTTGGGCAGGTGGATTGGTGATGGCATTGGGAGGGATCTTCTGTATTGCTGATCCACGTTATCGTTCATCTTGTCAGGTTCGTCACACGCGGGGCACAGTATGAATAAAAAATGGCTATTTATTCCTTTACTGTTATTTTTGTTATTGGCCGTATCTCTGATGTGGCAACTGCTGCGTAACGCCGCGGGTGACGATCCTACACGATTGGAGTCAACCTTGCTGGGTAAAAAGATCCCAGATTTTCAATTAGCCCAATTACAACCAGGAACAGGTCTCATCACCCAACGTATTTTTCAGCAAGGCCAACCTCGCTTGCTTAATGTCTGGGCGACATGGTGTCCGACTTGCCATCAAGAGCATCAGTACTTGAAGTTATTGGCCTCACAAGGCGTCAGCATTATTGGGGTAAATTATAAAGATCAACGTCAGCAGGCATTAAATTGGCTAAATTTCCTTGGTAATCCTTATACGTTATCCCTTTTTGATGGTGATGGGATGTATGGCTTAGATCTGGGTGTTTATGGGGCACCAGAAACATTTTTGATTGATGGTCAGGGCGTGATCCGTTACCGCGTTGTTGGCGAAGTTAATCAGCACGTCTGGGAAACGCAATTACGTCCTTTATGGCGGCACTATTCATCCGCACAGGCTAACCGATGAAACAGAAACTCACGTTATTGCTATTATTATTCTCTTTGCAACCGAGTTGGGCGGTCAGTGATTTACTCACGTTTAGTAGCAAACAGCAACAACAGCAGTATCAAGATTTAATCGAAGGATTGCGATGTCCTAAATGTCAAAATAATAATATTGCCGATTCTGATGCGATGATTGCAGCAGATATGCGTCTTAGGATCTATCAGCTTTTACAGCAAGGACAGACTCCGCAGCAAATTGTCGCCTATATGGTGACACGTTACGGCCACTTTGTGACTTATCAGCCTCCTGTCACCGCGTCGACTTTAATATTATGGGTAGGGCCTTTATTTTTTATTGTTGGTGGTTTTGTTGTGTTGTTTTACCGCAATAAAAATAAAACATTGACACCGGATTTGGATCCCAGCCAGCAGCAAAAAATCATTGCGTTACTGAAACAAGAGGGGAAAGAATGAGCCTATTGCTGATGATATTTATCCTGTTAAGTGTCAGTTGCATGTTATGGATTGTTTTATCAGGTTGGAAGATCAAGGACTCGCATAATATTGATCACGTGAGGTTAAATACTCGATACTACCAACAGCGTTTGCAGGAGTTGGCAAGTGAGCATCGACAGGGAGTAGTGGCTGAACAACAACCGATAATCAATGAGTTACAATATCGTTTACTGAATGATACGGCCCTTGAAGGGCGTTCCCTTGGCATGGCATCAGGGCGAGCGATTTTAGGACTGGCGTCAGGACTATTGATTGTCGTGGCGGTATTGCTTTATGGCAAAACGGGCAGCTTACTGCAATGGGGACAATGGCAGCAGGATCTGATTGCTTATCCACAATTACGCCAGCATATCGTCGATCCCGCTGCTTCACCCTTGACCTTGCCAGATCTGATTCTTTTTGATCGTGGGTTGAAGGCAGACTTACAAGATGATCCCGGTGATGCTGATAACTGGATGATGTTGGCACGTTTATCGCGGGTGTTACGCCAGAATCAAGTGGCAAAACAGGCCTTTATCAAGGCCATGACCTTGGTGCCTGACAACCAAGTATTACAACGGGAATATATCCAGTTCCTGTTAACTGCGGGGCGCTCTGATGAACAACATCAAGCGGAGTTACTGCTTACTCAGCAGCAAAAAAATTATCCACGCGATCCTGATGTTCTCGATTTATTGGCAATACAAGCGTATAACCAGCAACGTCCTCGTGTCGCTATCCAATATTGGCAGCAGGCATTGCGTTATTTACCCCGAGATTCGGCTCGTGCGGCAAAAATTCTTTTGGCTATCACTCAGGTTGAAAAACAGGAGCATATCTTACATAGAAGCTTGACCGTGACACGGCAAACAAGCACGCCGAGTAATACAGATTCACTAATCAATGCTATGCTAACGGTTATTGTCAGGGATGGACAGTCAGGTGCTGCGATTGCGATTAAAAAGTTACCCGTTGACCATTTTCCAGTGACACTGAGCTTGGATGATAGCAATGGGTTATTCAATGATCCTTTACTTTCAGCACAACCGGATATTCAGGTTGAAGTATTACTTGATGAGACCAATAGTCAGCGTAAAAATCACAGCCACTGGGCTGGAAAAAGTAGCTGGATGTCATACCGACATTCACAGCAGATAAATATCCAACTTGTCCGGCAGAATAATAAATAAAAATATCCTGAGTAAGTTTAGATGGAGATGAACATGAACTATCGCTTAAGTGTCTTTTTACTGGCATCGATTGCGCTTTCTGGTTGTGCGGATCACAAGAAAGCTGCAGATGAAACTACAACACGAAGTGATCCCCTCAGTGGTTTTAATCGAACGATGTTTGATTTTAACTATAAAGTTTTGGATCCTTACGTGGTGAGGCCAGTAGCCGTTGTCTGGCGAGACTATGTGCCGGTCCCGGCAAGAAGTGGCCTAAGCAATGCCTTAAGTAATCTCGATGAACCCTCAAGCATGCTGAGCTATTTACTTGAAGGTAAATTTACGGAAGCGGCGAAGCATTTTACCCGCTTTATGCTTAACAGTACCTTAGGATTAGGTGGCTTTATTGATGTCGCGGCGAAGGCTAACCCTCAACTGGCAAGACAAGAGTCTTATGGCTTGGGGAGTACCTTAGGATACTATGGGGTAGGCTATGGCCCCTATGTACAATTACCGGGTTATGGTAGCTTTACGCTGCGGCAGAATGGTGGTGATATGGTGGATATGGCTTATCCACCGTTAAGCTGGTTAACCTTCTGGTTATCAGCGGGCAAATGGGCATTGCAAGGCGTAGAAAGCCGTTCTCAGCTATTGGATTCGGATGGCCTACTACATCAACAAAGCGATCCTTATGCTTTTGTTAGAAATGCTTATTTTCAGCATTATGATTTCCTAGCAAAAGGGGGACAGTTAAAGCCCGAAGAAAATCCTAATGCACAAGCAATTCAAGGTGATCTCAGTGAAATTGATAGCAACGCTGCACTCTGAGACGGAGTTGTTATTGAGGGGGAATAATGGATAAGGGGCGAAACCTGCTCCCTTTTCAGCTTGTCCATTGGCCCGTCACGTGAAGGCGAGCCAATGGTGTGAGGCTAAAATAAATAATTCAGGTTGAGTCCATATAGCCAAGCCTGCCCTGACGAGTGGAAGGTATAGCTTGATTCTTGTACAGTTACATTTTGTCCATGCATATATGCGACCCCGACATCAACCGACGATTGAGGGCTGAGATGATAGGTGGTGCCGGCAGCTAGCCAGACCCGATTCTGATCTGGAATAGAAATGGTTCGATTCGGTTTATTGACTGCCGTCGTGTCGAAGGCAACTCCACTGCGGAATGTCCAGTTTTTATTGTAATCGTAGGTGGTGCCGACAGCCATCCGCCATGAGTTACGGAAGTACTCGTCTTTAGAGAACAAGAGACCATTATCTGATTTGGTGGCACGCAATTGTTCAAACGTATCCCACTTGGTATAGGTCATACTGTAATGCACCTGCCATTGAGGCGCGACCCGATGCCAAGCTGAAACCTCCCAAACCGCAGGTAAATTTAAATCGAGTTTGCCGGGGATGAACTGCCCATCGGTGCCGTAAATGCCAGCTTGTTGCCAGACAGGGTTTAGGGCTGAGGGCAGTTCGCTGCTGTAGTTACCTTTAAACTTGATTTTAATTTTTGAACGGTAAGTTAATGAAAAACGGTTATTTTGATCGACCTCGTATAAGATACCGCTGTTCCAGCCTCCCGCCCAGCGGTGCCCTTTGAGATGGGATACCATGGTATTTTCAGGTAAACCAAGGCCGGAAAGTAGCTCACCGCCAGTGCGGTTTAATTCTGCTTGGGCATAGACGGCATCCAATCCCAGACCTAGGCTAAGATGGTCGCTGGCCTTCCAAGCACCATTCAGTGCAAGATTACTGGTCATTAAACGTGTTTTTCCACCCAAAGGCCCTGCGGGATAGCTATCTGGGAAGTGTGTCGAGAGCCCGTAATTGGTATTGGCTGAAAAACCGAGCCAGAAACGTTCATTGAGTGGCTGAACGTAATGAAAATTCGGTATAACCTCACCCTTAACGATATGATTAGCGCGTAACGAACGACCAGAAGGACTGATGCCATCAATATTCACATCCGCATCAACATAAATTGCGCCTAATGAGAGCGCGGGCTGTTTCATTAAGGTCATTGTGGCAGGATTACGGCTGGCGGAGGCTGCAGTATCCCCAATGGCTCCTTCACCGGAATAGGCTCGACCCAGACCGTTTGCAGAATACTCATTGAGTTGAAAACCAGAAGCCAAGGCAGCTGGGCTTATCACACTGCTGAGACTGAGCAAAGTAGAATGTAAGAGAAACGTTCGATATCTCATAACCTGTACCTCAATTGATTCTGTTAAGGAAGACGGATATTCCCGCTTATTTACCATGTCAGAACGAATAACTGACAAACTGGGATAACGGTTTGCAGTTGCTATTAATCTTAAAAAAAGTTTACTCACAATTGGCTCACAACAAAGTAGAAATACCATTTTCGATCTAACAGAAAGAGATAAAAATACAGCGTACTTGCTCAATAAAATGTGATAGGTATCAATGCCATTAAAAATAGTGTGGGAAAAGGAGTTAAACTTCAACACAATGTTGAAAATTATGCTGAATGTTCGAAAAAGGCAAGAATGAAAAATTCGTTGCTGATTTCGTTCCTCGAACAGTCGAATGCGTCGCAAATCCCAACTAAATAACGTTTGGCAATTATATCATTCGAAAATAGTTTAAATAAAGCATCATCTACTAACGAAAATGTTTTATTTTAATATTTGATTTACTGATGTAATAAACAGTCTTATAAATTATTGGAGTGTGACTATGTTGATGAAAAAAAAGTACATAATGACCTTACTTGTAATTGCTTTTCCTTTTTCCATGGCGCTGGCAAAAGCCCCATATCAAGCACCGAAAGGGCCAGGATATGGAGCCTATCATTCAACACCCAACCCACCGAGGACGGGGGACTCACCGAGGACGGGACGCAATCCACGCACGGGTGATAAAGTGATTGGCCATGTTTCAAAATCGCGTCACTAATGGGGCAGGGGGCGATTGACCCTAGGGCATAAGGATTGTGCCTGGTGGATGTCGATGATGCTGGCGGCATAACATGTTAATTGTGTCGGATCCACGGCGCTTATCAACGGTGAGTGAGACGATCTGATTGGCTGACGCATTCGCGTGAATTGACTCGAACCAGCCACGTTCCCCCACGAGTTATCATTAAATTGAATGATTTTGATATTTTTATAACCAAAAAGTCTAAAAAGAATAAATACGCTAAGGCTCAGAGATTAAGCATGTAACTACTGAATGTATAAGATGTTAATCCCATTATCACGTCTAGAAGTGAGAGTTGTCAGCAAGCCTTCCTTTCGCATTATGAGCACAATGCGTAACATTCTATTGACTGCGATCGGCTCTTTAGGTAAAACACCAGACCGGCAGCCTATTCGTCCATTTATGTGCAATATCTGCAATGTTCAATTGATAGCGGTGTGATATGCAAGTTTATATAATGCGTCATGGTGAAGCGGTCACTGAATCGCTGACAGATGCCGAACGTCCACTCACGCAGTGTGGTAAGGCAGAAAGCGAGCAAATGGCAACGTGGCTTGCTTTACAACACCCCCAGCCAAGTTTATTCCTTGTTAGCCCCTATGTTAGGGCTCAGCAAACTTATCAAATCTTGTCAGAAACACTGAAACTTGAGACAACCAAGCTCACGACCTTATCTGAGCTTACTCCCGCAGGGGATGCATCCGTGGTGGCGGATTATTTGCATGCCTTAGCCATGGAGGGTGTGCAGGAAGTGATGATTGTTGCGCATTTACCGTTGGTTGGCTATTTGGTTTCCGCCTTGTGTCCGGATGAAATGCCGCCGATGTTTTCGACAGCCGGTATTGCTCGCATCGACTATGATGAAACCCACCGCAGAGGTCTTCTATTATGGCAGCGGAGTCCCGCAAGGTTGGATAAAGCGGTATAGCCGACAGGGTGGACACTGTCTCTTATCAAACCCAGGAATACTGAGCTATTGAAAATCCATTTCTCTCTGGTCTAAGGTTTCAATTAGCACAAGTAGCGCTGCATCGCCACCGTATTGCTTCGGCGCTTGATGGAAAGCAATAATATGGGGATGCTGTGCTAGCCAATAGGGAAGTTGCTGTTTTAGTACTTTTTTTCCATAACCCGTCATCACACTGGCACAGAATAAATGTTCTTGACGGCATGTATGAATTAACGCGCCCAATTCCCGTTGAGTTTCTGCCAAAGTCAGACCATGCAGGTCAAGAAAAATCTCTGGGTTATAATCTCCCCTTTTCAGCTTTTTAAGCTGTGGCAAGTCACGTTGTTCACGAATATAACGGACAGGCCCTTCTGTTGGTAACAAAGGCTGATACTGCTCGGAAAAGTAATGACTGTGATCCGCCTGCTCAGCCCGGTGACGCTTATCCGAAAATCGCGCCGAAACCTGTCTCTTTGGCGCATGCCGAACCTTGTCCTGCTTAAATTGACTGATGCCCTGCATGCTCTGTTGGAAAAGGGCTTTTTCCTCATCGGTGATTTTCATACCATGGCTCTTCTCAGTGACAGGCAACATTATAACAAATTGGTGTGATTTATTTTTGTCTGATAAAGAAATAAAATCAACTAAAGACAGGAATGAGTTTGCATTAAGGAGGAATGCGGCGACAGCGTTCAGCGCTCTTGCCATTTATCCTTAATAAATTGCATTTTTTTGTGATGTTGCGCTGAATTCTTGCTGGCTTCATGGCAAACTACAGCAAAATGCTATCGAGCCCCAGGAGGGCAAGTGAACGAAATTGTTATTACGGAACAACAAGGGCAGCAAGCCATTGATGAATTAGTGACCTTGGGGGATTGCTTACGCTGGACACTGAGTCAGTTTGGCAAAGGGCAAATCTATTATGGTCATGGTTATGATAATCCTTGGGATGAAGTGCTGCAATTGATTTTACCGGTGTTGAGTTTACCGTTTGATATCCCTGAAGCCATGTATCCGTGTCGTTTAACACGCAGTGAGCGAGCGACGATTATTGATTTGGTTAAGTTACGGGTTAACGCGCGGATCCCGGTTGCCTACCTCACTCACCAAGCTTGGTTTTGTGGCCATGAATTCTATGTTGATGAACGAGTCCTGATTCCACGTTCTCCTATTGGTGAATTGATTAATCATCATTTTGCAGGATTACTTAACCATACCCCAAAACGTATTCTGGATATGTGTACAGGCAGCGGATGTATTGCGATCGCTTGCGCCTACGTCTTTAGCGATGCTGAAGTTGATGCCGTTGATATCTCGTCAGATGCGCTGGAAGTGGCACAATATAATATTGAGCAGCATGGGATGTTGCAGCAAGTGACGCCGCTGAGATCCGATTTGTTTAATGATCTTAGCCCCATTAAATATGATTTGATTGTCTCGAATCCCCCTTATGTCGATGCCGAAGATATTGCGGATATGCCTGAAGAATATTCACATGAACCCCAACTTGGTTTGGCGGCGGGGCAGGATGGCTTAGTTTTAGTAAAACGAATGTTAGCTGAGGTGGCGGACTATTTAACGGACGAAGGCGTATTCATTTGTGAAGTGGGTAACAGCATGGTTCATCTTATTCAACGCTATCCAGAGGTGCCTTTTACTTGGCTAGAATTTGAACAAGGTGGGGATGGGGTATTTATGCTGGATCGTGAACAGCTTGTGGCCGCTCAGCATTATTTTGCCTAATTTTCTGAATTAATTTAAAAAGAAAGCGGCTGTTTACTCTGTTAAAGAAGGAATATTTATGGCTGGAAATAGTATCGGGCAATTGTTCAGAGTGACCACCTTTGGCGAATCTCATGGCTTGGCTTTGGGATGCATTGTGGATGGCGTACCGCCGGGGATCCCATTGACCGAGGCTGATTTGCAACCGGATTTGGATAGGCGTAGACCGGGAAGCTCAAAATATACAACGCAACGTCGTGAACCGGATCAGGTTAAAATTTTATCAGGCGTATTTGAGGGGATGACGACTGGCACCTCGATAGGCTTATTGATTGAGAATACCGATCAGCGTTCCCAAGATTACAGTGAAATTAAAGACCTGTATCGACCGGGGCATGCGGATTACACGTACGATCAAAAATATGGCCGCCGGGATTATCGCGGCGGTGGGCGATCCTCCGCACGTGAAACTGCAATGCGGGTCGCGGCAGGTGCAATTGCTAAAAAATATTTACAGCTTAAATACGGAATGACCATTCGTGCCTATCTGGCACAGATGGGGGACATTGAATGTGAACTAAAAGATTGGCAGCAGGTTGAGCAAAATCCCTTTTTCTGTCCAGACAGTGATAAATTACCCGCCTTGGATCAATTGATCCGTGATTTAAAAAAGCAGGGCGATTCCATTGGTGCCAAGATCAATCTGGTGGCGTCTTCGGTTCCCGCGGGTCTTGGTGAACCTGTTTTTGACCGGTTAGATGCTGATTTAGCCCATGCGTTAATGAGCATTAATGCGGTGAAAGGGGTCGAGATTGGCGATGGATTTGCGGTCGTGACGCAACGAGGCACTCAGCACCGTGATCCGATCCGCTGTGAGGGTTTTGTCAGTAACCATGCGGGTGGCATTTTAGGTGGTATCAGTAGCGGTCAGACGATTCTGGCAAGCATTGCGTTAAAACCCACCTCCAGCATCACGATTGCTGGGCAAACGGTCACGCGCGCCGGTGAAGAGGTGGAGATGGTGACGAAAGGGCGGCATGATCCTTGTGTAGGGATCCGAGCGGTGCCGATAGCTGAAGCGATGATGGCCATTGTTTTAATGGATCATCTACTCAGACATCGCGCACAGTGTGCTGATATCATGCAAACCGAGTCATGATGGCAATCATCGAAACGAAGCCAAAAAATTTAGCAATATTACCTATGCAGCGTCACAGTAAGTCATTAGGGTTAAATGTAATGTTGTCATTGCTAACGTTATTTATTAGCGTATTCCTATAAATATAATGCATCGCAATGAAAGCACCTCTCCTATTTGAGTAATCTTAAACCGTCACTGAGGGTATCGTGCAGGTGTTTTGATGAGGTAATGTATGGCAGGCTTTACATCTTGGTTCGTCGTCAGCCCCGAATTGCTGATGTTATTATTTCTGGTTTCAATTTTGGCTGCCTTTATTGATTCGCTTGCCGGTGGGGGGGGATTATTGACCATTCCCGCACTGCTGGCGTGTGGATTGCCCCCCGCACAGGCGTTAGCCACCAATAAATTACAAGCGGCCAGCGGTTCTTTCACTGCCAGTTTGTATTTTGTTCGGCGTAAAATCGTCTCGTTAAAAGAACAACGGATGAATATTCTTTTTACTCTGGTTGGAGCGATGCTGGGTACGGGGCTTATCCAATATATAAATAATGACCGACTGCGAGAAGTCTTGCCGCTATTATTGGTTGGTATTGGCTTATGGTTTTTACTGATGCCCAATCTTGGTCTTCTGGACAATGAAGCCAGACTAAAAGGTCCCGCATTTGCACTGGTTGCAGGGGGCGCAGTGGGGTTTTATGATGGATTTTTCGGACCTGGTTCGGGATCATTTTATTCCCTTGCGTTTATTACCTTGGCAGGATTTAATTTATCTAAAGCGACAGCCCATGCCAAAGTGCTGAATTTTACCTCCAATATTTCCAGTTTATGCCTGTTTATTTTTAGTGGTAGTGTGCTGTGGGGCTGTGGCATTGTCATGATGCTAGGGGCAATGCTTGGTGCAAGATGGGGGGCCAGTTTGGTGATTGGTCGAGGCCGCCAGCTGATCCGCCCTTTGGTTGTGGTCGTTTCCAGCGTGATGAGCCTCAAATTATTGTACGATGCACACAGTAGCACGTTGCATGCTTGGTGGCAGGGATTCCATGGTTTTTAATTTATCAATATCTCAACTGAGTTTACAATGAAACACGGACACCATTATCAGCAACTCATTGATTTATTTGAGCAATGCTTCAGGGATAGTTTTAATACACTGTTGGTAAAAGGCGAGTCAGAGCCAATTTATTTACCGGCGGATCAGCATTGCACTTACCATCAGATTGTGTTTGCGCATGGGTTTTACGCCAGTGCTTTACATGAAATCTCACATTGGTGTATCGCGGGTGCAGCTCGACGAGAACAGATTGATTTTGGCTATTGGTACTGCCCTGATGGACGGGACAAGCAAACCCAATCTCAGTTTGAGGCGGTTGAAATCAAACCCCAAGCCTTAGAATGGATCTTCTCTGTGGCGGCGGGATTTCCGTTTAATATCAGTTGTGATAATCTCGATGGGGATCATGAGCCGGATCGTGATGCTTTTCAGCACAAAGTTTATCAACAAGTGCTTGCATACCTCGCCCAGCCGTTACCCGAAAGGCCACGTTGTTTTGTCCAAGCCTTGCAGCAATTTTACCAGACAGAACCGTTAAGGATTGACCATTTTACCTACCCAGCCTCTGAGATAGAAAAAGAATAATTAGGAAGATGTATGATTGAAAAAATTGAACAGCACATTCTGAATCACATCGATCATATGGTCGAATCAGGCACCGAAGATCAGTTATTTGCTGGTGGGTATTTACGAGGACACATTACACTTTCTGTAGCATTACTTGAACAGCAACGTAAAGTTGCGGCTGAAGACCTGCAATTTCAAGTTGAACAAAGTTTGAGTGAGGCCATTGAGGCCGGGGAACTTTCACCGCCCGATCAAGTGCTGGTTATGGCATTGTGGCAGAATTTATTCCAACAGGCGCTTTCCGAAGTACGGCCTGAAAAATGAATCACGACGAGATCTTGCGGGATTATGCCGTCTGTTTCGTCATATGAGGTTGAATTGGCCGTCCTTTCAATAATTTTCGTATCCATTGCCTGTTTGGTTGTAAGGCATTGAGTGTCGAATGGCTGAGTGGCTGAGGCTCTTGATTAATTTGCGCGGCTAGCACTTCAGCCAACAGGGGGGCGCTAGTCAGCCCGCGTGATCCCAATGCACCTAAAACAAATAAACCTCGCCAGACGGGGGCTTCAAGTTGTTTTTCAGGATCGACATGATTGTCCGGCACGTTTTGATACAGAGCGAGGGTTGCGGCAAAATCAGGTAATGCACCGACCACCGGTAAATGATCCCGAGTGGCACACCTGACCGAGCAACGGGCGCTATTTTCATGACTTTCAAATGCATTAACCCAAGGACTTGTGGGTAAGCAGGCTTTTAGCCGCTGATAATTTTGAATTTGCTCTTGGGGATCAAACGCCGTGTTGTCACTGTGTCGGCGATAACTGGCACCAAGGCAATGTGTTCCTGAATTAGGACTGACTGGGGTCAGATAGCCGTCGTAGCACAAAACACGATCCAGTTTGCGAGATAGCTTAGAGGCAGTAATGTGACTCACTTGACCGGCAACGGAATACAAGGGCAGGGCACGGGATTGACTGAATTGGGTGATTCGATGGCCGTTAGCGAGCACGACCTGTTGGTGCTGAGCCGAAGTCCCGTCAGCAAAGGTTAATAACCAACTTCCGTCAGCAAGTTGGGTCAAATGTTGAAGCTGTTTTTGCCAGTGGCAATGAACCCCATTTGAATGGGCTTGCTCAATTAACCCCTCGGTTAACTGACAAGGGGAAAGCCACCCCCCCTGCGGATAAAACAGAGCATGATGTTCAATCATCAGGCCGGCGATCTGGGAAGCCTGCTTGGCATTGAGGGGCTGAACAAAGGTGTCAGGCAGTTGCATTGCCAGTATCCGTTGCCGTTTGGCTTCGTCTTTATTATCCGCAAACAATTGCAACACCCCACACCAATCATGCTCAAAGTCCACGTCTAAATTATCGTAGTAACGGCGGGCATAGCTGAAGGCGGCTGGAAAAAATTCACTCATCGCATGAAATACTGGATTAAGCAGTGGATAGACGGCAGCCTGACGGTTACCTGATGCATTGGCGGCGGGACGCTGATCCTGACTGTACAGACTCATTTCATAACCGCGTTTGCCTAAGGCATGCAGTAAACAGGCACTGGCAACGCCGCCCCCAATGATTGCAATCTCAGTCGATTGACCAGGCGTGCGATGATACCAAGGCGTAGGGGGGGGAATGGCGATATGTCGCTGCCGAGTCCCTGCTAGCATTTCGCGTTTCACGCCAAAACCTTTGGTCCGACTGACCGTAAATCCGGCTTGTTGCAGGCCACGACGAACGAAACCTGCGGCAGTAAAGGTAGCAAAGCTGCCTCCCTCAGCGGTCAGTCTCGCCATGCTGTCAAATAGGCCTTGAGTCCACATCTCAGGGTTTTTGGACGGTGCAAAACCGTCTAAAAACCAGGCATCAATACCTTGATTGAGTTCTGGTGGTAAGTGATGTATCAGTGTGTTGACATCACCGAACCATAAATCCAAGATGATCCTACCCTGATCAAATTCGAGACGCTGACATCCGGGCAGTGGTTGCGGCCACTGTTGCTGTAACTGGCGAGTCAATGCCGCCAGTTCTGGCCATTGTTGATGGGATCGGATCAGATCGGTGAGGGTTAACGGGTATTTTTCAAAACTGATAAAATGTAGCCGTGGACGGGGATGAGTTAGGTTGGTCTGTGTCACCTCATTGATACTCTGCCACAAGGTCAGAAAATTTAACCCTGTACCAAATCCGGTTTCTGCAACGACAAAAGGAGGGGAGGAAGCAGCAAAAATTCGCTCAGGAAGCTGATTCGAGTTAAGAAACACATGGCGCGTTTCCTGGAGGCCGTTATCTTTACTAAAATAGACATCATCAAACAACGAAGAAACAGGGGCTCCCTGTTCGTTCCAATCAAGCGATGCATTTTCGATCATGGTCTATTTTACCGTGCAGAGAAGGGAGAGAGTTTGTTTAATATTCTAGCGATTTGTCCCTCTTAGGGCAAATTTAAGACTTTATTGAGAGATAAATAACAGATCGGACTTGTTCGGCGTACAAGTGTAAGCTAAAGTGCATCGTCAATCCGATAAAGATGTGTAAGAGGTATTCTGAATGAAACGTGCAGTGATCACTGGCCTGGGTATAGTTTCCAGCATTGGTAATAACCAACAGGAAGTGCTTGCATCTCTGCGTGAAGGCCGTTCCGGCATCACTTTTTCTGAAGAGATGAAAGCTTCAGGTATGCGTAGTCATGTCTGGGGTAATGTTAAACTTGATACTACAGGCCTTATTGATCGTAAAATTGTGCGTTTTATGAGTGATGCGTCAATCTATGCCTATCTGTCGATGGACGAGGCGATAAAAGATGCACGTCTGTCTCCAGAACAGTATCAAAATAATCCTCGTGTCGGCTTAATTGCTGGTTCCGGTGGTGGGTCACCGCGATTCCAAGTTTTTGGTGCGGATGCGATGCGCAGCCCGCGGGGTTTAAAAGCCGTTGGGCCTTATGTGGTCACCAAAGCGATGGCCTCCGGTGTGTCTGCTTGTTTAGCGACGCCGTTTAAAATTCAAGGTGTTAACTATTCGATCAGTTCAGCCTGCGCCACCTCAGCCCACTGTATTGGTAATGCAGTCGAGCAAATCCAGCTGGGCAAGCAGGATATGGTCTTCGCAGGGGGAGGGGAAGAACTGTGTTGGGAACTGGCCTGTGAGTTTGACGCCATGGGTGCTTTATCAACACGTTATAATGATACGCCAGAAAAAGCCTCAAGAACCTACGACACAGAACGTGATGGTTTCGTGATTGCCGGTGGTGGTGGAATGGTTATCGTCGAAGAGCTAGAGCACGCTTTGGCTCGCGGTGCGCATATTTATGCAGAAATCGTGGGTTATGGGGCCACCTCTGATGGCGCGGATATGGTTGCGCCATCGGGTGAAGGTGCGGCGCGTTGCATGCGAATGGCGATGGAAGGTGTGGATACCCCGATCGATTACCTGAATACCCATGGTACTTCCACGCCAGTAGGCGATGTGAAAGAGTTAGGTGCGATCCGTGAGGTATTTGGTGATACTACACCTGCGCTATCCGCGACGAAAGCGATGACGGGTCACTCTTTGGGCGCTGCGGGAGTACAAGAAGCGATTTACAGCCTATTGATGTTAGAGCATGGGTTTATTGCGCCAAGCATTAACATTGATAAAGCGGATGACGCAGCGGCAGGCATGAACATCATTACTCAACCCACTGAAAGAGCGTTGACGACAGTGATGTCCAATAGCTTTGGATTTGGTGGCACCAATGCAACCTTAACCTTGCGTAAACTTAAAGTATAATTTGATTATCACTACCGGGCCGAGTCACGGCCCGGCTGTCCCTTCCTGCCCCCCGTTACCTCTCCCCACTTTCTACTGACTAGGGCCGTCCACTTTGGGACATTAGGTCGGATTAAGCTGTTATCTGGTTGCTATTTTTGTTGTCGTGAGGGGCTATTTGCCCATGAATAAGAAACAGAGCACGATCAGCAGCAAACCGAGTCCACTTAGTAACCAAGATCGGTAATGTGTCAGGCGCTTTGCTGAGCTTAACTGTTGCGCGTGACCTTGTGTCGGCATACAAGGGGGGGGAGTACGCAATAATGTGGCGGCACGCAGTAAAAATAATTGATGCAATAAGGCTTGACTCTGTGCTGAGCTCAGAGGAAGTGATAGGGCATGAGTCAGTCTTTGGTAGTGTTGTTGCAATAGCAGCAACTCTTCCGAATTGGGTTGATTTTTTAACAGGGAAAGAAATCCAGCTAGGGTTAAGGCTTTATGCTGCACAAGCTGTTTTCTGGCTTGCAAATATTGGCTAAGTAGCTGAAATGCCCGTGATGGGATAGGATCCCCGTGTTTTAAGCCCAGTAATTGATACAGTTGGCCCCAGAGGTGCCGTGTGCTATCACCGCAGCTGGCAGACAGCGTAATAATTTGCTGATGCAGGTTGTGGTGCTCTGCTGGCAGTAGACTGCGATCGGTGACTTGGTTTTTCAGTTCTGGGATCGCGATATGGCCCTGTTGCAAATTAGTGAAGAGCTGATCCAGTTGTGGGCCATTTAATCCGGAGAGAACAGTTTGTCCGAATTGCTCTCGAATATAGACATTGACGGCTTGGCGGTTATTTCCGATAGGCAATAATTCACTTAATTGTTGCAGTACGCGCCGGCGTGAATGATTCTCCTGTTCCTGTAAGAGACGTTGATTAAGCCATGATTCAGCTTCAAAGAAATGGCGAGACATCAATTCTTGATCGCTGCCTACCGCCAGTTGATGGCGCAGGCCGGCCCAAAGCTCGACCGAACTGAGCTTGCTGACGGCGTGGATACGGACAATAATGCGTTCCAGTGCAGTACGCTGGCCTGAACTCAGGATTTCATGCGGTTTTTCTATGTCAGTAGGGGGAATGGCAGGCGAGATAACCTCTTCACTCTGATCCCCAAAGCGGCTTTTATCTGGCGACATAAAAAATGATTCCTGTAAAAGAACAGATAAGACCGGAGGTCTCCGGGGCAAGGTACCTATCATAACAACCATTATTGAAAAGCCCAATAGCAGAACGTTAAGAATAATGAGTTATTAGAAGTAATTTTTACGCGATTACTGTTGTCCTGCTTACCCAATCGCGGTAATAATCAGCACTGTTTTTCATTATGCTTTATGTAAAAAATAAAGCGCCGTTTCCTCAACAACAGGATCAACACAGTGAAAGTCGTGGTTGATGAAAACATGCCATATGCAGACACCCTTTTTGGTCAAATGGCTGAGGTGGTCGCGGTGAAAGGACGTCCCTTGCCAAGGGAAGCGTTGGAGGAGGCTGATGCCTTGATGGTGCGATCTGTCACTGTTGTCGATCGCGCATTGCTGCAGAATACACCTGTACAGTTTGTGGGCAGTGCAACGGCTGGGATCGATCATATTTGTACTGAAGATTTGCAAAAATTGGGGATCAAATTTTCAGCAGCGGCTGGATGTAATGCCTTGGCAGTGGTTGAGTATGTGTTGTCCGGTTTACTGGCCCTTGCTGAACGAGATGATTTTCTGTTAGCTGATCGTTGTATTGGGATTATTGGCGTCGGTAATGTTGGAAAACGGTTACAGCAGCGCTGTGAAGCGCTGGGCATGACCGTATTGCTCTGTGACCCACCTCGCGCATCTCAAGAAGGTGAGGCGGATTTTTGCCAACTCGATGCCTTGTTACAGGCCGCAGATATTGTCACCCTGCATACACCGTTAATCACTGAAGGCCGCTGGCCAACCTATCATTTGCTTAATCGGCAACGTTTAGGTGATCTCAGACCGGCAACCATTATCATTAATGCCTGTCGTGGTCCCGTCATTGATAACCAAGCTTTACTGGATACGCTGACAGCGCGCAAAGACCTTTCTGTGATTTTAGATGTGTGGGAACAGGAGCCTCACGTCGATCCGGCTTTATTACAACAGATCGATTTTGGTACGGCACACATTGCAGGCTATACCCTAGAGGGTAAAGTCCGCGGGACGACTCAAGTGTTTGAGGCTTGGTCTAAGCATATTGGATCGCCGCAACAGGTGGATCTCGCTCAGTTAATTGGTGATGCGGCTGTCAGTGAAATTACCCTTTGTGGTAAACTGCAGCAAAAGCAGCTCAAACGATTAGTGCATCTTGTGTATGATATTCGTGCTGATGATGCCCTATTGCGGCAAAATTATCACAAACCTGGTGGCTTTGATCGGTTACGTAAGACGTATCAGGTGCGTCGAGAGTGGTCGTCATTACGTGTCAACTGTGATGATGAAGCCACTTGCCAAGTGTTGAACAATATTGGTTTTTCCGCCCGAATTCATCCATAACACACCCGGGAGCCCCCCTGGTTTATGGATTTTTTTTTGTAATGGAGTTGAATGAAATGTCCAACGGCTGGAATATTGCAGTTTTAGGTGCGACAGGCGCAGTGGGTAGCGCAATACTGGAGTTATTAGTCGAGCGTCAGTTTCCGGTCGGTGAACTTTATTTATTGGCTTCTGAAAACAGTGCAGGAGAAAATATCCGCTTCAATAGTCAGAGTTATCTGGTGACCGAGGCGGAAACGTTCGACTGGTCGCAGGCGCAGCTGGCCTTTTTTGTTGCTGGTGCTGAGGCGACGGCACGGTATGCCGACCTCGCTGCCGAGTCGGGGTGTATTCTGATTGATAGCAGTGGACTCTATGCGATGGAGCCAGAGGTTCCGTTAGTGATTGCCAGTGTTAATCCACATCATCTGGCTGATTACCGCAGTCGAAATATCATCAGTCTGCCTGATAGTCTGGTTAGCCAGTTACTTTGTGCAATTGAACCTTTGCGTGAGTTTGGCGGATTCAGTCGATTACAGGTGACCAATCTGATGTCTGTATCAAATTACGGTAACCAGGCCGTACAGGCATTAGCTGGTGAAAGCGCCCGTTTGTTGAGTGGTGTGCCAGGTGAAGGGCATTACTTCAAACAGCAATTGGCATTTAATGTGCTTTCAGAATCAGAAGATGAGCATGGCAGTATGATTTCTGAGTGTAGACTGGTTGATCAAGTCAGAAAAATCTTGCAGGATGAAGGGATACCCATCAGTGCCAGCTCTGCCTTAACACCGGTGTTTTATGGCAATACGCAATTGGTGCAAGTCGAGACGCTCAGTCCCTTATCGGCTGAACAAGTACGCGAGCAATTATCCCAGTCAGCTGAAATCCATGTCAGTCAGGAAGGCGATATTCCCAATGCGGTTGAAGATGCTACGGCCACTGGCTCCTTATGTATTGGTGCTATCCGTCAGGATTATGGCTCACCTGAGCAGATCAAATTCTGGTCGGTGGCGGATAACATCCGTTTTAGTGGGGCATTAATGGCAATCACCTTGGCGGAACGCTTGGTTGAGGAATACCTGTCGTGTTGATTGAGAACACCGCGTATAAGTGGGCACTCGGTATCGAATATGATGGCAGCCGTTATTCCGGTTGGCAGCGACAGCGAGAAGTACGCAGCGTCCAAGCTGCATTGGAGAAAGCCTTAAGTCAAGTGGCGAATCAGCCTGTTGATGTGTATTGCGCGGGGCGAACGGATGCGGGTGTCCATGGTACGGGACAAGTTGTACATTTTACTACGCAATCACGACGGCCAGTGAGTGCTTGGACATTGGGGGTAAACGCCAATTTACCGGCGGATATTGCGGTGCGCTGGGCCTGTGAGGTTCCAGACGATTTCCATGCCCGCTTCAGCGCGACAGCACGGCGTTATCGGTACATTATTTGTAATCAACGTTTACGACCCGCTATACTGGGACAAGGATTAACCCATTATTATCATCCTCTGGATGCGGAAAAAATGCAGCAGGCGGGGCAGGCTTTATTGGGGGAAAACGATTTCACTTCGTTTCGAGCTGTTCAGTGCCAGTCTCGTACCCCGTGGCGTAATATTCACCACTTGCATGTCTGGCGGCAGGCCAATTTTGTGGTTGTGGATATTAAAGCCAATGCCTTTGTCCATCATATGGTGCGTAACATTGTTGGCAGCTTAATGGAAGTGGGCAATGGGAATCAACCCGCACAATGGATTGCTGAAGTATTGGCCGCACGTGATCGTAATGTGGCAGCGGCAACGGCGAAAGCTGAAGGCCTTTACTTGGTTGAGGTTGAGTATCCAGATTGCTATCAGTTACCTGCCATGTCACCGGGACCATTATTCCTGGATACCCATCTATTTGAAAAAAAATAAGGTTAAGGTCTTATGGAAATTTTGTCCCATCTGGTTGATTTCATACTACATATTGATAAGCATTTGGCTCAATTAGTCCTCGATTATCACTATTGGGTCTATGGTATTTTATTTTTGATTTTATTTTGCGAAACAGGATTAGTGGTTACCCCTTTTTTACCGGGGGATTCTTTGTTATTTATCGCAGGCGCATTAAGTGCTTTACCAGGCAATACGCTGAATGTGCATTACTTGGTCGTCTTATTATTCCTTGCCGCAGTACTCGGCGATGGCGTCAATTATTTCATTGGTAAAATATTAGGCGAACGTTTATTTAGTAATCCTGACTCGAAAATTTTTCGGCGGATCTATTTACAAAAAACAGAAGCATTTTATCAATTACATGGTGGTAAGACGTTAATACTGGCCCGATTTGTTCCAATAATCAGGACATTTGCGCCATTTGTTGCGGGGATGGGCCATATGCCTTACGCGAGATTTTCTACCTACAATGTGACGGGAGCACTGTTGTGGGTCGTATTATTAACCTACGCAGGATTCTTTTTTGGTAACCTGCCGATTATCAGTAATAATATCTCGTTGATCACGCTATTAATTGTCGTGGCTTCGGTCTTGCCGGCAATCGTTGGTGTCTTGCGGCATCGCTTTGCGGGTCATGCTGCGCGTAACAACCGTTAAGTATTTTATGCGCTGGAGATAAATAATGAATGAACGGTCGAGCCTATTTATCTCCTAGACTTCTATTAGTATACTGAGTCTTATGCATTATCTGGCGGCAGTGGATCATCTTGCCGCCAGCGTATATCCTATTATGATCCTAACTGATTACACGGTATACAAAAGTCTGGCAGTCACAAATCTTTTGTGCTGTAATGTTGTATGTTTCTTAAAAAGAATTTTAGCTAACATACTGTTTTAGCTTAATAAATAAATTGACAGGCCCCCAATGAGCTGGATTGAAAAAATTCTTAATAAAAGCACTATTACCCCTTCGCGTAAAGCCAATATCCCTGAAGGCGTATGGACAAAGTGTGATAACTGCGATCAGGTTATCTATCGTGCTGAACTTGAAAAAAATCTTCACGTGTGTCCCAAATGTGATCATCATATGCGCATGACTGCGCGTAGCAGGCTGAACAGTCTTTTTGATCAGGGCACGACAACGGAATTGGCGGCAGAGCTGGAACCCAAAGATTTACTGAAATTCCGTGACTCTAAAAAATACAAAGATCGTTTATTAGCCGCACAGAAATCAACCGGTGAAAAAGATGCGCTGGTGGTAATGAAAGGCACGTTGCATGGTATGCCGGTGGTCGCCGCTGCCTTTGAATTCGCTTTTATGGGCGGATCAATGGGATCGGTCGTCGGCGCGCGTTTCGTCCGAGCTGCTGAACAGGCGATGCAGGATAACTGCCCCTTGATTTGCTTCACTGCCAGCGGTGGTGCAAGAATGCAAGAAGCTTTGATGTCATTGATGCAGATGGCAAAAACCAGTGCTGCGTTAGCGAAAATGCGTGAGCTGGGCTTACCTTATATTTCAGTCTTAACCGATCCCACGATGGGCGGTGTCTCTGCCAGTTTTGCAATGCTGGGGGATCTGAATATTGCAGAGCCGAAAGCATTGATTGGTTTTGCCGGTCCGCGAGTGATTGAACAAACCGTACGGGAAAAATTACCTGCCGGTTTTCAGCGCAGTGAATTTTTGATCGAAAAAGGCGCGCTGGACATGATTATTCCTCGATTAGACATGCGTTTCCGCTTGGCTTGTATTTTAGCAAAAATGACCAATCAACCGACGCCGTTACCTGAAGAGAAAGGTGAAAACCTTTCTAAATTGACACAGCCCCTAGATTAACGATTGTCATCATTAAGACGCTCTGGTAGCGTCTTTTTACTTTTGAAGCGTGGAATAAACGAGACTCATGGAACAGCATCAAGGCTTGCTGGCCACCTCGCCCCTTGGCTCGTGGCTGACTCATCTAGAAAAATTGCATAGCCAACCGATCGAACTCGGATTGGCGCGGGTTGCTCAAGTGGCCGGTGAACTGGATCTCCTCCGTCCTGCACCTTTTATTTTTACTGTTGGTGGCACCAATGGTAAGGGAACCACCTGCAGGATGCTAGAAACTTTACTGATTGCCAGTGGTTATCGTGTTGGTGTCTACAGTTCACCGCACCTCATTCATTATACTGAACGAGTGCGGATCCAGGGGGAAACCCTTGCAGAGCAGCAACACAGTGCAAGTTTGGCTAAGATTGAACAGGGGCGAGGGAACATCTCCCTGACCTATTTTGAATTTAGCACCTTGTCGGCGCTCTCGTTGTTTGCCAATGCGAAACTGGATGTTGTGATCCTCGAGGTCGGTTTAGGCGGTCGTCTGGATGCAACCAATATTGTTGATGCTGATGTGGCTGTGATCACCTCCATTGCGCTTGATCATACCGATTGGCTAGGGCCAGACAGACAAAGCATCGGTTATGAAAAATCAGGCATTTTCAGAGCGCACAAACCTGCTGTGGTGGGCGAGGTGGATCTGCCTGATTCGGTGGTAAGCAGTGCGGCGGAACGTCAGGCTGATTTACAACGTCGTGGCGTAGAGTGGCACTGTACGCGTGAGCAGGAGAGCTGGCATTTTCAAGATAGGAGCGGGCAGCTATTACATTTGCCCTTACCGAAAATTCCGCTGTCCAATGCCGCGACAGCATTAGCTGCACTCCGAGCCAGTGGTCTTGCTGTGTCTGAGTCAGTGATCCGTGAGTGTCTCCCTCAGGTCACTTTAGCGGGGCGCTTTCAGATCATCAGCCAGCACCCGCGGGTGATTTTGGATGTGGCGCACAATCCTCATGCCGCACAGTATCTGGCCAGTCAATTACAATGCTTAGCGCCTGTAGGCCGACTCTTTGCCGTGGTGGCAATGCTGCATGACAAAGACATTGAGGGAACGTTATCGGCGCTCAGCCCTCAGATAACTCACTGGTATTGTGCTTCGCTCGATCTGCCTCGAGGTGCGAAAGCTGCGGAGTTAGTCCAGCATTTGCCCCAGGCCGCCCCTTACAATTCTGTCAAGGAAGCTTGGCAGGCCGCCCTCACTGACGCGACTGAGCATGATACGATCCTCGTCTGTGGTTCTTTCCATACGGTAGCAGAAGTGATGATTGCCAGTGAGCAGGAGAGACGTCATGGCAAGTAAATTTCAAAATCGTTTAGTGGGAACCATTATCCTCGTCTCAGCCTGTGTTATTTTTTTACCGGGTTTATTGGATGGTAAAAAAAAGCATTATAAAGAACAATTTGCAGCTATACCGCTGGTTCCTAAGGCGGGGGATATGCTAGACAATGAACAGGTGCCGCCTATCACTCAGCCGCTGGTTAATGATCGGATCCAAGAACAAACTGTGCCTCCCCGTTCTGGCAAAGGCAATCGTGCCATTACGCCATCGGAAGAGAGTGTTACCTTGCCATCGTCAACGCCTACTTCGCAAGAGAACCAGACTGCGTCCGTTTCGCCGACGCCTCCCACTGTCGTGTCGAAAAAGCCGGCGACCGAGCGAGTGCCTGAAGTAAAACAGCCACAACGAGCGAGTCAATCCACTCGCAAAGAACGTGAGCAAGAAGAACAGCGTGCGATGGCGTTGCTGACGGGGAAAGGTTCGACTGGCCATGCACCCGTGCCCCCCTCGCCCTCCAGCAAAGGCAGCCGTGAGGTTCATGGTCAGCAATGGGTATTGCAATTAGCGGTCTTAAGTAATGCTAATGCTGAGCGCGTGCGCGATATCGTACAAAAATTGCAGGCGGCGGGGTTCCCGGCTTTCTCAAAACCTGCGGTACCGGTTGCAGGAAAAACAACGTATATTTTGGTCGGCCCTGATAAATCTCAGGCAAATCTGGTGAGTCAACGTCAGCAAATTAAGACAAAATTTAATCTTGGTGGGTATATCCGCTCATACCCCTTACGCTAAGTGGAGGCAGACAAATCAGTGTGCTGCGAGTGCAGTATCTGCATCGAGTGTGTCAGCAACTCCACGCGTTATTTGAGCATAGGAAAGAGAAGACGCAAACGTTTTCCTTTTCTGTTACACTACAGCTGCGGTTAATTGCTGCGGGTTGACGAGTACGGGAATGAAATATGAACTGGATTGATTTCAGTATATTAGGTGTGATTGCAGTATCGGCATTGATAAGTTTAACCCGGGGGTTTGTGAAAGAAGCCTTGTCGCTACTCAGTTGGTGTTGTGCCTTTTATGTTGCTAGCCATTACTTTAGTTATTTAGCAAGCTGGTTAACCAGTTTTGAACAACCTGTGGTGCGTAATGGGGTAGCGATTGCCCTACTGATGATTGCCGTACTGATTTTGGGTGCGTTAGTCAATTACATTATCAGCACACTGGTACAGATAACTGGGCTTTCAGGGACTGACCGTTTACTTGGGATGGGATTTGGGATCCTCAGAGGCGTGCTTTGTGTCACGATCTTGTTGTTTTTTTTGGATACCTTTTCTGAGCTCTCATCCAACTCAGCGTGGACTCAGTCACAGTTGATCCCACATTTTAAAGTTATTATCCAGTGGCTTTTTGGTTATTTACAAAGTTTATCAAGTTTTTTGCCCCAAACTCACTGATGGGCTTGACACTTATGAGGGAATGACACCATGTGCGGTATTGTCGGTATCACCGGTTTTATGCCGGTTAACCAGTCGATTTATGATGCATTAACGGTGCTTCAGCACCGAGGCCAGGACGCTGCGGGGATCTGTACCATCGATGAGCAGGGATGTTTCCGATTACGTAAGGCAAATGGTCTAGTCAGTGATGTGTTTGAAGCTCGGCATATGCAACGTCTTTCTGGAACCATGGGCATTGGCCATGTCCGTTATCCAACGGCGGGCAGTTCAAGTGCATCAGAAGCCCAACCCTTTTATGTCAACTCACCGTATGGGATCACCTTAGCCCATAATGGTAACCTAACCAACGCCCATCAGTTACGACAGCAATTGTTCGAACGGGGGCGCCGCCACGTGAATACCACCTCTGACTCTGAAATATTGCTAAATATTTTTGCCCAAGAACTGGACCGATTTAATCATTATCCACTCACGGCAGATAATATTTTTAATGCCGTACAGTGTTTACATCAGCTGGCTTGTGGCGCTTATGCGGTGGTTGCCCTGTTAATTGGTCATGGAATGGTGGCATTTCGTGATCCTAATGGTATTCGTCCACTGGTTTTAGGTAAGCGAACGTCATTGGCCGGTCAAGATGAATATATGGTGGCTTCAGAAAGCGTCGCACTGGATACCTTGGGTTTTGAGTTTCTGAGGGATGTTGCACCGGGTGAAGGGATTTTCATTACCACGCAGGGGCAATTATACAGTCGCCAATGTGCTGAAAATCCGTCTTGCCACCCTTGTTTATTCGAGTATGTCTATTTTGCTCGACCGGATTCCTTTATGGATAAAATCTCGGTATACAGTGCCCGAGTCAGAATGGGAACGCGTCTAGGTCAGAAGATCGCTCGTGAGTGGGAAGAAATGGAGATCGATGTGGTGATCCCGATCCCGGAAACCTCGAACGACATTGCGCTCGAAATCGCCCGAATACTGAATAAACCGTATCGACAGGGATTTGTGAAAAATCGCTATGTGGGACGTACCTTTATTATGCCTGGGCAGCAATTACGACGAAATGCCGTCAGACGAAAACTGAATGCGAATCGTGCGGAGTTTCGTGATAAAAATGTTCTCTTAGTTGATGATTCCATTGTCCGAGGGACGACTTCGCAGCAAATTATCGAAATGGCGCGCGAAGCGGGGGCAAAGCGTGTTTATTTGGCGTCGGCCGCACCGGAAGTGCGTTTTCCTAATGTCTATGGTATTGATATGCCAAATGCCAGTGAACTTATCGCCCATGGCCGTGAAGCGAATGAAATTTGTCAATTGATCAAAGCCGATGCCTTAATTTTTCAGGAGCTGAATGATTTAATTGATGCAGTCAGAGAAGAGAATCCTGATATCATTGAATTTGAAAGCTCGGTATTTAATGGGATTTATGTCACCCGAGATGTCGATCAAGATTACCTTGATTATTTGCAATCGCTCCGTAATGATGATGCCTTGCAGATCGCCCGGCAAAATGAAATGGAAAATCTTGAACTCCACAATGAAGGCTAAGGATTTAGCTTGTCCATTGGATAAGCTATAATCAATCACGGTAAGCCACCCTTGATCGCTAGGGATGGCTTGCTCCGTCGCTCTGCGGGAAGTCAATTCGGTTACTTTCTGTCAAGCCGCGAGAAACGATAAACCGGATACCCACTGAGATCAACGTTTAGCAATGTGATTTCGGTCGGTATACGCAGAGAAGAGTATTGCACCAATGCAAAAAAAACTGATTGTTGGACTCTCTGGCGCAAGCGGCGTGGTGTATGGCGTTCGTTTGCTACAGGTGTTACAACAACTCGAGAATGTCACGACGCATCTGGTGATGAGTCAAGCCGCCCGTCAGACCTTAGCTCTGGAAAGCGAATTCAGCTGGCAACAGGTGAAATCACTTGCTGATAACGTGCATGATATTAGGGACATTGCCAGCAGTATTTCTTCTGGCTCGTTTAAAACTGCCGGTATGGTTATTTTACCCTGTTCGATGAAAACCTTATCAGGTATTGTCCATAGTTACAGTGATACACTACTGACTCGGGCCGCCGATGTGGTGCTAAAAGAACAACGCAAGCTGGTTTTGTGTGTGCGTGAAACACCATTACATATTGGGCACTTAAAATTGATGACAGCCGCTGCCGAATTAGGCGCGGTGATTATGCCGCCAGTGCCAGCGTTTTATCATCGCCCACAACATCTCACGGATATCATCGATCAAACTGTCAATCGCGTGTTAGATCAGTTTGATATTACTTTACCCCAGGATCTATTTACGCGATGGGAAGGGAAAGTGAGTCCGGTTAACGGCACGGATAAAATGTAAACGCAAATTAAGTAGAATTAATTTTAATTAATTGGTAGAACAAGGATTTACTATGCCAGAACAGTTATCAGCAGAAAATATTGAATGGGTTGATATTGTTGATGAAAAGGATGAAGTTATTGGTACCGTCACACGCGCAGAGATGCGGGCTGCAAAATTAGGTCATCGAGCCACTTACATTGTTGTTCATGATGGAATGGGACAAGTATTGGTACAACGGCGCACGGAAAACAAAGATTATTTGCCGGGTAAGCTGGATGCAACGGCAGGGGGTGTCGTTCAGTCTGGTGAAGAACGATTATTTGCTGCGAGAAGGGAAGCGGAGGAAGAGTTAGGGATCGCTGGCGTGCCTTTTGCTGAACATGGCAAGTTTTGGTTTAAGGATGAGTTTTGCCAGGTTTGGGGCACCTTATTCAGTTGTGTTTCCCATGGCCCCTTTGCATTACAAGAAAATGAAATTGCTGAAGTATTTTGGATGCAACCTGATGAAATCACCGCACGTTGTGATGAATTTACCGATGATTCGTTAAAAGCGCTTTCGCTTTGGTTAAGCCGTAACAAAGAAGGGCAGATCGTGTGATCTGCCCAGATTAGGTTAGATTAGCGGCGAGTTGCTAACCCAAGGAACGGTGTGATTTTTTATTTTCAGCTTGTTCAGCTTGTATGGCTGTCAGGGCAATGGTATAGACAATATCATCGACTAATGCGCCACGAGATAAGTCATTAACCGGCTTTCGCATTCCCTGTAGCATGGGGCCGATTGAGATAAGATTAGCCGAACGTTGTACCGCTTTATACGTGGTGTTCCCGGTATTGAGATCGGGGAAAATAAACACCGTCGCACGGCCAGCCACTAATGATCCAGGTGCTTTCGATCGCGCGACATCTTCCATAATGGCGGCATCATATTGTAAAGGGCCATCGATGATGAGATCGGGGCGTTTTTGCTGAGCAATCTGTGTGGCTTGTCTGACTTTTTCGACATCGCTGCCGGCGCCAGAGTTACCTGTCGAGTAGGAGATCATGGCCACTCTCGGTTCAATACCAAACGCTTTGGCTGAATCAGCCGACTGGATGGCGATTTCTGCCAGCTGCTCTGCGTCAGGATCAGGATTGATTGCACAATCCCCATACACCAGCACTTGTTCTGGCAAAAGCATGAAGAAAACAGAAGAGACAAGACGACTGTCAGGGGCGGTTTTGATAATTTGCAGTGGCGGTCGGATGGTATTGGCCGTGGTATGGATTGCCCCAGAAACCAGACCATCCACTTGATCTTGTTCCAACATCAAGGTACCGAGGACCACGTTATCTTCCAGTTGTTCACGCGCCACCACTTCAGTCATGCCTTTATTTTTACGTAGTGTGACTAATCTCTCCACATATTGCTCACGTACTGTAGCGGGATCGATAATTTGGACGCCATCGCCTAATTGAACGGATTGCAGCTGGGCGATGCGCTTAATTTCATCCGGGTCACCAAGCAGAATACATTTAGCGATGGATTTTTTAGCACAGATTGCGGCTGCCTTAATGGTTCTCGGCTCTTCACCTTCTGGCAGCACAATGGTTCTGTTGGCTCGACGAGCCAATTCAGTTAATTGATAACGGAAGGCTGGCGGTGACATCAGGGTATCACGTACTGAGGCTGACCGTAGGGAATCGACCCAATGTTGATCGATAAAACCGGCGACATACTCTTGAACTTGTTCAATACGTGAACAATCATCGACGGGGATATCAAGGCTAAAGCGTTGTAACTGCAGCGAGGTTTGCCAAGTATTGCTATTAACTCGAAACACGGGTAGACCCGTATTGAAGGCTCTTTCACACAGGTGATGAATCGAAGGATCAATCGAGTAACCACCAGTCAGTAGGATCGCACCAATTTCAATCCCATTCATCGCGGCGAGACAGGCTGCTACTAGCACGTCAGGTCGATCAGCCGAGGTAACCAACAACGCCCCCGGTTTGAATAAATCCAGCATATTTGGCAAGCTTCTGGCACAGAAAGTAACAGATTTGATGCGGCGGGTAGTAATTTCACCTTGATTGATCACTTCAGCCTGTAAATGCTGGCACATATCAATCGCACGTGTAGCAATTAATTCAACATTCCAAGGAATGCATCCCATGATGGGTAATGGACTCGCTTGGCTTATCTGCTGGGCACTGTGCTGTGTTTGCGGAGGAGGGAGGTTATCGTCAAAGAGCGCTGAGAGATCGGGTCGGGTACGGCCTTGACTATCTACTGGCGCATTGAGCTTATTGACAATAATACCCGTGATGTTTTTATTTCCAGAACCCCCAAAATGAGTTTGTAGCAACTCTATTTTTTCTTTTAATTGAGAGATAGGTTCATTACCGGGCGACATCACCAGCAAAATCTCAGCATTGAGTGTTCTGGCAATCTGATAGTTAAGCTGATTAATGAACTGATGGCTTTCGACTGGGATCAGCCCTTCAACCAAAACAACATCGGCATCATGGGTATTGGCATGAAATCGAGTAATGATCTCTTCCATTAACACATCTTGCTGGCCACGTCCCAATAGTGTTTCGGCATCACTGAGGGGTAAAGGATCGGCAGTTGGGATCGCCGATGTCTGTCGAATGATGGCCGTAGTATGATCGACATTGTCGGTACCTGCACCCGCTTGGGCAATCGCCTTAAATAGGCTTAGGCGCATTCCTTTACGTTCCATGGCACGGATCACACCTAGGCTGACACTGGTCAGTCCTGCACTGGTGCTGACAGGGATAAGCATTATGATGCGTGACACAATCGTCTCTCCTCACAAATTATTATTAATAGAGTCTGTGCTGCGGGTTGCTCAGTTCGGTTATTGGGCAATCAGTCTCGCCGCATCTTGAGCGATAACTAACTCTTCATTCGTCGGGATCACCAAAATAGGTCGACTGGAGGCGGGGCTTATCAGGCCAGATTGACCGAAACGTTGTTGCAGATTTAACTCGGCATCGATCGACAAATTGAGCAAAGACAGTTTTTTGATGGTCAGTTCGCGTACCAGTGCTGAATTTTCACCAATTCCCCCAGTAAAGACCACCGCATCCAGCTGCCCATCCATCAAGGCACAGTAGCTGGCAATGTATTTCGCTAATCGGTGGCAATAGACATCTAAGGCGCGACGCGCATCGGCTTTACTTTCATAATTATCTTCAACATAACGGCAATCACTGGATACCCCTGTGAGTCCTAATAGCCCAGAATCACGGGTTAACATATGATTAATCTCTTCGCTACTCATATTCAGACGGGTTTCTAAGAAGAAAATAATTGCAGGATCAATGTCACCACAGCGTGTTCCCATGACTAGCCCTTCAAGTGGGGTCAATCCCATGGACGTATCCACCGACTGACCCGACTTAATGGCTGTGACTGATCCGCCGTTACCTAAATGACAGCTAATGATATTGAGATTTTCAACCGGAATTGACAAAAACTCAGCAGCTTTGCGAGAGACATAATAGTGACTTGTGCCATGAGCACCATAGCGGCGGATGCCATGTTGCTGATACAGCTCATAAGGTAAGGCGTAAAGATAAGCCTGCTCTGCCATCGTTTGATGAAATGCCGTATCAAATACGGCAACATTTTTATTTTTTAAATGAGGAAAATTTTTAAATGCTTCTTTAATGCCAATTAAATGAGCGGGATTATGCAGCGGAGCAAATGCGGCGGCTTCATCTATTTGTGATATTATGTCATTAGTGATAATTGCTGAATGAACTAATTTTTCACCACCATGCACAATACGATGACCAATGGCGACTAATTGGTCAGCCAGTTCGCTCTGCTGGGCAATAATGTGTTCAACCAGAAAATTGAGTGCTTCGCTGTGAGCCGCACCGGAGCCTAGTGGGCTTTCATTCTTTTTGCCTGCATATTTCCATTTAATGCGAGCCTCTTGTAAATGAAAGCATTCAGCTAGTCCAGATAAATATTCATCACCCTGAATAGGATCAATAATGGCAAATTTCAGTGAGGAACTACCACAATTAAGAACCAGAACTAACTTAGTTGACATGAATGCACCTATTTATTTAATTCATGAAGAGAAGCAGGGTATAATTAGTATAACCTAGCACTAGACTTGTGTGACCTATAATACACATGCCTGATACGGACGCCTATTTTTTGCTGTAACAAAAAGGGCTTTTGTTGGGGAAAGGGAAGTGAGACAGCAACTTTAAGTTAAATCTCATTTGGCAATAAGTTACAACGAGTGCTTATCCTGTTTAGTCAGAAAAAAATGGTGCGAAAAGCGATGGCTGAACCCAGTGAGAGTTGTAATGAAATATCCTAATTACCAGCGTGGTGGTTTTATGACATTACTAAGAGGCTACCGTTATCTGACCAGTTGGCCACAAAATAAATTATTGGCGGCGGTATTTCCCGAAAGCCGGGTATGCCGAGCGACTGCATTTGGCTTGCGACTTATGCCGCCTTTTGCCTTATTTATCATTGGTTGGCACTGGATTTTTCATGGGGATCTTGGCCCGACAATTGCTGGCGCCTTGTTTGCCTGCAGCTTACCTTTGCAGGGATTATGGTGGCTAGGCAAACGAGCCGTTCAGCCACTGCCGCCTTCCTTATTACAGTGGTTTTATTCAGTGAAAGCGCAATTAGAACAAAAGGGCAGAGCGACAGAGATACCCGATTCTCCTATTACCTATCAGCGCCTTGCTGACTTATTGACCTTAGCGTTTCAACAACTGGATCTCGCTTTCCTCGATGAATTGTAATGACTGACACTGAGCGGTGTCAGTCAGGCGGTAAGCCAAGAAAAAGGCTATTGGTGATAATGACTAAGGAAGCGTTCAAATTTGTTGATTGCCATGTGTAGTTCATCCACACGTGGTAATGTAACAATACGCACATGGTCTGGGTAAGGCCAATTAAATGCACGACCGTGCACTAGCAGCACTTTTTCTTGCATCAGAAAATCCAAAACGAGCTTTTGATCATCATACAAATTGAATTTTTTGGGATCAATTTTAGGGAACATATACAAGGCCCCTTGCGGTTTAACACAGCTTACGCCAGGGATTTGATTTATCAGTTCCCAAGCTAACTCTCGTTGTTCATAGAGTCTGCCGCCTGGAACAATAAACTCGCTGATACTTTGATAGCCGCCGACTGCCGTTTGGATAGCATGTTGTGCGGGGACATTAGCACAAAGGCGCATCGATGACAGCATCTCTAAGCCTTCAATGTAACCTTTTGCATGTTTTTTGGGGCCATTAAGTACCATCCAACCTTGTCTAAAACCGGCAACACGGTAGGTTTTAGAGAGTCCATTAAAGGTGACCGTTAATAAGTCAGGTGCCAAGACTGCAATTGAGTGGTGTTGAGCATGATCATAGAGGATCTTATCGTAAATCTCATCGGCAAAAATGATCAAATTGTGTTGGCGGGCAATCTCGACGATTTGCAGTAACAAGTCTTTACTGTAGACAGCGCCGGTCGGGTTATTTGGGTTGATAATGACGATACCGCGGGTGCGAGAGGTGATTTTAGATCGAATATCCTCGAGATCAGGAAACCAGCCTGCTTGTTCATCACAGAGATAATGGACGGCATTGCCGCCTGAAAGTGCAACGGCAGCAGTCCAGAGCGGATAATCTGGCGCTGGCACTAACATTTCATCGCCATTATTGAGTAAGGCTTGCATTGACTGAACAATCAGTTCAGAGACGCCATTACCAATATAAATATCTTCGACGGTGAGATCCAACATGCCGCGTTGTTGATAATGCTGCATAATGGCTTTACGGGCGGAGTAGAGCCCTTTGGAATCTGAATACCCCTGCGCAGTAGGCAGATTTTTGATGACATCGACTAATATTTCATCAGGCGCCTCAAAGCCAAAAGGGGCTGGATTGCCGATGTTGAGTTTTAAGACCTTATTACCTTCTTCTTCTAGACGGCGCGCTTCTTTCAACACCGGTCCGCGAATATCATAGCAAACATTATTCAGCTTAGCTGACTTCTCAATTTTTTTAACCATTACCCTGCCTCGACTGACCGAACTCACTTAGTTCTGGTTCCATTCTCCTAATTTACTCCGCTGTGTCCATGAAATGAAGTCTAATCCACATTTTTAGCAAAAAAGACTATAGTTAGCTAATCATTTGGTTTTAAAGTCTGTATATAGGATTAATCTGGTACAATATATTAATTGAGTGGATAATAATGGCGTATCGCACTGAACACCAGTTTGGTGATGGGGCAAAGGTTAACTTTATTTGGATTTCGTAAGCTAAATAAGATTTTTAATATAAATTAATAAGAAACTGATTATGTCTAATTAATTTTATATTCATTAATATTACTAGGGTTAAATAGTCCCTGTGGGTTGATAATAATTATTTTCTCTTTTGAGTTTTTTATGGTTATCGACTGTAGTCAATGAAAAGACTGTAACAATATTATTTATTAAATTTTTTTTGAGTTATTTATCGTTACGATAAAAATAAGTTCACTGAATCAGTAACCCGTGACTTTTTCATGATTTTTGTTCTATGGCTATTTATTTTTTGTCGGAATACGTTCAAAATGCAGCCACTTTGATTGCACATGTCTTAATCATTAGCTTGTTATTTTGAAAAAGATCAATTAGCGTTTCTAACTTAAATATTACTGGAATAATCTTATTTATTTAGTATTTTACTGTGCGATATCGAGAGATACTTAGCGGAAAAACTTTCTCATTCGTTTGGGTTCTGTTGTGTTTTCCCAGTTTATGCTGCCATTGCAAGCGAAGTTTCAGTCAATATCGTATGTATTTTTCACTACAAACTACATGGAGACTTGTCGTCATATTACAGTTGGTACCCCTCTCAATGATTTACAGAGTAATTGATATAACACCAGGTTATTAAATAAAATAAAACTTATAAGTGACAACAAAATTATGGCTAACCAAATACCTCCAATTACCAACCTCGATCTCGACCTATTGAGAACCTTCGTGGCTGTGGCTGATTTGAATACTTTTGCCGCTGCCGCTAACGAAGTATCCAGAACACAGTCTGCAGTCAGCCAGCAAATGCAAAGACTGGAACATCTTGTCGATAGGGAGTTGTTTGCACGTCAGGGGCGTAACAAGCTCTTGACTGAGCATGGCATTCAACTTCTTGGCTATGCCCGTAAAATACTACGTTTCAATGATGATGCGTGTGCCTCTTTACTCTATAGTGATGTTCAAGGAAAAATGACGATTGGAGTGACTGAAGATACGTCTGAAACCCTATTGCCCTATGTACTGAATCGCATTACAACCCTTTATCCCAGCTTGCAGGCAGATATCCGAATCACGAAAACAGCGTCAATCAATGAATTGCTCGACGCCGGCGAGATTGATCTTGCTATTACTACACAAACACATGAAGGAATGGAAACTCAGTTATTGAGAACATCGCCAACACTCTGGTATTGTGCGGCCGATTACACTTTCCAATATGGTGAGCCAGTTCCCTTAGTGATTCAGCAGGATAAGGAGTTTTTCAGGGAGATGGCCATGGAGCGGTTAAATTTCGCTAAAGTACCTTGGGTGACGGCTTATATTGCTAATTCACTCTCTGCGATTAAGGTAGCAGTCAAGGGGGGGTTAGGTATTACAGCGCGTCCTGCTGAAATGCTTACCCCTGAGTTGCGTGTGTTAGGCCATGCTGAGGGGTTACCTCAATTGCCTGATACCCAATACTTTTTGTGCCGACGTGCAGATAACAACCATGAATTACTGATACCCATTTTTAATATGTTGACGCCACAATCAGAGTATAACTTACAAAGTGGTTCAGCAGGACGACAAGCGACCAATTTCCTTGATGCAGACTCCGGGATCAGCATCGACAGCTAATCACACAGCAAGTATAAAACAAGCTAAGCATAAAAGCCACAGTTTACCTGTGGCTTTTTTTGTGCTGGGTTTTTATTGTTTGTAAGCGGCGGGAAAAACGCGCTAAAAGACCATGACTTAAATATGGTCTTGCGCTAATCTGACGGAGTTAATAAGATAAATAGATGAAATTAATGAGAATGAATCTTATTCAAGTTAAAATTGTGCAAAATTTGTTAACAAATGTGCGCAATAGCGGTATCAAGTTGACAAAAGGTTGTAAAAAGGAGTAAAAACCATAAAAACACTGTTTATTTTTGCGTAGTCAGTATAATAAGTAAGGTTATTGCCTTTTCTTGGAATCTTTAGTTGACTGAGTCAGTGTTCAATCAGGCAACACTAGCGATGAGTAACTTAACCTATGTCAGCAACCACAGAAATCCTGTCTTACCATTGGTCGTTTGTTATCTTTGTCATTGTGGCTTTTGGACTTTGCGTCCTGATGCTCACTGGTGGATGGTTATTGGGCGGGCGTGCACGGGCGCGTCACAAAAATACGCCTTTTGAGTCCGGTATCGATCCCGTTGGCGATACCCATTTGCGCTTATCGGCGAAATTCTATCTGGTCGCGATGTTCTTCGTTATTTTCGATGTGGAAGCGTTATTCCTTTATGCGTGGGCCACTTCCATACGAGAAAATGGCTGGATCGGCTTTGCTGAAGCGGCCACTTTTATTGTGATCCTGCTTGCAGGGCTGGTGTATCTGGTGCGTATTGGCGCGCTGGATTGGGCACCTGCGCGTCGACGCGTTCCGGTAACTATGGTTGACCAGAATAATCAATTTTCTAAAAAGTGATAGCGAGGCATAAAAGATGGACTATACCCTCACCCGGGCTACCCCTGAAGGGGGCGGTGAGAATGATCGCTACCCCCTGCAAAAACAGCAGCAGGTAGGCGATCCCCTCGAGCAACATGTACACCGCAGTGTTTATATGGGTAAACTTGAACATGCCTTGCATGATATGGTGAACTGGGGACGTAAAAATTCGCTTTGGCCCTATAACTTCGGTTTATCTTGCTGTTATGTCGAAATGACTACCGCGTTTACGGCAGTACATGATGTCGCGCGTTTTGGTTCAGAAGTGTTGCGTGCTTCACCCAGACAAGCCGATTTTATGGTCATTGCTGGTACCCCCTTCACCAAAATGGCACCGGTTATTCAGCGACTGTATGATCAAATGCTGGAACCTAAATGGGTGATTTCCATGGGAGCCTGTGCGAATTCTGGCGGAATGTACGATATCTACTCTGTGGTGCAGGGCGTTGATAAATTTCTGCCTGTCGATGTGTATATTCCAGGATGTCCCCCTCGACCCGAAGCATATATGCAAGCCCTATTATTACTTCAAGAGTCCATTGGCAAAGAACGTCGACCTCTCTCATGGGTTGTCGGCGATCAGGGCGTCTATCAGGCCAATATGCCCTCTGAGCGCGAAAGAAAACGTGGCGAGCGGATCGCAGTCACTGAGTTGCGGACGCCTGACCAAATTTAGGGATAAACAGGGAAGAGTGTCGTTTACTCGTCCTGTAATAACAGCATTTTAGCCTTATTCAACGTGCCAGCGATGGCCGGAATGGTGAATTAGCATGACAGATTTAAACACGCAAGCGTCGAATTCGCTGCCGTGGCCAACTCAGGATCATCAAGATGACCCCATAGTCGCAGCGCTTTGTCGCCATTTTGGTGCAGAGTCTTTCTCTCTCCAATCGACCCGCATGGGGCATCCTGTGGTTTGGGTTAAACGCGAACAATTAATTGAAGTTGTCACTTTTTTGAATCGCGTCACTCAGCCTTATGTGATGTTGTATGACCTGCATGGGATGGATGAGCGTTTACGTACCCATCGTCAAGGCCTGCCCAGTGCCGATTTTTCTGTATTTTATCATCTGATTTCAATTGAGCGTAATCGGGACATTATCTTGAAAGTTGCCCTCAGTGAGTCATCCCTCGCCGTGCCGACCCTGACTGGTATTTTTCCTAATGCCAATTGGTATGAGCGTGAAACGTGGGAAATGTTCGGTATTGATTTCCAAGGTCATCCTCATCTGAGCCGGATTATGATGCCAGAGACTTGGACTGGCCATCCGTTACGCAAAGATTATCCGGCACGTGCGACTGAGTTTGACCCCTTTAGCCTCACCAAGGCCAAAGAAGATTTGGAAATGGAGGCCTTAACCTTCCAGCCAGAAAAATGGGGGATGAAACGTGGCACTCGCAACGAAGATTTTATGTTCCTCAATCTTGGACCCAATCATCCCTCAGCACACGGTGCATTTCGTATTGTGATGCAATTAGATGGCGAAGAAATTATCGATTGTGTGCCTGATATCGGTTATCACCATCGTGGTGCAGAGAAGATGGGAGAGCGTCAATCTTGGCACAGTTATATTCCCTATACGGATCGTATTGAATACCTCGGGGGGTGTGTCAATGAAATGCCTTATGTGCTGGCTGTTGAGAAGTTAGCCGGCATTAAAGTCCCGGAAAGGGTCGAAGTGATCCGAGTCATGTTGTCTGAATTATTCAGAATCAACAGCCATCTTCTGTATATCTCGACCTTCATTCAAGACGTAGGGGCGATGTCACCAGTCTTTTTTGCCTTTACTGATCGTCAAAAAATCTATGATTTGGTGGAAGCCATTACTGGATTTCGTATGCACCCGGCGTGGTTCAGAATCGGTGGCGTTGCCCACGATCTGCCGAATGGTTGGGAAAGGTTAATGCGTGAATTCCTTGCTTGGATGCCAAAACGACTGAAAGAGTACGATAAAGTCGCATTACGTAACTCTGTCTTGGTAGGGCGGAGTAAAGGCGTTGCCGCCTATAACCAGCAAGAGGCATTACGTTGGGGGACGACCGGTGCGGGACTAAGAGCAACGGGCCTTGATTTTGATGTGCGAAAATGGCGTCCTTACTCCGGTTATGAAAATTTTGAATTTGAGATCCCAATCGGTAATGGTGTCAGTGATGCCTACAGTCGGGTGATGTTGAAAATGGAAGAAATGTGGCAATCCCTGCGTATCCTTGAGCAGTGCATGAACAATATGCCTTCAGGTCCATTTAAAGCCGATCACCCGTTAACAACGCCGCCCCCTAAAGAGCGCACATTGCAGCATATTGAAACACTGATCACTCACTTCCTGCAGGTCTCTTGGGGACCCGTTATGCCTGCGAATGAGTCTTTTCAAATGATCGAAGCGACCAAAGGCATCAATAGTTATTACTTGACCAGTGATGGTAGCACCATGAGTTACCGTACTCGGGTCAGAACGCCAAGCTTCCCACATCTGCAACAGATCCCTTCCGTGATCAGAGGCAGCCTCGTATCCGATCTTATCGTGTACTTGGGAAGTATTGATTTTGTCATGTCAGATGTGGATCGCTAATTATGGTTGAACAACACATTGCAATAAAAACCATCGATGCTTCCAGTCCTTTTGTGTTAAGTCCAGCCGAACGTGACGCGATAGAACATGAGAAACATCATTATGAGGATGCCCGTGCGGCCTCAATTGAAGCACTCAAAATTGTGCAGAAAAATCACGGCTGGGTACCTGATGGCGCCATTGATGCCATTGCAGATGTTCTTGCTATTCCTGCCAGCGATGTCGAAGGGGTCGCGACTTTTTATAGTCAGATCTTTCGTCAGCCAGTGGGTCGCCATGTCATTCGCTACTGTGACAGTGTGGTCTGTCACATTACCGGTTATCAGGACATCCAAGCGGCACTCGAAAGCACATTGAGTATCAAACCCGGTCAAACGACTGATGATGGGCGTTTTACTCTGTTGCCAACCTGTTGCTTGGGTTGTTGTGATAAGGGACCGGCCATGATGATTGATGAAGACACCCACGTCCGACTGACTCCTGAGTCGGTTGCGACGCTGCTGGAGCAGTATCCATGAGCATAAAAAAATTTAACCGCCAACCCGAAACGCACCCATTAACTTGGCGATTACGTGATGACGGGGGCCCCATCTGGTTGGATGAATACCGGGCTAAGAATGGGTATGCTGGGGCTGAAAAGGCATTAAAAAGCATGACTCCCGATGACATTGTGAGTCATGTTAAAGAGTCGGGCTTAAAAGGACGGGGAGGTGCCGGCTTCTCCACGGGATTGAAATGGAGCCTGATGCCAAAAGATGAGTCGATGACGCTCCGTTATCTGCTGTGCAATGCCGATGAAATGGAGCCAGGGACCTATAAAGACCGTCTGTTAATGGAGCAGTTGCCTCACCAACTGATTGAAGGCATGTTGATCAGTGCCTTTGCCCTCAAAGCCTATCGCGGATACATTTTCTTACGTGGTGAATACATTGAGGCAGCTCAGCATTTAAAACGCGCCATAGCGGAAGCGGAAGCGGCAGGTTTATTGGGCGAGAACATTCTGGGCAGTGGCTTCAATTTTCAGTTGGTGGTCCATACGGGGGCAGGACGCTATATTTGTGGTGAAGAGACTGCACTGATTAACTCATTGGAAGGGCGACGTGCCAATCCACGTTCGAAACCGCCTTTTCCTGCCAGCGCGGGGGTTTGGGGCAAACCAACCTGTGTCAATAATGTCGAAACCTTATCCAATGTTCCAGCGATATTAGCTAATGGTGTTGAGTGGTATAAAAACTTATCTCAAAGTGAAGATGCCGGCACTAAACTGATGGGCTTTTCTGGCAGAGTCAAGAATCCGGGTCTGTGGGAATTGCCTTTTGGCATTACTGCTCGAGAGATCTTAGAGGACTACGCGGGTGGCATGCAAGAAGGTTATAAATTCAAAGCATGGCAGCCTGGTGGGGCTGGCACGGATTTCTTAACAGAAAGCCACCTCGATTTGCCAATGGAATTTGCCAGCATCGCCAAAGCAGGCAGCCGTTTGGGTACTGCCTTAGCAATGGCAGTCGATCATAAAACCAACATGGTTTCTCTGGTGCGCAATTTGGAGCAGTTTTTTGCGCGTGAATCTTGCGGTTGGTGTACGCCATGCCGTGATGGTCTACCTTGGAGTGTCAAAATCTTATTGGCATTAGAGCAGGGCAAAGGTCAGCCTGGTGATATCGAAACCCTGCAACAACTTTGTCGTCAGTTAGGTCCAGGTAAAACCTTCTGTGCCCATGCGCCTGGTGCGGTGGAACCCTTACAGAGTGCCATCAAGTATTTCCGGGACGAGTTTGAGGCAGGGATTGCAGCACCCGTGTATGGCAATACCCAGTCTATCGCGGGGATCCAGCCTAATTTGCTGAAAAGTCGTTGGTAGATAGCTTGGAAGGGTTTTGAACCCTGCTGACAACACTTATTGGTCAGTTTTATGTTTAACGCTCGTGATAAAGCGAGCCTTACGGAAGCATGTTCACTATGGCTACAATTCATGTAGACGGTAAAGAATATGAAGTTGATGGCGCAACCAACCTATTACAGGCTTGTTTGTCGCTGGGACTGGATATTCCCTATTTTTGCTGGCATCCGGCATTAGGCAGTGTTGGCGCGTGTCGCCAGTGTGCAGTGAAACAATATCAGAATGCTGAAGATACACGAGGGCGTTTGGTCATGTCCTGTATGACGCCCGCAGCAGAAGGGATGTTTATCTCCATTGATGATGAGGAAGCCAAGGAATTTAGACAAAGTGTCGTGGAATGGTTAATGACCAATCACCCACATGATTGTCCTGTCTGTGAAGAAGGGGGCAATTGCCACCTACAAGACATGACCGTGATGACCGGACATAATTTCCGCCGTTACCGCTTTACCAAGCGCACACATCAGAACCAAGATCTTGGCCCATTTATTTCCCATGAAATGAACCGGTGTATCGCCTGTTACCGTTGTGTTCGTTATTATAAAGATTATGCTGGCGGAACGGATCTCGGTGTTTATGGCGCGCATGACAATGTCTATTTTGGTCGTGTGGAAGCGGGCACATTAGAAAGCGAATTCTCTGGTAATCTGGTCGAAGTCTGCCCGACCGGTGTTTTCACCGATAAAACACACTCAGAACGTTATAACCGTAAATGGGATATGCAGTTTGCTCCAGGCATTTGCCAACAATGCAGTGTGGGCTGCAATACCAGCCCAGGTGAACGTTATGGTGAATTACGTCGTATTGAAAATCGATTCAATGGCAGCGTTAATCACTATTTCCTCTGTGATCGTGGCCGATTTGGGTATGGTTATGTCAATCTGGCTGACAGGCCGAAGCAACCAAAACAACTGCGGGGCAGCAATTGGGTTACCCTCAGTGCGGAGCAGGCAATTGATGGTGTTACCGACGTCCTGCGCACTGCGAAGCGGGTGATAGGCATTGGCTCTGCGCGCGCAAGTTTAGAAAGCAACTTTGCCCTTCAACAATTAGTCGGTAAGGATAATTTCAGTGATGGGATGCCCGAAGCCCTTCATCACAGTGTCCAGTTGATTCAGGATATTTTGACTCGCCGTGGCTTATACACCCCTTCTTTACGTGAAATTGAGCACTATGATGCGGTATTGGTCTTAGGTGAAGATTTAACGCAGGTTGCAGCTCGGGTCGCGTTGTCGGTGCGACAAGCGGTGAAAGGTAAAGCACGTGAAATGGCGGCGGCTCAAAAAGTGGCCGATTGGCAAATTGCTGCCATTCTGAATATTGGTCAGCATGCGAAATACCCCCTTTTCACTACCCACGCTTTACCGGGAAAACTGGATGATATTACCGCTTGGCATTACTGTGCGCCTGTTGCGGATCAAGCAAGATTGGGATTCGCCATTGCCCAAGGGATCGATGAGCACGCACCGGCGGTGAATGATCTGGATCCCCAACTGCACGCGAAAAGGGATGTGGTGGTGCAAGCTTTATTAGGCGCAAAAAAACCGCTGATCATTGCTGGATGTCATTCTGGTAGCTCGCAGACATTGGAAGCCGCTGCAAATGTGGCTCAAGCGCTGAAAGCACAAGGCAAAGAGGTCGGTATCACCTTGTTAGCGCCAGAAGCAAACAGTATGGGCGTTGCTTTACTGGGTGGCCTGTCTTTAGATGCGGCTTTGCAACAGTTAACCACCGGTCAAGCTGATGCCTTGGTGGTTTTGGAAAACGATTTGTACCGCCATGCACCCAAAGCACACGTGGATGCCGCATTAGCCAAAACGGCGCAACTCGTGGTGCTTGATCATCAAAATACCGAGACGTTGGCCAAAGCGGAATATGTGCTTTCTGCGGCCAGCTTCGCTGAAGCAGAAGGCACACTGATAAACCATGAGGGCCGAGCCCAGCGTTTCTTCCAGGTGTATGATCCGGCTTATTATGATCAGTCTGTTGCGATCAAGGCCAGTTGGCATTGGTTGAGTGCATTACACAATAAAATGACGGAGGGCCAGGCGGACATTGGGCAGCTTGATGACTTACTGGATCAACTGGTTCAGGTTTATCCTGAATTAGCCGGTGTCAAACAGGCTGCACCTCAAGCCAGTTTCCGTATTAAGGGGCAGAAATTGGCTCGTTCACCCCATCGTTCTAGTGGACGGACCTCGATGCGCGCCAATCTCAGTGTTCATGAACCGCGTCAGCCTCAAGACAATGATTCGATGTTTGCCTTTTCTATGGAAGGCAATAATCAGCCAATGGCGGAACGTTCACAAATTCCTTTTGCTTGGGCACCTGGCTGGAACTCACCACAAGCTTGGAATAAATTCCAAGCGGAAGTGGGGGGGCATTTGCGTTTTGGTGATCCAGGGATCCGATTATTTGATCAATACGACGCCCAGCCGAGGACTTGGTTTACTGTTGTCCCTGACGCTTTCCAAGCGGGACCACACTTCCAAGTCGCCCCGCTCTGGCGTTTGTTCGGCTCAGAGGAGCTGTCACAACGCTCTGAGGTGATCCAGCAGAGAATGCATCCTGCTGAGGTGATCATAAATCCAGACGATGCACATCGCCTCGGTGTGGCCGAAGGCGAGCTTCTCGCATTGGTATGTTGTGGTGTTAACATCACTCTACCGGTTCGTTGTTCGGCGATGTTGACTCAGGGATTGGTCGGTCTACCCGTTGGTATGCCGGGTATCCCACCTTATCTGGCAGGTGCGACTGTTGAACAGTTACAGGGGGTAACATCATGAGCTGGTTAACAAGCGAGGCTGTAGACATCACGATCCAAGTCTTAAAAGCCTTAGCAATTTTGTTAGTGGTGGTGATTTGTGGGGCCTTTATGAGCTTTGCAGAGCGTCGAATTCTGGGCCTGTTTCAAAATCGCTATGGTCCCAATCGTGTCGGCTGGGGCGGCTCATTACAGCTGGTTGCCGATATGATAAAAATGTTCTTCAAAGAGGATTGGATCCCCCCGTTTACTGACCGGGCGATCTTTACGTTGGCGCCAGTGATCGCTTTTGTCTCCTTACTGTTGGCGTTTGCGATTGTGCCTGTGACACCGACTTGGATGGTGACAGACTTGAATATCGGTTTGTTATTTTTCTTGATGATGGCAGGACTTGCCGTGTATGCGGTGTTATTTGCCGGCTGGTCCAGTAACAATAAATTCTCCTTACTGGGTGCCATGAGGGCATCAGCACAAACCCTGAGTTACGAAGTTTTCCTTGGCCTTTCTCTTATGGGGGTCGTGGCTCAAGCCGGGTCGTTTAATATGAACGATATTGTCAATAGCCAGGCTCACTTGTGGAATGTCATCCCGCAATTCTTTGGCTTCTTGACCTTCTGCATTGCGGGGGTTGCTGTTTGTCACCGCCATCCCTTCGATCAGCCAGAAGCCGAACAGGAACTGGCCGATGGTTACCATATTGAGTATTCCGGAATGAAGTTCGGTTTATTCTTTGTGGGGGAGTATGTTGCCATTACGACTGTCTCGGCGCTGATTGTCGCCTTGTTTTTTGGTGGTTGGCATGGGCCTTGGTTACCGCCCTTTGTCTGGTTTGCTATCAAAACCGCCTTTTTCATGATGATGTTTATTTTGATCCGTGCTGCATTGCCGCGGCCACGTTATGACCAAGTAATGTCGTTTGGCTGGAAAGTTTGTCTGCCGTTGACCCTATTGAACCTGCTGGCAACCGCCGCGGTGATTCTTTACAGCGCGCAGTAAGAGAGACTCAGGATGAAAATAAAAGATTTATTAATCGGATTTGGTACTCAGGTTCGAAGCATCGGCATGATGGCCATGCATGCTTTTTCCAAGAGAGAAACCCAAATGTATCCCGAAGAGCCAGTCTATCTGCCGCCGCGTTATCGTGGACGCATTGTGCTGACCCGGGATCCTGATGGTCAAGAACGCTGTGTGGCTTGTAATTTATGTGCAGTGGCTTGTCCTGTCGGGTGTATTTCTTTACAGAAAGCGGAAATGAGTGATGGTCGTTGGTATCCCGAATTTTTCCGGATTAATTTCTCTCGCTGTATTTTTTGTGGGTTGTGTGAAGAAGCCTGTCCGACCACCGCCATTCAGCTGACACCGGATTTTGAGCTAGGTGAATATAAACGTCAGGATTTGGTTTATGAAAAAGAGGATCTGCTGATTTCAGGCCCCGGTAAGTACCATGAGTATAATTTCTATCGAATGGCGGGCATGGCAATCGCAGGAAAAGAGAAGGGTGAGGCTGAAAATGAAGCTCGTCCGATTGACGTTAAAGGCTTATTACCCTAAGGAGTCGTGCATGGAATTTGCTTTCTATTTCTGCGGACTGGTCGCCATACTGACCACCCTGCGAGTAATTACTCATACTAATCCGGTACATGCGTTGCTGTATCTGATTATTTCACTGTTAGCGATTGCGGGTGTCTTTTTCTCACTAGGCGCTTATTTTGCCGGGGCGCTTGAGGTCATCGTTTATGCTGGTGCCATTATGGTGTTGTTTGTGTTTGTGGTGATGATGCTCAACCTCGGTAACAGTGTGCAGCAGCAAGAACAGCAATGGCTAAAGCTTGGGCTATGGATTGGACCGGGTTTGATTGCTTTATTGCTATTACTGGTCTTGCTGAGAAGCATATTGTCAGTTCAGAACAGTGGCATTGTGGGAACAATGATTGATGCGAAAGCTGTTGGTATCAGCTTGTTTGGCCCTTATGTGTTAGCGGTTGAACTGGCATCGATGTTGTTATTAGCGGGAGTCGTTGTGGCTTATCACCTTGGACGGGAGCAACGCCGAGGCGAAGTGTTGTCAAATCGGAAAAATGACGTCACCAACCGTAGTCAGGAGGAGCAGATATGATACCTCTGCAACATGGATTAATTCTCGCAGCCATCTTATTTGTGATGGGACTCACCTCACTCATGATGCGGCGCAACCTGCTGTTTATGTTGATTGGTCTTGAAATCATGATTAATGCCGCCGCGTTAGCCTTGGTCGTTGCCGGCAGTTATTGGCATCAGGCGGATGGGCAGGTTATGTATATCTTGGCGATAAGTCTTGCAGCCGCCGAAGCAAGTATTGGACTGGCCCTGTTACTGCAATTACATCGTCGTCGTCAGACACTCAACATTGATACAGTGAGCGAGATGCGCGGATGAACCTACTCTATTTAACTCTACTTTTTCCGCTAATTGGCTTTTTGCTGTTAGCATTTTCCAGAGGCCGCTTAGGTGAAAACCTTTCCGCAGCCATTGGCATTGGATCGGTTGGATTGGCTGCGTTAACTACCCTGTGGGTGGGGCTAGACTTCCATGCGCAATGCTATCCGTTTTACCAGCAAACATTGTGGAATTGGATGCAGGTGCAGTCTTTTTCCATCCCCGTGAGATTAACTCTAGATGGATTATCCATGACCATGTTGTCTGTGGTGACCGGCGTGGGCTTTCTTATCCATATTTTTGCCTCTTGGTATATGCGCGGTGAAGAAGGCTATTCCCGTTTCTTTGCCTACACCAACTTATTTATTGCCAGTATGGTGGTGTTGGTCTTAGCCGATAATTTATTATTGCTTTATCTCGGTTGGGAAGGGGTGGGGCTTTGTTCCTATCTATTGATCGGTTTTTACTATACTAACCCAGATAACGGCAAAGCCGCGATGAAGGCTTTTATCATTACCCGCCTTGGTGACGTCTTCTTAGCTTTTGCCTTATTTATCCTGTATGACCAATTAGGCACGCTCAATATCCGAGAAATGGCAGCTTTAGCTCCTCAACATTTTGCGGCGGATAACTCTCTCTTACAATGGGCGACCTTGATGTTACTGGGTGGGGCTGTCGGTAAATCCGCGCAGTTACCGTTGCAAACCTGGCTTGCAGATGCGATGGCAGGGCCAACGCCAGTTTCAGCCTTGATCCATGCGGCGACCATGGTCACCGCTGGGGTTTATCTGATTGCTCGAACTCATGGTTTATTCCTGTTAACACCAGAAATCCTTCATCTGACCGGCATCATTGGTGCCATTACCTTAGTCCTTGCGGGCTTTGCCGCACTGGTTCAGACGGATATAAAAAGGGTCTTGGCCTATTCAACCATGAGTCAGATTGGTTATATGTTTCTGGCATTAGGTGTTCAGGCATGGGATGCAGCTATTTTTCACTTGATGACCCATGCTTTCTTTAAAGCCTTACTGTTCCTTTCTTCTGGTTCAGTGATCTTGGCCTGTCACCACGAGCAAAATATCTTCAAGATGGGGGGCCTACGGAAAAGTATCCCGCTTGTCTATGTCTGTTTTCTAGTTGGCGGCGCGGCATTGTCGGCTTTGCCACTGATCACGTCGGGTTTTTACAGTAAAGATGCCATCTTGTTTGGTGCCATGATCAGTGGTCACCAAGCGTTATTGTGGGCAGGTTTGCTCGGGGCCTTTATGACCTCACTCTATACTTTCCGGATGATATTTATTGCCTTTCATGGACAAGAACAAATTCAAGCCCATGCGGGTAAAGGCCTGACTCATCATTTACCCCTGTTAATTTTACTTGTGCTGTCAACCGGCGTTGGTGCACTGATTACCCCACCTTTACACCATGTGTTGCCGGCATCAGTTGCAGGCGAGCAGGGCAAATCACAATTAGAATGGCTTTCTGGTTCATTGGCCGTGGCTGGTATCGTGATTGCTGCCTTGTTGTGGCTGGGGAAACGTCGTCTGGTGAATGCCGTTGCCTCAAGCCCGATCGGTCAGTTGCTGCGGCGCTGGTGGTTTGCTGCATGGGGATTTGATTGGCTGTATGATCTGTTGTTTGTGAAAACCTATCGCGCGATTGCATGGTTACTCAAAAGCGATCCGATTAACCAATGCATGAATACCTTGGCGGTTTGGGCCAAAGTCTCTGGACGCAGTCTGGTCACCACTGAAAATGGCTATCTGCGTTGGTATATTGCATCAATGGGTATTGGTGCGGTGGTTGTGCTGGCGTTACTGTCAGTCATATAAGGCAAGCGTCCTGGCGTCAGGCCAGGACGTCAATCGGTAAGTTATTTCTGTCGTAATGGTTACGCAGAAACATTTTAAAGGGAAACCAATGCCATGCTATTACCCTGGCTAATAATAATCCCCTTCGTAGGCGGCCTGCTCTGCTGGCTGGTTGAACACTTAGGTGTCAAAGCGCCACGCTGGGTCGCGCTATTCACGATGGGCTTAACCCTTGCACTCGGTTTATGTCTGTGGGCTCAGGGCGGTTACTCTCTGATACAGCCTAGTGGTATCCCTCAGTGGCAATCGACCTTCTTTTTGTCTTGGATCCCCCGCTTTGGCATCAACTTCCATCTTGCGCTTGACGGTTTGTCATTACTCATGGTGGTTCTAACGGGATTGCTCGGATTGATGGCCGTCTTGTGTTCGTGGAATGAAATAGAGAAATATCAAGGATTCTTCCATCTCAACTTGATGTGGATCCTCGGTGGGGTGATGGGTGTGTTCTTGGCCATGGATATGTTCCTGTTTTTCTTCTTTTGGGAACTGATGTTGGTGCCAATGTATTTTCTTATTGCGTTATGGGGACATAAAGCCTCGGATGGCCAGACTCGCATCGCGGCAGCAACCAAATTTTTCATTTATACCCAAGCATCGGGTCTGATTATGTTGATTGCCATCTTGGGCTTGGTATTCACGCATTACCGTGCCACAGGCATGTGGACGTTCAGTTATGAACAATTACTGCATACACCGATGTCTCATGCTGTACAGTATTTGCTGATGTTGGGCTTTTTTATCGCCTTTGCAGTTAAAATGCCTATTGTGCCCTTACACGGGTGGTTACCTGATGCTCATAGCCAAGCCCCGACTGCAGGTTCGGTGGATCTGGCGGGGATATTATTGAAAACTGCTGCCTATGGTGTGATGCGTTTCAGCTTGCCTTTGTTTCCGGACGCGTCTGCGGAATTTGCGCCTATTGCTATGGTGTTGGGGCTGATAGGGATCTTTTACGGGGCGTGGATGGCTTTTTCTCAAACCGATATCAAACGTCTCATTGCTTACAGCTCCATTTCGCATATGGGCTTTGTGGTGATCGCGATTTATACCGGTACACAATTAGCCATGCAGGGTGCTGTCGTGCAGATGGTGGCGCATGGCTTATCTTCTGCTGCTTTGTTTATTTTATGTGGTCAATTGTATGAGCGGTTACATACACGTGATATGCGTAAAATGGGCGGGTTATGGCGTCAGATCCGCTGGTTACCTGCTTTGTCCTTGTTTTTTGCCGTGGCCAATCTCGGGATGCCAGGCACAGGCAACTTCGTTGGGGAGTTTATGATCCTCATCGGGGGTTTTGCGACTGTCCCGACCCTCATCGTGATTGCCACCTTTGGTCTGGTCTTTGCTTCGGTTTACTCGCTCATTATGATGCAACGGGCTTACTATGGTGCGCCTCAGCAACGTCAACCGATCGCAGGGATGCAGCCGCGTGAATTGATGATGATTTTGGTTTTGGTGGTTCTTGTGGTGTTACTGGGGGTGTATCCACAACCGATACTGGATACCTCACATGCTGCAGTCGCCAATATACAGCACTGGTTTAACGCTTCACATTCAATGACAAGGTATTAATACGCCATGACAATTACAACAGAACAATTGATTGCAATGCTACCCCTGTTAATCACTGGATTAACGGTGGTTGTGGTGATGCTGTCCATTGCATGGCGGCGAAACCATTCAATGGCAGCGTCGTTGACAGCAATCGGTCTGAATTTAGCCTTGATTTCTTTATGGCCGGCGGTCAACAACGGCGTAATGGATGTCACAGGGCTATTACGAATTGATCACTATGCCATGTTATATAGTGGTCTTATTTTGATTGCGAGTTTAGCAACCAGTACCTTTGCATGGCGCTGGTTACAAGACTTTGATGACAACAGAGAGGAATTTTATCTGTTATTGTCCATTGCCACCTTAGGTGGGATCGTGCTGGCGATGGCCAATCATTTTGCTTCGTTATTTATCGGAATCGAACTGTTATCTTTACCTTTATTCGGTATGGTAGGGTATGCTTTCAAGCAAAAGAACGCCTTGGAAGCGGCGCTCAAATACACCATTCTTTCGGCTGCCGCTTCTTCCTTTTTGTTGTTTGGGATCGCGCTGATTTATGCTGCTAGCGGTCAGTTAAACTTTGTTAGCCTTGCACAGAGCATGAATGGTACGCTGTTAAACCAGCCATTATTGCTGACGGGATTTGGGTTACTGATCATTGGTATTGGCTTTAAATTATCCTTGGTGCCTTTTCATCTGTGGACACCGGATGTGTATCAGGGATCGCCTGCGCCAGTGTCGGCGTTTCTGGCGACGGCCAGTAAGATTGCTATTTTTGCAGTCATTATGCGTTTGTTCTTAAATGTCCCTGTGACACATCATGAAGGGATCCGTGTGGTACTGGCGGTGATTGCCTTTGCCTCTATTTTATTTGGCAATCTTATGGCGCTATCCCAAAGTAATATCAAGCGCTTACTCGGCTACTCCTCCATTGCGCACCTTGGTTACTTATTAGTTGCGTTGATTGCTACCAGTTCTCGTGAGCTTTCTCTCGAAACATCAGGTGTCTATTTGGCTGGCTATCTATTCAGTAGTCTCGGTGCATTTGGTGTTGTGAGTTTGATGTCCAGCACGTCTCGTCGCCATGACACTGAGTCTTTGTATTCATTCCGTGGCTTATTTTGGCATCGTCCAGTCTTAGCCAGTGTATTGGCGGTAGTGATGCTCTCCCTTGCGGGGATCCCTGCGACTCTAGGTTTCATTGGTAAATTCTATGTACTGGCAGACACGGTCCATGCCGGTTTATGGTGGTTATCTGCCGCGGTGGTGATAGGGAGTGCCATTGGTTTGTATTACTATCTCCGTGTCACCGTGAGCTTGTTCTTGAATCGGCCAATGAGATTTAGTCGTGATACTTCGGATAATTGGGCTTACACCGCCGGAGGCGTAGTCGTTCTTTTATCCGGGATCATGGTCTTGTTATTTGGGATCTTACCTCAGTGTGTGATTACGCTGGTGCAATATGCATCACCTCTCTTCTAGAAGCATGCAGATTGACGCCGGATAGTGTGGATCCTCTTAGGGTATCCGGAGCTTCATTTATTAACATGATGGTGAGTCGACCACCATAAAAAAACGGAGCTTAGGCTCCGTTTTTTTATTCGCTGTCACCCTCAGTTGCGGTCGTTACTGTATTTTCGTTGTGCGGCTGGTGGTGGCATATATTGATATAACCAAGTTTCACTCAATGTTTTATCTTGGCATTTGACAAACAGTCGCATGTCAACCGGTGCGACACTGTCATTGTCTGGGTACCAGTCGAACAAAATACGATAACAATCTAAAGGCTCAACATACAGTACTTCAATTTGCTTATTGTGGCCAGATGAAAGCGTGATGTCCGGCGTCAACCCTGTTTTTGCATAGTCTTTCAGTTCGGCTGCGGTAAAATCAATCGCGAAACGACGACACCAGACGGAAGGATAATGTTCACCAGGTGCCCAGCCTTCAGGGAAGCCACCACTCCCCACTCGGGTTGCCACGATGCGTGACAGATGACTCTGTACTGGTGGCTGCGCACTCCAATACAGTTTATACGCACAGTGGTAACTTTGGCCTTTTTTCAGTGGCTGATCAGGTTGCCAGAAACAAACAATATTATCAAAAGTTTCACCATTGGTCGGCAGTTCCATTAAGGCAATATGACCTTTACCCCAATCATTGGTCGGTTCAACCCACAGGGAAGGGCGCTTATTGTACCAGCCAATCACATCTTGGTAACTTTTGAAATCATGATCAAGTTGCAGTAAGCCAAAACCTTTTGGATCCTCATCCACAAAACTGTTAAAGCGCACGTAACGGGGGTTGTTTAACGGTCGCGTGATCCACTCGCCATTACCGCTCCACATGGCTAAGCGGTCTGAGTCATGAATTTGCGGATGATAGGTATCAGCGATACGATGATCATTGGTGCCTGTGCTGAACATACTTGTCATCGGCGCGATACCCAGTTGTGCGATATCTTGGCGAGCATACAGTGTATGCTCGATATGCATGACGACCCGCTGGGTTTGACAATCGATGGTGAATTTGTAAGCTCCGGTCAGGCTGACTCCTTCAAGTAGGGCGTATACGGTGAAAGTGGTGCTGTCTTTTTTGGGGGCATCAAACCAGAATGCGGTAAATGAAGGGAACTCTTCATGGTTTGAAAAGGTATTAATGGCCACCGCACGTGCAGATAATCCATATTGATAGGTATCGTCAACGGCGCGAAAGTAACTGGCTCCTAAAAAAGAGACAATATCCCGTTGGTCTAAATGAGGCGCTTTGAATACGCGGAAGCCGGCAAAGCCCAAATCACTGCGATCTTTTAGCTGAGCTGTCTCAACGTGACTGTCCCCATAAATAAACTGGTCAGTGTTAAAATGAATTGGCGTCGCCTGACCGGTGGTATTGTCTACAGAGTACATCATGACAGGGCTAGTAAATCCCATCCCCATATGGAAAAATTGAACGTCTAGCTGTCTGTTCGCGTCATCATGCCATAAGGATTGGGCTGGATTAGTGCGAATGGCGTTATAGCGTTGCGGTGTTATCTCACGTAGGGTCGCAGGCAATACCACGGCGGGATCATGCCAGGGCTCTGTGGCCAGACTGGACGCTTTACGTTTAAGTAATTCAAAATTGAATGGTTCGGTGTGAGGGCTGGGATGCGTCTCACCTGCATGAGCCACTTTGACTAACATTGCCGATAGACCGGTCATGCTACTTAAAGAAGACAGTGCGACAGACGCCTTGATAAACATTCTACGATTGATACTCATGCCTACATGATCCTGAAAATGGGTTATTACAGTCGATGAAGCCGCCAGTACTATTGAGGCTTATTTCAATAGCGTCATGGTTTATTTTATCAGAAATTTTAGCCTTTGCAGGATTTGAATTTTTCTCGTCTTCTGTGTGAGGCAACATTGAGAATGAAATAGACTTAAGGCTAGGTTCATCACAGCAACATAACGGGGTTGAGCAGGGTGAGGGTGAATCTTATTATGGCGAGAGAATTGAGCCGGAAAAGAAGGATGTTTTCCGGCATGTCAATGGCTACAGTTCTAATTCAATATCACTCAGGATCTGGCAGCAGCAGGGCAAAATTTCATTATCATCGAGATAGGCCAGTGGCGGCTGTCGATAACACACTTTGCCCGCTGTGATTTGCACGCGACAGGATCCGCAATAGCCCTCTCGGCACTGGTATTCAACAGGGATATCATGTGACTCGAGGACTTCTAATAATGTCTTTTTCTCTTGATTTTTCAGGGTCTTTCCTGTTTTATTCAAGTGAATATGGTGTATTTTCATTACTTAGAGTTGGAAATCATTAAACGCATCGGCATCAATTTGAGAATCTATCTGACCGACCAGATAAGAACTGACTTCAACTTCTTGAGGTGCGACCTGCACATTATCTGAGACCAGCCACGCATTGATCCAAGGAATGGGGTTAGAACGAGTGGTAAAGGGTAAGGGAAGACCGACAGCTTGCATACGAATATTGGTGATGTATTCGATATACTGACAAAGGATGTCTTTATTCATACCAATCATTGAGCCATCACTGAACAGATATTCCGCCCATTCTTTTTCTTGCAGGGCTGCTTTTTTAAATAAATCAAAACACTCTTGCTGGCATTCAGCGGCAATCTCTTTCATTTCAGGATCGTCCTCACCACTGCGCAAAAGATTGAGCATGTGTTGGGTACCCGTGAGATGCAGTGCCTCATCACGGGCGATAAGACGGATGATTTTGGCATTGCCTTCCATTAATTCACGCTCGGCAAATGCAAAGGAGCAGGCGAAACTGACATAAAAACGGATGGCTTCAAGGGCATTGACACTCATTAAACACAAATAAAGTTGTTTTTTCAGAGCCCTCAACGACACGGTCACGGTCTTTGTTGCCACCTGATGTGTCCCTTCACCGAGTAAATGCCAATAGTTGGTCATTTCGATCAGATCATCATAATATTTAGAAATATCTTCGGCACGTTTCAGGATCTGTTGGTTAGTGACAATATCATCAAAGACCAACGCGGGATCATTAACAATGTTTCGGATGATATGAGTGTAAGAACGAGAATGGATAGTCTCAGAAAATGCCCAAGTCTCGATCCAAGTTTCCAGTTCAGGTATGGAGATCAAAGGTAATAACGCAACATTCGGGCTACGGCCTTGAATGGAGTCAAGTAGGGTTTGGTATTTAAGATTACTTAGAAAAATGTGTTTTTCGTGTTCAGGTAAGGCAAGGAAGTCAATTCGATCACGCGAGACATCGACCTCTTCAGGACGCCAGAAAAATGAGAGTTGCTTCTCAATCAATTTTTCAAAGATCTCATATTTCTGTTGATCGTAACGGGCAACATTGACCGACTGGCCGAAGAACATAGGTTCTTTAAGTTGGTCATTTTTGGTCTGAGAAAAGGTGGTATAGGCCATAAACTTGTCCGAAAATAGCAATAATATTCAACGAAAAAGGCAGCCGCACTGTCACACACACTGCGGCTGAGGGATTAAATCTTACAGGCTCCGCCCTCACAACCGTCTTCCTCTGTTGCAGGTAGCAAATCTTCCTGCACATCGTCAGCGCCATCCCTTGTATTCTGATAATACAGAGTTTTCACTCCCAGTTTATAGGCAGTGAGTAGGTCTTTGAGCAGTTGCTTCATTGGGACTTTTCCACCAGGATACTGTGTCGGGTCGTAATTGGTATTGGCTGAAATCGCCTGATCGACAAATTTTTGCATAATGCCTGTCAGTTGCAGATACCCATCGTTAGAAGGCATATCCCAGAGTAACTCGTAATTATCTTTCAGATTTTGATACTCAGGCACAACTTGGCGTAGGATCCCGTCTTTCGATGCTTTGATACTAATATGGCCACGAGGGGGCTCGATGCCATTGGTGGCATTAGAGATTTGTGATGATGTCTCTGAGGGCATTAAGGCTGACAGTGTTGAGTTACGTAGACCATGAGTTTTAATTGACTCACGTAGTGCTTCCCAGTCTAGATGCAAAGGTTCTTGATAATAAGCATCAAGATCTTTTTTATAAGTATCGATCGGCAGAATACCTGAGGCATAGGTGGTCTCATTAAACCATGGGCAAGGGCCTGCTTCTTTTGCCAGCTCATTGGACGCTTTTAACAGATAGTATTGGATCGCCTCGAATGTTTTGTGGGTCAAGTTATTGGCACTGCCATCGGAATAGCGTTTACCCTGTTTAGCCAGATAATAAGCAAAATTGATCACACCGATACCTAAGGTTCGACGTCCCATTGCTCCGCGTTTCGCCGCGAGAATCGGGTAGTCTTGATAATCCAGTAGCGCATCCAATGCACGTACAGCCAAGGTTGCCAATTCTTCCAACTCACTCAACTCATGAATCGCACCTAAGTTAAAAGCAGAAAGCGTACAGAGCGCGATTTCGCCGTTTTCATCATTGATGTCGTTGAGGGGCTTGGTAGGAAGCGCAATTTCAAGACACAAATTTGATTGACGAACTGGCGCGATAGCTGGATCGAATGGACTGTGTGTATTACAGTGATCGACGTTCTGAATGTAGATCCGTCCTGTTGATGCTCGCTCTTGCATCATCAGCGAGAATAACTCTACCGCTTTCACTTTTTGCTGGCGGACCGTGCTGTCATTTTCATACTGGACATATAAACGCTCAAACTCGTTTTGATTAGCAAAAAATGCATCGTACAGACCCGGTACATCGGAAGGGCTAAACAACGTAATATCTTGACCTTTCAACAGACGCTGATACATCAACTTATTGATTTGAACGCCATAGTCCATATGACGGACGCGATTCCCTTCGACCCCGCGGTTATTTTTCAATACCAGCAGGCTCTCCACTTCCAGATGCCATAGTGGGTAGAACAAAGTGGCCGCCCCGCCGCGAACGCCACCTTGCGAGCAGGATTTGACTGCAGTTTGGAAATGCTTATAGAACGGGATACAACCCGTATGAAATGCTTCCCCTCCCCGGATTGGGCTGCCCAGTGCACGAATACGCCCGGCATTGATGCCAATGCCTGCGCGCTGTGACACGTACTTAACAATGGAACTGGCAGTTGCATTGATTGAGTCAAGGCTGTCACCACATTCAATCAAGACACAGGAGCTGAATTGGCGGGTCGGCGTACGAACACCGGCCATGATTGGCGTAGGCAGCGAAATCTTAAACGTCGAAACGGCATCATAGAAGCGGCGGACATAACCAAGGCGAGTTTGTTTGGGGTAAGACGAAAACAAACAGGCGGCAACCAAAATATACAGGAATTGCGCACTTTCATAAATATCGCCATTCACCCGGTTTTGTACTAGGTATTTGCCTTCAAGCTGTTTGACCGCGGCGTAAGAAAAATTCATATCTCGCCAGTGATCAAGGAAGTCATCCATTTCAGCAAATTCTTCAGCCGTATAATCTTTCAGCAGATGTGCATCGTATTTACCGAGCTCGACCAGGCGTTGAACGTGGTCATAGAGTGATGGGGGCTCAAATTGACCGTAGGCTTTTTTACGTAGATGAAAAATAGCCAGACGTGCAGCAAGATATTGATAATCTGGGGCATCACGGGAAATCAGATCCGCCGCAGCCTTGATAATAGTTTCATGGATATCTGACGTTTTGATCCCATCGTAAAATTGGATGTGTGAACGCAATTCAACCTGAGAGACTGACACGTTATCCAGACCCTGTGCGGCCCAGTCCAGAACCCGATGAATTTTATCAAGATTGATACGTTCCTGCGTACCATTGCGTTTCGTGACGAGTAGACTTTTATTCATGGAGCGTTTCACCTGTCAGTACAAGAATTGGCAGCAATGTGGTTAACCCAGTGTGTCACACCGATTGTGTGATTTTATCTTGGTTAACACTACATATAGTGCCTGAAGAAAAAAAAGACAACAACATAATGTTTATTGTAGTGGGGATCTGAAAGTTCACAAAATAAAAAATTTTATATTAATTTGTGTTTTTTATTTGCAATTTCTGTAGGCCGCATGATTTAAGGCAGAGAGCAATTGTCAATAAGTGACAAAAAAATTATATCAAGGCAAATGGGGTGAGCAAAGGCAACCGGACACTGGCGTATCCGGTTAAAAAGTCTTATTCCGTATAACGGGTATGCAACATGTAATTTACATCAACATTACCACCCAATGTAAAACGTCCATTGAATGGGTTGTAATGAAGACCGGTCATCCCGCGTTCTTGCAAGCCAGATTCAGCGGCCCAACGCACTAACTCTGCTGGTCGAATGCATTTCTTAATGTCATGAGTCCCCTCAGGAACCAGCTTTAATAGGTATTCTGCTGCAACGATGGCCAGCAACCAAGCTTTTGGGTTACGGTTGATGGTTGAAAAAAAGACGTGTCCGCCGGGTTTAACCAGACGGGCACAGGCTTGAACCACGGATTTTGGATCGGGGACATGCTCGAGCATTTCCATACAGGTCACCACGTCATATTGCCTTGCGTGAGTTTGAGCATGTTGCTCAACGGCCGTGTGAATATAATCAATATTCAGATTGCTGCTTTTGGCATGCAGACGGGCGACAATTAATGATTCGTTGGCCATATCGAGTCCGGTGACCATTGCCCCCTGTTGCGCCATACTTTCTGCAAGGATCCCCCCGCCACAGCCGATATCAATAATCTTTTTATCAAACAGACCATGACAGTGTTCACTGAGATAACCGAGTCGCAGAGGATTGATGCGGTGTAAGGGTTTAAATTCGCCTTCTAAATCCCACCAACGCGAGGCAAGAGCGGAAAATTTGGCGATTTCAGCGTCATCGACATTGTGAAAGACCTGGGGCTGCTGAGCTGACGTTTTCATGGGCACTCCGGATAACAAAGCATGCCCAAAAGTATAACTGGATAATCGGGAGAGAGCATCCTAAATCGTGATAACAAAAGTATTATTATGACTAACTTACACCTCTTGGCTGTGATGTGATATAATTTGGCCTTTATAGTGGGTAATATCTAGAGGGATAGCGGCTCCATGAGCGACCTTGCAAGAGAAATCACACCGGTTAATATCGAAGAAGAGTTAAAAAACTCATATCTTGATTATGCCATGTCGGTCATCGTTGGCCGTGCTTTACCTGACGTGCGTGATGGTTTGAAACCGGTGCATCGACGTGTTTTATTTGCCATGAGCGAACTCGGTAATGACTGGAACAAGGCTTATAAAAAATCTGCCCGTGTCGTGGGTGATGTAATTGGTAAATATCACCCTCACGGTGATGTGGCGGTGTACGATGCGATCGTGCGTCTTGCTCAGCCTTTCTCATTACGTTACATGCTGGTTGACGGTCAGGGTAACTTTGGTTCAATAGATGGTGATTCTGCCGCGGCGATGCGTTATACCGAAGTGCGTATGGCGAAAATCGCTCATGAATTGCTGGCCGACCTTGGTAAGGAGACGGTCGATTTTGTTTGGAACTATGACAATACCGAACAGATCCCAGAAGTCTTACCGACCAAAGTGCCTAATTTGCTGATTAACGGATCTTCCGGTATTGCAGTGGGAATGGCGACTAATATCCCACCACACAATTTAACTGAAGTCATTAACGGGTGTCTTGCCTACATTGAGGATAATGATATTAGCCTCGAAGGCTTAATGGAATATATCCCAGGACCTGATTTTCCGACGGCGGCGATCATTAATGGGCGGCGAGGCATTGAAGAAGCTTACCGAACCGGGCGCGGAAAAATCTACGTTCGTGCGCGAGCAGAAGTTGAAACGGATGCGAAAACCGGACGTGAAACCATTATCGTCCATGAAATTCCTTATCAGGTCAATAAAGCAAGGCTGATTGAAAAAATGGCCGAGTTGGTCAAAGAAAAACGACTCGAAGGGATCAGCGCCTTACGTGACGAATCTGATAAAGATGGGATGCGTATTGTTATTGAGATCAAACGGGATGCCGTTGCCGAAGTGGTGCTGAATCACCTCTATTCCCTGACACAAATGCAAGTCTCTTTCGGTATTAATATGGTTGCCTTACACCAAGGCCAGCCTAAATTAATGACGTTAAAAGGGATCTTGGAAGCCTTTGTTCGCCATCGTCGTGAAGTAGTCACGCGCAGAACCATTTACGAATTACGCAAGGCACGGGAAAGGGCACATATTCTTGAAGGCTTAGCCGTTGCGTTGGCTAATATTGATCCTATTATTGAGCTTATCAAAAAAGCACCGAACCCTTCAGAAGCAAAAGCGGGACTATTGGCCAAAGCGTGGGCATTGGGCAACGTTGCAACCATGCTTGAAAAGGCAGGTGATGATGCGGCTCGTCCAGAGTGGTTGGAGCCGCAGTTTGGTATTCATGGTGGTGCTTATCATTTAACTGAACAACAAGCTCAAGCCATTTTAGATTTGCGTCTGCAAAAACTGACTGGACTTGAGCATGAGAAATTATTAGAAGAATACCAGACTTTATTGGATGACATTGCTGCTTTGCTCTATATCCTGCAAGATGCATCGCGTCTAATGGAAGTGATCCGTGAAGAACTTGAGTTGGTTCGCGATCAATTTGGTGATGCTCGTCGCACTGAAATCACGGCGAACAGTGCAGATATTAACATTGAAGATCTGATAAGCCAGGAAGACGTGGTGGTCACCCTTTCCCATCAGGGATACGTGAAATACCAGCCGCTGACTGATTACGAAGCACAACGACGTGGAGGCAAAGGCAAATCTGCGGCGCGCATTAAAGATGAAGATTTTATTGATCGATTACTGGTCGCCAATACCCATGACACGATCCTCTGTTTCTCGAGTCGTGGGCGTTTGTACTGGATGAAGGTTTATCAATTACCTGAAGCCAGTCGTGGTGCACGTGGTCGACCTATCGTCAACCTGCTACCACTTGAAGCCAATGAGCGGATCACTGCGATCCTGCCTGTGCGTGAATATGCCGAAGGGGTCAACATCTTTATGGCCACGGCCAGCGGAACCGTCAAGAAAACGGCATTGACTGATTTTAGTCGTCCACGTACCGCAGGGATTATTGCGATTAATCTACGTGATGATGATGAATTAATCGGTGTTGCCTTAACCAAAGGCCATGATGAAGCGATGTTGTTCTCGGCGGGCGGGAAAATCGTACGCTTCCCAGAACAATCGGTTCGTACCATGGGGCGGACGGCAGCAGGGGTGCGAGGTATCAAACTTGCGCCGAATGATCAGGTTGTCTCATTGATTATTCCGAGTGAGAATGGCACCATCTTGACGGTGACACAGAATGGCTATGGTAAGCGCACGGTTATTGAACAATACCCCACACGTTCTCGCGCGACGCAAGGGGTGATATCGATTAAGGTGACAGAACGCAATGGCCAAGTCATCGGTGCAGTTCAAGTTGAAGACAGTGATCAGATTATGATGATCACCGATGCCGGCACTTTAGTTAGAACGCGTGTCTCAGAAATCGGTGTCGTTGGCCGGAATACACAAGGTGTGATCTTGATAAGAACGGCAACGGATGAGCATGTTGTCGGGCTACAACGTGTGGTCGAGCCAGTTGCGGATGACGAACTGGACAGCATTGATGGCTCCTTAGCGGAAGGCGATGAGCTGCTTGCGCCGGACGTTGACTGCGAAGATGAGGATTTACCCGAAGACGAACAGTAAACGGATGTTGCTGACGTTGATTTATCAAAAGGCATCGAGAGATGCCTTTTTAACAAGGGCGCAGCGGTAAAATGGCGTTTACCGGTTTACTGATTCGGTGCAGAACAGTTGTGATGGACTCAGCCTCGACTGTGGATTTAGGCAACAATTCTGTTACCAGTATGAGGCAACGTTTTGAAACAAATCACTTCATTTCGCACCACGTTGCGAATGTCACGCCATCTGTTTCGTGCAATGGCATTGCTCATCTGGTTATTAGGTGCACTGGTTACCTGTTTTTATTTGTTTATGGTCTTACACCATAAAGAAGCAGGGATCAGGGAACAGCTTTTCAAAAGTTTTAATCAAGCAACATGGCATTTGACCCATGCTGCTGAAGCAATGCGTGAGCTGAAATATATCAGTGAAAGCCGTTTCTCTGATGAAAAGAAAGGGTCGCCTTTGCTAACGACACACCTCCTTGCCAATAGCCGGATCAAGCTGTTTCCGCTTGGTAAAACTGACCATTGTCATACTTACTCTACGGATGGGCTGAGATTATTATCGGCATTGAATGATTATATCCAGTATTGGCAAAATCAGTATATTTCCTCATATGAAATCAATCGCGTTTATCTCGTCGATCTTTACAGCCAATGCTTGGGGCAGTTTAGTCTGGATAACAGCGTAGAACGAACAGAACAAACACTGAAATTACTGCGTCAACACATTGATAGTTTTGAGCAAGGCGATGAAGAAATTCATCGCAATCCGGTATACTGGCTGGAACCTGGCAATCAGCCGGGTGAGGGCAGCTACCATATGTTGATGCCAGTGTACGCCAATAATGAATTAGCGGGATTATTAAGTATTGAACAACGTTTATATCTTGATGAATTGCTCAATTCAGGGAACTTACCCATTACGACCTTGATTGTGGACAACAATAATCAAGTGCTGCTGAATACCGTTGCTTCGTCCTACAATTTTTCGGCTTTAGCAGAAATTCCCAATCAAAGACAATGGTTTGGCTACATTAACAGCTATCGCCAGCTGGTATTGAAAAACATGCTAGAACCCGGACCGTACAGCATTGTTTATTCGCTTCCAAGTTCATATTTATTCAGTCAAATGAAATTAATGATCATCAACGCAATTTTACTGAATGTGTTGAGTGGGTTATGTTTAATGACCTTAGTATTGCTTTATGATCGTCGAATGTTACTTCCCGCCGAGCAAAATGCCCGATTATTGGAGGAACATGAGCAGTTTAACCGAAAAATTGTTGCCTCAGCTCCGGTTGGGATCTGTATTTTACGGATCCGGGATGGCAGTAATATTTTGAGTAACGAGCTTGCACATAACTATTTGACTTTATTGACACGTGAGGATAGGTATCGTCTCAGTGATCTTATCCGAGGTAAACAGGTTAACTTAGTTGATGTATTGACGGGATCAAATACCAATTTACAGATAAGTTTCGCCCACAGTCGCTATCGTAATGAAGATGTTGCAATTTGTGTCTTAGTCGATGTGAGCGCCAGAATCAAGATGGAACAATCTTTACAGGAAGTGGCTCAGGCAGCAGAACAAGCAAACCAGTCTAAATCCATGTTCCTTGCGACCGTCAGTCATGAGTTGCGGACACCTTTATATGGGATTATTGGTAATCTCGAATTATTGCAGACGCGTGAATTGCCTGAACCAGTGCGTAATTTGATCCAAGGGATGAATAATTCCTCCAGTTTATTACTGAAAATCATCAATGATATTCTTGATTTTTCTAAAATTGAATCGGAGCAGTTAAAAATCCATCTCGCGCCGTACTCACCTCAGGAGGTGATAACCTATATCACCAGTAACTACTTACCTTTGGTACTTAAAAAAAAGCTGTCATTAAGCTGCTTTATCGAACCTGACATACCTTATCTCCTTGAGGGGGATGCGATACGGTTGCAGCAAGTCTTGGCAAACCTTGTCAGTAATGCAATAAAATTCACCCACACGGGTGGCATCTTGCTGCACCTGTATGCGAAGCAGGGTTACCTAATTTTTCGTATTAGGGACACCGGAGTGGGGATCCGTCAGCGCGATATTTTTCAGTTATTCGATCCTTTCTTTCAGGTCAGTAGCAGCTTCCAGAATACCTTTCAAGGGACGGGATTGGGTCTAGCCATCTGCGAAAAATTAGTCAATATGATGGACGGGGATATCGAGGTGCGCTCTGAACTGCATATGGGCAGTGAATTTACCATCCGCTTACCGATTTGGCAGGGGCAATGGAACCATCGATCTGAGCGATTCAAAGGTAAAGCCGTTCAGTTAGAGGTTAATAACCACTATTTGATGCAATATCTGACAAGATTGCTTCAGTGGCATCATGTTGAGATTGTGACTTGCGCGGATCCCAAAACCATATTGATTACTGATCATTTAAAAGGGGGGGGCTCGTGTCACTTCGCGACCCTATGCTTAAGTCAATATCACCATGATAAGCCACAAGAAACACAAGCCGCTCATTGGGTCATGACGCCAGCGGCGGCTTTTGAGTTGCCCGCTGTATTAGGTCATATCTGGCAAATCAAAGTGGAAGAAAAACAGCTCAGCATCAGTCAAGTGAGTGATAAAAAACACACGATTGAGGATAAACAGGATATTACGGTGCTGGTGGTCGATGATCATCCTCTTAATCGAATGCTATTATCACGCCAGCTCAGTACATTAGGTTTTACTATTAAGACGGCCAACGATGGTCAAGACGCATTGGCTGTTATGAAGCAAAGTGAAATTGATATTGTGTTAACTGACGTCAATATGCCAAATATGGATGGCTACCAATTTACGCAAACACTGCGAAACCAAGGCTATGAGAAACCGATTATTGGTATTACAGCGAATGCGATGGCGGAACAAAAGCAATTGTGCCTGAATATTGGAATGGACGATTGTCTGTCAAAGCCAATCACCCTTGAACAGTTAAAAATAGCGATGAAAGGGTTTAAAAAATAAGCACGTCATGCCCAAATTAAGTAATCTGTATGTTAATCAGTCACCGTAGTCAGGGGATTTGTCAGGGGCGTTGTTTCTTAACACTCATCATCAAGCGATCGAAACAAAGGCGATGGTGAGTATTCAATCACGGGATCTAAAAGAGGTGGACTGTTAGAAAAAGGCAGGGTGAACAGCCAGGTTTCGTTTTGCAATCTCAGGTTAGGGGCTAACATTGAGTCATAATAACCAGCCAACTCAAGGTGAGTTAGCTGATTTTTTCTCAATGTTATCGCAGGTCAGTGATTAATCCTGTGGGGAAATCGTATTATTAACGGAAGAGAGGTAGTTCAGTAAGGCAATATCATTGTCTACGCCCAACTTCATCATGGCAGATTTTTTCTGGCTGCTGATCGTTTTAATACTACGATTCAATTTTTTTGCGATTTCAGTGACTAAAAATCCTTCAGCAAACAGTCGTAACACTTCGCTTTCTTTAGGGGAAAGCCGCTTGTCGCCATATCCACCCGCGCTGATTTTTTCCAGTAAACGCGCAACAGAGTCAGGGGTATATTTTTTACCTTTTTGTAAGGCAGCGAGAGCTTTAGGAAGATCGGTGGGTGCGCCTTGTTTTAATACAATCCCTTCAATATCCAGATCCAGCACTGAGCTGAGAATGGCAGGGTTATTATTCATCGTTAACACGATAATTGACAGGTCAGGAAAGTGGCGTTTGATGTATTTGATCAGTGTGATCCCATCACCGTATTTATCTCCAGGCATAGAAAGATCAGTGATTAGTACATTGGCTTCAAGTTTACTCAGATTGTTAATCAGTGCGGTCGAATCCTCAAACTCACCGACAACATTGACCCAGTCAATTTGTTCGAGAGATTTACGAATACCAAACAAAACAATCGGGTGATCATCGGCTATAATTACATTTAACTTATTCATATTGTTCATATTATTCATATTGTTTTCTACCTTGCTGCAGTAGTGCCCTGACATGTTCTTCAAGTTCACTGGTGAATCTTTGGATATTTAAATTATCACGTTGATGTATATGCTGTTCCAGTTGCTCACACTTCGTTCTGCCGTACTCCAGATTTAACATAGCAAAAACTCCTTTAAGCCGGTGAGCTGTCAAAGAAAGCGCGGCGTAATCATGATGTTCAATTTCAGTATACAATTTATCAATATCATCGGGTACAGTATATTCGAACATTTGAAAATATTCAGGTTGTAACCATAAATCAGTTGTATTTTCCGCAACACTGCCCTCCATGTCATCTACTGCCATTTTATTTTCGATCAGTGAAAATATTGCCTGAGAGAATTGCCTGTTAATATTATAGTTTGCTTGGCGCTGTTCGGGCGCCGTCACTATGGTTGAAGAGTCATTGGTTAACAAAACTCCCCATCCACAGAGTCTGCTCTTATCGTCAGTCACCATTAAATCGTGTTGCTGACCTGAAAAACGCTCTTCAGCGGATAAACAACGTGCCCCCCAATGTTCGAGGTTACGATAAGCGATTCTTCTTACTTCATCTACCACGATGTCGACCAAGATTGTGACCCCGTCTAATAGCTTTTCTTCTGGTTCTGACGCTGTTTTTACAAAAGGAAGCGAGATTTCTAAGAGATAACTCGCTCCGATACCAAGATTTGTATTCACTTGGATATGTCCTTGTAACAGCTTCGCGATCCGACGACATAAAAAGAGGGTCATCCCATGCTCGTGACTTTCATCATTTTCTAAGGGGGTAGCACTAAATGGGAAATCTGCATTTTGTAGCTGGTCTCGATCTAGCCCTTCACCAGTATCAATAATATTAACAATAAGTCGATCAGTATGTTCTGAGCTTGCAGAAATTTGTATGGTTAATTTGCCCCAATGAGTCTGACTCAATGAGTAATCTAACAATAATAAGATCATTTTCTTGATAAGAACAGAATCGCCCGCACGCTCAGCCTCATTAATACAGGCGTTATTCACCAACAATTCAATGCCTTTATGCTGCAATAATGGGTGAATTTCTTCAATAATATCATCAAGTAACTGAGGAAATGAGAACGGAATTGTCCTTATGGTCAATTCATTGTTTTCTATCTGGTTAACCATAATAACATCATCAACTAATGATGTTATTTGCTGTAATTGCAGCGCTAGCCCTTGACGATGACGCAATGGTGTTAGGGTGTAAAGTGTCCTCAATCCCTCACTGAGCTGTTGTAATGGCTTGGTCAATGATTGACCCAATTGAGTAAATAACCGTTTACGGATCATTTTATTTTGCTCGAGCAGTTGCTGGGCATGTTGTAGACGTTTATTGATCAGCAGCTCACGATCTAGTTCTCGAACAGTGATAAGACGGTAATTGGGGATCACTCGACTGGTTTGTTGTCTGACCTCATAGATTTCATTATTAATAGTGACTTGGATTATCTCTGGACTTTCATCGGAAAGATCGATCATATCCTGTAGATTCAGATGTTCAATCAGTTGTTCTGCTTGTTCATTACTCAGTACAACCACATGCTGTTGAATATCATAAATGACAAAACCTAATGGTAAATATTGTACAATCTCCCGATTCATGTTTCTGAACAGGTCGGGTTTGGTTTCTTGGCGGTGAATCGGTTGCTGAATGATAGCTTGATACGCCCATTGACGGGTCAACACGATCAGCAACATCACAATTAACAGGAGATAAACAGAGATAAAATCATGGATACTGTGGCTGATAACACTCCACAGCGGCACATGATAAACCAGTGACAACGCGTTACCAGATAACGGAGTACTGATATCGAGGCTAAAGCCACTCATATTCAGTTGCCACGATGTTTTTAGCGATGTTTCAGTGTCCGTGTCATTTTCCGTACTGTCATCAGTTTGTAACTGCAAATTGTTAATATCCAAACTTTCAGTCATAAGATCAGAGACAGGAATATCGAATGCCAGTACCGTCGCCAGTCTTCCCGGTTGATTAAATGTCGTACGCATCGTGATATAAAAATTGGCACCGGGATTAAGGAACCGACGTATGGACGAAAAACTTTCTCGTTCATCCAGTTTGTTCGCCTGCTGTAGCAATTCAGCTTTGCGTGACGAAAGTAATGATGTCAAGTTATGGGCGTTATGCTGGCGTAACATCGCTTTGAGAGGTAGGGTAGAGACAAGGGTCAAGCTATTATCTTGACCATTAAGGTAATACATGTTCCAGTTGTTTTTACTTCCGCCCCAAAGGATATCAAGGAAATCGGTTAATTGCGTTGCAATATTCACTGTTGACGCGTCATGGGTGCCATAGACCAAGGTTTCCGTTTTATTGGTTCCTTTATCCAAAGCGGAGAACTCAGGTCTTAAGGGCAGCATGACCGGATTATGCTGGGCGACGTCTGGCTTATCACTGAGGCTATTGAATAGTTGATTAGTAATACTTCTGAATTTATCTAATCTATTGTGAAGACGCTGAGCGAGGCCATCGACAAGGATATTTTGTTGTGCAAGGCGAGTTTGTATACTGCTGTAGCTGAGTGCCATCACCGCGAATGTAAGCAACATGATCATGAGCGTCAATACACTTTTGTTGAAAGCAGATTGCAGCTTAAGCGATTTTAATACCATATAAATTAATTAGCCTGATTTATGTAATTAAAGGCCAAGCTGTAAGCTTCAACACAGCCCATCTTGTAGAATCATCAATGATTTTTCTCAGTATCGTCGCATTGCGCAGTCCTACAGTGATCTATTATGACAGAGTTTATATAATAGCTAAATAATAGTTTAATAAAAGTAGTTTCTAATACAAAGAGATTATAACATAATTTACTATATCAATTTGTAATTAAGCGTTTTTTTAGAACACTGCGCGACCTGAGAACAAGGGTAAATTAGGAGAAAGATGAGCCACCGCCCATGGCACGGGGATTAATCAGATTTAGCAAGTAACAGGTGGAATATATTATTTATCATACTTGAACATGTCCTAAAAGGTGACTGAAAGTTTTAACATGATCATGGTGTTAGAAGACCGTGTTTTCAGTAGAATAATTTATTATTTAATAAATATAAACATAAATATAAATATAAATATAAAATGCATTGTACTGCAATGGGAAGGCATAATATTAGATTTAAAACGCTTTGTTTTTTTAATATCACTTAAATAAAAATCGACAATTTTCAAGTCATTTGTAGGACTGATTTACGGGTTTTTATCTATTTAATATAAAAAAACCGGGCAGGGTAGCCCGGTAAAATCTAGGTACAATAAAGACGAAGATAATAATGAAAAATAATGATAGCCAAATGAATATAAATCAATAGGCGTAGTTATTTTTATCATTGAGTGCGATTAATGATTAATTAAAATAAAATGATCATTGCGACAAAAAAACACGAAATACCACCAATCAGCCTATGCGTAATGGGATTAAAGCCAGAGCACGCGTTTGCATTCAAATTGCAACTTTTTTATCCTTTTGCTATCATGTCAGTTGTGATGTTTTTTTGAAGAATATCACACTAATCTAATTTAACTTGTTGTTATTAATACATATTTACTAATAAACGCCATGCATTTTTGAGGACTAAATAATGCAAATTCGCGCACTTTTTTTGTTGATTCCATCATTTATCACAATAGGGATGGCTGGAGCAGCAGAAATATATAATAAGGATGGAAATAAGCTGGACTTGTTGGGTAAAGTGGATGGCCTGCATTATTTCTCAAGCAATGATGGTAATGATGGTGATCAGTCTTATTTGCGCTTCGGTTTTAAAGGAATAACCCAAATTACCAATGAGTTAAGCGGATATGGACAGTGGGAATATCAAGTTGCCCTTAATTCTGCTGAATCTGAAGGAACAGCGAACAGTCATACTCGTACGGGATTTGCTGGACTGCAATTTGCCGATTCTGGATCATTAGATTACGGCCGAAATTACGGTGTCATTTATGATATTAGTGGTTGGACGGATGTGTTGCCTGAATTTGGTGGTGACACTTATGGCGCGGATAATTTTATGTTTCAGCGTAGTAATGGTCTAATCACCTATAGGAATAATAACTTAATGGGTTTGGTTGATGGCCTTAATTTTGCATTGCAATATCAAGGAAAAAATAGCAAAGCCACCGAATCGCCTAATGGCCGTGATGTGCTTGGACAAAATGGTGAAGGGTATGGCTTGAGCACAACCTACAATATGGATAACGGCTTGTCTTTGGGCGCTGCGATGTTTTCGTCCAAACGGACCTCCGATCAAAATAGCACGACAAACCCTTTGCAACAGGGATTGGGGGAGAGAGCGGAAGCCTATACCGCAGGTGTCAAATATGACGCAAATAATGTCTATCTCGCCTTGATGTATACTCGCAGTTACAATGCAACCCGTTTTGGTGCCAGCCATAATCAAACAGTGTATGGTTTTGCTAACAAAGCAAACAATTGGGAAATGGTTGCTCAATACCAATTTGATTTTGGGTTGCGTCCTTCCCTTGCCTTTGTCTCTTCGCGGGGTGAAGATATTGGTCAATATGGTAGCCAGAACTTGAAAAAATACGTTGATCTTGGTGCCACGTATTTATTCAATAAAAATATGTCAACTTATGTTGATTACCAGATTAATCTGTTGGATAACAACCGTTTTACGAGTGACGCTGCGATCAGTACGGATAATATTGTTGCCGTTGGACTGGTCTATCAGTTCTAAACTTGATTCAGGTAAGTCAGATGGCGAGAGCCGATGACTTACCTGATCGGCTATACCTCGAGTGACATAATCAATCACGGTGAATTAGCATTTTTCAGCCTATGCCAACCCCGCAATGGGATTAGAATTCTTGCCAATTATTGGTCCTCACCCTGTGATTGGGTCGAGTTGCTTAGGGAACCTGCTTGTGAAAATCAAATCTTGTCTGTTGTTCATTCTTACCTCGTTAACGTTACTGACGGCCTGTCAACCGCAGACACCCCAGTCAACGTTTGTGATGAGTGGTAAAACCATGGGCACGGTTTGGCGGGTAACCGTGGCGGGTGTTGAGGCGAGTCGTCAGGCGGCATTACAACAGAAAATTGAACAGCAACTCGATCACGATGATTGGACCTTATCAACGTGGAAAGCAGAATCAAAATTATCACAATTTAACCGCTATCAAGGCTGTGAGCCTCAACCGATCAGCGCGGATATGGCTGATATCATTACCCTTGCTTTACGGATCGGTAAAGAAACCCAAGGTGCGATGGATATTACTGTCGGGCCATTAGTTGATTTATGGGGATTTGGTCCGCGTAAGGCCCCGCAACAGACACCGAGTCAACAACAAATTACCGCGACAATGGCCATGACTGGCCTGCAACACCTTCAGGTGATCCAGACGGTTGAGGGAGCGATGTTACGTAAAACCTTGCCGGCACTTTCTTTAGATCTTTCGACGATGGGAGAGGGGTATGCAACCGATCACTTGGCGCGTTTAATGGAGCAGGAAGGGGTAAAAAATTATTTGGTCTCGGTTGGTGGCGCACTGGTTTCACGTGGCCTAAATGCCGATCATAATGCGTGGCGAGTCGCGATACAAAAACCGACAGATACGCGCAATGAGGTAGAAGCGATTGTCGATTTGCAGGGACATGGGATCAGTACTTCTGGTGATTATCGTAACTATTACGAATTGGATGGCAAACGGATCTCTCATATTATTGATCCTAAAACGGGTCAGCCTATCACCCATCATCTGGTGTCGGCGACGGTCATTGCCACGACTGCTTTGGAGGCAGATGGTTGGGATACCGGGCTGGTTGTGTTGGGTAGCGAAAAGGCGAAAGCTTTAGCGCTCCGCCACCATCTTGCGGTGTACCTGATAACGAAAGAACAGGGGCAATTTAAAACGTGGTTTTCACCGGCATTCAAAACCTTTTTATTACAACAATCGTCAGATAAATAAGATGAGAGGATCATGCTAGATTTTTTTGCGGGTGAGCGACCTTGGCAGGAGCCTCTTGCTGAAGGGGCAATCGTTTTGAGAAGGTATGCTGTTGATAAAGCGTCGCAATTATTACAGCAGATTGAACAGATTGCTCAATTACGTCCATTTCGACACCGTTATACCCCGAAAGGGTATCGGATGTCTGTTGCGATGACTGAATGCGGACGTTACGCGAAAACACGCAGGCAAGCGGAGCGCTGTGATCGTATTGATCCTCATGTCGCTGTTGATCTCAGTAAATTGCCAAGGCTGTTTAGTCATTGTGCCGCAGCATGGGCAAATGACGCAGGGTACGCGGATTTTGTAGCGGACAGTTGTTTAATCAATCGTTATCGACCGGGCAACCGCTTAACGTTACATCAAGATAAAGATGAAAAGGATTTGCGCCAACCGATTGTTTCTGTTTCATTGGGTATCCCTGCTGTTTTTCAGTTTGGTGGATATCAGCGCAGTGATCTCACTCGGCAGATCGTACTGGAACATGGTGATGTGGTGGTTTGGGGTGGGGTTGCTAGGCTATGTTACCATGGCATCTTACCGGTTAAACCCGCCAGTCATTTTCTGACGGGCGCGGTGCGGTATAATCTGACATTTCGACGGGCTGAGTGACGCCATGGCTCACTGATGAAAGACGGTTGACAGGCGACTCGGCCATGCAGTCCGAATTAATCAGTGCGCGGGATCTGTCGGTTGGTGTGGCTGCTGGCCATTGAACATTCTAAACAGTGTCCACTCTTCATAGACATTACCATTAGGAAAGCGGCAGGTTGCAAATTCATCGCCATTTTTATAGCTGGCAATTTCACTTTTCCCCCCTAATTTCTGACAATATAAGGACGCTGGATTACCCATTGCGCTGACAGTTGCAATATTCAATGCTGTTATTAGCATCACAGCAAATCGTTTTTTTAACATCATCACTCCTAATTCAGTAAAAGATAATCATGGCGAGTCGAAGACCCTTGGCCGTCAGCTCACTTCACACGCTAATTTTAGCATAATAGGAATTGCACTCCCATTAATAGCCTCAATCAACGATATATTTATTGGATAACGAGACTAAATTCGTGATTGAACGGTATGCCGCGAAAGAGGACGAAATCTCCTCATGAACTATTGGTTATTAATTGGTTTGACATGTCTTTTTTTAAATTACCATGCGAGAGTCAGTAAAAGAAACCAATGCACGGCATGATGTTCAGTAATACAAATAGAGCCACACAAGCTAAAGCGATAGTCCAAGCAGGCCAGATTGCCCACCAAAATTGGACGTAACGAGTGATGGCCGTCATTTCAGCAATACAGGTGATGATCCAGCAAAACCGATAAGTCCATCCCATAAAAAAATCGGCCCAAGATCTAAGTAACCCAGCACTAGAATCGGTAAACGGGGTAAATTTTTGTGAGGATAAAAGCAATTCGCCCATTGGGCGTAATACAAAGAAAAGCATGATGCCGATGATGAGATAAGCGAGGATCACGGATGGCCTCGTAATAGAAATCGCGCGACCTGCCCCCATAAATAAACCCGTACCAATTGCACCGCCAATAGAAATCATTTACACGTGTCGACGGTTCAAATTCCGAGACACCGTCTGTTTATTTTGTGCTTGACTCACAGCTGAAGTTGCGTGCTTAATCATAATAAAATCATTCTCGATAAAGAGGCGTATTGGTGAATAAAACGAGCAATTTGATACTAAAGTGGATTGGGTTCGTACAAAAAGATAATCAAAAATTAAAGATAGCAAGTTTGTTTATATTCGCCACTTTTCAGCCACACCTTGGTAATACTTAATAAAAAAGCATGGGAGCACTTTATGGCATACGGTATGACTGCATTGGGTCTGCAGTGCGAACAACCGGCAATTTTTATTCAAAATGAAGTAAGTTGATCATTTTTTTTTTAAATAAATGCAGCCTACAATAAGATGAATAAATTGCAATTTTAAGGGGGGCTAATCAAAAAGAAAGGGATGATTCACGCTTTTCAATGGTCATTCACAAAGATCAGTCTACTATTTCATATCATGCTTTTTTATCTCGAAATTGATCTTAAAAAACTAAGATATTCGTTTTTTCACTGAAAATATGAACGATTATTTCTAATAAATAAAGGTCTCGTGTGTATTATCACAGGTTCACGGTTGATTCGAGGCCTAGGTCCAGTGATAACCACAAAATAGAGAGAGCAGTCATGCTTACCTGTGTTTTTAAACAATGAGATAAGCAGCAGCCTGAGTAATGGGCTAGGTGGATTGCAATGAGATAACATCAAGCTGAGACTTATACGATGTTATTGTTTCGGCCTTATGCGAGATCTTATTCGCACTGAACGCATACATGACTTCCCCGTGTCATGCTGATATCAGACATTTGCTGTTGTAATGATGCTGCGCTACCATTTACCATACTTTGACAGATAAATAGAGCTAATCAACTGATGTGCTGTCATCGGGATCAGGGCGTCATTTTCCCCCCGACCCATTGGCCAGAGTATGATTTATCCAAGGTTTAATTATCATATATGAAAAAAGAATAATGTTGGCGTCTTGATTTGCTGACTGATTTGTTCCTGTTACTTTGTTGACTGGGTTAGGGGGCGTTCCATCATGCAGATGTCAGGGCACGATACCCGTTATGCTGCTTGTCGGTATTGACATGGCTTGACAGTCGGATTTTGTTGAGTAGGAGGTCATTACTGCTGTGACGTTCAGCAGGCGGTAATAACGGGGTTGAACTGAATCAAACCATACAGGTAAGCAGAAGATCAAAGTGGCTCTTAATCGAATCAATGCACACAGGTAAACAGAAAAAGACAGTTTACTGAGAGGATGGACTACAGTGTGTTGCGGAGAGCTAAATAGACTGGCAAATTGGCCATCTATTTAGCCGTAGACTCTTATTTAAACCAGTGACCGGTTAATGGCTTGCTTAACAAAGCCAAGACAGCAATAAGGCTAAATTCAATTGAAACCGACCAACAGATGTGTCCGATCAATTCACTCCAAAACTCATAGCCATTAAGTCGCCATAGCCAACCCGTTTGTCCACCAAGGTAAATGGGATGCCTAAAGCCTAATGCAGGGATTAATAGGCCATGCATGACGAGAGTAATAACGATACCGTATGCGGCACCATACCAAAGTCTTATTTTTGGACAAAAGGCACTGGCAGCAACATAGACAAACGCAAAGACAAAGCTAAAGACCCAGTGATACAGCATGACTGCACCAGGAAGAGTGAACCCTTGATAAACATAATCCAGAGAATGTGAATTGATGTTTAACCAACCTAACCATGCATCAATATTTGCAGCGGGGGGGGAGATTTCACCTGCGACGCGAGGAGGCATATTCACCTCAGTCCCAGACTTGATCAGTGAACTCATAAAGCCGCCCACCAGTGTACCCCATATGAGGACTTTACCAGCGTCATTTTTGAACATTATACAACCTCTCTGTTTGTGATCGTGTCTGCTTTATTTATTTTATACAATAGTGATTATAAATATGCAAAGCAATCATATACACCGGATGGAATAAGTGTCAATATAATTGATTTTTAACAGATAATGGGGTGATAAACCATGACAAAGTCGATAGGGATTTTCTTTCTCAGGCCGAATTGAATATGTGTGTTTTCACTCAATTAATTGCAATGATTATTAACAAATGAGTACACGACACTCAAAGAAGAAAATAATATACTTATTCGAGATGATGCTCACTTGGTTAAATACAGAGTAAAGAAGGTGCTTGCTTTATATTTATTCTAAATAAATATAATAACGATGTTTTTTATATTTATGTTTTGATTATTGCGGATTGTTTTCGGTAACAATCCACAAGAGGTCAGTTTTATTTTTTAATTTTTAGAAAAATGTCGATGTTTAGTAAATAATCGTCATCAGAAAAATAACATAAAATACAGTGGGTATTTATTCGACAATTTGATTGACCCCGATAAAATAAGAGGCCTGTAAAAAAGACGAGGTTGGATGTTATTCATTACAGGCTAAAGTGAGGCTTATTTTATAGCTACCTTCACAAAGGTGATGTGTGTTATTTAGCTGAGTGACTCAGTGACTTTTCTAATTTTTTATTCATAATTTGCACGGTAATGATGAGATATTTTTACTCGTTTTCCCCTACACCTTAATTAGTGAGGGGCAGACTTTTATGATGTTTTTGAAATATCACTCAAAAATAACTGAGGTTTTATGTACAATTATGGCTGCGTAGACCACTGATGCCCTTGTATATAGTATGGTAATTATTTAGGTATTGTTGATAACTATTATTGATTTATACAGTTCCTCTATACTAAACTGTCACTTTTTGAGATGATTCTATAGTCGATAATTTAGATTAGTTACGTTCGTCTCAGTGTCAGTCATGGGGAAATCCTCCTCATTATGGCGTTTTTTCATAAGACATTCTGTTCTGCTGTTTTTTGGCTGAATGATAAATAGGATTAGCGGCAGTCCATCTCAGCGACAGCAACCGGAGGTTAACTAGTGAAAGGTGATAACAACAGAGGAATGCGCGATTGGCTTTTTTTTATTCGCGTTTCCGAAACAGGGAGTTTTTCTAAAGCTGCACGTGAGCTTGCTGTGAGTACCGCAGCCGTCAGTAAGGCAATTTTCAGAATTGAAGATTACCTTGGCGTAATTTTATTCACTCGAAATCCAGACGGTGTGGTACTCACTGATGCGGGCCATACCGCGTTACTGCATGCTCAAGGCATCACGCAATCCTTCAGAGCTCTGCTTGATGATCTTCGTAATCCGCATAATGTGATTAAGGGCAGTATTCATTTAACTGCGCCTGCGGTTGTGTGCGAATTTATGGCCAATGAGTGGATCTATGAATACACGCATAAAAATCCAGAAAGTAAAATATTCCTAGATTCAAGAGAAAGGGCTGATTTACATCGAGAATCCCCCGAATTTGATGATTTGGTACTGAGAAGTGGTCGAATCGAAAGTGAGGATCTGGTTCATCGGCAGTTGAAACCGATAAAGCTGGTGTTATGCGCGAGTCCAGACTACTTGAAGCAGCATCCACCTATTCGTCATCCTTCTGATCTGTTAAACCATCAATTTTTCAATTTGCATCACCATGGGTTATCTGGGCCTTTAATCTTTCATAAAGAGGATGAAACAGTCACAATTGATACGTTTTCTCCGACTGGATTTTCATCGAACAATTTGCTTAGTTTATTGAACTTGGTCATCAAAGGGAAAGGGATCAGTCTTGCAACACCCGGTTGGCTTGCCTCTGGTTATGTGAAAACGGGTAATTTGCAAGTTGTTTTGCCAGACTGGCGTTTACCTGAATTACCTGTCTGGTTGGTATGGCGGCAACGTCCTCGTTATAGCCCACTTTTTATCGATTTTCGCGATTTCGTTACCGAACGATGGAATGGTCGTCCTCAATTGGATGACCGGGGGGTATCGGTAAAAGGTGATGGAAAATTAATGCCGATATTTGATAAGCTTTAATATCACGACCTCCGTTATTTTGCTTGATGCCGTTTTATCGTTTTAAGCAGCATATTGAGCGGATCACACTGGATAGTGCATAACGAGTTAGGGTCTGTAAAAACGGAGAGGACCCTACACCCAAGTGTTATACATTGCCAGTCATTTTCCTGCTTGTCTGCTACCATTCTAAGCATCATGCTTAATCAAGCATCTTACTTAATCATCGCGTTGTTGAAGAGCGGGAATTGACTTTACGCCCTTCAGCATGCCGTTGACCTTATTTTACTTTATTGGTCGAATCTTATTGTTAGGTGATTATTTTGCCGGGTCAGTCGACAATTTCTTACTACTAAATTTGATTTAATCACCAGCAATATGATTATTTTAATTGCTGTTTTATTAATAAATTTTTATCCCTTGATTAGCACAAAATCGCGAATATATTTGGTGGAATATGATATTCTTCAGCAAGTATTGGATATTATTCAGGGAATTAAAATGGGCTGTATAAAAAATAGGACAGGGGATAAAAATGAATAGAAGAATATTTTTTACCCTTATCTGTATGGTTGCGATATTCTCGCTGGCTATTTTTTTTAGGGTACATAACAGTCAACTATTATTACAAGGTGAAGTGGATGCACCCCAAGTGATTGTTTCTTCTAAAGCGAAAGGCCGTGTCATTGATCATTTGGTACACCGTGGGGATGAAGTCAGAGCGGGTCAACCGTTAATGCGATTAGATGCCCCTGAATTAATTGCACAACTCGATGCCGCAAAGCAGGCAAGAGACCAAGCTAAATCAACCTTGGAAATGTCACAACGCGGTACTAGAGAAGAAACCCTTCGTCAGTTAAAGGCTCAGTTATCATCAGCTCAGTCGAATTACCGTAATAGCCTAGATAATTATAACCGGATCCTGAAAGTTGCCGATAAAGGCTATGCATCAGCACAAGAGTTAGAAAATGCACGCAGTGCGAGAGAAACGGCTGAGCAGTCTGTTCGTCAAGCTCAAGCCAATCTTGATGAAGGTTTGCATGGTGATCGCGTTGAACAACGTGCCATTTATCAAGCTCAATTGGATCAGGCTTCTCAACAATTAAAAGAAATTCAGGTGCAAGCGGACGAATTATTGGTTAAAGCGCCTGTTGATGGTGAAGTCGGGCCAATTCCCGCTGAGATTGGGGAACTGATCGGGGCGTCGAGTCCACTGCTGACGCTGATCCGGTTACAACATAGCTGGTTTGTTTTTAATTTGCGTGAAGATATTTTGGCCCATGTACGCAAAGGGGATAAAATCCAACTCCGCGTGCCCGCGCTGAATAACAAAATAGTCACAGCGAAAGTGTATTACATTGCGCCATTGGGTGATTTTTCTACGAAAAGTGCAACCAGGGCAACAGGGGATTTTGATCTTAAGACATTTGAAGTGAGATTAAGACCTGTTGAGGAAGTTCAAGGCTTACGACAGGGAATGAGTGCGTTATGGCAATGGGAACACTAAAATACGGCTGGAAGTATTTTTGCCGCAGCTTTGATAGAGAATTAAGAGTCAGCGCAAAAAAACCAGCGATTCATTGGTTGACTTGGTGTTTCCCGCTGATCCTGTTTTCTTTACTGAGTAGTAATTTCTCAAAAGGGACGTTATTAAATTTGCCTGTTGCAGTCGTCGATAATGATCATTCTCCCTTAGCTCAGGAACTGACGCGTAAACTGGATGCCGGATCCCATGCCAGTTTAACCGAGTGGCGGGGTGGCTTGTCGGAGTCAATAAAAAAAATGCGACAAGCACAAGACTATGGTTTGCTGTATATCCCACCGGGGTTTGAACGTGACGTCCTTGCAGGCAAACAGCCTCACGTTTCTTTTTATTATAATGCGCTCTTTTATGCGGGAGGGCTCTATTCCAGTCAAGATTTTAATGGCTTAGTCACGACAGTAAATAGCGAATACCGCAGTAAAATTGCCTCAGGTTTAGGTAAAGCTGTCCCGGCATTGCCACAATTAAGTTTGATCTATCACAGTTTATTTAATGCCAGTGGCAGTTATATTTATTACCAACAGTTTGCTGCAACCATCCATTTAATTCAGCTCTTTGTTGTGACATGCACGATCTATATCCTTTCGCGTAGTAAGCCACTGATTTATGCTGAAAGTATGGGATGGTCTTTATTAGGAAAATTTGCACCTTACACGTTGATTTATACGGTGGTGCTGATGGCTGAAGTGGCTTTATTACTTTGGATTTCCGGGGCCAGATTAGTCGGTAATCCGTTTTATGTTTTTTGTGTTGCTTTCTTCTATATTATGGCGGCACAAAGTTTAGGTGTGTTATTATATACGTTCACCCGCTCATCATTAACCGCTTATGGCATGATGGGGATCATGGTCAGTATTGCCATGACCTTTTCGGGTCTCAGTGTCCCGGAGCTCTCTATGCCACTGCCCGCTCAAATCATCTCTAATCTGGAACCGTTAACTCATGCTTTAGCGGCGATGTTTGATCTTTTTATTCGCCGAGTACCAGGTACACCAATTATCAGTGTGTGTGCTTTGTTACTGGTTTATCCGGTTGTGATTGGGATGCTGGTTTCACGGCGCTTGCCCTTACGTTTAAAAAACCAGGAACCCATGTAATGAAACTGTACTACAATACATTTCGTGACATCCTGAAGGGGATGTTGGAAAAACCCATGTGGGCGTTGGTATTACTTTCATTGTGTCTCATGAGTCTGGTGTATGTGAATCATACGGTTTGGGATCTGCCCGTTGCAGTAGTTGATCATGATCACAGTCCAGTCAGTAATGAAATCAGCCGTTTGCTGGATGCAAGCCCGAAAATAGAGGTGATTAGCTATCCGAGCCTTGATGACGCTAAACGGGATTTAGGTTGGCGTCGTTTATTTGCGATTGTCGTGTTACCCATCGATTTAGAAAAAAAAATCCTCGCTAATAAACCGGTTAGCCTGCCTGTATACGGTGATGCCACCAATCGCCTCCCCAATGGTCAAATTCAGCAGAATGTTGCTGCGGCTTTTCAGGAGTTACTCGGTCAGTATGAAACCTCGATCCTATTAAAAAATGGTTTTTCAGCAGAGGAAGCGGGCAGTGTATTAACGCCAATGAAAGGCATGACCATGCCGTTATTTAATCCAGGGATAAGTTTTGCCGCAATCATCTTTCCTGGCATGCTGGTTATGCTACTCCAGCACACGTTATTGATTGCCAGTGTTCGTGTCTTATTGCTGATTAAGGCCAATGGCAAACCCAATATAGCGGTGATCCTCGGTGCCTTGACTGCGTTATTGCCGATCTGGTTATTTTTATCAATCGTCCTGTTTGCGCTGTGGCCTTGGGTGTTAGGTTATCGCCAGACAGCGAACATGCCGGAGATTATGTTACTCACTTTTCCTTTCCTTTTGGCGGTATTAGGCGTAGGCAGTTTACTGACAGCTTGCCTAAAAAAAGTGGAAATGATCTATTTGAGTCTCTCTTTTTTAACACTGCCGGTATTTTATATTTCTGGCACCATTTGGCCATTACAGGCAATGCCGCCTGCAGTCAGATTTATCTCCAGTATGCTGCCGTCAACATGGGCGATTAAAGCCATTGCTGGCGTAAACCAATTAGGACTGTCTTTTAAGGACAGTCTGTCTGATATTCGAATGTTATTGGTGCTGTTTGTTCTGTACAGTGCGGTGGCAATTTTCATTTCTTTATACCGTGAGGGGTATATTAAGCAGTTATTGCACAAAAGGACTTAATGGTTCTCTCCGTGTTTGAAGTCATGAGAGTGGGAAGGCGATATCCTTTGCGGGCAGCCATGGGCACAGCCTGCAACCCGTTACGACGAGGTGAATGGCCTAAAGCAGATTGGGGGTACCTTAGCCGCTGATCTCTCTGCATTCCGGGGAGTCCGTCAAGGAAAGGGAACCGACAGCTTTGCGGATAAACAAGAATATTTTTACTCTGCTATTGCCCTTCAGGCTATAATATCTCCCTCTTATATAAACAGAATAGAGCAGGGGAAATATGCTGGATCAGTCGCTTTTAGTACAGCAACTTTGTGAAAATGGCTGGTATTATCAGCAAAATGTCTTGGCGCCAGCGTTGGTTGCTCAGTTAGCTACGCTTTGTCATAAAAGAACTTTTTTGCAAGCCGGTATCGGTCAAGGATTGAAAAATATCATTAATGAATCTATTCGGTCTGACAGCATCAGTTGGATCGAAGAACATGAGTGTTCACCGGCAATTATCGCTTACCAGCAACAAGTGGATAGCATCAAAATGCTGCTCAATCGTGAGTTCTACCTCGGTCTTAATGGGTTCGAAGGGCATTTTTCACGCTATCCTGTCGGATCCTTTTATCAAGCACACTATGATTGTTTTGCTAATGATAAACGGCGTGCAGTAACATTAATTTTCTATATTAATCAGAACTGGCAAGCAGAAGATGGCGGTCAGCTTTGCTTACACCTGAGTGATGGCCCTCACCTGATTGAGCCTATTGCGGGTAGTATGATTTGCTTTATGTCAGAGCAGGTACTGCATGAGGTTCTACCGACCCATAAAGAGCGTATGGCTTTGACTGGGTGGTTTTTACGCCAAAGTGGTGCGGATTATTACTACAGTTAAAGTCTCTATTCTTGCACTTACTTCCTGTTCAGCTTCGTCACAAGAGGCCGTGTTGCTTTGATTTTGTTGTCAGGAACCCCGATCGATTACCGTGATCTTTAACCGAATCAACAGAAGCATTTGATTCATTAAAATTAATCCTGTATTGAATGAAAATCCTGGAGTTATGGTGAGGCAATTAAGTAATAGACAGTTAATTTTAGCCCAATTGGCGATGGCGTTAGGCGGATTCGCGATTGGTACTGGTGAGTTTGTTATTATGGGACTGCTACCTGATGTCTCCGTGGGATTAGGCGTCTCCATTACCCGCGCCGGGAATGCCATTACCGCTTATGCCTTAGGTGTTGTATTAGGTGCGCCGCTCATTGCCGTATTGGCCGCACGGTGTTCTCGACAGCGCTTATTAATCGCGTTAATGGCGATTTTTGCCTTGGGTAATCTGGCAAGCGGGGCAGTTCACGGTTACTTGCCTTTCTTATTGTTACGTTTTCTCTCTGGTTTACCTCATGGCGCTTTTTTTGGTGTTGCTGCTTTGGTTGCCGCATCCTTAGTCCCCTCCCATTTGCGAGGTAACGCGGTGGGCCGAATGATGATGGGACTGACGGTTGCCACCTTGCTTGGTGTGCCCGTGGTTGCGTTGATTGGCCATCATCTGAGTTGGCAACTGGCATTTTGGTTTGTTGGAATTTGTGCTCTTTTATCTTTGATTATGATCCTGAGTTTTGTTCCTTATTCATCGGGGGATGCCTCAGCACACCCCTTAAACGAACTGACTGCGCTGACAAACCCTCAGGTATTACTGATACTTTTAACTGGCGCCACAGGGTTTGGGGGGTTGTTTGCTGTTTTTAGCTACATCACCCCCACGATGTTACACCGGAGTGGCATGACTGAAACGATGGTACCTTGGGTGATGGCCGCATTTGGATTCGGGATGGTCGTTGGCAGTAGTCTTGGTGGTCGATTAGCAGATTGGAGCGTCAGCAAAGCCATCCTGGTTTCTTTAGTCTGGAGTGTCACCGTAATGGTGCTATTTAGCGAGTTGGCACAGAGTGTCATACTCGGCTTTATCGCTTGTTTTCTGGTGGGAACCACTGCGTTATTGATTCCGGCTTTGCAAATCAGATTAATGGATGTCGCAGGTCAAGCGCAAACCCTAGCGGCGGCGATGAATCACTCTGCGCTGAATTTGGCAAATGCGTTAGGGGCTTGGCTAGGGGGAATGGCCCTCGATGCTGGACTCGGCTGGACATCAACCTCGTGGGTGGGGGGAGGATTGGCTGCGATAGGGTTATTAATTTATCTGTTGGCATTACGTCTGGATAGGACGTCGCTAGGGTGCTCCTAGCGACTTGCTCTTGACTTTTAACGAAGCAGCACAGTGTCAAAAAGAGCCGATGACTGCTCTGTTGCTTCTGCTTATTGCTTTATCTGTCCGGACACCCGCTGGTGGAGCGTCTGATTCTCTCCGGTTAACCCGGTGATGGTTAGCGTGGCGTGGTGACGGTGATAACGGTATTCGATGGCATCTAATGCGGCAACACTCGACGCATCACAGATTTGAGCCTCACTGAGATCAATCGTCACCTGCTTTGGATCTGCGCTATACTGAAAGCAGTCAGATAAATCATTGCTGCTGGCAAAGAACAGCGGCCCTCGCACATAATAGGTGACGGACTGTCCATCCTCTGCTAATTGACGTGAAGCTTGGATCACGTGACTGATTCGACGAGTAAAAATAATGATTGCCAAAATCACGCCGAGAACCACACCCAATGCGAGATTGCTGGTATAAACTGTGACGACAATTGTTGTGACCATCACCAAGGTTTCTGAAACAGGGATACGACGTAACGTTTTGGGTAATACACTGTGCCAATTTACGGTTTTCACCGCCACAATCATCATAATTGCCGCCAGAACCACCATGGGGATCTGAGCCATAATTTGGCTGAGTGCACTGACTAATAGCAGTAAAACAAGGCCTGCAACAAGTGTGGAGAGACGGGTACGTGCTTTGCCGAGTTCCACATTGACCACTGTTTGACCAATCATCGCGCAGCCAGCAACCCCGCCATAGAACGCGGCGAGAATGTTGCCGATACCCAGTCCCCAAGATTCACGGTGTTTATTTGAATGAGTATCGGTCATTGCATCAACGAGTTTGGCGGTCAGTAAGGACTCCATTAAACCGACAAGTGCAACACTGATGGCAACAGGCAGAATAATTACTAATGTTTGGCTATTCAAAGGCACTTGCAAGGTATTGATGCTAGGCAAGCCTGGCGACATGGTGCCTTCATCGCCAACATTGGGTAGGGAAATACCACAATACCAGCCTACCGCCGTCAGCACAACGATAGCCAGCAACGGGGCAGGGATCGCAGTGAAAACGTATGGCAGTAACAGAACGATAGCCAGGGTGAGAGTGAAAAATAGCCAGATGGTTGGCTGACTTTTCATTACATGGGGCACTTGAGCCATAAAGATGAGAAGGCCAAGTGCATTCACAAATCCCGTCATGACGGATTGGGGAATATAGCGCATCATTCGTGCCATACCGAGGGCGCCAAACAGGATTTGCAGGCACCCAGCTAACACGACTGTTGGCAAAATATACCCTACGCCATGACTTGCCACCATCGGTCCAATCACCAAAGCGACAGAGCCTGCCGCTGCACTGACCATGGCTGGACGGCCACCAATTAATGACAGCGTTAAACAAATGACCACCGAGGCAATTAGGCTGACTTTCGGATCAACGCCCGCGACAACAGAAAAGGAGATCACTTCGGGGATCAGTGCGAGAGCGGTAACGATACCAGCCAGAGTTTCTCGGGATAGCAGAGAAGGAGAGCGGAGTACAGCACGCCAGTCTGTCTGTCTCATCGCTTGGTTAGCTTGATTCATTTAAAGTACTCAGTCGGTTATCAAAATAGGTTTGGGAACCTCGCTTCGGGTCAGGGTTCCGTGTTAAAGCATCGTTCGCTTGTGATCACGCGACTTGGTCATATCATAACTGATGCCTTAAGTATGATCAGTTTTTAATTCCAAGTCAGTAAAGCGTATGTGTTTAAAGAAGAATCGTTTCATTTTTATTTCTGCCCTCACTCATCGGTGAGTGTTGTTCAGGCGCCAAATGATGCCTCAGACGTTTACACTTCACGCCGCATTGGGCATCGCCTTGTCCCCACAATCCCGCTACTGGGTGAGATAAAGCACGTTCAGTCCACGATCCTCCTGTACTTTTTAGGCTAAAATTGCTTTGATATGCAACTTATTTTAAACAATATGCCCGTTATTTTACTTGAAAATCCTGACCGAGCATAATTATTAAGCGGATTGTTAAACGATATTTAAGTAATATTATTTAACAATTTAAGCGATTATTGTGTCTAGGAAAAGCGAGGGGGCTCTGTGTTGCTATTAATGTTTAAATCTGATTAATCGTTAATTCGTCGAGCTGATAATTTTAACTTATTTCATTTATACACAAGTTCTAAATTACCCAAGTTATGCTAAAATGTGCGCATAAATATTCGTATATGAATTATTCACATAAACAGAATCCAACCTTTTCGGATAGTAATCCTTTGATTTTATGATTGTTTCTCGGTCTGTCCGTTAGGTTCTCACTAGATTATACTCTAATGAGTTAGGAATGAAGTAACCAGTTAAAGGGGGAGATGTGCTAATTAAAAATTCCAAAAGCCGACTAATAAAATTGAGTTGGTTTGCTGTCGCCGTGTTGCTGACCTCTTATGCAGAAACCAGTCAGGCCTTTACTCTGGATGATGTCGCAACCCAAGCAAAGAAACTTGCGGAAAACAATTATAAACCCCAAAAATCAAACTTGCCCACTCAGCTACGTGAATTGGATTACAGTCAGTATCAAACGATCAAATTTAAAGATGATAAATCGTATTGGTTGAGTCGGAATACACCTTTCCACCTACAGTTTTATCATCTAGGATCGTATTTTAATACACCGGTTAAAATCAATGAAGTGACGGCGAATTCTGTCCATGAAATCAAATACAGTCCCGATTACTTTACCTTTGGCAAGGTCCCTCATGATGATAAGACACTCAGTCACCTTGGTTTTGCCGGTTTTAAAGTGCTCTACCCCATCAATAATAAACGCCATCAGGACGAAATCACCAGTTTTCTGGGGGCCAGTTATTTCCGAGTCATTGGACGTGGTCAAGTTTACGGTTTATCTGCGCGAGGATTGGCCATAGATACGGGATTACCTTCAGGAGAAGAATTTCCACATTTCACCGAGTTTTGGGTGGAACGTCCCAATGCCGGCGATAACTTTTTAACGCTGTATGCATTATTGGATTCACCTAGGGCGACAGGAGCCTACCGCTTTATCTTGCGGCCAGGTAATGACACGATCATTGATGTGAAATCTCGACTCTTTTTACGTGATAAAGTGGGTAAATTAGGGATAGCGCCATTAACAAGTATGTACTTATTTGGCAGTAATCAGCCTTCAACTATCACCAATTATCATCAACAACTTCATGATTCCGATGGATTATCAATCCATAATGGCAATGGTGAGTGGATTTGGCGTCCCCTGAATAATCCCCGACGTTTAGCGATCAGCACGTATCAGTTAACCAATCCCAAAGGTTTTGGCTTGTTGCAGCGAAATCGTAACTTCGACAGCTATCAAGATTTGGATGCCGGTTACGAAAAAAGGCCGAGTGGTTGGGTTGAGCCAGTGGGGCAATGGGGCAAAGGTCAGATTGAGTTGGTTGAAATACCGACTAACGATGAAACGAATGACAATATCGTAGCTTTCTGGACGCCAGAGCAACAACCTAAACCCGGCGAAGCGTTCGATTATAATTATCGATTACATTTTACGAATAGAGACAACCGGCTTATGGATCCTGCCTTGGGGATCGTCAGTCAGACCCTTCGTTCTGACGGTGATATCACCTTGACCAGTTTGTCACGGCAAAATAATGGAATTATTACCTTTATGGTGGATTTTACTGGGAAAAATCTCAGTAAAATGGCAAATAAAGCCACTTTTAATCCACAAATCAGCGTGAATGAGAATACAGAGACAGTGAGTCAAACCCTCCGCTACAATCCCAATACTCAAGGTGTGCGGTTAACGTTACAAATTAAGGTAAAGGATCCGAAAAAAGTTTCAGAACTGCGTGCTGCGTTAGCAACTGGTGGTAAGACGATAACTGAAACATGGAGTTATCAGTTAGCGGCCAATGAATAATTCAAAATCTAATTTCGAAGAGGATCAGGCTGCAATGTCAGATAATCACACAGTCACAATGGGCAATGAACGGATGAAAAGCACTGTGGCGAAGATACCTCATGCTAATTGTTCAGATGATCACAGGCAAGACCCATTATTAGGTGATCCCCTTGCACAGCGTTTGACGTCAGATTGGCCTGTGTTGTCTGAACACCCGCAGTTATTGGCACAGGACTTTGCTGGCAGAACCATGATTCAAGCGACGCCAGCGATCACCCGTTCAGGCATGTATCCGGACAGTTGGGAAACCAATCCTTTGTCACGTTTATGGAATAGCTTAAGGGGTAAGAACAAAGCGTTACTTCGTCGGATTGAGGATACTCCGGTTAAGCCTTCACAACAAAAATGGCGGATCGTGGGCACATTGCGTCGCTATGTGTTGCTGTTTTTGACCTTGGTGCAGACCGTGATAGCGACATGGTATATGAAGAGCATCCTGCCCTATCAGGGTTGGAATCTGATTCACCCCATTCGGTTATTTACTGAAAATTGGCAAAGTGCGCTGTTGGAGTTGTTGCCTTATATTCTTCAAGCGGGCATTTTATTTTTATTTGCGATTCTATTCTGTTGGGTCTCCGCCGGGTTTTGGACCGCCTTGATGGGTTTCTTGCAGCTACTGATTGGTAAAGATAAATACAGTATTTCCTACAAAACGGTTGGCGATGAACCCTTAGATAAAAATCACCGTACCGCGCTCATCATGCCCATTTGTAATGAGGATGTGGCAAGGGTGTATGCTGGACTCCGGGCAACATGGGAATCGGTACAGCGTACGGGAAATGCTGATCATTTTGATGTGTACATTCTCAGTGACAGCTATAATGCCGATATTGCCATTGCTGAACAGAAAGCATGGATGGAGTTAATTGACGAGGTCGGGGGAGTCGGTAACATATTTTACCGTCGTCGTCGTCGTCGTGTTAAACGTAAAAGTGGTAATATCGATGATTTCTGTCGCCGTTTTGGCAAAATGTACAGCTACATGGTGGTATTGGATGCTGACAGTGTGATGAGTGGGGAGTGTCTGTGTGGGTTAGTGCGTATGATGGAGGCTAACCCTAACGCCGGTATCATTCAATCCTCACCAAGGGCATCGGGAATGGATACACTGTATGCACGCTGCCAGCAATTTGCCACCCGGGTCTATGGGCCATTATTTACTGCAGGGTTGCATTTCTGGCAATTAGGGGAATCCCACTATTGGGGACATAATGCCATTATCCGCATGAAACCTTTTATTGAGCACTGCGCGCTAGCACCGTTACCAGGTGAAGGTGCTTTCGCAGGATCCATTTTATCCCACGATTTTGTCGAGGCAGCATTAATGCGTCGTGCGGGTTGGGGGGTATGGATCGCTTATGATCTTCCTGGCTCCTATGAGGAACTGCCACCTAATTTGCTGGATGAATTAAAACGGGACCGACGTTGGTGTCACGGTAACTTAATGAACTTTAGGCTATTTTTAGTTAAAGGGATGCATCCAGTACACCGCGCTGTTTTCTTGACTGGGGTGATGTCTTACTTATCTGCCCCGTTATGGTTTATGTTTCTAGCCTTGTCCACCGCATTGCAGGTTGTGCACTCCATGGTGGAGCCTCAATACTTTTTGCTGCCCAGACAATTATTTCCGATCTGGCCGCAGTGGCGACCGGAGCTGGCCATCGCGCTATTTTCGACCACGCTGGTCCTGCTGTTTTTACCTAAATTGTTAAGTGTGATCCTGATTTTGAGTAAGGGCGCAAAACATTATGGTGGTGCGATCAGGTTGTTATTCTCTTTAATATTGGAAGTGATTTTTTCCGTTCTGTTAGCCCCAGTCAGAATGTTATTCCATACTTTGTTTGTCGTCAGTGCCTTTTTTGGTATCAAGGCAGTATGGAACTCACCCCAACGTGATGATAATTCAACATCATGGCGAGAAGCCTTTACTCGCCATGGTCTACAGATGCTATTAGGTATTGTTTGGACGGCAGGGATGGGGGCGCTGGATCTGAATTACTTATGGTGGTTAGCACCGATTGTTGTGTCATTGATCCTTTCCCCGTTTGTCTCGACCCTGTCTAGTCGTGCTGGATTAGGCTTAAAAGTGAAAAAAAGGAAATTATTGTTAATTCCAGAGGAATTCAATCCACCACAAGAACTGTTGGATACTGATCGCTACCTTGCACTTAATCACAGTCGAGAGTTACGGCATGGCTTTATTCAAGCGCTCACTGAGCCTCGCTGTCACGCCTTGGCCTGTGCCATGGCCACGTCACGTCATCTTAATAAACCACTATTGGATAAGGTGCGTGAACGGCGGGTGGAAGAGGTGCTCAACACGGGGCTAGATGGATTAAAACCCTTGCAAAAAATTCAGATTATTGATGACCCTGTCGTGCTGTCATCATTACATACACGTTTATCGCAAACGACGCCGCATGCTTAATCTTGAGTGACAAGCATTAAACAAAAGCGGCAGTGATGCCGCTTTTTTTATCGCCAGAGTGCGCAATAGGGTGACCTCAATGTGGCGGCGATGGCAATCGCGAAAAAAGGTTACGGTTACATAGCCGTCATTGGTTACCAACGCTCGACTTCACTGTCATCATCGGTCCACTCTTCTGCTGCGGCCCTTCCTTCTTCTGAGTCCAACGGTGGGGTCAATTGAAATTCTCCTTCATCCCATTCGTGCAAGGTATTCTCTTCTGACCATTCCGCTTCCAGTTCATCACTGTCATAGTCCCCTTGCCAGACGGCCAAGGCTGCGTCATCGAAAAAAAGCGGCAGGCCAGTCAGCGAGGCACTGGTTTGTGCTGCAAATTCAGCGGACCACATAATATCGCCGTCTTGCATCACATATTTTTGCATACTAAATTGCGCAGGCTCGCTAGATCCTGTATCCATTTCGGGGTATTCAGCCAGCCAAGTTTCTTTTGCCACATGAATGGCTTCATCGAGTGTAGTGAATAAATCCATCAGTGAGACTCCATGTTATCAATGGTAGATATCAATCATAGAACAAATTTGTCACGAGAGAGGGCTATTTTGAGAAAAAGAGGCAATGAAAACACATTGCCTACTGATGTGGCTAAGGATAAAGAGAAGGTTCACCAGGCGGGCGAGTTTTGAAACGACGGTGGAGCCACATGTATTGTTCTGGTGCCAGTAAGATCCCCTGTTCAACGATCTGATTCATGCGCGTTGCGGTTGCAACATCACTGGTGATCGGCATGCTGTCATGCGCATCAGGGAAAAAAACCAACTCATACCCGCGACAATGGGGTAAGCGGCGAGGAACAAAAAGAAGCACAGATGGCTGGCAGCTGCGCATTAGCATATAACTGCCTTTGGTTGTTGCCGCTTGTTGTACCGCAAATAAGGGGGCGAAGACACTGGATTTAGGCCCATAGTCATGATCGGGTGCATACCAAATCATTTCATTTTGCTTCAGGCTGCGGATCATTCCTTTCAGATCATGACGATCTAACATACCTTTATTGGAGCGGACTCTGCCTCGTGTCTGTAGCCAATCGAGTAACGGGTTGTCATTGGGTCGATAAACGCCGATCCCTGGATTCAGTAATCCAATAGCCCTTGCACCCAGTTCAAGGGTGAGAAAATGCATACCGACTAATAACAAACCTCGCTCAAGACTGAGGACATGGTGCAGATGTTCAATCCCTTTTACCCCCACCCATTTTTTTATTCGCCAATCAGGCCAGAACCATGCCATTCCCGTTTCCAGTAATCCCATACCGACTGATTTGAAGTTTTCAGCAACTAGCGTATTTCTTTCTGTCACTGGCATGTCCGGAAAACACAATTCAATATTGCGATGCGTGATCTCAGCACGGCGTTTCATCAATCGTGAGGTTAGCCGGCCGAGTCCATTGCCAATGAGGCATAAAACGGGATAAGGCAACAGCACCACAAGATAGAGTAGTCCAATACCAAGCCAAGTTAACCAGTAACGGGGGTGTAATAATGAATAAGAAAATTTAGGGAGTTGCACCATTATAGTTACCAAAATTAGCTGCTGGATTTTTGATTTTCACCATGAGTTTCTAACGATTATTATGCCACTAAACCGCGTTGCACTCAAAGTTAGCGTGGAATTTATCTTTTCGAAAAAAATTATACCCACAAAACCTTTAAGCCTTTGTGCAGATCAGGTAGACTATCGCGCCATAAAAAACTGACAATCTAAAAAAGGAGAGAGCACCATGCCAGTGTTACATAACCTTGTATCCAATCAGGAATTAAAACAGCGAATGCTCGCGGAGACTGAGCCTAGAACAACAGTGTCATTCTATAAATATTTTACGATTGATGATCCCAAAGCTTTCCGTGACAAGCTCTATCTCAGTTTTACTGAAATTCAGGTCTTTGGTCGTGTTTATATTGCGAAAGAAGGCATCAATGCGCAAGTCAGTGTGCCAGCGAGTCAGTATGAAACCATGAAACAACGTTTATATCATTCGGATCCGGCTCTAGATAATCTGCGAATGAATATTGCCCTTGATGATGATGGCAAATCCTTCTGGGTATTACGGATGAAAGTGCGTGAGCGAATTGTTGCAGACGGCATTGACGATGACAATTTTGATGCCAGCAATGTGGGGGGGTATCTGAAAGCAGATGCCGTCAATCAGCTGGTCGATGATCCTGACGCGATATTTGTTGATATGCGTAATCATTATGAATATGAAGTCGGTCACTTTGAGAATGCGATGGAAATTCCAGCGGATACATTTCGTGATCAATTGCCGATGGCCGTAGAACTGTTACAGCCACACAAAGATAAAAAAATTGTCATGTATTGTACTGGCGGGATCCGTTGTGAAAAGGCCAGTGCATACATGAAATATAAGGGGTTTGAACGGGTTTATCATATTGAGGGGGGGATCATTGAATATACCCGTCGGGCGCGGGAAGCGCAGTTACCTGTGAAATTTAAAGGCAAAAACTTTGTGTTTGATGAGCGAATGGGTGAACGCATTACTGACGATGTGTTAGCACATTGTCATCAGTGTGGGACTGCCTGTGATACTCATGTCAACTGCCTCAATGATGGTTGCCATTTATTGTTTATTCAATGTCCTGCATGCCAAGTAAAATACCAAGGTTGTTGTAGTCCTTTTTGTCAGGAAGAATCGTCCTTGCCGGAAGAAGAACAACGTCTACGTCGCGCAGGTAGAGAAACCAGCAATAAAGTATTCAATAAATCGAAAGGCTTATTGAAAATGACCATGCCGGTGCCCCCAGACAGCGAACCCACAGCCTAAGAAGGGGATCCCCCTGTTAATTGGACAGGGGGAAAGGCCAATCAGCAAGGAAATTGCAAGGTTTCCGTCAAATCACCCATCGGTTTATTGCCTTGTTTTATCAGTTGCTGATCACGCAGTGCAAGTCCTTCCAATTTAGGTAAATCATAAAGACGCGAGATAAATCGTAATATTGAACCGGTATCATACTGTGTATGTTCGACGTGATTTTTTCGTGAAAAAGGTGAAATCACTAAAGCGGGAATACGTGAACCTGGTCCAAACCGATCCCCTTGAGGCGGGGCAACCGGATCCCACCACCCGCCATTTTCATCAAAGGTGATGACTACCACCGAGTGTTGCCAAAGTGGGCTCTCTTGTAATTGATGAATAATATGTGCGATATGTTGATCGCCTGCAGCCACATCGGAATACCCCGCGTGCATATTTAAATTACCTTGTGGCTTATAGAAGGTTACAGCGGGAAGCTGACCGGCTTCAATATCACTGATAAATTTATTATGTGTCCGACTGTCCCCTAATCCACCATCACGCAAATGATGTTGCCGTTTGGCTGGATGTTGCGGGCCTAAATTTTCAAAATAATTAAAGGGTTGATGGTGCAGTTGAAAATCAGGTTTAGGAGGGAAGAGTTCACTGTCCTTTTTACCCTCATTGGCAAACTGCCAACCTCCTGAATACCAAGCCCAATCAATGCCTTTCGCAGACAATAAATCGCCAATATGGGGATGGGTTTGTGGGGGTAAGGTATTGGGTGAGGTTGCATCGGCGAGAGAAGGATCGTGCTTATCTCGGGTTGCTGACGGCCAGTAGGGGGGTTGCATGGTATTGACTGCATACCCATCTGGCGTTATTTGCGATGGTCCAAAGCGTGGTGGCCCTTGCAGAGCGCTGGCTGGTGAATCCGCTAACGGTTTCAGACGATTATCGGTAGGATCCTCACTCATCAGCGTTGCAACAAGACTTTTTGCCGGTGATTGGCTGACATTGGGATAGTAAGGGGGACGCGCACAAATCAGATATTGGTGGTTGAGGAAAGAGCCGCCAAACGCACCTTGGAAGAAGTTATCACAGAGTGTAAATTGTTGGGCCAATTGCCATAATCTCAGATTATATTGGTTATCTGCATAATAACCCATAGTCAGACCACCAGAGTCGCTCCATGCAGCAAATTTATCATTTTTCCCCCCGTTGATCTGCATTTGATTATGATAGAACAGGTGGCAGAGATCGCGAGTGACAACGCCTTGTGGTAAAGCTTCTTGTTCAGGGCCTTGTAAAGCGAAAGGCGCATTTGCTAATTTTTGTAAATAACTGGCATCCTGTTTTATCTGGTAAGGCGTATGATTGACGGTTTGTGCCTCAGGCACCATGCCTCCCCAGATTGGCGGTAAATAAGGCAGGATACTGCCATCTCTATCGCGTTGTTGCGAAGTGGCGATTGGCAACGAGGAGAGGGGTGATTGGCTGGCTGGAAAGTTGGCAAACAGATTATTAAAACTGCGATTTTCTGCGTAGATAACGATAATATTTTTAATGTATTTTCTGAGTAAATGATTTTGTTTTTCTATTGGAAATTGCGCTAAAGGCTGCCAGTGAACTGTCGGTTTAGCGTGAGCTTGATTGGTGCTAGGCAGTAAGCCACAAGCGCTTGCACCAAGTACGGAGGTGGTAGCCAGAAAACGTCGGCGACTAGGATCTGCCGGAGTATGGTCAGTATCTTGAGGGGATCTCGTTTCTGGTTTTTGCGTTTTAGTCATTTCTGTCTACCTTATTGTTAATCGTTTATTTATAATAAAAGAATAAATAATAAAGTTGACAGAATGATTAAAACTTTAACAGCCTTTATCTTAAATTGGTCGCTGACTCATTAAATCGCCGGAGACTGAAGTGACTCACGTAGTCAGAGAGAACCTGACCACCGGCAAATTCACTGGCAATATGGCCGAGGGTGAGCGCAAATTTAAAGCCATGACCGCTCAGACCGGTGATCAGTAGACAATGTGGGTTATCTGGTAACGTATCAATGATAAAATCTTGATCCGGTGAATTATCATATAGGCAACTCTCGCCATTCAAGCAACCCCCGACACCGGGTAAAAACTGCCTTAAAACTGGCAAACACTCACTGCCATCGCTCGGTATTTGACCAAATGCAGCAGGCTGTTGTGCCACTGTTAAAGGTTGACCACCATCATGACGGGCCAGTTTAAGGCTCGCATTTTGAGCTGGAAAACCATAAAACTGTCCCTCTTGGCCAAGGTCAATGGTGAAGGCGGGGAAATGTGCTGATTCACCGTATCGACCATCGGCTTGAAACCACGTGAACACCTTACGGACTGGTTGCACGGGCAAGGAGGGAAGCAGTTGTCGTACTTGCGTGCCAGCACTGATGACCAATCGGTGTGCCTGAAAAATACCTTGGGCAGTTTTAACTTGCTGTAAACCAGAGTGCTGATTGATTGCCATGACAGGGCTATTGAATAACTGAGCGCAGCCGGCATCATGACAGAGCTTGATCAAAACTTGTACCGCTTTACTGCAATGTAAATAACCCGCATCTTGCTCAAGTAGTCCGCTGAAATGTGCTGGTGGTGTCAGACCTAGCCAACGCTGATGGATGTCTTCAGCACTGAGACTCAAGCAGTTTAATTGCCATTGTTGTGCAATACGCTTCTTCTGCCGTATTGTCGGACTGTCTTCGGCTGCCAAGTGTAGGACACCACATTGTGTGAGCAGACGGCATTGGCTGATTTTTTCTAGATCTAACCAGCGCTGTTTACTGTCGAGAAGTAGGGGTAAATAGTGTTCACCATCACTATAAGCATAACGAATAAGTCGAGTTTCACCATGATGGCTGCCTTGCTTATGAGGAGGGTGGTGAGCGTCAATCATCAGTACCTGAAGGCCGGCTTGTTTTGCATACCATGCAGTCGCTGCGCCGATTGACCCACTGCCAACAACAATCAAATCATAGATCATGGTCATTCTCCCTGATAAAACGACAAACAGAAAGAATAACAGAAGGAATGGGTCACGGCTAACAAAGGAATGGCACCCTAGTGGGTGCCAAGCCATCATTAATGCTTAATATGAGATCGTTCACTGTGTTCTGATTCTATTTTGGCAATGCCCGCTTCCAAAATAGAGATAAATTGCCGAGCTACGTCAGTTGTTAGCCAATAGGTTGGTCCGACATCGGCATTTTCCTCAGTTTGATATTCAGAGGACAGCGAATGCAGGCGGATCATCATGGCATCGTAACTGTCGACAGTACTGATATCCCATCCGACTAAAGAATGAGTATTAATGACTTGTTTTTCTCTATCCATACCAACCTCCCTTTACTCGTTAGTTAACGTGTATCTTGAGGCTTCATCCTGATTAATTTCTGCAGGAGTCACCCATTATAGCATAAGGAACGACTTGAATACGAAGTCACGGCCGACAGACCGGTATTGATAAGTAGTGATATAAACGGTAGTGAAAAATAAAGATCCACTTGGCTATCTGGGTCACGTTATCCGTGTTGTTCTGGCAGCGAAAAAAAGAAGCCCACGTGATGTCGGCGAGGCATTGGCAGCAAAAATACCCATCGCGTCTTTTCCTAACCAGATACCCTACTAAGATAGATCTTTTTGCCGCTCTTTTGCAATAACTAAAGAGGTTTTTTGGCCGAATCAGGATAATTCTGCTGTTTGACTGCTGCCTTTTACCTTTCTCTTATGACTCATCCACGTGCACGGACCAAGGCAAAGTCTGCCCCGCCATAAAAGGAATAAGACAGGTCTCACCCACGGGAATGGAATCGGGTACTGTCCAAGGCTGTCGAACTAAACGAAGGCGATGCTCACTGACAGGAAGTTGATAAAAAGCCGGGCCATTTAAGGAACAAAATGCCTCTAAATGGGATAAGGCTCCCAGATCGTCGAATATTTGTGTATAGAGGGAAAGGGCAACTGGGGCATTAAAAATACCGGCGCAACCGCAGTGACTTTCTTTGTTTTCTCGCAGATGCGGTGCGGTATCTGTACCAAGGAAAAAGCGTGGATTCCCCGTGGCAATCATATCGCAAAGTGCCTGCTGGTGGGTTTGTCTCTTAAGGATCGGTAGGCAATATAGATGCGGTCGAATACCGCCACTGAGCATATGATTTCGATTTAACGCCAAATGCTGAGGAGTCAGGGTGGCGGCAATACCCGCTTCAGCCTCGCGAACATAGTCGGCAGCTTGGCGTGTGGTAATGTGTTCTAGCACGATCCTCAGTCGCGGATAACGGTGTCGCAAAGGGATCAGCACTTCATCAATAAAACGTGCTTCACGATCGAAAATATCGACCTGTTGATGGCTCACTTCGCCGTGGATCAGCAAAGGCATATCGATTTGTTGCATGCGTTCCAGAACGGCAGCGATATGATCAATACTGCTTACACCTTGGCTTGAATTGGTGGTCGCGTGAGCAGGATAGAGTTTTGCGGCAGTGAACACCCGCTGATGAAAACCTTGTTCCAGTTCATCGGCAGATAAGGTATCGGTCAAATAGCAGGTCATGAGAGGTGTAAAATGATGTCCATTGGGTAAGGCGGACAGAATACGATCACGGTATGTTTTGGCCTGCTGTATTGTTGTGACAGGCGGCTGCAAATTGGGCATGACAATGGCCCGTCCAAAATCACGGCTGGTATAGGGTAACACGGCAGTTAAGATATCATCATCACGTAAATGAATATGCCAGTCATCTGGGCGTCGGATGGTCAGGGTATCAGGCTTGCAGGTCATGATCGGGCTCCAGCTAAAAGGAATGATGAGAGAGTCGCCGGAGAACAATCATAAACAGAGTTGCAGTGGATTGCACCTCTTTTTCATCTTCATCCTCGCTGGTAATGAACGGTTGGCCTAATCTGAATCTGTCACAAGGGAAAGGTGACGACTGGACTGCGGCCAACAAGGAGAAGACCCGTTGGCCGGGGGAGGTGATGGGTCAGTTGAGATAAATAACCAATTGACCGGGTTTCACCTCTAATCGCGAGGCCCAATGTTTAATTACGCTCTCAGTCCAACGATGCTGATAGCTGAGCACATAGGCCGGGTGGCTATTAAAATAATCGACTAATTCTGCTTGCAACATCGGCTTGATTGCATTGAAGGCGCTGTCTATCGATTGATGACTGAGTTGGTATTGATCTAGGCTGAGATCTTGTAAATAAATGGCACCTTGTGTTGCATCCAAAACCGGTTTAGCACTCATGGTTAGTTGCAATTGCGCGTGTTTTTTACTGATAAGCCAATTAATTTCAACATTTGCTTGGGCAGAAACGCTGATTCTGTCCGGTTGAGCGCGGCCAATTTTGCTGCGCAAATCAGTCAGTGTAATACTGGCTTTGGCAATACCAGCCAGATTAAAGACTTTATGAAAGTCATTATGTTTAAGCAGTGCGTGATTAATTTTATCTTCACTGATCGTGTAATGATTAATATGATCGCAGCCCGCTAGCGTGAAACACGCAGCCACCAATATCAACCGAATAAAGTATTTGAATATTGTCATCGGCAACACTATTTAAATTGCAAGTTCGAATAATAAAGGGACACCACTTTGTTTTGATAAGCTGTCTCTTAGGTGCGCGACTGGCTGAGGCCAGATTATTTCTTTGACTAATGTCAGATTTCGTAGCACAGGAAATAGATGAATATCATCAAGGGACAAGTCCTGATTAAACGAGTGTGAGTGCGTAATCTGTTGTGCCAAGGACTGTAATCGTGCGTTGAGTTGATCAACATACTTCGCTCTGTTGACTTTCAGTTGGTTGAAGTCTCCGATCATGGCTTGTTTTTTATGAGTAAAGTAGTCACGTGCAGCCTGATCTGGAAATTCAGCAAATTGAGTGTTTGGCACGATAGGCATAATCAGGTTACTGAGCGGGCCTTGCACCGCATTGAGCCAAGCAGCAAGCTCGACAGAGCGTGTTGGACTGAGTACCCGTGAACCATGAAGTTGCTCAATAAAATCAATAATATCGAGACTCTCACCCATTGAGGTGCCGTCATCAAGCTGTAATATAGGTAGCATTTTTTTACCTATCAGTTGGATAGGTGTACTTTCGTCATTATTTGCTAGAGTGATTAACTGAAAGGCATGTTTTTTTAAGCCAAAAATCATTCTCGCTTTGACACAGAAAGGACAGTGATCATAAACGTATAGCTTCATTGTGTCTCCGCATCTCTATCTTATAAAAAGTCTAGCATCAATATTAACACAGCTGGCGAGGAAGGAAGTGAGTGATCGCACGTGTGGATAACATAAAATAAAAGTCGGGATTAATCCTAGCCTCCATTGATTGGTGCTCGCTGATTATCCCGGCGAAGTGGCATGTCCGTTATTCTTTTGATTTAGGGGCTGCTGTTGGTACCGCATCTTCGTACGGGACAAAACTATTGAGGATAGAGACATAGTGTTTTCTCTGTCTCTCTGTAAATTGGTCGCGACAGGCGAGTGTAAAGATCACTATTTTATTTTCTAAGGGATTAAAAAATTCATGGTGTGGTAGCGTGACCACGGAAACCACCTGACGAATGACTTCACCATTTTCAAGGTGTCGATTCGCTATCTGTATTATGGGCAGTTTGTAGGGACCAATTTCTTGGCGTATTATGCTACCTTCCCGCTGAAAACCAGGCACAATTCTTTCCATTCTTCCCCATTCTCTGTCACAAAAATCATCAATAGTCAGATCTTCACTCAGTATCGTCCGGTTAATGATAATCGTGTAGTCTTTGTTGTCATCATCCATAAAACGAAGAATATTAATGCTCGTATCCAGTTCTGGAAGGGGTGAAAAAAAGAATCCTTCGGCAATGGTGTAGGTGGTTTTATCGGCAAACATAGTTACTTTCTCTCATCTTGATTTATTAGAGGAATAATTTCAACGCGTCTGTTTTTGGCTCGTCCAGTCTCAGTGTCATTACTGTCAATCGGTTGCTTATCGCCTTTTCCTTCGACAATTAACCGTTGCTCAGGTAAATGGTAATTTTTGATGAGCCAATCACGTATGATTTCAGCTCGTTGCAGGGATAAGTTTTGGTTGAGTTTTTCACTGCCTGTGTTATCAGAATGTCCAATAATCAGCAGAACGGCATTAGGGGGTAATTGTAAAATTCGTTGCGCTAATTTATTTAATATCTCAGTACTTTGAGCTGATAGAGTATTCTGTCCTGGTTTAAATAACGGCATGGCATCAGCAAGGGACAGCAAAGGTTGATTGTTACTGATTGTTTGAGGGGCCTTGCTCTGCTTCACTTGCCTTTGCGATAGCCAGTAGCCAGCGAAGCTAATCAGTGAAACGCTAATAACAACTAACAGTATCCACCAAGGCCAGCGGCGACGTGTCACCTTAACGGGATTGGTGGAGGTATCGGTTATCGCAATGGATGCGGGATAAGGCGATGCGGTTGTTACCGAGATCGCTTGTTCATCGCGATGAGGGTGTGTGACCTCTGGCCTTTTTATTGTGCCAAGGGGAGGTACCGCGGGAGGAATGGGCACGACAAGTATGGGGGGCTGCATGGTAGGAAGCGGAGGAGAGACCAGCGATGTTCCCAGTCCCGGCAGAAGGCTAAAATGCTTCCCTATCCAAGCAGACCAAGCGCCATGTCTGCTAAATCCTTTACCATAATCGGCCAACGCTAAACCGGTGAAGTTGAGATTTTCGTTATCAAAGAGATCCTGTAACAATCCGAGTGTCCCCTCTTCGATTAACCATTGTTCAAGTAACGAAGCCATGACTTCGCGCTGTACAACATCGTGCGAGCGGCTATGCAACGTGGCACGGGTTAATTCTGTATTAATTGCCGCCAGTGCTTCTGCTACAGTTGAAGATTTTTGTTGATTGAAATCGAGGCTTCCACACCAAACGACATTGCCGTTATTTTGCTGTTGCTGTTCACTCAAGCGCGTATAAAAAGCGAGTGAAATAGGAAGTGTTGGTGGTATTCTTTCAAGGATGAATATGTTTTTAATTTTTTTTATTTCATCATTTAGTAAAGCGGTTGTTTGTAATCCATCAACTAATATTGGTAAGAATAACGTCAAGCGTTTTTCAGCATGGTGGTTTTTCCATTGCTTAATTAAATAAGTGATCGATGCAGATGCGGAGCATACTCGCCACATGACGTGTTTTCTGGAGATTTTGTCATACTCTGCAAACCATTTTTGTGCGAAAGGACCGACGATGATGCTATATAAATCCACCACCTGTTGAGTGTAACCTTCTTGAGTCATGGGGTGTTGTTGAACCCCATTATCACGATTATCGGCCTCATCGATTAGACATTGTTGATTGTGACGTGATTGATATTGACTATGCAGACTGACCAACGCTTCAGGTTGCCGGCGTTGTGTAATAAAGAGTTCGAGCAATTGCCAAGCATAGTTGAACATACTATTGTCTTCAGCAACCAATAAATCCGTTAATAGCTGTTGTACGGATCGGTTATCAAAGCTTGAGCAATAGCGATCAGCGGCAATCACCAAATTGTCGACATCAAAATTAAGTCCCTTATTATGCTGTGAGTGTATGATGGCTTGATTAAAATACAAACACAATAGCGCACAGCAACGCTGTCGTTGCAGTTGAGGTTTATTTTCATTTTCTAGTGCTTGATAGAAAGCCGCTATTGTGGTGTCAATTTGCTCGATAAACTCGGACTGTGAAGGGATCACCGCATCGAATTTTATCAGTGTATCAACAGCAACAAGTCGTTTAAACAGTTTATCAGCGATTACCATGTTAACTCCGTTGTCTTACCCCAGCCTATTTCTTTGTACCAAGGACAAAGAGTGAGTAACGTCGGGGATTGATTAGTTTTATTCTGGAAATACACTTCAAAAGCAAAGTCGTCTTCAGGGAATTTTTGATTCAACGTCTGATAGTTGAGACTTAATTTGTGCAACAGCCGTTTTTTCTCATCAAACACAGTGATACTAATTTTTTCTGGTTGTGCATCGGTATTTAAATTATTATTGGCTGCATTATCTTGGCTATTTATACGATCATAAATCGCGAACAGATTTTGTTGTGTAGGTTGGATCACTTCGCTTCTCTTTACCCTGACTTTTTTGTAGTGGTGCTCGCTAAGTTGTTCACACCATTGTTGATGATCGTTAACCACGGTGGTATAGGTATATTTACTCTCATGATTAATCGTTTCTGCATGAACTTTACAGTCAGAAAAAGATAAGCCGGAATAATATTGATACTGCCGCAGTGTTCGGGCTGTACCTAAACCATATCGTCCCAATTCAATATCGCTATCGAGATCAATGCCGAGTAACTTTCTGACTCGCTGCTTACTGACGGCATCGTACTGCCACCATGCCTGTTTAACTTTTCCCTGAGCGACGGATTCTTGCGTATGATCAGACCAAATACGCGGTGCGTTAGTCCGTTGGTAACAGTGCCAAATCAAGGTGTTGTTAGGATGAAAAATATTATAACCATGAGTGAAAGCTCTGACCGCCATGGCAATTTCTTCGCCATGAAAGAATAAATCCGGATCATTACCCACATCGGTGACAAAGCGGCCTAACGTAAATGCGTAGCCTGCAGCCCAAAATGGTGTAGGTAGCATCATTTCATTCTTGCAAGCGCGACCAACTTGGCAGGGGATCTTTTTTTGGTCAAATTGAGTAAAATGTATTTTTATATCGTGAATATTACTTGTTCTAAAGGATTCATCATCATCACTTGGAAGATAGGCAGGGGGATAAGTACTAATAATCGCTAAAGGCGTATGCGCCATCAAGTTTTCCAAGTCAGCTTTCATCATTTCATCCCAACTGTCGATAACGCGACTGTGAGAGTCAATTTGTAAAAAGTAATATTCATTTTGATATAATTTTTCACACATCGCTCTCGCCCAGCATGCACCTTTGCTCTGTAAATAATGAATACTAATGATACGAATATCAGACTGTTGGTAACAGTATCGATAGACGGGCGCATTATCCAGTTGTGTGGTTTCAGTCAGCGTAAATCCAGCTGCAGTGAACATACTGATATCAGTATCATCTTGCCAACAGACACTAAAAGATAAATGTTCAGGATGCTTAGCACGTGTAATCATGTCGACTAAGGTTGGGATCAATTCTGTGTCGCGATAGCTAGCAATACTAATGAATATATTATTATTCATCTTTGTATTTTTATTTGTTATTTTCCTGCTCATACCATTCCTATAAAATATCAATCGATATTGATGACTATTTCTGCTTGAGCCTGAAAATCACCGACTGCTGGTTTACCATTACCAGTGCCAAAGAGTATCCCTTTCCACTTAAATTCACCCGCCACATTAGATTTCGTTATTGGCAGTGAAACTGGATTATTAGGGTCATTAATTTTTATAGGTTGACCATCACTGGTTGTGATTTTTATTCCCATGGTATTATTTGCTGAACTGGCATCGGTCACTTTAATATAATCAGATTCAGTCGGATCATTCGTACGAATATAAGCATGTGGTGTATAACTATCGTAATCGCTTTTGCACGTTATCGAAAAATTGATATTTTTGACTACTGTGTTATTCAGCATATCAGGATTGATGGTGCCATAGGGGACAGAAATTGAGCCACTTTGAGTACATTCTGGTGTACTTTGTATGGTGATTAATTCAGTTAGCCCACGCCATAACACATTCTCTGGTGGTAACAGACTGTAATGATCAATCGCTATATTGGCGATGGGTTGAGGATTCAATACAATGTTTTTCGTATCATGTTGAAGATGAATTTCGGCTCTTTTATAAAACGCCATTTCAATCTGAGTGCCCTGACGATAGCCGAACGCTTTTGAACCAGAGTCGACGGTGTAGAGCCTTGATGTGACCGCTGGCCAATACACTTTTACACCGGAAACGTTCCTAAATATTTTCACCTCTATACCTGGTATATTTGTTAAGTAAAATTTATCATCAGAGGGGACAAGACTTAAAACATTAAAGTCTACCGATATAGTTTCATCTTGCTCAGGGTGCTGTGTTTGCCCTATAGAGGGTTCATTTCTAATGACACGGCAATTGACAACAACCGGCCGAGTGAAGGGAGGAGTCGCTATTGTGGCAAAAGGCACGGTATCTGAAGGTTGTAATGAAGGGCTGACTTTAAGTGTTGTTGCCGGAAAATAATAGGGATCCTTGAATGGTGATGTATCTTTTCCGCCTACTTGTGTGTTGCCATAGTTATAGCTACAGATTGCATTTTGGGTTGGTTCCCCGTACAGTTCATCAGCATAAGTCTTGATAGAGAATAGATTCAGGATATTGATTAATATAAAAAAAATTAATTTTCGCACAGTATTATGGCTCCAAATTCTTTTTTAACAAAGTTAATACTTCTGATGGATACATATCAACTAATTCAATGAAGTTTTTACCAATACTTTGCTTCGCATAGTCCAATAATAATAATACGGGACTGCTGGGTTCATGAATGGATAACCAATGTATTATCTTGCTCAGTGATGCCTTAATATCATCAGGTGATTGGATGATGCAAGGGATTTGCATGCTTTGTGCGCTAAGTTCGGGATTGCCATTTGGTAATGCTGCCATGTCATTGGTATGATTGTTTATCATTTGATTAGATTGCATCACGCTATCACCACCACTAACCCATTTAACCAATGTATATAAAAGAGATCCTAGACGGTTCATTTCTGGTTTATCAATGCCTAACGATTCATCTAGTAAATGATTTATTTTATTAAATAATTCGAAAGAATGGAGGATAGTTTTCCTTTTTCCTGGATTGTTTTCTTTCCATGTGTTTAATATCTTTTCAAATTTATTTATTTTATCTGTATTTTCATTGTCATTTTCAATAAAATCTTCCAGTTGCAAAAATGTCAGTGATTCATCGATGTTTTTATCAATCTTGGCATTCTTAAGCTCTGAAATAAATCCATGGTAATTATTCATTTCATTAAATGCATTTGCACGCATCAGTGGCACATATTCACCTTCATCGTATAACTGAGGATGGATGTGATCTGGCCAAGTTTGTAGTAATTGATAGAGTGCATCCAACCCATCGTGTAAAGTGGATAATGCATCCTCATTCAATTTAGCCCTCATTAAAATAATAATTAGTCTAATGTCAATACTTTTTGATAAAAGGTTTCGAGTTTTTTCTTCAATGCCAAGCCAATTAATTTTTTCTTCTTGACTGACAAAATCTCCGTATTGAACTGTTTCTTTGGGGACTAAGTTTGATAGTAAAAGAACAAATTCATTATCGTATTCGAGATTAATACCACAAGGATTATTCTCTGAAATTGGAGTGAGTAAGAACTTAAAAGAAGATGACACATCCATTGCATAGTCTCGCTATTATTAAGCTTAATTATTTTAAAAGCCTGAATTGTCACGATTGACATGCAATTCAGGTTCAAAATTTATGCCATTGACTGCATGTTTATCATGATAATGTTCAAGCCAAGTGGCATAACCCAATTGGTGAGTTCCATCTAGGGTAGCTTGCGGAATTTCATTGGCTAATAAAATAAGTTGTACATCCCATGCAAACTCAAAGCCAATAAACCGACGAACCCATTCTCTGAGGACGGGCATACCACTTCCCCAAGGACTAAAACCTAAATATTGTTTAAGTGTTAGGGGGCCAATTAGCAGTCTAAATTTATGCTGATAATCCTGAACCGTTGATCCCAAAATGGCGCCTTTACCTAGAAAGCAGGCATAATCAAAACCAGATAATCTGCTCGTTTCTTCTTCAGGCAATGTTAGCCATTGACTGACATATTCGACTAATTTAAATGGTAACTGAAAATAAAAAGTTAAGGCACCGATCAATCCGTCAGGATTGCGTGCTTCTCTGATCAAATGTGGAATTGCAGCCAGTTGTGAGTGTACCGGTAATATTCTTGCATCAAGCTTTTTACTATCAAACCCGATAAGGTTACCAATGTAATAGGAATATAACTCATCCTCTTTTCTATCTAATGTGGCAGTATCTTGAGCAAGATACCAAGCACGATAAAATTGACTTAATGCGCGATGATGAAAAATATTCGTAAAATCTGTCAGGGCGTTATCAGCTGCTCGGTTTCTTGATTTTGCAAGCTCTGATAGATGAATAGGTAGGGCTCCATTGGGACCCCATACGCCAAGACTGAAAAGGTTAATGTGCACCTTTTCACCCTGATAAGTGATACTGTGGATTTCCCTTGGCGAAAATTCTAAAGAAGAGACTTGCCCTAAACGGAAACATTCAAGTTGAGGTCTAGTTGCTTTAGACGGCAACGGTAGATGAGGCGACTTCGCAGACACCACTCGCATGGCAGTGATAAAGCTACTTTTCCAAGGTTCCTCTGGATTTAACCATTTAGAAAGATTCACTGCCAAAGTTGAATAATGAACGGATGTCTCACTCATATTGCTCCCCTAGTACCGGGTTTTAATTTCCATCTCGCAATATGGCCTCTTTGTAATGAGCTGATTTCTGTTTCAGTGAAGACATTAATCGAGACATGGCGTGAAAAATATTTATCTAAAATGAGACCAAATAAGTAGGGACTGATGCCTGAAAAGCCATCCTCATCAACCGAAATTTTACAGCTAATGCCGCGGCCATAAACTAATAAACCATCCTCATTCAGGCGCCTGATGATCGGTTCAGTGGTACAGCCGAGGAGGGCGTCAATTTGATGATTGATTACATTATTTGATTCTGTGGTGAATAACCTAAGCATATCGCGCAAAGCTTGACCGCCATTTTTATGATTAAGATCGGATAAAGGCTGGTAGTTTAGGCTTAATTGTTTGATCAATCTCCAAGCAGACACATTCATTGATAGCGGGGGGCAAGGAATGGTTGGCGTATAAATAAAAACCGCTTTTTTGACTGGACTCGCATTGGGAACAGTTAAATCTAATGCATTCTCATCCTTTAATAATCTTGGCAGATCTCGGTTGGTGACGAGTGCATCAATAAACAAAAAACGGATATCATCATTAATCGGTGCTTCTTTTTGATCGACGAGGCTGACATACACTTCAGTACCATTATATTGACTGATTGTCTTATAGCTACGTGAATTCCTAGATAAATGACTGGTTTCCCGACTGACAGAGAAATAACGACCATAATTTCCATCGTCTTTATACTGTGTCTGGAAAAGCGGATTAAATTTTATTTCTTCACTGCTGTTTGGCTTAAGACCTGTCACGTTTTTAATTGAATAAATTTCATGATTCATACGATTATGACGGTCTGTAACAACATGAAATTTATTCTGGTTTTGTGCTATATCAACTCGGTCAATCCGCTTTGGAAATAAGTTAATAACAGGGGTGCAGAACAATAAGAAGTTTTTTACATCTAAATGTGGGATCAAACTTTCATTAAGTTTATCAAGTAAAATCGTGATTTCGACTTCATCTGTATCATTTTCTAATATCCCAGCATTCAGGTTATTTAGTGTGAAGAAGTAAAATCGATGACGGCAATGGATGTATTCTTGGATTAACGTGTGTCCATGAAAGACATTCCAATCTGAAGGCAGTAAACTTGACTCAGGTTCTAGGCCCTCAAATTTCAGGGGATCATGATTAATTATGTAGGGAGGCTGCCCATTTTTGGTACTAACAAGAACAGCGCAATGGCTATTATGCAAAAGCTCAAAAGTAAATGAGACAATACGCTCATCGCCAGTAATATAAATTGGCAAGCTATTGAAATTAGTTAAATCACTGAATTTCTCACCATCAGTTAATTTTAGCTTAAATGTCAATGCCCCTTTTATTTTATTCCTTTGGATATTATAGGGGTCCAGATCTGGTAAATAGGCTGGAGTAGAAGACAGTTTCAATTCTGTTATTTTAATTGGCCACAAAGTGACATCTTGGCTGTTTCTGAACTCACAGCGCGTATTCTCATTAGGAATGATTTTACTCAGTAACGAACTTCTTGCTGGGATAAGATAACCATTTTTAATATCACCTTCACCACTATTTGGCTCTATCCTAACCACCCCCATAGATGGGATCGGTGAATTATAATTAGGATAAATATTTTCTAATAAGCGCAGTGTGAATTGAGGGTACTCTGCATCCAGTTTTAATTGTGTTCTTGCGGATAAAAAGCAAAATGATTCAATTAATCGCTCAACATAGGGATCGGCAACCTCAATACCGCGCATGCCAAGACGACCCGCAATTTTAGGATGCTGTTGGGAAAATTCTTGAGCCATTTCTTTTATAAAAGTTAGCTCTTGGTTGTAATAGTCAAGAAATTTTTTTTCCACAGTAATAGTCCATGTTTGGTATTATGGAAAGGTAATTGGATTAATCTTATAATTGAATTCTTATTGTATTTCCGCATTATAATTAAAAAACAAAAACTGGCTAATGTTAATTTACTTATTATTCTATTTAGGAAAATGGATCGGGCTAAATTCCTAAAATTTGATTGAATGCCAAACGAAATAGATGTGGTACTTTTACTTTAAGATTAATAATCATAATATATCTCACCATCACTGTGGTGAATTCTAATTTAAATTGCTCCAGTGAGTTTCTTTGATATATCTCATAATAAAAATTGTTGATTTTCGTTATTATTTATTTTTGAAATAAATATATGAATGAACTAGGGATGGCTCAGTGAATATGACCTGTGCTTAATTATTAAAGCTAAATTTAAAGTTTAGGGTGAGACACCGTGGTTATTACAAGAAAAAATTTATTCGGTAAACTGGATGAGTTATTATTTAAAAGCCTAGAAGGTGCCACGACATTATGTAAACTACGTGGCAATTATTATGTGGAACTTGTTCACTGGTTGAGCCATCTTATCCAAGAGTCTAATACAGATATTAGTGCTATCCTACGTCATTTTGAAATTGACATTTTGGAAGTACAACAGGATTTTTCTAAATCATTATCGGCGCTACCCATCGGCGCTAATGCAATCAATGACCTGTCAGCAAAAATTGAAAGTGCGATCGAGACAGCTTGGATGATAGCAAGTATTGAAAATCATCATCATTGTATACGCAGCGGTGATTTAATTATGGCATTGATTAGCAATGCGGAATTAAGTCAAGAATTGTATAAGCTGTCGCCTCGATTAAAAAAAATCGAATTGAGTCGTTTAGTGACGGATTTATCACTAATTACTCGGGAAAGTATTGAGCAAGAACAACACGCAAGCGAGTTGATTCATGGAGGCGCCTTGCCTGGCCAGTCAAGTGCGGCGATTGCTGCTAATACCACGACTGGCTTAGCCCAATATTCTACCGATATCACCGCCCTTGCTAAACAAGGCAAACTTGACCCTGTACTCGGGCGTGAAAAAGAAATTGCGATTATGCTGGATATCTTACAGCGACGTCGGCAAAACAATCCCTTATTAGCAGGGGAAGCGGGCGTGGGAAAAACAGCTGTCGTTGAAGGACTGGCTTTGGCGATTGCCGCAGGCAATGTGCCACCGCCTTTAAAAGACGTCAGATTACTGGCCTTGGATATTGTCGCCTTATCCGCTGGTGCCAGCATGAAAGGCGAATTTGAAGCACGCCTAAAAATGGTACTCGAAGAAGCGGTGCAATCGGATCAGCCGGTCATTTTATTTATTGACGAAGTGCATACCTTAATGGGGGCAGGTGGAAACGCAGGTACGGGGGATGCAGCCAACCTGATGAAACCCATGTTAGCGAGAGGGCAACTGCGAACCATTGGCGCAACGACGTGGAGCGAATATAAAAAATATATTGAAAAAGATCCGGCCTTGACGCGCCGTTTTCAGGTTTTGCAGGTTGAAGAGCCTGATGAGCAACAGGCTATTGCGATGTTACGCGGTCTGATTCCTGTATTAGAAAAACACCATGATGTTTGGATTACTGAACAGGCATTGCGGGCGGCGGTGACACTATCTCACCGATATATCCCGTCGAGACAGTTACCTGATAAAGCGATCAGTGTGTTGGATACTGCCTGTGCAAGGGTTTCTGTTGCACAGCATGCTCCTCCGGTTGAATTACAACTTTTTAGTTATCAAGTAAATTGTGCCAAGTCCGAGTTAGAACAGGCAGAAAAATCAATGTTATTGGGCTATTCAGATGAAACGCGATTAACGCAAATTAAGCGTCAAATTGCGGAATATCAAGGTAACCATTTACAGCTTGAAACACACTGGCAACAACAAAGTCAAAGTGTTACCCAACTACTGAATATACGTAAAGCGATTTTGCAGGCCGCAGCTGAGGATCATGTTGACCGGTCATTAGAGACAGAACTTAAACAGATCGAACAAAAACTCACTGAGCTGAGAGAAGGACACTGTTTAGTACCTTCCGAAGTATCGGTAACAGGGATTGCGAGTATTGTTTCTGATTGGACAGGGATCCCTGTCGGGCAGATGTTACAAGATGATGCCAGTGCTGTTATGGCATTACCGCATACTTTAAGTCAACGCGTTGTAGGTCAACATTCTGCAGTGAAATTGATTTGCCGACATTTGCAAATGGCACGAGCTGGTCTTGCTGACAGTGGTAAGCCATATGGGGTATTTATGCTAGCCGGGCCATCTGGCGTCGGAAAAACGGAAACGGCATTAGGTATCGCTGAACAGCTATATGGTGGTGAGCACAATTTGATTACTATTAATATGAGCGAATACCAGGAAGCACATACCACCTCAGCATTAAAAGGATCACCACCAGGCTATGTGGGTTATGGTGAAGGGGGGGTATTGACGGAAGCCGTACGTCGTAAACCCTATAGCGTCATTTTACTTGATGAAATAGAAAAAGCCCACAGCGATGTTCATGAGTTATTTTATCAGGTCTTTGATAAAGGGGTAATGGAGGACGGTGAAGGCCGTCGTATCGATTTTAGTAATACAGTAATTATTATGACAAGTAATGCTGGGAGCGAATTAATTAGTACGTTATGTGCTGATGAAGAGACTCAACCTGATTATTCTGCTTTAACCGAAACGGTTCAAGTTGAATTACTCAAGCATTTTCCAGCCGCCTTTTTAGGTCGGATATCGATTATTCCTTATCTACCTTTGTCTGAGCCGGTGATCAGAAATATTATTGATATTCAATTAAAACGTGTCAGTGATCGTGTAATCAAACAGCATGAATTAGAAATGGTCTTTACTGATGATGTGGTGAACTACATTATTCAATCTTGTCAAATAACAGAAACAGGGGCAAGGTCGATAATCAGGTTTATAGAGAAAAATTTATTACCAGAAGTAGCGATTTATATTCTTAATAATAAGGCTAATAATATTGATATGCATGGTAAAATAATTGTAAGTCATAAAATTGAAGAGGGGTTAAGTATTATATGCGAGTAAATCCTTACTTTAAATTTTATAAAAAAAGTTGTAAAGAATAAATTCTTAAACAAGAAAAGGAGAATATAAATTGTTCAACAAATTCGAAGTAAAAAAGCAGGGAATTGCGTTAGCTGTATTCATGACATTGGGTACGAGTATGGTATCACAAGCAGCATCAACACCAGTTGCTGCAGGTAAGGGAAAGCTGTCGATTAGCGGTGAATTAGTCAGCAGTACTTGTGTTATTGATACAAGTAAAACAAATGAACCCTTAGAAATAAAATTACCTAAAGTGGGGACCAATACGCTCGTTGCTGCAGGTGATATTGCGGGTACAATGCCGATCATTATTCACGTAAAAGATTGTCCGGTAACGGCTGGGGCACAAGGAGCACCAAACACACCGGTATTTGATAGCATCGCAGCATTCTTTGAAGCGAGAACAGATAATGATTGGGATTCCAGCACCGGTAACTTAATCAATACATTCACACCGGCTCAGAGTACAACTGATGTGCCTGCAACTAATGTACAGCTTAGAATCTTTAACTGGGGAGGTGGCCAAGCTATCAGTCTCGGTAACTCAGGTAATTCATTCAAAGTTCAAAACGATGGCACAGCTGAGCTTAAATACACAACAGGTTACTATGCCACAGGGAAAACCACAGCGGGCAAAGTAGCAGCAACGGCTAACTACACATTAGTTTATCCGTAATAAAAAACAACTTCTGCGATCTTGGTCGCAGAAGTTGTTTTATGTTTATAAAAAGGATTTTTTATGACTCACTATTTTAGATTAAGGATAAAAACAGCATCTCTATCGTTTATATCTAGTTGTTTCGTCGTGTCAAATGCGATAGCTGCTGTCACAATTGAAGGCACACGTGTTATTTATGACGGTGATAAAGCAATGACTTCGGTTGTAACTCGAAACGTAGGAAAAAAACCTTCTTTAGTTCAGGTTTGGACTGATGATGGGAGTAAAACACAAGATATTAATAGCCTAAATATTCCTTTTAGTGTTTTGCCACCACTGTATCGGATCGATCCTGGTCGGGGTCAAACCGTCAGATTACGCTTTAATGGCATGAAATTACCACAAGATAGAGAGTCTTTATTTTGGTTTAACTTGAGAGAGATTCCGCCTGTGAGTTCAGATACGCAAGCCGAAAGTCAGCTAAAACTGGCTTTTACAACACGGATAAAAATATTTTATCGGCCTAAAAAACTGGTTGATAAAAAACTGATGAATTATAACAGTCTAATATGGCGTCAAAAAGCAACCAGTAAAGGCGTTAAACTCATTATCACTAATCCTACACCTTATTACTATTCGTATGCGGCTGTTGTTGGTATCCATGGTAATACATACAGCAATTTTAAACTGAGTTTAGTACCACCCTTATCGACTATAGAAGCCGAGCAAGAAAAGCCATTATTGACTCAAACAATGGATCACTTGAAAGTGACTCTTATCTCTGACTTAGGTGCGATGAATATTCAAACTTTAGGAGTAAAACCTGGTGATAATAGCGTCTTACAAATCCAAGATACAAAAAATAAATTAAACAAAGACGGTTAATATTAGCTAGAGGAATTAGATATAAAGTAGCATCGAGTGCATATTCAAGGATGAATAAGAACTGTAGCCACACAAGGATGATTTTTAATGATACCCCCGATGTTAAGGATGAAAATATTAGCCAAGAATATTAGACGTATTATAATAAATCGTAAAATATCATTTTATGTTTTTTTTATCCCCTTGTCTTTAGTGATACATAAGAGTCAGGCGGTAGAAAAAGAGGCACATATCGAATTCGATAAAAGCTTTCTTAACGGAATGAGTGTTGATCTATCGAGTTTTAGCGATGGTAATCCGATCCCTGCTGGCATGTTTAATATCACCGTTATTATTAATAATAAAGAATATGGGAAATATGATATCTTATTTAAGAAAAAGGAAGGTAAGATATCTGCCATACCGTGGTTAACGCGTCAACAAATAGACAGTATGGGGATTATCACGTCGTTAAATGATGGTGATGATTATCATCCAATTGAAGATTGGGTCAAAGGCGTAAGCTATGATTATGATAGTGGTAATTTTGTATTAAATCTATCGGTCCCACAAGGATTAATTAAATATCGTCCTAAGGGTTATATATCTCCTGATATGTGGCAAAAGGGGATAAACGTTGGGTTTATGAATTATAACCTCAACTATTATGTTGCTCAAGAACAAGAGAGTGATAATAAATCATCGTCAATCGTCAGCGGATATAAAAGCTATTTGTCTACATTCATTGATGGTGGGATTAATATCCATGATTGGCATTTTCGGACTAACTTTAATGTTGATTTAACAGGGGATAAACATCTAGATACAACCAATCGATATGTTGATCATTCTGTACCATTTCTCAATTCTGTGTTTACGGCTGGTGAAAAACCGACCAATGGAGATATTTTACCCAGCTTCCAAATTCTGGGGCTCAATTTAGAAACTGATACTCAAATGCTTGCCGATAGTTATAATACTTATCATCCTATTGTCAATGGCGTTGCTGATACTAATGCACAAATTATAATCATGCAAAATGGGCATCAGATTTATAAAACGAATGTGACACCAGGACCATTTGAGTTGAAAGATGTGTTGACCTCGGATTACAGTAATGATTTAGAGCTGATTATCAAGGAAGCCAATGGTAACGTGAAGACTCGAACAATACCGGTGGCTCACCCGCCATTAATCTTGACTAAAGGTCAAGTTCGTTACAGTGCGTCGGTCGGTCGCATCAGTGGTAGTGAGTATAAAACTCACCCGATGGTGCTTATGGGAACATGGCGGCAAGGTTTAACAAGTAATTATACGTATTTTACCGGGATTCAAGCCACTGAAAGCTATAAAGCTTTTGCGATTGGAAATTCATTTAATACTTGGCTAGGTGGAGTGTCTGTTAATCTTATCCAATCAATAACGGATCTAAATAACAATCAAAAAATGACTGGGCATAGTTTAGGTATCAGTTATTCAAAATTAATTTCTGCAACAGGCACATCACTATCATTGGCCTCTTATAGGAATGCGACAAAAGGTTACTATACATTACAAGAAAGTTTAAATCAAAACACTAATAAGAATAATAAATATAAAAAAACTAGTGAAATAAAGGAAAATATTTATGATAGGAAATTCAAAAACCATCATATGAAACACCGATTGTCATTGACACTCAGTCAAAGAATTAAAAATGTTGGTTTTTTGTCGATTAGTGCTATGCTGGTCAAATACTGGGATGATGATGAAGTGAATAAGCAGTATAACCTCAGATTCACAAGGAATGAAAAGTATTTTTCATGGGCTGTGGGTTCGATGCTAGGTTATAACCGTAAAGGTGCATCTGAAAGAGCGATAACACTCAGTATCAGTGTCCCTTTTGCAGCGGTTATGAATAATGACCGGCCTTTATTTAGTAGTTGGGATAGTGATGCAGCCTTTAATAGCGATAATAATTCATCCGTCTCATCAAATCTATATGGTTCATCCTCAGACCAATTAAGTTATGGTGTGGGTTATAGGAGAGACCAAAGTACAAGCGGTCAAAGTCAAAGTTTTAATGGATCAGCAAATTATAGTCATCCTTATGGGCAATTAAACAGTAGTATCACGATTGGGAAATTAAAACAGTTTTCCATATCGAGTTCAGGTAGCTTGGTATTCCATCGTGGTGGCATCATTGCCACACCAATGATTGGCTATTCACCTTTTGTTATTATCGATGCAAGGGGGGCAGGTGGAACCAAAATTTATAATGGTAATTATAGTAAAATAAACAGCTCTGGTTATGGTGTGCTTACCGGATTAATGCCTTACAGAAAAAATGAAGTTCGCCTTGATTTAGAAAGTGCGGCAGATGATGTTGATATTGATGACAATATTCAAACGGTGATCCCTGAAGATGGATCTGCGCTTTTGGTTAAGGTGAAGACAAAAGTTGGACAGGCAATGTTTATTGTCATAAAAGATAAATACGAACGTTACTTACCATTAGCAACATCCATCATTGATGATAATGGTAACAGCTTGGGATTAGTTGGGCAAAGTGGCATTACTTATATTCGTGGTTGGAATATGGCTGAGTCTAAGCTCTATGCTTTGGATGACAATGGTAATAAAAAATGCAGTGTTACCGCAAGTAAAGATATGATAGCAAAAGTCAATGAATTCAATAAAGACATTATTCGCTTGGAGGCAAAATGCACTTAAGGGTTCGAAGACTGGCGGCCAAGAATATTTTAACGAAATTAATGTCTTGCTACTTTATTATTTTATCTCACTTTAGTTATGCTGATTATGAAGATTCACTTGGTTCTGGGCCTTATAGTGTCCAAGTTCAGTTTACAGGAAAATACATTGAAGGGACATGTACCCTTGCAATTAATAATGCAACTGACCATGAATCAATAAAATTACCAACGTTGGCCGTCAGTACATTCACTGAAAATGGACAGGAGGAAGGTAAGACAAATTTTACTGTAACCCTTAGTAACTGTCCAACAGTCTACAACATAGTTAATTTATATTTTAGTGATCAATCGGGTTATTATGATCCGGTGACTGGGAATTTAACTAATTCAGATGAGAACGGACCTAACCAAATACAAATAAGAATTAGAGATTCGAATGGAAGTCAAATGGTTGTCAATAACCCTGACTCAAATAAATCTTATGATTTGACCACGATGGAAAAAAGCATGAGCTTTCTATTTAGCGCATCATATTATGCTAAAAGCATAGGAAACTTAACTGCAGGTCATGTTAGTACCATTGCACAAATACGACTAGATTATAAGTAAAAATATCTAGATTATAAATAACAATATAAGAAATCATAAGAAATTAAAATTAAGAAGTGATTTTTAAACGATAGTGAGTAATCTTATTTTCGAAAGGTTAATTAAAATTTATCAATGAGAAGGTGAATCTTATATGAAAACTGGCAGCTCGCAGAAGTTTATTGCACGTAATCGTGCGCCTCGTGTTCAAATTGAATATGATTTAGAAATTTATGGCAGTGAGAAGAAAATTGAATTACCTTTTGTTATGGGGGTGATGTCTGATTTGTCCGGAAAACAACTAGAGCCGTTACCACCGATTGCTGATCGTAAATTTTTAACTATTGATGTTGATAATTTTAATGATCGAATTAAATCGATTCAACCTAGGGTTGCATTTGCTGTACCGAATACCCTTACAGGTGAAGGGCAACTGATGGTTGATATTACTTTTGAATCAATCGAGGATTTTTCTCCTGATGCAATTGCCGCGAAGGTAGATTCATTATCACAACTCCTTGAAGCACGTAACCAATTATCCAACTTGCAAACTTATATGGACGGTAAGAGTGGCGCTGAAAGTTTAATTATGAAAATACTTAATGATAAATCTTTGCTAAGTACACTTGCCGCAGCACCAAAGCCACAGCCACAGCAGACTGAGTCTGACTCTTAATATCAATTTTAACTAAGGGAAATATTATGGTTACTAAGGCAGATAATCACATTAATAAAAATAATACAGTGGTTGAGCAGACGGATCTGAATGCGCTGTTAGCGAAAGAGTTTAGACCTCAGACAGAAGTGGCACAAAATGCGGTGAGTTCAGCCATCAGAACGCTTGCTGAGCAAGCTTTAGCCAATTCTATCACCATGGCTGATGATGCTTATAAAAATATTAGTGTATTAATTGGAGAAATAGATCGTAAGTTAACAGAGCAGATTAATTTGATTATTCACCATAGTGATTATCAAAAGCTTGAAAGTGCTTGGCGTGGTTTACATTTTCTTGTGAACAATACTGAGACAGATGAACATCTTAAAATACGTTTTATGAATATCTCTAAGGATGAGCTTCGCCGTAATCTGAAAAGATTTAAAGGGGTTGCATGGGATCAAAGTCCAATATTCAAAAAGATTTATGAAGAGGAATTCGGTCAATTAGGGGGAGAACCCTATGGCTGCTTAGTCGGTGACTATTATTTCGATCATTCATCACCTGATGTTGATATGTTAACCTCGATCAGTAAGATTGCCGCAGCATCGCATTGCCCTTTTATTGCGGGAGCGGCGCCGAGTATTTTGCAAATGGAATCTTGGCAAGAGTTATCTAATCCACGTGATTTGACAAAAATTGTCACGCAAAGCGTTGAATATGCGCCGTGGAATTCGTTGCGGAACTCAGAAGATTCGCGTTATTTAGGCTTGGCGATGCCTCGTTTTCTTGCACGTCTTCCCTACGGTGAGCGGACAAACCCTGTTGAGAGCTTTACTTTTGAAGAAAGCACGGATGGAAGCGATCATAGCAAATATAGCTGGAGTAATGCCGCCTATGCAATGGCATTAAATATTACGACAGCCTTTAAACTGTATGGCTGGTGTACCATGATTCGTGGTGTCGAAAGTGGGGGTAGCGTTGAAGGATTACCTTGCCATACCTTCCCTACGGATGATGGTGGTGTTGATATGAAATGCCCCACTGAGATTGCCATATCAGACCGGCGTGAAGCGGAACTGGCAAAAAACGGATTCATGCCGTTAATCCATCGTAAAAATACGGATTATGCTGCATTTATTGGTGCACAATCAGTACAAAAACCGCAAGCCTACTATGATCCTAATGCGACCGCCAACGCGAATCTTTCTGCAAGATTACCTTATATTTTTGCATGTTCACGATTTGCACATTATTTAAAATGTATTGTGCGTGATAAAATTGGTACTTTCCATACTCGTGAATCAATGGAGGAGTGGTTAAATCGTTGGATTTTAGAATATGTTGATGGGAATAAACTCTCTTCAGATATGTCAATCAAGGCTCGTCGTCCATTAGCCGATGCAAAAGTGGTTGTAGAGGAAAATGAGGAAAATCCGGGCTATTATATGGCAAAGTTCTTCCTCAAGCCTCACTACCAATTAGAAGGCTTAACGGTTTCACTTCGTTTAGTTTCTAAAATCCCCTCTGGAGAAAAACAGTAGAAAATAATTTATATTAATTATTTTAAATAATTGGCATTATAATTTTAAGTTAATTTAATAATCAATACAGTTATGATCGGTTTGGTCGTAACTATTATTTTAAATTAATTTAATGTGATGTATTTATATTCCGATTTCAAGGAGATGAAAATGTTTAATTACCAAAATCGTGCTTACCTCGATATAAAACAAATCCCTGGTACTTCTGATAATGATGCCTGTAAGAAACAAATTGAGATATATGACTTTAACTTCAATGTTTCAGTACCCATCTCATCACCACAGGGTCAAGATATGACCTATGGGACAAAGACGGTATCCCACTTCACATTCAAAAAAATGTTAGATCAAACTTCACTTGATTTACATCAAATGATTGGGTTAAACACGATGGGTGAATCTGTAACGACAGTTCCAGATAAACAGGCGAGTAAAGATTTGGTGACGCGTAAAATTCAAGTTAATTTGGTAAGACAAGGACCGAGTGGACCGGTTGTTTTCGCTACCTACGTCTTGTACGATCCGGTTATTATTTATGCCGCACAAGATCATGTCACAAATGAAAGCGGTCTCCCTATCGAAACATATCAGATCGCAGTCAAAACAATAGGCTTAGTATATCAATCAAGTACGGCTGATGGTAAGTTGGGCGCCAAAAAAGAAATGACTCATGCATCGGCGGGTGCGAGTTAAGGTCAAAATTTTACTCATTAAGCTGAATTACTGATCTGTTATTATTTAAGGATCTTCCATCGAGTACCTCAACGATGCGTTGATCCTTAATAATCTATAGTGGCTATAATTAAAATGAAAATTTATAAAGTCATTAACTTCCTAAACCGTGAATTTTACAAAATCATATCTTTATTTTTTATTTTGACGGTGATCACTTCTTGCAGTAATCATCAGACAGAAAAAGATGAAAACCAGGTGATAGTACATTTGAATGCGGATGCGGATATCAATTTAAATAATAAAGGGCAACCGTCACCAATACGGATAACTTTATATTCAGTAAAATCTGTACAGGATTTTGAAAATGCAGATTATTTTTCTTTAGTTGATAATAAGAATACACAGATACAGACCATTGCCTCGCCTCTTTTTCAAGCTGTTCTGAAGCCTGGAGAGAATAAAGTGATTACCTTAAAACTTACCAGTGATAGTCATGCAATCGGAGTGGTAGGTGGGTATAGAGATATTAATAATTCTAAATGGATAAAAACATGGGCTTGGCCTATGTCTAATACCCCCTCATTTTTAGACCGACTCGTTTTTAAAGATTTGCCTGCTATACAGGTAGATATACAAAAGAAAACTCTCATGATCAATGAGTATGGAGCAGACAGTGAAAACGAATAAAGTCATTTGGAGTGAAGGGCTTTTTTTGCGACCACAGTTATTTCAACAGCAAGAACGTTATTTTGAATATTTTGCTCATCAGCGTGCAAAAATACTGAATCATTTTTTCTGGGGTTTTTCTGAATTCGATATTGATCGTGAAGGCTTAGCATATGGGAAACTCGTTTTAAGAAGTGCTAAAGCTGTATTGCCGGATGGGACGCCCTATGATATTCCAGATCATGCAGATATCCCGGATCCGTTAACTATTCTTCCTGAACATATAGGGAAAAAAATTTATTTAGCTGTCCCATTACGTCTTGATAATAGTGATGAAATCATTTTTACCAGTCAGTCAACGAATTCACTGGCGCGTTTCCAAGCGAAAGAGGCAGAAATCGCAGATTGTAATGCCATTCGCCAAGGTGCAAAACCAATACAAATTGCGAGATTAAGATTAAAATTTATGTCTGAGGATGAAATTAATCAGTCTTGGATAGGTTTACCCATTGCTAAAGTGCAAGCGATACAACCAGATGGCAATGTTCTATTAAATGATCTTGACTTTATACCACCAATTACCAGTTTTGGCGCGAGTGCATTATTACTTGAATGGTTAACCCATTTAAGTGGCTTAGTTAAAATTAGAGCAACGATGTTAGCTGAGCGTTTGAGTTCATCCTCTGGCAAAGCAAGTGCCAGCGCAGAAATTGTGGATTACTTTATATTACAAATGTTTAATAAGTACGAACCTGTATTTAACCATTTGCGTAATATTCCTGAGCTGTCACCTGTCGACCTGTATCTTGAGTTAGCAAAACTTGCAGGAGAACTCTCAACTTTTGTCAGAACGGATACACGCCGCCCCGCGTTAATTCCCGATTATAATCATGCCGACATTTATGCTTCAATTAAACCATTAATCATTGAAATTAATAATTTACTTAATCAAATATTGGTGCGAGCAGGTCAGATTATTGACCTCCAAGATCGTGGTCAAGGTGTGTGGGTAGCAAGTGTCATGCCAGCAGAATTACAGAGTTTTAGCCACATTGTCCTTGCGGTACATGCGGATATGGCGATGGATAAACTGGATCAACATTTTCGTTTCCAAAGTAAATTGAGTGCCCCCCAGCAATTGAATGAATTAGTCCGATCACACTTGCCAGGGATTGAACTACATCGTTTGCCTGTGCCTCCAAGACAAATACCCTATAGCAGTGGTCACATTTATTATGAATTACAAAAAAATGGGCCATTGTGGGAGCGAATCGCTGAACAAGGGGCTCTGGCATTGCATGTTGCAGGCCAATTGCCAGGTTTAACTCTTGAACTCTGGGGAATAAGAAGCTAATGAGCGACGAAGATAAATCTGAACTGAATAAAATCCCTGACAGCACTCAAGCACCGAATCTACTTAACCCCGATACGACTGCGACAACTCAGGAGCCAATTGATAATGATTGGTTAGCAGATGGTCGTTTTCTTCTTGATGAGAAAGGTGATTGGGCGGCTGAAAGGACAAAATTAAAGGCTAAACTGGATAAAGTCAGATGGCATCATCAAGATTTTTTACCTGCTAAGGATAACTTGCAACAACGCGTGAGGGAAATCAAAGCCGCTGAAAATTCTATTTTAGAAGCTGCACAACCTATACTACGGGCGATCAGTGAACTGCCTGCGAACATGGGTATTTATGAATATACCAATATGCTTGGGCAATACATGCGTAAAGAAATTGAGCTATTCACAATCGCTTGTGATGAAGCGGATTTGCCTTGGAAAAAAGTCGCTATCGTTCGATATTGTCTGTGTACTGCATTTGATGAAATGGCCAATACATCATTTGGCATGTATTGGGCTCAAAACTTATTACTCAATTACTTTGAAAATGACAGTGATGGGGGAAATAAATTCTTTCTTTTAATTGGTCGTTTGACCATGGATCCCCATGAATACATTGATGTGTTGGAAGTCATGTTACGTATTCTTGGTTTAGGTTATGAAGGTCGCTACAGTATTATTGACGGTGGCGATCGGCAATTAACAAGGATTAAACAGCGTTTATTAACAATCATTCAGAGTAATCGAGATCCGTCTGCACAAAGTTTATCACCTCATGCTTTACAGCCTGCGGTCCCTGTTGCTAGTGAACGATTTGTCATACCTGTACGGGTATCATTGATCTTATCCTGTTTATTCATTGGTTCCAGTTATATTTGGTGCAAATATCATCTTTCTCTACAAAGCCAGCAAATCATTAATACGATGAAATTGGTTAATGTAAAAATGCCGGTTATAGAGAGTAAAATTAAAAAACAGAGATTGAATTTAACCATTTTACTGAAAAATGAAATTGCACAAAATCTTTTAACTGTCGATGAAAATAGCAGTCAAAGTCATGTCACGTTAAAAGGAGATTCTTGGTTTAATACCGGCGCTATCACAATACATCCTAAATTAGAACCGTTAATAAACAGAATTGTACAGGCTGTTAAAGAAGTTAACGGATCGGTGCTGATTGTTGGTCATACAGATGCCATTCCTATACATCGTAAAACGATTGCCAATAACCAAATTCTCTCAGAAAAACGCGCTGCTACGATTGGTAACTATTTTCTGGCAGCCGGATTCCCTCAGCAGCGGGTGACGATTGTCGGTAAAGGGGATACACAACCATTATCCTCAAATGCAACTGCGGAAGGCCGGGCTGAAAATCGTCGGGTCGAGTTTTTTGTCACCTATGGAAAAGAATAATGATGTCAAAATTCGCTAAATTCTTCACTGCCAATGTAGTGAAAACGACGTTAACTCTGATCTGTACCCTCTTACTCATGGTAGCCATTTGGTATCTGGGGCCATTTTTTGGTTTTGGAGAAAGCCGACCCTTTGTATCAGTAGGATCTCGGCTATTACTCATTGCGTTAGTGGCATTTTACGTGATCAGCTATCTTTATAGTTGGCCTTTCTTTATCTCAATCACGTTAGTTTGTTGTGTAATTTGTTGGACTCTTGGTCCTTATGTTTTGATCGACAAAACCTACCCATTGAAGCCTACGTCGACACGACTTAGTGTCATTGTCATTATTTTAATGTTGGCGTTGGTATATGGTGTATGGTGTTTATTGGGTGCATTAAAAAATAATCCTGCATTACTGGACAAACTGCTCTCTTTTAAGAAAGCAAAACAAACAAAAGATGATTTTACCTATCTTAATCAGGAAATTCGTAATGCTGTAAACTATGTGAATAGTAAAAAGCAGCAACTCTCTTTGTTCCAGCGTTATATTTTAGATCGTAAACCATTAGATAACCTACCTTGGTATATGGTGATCGGACCAGAAAACTCAGGTAAAACGCTGTCTATAATAAATTCTGGACTGCAATTTCCAAATACTGAACAATTAAAACAAATTGGAAAAACGAGCAAACCAACTGATCATTGTGATTGTTTATTCACGAATGATGCTATCTATATTGATACAACGGGTAAATATGTAAGTCAACCTGATGTGACTTATCAGGAATGGCAAGCGCTCTTAAAGACGTTGAAAAAATATCGCCCTGCAAAAGCGATTAATGGTACTATTTTAACTATTTCAGCATCAGAACTGATGAGTCGAAGTAAAGGTGATTTGACTCAGTTGGCAGCCAGTCTTCGTTCCCGTTTGAATGACCTCAGGCACACATTGGGTGTCCGCTTTCCCACGTATGTTATTATCTCTAAGCTCGATGAATTACCTGGCTTTATCGAATATTTCAGGAATCTTACTGCACAGCAACGTGAGCAAGTATGGGGAGTAACTTTACCTTATATCATGTCATCAGATCGAGATAGTAATGACTTAAAAAGTACAATTCTAAATGAATTGACATTACTCGAAAAGCGCATTGATGATGATATGATTGTACGTCAGCAGGAAGAATATGACAGTAATGACTGTAAAAAAATGTACTTGTTGCCATTGGACTTCCGTGACTTAAGTCTGGTTCTAGCAGAAGTATTACAACAAGTCTTTTTTGCTTCTCGGTATGATGATACTCAGAGTTACAGTACATTACGCGGTATCTATTTTACCAGTAGTCATCAGACTGGGGACGCACAACTTGTTAATAACCAAAGTATTATGCAAAGCTTCTTCAATATTGCTGAGAATAAAAAAGCAACCAGTTTAGCCTCATTAATTAAGTCAGAAGATACGCGTCATAATAATATGCTGTCTCAAGAAATTGTTGGTCGTCAATATTTTTTAAAACAGCTCTTCAATGAAGTTATCGTCAATGATCAAGGACTGGCTACGCATAATATAATTAGTCATTCAAAGTATCGTTTTCAGCGTTTATTAGGTCATTGTTTCTTTATTTTCTTAACGTATTTTTTGATCAACGGTTTCTACCACAGTTACCTAAACAATCACCAATACCTTAATACTATTGATGATAAGGCCAATGCCTTATTAGTGCTCAATGGTCAATATATAAAGCAGCGAGAAGATAGTAAATTGGCTGCAATGTTAAACCAAACTCGAGAGTTTCCATTCTATCCGTTATTGGATCTTGATGCCCCAGATTATGATTGGCGATATGGCCTGTATACAGGTCATGATATTCAAGAACTGTCTCAAAATAGTTATGAGTTTTTATTACGTAATCGACTTGAACCACTGTTAGAACAACAAATCACCTCGACACTGCAATCAACGGTTGATAATAATAACAGCCCAGCAGTCTATGAAAATCTGCGCCTTTATTTGATGATTTTTGGTGAAATTAAACTTGATGAAAATTTTGTTATCAACAAATTAGTTAATGAATGGGATGACGCTGGACGCTTACAGGCATGGCAAGAAAGTGATATTTTCATTCAGCATATCAAAGCATTACTTGAGTTAGACCAACGTCGCCAATATGGTCAAAAAGTGAATTTTGATTTAGTGCAATCCGCGAGAAAACTGCTCGAACATCAAGATGCTGCTGACCGGATTTATCAGAACCTCTTGACAAGCTTGGCTCCAATCAGTCCACCTGATGTCACTTTGACCAGTATTGCTAAAAATGGAACTGGTGGTTTATTTTCCACTGAGAATAATAGCAAAGACGATTTTATTCCAGGTATTTTTACTCGTGAGGGTTTTTATCAGGTTTTCAAAAAAAAAATGGATCTTCGGCTCGTCTCGTCCATGGTTGAAGATGGTGATATTTTAGGTAAACAATTTATTTTGAATTCCGATGATTTGAACACCCCTATTGATGCTGTGGGCGTGGTGCGCCAGCAGGTGCTGGCGCTTTACTTGAATGACTATGCTAATCATTGGCAACATTTCCTCGAAAATCTTCGGCCTAATATATCGGTGATGAATATGGCTGAAAATGATCAAGATCTTAGCGCGAATATTTATATGCTTAGAGCTGTGTCTCAGAATAATTCACCGTTAATTGCATTGTTACAGCGAGTTGTCGATGAGACCAGTTTGTCGGTGGTGAATGACGCTAAGAAACAGCAGAATACAGATCGCGATAATACAAGTAAAAGCAAACTGTTAAATGTCGGAATGAAAATGACGGTAGCTCGTTTGGCTGCGGAAAAAAAGTTGATCAGACAAACTGTTGACGATCGATTCAGTGCCTTACATCAATTTATCAATGGCCAAGGCAGCAATTCAATGTCGATTTCTCCCGCAAACCAAACAGATGAGTTGATCGGAAGCTCCCCAGCATCAAATGGCTTAAGCCATTTATTGAGTGAATTGAGCCAACAGTATACTTTATTAGTTGTCTATCAGAATAGTATCAGAAATGGTAATATTCCGGTGATCTCAGATGATTTACATCGATTAAGTACAGAGGCTCAATCATGGCCTTTACCACTAAACAATTTAATTACACCACTCCTGAGTGCAAGTTATCAGCGTGCTATGCAGGTAGTTGTTAGTAAAAGTAACCAAGGTATTGAAGAGGGATTAGGCCAATTTTGTAAAAATAATATTGAAGGACGCTATCCGTTTGAAGATTCCAAGAAACAGGTAAGGTTAGTTGATTTTGAAAGATTTTTTTCACCGGGTGGCATGGTTGAGCAGTATTATAATAAAAACCTTGCAGATAAAGTTGATACATCGGTTAAACCATGGCGTTATAAAAACACTGACAATGAGCAAAATCTCATGAATGGTGAGAGTGATGCTTTGGATATGTTCGAACAGGCAGCGACAATCAGGCAAGTCTTTTTCCAGTCAGATGATAATAAAAAATTCATGTTATCCTTGGGGATCCAAATTTTAGCACTGTCACCAGAGTTTGAACAACTGAATCTGGGGTTTGATTCGACTACGATAAGTTATGCTCATGGGCCGCTAACAATAACCAAACTTCAGTGGCCTACTGATCGTAGAGGCTCACAACTCAGTATGATGACCTTGCCACATTCTGATAAAACTGGGATGGCCATTTCCTATCAAGGACCTTGGGCGCTGTTTCATTGGTTAGATAGTGCTCGTAGTGTTGCCACATCTAAAGATGGTGAACCCGTGTTAATTTTCCAAACTGGTAATAATCAGGCTGATATTGAAGTATCAGGTGTGACTTTTAATGGCCAAATGGTCACCGATATCCTCAGGAATTTTCACTGTGTAACATTTAATTAATTTGACGACGTTATTAATTATCGGAAGGAAATATCATTGAAGATTAAAACAAAATTTTTTGATTTAAAAAAAGAAACGTCGATTTTCAATAAATTATCTTTTAGGGATAAATATCTCGTTACGCATGTTTTTGATATAATAAATGAAGAAAAATTAAAATCCGATTTAGATATCGATTATCCATGGTGCTTTGTACTGAGTCCGGAGAAAGAGCAAGGGCGAAATTGTTTTGTTGGCTCATTTATTGTACGTAAACAGGGAGATAATAAATACCTAACGTTATCTTATACTAATGTGATTGATGATTGGCTGTTAGAAAATCTCGCATCGGATACGACGCTACCATTTTGGCTGAGTAGAATATTAAATATAGAACAGTCTGATGATTCTTTTAACATCAAGAATGAGCAAAAAAAATGGCTTACTGCTCTGCATTTTTATTACCGGCCATTTTTAGAAAGGATTGTGTTGACATCTCGATATCGGTTTTCACAACGATTACCCTGCCTACTTGAAATTAATTCACAGGCTGATTTGTGGGTTGCTGAACAAGATGGAATTGTGTCAATGCCTTGGAATAACTGGCCTATTTGCACGAAAGCACATTCTACATTTTGGCTATGGCGACAGAGTCGTTTCAAGAAAATATTGGAATCTCGATTATTAATTTGCCACGGGATCAGTGGCACATTTGTCTGATTAAAATGGAAAACAAAATGATGTTTCAGAAATCGACGATACGCAACTTTCAGTTACATAGTAAGACAATGCCTACGATAGAGGGCAAACCTGCACTGTATTTATCTTCTCTCTCTGGGGAAGAGCATTTATCAACACTTTTTAGCTATAAATTGGTGGCAAAAACCCCCGATCATTTAAATGCACCTGAAGAAATGATGAGCAATATCCCTATCAACGACATGATAGGTAAATTTTTAACTGTATTAATTGAACCGGGTCAATCAAGTGGGGAAAGTGGAGACATTGAAGAAAGTTTAATTCATCCTAAAGAAAATTTAAGTTTAACAAAAGAGGATATGCTCCATGGTCGCCGTGAAATCACAGGGATTGTCGAGAAGGCGCGATTTGTTCATCGGAGTAAACGGCATTGTACTTATGAATTTATTTTGCGGCCTTGGTTTTATCTTGCTGACCTCACGACTGACTTTAAGATATTTCAGCATAAATCTGTGGAGGATATTCTTACTGAAGTCTTATCAGAATATCCCTTCAAATTCGTTAAACGTTTCATCAGTACCTATCCACCTTTAACTTTCCAAGTGCAATACGGGGAGACTGATTTTGCTTTCCTTGCTCGCCTAATGGAAAAGTGGGGTATCTATTGGTTTTTTGAGCATCAAAATGGTGAGCACACACTGGTTTTGGTCGATGGAGTTAGTGGCCACCGCTATTCCCAAAATAAAGATTATCGTAAAATTTTCTTTCACGATAATAAGCCTAAACTCAAGGATATGTATATCTATTCATTTGCTTACCAGCAGTCTATTACTTCAGGACGCTGGGTAACTAATGATTATGATTTTACAAAATCCCGGACTAGCCTTGAGTCGTCTTATTCTCACCGAAGAAATACCTCTTTCTCTCACTTTGAGATATACGATTGGCCTGGAAATTATGAAGATATCTCTGTCGGTGACCAGTTTTCAGAAATTAGACAGCAAGAACGTTATGCTCTGGGAACTCGAGCCGAAGGGGAAGGTGCAATTTTATACATCAGCTGCGGTATGCTTTTTATATTAAAAAATCATCCCATTATAGAAGCAAATCAGGAATACCTTGTCCTACGAAGTCATATTAAAATACAAGAGCGAACAGAGAGTAGTCAACTTGAGCCATCTTATGATGTTAAATGTAATTTTACTGTTCAACCGGCTAAAGTACAGTATCGACATCCCCAGACTATACCTAAACCACGAACCACTGGCCCTCAAACCGCCATCGTTGTAGGACCACCAGGGGAGGATATCTGGACAGATAAGTATGGCCGTATCAAGGTTCGTTTCTTGTGGGATCGCTACGGTAACAATACGGAACAGGATTCATGCTGGATCCGAGTCAATCAACCATGGGCAGGTAATCAGTTTGGCGGGATCTCAATTCCGCGTGTTAAACATGAGGTGATCGTCGATTTTATTAATGGTGATCCGGATCGCCCCCTTGTGTTAGGCAGTTTGTACAATAGTACGACCATGCCGCCTTGGGAGTTGCCGGCCAACAAAACACAGAGTGGTTTCATTACGCGCTCGGTGGGAGGACAGACAAACAATTATAATGGCGTCAGATTTGATGATATCCCTGGTTCCGAGATGTATTGGGAGCAGGCAGAAAGAACAATGCAACGTTATACAAAGTTGAATGAATTTCACCATATTGGCGCAGACCATCAATTGACGGTCGACGGCAACCGTATGATTAACGTGAAAGGCAGACACGAGCATACGATTGAAGGGCAGTCTGTTCAGAATGTAAAATTATCCCACGAGATGCAGGTCGATGCAAATTATAAGCTGACGACATTCGGTATACATTCAGAAACAGTCACGGGAAATAAAAACGTGACAATCACTGGCCCACATGTAAAAACCATCAATGGAACTCATACTGAAACAGTAACGGGCGCTGCACTTACCAAATTTCAAGGCGCGCATTCCCATGTTGTAGAGGGGTTGTATACTCAAGAACTCAAAGGTGCTTCAAATATTACTTACATAGGGGCATTAACGACAACCTACAATGCAGCGGTTAATTCAACGATTGATGCCGCTCATGTGCTTCAGCATATCAATAATCAACAAGTCACTCGAAGTGAACTGGTACTCAGAGCCAGAAGCATAAAATTAATTGCTGATGACCAAGTGATCATTCAGGGGGGGGAAGTACACCTCAATCCATCTGACGATTGTTGCGTTGCCGGTGGCGGCGGCTGTGGTTCAGCGATTGGCACCCAAGCGTTGAGTTTTCCGGGGCTGCCAGGCTTGACATTTAAATTTTTCATTGCTATTCCGGGGATCGTATTGCCATTGCCTCCGTTCTGCCCGTGCAATCCACCTAAACCAGAGCCAGTGCCAGATCCGACGTTACCACCGCAGCCGACGTTGCCACCGCAGCCGACGTTGCCACCGCAACCGACATTGCCGCCGCAGCCGACACCGACACCTGCACCGATGCCAACGCCGGCACCAACGCCAACGCCAGTACCGACACCGACGCCAGCACCGACACCGACGCCAGCGCCAACACCGGCACCGACGCCAGC
>NZ_KI912487.1:453814-459478 GCF_000518745.1 Phaseolibacter flectens ATCC 12775 | reverse complement strand
CCAACACCGGCACCGACGCCAGCGCCAACACCGGCACCGACGCCAGCGCCAACGCCGGCACCGACGCCAGCACCAACACCGGCACCGACGCCAGCACCAATACCAACATTTGAACCAATTGAATCAACCATTATTTGGGATTAACTACAGTTTGCCAGACCATCAGGGACGGGTCTGGTTTATTTCATTCACATTAGGTTTAAAATTAAGGCGAGAAGATGACAGCATTGAAACCTGCAGCACGTTTAGGCGATGCAACAGCAATAGGTCTACCGATTGCATCTGGTACCCCTACCGTTTTTGTCAATACCATACCGGCGGCGCTACCCGGTAATTCTAGTAGTGTTTTTGTTCATAATATTCCCGCAGGAAGAATGGGAGATGTGATTAATCACGCGTCACCGACAGTATCGGGTTCAGCTGATGTTTACATAGGAGGATAATAATGCGGATAGATGTTGATTGGCCTAGAACTGGACTGAGTATCAGCATTGCCAAAACATATCACCGAGATAATGTTATTGCTTTCGATATGATGAACGGTCAGTTTCTTACAGACAATCAGCATATTGATAGGCAGGTAATTCTGTTTTATTGGAGTGGTGAGTTGGTCGTGATGGTTAACAAAAGCCCCTATTTTACCTGCCTAATCGATGATAAAAGGATCCCGATAAATAGTGTATCACGATTATATGACGGCTGTATCCTACAGGCGGGACACTATAAATTAACCTGCCGATTGATGATTGATGAAGATAGTAAGCCGTATTCACTGTCACCTACGGAATTAAATACTATCGACCAGTGGCGTTCTTTATCTTTAAATAAGGATAAAACAGAGTTACCCGGGTTTGGTGGGTTTAAACGAATACGCTCATTACAATACACTGATGATAGTGATGTTGAGCAAGATGTTATTAATGAATTACGCAGTGAATTTAGTCAATATATTTTACTCAAAGAACAAGGCCGTGATTACAGTGGCCGCAGAATCAATAAAGCCATTTTGGCTAAAGAGGAATTTTTTATTGGTTTGAATGAAAAAGTCAAAGACAAAACACTGACTTCTTGCATATTAGGTGTCGACAACCTTGGTGCCTTGTTCTTCAAAGAGATAGAAGGGGATATATTGAATGATGAGTTTTTTAACGAAACCATAGAAAATAGAAAAGAAATTCTTTCGCTTGTGTCTGATGATACCGATGAAGAGATAAGCTCAGAGGTCTTGCCTGACCTTATATTGGAAGACTTTTTTAAAGTCAGTTTGGATAGTACCTACGAATAGGATTAAAAATGAACGGACTAGATAGGTTATCTCAATTAATGCAATCAACAAATATCGACGATACGATAAAAAAAATGGCTGAAAATGTGAAGCAACATCCTCAAGACCTCCATTTTAGAAACGCATTAATTAATTTGAATTGTATCAATGGTGATTATGAAAAAGCGTTACAGCAAATTACAACGATGGCCTTGATGGAGAAGGGGGACAATCAGCAATCGGAGCTATTCAAAAATCTGATATTGAGTGAATTCTTACGTGTAGAAATACTTGCAGGTCATAAAGCTCCCACTTTATTTGGTAAAGAGGAACCCGAATGGATAAAATTACAAAACCAAGCGAACCAATCTTTGTCTGATAATCATATAGCACAGGCGGACGCCTTGAGAGAACATGCATTTTCAGCAATACCAGAGACATCAGGTGATTCGCCTAGGATAGGGAGTTTCGATTGGATTGCAGACAGTGATAGCCGGATAGGGCCGGTATTTGAGTTTATTTTTGCTGGTGGATATCGTTGGTTGCCGTTTGAAAATATCGAGCATATCACCATTAATGCACCGACAAATTTATTACATTTGGTTTGGATGAGTGGTTCAGTTAGTATCGAAGGTAAGGTATATAATGGTTATATCCCCGCACGATATCCAATAAAAATAGGTGATGAGGCGATTCATAAGCTCAGTAAGCAAACTGATTGGCAAGAGGTCAGTGCATATAATGTGTTAGCTCAAGGCAGGAAAATGTACATTACTGATAAAGGTGAGTTTCCAATTACAGAGATTGATAGTATCCTTATTAATGATTAAGATGAGGTGACAATGACACTCGAACAATATCCGCCGACTTTGTTACAACGACTGATTGATCATGAACCATCAAGTCTCGTTGATCGTTATCGCCCCCCCAGTAAGCACCAGCTTCGAGATATAATTATCAGTGAAATTAATTTATTACTACAACACGATAATGATAATGAAAGCTTTCCTTTATCTAAATATTATTATGTGGCAGGTTCAGTGATTAATTATGGTATCCCACCGAATTATGGGTTTGGATTATGTCGAAAAGATATACTAAATGAAATTAATAATGATGATCGTAATGAGTTGATAATAAAGAATATAAAAATAGCCTTGCTAAGATTTGAGCCTCGGATCATCCCAGCATCACTGAGAGTTGGATTTGATGAAGATTGGCAGTTTAATGACAAACAACCTGGCGTTTTGGTGATTAATATCTCCGGTTTAATATATTGGCAACCCACACCCATAGAATTAGCCTTCAAAACAAGGCTTAACATTAACGAAAAATCTAATGCTTTTCTTGATGATGATGTTATTGTTTAAATAAAATTATTCTTTATTATGTAATTAAGATGCAGAGGTCATCATTATTTTTGCTATGAATGAAACGAGCAAAAGTAAGTACCTCTGCTTGATTGATTGCACCTAGTTTCATGCATGCATGACGATAGTGTGTTTGCACAGTTTTAATTGCGCGTTGAGTTCTCAATGCAATTGAATTTATACTTTCACCGGAGCCAAGCGCGCAGAGGAGTTCTCTTTCACTCAGAGATAATTGTTTATATTTGTTATTACCAAGCATATTTAATACATCATTTCTATTTTTAATTGTGTTCTTTTTTTCATCGATAAAATAGATTAGCGATATTATTTTATCCAAAATTAAATGTGTTGAGCGTTTTTTATAGAAAAAAGGGATGTGAATATACTTGTTGTTATCATGGTTAACGTCACCTAAACTGATTGTAAGGTGACTTTCAGCAATAATTATTCTTAAGTCATTACGGTCGTTTTCATTTTTGAAGCTTAAACCGTTGAATTTTTCTTTTAAATGTTGTTCTAATAATTTTTCCATACCTAATGCAAAAAAACGGTCTGTTTTATCAATGATTAAGCTTATCATAAGTGAATTATTCTTATCGTAGATGTTATGATTAAACACAACGTGTATCAGGGTATTTTTATAATAAGTTTATTTATAATTCATTATGTTAACTAATTATAAAAATAGCTCAATGGAAAAATAATCAATGGTAGATTTCTGGGCGGGTTACGCTTTATTTTCGGTATTATATCTAACCAATTTCTCAACACAATCATTTATGGGGTTTTTTTTTCGCAAATTGGCGATTTGTTTGGAATAGTCCTTATTGAAATGTGCTAATGGTCAAGAGGGGGCATCTCAACGGTTTGGCATAGGAATTGTAAAGCGGTTAACCGTCCTGAAGAAAATCAACAGTCCCACTGTATCAATTTATCGATACGACCAGGTGACTGCCGCCTCATTTATACGATATGTTTAAGAATAAGGTCGTGATGATGTGGATCAGGGCTTTCAGCACGGAGCCTCTGTTAGGCTGAAAAAATATGATTGTTATTCGTCGTGATAACGCGATGTTTTAGAATAAGCTGAACATATCATTGCCCCAATGGCCACGAGATCCGATGATTAAAACTAAATTTAGCTGTTAACCTAATGCGTCCATACAATAGCTTGCTCAGAATGTGTTAGTATGACCCCATCCCAGCTATTAATTCATATAGCGATGACAGCTGTTCCAAAAATGACAGTGTGTCGATGGTAAATGGTTTGAAAAGTGCAGATGGTGTTGGATCAAGCGTTGGGGGTACTCACGGTTGAAACGTGTTTATTTTGAAATTGGGTCTTAATTATCATGAATTTGCTTAAATCACTGGCTGCTGTCAGTTCAATGACTCTGGTGTCTCGCGTGCTGGGATTTGCCCGTGATGCAATTGTGGCACGGGTTTTTGGTGCAGGCATCGCAACCGATGCATTTTTTGTCGCTTTCAAATTACCCAATTTACTCCGGCGCATTTTTGCTGAAGGTGCATTCTCACAGGCATTTGTTCCGATCCTTGCCGAATACAAGCAGCAGCAGGGTGAAGAAGCAACACGGTTATTTGTCACCTATATTGCGGGGTTACTGACCTTAGTTTTAGCCTTGGTGACGGTGGTTGGGATGATTGCTGCTCCTTGGGTTATTTATCTTACCGCACCGGGGTTTACCGATACACCGGAAAAATTTACGCTGACTAGCCAATTATTGCGCATCACATTCCCTTATATTTTACTGATCTCGCTTTCTTCTTTAGCTGGCGCGATCCTCAATACTTGGAATCGTTTTTCTGTTCCTGCCTTTGTGCCAACCTTACTCAATATCAGTATGATAGGGTTTGCTTTGTATGCCGCCCCCTATTTTCATCCCCCTATCAAGGCGCTGGCATGGGCAACCTTCACGGGGGGAGTGCTACAGTTTCTTTACCAGTTACCTTACTTGAAACAGATTGGTATGTTGGTGTTACCTAAAGTCAATTTGCATGATCGTGGGGTGTGGAAAGTGATCCGAAAAATGGGGCCAGCAATATTAGGCGTATCTGTGAGTCAGATATCTTTAATTATCAACACCATTTTTGCCTCTTTTTTGGCTTCAGGCTCCGTATCATGGATGTATTATGCTGACCGCATTATGGAATTTCCTTCAGGTGTGTTAGGGGTTGCGCTTGGCACGATTTTGCTACCATCCTTATCAAGAAGTGTTTCTTCTGGCCAGAGCACTGAGTATTCAACGCTACTGGATTGGGGGCTGAGATTGTGTCTGATGTTGGCGCTGCCGTGTGCCATCGCACTGGCTATTTTGGCTGGGCCGTTAACGGTTTCATTATTTCAATATGGTAAATTCAGTGCATTTGATGCACTCATGACCCAGCACGCATTGCTTGCATACGCCGTGGGCTTAGTGGGAATTATTATGATTAAGGTTCTGGCGCCGGGGTTTTATTCACGTCAAGATATTAAAACCCCCGTCAGGATCGCCATGGTGACCCTGATCCTAACACAAGTCATGAATCTGCTTTTTATCGGCCCTTTGCACCATGCAGGTTTATCTCTTTCTATCGGCCTCGGTGCCTGTTTTAATGCACTATTACTGTATTGGAATTTACGCAAGAAAGGGTATTATCAGCCCCAGCAACGCTGGTTTGCTTTCTTAGGGCGGATCGGTTTTGCTGCACTTGTTATGGCGGGATTATTGTATGGGCTTCTTACTTTGATACCTGATTGGAGTGCGGGAAGTATGGCAATTCGAATCATCCGCTTAGCGGCTGTCTGTCTTGCCGGGATGTTAGCGTATTTTATCACTCTCGGCCTATGTGGTTTTAGACTGAAAGATTTCGTCAGAAAAACTTCGGTATAACGCTTCATTCTTCCTAGAAATGGGTTGATTGAGGCCCTCCTTAAGATAAAATCTGATTGGCTGATTGGCTGATTGGCTGATTGGCTGATTGGCTGATTGGCTGATTGGCTGATTGGCTGATTGGCTGATTGGCTGATTG
>NZ_KI912487.1:289581-453804 GCF_000518745.1 Phaseolibacter flectens ATCC 12775 | reverse complement strand
CTGATTGGCTGATTGGCTGATTGGCTGATTGGCTGATTGGCTGATTGGCTGATTGGCTGATTGGCTGATTGGCTGATTGGCTGATTGCAACTTTATCCCTTGAACAAGAACAGCAATGCCAACGTTGGTTTATGGAGGCAGATCACCGCGTGCCATCTTTTTAAAAATATCAATATAGGAAGGATGGAGAGAAGAGTCGAGAAGCGACTCGCTCTCGGCTGGGCGTAAAGTCTTGTCTTTTTATTAACCGTGATTACTCGATGCTACTTTTAGATCATAAAAAAACCTGCCATGGTTAGGCAGGTTTTTTACGTGAAAACAGTATCAGGCTTTCGTCACTGGAGAACTTGAACTGTCCGATGCACTATGGCCGCCTGCACGACCTTTTCCTTCAAACACCAATTTCTCACGTTGCCATAAACCTGCCGGCAATGGCACGGCGACTATCGCAGGAGCTGGGGCCAGTGTAGCAGGAGCTGTGCTCATCCCACGATAACGGTGAGTGTGTGTGTCACCTTTGGTCGTCTGCAGCTCAGTGTTTTCTTGGTTTGTCAGAGGTAGGATTGTTGTTTTAACTTCTGCCTCTACAGGGGGAACATGCTGAGTTGCATCCTTATCGCTGTGTTGTTCGGGTACTGGCTTAACAGGATTTTCATTGTGATGAGAACCACTCAACTCAACCCATTTGTTGCTTTGTTGTGGCTCAGTTTGAGGTACAGTTGCGGCCGGCTGCAACTGTTCAGGTGACGCCGAAGGGATCTCAACTTTAATTGCTACATTGAGTGGTGCATTATCAGTGACCTTGTTCTCTGTTTGGACATTCTGTGCTGACAAGGCAGCATAGTTGACCCAAACTTTGCCAGAGGCAAGTTCAGGGGAGGCCGCGGCTTGTGCTAATGGCATCACGGTATTGTTTGGATACCGCTCATCACGATAACGACGGCGCAGTTGGCCACTGACTCGAAGATGGCGCGGAGAACGACGAGAACGCCGTGGTTGCTGATCCGTGTCTAAGTTAGTGGACTCATTTTGCCGCCCCATTTTAAGTGATGGTGATCTCTCTTCAGTATCATGATGACTTTGCTCTACCTCGGTTGCACTCGGTAACGTGGTCTCAGTGATAATGGATTCCGTTTTCACCTGTCCTAATAATTCTGTGTTGCTGGTACGTATTTTCTGTGACAACTGACGCGGTTTACGACGAGGCATCACTGTTGGTTGAGTTTTCGTTTTGCCCTCATCCTCAATCAAGCTTTCTTTGTCTTCAGTCACCACCTCGGCCTTTTTGGCTTCGATCTGCTGGCGTCTTTCTTCTTGACGACGACGCTGACGTTCTGCACGTTGTTCACGACGTTGCTGCTCACGCTGTTGACGCTGTTCTTCGGTCAACGGTGTGGATTGACGCGTAGTGGTTTGCGGTTTGTCAACTTTTTCCTCATTTACCGGGGCTTGCCGTCTATTATTTCGACGGTTATCGTCTTTGTTCGTATGATTGGATTCACGGCTTTGAGTATTACGATCATTTTTATCAAAACGTGAATTTCTGCGGTGATTGTAACGTTCATTACGGTTTTCATTACCAGAACGAGGCGCGGTCTCCGTGATGACCGAAACCTGACTATCAGCGTTATTTTCGTGCTTGTCTTGAACAAAAAGCTTGGTGAGATAGCGAGTTACACGACTAAATATCCAGCCATTTTTACCCGTTTTTTGTGCTTTTTCATTGCTGTCTGGTGGTGTCGCGGATAACGCAAAGGTTGCCAAAGCCGGTTGTTCACGGCTGCGACGTTCTGCATTTTCCTCAAGTTGTCCGCTGGGAGCGTCAGACTCCAAGAGTTTGGGAATATTGTAGCTGAGGGTCTGTGTCTCTTCACCTTTACGAACACGTAGTACTTGATAATGCGGTGTCTGCATATTGTGATCGGGCACAATGACCGCACGTATACCGTCTTGACGTGCTTCAATTGCGGTCACCGCGGCTCTTTTCTCATTCAGCAGATAAGAGGCAACTTGGACTGGCACAATCGCATGAACTTCTTTGGTGTTTTCTTTTAATGCTTCTTCTTCAATCAGACGAAGAATAGATAAGGCTAACGATTCATTATCGCGGACAGTTCCAGTCCCGCTACAGCGTGGGCACACATGGTGACTGGATTCACCCAATGAAGGACTCAACCGTTGACGCGACATTTCAAGTAGACCAAATCTTGAAATATGACTTATTTGGATACGAGCACGATCTTGGCGGACCGCTTCACGTAATCGAGTTTCTACCGCACGTTGATGGCGGATAGGGGACATATCAATGAAGTCGATGACAATTAATCCGCCTAAATCGCGTAGTCTGAGTTGACGGGCGATTTCGTCAGCCGCTTCAAGATTGGTATTAAAGGCGGTTTCTTCAATATCGCCACCACGCGTTGAACGTGCTGAGTTGATATCAATTGCGGTAAGTGCTTCAGTGCTATCAATAACAATGGATCCCCCTGAAGGTAATCTCACTTCACGCTGAAAGGCAGATTCAATTTGTGATTCAATTTGATAATGACTGAACAGTGGGATTTCACCCGAGTAGAGTTTAATTTTACTGGTAAAGTCTGGACGCCCCAAGGCTGAGATATGTTGTTTCGCTAAGTCTAACACATTGGGATTATCGATGAGGATCTCGCCAATGTCTTGGCGAAGATAATCACGGAATGCCCTGACGATCACATTACTTTCTTGATGGATAAGAAAGGGGGCGTGACGATGCTCGGCGGCTTTTTTGATGGCTTCCCAATGTTTGACTCTGAAATTGAGATCCCATTGCAAGGATTCTGCCGATTTACCGACACCGGCAGTACGAACGATAAGCCCCATCCCTTCAGGAATATTCAATGCGGCCAAGGCCTCTTTTAATTCACTGCGATCATCCCCTTCAATACGGCGTGAGATGCCCCCAGCTCTGGGATTATTGGGCATTAAGACCAAATAACTGCCTGCCAAGCTGATAAAGGTAGTTAAAGCTGCGCCTTTGTTACCGCGTTCCTCTTTATCAATCTGTACAATGACTTCCTGACCTTCGCGCAAAATATCTTTAATATTTGGACGGCCGTTTGAGCTGTAACGCGAGGGGAAGTATTCGCGTGACACCTCTTTCAGGGGGAGGAAACCATGTCTTTCCGAGCCATAGTCAACAAATGCCGCTTCTAAACTGGGTTCTACTCGGGTAATTTTACCTTTATAGATGTTTGCTTTTTTTTGCTCGTGTCCTGGACTTTCAATGTCAAGATCATACAAGCGCTGTCCATCTACCAGTGCAACACGCAACTCTTCCTGTTGAGTTGCGTTTATTAACATTCTTTTCATTTCATGTTCTCGTCTTTCTCATCATAGACAAGGCGTTGAGTTCAATTGAATTCCAGATAATTATCCCGATGGCTTCGTGATTTCAGGCAAGCCAGTCAGCCTCACGGCTGTCATTATCGCTCAAGAAGCGCCAAACTGATCGGGGGTCTGTTTTTTTGATATTCATAACAGAACCTAGTGAATTGTTCGTTGCAATAAAAAAAACAATTCGACTATCCGGACTGAACCCGTAGCCCATATAAAATCACCGAGTGTGACGTCTTATGCCATTGCTGCGTCCCCACTAAGCGGGTAAAAACGTAATGCTGTTTTAAACAGAGTCGACTCTTCTGCAAAACATTCTCATTATTCCATTTGTCGCCCTGATATAGCAAGGTGACTTTTGTTAGCATGCGCTTTTTTGCGTAATTATTTCTATATGCAGACTAAAATTGTAGCAGTGTTATCCAATTATTGCTGTAAAGGTGAGATTTTAATAGTATGCTTTTCGCTTATTAACACTGGCATGGATGCGCCACTCATTTTACAATTAGGCTATGAAAACAGAAAATCACGGTGTTCACTATTTCGCTATCAGCACCGAACAAGATGGACAGCGAATCGATAATTTTTTACGTACCCAGTTAAAAGGGGTACCAAAAAGTATGATTTACCGGATCTTGCGTAAAGGTGAGGTTAGGGTAAATAAAAAACGGATCAAGCCTGAGTACAAGTTGCAAGTCGGCGATCAGTTACGGATTCCGCCGGTGAGAACTGCGGAGCGAGATCAGGCTGAGCTTTCCCCGCACCTTGATAAAGTGGCCGCCTTGGATAAGGCGGTCATTTACGAGGATGACGTGTTGCTGGTGCTTAATAAACCCTCAGGTACGGCCGTGCATGGCGGCAGTGGGCTGAATTTTGGTGTGATTGAAGCATTACGCGCACTGCGGCCTGAAGCACGATTTTTGGAGTTAGTGCATCGACTGGATAGAGAGACCTCGGGTTTATTACTGATTGCCAAAAAACGTTCTGCCTTACGTCATTTGCATCAGCAATTACGCGAAAAAGGCATGTCAAAAGAGTATTTAGCTTTAGTCCGCGGCAATTGGCCTGCGCACATCAAATCAGTGAAAGCCCCTTTGCTGAAGAACATTTTACAAAGTGGTGAACGGGTTGTTCGGGTCAGCAGTGAAGGCAAACCGTCAGAAACTCAGTTTAAAGTTGAGCAACGTTTTGATTTTGCGACCTTAATTAAGGCCAGTCCCGTAACAGGCCGGACCCATCAGATCAGGGTACATACTTTGCACGCAGGCCATCCTATTGCATTCGATGATCGTTATGGTGACCGGCAATTTGATCACGTACTGGCAGGCACTGAGTTGAATCGTCTCTTTTTGCATGCCGCGGCGCTAACTTTTATTCATCCGGTGAGCGGAGAGAAAATGCGCTTAACGGCGCCCCTGGATACTCACCTTGAGCGCTGCTTAAACCGATTACGGACGTGTCATGCTTAAACGGTGACGTTCAGTCCAGTAAGGGATTGATTCCCATTTGGCGTAATACGTCAGAGAGTAACATTAATGGGAGACCAATCAATGTATTGGGATCCCGGCCTTGCAATTTTGAAAATAAACAGATCCCCAATCCTTCTGCCTGAAAACTGCCGGCGCAGTGAAAGGGCTGTTCTTTTTTTAAGTAACCCGCTATTTCAGCATCACTGTATGTCCGGAAGCTGACGTCAAATGTTTCGTAACCCTGCCAACTGATGTTTTGTTCGTGACAGTAAAGGGCAAGGCCGGTGTAAAATGTGATTGTCTGCCCTCGGCAGGCCTTAAGCTGTTGCACGGCCTTATCATGGGTGCCAGGCTTACCCAGTAACACGGATCCTAAAGTCCCGCACTGATCACTACCAATAATTAAACTGGCAGGAAAGTCTGCGGCAAGTGCCTGCGCTTTCTCACGTGACAAACGCGTCACCAGTTGCTCAGCAGTTTCACCGTCATGGGCGGTTTCATCAATATTCGGAGAGAGGGCTTGGTAGGGCAAGCCGAGTTTATCCATCAGGGCGCGGCGAGCCGGTGACGATGAAGCTAAAATCAGTGATTGCGACATATTTTAAGTATAATTGACAGAGAATTTGTATCTGCCATTTTAAACGATATAATGGGCGGGTTGCGAATAATATACGGGAAATTGTCTATTAAAGGCCTTTTTCTTTGACTCTGCTTAATTACAAAGTTAATATGCGCGCCCTATGCAAAATGTAAAATTACCCCTGACAATTGATTTACATCGTGCTGCACAAAAGCGCCTAGACTATCAGGGCGTGTATACTGCCGCACAGATGTCGCGTTTAGCTGAGTCGGTTGTGAGTGTCGACAGTGAAATCCAAGGCGAGATGTCGTTTATCATTGATAACCAACGGCTCGCTGTACTCAAGGGCACGGCTGGAGTGTCAGTGACACTGGCATGTCAGCGTTGTAATCAGCCCTTTACACGTGCAGTGCACGTGAGTTATACCTTTAGTCCTGTTCGTGATAGCGAGCAGGCTGAAGCTTTACCGGAAGGCTATGAGCCGATCGAAGTCGATGAATTTGGCGAAGTTGATCTGCTATCGGTAATTGAGGATGAAATTATTCTCACCTTACCCGTGGTACCGGTACATGATTCTGAACACTGTGAAGTGTCCGAGGCGGACATGGTATTTGGCGAATTGCCTGCGACTGCAGAAAAACCAAACCCATTTGCCGTATTAGCCAGTTTAAAGCGTAACAAATAGGAGTAAGGTCCATGGCCGTACAACAAAACAAACCAACACGTTCTAAGCGTGGTATGCGTCGTTCACATGATGCATTAACTACTGCTGCTCTGTCTGTAGATAAAGTTTCTGGTGAAACTCATCTGCGTCACCACATAACCGCTGATGGTTATTACCGTGGCCGTAAGGTAATTAACAAATAATTTCCTTACGAGAATACAAGGTCTTACCTTGACACGTTTGTCCTTGGCAGTCGATGCCATGGGCGGGGACTTCGGTCCTTGCGTGACAGTGCCTGCAGTTTTGCAGGCACTGGCTTGTCATCGTTTTTTAACCATCCATCTTGTCGGACGTTCCGAAGTTATCAAGCCATTACTTACCAAAGCAGATCCTGAGATCAGGCGACGATTATCGCTGGTTGAGGCGGAGTCTGTTATCGCAAGTGATGATAAGCCGTCAAGGGCGGTCAAATATGGCGACGGCAGTTCGATGCGTATTGCCCTTGAACTGGTTAAGCACGGGGTCGCGGAGGCCTGTGTCAGTGCCGGTAACACAGGGGCGCTAATGGGACTGGCTACACGGATCATTCAAAGGCTTGAAAGCATTAAACGTCCTGCATTAATGAGCGTTGTGCCTCACACTCATCGGGGACAGACCGTGGTATTGGATCTGGGCGCAAACATTAAAGCTGACAGTCAGATGCTGCTTCAGTTTGCCATGATGGGCGCGGTCTATGCCGAGCAAGTTTTACATATCCAACGCCCTCGGGTCGCCTTATTGAATATGGGACATGAGCCTGATAAAGGGCCGGATGCAGTGCGTGATGCAGCAAGACATTTAGCCAAGCAAACGGAGATGCATTACATCGGATTTCTTGAAGGTAATGCGTTGTTACAGGGCCAAGCCGATGTGCTGGTGTGTGAGGGATTTTCAGGCAATATCGCGCTAAAAACCCTTGAAGGTGTCCTCAATTTGCTGCTAAATAGTCAGGGCAATAACATAAGAAAAGTTGGATTGTTTAGCGGTCTTATTACTCGGCTAATAAAAAAACGCTTTGTCAAACAGCTGGGTTCTGTTAATCCTGAGATTTACAATGGTGCGCCATTGTTGGGTTTACGCAATACTGTGATTAAAAGTCATGGTAACGCCAATCAGCAGGCATTCAAAGCGGCTATCGAGCAGGCAGTGCATGCCATGCAGGCTCAGATCCCTGCGAAAATTGCAGACCGACTGCAAACCGTAATAGCCAGGAGTGATACAGCTTAAATGTTTAGTAAAATTAAAGGTACAGGCAGTTATCTGCCACAGCAAATCCGGACCAATGCCGATCTCGAAAAGATGGTCGATACCAGTGATGAGTGGATCGTCACCCGTACAGGGATCCGGGAGCGTCGGATTGCTGCACCTCGGGATAGCGTGGCATCCATGGGATATGAAGCGGCATGCCGTGCGATTGATATGGCGGGTCTCTCTGCTTCTGATCTGGGATTGATTATTGTTGCGACAACCACGTCATCTCATGCTTTCCCTAGTTCTGCTTGTATGATCCAGCAAAAACTGGGTATTCAGTCTTGTCCTGCTTTTGATTTGGCCGCGGCTTGTGCGGGGTTTACTTATGCGTTGAGTGTTGCCGATCAATACATTAAATCTGGTATGGTGCAACACGTACTGGTTGTGGGTGCCGATTGTTTATCACGGATGCTGGATCCTAATGACAGAGGCACGATTATTCTGTTTGGTGATGGTGCCGGTGCGGTTGTCTTAAGTGCCAGTGAACAGCCAGGGATCTTGTCGACGCATTTGCACGCGGATGGCCAATATGGTCAATTGCTCGCATTATCCAACCAACAGCCTCAAATGAACGATTCACCCTGTTATTTAACTATGGCTGGTAATGAAGTGTTTAAAGTCGCCGTTACCGAATTGGCGAACATTGTGTCTGAGACACTCGCGGCTAATCACATTGAGAAACAACAGCTCGACTGGTTAGTTCCGCATCAAGCTAATTTACGAATTATTAATGCAACGGCTAAAAAATTAGGTATGACAATGGATAAGGTTGTCGTAACCTTAGATCGTCATGGTAATACCTCTGCGGCCTCTGTGCCCTTAGCGCTTGATGAAGCGGTTCGGGATGGCAGGATTAAACCCGGACAGTTGATTTTGCTGGAAGCCTTTGGCGGTGGTTTCACTTGGGGTTCGGCATTAGTCCGTTTTTAATAATAGGAACCAATCATGACAACGTTTGCTTTTGTATTTCCCGGACAGGGATCTCAGACAGTCGGCATGCTTACAGAACTGGCTGAACATTTTCCAATGATTGAACAGACCTTTGCGCAAGCGAGTGAGGTACTGTCATATGATTTATGGCAGCTCGTGAAATCAGGGCCCATTGAAGAATTAAATAAAACGTGGCAGACCCAGCCTGCTTTACTGGCTGCCTCCGTTGCGATTTATCGTTTATGGTTGCAACAAGGTGGGGTTCAGCCTCAAGTTATGGCGGGCCACAGTTTAGGTGAATATTCAGCCTTAGTTTGCGCCGGAGTGATTGATTTTGCCGATGCAATCCGATTGGTCGAATTACGCGGTAAACTGATGCAAGAAGCCGTACCAGAAGGCCAAGGTGCCATGCAAGCTATTATCGGCTTGGAGGATGAGGCCATTCGTTATGCATGCCAACAGGCGGCTCAAGGTCAGGTTGTGGCGCCTGTCAATTTCAATTCTCCCGGTCAAGTTGTGATTGCTGGTGAGAAAGCTGCGGTTGAGCGAGCGGGTGAAGCCTGTAAGCAAGCAGGGGCGAAACGTGCACTCCCTTTGCCGGTCAGTGTCCCCTCTCATTGCGCCTTGATGAAACCGGCAGCTGAAAAATTAGCAGAATATTTAGCCACGGTGACATTTAATCAGCCACAGGTTCCCGTGATCCATAATGTGGATGTGACCTTAGCCGGTAGCGCGTCACAAATTAAACAAGCACTGGTTGCGCAATTATTCAACCCAGTACGCTGGACTGAAACAGTCCAACGACTGGCACAACAGGGTATTGAACATTTATATGAGGTTGGCCCAGGTAAGGTATTGACTGGACTGACAAAGCGTATTGATGACAGCTTAACAGCCAGCGCGTTGAACGACCTTGCCTCATTGAATAGTGCTATTGCTAAAAAATAAGAGGAAAAACATGAGCTTCAATGGTAAAATTGCTTTAGTTACTGGCGCAACCCGTGGTATTGGCCGGGCGATTGCTGAAAAATTGAGTGCTTCAGGTGCTTTTGTGATTGGGACAGCCACCAGTGAGAGCGGTGCCGAAGCGATAAGCCACTATCTTGCCAGTCAAGGTAAAGGTGTGGTATTGAATGTCACCAATTCGGAATCGATTGATCAAGTTTTACAAAATATTCGGCAAGAATTTGGCGAAATTGATATTCTGGTTAATAATGCCGGTGTGACACGCGACAATCTGCTGATGCGAATGAAAGATGATGAGTGGCAAGATATTCTTGATACCAACCTGACATCAGTGTTCAGATTATCTAAAGCCGTATTGCGTGCTATGATGAAGAAGCGTGCCGGAAGGATCATTACCATAGGATCAGTTGTTGGTTCTATGGGTAATGCGGGCCAAGCGAACTACGCGGCAGCGAAAGCGGGTTTGATTGGTTTTAGCAAATCACTGGCGCAGGAAGTGGCGTCACGTGGTATTACTGTAAACGTTGTGGCTCCCGGTTTTATTGAAACCGACATGACGCAAGCATTAAGTGAAGATCAGCGTTCAGGTATTCTGTCTGCTGTGCCTGCGGCGCGTTTGGGTGTGCCTGCAGAGATAGCCAGTGCAGTCATGTTTTTGGCTTCTGATGAGGCGGGTTACATCACTGGTGAAACCCTCCATGTCAATGGCGGAATGCATATGGTTTGATCATCATTTTTTTTTTACTCATTTTTGTACAAGTCTTGGCAAAATAGAGTAAAATGAGGGTTGAAACAGCCGAGTAACGGTTGGATCTTTTTCAACATTTTATACACTACGAAAACCTTCGCATTAGCGAGTTTTGATAGGAAATTAAATAGTATGAGCGATATCGAACAGCGCGTTAAGAAAATCATTGCCGAGCAACTGGGTGTTAAAGAAGATGAAGTGATCAACTCTGCTTCTTTCGTAGAAGACCTGGGTGCTGATTCTCTTGATACCGTTGAGCTGGTTATGGCTCTGGAAGAAGAGTTTGATACTGAGATTCCAGACGAAGAGGCGGAGAAAATCACTACCGTTCAGGCAGCGATCGACTACATCAATAGCCATCAGGGCTAATGAATACCTTCAGGCGGTCATTCGACCGCCTGAGTTTTAGGTCATCCCATATCTAACTTCCTCCCTGGAGGACATACGTGTCTAAGCGTCGTGTAGTTGTGACCGGTCTTGGCATGTTATCTCCTATCGGCAATACTGTAGAGTCAACTTGGAGTGCTCTCCTTGCCGGTCAGAGTGGCATCAACTTGATCGACTATTTTGATACTAGTGCCTATGCAACACGTTTTGCGGGCTTAGTCAAAAATTTTAATTGTGAAGATATCCTCCCGCGTAAAGAACAACGTAAGATGGATGGCTTTATTCAGTATGGTGTTGTTGCTGGTGTACAGGCCATGCTGGACTCCGGTTTGCAAGTCACAGAACAAAATGCTTGCCGTATTGGTGCAGCAATTGGTTCTGGTATTGGCGGACTCGGGCTGATTGAAGATAATCACAATGCTATGTTACAGGGTGGTCCCCGTAAAATCAGTCCATTTTTTGTTCCTTCGACGATCATCAACATGATTGCCGGTCATCTTACCATCATGTTCGGTCTCAAAGGACCAAGTATCAGTATTGCGACCGCCTGTACGTCAGGTGTACACAATATTGGACATGCGGCGAGAATGATTGCTTATGATGATGCAGACGTGATGCTAGCAGGTGGTGCTGAAAAGGGCAGTACGCCACTTGGCGTGGGTGGTTTCGGTGCTGCGCGTGCATTGTCAACCCGTAACGATGATCCTGCAGCTGCAAGTCGGCCTTGGGATAAGGATCGTGATGGTTTTGTATTGGGTGACGGTGCCGGTATTGTTGTTCTCGAAGAATACGAGCATGCGAAACGTCGCGGTGCTAAAATTTATGCTGAGTTAGTTGGTTTCGGTATGAGCAGTGATGCTTATCATATGACCTCACCACCTGAAAAGGGATGCGGTGCGGCTCAAGCAATGGCTCATGCGTTACGCGATGCGGGTCTTGGCGTTGAAAAAATCGGTTATATCAATGCCCATGGTACCTCAACCCAGGCGGGTGACAAAGCTGAAGTTCAGGCCGTTAAAGCAATTTTTGGTCAGAATACTTCTGTGATGGTCAGTTCCACTAAATCAATGACCGGTCATTTATTAGGTGCGGCGGGTGCCATTGAGTCTATTTTTTCTATTCTCGCATTGCGGGATCAGATCTTACCTCCTACGATTAACTTGGATAATCCAGAGCCGGGTTTGGACTTGGATTTTGTGCCTCATGAAGCACGCCAAGTTAAAGGGGTGGAGTATGCACTCTGTAACTCGTTCGGTTTTGGTGGCACCAATGGTTCTCTGATTTTTCGCCGGATTTAGATGTCCAAATAACAAAAGTTCGTAACAGGGCTTTTGTTATTAAAAAGCAATACACAGTGAGACCTGATGATTCAGTTAATAGATGGCTTGCAAACCGACCAAATCTCAGCGTCTGATCGTGGCCTGCAATTTGGTGATGGGTGTTTCACTACTGCATTAGTCAATCAAGGCCAAATCCATAATTTAAACGCCCACTTGCAGCGTTTACAACAGGATTGCCAAGCGCTTGCTATTCCTTATACGGAATGGGATCTTCTTCGTCATGAAATGCAACAGTTGGCTGCCACAACTGATCGTGCGGTGTTAAAAGTTATTGTTACCCGAGGGCGCGGAGGACGGGGTTATAGCTGTCAGGGTGCGGTTCAACCTTGCCGTATTGTGAGTTGTTCTGCCTACCCGCATCATTATGCGCAGTGGCAAAAATCGGGCATCACGCTTCGCACTTCAGGCTACCGTCTTGGCAGTAACTCAGCCTTGGCGGGTATTAAGCATCTCAATCGTCTCGAACAAATACTGATAAAGCAAGAACTCGATCACTATGAGGATCAGGAAGCACTGGTATTAGATCATCATGGCGATGTGATTGAATGTTGCACTGCAAATTTGTTTTATCGTCAGGGCCAGCATATTTATACGCCGTCATTAGCCCAGAGTGGCGTCAATGGTACCATGCGGCGTTTATTGTTGAAATTATTACCCAAGATGGGATTTATTTGTCAGGTCATACCGTGCCGGCCAGAGGCGTTACAGCAGGCCGATGAGGTGTTTGTCTGTAACGCATTAATGCCAGTATTGCCTGTGATAAAAATAGATGACTGGTACTATCCGCGAGGGGAACTCAGTGAGCGCCTCTATCATCTTGTATTAGAACAGAGTCATTATGCGTAAACTTAAAATAGTCAGCTTCGGTTTGATTGCTCTTATTCTTACCTTGCTGCTTATGATCCTAGTAGCAAACCATTACAGTAAGCAATTAGCCTCTCGGCCGTTATTACTGACTTCCTCTCTTATCTATCATTTACCAGCAGGCACACACCGACAAATGTTGCAGCAAGACTTGCAACAAAGGGGGATTATGCCAACAACACGCTGGTTTGCTTGGTTATTGCAGACTCACGCTGAATTGGCTGGATTCAGAGCGGGAACGTACCGCTTAGAGCCTGGAATGACCATTGCTCAGATGTTGAAAGTGTTTGCGCGAGGCAAAGAAGCACAGTTCCCGGTTAGATTGGTTGAAGGATTGAAGGTCAGTGATTGGCTGACTACGTTGCGTAATGCGCCTTATTTGCAACATCGACTTACTGATGACACGTTGGCGACGTTGGCAAAAACCATGAATTTGCCAGAGCAACAAGTCGAAGGGCATTTTTATCCAGATACCTATGCCTATACGGCGAGCACGACCGATCTTGAGTTACTCAACCGAGCTTATCAGCGTATGCAAACAGCCCTCAATCAACAGTGGCAAAGTCGAGCTGCCGATCTTCCCTATCAGGGGCCTGAGCAATTATTGACCATGGCATCCCTCATTGAAAAAGAAACCTCACTGGGTGAGGAGCGAGCTCTGATTGCTTCGGTATTTATTAATCGATTAACTAAAGGGATGCGATTACAAACGGATCCGACAGTGATTTACGGCCTTGGCGATAAATATACAGGTAAATTAACTCGCCAGGATCTTCTGCAGCCGGATGCCTATAATACATATATAATCAATGGATTACCACCAGGTCCCATTGCAATCCCTTCATTGGCATCCTTAAAAGCGGCGGCGCATCCAGCCAACAGTCAGTATTTATTTTTTGTGGCCAACGGTAAAGGTGGCCATACATTCAGTCGTGATCTTCGAGAGCACAATACGGCAGTGAAACAGTGGCGGGCAGTAGAGAAAAAACAGAATCATCGTCTAGTGAAAGAAAACCGGGTAAAAGAGCAGCACCACCCGTCACCCGTTATATCGGCTAACACGCAGTCGACACAGAGGGATGCTCATAGGGCCTCCTCCCTCACTGTAAAAAAGGTCAAAACGGATGAAAGGTAAATTTATTGTCATTGAAGGGCTGGAAGGTGCTGGTAAAACCACCGCTCAAGCTATCATTTGTCAGATACTGCAACAGCAAGGGATCCGTCGCATTATTCATACGCGTGAACCCGGTGGCACGCCACTGGCCGAACGGTTACGTGATTTAATTAAAAATGGCCTAGATGATGAGCCAATTACCGAGCAGGCAGAGATATTAATGCTGTATGCCGCCCGCGCTCAATTGGTTGAAAACGTCATTAAACCCGCGTTAGCTGAAGGCACGTGGGTGATTGGCGATCGTCATGACTTATCTTCTCAGGCTTATCAAGGGGGCGGGAGAGGTCTCGATCGTGACTTTTTACTGCGGTTAAAAAGAGAGGTGTTGGGCGATTTTCGTCCTGACCTGACTTTATATCTGGATGTCGAACCTCATACGGGATTGCAACGCGCACGTGGGCGCGGCGCACTGGATCGTATTGAACAACAATCGATCCTTTTTTTCGAGCGCACTCGGCGTCGCTATCTTGAGTTACTTGATTCAGACCCGACGATCAAGCGGGTTAATGCCAACGTATCCCCTTTGCAAGTTGAACAACAGATCACCACGCTATTGCACACTTGGCTGGCGGAATCAACCTGATGCAATGGTATCCGTGGTTAACATCCTATTATCGACAGCTGATCCACCAGCATCAGCAAGGCTATTTAGCACCGGTTATGTTACTGCAAGCCCAGCCAGGTTTAGGCCTTGAGCTGCTTATTCATGCCGTTGCGCGTTGGTTACTTTGCCTTAACCCAAATGACACTAAGGTTTGTGGCGTTTGCCATGGCTGTAAACTTATGGCCGCGGGTAATCATCCTGATTGGTTACAGTTAGCTGCACCAGAGGGTAAACAGAGTCTTGGCGTGGATGCGATAAGAGACACCTTGAGTCAACTTAACTGCTTTCCGGCTCAGGGAAAGAATAGGGTGATTGCAATAAAATCCGCTCAGCAATTGACTGAGGCTTCCGTTAATGCCTTATTAAAAACCCTCGAAGAGCCACCCGCTAATTGTTGGTTTTTATTGTCGACAGACACGGCGGCGATCTTACCTGCTACCTTGCGTAGCCGCTGTCGTCTCATCACTATCCCTGTGCCCGCTGAAGCACTGGGACAACAGTGGCTTGCTCGTCACCATTCCCTGTCCGAGCAGGAACTGCTGAGTGCATTACGTCTGTCAGGGGGGGCACCGGGGGCCGCATTGCAACTACTGAGTGGCCCTCTTTGGCTGCAACGACAACAACTTTGTGAGACACTCGAACGTGCGCTCGAAGTTAGGCAGCCGATCAGGCTCTTGTCCGTCTTGAATAACAGCAAACCGACTCAATCCCTGCATTGGTTGATGTCCCTATTACTTGATGGCGTCAAAATCGCGTCTGGTCAATCCCTGTGGTTGAGTAACCCGGATAAAATGCATGTAGCGGAGTTATTGCAGCAAGCAATGACCATCAGTGCGCTACTGGAACAATTGGCAGTGTGCTCCTCCTGCCTAAAAACCTTACAACTTACACCAGCAGTGAATACAGAACTACTATTAACGGATGTCCTATTACATTGGGAAAAATGCCTATCCTGAAAGGAAAGGTTGCCCAAGATTTGAAAGAGAACCTACTATGTTTATTGTTGACTCACATTGTCATCTTGATAGTCTCGATTATCAACAACAGCATCAGGATCTGGATGAGGTCATCGACAACGCCCAGCGACGTGATGTCCGATTTATGTTAGGTGTCGCCACGACACTTCAAAGTTATTTAGCCCTAAAAAAATTGACGGCAGGCTATGAACAAATTAGGCTTTCATGTGGTGTACACCCACTGAATTTACAGGATGAAAGCTGGAGCTTTGAGCAATTAAGTGATTATGCGACTGACAGTCGTGTGATTGCCATTGGTGAAACCGGGCTCGATTATTATTATCAACAGGATAATAAAAGTCAGCAGCAGGAAGCATTTTGCCAACAGATAAGTTTAGGTCGACAATTAAATAAGCCTGTCATTGTACATACTCGGCAAGCGATCGATGATACGTTGTCTCTGCTGGCCAAGGAACGCGTTGCTGATTGTGGCGGTGTTCTGCACTGCTTTACCGAAGATAAAACTGCCGCAGGCAAATTACTGGATATGGGGATGTACATCTCATTTTCCGGAATTGTCACCTTTCGTAATGCAGAGCAAATTCGGGAAGCCGCGCGCTATGTACCATTGGAAAGGATCCTGGTTGAAACGGACTCACCTTATTTAGCCCCAGTACCCTATCGAGGTAAAGCCAATCAACCTGCTTATACACGCGATGTTGCTGAATACTTGGCCGTGGTTAAAGGTGTGGATGTGGAACGTCTTGCCCAACAGACAACGGACAATTTTTGTCAGTTATTTCACGTGGATATTCAGTAATAACTCACAGAGTAAGGCGTGTTAAGCAAGATCCCATTGATAAAAGGAGTATGAGGTATGGCAGAAGAAACGATTTTCAGCAAAATCATTCGGCGTGAAATTCCCGCTGATATTCTCTATCAGGATGAGTTAGTCACTGCCTTTCGTGATATTTCACCACAAGCCCCCACCCACATATTGATTGTCCCCAATGTGTTGATCCCGACCGCGAATGATATCCAGTCCGAGCATGAGCCAGTGATGGGACGCCTTTTCACTGTAGCTGCAAAATTAGCGAAAGATGCGGGCATTGCTGAGGCGGGGTATCGGTTAATTATGAATTGTAACCGGCATGGGGGACAAGAAGTCTATCATATTCACATGCACCTAGTGGGAGGGGAACCACTCGGCGCTATGTTATCTCAATCGTTGGCTAAGGGGATACGCGAGATAAGAGACTGACGTTGGCGAAGTAGAATCGGTTTTTTGCCTGCGATAGGTGAGTCTTTATCTGGCTATTTTTTCAGTCCACATGTTAACCGTAAAGCTGAAGATTTTGACTTCGCTCATCGTGGTGTCTGAGGCTTAATCTTCGACAACTTGGCTTGTAAGGTGGAATCAGTGATGTGTAATTTAAAATTAATCAGTGTGGTATTTCTTGGCTTGTTGTTGGCCGGATGTGCGTTTCAGCCTCATCAACAGCCTCATTCGACGGGCAATCGCCCAGAGGATAACACTACCGCCAGACAGCAGACGGCACAACCGAGTGTCTCAGAGACTGAGACGCCAACGCCCATACCCGAACCGCCTAAATTGAATGACATTGACTGGAATGCATCACTTTCTCCCTTGCTGGAGCAAATGAATCATGTTATCCGTGTTGAGCAAGGCAGTGTTCTATTAGTTGATAATGTTAAAAATAGTACCAATGGGACACTACAGACAGGCAATGCAACCAGTACATTACGTTCGCAATTGGCGGGTAATCATCAATTTACTCTTGTCAGTGACCAGCAATTGTCTCAAGCCAGAATGGCGCTTGGCCTGAGGGAAGAAGACAGCCTACGATCGCGCGGTAAGGCGTTGGCACTGGCACGCAATGTTGGCGCACAATACCTTTTGTATACCACGGTACGAGGCGAGATCAAATCTGCCCATTTGCAGATGCAGCTCTTACAAGTACAAACAGGCGAAATTGCTTGGTCTGGGCAAGGTAATGCAGAGTATCAGTAAGTTGCCCCATGATCGTAAAAAGGACAATGGGGTTGTCTCATCCTGTCACTGGTTACCTGGTGCAACAGGCGGCAGTTATCGTGGTTGTTGGCAAGGGCAGTGCGTGGTTAGCCGTTATATACCGGCTAAACCGCTGCCGTTGGTTGATCGAAAACGAGAGTATCGTCTCTTAACTAAAGTTGCCAAAGGCGGTTTTGTTGATAAACCCCTCGCCATACAACCACATCGGTTAATCTTGCCTTGGCAACCAGGGCAACAGCTTGAACCACAATTGTTTGAGCCCAATAATAGCGCATTGATGGCTTTATTAAAGCAATTACACCAACTCCCGCTCAGTGGTTATCCCCTTAATCTTTCAGTTCTGTTACAACAGTATTGGTTGTGTTGTGAACAGAAAACCCATCGTTGGTTGCAGGCATTGAAAAAACTTACCCGCCAAGGACAGCCTCCGCCTTTACGAATCGCCTTGTTACATATGGATATTCACCCAGGGAATCTGATTATCCATCAAGATGCATTAAAGCTAATCGATTGGGAGTACGCTGGAGATGGTGACATAGCCTTAGAAATTGCTGCCATCGGATCACAAATGCCAGGGCAGCAGCTCCAGTTAATTGAGCAATATGCAACACTCATGAGACTGGATTGTGACGCACTGTATCGGCAGGTAAGGCGTTGGCAGCCTTGGCTTCGCTTATTGAGTGCCAGCTGGTATCAGCTTCGTGCGGAGCAGACCGCTCAGGCGCATTTTCAGCAACTAGCCGCAGCAAGTTGGCAGTTAATCTAACGGATTTTCTGTGCGAAATACGTGATTGTTTCCTGGCCATCGGATGGCTTTTGGTGATTCTTATAGCCGATAATCGACCTCACATGCTATGCTTAAAATATAATAACATGAAAAATAACCATATGTAAAATAAGGTTATTGGTGCGGTTTTTTGTATTTTTAAACGCTCAGGGGGCGATATGACGACATCAGCTCAGAAAATTGTTATTGTTGGCGGTGGCGCAGGTGGGCTCGAACTGGCAACACAGCTGGGAAATAAATTAGGTAAACACAATAAGGCACAGATAACGCTGGTGGATCGTAACCCAACACATCTGTGGAAACCGTTACTGCACGAGATTGCAACCGGCACCATGGATGAGAATATCGATGCACTCAGTTACCTTGCCCATGCATCACATCATCACTTCCAGTTTCAGTTAGGATCCCTTACCCATATTGATCGCGAGCGGCATCAGATCACGCTGGCAGAAATTACGGATCAATACGATCAGCAATTAGTCGCAGAACGTTGCATCAACTATGACATCTTGATCATGGCCTTAGGCAGTACCTCCAATGATTTTAATACACCAGGTGTGAGGGAACATTGTATTTTCCTTGATAATCCGGTTCAGGCACGTCGTTTTCATCATCAAATGATGAATTTATTTTTAAAACATTCAGCGACAGAAGGCACACCGGAACCAGTTAAAATTGCCATTGTGGGTGCAGGCGCAACGGGGGTAGAACTTTCGGCTGAATTGTATAACGCGGTAGCTCAACTACGCAGCTATGGTTATAATTTATCAGATAACCAGTCGTTAAGTGTCACGCTAGTTGAAGCCGGTGAGCGCATTCTTCCCGCGTTACCTCCTCGAATTTCTTCGTCAGCCCATCAGGAGTTAACGCGTCTAGGGGTAAGAGTGATGACCAATACTAAGGTGGTAGAAGCAGATGGTAATGGACTGGTGACTGGCAGCGGAGAGAAAATTGAAGCCGATCTGATGGTCTGGGCCGCAGGCATTAAAGCGCCGGATTTTATGCAGAATATTGCCGGTCTGGAAACCAACAGGATCAATCAGCTCGTTGTGAATGAGACATTGCAGACAACGTTAGATCCTGATATTTATGCCATTGGTGATTGCGCGTCTTGCCCATTACCGACCGGAGGATTTGTACCACCACGCGCTCAGTCAGCGCATCAGATGGCGAGCAATGTGCTCCATAATCTGTTAGCTAGGAACAAAGGTCGCGCACAAAAAGCCTATCGCTATCATGATCATGGTTCATTGGTCTCCTTATCGCGTTTCAGTACAGTCGGCAGTTTAATGGGCAATTTGATGAAAGGTAGCATGATGATTGAGGGGCGCATTGCGCGTTTGGTTTACCTCTCTTTATATCGTATGCATCAAGTGGCCTTACACGGATATATCAAAACGGGATTAATGATGTTATCGGGGCGAATCAACCGAGTGATACGCCCAAGACTTAAAATGCATTAATCTATTTAAGCGCTAGCGGGACAGCAGAGGGGCGGGTTCAGCCTCGTCCCGCGTCGCCGGACATTCCTTCCACCTTGCGCAAGCTTACACGGTGAGGCGAGCTGATCGGACACTGACAGCTTCTTCGCCAAGTCGTCCCTTTCCCCTTCTAGTTTCGAAATAATAATTACTTTAGGTATTATTCCTGGAATTCATCGTGTGGCTGACTTCGAGTGTTTATCTGATAGAGTCGAGAGGGCCATTCTGACACACTCCTGCCATAAACGGTGTGGCGACGCATTGAGCCTGACGTTGCTAGCCCGGCAATCATTCATATCTGATGGGAGAGTTTACCTGTGAATAAATCGTTAATGACGGGTATGGGATTTGGTGTGCTGGCGGCAGCCAGTGTGGCGGGTATTGCTGGCGGGCATTTGTGGCAGGACAAGCCGCGCTATGCCGAAGTACTTCATGTTACGCCAATAAAAAATCTACAAAGGGTGCCACATGAAGTTTGCAATGATGTCCAAGTTTCGCACCATAGACCGGTTCAAGATGAAAACCGCTTGGCAGGATCCGTATTGGGCGCCGTGGCCGGTGGCGTATTGGGGCACCAGTTTGGTGGCGGGAAAGGACGTAGCATTGCAACGGTAGCCGGGGCATTGGCTGGCGGCTATGCGGGTAATCAAGCCCAGCAAGGTTTACAAAACAATGATACCTATATCAGTACAAAACGTCGCTGTCGCACTGTGTATGATAACAGCGAGCAATTACAGGGTTATGATGTCACTTACCAGATTGGTGAAGAAAAGAACAAAATAAGAATGAATAATGATCCGGGCGTTCGCATTCCATTAGACAGTAACGGCCGCCTGATTATTCAGCAAGATTGATTTAGCACAGGTTAGCAGCATTGCTCTACGGGTATCAATGCTGCTAGCGCGGCGTGCTTGTCAGTCTACTGTGCCGGCAATTGATGTTGTTGCATCAGATCCAGTAGCTCATCTATCCATTTAAGCCGTTCAGCGGGGTGTTGCAGGTCACGAATAAAGCGTAAGCGATGGGCTCCTTCAATTTTCCACTGCTGCGGTGCTTGCTGGATTAAACGGATAAGCCAGCTAGGATCAATACGGTTATTCTCGCCAAATTGGAGATAGCCGCCTTTCTCCGAGGCTTCAATTTTGTTGATACCAAGTGAACTGGCTTTACGTCGCAGACTGGTGGTATTAATTAAATTCAGTGCGGCTTCAGGCAGTTTACCGAATCGATCAACCATTTCGATTCTAATTGCCATGAGCTCATCATCATCCGCTGCACTGGCAATTTGTTTATACAACGACAGTCGGGTATTGACATCGAAAATATAGTCATCAGGGATCAGAGCAGGCAGACGCAGTTCAACGTCGGTTTGCTGACGAGTCAGATCATCGAGTGACGGTTCTTTACCCGATTTCAACGCCTCAACGGCATTCTCCAATAATTCCATGTAAAGCGTAAAACCGATATTTTCCATTTGCCCACTTTGGCCTTCACCCAATAACTCACCGGCACCACGGATCTCCAGATCGTGAGTTGCCAGTGCAAAACCGGCACCCAAGTCTTCAAGGGCTTCAATTGCCTGAAGACGCTTTTTCGCATCGTCGCTCAGGGATTTCGGATGGGGAGTGAGTAGCCAAGCGTAGGCTTGATGGTGGGAGCGGCCAACACGACCACGCAGTTGGTGAAGTTGAGCGAGACCGAACTTGTCAGCACGTTCGATAATAATGGTATTCGCGCTGGGAATGTCAATGCCTGTTTCAATGATGGTTGTACAAATCAGTACGTTGCAACGCTGATGTTGGAAATCATTCATCACTTTTTCCAACTCGCGTTCTCGCATTTGGCCATGGCCAATGGCAATTCTGGCTTCGGGCACTAAGTTGGCCAGTCGTTCTGCCGCCTTATTGATATTGGCGACATCATTATATAAATAATAAACTTGGCCGCCGCGCAATGTTTCACGCAAGATAGCCTCTCGGATCACCAGTTCATCGTATTCACGAACAAAAGTTTTGACTGCGAGACGCCGAGCAGGTGGAGTCGCGATGATCGAGAGATCTCGCATACCGCTCATGGCCATATTCAGAGTCCGAGGAATGGGGGTTGCCGTTAAAGTTAAAATATCAACATCGGCGCGCATCGCTTTGATCCGTTCTTTATGACGAACCCCGAATCGATGTTCTTCGTCGACAATCAACAAGCCAAGATCCTTCCAACCGATGTCACTGATTATCAGTTTGTGTGTACCAATAAGAATATCAATTTTACCTTCATTGGCTTCTGCGATCAGTTGTGCCTGTTGTTTTGCCGTACGAAAACGTGAGAGCATTTCTATACGGATCGGCCAATTAGCAAAACGGTCACGAAAATTATCAAAATGTTGCTGCGCCAGTAATGTGGTCGGCACCAGTACTGCGACTTGCTTGTGGTTAATCACAGCGAGGAAAGCAGCACGCATTGCCACTTCGGTCTTACCGAATCCCACATCGCCGCAGACCAGACGATCCATCGCCAGAGGTTGACACATATCACTGAGGACAGCGTTGATGGCTTCAGCCTGATCTTGGGTTGGTTGATAAGGGAAATCGTCACAGAATCGTTGGTATTCTTGTTTATCATGCTGGAAAGCAAACCCGCGTTTAGCTTCACGTTGGGCATAAATATCGAGCAGTTCGGCGGCCACATCGCGCACTTTGTCGGCTGCTTTCTGCCGCGCTCGATTCCAGCTATCACTGCCCAGTTTATGCAAAGGGGCTGTGTCATCTGCGCCACCGGTATAGCGACTGATCAGAGATAAAGAAGAGACTGGCACATACAATTTAGCTTGGTCGGCATAGCTTACAATCAAATATTCAGCTTGCATCCCCCCGGCTTCCAGCGTAGTTAGTCCCTGATAGCGGCCGACACCATGTTCTAAATGCACCACAGGTTGACCAGGACTTAATTCAGCTAAATTACGGATCAATACCTCGGAATTGATCACGCGTTTGCTGTCTCGCTGACGTCTTAGGGGCCTCTCACCCAATAGCTCGTTTTCACAAATGAAGATCTGCTTTAATTCAGGATTGATAAATCCAGCATCAGCCGCACCAATCATCAGATAATAGCCAGGCTTTTTAGCTTGAGAAATCTGCTGGATTTCTATCGGTCGCAATTTTAACTTGCTAAGTAAATCTTGGATAAATTCGCGACGTCCCTGACTCTCCACAGAAAAAATCACGCTAAAAGCGAGGTATTGTTCTAAAAATTGTCGAAGTGCTTGTAAGGGTTGAGCTAACTGCACTGCCACCGCGATGTTCGGCAGGGGATGATACCCTAAGTTGGTGTTGGCGGCCGCTGACTTCAAGATTTGTGAACTGAGTTTGATACGAGGAAAGCGTTTGAATAAGGTAAATAGTGTGTCAGGCCGCAACCACACCTGATCAGGTTCCAGCAGTGGGCGCATAGGATCGACGCGACGGTTATCGTAACGCTGTTGTATATCAGACCAGAATGCTTGGCTGCTGTCCTGAATTTCGCCTTTAGTGACTAATAAGGTATTCGTGGGCAGATAGCTTAATAAATCGGGCAGAGGTTGATTAAAAAACAGGGGTTGCCAGTATTCGATACCCGTCGGTAGCGCCCCTTTACTGACTTGTTGATAGAGATGTTCAGGCTCACGAATCACTTCAAATTTTTCACGCCACTGACTTCGAAATAATTCAATGGAATTCTTATCGATCGGAAACTCATGCGCAGGCAGCAAATGGACGGCATCGACCTGTTGCAATGAGCGTTGTGTGTCAATATCAAAAGTACGTAGGCTATCGATTTCATCATCAAAGAAATCGATTCTATAAGGTTGTTCACTGCCCATCGGGAACAGATCAAGCAGGGCGCCTCGTGTAGCAAATTCACCATGGCTGAGAACTTGCTCAACATGCCGATAACCGGCTTGGATAAGACGTCGCGTCAAGTTTTGTTGAGATAGCCGTTCGCCTTTATGCATCATCAATGCATGCGTATCGATGAATGAATGTGGACAAACACGCTGCATAAGGGTGTTGATCGGTAAGATCAGTACACCGCGTTGCAGGGTGGGTAAGCGGTAAAGCAGGGAAAGGCGTGCCGAAATAATGTCTTGGTGGGGTGAGAAGCTGTCATAAGGTAGCGTTTCCCAATCCGGAAGGTGGTTCACTTCAAGCTGAGTAAATTGCCGAATTTCTGCTTGCAAGCCGATTGCTGATTGCATATCGGTGGTGATAACCAGAACCAAACCATGATGACGCTCAGCAATATCAGCACACACTTGCCCAAAAGCCGCGCCTGTCAACTGTCCCAAATGTCGTACATCACCGACGTTGACTGGGATGGGGTAGTCGGCGATTTGTGGTAAAGAACTCAAGCAATCACTCCATAATAACGGCATACAGAACAAGGCAAAGCGCAATACCTCTGTTCTGTTAAAACCAAAATCAGTAGCCATATCTTATACTTAATCAGCACTACGTGACAGTACTTATTAAAATATTGATCACATCGCGTTCGATACCTCAAGAGGATGCTTGGGGGGCATCGTGATATGCCGGATGAATAAGAAGGCAAACGGTGAAAAAACATCTAATTATTCTTTTAAGGACAGAGCCTAAGGCCATCAAGAGCCGAGCTTTCCTGTATGTGGCATCCGTGAGAAGTCTCAAGTTAATTCCCGAGAAAATGCAAGGATGTCATAGGCAAGAGTTTTAAAATCATTTTTCTATTTAAGAAGAGGGACGATAACGGCGTATTGGATCTGCGTATGATTTTTCAATAGTGGCTGACGACTTATAGAGAAGAGCTAAATCATCGATTTATTTATGATGTCAACATGAATTCAATCCAATAGCATGACAGCTCATTCTATCCAAGCAAATGATCACTGTACGGGATAGGTGAGTGGATCGGGATGGCGTATAGGAAAGTCTGTAATTAAAATTTTATAAATTAATCTCATTATTTAATGAATATAGCAGTGATGTCAACGGGATCTTCATAACCTTTGCAACTTAAGACTAGGAAGGGGATAAGAAAAGTGGGGAACAGTATTTTAAATTAAAAATTAATTATGAGTAACAGTGATAAATACAATACATCAGTTTACCTCACGCGATTGTGAGTCAGTATTGATACGAACCATCAGTCAAATAACGACTCAGTGAAAGAAATGAGGGCGAGTTATTAGAATAAAAGGATGCAGGTTGTGTTATGTGATAGAAGGAGGGTTAACGTCAGAATGAGGGGGTAGACGACCTTGTTTTTGCTAGGGTAAGGGAGGGGTTTTATTTCGGATGATAATCAAAATAACAGTGATAGGATGAACTCAATATAGAATAATATGGCTACTCAAATAATAAGATCACCCGTGTCAATGCCTTCTTCTTCCATTGTTGTGTAGGCATGATAGAATCAAATAATAATGCGTCTAATAATTCTTGCTTTGATCCCTTATTCACCCTATGTCCAGCCTGATTGCAGTGTTAACTAAGAACAATATTCTCATGAAAAAGGGAAGGTGAAAAATAAAAAATATTAAATTGCCATTCAACTGGACTGGTGTCTGAAAGGTGAGTGTTATCCTATAAGATGAGGGAAAAGTGAACTGATTGAGAAAATAAATTAATTAATTTATTTAAGCTTAATGATAAATAGAGCTGGTTGTCCCTCTCTTCTTTTTACCCTGCTCACGAGGTCCATTTCGATTTTTAATTAGCTTTCTTTAGATAAAACGGCTTAATCCGATCTTTAATACAATCGAAACGAGGGGGCAAGCCTTGCTTTATTCGCTGTTATTCTGATTATGCGAGAACGTTATTATTAAGGATTATTATTGTGTGGTTTCTGACAGAAAGGGGTGTGTTATCGAATAGAAGGGTCTCACGATATATTTTAGTTATTGTATCGCAACTCGAACGGGGGCGAGGCAATATTAAAATAAAAAGCGAAAACAATCATGGGTCTCAAGTATTTAGCCCTTTTTGTCTTATTGTTTCAGTGATGAACAGGCTATCAATGTACCTATGCTTCTACTGAAACAGTAGGGAAGAGAAACTATCCCGATAAAGGAGAAAGTTGTAATGAAAGTTATTGTAAAAAGAAAATGGCAAACCGCACTTTCTACTATTGCAGAATTAAGTATTGAAGGCACCGATTTTATCGGTTACACACTTGAACCATCAGGACCCGATACAATCACCGCAAACCAGAATAAACGTATTCCTGAAGGTATTTATCAAATGAATTGGTATAATGCGGTTAAACCCAGCTTATCAAAATACAATCCTCTACCATTGATTCATAACGATCAGGTCGCAGCAAGTCGACTGATACTTTTCCATAATGGTAACTACCCGAGGAATACGGATGGCTGCTTGTTGGTCGGTACAAGTCGAGGCCCTGATGTGGTTAACGCCAGTGTGACAAAATTAAAAGAATTTAAAAAAATACTGCAAACAGTCCCTGTCGATGAAATCACGGTTGAAATCACCTCAGAGTATGAGAATAATTAACGTTAAGTGTTGTGCCCACGATTTTCGTGGGCCAGAGCAGCTTGTCTGTATAAGCCTGAATCTTTGCCTCGGCAAACCGGTCCACGAAGTGATTATCATGTAGACATGGCCGCGTATTGTGACAAGATTATCAGCCCTGACTGCACCCACCGGCATTATTTGAGTGGGCTCTGTCATAGAGGCCATGTGACCTCGTGTCGATCCTTTTCCACCTGCACGTCCGATCGAGTGTGAATGGATGTCTGGCGCATTAATGCCGCGTCCTATATGGAAAATGACAGCAGCTTTTGCGTCGCCATGACTCTTCGTGCTATGGGAGTAAAAATCACTGATAGAGCAACAGCCAACGGGGAAGTCACCAGAAACCGGTTTTATGTCGTTACAGCTGTCTACTTTTATTATAAAGACGTGATTTATAGGCAAAAGATGGAAAAAATAACATTGGGCTTCCTCGAATACATGGCCCACGCTTTTAGCAGAACCGCGAAGATGCAGATTGACTAAGCCGAAATTTGCCATCTTCATGGGCGATAAGAAAAGCACATTCTGGAAAGTCCGGTTCGTTGTCTTCTTCTTTATGTTGACAATAAAGGATCGCTTCTTGAATAAGTAACGTTTTAGAAAATGCAGTTTCTTTTATTTTAATTGACAATAAAGGATCGCATTTAATTTAACAAAGTTGTATTTTAACGATCACGATGAATCCCCATCTATTTTTCTGAGCTATTGATACGTTTATGCCATAAGAGCAGGCTTTATCAGTGATGAATTTATTCTTACCAGCAAAAAATAAAATGAGACAGGCAGTGAAGGAATCTAATTGAATTATAACTGCATGTTTTTTAATTTACATACGATCTTTAATGTCCAGTCAATATTGTTATCCCTACAAGTTATTGATAATAAATTCAAGCTGTTTTCCTGTCATAAATTGAGGAGCCGTTGGGGAACAGTTGTGATTAAACCATCAAAATAGAGCGTGTTATCTTGATTGATTATTTTGTCCTTGGCTGAAAAAGGTTGAGGTTAAAGTATTTAAATTCAATGAGTTGGAAATCACTTAACGGTTATCTGTGTTATAAATAAAACCCATGACATTAATCTCATGGGGTTCTCATTAATGCAGAGAAAGGGAGTTAATCTATATTTATTGATCTTTATAATTCATTAGCTAATAACGGCGTTAATACCTTTTTAATAAAAGAGACAGTCAATTAACCAATGGTGTTTGCTAACAATGGCATTCGATTTTTATCAACCATTTACATATCACGTCATCTCGATAAAACGGATTGACTGTAACATAAAGGTATTTTACTTAGACTCAATACTGAATGTGGGTTAATTGGCAGCATGGATAACATAACCAAGAGAAAGGCAGGTTTACATCATCGATTTTATCCGTAATAAACAGTCATCAGGTGAGGTAAAAGAGAATGGTTTAAAGAAAGCATAAAGTTAATTGTGCTTATAAGATGTCTTTGCTTCGAGCGGATGTCTGTTATGACACTCATGACATCAAATGGCACTCTGATTGAACAGCTGATTGTTAAATAAAATGGTGAGTATGCTTGGCGTCGTTAATTGCCGAGTCAGGGGCCGCTGACTGCAATCAAAAACTCATTTCACCGTCTTTTTCAACATAAATACGCGGAAATGGACTCAGCGCTTTGATGGAGGCGGACTAACGGAAACGGATCCGTAATTTCAGTCATAAAACAGGGGGGAGGACGGAGTAAAATTGGGTAATCAGCTGGGCGAAGACCACGCAATGGGTTCCGATTATCGGCGTGACTTTCTCTTAAGGTCGCCACGCAATGGCAGTGTTAAACTTGTAATAAACAGAGTAAGATACGCCGGCTGGTGATCACAAATTGGCATAGGAAAGCGAAAACTGTGCAGGTTATGTTCTGCTTGGCAGAGACTGACTCTCATAAAATGAAGGGAAATGTTCTGCCAGGTAGTCAGGCACCAATAAGCCGCACTCCGAACAGCCTGAATATCACGACAGGGGTTTCATAATTGTAATACCTCCTTTATCATTCATGATTATGATTTTATATCGTCCGGGGCGATCTTTATGTTTCAGCCTGTCTCTTTATTTATCGGTTTGCGTTATCTACGGGGCCACAGTCATGACCGTTTTGGTCGTTTTGTTGCTTGGTTATCCGCCATTGGAATTACCCTCGGTGTGATGGCATTGATCGCGGTACTTTCTGTGATGGATGGATTTGAACAACAGTTACAAAAAAACACATTGGATCTGATGCCTCAGGCGATGGTGACGTCTCGTACCGGCAGCCTTGATCCTCATGCTGTGCCTTTGACTATTCAACAGCTTCGTGGTGTCACTTATCTGCAACCTATCAGTGCAGGGGAAGTGGTGTTACAGAGTGCAACAAATGTCTCGGTTGCTCTGATGCTGGGTGAAACAGCTCAGCAGCGAGAACCGCTGTTCGATAGTATGATTGCGGGCAGTCGTCACGATCTGCACCCTGGGGGGTACAAGGTGATTTTGGGGCGCGTGTTGGCTGAACGCCTGAAGGTGCAGGTGGGGGATAAAATTCGCATCATGGTGCCCTCTGTCAGTCAGTTCACGCCTGTCGGTCGGATACCGGCACAACGGGTTTTTACAGTATCAGGGCTCTATCAGGCTGATTCAGATGAAGATGGTTATCAAATTTTAGTGGATCAGCAGGATGCATCTCGTTTACTCCATTATCAAGCGGGTGAAGTCAGTGGTTGGCGATTATGGCTAAAGGATCCGCTCAACGTGGATAAAATCAGTCAGCAACCCTTACCCTCAGGATGCGTCTGGAAGGATTGGCGTGACCGCAAAGGCGAGCTATTCCAAGCCGTCAAAATGGAAAAACACATGATGGGATTATTATTAGGGCTGATTGTGGGGGTGGCCGCGTTTAACATCATCACCTCACTGGGGTTGGTGGTAATGGAAAAACAGGCTGAGATTGCTATCTTACAGACCATTGGATTGCGACGTTCACAAATCCTCACCTTGTTTATGATCCAAGGTGCCAGTTCTGGCATTGTGGGCAGTCTGGTTGGTGCGATTGCAGGGGGCGTCTTAGCCAGCCAACTGAATAATTTGCTACCGGGACTTGGCATGATGCTTGATGGTGCCAGTTTGCCTGTTAGGATTATGCCGATGCAAATCCTTTTTATAACGCTTGGTACGATGCTGCTTTCTATCGCTGCCACCCTGTATCCCGCTTACCGCGCAGCCACAGTTCAACCGAGTGAGGCATTAAGATATGAATAATCCCCCTTTATTACACTGTGAGCAACTCTCAAAATCCTATCAGGATGGCAATACGCAAACAGTCGTACTAGACACCGTTTCTTTCACGATCAATACAGCAGAAATGGTATCAATTGTCGGCAGTTCAGGCTCAGGTAAGAGTACCTTATTGCATTTACTTGGCGGTCTTGATTCGCCAACACAAGGGGACGTGTATTTTCAAGGTCAGTCTCTCAGTCTGCTGAGTGAGGCAGAAAAAGCGGCATTACGTAATCATCAGTTGGGCTTTATTTATCAATTTCACCATTTATTGCCGGATTTTACTGCTTTGGAAAACATTGCAATGCCCTTGCTGATTGCGAAAAAACCACGGCAGCAAGCCTTCGACCAGGCTAGTCAGATGTTGCGTGCAGTCGGGCTCAGTACAAGGTCGCATCATCGGCCAGCCGCCTTATCGGGAGGAGAAAGACAACGGGTGGCAATAGCCCGAGCCTTAGTCAATGCGCCCGCGTTGGTGATGGCTGATGAGCCAACAGGTAACCTCGACAGTTACAATGCAGATGCGATTTTTGATCTGTTGCTTGAATTGAATCAGCAACAAGCAACGGCTTTTTTAGTCGTGACTCATGATATGCAATTAGCTAAGCGATTAAACCGTCAGATGGTGATGAGCAATGGTAAGTTATTACCAGAGTCGATGACAATGGGAGCGTCGATATGACAAAACCCGTTTCGCTATTATTGGCTTTGCGGTTTAGTCGAGGTCGTCGTCGCAGCGGAATGGTCTCGTTGATCTCTTTTCTGTCTACCGCCGGTATTGCCCTTGGTGTTGCTGTGTTGATCATTGGATTAAGTGCAATGAATGGATTCCAGCGTGAGTTAAACCACCGAATTCTGGATGTAGTGCCACAAGGCGAAATATTTCCGGTCGATCAGGCGTTGACCCAATGGCAATCTTGGGTCAACACGGCAGAGCAGGTGAAAGGAGTAACCGCAGCAGCCCCTTTTATTCGTTTTACCGGGCTTGCAGACAGTGGTGTCAAGCTTCAGGCGTTACAAATCAGAGGGATTGATCCGACGCGTGAACGGGCGATGAGCGCATTGCCAAACTATATCGATAGGCAGGTCTGGCATAATTTTCGAGCAGGACAACAGCAAATCATCTTAGGCAGTGGTTTAGCCAAGAATCTTGGCGTGGGGCCCGGCGACAGTATTACCTTGTTGATACCAAACCATGATAACGCAAAAAATCTGGCAGAACCGTTAAGGATCCGAGTCAACGTTGTGGGTTTACTGCAGTTGAGCGGCATGTTGGATCACAGTTTGGCCTTGGTTCCGATGGCGGATGCACAACAGTATTTAGGCATGGGATCCTCAGTGACAGGCATCACACTGAAAATGGACGATCCATTTCAAGCACAGACGACGATAAGAGCGGCAGGTGAGGCCATCCATCAGTATGTCTACATTAATTCATGGATAGGTAGCTATGGTTACATGTATCGTGATATTCAGATGATACGGGCGATAATGTACTTAGCGATGATTTTAGTGATAGGGGTGGCAAGCTTTAATATTATTTCTACCTTGGTGATGGCTGTCAAAGAGAAACAAGGGGATATTGCGATTTTACGTACGATTGGTGCTAACACTCGGCTGATCCGAGGTATATTCATTTGGTACGGGTTGCTGACCGGCTTGATGGGCAGTCTGATTGGTGTCTTACTTGGTGTCACTCTAGCAGAAAATCTTACCCGCATTACCCGTTTGATTGAAAAATGGACCGGCCATCAGTTACTGACTGGTGATATCTACTTTATTGATTTTTTACCTTCACAACTCCAGTGGCTGGATGTTATTTTTGTGTTTGGTACAGCCATTGTGCTGAGTCTTTTAGCCAGCTGGTATCCAGCCCGCCGAGCGAGTCGCATTTCGCCTGCTGCCGTTTTAAATGGGTGATGCTATCGATTTACTCACATTAGGGATTGCAGGAATGCTGCCAATCCTTTTTTTATGTAGGAGTTGTTATGCGTAGCTGTCATCGTCATCGTACGCGGATTAATCGTTATCGTAAAAATAAGCGAAAAATGCGCCAACGTTTCCAGCAACAATTGTTTGAAACTGATAGATTACGAGAATTGTCAGCGGGTAAACTGCCAAAGGTGGTGATTTTGACGGGAGCTGGTATTTCTGCTGAGTCAGGGATCCCTACATTTCGCGCCGAGGATGGATTATGGGAAAATTATCCGGTCGAACAGGTTGCAACACCGGAAGGTTTCGCCCGTGATCCTGAGCAGGTGCAAGCATTTTATAATGCGCGACGTCAGCATTTATTTTCTGCAACAGTACAGCCTAACCCTGCCCATTTAGCGCTGGTCGAATTGGAGCGTCGATTAGGCGACAATTTGCTGTTAGTAACACAAAATATTGATAATCTACATGAAAGAGCAGGCAGTCAACGCGTGTTACATATGCACGGTGAATTACTGAATGTACGGTGTGAGAACAGTGGCCAGATCACTTACCGTGAAAGTGATGTCACGGATGATGAGCGCTGTTGCTGTTGTTCCTCACCCTCAAGGTTACGCCCAGATATTGTTTGGTTTGGTGAGATGCCCTTGCATCTGCAACAGATTGAGGAATGCCTTCAGCGTGCGGATTTATTTATCGCAATCGGTACCTCGTGGCAGGTCTATCCCGCCGCCAATTTCGTTCAGCTGGCGAGAAAAGCGGGAGCACATACCATTGAACTCAATCTGCAAGCCAGTGACAATAATCATGCTTTTGCAGAACACCAATACGGTCCGGCGAGTATAACTGTTCCCTCGTTTATACGAAAGTTAATGACCTGCCTGCGTGACTGAATTCATTGGCACATTAAAATTCGGTCATGACATGGGCCGCATCCGCGGCGCGTTGTTGTTAGTCATCCTCATCCTCTTCAGGGCTTTCAAAATACCAGAAGCCGCTATTTAGCATTCTTGTCAGTTCGTTGATAAAGGAAGGATGAGAGAGATCCCGTTGGATTTCATGCCAAGTTAGGTTCAGCTGTGAGGTCAGGGTGTACATTTGTGTGTCAGTTAAGGATGAGAAAACTTCACCGTTAATAAACAGTTGGTTATCTATCACCAGCATTCTGACACCCGGTAAACGGTATAACTTGTCCCCTTGTTGCAATTGTGAGATTAATTCTTCTGGGCTGAAGGGGACTTCAGGAATGATCAGATTTAAGTCATGGCGTGATTGAGATATAAATTGGCCAAACCAATTCTTGAATTGTGTCGGCTGTTGTAATGTACTGAGCATCAGTTGTTGTATGTCTGCCAATTCGCAATCCATAATTCTTGCAGGTAGGTCACGTTGAGGTTGATTGGGATCTTGAAAGCGATCAGCACCCAAGTCATGGGCCAACAAATAGTCCGCAAAATCACTGATAAGTTCGCGGCCACAGGGCGCACGAAAGCCAACTGAGTAATTGAGACTTTCTTGTAATGATGTGCCTTCATGAGGAAAGCCTGGGGGAATATATAATATATCACCGGGTAGCATGATCGCATCAATGATCGCTTCAAAATCATCAACGAGCAGTAGAGACGGGTGAGCACGGTGTTGGGTGAGGTGAGTATTGTCACCGACACGCCAGCGTCGGCTGCCTTGTCCTTGGATAATAAACACATCATATTGATCCACGTGCGGTCCAACACCGCCACCTTTCACGGAATAGGACACCATTAAGTCATCAATCCGCCAGTCGGATAACACACGAAAGGGCAACATAAGTTCGGCTGCCGCGGGATGCCAGTGATTGACGGCTTGAACGAGCAATGACCAGTTATGTTCCCCTAATCCTTGATAATCACTGAATGGCCCATGGCTGACTTGCCATTGCCCCTGTTGATGACTGACCAGTCGACTGTCAATTTCCTTTTCCATTGCCAAGCCTGCGAGCTCATTCGCCTCAATGGGATCGACAAAATCCGTGATAGCTTGGCGGATCAAAACCGGCTTTTTTTGCCAATATTTATGCATAAATACTGACCAGTCAAAATTAAGTTGGTAGCTCATGATTATTATCTCAGGTTGTATACTTGGCTAGAGTATAAGAATTTACAGGAGATGCAAACTCGTTTACCTGATAAAACTTCGTTATTTTAGATTGAAAACGCAATTATTCTTGTAATCCAAAGATAACCTCCATTCTATTGCCTCCTTCAGGCAGGCTATGAATGATAATTTCGCCCTCATAGCCTTCCAGTATATCTCTAACGACTGCCAATCCAATACCTTGACCGGGTCTTAAGGTGTCAGCACGTTGTCCGCGTTGAAAAATGATCTCCCTTTTCGATTCAGGGATGCCGGGGCCGTCATCATCAACAAAGATATGCAATTTTGATTTATGATGACGTGCACTGATGGAAATAAATTCTAAGCAATACTTGCAAGCATTATCGAGAATATTACCGAGTACTTCCATAAAATCATCTTTATCACCATAAAAGGTCATTTCAGGTGAAATATCTAGGCTGATGGAGACTCCTTTAGACTGGTAAACTTTGTTCAAGGCTAAGCTGAGTCCATCAAGCAAACCCGGCACTGAATGCAGTTCTCGAGACAGGATGTGATGATCGGCTTTTAATGTTGAGCGATTAAGGTAATAGCCCACTTGCTGTGAAATACGACTGATCTGATCCAGCATTATCGGCTCCGCTTCTACCATCGCCGCTTCGCCAGCACCTCTGAGTGATCGTAAGGTACTTTGTAACACGGCAAGCGGTGTTTTCAGACTGTGGGTCAGATCAGAGAGAGTCGTGTGGTAGCGTGTACTGCGTTGCCTTTCTAAATTGAGCAAAAGATTAAGGTTACGGACCAATGCACCCAATTCAATCGGTTGGTTAGGTGATAGATTTTCTCGTTTGCCGGTTTCGAGTTGTTTTAAATCTCTGGCGAGTGTACCAATAGGTTTTAAACTCCAACGGGCAGCGACCATCAGCAATGGAAAGACAAGAATAAGGTTAGCAAGTAAAACATAACTAAACCAACTCCAGACAATATCTGAATGCTGTAACTCTTGAGGAATAGAGTCAATAATCACAATGGTTAAAGCAGGTAGTGTCGTTGTGGCAGCATATTTATTTATTGAAACTGAATGGGTATAGGTATAGTTTGATTGTAATCTTGATAATTGATACTTAGCATCATGTACAGTGGCGATAGCTGCACTTGAGTCTTTTCTATCAGAATCCAGTTCATGAAATCCACTGTATTGTAACCATTCAGGTTTGATTTTATTTCTAATTTCTTTTATATCATGTAGCTGCCATAATAAATCACCATTTTCATTATAAATGAATACCACAGTTGGTGAGTTAGATTGCATTTGCGTTGGAATATTGATTGTCAGCTTATTATTTTTCCAATTGGCGAGGGTGAAAAATAAATTACTTTCAGCCCTCATTATTTGATATGTATTTTTATCAAAACCAATCACATAGCCTACAATAGCAACGAGACCATAGGCCAGAGACAGAATAAGAACCAAAAAAGAAGCAGCCAACAAAAATCGAATCTTTAATGAGATTGGAAAAGTTGGAAAATACTTCTTAAAAGTTGTGTTATTCACATTCAAAGCGATAGCCTCTGCTACGAACAGTGACAATGACGTGCTTACCGTAGATGGAAAATATTTTTTTCCGTAATCTTCCCATTAATACATCAATAGTATGACCTTCACGTAATTCCGCATCCGGATAGAGTTGCAGCATTAACGACTCTTTACTGACGACATGTCCTGCATTGCGGATGAGTGTTTCGATGATAGTATATTCAAATACAGTGAGTTTAACTAACTCACCACAAACCATGACTTCTTTTCGTGATAAATCGACTTGGAATGGTGGCAATGAAATGATTTGTGAGGCATGGCCACTGTTTCTACGCAACAATGCTTGGAGTCTGGCAATGATTTCTTCAATATGGAAAGGTTTTGTCACATAGTCATCAGCACCCGCTTGCAATGCGGCGACTTTTGCTTGCCAGCCTTCACGGGCAGTCAGGACTAAAATAGGCAATTTAATACCATTAGTACGCCAGCGTTGTAGAAGACTCATTCCATCTTCTCCAGGCAAACCTAAATCCACGACGGCAACATCTGGGGTATGTTCATTTAAAAAATAATCGGCTTCCCTTGCATCTTCAGCCGCATCGACCTGATGGCCAAGCTCTTTAAGTTGCACGGAGAGATGATGGCGTAGCAGAGTATTATCTTCTACAACAAGAATACGCATGAAATATAGTCCTATTCAATTATTGATTTATGTTTATTTTACACTTGTAAAACTTAACGGAATGTTAACGGAACGGAAGTAACATAATAGGCTAATTAATATATTTTGATGGTAATTTATAGTTAGCAAGATTTATCATAAAATCTTGCTAACCAGTCATTGCGCATTATAAAAGAAGACGAGATTATTATATTTTATTTTCTATTTGATTTGCCAAGTGTATAGCAAAGCCGAGATACGTTGAAGGCAGTAATGTTTTAAGTCTGGATTTTTCTTCGTCTGGTAGAGGTAATGTTTCGACAAAATTGATCAAAACAGCCGCATCAATTTTTTTACCACGCGTTAATTCTTTTAATTTTTCATAAGGCTTTTCTATTCCATAGCGGCGCATAACGGTTTGGATAGGTTCAGCTAACACCTCCCAGTTATTATCGAGCTCGGTTAACAAATGCTGGGCATTCACTTCTAATTTAGATATCCCTTTCAATGTTGATTGATAAGCGATCAATGCATAGCCAAGTCCCACACCGAGATTACGCAATACGGTGGAATCCGTTAAATCACGTTGCCAGCGTGAAAGGGGCAATTTTGCCGCCATATGTTGTAATAACGCATTGGCAACACCCAAATTACCTTCTGAATTCTCAAAATCGATAGGGTTCACTTTATGGGGCATTGTGGAAGAGCCAATTTCACCGGCAATGGTTTTCTGCTTAAAATGGTTTAGCGCAATGTAGCCCCAAATGTCACGATCAAAATCGATCAGGATGGTATTGAAGCGGGCAATACAATCAAATAATTCTGCGATGTAATCGTGGGGTTCGATTTGTGTTGTATAAGGATTCCAGCTAATACCGAGGGAGGTAACAAATTGTTCACTGACTTGATGCCAGTCAACCTCAGGGTAAGCACTCAGATGCGCATTATAATTGCCCACTGCACCATTAAACTTACCTAGGATTTCAACGCGCTGTAACTGTTTATACTGACGATTAAGCCGCCAAACAACATTGGCCATTTCTTTACCTACCGTCGACGGGCTGGCAGGTTGCCCATGGGTACGGCACAAAAGTGGAATAGTTTGGTATTCTACCGTCAGGCGAGTGAGGGCAGCGATAAGATTGTGCCACATTGGCAGCAGGACTTCCTGACGTGCGGTTTCTAGCATCAACGCGTGAGAAAGATTATTGATATCTTCAGACGTACAGGCAAAATGAACAAATTCGCTGACGGCTTCTAAACTTTCGATCGCAGCCATTTTTTCTTTGATGAAATATTCACAAGCCTTGACATCATGATTGGTGGTTCGCTCAATTTCTTTGATACGAGCAGCATCCTGTAGGCCGAAATTAGCAACGATATTGTCAAGGAAAGCGTTTGCTTCTTCATCAAAACGCGGGACTTCTGGAACACTGTCAAGGGTTGATAGCATTTGTAGCCATCGTATCTCTACCGTGATCCGATATTTCAGAAGGCCAAATTCACTGAAAATGGCACGCAGTGGGCTGACTTTCTCACTGTAACGACCATCAATCGGGGAGACAGCAGTAAGGGCGGATAACTCCATCAGTGTAACTCCAGTTTAATCGAGCAAACAGGTTAAAATAATTATCTTTTCATAGGGTTAAGATAAACGGGATAAAATGTTATCACAGCATTTAACTAGTTTAGTCCGGGATAACAGTAAACTTAATCGACGTCCACCTGAACACCGCCATGCTTGAGCACTCTGCAAGCCAGACAATAAAACGCTTCGAATTTTATTTTGGATCAGGCTATTTTGTAGCAGAGGTTGAGATCCGTACACAGAAATACGCGGTGTTAACGGGCTGATCAGATCGCTATAAATGGCGGCGATGGCAGCCAGTAGAGTCGGTGAATCGAGGGAATAAAACTGCCGTTGGCGCTCTAAGCTGCTGAGTCGGTGCTGTAATTGTTGCTGTATATCCGGTTTTTTTTCCAACCGTTTCGCTAAGGTTAATAGCGCTAAAGTGTAACGAGTGATCTCAGCATTAGCACCTTTACCACTAGAATTAGTGAGCATGCAGAGTAGGCTTTCCAATCCTAATTTTAGGCCGTGTTCATCATGATGAATGGGATCTTGGGGAGGATCAAGCGTGATTGACATCAGACTGAGGAGTGAGGCCTTGAAGGCATCTGTGGTGACGACACCTTGACGAGCCAATTGACTTGTCATTAGGGCGCACTGACAGACAGACGCTAACGCCAAGGTCAGGGATTCGCTATGTTGTTGAGCCATTCGGCTATACCTCATTTAGGGGTAAGCGTTGTTCAATAATCCCCCCCCCAAGGCAAACATCGTCAAGGTAGAATACTGCGGATTGACCGGGAGTGACGGCAGCAACCGGATCAGTAAATTCCACTCGAATGTTTTCTGCATCAATCGGGGACACGACACAGGCGATATCAGTCTGGCGATAACGGGTTTTAACAGTACACTGTAATGTTTCCGTTAACGGACGACGGTTTATCCAATGCAATTGTGAGGCAATCAAGCCTTTTGACATCAGTCGAGGGTGCGTCTTGCCTTGGGCCACGACCAATTGGTTGCGAGCGATATCCTTATCAACCACATACCACGGCGATTCTGTTGCTTCTTTCAAGCCGCCAATGCCCAAACCTTTACGTTGTCCAAGCGTGTGATACATCAAGCCCTGATGGGTACCAATTTCAACCCCTTCAGTGCTGACGATAATACCGGGTTGTGCTGGCAGATAACGGGCCAAAAAATCTTTGAACTTACGTTCGCCAATAAAACAAATACCGGTTGAATCTTTTTTATGGGCCGTCACTAATTGCAGCTGCTCAGCGATACGCCTCACCTCGGGTTTAGTCAATTCCCCGACGGGAAATAAACTTTGTGAAATTTGTTGCTGACTCAAGGTATAAAGGAAATAACTTTGGTCTTTATTATCATCGAGACCTCGTAATAATTGATATCCCGAAGCATCTTCGCCACGACGCACGTAGTGACCTGTGGCAATAAAATCTGCATTAAGATCGTCTGCTGCAAATTCAAGGAACGCTTTAAATTTGATTTCTTTATTGCAAAGAATATCGGGATTGGGTGTACGAGCTGCTTTGTACTCAATCAAAAAATGCTCGAAAACATTATCCCAGTACTCAGCAGCGAAATTGATTTTATGTAATTTTATACCCAGTTTATCGCAGACAGCCTGTGCATCAGCCATATCTTCTGCAGCGGTACAAAATTCAGTATCGTCATCTTCTTCCCAGTTTTTCATGAATAACCCTTCAACGTGGTAACCTTGTTGAAGCAATAACCAAGCCGCCACGGAAGAATCGACGCCACCGGACATCCCGACAATGACTTTTTTTGTACTCTGATAAGACATGACTTTACTCACATAATAAACACAACCCACGCTAGTGTAACACGCGTATTAGGCTAACGCATCCCTCGGCGAGGGATCATTAGATGAATCAAGATCATCGACACAGGCTATGCGCAGACACCCGTACTCTGTGCTTAGCCTTGACGACCTGTAAACCTCAGAGAGTGATCTGACGCCATTCTCCGGTCTTTAACTGATTGATATTCCATTGACCAATGGCATAACGTATCAGGCGTAAGGTAGGAAAACCAATGTGTGCCGTCATACGGCGGATCTGGCGATTACGGCCTTCATACAGGGTAAGTTTAATCCACTGATCAGGGATAGCATGACGCACTCGAATGGGCGGGATACGAGGCCAGAGCCATTCAGGGGGATCCACCAAGGTGACACCGGCCGGCAAGGTCATGCCATCATTCAGTTGTACACCTTCACGTAACGGTTGCAATTGACTGTCGGTGGGTTGACCTTCGACTTGGACATAGTAAATTTTAGCTGTGCGGGTTGAAGGGTGGGTTAGCTTTGCCTGTAGTTTGCCATCATTGGTCAGAAACATTAATCCTTCGCTGTCTCTGTCCAAGCGGCCAGCTGCATAAATATCTGCGATATCAATAAAGTCGCTTAAGGTTCTGCGCCCACTCTCATCAGTAAATTGAGGTAAAACATCATAGGGCTTATTAAAAATAAGGTGGCATGACGGGCCGCGTGGTCTGGGTTTTCTGGATCGAGATTTTGAGTGAGTATAAATTTTTTTTACCATAAATTAAGTATCCCTCATCAGCAAAGTGTTATTATTGCCTGACGGGTAGAAGAAATGTATCACACCGCACGCAATGCCAAGGTGAAGATCACGGATAATACCATGAAAAAGAAGGGCAGCTATCCTGATATGACCATTGAAGAACCGGTGACATTCGTGCGGTGCGTTAGGCCGTCAGGCTGGCATTGTTACCTGCAGTCGAGCTTGTTAGTGTTATGTTACAAACTTTAAACATGAAATTTCATTAAATATCGAGTAATATTAGCTGGAAAATCACAAGTTATTAACAAATCGCTCAAGGGAGAGGTTGATGGAAAGTAAAGTTATTGTTCCGACCGAAGGTAAAAAAATTACGCTGAGTGGAGGACAACTCCACGTTCCAGCAAACCCAATCATTCCTTATATTGAAGGGGATGGTATTGGTGTTGACGTGTCACCTGTGATGTTAAAAGTGGTGGATGCCGCTGTCAATAAAGCTTACCAAGGCGAGCGTAAAATTTCATGGATGGAAATCTACACGGGTGAGAAATCGACGCAAATTTATGGCAAAGATATCTGGTTACCTGAGGAAACCCTTGAGCTGATAAAAGAATACCGGGTTGCCATTAAAGGTCCCTTGACGACACCCGTAGGCGGTGGGATCCGGTCACTGAATGTGGCATTACGGCAACAACTGGATTTGTACGTTTGCTTAAGACCTGTTCGTTATTATCAAGGGACACCAAGCCCGGTGAAACGGCCACAGGATACGGATATGGTCATTTTCCGTGAAAATGCGGAAGACATCTACGCTGGTATTGAATGGAAAGCTGGCAGTGCTGAAGCGGACAAAGTGATAAAATTCTTGCAACAGGAAATGGGCGTGAAGAAAATCCGTTTTCCTGAGCAATGTGGTATCGGTGTCAAACCTTGTTCTGAAGAGGGTACGAAGCGTCTGGTTCGGGCGGCCATGCAATACGCGATTGATAATGATCGTGGATCACTGACCTTGGTGCATAAAGGCAATATCATGAAATTTACCGAAGGCGCGTTTAAAGATTGGGGATACCAACTGATCCGCGATGAGTATGCCGGTGAATTGATTGATGGCGGCCCATGGCTGACAGTAAAAAATCCCAAAACGGGCAAAAGCATTGTGGTTAAAGATGTCATTGCCGATGCTTTTCTGCAACAGATCCTCTTGCGTCCCGCTGAGTACGATGTCATCGCTTGCATGAATTTGAATGGCGATTACATTTCTGATGCACTGGCTGCACAAGTCGGCGGAATCGGTATTGCGCCCGGTGCTAACATTGGTGATGAATGTGCGCTGTTTGAAGCAACCCATGGTACTGCACCTAAATATGCAGGTCAGGATAAAGTCAATCCTGGTTCAGTGATCTTGTCTGCGGAAATGATGCTACGTCACATGGGCTGGACGGAAGCGGCCGACTTAATCGTCAAAGGCATGGAAGGGGCGATTGCCAATAAAACGGTAACCTACGATTTTGAACGTCTAATGGAAGGTGCTAAGCTGCTGAAATGTTCAGAATTTGGCGACGCAATTATCAGTAATATGTAATTTTAATTGCCCACATATCGGCAATGAACCCGTGATTTTTTTGTCGTCGATATGTGGCTTTACCCAATAATCCTTGTAAAACCGATTCCTATATGGCTATAACAAATCACGGGTTGCATTCAAACATTGACCCCTCTTTTATATGATCTACATTATCATTCATATTAGTAATGGACTGACCAGTGCATTTTTTGCGTCGGGTAGGTGCTTTGGATACGATCACTAAAAAATCAATACAGCCCATAAGAACCTCGCGCTATTCCCTTAGCCTTCTTTCTTTATTCAGCTTGAAGCCCGTTATGGGTGCGACTCACGATCATTCAGTCTTACTATCTTTGTGTGCAGTAGCGGTATCGGTATTAACCCCATTCAGACTAAATTGTTTTTCTATTACTCAATCACTATTTCCGACAGAGGGATGGGGTGTGATGGACTTAAGGATCAGAGGATTTTCAACAAATGAAGGGTTTTCTTGAGTATCACTGACAGCATCTCATCCTTAAGAATGGAAGCGTTGATTGTTGGTAACGTCATTAAATTTCTCTCATTTATTTATATTAAAAGCATAAATAGGTTAAAAAATTTAGGCCTATTATATGCTCAATTCACAGATTGGTTTTAATTTCATCTAACTCACACATGGGACTATCTGTTTTTAGGACGGTGTGTTATCGCTATTTATTCTTTCTGAGAATCAACAAAGCCTTTGATTTTTTTCATTTCGATTTCTGCAAATGCAGAGGCAGAAAATCTAATTATTTCGCTCTAATTTTAATCACAGTGGGTAAACCTACACCGCGGTGCATCCCTTATAAGAGAAAAGCAGGAGACGGCCCTGAGCAAGGGGAACGATTTTCTCTCTTCATTGATAGGAATGTGTGGTAATGGGATCGATCAATCTTACCTGTAGACTAAGGATGATGAATAAAAAATGATCTATGGTTAAAAATAGTGAAATGTATTAAATAAATATTCTTCTAAGTTCAGACGATGATGCACTAATGTTACAGAACAAGTTTCAATGACGGTCAATAGTATGAATGAAGCAGGACGTTAAGGCCTCAATTTATCAAAATTAACTGAGCCGAGAATCGAAAGGAGGGAATGGGAAGGAGACAGGTAAGTCGGGGTCTAAACTGCACATCATAATAGTAAAATTTGATACTGATTATTCTAATGAGGACACGCGTATTTTAAAATGATGTAATAAGGTTTTGAAAATATTGATCTGTTGTAATGTAAGGTGATCTTTATTTTATAGCGAGTGATACTGCTGAACTATCCCAAAATCGGGGGAGGCTTTTTGAAATTGGCATGTCGGTGAAGGACGGTTGATTAGCAGTACTAATCTGAAAGGACGGGTCTTCGTCCTTATTATCATCACGAAAAGCAGATTGTAACAGGATACTTATTAATTGAACCGTGCTGGTGTATTGAGCAGGAAACACGTGAATATCGGATCAGCACAGGTATAAAGCTCGCGCCAGTCGGTTACTGAGAATATCCCAATATCTGTATAGATTAAAAATTATTTATTTTTTATGTTAAAAATTAAAACTGATAAAATTAATAAAATTTTATAAAATAAATACTATCTCTTACCTTAAGGGATTATTCAAATTTTTTTGGAAAGGTTCCAGTTAATTAACAGCGGGGTGAATGCCTTATCATAAAAAATCTGTCAAATTTTCGTGTTTACTTTCGCTATGAAATGTGAACTGGGTTAAATTTTTTTAAAAAAAAGGATTAGATATATTTTAGGAATAACCATTATTCTAGGTGAATAGTTAATGCAATAAAAACTAGAACCGTTTATCTTGTTTGAATTAAAAGTATAGTTTATTAATAGTAAATTGAAGGGTTAATATAAAAATGCATCATTTAAATAAAAATAGTTAATGGAATAAAGGACACAAAGCGAAGTGTAGTATGTTTGAGTTGATTTGATGACTAAAATTATCATTTCTTATGATTAAAATCAATAAATTAAGCTATTTTGTTTATTTTGACTCCCTTTTTTATCGAAAAGTTAATCCTTTATTTATTTCATCTGACTGAAAGCAAGGAGGAGTTTTAGAAAAAATGACAAGGAAGTTGGTAATGAAATAATGATAGGAATAAGTTAGGGAAATGAGATGATTTATGAAAATCTGTTTATCGAAAGCGTATAATAAATTGTTTATAATGATATCTAAATGTAAAGCAGATGGATATTTAAGTTGTTTTCATTAAAGTATATTAAACTGAACGCGATTTTTCTAAAAAATAAAAGAATAATTCAGTTGAAGAATGATCTGGACAGTGTATTATACCTATGTTTAATTTCAGTGTGTTAGATAATGTTACCCTCGCGTATTCAGAAGGAACCGATTAAAGATCCTGCTTTTTATTACGAGAACAAGGCAAATGCGGTGGGGGGATGTTTAATTTTTATTCATCATAAGTATGATGGATTTTTAAATGCATCTATCATAAGAAAAGATATTTTAAAATAGAAAAACATTGCTATAAATTACTTGCTAAAGAGGTTTTTTTTTAAATCGTAAGTGTTAAATTTTATCACTATCGAGTAATGATTTTTTTATAATAAGAAATTAAAATCCCACGAAAAGGATTTGTAAATTAATGGCGTTTTATGTGGTGAAAAGTGGAACATAACCTATGGGGCCAAGTTCCTAGTGATCTAACATCAGTCAGGGAGTCAAAATTGATGAACAAAGATCAGATTGATGAAGTGCAAGGTGGAGCACCCCGAGTTGCAGCTCAGAGTGCTCAGTTGCGATCAATCATGTGTGTGGAGAATAACCGCATGAGTAGTATAAACCTTTTTTAAGGAGACAGACAATTTCGTTATCCTGACTTTACACGTGAAATTCTGTTTTTTTATAAAATATCATTCAATACGTCATAAAAAAGACATTTTATATCAGGCCAAAGTGGTAAGTAATGTCACTGGATCCCAACTTTGCCGTTGTCAAAACGGAGAAATGCGATCAATTGTCCTCAAAATTCAGACGGCCAAGCAAGCGATGAAGATTTATTGTGGGTCTATTAAATTTTAAATAGTTACAAAAGTTAATGTAACTATTTTGTATTAGTTTTTTTTACCATTTTATTGTATGTGGTTTTAAATAGTATTAATTCAACCTGCTGATAATATTGATTATTATTTATTGTCTCGTGTTTTCTCCCGAGTGAGAGTGATGCCGCCTCCGGATCAAAAGGCGACAATTTAAGGAGCAGGATAATTGTTGCAATCTGAATCAGAGTGTGCTGTAATTAATGTATAGTGATTGTTGTTGCGGATCAAATCCAATAGTTTGTTTTTAAATGCTCAATCGTCGGTTGTGGGGCTGTAATACGGACGGATGTGCTGTGTTATTCATGGACTCTTGCAATACTGACATCTACGCTTGTCAATTCTCCGTGCCTTCACTGAGCCAATCACCTTTTATTCGATTATTTCAACTCGACGTGTCCATTTTTCATGCCTTACAGTTGAGTCTGTTTAATCAGGCTTTACCTTCGTATGTCGTCCGTTTTCAGGAATGGGTAAAATCTCCCGTCATTTTAAGGTGTGATTAGATGCAATCACAGTGCATTCAAACAGACAGCGCGCATTGTACCATGAGGCACGTCAATTTCTTACCGATGACCACTTACGACCCGAATTATGCTTTATCGGTATGAGTCACTGAGGAACTAAGATATGATCGATTTAGCATAAGATTAACACCGCGATCACTTCGCCTCGTTGCATGTCTTTTAAAGATCCATGATCACTTGACGTACCACACCGACTAACCGACAGCTGCCTGTTACCTCGAGTACCTTATATTTAGGATTAAGAGGGACAAGATACTGCAGTGGGCCATCAACAACATATTTTTTAATTGTGGCTTCAGAAGAGCCATCAATTCTGGCAACCACGATTTTACCATTGAGTTCAGATGAGCAAACGACATTTGGATCAACCACCACAATAGCGCCCTCGGGAATACTGGGTGCTCCGTCAGGATTGGTCATTGAATCACCACGAACACTGAGTGCAAAAGCAGAGTCCGAAACGGTCGCTGTTGTATAAAGGGTTTCTTGGGTGGATGTTGTCATCACTGAATTTACCGTATCGGTCCACTCTCCAGCTTGAACCCATGAAATCAAGGGAATCGCTTTGATGCCATAACTTCGTGGTGAGCTGGTGGATAACTCATCGTCATCAATTTCACCTGTACCGTGAAGCAACCAGCTTGGATTGCACTTCAGTGCAATAGCCAGCGCTTGAAGGTTAGCTCCACCAGGCTCATAATCCGCTGCTTCCCAGCCAGTCACCGTCACACGATTGACACCGGCTAAATTGGCGAGTGCTGCTTGAGTCAGTTTGAGCTGTTTTCGTCTTGATCTGATTCTTTCATTCATCTTCATGTCAGTTATCTTACCATTATTTAATGTAGGATGCATTGACATTTTAATGTAGGATAACCTACACTTAAAATAGCTTAATCATTCATTATCTATAGTGTAGTTGTTGCGAGAGATAACAGCGGGGTATTTTTTAGCAGGTTATGCTAATCCGGCGCAGAGGAGATTAAATGTGAATCATGATTTATCAGGTTAATGAATTTCTGACGGGATCAATTTTGATAATGGTCTTGTTTTTAACACGATGATTTATCTTGGTTGCAGCCAAGATAAGTTGTTTATTAGTCTGTGTGTGGAGAATTATAATGAAAATGTATATAGAAAAAAATGCAATAGGAAGAACCGAATCGGCAAAATCACAGCCGTTAATGGCTGATTACGCGGATAAATATAAAGATAATCAATCAATATTAGAAGAAAAGAATAGCCTACCCAAACCCATCCCCATTAGTCATAGCAACTACAGTAAAAATCATGTTAAATCCGTATTGCAGCTAACGCCTGAAAAGATTGCACAAAGGCAAGAAGACATTGGCAAACAAATTCTAGAGGCGTTGAAAAATATTAAAATGATAAAATCTGGTGAACTCTGTGATTTTCTCGGCACTCATCGGCAAGAATTTAATGCAGCATTGAGTCAATTAGTCAAACAAGGTTTAGTCGGACGCACTGATCGTTGGCAATATTATTTACCGACTAAAGCACAGAATGAAATAAAAAATTTCAGTGATTATGTCGAGACTGCACAAAATTTGGAGAAGAGAGGTCTATGGCGACGCGCTGCTGATGCGTGGCTGCGCGCCTTTGATGCCACTGCGAGTACAGAATTAAGGACAACGGCCGTGGCCAACAGAGAACAATGTCTTAAAAACATTGAACAGGTCAGATATGAAGAAGAAGGCTATATGTCGGGTTCTATCAGCGAATCCCATATGTCGGGTAATCATTTATAGGAAATATTTCTTTACTGATTATCATAATGAAGCCTCGATGAGGGTGTGAGTTAACCTTAGTAATAAAACTGACTCAGCGGGTCAGTTTTATTCTCAGACATTGTATGTCAAAGTGTATTGACAAGATAAAATATAAAGGGATTTATATGATTGCACTTCGTATTATTCTGGATAAATATAGCCGTTGGGTTTTATCCGGAAAAAGTCAGATTACTCTCCCACTATTTCGTTACCAACGTGATCTTGCACAACCAATAAACGACCTTTCTTTGAATGATTTTAGTGATAAGGATGGAAACATTATCGATATTTGTATGTTAAATCTCGCGACTTACCACCCGAATGAATATCGCTTGATCATGGCTAATTATCTTTATCATTTACCTAAGAGAAAACTGGCAAGAATGACTGGAGTGGATGAAAAAAATATTCGAACCAGTATTAAATATGCTGAATATTTTATTGATGGTTATTTGAGTCAGATGAATTATCATTGTTATGATGATCTAAGATTAACAGGGCAGTATCGGGCACGCGAAGAATGAATGATTTATTATAAGAAATATTAATGATATTTTAGACTGATAAGGGGCAGATGACGTGCTTTTATGCTAAACGAGCAACAAGTTCAGAGCGATAACAACCTGAGAATAGATTAAAAAACAAATTATTCGATATTCTATGACGTTGTTAATCTGCCGACCTGACACAAACCGTATGACGGTCTGATTGTCAGGTCGAACATTTATTCGGTCTGTACCGGCTGTGTGTGAGAATTAATTTTTAGCGTTAATCAGGGAGCTGACTGCGTTGCAAACGACAGGTTGAGTGACTAGACCTGCATTTTGGTAGCTAAAAAAGCATTGATCGCCTTGTTTGTAATAATTGACAGCAACATTGAAACGGTTGATTCGTTGTAAAAGAAGTTCATCTTGCAGTGAACCTTCGATACCCGAGATAGCAACTTGTGAACCAACATTCCAACTCTGGGTGAAAATATTACCATTGACCGTTGCTTTACCCGAGGTAGGGATACCACGTAAATAAATACTGCTACGATTACTGGTGCCATAACGACCAAAATCAAAAATGTTATCCGTAATTGTAATTGATTTACCGCCGTGTCCTGTACTGCCTTTATGCATATCAAAAGCATGATAGGCACCGCGCTCACCACCATTTAACACTAAGTTATTATGCGCATAGTAGCCTTCGCCTTCTAAACCTCTGCCAGCGATATCATGACGATTTGCATCAAAAACATTGCAGCTGATTTCAGCCTGAGCATTACCATTTTGTACAACGACCCCATAACCTAGGCCACTTTTAATATTATCATGGATATAATTTGCGGTAATGAGATTATTTAGCGATTGTTTAACACTGATGCCTGCCCAAGGCCAATAATAGATTTCATTATTATCCACCGTGATATGATCACTGCCGACCGCAAATTGGATACCAATGGTTTGATTGTTTGAATCCGTAGAGGGGGTTGGCCCCTGTATGCGTAATCCACTGATTCGGCTTTGGCTATTCATTACGATAACAGGATAATCGTTCTGCTCATCGTTGATATAATTAACCAGTAATTGCGCACCTTGACTATGATTAATACCACGATCACTGAATACAGTTTGTCCTGAATGGAGTTCTAATGCTTTACGCTGATTAGGAACCCGGATTACAGTGTTACCGGGAATATAAATTTTACGCGTACCTTGGTTTAACAAATAAACCAAAGTTTGGTAGTTGGTTGCGGTTTTGCTTCCTTGATATAATTGATTAAATGACGATGAATTCAGATTGTTCAGGCCACCAGTCATCTGGCAAACACGTGAACTTGCCTCAGCCGAACAAGCTGCCATAATGGAAATGGCTGACGTCAATAGTTTAAATTTATTCATAATTAACCTCCTGGTTGTTAATTTTATTTGAAACAGATTATGATTTAGAATTACAGTATCCCTAATGGTGTAGGTAATTCAGTATGTACCGCTTAGCCGTATAAATCGCTAAACCATAGATTAAGAAAATGAAGTAGTAAAATACGTAGCAAATTTAAAACAAAAATAGCAATAATAACTGACAGATTAGTCAATTATTATTGATATTTAAATTAGTGTGATTATCACGTATTTATACGTGAGGAGAGATAAAGCAGGTGATCTCTGAGCCTCGTTCAGGTGAGGGTGTAACTGAACGAGGGAAGCAACATTTTATCTGAGAGGTTTACGTCTTCTAAAAATACGTATTCCGCCACTTTTCACTGTAACTAGAATAATACCCATTACGACTAAGTTGGCACCCCAGATAAATCCTACGTTGATATGTTCTCCTAACAACCATGCCCCCAATAATACTCCGAAAAGGGGGGTAAGGAAAGTCAGAACACCAAGTTGTGAAGCGACATAAGTTTTTAATAATGAAAACCAAGCAAGAAAACTGAAAAAACAAATAACGATACTTTGAAAAGCCAAGGCACTCAGATTTTTAAACGTCGGCTCAAGGCGCAGGTTACCCGTCAGCCATGAGGCAATTAACAGAAAAACAAAAGCGACAAACAGTTGATAAAATAAAATAGCGCGTGAACTTAAAAGATTGACTCGAGTACTGCGGATTAATACTGTGGTCATGCCCCACATACTGCCACCTAATAGGGCATAAAAATCCCCCTTTAGCATCTGACTGGTGGATGCTCCTCCTAAAAAGGCTACACAAATACCCGCAAAGGCAAGACTTATCCCAACCCACTGCAAGCCGGATAGTTTTTCATCTTTAATCGCAAAATTCAGTCCCACAGCAGCAAAAATGGGTGATGTATATAAAAATACAATGACATGGCCTGCCGTGGTATAGATCACAGCTTGTGAAACAAATAAATATTCGAGGGAAAAAAACAGACCGACCAGACCACCAAGAAACCAAATACCATTAGCCATGGGTAAACGTTGCCGTTGTATTAGCATGAGGATAGCCAACAATAATGCCGCGATCCCTGATCGCAATGATAGCATCAGGGATGGCGAAAAACTGTCCGCGGTTTCTTTAAGTATGATTTGCTGTAGGCTCCAGATCAGACAGACAATAAACATGCTGATGACTGCAGTTGTATCGAGTTGTTTTCTCAGTTCCATTGTTGCTCCCAACCACAACGTATTGATTAGATGGTATGAAGATTGACAGGATAGTGCCTGACTATCACTGTGACCAGTGAATATGTATTAGAATTGATGAATTTTATTTTTCCACTATCGATGCTGACTCATTCCATTTCACTCGCAGATTGATATCGTGATGGGTTGTCATCGACGTGTCATCCAAGCGTGTTAAGATAAAGCCAATTAAAATTCATGTTAGCACATCTGTATTGTAATGGCGGTTTCCGTTCCGTCGCAATCCACGCTTTCTGCAAGTTAGCTTCAGTGAATGGCAGCGAAAAGATCTATCAACTTGATTTGGACTGAAGTCATTACTAAAAAACAATGACAATAACTAGAATGTCAGGCCGTTATTGTCCTCAATTAACGACGTGACGACAACCTAATTGATAAGACTAAATGGTGATGAAGGCATTAGACATCAGGCCTGTTGTTCAGTCAACAGACCTGATCGTTAAGAGGGGATTAACTTTTATTTACGACCGAGTAAAAAACCAAATGCAACTCCAATGGCTGCGGCAATGGCAATCCCAGCATAAGGTTTATCAGAGACTTGCTGTTTGATTGTATCTGCTGCATCTCGAACGGCATAGCTTGCCTGAGACGCATATTTGCGTGCTGCTCCGTGTGCGGTGTGTTCCGGTGAGTCAGTTGCTTCACCGTAGGCCTGTTGAGCGCTACCCACTAACTCTTCTGCTTTATCCTGAAATTTACCAGCCATGTGAACTCCTCCTTTGTTAATGAATTAGTTGCAAGAAATTAAGTATAGCAACAGATAACTATTTGTCAGCATTTGCAAAAGATGATTTGATGTATTGTCATAATCTACCCTGATTCTCTGCCCCTGACTGGGCCATCTGTGCTTTACAGCCTAAGTCGTTTAGGCATTAATCGGTTTTCTAACGGAGAGTCACTGCCGGTAACGTGAGGGTAGTTTCTGAGTGTCAAAAGGCACTGTCCATCATCACAGACTAAGGTTCCCTGTGCGCCAATCGGTAAGGTCACCGTCCGTTGTTCATGGCCAAAAGGCAATCCGGTGATGATTTTTACCCCACTCAAGGTTTCGATGGTTTGCCAGACCACGGAAAGATCATAGCCATTGTCATAATTATTTGCTGTGCTATCGGTAAAGTCACCGGCAATAATCACTTTCTGGTTTTTGAGGATACCCGCATAGTGCAGTTGTAACAGCATTCGCTCGATTTTATAGGGATGTTCACCGATATCCTCGATAACCAAGATACCGTGGTTAATTTGAGGCATCCACGGCGTGCCAATTAGTGAACAAATTAAGGTAAGGTTCCCCCCCCAAATGACCCCTGATGCCTGTAAGTGACAAGATTGTTCTGATTGCCAACGGATCTGGTACTCAGGTTGGCTAATCAGGGAATTAAATTGCAAAAGACTCCACTCACAAGGTGGATTGGCGCCAAAGTTACCTGCGAGCATTGGGCCACTGAAGGTGGTTAAAGCACTGCAGGCCAATAAGGCCAGTTGAATCGCAGTGAAATCACTGTGACCACAGATGACGGTGGGTTTAGCGTGAAGCGCCTTCTTTAAGCCTGAATAATCCAATAAAGGCAGTAAACGGCTTGCACCATAGCCGCCCCTGATAGCCAAAACAATATCGGGCAAGCGGGGTAATTGAGTGAGTTGATTTAAATCGTCTAAGCGTTCGGTATCCGTCCCTGCAAATCGCTGAAAGCGTCGTTCAATAACTTGAGGATTTAAGACACAAAAATGGTGCTGTAGATACGCAAGCCCCCTTAAGGCGGCTTCTTGATTAATACAATAACCCGATGGGCCAATAAGCTGGAGACGATAGGGGGTGGGCATAGTTTCTTTTCCTTCTGTATTGTATTGCTATTTTAAATTAATCATCAGGAATGTAGTGAGATTAACACAGTCGGTTTTTAGGATAACAGAACAATTGTCGCCGAGACCTGACAGGTAGACTAACTTGTGAGCGTGATTCCATGATAACAAGCACATTGAAAAAGCAATTATTTTTAATCAGTAGTTTAGTTTTGGTCGGGTGTACCAGTGATGATAGAGAGGTGATCCTCCCGCCTGATCCGAACAATTTTATTGTCAGTGATCCTGTGCTTACACCTGCACCCATGGCGCAGTTTGAAAGTCGCAATTGGTCCATGTTTACTGATCGCGCTGCCAGTCACTATGGTATTGATAAAAACTTAATTAAAGCCATTATCCATGTTGAATCAGGTGGCAATCCCAAAGCGGTGAGCTCAGCCAATGCCATTGGCCTGATGCAGATTAAAGCAGTCAGCGCGGGACGTGAAATTTATCGGTTGCGTGGCCAATATCGTGATCCCTCAAGCCAAGAATTAAAAAATCCGGCAATAAACATTGATATAGGCTCCGCTTATATTAAATATTTGCAGGACACTGAACTGGTCGGCATCACTGATCCCTTAACCTTAAGGTATGCAACCATTGTATCTTATTGCAATGGTGCGGGTGCGCTGTTGAGGATTTTCTCGAGAAAGCGACAAAATGCGATCGATAAAATCAATGCCATGACCCCACAACAGTTTTACTACTATGTATTACGGACTCATCCCGCTGCCCAAGCCCCCCAATATTTGGTGAAAGTCACCCATGCCTATCAGCAGAGTTAATGGGATCAGTCATGTCACATTACCATGATTTGATACTGTGCTGGTGGGCTCTGGATGGGACGCCTTGTGTTTAGGGTAAGGTGTTTGTCATCAGATCTACGTCCTTAGGGTTATCCTCATGAGATAGGCTTGCTTACAAAAGGCGAGAGTGAGCGCATCGTTCAATCGGCACATTTGGTGGTATTTTAAGCGAATAAACAGTCAAGAGAAAGTAAACATTGATGTTTCTTAGCATAAATAAATTTACTGGTTATACTTGTTACGGATATCACACTTTGTGACTCAAACACACCAGGTTTGACGCAAAGGGTCGGTTAGTGTACTTGATTGTGATTGGGTGAGTGCCTTTCACATCAATGTTGTTACATTTCAAGTAAGGAGCAGTCAATGGGTATTCTTTCATGGGTTATCTTTGGATTAATCGCGGGTGTTATTGCTAAATGGATCATGCCTGGTAACGATGGTGGGGGATTTATTGTTACTGCGATTTTAGGTATTGTCGGTGCGGTAGTCGGTGGATGGATCAGTACGCTCCTGCATATTGGTGGTAAAGTGAATGAGTTCAGCTTTGGTAACCTCGTTATTGCTGTTATTGGTTCGATCATCGTTCTGTGGATTTACCGTAAGATTAAATCTTAATTGACTATACAGAAAAGCCATCGAATGGTGGCTTTTGCTTCTTCTCAGCATCAGCCGCTCTCTTTTCCTTGCCGATAAATTTTTAATGAAAGTTCACTCACCCGAACGAATAATCATTCATAATGTTGTCTTATTTTTTATCAATGGGCGATGAGATTGTATTCACCGCATGAGTCACGGCTCCTCGTTGTCACAGCGTAACCGCAGCCATTCACATTGTATTTATGAGGCACTATGAACGAGTTTTCAGTTTTATGTCGGATCCTAGGCAGTTTGTATTATCGGAAGCCGGACGACGTCTTAATGCAGCCTTTAATGTTACATATCAGTCAAGGCAAACTCTTGCCTGATTGGCCTTTAGAGCAGCAAGAAATGTTGATCCAACTACAAAAAAATTGTGATGTCGCTCAACTTTGTCAGCAATATCAACATCTTTTCGAGGGGGAGCAACCTCGGGTTTCTCCCTTCGCGCATTGTTGGCCGCAAGGGAGTCAACAAGGTGAAATCCGGGTGTTTCTAGAACAAGCGGGTATGCCACTGACCGATAAACCCGCCGATCATTTTGGTTTGCTACTACTTGCTGCATCATGGATAGAAGATCATAGCCAAGTTTCCCCTCTAAAGTTGCAACAACAGTTATTTTTACAGTACATCTTGCCTTGGTGTGGTGCGTTTCTTGGCAAGGTTGAACAACACGCGACTGGGCCATTTTACCGAACACTTGCGGCACTGACCCGTGGGGCGGTACAGGCGATGGCTGAAGAGTTACAGGAAGCGGATCCCACTGACTTTGAGCCAGAATGAGTGTGGTGAATGAAACCATGAATCATGTTAGATAGAGGGAAAGGAAGCCATTCCCCTCGATAAGTTAGATGCGTCGAGGGGAGATTACACCACGCTAACAATGCCGATAAGCTGCCTTATTACACGACGAGGTAGGGGGAGAAATAGAAAAGCCGCTCAGGATGTGTGGATGACTAAAATAGCTTGACCTGCCGGCCAGTTCGGCGGCAGGTCATGATACATTAACTAATAAACATCACCGATACGCAGGTTAACCCTACAATGAGGGTAATGGCATAACTGATGGAGCGGAATGGTTTCAGCGCTGGAACTAACCAAGCGGATAGGGTTGGCATAATGAACAATATCATTGCAATCAGTGGGCCACTGATTTTGTAGATCATGGATAGGGCGTTGGGGTTGATGCAACAAACTAAAAACGTGATGGCAGAAACCCACAATATGGATAAACGTCGATTAAAATGATGACTTCTGCGGATACCTAACTGTTTTAGGCTGTTGCTCGTCAGTTCAGTCGCACCTTCAATAACACCAAAATAGGTGCCTAGGAACGATTTTGATAAGGCGACAATGGCTACCACAATACCTGAGACGGATAACCAAACCGGTGCATCTGTTTGCATAGCAAGCGCAGATAAAACTGGCAAGCCTTTTTCTTTCGCCTGCTGAATAAATGAAGCGGGGATCGCCAAGTAACAACTAAAGACAAAAAACAAGACACTCAAACAAATGATCAGATAGGCAATTTTCATAATACGCCGACAGCGATTCATGGCCTTATCCCCGTATTTTTCTTTCTGAGCGACGGTGAAGGTGGAGATGATCGGAGTATGACTGAAAGCAAACACCATCACAGGGATGGATAACCAAATTTGGTTGAGCGTGTGCAGATTGAAACCTTCATGAACCTGCAATAACTGTGGATCCCAGCTGCGGATCATATAAATAGACAGAAAAAGGAAATAGGCAATCAGAGGAAAGACCAGCATACCCATAACGCGGATTGTCATATGTCTGCCTGTCAAAAAAATCACATTCAGTCCCGCTACCACCGCTAAACTGATGGATATCCTCATGGTTTGAGTGATGACATGATGTGCAGCGATCTGATCCAGTAACGAATTAGTGATCGCCACAGCGTAGATCAGGATAATGACTAGAAAAGCGACAAAATACAAGATAGTTAACAGATTACCAATTCGTTTACCATAATAACTTTTAACCGCGGCAGTAATGCCGTCACCTTGGCCCGTGATTGGCGCGGCCAGAATAAACTGACTGAGTGCTTTATGGGGCCAATAAGTCATCGGCCACGCAACGAGAGCGGTTAAAAATAATACAGTCGTGCCCGCCGCCCCCAATTGAATAGGAAGAAACAGTGTTCCAGCACCGACCGCTGTGCCATAGAGGGCAAAGCTCCAAAGGGTATCTTGTTTAGACCAAAATTTTGCCATGCTTAAACTTATTATCCTGGTGATTGATAAAGAGAGGCGTAATTTAACACATTAATCACTTTTCTGTTAGAAGCAGAAAGCGTGAATTGCAATTAAATACAGCACTGACTTAGAGATAGGTGTGACTATAACATTATTAACCATATGAAAAAAAAGTAATTTAACTGAACTTATGGGCATGACTGGTACGAATTTCATGCAAAACTCTTTGCCGCTGACATCACGGTTTCTACTGTGAGATTGATATTTATCTCAATAAAATGGATAAGTATGCGAGTGCATTGCAGCTCAGCCTAACCCCATGACAAAAAGGGCCGATTACCACGACAAAAAAGACCGATTATTTTTACGCTTAGACTGATGTTGCATCATTGCTGAATATGATTTAATGGACGCATTGAATTTATCATGGGTTGGAGTAGAGATGGGTCACAAAGTCTGGGTTCTCGGTGATGCAGTGGTAGACTTGCTACCGGATAATCATGATCGATTATTAAAATGTCCGGGCGGAGCGCCCGCCAATGTGGCGGTTGGTATTGCAAGATTAGGAGGGCAAAGTGCGTTTATTGGTCGTGTGGGGCATGATCCTTTTGGTCGTTTTATGCAGCAAACCTTGGCAACCGAGCAGGTCAACATTGATTATATGTATGCTGATCCTACTCATCGTACCTCGACGGTCTTGGTCGATTTAGATGAGGAAGGCGAGCGTTCTTTTACCTTTATGGTGCGACCCAGTGCAGATTTATTCTTGAAAGATGAGGATTTGCCTACTTTTCAAGCGAAACAGTGGCTGCATTGTTGTTCAATCGCACTCAGTGCAGAACCCAGTCGGAGTACTACGTTATTGGCAATGCAGCAGATACGTGAGGCGGGAGGTTATGTCAGTTTTGACCCGAATATTCGTCCTGATCTTTGGCATGATCCATCATTACTTCAACACTGCCTAAATCAAGCCTTACAGCTAAGTGACGTGATTAAATTGTCTGAAGATGAATTGTATTTTATTACGGAACAGCAAGAAATAGAAAAGGGCTTAAGTTCACTGGCTGTCCAATATCCGGCGCAGCTGATTGTTATCACTCGAGGTAAGCAAGGCGTGATCAGTTGGTATGACGGCAAAATTGACAGAATACCCTGCCGACCGGTGGTCACTGTCGATACAACGGGTGCCGGCGATGCGTTTGTTGCGGGATTACTGGCTGGTTTAGCTAACGTTGGGTTACCGGTACAGCCGCAAAAATTAAGGGAAATTATTGAGCGGGCTCAGTTATGTGGTGCCTTAGCAACCACGGCTAAAGGTGCGATGACGGCACTGCCTTACTATCATGCATTGCAGAAACAATGATAACGCACCTTCCTCCCAACTTTTTCAATCATTTTACTTCCTGCCCACTCGCTGGATAACCTCGTTGCGCCTCTCTGATGATAATCCGAGTTGGCCGCGACCCTTCCTTTCCTAACGCAACATGCTTATCCCTACGAATCGCTTGCATAAACAGTCTGTATATTCAATGCCGATGTTTTTATTATTAACTTTATGATGCCTAAAATAAAAAATAGAATAACTCATACATTCCAAAATGTTTCTAATTGTTTCTTTTTGTATTAATTAAGGCTTGATTTGGTGAGATGAATTAAAAATGGAATCACGCCTTTTAATTATTAAAATTTGTAGCAATCTGAATAGCTATCCAATCGAGAGTATTTAGTGCTGCACGTTTGAGGGGGGAATAGACAATCGGCTGAAACATTCATAATATTTATATTTTATTGATTTGCATCTTCATTACCGGAATTAAGATGTTTCTTGTTCTTTGTTTTTTAAAATAACGCATAGTAATCGCCGATTTAATTCGTTGTATACTATAATTAATGGAATGATAAATAATGAAAATGACAGAAATCATACTCTCCTCAGCTTTTGTATTACTCACAATTACGATCTGTAAAGCTGACGATAGCCGTAACGTGACGAGACCCATTTATCCGGCACCTTGTAAGGTACTTAATGCCGACGACGGTCTTAAAACGGAATCAATTCAGCAAGCATTGAATACCTGCTCCAAAAATCGAGCGGTAAAATTACAGAGTGCCTCAGGCCATGCTGTTGTAACCAGTGGCCCACTGACACTGCCATCAGGTGTTAACTTATGGATTGATAAAGGTGTTGTATTAACGGCAATTAACAATGCTGAAGCGTTTGACAAGGGCAAAAAGGTCTGTGGTACCCTGAGCGATAAAAGCAACGGTTGCCAAGCATTCATTACCGCTGAAAATACCGTAAATAGTGGTATTTATGGTCAAGGTGTCATTAATGGTCAGGGTGGTGAGCCGCTCACGGATAAGCATATCAGCTGGTGGCAATTGGCGCAGCAAGCTAAGAAAAAGTCAAAAAAACAAAGCGCCCCGCGTTTAATCCAGATTAATAAAAGCAAAAACTTTACGTTGTATGATATCACGCTAGTGAATTCTCCTAATTTCCATGTGGTATTTAATCAGAGTAATGGCCTTACTGCATGGAATACACGCATCAATACACCCGCTACAGCGCGTAATACTGATGGAATCGATCCAATTTCATCACAAAATATCACTATCACTCATAGCTATATCTCGACCGGTGATGATAATGTTGCAATTAAAGCAAATGCGGATAAAGGCATCACTAAAAATATTTCAATTATTGATAATATTTTTGCGCGTGGACATGGTATGTCAATCGGGAGTGAGACCAGTGGTGTTTATAATGTTCTGGTTAAAAACCTCATTATTCATGGTGGAGATAATGGACTGCGAATTAAAAGTGATCCAGCAAGAGCCGGGATTGTAAATAACATTTCTTATTGTAATGTTTATATGGTCGATGTTAAAAACCCGATTATTATTGACACGGTGTATGAAAATAAATCAGGGTCAAATAAAGCACAATGGACCAATTTAAATTACGATAACATTCACTCAAAAGGTGCCGGTAATGTCATTTTAAATGGCACAAATGCCAAGCAGAAAATTGTGCTAAATATGCATAATGTTGATCTTGACTCAGCGACGCATTATCAAGATGATGATGTCGAGCTAAATCGTAATTAATTTTATGCTGATAAAAATAGGGTCATCAAGCCATTGATGATCCTATTTTTGATGACGAAGGACAAGACTCGAGCTATCACAATCAGCTCAAGGTGATTAATGTGTCTTTTGATGGCCAGCCGCCACGAGGGGGGTAATCAGTTTTACTGTTGCGTTGATATCAATTTCATCTTCAGAAAAAATGAGGGTGTCGCCCTGAAAGGTGTGGATAGCCAGTTTATTTAATGTTCGCATTTTGCCAGACTGAGCGGGATTTTTGGGTTTGATACTGTTCATCAGTAGGCCAACGGACAAAATGGCATTGGCTTTATCGATTGGCGCATCTGCTGGGATCTGCTCACTAAAAACCACAAACGATTTGATTGCGGTAAGTTTAAGTTTTTCTCCTGCGATGAAAATATATTTACTTTCTGGTATCACCTTAACGGCATAAGCGGAGAGGCCTTTATTGTTAGTCGTTGGCTCAAAGGAGACCCTGGCCTCTTTTTTTATCAAATCGGGATTTGCCACCTTAATGACGTGAAAATAGCGGTTATCGCCATTTTCATCCTTGATAAAACCGAAGCCTTTATCCTTAAACCAGCTGGTAATCTTGCCATTCATCGCTATTTTCTCTGTTCCACTGTTAATGTGATCATAATCTAGATACAGTGTAAAACACATCCGTATCCTAGACCAGTGATTGCTGAGAAGAAAAGCGTGTGGCATCCGTAACCTCTTTTTTCTGCGATTTCTTATACTTCTTACGAGGTGGCCGATAAAGTCATACACGCATAAAATCAAATGGGCAAAGTCTGATGTTGGCATAGCAAACTGTCTCGTTAAAAAAACGATCTTGGGCAGCAGGGCGATTTTGCGAGGAAGGAATTGATCACTTACGAGTAGAACATGGGGAAAATCAATAAAGCAACGAGGCTGAGTGGGAGTGAGTGATAAAAATTGATCTAATGTGGAGTGAAGTATGGTGCAACCACAAATACATAACCGATTAACACGAGGCATTAATCATATTGGACTCACCGTGCCTGACTTACAGACAGTGAGTGAATTTTTTCAACAAGCATTGGATGCCAAATTTGTTTATGATGGTCTAACCTCAGAAGACACACCACGCAAAGGACCTGACATAGAAAGGCAGCTGGGCTTAGGCAAGCGGACAATGATCATTAAACAACGGTTGATCCGCATTGGTAACAGCGCCAATATTGAGTTGTTTGAGATCATCAGTGATCAACAAACCCAACCGGTTGGCTTACAGGATATCGGCTGGAATCATATTTCATTTTATGTTGATGACATTCAGTTGACCATCGAAAAGGTTAAAGCAGCGGGTGGACAATTTCTTTCTGAGATCCATGCTGATTCTCGACATGAAGATACAGAAGGTAACGCCAGTGTCTATTTTCACACGCCTTGGGGCAGTCTGATTGAGTTACAATCTATTCCAAATGGTTATTATTACCCTGAGGAAAGTGAAGCACCAATCTGGATCCCTTAATTGTTTATAAAAGCAGTGATCGTTGTTCCCCTCGACTTTAGCCTGAAGAGGGGGGCGGAGGATATTGCCCTGTGACCTGACAGCGTTCAATTTCATTTCCGAATACGATTATTTGTTGAGATTTGTCATCAATGATATGAATGAAGAGGACTAATTACAGTGAAATGGATTTTTAAACGTGTCCTTTTCAATCACTTTTATTTTACTGATTAATGATGTTTTATAGGCAATAATGCGAATGATTTTTTTTGCGTATGTGTCCCGATAGACAGGGGTTTGCGAGTTATAGCTACCAATACTATGCCAAGTGTAGCCCTGGTGGTTAATGTGTTGTTTCAGTAACCAGCTACCCGCAAAAACATTTGCACAACGATTTTCTGTTAGCATTGTTTTATTAATGCCCATGACGTTTAATGTATCAATATTCACAGTATTGATTTGCATGATACCTAAATCAGTCGTTTTATTACTATTTTTAGTGATAGCTTGCTGATTGTTCTTTGACTCTTGCCAAATGATCGCTTGAATTAACAGCGGATTAATTTTGAAACATTGTGCGGCTTCTTCTATACAATCACGCTGTTTTGCAATGACATTAGGTTCTCCAATCAACAACGAGAATAAAATTAAGATTGCGTTTTTATTTATATTCATCATCGTTACACTCGATATACTCGCCGTGATTTAACCTTCTAAAAATTAGAACATTGAATCATCATCTTCGCCATCTCTTAATTTATCCATCATTTTATTGAAAAGCATATTCACGCCTAAAATTTGTGATGCCCTTTTGTCCAAGACCTCTGTAGCATAATCATTATCTTCTACGGTACTGCGCATATAAGTGTCGCTGTATAATAAGGCTTCGCTTAATTGACTTAACAACAGATGTTGATCTGGCGCCAAGGCACGTAGCTGGTTGAGAATACTACTTAAGTTATCTTTAGGTTTATTTTTCTGTAGATAATGGAGTACAGTATCATTAAAACTTTCAGTGGAAACATTCGTTTCATTAGTCTGGGACAGACCAGAAGTCAGCTTATTAATCTTCGTCATTATTTTTTTCCTCTATTGGGAGGTTGGTTTGTAATTGCTGACTCATTACAATCAGTTTTCCTGCGATATTACGGAGGAAGTCGGCAGTAATTTTATTTTGATTAACGTCAAAAACGTGGTTTTCTTCATCCGCGATATGCAACCAAGATTGACATAACTCATCACTGGGAAATCGAATTATGTGAGTATTATTTTTTACGGTAATATGATTGTGATCTGTATAAATGTAATTTTTCGTATCAATATTATCCGGCAGTTTTACGGCTTTAGGGAGGATGATCCGTAATTCTTTTTGATGCTCACAATGGGCTTTAAGATGTTGAATGATGTGATCGACTATGACTGGATCTTGTAATGATTTCTCGAGTTCAGCCGCGAACTGGTTGCGAAATAATGTTTGTCGTTCTTTCTGTTGACACTGATACTTCTTCAACAATATTTCTAACTCAGAGAAAAACAGTGCAAAGCCCGCTTGAAACCCCTCTTTCTCAGCATTCTCACGAATGTTAACCTGCTTTGATTCAAATTCAGTGTGAAGTTCATGACAACGCGTCAGGGTTCGTTCTAAAGCCGCAGCCATACGCAAATGGTATTTTTTTTCTGACGACTTAATCACCACTTGGCGATCAACGTCTTCAGGTAATTGATTAATAGTAATAATTCGCATAAGTGAATGCCAGTTTTATCAAGTTGATATGATTAATTGTTCGAGGTGATGAAAAGTCTAACCTACTGATATCTGATGGAAATAACAGCATGATTCGTTGACGGAATGCGAGAGGTAATTGGGGGAATTGTTCTAAAATAAACTGTATCCCATAAGCAGAAGTCTCTGCAGAATCTAAATTGTAATCCATGATCTGGGGCTGAATCATTGGTAAAGAGGTAAAGGCTAACAGACCTGGATCACACATCAGTTTAAGACCTAACTCTGGCAGCTTATTTTTTAATATATATCCACCAATCAGATGAGCAGCATTAGGAATTCTCAACCAGTTAGAAAGTAATACTGACGACGTTACTTCATCAGCTTGCCAGTCAGCAGACAGATCGGCCAATTTATAGCGACGAAGTAACCACAAATTGATTATTTCCTGGGATGGACAGATGGTAACGCCGTCTATTTTAGGTAAATTGCTGATATGAGCATAGTTTATTGGCTCATACAAAAGAGACAAAACTTGCAGGTCTACCGCTTTCATGCTCCCTCGCCTTCCATGCTATTATCATTGTCATCTTCAGTTAATTGTGCAGCATTGCCTTCTGCGTTATGTGTGCGACGACGTAGTGTATAGAGCATAAATCCTCCTGTACCGACGATCCCCAGACCAATGAAAACGAAAAATATATCCCAAATGAGCGGTATGCTTGTGGGTACTTGAGTGGGGGCGGAATATTGAATTGCGGTAGTAGGAAATAGGACAACAGAGACATTGTCGTAGTTTACGTTTTCAAAACTATTTTTGATTAAGGTTTTTATCTGAGAAATAAATAAATTGCTATTAATATCACCTTTATAAGAGATAAGAACAGCAACGTGACCAACACTTTTATTATCACTCAAACTACTATTAAAAATAGGGTAACTGATATGCACGCGGGCATTAACCACATGGTCAATCATGCGAAGTGATTGTTCTAAACGTTGCTCTTCTAATGACAAGACTCGTGCTTGTTCTGCATTAGGTGAATCGACAAGCCCCCCTTCGGGGAAAGCTTGAGCAATTTGTACATCCGCAGCCCAAGGTAACTGGTATTGATTTATGATTGATAAGGCTGCGGTACTTTCTGCCGTTGGAACCGAGACCATATAGCCTGCTTTAAGATTCCCTTCTTTTGACGCAGTAATATTATGCTGCAGGAGTATAGCCAAAACTTGGTTGGCTTGGACTTGGGTTAAATTAAAAAGTACTCCTTGATCATTACACGCAGTAAGCATAATGGTAAGTAGGAGGGTTGTCAGTATACGTAAATATTTTTTCATTGTTATTGTGCTTTTTCCAACGTTTCTATGCTACTGACAGCTTTACGGGCAATGGTCGTGACTAAGGAAACATAGTTGCTATACTCACTGACATAGTTTTGTAGCATTTGCATTTTTTCTGGATCACTGGTGAAGTGAGGCGATGAGGCGAGGGCATTAATGACATGCTTATATTCCATGTCAGTTTCACTCGTTTTAGTAAAGGCACTTGCCACCATATTATTAAAGTTTTCATCATGAACGCTGCTCGACAACGTATCATCAATATTGATCTTTGCATCGTTAATTTTGGTGAAGTTTACTAATGTTTCATTAAAGTTACTCATAAACGCATCCTAATATAAGTGGAGTACGAGTAAGTGGCTCGTACTCAAAACTCTGATTAACGGAAATTCTGAATGATTGCTGAAGCTACATCTTTATAAGCTTTTACTGTACTTGATTGGGCATTACGGTATAGTGTGTATTCTTGTAATTTAGCCTGATAAGTCGCTAGAACTTGAGGATTAGAGGGATCTAACTCTAAATGCTCTTCTGCCTCTTTTAATTCTTTTTGTAGTTTTGCACACCCATCATCAAAACCTTCAGACACTGAGTCTAAAAACATCGTTACGTATGGTGGAAGGATACCCGTATGTTGAAGATTCGGATTATTTGAATCATTACTCATTAAATTTTCCTTTTAGTGGGAAATACCAGTGAAGTGGATTTAAAAATAGATAACCATTATTTGAATCAAGATAAGATTTATTGTTTAACCAGTTATCATCAAGGTTAATTGAAAAACTGATCCCTTGAGCTCCCCATTGTTGATTAAATTTATTGATGAAATCTTGAAGCGCATTCAGTGCTGAATCACTTAGCGCATCATGAATGACCAAAGCATAACCACTCACCGTGTTGATTTGTCGATAATAAAGATGCAATCTGTCTAAACCTTGACGTGCTATTTGCAGTAATTCATGTTTAGTTTTGATTGATGTCTTTAAGTCAACGGCAAATGGAAGCTTTTTTAAAACCAACGGTGTAAATATTTTATCTTCGTTGTGACTCAAGTCCCTGTACAATGTAATGACTGGATGTTTAGGTACAGAGAAGTCTATTTGTAATACAGGGAATCCCAATTTATTCAATTCGGAAATAATACGTGCTCTATACTCCGGTAACCAAATAATCTCAGCCGTATTACTTTCTTTTAGTTTAGTCAGTGCTTCACGAGTCCACTCTGTTGTTTGATAGTTATCAGTGATAAGGTATAAATTGCTATTATTACGATCCCGAATAATATTGATTTTAGTCGGTGCACTGGCAAGAACGTGTTGTAACGTTAAAACTTTTCTTTCATCTTCTTGTTTCTTATACCAGATAATGCAGGATGTTATCAGTAATGTCAGTATAATCATCGAGCAGCCAAACAACTGATATTTCCTTACACGATTAAATTTTAAAAAAACATTGTTAACGTTCTGAGGCAAAGGGAGGGCTGATTCGAGGCTAAAGTTTTTGATGTGCTCTTGCCATTCATCATCTTTATATTTGATTGCGAATCTGATTTTTTCATAAGAAAATACTTCATTGCTTTTAATTAGTGTCGTGAAGCTATTTTCGACACTTTGTATATCCAACTTATATCCTTCGTTACCATCATCCAGTTGTAAAGGGGAAGATAGATTTAAAATAACATTAGGGGAAGGAATATCGAACGGCAAGTAAAGTATTTTTTTTGAATGATAAACCGTATTATCCTCCTCAATGGTTGAAGTGTCTGGCTGTGATAATCCAGGATTAATTATCAGGAAATAATCATCAGCGAGGAGGTTTAGTTCACATCCAAATAGAGGTCCAAAAAGAACCTTCAAGGTAAATTGTGGCTGGTTTTCTTTTTTAGGTACATCGTCTATTAATTCGTTCATGTCTCTATTCATAAAAAAAGCTATTGACAATTTAAAACAAGTAATCGAAAAGAGATAACCTGCACAGATTGAAGTTGAGTACGATTTAGCAATGAGAATTATATCTTGTCGTTACTTAATGAAATATCACTGAGTACTATATTGGTGTAGATGGTAAAATTATCACTTCACATTGCCTGAGATAAAAATCTGATGACGAATTTCTTAATTTAGATCAAGGAAATTATTATAATCGCTATCCATTAGCATTGTTTTTATATAACACTTCGATATTTATATTATTGAAATGACTAGATTGACGTGTGGTCTGCCTTACCGTTTATTGTTGTCTTTATTATATTATTCTCTTAGATTTACTGTCATAGACAGAAAGCCAAAACTTAAAAACCTAATTGACTGTGTCACTGTCATTTCTACACCATGTTTCAGCTGACTGACTCTGAGAAAGGCGGTAAACTGGGAGTTTAATAACAGATCACCCAAATTGCCTGCCATATGGTACGCGTAAGTGATACTGCTAGGTGTCTGGATGTTGGCATTGACAACATTTTCCATATTTTAAATACACTGATACGACTCTACTTTTTAACCTCAGAATAATAACACCTGATCCCTGGGGAGGGATAGCATAGGGATGACGTAAGAGAAACCTCTGCCTTGCAATACTGTTAGCCTGAATAACTCTCTGCTTCTTGCGATCTTTCACACCTGATTAAATAATCATCATTACCTTCAATGAGCAATCTAGGCTCTACAGATGGGAGTGAGATTAGTTATTAAATTGTATGATATCCTCGCACATGAAATTAATAACAAGCTAACTTACTTCTTTTTTTATTTTAATTAATCGATTTTATTGTATCTTTTTATGTTAGGTTTAGGATGCTTATGAAATAATAGTTAAAAGATAAATTTTACATTACTGTTTGACAGTGACATGATGAGTTTTAATCGAGGTTTGCTAGTACTATGACTACTTGTTACTCTGATAGCGATAACAGGACATTAAAATTGAATTGCAAAAATGAGGTCGCAAACAAAAAGGCACCTTATTATATTCAAGATCAGTCTATTGAATTACAAGACAGCGTCTTATTCGCGATACCAATGTGTAGTGACTCATCTGTTTTTTTTTCTGTATTAGAACGACAGACGGAAGTTAATGATTATAAAGCTAAAAAAAATACGGGTTCCATTGTACTATTAACGTTAGATAAGATGGTTGTTAATTTTCATGGTCTTTGGTCTATTGAAGTCTTGCCGATGTCGGAAGCAACGATACTGTTTTCATTTTTAGATTATCGGACTAAGCATTCATTTGAGGCGAGGGAAGGCAACACTGAAAATTATAACGAAGATAACGTATTGATTAAAAATAAAAAAAATTTAGCGTTAACAGTGTCTAATAAGTATAAGTCATTACTGTCAATTTTTGTTTATGAATTATTAAAAATTGAAGATGTTTTATTCGAGTTGTTATTTGATTTTTTCAGGAAATCAGAAAATTATTGGATTGTACATTTTCTTCTTGCGCAAGTTTTAGAAGAGGATAATGAAAAACTTAACATTAAGGTAGGTCAAGCTAGTAAAAAATATGGTGTCTCAGAAAGTTATTTCAGGAAACTCTGTCATAAAACGTTTGCTCGTAGTCCAAAAAAGCAAATTCGTTTTTGGCGTGCTGCGCACAGTATTTTAGAATTAATTGAAAAAGGTAAGCCAATTGTACATATTGCAGGCCATAACGGATACTCATCCTCATCGCATTTCTCTAGTGAAATAAAATTTTTCTTTGGTCTCACTCCTAAGGAGTTTAAAAAATTGAAAGGTTTATTAAATGAATAATCCGAGATTCAAACAGTTACTTCATCATTCATTATATATGTTTTTTTATGCTATAAGTTGTAGTCAGGCTTCAGCTGCTTTACTGGATGCCAAAAACAAAATAACGCGTTATGATGATGTTCAACACAGCGTATCAAAAGATGAAAATACTTACGTTGCGACAAATAATAGTGTGCAACAACTCTTTTTTGTTATTGGCGGAGCACTTAATAAACCTTTTATAGTGAGTTCAGAAGCAGCAAAAAAACGAATATCAGGCAATTTTGATCTCAGTCATCCCAAAGCATTATTAAGTACTATCGCTTCCCGTACAGGACTGATTTGGTATGATGATGGCAGCTCAGTCTATGTTTACGATGCCAACGAAATAAAGAGTCAAATGGTGAGTTTGAGCTATGCGCCTTTTGAGAGATTAGTCGCTTTTATTAAGTCTTCTGGATTATACGATGCAAGCTATCCTCTCCGTTCTGATGGGGAGACAAATTCCTTTTATGTCTCTGGTCCACCTATCTATGTGCAACTGATCATTGCAGCTGCTAAGTATATTGATCAAAGCTATGCGCGTCCAGGTGTCGGGCAAACGACAATACGTATAATAAAACTTAAAAATACATTTGTTAATGATCGTACTTTTACGTTACGAGATAAACCTGTCACGATTCCTGGTGTTGCAACAGTGTTAAATCAATTACTGAATGGTGCTGCCTCAAGCTCGATAGGGGGGACAGTTGCTGCGGGTGCTAAAGTAACGGTCGATGATGAAACGAAAAATGCACTTCAGGCTGCGATGCATGATCAGAATGGGCGTTTTGCGTCATTGCCTTCTTTTAATACTTTCTCTAGCAGTAACGAAAGCAAAAGTAATAACTATTCAGATGTCGAATCGCCGTCTTCATTAAATATTATTGGTTATTCAGACACCAACAGTATTCTTGTTGAGGGGACGTCACGACAGGTGAGTTATGTTGAAGATTTAATCAATGCACTTGATATCCCAAAACAACAAATTCAATTATCACTATGGATCCTAGATATCTCTAAAGATGATATGAACGAAATGGGAATACGCTGGCAAGGGAGTGCAAAACTTGGAAATAATGGTGTTACTTTTAATACCAGCACACTGACGCCGCAAAATAGTCTACATTTCTTAGCCGATGTTTCTGCTCTAGTGCAAAACGGCAATGCGGAAATAGTCTCTCGTCCTGAAATTTTAACTCAGGAAAATATACCTGCTTTATTTGATAACAACAGCAGCTTTTACGCTAAATTAGTGGGTGAGCGTGCCTCGTCGTTAGAAAAAATCACCTACGGTACGATGATCAGTGTGCTCCCTCGCTTATCACAACACCAACAAGAAATTGAGATGATTCTTAATATTCAAGATGGTGGATTGCCACTTGGATCTGATGGTCAAACGAGTACTGTCGACAGCTTACCAATAGTCAATAACACACAAATCAGTACAGAAGCTCGGGTACCGATAAACTACAGTTTACTAGTGGGTGGATACAGCCGCAACCAAGATGAATACCATCGTGTCGGGATCCCATTGTTGCGTGATATTCCTGGGTTAGGCAAACTTTTTGATTACAGTTACACCAGCCACAAAAAAATGGTTCGTTTGTTTCTTATTCAACCTCGATTACTGGATAGGGCGGAAACATGGCACGGCACCAGTATGGGAGATGATAACCCTGTATTAGGTCAAACGTTAATGGGAAGCGATGTGACATTAAAATCTACTGTGGCCATGTTACGACAGATGATGATGAAAAAATAGGTAGGATCAATTAATTCATGGATATTCGTTCTATTTTTAGCGCCAGTAATCGACGTTTTGAAACTCAACGGCTCGGCAATAAGAGTGCTTCCGAATCTCTTCCTGTTGAAGTGGATAATGAAAGACCTGTTATCAATTTAGAAGATGAAATCAGTAATGCAGCCGAAGAAATTGCGGATTTAATCAGTTCGTTTGGTCGGTTCAGCAAAGTGGGACGTAAAAATGACGGTATCGAAAATGACTTTGTTTCCTCGATGCTGACCGATGATGCTGATGAAAAAGTAAATCAATTGATAAAGCAAGTGGTTAAATTACAAAGCATAAATAATCTGATGAATTATGCCCGTCAATTATTTCCACATGACAGTGATTTAATACTTGCACTACGCGAAATGTTATTGAGTCGTCAGTTATCTGAAAATCAGAAGAAAAAGATAAAAGAAACTATCGCTGAAATAGAAAAATTTTGTGATGTAAATAAAATTCGTTCAGGCATCAACATAGGTAAACTAGCTAAAAGATTCAGTTCCAATGAAGGTGAGGTGCCATTATCCTCGAGTGACTTGAGGGATAGTTATCTTTCATTTCTGGAATTGGACATTTCAGCAGGCTTTATCTACAAAAATTGGATTGATACTTATGGTTATCAAAATAGAAAACGGTTACTGTCTTTTACTTTATCCGCGCTTATTGCCGATATGAAGGCAAATGAACCGGGAATTCACTTTTCGGAATTTGGTCCACTCAGCGCTAAATTAACCGATGCACGTTTACTGAATACGTTAGATGTCTTTATTAATAAAAAAATTTCAACCTTTCCTTTCATTAGTTTGATGAAAAATAAAGATGAATTATTTGGCGAGGAAAATATCATTGATATATATTTGGCAGGATTGATTGATAGTGAAGACTTTAAAATAAAGTTAAAATTATTAAGTGAAAAATTCATGCAGCCCTTGATGATAAAACATAAGTCAATGGTAATACAGGCAATGATTAATGTCTATAATAAAACGCCACGCAATCTTTTTGTCGAAGATATTTATAGCGAGGAGACAGTGCGGCACCTCACATTTATACTTTCTAAAATGTTATATAAAGAGAAAAATGCTGGAGTCTGGACTGAATATTATAAATAACTTTCAATTAAATGGTCATGCTGGCCAAAGATAACTGTATAACTAATTATGAAAAAAAGTTTTATACTTGAAATTAGGAAAAAACCTGAGCTAATTATCCTAACAATGATGATTATGGTCGTTGTTATGTTAATTATTCCATTACCTACATTTTTGATTGATTTTCTAATTGGTATCAATTTGATAATGGGGCTCATTATTTTTATTGGCTCTTTTTATATTAATCGAGTTCTAGATTTTTCAACGTTTCCATCTATACTTTTAATCAGTACGATTTTCAGGTTAGCAATATCGATCAGTACAACTCGTTTAATATTAGCAAATGCAGATGCAGGTGAAATTATCGCCAGTTTTGGTGATTTTGTCATTGCTGATAATTTAATCGTTGGATTTGTTATTTTCTTCATTGTAACTATTGTCCAATTCATTGTTATAACCAAGGGATCAGAGCGTATTGCTGAAGTTGCGGCCAGATTTTCTTTAGAGGCGATGCCCGGTAAACAAATGAGTATTGATGCGGATCTTAAAGCGGGTGTGATTGATGAAAAGGAGGTGCTAAGGCGCCGCAGTGATCTCGAAGCAGAAAGTCAGCTATTTGGTGCACTTGATGGCGCGATGAAATTTATCAAAGGTGATGCTATCGCCGGAATAATTATTATTTTTGTCAATTTACTCGGTGGTATTACTGTTGGAATGCTGCAACATGGCATGAATTTATCACATGCATTGAGTGTATTTACATCGTTGACTATCGGTGATGCACTGGTTGCACAAATTCCTGCATTATTGATATCAATTAGTGGTGGCCTAATTGTCACTAGGGTTAATAATAATGAAAGTAACAATCTTGGTGCTAAAATACTTAAGGATTTATTTAATAATAAATTCACACTGCTAGTCACTGCGATCTTATCAATTGCACTGGGATTATTACCTGGCTTTCCATTACCTGTATTCATGGTATTGTCCAGCTTATTACTTGCGATCTTTATTAAAGATAAAATTAATAAGAAGAAAGGTAAGGTGAATGAATCCGAGTCTTCTAATTTCAAGGATGAGGAGCGAACCGAGAGTAAAAGTAAACCTGTAGTGATAGATGGTGAATTTATACCTGAAACGATTCCACTTATCATTTCAACATGGAAAGGCTATGAAGACTACTTTCAGAGTAATAACTTTTGCTCATGGTTAAAGCGTAATTTTTTTATTGAATACGGCGTTCGTTTACCTGATGTATTAATGAATTACGATCAAAATAATCCACGTAATAAAATGTCAATTTCTATCAATGAAATCCATGTTTCAACTTACGATATTATTCCTAATATGCGTAAAGTGTTACTACGAGGAGAGGAGCTTCAATCTATTTTTCCTAAAGTAAAAGTATTAGAAGCAGAACAGGGAAAAAGCTATTGGATACCAGAAGAAGAAAATGAAAAGGCTTTAAATCTTGGGTTTTATTCACGGGGTGCGATTGATGAATTCTATAATTGTGTGTCGACCTTACTTGTACATAACATTTCAGAATTTTTTGGTATCCAAGAAGCAAAAACACTGCTTGATGATTTAGAGACCAAATATCCTGAATTACTTAAAGAATGCTATCGTAATAATACAGTGCAACGTATTACAGAGGTCTTTCAGCGGTTGTTACAAGAGCGTATTTCAATTCGAAATATGAGATTAATTCTTGAGGCTTTGGTACAGTGGGCACCAAAAGAAAAAGATCCAATTATGTTAGTTGAACATGTCCGTGGTGTATTATCCCGTTATATTTCTAACCGATTCTCAAGTAATGGCGAAATCCGGACTATTGTTATGTCTCAAAATCTTGAAAACTTGATAAGAAATGGAATACGGCAAACCTCCGGCGGAACTTTCATAAACCTCACACCACCTGAAACTGAGAATATTTTAGAGCTCATTGATCAATGCTTAAAAAATAATGTTGTTAATGCTAGAGATATCATACTATTGGTTTCATTAGATATTCGTCGGTTTGTTAAAAAAATCATCGAAGCAAATTATCCTGAAATGGAAGTTATATCTTATGGTGATATATCTTCAACTATTAATATTAATGCTATTGGTTCACTAGATATCTAAAGAGGATTAAATGAAGTTTGATATTGTTGCACTATTACGTGATGTTCTTAGCAATGCTGGAATGTTAGATTTTATGGATGATGATATAAGTAATCATTCAACGATTACCTTAAGTATGAAAGATGATATTCCATCTATTCATATTAAAAATGATGATGATGAAAATATCGTGTGGGTATGGGCTAAGATTTTAGATGAGGAACCTCAATCCTATCATTATTGTAGTGACAATCTCCTCCTTTTGATGCTCGAACACAATGAAGAGTTTTTTGTTACAGGTCAGCCATGTTTATATCCAATCGATGGTGGGATTGAGTTACGTGCTCAAGTTAAAGAAAAATATCTTAATTCTGCGGATGAGTTTTTATTGTTTATGGATGAGTATCTGACAATGATTGAGAAATACAGAAATATTTTGATTTGATTTTGAGGTGATATCATGATGGCCGAATGTCTTGTTCATCTGGCACATCCATTACGAATTCAAGGTAATGTGATTGAAGCACAATTACCGAAAACTCGTATTGGTGAAATATGCGAGATCCAGAAGTCACTAGTTGAAACCGATGTGCTTGCTACAGCACAAGTCATTGGTTTTAACAAAGAATATACATTACTAAGCTTGCTTAATGATAATCAGGGATTATCAAGAAGTAATATTTTACGTGCGACCGGGAAAACTTTTCATATTGATGTACATGAAAATCTCGCTGGGGCCATCATTGATGCAACCGGAACTGTTTGTGGACGTTTAAATGCTCATGAGCGATCGAACGTCTTCTCCGCCGAAAGCAGACCAGTTAATGCTGCGCCAAAAGATTTTACTGGGCGTAAGCCGATCACGTCATCAATAACGACGGGAGTCAGAGCAATTGATGGACTATTGACTTGTGGTCGAGGACAACGCATTGGGATTTTTGCTGAAGCAGGGGGGGGGAAAACCTCTTTGATGAGTATGATTATCGAGCACTCAGAAGCGGATATTTATGTTGTTGCCCTCATTGGCGAACGTGGACGTGAAGTCACTGAATTTGTAGAGCAACTGCGATTATCATCGAGAGGTTCACAGATCGTATTAGTTTATTCAACCTCAGATCGTTCTTGTGTCGAACGATGTAATGCGGCGCAAATCGCGACCACGATTGCTGAATTTTATAGTGAACAGGGTAAAGATGTACTCTTATTTGTCGATTCGATCACGCGATATGCTCGAGCGTTACGCGATGTCGCTCTTAGTATGGGCGAGTTACCAGCAAGACGTGGTTATCCAGCATCCGTATTTGAAACTTTACCTAAATTACTCGAACGCCCAGGCTGTTTTTTAAAAGGTTCAATTACTGCTTTTTACACTGTACTGATTGAAAGTGAAGATGAGAACGATGTGATTGGTGATGAAGTTCGTTCTATTCTAGATGGACACATTTATCTGAGTAAAAAATTGGCGGCCAAGGGACATTACCCTGCAATTGATATTATGCAAAGTATTAGCAGGGTATTCTTACAGGTAACTGATGAGCAACACCAACAAGTCGCAAAACGTTTTTACGAATACAGGGTTCGTCAAAAAGATATGCAGCTTTTTCTTGATCTTGGTGAATATCGTCGTGGTGAGAATGAAGATAATGACGCGGCTTATGACTATAAAGATAAAATGGATGCATTTCTTAAACAGAATTTGAATGAGAAAATAAATATGCAAGACTGTTTGGAAAGTTTATATGGAATTATGGCATAAAGGATGTAAGTTTATATCGCTACTTGAGCGTAAGAAAAAATTATTGCAAGGTGTTCTTACAAAAGAAAAAAAACAATTATCTGAACTGATGGATGAGGTTGCTAATTATAGGAAGGAACATGATACTATTGTATATGAAATTAGTACCTTAATCCCTTCCGGGATAATGAGTCGTGATGATATTTATAAGGGAATACGTCATCAGGGTCGACTCTTAGCAAGGCAACAATTAGTTTTCCATGAAATAAATAAATTAGAAGATGATATACAAAAAATCAAGAAGAACATCGAACAATGCCAAGTTGAAATTGTTTTTTTAGATAAAAAAAATCATAAGTTCTCATCTCATTTAAATTCAATGAAAAGAGAATATATACGTTGCTGTGATCAACAGGCTGAAAATGAAATTCAGGAGTTAGTTAGCTATGGTAGGAAAAGTATCTGGAGTTAATAAAAATACAACGATAGATGATGATTCTAAGAGTAATGATGATGATTGGCTAAAACAACTTGCGAAAAAGAAAAATCACAAAAAAAATGACGAATTAGGTATTGTACTCAACGTTTTGTCTGTTGGGCTACAGCCGTCATATTCGGCAAAATTCACTCATGGTGGATTACACAATACCAAAATACAGGCCATGGACAATAAAAACTCTATGCGCTCAGTAATTTCGGTAACTGATGCTAATCAGGTGAATAAAGCAGAGAGCTCAATTCAACATCATCAACCAACGATGTCAAGCAACGTCGCAGTAACAAAAGCCAATATGATGCGAAATGGAGGGCTGACTAAGTTTCAGAGTGCTCTGGAAGCGAGCAGTGCGCTTGATTCTCTATTGCAGACCGGAAAAAAATCAGCGATCTTATCAGGACTGATAAAGTCTGACACAGGACAGCGTCAGTCCAAAGCATCGGGAGAAAAAAGGTTACCTACCCATAGGCTCAAGGATGATATGAATCAGCGCGTTCGTGAATTTACACTCGGTAAATACAGTGAATCGGGAGGGGGCATTACCAGTTTAAATGACGAAATAAAAGTCACTAAAACTTTAGATAAGCAGGGTAATGAAAAAAAGAATACTATTGAAGAACGCAAAAATGACAGTGCACCACATCGACAGGAGATACCCCCACTACTCGGGGCAGTACAGGAACAGGTCAAGCACGTAAATAAGGAGAAAGCGAGTTTAACCTCACAACAACTTTCTAAGTTACAGACAACCCCAATTAATCAGGCTAAAGAAATCAAGAATAACCATACATTAGAATTGAAATATCAATTTCAACAATGGTCTGGCGAACATTCAGTAAATGTATCGATACCCACAGCGGTACACCGAGAAGCTAATATTACATTATTACCTTCTGACGTTCGAGTTGAAAAAGCATTACAAAATAATATCGGAAATTTACATGGATTCACCTCGCATTTCCTTCGTACACAAAATGAACCCGATCAACAACATCGTCATCCACAACGAAAATACCAACTGGAAGATGAGGATCAGGAATGAATCTAAGACGGTACTTGCGTAAAATTGACTGTCAGAAAATAAAGCTTGAACAGCTACATTATAGAAATCCCGGTTCTGAAATTACTGAGACTAATAATGAAGGGCGGTATCTACAAATAGAGTTAGAAAACGAATATGGTGTACAAGCGTCAGCGTGGTTTTGTGTTGAAAATGTATTGAATTCAGCTTCATTCCACATGGAAGGCATTCCATGGTCAGAGATTCCTCTAGACTATATTGTTAGGTGGCTTAACGAATATCATTTCGAGTTTTATGTAAATGATACAAACTGGGTTGTAAAAACATTCACTACACCTTATACACCTTTACCTAGTAAAGTGCTAACTCTGGATTCAAAACCTTGGAAAATTCAGTGTATAGATTGGCCAGAATGTAAGGCAAGTGTACCCGCTATTTATGCCTCTGATATTCCTTTTCAGATGAGCTTTGTCTTGGGATACAGTCAGACTTCTGTTACCCAGCTGATAGATATCGATATCGGTGATTTATTATTAATAAAAAATCTTTCGCCTCGGCTATCAGTTGGTGATCGACAGCTTTATAAATTAAATTATTTCCCTAATAAAGAGGTTATTGTGGAAGAGATGTTAGAAGACAGTGATCAACAGCATTATGAAAATGAAATTTTAGATGATTGGGCTAGTTTACCCGTAAACATTGAGTTTGTATTAGATGGGCAAACTGTCACTTTGAATGAATTAGAGCAGATCACGCCAGGGATGTCATTTCCATTGAATCAACAGAGTGAGAAAAAAATCAAGGTTTATTTGAACAAGAAGCTATTTGCTCGTGGGGAGTTAGTGGCGTTGGAAAATGGGACCTTGGCGGTAGAAATTAATCAAATTCATCCTATTCAACCGACGATTAAGGCGAAGAGTTATGTTGAGTAATGATATCTCTTTAATCGCGTTATTGTCATTTTTTACTTTGTTACCTTTTATTATTGCTGGTGGTACTTGTTTTATCAAGTTTTCAATTGTTCTTGTAATGGTTCGTAATGCATTGGGCGTTCAACAAGTTCCATCAAACCTAACTTTAAATGGCGTTGCACTTATTTTAAGTGCTTTTGTTATGATGCCTGTATGTCAGAAAATTACTGACTACATACAACAAAATCACCTCGATTTTAATGAAGCGAGTTCTGTAACTCAACTGATGGATCAGGGATTAGGAAGTTATCGTACTTATTTAGTTAAATATTCAGATCATGATTTAATTCGATTCTTTAATAAAGTTAATCAAACAAAAACGGATGGAGTAACACCAGAAATAGAAGATAATGGATTAACAGATTTACCAATAACAACGTTAATGCCCGCGTATGCACTGAGTGAAATACAGAGTGCTTTTAAAATATCATTTTATCTGTATGTTCCTTTTGTAGTGATTGATATGATTGTTTCTAGTATTTTACTTGCGTTGGGTATGATGATGATGAGTCCAGTGACAATTTCAATACCCATTAAGTTAATACTGTTTGTATCAATGAATGGTTGGTCTTTATTAACTAAAGGGCTGATCTCTCAATATGCTGATTTGATGACATCATGAATAATATATATTTTATTTCTAATTCTGCACTGATCATTGTATTAAAATTAACAGCGGTACCGATAGCGTTTGCTACACTTGTTGGAATTGTTGTTGGTTTTTTTCAGACAATTATGCAAATACAAGAGCAAACTTTACCTTTTGGTTTGAAAATGTTAGCTGTTTTTGCCAGTATTTTCATGTTAATGGAGTGGTTTTCTGCTGAGATAATTAATTTTGCCACGCAAACCTTTAATATGGCATTTCTTTAAAATGGAAAATGTATGTTTTTTTTGGCATTATACTTTAAATTTCAGCATTCAATACTGACCTATTCTTATATTTATATACGTATAGCAATTGTATTTTTTATGTTACCAGTTCTAGGTGAAAAAGTATTATCAAATCTGATAGTTAAAAATGTGATTGTGACACTCATAATACTTGGTTTATGGCCTTGTTTTCAAAATATCATTAATCCAGAACAAGGTTGGATCATGATAATAATAAGTGAAAGTATTGTGGGAATAATGTTAGCCTTCAGTTTGTGTGTGCCATTTTGGGTCGTAATTGGTATCGGTGAAATTTTAGATAATCAACGGGGTGCAACTATCAGTGATAGTATCGACCCAGTAAACGGTGTACAAAGTTCAATATTATCTAGTTTTTTAAATTTTTCGTTTGGGGCCATATTTTTTACAAGCGGCGGGATGAAAAGATTAATCGAAATCGTTGTACAGAGCTATCAATTATTTCCAATTGGACAATCTTTAAACAATATTCATTTCGAATATGTTGGTGATTTATTGATCTTAATGATTAAGAGCTCTATTTTACTTTCTTCACCAGTCATGATTGTCCTGATGATTTCAGAATTATTACTCGGTGTATTTGCACGTTATTGTCCCCAGTTAAACCCTTTTTCTTTATCACTGACTATTAAGAGTTTTATTGCGTTTTCTATTTTTATTTTTTATGGATTCAATGCATTGACTGAAAAACCTTTACATCTTTTCAGTGTTTCCTATTTTAAGCAATTTATACAATAGGGGAAATACTGATGGCAGAAAAAACAGAGAAGCCGACTAGCAAAAAGCAAAAAGATTCTGCAAAAAAAGGTCAGGCATTTAAGAGTAAGGATCTTATTACTACAGTAATTCTTATAATAGGTAATTATTATCTGGCTCATTACATGAGTTTGAGTGATTTTAGTAAATTTTACTTAACAATTTTATCTGGTCATGCTGATTTAGGTGTAAGTGATTATTTAACTGGCTTGATGACTATTTATTTCAAAATTAGCCTGCCATTTATTGCACTCTGCGTCATTGTTGGTTTCGCTGTGACGTGCCTACAGACTAGATTCATCCTCGCCACTGATGCAATCAAGCTGAATTTCAAAGCATTAAATCCAGTTGAAGGTATGAAAAAAATATTTAATATGCGTACTGTAAAAGACTTTGTTAAATCATTTTTATACCTGATTATTTTCATCATCACATGTTATAAATTAGTTCATGATGATCTTCGACAAGTGTTGACACTGTACCGTTCCGATATTGCAGGTCTCACAGCCTGCTGGATATCCCTTGCATTTCGATCATTTATGGCTTTCATGGAGTTTTCAGTTTTAATTTTAATTTTAGATCTCCTTATCGAATACTTTCTCCATTTCAAAGATATCAAAATGGAAAAATATGAAGTTAAGCAGGAGAATAAAGAAACTGATGGTAACCCTGAAATAAAATCAGCGCGTCGCAGGATACATCAAGAGATCCTGAATGGCGAAGAAATGGCGGCGATAAGAAATTCTGAGGTTGTGATGGCAAACCCAACCCATATTGCGGTAGCTATCTATTTTAATATTGAAATGGCTTCTTTACCTTTTATTTCTTTACGTTGTGCTAATGCCAAAGCGAGAGCTGCAATTGCCTACGCAGAGAAAATTGGCATTCCTGTCGTACGTAATATTCCATTAGCTCGTCGATTGTATCATAAATTTAAGCGATATACTTTTATTTCATTAAATGATGACATTTTGATCGAGGTGATGGATGTACTCATTTGGTTGAAACGTATCGAAATGATGGGGACCTATCAGGATGACGAGAAACTTGTCACAGATTTGCCTAAAAACGACGATGAAAAATTAGATGATTTCATAAGATAAACAAAAATTCCACATGCGTTATTCCTCGTATAATAAGTGCGTTTTTTTGTATAAATAAACTGAGTATCAAAGCTATGATAAATCCATCTTGTTAAGGGGGGGATTTGTGGCCATTTAATGTTCTTAGATTTAAACAATTAATAAGGATAAAGATTCTAATGACAACTAATAAAAAGCTCGAACTACTCCATGACGAAGATGAATTTGAAAATGATGAGCAAATGGAGATTTATGCTGACAAAATGTTAAGCGCGATGGAACAGGGTGCGACTGTTAAGGATATGTATTCAATTTCAAATGATACGATGCAAGATCTTTATGAGGTTGCCTATGATTTTTATTATAAAGGTAAACTCGATGATGCTGAATCTCTATTTCGTATCCTTTGCATTTACGATTTTTATAATCCTGAATATCCAATTGGTTTGGGAGCAGTTTATCAGTTAAAAAACAATTACGCAAAAGCAATTGATTTTTATGCACTTGCATACTCGCTGTCTAAAGATGATTATCGTCCCATGTTTTATGCAGGAGAATGTAATGTCATGTTACGTCAAGGTGTACAAGCACGTCGATGTTTCGAGATTGTTATTGAACGGTGTAAAGATGAATCATTAATTGAAAAGTCAAAATCTTATTTAAGTGCTCTTGATTCAATTAGTAATGATGAAAATGATACCACAATAGAAAATCAAAACAATGAGGAGTAGTTATGCAAATAAATAGGAAGTTGGTACGGCCGATACCATTAGAGCATTTACATCAAGATTTAAATCAACATCACCATGCAATATTGAATATAGGTGATGATGATTTAAAGAAACAAATCAATAAGGCAAAAAGATTTGGAAATGAGGTTTTGAAAAACCACCCAAAACTTTCTTCTGTCAGAGGCGCACTTAAAACGATAACACTTGAGCAGCTGAATAGGCTCAAGAATGATAGTTCTACAGTGGCATTTTCCAGTAGCCCTTGTTTAGATAATTCATTGGCTCCGCAGTTAAAGTCACCTGAACGTAGGGAGTCATCATCTAAAGAAAAAAGTAACAAAGATAAAAATACAAGTGATGCTACGCTGATCAAATTATTAGGAGAAATGGTAAAAAATATAGCTGACATGAGCGTGGATAAGTTACTGGCTCGCCTTGATGACTTTTTATCTTTAATGAAAGGGGCTGAGAGTGCCTTTGATCAACAAGCCACAATTTTAGAAAAAGCCGGCAATGATTTTGCTCAGGCGAGTGATGCCGCACGCGCGGCCCAAAGACAAGCTGATCAATTAGCAGAAGATGTTAAGAAGTCTGAGGCTGCACTGGAAAAAGCGAAAGAAACGCTTGATGAGCTTAATAATGAAGCTAAAGGACAATTTCCGATTCCTGATGCATTGCAGGCAAAAATTGATGCTGCTAACTCTGCCGTTTCTATCGCATCATCAAAATTATCTCAATCAAAAGATACCTTTGATAATTTTACTCATAACACCTTAAATCCAGCATTACAGTTAGAAGCAACAACAAAGTCTTCATTACTAGAAAAAATGAATGATTGTGATACGTTAATTAAGTCAGTGAGTGAAGAGCAACGCGCTGCGGTTGAAAATAAACGCAAAGAAGAAGACAAGAATGCTAAAAGCCTCACTTATTTGATGGCATTGATGGCTGAGCTTATTAATAGCTCAACCAATTCACAGACTGAAGCTCAAATGGAGTTAAACAAAAAATTATCTGAAGCTGCTGCGACTGATGCAAAAAATAAGGCGGTAGAAGCGGCCGAAAAACAACGTCAGGCAGAAGAATTAATGCAGACTATGGGATGTGTTGGGAAAATACTCAATTGGCTTATTGTTATTGGGTCGTTCGCTGCTGCTGCATTTACTGGCGGCGCTTCTTTAGTTTTGGCAGGCGCGATGTTAGCTCTGACTATTGCTGATGAAGTTGATCAAGCGGTAACAGGGAACTCTTTTATTTCTCAAGCACTGAAGCCTTTAATGGATGATGTGATAAAACCAATGATTGATGCCCTAGCCCATGCCTTTTCTAGTGTTTTACAAGGGTTTGGGGTTGATAAAGATACGGCGGATTTGTGGGGGCAAATATTAGGTGGCGTTGCTGTCATGGCCTTATTTGCAGTCGCTACCATGTGTGGTGGTGGTCCACTCAGTAGAATACTTGGTTCTGTGGTTAAAAAATTGGGTCTTGATGTTGCTTTGCAAGTCGGCAAGACAATGGCACAGAATGCTATTAAACAAGTGGTGGAGAGTATCGTCAAAAATTCTGTAACAAAATCCATTAAATCGATGATGGAAAAATTATTAAAAAGTACGCTAGGTAAAATTATCAAGCGACTTATTACTGCACTAGGTAAAAAATTCAATTTGAGTGAATCACAGGCGGCGACTCTAAGTAATAATGTGGATAAAGCCGTTTTAGGTACTGAGTTTCTGAATACGACTTCACAAAGTGTAACATCGGTTATCGCTGCTAATCAGTTGTTAGAAGTGGCTAAGCTTAATGCAAAAATTATGCAAGATGCCGCGATCCTTGCATTACTTACAACAATGGTTGATATGATCGTCGATTATCTTATACGACAAGTTGAAGTAATGGCTTCAATTATGAGTAATATCGCACAAATTGCCAATGAACAAGCCATAACCAGTAAACTCATTACCCGAAATTTAGCTGCTGCCGCAGGATAAAGGGCATTTTTATTAATCTAAAATAAAGGATTTAAAAATTATGACTACGATAATTAGTAATGCAACATTAAGACAAAATCAGCTACGTACACAATTGCAAGCGCAATTAAAATCAAAAGAGATTATTAATGAAAGTAATTCAAAGGAAAATAAAAACGCACAAAAAAAGCAAGCTCAAGATATTACAGCCCTGATGATCAATAGTAACATGCTGTCAGTGTCGCTTGATCTGCAGAATATAAATAATGATAACAACAAAGCAATATCTGTATCTAATACACGTCAAACAACTGTATTGAAAAGTCTGCCGGACAATTCATCTGCAAATTCAATGAATGCTAGAAATTTGAGTAATAGTGTAAAAGCCGACAATCAGCATGAATTAACTTCAACAGAGCGTCAGGCAGTTGAGCAGAAAGAAAATTCAGAAGTTAAATCCACTAATAACGATCACGAATATAAGAGTGTTATCGGTGATATGCGTCTCGTGAGTCTCAATAATTCAATTACTGAGCTTTTCTCTGAGATCAATGCCAGACAGGATAAACTCGCTGCACAAAGTGCGACACAATCTATTGAATTGTCGAGATTAGTTGGTGATAGTGGTGTAAAAGCAGCCCATGAACAAGCGATGGGGGCAATTGTCTCGGGTGTTGTCTCTGTTGGCATTGGTGCAGGAGCCGCGGGGAAACACTATGGTGCCCTGAATAAAGAAAGTAAATCAATTACTAGAAATCTCAAACCAGCGAGTGAGCTGGAGCATGGAGTTCAAGCACATAAGAATGCGATAGCGCGTAGTAGAGACCCATTAGTACATAAGCATCAGCCAATGGAAAACAGTGTCGAAGCAACATTAACACAATCACATAGCCACGATTTACTTGAGAGTCAAAATAAACGTAATCTGCATGAGCAGATTAAAAATGATACAAATAAGAGCCGTTTAATGACCGATTTGGCGAACCAAGTTTCTCATGCTGCCAAAGGCGCGACCGAGGGTGCTTATGGCGTTAACGCTGCTGAAAAACAGAAAGAGGCTGAATTAGCACGAGCAGCGCGTGATATTTATAACGAACTGTCACATACACACAAAGAGATTGCTAAGAAGAATGCGGATGTGACTGCTGAATTAAGGAAAATGCAGGATACCATTGCATCCAATATATCCAGTGCGAATTCAGCAATCGCGGAACGTATTAAATAACTAATATAAACGCATGCATAGGATATCGTGCATGCGTTTATTCCATTGGATAATCGATTATGCTCTCAATAAATAAACAACACACTATCAATGTTTTACAAAAAACGAATAATATTAATACAAGAAGTAGTGAGTCATTAATAAATCCCAGTCTAGATATAAAAAATAACAAAAATATTTTATTTACGTTTAAATTTGCAGTATTAAGCGCCTCAAAAAAAATAATCAATAAAATGGCTAGCGTTGAAAAATTATTGGATAAGATGAATCTGAGATCTTCCGCGCCTCAATCTCAACTGACACAGATTTTTTCTGAATTGAAACATATTCATGTAGCTAATCATATGGCTTCTATGACAGTAACACCAAATACTTTAGAAGAGCATATTTCAAATAAAAAAGAATTGGTGAAAATAACGGAAAAGCATTTAGAAAGGATAAAAAAACAGATCTTAACTGATCGTGTCAAGACTAATTATAAGCATCAGCAATTGATGGCTTCTTTACTTAAAATGAAGCTTAAGGATGGTGATGATGATAGTTTCAATTATGCTGATTTTTGGGATACCATTGCGAATGGTATCGATACCATTAAAACTGATTATATTGATGTTTATTCAAATTTGATGGAACAGTACACGGAGATGTACCGTTTGTATAATTCAACTATCCAGCAGGCTGCCGGTGATATGGTTAAGGCTGGCGCGGATGGTAATACTGTTAAGATTGATCCTTCCATTTTTAAGCGTGCTTTAGATAAATTCAAATCCGAAGTCAAAATATTGCAAGCAAAGCTAGGAACTGTACCAGGTTGGAATTCAATGACATCCGACAGTCAAAAACAATTTATGCAGACACTGGCTCCAGCTTTTAAGGTTGATAGCAATACTGGACAAATATCGTTTGACTTAGCTCAAATTGACAATATGAGTGATACTCCCTGTGGACAATCTTCTGCTGGTGATGTGCCTCTTGCTACTTATAATGCATGGCTTGCTGGATTCAATCCAGTTGGTGCTAGTCTACAAAGTAATATGCAGGCTTTTGGTCAACGTTATAGCCAAGCAAACAGTACCTATGATAATTTAGTGAAAGTTTTGAGTTCTTCAATACTTGCTATGGGTGACTCGGCGAGAGATTTTATTAAAAATTTCAATTGATTTATCAAAGTCCAAAGATATAATTAATCTTGATTTAACACAGTGTTTTTTTAAATCGCATTATTAATTAAATTTATTTATTCGGTGATGAATGGTGTGGCTTATACAAGTTATCCTGTTAAATATGAATAATTTAATTACCATGCTAATTCATCGTTTAATAATTTAATAAGTTAACTTTTAAAAGGTATTTTATGGTCGATTCTATACGTGTTGCACAATCGCCTTTATCTACTAGAGGACAAGCTTTTGTCAATGGTAGAAAACCTTCTTCCTCTTCCTCTTCTGTCAATAGTACACCTTTAATTAATTCTCTCAGTGGTGTTAGCAATTCGCCTTGTTCAGTTTTCCAGATTGCAAAAAAAAGTACTCCAGACCTCATTGCTGATGAGGCTAAAGCAGTACTATTTCATGAAAAATTCTCGTATTTAGAAAAAAGTCCGGTACAAGGCATACTCGTGTTGTTAAAGGCAGAAACGACAAATGATAAGCACAAGAAGTTATTAGAATTAATTTCTGATAAGATAACAAAGAATAAGGAAATCAAGTCAGGTGATGTCAATTCTTTTATTAGTATATATAATGAAAATATAGAGGCTATAACACACAAACTATTTGATCGGGCGCATGAGCGTGCTCAAACACTTTGGACCAATCATCACAAGCAAAAGGGAGTTGATATCACTGACAAAAAAGTGTTTACCGATGATAAATTGAGCTGTGACACACTTATTAAGAATAATATAATACCTCAAGGATCGAGTTGGACTACAATCACTCAAAAAATAAAGCAGTACCATGATGGTTTTGAAGCTATTTCTAAGACATTAATTGATCACGCCACTAGTGATAGCTTGTCTGAGAAAATAAAGGAACCTCCAGAAAGGGGACAGGATCATAGCGATATCCCTTCAGCCCTATTTAAAGAGCAGCATCCTGTGGTTCCATATTCAATTCATGTTGGGCATATTGTTACTGGAAATCAGTCACCATCTGATCATCATCTACATGAAGCTATTGATAAAATTACAAAAGAAAATGCTAGGCTCCATGCCAAACTTGATCAAATGCGCGATTTACATGCTGGAAAATCTCATGAGCCCAGCCATGATGGCACTCGTGATGCCAATCAATCGGAAGCTGAAAAAGCAGAAAATCATACCAATTTAGATGCATCCGTACAGTTAGCTGCAACGCAATCGTCACCGCCATCGTTAAAGACAGTATCCCTTGGGGTACAGACATCGCAATCGATGGAGTCATCGCAGTCCGGATCTGAACAGAGTGTAAAAGTAAAATCAGGGAGTCAGAATGAAGTCGTTTCAGTGCAAATTCCAAGGCCAAAGCCAAAGCTAAACCTAAAGCCATTATCTCCTCACATTCCTGAACCAGATTATGATGATAACGATACCGCAACTAGAGATGAAGATATACCCTACGAGATGTTAGCGTTACTTGCTGAGGACGCGGCGGCGAAGGCACAAGAAATGCATGAGCAGCGAAAAAAGAAAGCTGACGATCGCAATGAAAAGGTTTTGGTACAGGATCCTAATGCAGACGTACAAAATCAACAATCTCATGGATCAGGAAAATCTAACCAAGTGGGGCAAGGGCAAGGTGCGCAACCAGAGTCTATGCCAGTAAATGAGGAGGATCTGGGACAGATTCCTCATACAGAAGTACAAAATCAACAACCTCATGGATCAGGAGATTCTAACCAAGTGGGGCAAGGGCAAGGTGCGCAACCAGAGTCTATGCCAGTAAATGAGGAGGATCTGGGACAGATTCCTCATACAGAAGTACAAAATCAACAACCTCATGGATCAGGAGATTCTAACCAAGTGGGGCAAGGGCAAGGTGCGCAACCAGCGTCTCAGCCAGGAAATCCATCGACTAAAAAACGCTTTGAGGTGACCCCGCCCAGTACGCTGCAGACTTCAAGCAGACAATTTAGTAATCCGACAGGAAAGCTTCATTCCGTCGCGGGAATTCACGATCAACACCGAGTTAATGTTGAAGATGTCAATATTTAATTATTCAACACCACGATTAACTCGTTAGAGAGGGGAGCAAAGTGACTGAATTAGTTTTTGATCAAACAGCGAAAGCAGTTGTAACCGAACTCATTTCTCAGGTTAATAGTATTCCATCAAAAGATATTCAACCGACAGATAGATTAATTATTGATTTATTATTTGACTCCGTAGAGTTGATCGACTTAATTATGAAGCTTGAGGAAGTTGGTGTCGTACTCTCAGAGTCTGACATTAGTGTAAATCTAACGGTTGCAGATATTATTCACCTTGTGCAAGAGGTTATGTAAAAAATATTACACTGTTATTGTGCTTAACCTTATCATTTCATCATCCATGATGGCTTAGCAATCAAAGAGTATAGATATGTCAATATCATTTATGAATTGACATATTAATTAAATTTAACAAAATAGAAGGTGGGTACTCTGTTAATGATATTAAAAACGAATATCGTTTATTGATGTTATTCACTGTTATCTGTGATGTGAATTAATTTGTCACAATAAAAATATTATTTGCATTGTTAGAGAGGTGCTAGCTGTTAATGTCGTCGCATAACAAGGCATCATGCTATTTAAGTGCTTGGTTGCCAGCTGAACGATTGGTGATTTTAAACTTTCGCTTTGCCATGGGGATACGATGCTAAAGAGGCTGCCACGATCAGATCCGCCAATCACGAGAAAGTGAGATTTATGCAATATAGCTTAAAAATGATAAAGCAACAGCAACGCATTGAGAAGGAGAGATTATATTATCGCATCTATTTTAAAGGTAATGTTTAGGTGCAGGAAACCTCAGTCAGTATGGGCTACCGCGAGCCAGCAGTGGCGCTATAGGCATGATGGTCAAAAATGTTTTATAGTAAATAAGCCAAAGTATACGCCTATCATTGACTACATTTTAGACGGTAGAGAATAATAGGCGTATTCAATACTTATTAGATAGTCATACTAATCTAATGAAAATAATTTAAACGTTGAATAGAAAATTCATAATATCGCCATCTTTGACAATATATTCTTTCCCCTCTGCGCGCATTTTACCGGCCTCTTTCGCACCTTGTTCGCCTTTAAAGGTGATAAAATCTTCAAAGCTAATCGTCTGAGCACGAATAAATCCTTTTTCGAAATCCGTATGAATTTTTCCGGCAGCTTGTGGCGCAGTAGCACCAATGGGAATGGTCCAAGCTCTCACTTCTTTGACGCCAGCGGTAAAGTAAGTTTGTAAGTTGAGCAAGGTATAGCCCGCGCGGATCACCCTGTTAAGGCCGGGCTCTTCTAATCCCATTTCAGCCATAAATTCGGCTCTTTCTTCATCTTCCAATTCTGCGATGTCAGCTTCGATGGCGGCGCATACGGGGACGACAATCGCACCTTCATTTTGGGCGATAGTAATGACCTGATCCAAATAGGGATTATTTTCAAACCCGTCTTCATTCACATTCGCAATATACATTGTTGGTTTTAAAGTGAGAAAACTCAGATAGCGAATCGCAGTTTTTTCTTCAGCGTCTAAGGATAAAGCACGTAGCATGCCTGCATTTTCAAGATGAGGGAGACATTTTTCTAGAACCGCCATTTCAATTTTGGCGTCTTTATCGCCTCCTTTCGCTTTTTTCTGCAAACGATGCATGGCACGCTCACAGGTATCGAGATCAGCAAGCGCCAGTTCAGTATTAATGATGTCGATGTCATCAGCCGGATTTACCTGACCTGAAACATGGATGATATTATCATTGTTAAAGCAACGTACTACATGGCCAATCGCTTCAGTTTCTCTGATATTAGTCAAAAACTGATTTCCTAAACCTTCACCTTTTGAGGCACCCTTGACGAGTCCTGCAATATCAACAAATTCCATCGTGGTGGAAATCGTTCTTTGCGGTTTAACAATTTCAGCAAGCTTATCTAAACGCGGATCTGGCATGGGTACGACACCGGTGTTAGGCTCAATGGTACAAAACGGAAAATTTGCTGCTTCAATCCCCGCTTTTGTCAGCGCGTTAAACAGTGTCGATTTCCCGACGTTAGGCAGTCCAACAATACCGCATTTAAATCCCATACTAATTATCCTATCTCATTAACTGCTCGGAACTGATGCCAAGCCAGTAAAAAATAATGTCGTATTATACACAGTTAAGTGACAAAAGGCTGCTGATTTAACAGTAGGATGCGTGTCGATGTGTGACCGACTGAGCGGTTATGTGTTACTTGGGTGTTAAAGACAGTAGCAAAAAAACAAATCTCAGGTGTTTTGCTGGGAATGCTGAGTGGGGTAATAGGCGAATCATGACAATGTTCAGCCTTGTTATAGGAGGTCAGGCAATTGGAAAAACGCCGACTTGATCCTAACATGCGGCGGTGAATCAGGCTGTCAATGTCGAGTGAATGATAGACAGGTTATTGAGGTCGAGATCCTCTAATAGCCCGCAGCTGCCGTAAAACCCACACTGACGAGGTGAGTTGACGTGTAAGGCAGCTGTGGTGCAGTTGCAGACTCTGTGAAGGCTTTCAACTCGCCTTAAAATTGTGTAGTCGGTTCATCGCCTGAATCGCGCCATCTTTAATCAAGAGTTCAGTACAACAGGCAGCCTCGTCAATGGCGGCATCGATACGCTGTTGTTCACTGGCAGGGGGTTTTCCTAGGACAAAGCCCGTTACCTGATTACGATCGCCTGGGTGACCAATACCAATGCGTAAACGATGAAAGTTCGGATTATTACCCAGTTTACTGATGATGTCCTTGAGGCCATTGTGCCCACCATGTCCGCCTCCCGTTTTAAATTTGGCAATACCCGGCAGGAGATCCAGCTCATCGTGCGCAACTAGGATCTGTTCAGCTGAGATCCGATAAAAGGTCGCGATGGCCGCCACTGCCTTGCCACTGAGGTTCATATAGGTGCTTGGGATCAGCAGGCGAATATCCTCGCCGTTTACACTCAACCTAGCAGTCTGACCCCAAAATTTACTTTCAGTGACTAAGCGTTGTCCGTAACGCTCAGCGAGGGTTTCTACAAGCCAAGCCCCTGCATTATGACGAGTAGCGGCATACTCTGAGCCTGGATTTGCCAGACCGACTATTAATTTGATCGTGCTCACTATCCCTTCCTGTTTTCGGTAAAAAATGTAGTTTACTGGCCTTGACCTAAAAGTTCAAAAGATGTCGTGTTCAGCTGAACTTTTTGTCGCCATCTGGCTGAGCAAAAATCGCCAATGCTGTTGTGATAAAAGTTAGGTTGTACCATGTTGAATGGCAGGGATTGATATCACACAGTATCAGTGGCGGGAAGGGAAGAGTCTTGGTGTACGGAACTAAGACGTGGCGCCGTTTTTAGACTGTTAATTTGTCGCTGCTTTCCCTCGATTGCCGCATTGCATCATATCGTCATAGCGTGTGTGGCGGTGTGTTGCCTTCATGGCCATTCGTGGTTGTAGGATGGCGCTTTTTTATCTTCTTATTTTAAGAAAAAGTCACGTTTTTTCTATCGTGCTTGTGCTGTTGCGTTCGATGTGGATCTCGGCGGTGGATCAACAAAGCGATATGTTAGTGATAATCCTCAGTTCAGGCGATCTGCCCCTGTAGTATATGAATCGGCAATGAGTTGCTTGCTCCACGTCTTGACAATGGGCTGACTGTTACTGGTAAGCGGTAAGACAAGGGTTTAATTGTCTTGCTGGGTCTTGATTCCCGACGCCTTTCGTTTGGCTAGTCACGCCTTTCTTGCTGCTTGAGAAAGAAACTCAGTCATTTCCCTTAATCATCTCTAACTCTAAGTATACTGCATGTGAGAGACAGACTGTGTTGAGGGCAATGAGCTGCCGCATCATAATTTGGATAAACAATACGTTTGCCTTATTCTTTTTAGTGATCGTGCTGGCTGCCTTAATCTATTTTTAGCTTAAGACGGAAAAAAGAAATGATAACGGCAGACTGATCCACCAGACTAAAGCGATAAATCATGACATCATTTGATTAACTCCATAAAACCAAGGCTTTTTTATCTGATTGATAACCAATAAAAGTGGAAACGGTGAATCGACAACGACCAAACGAAGGGCGCACAGCAAGGACAAATCCAGAGTTAAACCACACAATATCACCTGACTTAGGGGGAGTATCAGGTGGCGGCAGGTATTAATCGTTGCCGCACCCCAAGCTTTATTTAAGTGTCGCAGCAAAGTACGGATGGGGGATTCCATTGGAGAAAAGCATCATATTGTGCATTGTATACGGGTTGTTTGGCTTATAAAGGAAAAGGTTTGGCTATTATCCCTGTTTTTTTTATGGTTTTGTGATTGGTGTGTCAATTTAATTCAGCCTATGTGACATAATATTTCCATTTAGGCTCAATAAAAGGGGGAAGGTATGCAACACCGTCACTGTAAAATACTTGGAAACGGATTAATTGGGTTCGGTCTGGCCACCATGGTCGGGGGATTGATACTGGCTGTCATTAATCAATTAGGACATTTGGCACTATCAGGCCAATTTTCTGAAGTGTCAGTATTGGTGGTTTTTATGGGGGCCATTATTTGGGTAGCTGGCGCACACGTAAGTGGTAAGGATAAAGTCGCAGAACGCTATTTCTTATTGCGTTATCAAAGCAATAAATCGGCGGATCATCACTGAGCAATAAATCAATCCTGCTGACTTGTGGTAGTTAAGCCAGCAGGACAGGAGACATGTCAGAGTCTAGTGTTCAAACATAGCAGAAATTGACTCTTCGTTACTGATACGACGGATCGCTTCAGCCAGCATACCTGATAAGGTGAGTGTCCTGACATTGGACAAAGAACGGATATCGGCAGCAAGAGGAATGGTGTCACAGACTACCACTTCGTCAAGTACGGAATTACGGATGTTTTCTAACGCATTACCAGAAAAAATCGGATGGGTCGCGTAAGCAAATACCCGTTTCGCCCCTCGCTCTTTCAACGCTTCAGCGGCTTTGCATAGGGTACCACCGGTATCGATCATATCATCAACTAAGACACAATCCCGTCCCGCGACATCGCCGATAATGTGCATGACTTGTGACACATTCGCACGAGGGCGACGCTTGTCAATAATCGCCATGTCCGTGTCATTGAGTAATTTGGCAATCGCCCTAGCTCTGACAACACCGCCAATATCAGGGGAAACCACAATCGGATTGTCTAATTTTTGCTGTAGCATATCGTCGAGCAGAATCGGACTACCGAAAACATTATCAACGGGGACATCAAAAAAACCCTGAATTTGCTCAGCATGCAAGTCGACAGTCAGTACACGGTCAACGCCAACGCTGGACAAAAAGTCAGCGACCACCTTCGCTGTGATAGGCACACGAGCTGATCTGACTCGGCGATCTTGGCGAGCATAGCCAAAATATGGAATGACGGCGGTGATACGGCCAGCCGAGGCACGCCGTAACGCATCAACCATCACAACCAATTCCATCAGGTTATCATTGGTTGGCGCACAGGTAGACTGGATAATAAAAATATCTCCGCCACGTACGTTTTCATTAATCTGCACGCTGACTTCACCATCACTAAAGCGACTTACAGCAGCATTACCAAGATTAGTATAAAGACGATTAGCGATGCGTTGTGCAAGTTCGGGTGTGGCATTACCGGCAAAAAGCTTCATATCGGGCACGAGAGAAACCTCAGGGTTAAGGTTTGAAAAAGCCTGTCGACAGAAAGACAGGCATTAACGTCATAAAATTGTCAGCGAGTTGACGCGTTATCAACGATAAAGCTTACTGCTAACCGAAAATTGTTCACAGGCCTGAGTCAGTGGTGACAGGTTTAAGCCCTTAGCAACAAATCCCTGAACCCAAGACGGGGCCTGATTAAGCACAGCCTGAGCCGCCGCCGCTGTTTCAAACTCGGCATAAACACAAGCACCAGTACCGGTCAGACGTGACGGTGCGTATTGTAGCAGCCACAACAGTAATTCATCAACCTTAGGAAAACGTTTTCTTACTATCGGCTCACAATCATTGCGCCAAGGTTGGGTCAGCAGTGCGGATAAAGGACGTAATGGCGTGTTTCTGATTAAATCAGGGTCATTGAAAATGTCGGCGGTAGAAATCGTGATACCAGGGTGTGCCACCAAGTACCATTTTTCAGGAGGGTGTACGGGTTGTAATTGTTCACCCACACCCTGAGCAAAGGCCGAAACACCCTGCACAAATACCGGCACATCCGCTCCTAATTGTAAGCCCATTTGCGACAATTGTTCGGTGGTAAAACCGGTGTCCCATAACTGATTAAGGGCAACCAAAGTGGTCGCTGCATTGGATGAGCCTCCGCCTAAACCGCCCCCCATCGGGATGATCTTGTCAAGCGTAATGACCACGCCGGCCTTAGGCGAAAGCCGCTGTTGTTTAATTGCACATTCACGTAACAATGTGGCCGCTCTGATCACCAGATTATCCGCGTTATTGACTCCCGTGAGGGTATTTTCTAACAGTAACTGACCGTCATTGCGCAGCGAAAAGAGAAGGGTGTCACTGTGATCCAAAAATTGGAACAGGGTCTGTAAATGATGATAGCCATCTTCCATTCGGGCGTTGATGGCTAAAAAGAGGTTGAGTTTTGCCGGTGCCGGCCACCGTTGTTTCATTTTAATACCCAGTCATCCAAGCGCAATTTTATCCGTTGCTTGCCCGCTTTCAGTTCTAAACTGGCAGGCAGTGAGACGGGTTTGGTTGAGGTATAGTCCGTGATCGTCAAGTACCATTGTTGTCCTCCCTCTTGGTACTCTGCGTGCCGGAGTTGATGCTCGTTATCAAGCGTAAAATGGCTTGCTTTACCTGGTAACCCCACCATCCATTGGCGTAAAATATCTAATGGAATCTGCATGCCCGACAGGTCAGATAATAACTGTTGAGCATGGTGACTGGAAGAACGATGGCCTTGGCTGTCGACCACCTGTACGGTTTGGCCCTGTTGATCCAGTTGCATTTCTGTGCCACCTAACGGATTGGTCAAAATCAATCTAAACTGATCCGGTGCCTGCTGTTGCCAGTTATAACGGGCGTAAACACGGTGATCAGGATCGACATAGGCAAACGCCCCCCGACTCTGGAACCGCGTGAGTTTTTTCAGTGAGGCTTGCCGAGCTTGCCATTGCGCTGAGTGATCATTGGTTGTGTTCTCTGGTAACGGATGATGGGCACAAGCCGTCAGCAAGACAGCCAGTAAGGGCAAGCCTCTCAGTAGTGATGAATGAAAAAAAAATGACACGATACGACTCCTTAACGTACGCGATAATACCCAACCCAATGAATGGGATAAGTGTTAACACGCCAGCGATTGACACTTTCAAACAGCATAACATAGCCCTAGCAGGTTATCTTAATGAGCTGTTATTTCTCAATCTCTTTTATAACACGTAAGCTTCTTGTAGAATATGAGCAATGATGACCCTTAAACCACTCGGACACTGCGCCTCAGACTGAACATGACGTTGCTTGCCTTAGGAATTAACCATAATACTGCACCAGTTGCCCTTCGCGAACAGGTTGCCTTTGGCCCGGATAAAATCCAGCTGGCCTTGACCAGCCTATGTGCAGAGCCTGGTGTTAGCAGTGCGGTAATTATCTCCACTTGCAATCGGACAGAGTTGTATTTGAGCGTTGATGCGACAATGGTGACCAATGAAACACTCAGAGATTGGTTAATCCAATTTCACTACCTTAGTCCGACTGAATTAAGCAACTGCCTTTATTATTATCAGCAACACCAAGTGATTCATCATTTAATGCGTGTGGCAAGTGGCTTGGATTCGCTGATATTGGGTGAGCCCCAGATATTAGGGCAGGTAAAGCAAGCCTTTAACCTTGCGCAACAGACTGGCAGTATGAACAGTGAAATGGAATTACTTTTTCAGAAAACATTCTCTGTTGCCAAAAAAGTCCGCAGTGAAACCGCAATTGGTTCCAGTGCGGTGTCTGTCGCTTATGCGGCTTGTACGTTAGCCCGTCAGATTTTTGAATCATTGAGCACGATCAATGTGCTTTTAATTGGTGCAGGTGAAACCATTGAGTTGGTAGCGAAGCATCTGCGTGAACATCATGTTTCGGGGTTGACCATTGCCAATCGTACCCGTGAACGCGCCGAAAATTTAGCGAAAAAAATGGCTGCCGAAGTGATTGATATCGGTGAGATCCCTGAGGCGTTGAAGGAAACCGATATTATTATCAGCTCCACGGCGAGCCCGTTACCTATCATTGGCAAGGGTATGATGGAACGTGCGCTTAAGGCAAGACGTAATAAGCCTGTACTGATTGTTGATATTGCGGTTCCCCGTGACGTTGAGCCTGAAGTCAGTCAGCTATCTGCCGCTTATTTATATACTGTCGATGACTTACAAGCCATCATTGAACATAATTTGGCACAGCGTCATGCCGCAGCCAGTGATGCAGAAGCGATTGTTAATCAAGAGTGTGACAATTTCTTAGCTAGCCTGAGAATTGTTGAAGCGCGAGACAGTATTCTCGATTACCGTAATCACGCCATGCAAATGAGTGAGGAATTGCAACAAAAAGCGTTAAGTGCATTGGCCTCAGGACAGGATGCCCGTTTAGTATTAAAAGAATTAGCTCATAAACTGACTAATCGACTGATTCATGCCCCCACTGTCTCTCTTCAGCAGGCAGCCAAAGATGGGGATACGGAACGATTACAACTTTTAAAAGAAAGCTTTGGACTTGAATAAACTTAAGCCCTCTTTTTGCGATAACTGGATTATAAACTAAACATGAAAAAATCAATTGTTGCTAAACTTGAAGCACTGCAGGAAAGGCATGAAGAAGTTGAAGTCATGCTCGGTGATGCAGGTGTCATTGCAGATCAAGAGCGTTTTCGAGCGTTGTCTCGTGAATATTCTCAGTTGACTGATGTCACACGCTGCTTTCGTCAGTGGCAACAAATTCAGCAGGATATTGAAACTGCAAATGAGATGCTTAATGATCCAGAAATGCGGGAGATGGCTGCTGACGAATTGAAACAAGCGAAGCAACAAGAGGCAGAACTCGAACAAAATTTACAGGTCTTGCTGCTGCCTAAAGATCCTGATGATGAACGTTCTTGTTTTATTGAAGTAAGAGCCGGAACGGGTGGTGATGAAGCGGCAATATTTGCCGGAGATCTTTTCCGCATGTACAGCCGCTATGCAGAAACCCGCCGCTGGCGCATCGAGCTTGTCAGTGCCAATGACGGCGAACATGGGGGATACAAAGAGGTCATTGCCAAAGTCAGCGGCGATGGTGTGTACGGCCGTATGAAGTTTGAGTCAGGCGGTCACCGAGTCCAACGTGTGCCGGAAACCGAATCACAAGGTCGTATTCATACTTCCGCCTGTACGGTTGCAGTCATGCCTGAAATTCCTGATGCAGAATTACCTGAGATTAATCCCGCTGATTTAAAAATAGATACTTTTCGTTCGTCTGGTGCAGGGGGACAGCACGTCAATACGACTGACTCTGCCATTCGTATCACTCACTTGCCAACAGGCATTGTGGTGGAATGCCAAGACGAGCGTTCTCAGCACAAAAATAAAGCTAAGGCGATGTCGGTCTTAGGTGCTCGTATTCATGCTGCAGAAATGGCGAAACGGCAAGAGCTAGAAGCGACCACGCGACGAAATCTTCTCGGAACAGGGGATCGTTCGGATCGGATCCGAACCTATAATTATCCGCAGGGAAGGGTAACCGATCATCGGATTAATTTGACCTTATATCGTTTGGATGAGGTCATGGAAGGCAAGCTAGACAGTCTGATTGAACCTGTTGTGCAAGAGTATCAGGCAGATCAGTTAGCAGCGTTGGCTGGCCAAGAGTAATGTTGATTAAGCATTGGCTCAGTGACAGCCGTCAACAGTTAACTGAGAGTGAGAGTCCGAAGCGTGATGCTGAAATCCTTCTCTGCCATGTTTTGTCGATATCTCGTGCTTGGCTTATTGCTCATGATGAGATTATGTTGACAACAACGCAATTGGCGACCCTTGCTTCTCTTTTACAGCGGCGTAAACAGGGTGAGCCGATTGCACATATTATTGGATTGCGTGAATTCTGGTCATTACCGTTATCCGTTAATCAGAGTACACTCATTCCACGGCCGGATACCGAAGTACTGGTAGAACAGGCATTAGGTTTATTAACGCACGATCCTGCCGATATCCTTGACTTGGGGACCGGAACGGGGGCAATTGCCCTCGCCCTCGCCAGTGAAAGGCCAGATTGTCGAGTGTTGGGTGTGGACAGGGTTGCGGCGGCCATTGCATTAGCGGAACAAAATTTACAACGCTTACAATTCAGCAATTGTCGGTTTATGCAAAGTGATTGGTTTAGTGCATTAGGTGAAAGAAAATTTCAATTGATTGTCAGTAACCCGCCTTATATCGATAAGCATGATCCACACCTTGGACAAGGTGATGTGCGCTTTGAACCGCGCAGTGCTCTGGTTGCAGAACAGCATGGGTTAGCCGATTTAGGTTTTATTATTCAACAAAGTCAAAAGTATCTGTGGCCGACAGGCTGGTTGGTGGTTGAACACGGTTGGCAACAAGCAGATCAGGTTCAACATTTTTTTAAGATGGCGCAGTTTGTAAAGGTACAGACCGTATCTGATTATGGTGATAATCCCAGAGTTACATTCGGGCAATGTTTATCTATTCATGACTAAAAATAGCGAGGCGTTGACTGGGATTGTTCAATTTATTTTATATCAAACACCGATTGATCGCTCCGGGGTGAGGCAATGAGTAACGTGTTTAGCCACGACCTGGATGATGTTTCTTTGGCAGAAGCTTTGATTAAAGTTTCAGAACATCTCCGCAGTGAATTTTGTAGCAAGACTGTATTTAAACAGTTGGATGCATTGTATCTTGAAGCCAAACAAACTCTCCAAATGGAAAGTGACGGAGAGCGACGCTTAGAAAAATTTTTAGCGCTTTTTTATGGCCGCTGGGGATTTAGTGAGCCTAATGGCTCGTTTTTACTTTCTGACATGTTCTGGCTTGATAAAGTACTTGAAAGTCGAAAAGGTACCGCGGTGAGTTTAGGTGCGATTCTGCTCTATCTCGCAAATCAGCTAGAGCTAACTATAGCGCCGGTGATCTTTCCAAGTCAGTTGCTACTTCGCTCAGATACTGAGGCCGGTGAAATGTGGTTCATTAATCCCTTCAATGGCAAAACATTGGATGAGTCAATGCTACATGCTTGGCTCCGGGGAACAGTAGGCATTGAGGCTGAATTATATGATGATGATCTCAGTATTTCGAGTACATCTGAAGTGTTCTATCGAGTACTTCATACGCTAAAGTCTTCACTGATGGACGAGCAGCAAATGGAGAAAGCATTACAGGTGAGTCAACTGTTATTGGAGTTTGAACCCGATGATCCCTATGTTATTCGGGATCGGGGTCTTATCTACGCCCAATTGGAGTGTGGCCAAGCAGCGTTTAATGATCTCAGTTATTTCATTAAACACTGTCCAGATGATCCGATCAGTGAAATGATCAAAGTCCAGATGTGTTCCCTTGAGCAGACATCTGTCGTATTACACTAGGCACTCAACCGATTATCCGAAGCAAGGATTATAAAATGCAACAAAAAGTAGTGAAAATTGGTGATATTGACGTCGCAAATGATCGGCCAATGGTCTTATTTGGCGGCATGAATGTGCTCGAATCACGTGAACTGGCGATGCGTATTTGTGAACATTACGTCGAGGTCACTCAACGATTGGGTATCCCTTATGTGTTTAAGGCGTCGTTCGATAAAGCAAACCGATCCTCTATTCACTCCTATCGTGGTCCTGGCCTTGATGAAGGTTTAACAATCTTTCAACAACTTAAAAATGAGTTTGGTGTTAAAATTATCACGGATGTCCATGATGCCTCGCAGGCGCAGCCCGTATCCGAAGTGGTTGATGTGATCCAACTGCCGGCCTTTTTGGCCCGCCAGACCGATTTGGTGGAAGCCATGGCAAAAACTCAAGCCGTGATCAATATTAAAAAACCGCAATTTATTAGTCCAGGTCAAGTCGGTAATATCGTTGAAAAGTTTCATGAAGCGGGCAATGACCAAGTGATTTTGTGTGATCGGGGCAGTAATTTTGGTTATGACAATTTGGTGGTTGATATGCTAGGTTTCAATGTTATGAAACAAGTCAGTCACCAAGCCCCGGTAATTTTTGATGTCACTCATGCATTACAGACGCGTGACCCTTTTGGCGCGGCCTCGGGTGGGCGCCGTGCCCAAGTTGCTGAATTGGCTCGTGCGGGCATGGCAGTTGGCATTGCAGGCTTGTTTATTGAAGCGCATCCCGACCCTACTCATGCCCGTTGTGATGGTCCTTCTGCATTACCACTCGATAAACTTGAGCCTTTCTTGCAACAAATGCAAGCTATTGATAACTTGGTGAAATCATTTCCTGAGTTGGATACCAGCTGTTAATGAGACGAGGCCATCGGTGGATCTGCATTGCATGGTATCTGGGTTCACCAATGGATAACTTTTTTTATCCGTGTATGGACGTTGATTTAATGGGGAATGATAATTTGAGCAGTGCCATATGGAAACTATTTTAGCGCGATGCGTTGTGATGGCTTTTCTGGCGGAAATTAACGCACCGTCCCGGTTATTCAGATAACGGGCATTAATGTTTAAGTTAGCCCCTGCACTGATGGTGCCATAATTATCGATTGTTGAAATAGGCAGTAATTTTAATTTCAGTGTATTTGTTCCAGAGATATTGCCATTATTAATCAAATTGTTGTGTATGTCTAACGAGGTATTGCCACGTGTGCTGGCGATATAGCCCCGATTAGTGACAGCCCCATACAGGTGTAAATCCAAATTGTTGTAGGCTGTGAGGGCACTGAGATTAGTGAAATCATTGAAGACAACCATTCGTAAATTGCCATCTGAATCCATTCTGCCGTTACCCAAGCCGGAGCTGAGTCATATCACTGATATTACTTTGATCAGTATAACCATTAAACTGATTAACCATATTGCCGCCTGAATGAATTATCTCTAATTATTATTGAGTGAACGGGCACTCAGTACCATATCATTGTCTGAATCGATGGGACCTGCCATGTTATTTAAGCTACCGGTCAAGTTAAGCGTGATTTTATCTGCCGCATTGAGCTAAGCATAACTGTTGTTGATATTGCCTGCGACGTTCATGTCGATACTACCTTGTGTTGACTCAATCCGGCTGACGCTGCTAGTCAGACTTGTCGAGCGAATGGTTATATCATCCACACTGAGGATCCCGCCATGTTGTCCTTTTAGGTGTAAATACTCCTAGGTTCATCACCAAATTGTTTACTGTTGTTATTGGACAGTGAGCCATGGACGAGAAGGTTGATATGACTTTTAGAATGAATGAATCTTTTATCGTTGTTAATGTCACCGGTTGCATGAATTGCAATATCACCTGTGGCATCAATGTAACCATTTTGTTGGAATAGGGTATTGGCGATTAAACGGATACTGTCTCCTTTTATGGCGCCACGATTTTTAAGGATACCGTCTGTATTAATTTGAATGCTTTGACCAAAAATACCTTCTGATTTTTTGTCACTTTTATTGATAAGATCTTGGTATTATCGAGTCCGACAGAGGTTATTGTGGTATTTTTACCGGTATGAATCATCCCACCTTATTGATTAGTCAGCGCAATAAGACCGATATTTGCACTTACACTGCCCAGCGCATCAATCGTACCTGTATCATTATTTAAACCTTTGGCGCCAGTTAATGTCACATCACCCTCAGATTCGAGTAGACCATGGCTGTTGATAAGGGCACCCTCAGCGTTAAGTATCAGGCCTCCTATGCTCGCAGAGATAGCGCCGTTATTTCGGATCCCAACGTCATTGTCAGTACTCATTAGGGTAATTTTATCGGCATACATATCACCAAAAGCAGAGATATCAATTCCATAAAGGTCAGTTCTTTCATTGATCATGGTCACAGTTTGCTAGCGGTTATCATCGCTATTGACGGTACTAGAACCAGTAATAATGGTTACCCCTTGCTACCAGAGACAGTCATGTCTTCCTGTATTTGAGCGACTCGTGCAATCAGGGGGGGGGGGGGCGATTGACTGTTTAAGCTGCCTTTGACGGTAAGTTTCCCGTTTTTAACATCATAACTATTAAGCTTATCAAAGGCCAGTTGTGGCGTACCCATGGCCAGATTAATATATTAAAGATAAATTAACTGATAGAACAGGTGGTGCTAGATGGATTAGCCATGATCAGTCGAGCCTTATCACCAAAGACTTCCAAAGGCCCATTCAGTTGACTGGCTTGATTTGATTGGATTTCATTGAGGATAATTTTAGCACCCGCCGTCGTCATATTGGGGTTCGCGGTTAATTGCCCCGCAAGTTGCGAACGGTGTGTCGCCGCGCTCGCTGACGTACTATGATTAAAGACCACACCTTGCGGATCGATATTCATTTGCTGTAGAAATTATGTGATATACCATTGATATTCGGCGGGTTGAGATTAATGACGGGTATAGCATTGATTTATTGCACTGTGCCATTGGTGAAAGCGACCTCAGCAAAACGACTCACAGAAAAAGTGAGTAACAAGGCGGCAGTCAGCGGATGACAGCGATGGTGTATTGTCCGTCACCTAGTTATCCTTTAATTTAATAGATAATGAAATTTATCTTATCTTATTAAAGCATATTACCCCGTCATTATGTGTTAATAAACCGATTAAACCGCAAGAATTAGTAAAAACATTAATATCTTATTGTAAGGGTAATGTCATATTGCGTTATATTTATTTTATGTTAGCAAGAAATGATTTATTGTTAAGCATACTATAAATGATATGAAAGGTAACAATAATGCCAGTAAGAGAAAAACAGACACATTAGAAATAAACCCATTGATTGTTTATAATTTATACTCTCAGTTGATATGAATATTTCGCTTAACTTGAAAGCTTACGCGTGACAAGCGAGAACATCGAGTAGGTAATGGGAGGATGAATAATGATCAAGCGTCGGAATAGTTTTTAATAGAAATATAAAAAAGAGGCAAAAACAGGGCAGGCAGCGATAAACTAAAAAAGATAGAAACAGGGTGGAAAATAATAAGTGTAGTAATCAATGAAGACATGTCTTTGGCTAAAACAAATAGATATTGCAGGTTAAATAATTTACAATCCAAAGCCTATGTTGATTTTAGATTTTTTTATGTGCTTTATAGTGACCGCAATCAGTGGTCACTATAATGATTAACTTATGCTGATGAAAAAGAGTTATCATCGCAAAACATGATTTATCAACAGTGAATAGGAACGCAAGCACGAGGTATTGAACTGTTCCTATTCACCAAAATTATTTATTTAGGATAAATAATTTTAGAACCATTTTCTGATGTTATTGCAGTGTTGTTTGTATTTAAGGTTTTATTCGCTGAAATCACTGCACCATTACGGTTAGTGAGATAACCGGCTTTGATATCAAGATTTCCGTTGGCATTGATTGTCCCATAATTGTCAATAGTAGAAATAGGAAGTAACTTAAGGTTAAGCTGCTTATTACCCGTGATTGTTCCATTGTTGGTTAAATTATTATGAACATCTAATGAAAGATCACCCTGATTACTGGAAATATAACCTTTATTAGTAACAGAGCCATACAGCCTTAAATCCAAATTGTTATTTGCTGTTATTGCACTTAAATTGTTAAATTGACCAAAAATATCCATCCGCAGATTACCCTCCGAATCCATCCTTCCGTTACCTGCACCTGAAGCCAGTTGGCTGATATTACTATCACTTTGATTACTATAACTGTTAAACCGACTAACGATATTACCACCAGCATGTATAGTACCGTTATTGTTATTCATATTAATAACATTCATGATCATATCACCACCTGAATTAAATTGAGAGCTGCTATTATTAAAATTACCGGTAATATCAATATCGATATTGCCATTGGTTGCTTCTATACGACTTGACGTACTGGTTAGTGCGTTCGCTCGTAGGGTTATGTCATTGCCACTCACAATGCCACCATTTTGGCCTTTTAGACCTAAATAACCCCCTGAATAGTGACCGAAGTAAAGGCTCGAGTTATTGGAAATTGAACCATGGATCTGCATGTTTATTCCATTTTTCGCTTTGATAAATCCAGAGTCATTATTAATGTCGCCTGTGGTTTCGATATAAATGTCTTTCGATTTGATAAGGCCATATCTGTTATCAATAGAGGCGGAAAATAAATTTGCTAACCCAAGGTCAGAATTAATATAACCATCACTATTAGATATTTTATTGATTGCCATTAAGTCTAAATTATTACCGGCTGAAATTTTTGCTTGAGTATTATCAATATCAGAAGCATTAATTGAAACATCATGCTTGGCTTCAATTATTCCATTTTTACTAGATAGGCTGTTAAGACCAATATAACTTATATCATTGTCAGCAGCTATTTCTCCGTTCAAATTACTTAGGGTTCCTGTATTAAAATTAATATCCTGACTTGCTTGCAGTTTACCAAAATCATTTTTAATGTTATTTGGTGTGTTAATTGATATTGATTTTTCTGTTGTAATGTTCCCATAGTAATTATCTACACTATTACTTTGAATATTGATATCTCCTTTTGATTTTAACGTGCCACTGCCAGTAATTGATACACGCGTGCCGTAAATATCATTATCAGCATAGTTATCATAATTTCTAAAAGCATTCGTGGTTTTGATATCAATATCACCGACTGAATACACTTGACTTTCGTTGCTGAAAAGTGAACTTTCGACTGTTAATCCGCCAGCTCCTGCTATAATTCCTAATGAGTCTTTACTATCAATATCGAGACTGGTTGAAAATCGATTTCTAATCTGATTCGCCTTTAGGCTGATGCCACCATTATCAGAACGAATACGACCTGTGTGATTTATGATGCTATTAGATGCCTGAATTTCGATATCGTCAGTGGCATCAATGGAGCCATATTGTTGAAAGAAAAGGTCAGCATTGATATCTACCATCTTACCTTTAATTGTACCGATATTTTTTACTTTTGCTGTGCTATTAATTTGAATATTATTACCATAAATGCCTTCAGAGGCTTTGCTGCTTTTATTAAGGAGATCGATATTTCCGCTATTAATATACAGTGATCCGCTTGCACTGATTCTGCCGTTAGTATTATCTAAACCACGAGAATTAAGTGAAATATCACCACTGGAAGAAATTACACCACCTTGACGATTTGATAATAATGAATTTTGAGTATCGGCAGCAATACTTTTGGCTGCATTGATAGTGCCACTGTCGTTATTTAATCCATTACTACTGGACAGTTGAATATCACCCTTAGATTGTAATGTAGCTGAACTATTAATCAGTGTGCCATTTGAGTTCAGTGTTAATCCACCAGTACCTGCTGAAAGGGTTCCACTATTTCTTATCCCGACACCATTTTCTGTACTGATCAGGGTGATTTTATCAGCATACATGCCACCAAAGGCCGAAACATCAATACCATAAGTTTGATTGCTTTTCGTATTGTTGGTGGCTTGATATGTCGTATTATCACTTTTTACAAAGTTAGAGCCAGTGATAATGGTTAAACCCTTAACGCCAGTGACAGTAATATCACCCTGTATATTGGCGGTTTGTGAAATAATGGCAGTGGGGGAGTTACTCGTCAGGCTGCCTTTGATAAGGATATTACCTTTGGTTGTATCATAACCATTCAACTGATTAAATACCAGCCGAGGTGAGCCTGTTGTTAAAGTGACATCTTCGTTATTACCGATAAATGAGCAGCTCGAACAGGTGATCCCTGAGGGATTTGAGATAATAACTCTGGCTTTATCTCCAAACACTTCGAGTGCACCATTAAGTTGAGTGGCTTGATTTGATTGGATTTCATTGAGAATTATTTTGGCACCTGTCGTACCCATATTAGGGTTTGCAGCAAGTTTACCTGCTAATTGAGATTGACTTGTGGTTGCACTAGTCACGGTACTATTATTAAATACAGCACCTTTAGAATCAATGTCCATTTTATTATAAATATTATGTGAAATCCCATTGATATTGGGTTTATTAATATCAATCACAGGGATTTGATTGATGATATTAACATGGCCATTGTTGAGAATAATCTCAGCGTCACTAAGAGACGGTAGAGTGAGTAAGACAGCAGAAGCCAAGGGGGTAAGCTTAAACTTGAAGAATGTTAACATATTTAATTTCCTATAGTTAAAGTAACAATCAAAGACTATGACTATTCCATCTTGATATGGATATTAAAATTTGGCGAACTAAAATGGAAAAGTGTGGGATTAAAAAACAACGCATTGACGCTGTCAATATAAATGATTGTGATTTATGTATAAGAGTTTATTTATAAAATATTCAAAAAATTTAGAATCTGTTATTTTTTGAAATCATTTAAGGGCTAAGGAGTAATCACAATTTCCTTTTTTTTACTCAAATGTGGTTTTTCATATCTGGTGTGCTTGTTTCTTGAATTCTGCTGATTTATGATCTAACTATTGTTTCTATTGGTTTTTTTCTTTTTTCATCCTTAACATGGAAAGAAAGACCTTGACTCTACTTTAATAGGAAGGCTTGATTTATAACTGGATTAATTAAAAATAATTTAAGGCTAATTTATGGGTCTTTGTCGCTTATAGTTTCCTATAAATACAGGGCATTATTTTTTTATTTTTTTATTTCCATCATCAATAAATAATAAGTATATGAAAATATTATATTTCAATGATAAATAATAAAAGAAATGCGATGTTTTAAAAAGTTCTTGAGACTTAAATAAAAATTGTATATTAATCCCATGTAATGGTTGAGTAAACGAGACTTAAAATCCGCATGTTGGAAATTGCCTTTATCCTTTATTTGTTTTTTATATCGTTATAATCTGTTGTTTTTTAATTTAATCCATTGTAATATAATTAAAAATTATTTTTATTAAATCATCTCCACTAGGTCAGTCATGTGGCTGTGCTAAATGATAGTAAGACTAATAGTCTGCTTTGTTAACTGGTTATTAATTTTCAGTGTCATAATATTGTGCGGTTTTCTTAAATTAAAATATAAAGATGCTACTATTTTAAGTATCATGAACTAGAATGCCATTTAGTTGATATTCATAATGTTTAGCCACATTTGTCGATATTACATCATTGAAATTCGTTTGGGTCTATTCAAGTTATTTGCGTCGTTTCGTTTGTTTTTTATTGATATAATTACCTATTTGATATCTTCCTTTCTAATTCGAATGTCTTTTCTTGTTCTCTACTTACAAAGATGATTTAATTGATTAAAAATTAATACTAAATGCTATAAATCTTCGTGATTAAAATCATTGCTGTACAGTGTGTGCATTATTTTATCGACAAAACTTCTTTTTATTAGTCGTATATTATAACCTAACGAAGTCTGATCTTAATTGTTTTCGTGTTAACTAAGGGGGGATTGAGTCTATTCACTACCAAGATTGAAGCTGGTTTGTCGTATGTTAATCAGGTAATTAATGATTTTGGACATTAAAAACGTTGCCATGGTTTGCTGAACCGCGATGAAACCTGTTTTTTACTTGAAAGAGAGGATGGGCTGAGAATGCGATTGAGCACACAGTCAGTGTAGGCCATACACAATGTTGTATGGCCTGATCCTGTCATTCTCTTAGTGTGAGTTGGGAAATTGCCTACCTTTATTTATGTGGTGGCGTGGTTTATTGAGGATAAATGATCGTTGATCCGGACTCAGAGGTGATTTCTGTATTATGCATCGCTATCGATTTTTTGGCAGAAATGACTGCACCATTACGGTTAATAAGAGCGTTAGCCTTGATATCAATACTAGTCAACGCGCTGAGGGTACCGTAGTTATCGATAGTCGAAATGGGTAAAAGATTCATTTTGAGCATTTTAGCTGCTGAGATATTACCTCTATTCGTAAAACCACTGTGTATATCGAGTGATACATTGCCTGCATTACTCGCAATATAACCGACATTACTTGCACTATTATTTACCCTTAAATCCAAATTATTATAAGCTGTAATTGCACTGTTGTTCTGAAATTGGCCAGAGATGTCTAAACGTAAATTACCCTCTGAATCCATTCGACTCGTTCCAGCCCCTTTTTTCATTTGATCAATATTGGTGGTTGAACTGGTATTATTGTATGCCTTAAACCGACTGACCATATCGCCAATAGAGTGGATGGTGCCCTCGCTGTTATTCATTGACTCCGCATTTAATGTCATATTCCCTCCTGAATTTAGAAGAGAATAACGATTATCCACATCACCAGTAATATCAATATCGAGGTTACCGCTGGTTGCATCAATACGAGAGCTGTAATTGTTTAACTTATTTGTACTAATCATCAGGTTGTTGCCAGCGACAATTCCCCCATTTTGTCCTTTCAACTTAAGGTATCCGCCAGTATCACTGCCAAAGTTTTGACTGTAATTGTTGTTCAGTACACCATGTACCTGCAGAGTAATGTCATTTTTAGCTTTGATGAAACCTTTGCTATTGTCGATGTTATTTGTGGTTTCAAACTGCATGTCTTTGGCTGTAATGAGACCCGTGTCATTGGCTAATGAGTTTGCAAATAATGTGATAAGGCCGGCATCGGCATTAATATAGCCAGAATTATTATAAATTGTATTCAGGCTGGAAAGTGATAAATCATTACCGGCTGAAATCATGCCATTGGCATTTCTTAAGCTAAAGGCATCTAAGTTAATATCTTGATCGGCTTTAATTTTACCATATTCATTATTAAAATAATTATCGCCTTTTCCATATTGATCAATATCAATCGATTTCCCTGAGGATATGACAGCAGATTGAGTCTCAATATGAGGAGTTTTTAAATTGATATTGCCTTTAGCGATAAGACTACCACCACCAACCACGGTTAAATCTTGATTATCAATATCACGCTCAGTATAATTAACATAGTTATAGATATGCCCTGTTGAATTGACCGTTATATCACCCGCTGAATAAATTTGAGATTGGTTGCTAAGCATCTGACTGTTAATCGTCAAACCACCATCGCCAGCAATGATACCTAATGAATCAGCACTGTCGGTATCAAGGCTAGAGGAAAATCGATTTAATATTCGGTTGCCTTCTATATAAATCGCACCCTTCTCAGAACGAATTCGACCACTATGATTGACTAAATTTTTTTTTAATTTAATCGTAATATCATCCGTGGCATCCATATTCCCATTTTTTTGCTTAATATCATCGCCCATGATGCTGATAGACCCACCTTTAATGTGGCCTTTGTTGACCAATAATCCATTGTTAATATTAATGTTTTGTCCAAAAATTCCTTCTTTATTTTTATCACTGAGGTTAGTGAGTGTGCTCTTTCCTATATCAATCGTCAAATCACCTTTAGCATTGATTTGAGCATGGTTATTATCTAGGTTGCCTGCTGTTTTGATGACGATATTTTTTTCAGCATTAATACTGCTTCCCTGCCCATTGCTCAGATCACCTTGCTTGATAGCAAGAGAAATATTGCCATCACTGTTAATGAGCCCCCCATTATTATTATAAAGTATGCCACCGCTTGTGAAACTAATATCACCTTGTGATTGTATTGTTCCGGTAGTGTTGCTGGTGATACCTGAAGAGTTTAGCGTTAAGCCTCCACTGCCAGCAGTCAGTGTGCCATGGTTACGAATACCCAATCCATTTGTGGTACTTATCAAGGTAATCTTATCCGCGTACATACTACCAAAGGCTGGAATATCAATACTGTATGTGTTTTGTTGCAGGGATTTATCCGCAGTATTGGCTTGATAAGTTTTATTATCTAATGCAACGGTATTAATACCAGTAAGCACGGTTAATCCTTCGGCTCCGTTGACTTGAATATCACCTTGGATCTGAGCCATACTTGAAATGATGGCGGTAGGTGAATTACTGGTTAGGTTACCCTTGATAACAATACTGCCTTTTTTAACGTCATAGCCATTCAAATCATAGATGTGCAGTAATGGGGAGCCTGTGGTGAGGGTAATATCTTGGTTATTCCCGATAAATGAGCAGCTCGAACAGGTGATCCCTGAAGGATTGGAAATAATAACTCGTGCTTTATCACCAAACACTTCAAGTGGACCATTCAATTGAGTAGCTTGATTTGATTGGATTTCATTGAGAATAATTTTGGCGCTCGCATAAGGCAGATAGCGGTTTGCTGCCAGTTTACCGACAAGTTTGGAATCACTCAGTGTCGGTTTAACCGCGTTACTGTTGTTAAAAACAGCACCTTTAGCATCAATATCCATTTTTTTGTAGATGTTATGTGAGATGCCATTGATATTTGGTGGATTGATATTAATAACTGGCGTGCCATTAACAATATCAACATAGCCATTGGTCATGGTGACTTCCGCTGAAGTTATCGCGGGGGCGATCAATAATAGTGTGGCAGCAATGGGATTAAGTTTGTAAAAAAAATCAACTTTCATAAAAATACTTACCTTAAAATACTATGGATTGTTATTGATAACAACTGGGATAAACATCGACTAAATGGAGTGTTATAGTGTTGTTATAGGTTTCATTAGAATAAATAAAGCACATTGTGTAAACGAGGATATCGCATCCAGTTCTATAACGGAATTTAAATAACGTTAAATTGCCTAATTCATTTAATAACTGAAAGGTGTTTTTCAGTCTTGCGCAGAATTTAATATACATAATTTAATATATCAAGTTTTTAATTGAATTAGCATTCAATCAGTTTCTTTAAAATCTGACAACATTTAATGGCTTGTAATTTTAACTTCCAGTAAAAGTTATGTATAATCATATACATAGGGTTTTTGTTTTGTTTTTTCTGGTTTTTTATTGATTCCAACCATGCTTAAGTGTTGTGGTAATATGATTATTTAGTAGATAAATAATGTTATAGAATACTTTCCTGCCTTCACTTGATTATGTATTTCCACGCTTAATCTTATTTCAATTTAATAAGAATCGTATGAGATAATGAGTTATTGACACTTATAAACAGTATTTTTTCTGAGATTAATAATTAGTTAAGGGTTATAACACGTGATTATTATTTTCAGAATGGGGATAGACATGAGGTATTTCATTATCATACAAGTCTCACTGCTTGCTGTTTGTAGTGAGTGATATCTCGCTTTCTATTATCTTGATAGTGGATCCTGTTATTTACTCGCATTTATCTTGATTAGCCAATTTTTTAGACTATTATTTCCTTTTTTAAGATTTATAACGACTCCCTGTAACGTAAAACCCTTTCCAATTATTGCTAAATTACGCATTATTTTCTAAATGTTCGAATACAATATGTTTCCTTATCCAAGTTAGATTTTGATATTAGTCGTGTGGTGAAGTCGTTTGTTTTGGCGAAGACATTGTCGGTAATCCTCTTCGCTCATGCTAAAATTTACCCCTCGGTATGGCATTGAAGTTGCTAATAATGCGCTGAATCATGATGAAAAGCAGGAGGATAAAAAGAACAAAAGGCGTGTAAAAAGAGGAGAAACCGTCGATCACGTCAGGGGCTGGATCAGATGAACACCTGATTCAAAGCGAGTATGGTATGTGCATCCTGTTCTCAGCAAATTAATTTTAATTGATGACTCTTCTCTGTTTGATTTTGCCCCCGATTTACAGAAAAAAGGTCTAAATTATGAACTTTCTGTCATTAATTGAGAGGTTTTTAGATGTGAATTAAATATCTTATGGGGGAAGTGGCCAGATTGCGCTTTCATACTGCACAGAGACAGTCGGGCAATCAACCTCGAATCTTTCGTGAGTGCGCTGTTAAGCCTGCACCCTGTCACGACTTGGTGATAAAGGGATCAATAATGAATACTCCGGGAATGTTGCTGCTACTGTATTTTCTGATTGGATTTTGGTTTGATACTTTTATTTTTTAGATCATGGGGGCGTGTCTGGCGCTGACTTTTATTGCCCAGTACCGAATAACGACGATGCCTCATGATCGCGTTTTGACCCTGAACAGGAAGACTACCCTGACGTCGTGCTGCATGAGTCTGCCCAGAGTTGAGCACGCTTGTGAATGACAGCGGGTTTCCCTCTGTTTCCCTCTGTTTCCCTCTGTTGCCCTCCTACTGTCATCGTGACATACCGTACTGGGGGCATGCACCCAGATAAGACCATGGCCGATCTTAACAAGATTGCCTTGCGCGCTGAGACATGAAGGCTGTGGCCCGTTAAGGCTGAAACCGTATCCATGACGTATCGAACGGCAATCTTGTCGTCAATGGGCATTAATGTGGCGTAGAAATAGGCAGTGACACTTGCTCAATTAACGCTGCGACACCCCTAAATCATGATTGTAATTAAGTAACCGACAAACAAACTGAGATGGGCGGCACCATTTAATACATTGGTTCGTCCTGTAGAGAATGAAAGCTGGCATAATAATAGCAGCGCGCACATTACCAGTGCTTGAGGAGAGTCCAAACCGTAGATGAGTGGTTGATGTGTTACATGTGCAATAAGGGTGACAACAGGTACGGTTAATGAGAGGGTTGCCAGTACGGATCCAAAAAAGAGGTTCATGGCACGTTGTACTTGATTTTGTAAAACGGCTTTGATTGCGCCTAGTCCTTCTGGTGAGAGGATCAGTAATGCGATAAGGAAACCGGTGAATTGTTTCGGAGCTTGGATCATATCGAGTAAATGTTCTAAATGCGGTGCATTGAGTTTAGTCACGGCAATCACTGAAAGTAGGTGGATCACTAACCATAATGAGTGCCATTTGCTGCTGTGCAACGAGGGTTTACCATGTCCTGTTTCATCCTCTTCATCGCCCTTATCTTCATGCGCATACACAAAAAGATTCTGGTGTGTTTTTGTTTGAATCAATAAAAAAACGCCGTACATTATCGCTGATAAGGCGGCAATCAGCAGGGCTTGAGACGGGGTTAAATCGCCACCAGGCAGGGTATTCGGGAATACCAATACCAATATCGCCAGAGGAAAAATGGCAATCAGATACTGTTTAACGCCGACCAGATTGACATATTGGGTCGCAAATTTTTTACCTCCCAGTAATAATGCAAAGCCAACCAAGCCTCCACAGACGATCATAATGATGGAGTAGAGGGTGTCGCGCATCAACCCTGAATCAGCATTGCCTGTGGCCATGAGAGCCGAAATCAGACTCACTTCAAGAATAACAACCGATAAGGTCAGGACTAATGAACCGTAAGGCTCGCCCAACCGATGCGCCAGCACATCTGCATGTCTTACTACACTGAAAGCACTGGCAAGAATGGCAATAATAGACAGCAAATTAATGGCTGAGGTCGTCAATAAATTGCTCTGCGGGCTCACCATAAATAAGGCACACAACGCGAGTAGAGGTAATAATAAAGACCACTCGTTATGACGGGTTTTTTCAGTTCCAAGCATTTATAATCCTTATCATTTTAGACAATAAAAGAAACAGGGTTTCTCGGTGTTTCACCTACGCTTAACTATAGCAAACAAAAATACAAAATGGAGAATTTATTGCATGGAGTTAGAGACAAAGATATTCAATGGGATTTTTAGTTTAAATGATTATAACTAAATGAATTATATCTATAAATAAAATATTTTGACCAATTTTAATCCACGGATTCACCACTAAAATGACAGTAAGCGATGATTACAATGATTCATTTTCCACATTATGAGTAAATTTAATGACATAGTGTAAGTAGCAATTATCTTAAGACGCTAACTATCTGATGATAAATCTGATTTTTTATATATGCTTGAGTTTTATCTAAATTTAAGACTAAGATATAGCCTCACGCAATCTAGTCGGATTATCCTGTTTAAAAATGAGGTAAGTCATTAAATTTTATTCTTTTGATCTTGTTCAATTCCCGTTTTTTTTGTTGTTATTCACCAGTCTTTCAGCTCGGGCTGAATTGACCGGCTGCCTTGATTTGACAACGAAAGGGGAAAGCATTTCAATCTTGAACAAGAAAAAAATCCTGCCTGATCTGGCCAGCCATTTTGCCTTTGAACAACAGGGTGAACGAGAGCGAAAACTCGCTGAGTTGATGAGTAGCGCAGGTCAGACGGTTATGCAACAAGCCCCGTCAAGGGGGGAAGGGGGATCCGCAAAGTTCTGGATGTTCGATCGATTTAGTCACCTAATCGCTAGCCGTGTGACGGGACAAGGGACTGCCTTGTTATCGCATTTCGGCAGAGTCGATCTGATGATTAAACCCGATCTAGAGACCAAGCTTGCTGGAAGTCAGGGTGGAGTATTCAGTTCCCTTAGCAACGAGGCAGATCATCTTCTGTTTAGCGAAGTGGATTTACAACAATCCTTGCCGAATACCAAAGCCAGTATTGGCATTGGGCAGCGTTGGCAGGTTAATCAATGGTTATTCGGATTCAATACCTTCGTTGATCACCTGTTTCAGGTTGACGCAAATCAAGCCACATTCGGCAGTGAATTATGGAGTGATTATCTCAAGCTGTCAGCTAATTATTACAACCCCATTGATTCAATAAGTAATCAAGGCAATCTGGGGGACCAGATTAATCGCGGTTATGATATTAGCACTGAAGGTTTTCTCCCTTTTTACCGTCAGCTTGGATTGAAGTTAAAATGGCAGGCCTTTCTCGAAAAATCGGATACGGGTCTTATGTCAGAAACGTGGGAGTCTGCCTCTCGTTCTGTTCAATTGGCTTTAACCTATCACCCAATCCCTCTGATTACCTTTTCTGTTTCTCATCAGCAAATAAATAATGGTGCCAGTCAGAATACCTTAGGGCTATCACTCTCCTTTAATTTCGGTCAGTCACTAAAAAAACAACTCTCTACTGATCCAATCGACACATTTCGAACTGCGATGCCTGATCGTTATACAAAAGTACAACGCCGGTGATGCGAGGTCAGCCACCGTCAGTTTGTCGGTTCGAACCGGTATGGCGGTTGAGCGAGGTTATCTGTAGACAGTCACTACTAACTGCGAGCCGGGATAGAAAAAAGCAAGGCTTAAGGTACGAGGACATTCGATTCCATCCTTGGCACTGGAAGCGGGATGATCGAATAAGATGACAAACAACGAGTCTTGGTTGATAAGTCGAGAGGGGTAATAAGTAGGCATAATACGCGGGATGACACGCTGGTCTTCAGTGTCTCTTGTCTTACAGAGGGGGATTTGGTTTGGCATCTCTTCATGGATGCAGCCTTGTCGCATTATCGCACGCCTCATTGTTTTTTTCGGCATCGGTGGCCCTATCATTGTAGATGTTCAGCCAGCTATCGCCTCGATTAATCACCTTGTGGTTGCACTTGCTATCTTGATCGCATACTGACTGTCTCTGCAGCTTTTATTGGGTTGGCTTTGTGGAAAATGCGCAATGTTGTCTCTTTTCAGCTTGTGGCTTAACACTTTGTTGGTGTTGGTGTTGGTGTGTTAGCCCATACTGCCTAACTAGGATGCTTCATTGTTGCTGTTCTGGCCTTGAATCTCTGTAGCAAACGGGTTTAGTAAGACGGATTGGCGCTCAGTATGGTCTGCGCGCGACAGGCATTTTTCTGTTGTCGGAAGGGTTGTGCCGGGAAAATGACGACGAGAGAAAGAAAGCCGAGTTGTGTTCCGAACTGCAGTAAAACGGCATCCTTCGGGGCAGAGTCATGAGGCACGGTTTTAAATTCACTCGGTGTTTCTCTTTCTCAATATCATGTCTGATCAGAGATAGAGACGCACCACCACAATGCTTGGCAAAATCAGGTGAAGTCTAAAGTACGATTGTGTAGTGATCGCGCAGAGCTCTATCGGGGCGATTTTTGCGCAGTAATCTACTTGAAATACTTTTAAGACTGATGATTAGGTTAGAGATTGCCAATGTGGTGGAGAATGAATCAGTAGATGTACGTAAATGCGCTCACCGTCCATTTCGACGAGCTCAACCTCAAAATCGGCGCACACACGAGCAAAGTCGCTGCGGATCTTTCACAAAGTCACAATGACTCTCAGCAAAAAGTACGCGATGGTTGTCATTGCAGACCTCGCGGTTAAAATAGGTCAAAGGTGCATTCAGGCCATCCGTTCAGCAGGCACCCACCGAGGCGATTCAGACGCTGAACTGAACCCAATAGAGAGCCTCAGCTTTTAGAGCGAGGAGGATGTCACTTGATAAGACTTTGCAAGGCTTTACCTTTAGGATCAAAGCTTGACACTCATTCGACTATGATCAATTTTCAGATTTGTAGTGGTAAACACAATGACTTAACTATTAAGGAACTCGATTATGCGTAAGCTACCTTCAGTAATACTGGCATCAGCGATAAGTGTTATGACAATCAATGGGGTGCAGGCAGAAGAACAGTCGAACGATATTAATGCACAGGCACCGATTAAGCATCGTATGCATCAGCCTATGGGGCCAATGGCTAAAATGTTTAAAGGCATAACACTGACTGATGAACAGAAAAAAAAGATCGAAACCTTGTTGCAGGATGAGCGGAAAAACTTACCGAGACCCGCCCAAGATGATCGTCAAGCTATCCATGACCTAATTATCAGTGAAACCCCGCAACAATCTAAAATTGATGCCATTGCTGAACAACGTGCCAGCCATGAAAAACAAATGGTACAAAGTCGAATTACAACACAAAATAAAATTTATCATATTTTAAACGTTGAACAGCAAAAGCAGTACAACGAGAATTACCTGCATTTTGCTTCCGAGAGAAAAATGCCGCATGCACCGCGCAAGTAATTAATGTCTGTAATGGTGATGTCCAGCCAGTAAACGCAGTAATGGCAATCTTGTCCCTTTAAGGTTTAGACTGTCCTGCTGTGCTGTGCTGTGCTGTGCTGTGCTGTGCTGTGCTGTGCTGTGCTGTGCTGTGCTCATCGTTGCCGACCTTTACACGTTAGAGCTTAGCGTGGATCATCCATTAATGACTGCGCTGATAGTCTATGTTTTAGGCATGGCGGCCGCATCCATTCTTGCTCATGTCATCGGCCATCCGCGAAACTGGACAGAAGTTAACTTGTCGCACAGTAAAAAAAGGCACCGCTCTGCCTTTTACCTGCTACTTTATGTTTTCTCCTTGCTGGTGGACAGTCTCAGGTTTTTTAACACAAAATGGTATGACTCAGCATGGCATCGCCATTGCCATTATTGTTTGTGACTGAGTGGGACGTCCCTGATGACTTACGGGGGACAGCCGCGTAAAAAATGAGGCAGGTTGACTTTACTAAGCAAGTGGTTCATTGCCCAAGGAGTCGTATTCGGCAATGGAGAAGATACACGATAAGATCTGAAAAATGTCGGGAAGATTAATCTGCGCTCAGGCCAAGATCATGCGACAAAGTGAGAGATTCATACGCCGAACAGGTTGTGGATGATGATCTCTCTCACTTTGCATTGTTATCTTAAGAATGAGCCTGCCAAAAATCGTCGAAAACCGTCACCGGAGGTCGGCGTTTGTGTTCTGTTTTCAAATACCACTGTTCAATGGTGGCTGCCGCTTTGTCCGTTACCGGCTTATTCTCGAGGTAATCATCAATTTCGTCGTAGGTGACACCCAGAGCAATTTCATCTTGCAGACCGGGCCTGTCATCTTCAAGATCGGCGGTTGGGGCTTTTTTCCATAAATGCTCCGGGCAATTAAGATGTTGCAATAAGGCTTTACCTTGCCGTTTGTTTAAGCGAAAAAGGGGATTAATGTCCGTACCGCCATCACCATATTTGGTGAAAAATCCAGTGACCGCTTCTGCGGCATGATCGGTTCCAACCACGATCCCCTGATTCATACCGGCGATACTGTATTGCACTTTCATTCGCTGACGGGCTTTTTCATTACCACGGACAAAGTCAGAAAGCACAATACCTGCTTGTTGCAAGGACTGCTCACTGGCGAATACCGCCGGTTTAATATCGACTGTCAAGGTTTTGTCTGGCTGTATGAAGGCAAGGGCATCTTGGCAATCTTGTTCGTCCAGTTGTTGGCCATAAGGAAGGCGAACGGCAATGAATTGATATTGCTCATTGCCAGTTTCATGCCGTAACTCGCTAACTGCTATCTGACAGAGCTTACCCGTCAAGGTTGAATCTTGACCGCCACTGATCCCGAGTACGAGATGTGTTAATCCTTTTGATGCCTGTAGATAGGCTTTGAGAAAGTCAATACTTCGGCGAATCTCTTGTTTAGGATCAATCACAGGGCGTACCCCCAACGTCTCAATGATTTTTTGTTTTAAAGACATCTCATAATCCTCAGTCAGTCTCAAAAAAAGGCAGATTGTATTTACCCGCCTAATATCGCCTATTTTAATAAGAGATTAAACATTTTATCTGTTTGTTTTCGGTTGAGGTCGCTGGGCTAATAACAAAAACATTAAACAGGCCAAACTAAAACAACCAAAAATGGTCGTACTCATACTCAGCGCCGTGGTACCGCCTAATCCGGCTATCGGGATCGCCAGAGATCCAAGTGCAAACATGGTGACACCAATCACTGCGGATGCACTGCCCGCACGTTTGCCCTGACTTTGCATGGCGAGGGAGGAGGCCGTTGTTGAGATAATAGCGTTACTGGAAATACTGAAAAATAAGGCACAAAGGATCAATGGCAGTGGGGCTTGCCACGCACTGCAAATGACTAACAGCAATGAGGCAGTAAAACCCAGTAATAGGCCGGCCTTGAGGATCGCATACTCGCCAAAAAGTGGGCAAAGCCGTGAGCTGATTTGCGAGGCCAAAATTAGGCCGAGGCCGTTAATGGCAAAGCAGAAACTAAACGCTTGAGGAGACATACCATACAGTTGTTGTAGGACAAACGGGGAAGCCCCAATATAGGCAAACATCCCTGCCATCATAAAGCCTTGGGTAAGACAATACCCCATAAAATAGCGTTGCTGGATGACGTGTAAAGGTTGCAGCCAAGCCCTGAGTAGGGGACCCTCGCTGCGATTCTCAACTTTCAGACTTTCTGCCACTTTGAGCCGGGTCATGAGCAGAAGCAGTAATCCTATGCTTGAGAGGGTAAGAAATAAGCCGCGCCAATTGGTGACGGACATCATGGCGCTACCCAAAATAGGAGCAAGGATCGGTGCCAAGCCATTGACCAGCAGTAGCATGGCAAAAAATTTGGTCAGTAAATGGCCATTAAAATTATCCCGCGCGATCGCCCGAGAGAGTACCGCGCCGCCTGCGCCGCCGAGCCCCTGTAACAACCTAGCCGCCAACAGTTGAGGAAGACTTTGTGCATAAGCACAAGCAATGGATGCCACAATGAGAATCAATAAAGAAACTAATAAAGGACGGATCCGACCGTATTTATCACTGAGTGGCCCAAAAATCAGTTGTCCTAAACCAAGCCCCGCCAAGCCTGCCGTCAGGCTGAGCTGGGCTCCAGTCGAGCTCAGCGATAAATCTTCCGCAAGTTGAGGCAGTGCGGGCAGATATAAGTCAATACAAAGTGGACCGAGACCCGCCATTAGGCCGAGAGGGATCGCCAGCGCCATACCTGGTGTGTGCTTATTAGACATTGAACCTCTTACAGAGTAAATGTGAGTGAGTCTGCCTGATTTTATGGCAGTACATAAAAAAAAACGAAATGGTGGTATTCATCCGGTTATTTATCAGAACAAGGCTGTTTTTATGATCATTCAGCGCTACACTTTAACACAGCCGACTGGCGCAGGTGTTAATTGCTTAAATAATTTATGACTCTGAGGTAAATAAAAATGCACAAAACAACAGGTTTGTTAGTCGCAATTATAGGGGCTATTTTACTTAGTGGTTGTACGACGTACAAAAAAGCGGAAAGCTACTTAACTGAACCCGTGGTAAAAAATGTGAAAAAAGGCATGAGTCGTCAACAAGTTCATACGATTGCAGGTCAGCCTGCCACCCGCATCAATATGACCTTTGCTCGTGGCAGCTGTGAAACCTATGTCATTGGTGAAGATGCCAATAAAAAACCGTTAACTTACTTTGTTAGCTACACCGAAGGTGGGCATGTGCTGAATTATGGCTTCCAGAGCTGTGCCGATTATGACTCGGATCCCTTGGTTCATCACTGATTAGCTTATTTTAAGGCTGTTCAGTCAGTGGATTACCGAGAGGGCAATGGAACGGTAATCCATTGATAGAGGGGGATCGCACAATAATCCCGTCTTTCACGGGATTATTGTGGATTAGCATTACTGGCGTTTCAGCGCTGCATGCTGCTCACGATCAAATATCTCACGTTGAGTTTGTCCCAACCAACGACTGGTCAGTGTTCCGGCTGTCATCGACCCATTGACATTCAGTGCTGTTCTTCCCATGTCAATCAGTGGCTCAATTGAGATCAACAGCGCAACCAAGGTGACAGGTAATCCTAACGCAGGTAAAACAATCAAAGCAGCAAACGTCGCGCCGCCCCCGACACCGGCAACGCCGACGGAACTCAAGGTCACCAAACCAACCAGAGTCGCGATCCACATCGGTTCAAAAGGATTGATTCCCATTGTGGGTGCCACCATGACCGCCAGCATCGCGGGATAGAGCCCAGCACAGCCATTTTGACCAATGGTCGCGCCGAAAGAGGCCGAAAAACTGGCGATAGACTCGGGTGTTCCCAAGCGCTGAGTTTGCGCTTCGATACTTAAGGGAATACTGGCTGCACTTGATCGGCTAGTGAAAGCAAAGCTAATGACGGGCCAGACTTTTTTGAAATAGCGTAAGGGATGAATACCATTCACGGCTAACAACAAAGCATGGGTAATAAACATCAGAAAGAGACCGAGATAGGAAGCAATCACAAAACTACCGAGTTTCAGAATATCATGCAGACTTGCGGTGGCGACAACTTTTGTCATTAACGCCATGACGCCATAAGGCGTTAAGCGCATAATCAGACGGACTAGCTTCATAATCCAAGCTTGGAGTAACTCAATGGCATTGAGGACAGGTTGCCCTTTTTCTGGTGCGTCTTTCACCAACTGAATTGCAGCAATACCCAGTAATACAGCAAAAATCACAATGCTAATAATGGATGTCGGGCTTGCGCCAGTGAAATCAGCAAACGGATTTTTAGGAATAAAAGAAAGGATCAATTGTGGCAGGGTTAAGTCAGACACTTTACCAAGATAAGTGGTTTGGATCGCATTTAACCTTGCACTTTCTTGAACACCCTGTACCAAGCCGGCGGCGTTAAGATGAAACAGCCATGTCACCAAGACAGCAACCAGTGCGGCAATGGCGGTAGTAAAGAGCAAAACGGCAATGGTTAAAAAACTGATTTTACCCAGAGAACTTGCATTGTGCAGTCGAGCAACAGCACTGAGAATTGAAGCAAAAACCAGCGGCATGACTACCATTTGTAGTAATTGAACATAGCCATTACCGACGACATTAATCCAACTGCTGGTCTGGCCGATGACAGTTGAATCATTACCATAGTACAGCTGCAACCCCAAACCAAAGAGAACGCCCAGCACCAAGCCGACTAACACTTTGCGAGAAAGACTCCAGCGCTGAGCCCCTGCCTTGGCAAGACCTAGAATTAAAACAATAAATATCAGAACATTAACAATGAGGGGGACGTTCATTATAACCTCAGAATTGCCCAAAGAGACATGGCTTTAAAATAAAAGTAAACAGCGGGACAATCTAACATGTAGCCAAACTTTGTTTTTATACAAAAAAATCATTGTTAATAACTTTTAGGTCTATGAATAACAAGTATTTTACTGCAGGGGGCTTAACACTCTTTTTTGCCAGTGTACCAGACTGGATACGACCTGCTGGTGAAACGATAATAAGGCGAGTTTAACGTTATCAACGGGCAGAAAAACCGCTCCTATCAGTAATACTAGGCAAAAGACCCGCTCGAGATAACGCTGCCCCGCACCGGCAAGTAATGGGATCCTAAATCGAAAACGGCATGGCCATAACAGGGGAACACCGGCTGGAGTAAGCATATCTGCAACGATATGACTGCAATAACCGAGCACAAGGCTTTGCATGATGTCTGGGGCAGGCAGTCGCATGCCGACAGGATGCAATTGGCAGAGATATAGCAGAACAATAATGATAAGAAGGCTATGAGTTAATCCGCGATGGCCGACAAGTCGTGACAATGGACGAGCAATCCAAGGTAATCGCTGACCCGTAAAGGAATGGGGGTGATCAAGATCCGGTAGCAGACAGGTCAGCAGTGTGGCGGGGATGATATGCCACCAATCCGCTGTCGCGAGTACCTCGGTAAAATGATATTGCTTTGCGATCACTGCAGTAGCAAGGGCAAAAATTACGTGGCCTTCGGCGGTCATGGTAGTGTCTGTCTCAAAGCGTTGCTGTGAATATATCCAGTATAAATAAACCACGAGATAAAATAAATAGGTGACGTTGTAACAAATAATAAATAGGTCCTGACCGACTAGGGCGATAAAGCCTAATATAAGGGCAGACACGTATGCGATTTTTATCGAAACCCTGAGGTTAATATTGCTTCGCCTTGATGCCGAACGCTGGCATGATAAGGGCGGTAAAGGTCATCAAACGAATGAAGGCGAGTGAGGAATGATTTTTATCTCAGGCGTTCCCTCGCGCAATGCTACCTTAAGATGAGGATCTGCATCGCAAATGGCTGAGAGTGAGTTGCTGTTCTGTAGTCTGTTTCCAAGCATTGCAGTGAATATATCGAGTATAAATAAACCACAAGATAAAATAAAGAGGTGACGTTGTCACAAGTAATAAATAAGTCATGCCCGGTAAAAGCGATAAAACCTAATATAAGGGCAGACACGTATGCGATTGGTATCGGAACCTGAGGTTAAAATTGTTTCGCCCTTATGCCGAATGCTGTCATGATAAGGGCGGAAAGGTGATCAAACGAATGAAGGCGAGTGAGGATTGATTTTTATCTCAGGTGTTTTCGCCCGCAACGCGACTTTAAGATAAGGATCCACACCCCAAATGGCCGAGAGTGAGCTGCTGTAGTGTAGTCAGTTTGACGTTAGCTAATGACCAGAAAGATCCTACAGCTTGTTCCGCTGCGGGGACGACGATCACGCGCATGCGAGCTGCACTGGCGGCAATCATCCCATTACGTGAATCTTCTAAAGCAACGCAGCGTAAGGGATCGACTCCCAGCGCTTGAGCCGCATTGAGATAAACCTGAGGATGGGGTTTACTGTAAGGTAGGGTTTCCGCTGAACACACGGCGTCAAAAAACGGTTCGATTTGCAACACTTGTAGCACTGTATTAATCATCGAGCGAGGCGAGGCCGAAGCGAGTCCGATCTTTAGTCCTTGCTGTTGACAGAGTTGTAATGCGTGTTTGACGCCCGGCATCATCGGTTTGTGAGTCATGATGTCCTTCACCACGCGTTCAGTAATCTGTTCAGTTAATTGAGCAATCGCACATTCGGGTTTCTTTGCCGCTTGTAACCATAATTTCATGACTTGATCGATGCGCAGTCCGGTTGTATCAGGCAAATATTTTTTTAGCTGTAAATCAATCCCTGCCTCTTTAAGTACGGCGAGTTCCGCGTGTTTCCAAAATGGTTCGGAATTAATCAGTAAGCCATCCATATCGAAAATTGCAGCATCAATGACAGGTATGCCAGCCATAATGTACCCCATAAAAATAATGAATGAAAAGGACGTAATCTGTTAGTGTTAATCATGGGTTAAAGACAGACGAGATCAGACACCCGAGTCCAAAAAAGAGAATGTTCAGTTAAGTGATTGTTTACTAAATTATTAACCAAATAACACTAGCGGTTATCAACGCTCAGGTCAAGGAGGGGGAATGAGATACAATCAATCCGTTAAGGTTGCCATAATCAAACAGCTTGTCGGTTGGATCGTGATGCTAATCGCGATGTTGCACTGCCTAATAGCCATCCTATTGTTTTTACAACAACAGCTTGAGCAACGCGGTGCTAATTTTGCAGTCGTTGGCGATTTTTTACATTTTTTACTGGCACAGTTACGCAATGCGACGCCGTATTTAGAGCTAGTTTGGCAACATGCCCCAATTCCCAATCCAGGCCAACAGCATGATGTGATATTTTGGGCCCTCTACTTGGGAATTTTTGTGGGTTATGCATTGATTGGTGCAGGTCAGCGGATGTGGCGGCAATCGCGGTACATAGAGGAAAAATTACAAGCGAATTTGTTGGTTGAGCAAGGGATGGGCAAGCAGACTGTCAGCCTAAAACAGCAACTTGCAAGCATTGATGTGATCAATTATTCACTGTTTAGTCAGCGATACCGGTTGTATGTTTTGCCCATAATATTAGCAGGGGGATTAATCTTACTCGCGTATTGGTTACAACACCTGTGATCAACATCAGGAGGCTGAATAGACTCAACCTGTCAGCAAATACCAGATTTTATACAATTTAGGATTAATTCTATTTAAGTATTGAGGGAGGAGTGCAATCCCTTTGTCTTCGGGCTATACAGCGCATTTTGCTCTAAATTAAGTGGTGTCATTGTTTGGTTATTATTAAGAAAGTTCAAAAAATTTACACAGAATTACTTTAAATAATTGAAGACACGGGTATCATTAGCATTGAAAGTTGGCTGTTTTCAGTCGAATAATCACATTGTTGTGATGATAAACGGACATTGATTCTTGGATATAATCTTGCTAAGACAATGGCTATTGCTTAATTTGAGTAATGACTTAATGACACGGGGACAGGTAAGAATGAAAACCTTAAATACCTTGAAAGTCGCACTAATAATGACTTCAGGCTTTTTGGCACAACAGGCATTTGCTGACAGCAGTTTATTTACTGCAATGGACAATCCAGCAACGGCTAAAAAGCCATTTGAAGGCAGCGCGTCAGCGGGTTATTTGGCTCAGAGTGGTAACAGCAAAAGCTCATCAGCGACGGCTGCGACAACCATGACGTGGTTTGATAATCATCTCGCCTACAGCCTATGGGGTAATGCGGCGAATACCTCTTCTGATGATAAACGCTCTTCTGAAACCTATACTCTCGGCGGGCGTACACGTTTCAATATGACTAACGATGATTACCTGTTTGGTCAAGCTAGCTGGTTAAATGACCGTTTTAATGGTTATGACAGCCGTGATACTCTCGCAGCAGGTTATGGTCGTCAGATCCTGAATGGTCCAGTCCATTCACTGCGTGCGGAATTTGGTCCGGGTGTTCGTTATGATGATTACTCTGCCGGCGGTCATCAGACTAAAGCGTTAGCCTATGGTTCATTAAATTACCAATGGCAGTTGACTGATACCGCTAAATTTATCCAAGGTGTATCGGCATTAAGTACGTTTGGTGATGATACGACACTGAGCTCAGAAACCGGCTTACAAGTTGCGATCAGTTCTCAATTCTCGTTGAAATTAGCTTATGATGTCACATGGAATAATAAGCCTGCCGCCTCTGCGCCAGATCGTACTGATACCAAAACCACGATAATGATCTCTTACGCCATGTAATCAATACAATCCGGTTGTCACAACCGGGTTTATTCACTGCCCGGCATATAAGCACCACTGGCGATAAACCAGACCAACAGTGCAATGCCTACGATAATTATTGCAATCGGGAACAAATAACCCATTTTCATTTTTCTGCCTTATTTACTTTCATGTCCTAACCTAACCCTTCTCCCTATGCCTTTGCCAAGTGATTCAACATGATGATCGCGTATGAACGCAACGTAAAGACTGAAAACTCAGGCTGTGATGTTTGCTTTTTCACCCGGCAGCAAGCGGACTGAGTGACAGATGACGACTTGGTAGCGCCTGCATTGGCGTGAGCACAGAGTGGCTCTCCAGCCGGCATGACTATTCAATCCAGATTACAACCCAGGATGAGTGAATAAGAAAACGCATTACCGTCTGTGTTGCCAGCAAGGGGACGCAAGACTGTCTGATAACAATAATACCAGACTTCATGTTTGCAATACAGGATCAGGCTGTGATAGGCGAGGATCGCTCCTCATTTTAAATGCTCAGTGAAATAAAACTCAACGCCGAAACTCCGCGTGCTCAGCGAAAAAAAGAAGGGTCGCCTTGGCAAGAGGAGAATGGCCGCTTCTGACATGATAAGACAAAACTCCGCTTGAAGTTAAAATAAAATCTGCATCAAGAACACTTCCACAAAATGAAACATTTCACTTTGTGGAGACGATGCCGTGCAAAAAATTCTGGAGGGTAGATAAGTGCGTCACTTGTCATAATAGAAAGCAATTCTGGTGTCCGGTCATGTTATTGCTACAGAAAAAAGTGGGGAAGTCATTCAAGGTATTAATAGTAAGGTAAGAGCAATGTGAGAAAGTACGGCAACAATGAGCAAAAGCGTATGTTTTGCTCGGACTGCGAAAAAGTTAAAGAAGCTGAAAAACACCTCGCTTTTGACAGAAGCAACTGAGTTGATGCAGGAGGGGGGAAGATGCTTTTGGTTTAAAGGTAAGAGATCGACAAAAAGCAGAGTAAGCGAAATAGGTTAATGAGCAAAATGAAAAGAGTAAATACAGAACAATTATCAAGAACGATAAAAATTGTCACAGTGCTGTTCACTCTGTCAGCTTGTTCAATTACGCGAATGGTCTAGGAAAAGGCGCATTGTTATCAGCGGCCAGCATCACTGACCGCGCTTATGTGAGTGCCATTACCCTGGAAAATTAACTTATTGCCGGGTCGTACTCTGGTTGACTCCCTTGCTATCTGCAATTGATAATCCAACTAGTAAGTTAAAGGCAAGCAGTGAAGCAGAAAACAATGAATCAGGCTCGACTATTTATCAGTCTCTTTGCTTAATTGCAAATTTTTCTTGTGTTAAATTCGCGAGTCATCGATTTATCGAATCGTCACATAAGCGCATTGCGTATCCTGCATGACTTTCATGGGAAGCTTAGACACACATTGACATGCGACAGTTTTTTCAGTGTGTCAAATGGGCATAAACCCTGCCTGTAATTTACCTTGATTGCCGCAAAGTTAAGCATTTTATAGAGCCTCAACCATAGAAACTGTTCATTGTCACAGGGCACGCCTCATTAAAATAATCACGATTGCACTCTTTCAGTAATCTTTTTAAACCTGTAATATCAAATTTTCTATGACCAAATCAGAAACCAAGAACGTAAAGTGTGTGCCAAATGGCGTCCCATATTGAAAAATGTAGGCTTTGGTAACCTTTATGTATCTGATTTTAAAATGTAAAAATAAAGCAAGTAGCCTGTCGTGTGGGTTACCACTGCAAATGAAGGAAATAAAATGCCAGTTATTACTCTTCCCGATGGGAGTCAGCGTACCTATCAGTCAAGCGTTAGCATTATGGATATTGCCCGTGATATTGGACCGGGCCTTGCTAAGGCGTGTATCGCAGGTCGTGTCAATGGTGAATTACGTGATGCGGTTGATCCGATTGACGAGGACGCCAGTGTCGCCATTATTACAGCCAAAAATGAGGAAGGGTTAGAAATTATCCGCCACTCATGTGCGCACTTATTAGGCCATGCAATCAAACAATTATGGCCTGATACCAAAATGGCGATAGGGCCGACCATTGATAATGGCTTTTATTATGACGTTGACCTTGCGCACCCGTTGACCCAGCAAGACATTGAGCAACTGGAAAAACGGATGTTGGAATTGGCGAAAAAGAACTATCCGGTTATTAAGAAAAAAGTCAGTTGGCAGGAGGCAAGAGACGTTTTCGTTGCCCGAGGCGAAAGCTACAAAGTTGAAATTCTGGATCAGAATATCAGCCACGATGATAAGCCTGGTCTTTATCACCACGAAGAATATGTCGATATGTGTCGCGGCCCTCATGTGCCAGACATGAGTTTCTGCCATCATTTTCGTTTGCAAAAAATTGCCGGTGCTTACTGGCGCGGTGATAGCAATAATAAAATGCTGCAACGTATTTATGGCACGGCTTGGGCGGATAAAAAACAATTGGCAGCCTATTTGACTCGATTGGAAGAAGCGGCCAAACGTGATCATCGGAAAATAGGTAAGCAGCTGGATCTCTACCATATGCAGGAAGAAGCGCCTGGTATGGTGTTCTGGCATCATGATGGTTGGACCATTTTCCGTGAATTGGAGAAATTTGTTCGCAGTAAACTGACCCAATACGAGTATCAGGAAGTCAAAGGTCCGCTGATGATGGATCGGGTTTTGTGGGAAAGAACCGGCCACTGGGAAAATTATAAAGAAGCCATGTTTACCACGTCTTCTGAGAACCGTGAATATTGCATCAAGCCGATGAACTGCCCCGGCCATGTGCAAATTTTTAATCAGGGTCTAAAATCATACCGTGATTTACCCCTGAGAATGGCGGAATTTGGAAGCTGTCACCGAAATGAACCCTCAGGCGCCTTGCATGGTTTGATGCGAGTCCGAGGTTTTACCCAGGATGATGCCCACATCTTCTGTACGGAACAGCAGGTATTAAGTGAAGTCAGCAGTTGTATCCAAATGGTGTATGACATGTATAGCACCTTTGGTTTTGAAAAAATTGTGGTCAAGTTATCCACTCGGCCAGAAAAAAGGATTGGCAGTGATAAATTGTGGGATAAATCCGAAGCCGATCTCGCTGCCGCACTGAGCAGTAACGGCATTGAATTTGAGTACCAGCCGGGTGAAGGCGCATTTTATGGCCCTAAAATTGAGTTTACCCTGTATGATTGTCTGGATCGTGCTTGGCAATGTGGTACAGTACAACTTGATTTTTCGTTGCCTCAACGTCTTGATGCCAGTTATATTGGTGAAAACAATGAGCGGCAGACCCCAGTGATGATCCACCGCGCTATTTTGGGGTCAGTTGAGCGTTTTATTGGTATACTCACTGAAGAGTTTGCTGGTTTTTTCCCAACGTGGTTAGCGCCGCGACAAGTTGTTATCATGAATATTACGGATAACCAAGCCGAATACGTTAACCAATTGGCGAAAAAGTTGCAAAATGTGGGTATTCGAGTAAAAGCTGACTTGAGAAATGAAAAAATAGGCTTTAAAATTCGTGAACATACATTGCGTCGCGTGCCTTATATGGTAGTATGCGGTGAGAAAGAAGTCGAAACGGGTACAGTTGCTGTACGTACACGTCGTGGAAAAGATCTCGGCGTGCTCAGTGTCGACGTATTCATAGAGAAACTGCAACAAGAGATCGGCAGTCGCTCTATCCATCAACTGGAGGAATAAGGTATTAAAGGCGGAAAAAGAGTACAACCAACACGTCCAAATCGTATAAATAGTGAAATTCGTGCCATAGAAGTACGATTGACAGGCCTTGACGGCGAACAAATTGGGGTTGTCAGCCTGCGTGAGGCGATAGAAAAAGCTGAGGAAGCGGGTGTTGATTTAGTTGAAATCAGCCCAAATGCAGAGCCGCCGGTTTGTCGTATCATGGATTACGGCAAATTCCTCTACGAAAAAAGCAAATCTTCTAAAGAACAGAAGAAAAAGCAGAAAGTTGTTCAGGTTAAGGAGATTAAATTCCGTCCTGGCACTGATGAAGGCGACTATCAGGTAAAACTACGCAACCTGATTCGTTTTCTTGAAGATGGCGATAAAGCCAAAATCACACTGCGGTTTCGTGGTCGTGAAATGGCGCACCAACAGATTGGTATGGAAGTGCTTAACCGCGTGAAAGAAGATCTGTCTGAACTGGCTGTGGTTGAATCCTTCCCTTCAAAAATTGAAGGGCGTCAGATGATTATGGTGCTCGCTCCTAAGAAGAAATAACGGGCCGACAAGTAACCACTTTGTTTGACAAAGTGGTTCGCCTATTATTTTGTGTCATTAACAATGCGAAGTGGATAGTGTAAAATGCCTAAAATTAAAACTGTACGTGGTGCAGCGAAGCGTTTTAAGAAAACTGCCTCTGGTGGATTCAAGCGTAAGCATGCCAACCTGCGTCATATTCTGACTAAAAAATCGACAAAACGTAAACGTCACCTGCGCCCTAAGGGTCTGGTTTCTAAAGGCGATTTAGGTCTGGTTATTGCCTGCCTGCCATACGCATAAGTCAATTTTTTTCAACAGAATATAATACAGGAGAGCTAAAATGGCTCGTGTAAAACGTGGTGTGATTGCTCGCGCTCGTCATAAAAAAATCTTAAAACAAGCTAAAGGGTATTACGGTGCGCGTTCACGTGTATACCGTGTTGCTTTCCAAGCTGTCATTAAAGCGGGTCAATATGCTTACCGTGACCGCCGTCAACGTAAGCGTCAATTCCGTCAATTATGGATCGCGCGTATCAACGCTGCTGCCCGTCAGAATGGAATTTCTTACAGTCGCTTCATTAATGGTCTGAAAAAGGCTTCGATTGAGATCGACCGTAAGATCCTTGCTGATATTGCCGTCTTCGACAAAGCCGCTTTCACGGCTTTGGCTGAAAAAGCAAAATCTGCACTGGCATAAGTAAGATTAAAAAGGGAGCTTGCTCCCTTTTTTTACTGCAATTATTGTGTCATTCTTCAAGGTTAACTCGCACCATTTGATGAGATGACAGGGTAAAAATGTGTTGAAGGGATGCATTTTGCACACTACTAGCGCTATTTTTGGTTTCTTTTTTGATCTTAGCACCTGATATTCTAGGGCTTTTGCGCACCAGAAAAGAAACCTGAACTCGCGCCAAAAGCCTCCTGATGGGAGGCTTTGTTGTTTAAGCGTACTTGGTAAATGAAACCTGATTTGGATGAGTGTTCATGCCAAATAACTGGAAAAGAGGAAACCCATGTCCCAACTCGCAGAATTAGTAACCCGTGCTAGGGAAGCTATCGATGCTGCCACAGATATCACGACTCTGGATATTGTGCGTGTCGAATATCTGGGCAAAAAAGGTCATTTGACCTTACAAATGACCAGTTTACGCGATTTACCCGCCGAGCAACGCCCGGCTGCAGGGGCAGTGATTAACGACGCGAAGCAGCAGGTGCAGGGACACCTGAATGCGCGAAAGCAGCAGCTAGAAACGGAAGCACTTAATCAACGCCTAGCTGAAGAAACGATTGATATTACCTTGCCAGGTCGTCGGATGGATAACGGAGGATTGCATCCGGTGAACCGGACGATTGATCGTATTCAATCCTTTTTCGGTGAATTGGGTTTCCAAGTTGCCAATGGCCCTGAAATTGAAGATGCTTATCATAACTTTGATGCCCTGAATATCCCTGAACATCACCCGGCAAGGGCAGATCATGATACTTTTTGGTTTGATGCGGATCGCTTACTGCGAACGCAAACCTCAGGGGTTCAGATCCGGACCATGCAACAGCAGCAACCGCCGATCCGCATTATCGCGCCGGGCCGTGTTTATCGAAACGACTATGATCAGACTCATACGCCAATGTTCCATCAAATGGAAGGCTTGCTGGTGGATAAGGAGGTCAGTTTCAGTAACCTAAAAGGTACGATCCACGATTTTCTGCGTAATTTCTTTGAGCAAGATCTGCAAATCCGATTTCGTCCTTCCTATTTCCCTTTTACTGAACCTTCGGCTGAGGTTGATGTCATGGGAAAAAATGGCAAATGGCTTGAAGTGCTGGGATGCGGTATGGTTCATCCGAATGTGTTGCGCAGTGTGGGTATCGATCCGGACGTCTATTCAGGTTTTGCGTTTGGAATGGGGATGGAACGATTGACCATGTTACGTTATGGCGTTAATGATCTGCGTGCGTTCTTTGAAAATGATCTGCGTTTTCTTAAACAGTTTAAATAAGGACAGGTTAACCAATGAAATTCAGTGAACTTTGGTTGCGTGAATGGGTTAATCCGGCCCTGAACAGCGAACAATTAGCCGAGCAGATCACGATGGCTGGCCTTGAAGTGGAAGGGGTGACGCCGGTTGCGTTGCCTTTTAGTGGTGTACGGGTGGGAGAAGTCGTCCAGTGTCAACCACATCCGAATGCCGATAAACTTCGCGTCACCCAAGTTAATATTGGTAATGAGTCGTTACTTGACATCGTGTGTGGTGCGGCCAATTGTCGACAGGGCATTAAAGTGGCGGTGGCGACGGTCGGTGCGATCTTACCGGGTGATTTTAAAATTAAGGCTGCAAAATTGCGTGGGGAGCCTTCTGAAGGGATGCTTTGTTCCTACAGCGAGTTAGGTATTGCCATCGATGCTGAAGGTATTATTGAGTTACCGGCGGATGCGCCACTGGGTGCTGATCTGCGTCACTATCTGCAACTTGATGATAACACAATTGAAATCAGTGTTACTCCTAACCGGGCAGATTGTCTGAGTGTGATGGGGGTGGCGCGGGATGTGGCTTTACTTAATCAGACTGAGCTGCATGTGCAACCCATAGTGGCAGTAGAGCCGACACACCAACAGCAGATAAACGTGGACATTCAAGATCCTAAAGCCTGTCCGCGCTATTTGACCCGTCTTGTTACGGATGTTGATGCCTCTCAGCCCTCACCGCTGTGGTTACAAGAGAAATTACGCCGTTGTGGGATCCGTTCGGTAGACGCGATTGTCGATATCACCAATTTTGTTTTGATGGAATTAGGTCAGCCAATGCACGCGTTTGATGCTGATCGTATTGATGGCGGATTAGTGGTGCGTCAGGCAACAACCGGGGAGTCATTAACTCTGCTTGATGGTAATCAAATTACTCTCACGCCAGACAGTTTGATTATCGCCTCAGCACAGCAGCCTCTGGCCTTAGCCGGCATTTTTGGTGGGCAACATTCAGGGGTGAGTCATGAAACGCGTCATGTGGTTCTGGAAAGTGCCTTTTTCGCGCCCCTCGCCATCACAGGACGTGCGCGTCGTTATGGACTGCACACCGATTCATCACACCGTTTTGAGCGAGGGGTCGATTATCAATTACCCTATCAAGCAATAGAGCGTGCGACCGCCTTACTGATAGCGGTGTGTGGTGGTAAGCCAGGCCCTGTTGTGGATCATAGCGACGTCACACACCTTCCAACGCCTTATCCGATCCGATTAACTCGGCAGAAGCTAGACCGTCTTTTGGGGCATGTCATTGCCGATGATAAGGTGATGACCATTTTGCAAGGTTTGGGGTGTCAGGTGCAAGCGCAACAGACGGACTGGCAGGTCAATACGCCGAGTTGGCGTTTTGATTTAGCCATCGAAGAAGATCTGATTGAGGAAGTGGCCCGGGTTTATGGTTATCATGCCATTCCGGACGTTCCCGTCAGAGCGTATCTTGAAATGACGCCACATCAGGAAGCGCGTTTGCCTTTATTGCGTGCTCGTCACTTTTTAGCCGATAAAGGTTATCAAGAGGCGATCACCTACAGTTTTGTTGATCCGAAATTGCAACACCTGCTGCATCCAGGCGAAGCCAGCCTGAGTTTGCCTAATCCTATTTCGGCGGATATGTCAGTGATGCGACTCTCATTATGGAGTGGGTTACTGGATGCGGTTCGTTATAATCAAAACCGTCAGCAGACTCGAGTTCGTTTATTTGAAAGTGGTCTACGTTTTGTGCCTGATGAGCATGCTGAGTTTGGCGTTCGGCAAGAAATGATGTTATCCGCCGTGATAAGTGGAACACGTTATGACGAGCATTGGAATTTAGAGCGCAATGGGATTGACTTTTATGATTTAAAAGGTGACCTTGAAGGGCTACTAGCACTGACGGGTAAACAAGATTATCTTGAATTCCGGCGGATCCAACATTCAGCGTTACATCCAGGACAAAGTGCCGCCATTTGGTTGCAGGATCATTGCATTGGACACATTGGTGTGCTGCATCCTGAAATTGAAGCAAAACTGGGTTTGAATGGTCGTACGGTACTGTTTGAATTGGCTTGGGATAGGATTTCTGACCGTTTATTGCCGGAAGCTCAACCGATTTCACGCTTTCCAGCAAATCGACGGGATATCGCGGTGGTGGTTGCAGAAAATATTTCTTCAGCCGATATCCTTGCCGAATGTAAAAAAGTTGGTGGGAATCAATTAGTTGGCATAAACTTATTTGACGTTTACCGTGGTAAAGGTGTGAATGAGGGTTATAAAAGCCTTGCTATCAGCTTGATTTTACAAGATAACTCTCGCACACTGGAAGAAGAAGACATCGCCGCGACAGTGTCTACATGTGTTGCAGCACTGCAAGAGCGATATCAGGCAACCTTGAGGGATTGAACCTATGGCGCTAACTAAAGCTGAAATGTCGGAGTATTTGTTTGAAAAGCTGGGATTCAGCAAACGCGATGCAAAGGATCTTGTTGAATTGTTTTTTGAAGAAATTCGCACTGCGCTAGAAAAAGGCGAGCAGGTGAAGTTATCTGGTTTCGGTAATTTTGATCTGCGTGATAAAAATCAGCGACCGGGGCGTAATCCTAAAACAGGGGAAAACATTCCGATAACGGCACGCCGGGTCGTCACCTTCCGCCCCGGACAAAAGTTAAAAAGTCGGGTGGAGCGTGCAAATCCAGCTAAATCAAGTTAAATTTAAGGCTGCTTAGGCAGCCTTTTTTAATGGGACAGTCGCAACCGAACGTCTGTACAGGCACTGATCTCAGTCTGACTTTCCTATTACATTCATCGTTTAAAGTCAATTAGGCTAAATTTAACCCGTTATCATTTAAAAAATACGATCCAACTCGGAGTTGACATGCAGTACAAACAGATGAATCGGGGTAGGCCATGGCGACTTGTTTTACTTGTTTTAATTCTTCTCATCACGGGTTGCAGTCATCCTATCCCCGCACCACGCTCTTCCCTTGCTAATAGCAAGTGGGTGGCTGCTCAATTAAATAGGCAATTACATCAATGGTATCAAGTCCCTTATCAATTCGGTGGTTTATCGCGTCGTGGTATTGATTGCTCCGGATTTGTGCAAATGACTTTTCGACAACGTTTTGCGATTAATCTGCCTCGTACCACAACAATGATGAGCAAGCTCGGCACTGAAATCAGTGAGCAATACCTACAACCGGGTGATCTGATTTTTTTCAAAACCGGTTGGGGGTTCAGTGAAAGCAGCTTGCATGTCGGGATCTACAGTGGCCAGCGGCAGTTTATCCATGCGTCGACCCGCCGTGGTGTGACGCGTTCTTCGTTAAACAACCGTTATTGGCGTGAAACCTACTGGCAGTCGCGCAGGCTTTAAATTGTGCTGCTCCGAGCACCGCGTTTATCAGAACACCGATTGAGACAGGCGCCATTTCATCTCGCTAACTTGGAGTTACTATGCCGTTGCAGTTTGATAATAGTTGGTTTGAACAATTGGCCAGGCTCGGTCAGCCCGTCTCACCCACCCCTTTAGAGCGGGGGCGACTGTTATACATCAATCAACCGTTGGCCGATCAATTAGGTGTTGATGCCGCACTATACCAGAATCATGGCAGTCAAGTTTGGTGGGGGGGCGCGTTATTAGAAGGCATGCAGCCTTTCGCACAAGTGTACAGTGGTCATCAGTTTGGTGTTTGGGCTGGGCAGCTCGGCGATGGTCGAGGGATCTTATTGGGGGAACAAATCACCGCCAATGGCGATCGTGTTGATTGGCACCTTAAAGGTGCAGGCTTAACCCCCTATTCAAGAATGGGGGATGGCCGTGCAGTGATCCGTTCCGCGGTACGAGAAATGCTGGCAAGCGAAGCGATGCATGGTCTTGGGATCCCGACCACACGTGCATTGAGTTTATCTATCAGTGATGAGCCCGTTTATCGAGAGCGCACGGAATGTGCCGCGATGTTGATCAGAACGGCCAGCAGCCACTTACGCTTTGGACACGTCGAACATGTGTTTGCCAAAGGGCAAACCGAACAGCTCCAGCACTTGGTGGATTATGCCATTAAACGACACTGGCCGAGTTTACAGGGGCGTCAGGATGCCTATTTGCTTTGGGTCAGTTCGGTGGTGAGAAGAACGGCAAGATTGATTGCGCATTGGCAAAGTGTCGGTTTTGTGCACGGTGTGATGAATACGGATAATATGTCATTATTGGGTCTGACATTGGATTATGGTCCTTTTGCTTTTATGGATGACTATGATCCTGAATTGATCAGTAATCACAGTGACACAGAAGGCCGCTACCGTTTTGATAATCAACCGACCATCGGTTTATGGAATCTGCGTCGTTTGATTTATGCTTTGTCCTCCTTACCCAATGCAGCAAGTTTTACTCAAGCGTTACAGCAGTACCAACCAACACTGATGGCACATTGGGCAAAATTAATGAGACAAAAGTTGGGTTTCTTTACTGCGAGCGGTGAAGATAACGCAATACTGATCGGTTTATTTGAAATGATGGCAAAAGAAAAGGCCGATTATACTCGCACCTTTAGGCTACTATGCCAGACCCGTCAACATGAAGCAGAGAGTCCTTTGCGGGATGAATTTAGGGATCGGCAACATTTTGATCAGTGGTTTTCGCGTTATCGACAGCGACTACAACGTGAGTCAATCAGTGACCAACAACGTGAAGCTGCAATGAAACGTGTTAACCCTGCGGTGGTATTGCGGAATTATTTAGCCCAACTTGCCATTGAACAGGCAGAAAAAGGCGATGCCAGTCAGCTTGCTGCCTTACATCAAGTATTACACGATCCGTTTAGTTCCCACTTGGAAAAAACTGATTGGTTCAGGCGGCCACCAGATTGGGGAAAAGGGTTGGAAATTAGCTGTTCAAGCTAAGGCAATACTGGAAATTTTACGTAAAAAAAGCCTGTTAATTAACAGGCAAAGACTACACACAGCAAATTTGAAGCATGGGGGATCCTGATAACAGGACTTGTGTAATAATAACGCTAGTTACTAAATGCTTCATTGAGATTAATCCCATTAACTTGAATTCAAGCGCTCACTGTGATCTAGGTTGGCTTTTTGAAGCAGAGAATTGACGAGAAGTGACAGGTGGAACAGTTAAGTGGGCGCGACAGAGCAAGCAAATTAATAATAGGAACAGTCGTGTTCATGCCCTTATCCAGTCGTCATTGCGTCGGCTTCCCTCTGCGAAGACGCGAGAGGGAGGCCGACGCAATGCTAGCGTTATATCGAGCCAGTAGAAGCAACACTTTATATTGATTGATTATTCTGACTATTACGGACTTGCTCAGCGGATTTGCGGGTATCTTCAAACAGGGCTTCGATGACCCGATCAGGGTGCGCTTGGGGCACTGGCACTTGATTGATCCAAACCTTAATCAACCGGTAGGAGACAGCAAGCACGACGGGACCAATAAATAAGCCGATTAAACCAAAGGCGATCAATCCGCCAATGACCCCTGAAAGGATAATGAGCATGGGTAAATCAGCCCCCAAGCGGATCAACATTGGACGAACCACACTGTCCATGGTGGCGACGACTAAGCTCCAAATCAGCAACACGGTTCCCCATGTTGTATCACCACTCCAATACAACCAGATAATGGCAGGGATCAAGACAAGAAGTGGTCCCACTTGGATGAGACAGCATAAGATCAGCAGGACCGTCAGGATTGTCGCATAGGGGATCCCTGCGAGGGCTAAGCCAATACCGCCGATTACCCCTTGTAATAATGCCGTGACCACCACACCGAGGGCGACCGCCCGAATTGCTTGTCCTGCTAATAGCACCACGGCATCGCCTCGGCCTGAGGCCAGACGATAGGCAAAATGGCGGATCCCTTCAGCCACTCTTTCGCCTTTCCAGTACAGCAGAATACTGAAAAGAAGCATCAGGGTAATATGCACCATTAAACGGCCTACATGGCCTGCCTGAGACACGAAGAAGCTGGTGGTTTGCCCGATATACGGCTGCAGATTGGTCAGCACCGACTTGCCACCGCCTGCGATAATTTTCTGATAATACAACATCAGTTTCGGACCGACCACCGGCACTTGGTCAAGCCACAGTAGTGACGGGATCTGCAACTGTCCGGTATTTAATAGGGCAATGGCTGGGCGAAGACTCTCAAAAACACTATTGATGAGCACGGCAACAGGAATGATAAAGACCAATAGCAGGATAAGGGTCATCGCGAGCACGGCCAAGGTTCGTTTGCCAAATAACCATTTTTGTAGGCGTAACATGAAATTCCACGTGGCAATTACCATCATTCCTGCCCAAGTAAATCCGAGGATAAATGGCTGGATGACCCAAAAACAAGCAATGATCATCATCAAAAAAAATAACAGCATAAACAATTGGCGGGGCAGATCGCCCGGTTGATGACGGTATTTCATAGTGACCTTATCTGGCAAAGAGGAGTGCTATCATAGCCTGAAATGGCATAGATTGAATAGTCCGTCGGTGCGAAACGAGGATCAGTTTTTTCTTTGTCAATGGCAGCATGATGGCAGAAAATATGGTAAAACAAAATTAACACTCATCCTTTTCGAATTTGGCGGGCCCAATTCAATGATCCCAACACTGACTCAGTCACCAGGCCTCCTTCCTGAAGTTCGACAGTATCTTGATGTACTGCGACAGCAGGGCTTCAAGGGGGATATTGCCACTGACTATGCTGCTCGACTTGCACTGGCAACAGACAATAGCATTTATCAAAATTTACCTGCGGCGATTGTTTTTCCTCGTTCTGAACAAGACATCATACTATTAACCACCCTCGCCAAACAAACACGTTTTGGCGCATTGAGTTTCACGGCTCGTGGTGGGGGAACTGGCACCAACGGTCAGTCACTGAATAGTGGCATTATCGTTGATCTGTCTCGTCATATGAACAAAATATTGGACATTGATCCGCAACAGGGATGGGTTAGAGTGCAGCCTGGGGTAGTGAAAGATCAATTGAATCAGTGGCTCAAACCCTATGGTTATTTTTTTGCTCCTGAGCTTTCAACCAGTAACCGGGCAACCATAGGTGGGATGATCAATACAGATGCATCGGGTCAGGGCTCGCTGGTCTATGGAAAAACGTCTGATCATGTGCTTGGACTTCGGGCGGTCCTGATGGATGGTGAGTTGATCGAAACGTCAGCAGAAGCGATCGACCTTGCACATCAGAAAGCACAGCAGAACACCCGTCTCGGCGACCTTTATCGCCAAGTGCTTGAGCCTTGCCTACAGCAGCGTGCGCAAATATTGGAGACTTTCCCAAAACTTAATCGGTTTATGACAGGGTATGATCTGCGGCACGTGCTTAGCGATGATTTAAAGACATTCGATTTAGGACGCGTACTTTGTGGATCGGAGGGAACACTGGCCTTTATCACTGAAGCGCGGCTAAATATTTTGCCTATTCCGCAATTTAGGTGTTTGATTAATCTTAAATACCATTCTTTTGATGCCGCGCTTCGGCATGCACCTTGGTTGGTGAAAGCGAAAGCCTTGTCAGTTGAAACCCTTGACTCCACGATACTGGCGTTAGCGCGGCAAGACATTATTTGGCATTCTGTGCAGGATTTGATCGCTGCGGTGCCTGGTCATACGATCCAGGGCCTGAATATTGTTGAATATGCAGGGAATGATCGTGAAGTTATCCAGCAGCAAGTCACCATCCTTTGCCAACAACTGGATCAACGGGTAGCGACAGGCGAAGCGGGCGTCATTGGCTATCAAGTTTGTCACTCCTTGCCTGACGTGGAGCGCATTTACGCCATGCGTAAGAAAGCGGTGGGGTTGCTCGGTAATACTCAAGGCAAAGCGAAACCGGTCGCCTTTATTGAAGATACGGCCGTCCCACCAGAACATCTGGCCGATTATATTAGTGAGTTTCGTGCTTTACTGGATAAGCATCAGTTAGCCTATGGCATGTTTGGGCACGTTGATGCGGGTGTCTTGCACGTGCGGCCTGTTTTGGATATGTGTGATCCTGAACAACAACGCCTGATCCGTCATTTGACAGCAGACATTGTGCAGTTGACGCGTCGTTATCACGGGGTGTTATGGGGAGAGCACGGAAAGGGATATCGAGGCAGTTATACAGAAACGTACCTCGGACCCCAATTATTTCACCTTCAACGCGGTATTAAAGCCGCTTTTGATGCTGATAACCGTTTAAATCCAGGCAAAATTTGCACGCCGCGCCATAGTGATGCCCCCTTATTGGCTATTGACAGTGCGAGGCGAGGTGATGCCGATAGGCAAATCGCCGTTGATGTTCGTCAGCGCTGGCGGGGGGCAATGGAGTGTAATGGGAATGGCTTATGCTTTAATTTTGACCAACATACACCATTATGCCCCTCAATGAAAATTACCGGTGATCGGGTTCATTCACCGAAAGGACGGGCCACCTTAGTACGTGAATGGCTGAGATTACTCAGTCAGCAAGGGGTGGATCTGATTGAAGTTGAGAATAAGCAGCAGCAAGCGGCGTCACGATCGGCTCAGTTGCTGTCTAAAGTTGTGCACAGTTGGCGAGCGAAACAAGGTGACTATGATTTCTCTCATGAGGTCAAACAGGCGATGGATGGATGTCTCGCTTGCAAGGCTTGCTCGACGCAGTGTCCCGTGAAAATTGATGTGCCTGCTTTCCGGTCACGGTTTTTATCTCTTTACCATAGCCGATATTTACGCTCTCCCGCTGATCATCTCGTGGCAAAATTGGAACAGCTACTGCCGCGATTGAGTCATATCGCCCCGATGATCAACTGGGTCATGCGTCAAAGGCTGACAAAGTATGCCAGTCGTCAATATTTGGGACTGGTTGACTTACCAGCGTTATCGGTTCCCCCCTTACGACAACAGCTGGTTGATCATCCCACCGTCAATACGCCTTTAGCGCAACTCAAGCTGTTATCAGCAGCGGAACGGCAGCAGTATGTTTTGATTGTTCAAGATCCGTTTACCAGCTTTTATGAGGCGGAATTGATCGCAGATGCCATCACTTTAATCAGTGCGTTAGGGTTTAAACCGGTCCTATTACCCTTTAAACCCAATGGTAAAGCGCAACATGTCAAAGGTTTTCTCGGTGAATTTACCCAGACTGCGATCCGCACTCGTCAGTTTCTGAGTCAGATTGCCACACTGAGTATGCCAATGCTTGGTGTTGATCCTGCATTAGTACTTTGCTACCGCCAAGAGTATCAGTCACTGGCGGGCGCGGAGCACGAGCCATTCCATGTGCAACTTATGCATGAGTGGTTATCTTCCATTATGACAGACCGGCATTCGATGCCCACATCAGCGGTTGATCCGACAACATGGTATCTTTTCAGTCATTGCACGGAAACTGCCGTGCTACCCGATTCGGGACGTCAATGGCAGCAGATTTTTCAGTGTTTTGGCGCGAAATTGGAGTTGATTGCGACCGGGTGCTGCGGTATGGCTGGGACGTATGGGCATGAAGTAAAAAATCAGCAAAACTCACAAGGTATCTTTGCACTGTCTTGGCAACCGAAGTTGGCCGATTTGCCCTTAAGTCATTGCTTAGCGACAGGCTATTCCTGTCGAAGTCAGGTCAAGCGATTTACCCAGAGCCGATTAGATCATCCTTTACAGGCACTGTTATCGATGATAAAGCAGAATCCGGTATTGGCAGAAACCTCAATCGAAGCAACTATACAGGGTGACTGACTGGTCATCCGTATCACGGAGGGAATGTCCGCTGGGGAAAAGGAGGGTAACAAAAATGGCGCCAATTGGCGCCATTTTGACAAACAGAACGAGATGCTTACTTACGGTAAGATTTGCTCTGGTTGTTAATTGCTGCAGTGTTTTGATCAGCTTGAGCTTTAACAGCCTGCACTTCTGAACGAACTGAGTTTAAGTCAGTGCTTACTTGATCAACTTTAGTGTTCAGAGTCTGAACGTCGTTAGACAGTTGATCAATTTTGGCATTGTTTGAACAACCAGCCAGCAGAGTTGAACCTAAAACAACAGCACCCAGAACCAGTTTAGTACAATTCATTACATTACCCTCTTAATTGAGTTGTTTTCCATGTAGCCAGACAAGTATTACACAAATTATTTTAATTTGAGAATAACTATTTCGTAAGAAGTTACCTAAAACATACCATTTGATTAAATAACAATCAATTTGCTATAAAATCACCCATCTCTATGGGCAATAATAAAAAAAAAAAAGAAAAAGACTGGCAAAATTCTGAATTTAACCTGAGTCAATGGCTTATTTTTTGCAAAATATTCTGCTGTGGCGTTCATTTTAACACCTTACTGAGAGTCAATAATATACAAAAGTTGTCAATATGCGTGAGTACGTACTTAATAAATGGATATCAAATCGGTGATTTTTCGTCCAACGTGGTTGTTCCGTGACAATCAAACAGAAATAGGCGCAAGGTGAAAAAGGGGGGGGGAAGATGACCTGTTAACCCTTAGTAGCAAACAGGTCATTGTTGCACTAAATACGATGCACTGACGTGGTATTGGTCGTGCCGCTCGGAACAAGAGCCCCTGACACCATCACCACCACATCTTTCGCTTCGGCGTACTGACTTTGTAGCGCAATCTCTTTACCGATTCGATAAAAGTCGTCTGTTGATGCGATTTCAGGGACTAAATGGCTGACAACACCACGTGTTGCCAACAGTTGTCTGGCGGTGGTTTGGTTCGTGGTTAACGCGAGGATGGTGGCAGTCGGAAAATATTTGCGCACCGATTTCGCTGAACGCCCGCCTTGGGTTGCAACGATAATCAGTGTTGATCCGAGTTTTTCAGACGTTTCAACTGCGCCTCGGCAGACGGCTTCAGTAATACGCAGACGGGATTCATCTTTAAGGGTATCAAGTCGGCTTTGCATCACTTTATCTGTGCGTTCACAGATGGTTGCCATAATCTGTACCGCTTCCAGTGGGTATTTTCCTTTGGCACTCTCACCTGATAACATCACCGCATCGGTCCCATCTAAAATCGCATTGGCGACATCACCGGCTTCGGCACGGGTGGGGCGGGGGTTTTTAATCATGGAGTCGAGCATTTGTGTGGCGGTAATCACAAGCTTACGCTGCTGATTGCATTTCTCAATCATCATTTTTTGAGCGAAAATGACATTTTCGACCGGAATTTCCACCCCTAAGTCACCCCGCGCAACCATAATGCCGTCGGAAGCAGCCAAAATTTCATCGAAATTGGTCAGACCTTCTTGGTTTTCAATCTTAGAAATAATATGAATATGATCGCCACCATGTTGGTGTAGGAATTCACGGATCTCTTCAACGTCACTGCGTTTACGAATGAATGAGGCGGCAATAAAATCAACGCCTTGTTGGCAGCCAAAAATCAAATCACGCTTGTCTTTTTCAGAGAGGGCAGGTAGCTGGATGGAGACACCCGGTAAGTTTACCCCTTTATTTTCACCTAAGTCACCGTTATTCAGAACTTTGCAGGTAACTTCAGTCTCGGTTACAGCAATCACGTCCATGCCAATTAAGCCATCATCAACCAAGACTTTATTACCAGGACGTAAATCTTGAGCAAAGCCAGAATAGGTCACCGCAACCCGGTCTTTATTACCAATGACGGTGCTATCCGTAGTAAACGTGAACGTTTGACCTGCAACCAAACTGACATCATTGCCACCTTCTAATTTAATGGTTCGAATTTCAGGTCCCTTCGTATCCAGCAGAATGGCAGCATTGTGTGCTGTTTTACTGACAACAGCGCGTAAATTGGCAATACGTCGACCATGTTCTTCGTAATCACCATGAGAAAAATTGAGACGCATAACGTTCATGCCAGCGTCTAGCATTTGAGTAAGCATCTCTTCGGATTCAGTTTTCGGACCTATGGTACAAACGATCTTAGTTTTTTTCATAATATTAATCTGTGAGTTGAAATAAATGAGACCGACAATAACGGGCAGAGATGAAACTATGCGGGGTTATTGAACGAGACCTGAGTTGAAGATGATTAGAAAGCATGGCATTCAAGTGGCGGCACAACAGGGGATCAGTAACCTGTACTAATCTGATAAGGAAAAATCGCTGTATGATTACATCGCTTAGGACTGCTAGCACACTAATTACGGTACCCTGACGATACTGAGATGGATGACAGTATAATCGCTTGCGGCACTGAAACCAATAAAAATCGGACTAAAATAAGCGCACTAAATGCGATAAAGTTGTCCACGTTATGGGGGACGATGCGGCTATCACTGGCTTTAGAAGGCGAAACGAGGGCATCCTCACTAGGAAGCAATAGTCAGTTAAAAAGAGAGAAGTTTTTATGTGAAGAGAATGACGCCTTAAACGACAGGTTGCTTGAGGTTGGGGGCTGCTTTAAAAAAACAAGTGATCTTGTTTTCCTATTTGGTGCGTCCGAGTGGACTCGAACCACCGACCCCCACCATGTCAAGGTGGTGCTCTAACCAACTGAGCTACGGACGCACATGAAACCTGTGTTGTTGTAAATGGTGCGTCCGAGTGGACTCGAACCACCGACCCCCACCATGTCAAGGTGGTGCTCTAACCAACTGAGCTACGGACGCCTTGCTTACCAACAACAGCGGGGACGAATATTAACGACAGTGACAGCAGCTGGCAAGTAGAAAAAACAAATTTTACCGTTATTTTTAGTCAGGGCGTTGCGGATGCATTTTTTTTAATCATTTTTGACTTTAAAACGGTAACGCCACGGGATTAACGTGATGAACGAGCCAAAATTCGACTGTCTGTCTGACGTTGTAACTGAATGATCCGCCAAATCATGAGAATGGCTGCCGTGGTGAGGCCAGCAATAAAACCACACCAAAATCCAGCAGGTCCCATTCGGTCAGTGAGGGTATTCGTCAGTGCCAACAGATAACCGAGTGGTAAACCAATTATCCAGTATGAGACAAAGGTAATAAAGAAAATGGCTTTTGTATCCTTATAGCCCCGCAAAATACCGCCACCAATGACTTGTAAACTGTCAGAAAATTGATAGATAGCGGAATAAAACATCAATTGGGTTGCTAACATCACTACCTGGGGATCGTTGTTATACAACAGGGCAATTTGCTCTCGGAACAGTACCGAAAATAAGGCAGTAAAAGCCACTAACACCAAGCCAACCCCTTGAGCTGTCCACGCTGCGATTTTAGCATCAGCAACGGAACCTTGACCCAATTTATAGCCCACTCGGATGGTTGCAGCCACTCCCATGGATAGAGGTACAACAAACATCAGAGAACTGTAATTGAGAGCGATCTGGTGACCGGCCACATCAACAATACCCAGTGGCGACACTAACAAGGCAACAACGGCAAACAGGGTCACTTCAAAAAATAAGGCCATGGCCACGGGTAAACCCAGTTTGAATAAACGTACGATGATTGTCCAGTCCGGGGCTGACCAACGGCCTGTATTCCGAATATCACGCATTCTGGGCATGAAACTGACCCACCAACGAAGCATCAGAAACATCAACCAATAGACAGTGGCAGTGGCAATACCACAGCCGACACCGCCTAGGGCGGGCATGCCAAGATGACCATAAATAAAGATATAGTTAAGGGGAATATTAATTAACAACCCCATAAATCCCAATATCATACTGGGTAAAGTGAAGGACATACCTTCACATTGATTACGCAGCGTTTGAAAAAATAGATAGCCAGGCGCCCCCCACATTAAAGCATGCAGATAGCGTTCTGCGATAGCGGCAAGATGAGGATCAATATGCGGCATGAGCGAGATCAATTTGCCTGCTTGCCATAATACCAATAACGTAAACACAGACATAAAAAAGGCCAACCAGAAGGACTGGCGAACCTGCATCGCAATGTGATGACGTTGTCCTGCCCCATTCAGTTGAGCCACGGTCGGGGTTAAGGCTTGAAGTAAGCCGTGGCCGAGTAAGATCACAGGGAGCCATATTGAGGTACCAACGGCAACGGCAGCCATGTCGGTGGCACTGACTGCACCCGCCATCACAGTATCCAGCACCCCCATTGCGGTTTGTGATACTTGAGCCAGAATGACGGGAATAGCCAAGATTAAAAGTTGTCGTGCTTCAGTTAAATAGAGTTTCAAGTTACACCTATTATTAAAATTATCTCCGACGCGTCCATGTCGAAGGGCAAAGTTTTATTTTAGCGGTTGCTGCCAGTTAAGCCAATGCTGTTTCTTATTATCGTCTACCTGGTTTAACTTTTTCGATCAAAACTGAGATTATGTTACTCTTAGAAAAAAGAGCTGAGGGGGAAACAATGTTCACAGGTATTGTTAAAGGCATCGCGCAGATCGTCGCCATTGAAGAAAAGGATTTATTTAGAACACACACCCTTGAATTTCCAGACAGTTGGCAACAAGGCTTACAAATTGGCGCGTCTGTCGCCCATAATGGCTGTTGCCTGACGGTGACGCAAATCGATGGTAACCGAGTCAGTTTTGATTTAATTAAAGAAACCTTACGTGTCACCAATCTTGGTCGATTGAAGGTAGGGGATTGGGTTAATATTGAGCGCGCCGCCCTTTTTTCTGATGAAATCGGTGGTCATTTGATGTCAGGCCATATTATGACTCAGGCTGAAATCTGTAAGGTGATTGAGTCGCCTGATAATCGTGAACTGTGGTTCAAAGTGCAAGATGCGCAGTACATGAAATACATTCTGCATAAAGGATTTATCGGTATTGATGGCTGTAGCCTGACAATTGGTGACGTAGGTCGCGAGAAATTTTGTGTTTGGCTGATCCCAGAAACCATTGAGCGCACTTTATTTTCGACACGTAAAGTGGGGGATTGGGTCAATTTAGAAATCGATCCTCAGACACAGGCGATTGTCGAGACCGTGGAGCGAGTCTTAGCAAACAAAGCAAAATAATGAGGCTTATGGCATGGGGCACTGTTTTTTTACCATCACAACGCCCCAAATTTTTATTGGACTGATGAGTGGGGGACGTGCAGTCCACCCTCTATACCACGGCTAAAGACAACCTGCCACAATTGGATATCCCGTGCGCGAAATGCACCTGCGCAGGCATTGAGATAATAGCTGAACATTCGCTTAAATTTTTCATCGTAATTCTTGGCAATCGTTGGCCAGATCATATTGAAGCGCTGAAACCATGCCATCAATGTTTTATCGTAATCCGCGCCAAAGTTATGCCAATCTTCCATTACGAAATCGTGCTCACTGGCGCGGGCGATATGTGCAATGGAAGGTAGACAGCCATTGGGAAAAATGTATTTTTCGATCCAAGGGTCAACCTGTAAACTGGTCTGATTGGCTCCAATGGTGTGTAACAGGAACAAGCCATCGGGTTTTAGATTATGTGCCACAACCTTAAAATAGGTTTCATAATTTTTGGGGCCAACATGTTCAAACATGCCGACGGAAACAATCCGATCAAATTGTTGATTTAGGTCACGATAATCTTGCAATAAAATGGTGACATCTAAATCTTTACAACGTTGACTGGCCATTTTTTGCTGTTCAGCAGAAATCGTCACGCCGTACACTTTGACACCATAATGACGGGCGGCATACTCCGCCAATCCTCCCCATCCACAGCCAATATCGAGTAGGCTCATGCCTGGTTTTAGCTGCAATTTTTGACAAATCAATGACAATTTATCCTGTTGTGCTTGTTCCAGTGTTTCTGCAGTGTGCCAGTAACCACAGGAGTATTGCATATAGGGGTCAAGCATTCGGCTAAAAAGATCATTACCGAGGTCATAATGGACTTTACCGACGGTGAGGGCACGCTTACGAGTTTGCTGATTAAGCAGTCGAGCCATCAGAACTCGGATCAGATCCCGGTTGTGTTTGGGGGTTTGCTGGTGGATTTGGTAGCGAAGCAGACGATAAAAAAGTTGATCAAGGCATTGGCATTGCCACCAACCCTCCATGTAACTCTCACCGAGACCCAGTGAACCCTGCTGTAAAACACGTTTAAAAAAATCCGCATGCTTTACTTGAATATCCCAAGGCCGTTGACCATTTATTTGAATATCAGCGTGTTTAAGTAATTGACTCGCAATGCGATACCACTGATTTTCTTTAAACTCAACAGTTTCAATACAAGACGTTTCCATACGTTATAGATACCTGTTTAGCAGCCCCGTTAACCATCAAGATGATTAACGATTCTAATGAGGATGAAGATAAGGCTCTGGATCTTGTTAATGAATAGCAGCGTGACATCACTGGCTGTTAATCCGTTAATTCACGCTGTATTAGCTAGTATAATCAGGGAATACAGGGATGCAACCCGTGCGGAACAAGAAAAAATAATAAAGGCAATTATTGCTAAATGATAATTATTATTTAACTATATTTTCGCCATGAGTCGACTTTTGCAGGATAAAGCCTAAAACAGCAAGGCCCGCCGTGATGGCCATTGCACTGGCGGTGACGGTCAAACTGTGACTGATAAAAGCCGAAACGACAAGGCTAAAGCAACAACAGAGCCCCAGTTGAAAACTATTTTGTAAGGCGGCGGCCTTACCACTGGCTTCTGGAAAGACCTGTAATGCACGCGCCACCACTAAGGGGTAGATGCTGCCATTGGCTAAGGCCGTGCCACTGAAGCTGGCCATCAGGACGATAAGATTGGGCGAAGGCATCAATGCGCTGATCACGAAAACAATCACGCACAGACAAAATAATCCCAAGACCCAAGGCAAGATACAATCAGAAGAGACACGATTTAGCAGCGATCGGCAGAGGTAGCCACTGCAGAGAAAAGCGACAGTCTGTGGAATATAACTCAAGCCAATGTCCGCGGCGGAAAAACCAAATTGCTTCAATAGGAAGGGGGAAGCAGTAAGCCAAGAGAAAAAGCTGGCTGAACAGGCGGCGAAAATCAGGATGTTCCCCATATACCTTGGATGTTTTAGCAAGGTCAGTAACGAGACCCTCGCTATCACTGACTCGGTATCGGGCTGTTTGGAGGTTGGGGATTTCAGGGAGACGAGTGTTTGGATAATTAATAATAAGGTCATACTGCCTAAGACAATAAAAATCGATTGCCAAGGCCAATGCGTGAGCAGCCAGGCTCCAACTAAAGGTGCCAACGCAGGGGAAAGCGCCACCAGTGGCATAATGGTGGCGAAGACTTTAGCCGCTTGTTTCTTGGTAAAGTGATCAATAACAAGCGCTTGCCAGCAAACCGTACCGGCACAAACGCCACAAGCCTGGAGAAAACGTAATAGCAGTAACCAAATGGGATCGTTGACCCACACCATAGCAAAACAACTGACCATAAATACGGATAAGCCAGCAATTAAGATAGGTTTTCGTCCATGTTTATCGGATAGGGGCCCCCAGACTAATTGCGCACAAGCAAAACCGCCGAGAAATAGGCTGAGAGTGGCGCTGATTGTCGTTTCGCTGGTATGCAGGGCACGTTGCATTTCGGCGAACGCCGGCAAATACATATCAGTCGCGAGAAAACCCAACATACTGAGTAAGGAAAGATAAATAATAAAGATAACGGGGCTACGCATAACGATTCCTTGATTTTTATTATCAGCATCAAATCAGGCTGATTGCGTGGTTCGGGTCTGTTCAAATACGCCACAAAGCGCAACCCAGGAAAAATGAGATCCCAAATTAAATCGAATAAGGATCAGCAAGGGAGATGATTTCCGATCTTACCGAAATTTGATAAGGGTTGGGTATTAACAGATTAACTGAAAATACCGCAGTGATTACCGACGATAATCAATAAAAGGCCCATCTGTGACGGAACGCCGCTCAATCAGCTGAGGATGAATTTCAATGGTTTGTGGTTTTTCTCTCTTATTGACGATCCGATCCAATAACATATTCAATGCAGTTTCACCAAGTTCAACTTTCGGTTGATGTATCGTTGTTAAGGCTGGGGTAAAGAAGCGCGCGTTGCGCAAATTATCATACCCGATCACCGAAATATCATGAGGCACGGTCAGTCCTTGCTCATTCGCCGCACAGATTGCCCCCATCGCCATACTGTCACCACCGCAGAAGACGGCACTGGGTACTTTTTTACAGGACAGAATTTTTATCATGGCTTGGTAACCAGAATCAGGCTCGAAATCACCTTGAACGATCCATTGCTCATTCGGAGTGATCCCAGCTTCAGATAAAGCTTTTAAAAAACCAGCAAGACGTCCGCCGCCAGTATTTCTTTCCATTTGTCCTGGAATACAGCCTATATCGCGATGACCACGCTCAATCAAATAGCGACCTGCCATATATCCACCCTGAAAGGCATTATCGAGGATTGTGTCGGTAAAATCCCCCTGAGATTTCCCCCAGTCAAGCACCACCATGGGGATATTACGATGGCTTTCTAGCATATTTAATAGTGCGTCTGGGTATTCAGCACACATGACCAGTAAACCGTCCACGCGCTTTTGAGCCAGCATGGATAAATAGGCGGCCTGCTTTTCCAGTTCATTATGTGCATTTGCCAGAATCAAGGTATAGCCATTTTGGTAACATTTCTTTTCGATAGCTTCAATGATTTCAGCCCAATAAGGTGCTTCAATTGACGTCGAGAGTAAGCCCAAGGTGTGCGTGTTATTGACTTTCAGACTCCGGGCGACAGCACTCGGTGAGTAGTGCAGGGCTTTGATCGCAGCCCAAACCTGTTCACGGGTTTGTTCGGCGACAAAACGTGTTTGATTGATGACATGGGAGACGGTTGTCGTAGATACACCAGCCCGTTTTGCCACATCTTTAATGGTTGCCATGAAGTGTTGTTCCTGGTGAAATAAGTATTGTAAACATAGTTAAACGTTTGCGTCCCTTAATAGTAGGATAAGTTATGCATAATTCCGAATTGTTCACACTGTTTTATTGACGTCTAACAGGTGAGAGTGGGCGGATTGCTCTCGCTTTACGCAACTCATAAAGTGAAGGGCAGGGATTTTAACAAGGCTGACAGCAAATGACGAGGGCTTTGCGCAACTAAAGGTAAATCAGGAGGAAATTCATCAGACGTCCGAGAAAAGTCCCAGAATAGACAAAAAAACGCCAGACTTAAGCTGGCGTATGGGAAAGGAAGAGTGATAACCCCTAACGGATCGTCATCGGCGTCATCATTCTTCTGGCTCCGAGGTAATGGCGTTGCCAGTAATCATCACTCAATGCGGTTATTTGAATATCTTTGCCTGTGCGAGGTGACTGAATAAATTTACCATTACCTAAATACACACCGACATGATCGGCAACACCACGACCATTTAGACGGAAAAAGACTAAGTCGCCTTTGCGTAATTCATTGCGACTGACGACGGTCGCTTTATGCATATGGTACATTTCATTGGCAGTGCGTGGCATTCTGAATTTGACCACATCTTTGTAGGCGTAATACACGAGACCGCTGCAATCAAACCCTGTTCGTGGGGAGGTACCTCCCCAGTGGTAAGGTTTACCTAATTGTCCCATTAATTTATTCATTGCTGTTTGGCGAGCTTGTTGATAGCGCCGACGGTGCTCGGCGGTTAAATGAATCGGTTGTAATTCGTCATTGCCTCTCCCATGCAATGTACGAAGTCGATGTTTTTTACTGTTAGCGAGTGGGGCGGCAGGGGGCAAAACAGAGACCAAGGTTCTTTTATGGCGTGTTGAATTGGTTTTTACCTTATGGCCAGCATAAGTGACTTTTAATGGTGCCTTATTATTAGTTGTGCGATGTTTTTTTTCTTTGCTGAGAAGGCGTTTTGTTTTTTTAGTCGGGGCACTTTTACGCTTACGTCGCGACTCCTCTTTATTTGTTGAGGTGCGCTTAACTAACTTATGGGAAACCGTCGAGTCTGTAGCGCCATGACTGGCTTCGGCATTGTTTATACCTAGTGGTGTTAATACAAGTAAGCTAAGGGTCACAAGTAGGCGCATAAATTTTTATCCAATAACAGACCAGATTGATATATCGTGGTCAGTGTAATATTTATAGCCAGACGAAAATCCAGCACACAACATTTATTGTAATGTAGATTCTAAAAAAGAGTTAATATTGTTTTCAGTGATTTCGTAACGAGAAGTATACAAGTCTCAAGTTTTATCGAGTTAGCAAACTCACCGCTGTCTGATTGGTACAAAAACAAGTGAATAAATGGGTTTTCTTGTCTGGACGACATGGATGCATTTCGATCGTTTTGTGCTCGCGGAGTCAGAAAAATAACCTCATTCTACTTTTTCTCTGGCAATTTTATTGTGTGTTAAACGAAAAGTCTGTTTTATGATCTGCGTTTCCTGCCTGCTGTGGTGAGCCGTTGTGCTAACGCCCTGAGGCACAATCTACGGAACTGACACAATCAGGTTTGCGAAGATAAACGCCGGAACCTGCACGATCCCTCACGTGGGAAAGGTCCGTTGAGTTATCATATTAATAACCATTCAAGTGACAACCTGCAATTGAGGCCTTTCCGCGGTACTGGGCGAGGGGGAGACTTCACCTCATCTTCAGGGAGAGGAGGTGGACGGCTTGTGTGGCAAGCAAGCAGGCCGCGGTTTGATGTCGTTGGATGTTGCATGCTTGTAAAATAGCAAGGCAAAAATTTCACTGTTGTCAGTGGTGAAACAAAACATAATTGTTCGGAGCGGTTTAACAGTGGCGCGCTAACGGTTACAATAGCACATCAGAAGTTTCTTTTGTTAGAGGACGCAGAGATGGATACGATAGAAAAAATTAAGCAGCAGATTGCAGAGAACCCCATTCTTCTTTATATGAAAGGCTCACCTAAACTGCCGAGTTGTGGTTTTTCTGCACAGGCTGTCCAAGCTTTATCTGTCTGCGGCGAACGCTTCGCTTATGTTGATATTTTACAGCATCCAGATATTCGTGCTGAGCTGCCAAAATATGCTAACTGGCCGACGTTTCCTCAATTGTGGGTTGAGGGAGAGTTGGTTGGCGGATGTGATATCATTTTGGAAATGTATCAGCAGGGGGAATTGCAGCCTCTGATCAAACAGGCTGCGAGTAAACATAGCCAAGCTGACTAACATTTACCACTACCTGATCGCGTTAATCAGGTAGTGGTTCGCTGACGTCAGTCTGCGCATGTTCATGCTCTTCGGCCAAGGGCCAGCCTCCGAATCTTTTCCAGCGATTGATTAATTCACAAAATAAAATTGCGGTTTGTTGTGTATCGTACAGCGCGCTGTGGGCCTGATTACTATCAAATGCAATGCCCGCGGTTTTACATGCCTTAGCTAACACGGTTTGTCCGAGAACCAAGCCACTGAGTGCGGCCGTATCAAACGTTGCAAAAGGATGAAAAGGATTACGTTTTAATCCACAACGCTCAGCTGCCGCCATGGTAAAGCTGTGGTCGAAATGCGCATTGTGAGCCACGATCACGGCACGATTACAATCATTTTCCTTGACACCTTTACGGACCATTTTAAATATCCCATGCAGAGCTTCATATTCACTTACCGCTTGGCGATGAGGATCATTGGGATTAATTCCGGTAAAGGCAAGGGCATCAGGGTTAAGGATCGCACCAGCAAAAGGCGTCACATTAAAATGGATGGTTTCTGCGGGCATCAGCCAGCCGGCATTATCCATACTCAGGGTAACAGCAGCGATTTCCAGTAGGGCATCGGTTTTGGCATTAAACCCAGCCGTTTCGACATCGATAACCACTGGGAAGAATCCTCTGAATCTGTGTTTTAAGGTATTATGGGGTAACGTTTCTGGCATCATACTCTCGCAGGACATTGACTTCTGAGAGTATTATGACAAATTTTTACTGATAGTGCTGCATTTGTTGTTTGGGGCAGTTAACTATCCCAATGACATCACGCTTTTATTCACCGAGTCCCTTGCCGGCATCTGATGCTTGGATCAATTCAATTTTATATCCGTCAGGATCTTCGACGAAGGCAATCATGGTACTGCCACCTTTCACCGGACCGGCTTCACGTGTCACCTTCGCGCCCGCGTTGCGAATGTGTTCACAAGTGGCTGCCACATCCTCGACGGCGAGAGCAATATGGCCATAAGCATCACCATGATCATAGTGATCGACCCCCCAGTTATAAGTCAATTCAATGACCGCATTTTCGGTTTCTTCTGTATAACCAACGAAGGCAAGGGTATATTTGTACTCTGGATTTTCACGGATCCGTAAAACACGCATACCTAAGACGTTGGTATAAAAATCAATCGAACGCTCTAAGGAACTGACGCGTAACATAGTGTGCAGTAATTGCATAATCACCTCATTAAAAAGCAGCTTCAATAATCAATAAAAGCTCGTCCAACGACGAGCTTAATCTCGTGTGAGCCGTTACTTGGGATCAAGGAAAGGATAATCCGTATAACCTTCTGCCCCCCCACCATAGAAAAACTCAGGGCGTTGTGGATTGAATGGCCCATTTTGGGCTAATCGAGCCACTAAATCAGGGTTTGCAATAAAATCGCGGCCGAAGGCAACAGCATCAATCACGCCGGCTTGTAACATGGTTTGCGCTTTTTGGTTATCGTAAGCGCCTGCACCAATCAGTACGCCGGTAAAAGCAGCACGGAAACGGTCTCTGAGTGACATACTGTAAGCTAGGCCACCTGCCCAATCGGGTTCTGATAAATGTACATAAGCCAGTTTGTACTGGTTTAATTGTTGTAACAACCAGATCGCATCTTCCTCTTCATTATCACCATTTGCCGTGCCTTGGAAATCGCCTATAGGAGAGAGCCGCAAACCAATTCTTGAAATATCCCAAACTTGTGCCATCCCTTCAATGATTTCAAACAAGAAACGCGCACGGTTTTCTCTGCTCCCACCATAGATATCTTGACGCTGATTACTTTCAGGAGAGAGGAACTGGTGGACAAGGTAGCCATGGGCACCATGTATTTCCAACATATCAAAGCCCGCTTTTTTTGCATTGGCAGCCGCATTGATGAAGTCTTGCACGACTTGGCGTGTTTCCTCTGTACTTAGCTCACGCGCTGGGGTGACATCGGCACGATAAACATTACCTTCTTTATCTTTAAGGGTGGTCCGGATTTCCGCTGGACTCGCCGTGGCTGTCACAGGCGCTTGGCCATCAAGTTGCAGCGATGCGTGGCCAATGCGGCCGGTATGCCATAATTGCACAGCAATATGGCCTTGCTTTTGATGGACGGCATCGGTAATTTTTTGCCATGCAGCAATTTGTTCAGGAGTGTGCAATCCGGGGGCACCCGCATAGCCTTTGGACTGATAGGAAATTTGTGTTGCTTCAGTAATGATAAGTCCTGCTGATGCGCGCTGCTGATAATATTCAGCCATTAAGTCGGTCGGGATATCGCCAGGTTCAATACTTCTTAGACGGGTCAATGGCGCCATGATGATACGATTAGGTAAGGTCAATGGGCCAATATTGATGGGGTTGAAAAGTAAATTATCAGACATGAATCACTCCATTTACAGGTGTAACAGTTAAGCTGAAGCTTAGCAAAATAATTTATATCATTACTGCGTGTTGAGTGTATGGAGGCTGCCGGGGTATGACAACGACTCAACAAATTACGCGGTATAGAGATATAAATGCGGGCTTATCGTGTTATAAGAGTATGTAACTGAGGGTGAGGAGGCAAGGTTCTCCTGAATCTAAAGCACGATAAGGTAATCTGCTTGCTTACACTGATTTTTGCTAGTGAGACCGGAGGAGAGGATGGCTGAACAACTTGAGCTATTTTTAATTCGTAGTCCTTGTATTAACGTCTGTCATATGGATAAACGTGGCTATTGCTCAGGGTGTTTTCGAAGCCGAGATGAGCGATTTGCTTGGCAAAAGTTAAGTGAGAGTGAAAAAAAACAGGTTCTGCGTTTGTGTGCCTCACGAAAGCGGCGTGCGGAACAATCCGTTACACAATCGCCTTCTATTGCTACGGTGACGCAGAAGACTGATACGCTTAATTTTTAGTGAAGTAGTTAAAAACACTGATAAATGGTGGTTTTATCATGAAGTATCCCGCCCAAAATTCTGCAGTTGCTATTTTATCTAGTCGTGAATTGTGGATGTGGGGGGATGTCCCTCGCCACGCATTTTTAATAACGAGTTGTAAAAGTATACTAATGCTTAGCATTCATTTAATTTCTTTATGTTATCATGTTGTCATGATTGAAGCTAATTCTTATTTTTATGGGAGGGAGTGAAAAGTTTATCACGTTAATAATATTTAGATTAATTAATATAATGAATGAAGGAATGTCGTTAGTTTAGGCAGAACAATAAAATAATTTATAATTAGCTTTCAAATAAAATCCCCGGTAATTAATTTACTATTTGATATAAATACCAATATATTAAATATTACTTAAATAAAGTAAGATATTTTACTGTTTAATGTATGAAATACTTTATAATGGTTATGCTATTTCATTAAAATAATTGTGGGATTAATGAGTTAATTTTAGCGAATAATAATAATGGAGCTGTAAATGGAATCGAAGTTGAGTATTGATCTTGCACGTTTGGTTAGATTGTGGAGAGCGTTGATCGATAAAAGGTTAAAGCCATTAGGTTTGACACAAACCCTTTGGATCACAATGCATAATATACATAAGTTGAATCACAAGCAGTCACAAACTAAATTAGCGAAAATTATTGGTATTGAACAGCCTTCATTGGTTCGTACCCTTGATCAGTTAGAGAAAAAAGGACTGATCTGTCGTACTTGTTCTCCCGATGATAGAAGAACTAAGCTTATTACCTTAACGGATGAATCGAAATTCGTTTTTGAACAAGTGGAAAGTATACTGGAAAATATTCGGGTTGAAATTCTAAGCGGTCTTAATGAAAATGAACTCGATATATTTTCTAAAATCTTGGTCAAGGTCGAAGATAATATCAATGAGTTGCAGAAAAGGTAGTTAAGAGAGAGCCCGCGATTAATTCTCAATCTTATGATTAAAGAGTATGATTTATTTTAATCGAAATTAAGATGATGAAAAACAGGTGTAATGAATGTTGATTTTCATGCGTAGGGTAACTTAGATATCATCAGTATTTATATGGATATTAAATAAGCAATTTTAACGATATTTTTTCAGCGTTATTTTAATTGGTTGTCAGTAAATAATAAGGCAAAGAGCCAGATAAGTGATAACTTATATGAGACTGATCACCATTGGACATTCATGCTGCCTGTTTATGATATTCATCAATATGATAAACAGGCATTCGGCCATCTTGATTTAGAGCATTAGCATGTAAGAGCAATTAGCGTGGTGATACGGTGACTGACGTATTACTTTTGACGATAGCAACACGCTGCCCGACGCTAAATTTACTGGCGGAGAGTTTTTGTGTCACCGCAAAGTTTTCTCCACTGTCGCTGCGTATTTCAAGTTCAACTCCGTTGCTGGTATTTAGCGCAGACTCTGTTTTTTGCCCCGCAATTCCCCCTAAAATTGCACCACCAGCAATTGCCAAAGATTGTCCTGTGCCGCCACCAACTGTATTCCCAAGGAATCCTCCAAGAATTGCACCGCCTAGTGCACCGATGGGGCTGCTTTTATCATCCGATTTGATTTTCACTGGTCGGACATGGACGACAGTGCCATAACTCACTTGTTGTAATTGTTTGGCTTGACTGGCAGTGTAAACATCCCCAGAGAGTGAGTCATTATCAACACAACCGGCGAGAGTCGCGACAGCGATCGTCAGAATCGTAAAACGCTTGAACATATAAAACTCCTTAAATAATCCGTATACTGGATGCAGGTAGTCAGAATAAATAACTCTAACATAGATAAGTTAACACGGCTGATTCGTCTCCTGTCCTTCAGTTACAGTCTGTGATTGTTTATGAAAAGACTGACAAGTAAAACAGCGTTGTATACTCTATATATTTCAATTATAACATTTTAAATGGCTTTTGGTCGCTCAAAAATGCCTGTACAAAACCTATTTAGCAATACGTACAGAAAGATTATAGAGTATAAAAAGCATGGGATAGCCGGAACCGGTCAAATACTTAGCATAATCTGAGAGAGTTGAATTTATTATGAACAAAAATGAACAATCGGAGACGAAAACTTCGGTACTATCTGAGCGTCGTCGAGAGTATGTGTTGGGCGATTTACGGCGAGGTGATCTGCCTAGCGAACCCATGGCATTATTTGGCCGTTGGTTACAGCAAGCAGATCAGGCACAAATTAGTGATCCTAATGCCATGTGCATTGCGACAGTGGATAACCAAGGGCAGCCATGGCAACGTGTTGTTCTTTTGAAACATTATGATAATGACAGTCTGGTGTTTTTTACTCATTTACACAGTCGTAAATCTCAGCATCTTGATCACAATAAACAACTGTCTGCGCACTTTGCTTGGTTAGCACTTGAACGGCAGATTGGGATAACCGGTGTGGTGACCCCTTTATCTCGGTCGCAGGTGATTGCGTATTTTTCTTCTCGGCCTCGAACCAGTCAGATCGGGGCAATTGCCTCGCAGCAGTCTCAACCAATACGGGATCGCGCGGTACTTGAGGAGGCTTATCAGCAAATTGAGGATCAGTATCGTGATAAGCCTTTACCGGTGCCAGCGCAGTGGGGCGGGTATCGAATAAACATCAAGACGATTGAGTTCTGGCAGGGCGGTGCGAGACGCTTACATGATAGATTTGAATATAAAAGAATCGATAATAGTTGGAATATTGAGCGTCTGTCACCTTGACCAGAGACAACGCTGGTGTGTCACGCGTTGACGTTTTATTCTATGACAATGACAGTTGTAATAATTTTGGGTGTCTGCAACTTGTATTGCGGGTGACCGTAAGTGAATTTTAGGGGGAAGGTTTTATGACGGGCAGTGAGTTAATTAAACAGTTGCAGGAAAGAGGGCTAGTCGCACAAATTACCGATCAAGAGGCATTGGCCGAACGATTATCACAGGGATCCATCAGTCTTTATTGTGGCTTTGATCCAACGGCGGATAGTCTACATCTTGGCCATCTGGTGCCGCTTTTATGCCTTAAACGCTTTCAAGATGCAGGCCACAGACCTGTCGCCTTAGTAGGCGGTGCGACAGGTTTAATTGGTGATCCCAGTTTCAAGGCTGCAGAACGCAAACTCAACACCAGTGAGACGGTTGCCAATTGGGTAGAAAAGATACGTAACCAAGTTGCCCCTTTCCTTAATTTTGAACAGGGTGACAATCGGGCGATTGCAGCAAATAATTATGATTGGTTTGCTTCAATGGATGTTCTGACTTTTTTACGTGATATTGGGAAACACTTCTCAGTCAATCAAATGATAAATAAAGAGGCGGTCAAGCAGCGTCTTAATCGTGAAGAACAGGGGATTTCTTATACTGAATTTTCTTATAATCTGTTACAGGGATACGATTTTGCCTGCCTGAATAAGCGGTATCATGTTTGCCTACAAATTGGTGGCTCGGATCAGTGGGGCAATATCACCTCTGGGATTGATTTGACTCGTCGATTGAACCAACAGCAGGTTTTTGGTTTAACTGTCCCGTTGATCACTAAAGCGGATGGCACTAAATTTGGTAAGACGGAAGGTGGTGCCGTTTGGTTAGATCCGACCAAAACCAGTCCTTATAAATTCTACCAATTCTGGATCAATACCTCTGATGCCGATGTCTATCGTTTCCTTAAATTTTTTACTTTCTTGAGTCTTGAATCGATCGATGCCTTAGAGCAAGAAGATAAGCAAAGTGGCAAAGCACCACGCGCTCAGTCTGTTTTAGCTGAGCAGGTAACAAAACTGGTGCATGGTGAGCAGGGCCTAGCCGCGGCAAAGCGTATTACCACGAGCTTATTTGCTGGTGATTTGCAGCAATTGACTGAGCATGATCTTCAGCAATTAGCCCAAGATGGCATGCCAGCTATTTATCTGGAGAAAGCGGCAGATTTACAGCAGGCCTTGGTGAATGCACAATTGGTTCCCTCACGTGGTCAGGCGCGCACCATGATAGGCTCCAATGCAATTTCAATCAATGGACAGAAAATTTCTGACAGTGAATATCGTTTTACTGAGCAGGATAAACTTTTTGGTCAATACAGCGTATTGCGCCGAGGCAAAAAGCACTACTGTTTATTAATTTGGCAATAATTAAAGATTCAGGCCTTGAATGGCCTGGAGATGCAGTCTTTTGGGTGGACGATGAAAAATATCCTTGCTATTCAGTCTCATGTTGTATTTGGTCATGCAGGTAATGCGGCCGCTGAATTTCCAATGCGTCGAATGGGGGCGAATGTCTGGCCTCTGAATACGGTTCAGTTTTCCAATCATACGCAGTATGGACATTGGCAAGGCACGGTGATGCCACCAGAGCATCTGACTGACGTGGTCAATGGGATCGCCGCGATAGATCGCCTGAAAAACTGTGATGCCGTACTAAGTGGTTACCTTGGCTCAGCTCAGCAAGGTGAAAAAATCCTTGAAATAGTTAAACAGGTTAAACAGGCGAATCCTCAGGCGTGGTATTTTTGTGATCCGGTCATGGGGCACCCAGAGAAGGGCTGTATTGTTCCAGCCGGTGTCGCTGAATTTCACTGCCATGCTTCTTTGCAAGCCAGTGATATTATCGCACCTAATCTGTTGGAATTAGAAATGCTCAGTGGTCAAGGGATCAATCATTTGCAACACGCGGTAGACGCCTGTCGCTTACTCATTGAAAAAGGCCCTAAAATTGTCTTGGTTAAGCATTTGTCACGAGCGGGAAAACGCAGTGATCAGTTTGAAATGCTGTTAGTCACGGAACAAAAGGCTTTACATATTCAGCGGCCGTTGGTGGATTTTGGTGTCAGACAACCGGTCGGCGTGGGTGATTTAACAAGCGGTCTGCTTTTAGTTAATTTATTGCATCAGTTACCTTTAGCACAGGCATTAGAGCATGTCACTGCGGCGGTCTATGACGTGATGTTAAAAACTCATGCCATGGGAGAATATGAGTTGCAACTGGTGGCGGCGCAGGAACAAATGGTGCATCCTGAGCATCATTTTATTGCTACTGAACTCTAGTCAAAGCCCCCTGGATGAGGATCAAGTCATCGATGGATCGGTAAAGTCTCGGGGGGCGGAGGCTAACCTCAACCATGGTGTAAAATTGCATTGTGGCAGAACTTGTTATTCCTTGGAATCGCCACGACTGTTGACAAAGGCACGAGTCTGGACGCAGTTGGGATATCATGCGGTGATAAGGTAAGTGATGGCATAGCATCATGAGGAAGAAAAGGCTAAACGGTGTCGTCTCATGTGGTCATTATCGAAATCTGGCGCCTTCTCCACCGCAGTGTGTCAGGCCATGATGATATTGTGACGGTCAGTGATAGTCCCTAATCCCAATATTGATTAAGGTGAATTTACCGTGTGGCAAGAGAAGGTCGGGGACAGGCGCTGGGGACGCAGTGCAGCTCACTGAGATGAGCTGCAAGATGAGGGATTATGCGCGGATCAAACGAGTGAGTCGTGGCGCCAGTAGCATCATTACGACAGCAATCACCAAGGTTGTGATACCAATCTGTTGAAAAACATGGCTGTAAACATGTAATGAGTCAATATTCGAACTCATCCCCTCAGGGACCGCCATCAGTGAAGCAACTTGACCGGCAATGACTGCCGCTGCTGCCGTGGTCAGGAACCATGCTCCCATAATAAAGCCCATCAATCGTTGTGGAACCAATTGCGCGATCATGGAGAGACCCAAACCAGAAATCATTAACTCACCGACACTTTGCAGGAGATAGCTGATCACTAGCCAGTGAACAGACACGATGCCCAACGATGAGGCAAATTTAGCCCCTAAAGGCAACACCAAGTAAGCCGCTGAACATAACAACATACCAATGGAAAATTTGAATGGCATCGGCAGTTTATCACCGAGCTTGGTATACATCATGGCGAGCAGGGGACTGGCAATCATGATCCCAAGTGGATTCAGTGCTTGGAATTGTTCTGGCTCGAAATTGAAACCAAGAAAAGCATGTTCGACATTATGGATCGCAAAGAAATTCAGTGAAGTCGGCATTTGCATATACAAAACAAAGAACACCACGGCTTGTAGCATCATAATCAAAGCGACTAACATTTTACGTCGGCCATGCATATTCAGACTCAAGGCTGATTTAATAAAAATCAGAAAAATGACTGTACCGATGATAGCCAGGGCTTGACGGGCGATGTGCTGGTGTCCAAGTAACCAAGACGAAAGCAGACATAAGATCACAACAGCAATCAGGGTAATCACCAGTTTACTGGCGTTGACTGGCGCGAAATCTGGCTTAGAGCCATAATCCTTAATCATATGTTTAAAAAACATAAAATTCAGTAGCGTAATGATAAGTCCAATCACCGACAGAGAAAATGCGACACTCCAGCCGTATTTTGCTGCAAGCCAAGGAGTTAGCATTTGTGAAAACAAGGCCCCAATATTAATTGACATATAAAACATGGTGTAAGCACCATCAAGACGGGGGTCATCTTTATCATAGCAAGTAGAAAGTAGGGAAGAGGGGTTTGCTTTGAACAAGCCACTCCCCACCGCAACAGTCGCCAACCCTAAGAATATCTGATCGACTTGGTGCCCCGATGTGGCAATCAGCAGATAACCAATCGCCAGCACGATCACCCCGAGCATAATCACGCGTTTGGTGCCGAGTACCCGATCACCCAGCCAGCCACCAATTGCGATCATGCCATAGACCAGTGCCGTAAAAGTAGAAAAAAGAGTGACGGATGCTGCCTCTGACATACCGAGCTGTTTGACCAAATAGACGGCCATGATTGCTTGCAGTCCATAGAAGCCAAAACGCTCCCAGAACTCGATTGAGAAGATTAAATAGAAAGATTTAGGTTGCTTAAAAACATTTAAGCTCTGTTGTTGATGTTTGGTCGATATAGTCACATTAACCTCTGCATTACCAGCGGATGAGCTGTGAAACTGATCCTTGTCATGGTGATATCCTGAAAAATAGGATAAAAGATGAGTTTTTTTTATTTTAAGGCCTGACAATTTGTCTGATAACGAGAGGGAGCGCAAGCACTTTTTTTATTATTTTGGTGTGTTTATTAAAATTTTCGACTAATAATCCCCTTTATTATGCTTGGCATGTTGCATTTCCTCGCATTCTGCTCGGTCTAACCCAATCGACTGAGGAAGGGATCCACAGTGGCGGGCAACCAAAGTGATTAACATGGAAATAAGCAGGTTTTAAATCGTAATCTTTGTTCAACTACCATTCACCGCCAGTGGGTCAAGCGCAAAGCGGTTAAGCGATCGTTTGGGGATCGGCAAAGGGCAAACAAGGGAATTGAACTGAATGACATCATTCAGTTTTGTCGCGATATTCACACAGGTCTTCAATCAGGCATGATCCACAACGTGGCTTTCGAGCAAGGCAGGTATAGCGGCCATGCAAAATCAGCCAGTGGTGACAATCCACTTTAAACTCAGTGGGTACCACCTTGAGTAACCGCTCCTCAACCTTGACGACGTTACTGCCCGGTGCAAAGCCAGTACGATTCGATACTCTGAAAATATGCGTATCGACAGCAATGGTTGGCCAGCCAAATGCGGTATTCAATACCACATTGGCTGTTTTACGGCCGACACCAGGCAATGCTTCCAAGGCTTGCCTATTTTCTGGCACTTGCCCATGATATTTTGAAACCAAAATTTGGCAGGTTTTAATCACATTGGCCGCTTTAGTATTAAATAAGCCAATAGTATTAATTTGTTGTCGAACGGCGTCCTCACCGAGCGACAGCATGGACTGTGCATCCGGAGCGGCCTTAAACAGCCCTGCCGTCGCTTTATTCACACTGACATCTGTCGCTTGTGCTGATAATAAAACCGCAATCAGCAGTTGAAAGGGGCTTTCATAATGCAATTCTGTTTTAGGATGCGGATTGGCCTCCCGAAGACGGCTGAGGATCGCATGACGTTGTTGTTTATTCACGACAGACTATCCACGGGGTCATTGACTGAAACCACCGCCGGCTGTGTGGCTTTTTTTATGGCAGCCGCGCGCTGGGTACGTTTATCAATCAGGTATTTTAGTGCTAATAACATTCCTAAACCAATAAAGGCACCGGGGGGTAACATGGCTAATAGCATGGGAGAATCAAAATGGATCAGTTGCACACGCAACATCCGTGCCCAAGGCCCCAGTAATTGATCCGCGCCATCGAAAATTGTGCCGTTACTGATGATTTCACGTAAGCAACCGAGCGTCACCATTGCACAGGTAGCACCCATGCCAATGGCAAAGCCATCCAGCGCAGACAAGGCAACATTCGCGCGAGAGGCGACGGCTTCCGCCCGACCCACGACAATACAGTTAGTCACGATCAAGGGGATAAAAATTCCCAACGATTGATACAGCCCATGGGCATAGGCATTGATTAATTGTTCAACACAGCTGACTACAGAGGCAATAATCATCACATAAATAGGAATACGGATCTCTGAGGGCATAAAGCGACGAGACAGAGAAATAGAACTGTTAGTAATGGTCAGAACCAGTGTGGTCGCTAGGCCTAATCCTAATGCATTGGTTGCCGTTGAGGTGACAGCCAACAAAGGACAAAGCCCCAATAGTTGCACCAGCGACGAGTTGTTTTTCCATAGGCCGCCGACCAGCAACTCTTTGGCTTCACTCATTGAGAACCTCCACATTGAGTTAATAATTTTAGACGTTCAGGCAAGGTAGTCAAAAATAAAGCAGTACGCTTGGTTTGATTTACCACGGCTCTCGGTGTGATCGTCGCCCCAGTAAACTGATCAAACTGCCCACCATCTTTTTTAACCGCGAAGGTGTGATCATGGAGACCTTTGACCGTCACCCCAGTAAAATGAGTGATCCAGTTTGAAATCCGCAGTTCAATCTTATCACCAAGGCCAGGTGTTTCATGATGTTCAATAACTCTAACACCGAGCACTTTACCGTTAAAATCGGCACCGACTAACAATTTAATGGCACCAGAGTAACCGTCGGGCGCGGTCGTTTCTATGGCTGCCGCCACCGGTTGTTGCTGTTGTAAGGCGACATAAACACGGTGCTCATCCTTATCACCAAGCTGGCTATCCTTAATAAGGTAACAGTTATGTTGTAACGCGTTATTATATAAATTGGGGGGCACAACTTGATCCAGTAGCGCTTTTTGTTGCAATGCCATTTGGTGCGTCACGGTTGGTGTCGTCACTTTATGAACAATTGCGGTGATCCCTGTCGTCACGATGGCGAAAAGCGCTAAGGTTATGCCATTTTTTCGAATACTGTCTAGCATGGTTAATCCTTATTCTTCTGCCCATAAACAGCCGGCTGTGTATAATAATCAATCAAAGGGACGCAAATGTTCGCTAATAATACCGCAAAGGCAACCCCATCAGGATAGCCTCCAAAACTGCGGATCAACCAGACTAATAGACCAATCAACACCCCATAAACCACGCGTCCTTTATCGGTGGTTGAAGCTGAAATGGGATCGGTTGCGATAAAAAAGGCGCCCAGCATCGTCGCGCCTGAAAAAAGGTGCATCATGGGGGAGACTAACTTTTGTGGGGCTACCAGCCAACCGAAGAGAGCACACAGGCTCAGCGTAATCAGGATGCTAACCGGAATATGCCAGCGAATGGTACCATTACATAGCATCCCAATCCCTCCAATCAGGAAAGCGAGGTTGATCCATTGCCACCCTGCACCGGCTAAAACACCTTGATAAATTGGGGAAGACAGCAGTTGTTGGGCGGAATGGCCAGCAGTCAGTCCAGTTTTAAAATTATCGAGAGGTGTTGCTTGACTAATCCCATCAATACCTTGTTGCAGCTGGTGGAGTGTAAAACCGGTACTGCTATGCCCAGATAGAATGACTTGCAGTGATTCAGCGAAACTGAGAGGGTGCGCCTGCAATGAATCAGGAGGGAGCCAACTTGTCATCTGTACAGGGAATGAAATCAAGAGAACCACATAGCCAACCATTGCGGGGTTAAACGGGTTATTACCCAGCCCACCATACAAATGTTTGGCAATAATAATACAAAATGCAGTACCGATGACGATGATCCACCAAGGAGCCAATGCTGGTATGCTGATTGCCAGTAGCACGGCAGTAAGGAGCGCGGAGTGATCCAACAGTGCCGGCATCACAGGTTGAGCCCTTAGCTTGACAATGAAAGCTTCGCATCCGTATGCGGTTAAGGCAGCGAACACTAACTGTATCAGGTTACCATAGCCAAAACAGAGCCATTGGGTCGCAATACCGGGTATCAGTGCCAACAGAACCCACATCATGATACGGCGAGTACTGCGTCTGTTATGGGTATAAGGGGAACTTGCTATTCTGAATGCCATCTAGGGTTTGGCTCCTGGTAAAGAAGAGAGGGGGCTTGGCCTATCCTGCTTGGGTTCATTGGCAAGCGCTAATTGAGCTTTGCGGGCTTTGGCACGGGCAATGGCGGCAGCCACGGCGGCTTTACGCGGATCGTTTGCGTTATCATCATTGCCTGTCAATTCACTTGCGGA
>NZ_KI912487.1:0-289241 GCF_000518745.1 Phaseolibacter flectens ATCC 12775 | reverse complement strand
TTGCGGACTCTTGAGTTGGCATGCCGTTGGCTTTGCGGGCTTTGGCACGGGCAATGGCGGCAGCCACGGCGGCTTTACGCGGATCTGCTGTTGCTGCGGATCCAGAGAGACTGTCTAAATCGTCAGCCGTAATCACCATATCTTCACCAAGAGAGGCTTGATACTGAGCTTCAATCGTTGCGCGGCGTTGGGTTGCCTCCATGGCCTCTGTGGCCATGGTTTTTGCACGCTGTTGCCTCGCTTCCGCTTTTCTGGCTGCACGTGCTGCAATGACTTGGCTATTATCGGGTTTAGCGCCTGCCTCGACCCTTATCCCTTCAGGATCATAACCATTGCGTGTAGCACGTTCTGTGGCTTCGCGAAGGGCTTGTTGTTGTTGAGCAGATAATCCGGCCTTAACTTTACTTTGTAAGTGTTTTTGTTGTCTAGCTTGTTTTTCACTTTCAAGCCTTGCTTGCCTAGCTTCAAAGCGGGCTTTGGCTTCAGCGGTGCGTTTTTCTTGTCTATCCAGCTCCAAAAGTTCGGCTTTTTCTTGGCGATAATACTGGACTAATGGGATATTACTTGGACACACATAAGCACAAGCACCGCACTCGATACAATCGTTAAGGTGGTAGGCGCGCGCTTTATCATGATCTCCCCCTTGGCAATACCAATATAATTGCTGAGGCAATAGACCAGCAGGACAAGCATCGGCGCAGGCACTGCAGCGGATACAGGCTTGCTGTGGCTCAGGTTCAGCGATTTCAGTTGGGGAAGGAGCCAGTAAGCAATTGGTTATTTTGACCAGAGGGACTTGCAAGGAGGGCAGTGTGAAGCCCATCAGTGGGCCACCCATAATGACCATGGCACGAGGATCAGCCGTGAATCCCACTTGATTCAAAAGATGGGCGACGGGTGTACCGATTCTTGCCCAAACGTTACGGGGGTGTTTTACCGCTTCCCCTGTCAGTGTCACTACGCGTTCAGTCAGCGGTTCACCGTCAATAATGGCGCGCTTTACCGCCCAAGCTGTGCCAACATTTTGCATCAGTACGCCAATATCGGAAGAGCGTCCACCGCGTGGTACTTGCCGCCCGGTTAAAATTTGTGTTAACTGTTTCGCCCCGCCAGAAGGGTATTTGGTTGGAATGACTTTGATCGCGATGTCAGTGTGCGGATGCAATGCTTTGTGCAGCGCCTCGATAGCCTCGGGTTTATTGTCTTCAATACCGATAAGGATGGTTTTTACTTGCAGTATCCAGCCTAACACACGGCAACCGATTAGGATCTCAGCCGCATAATCGCGCATTAAACGATCATCTGCAGTAATATAGGGTTCACACTCAGCCCCATTGATGATCAGGGTCGTAATGCTTTGGGCTCCACCCCGTAATTTGGTGGCAGTCGGGAAACCTGCACCGCCAAGGCCTGCAACACCATAATCATGCAGTCGCTCAATCAGCACTGAGCGGTCATGATTTTGGTAATCTGTTAACGGAGCCAATGGTAGCCACTGATCCTTGCCGTCAGGTGTGATAAAGATGCAGGTTTCAGGTAAGCCCGATGGATGTGCCGTGATATGCGGGCCAATGAGAGTGACTTGCCCTGATGTCGACGCATGGACTGGCAGCATCTTTCCCGTGCCGGTCGTTAATGCTTGTCCACGAAGGACATTGTCACCTACCTTGACCAAAATTTCCCCCTCATGCCCGATATGCTGCCGTATTGGGATAATCAGTTGCTCAGGCAGAGGGAGTGATGATAAGGGCGTAGCATTGGACTGCGATTTCATTTCAGGCGGATGGATCCCCCCTTTAAAATCATGGAGGGTAGGGTCGGTTTTCTGCTTAAAGAAGTTAAACATGTTGCTCAGCCGTGATAAGTCGTACCGGGATGGTGTCGAGTTGCCATTTCCAGTTATCCGGTGTCACCGGAACTGGATGCATTGTTATGCAGTCTGTCGGGCAGGGGGCAACACAGAGATCACAGCCCGTACATAAGTCGGTTAAAACCGTATGCATGGCCCGAGTCGACCCGACGATCGCATCAACAGGACAAGCTTGGATGCATTTTGTACAACCAATGCAGTTACTTTCGTCAATAAAGGCAATCTGACGAACCGGCGCTTTTGCCTGTTGATCACCATCAATGGGTTGGGGGTCAATATTAAGCAAGGCTGCTAAGCGTAACATGGTCTGTTCACCGCCAGGCGCACATTTATTAATGGCCTCATCTTGCTTTCCGACCGCTTCTGCGTAAGGTTTACAGCCAGGATAACCACATTGTCCACATTGACTTTGCGGCAGCAGCTGATCGATTTGTTCGACGATGGGATCGTCTTCAACAGCAAAACGACGTGAAGCATAGCCGAGTAGGCAGCCAAAAAAGAGGCCAAGCAGGCTGAGTGCAATGATTGCGATCCAGATAGCAGTCATCAGAATTTTACCAAGCCAGAAAAGCCCATAAACGCCAAAGCCATTAACCCCGCCGTGATAAGGGCAATAGACGAACCTTTAAAAGGTGCGGGCACATTGGCCAAAACAAGCCTTTCACGGATCCCAGCAAACAGCACCATGACGAGGGAAAATCCCAATGAGGCACTGAAACCATAGACGGCAGCCTGCATGAAATTTTGCTTGAGATTGACACTGAGTAAGGGTACCCCAAGCACCGCACAGTTAGTCGTGATTAAGGGTAAAAAGATACCTAATAAGCGATAGAGCGAAGGACTGGTTTTACGAACGACCATCTCAGTAAATTGTACCGTAACAGCAATAACCAAAATATAAGCCAGTGTGCGGAGGTACACTAAATCAAGTGGCACCAAGATAAAATAGTTAACCAACCACGCGCAAATTGCCGCAAGGGTGATAACAAAGGTGGTCGCAAGCCCCATACCTATCGCTGTTTCCAGTTTTTTTGAGACGCCCATAAAGGGACAGAGGCCCAGAAACTTGACCAGTACAAAATTATTAACCAGCACGGTGCCGATGAAAAGCAGTAAATAATCAGTCATGATGTTACCATTTATTACACAGAAGATTATTATCAATGATAACGTGTTGTATCTCAATATCAGTCAGAGATGAAAATGTCATATCGCACTCAGGATTAAACTTGCCCCATAACCAGAAAGGGAATATTGCCGTGATCACCGTGGCTTGAGACGACAAGGTAATATTCCAGGCGAGGCTTAGATCACGTTAGGTAGGGCGACCTGTTGTTTTAGAGCCTGTTTTTCCTCTTGGCTTAAAAAGGCCATGTAAAGGCCATTTTGTTGTGCTTGGTTGATTTCGTTGTGACTTAACCCGGCAGCGGGGGCGGCAACCTGATACTCATGTTCGATTTCGATCCCTTGCACGGCCGGATCATCGGTATTAATTGAAGCCATTACTCCGTGCTGTAAGAATTTTTTTAATGGATGGTCAGCAAGGTGAGCGACGGTACTGGTTTGGATATTCGATGTCAGACAGGATTCAATCCCAATGCCCCATTCCGCTAAATAATCCAGTAAGGCCGGATCTTCAATGGCCTTCACGCCATGACCGATGCGCTCAGCCCCCAATTGTTTGATGGCTTGCCAAATACTTTCTGGCCCCGCCGCTTCCCCCGCGTGGATCGTAATATGAAATCCAGCGTCTCTCACCTTAGTGAAATGGGGAATAAATAAATCACCAGGGTAACCTAGCTCATCGCCGGCTAAATCGATGGCAGTAATATGATCCCGGCAAGCGACTAGGGCATCCAGCTCTTGCATGCAGGCTTTTTCACCGAAGGTTCGACTCATGATCCCCGTGAGTTGAATTTTTACCGGATGCTGTTGGCAACCTTGACGGATCCCTTCAATCACGGCTTCGACTACGCCTTGCACAGGCAATTGATGGCTCATTGCCATATAACCTGGAGAGAAGCGTAACTCAGCATAGTGAATGCCCGCCTTAGCAGCATCTTCTACATTCTCAAAGGCGACACGGCGACACGCCTCTAAAGACCCTAATACCTTGACGCCATAGTCAAGTTTTTGCAGGAAGCTGACTAAATCTGGCTGAGTGGACATGACTTGAACATGAGGGCGTAAGGTCGCTAAGTCCTGACCTGGTAATGCAACATGGTAGATTCTACCCAGCTCAAGAATGGTTTCAGCTCTAATGTTACCATCAAGATGACGATGCAAATCAGTGAGGGGAAAATGGCGATCAATCATGGTAGTCTCGGTCCAGTATAAATAAACGTGGATAGTATAGAAAAAGTTTATATTTTAAAAGCGGTGAATTGAGGTGTTGGCGTGTCAGCCTGATCTTGAAGGAATGAATGTAAAAAAGGACGGCTCACCCAGCATCGATCTTGGCTGGGTGAGTGGGTAAAGATCCTAATAATTGACGTTGGCCGGTACGTATTGGGCCAAAAATTGACTTAATGGCATTTTGTTTTGGTTAAAAACAACAAAATCATCATGATAAGTGAGAGCAGAGTGCAATTGATCATCGTGGATCACCCCTAAGTGGAACATGACGCCAAGGTCAAATAACTGTTTCACCTGATTGTCTGCCAGACGCTGAGCTTCTGAAGCCGAATAGCCTTGTGCCTGACCGATATGTGCCATCAATTCTGTCGCCATTGGACGGCTGACAGAGAGCGTGATATTGAGCTGTTTAAGATATTGACGGATCAGATTTTCAACATTGATGGTTTGGGGGGGATTCTGGGTTAAAGGGCGTAGACTGACCTTAAATTGCAGTTGGCTGCTGCCTTGCTGGTTGGTTAGGCTGAGGTGTTTGAGATCCAACTCGGCATTATTGCCTAGCGCGAGTGCCAATGATTCATACCAATCGTGACCGAGTTGACCCGACTGATAGGTATTTAGCAGCTGGTTTACTGCACTGGTGGTGAAATTGGCAAAGGCCAGTTGCAGATCCGTACGACCGAGAGATTGATTCATGTATGTCATGTCGGCGGCATGATAACTAATGGTGCCGGCCAGTTTATTATTGATGCTGTCGTAATTATGTTGATAACTCAACTCTGAGACGCCAATCGCATCCATTGCAGTGTTGCTCAGATTGATTGATTTTGCTGCAATGTGTTGCTGACCGACCCGCATTCCTTCGGCTGACAGGTGAGTATTGCCGGAAAAAGTCAGACCATTAAACGCTAAGGTACTGACGCCATGATCACTATCTCCCCCTGTCAAGGAAAGCTGATTAAATTGCCCTTGGTAATTGAGTTGATTGAAGTGCGGATCGCTTTGGATCAGGATTTGACTGTCGTCCAGCTTGATTGCTTGTTGATGCAGGTTGAGATCCATCGGTTGAAAATGGATCCGTGTTTGACTGGCTTGATTAAAGTGGAGGCGGGTTTCTACTTCAATAGGAGATAGCCCTTTTGCCGCATCAAACAGCAATTGCGTCACTTGATTTTTCACTAATTGCGTATGGATTGAAGCAATCGCGGGTTTAAACGAAAATTGAGCAAAGGGAAAAGGACCATGACTGATTTTTTCGATAAATCGCAATTGCTGTGCTGCATCGTTTTGAGCCTGTGCTTGTTCTGATGGCAAGGCCAATCTCAGTTGTAACTGGCTACTAAAAAAGCCACGTTGATAACTGTGTTCAACCAATTGCAACTGTGCGCCAGGACGAAGCCGTTGCAATTGTTGGTTTGCTGTGTGCAATGTGCTGTCCATCTGCTTCTCGATTTGCACGCCACAATACCAAGTACTGCCAGCCCATATTACGCCGATACCCATTATGATACCGAGCAAAAGACAACTTTTTTTCATCATTCACTTTCCTTCGTAACTGAATAGGCAGAGATTCTTGAGAAGCACTGCCGTTTTACACAGCATAGCAAGCTTTTCAATCTGATGCAGTTATCAACGCGGTATTTATTGATACGCAATGGAACGGAGTTACCTACTGTGATCGGATTCAACAGTTTATCGACACCTGCATTAAAAAAGATCGCCTGTTTTGATCTTATTTCAGATAAGTCAGTCACCACAAAGGACGGATTTTAGTTTACTTTGAGGCAATAATGGACAAAAGAATGCTATTTCAATCTCAACAAGACAAGGGCTGTGCATGTTTTATAAAACTTACGATGTAGAAGAGCAACATCTCGACTTTCAACATGTCGTCGATGGCCTTTACTATCCCTTTTATATGGAATGGGCGAGGCATGCCTATATGAAGGAAGTGTTAGGGCTGGATTTACACGACGAGTTTAAGCAAGGACGTTTGCATATGCTGGTTGAGTACAGTTTACGTTTTAAAAAAAGCCTTGTCAGAGGTGAGACAATGACAGTGAGTTGTCAATTGCAAGCCAATGAAAAAAAGACGCGGGTTAATTTTATTCAACAAATCAAAGTCAATGATAAGGTTTATGCTGAAGGTGTCTTTGTTGCGACTTGCTTAATCAATGGTCGTCCTGGCTTACCTGAGGTTGTTAAACAAGCATTGCTTGAGGCAAATTAGACGGAGTGTTGGGAACAGTGAGGGGGCGAGGCGTTATCATCGCTGGCCGCAGAATCTGGGGGATGGGGTATCCGTGCCCCCCCTCAGTTAGCGACCCATAGCCACAGGCGAGGGATCAGCAGACGAAGGGATTGTGCTGGCGGATTATGGCGATGTTTAATCGTCAACTTATCATAACTGTCTAGGGATCCTATTTCTGGCAGAGACTGATCAGGCTGACAGCAGATGATGATTGGAGAAGGGCAGGCCAGCTGTTGTTGACGTTTTTGCTCTGAACGCCAAATACGCGCAATAGGTTGCACTTTAACAGGTCGTTTAATTTTAAGCTCAGCCTGTGCAGGTAATGCCGCCAATAAAGCTAATTCTTGATTAATTTTTAATGCCCATTGTTGTTTGCTCCAAGGGGCTTTGGAACGACCGCTTTGTAAGCTTTTCTGCAAGTGACTGATCATTTCTTCTTTATTCACATTGCGAATAACGTGTTTATTAGCCCATCCAAAATTAATGGTTGAAATATCACTGATCAGATGAATAGAACGGTAGGCATTGAGTGTAATCAGGCCTGGAAAATGCTGGTGGACGAAAGGAAATCGAGCAGACGAAGGTAATCCAGATTGTTTGGTGATGAATAAGGCCAATCTTTGCTTGAGTTGATTAATTTCCGAAATGCGATCCGCTAATTGGGCTTGTTGTAACTGGCTGGTTTGCACACAGATCGCGCCAGGTAAGCGGGTGGCTGTGCGGGTACTGAGTTGCTCTGATTGTTGTTGCATAAAGAGCCGCTGAAAATGTTGTAGGGCATGAGACCGCGCGGACAACCCACTGACTTGCTCGACGGGAATACGGTCAGCATCAAGTAACTCTTCCCCTTTTTTGGCGGGTGGCAGAATAAATACCCGTGCTTGCAACACCTTCAGTGTGTTGAGATCCTGCGCCAGGATAGCTAATTGTTGCTGTAATTGGGATACGCAGTGTCGCATATCAGCAATCAGGTCATAACGCATCTTTTTTCGCAGTGATTATATTATAGTTACAACATACAATAAGGTGGTAAACATCAAGTGTCCAGAGATTTATCTTGATCACTGACTATCAAACAGAACCATTTAGATAAATAAACAGAGGGCGACTATCAATCACATTTTTAATTAGTATAAGTAAGTGACTAAAATAATGAAGAAAAGACCCAAAACGTTTAACGAAAATAGTGTAAAATGCGTTTTAATATCAGGGAAAGGCGTTAGGTCAGGCAATAGGCATAAAAGCTAAAACATGATAATAACAGACGCCTTATTGAGCATAATTGTATGAATTTCTCCTATGTCATAGAGAGCTGGTTGCTACTATTATTGTCCAATTATTCGCATTGAATTCATATATGCAGAGGAGTCATGATGTTAGATTATCGTTTTCCTACCGCATTACAGATGGTATTGAGTGTCGCGATGGCGGAAGAGTTGGGGATCCGCTCAACCAGTGTGACTTTGGCCAATTCTGCCGAAGCTAACCCGAGTCTTATTCGTAAACTGGTTGTTCCTTTAACGCGCAGTGGTATCTTTGTAACGACATTAGGTCGCACGGGATCGATAAGTCTCGGTCGTCTTCCTGCTCAGATCACCATGCGTGATATTTACCTCTCGGTAACTGACGAAAAAAAACTTTTGAATTCAAGGCCAGACGTCAAAAAGCCCGGGTGTTTAGTCAGCGCAAATATGTGTTGGTATTTTAAATCATTGGCAGAACAAGCAGAACAAGCCTCGATGGCGGTGCTTGCACGTCACTCTGTGGCGGATGCCCTAATCGATTTGAAACAGGGAGCCAATGGTAACACCTCATCTTAAGGAATGGGACGCCCAATTCGTCACCCTCCAATCTTTACACGAAATTACACGATTTAATCCATTTAAAAACAATAGCTTAAGCTAATTGTTTCGATTGCAGTAGTTAAATGTATCAATTATATTTGCATTTTAAGCAATGTCGGTGCATTATTAAATGTATCTGAAGAAGATACATTTAATAATGGAGCACAGATGAACGGATCATTTTTTAGTGAGCTTATTAGCTGGATTGATAATCATCTGGAGTGTCGTTTGAATCTCGACCAAGTGGCTGAAAAGTCTGGTTATTCTAAATGGCATTTACAACGGATGTTTAAAGAATACACGGGCTATGCGTTGGGTGAATATATTCGCAAGAAAAAATTAGAAAAATCGGCTGATCGATTAACCCATACGGATGAACCTATTTTAAATGTCGCGATTTCAATGGGTTATGATTCTCAACAATCCTTTAATCGCAGTTTTAAGCGTGAGTTTGGTATGGCCCCTGGCATTTGGCGCCGTTCAAGCATTCCCAATGCACATACTGGCCATTCGTCACACTGAATAACTGAACTTTTTTAACCAATAATTCACTGTTATGTTATGCTTTAGCGCCTAATTTAGGTCTTTATCCAGGGTCTTTTATGTCCAGAAAAGCCATTGCACTGGTGCTATTGAGTCTCGCTGTTGTCTTATTGGTTAAATTCTTTCCTGTTGATCCCCTAGCTCGGTCAGGGGGGCACTCTACAAAAGCCTCCACAACGAGACATCCGTCTGTCAGTGAGTTATCTGAAGTTTCTCGTGTTAGTCATTGGCTGAATCTCCATCACCAACTTCCCAACTATTATATCCGCAAAGGTGACGCTCGACGTCAAGGGTGGCTGCCACAACGCAATAACTTGTGTGTTGTTTTGCCTGGCCGTGTGATTGGCGGCGATCATTTCTCAAATAGAGAAGGGCGATTACCCGAAAAAAAAGGGCGCCAATGGTTTGAGGCCGATGTCAATTACCAATGTGGACACCGCAATGGGGAGCGCTTACTGTACTCAAATGATGGTCAGCAATATCTGACGACGGATCATTATCGTACTTTCAGGGCACGACTATGACAAGCTCGATCCACATTGATTGCCGACGTATTGCGTGCGCGGCTGACTTTTATGATCAATTTATTGCTGAAAGCCCTATACAGGGCGAATTTGGTTATAACTTAGATGCGTTATGGGACAGCCTGACCGGCGGAATGGCTTTACCTGCAACCATTTATATCGACCATTTCTCAGTACATCATGATAAGGCGGTGATGACGGGGATCATTGCGTTGATCATGGAAGCGGCAGCAGTGCTTGATGGTCAATTATCTGTCCTTATCAATGGCAAAACTTCATTATCCCCTTGGTGTGCTGAAGCCACGCGCCACCTTAAATGACTGTCATTTCTCTGTTTTCATTTTATCCCCTCCCGCCATTGCACATTAGGTTTAATTGCGGGGGTGTTTTATTCTGGCTGTGTTATGGCTGTGCCGGTTGTGTTGCGATCTTTTTTTCTTTCAGCAACCGCGCCAGTTTTAAATGCTGTGCATCGTCACAGGATTTGTTATAGTTTCAGGATGGTAATAATTTCAATTTTATAACAAGATAAAGGAATATTTGAATGAAAAAAAAAGTAGTCATTGCTTTGATGGCGTTTGTTATCAGCGGTTGTAGCACAGTCAGCCAGTCCTACCAGACCGAGATGGATCCCGCAACAGCGGCTAACGTTGATCATATTATCCAAACGCAAGTTTTACCTCATCAATCACAGCCTCGCAATCAGATTATGGCTGAAGTTTCACAACAGTTTTTAGGCACGCCTTATGTTGCCAATACATTGAAAGGCGGCAATCAACAACCTGAAATCTTAGTGGCAAATTTTCATGGTGTGGATTGTTTTACGTACCTCGATTATGTTGCGGCGTTATCTGAATCACGCGATCGCCAAGACTTCTTAAAAAAATTGGTTGCGGTCAGATACAAAAATAGCCAAGTTGATTATCTGCATCGTAAACACTTTTTTACTGACTGGTATGCCAGTGCCCCGGTCAATGCCGATGCGATCACCACACAGATCACTTCACATTATCAAACAGTACAGAAGCAACTGAACCGCAAAGCCGATGGGGGGGTCTTTATCTCTGGCCTTGAGGTACAGCCAAGAACACTACACTATATCCTGCCAGAAGCCGTGACGGCACCGGTACTGGCAAAATTACGCAATGGTGATTTAATTGGTATTTATAGTAAAATTGACGGGCTAGACGTTTCTCATGTGGGGATTGCTATCATCAAAAATGGACAGGTTTGGTATCGCAATGCATCATCATTGAAGAAAAATATGAAAGTGACGGATGTTTTGTTGACAGACTACATTAAAAACAAGCCGGGCATAGTGGTACTGCGTATCCGTTAATTGGCGTTTGTGGTACATTTTTCTATAACGCGTCGCTGTAAGGTAAGAGAACACCAAGTTTATTACTTCCTTGCCAGTAGGACAATGACATCCGTATCAGCATACAGGTTGAGCGGATGTCAATGGCGAGAGCTGAATTTACAGCACGGTCACAATATCGTCTTGAGTCAGCCGTGATTTAGGCAAGTCGGCATTGAAATCTTCATCACTGCGATAGCCGATGGCAGCAACGACCACAGAGTGCAAGTTCTGCGATTTCAGATCAAGGATTTCATCTAAGGCGGCAGGATCAAAACCTTCAATCGGTGTTGCATCCAACCCCAATGCGGGGGCACCTAACAGTAAAAAGCCGAGAGCAATATAAATCTGGCGCTCCATCCAGCGCTGCATTTGTTGTGCATCTCCGCCATTTTTAGCCAAATAGCCACGACGGGCTTGGTCAGTTTTATCTTTTGATGTCTGATCCGCATAGCGGCCATCCTGATATTCTTTTTCTGTCACAAGGCTGAAATGCTCGTCATCCATGGTATTGAGCGCAGAGAAAACAATAATTTCAGGTGCACTTTTTACTTTGGCACTGTTCAATTCGAACATGGCAGGTAAGATCTTTTGCTTCGCGCTTTCACTGCGAATGATATGAAAATGCCAAGGTTGTAGATTCAATGAAGATGGACTGTTACGTAATAATTCAATAATGGCGTTTTGCTGTTCTGTGGTCAGTGTGCGTTGGGCATCATAGGCTTTACTGGTATAGCGTGTCTTTGCAATGTCAACAATATCCATCGATAATTCCTTTATAATTCATGGGTAAACTATTAAGGTCACTATAGCAACAATGAGGTAATGCTGCCATTCTGTCTGCCGGTGAACGCATCAAAGGTTAAGCTTTACCGTGGCTGCCGCACAGACGGCTTAGCGGATCATCATGAGCAACAGGCGGTACAGTGGCTTTATTATGCTGAATCCTTCAGCGCGGATAATGTCATGAAGCCGACCTGATTCTCTGTTGCAAATAACAGCAAGGGAACGGAAAGGAATGCGCCGAGGAGAAACGGACAATGAAAGAGAATAACCTGACTGCTCAGGTTGTGTTATACGGCCAGTCTGAAGTTCTCCCTTTTGATTGGAAACCACTATTTATACTAATTATAAAAGGTTTGACCAGATTTTACTTTATTCCAGAAAGGAATTGGTCGTATCATAAGTGCCCTTATTTAAGCCCATGGAGCCATTATGGCTGATAATTCGATACAGACCGCTGATGCCGTTATTACGGTATTCCAGCAACGCTGGGATCAAGCTCAGCAGGCATTGACTTGTGAGGAGGCAATATCTGGACTGGAGCAAGGGAAAGTCCTGTATTTACCGGAGTTAGATTTTAAACTGACGGCTGAAGAATCCTTACGGCTCAACGAAAATGTCGTTCAGCCGGGCAGAAAAAATATCAGTTATCGCGCGAGTCAGGCTAAGTTAGTGGGGGTAGCCAGTGATCATGATAAAGCGGTCATTGCCGGCCTGATGGCGCGTTACTATCAGGCTGCCAATTCTCTTGTCGCGAATTTACTGCCCCATTATCAGCAAGCCCTACATACGCCAATGAATACGCTGCGCTTGCATCCGGTAAGCAGCTGGGGTAACAAGAACTCATGGCGTAAGGATGACAGCCGCTTACATGTGGATGCCTTTCCCTCTCGTCCTATCCAAGGACAGCGTATATTGCGTATCTTTACCAATATTAATCCGTTAGGTGAAGATCGTGTCTGGCGAGTGGGTGAAAATTTTTCTGATATTGCTGATCGTTTTCTGCCTGAATGTAGGAAATACCATCCTCATTTTTGCAAATTATTACATCGGGTAGGGATCACAAAAAGTTTGCGAACCCATTATGATCACTTAATGCTTGGATTGCATGATGCGATGAAAGCCAGTCAACACTATCAGCAAACAGGCCGTCAATTAGTATTACGCTTTCCACCAAGCAGCAGCTGGATCTGTTATTCAGACCAAACCCCCCATGCAGCAATGTCAGGACAGTTTATGTTGGAGCAAACCTTTTTATTATCGGTTGATGACATGTTGGATCCTGATCAATCGCCATTACGACAATTAGAACGCAAACTGGGCCGGCGTCTGCTCGTCTCCGACTCGCACTGATATACGCGCTTAATGGAACCTTGAGTCCGGTTTTCTGCGGATGACATTTAGGGGAGAGGGGGATCTGATCCCTAATTACTTGAGGTAGTGGCCATGCCCCTCTTATCATTGAGGCCGGATATCGATGTATTGCTGACGCGAAGGGTGAAACCAGGCGAAAGAGTTTGTTCTAATAACTCGAGCAGGTTGTCCTCTACCGCCATTTGTCGATGTCGAGAAAGGCGACAGATGCCAAGTGTACAGGGTGTCCTAAGTTGTGCCCTGACGAAAGTTTGTTGGTACTGACAGTGTGATGGCAACATAACAAAACGATCTTGCTCCCGTTTATACCATTAAACTTTTAGCTTTCGTTTCGCTTTTTATTTAGATTATGATCTGATACCCATTACGCTAACAAGCGTTCATACCCGCAGCAAGGCAATCCCAATCCCCCCTTAACATCGACTAGACCAAACCAGCCTGCCAATTTTTTCACAAAGAAATCTGATTTTTGGCTAGAACGGAAGGGGGATAAATAAAAATGTCTGGATGACGGTGCCACACCCATGAGGATCTCATCAACAGCCTTAAAGGTGTTGCAAGCAGATTGCTTCGACGTGACCGCCCCGATATAGCCCATCGCTATTATTACAACGGTGTGCTTTGGATGCCTAGCGATTTTGCAGGTAGTTGCGGCGGTGCGCCGATATCTATCATCAGACAATACATTGAGCAATAGAAACACCCAGTTAGTTTAACACTGTGCCTGATATCCCCGACCAAAGGACGGGGTTTTACGGCACAAAGGATAAAAAATAATAAGGATCCGAATGCCCCCGTGCTGAGAGAAAAAATCACGGGGGCGTAGCGACCTTCGTCATCAGATAAAGCAGGGGCTAATATTGACTATTTTTTTCGCTGTTCGGTGACTGTTTTACGGATACGCTCACCGATGGCCTGATCAATATTGTGCCAATACTCAAAAACACGACTTAAAACAGGCTCTTCGACACCTTTTAACACATGACCCACAACATTGTCGACTAACCGTTGTCGTGCCGCATCATCCATCACTTGATTGATTAAAGCCCGAGCTTGAGAATAATCATCATCTTCCGCATGCAGGGTATAAGGGGCGCGTAATAGCTCTCCCTCAGCATGAAAAGAGGGTTCAAGTCCTGGCGTATGGGGGGCGGCGATGGAGCCGCCTTTACTGTTGGGGGCGTAGACAGGATCGGGTGCATTTTCCATCCGCATTGCACCGCCACGATTATAATTATGCACTGGGCAACGTGGAGTATTGACGGGAATTTGCTGGTAATTGACTCCTAGTCTTGCCCGATGGGCATCGGGATAGGATATCACACGAGCCAGTAACATTTTATCAGGACTGAGGCCAATACCAGGCACCAGATTTGATGGCGAGAAGGCCGCTTGTTCAATTTGTGTATGATTATCGACCGGATTACGATCTAACACTAATTCACCAACCTGAATCAGTGGGTAGTCTTTATGTGGCCAGACTTTAGTTAAGTCGAAGGGGTTGAAACGGTAACTGTCGGCGTCAGCAAACGGCATCACTTGCACAGATAAAGTCCAACGTGGATAATCCTGTTGGTTAATGGCATTAAATAAATCTCTCACGTGGTAATCGCTATCTTCCCCCGCTAATTGGTCGGCTTGTTGTTGAGTGAGGTAGTCGACGCCTTGCTGAGATTTGAAATGGTATTTGACCCAAAATTTTTCACCTTGAGCACTCACCCACAGATAAGTATGGCTTGAATAACCATTCATAAAACGCCAGCTTTTAGGAATACCACGATCACCCATCAGCCAAGTCACTTGATGTGCCGATTCAGGCGATAGCGTCCAGAAATCCCACTGCATCTCATTATCGCGTAAGTTATTATCAGCACGTCTTTTTTGCGAACGAATAAAATGCTGAAATTTAATTGGATCGCGAATAAAAAATACGGGTGTATTGTTACCCACCATATCGTAATTACCGGCGGTGGTGTAAAACTTAAGTGCAAAACCACGCGGGTCGCGCCAAGTATCAGGGCTACCACGCTCTCCCGCGACGGCAGAGAAGCGGGCTAAAACATCGGTTTTTACCCCAGGTTGAAAGACGTCGGCGCAGGTATACTGGCTAATGTCATCAGTAACCTGAAAATAGCCAAATGCACCACTGCCTTTAGCGTGCGGCTGGCGTTCAGGGATCCGTTCACGGTTAAAATTAGCCATTTGTTCCATAAGATAGTGATCATGAAGCACCAATGGACCATTAGGGCCCACCGATAAGGAATGTTCATTATCTGGGACGCGGATGCCAGCATCATTGGTCGTATAAAGCGGGTGAGAATTTTTACTCATTATGTCGCCTCTTCAGGTTCAGTCGTTCATCCTATGATAAGCGTAGTTCAGATCTCGATACTGAGAGTATAATCAATAAAATAAATAAGGGTATTGTCTATCATAGCGAAATCGTGGAGAAATGATCACAGGAACAAGCAGGGTGTAGGTCAAAGATAAGCCGCGTGATAGCAGTGAAGGTGGTAGCCTGTGTGATCGCAAGTTAACCCGAGCGCCTTCGCTCAATTGGACGTGGCAGTGTGACAGGTGCCTAAGACGATTTGCCTTTGGTTGAGTGTAGCGAGTGACTCACCCACGTATGACACCCTATCATGAGCTGACGGGGGGGTAACTTGGTTTGGCATCAAGTTCTGCCTATTGAAGCACGGAATTGGCACCCAATGATCGCCTATCATTGAAAATGTTCCTTTCAGAATAACGGTGGCAGGCAGCAAAAAAAGCTTTCTTTTTATTGTCTTACCAAGAGATGAAGTCAAATGTGAAAAATGTACTGTCGCGCTTTTCACTCAAATCAGCTATTTCTTGTCATTCATAGAAACCGCTTGAGGTAACGGAAAATCAGCACTCATTGGCGTAAGTTCGGATGATGATGCGCAAAATTCAGTGTATTGTTGCTTAGCTGTCTGTGTACTGATAACCGTTATCCCAACTTAATGTAAACCAACACCAGGCGTTAATGATGCAAGAGTGCAATGACATCGATGAACTCAGATCCTCATTTGATGAGGGGGAGGTTAGGTCTGCTCTCAGCAATTGATTAAGCCTCACCGTGTCAATCAAGCAGGCAGATCAGCATCGTATTCAAGCCATCATGATCCTATCACATCGATCAAAAAAGCGGTCATCGCTGTGTTACAGCCGCACTGACGGTTGAGCAATACGCCAGATGGACAGCCACCTTAAGGTTGTTTGGCCTTTTAACGGTGCTCAATATCATGAGGCAAATCACGTTTTTTTAACTTAATAAGAGGGTAATAAAGGAAATATCAAAACATTGACAGCGAAGCAATGGAAGTCATGAAAGCACGTGCGGTGCCGGGTTATGATTGGCTAGCTCGGCGTGGGCTCTAGCGTGCTAAGTCAGGACGACTTTTGACGTCTGTTGTGGCTTTTTCTGGCTGTATTACCGGATTAACCTGAGTAATAACGGGAGGCTTGGTCAGTTGTAAAGCGGCTGCCGTGCTGTCCAACGTGATGGTTGGCTAGCACGGCCTGTGGACTCTAGAGTGCTAAGTCAGGACGACTTTTGACGTCTGTTGTGGCTTTTTCTGGCTGTATTACCGGATTAACCTGAGTAATAACGGGAGGCTTGGTCAGTTGTAAAGCGGCTGCCGTGCTGTCCCAAACTTGCTGAGTGAGCGCAACGTTACCATTCAGTTTCTGACCGTAGCTTGGCACCACTTTTTTAATTTTTTGCTGCCATTCAGGCGTGTTGACTTTATCGGCGAAGAGCTGTTCAATCACATTGAGTGTAATTGGCGCCGCTGTTGAGGCACCCGGCGATGCACCCAACAGCGCAGCAAGTGTTTTCTGCTTATCCGTCACGATCTCAGTACCCAATTTAAGAACGCCACCTTTATTTGGATCTTTTTTGACGATCTGCACTCGCTGACCCGCTTGGATCAATTTCCAGTCTTCTGGGCGAGCGTTGGGATAGTACTCTTTTAGGGCATTGAACCTGTCCTTATCGGTCATCATCACTTGACCGATAAGATAGGTGATCAGGTCAAAATTATCCATTCCGACATGTGCCATTGGAATAATATTACTGGTGGTTGTGGCACTGAACAAATCCCAAAGAGAGCCTTGTTTCAAGTATTTGGTAGAAAAGGTCGCGAAAGGACCAAATAGGACTTCTTTCTTACCATCTAAATAACGAGTATCAATGTGTGGCACCGACATGGGAGGGGCGCCAACGGAGGCTTGCCCATAGACTTTAACAGAATGGCGTAAAGCGATATCTGGGTTGGATGAGACTAAGAACGATCCCCCGACCGGAAAACCACCGTAATTATCGGCTTCAGGGATCCCTGTTTTTTGTAGGAGTTTCAGTGCCGCTCCGCCTGCACCAATAAAGACATAACGGGCATGAATTTGATGCTGTTGACCGGTTTTCACATCACTGACTGTTACCTGCCAGCCATTATCTGCATTACGCTTAAACTGAGTGACTTCGGTAGATAACTCAAGATGGAATCTTTGATCTTTTTGTAGGCTTGCCACTAATTGACGGGTAATTTCACCATAATTAACATCGGTGCCTGATGGTGTCCACGTTGCGGCAACTTTTTGAGAAGGATCTCGACCTTCGATAATTAAGGGTGCCCACTGTTTGATTTGATTTTGATCAGTACTGAATTTCATGCCTTGGAACAGGGTGGTTTGCTGCAATGCTTTGTAGCGCTTGGTCAAATAGTCAACATTTTTATCACCCCAGACAAAACTCATGTGTGGGGTGGAATTAATGAAACTGCGGGGATGATTTAATACCCCGTCTTTGACTTGTGAGGCCCAAAATTGGCGAGAAATCATGAATGACTCGTTAATTTCCAGTGCCTTAGAGAAATCAATGGAACCATCTTTACGTTGTGGGGTGTAATTCAGCTCCATATTCGCTGAGTGACCCGTTCCCGCGTTATTCCAACCGTTAGATGATTCTTTGGCGACGCCATCCAGACGTTCAACCATGGTTTGTTTCCAGTCAGGTTGTAAATCATGTAGCCAAGTGCCTAATGAGGCACTCATAATTCCACCACCAATCAACAACACATCGGTATTTTCTGTTTTGTCAGTCGCGTAACTTTGAAAAGATGCGAGCGTAATAAGAGATAAACTGAAGACAGTTTTTTTAATACTGATCATAATAAAAAAATGAAAGCCTGATTAAATTTATGCGTGTCATTAGTTTATACAAGTGAAAATTAATTGTTAATACTTTTTGCATGAAAAACCTAAAATTTACATTTTTGCATCAAAGTGTAGGGTGGCTAATATCTTGTATACATTAGTTTTATTGATGATTTTAACACCTTTAAATCAACGTTGATTTCACCTGTTCCGTAGTAATAAATACCGATTATCCCGTATGAAAAATTATATTTTAGCGATAAAGCAACCAATAACCTTTATCTATATAGCAATATAAATATAAAGGTCAAAGAATGGTTAATATTTAATAAATTTGCTTATTAAAGACATGAATAAAATATCACTCATTTTAGAGTGAATTGCCATCAATCTTTTATCCGGCCTTACGTAGCAAAATCCACAGAAAGAGCGGCGTGCCCATTAATACGGCCATAATGCCGGCAGGGATCTGAAAAGGCCAAACAATTATTCGACCTAGGCTATCAGCCAATACCATTAATACCCCTCCCAGTAGGGCTGTGTTGCAAAGTAATGGGATCGGGCGGGTGACACCAAATTTTTTGACAATTTGAGGTGCGAGTAAGCCAACAAAACTCATGGGGCCGAGTAATAACGTGGCGAAAGCACTGAGTATCGCGCACCACAGTAATAAACAAAACTGACTGCGTTGACGAGATAAACCCAATGATTGGGCGATCACCGGCCCTAAATTGAGGATAAGTAACCAGCGATGCAGTAGTAAAGAGAAGGGGAGCCCTACACAAAGAGCCACGAAACCCGTTTTTGCACGACTCGCGCTGGCCTGCCAAGCTGAGCCAGATAACCAACTCACAATTTGACTCGCTTCAGGCATACCACTCACCAATAAAATGGACATTACCGCGCCAGATAAGGCACTTAATGCACTGCCGGCTAATAAGATCCGGTTAGGTTCATTACCAGCAAAAAAACTGACAAGGCAAATCACCGTGAGGCTAACCAGCGCGCCTATTATGGCCGCGATCACCTGTAAGGCGCTACCTGCAAAAGGAAAGCACAATAGCAGCATGACAATGCCACAGGCTGCACCACTGTTAATCCCCAGCACCTCTGGGCTAGCGAGCGGGTTACCTGTCATTCTTTGCAGAAAAATGCCTGACATGGCTAATAACGCACCGCAACTGAGGGTTAACATCAATCTTGGCCAGCGTAAATTGAACGGGTCGGCCCAACTGAATTGCCAGTGACCCGATAAAGGGGTCATCGAACTGAGACTGAGTGCGCTGCCACCTGCGATAACAATGAGCAGGTAGAGTTGCCATGCTTGGCGAGCACGTTCAGGTTGGTCGTGTCCCTCTTCGGTTGGTAGGCTAATGATTCTTATTCGTTGAATAATGAATAGCATGAAAATAATACCACACAACGAGCTGAGTTGGCCGGCAGTCAATTGCCAGTGATAATAGCTCGCCAGTACAGCCATTTGATCAAATAACAGCGTAATCAACCCACCACTCAGCATGATAAGCCCTAGCCGAACAGAAAAGTTTAGTCGAGTCAGCAATCGGCAATATTGGGGTGCTAACAGACCAATAAATCCCAAAATCCCCACTTGGATGACACACCATCCGGCAAGGCACGCGACCAGTAATAAACCGAAAACACGGATCCGATCACTTTTAGCGCCTAGGCTATTGATCATGGTATCAGGTAATAGAAGGAGACTCAGCGGTCTTGCCAGTAAACGCAACAGAAGTGCGGCAATCAGGACGACGGGCCACAGCGCCTTGACCACGGTCCAATCATTTTGTGTCAGATCACCACTGCTCCAGATAAAAATATGCTGTAAACGTTCATGATTGAACAACAACAAACCATTTTGTAAGGCAAAACAGAACAAACTGACCACTAAGCCTGCAATCAGTAAGCTCACGGGACGGGTTCCCTGCCGTCGGCTCAATAGAGCGATACAGAGGGCCGTAAGTAAGGCGAAGCTCATGGCAAGACCGGCGCTGGAGTTCACAGATAATTGCAATAAACTGGCAACAGTCAGTCCCAATTGACTGGCTGAGGCAATGCCTAAGGTGGACGGTTCTGCGAGGGGATTACGGAGCAGGATCTGGCTGAGCCAACCGGCAAGTCCCAGTAATGAGCCCGCGAATACTGCCACGATCACCCTCGGGATAACGCTGTAGTAAAACAACAAATGCGCAGTCTGATCGGCAGGTTGACCAGCAAGTGAACTGCTCGTTAAGCTGTGTTGGATATTGAGGGTCAGTAACAGCGTGCACAGGATACCTAAAATAAGTAAGAGGCGATAAAAAAGGGTGACACTGCGCATATTAGACCAACTGCGTTTTTAGCATTGCAGCGAAACGCGCTGCGGTCTGGAGTCCGCCATAAGGCCAGAAAGCGGGGAGACGAAGATAACGGGTATGGTGCAGAAGTGGCATTTTTTTCCATAACGGTGATTGTTGCACTTGCTTACTCAGTGCAGGGGTATCGTGGGTAAATTCCACGATGAGGTCAGCGCGACAACTGAGCAATCGTTCAATACCAATAATGGCACTGCCATACGGATTGCGGCTGTACACCCAGCTTGATCTCAGTCCAAGTTGTTGCAGCACTTCACCGAATAAACTTCGATGACTCAGTACTAACACTTGGTGTGCGCTTATCAGACTAAAAAGCAACACAGACTGATCTTGGAACGCGGCGAGTTGCTGTTTGTCGGTCTGTAACTGTTGTTGAAAATGAACCCAACCCGAATGAGGTAATACGTGACGTTGTAACAAATCTGCAAGTTGTAATTGGTTCTCCGCAGCTTGAGTCAGTAATGATCGTTGAGGATGATAAAATTGTAAAGGCCAGACATGACCGAGATTGGCATAACGTGTCGCTTGCAGGGAGGCTTGTTGGGGTGCAATGATCAGATCCGGTTTCAGTGCAGCCAATAATTCTAAATTAGGCTCATTACGTAAGCCTAATTCGATCACCGATTGTCCGATGGGAGGTGACGCTACCCACTGACGATAGCCTTTGATATCACATAATGCGAGGGGAAAGAGCCCCACATCATTGAGTAATTCAACCCCAGTCCAATCGAGCACTGCGATTCTGGGGGGCGTGCAGGATCGGCGGGGAGCAGCCAGCAAGTGATCAGAGAGCGAGAGGCTGCCACACAAAACCAGCGCGTTTTTTAGCCACTGACGCCTCGTTCGGTTGATGGTAGTTTGTGAGCGTCGATTATTGGACATAACAAACTGGTTCGCCCGTTTCAGGTTGCTGGATAATGCCCATGGGCACGGCATAAATGCGCTTGAGTTGTTCAGGATCCATCAACTGTGCTTTATTGCCACTGAAAATCATTTTTCCTTGTCGAAGCGCCAAAAATTGGTCACAAAAGCGGGCGGCAACATTAATATCATGTAATACCATGATCACGGTCAAATGTTGGGTATGAGAAAGTTGTCGTATGACCTGTAGTACCTCATGCTGGTGGGCAATATCCAAGGCTGAGGTTGGCTCATCCAATAATAAGCAATGGCTGCCTTGAACCACACACATTGCCAGCCAAGCGCGCTGTCGCTCCCCACCAGAGAGTCGTTCCACCAACTGATCTTGAGCCCAACTCAAATCGACGCTAGCTATTGCCTGCTGTATGGCTTGATGATCCGCTGCCGTTTTTCGCCCTAATGTGCCATGCCAAGCAAAACGTCCCAGACTAACTAACTCTCGGACACTCAACCCGTGTGCGAGAGGGAGATGCTGCGGCAAATAAGCCACTTGCCGAGCAAAAGCGCGAGCAGGCCAGTGTGATAGTGGTTTACCGTGCCAAGTCACTTGACCAAGGTAGTGGGTATTCTGTCGAGCCAAAATTTTGAGCAAGGTTGATTTACCCGAGCCATTATGTCCCAGTAAGGCGGTCATTTTTCCGGGGGTAAACGGGTAGCTCATGGGATGTAACAGGCATTTTTTGCCGTGATTAACTTGTAACTGATCCAACATGAAGGTTGGCATAGCCGAAGCGGTAACAAGGTTCTTGTTCACGAGTCATTCCGAGATGGCTTGGTTAATTTCGTTGTCAGTGGGCAATGGCGACATTCTGGGTAATCCAGCCGACTGCGTAGGCAACAATCTTTGCGGCAGAGGGTTGTATCATTGGACGGTTTGAGGCAGAGAAAATTACGTTGTCCATTTTCTCGGGTCGGTGTGGTTAACCATGTCATCACGCTGTTTTTTGCTTGTAACGGGCAATTGGCACGCTTAACACCCTGATAAATTCGAATGGCGGCATTGCTCCAAAATAATTGATACTGATTGTTACAGTGAAAAGCCAGACACTGGCAGACTGGCTCAATAAAAAGGTCAATCAGTCTCATCAGTACTTGGTGGGTTGTGGTATGATCACTCACCGTCAGCATCGGATGTTGGCAGGCGAGATCGCAGGGAAATCCGTCATTATTCAAGGCCAATTGTCCTTGCATTAGCCATAAAGGCTGAGCTTGTTGATGTGCAAGGAATCGTTCAATCCATGGGGTCAGCGTTTTAGCAAAAAACCACTGAGACCACATAGAAAGCCAAGCAGCACGACGTTTCATGCTCATTTCTTGCCAGTGCTTTGGCAAAAGGCTGGCAAACTGTTGTGGGTCTACCGCACTCGCCAGTGCAACGACCGGAGAGGGCAGCGAAACGATGGGGATGGCACTCACGCTGACTGTAGACATAGGCAAATGGCTGTATCTTGAATGATAATGCAAATGATACAGGTTTGCATTAATAACTCAAGTGCTATGATGGATAAATCCTTTCTAGCACACAGAACGGAAAAGAAGGGCTATCCCCAGTATCTGGTCTATGATTCAAGTCAGACTGGTTGGGAAGGGGCCCGAATGGGGCGCAATACAGGTAAGAATTCGATGAAAAAAAATCTCTTAATTTTGTTACATGGCCACAGCAGTACCGGCGAAGATTTACAGGCATTGGGTGAGTTTTGGTCCCATCTGCTCCCTGATTTACGTTTTGTGGCACCTGATGCGCCGTTTGCTAGTGAAACCGGTTTCGGTTATCAGTGGTTTAGTCTCGAAGGGATAAATGCGCAGAATGCGCAGCAGCGTTTGGAGGAAGGGCGTCATGCTTTGCAGGCTGTATTGCAACCGATCTTAGTCGCAGAGCAATGCGATCCCGAACGGGATAACATCATCTTGATGGGCTTTTCACAGGGAACCATTATGGCATTAGATTGCTTGGTGACAGGGTCACTTCCTTTGGCGGGCGTCATCGGTTTTTCTGGTCGTTTACTCAGTGCTCCGCCGTTTCATTTTGCTCGACCTTGTTCTGTACTTTTGGTCCATGGTGAAGCCGATACGGTGGTGCCTGTCAGTGACAGCCTGGAGGCCACTCGCCAATTAAGGGAGGCAGGCTTGGCGGTTGCCCTGATTACTGAACCGGATGTGGCCCATACGATAAGCCAGCATGGGCTTGAAGTGGCCAGTGCTTTTTTGCTACAACAATTGGAGACGAATGAGGGGCTGGATACGCAAGGATAAATTCCCAACGTGTAGGGTTTTTCGAGTCCTCCCATCATGACGACTTAGCGAAGCAAAGTACCGTACAGACAAGCACAGGCAGTGATGCGTGGCTGAAAGGATAAGACGATAAGACGGTTGAGGCACTTGCACGATAAGCGATGTGAGTGACCTCTGGAATGATGAGGAGACCCAGGTTGGTTTTTCCTAACTGATTGTGGGGGATACCGTAAGCAACAGCGGCGTTTTTGCTTTAAATCTTGGCAGCTCCGTTGGGTGTGGAGAGCATTGTCAAGATAGCCGACTCGGAACCATCGCCGATAATTGGCGGCGCTTGCCGCGTTGTTTGGTGTTTCGAAAGCAGACGATCGGTGATCGGTTCATCCCTTTCTTGTCAAATACAGCCAAAATTAAAAATAATGCTGGCTTCGCTTGGAGGATCGGTCTCGATGTACAAGCAGTAACGCTTGTTCGCCATTGGCGTCGGTTGTTACTGAGAAAAAACGTATTTGTCAGCATCTTGCTTGCTATTCTCTCACGGCGACGTCAAGATGAAAGCGGGCGACAGTGAAGGGGAACACCCCGTTTCGCCCGCAAGGTCTTGTTCGACTGGCCATGATCTTAGGCGGTAGTCGAATGCAATTAACCCTTATTCAAAAAAATGATCTGGATTATCAGCCAGATTGATAAAGTGTTTGCCATCCTTTGCCAGTGTCTGGATTTGTGCTGTTTCAATATTATACACCCAACCATGGAGACGAACCTGTCCTTGACGGAGTGCCACCGCCACCGAGGGATGCGTTTTAATATTATTGAGTTGAGCAATCACATTTTCTTTGACCATGGCATTGATTTTTTGCTCGTCAGTCTGGTAATTGTCATTTTCTAAAACGGCACGGGCAGCATCGGCATAACGCAACCAATGAGAAACGGCGGGCATTGTATCCAGACATTGACAAGTGGCAATGGCTGACATGGCACCACAATTTGAATGGCCACAAATAATAATATCTTTAACGCCAAGCGCGACAACCGCATACTCAATCGTTGCTGAAACCCCACCAGGCTCTGGGCCGAAAGAGGGCACGATATTGCCTGCATTACGTATCACAAACAATTGTCCGGGATCCTGTTGTGTCACGAGCTCAGGTACCAAGCGGCTGTCAGAGCAAGAGATAAAAAGGGCTTTCGGTTTTTGACTTGATGCCAGAGTACGGAACAGTTCTTTTCTTTCAGGGTAAACTTCTTTCTGAAATGAGAGAAATCCGTCAACGATAGTTTTCATAAATTATCCGTTACGTTAAAAGCAGCGACTACTATAAAGTGTCGTTAGCGTGCTGTGAAGTTTAGTCAGCCGATCTTAACTCAATTTACAGATTTATCCCGTTTATTGTTGTTTTTTGCCCAAAGTTATCACCGAGGTGAGGGTGAAGCGTACGTGATGCACTGTCATGAGTGCTACCATCATCATTTAGCCTTCTCATTAGAAAATCGAATATTCAAGTTTTTCTGTCAGTTTTTCCAATATTGCGGTGCCGGCCAGTGAATTACCAAATTGGTCAAGTTCGGGTGACCAAACCGCGATACTCATTAATCCCGGGACTAAGGCAACAATCCCACCTCCAACACCTGATTTTGCAGGCAGTCCAACTCGCCATGCAAATTCCCCTGCGGCATTGTACATCCCGCTGGTCATCATGAGAGCATTAATGTGTTTGACTTGCCTTGCAGTGATCTCATTGCCAAATACGCTTGAGCAAGCTTGGGGCGAGGCGAGATAATGGAAGCATCGTGCTAACTCAATGCAGTTCATCGAGAGGGAACAATAGTGAAAATAATTATTCAATACTTGGCTGACATCATTATGGAAATTACCAAATGATTTCATTAACCAAGCAATCGCAGCATTGCGGGCTGAATGTTCATACTCAGAACTGGCCACTTGTCGATCATAATCAATGGTGGGCTCATCCGTTAACATTCGGACTAATTCGAGCATACGGTGGCGAGGAGTTGTAATACGACTATGTAACATATCGCAGATCACCAGCGCCCCAGCGTTGATAAACGGATTACGAGGAATGCCCTTTTCCATTTCTAATTGGACTAAAGAATTAAAAGGCTGGCCTGAGGGATCTTTACCGACACGTTGCCAAAGTTCTTGATGACTATAGCGTGTCATGGCCAGTGTCAATGACAGCACTTTCGATATTGACTGGATTGAAAAACGTGTAGAGGCATCACCCGCCTGAAAGTGTTGCCCATCACAAGTATAAATTGCAATGGCTAATTGTTGATTATTCACCTCAGCTAACGCCGGAATATAGTCGGCCACATTGCCTGTGCCCAGTAATGGACGAACCTCATTTAGGATATCTTCTAACAGCGTATTATTGAGATTGAGCATGACTCGCGTCCAGACATTTTAGGGGGCAAAATTGTCCGTCTCCGTCAGAGGAAATGCAAGCATAAATTGCTAAATGTCGGTGTAACCCAGACCAGAAACGGGTTGAACGAGGCATTGGCTCTGATAATTAAGTCGCTAATTCGTCGGGTGTCTTTATTTTATCGCAGCGCTTGAGAGCCAGTTATGGCGTATTATCACACTGACTTGCTCTTTTGTTATGCGAGGGGAGCTGCACTGAACCTTGCGTTGGAGGAGGGCGACAGCAACAGGCATGTTAAGCGGTTTACCGATCGCATCATGAGTCGAGGAGGTAGTAATGGGAACTTTTTGCCACAGTGAGCCACCCATTGTCAAGACATTGGTTTAGCAATTAATGGGGCAAACATGCGAAGTTCGGGGCCAACAGACAATCATACCGGCGGATTTCGTTCTCTCGCCCCGCCGGCTGAACAGCAAAATTCCGCTGGCGTAAATGAAACGTTCACGCCATCCCACTCCCATGTGATACACGAAAGCAGTTTGCCGGAACCAGACCAGCAGCGTATTAAAAAACGACGTCGAACCGAATTACGCGCAGCGGAAATGCGGAGTCGAAGTCGTGTCGAAAATCAGGCACAAGGCAGTCGTCAGGCTGTCTCAGATCACAATGAGATGGCCAGAGCCTTAATGCCACCTCCAGCAGAACGTACGGCGGGCAGTCAGACAAGGTTTGACTATCAAGGTTCTCGTTCACCTTATGAAGAAGATAAATCATTGATTGAGGATTTCCGTCTCGGTGCTGAAATGGGGGGGACGAATCTCAATACCATTGATGCTTATCGTTATCGCTTGATTGATATGAGTGACTGGCTTCGTCGCAACAACAAAGGCAGCATGAAAGCGCGATTATTTACAGCACAATTAGAAACGGATCTGAAACTTTACGCACGTGAACATGGTTACACTGACATTTCGGCCTTATTAAAGCATGTCTACACACTGGTGATGGATCGCAATGGGCGGCTGAAAATTAATCCTCGGCGTATACCAGAAAACATGCATGTCCCTGAAGAAGATCATTGGCTAATTGAACAGGCTTTTCCAAAAGATGAGATCCAAGGCATAAAAGTAAAGACCAGTTATCGGCAGAAGCTTATTGCCTTCAGCGATTGGCTAACAATAAAACATAATATGTCATTGTGTGATTTTCTTGAACGACCGGAAGTTGAGAAACCGGATATTTTACCTTTTAGCCAAGGACATAGTGTCAATCAGCAAATCATTAATGCGGCATTACGTAGAATTAAAGAGGTGAATCAAGGAGGAGAGGTTGGCATCCGGCGAATACGTCGCCGTGATGAGGCATATGATGTAGACAGTCCCTTATTGGAGGAGTTTGAAGCAAGAATGAACCAGCGTCTGCACAGTGAAGCGCAACGTAATCAACGCCCAGTCAGCTATGATCATAAGGGACGCACGGCAGCATACAGTTACACCTCGACATTACGACGCTTCAGTATTTGGTTAAGACAGAATAATAAACCGGATATTCAGTCACGGATCCATCAACAAAGTCTTGAGATTGATAAAGATATCTGGATGGAAGGGAAAAGTAAAAATAGTATGAACCCGGTAAATACGGCGTTAAGGCGGTTACGTGATTGTTTTCCTAGGCAAACTCAACCAACCCAGTCTGATTCCTTTCAGTTACCCGGCTCGGATTGGTCGGGGTGGCATTTTGATCCTGACCATGATGAGGTTGGCTCTTCTGCTTATTCGGCAATGGCACCTGAGACGGGTCAAGGCAATTTGCGCGCGGCTGACGACAATGTGTCTGATTCCTTTCAGTTACCCGGCTCGGATTGGTCGGGGTGGCATTTTGATCCTGACCATGATGAGGCTGGCTCTTCTGCTTATTCGGCAATGGCACCCGATGCCAATCAGGCGAGGTTGCATGGTGACGGGGTTGATCTTGACTTAAACAGCGACGCTGAAGTGACCGGTCCGGCACGGGCTTTTGAACGGGCGCCTGCGGCCTCAACAGGCATGACCTTTAACAGTCTATCCAGTTTGCGTGGTGACGGGGTTGATCTTGACTTAAACAGTGACGCTGAAGTGACCGGCCCCGTAGCAGAACGACCTTAACTCGCAAACAATCCGCATTGCTCGCATCACGCGATGGCAAGGTTGCACAGCAGGATCACACCACGTTATCTCGGGTAATCAGTGGTATTGGGTCAATGCAACGCCAATGTTTATGCCTTATTACTCATCCAAGTATGCGGATAAAATCAAGAGGAAGATAACATCAACGGGCAAACAGTCAAAGGGAGCCACGCCTCAGTTAACTCACCGCGCATTGTATTGGTTTTTTAGGCGCTGTTGATTTGGTGTTGGTGAGTGAGAGGGGGCAAAGTCAGCCGGTATCGTTGATTTGATAGGAGGAGTGAGGCTAACCTCGGCAGACCGATTCAGTTAGCCCCGTTATCTTATCTCAATGTTAAAATAAGACGGAATAACTCATGCCGTAGGTGCGGCCTCTCCCTTTGTAAGTGTACAGATCCGGTGAGCCATAAGTGGGGCTGTATAATCCGGGCGCACGTTGTCCCCAGGTCGTGGTGTAATTTTTATCGAGTAAATTATCAACACTGAAGCTGATTTTACCGACAGGTAATTGGTAACTACCAATCAAGTCGACCAGATTGTAACCCTTGATTTTCTTGCCGCTGTCGTCCGAAACTGAGAAGTTTTGTGTACTTTGCACACGCAATGACAGATCGCCCGGTGTCCAGCCTAACCAAGCACTGACTTTTGAGGGGCTGGCACTGTCAACGGTCAATTTTTGCCATTGTCCTTTGACTTGGGTTTCTGACTTGATCAAATTAAAATTGGCACCACTACTCCACGCAGTTTGGCCAAAAGCATAGTCTGCCTGACCTTCAATACCATAGATCCGTCGTTTGTCATCATCGAGATTAATATTCATATTGCGTTTGTCGATAGTGATGGTTTTATTTGACATGGACAGATAGCTGGCGATTTGCGTGACCAAATTATCACCATTATAGCGCCAGCCTAATTCCCAGCTATTTACCTTAATACCATCCAGTGTCGAGTCATTGACATTAACACTTTTTAGTAATTTAGCATGGCCATTTTTGGTGTCATAGGTGCCAGTGCCATAGTACTTTGCCACGTCAGGAATTTCGAAGCCCTGAGAGAAATTGAGCCAAAGTTGCTGACGTTCAGTTAAATGACCAAGAATGCCGGCATTGACTAACAGATTATTGTAATGGGTGCTGCCACCTGCAACGCTATCGGCAGACGTGATTTTACCCGTCGCGAGCTGCTGTTGTTGAGTATAAGGAACAAAATCATTTACATTATTCTGGGTATATTGGTAACGCACACCACCGCTCAGAGTAAGGGGGCCAGCGTCATAGCTGCTTTGCAAAAAAGGGGCGAGATTGGTAATGGTATAACCCGGATAACGCCCCACTTTGTAAGCGTCTTTCAGCTTCATACCGCCGCTTTCTGCCGCAGTGGCCAAATCAAAAAATTGCTGATCTGCTCTAAAGGATTCGTGATCTGCATCCATTCCCCATGTTAGGCTAAGATCGTGGATCGGTTTACTGTTGAGTGTCAGTTTACCACCATAAAAATCAGTTTTTTGGCTTGAAGCGCCAATGCTGCTGACTTTGCCCTGAGATAAGGTTGGAAACGGGTAGAAGGATAAATTTTCGTCACGATAATAAATTTGTGCAACCAGTTGTTGATGCCAAAAATCATCATGGGAATACTGTAAACTGACCAGATGACGCTCTGTACCGGGTAGGCGATCTGAATCCAAGTTATTCGCATTATAGGCATGGCCAGCGCCGGTGACGGCAGAAAAATTTTTGCCAAGATTTAAGCCATGATCACCGTCAGCTTGACTGCGATAATACTGCGTGGTGAGTTGCAATTGTTGATGGGGATCAATATTGAGTGTGCCTGTCCCCATGATATCCAGCTTGTCTGAATACTGGAGACCTGTTTGTGTATTATCAATGATAATCGGTTGCCCTTTACCATCGAACCCGCCGCCATAGCGCTGATAGCCGAAAGAAACACGGCCTGACGCGCGTTCAGTGCCTCCACTCAGTGCAGCATCAATATTCTGGTCATGATCGGTATGATGACGAAAGCCAGATTGTATGCCAGTCTGAAATTCGACCGCCGTACCCGGCTGCCCTTTTTTCGTGACAAGATTAATTAAGCCGCCTGTACTGCCCCCGCCGTATAACGAGGTGGCCCCAGAAATGACTTCAATTCGCTCGATATTAAAGGGATCGATGGCATCAAGTTGCCGACTGTCGCTGCGTGATGAATTCAATCTCACACCATCGACCATCACCATCATGGCGCGGCCACGCATGTTCATGCCATAGTTCGTTCTACCCTGACTACTGACATCCATTCCCGGTATTAACTGAGCAAGGACTTCTTTTAATTCTTTACCACCTTGGACTTGTTGTTCGATGGCGGCTTGGTCAATGATCCAGGTGGTTTGAGCCATATCAGCAATACTGTGGTTGGTTCTGCTGGCAGAGACAATCACGTTTTCCGCCGCATAGGTCGCAAACGAGTAAGTAGAAATCATGGCGAATAAACAGGGGTTCAATTTCCATAAAGCATGTCGTGTCATGATCATTCGTTTCCCATCATTACAATAAGGTCGCACTCAACGAGCCGGCCTGGTGGCGACTGTGAGTGGTGTTGGTCGTTTGTGAAAGCCACTGGATAATGGCAGGGCTGGTGGATAGGTCAAAGTGCGGTTTGTTGTATGCCGTATTGATCACGGTCGCAGCCCGCCACGCCATTAAGCTGAGTTGTGGCTCTGCGATACCCAGATTGTGCATACCGGCATTCAGCGCAAAGATTTTATTCTCTGCACTGTGTTGCCATTGCAAAGTAAAATCCGTATTGATTTGTAATCTTTGTTGATCATCGCGTACAAGCTTATCCGCCAAGGGCGCCATAAAATCGGCAGTGGCAGGCAAATAGCCTGTCGCAAAAATGGTAATGTCACTGTGCAGCTGCTCACGCTGTTGATCGAGATGATGGATCAATTGCACGATCTGCCCTTGGGCGTCATTTTGTATGCGGGTGACCGATCGTGATGGATATAAGTGAGCCCAAATGGGATCTCGGAGGACATCAAATTGATGATACATTGCCCGGTAAATCGCTAACAGGGAGGCATTGGTGATGCCATCAGAGGTCATTTTCTGCTCTTGAAGCAGGCTATCGCGAACCTTGTCATCTAAGCGTGAAAAACTGGACAGATAATCCGGCGTGAAATATTCGTTAGCAAACGCCGCTTCATCTAACGCATTAAAATTATTACGGCGAGATACCCAATTCAGTGCCCGTGGTTGCCCCCACTCTCCACGAAAAATGTTTAAAAATAGATCGGCGCCACTTTGTCCTCCGCCGACAATCGTAACGCGTTTATTCAGCAGTGAGGGCGATCGCAGCATCATTTCACTGGCATGGAAACAGGCTGAATTGCTTTGCTCAATGCAGTCGGGGAGGGCAAGCTTTTTACCAATACCTTGACAAATGTGCCGCGCGTAATACCTGTCTTGTTGGGTTTCAATGACAAACCATTTGTGCTCGGTATCATAATCTATTCGACTGACTTGCTGATTAAAGGACAAATTAGTCAGCTGGCGCGCAGTCCAAGTAAGATAATCAGCAAACTCTTCTCTTGAGAGATTCTGTTGTTCTGTTGTCACAAACCGATAGAATTTCTTCCTTTGAACCAGATAGTTGAGGAAACTATAAGGATTGGTCGGATCGACCGCTGTCACGAGATCTTTCAGAAAGCCGGTCTGCATATGGCACTCCGGAACCATCAGGCCTGGATGCCAAGAGAAAGCCGGTTTCGCTTCGAGGAACAGCGTTGAAAAGTCACTGATTTTTTCTGACAATGCCGCAATGCTCAGGTTGAAGGGACCAATGCCGATACCAATAAAATCATAGACTTTCATTTTTAGCCTCCATTGTCACCTGATACAGTGGGTTGATCAGGTCTGTTTGATATTGTGGCAGCATGCGATTACCGTCATCCTGCTCACTAAAGGTCAGTTTAACGGGGTTTAACACCACGCGAATGATCTGTTCTTTGAACAAATCAAACAGGCGAAAACGATCCGCCCATTGTGGATGTTGTTGCATGTAACGTTGCAAGACCTCGGCTAAAATTCGATAAAATCGCTGTTCACTGAAGCCTGTTTTCAACATTAATCCTGAGATAAAACGTAAAACCGTCACAAAGTGTCCGGTTTGTAAATCGTGAATAATATAGTCGGCACTGAGTCTAGCCGTAACGGCACGTACTGTGTCAGGCAGGGAGTGAGATTCTGCAAAATCCAGATCGACCAAGCGCATATCTCCTTGAAAATCTTTCACCAAGATCCGTACCGGAATGTGATCTCGAATGACCAGTGTTACGTTCTGTCCATGGGCAATCAACGACACACCGTAGCAACACAAGAGGTGATAGTAGGGGATAACGACGACCTCGAATAAGCGTTGTAACCAACCTGCACTGTCCAAACCTGAGCGTTGGATATAAGCACTGATTAAAGGGGTGCCCTGCTCATCGCATTCCATAAGGGTTGCCATTAAGATGGCTTGCTCATCCGCTTTTAAATAACGTTGCGGGCTCTCTCGCCAAATCACGCCTAACATTTCTTGATAGCGGTAGGGTGCGTCAGGCAAGCGTTGATAAGCGGGGTGAGCGTAATAGCCGGCCGCCGGCTCAGCCAGTACCGTTGCGCCGGACTGACGCAATAACACATCCTCATTGAAGATCTGTGTTAACCAACGCGAGGCCAAAGGCCCTGCCTCAATATACTTTCCTGGGATACCGCGATAACACGATGTGTTGTAGACAGTAAGCGGGAGCTTGATGTCATAATCCACTCGACGTGTGATGTTGGTCAAAGTCCTGAGGGATTGTTGAGCCAGATAGTGATCACCAAACGAACCCAGTAAAATGATTTCTTGTCGAGCGAGTTGCGGCAGAAAATGAAGAGCAATATGCTGTTGCCACTGCCAAGGATGGAGCGGCACAGGGATCCAGTTCGAATCTAACGATTTCTGTTGCCAACACTGTTCGAATTGCTGACGCTGTTGCTTATCCAGCGCGCTGTCCAAGAGATCGTTCAGGTGGCATTGTTGATCTTGGCTCCAATGAAACGCTGACTTTTCAATGGCAACCCATAACAACTGAAAGCGACCGCTGTATTCGGGGGCATAACATTGCAATGCCTCCAACCCAAAGCCCCGGCGTCCCTTATTAAAAATAAATTTAGGATGGCCACTTAACAAGCATTGCATTTGATCTGGGTGCAGGTCAATCAGTTGATCGGCGCTTAATCCTCGACGCGCTTGCATCAGCTGCATATCGGCGCGCAGCGTGGCATAAAGGTCGGTCAAATGGGCGGCAATGTCTGCTGAGTTCATTGCTAAGACTTCAGCCAACTGTAAAAACAGACTCTCCGCTTCCTGCTGGCCTAAGGTGTCTGTTTGTATACTGTCATTATCAATATGTAACCAACCCCAGATCCCACGGTGGGCGGTGAATGACCAACTGTGCCCTGCCACCTCGATCTGATAATGGTTGGGGTTGTCTGGGGACGCGATCGCCTTAAGGATCTGTTCATAGTCGAGTTCAGCCAATATCTTGGCGATCAAGCGCTGATTGACGGATTGCCATAATTGCTTACTCATAAGCCAACCTCAGAGAAAAAATGTTGACGATGCAAGGTGATCAGTCTTGAGCGTTTATGAGGGAAATCAAACTGTTTGACTGTTTCAAATCCAGCATCAGGTAAATGCCTGAATAATCGAGCATTATCAAATCGTGGTTCAGCAACCAGCCGTTGTGTACGCCGTTCATCCAACCACAAATAGTGGCTGAGTCCTCGTAACCAACTACTGACATAATGGGCACCGCGAAATTGCTGTTCGCCAACCAACAGGTGCATGCCACGGTCATAAGGCTGCCAACGATAATGACGGCCGATCCGATCTTCTGCGGCCCAATACACTTCAAAATAACCGAAGGGAAGATCGTCAAAGCAACCAATTAAAGGGTAAATCCCTTTTTTATCCAGTAATTGCTGTAAATACGCGTGTTGTTGAGCAAGGGGGCCACGCATTTCCCAGAAAGCATTGACTCTGGGTTCATTCATCCAACGAGTAAATAACTCGGCATCCAAGGCAGGATCGGCAACACGGAAACTTAAGGTCTTTTTAATGCGGGGATCATAACGTCGGTACACTTCACCCTGAGGCGCCTTTGGCCGTGTGGGAATAAAAAGGTTGCTGCTCGGATCAAATTCAGCCGAGGAGGGGGATTCAGTGTGTCTTGCTACCCGCCACAACGGCAATTGCCAGAATTGTTGGCGTGAGACGTAATCACAATGCAAATGCTGATACAGTTGCTGGGCTTGCGGCTCATCCTGCCATTGCTGCCAAGGCAAGGCTATGCCAGTCAGGGTTGGGGCGGCAATTAACAGTTGATCCAATGCACTGACCAGCCAATGTGCGGGTAACGATGTCAGGCGTTGCAGGATTGCACTGCCATCAAATCCGAGTGTTAAAGGCAGCGGGGAATGGGTTTGACGGCAATAAAATCCCGCGTGCTGATGAATAATATGGGCGGCTGGTATCACATCGGCTCCTTGACAAAGGGATTAACAAAATCAAAGTAAATAATGGCGGGATCGACGATTGTGTTTTCATTGTGATCATGCAAATAGCAAAAGAAATTACCTTTACACTGCCAATGACTGGCATCCAACACATAATCTAGGCAGCGACTGTCTTTAACTGATCCCCGTAAACCTTGCAGGTGCTGCTTGACAATATCCATCAGCTCAGATTCTGAGGCGAATCCTGCTTGTGCCATTGCGGCTGTCACTGCGAGGGTGGAGTTGACTAATAAATAATAAGGGAAATAGCGCAGCAACTGCGCTTGGCTAAACTGATTTTCAGGCTGTGCGTGTCCGATTTTTTGTAGCCAAGGCGCAGCCAATTCAGTGTAGGCGCTGCCCTGACAATCCCGATAAATCAGCCCGGTTGGCAGATCTTGCGCCATCTGTACTAAAATGTTTTGCTGGTGTGCCAATAACACGAGACCATAATTGGCTTGCAGTTTAAATAAAGGCAATAAGATCTGCTGGCAATAGGCCGTTAACCAGTGTCGCGCCGCTTGTGACGTTGTCACATTAAGCCGTTGGCTCATGCGGTGAATACAACAAGCCAGTAGACTATCACCGCCATCGGCCGCAGCTTGAGTTAAACTGACCAACACATTGGTCTGTTGGTCAGGGACTTTCACCAATAGGTTGACCCGTAACGCAATCAAACTTTGCGCTTGGATCTGCCCTTTATCATCACACAGCGCAGCATAGGCGTCCTCTTGCATAATCTGTAAATGGGGAAAATCCATCTGTATTTGCTGCCAGTCTTGGGTGTTTGCCAGTTTGGCTAGAAGGATACCGCGCTCGACTTCCTTTACTGATAAGGTTCTGATTGAATTGGTCAGACGAACACTGAGTGAGAACTTAATCATATCGTTGCATTCAGGCTGATACAGAGAACGACAGGAGCTGGTGGGTAGCCAATCTAATCCAGCTTCGCCCAGATCCGTTAACAAACCTCTTGCCTGCAAGTCCTGACAGAAGGGGCCTGATAACAGAAATTTGGCCTGCCAAGGATGCATGGGCAGTAACCACACGTCGTCCGTAAAATGGGAAAGCAACTGCGGTGCACTTTGTTGTGCGAAGCGGCGCAAGCGTTGCGCTAAATCGAGATGCAGACTTTTGCCTTTTACGTGATTTTTATTGACAGCAAACCACTGTAGTGGAAAGCGGCAAGCATAATCAGGTAAGTAGCGTCGTGCTTCACTTTCCGTAAATGGGTGATGGGATTTAGGGGCGGGATGGAAAGCATGTCCAACCAACAGCGCTTGTTCCGCTTGGGCAAAATTCAACGGATGATCACGCAACGTTACCCAGTCTTGGCGATGAACAATAGCTTGCCAAGTATGCTGGTGACTGGCTAGCACGTGCTGACGGAACTGGGCGAGCGTTGCGGGTGCTAAATGACCTCGGATTGTGGGACGGGATAAAAGACAATCGACCCATTGTGCAAAGTCCAGATCCTGCTGTTCACCCTGTTCAAATACTCGTCGGGCAGGGAACGCATACTGATGATGCTGTGTGACAGAAAAGTAGATAACATCAATATGCAGATAGCTCTGGTCAACTAAAGGTATCTGTATGAAGCCGATTCTGGTGTCATTCGCACTGGCATGATACTGCCAGTCATTGGTTTCTCGTAGCATGGCGTTGAGAAAACATTGCGCAGCGACATCAACGGCGTGTTGCTGATTAGCCTTGGACATTTAACTTACACTCTCCGGTGAGGACGGGTTTATCGATAGAAACCTAAATCTAAATGATAATGATTCTCTATATAATAATGATTATATTTACAGAGACAACTATTTTTGTAATATTTACGTCAGATTAAGTCAGTGTTATCTGATCAACCAAGGTGGAGAATCGCATTAATGGCAGTCCATGCAGTCGTTGTGAAAGTCCAGCCGATTTGGCCGCTGGCATTGTGTGCAGGCCTACTGGGTATTGGACAAAATGGTTTATTGGTGATGTTGCCTCAATTAGTGCAAATGACCGGATTGTCTCTCTCAATCTGGGCAGGATTACTGATGTTTGGATCGATGCTTTTCTTACCTTGCTCGCCTTGGTGGGGGAAAGTGGCTGAACAAAGAGGATGTAAATGGGTGGTACTCGCTGCGTTGGTTGGTTATCTCACCAGTTTCACCATCATGGCGGGTTCTGTTTATGGTATGCACGTGGGGAAAATGCCTTTTTACCTCGGGTTGACGGGATTAATTTTATCGCGATTGATTTATGGGGCGACGGTGTCTGGTTTGGTTCCTGCCGCTCAAACATGGTCGATGCAGCGTAAAGGTGAGCAACATCGCATGTCAGCATTAGCGGTTATTAGCTCGGGGCTAAGTTTAGGTCGTTTATTAGGCCCCCCGCTTGCCGCGGGACTGTTAGCTGTTGATCCATTGGCTCCCTTAGCCTTGATGGCGATAGCGCCACTCTTGGCTGTTGTCTTAGTGATAAAGCAAACAAACAATAAAGCGTTAGCGCGTGCTGCCACTCAATCAGTCACATTGCGTCTGCGACACTGGCCTTGGTTGTGCCTAGCAACATTATTGGCGCTGACAATAAGTCTACTGCAACTTGCGTTATCATCGCACCTAAACCAGTCTGGCGTGTTGGCGTCTGAGCAAATTAGTCACGCCGTTGCACTGGCGCTTAGCTTGGCAGCGTTGAGCACGTTAGCGACCCAAATGATAATTATTCGGCCACAATACTTCAGCGCAAGGTATTTATTACTGTCAGGCGCCGTCTTGTTGGCCATGGGGTTAAGTTTAATGATCCTGCAATCATTGTGGGCCTTTTATCTTGGTATGACGATTAACGCCATAGGCGCGGCCATGGTGACGCCTGCGTATCAATTATTACTTAATGAACAGCTGACCAGTGGTAAGGGGGCGGGGTATATTGCGACAAGCCACACACTAGGATATGGGTTGAGTGCATTATTGATCCCCATGATTACTCATCAATACGGCGCGACAAGCTTACTGCCTGCAGCGATGATCGTCAGTTATCTTTTTTTATTATTAACATTATCTGTCTGGCGCAGAGCGGTAGAGTAAGATTGGTTAACAAAACGGGTAAAAAGCGGATAATTGCTAGGTAAGAGTATTAAGTCTATCCTTCATGATAGTCATTATTTAAGGTATAATATCATGGTAATGATTGAGTTAAATTATATTCGACTCAGGTAAGTCATGACTGCGAAGTCAACTCACTATTTTGAATGTTCACTTATCGATAGGGCGCAAGGATATGTATTTGTTTAGGAATAAAAAGTCTGTCACCGGTAAATCCCATTGGATCCTAGGGATATTTATCGCAGCTAGCCTCGGGGGTTGTGCAACAAAACCTGTGATTGATCAGCCTAGAGAGGGATATTATGCTAACCAAGAGCATCCTGCTTTAGGTAGTGATAATCGTATCAAGTCTTTGGTTATGCATTATACGGCACTGGATCAACAACGCTCACTGAAGACACTAACAACACAACAGGTTAGCGCCCATTATTTGGTACCGGAAATTCCACCAATCAAAGATGATTTACCTGTAGTCTGGCAACTTGTCCAAGAGCAAAATCGGGCTTGGCATGCAGGTGTCAGTTATTGGCAGGGACGTGGTAACCTCAATGAAAGCAGCATTGGCATTGAAATTGTCAACCTTGGCTATAGCGTGGATATGCTTGGGAATCGGCATTGGTATCCTTATAATCAAGCACAAATCAAACTCATCTCTGCCCTTGCTAAAGACATTATCACGCGTAATAAAATCAGTCCAACCAATGTGGTCGGGCACAGTGATATTGCACCAGGGCGTAAACAGGATCCAGGTCCTTTATTCCCTTGGCAACAATTGGCTGAACAGGGAATTGGTGCTTGGCCTGATAAGGCAACAGTAACCAAGTACTTGGTTGGCAAAGATCCACATCAATTGGCTGATATCCTGACTTTACAAAATGTGTTGCATAAGTACGGTTATCAGATCCCACAAACAGGCCAGCTTGATAAGGCGACCACAGATGCAATAATCGCATTTCAGATGCACTTCAGGCCAACCAATTATTTGGGGATCCCTGATGCGGAAACGTTAGCAATCGCCCAAGCCTTGGTTGAAAAATATCCTCATCATTAACTGAATAAAAGATAAACCCCAATGAGCCGCTGTGTTTGTAAAGTGCAGCGGTACTGGCTAATGCTGCAATGTCTGTTTGAAAATGCCTGCCCGATTTTACGCCGAACACTGACACGCTTGCTCTTATCGTTTTTTTAAAGGCGATGATTGTGTCGATACCACTTCCATACGTTCAGAGTGATTTGTATTTCAATCCTGATGATCACTCAAGCCTTTCGTTTGAACTTCAGGCCTCACCCCGCTCAGCGTCGGGGAAGGGTAGATACGATTTCGCCTATCGTGCTGGCAAAACTACAATGGAAATGCTGAAAGCCGATGTATCATTTCGGGAAATGCCAAGTGAGCATTCTGATCTTTGAGCTCAATTGTACGAGGTTTTACTGGTATTTTGGCTAAGTTGATTCGTGATGTTTTCTTCACGTTATCTCATTGTGGTAAGTTTGAGTCATTGGGTGTTGATGTTGCCTCTGGCCTGTCTAGCCAGCTTCCCTCTGCTGGTAAATGGCAGAAATCGGTCAGGATCCTTTGTAAGGTTTGCTGAGGGGTGAGGTCTGGAAATAGGGAAGGATACAGTGTTTTTGCCATAAATTCGACCGCAGCCACATGCCAAGGTGTGAGGTAGAAATTATGCCATATTGTCGCCGTTTTATTGTTTTTCCACGCCGCAAGGTGCTTTAAAACCGGATTTTGACTGACCAGTAACTGCAAGCTGTTTCTGGTCTGTTGTACTGAGATGTAAGGTCCCATTTGCAGTTGTTGTTGACGCTGACTGTCTGCCATTCCTGTGGCAAAATAGAAGTCAGGTTGGGCCGCTAACACGGCTTCCTCACTCATTTTGCCAAATACCTCACTGACCTCATTGGCCGCAATATTTTCTCCGCCCGCAAAATTCAGTAGCTCGCCCAAGCTGCCGTTGACCGCGGTGACACAGCATTCATGACGGCGTCCCAAATGAAGTTGTAAGAGTACTTTGGGTTTTGGTAAGTTTGCCTGTGCTAATCGCTGAGCAATCACATTCATGTGTGTTTGATAAAGTTTAATAAATTCTTCAGCTTTGGTTTTTTGATTCAATACCTCACCTAACAGACGCAGACTACTGACTGTATTGCGTAATAAATGCACTCGGAAGTCGACATAAATCACTGGGATCCCACTGCTTTGCAGGGCATTTAATAAGGTATTAGGCTGATTTTGTTGTGCGGTAATGGGCAAAATCAATAAATCAGGCTTCAAGGCGAGCACCTGTTCAGGATCAAGCCCCCCAACTCCCGACGTGGTTAACGGGATCACTTTTGTCAGTTGAGGGAAAGTGTGACTGACAAGCTGATAGGTTTGGGGATCATACTGCTGCAGATCCTGTGGCCATGCGAGAATATGTGCGGTTGGATTGTCGGGCTGCAGCAGGAGAATACTGTAGAGCATCCGACTCTCACCGACAATGATACGTGAAGGGTTGTCAGGAATCGTCACCTGATGACCTGCAATATCCGTGACCCGCTTTGCTTGGCATACGGGAACCATCAACACAGTCAGTAGCAGGCATAAACCTGCTAACGTATTAAAAATCGACACTGGCTTGCACCACCATATTACGTGTTTCGCCATTTCTGACTCGGAGATTACCACCACTCGAACTGTAATAGTGCTGATTAAACAGGTTATTCACATTAAGTTGCAGACGCATTGTCTGACCTGCGACCGTTTGTTGCCATCTAATAAAACTGTCCGCCACTAAATAATCCGGTAAGGTAAAACTGTTCTCAGGATCCCCCGCTCGGTTGCCAACATAACGTCCACCGCCGCCAATGCGAATTTGACCCGGTATTGGCAACGTATCAATATCATGGCTCAGATACAGTGCCGCAGCATGGCGGGGTGCGTTTTGCAATCGGTGGCCTTGATTAGCAGGATCCACACTGTCTTTAATCAGAATAGCCCGATCGTAGCTGTAATTGGCGCTGAATTGCCAAGAGGGGGATAATTGACCATTCAGCTCTAATTCTGCGCCAGAGGAACGTGCTTTATCAATAAGGTGAGTCAAGCCATTGACACTTAAGGACATGTCTTTTTCATCGATCCGATAGAAAGCAAGGGTCGCTAATAAATCAGGCTGTATCTGCCACTTCCCGCCCATTTCATAAGTTATGCCACGTTCTGGACTGACCGTGTTACCGTTATCATCAACGTCGGTTGACGGGGTAAACGATTGACTGACACTGCTGTACCAAGACACATCGGGTGTCAATTTATACACGATGCCGGTTTGTGACAAAAACTGATTGCCAGAATCATTAAACGTGGTGATAATAGGATCAAATTGATGTGAGGCGCGTTGCTTATAATGCTGATAACGCCCACCGACAACAACGATCCAATCAGAGGAGAGGTGTAGACTGTCCTTGAAATAAGCAGACTGCGTGTCAATACGATTGAGATTGTTAGCGTTAGCCGTTTTTTCCGTGCTGCGATCCGTGATAGGGCTCAGTTTATCATACTGTGGCTGATAGAAATTAAAGTCACGGTTAGTCTTACCTTGGTACTGATGGGCGCGATAGGTTTGAGTCATTTCTGAATCAACACCCAACAGTAAATCATGTCGCATGCCAAGTACAGATGTGTTACCCATGAGATCCCATGATATATATCGCGTTTTATGATTGAAGCCTCGATTGGCATCGGCTCGGCGGCTCACTTGGCCGGTAAGTGGATTGATTTGAGTCACACGCACTTCATTGTTACTGTATTGACGCTGATTGGAACCGAAGGTCAGCCGCGTACTCCAGTCCGGATTAAATTGCCAGTCATAATGGGTATTAAAGGTTTTATTGTGACCCCAAGCGTGATTGGCTTTATCATCTAATCGATTTTTATACATGTTGTCTATGGGGGTGCCGTCAATGAATGCACTCCCACGGTCATAGGGAATATCATACTGAAAATCTTGATAACTGAGGTAAAAACTGGCGTTATCACCGTACCATTGTAGCGATGGTGCCAAGAGTTGATTCTTGTCTAAACCAAAATTTCGCCAGTAGTGTTGTCGCTGTTTTTCCGCAATCATTCGAAATGCGAGCCCTTTCGCGATGGGGCCTGTGATATCAACTAGACCACTCGCGCCGCCAGTTGAAGGCATACGGACACTCAGTTGGCGCTGCCATTGAAATTGGGGTTGTTTAGAAATCACATTGATCACCCCACCCGGATTTTGGATCCCATACAGTAATGAGGCGGACCCTTTTAATACTTCGACACGATCAGTACTGGCATTCAAATTCAGGCCTTGACTACTGCGTACACCATCACGATAGATTGAACCATCTGAATTGGAGCCGAACCCACGACGAGTAAAGCCATCCTCGGTTCCGGCCAGCGTGTTAGCTTCACTGACACCACTGACAAATCTGAGGGCCTCATTAAGGCTGCGGGTTTGATAATCGGCTAATTGCTGTGTTGTCACCACACTGACAGACTGAGGATCCTCCAGTTGGCGTGTCGGCTGCCTGCTGCTTATTTGGGTTGCTTCACGTGTATAACTGCTCTCGTTTTTCTCACCCACAACGGTGATCGTTTCGGTTTGTGCCTTCACTAACGAACTGGGGGCAAGGCAGGTAAGCAGATAAACACTGTAATGCAAAGGCATCACTCTGTTGTTTTTAGCAGAGCGTGGCGGGAAGCGGGTCATGAAAGCATATCCTGATAATAAATTGACATCTCAAGTTCAAATTGAATCGATTCAGTTTTAGTGAACACTGGATAATCATTGACAATGACAGTGTGATTTTCAGCGGATTTTAGGGAAGTCATCGGCCTGTCTCACCCATTAATCCAAATCGAATTGAGAATTATTCAATCATATCTGAGTAAATGAGTCAAGTATTCTAGCCTCAATGTTCGCGCTAGAATTTCAGCACAGAACAGAACGTTTGATCGAAGGATCACTGCTAGAGTGACTCAACATAGATCAGGAATTCAGGAGAAAAAAATGGCAATGGCAGGTAATGCACTGATTGTTGGCGCATCACGTGGGATCGGCTTGGCCTTGACAGAAAGGTTACTTACCAAGGGGTATCGAGTGACGGCAAGCTACCGCCAAGCTTCTCCGCTCACCGACGCCGTACCGGCAAATTGGCTCGCCCTAGACTTGGATAATGCACAATCAGTACAAGCCTTTGTTCACGCACTTGCGGGCAGCGAATTTGATGTCGTATTGATCAATGCGGGGATTTATGGGCCAGCCGCGCAGTCCCTGATGGAGGCCAATGACGAGCAATTAATGCAATTATTTAAGACCAATACCTTTGCGCCGGTGAGATTAGCAAATCAACTCCTTCCTCGTCTGCGCGCGGGTGGCGTTTTGGCCTTTACCAGTTCAGCCATGGCCAGTTTACATGAAAATAGTTTTGCCACGATGCCACTGTATTCGGCCAGCAAAGCTGCGCTCAATATGTTAGTTCGATCAATGCTACCTGATGTTGAGATCGCGGGGTCTTGTCTGTTATCTCTCCATCCTGGCTGGGTACAGACAGAAATGGGAGGGGAAGAGGCTCCTGTCACGGTACAGCAGAGTGTTGAGGGATTAATTCATCAGTTAGAAAAATACCAAGGATTGATAGGGCATTATTACGTGGACTATCAAGGTAATACATTACGTTGGTAGACGTGACGCTGTTGCTTGGTCTGCGTGAGTACGGTGACGGATTGCCGCGGGTTGATTTTCCTCATTTAGATTTTATTTGAGTTGGATACCGTGATGAAGCATGAGGTGTTAATAAAGATTTTAGTTACAACATACATTGTATTATAAAAAGAAAAAACAACAAATACCAAACAGTCAATACAGGCATTTTGAAGGATCAACCGCGGTGAAGTCAGCGCGGGAGAGGGCTGCGTGCGACCTTCACCAAGGACTACCCTAATGTGAATTTATGACCGTTTCTGACCCTGCGTTGCGATTTTTCAGATGTCTGAAAGCGTCAGTAATATGAAAGCGAATTGAGTGATGACACAACGTTACAATGCCTGGCAGCGATAATACGCTAAGTTACCTATGTTGAGCATAGACTCTGCCATCCTATTGCTGTGCCATACTTGAGGTATGACACAGGTAATACAGGGGCAGATTTAAAACCAGAATGAAATCCAAGGATAGCCGATAATCAATAATACCAGTAAAAAAATCGCACCAAAAATCGTACCGAGTCGCCAGTAATCTTTGGCGGGCAGATAGCCACTGCCAAAATAGATAGGGCTTGGGCCTGTACCATAAGGAGTGAGAATGCCCATTAATCCGAGGGAGGTACAAAGGATCAAGCAAAATACTTTGATATTTACCGCGGGTATTGATGCGGCGATAGAAAGCATGGCAGGCAAAAGGGCGGTGGTGTGTGCTGTCGTACTAGCAAATAAGTAATGCAGCAGATAAAACGCCAGAATTAATACGAGGGTGGCAAGACTCGGATCCATACCCGCAAGCCAATGACTGCCTTGTAGGCCCAACCAAGTAATAAAGCCCACGCGAGATAATCCGTCAGCCAGTGCGACGAGGGTAGCAAACCAGACAAAGGTATTCCACGCGGCGTTATTGCTGATAATATCTTTCCAATCAAGCACGCGGCACCATAGCATCATGATAATCACGAGTAATGCTGCCATCGCGGGTTCAATTATGCTGGTCGCGAATATCCACATTAATAGTGCACAGAACACAAAAATTAATAGTAGCACTTCATGGGATGACAATTTGCCTAACTTTTTTAATTCGGCAGTTGCCCACAGTGGAACGTCATGGTTGACTTTGACCTCGGGCGGATAAAGCCAGTAAGTGAGTAGCGGGACGGCGAGGATCAAGATAATACCAACAGGCAAAAAAGCGACAAACCATGTTGTCCAAGAAATATCCAGTCCAATGAGACTTTTTATCAGTGCTAAGGCTAAAAGGTTTGGGGCAAGGGCAGATAAAAAGAGGGAACTGGTCACACAGGTGGCACTGATGGCAATCCACATTAAATACGATCCAATGCGTCTTGCACTTGGATGATGGGGAGCCGAATCATACAGCGCAGGAAGATTAGCAATAATAGGATAAATGGTGCCGCCACTGCGGGCGGTGCAGGAAGGCGTGAAAGGCGCTAAAAACAGATCAGCAAAGGTGATTGCATAGCCTAATGTTAGACTTCGTCTACCTAAATATTTAACCAGCAACAAAGCTATACGTCGACCGAGTTGAGTTTTATCGTATCCCGCAGCGAACATAAAAGCACCGAAGATAAGCCATACGGTTGAATTATTGAATCCACTGACCGCCCACCGAAATGATTCGATACCGGTATTGAAATGAGGTAGAGCCAACTCCTTCGGACTAAAGAGTAGCCATTGACTGAAAATAGAGACAATCACCACACCTGTTAGTCCAATTACAGCACCAGGTAATGGTTCTAAAATCAGTCCGACAATGACACCCATAAATAGGGCAAAGAAATGCCACGCATAAGGCATTAATCCATTGGGGACCGGAGTAAATAATAAGATGATAGCAACAATAAAAGGTGAAAGGGAAATAAGGATATTCAGCTTTTTACTTTTTTCTGAGACGTTTTTAGAATTACTAGTATTAACTTTAGAGGTGTCTGCTTTCATATGCTTACTCTGTCAGTTAGGTGGGCGATCAGTGCTATAATTATCCAGTAAATATTATTTAATTACCGAATTTTTCCTATAAAGGTAACAAGAGAAAACAGGTCTTGTTGAATTGATTTAATAAAATATAACGCCTAGAGTTAAAGAGTTAAAGTAATATTTATTTGTTATTTAAAATAAAAATATCAAGAAAGATTTGCAATAAAGATATTTAATATAATGTATTGATATATATTGATTTTATAATGATACCAGCGTATTTTAATCAAGTATTATACGATCTAGTTGAAAATAATCTGACTCAGTTAATTATATTGGCCGACAATGTTGCTGAATAGTTAAAATATTTCTGTCATGTTAAATCATCCAAATTTTTCTATAAAGTCAAAGTTAAATCTATTCATTATCATTGCACTTAAAATTAAAATGGATTATTTGTTTTATATCAGAACATCCGTCAGCCTGAAGAAAAAACGCCTGTTGACCCGCTGGAGTTCGATATTATGAATACGCTTACCCCTTTACTCAATCCTTTAACTTTACCCCAAGGTGCAGTATTAAAAAATCGTTTGGTGATGGCACCAATGACCACATGCTGCGGTTATTTTGATGGGGGAGTCACCAGCGATTTGGTTGAATACTATCGAGTCAGGGCTGGCACACTAGGTTGTGTTATCGTTGAATGCTGTTTTGTTGACGCGCTTGGTCCTGCTTTTCCGGGGGCGATAGCTATCGACAGTGATGATAAAATTGCAGGGTTGTCGCGTATTGCAAAGGCCATTAAAACCCAGGGGTCGAAAGCCATCTTGCAAATTTATCATGGTGGTCGTATGGTTGAACCTTCACTTATCGGTGGAAAAATACCGGTGGCGCCAGATGCCATTGCCGCGCCACGAGAAGGGGCAATCCTGCCTCGTAAATTGACTTCACTACCGTGTTCAATGTGTTAGCCCTAGCGCACCGTCTTAGTCTGCAAGCCGATAATGTGTTTAACCTTGCCATCGGGCCGATGGTTAAATGTTGGAAAGTGGGTTTTTCTGGACAGAACGTACCCGAAGCTTGGCAGATCGCCGCCTGCTTGTCTCTCACTCGTCCTGAGCAGATCATTGTTAATTATGAGGAACACAGCTTATTTTTACAACAAAAAGGCATGGAAACTGATGCAGGGGCGATTGCCAAAGGTTTTATTGTCGATCAAGTGATAGAACACCTGAGGCAGCTGGGGATGGGCGAGGGTTTAATTAACTTAGGCGGCAACATTCATACCTTAGGCATACCCTATTACCAGCCTCAAGGGTGGACGGTCGGTTTAAAGAAACCATTTGGTCATCAGACTGAATTGATTGCAACCATTGAAGGTTTACAAGGCCTCTCGGTGGTGACAACGGGCATCTATGAACGTTATTTCATTTGTTATGGTAAGCTTTATCATCATCTTTTTGATCCGCAAACCGGTTATCCCATATGATAACGATCTACTCAGTGTCAGTGCCCCTTGTTCGTTACAGGCTGAAATGTATTCAAGTGTACTTTATAGCATGGGATTAGAGGCGGGGATGAGCTATGTCAAGGCACAACAGGATATTCCAGCAATTTTTATAGACAAAAAACAACAGTTGCACCGTTCAAATCATCCATTTTTTAAGCTGACTTTGCCAGCCTAAGACAACGCGATAACCGTAGACGTTATGGCCTCAGTTGGGCATGCATAGGCGCTGTTTGCGATGCGGAACCTCCCTGCGAACGTTGTTTTCCAGCCAGAAATCAGGACGAAACAGGTATCTTAAAGTCCCTCCAGTCGGCACCGTGCATGGTATTCCAGCGTCAGTATCCTAAAGCTGGTATGACAATGTATTCAGGTCTTGCGTCCAAACGTGGTATTTTGAACCGTTCAATGCAGTAACCTGTCAAGTCATCACCTGCCATGAGGGTAGGATCACCATTAACCGACAAACAAAAGTGCAAACGTGCAGGAAGAAAATGCTTCCCCCGTCCGTACTGCGCTACCATTTTTATCCTGAAAATGGCTGTTCCTGCGTTTTAACTACGGCAATGCACTTAGCACCGTCAGTTGGAGCAATGTGCAGGTCGCTCCATCACTGTCCACGCAAAAGGAATTCTCAAGATAGTGCTGATGGCATTGAATGAAAGCGCACACTGTTACGGGCTAATTCAAGCTTGGGTATCAGTCGGTTTGCATCAACCCGACCCAGCGATAATCTTGGTGTTACGGAGAAAGAACTGCACCATTGTCTCCATAGAGGCAACTGTTAGGGTATCACCGGTCATTCATTTGGTTTATTAAATTTAAGGCGAAGTAATGTTTTCTTTATGACAATCAGCGATCAAAAAAACTTTTCTATTAAGAATTAGAGGGAAAATAAGTATATTATTCTGTATTTGATCGCTTTATGGATGTCGTATGAAAATGAATTATCTAAAAATTACCTTCTTCAATGCTGTCATGCGATTATGATGTTATATGAATAATTGACCATTTTATACTGGACTTGTTCTGGTATTACAGGTACGCTGCCAATATAAATTTGATGATAACGGCAGATTTTAAAATTTTTATTTGGCGTTTTATTTTAATAATATTATGTCCCAACTTATTTAATTAAATTAAGCCATTCTCTGAGAGTCAATTTGGAGGAAATAATGAAGATTAATATTAAACAAAATGGTAAGGCATGGGATGCAAACTTCAAGCAAGTCATTGAAACAGGAAAGAAAATAAGCTTAATCAAAGAGAAAAAACAACATGCAACTGATGAAGTAGATACCGATAAAAATGATGAGCGTTCATCACCTGAGTCTGACGCCAGTAAGCAGTAATAAAAATGATCACCTATTAAGTGAAACAATGTTGGCTTTAAAACTTAAATCGGTCGTTTTTTAGCATATTATTTTTGTATTTGTTAATTAATGCGATGATTATATTTCCTTGTCTTTTTGAAACTCTCCACTTCGAATAAATTATGTAAACTTATCTATTCGAATTACGACAAAAGTTGAGATTTTAATTGTCTGTTTAAACATTCATACAGATAAACCCGTTATTATTTTACCTTTTTAAATACCTTCTCTTCATTGGGGTTTTATCCTCACACCGGCTTCGACTTATTTTTCAGCCCATAATTTGAGGATGAGCGCTGCGTTGCGTGTTTCAGCAGCTGTCATTATGGGGGAGAAGGGAAACACTCAATGTCGCAATAACAGTGTGTCCCCTGTTATTTTGATAGTGAATGATTGATCCCATTCCTGTTATTCGTGTTTATGAATAAGTGGTCTCGGATCCTCAATGTTTTCTAGATCACGATAACGCGTTATTGTGGTAATGTGTTGATAAGCGTTTCTGGATCAAACAAATAGTGTGGGAAAATCGGCAGTGCTTCTATGGCATCGGTGATGCAGTCATTGGCCGTGACCAGTGACGCTTCCCGAAGTCTATAGGGATCCATCTAGCATAAGGATTGAACGCTTCAGGCAGGCACTGAAACTTCCGATAGTCAGGGACAGAATCTCTGGCTGGGTATCCGTTTAATTCAAAATTTATTATTTCAGTTATATCGTCTAGTCCTAGCTTAGAAGCGACTAATTTAGCTTTCATTAGTCGTCCAATAATACCGGGCCTCTCATTAACAGCTTCAGACTGTAATTGGTAAACAATGGATTTTTCCATGTATCTTAATCACCTAAATCATTATGGCAATCTTATCCATCTGAGTTGTAACCGCTAAGGGTTCTACGCTGGAAACCCGACTAAACAAGAATAATACGTGGACGTGATTAGCATGGTAGGCTCAGTACTCTCAGCCAACTTGCCATCGTTATGTGTAAGATTGATGGCAGGCTGGCTTGAGATCTTACATATTTGAACGTAACGCAGGGTATTTATAGAAACTGTAAGCACACCAAAATAGGCTTATCAAAGCAATTGCCGCACCTGCGTATCCGACAACCGATAACCCAGCAAAATGACTGATTTGTCCGCCCGCTAATGCCCCCGCACCAATACCGATATTATAAATCCCCGACATTAAGGACATAGAGACATCCGTCGCATCAGGCGCTAAAGAGAGCACTCTCACCTGCATGGACAGATTGATGATCATGATCCCCATTCCCCAAACAATGCATAACAGACTGACTTCCAGTTGATGAGGTGCGCACACAGACAACAGTGCCATACAGAGTGAGATCAGAAAGATCGCGATTAATAACAAGGAGGAAGGAAAGCGATGACCAAGCCAGCTAAACAGTGTACTGCCAATCAATCCAGCCAATCCAAACACTAACAGTAGCAGGGTAGTAAAACTGCCATCTTGCAAAGCGATTTGTTTGATAAAGGGTTCAATATAACTATAAGCCGTATAGTGCCCAGTAACCACAATGACCACCAAGAGGTACATACTGACCAAGGCTGGACGTCTAAATAGCATGGGTACACTTTTCAACGAGCCGGTGTGTTCGCTGTACAGTTTGGGCAGGCTATAGAATAGCGCGAGCATAAGAGCCAACGAAGAAAGTCCAATCACACCAAAGGTCGCGCGCCAGCCGAGCAATTGACCAATCATACGTCCTAATGGAACGCCTAATACCATGGCCAACGCGGTCCCTGTGGCAATCATACTGAGGGCTTGGGTTTTTTTACCTGGCGGTGCAATGCGAATAGCCAAAGAGGCATTGATTGACCAGAATACGGCATGGGTAATTGCAATGCCAAAACGTGACCAGAGTAAGGCATCGAAACTCCAAGCCACGGCCGATAAAATATGACTTGCGGTAAAAATAACGAGTAATAGGGTTAACAATAAACGACGCTCAATATTACGGGTCAGTAACATTAAAGGTAAAGAGAGGAGGGCGACGCACCATGCGTAAATCGTCAGCATGATCCCGACTTGCTCAGAATCCATATTAAAACTGCTACCAATATCGGTGAGTAATCCGACAGGCACAAACTCGGTGGTATTAAAGATAAAAGCGGCAATTGCCATCAAGATGACTCGAAGCCAGGCAACACGTCTGGAAACGGGTTCTGGCTGGACTTGGTTGTTAAGATTGTCTGTCATAGAACATCGCTATTTTTATAGAGTGTGATTTATGTCACATTATAAATTTAAATAGCAAAAGAGGCCTATTTTTTTTACAAAAAGACCCATTTTACTCTTTGCTTGAAGGGAGAGAACCTCAGCGTTGCAAGCGGTAGGCTGCCTGTTTGACTCACCTCGCCCGGCGTCGGGCAAGGCAGAAGCAATTTATTGGGATGCAGGGTGTGCTGCTTGGTTATCATTTTTTTGATAAACGATAATATTTTCCCCGTTATTGCAATTACCAATAATTTTATCCTCTTGGCTTGCCGCCTGCTTTGCGGGTTCTATTTTCAAGGTAAAGCTGTTTTCAGGAACACCATTATTGATAATTTTTTGATTAATTTGGCTTTGCACTGATTCGCACGAGGCATTTGCATTAAATGCGGCCGTGGCGATCAACAATGTAAGTAAATATTTTTGCATGAATCCTTCCTTGCTAAAAGTGTTAATAACGATTTAGGGTATGATGGTCTTTCCAGTTTGACGATCTAAACAGCGTAAGGTTTCTGGTTCCCAATACGCAAAGATATTACTACTTATATCACACGCTTTCTTTTGCAAGAGCCGTGTCTTGTCATCCTTGTAATGTTGACGGCGTAATTGACGGGCATGCTCCATCGCCTCTCTGTCGTCTTCAATCGATTCACGGCGCAGTTTACGGGTATCGTTCCATAACTCTTTATTCTCGCGGGCGTTCTCTTGGACTTCAGCGTTATTACCACGCTCAATGATAGTGTGCTTAGTCACTGTATGACTTTCCGTCTCATTGTTTGCCCACGCGGGGGTATTCTGCATCAGGAATATGACGACTAAACTGGCTAAGGAAAAGGCAGGGATAGCATTAAATTTCATCTTGTTTAACTCCTGATAAAATAATTCAGTAACGTGATAGCATAGAATAATACACGAAATATAGCCCGTTTTTGATCAACCCTTATTGACTTTAAGTCCGGCCCAAGTCTGGCTAACAGGCATAATTTCCATACTATTAATATTCACATGACTGGGTAATGTCGCGACCCAGAAAACCGTTTCAGCGATATCATTGGGTGTTAAAGATTGCGCACCTTCATAGACTGAATTGGCTTTTTGATGATCACCATTAAATCGAATGGCAGAAAATTCGGTACCTTCTACCTGGCCTGGCTCGAGGTTAGTGACACGCAGTGCGCTGCCATATAAATCAGTCCGCAGGTTACGACTGAATTGTTTCACGAAAGCTTTCGTCGCCCCATACACATTACCACCTTGGTAGGGCCAATTTCCTGCCGTAGAGCCGAGGTTAATGATATGCCCACAATTACGTTGTAGCATACGGGGTAAAAGGGCGTGCGTCATCGAGACCAATCCACGGCAATTGGTATCGATCATGGTGTGCCAATCTTCAATTTGAGCTTCGGCTGCGGATGTCAGACCAAGCGCAAGACCCGCATTATTAATCAATACGTCAATATCTTGCCACGCTTCAGGCAGGGTGTTAATCCTTTCAATTATTGCCTGATTATCACGCACATCTAACGTCAGAGGATAAAAAGACTCACCCAATTGTTGTTGCATTGTTTGTAATCGCTCTGTTCTGCGAGCCGTGCCTATCACTTTGTGACCTTCACGGATAAAACGTTGACTGATGGCGCGTCCAAAACCGGCACTGGCTCCGGTAACCAGTATTATCATCACAGCCTCCAAGCGAAAATCATCTATAATATTATGAACTTTAACATTATTTTTAGTATATCGCTAAAATTTATTATGAAAAAGTCTCGGTTTAAATCGGTGGGGTTTATCTTACTTTAAGCCCTGACCAGCATGAATAGAGTAGGGCTGTTATCTTTGAATTACGTGATTAATACCACAGTCTCAGGGAGGAAGGGGTCGGGTTAATCCTGAACAAGGGTTAATCTCGCATTAACCCTTTTGACAATCACCCAGAGGGTAGCAATGAATTAAGGTTGTTTAGCTAAGAGTTGTTTATACAGTGCTTCAGCCCAGATTTGTCCTACTCGAGCTGTGGGATGAAAAATATCCCAAAATAGTGCTTTATCGGGATCAGGACAGATTGAGCGTAAAGGATGGCTGACGGCAAACATCAGGCTATCATTGACAATATCAAGGCAAGATTGATCGACAAGGGTAATACCGTAATTCGACGGATTTTGTATAATCTGGTCGTACAGTTTACTTGTATCGAATAGAGTCACTTTTGTATCACTTGAATTGGTGATCTGTTTTGCAAGATCGGTCAGCTCGGCATTCAATTCAGTTACCCGTCTTCTGTCTTGTTCAATAAGGTTCGGTCTATAATCGGTATAATAAGGTGATTTAGTGATATCAGGCACGGTTAATAAAATAATATTTTTAGCCCCATTAAGTACTAATACATTCAGTGCGATTTTGATTCTTGCACTGATTTCTCTTGGGGTAATATTGGTTTGAGCCAGATCATTACCACCGGTTATGACCGTAAATAACATTTTTGACCTATCTGCATCCTGATCTTTTGCACTGGTTTTCACCCAGAGATTGACTTGGTCCTGTAATCCGAGCAGATAAGGAAATAGGAAAGCAATATTTTGCGTATCCGTCCGAGTATTGGCTTGAGCATACACATCAACCGGTAATTTCATTAATTTACCTAATTGCTCTACCCAAAGGGGGCCATTTGAAAAACGTCCCCAATACCAGCTCGAACCATTAGGGAAAACATTGAAAGTGCCAATATAGGAATTATGTAAATCAGTTAAACTGTCACCAAACGCGACAATTTTATTATAGCCTGTTGAATTGGTTTGGAGCGAGGTGTTGATACGGTAATCCCAAGAAAGATCACTGTTTGCTGCTGCCATGCCTGCCAATTCGGCAGTGATATGATGGGCTTTAAGTGTTTTTATACACGCTTGTTCCACCTCACTGTATTGCGCGGTTGTATGAAAGGAATTAAGAACAAGTGAGAAGGGATCATCCCATTGACCTGTCAAGGTGTAATACTGATCATTGATCTTCGCCCATAGCCGGTTTGTGCCGAGTTTCAACGGTCCGCTGTAATCACGATAGTAACAACGTAGATGAGTGCTATTTAATCCAAATTCTAAGGCATTATTCTGAATTTGGTTATTGCTTTGACTTGCATTACTGCTACAAGATAATATCAGCATTAGAACCGCTGACAGTCCTTTGATAAGGCTATTGCATTTCATAACCATGTCCTACGCGATTAATAAAGTCGAAGTTAAAATGATAAGTAAGAGTAAAATTTAAAATAATTAATGAAATGTAATTATTGTTTTTTTTCATTCATCGATCAATGAGACTTTCACAAAAAATAAGAAATAATATTAAAATAGATATTAATCAAACAGTTAATATTTAATTAACCAGAGTAAATATCCCAGCTATTAACTAAAGTGTAAGCTTTTCTTAAAGTATCATCATATTTATAATCATATAATTTAAATCAATCCAAAAAATTCCAGTGAATTAATATTAATAGACAGTTTTATTGGATTTTATTGAGGTGTATTGAAATAGACCTTGCAATTTGTTCAGGTTGAAATTTCGTATAATCGGGTGTCGAAGTCACATCTGGATTTCAATGAGTCCCTAATGGTTCGATCTGGTATTGGGGGCTCTTCTCAAATGGCCCACAGTTTATACCGTAATTCATCAGCAAAAATAAGGCAGATTTGAATCGGCCACTGACGATATCCGGTGTATTTTTAGAAAGCGCAAGATCATTGGCGCCAATTATTAATGTAAATAGCCGGTTTGACGATGCAGCATTAACCTCTTTCTTACTCATTTTATTCGATAATTCTATTGATCTTCGATATCTAAAATCGAGGCTATATTGGTACCAATTCCCCTTTAAATTGGACAGTGCTATTTTTTACTACAGACTGGCCCATTGTTGAAATAATATGTCATGTGATAGTGTTTTTCTGACAGACTTTCACGGGCAAAATCAGTGATTAGAATATTTATTGCAATCGTCGGGTGATCCATCCCCAGAAAGGAGATGGATTTAGGTTAAATGCAGCGTTGCGTTGTTAAGTTAACTGAAAGGTCGAGCAACAATACTTCGGGTCGCTAGGCGAATTTCAGCAAGAGTGACATTAATCACATCAGTAACACGATAACGTACATCCCCTTTAATTTGGACAGTGCCATTTTCTTGACTACAGACTAGCTCATCTCTGACAGCATGGAGAAAAGGGGCTGGCACAAAAGCGCTGGCGCCATTATCGAGCAGACGAACTCGCATTCCGCCACGACTGATATCAACAATCTCAGCACTAAACTTTTTATCGGTGCCCGCATATTGATTGAGGAATTGCGAGTACAACCAGTTGGCGACATCACGCTCTGCCATTCGGTGCTGTCTTCTACGCTCCGTCATTCGAGTCGCGATCTCATTTTCCGGTTGTTGGGTTTTCGCACCGGCGAGTTTCGCTTTCAACAATCGATGATTTATCATATCACCGTATTTACGAATTGGTGAAGTCCAGGTTGCATAGCAGGGTAAGCCCATACCGAAGTGAGGCCCAGGTGTGGTGGTAATCTCGGCGAAGGTTTGAAAACGTCTGATGCGACTATCTAAAAATTGAGTTGGTAGATTGTCTAACTGCTTGCGTAAGGATTTAAACCCCTCCAACGTCACCAATTCAGCTGCATCAACGGAGACCTCGTGTGCTTTCAGCACTGCAACGGCTTGTTCTGCATTTATCGAGTCAAAGCCATTATGCACATTAAATATACCATACCCAATATCCTGACTGAGTATTTCAGCCGCGGCAATATTGGCACTGATCATGGCTTCTTCCACTAGACGATTGGCTGTTCGCCGTGGCTCAACCACGATATCCAACACGTCACCTTTTTCGCCCAAAACAAATTTATAATCAGGACGATCTTTAAAGACGAGTGCATTTTCAGTCCGCCATTGATAGCGAAGCTGAGTAAAGCGCTGTAATAACGTCAGCTGTTCTGCAATTTCGGTTGAGGGAGGCTGCCACACACCAACCTGTTCGAGCCAGTCAGATACCTCGTCGTAATTCAATTTGGCTTTTGATTCAATGGTTGCAGCAAAAAATTCACAGCGACCTTGAGTCAAGCCAGTCTGATCCACAATAATATGGCAGGCCAGAACGGGGCGTTGTTGGTTAGGCATCAGAGAGCATAAATTATCTGACAGCTCTCGTGGCAGCATGGGGATATTAAAGCCAGGCAAGTAATTAGTAAAGGCGCGATCGGCAGCAATACGATCCAGCTCACTGCCTTCACTGATCCAAGCAGTCGGATCGGCAATGGCAACGGTCAGCTTTAAGTGGCCGTTGGCTAATTGTTCAATTGACAGCGCATCATCCATGTCTTCTGTACTGGCACTGTCAATGGTAATAAAACATCGATCAGTTAGATCAATACGTGGCAGGGTGTCTGGTATCTGTTGGGGTAATGCTGATTCTGGGGCCGTTCTTCCTAGATGATGATGTGCAAGTGTCACCCACCAAGGCACTCGAGGATCGTCCTCTGCGGTAATAAACTCAGTGACATCAGCATGAAAATTACGATCCCCTTTCAGCGGGTGCCTTTTCATCTCTGCAATCACCCAATCTCCCTGTTGACAATCGTGTTGTAATTCCTTGACACAACGACAGGGGATCGCTTCTTTCAACAGAGGATGATCCGGAATAATTGATAAACGGTCATCTTTTTTCTGAATTTTACCAACAAAACGATTGAGAAAGGGTTCAATTAATGTTTCAGGTTCCGCATTCTCTTTATCTTTATTGCTATGCAGCGTGGCGGTAATTTTGTCACCATGCATCACTTTTTTCATCTGGGGTGGCGCAATGAAATAGCTTTTGCCGCCTTCCACTTCAAGAAAGCCAAAACCTTTATCGGTGCCTTTAACCACGCCTTCTACGCGGGGTGTTTTGTCGTGCAATGTTTGTTTAAGCTGCGCCAGCAGCGGGTTATCTTGAAACATAATATTTTCGTCTGGGGGAGATTGTATTGGATTTAAGTCGTGGGACTTAAACAATTTTATTGTCTTCTGCTTTATCGTTATCGATGCATAATTGACAACAGACAGAAAACACGGGTCATTGATGGACAGGAATCAAAATCCAACGGTAGGCTGGATCCAGAACAAAAAAACAGGTGTCAATAGACACCTGTTTTATGCACTATTTCAGTTCCAGTTCATTCATGGCCGCAATACTAAAGCCGCCATCAACGTGAATAACCTCACCCGTAATACCTGCTGATAAATCTGAGCATAAGAAAGCGGCAGAGTTACCCACATCTTCTGTGGTAACAGTACGACGTAAAGGTGTAACCGATTCACAATGAGAAAGCATTTTACGAAAATCTTTAATACCAGAGGCGGCAAGGGTACGAATTGGTCCCGCAGAGATGCCGTTGACTCTCACACTGTCTGGTCCCATGGCATTAGCCATATAGCGCACGTTGGCTTCGAGAGACGCTTTAGCCAGTCCCATCACGTTATAATTAGGGATTGCACGCTCAGCACCCAGATAAGACAGTGTCAGTAAGCTTGCACCTGGATTAAGCATAGCACGACAGGCTTTAGCCATCGCGACAAAACTGTAAGCACTGATATCATGAGCTATTTTAAAACCTTCCCGCGTAACGGCATTAACGTAATCCCCATCAAGTTGATCAGCAGGGGCAAAACCAATGGAATGCACAAAACCATCAAAAGATGGCCAGACTTTCGCTAATTCACTGAATAAATCAGTAATACTTTGGTCTTCGGCGACATCACAAGGGAGGACAATCTCTGAGCCCAGTTCTTTAGCAAACTCTTCAACCCGTCCTTTTAATTTATCATTTTGATAAGTAAAGGCCAGTTCTGCACCTTGCTTATGCATCGCTTGCGCGATACCCCAAGCAATCGAGAGTTTACTGGCAACACCAGTAATAAGAATGCGTTTGCCGGAAAGAAAACTCATATTAAAATCCTTAATTAAAATCGCTAAAATGACGGTGAGTGGTGACCTAGCGCGTAGACGCACCATACTTGGTGTCATTCTAACACGACTCTGAACTGCTGATAAGTGTTGTAATTAAAAGTGCATCTCTTCTTGATGATTTCGCCAAGCATCCGCTGACAACGCCTCACCAAAGTGGCTACTGATCAGTTTTTTCGTCACATCATGTAAAGGTGCGGCAAGCACATCTGCCGTGCCACCCCGTTCCACTACCTGACCTTGATGCATCACTAAAACCTGATCACTGATATGTTTCATCAAACCCAAATGCTGAGTAACATAAATATAGGATAGCCCTTCTTTATCTTGCAGTTCTAGCATCAAATTGATTAATTGAGAACGCATACTCATATCCAGTGAAGCTAAAGCTTCATCTGCAATAATCACCTTAGGGTCAAGCATCAATGCACGAGCCAACGCGACCCGCTGTCGTTGTCCCGGTGCCAGCATATGGGGGTAATACCCGGCATGATCACCCAGTAACCCCACTTTTTTTAAAGTGGCAATCACCTGTTTCTCTCGTTGTTCTGCAGTCAACGGCGTATTCAGTTTTAACGGTAATTCAAGGATTTGGCTTATCCGTTGTCTGGGGTTCAGTGAGGTCGATGAGTCTTGAAAAATCATGCGAATATGCTGGCTTCGATAATGATAATCCCCAAATTTAAGGGGTATTCCTCGAATGCTGAGTTGCCCCGAGGTCGGCACCACCATGCCACTGAGCATTTTAGCTAACGTTGATTTACCTGAGCCATTTTCACCAATGATGGCTAAAGTTTGTTTTTCACGTAAGATAAAGCTGATATCTTGCACCGCCTCCACATGTTGAGTGTGAAACAACCCGGTTTTGTACGTCCACGTTTTACGTAGGTTTCTGGCTTCAAGTAAAATGTCCACTTAATTGTTTTCCATATTCAAAGGAAAATGGCAGGCAAAGACGTGTCCTTTATTGCCTTCAAGCTTGGGTCGAATGAGACATTGTCGTTGACCATAAGGACATCTCGGTCCCAAGCGGCAACCGATTGGCAGGTTTTCCAATGAAGGGATCGACCCCGATAAGGTGTTTAATCGACTTTTGTGCAACAAAGGGCGGCTAAAATCAGGCATCGATCGAATCAAAGCTTGAGTATAGGGATGCCTAGGTTTGCTCATCAGTGCCGAGCTGACAGCAGACTCAACGGTCTGACCACAATACATCACATCAATGCGATCTGACCATTGGCTGAGTGATCGTAAATCATGGCTAATCAACAGGATGGTCATACCATTATTCTGATTTAACTGGCGCAACAACCGAAAAATTTGCGCTTGAGTTGTTGCTTCCATAGCATTGGTCGGTTCATCGGCGATAAGTAATTGGGGCTGTGTGGCCAAGGCGATGGCAATCATCACTTTTTGGCATTCCCCTTCAGTTAATTCGTAAGGGAAACAACGCATAATATGATGATGATTTTTAATTCCTACACGGTGCAGTAACTCAATAGCCCGTTGTTTACGCCACCACCAAAATCGTTGATACCAACGCCCTTTGAATGTATGGGGAGCGATCGCCTGACGAAGTTGACGCCCGACAGTTTCAGAAGGATCGAGACAAGCTTGAGGCTCCTGAAAAATCATGGAAATATGCTGGCCAATCAGGTGTCGGCGCGCAAGGGGACTCAGGTGTAATAAATCGATATCCCGGAAACGCATTCTGTCAGCGGTGACACGCCAGTTATCGGAGGTGACACCACAAATCGCTTTAGCAATCAGGCTTTTTCCGGAGCCGGACTCACCAACCAGACCACGAATTTCCCCTTCATGAAGGGTCATACTGACGCGATCCACCGCTTTAATCGGCTGATCGCCACTCAGGAATTCAATGGTGAGATTTCTGATATCAATTAAGGCCATTATCGGACTCCGGCTTCGATTGCGCGACGAATACCCTCACCAAACAAGTTAATCACGATGATTGAACAGGTTAAGGCTAAACCGGGCAACATCACTGTCCAAGGTGCGACATAAATGAGATCCAAGGCATCACCTAAGGTTGCTCCCCACTCAGAAGAGGGATGTTGTGCTCCTAATCCGAGAAAGCCTAAGGCGGCAATATCGAGGATGGCGAGGGATAGGCCGCGAGTTAATTCAGTGATGAAAATCGGCAAGACATTCGGCATCATTGCTTCAGTGAATATTTGCCAGCGACTGGCGCCATCTAGACGACAGGCCGTGACATAATCTTTCGACATCTCATCATGGATCGCCAGATAGATAGCTCTAACCAGCCTAGGCGTCACCGCCAACCAAACAGCAATCATGGCATGGAATAAACTACTACCGATAAACGCGGTCACAATAATCGCAATCAATATTGAAGGTAGGGCTAATAAGGGGTCAAGAACATGATTTAACAAGGTGGAACGCAGTCCACGTGTGATGCCTGCGGTGATCCCCATTGCGAGCGCACAAAGGGTTGAAGCCAATGTCACGAGGAGCGCACAACCAATAGTGGCAGGTACGCCCGATAATAAGCGACTCATCACATCGCGTCCTAAGTCATCCGTCCCCAGAAAAAAGGAGACTTCGCCGTACCGTGACCAAGAAGGCGGCAACAGTTGATAACCTGAAAATTGAAAATCCACATCGTAAGGAGCAATCATACGGCCAAATAGGCAAAGCAAGAATAAAACACTGACACCATAAAAACCGACCATTGCCGCAGTATCATGATAGAAAAGTCGCCAAGCTCGTAAAAAAGTCCCTGGTAGCTGCTGTTCTTGGTAAATGTTATCGGCCGGCATACCATTCCTTATGCTTTAATGGATTCAAGACTGCCCCTAAAATATCTGACACAGTATTCACCAGAACTACAAGGGAACCCATGACCATCACCCCCGTCGAAACAGACGCATAATCTTGTTGACGGATCGCAGTGAGTAACCACAGTCCGAGACCGGGCCAATTAAATACCGCTTCGGTGATCATTGTGAGACTGAGCATAATGGCAAATTGCAGGCCGAGATGGGGAATAATCGGCGGGATGGCATTGTGTAACACATGACGCCGTACCACCGTAAAACGGGACAAGCCCCGAGTGACTGCCGCTTTGATATAGCCTTTTTCAATCACATCCAGGGTACTGTTTCTGGTCAATTTAACCACTTCGGTCAGTGGGGCGACACAGAGCGTGGCAACAGGGAGGATCAAATGTAACACTAAGCTTTTTAATATTAACACCTTATGTTCTGAGTGCATTAAAAAGAGGTCAATAAAGCTAAAGCCGGTGAGATAGGGAATTGAATAAAGCAAATCCAGTCGGCCGGAGACTGGCAGCCAGCCCAATGTTAACGAAAATAATAAGGTTAATAACAGGGCTAACCAGAAGATGGGGACTGAAAATCCCAACAACGCCAAGTTGCTGATAATTTTATCTGCCCATTTTTGCTTATTCAGTGCAGCGACAATGCCGAGAGGGATCCCTAAAAATAAGGCTAAGGAAAACGCCATCAGGCAGAGTTCGATTGTTGCAGGAAAGAATTCTTGAATTTGGGTCAGTATCGGCTGGCTATTCACGCTAGATAGCCCAAAATCAAGCTGCAAAAGCCCTTTGTACCAGAAGCCAAAAGCATTAATGACATTGACGTCATGCAATGGCGCATGAGCCGGAATGAAACAAAGACTGAAACCCAAGATTGAGAGAAGAAAAATGGTCACTATCAATAATAGGATCCGTCGCAGAATAAATATGATCATGGTTAATTTTCCTTCCCGCTATCACGAGAAACCCCAGCAAGAGAGGCATTGCCAAAAGGGCTTAAGACTAAGCCCTGAATATCAGAACGGTAGGCTAACAGTTGTAGAGAGGAAGCCAAAGGCAGTACCGGCAGAGTATCAGCCAGCAATTGCTGAGCACGATGGTAATCATCGATACGTTCAGAGAGTTGCTGACTACGTCGAGCTGATTCAAGGAGTAAATCAAATTTTGGATCGCACCAATGGCTGTAATTGGTTTGTGAATCGATCGCGGCGCAACTGAGAATAGGGCGAAAAAAACTATCGGGGTCATTACTGTCAGTCGCCCAACCGACCAAAGATAAATCGTGATCATTGTTCATCAATTTACTTTCAAGATTACGGCCTTCTACCGGAATAATATCAACTTGAACGCCGGCTCGACCGAGATCCGCTTGCAGTAACTCGGCCATCTTAAGGGGGCTGGGGTTCCACGGCTGTGCACGCATTGGCACCATCATTTTAAGATGTAACGCTTCCATGCCAAGCTGTTTAAGTCGGTCTCGCGCCTTATCAGGAGAATAGGCAGTCACTTTCGCAATGGCATCATAAGCCCAAGATGCTCTTGGTAAGATGGAGGCGGCAGTTTCTGCTGTCCCATAATAAATTGAGTTCATAACACGTTCATTATCAATGGCCAGGGCTAACGCATGACGCACTTGCGGATTATTTAAAGGGGGTTTACTGGTATTAAATGCCAGATAGGCCGTATTCATACCCGGCCTTAAACTCATTCGGAGTCTGGCATCATCACGCAGTACCGTCAACTGACTGGCTGCCGGATAAGCAAGAATATCACATTCTCCAGTGAGTAATTTGGATAATCTGCCCGTGCCGCCAGTGCCGATATCAATCACAACTTGTTCAGGTTCTGGCTGGCCTTTCCAATAATGAGGGTTACGAACTAATCGGATAAATTGCCCTGCGCGGTAACTGGCCAGCATAAATGGACCCGTGCCGACAGGATAAGTATCCATCAGTTGCTGCTGATCCTGTTGTTCAAGTTTCTGCGCATATTCAGCAGAAAGTATGGGGGCATAGTTGGTTGCAATATGCCATAAAAACGCGGAATCCGGTTGCTTTAGTGTAAACTCAACCACGGAGTGACTGATTTTTTTAATACTTTGTATATTGTCAGCCAGTTTTAAACTATCAAAATAAGGGTAATTTCCTCCCCCGACTTGATGCCAAGGATCCTGCTTATTAAACATACGGCTAAAACTGAAAACGACATCATCAGCATTCATCATACGATGAGGTGTAAACCAACCGAGACGATGGAAAGCCACATCATGGCGTAAATAAAAGAGGATGCGCCGACCATTATCCGTGATTTTCCATTTTTCAGCCAATTCCGGCAATAAACGATAGGTCAAGGGATCGACAGTCAGCAATCGGTTATAAAGCTGCGTCGCGAGGGTTTCTACATTCAGTCCTGCACTGGATAACTGAGGATTGAAGCTATCCAGTTCTCCACTGACACAGTAAACAAAGCCTTTACTGTTCTCGGTTTCAGCGGCAGAGGAAGTGCGATAGCAGGTCAGCAAGCTTAGACCAGTTAGTGCAACAATTAATAATTTGCTCATAGCTCTCAGTGACGGATTTTATTATAGATCCAGTTTACATGAAATCATGGATAGTACCCAAATGCTCAATGCATTAAATCGGCGAGTCGCACTAAGGCGGCAAGGTGTTGAACGTAACAGGATGTAAATAATTATCAATAATGATTGATATTGATAATTATTTGCAATACTATGTCCTTGTTTCGCTAGACAGCGCGACTCACATTGCTCACATTGTCAATTTTTGCCCGTCTCTTAATTACGGGCTTTTTTTTATCATGCCTGCCTTTTACTTGCTTATATATTAGCTTATCAATGTAATAATCGTTATTACTCTGTCTTTGTATTGATTACCAGACTGCTAACGATTTAATGGGTAAGGACACCGCTATGTTGTCACGATTTAGCTAGCGATAGCTGCTGTCAATCTTTGTTGACAGTCGCACTTTAGTTGTGACCAGACCTGCAGTATGATGAGTGGAGTCAGCCTGTTAAGGATTGCATCATGCGCTTAGAGATTTTTTGTCAGGACCGCCTTGGCCTGGCTCATGAGTTATTGGATTTACTAGTTGCGAAAGAAATCGATTTATATGGAATCGAAATCCGTGAAAAGCGGATTTGGCTACGATTCCGACCCATCCCGTTTGATCTTTTCTCTTCATTAATGACCGAGATCCGTCAAACAAAAGGGGTAATCGATGTCCGTACAGCCAGTTATATGCCTTCAGAGAGTGGCGGCCGTTTTTTATCCGCGCTGTTGGACGCCATTCCTCAACCGGTGTTATCGGTCAATGTAAAAGGGCAAATTGAGCAAGCGAACCCTGCCGCCTTACATTTATTGCAACAGCCGTTATCGACAATCATGCATACAGGGATCGAACAGTGGTTATCCTGTAGCGAACTGATGCGTTGGCTTGATAAAAACGATGCTCAGACGTTTAAACAAAGTTTGGTGATACATGGTGGAGGCTTTGACTTGGAGGCACGCCTCATTTATTTGCCTGCTGAACAAGAACTGACTGAGCAAGCAATAGGCGCAGTCATCATGCTGAAATCTTCTCACACTGTTGGTGTGATTGACACGACAACAAACCCCACCGAGTGGCCTGCTTTTGCCGAAATCATTGCCGAAAGTCCGAAGATGCGTCAGGTTATCGCTCAAGCCAAAAAGCTATCTCGCCATGATGACCCCTTAATGATCATCGGTGAAACGGGGACGGGCAAAGATTTGCTCGCTCAGGCTTGTCATCGTTACAGTGAGCGGCGTGATAAGCCTTTTCTGGCTCTTAACTGCGCTTCATTACCGGAAGAGGTGGCGGAAAGTGAGTTATATGGTCATGCTGCCGGTGCGTACCCGAATGCATTAGAAAGTAAAAAAGGTTTTTTTGAACAAGCCCATGGTGGCACCGTTCTGTTGGATGAAGTTGCCGAAATGTCCCATAGTATGCAAATAAAATTATTGCGGTTTCTCAATGACGGCACTTTTCGCCGTGTTGGCGATGATCATCAAGTGCAGGTTGATGTCCGCGTCATCTGTACGACTCAACAAAATTTAGAACAACGGGTCAGCGAAGGGAAATTCAGACAAGATCTTTTTTTTCGGCTCAATGTACTCAGTTTAGTGTTACCACCATTACGCGAACATCCACAAGATATTGTTCCATTAAGTCAACTTTTCATCGCCCGCTATGCGGCAGAAAAACGACGTGTTTGTCCGATAATGACCACACAATTATCATCAAGTTTAAGCAGTTACCCTTGGCCAGGCAATGTCAGACAACTGAAAAACACCTTGTACCGAGCCCTTGCTCAATCAGACGATCATGAACTTACCCTCGCTGATATTGACTTACCTGGTGAAACGGCGAGCCTAGCGGAAGAGCCGGCTGATTTAATGGGGTCATTGGATCAAATCACTCGACGCTTTGAATGCAATGTATTAACTCGTCTTTATCGGCATTATCCAAGTACACGCAAACTGGCCAGCCGTTTAGGTGTTTCACACACCGCCATTGCTAATAAGCTTCGTGAGTACGGTTTAAATAATAAAAAAGAGTAAGAACATTGGCGTGACTGAAAGGCTTAGTGAGCCGGAAACCGCTGCCATTCTGCTACAGACTGCAGGCCGAGGTTTCCCTGAGACAATCTGATAAAACGCGTCGGGACTAAAAAGACGACGTGAGGGCAGCAGTCTAAATGACATCACGCTCACTGATTGGCAGAAGGGCTCAGTCACCCATTCACCCTGTGCGTGGGTGAATGAGCGTGCCATGGCCCTGAATATGGCAAGGCATGGCGCTTAAGCGCGGTCGGAGAAAACTCAGGCCAAACGCAAGCGCCAATGACAAAATCAGTTCGCCAGTACAGCCAAAACCGCGTGATAATTTGGTTCATCGGCAATTTCAGACACCAATTCGGCATGCAGTACCGTATTATTTTCATCCAATACCACAACGGCACGTGCCGTTAACCCCGCCAGTGGTAAATCACGTATATCAACGCCCCAGTTACTTTTGAAGTCAGGATGGCGAAATCCAGAAAGCGTAATCACATTATCTAATCCATCACTACCACAAAAACGACTTTGTGCAAAAGGCAAATCCATAGAGATACACAATACGACCGTATTTTCTAGTTCTGAAGCCAGTTGGTTAAAACGACGAACTGAGCTCGCGCAGGTCCCCGTGTCGATACTTGGAAAAATATTTAACACTTTACGTTGGCCTTGCCAATGACTGAGATCCGCCTCACTGAGGTCATTTTTTGTCAGGATCAGATCGGGTGCGGTTTCGCCTACAGTTGGTAAAACGCCGGCAACCTTGATTGGATTACCTTTCATTGTGACATGCTGTGACATAATAACTCCTAGCTGTTAATCCTAATGGGAGTAAAATCAAAAATTGTGAAAAAATTGCTGCTTGCTATTATCGGAAATGTTATGAGGATTGCAAATTAAATCGCAGAGAATACAAAAACGGAGAAAGCAGGCGATATTTACTATACGCGCTTATCATTTTATTCAGATACGGGTAAACGTCTGCTTCAATTTGTGCTTTAATTACAGGGGTTACTTGAGAAAACGTTCATTTTAAAAACCGAATATGCAGGAATTAAGATGCGAAAAGGTCATAGGTTACTCCCTCTCGTTACATTACTGACTGCGATCAATGTCAGTCACGCCTCTGCCGCACAGTTACCGGCCGATGCAAACATTGCTTCCAAACAGGAAATTGTCCGTCAGCTTAAAGATGAGCCAGCGTCTCTTGATCCTGCAAAAGCGGTTGGCTTACCTGAAATTCCGGTTATCCGGGATTTATTTGAAGGACTAACCAATCAAGACAAATCAGGGAATATCATTGCTGGTGTGGCGGAAAGTTGGCATAGCAGTGATAACAAGACTTGGCTTTTTAAACTCAGGCGCGACGCGCGCTGGTCTAATGGTGACCCTGTCACGTCTCAGGATTTTGTTTATAGCTGGCAGCGATTAGTGGATCCAAAAACCAGTTCACCTTTTGCGTGGTTCGCCGCGTTGGCAGGGATAAAAAATGCGGCCGCCATCACTGCTGGCAAATTGCCAGCTGGGCAGTTAGCTGTGACAGCACCTGATCCTTTGCATCTCAGAGTCGAATTAGATCGCCCCATCCCTTGGTTTCCGGCAATGGTCGCCAATTTCTCTTTGTTCCCTGTCCCTGAAAAAATCATAAAACAGCAAGGAATGGCTTGGACTCGACCGGGTAATTTGGTGGGCAATGGTGCTTATCAACTGAGTCAACGCGTGGTGAATGAGCAAGTGGTTTTGACACGCAATCATCATTATTGGAATGACAGTAACACTGTCTTAAATAAAGTGACTTACGTGCCGATTGCCGAAGAGTCAATCGCGACTAAACGCTATCGCGCGGGTGATATTGATATTACCGAGTCATTCCCAAAAAATCTGTACCCACTGTTAAAAAAACAGCTGCCTGGTCAAATCTATTTACCTAATCAGTTGGGAACGAACTATTTTGCGTTTAACACCCGGTCAGGTCCCACGGCCGATGCGCGAGTCCGTCAAGCGCTGTCCTGGAGTATTGATCGTGATTTAATTGTTAATAAAGTCTTGGGAACAGGAGAAAAAGCGGCTTGGCATTTCACGCCTGCCTACACGCGGGGATTTACGCCAAAGGAATTACCGATTCAACAGCATGATCAGCAAGAAAGATTGGCAATGGCAAAAACTTTACTGGCCGCAGCGGGCTATGATAAACAACGTCCTTTGCACTTGAAATTGCTGTATAACACATCTGAAAGTAATAAGTTGTTGGCAGTGGCCATCGCCTCCATGTGGAAGAAAAATCTGGGTGTTGATGTGCAATTGGAAAACCAAGAGTGGAAAACTTACATTGATTCCAGAAATACAGGTAAATTCGATGTTGTAAGAGCATCATGGGTCTCGGATTTTAACGAACCGTCCAGTTTTCTGAGTCTGTTGACGTCGACCCATAGCGGTAATATTGCCGGTTATCATAACCCTGAATATGACAAATTATTGGATAAAGCAACGCGAGAATCCAGTGTTGAGAAACGAAACCAAGATTATAATCAGGCAGAAACACTATTAGCCCGTGACGTACCCATTATGCCAATCTACCATTACACCAATTCCCGTTTAATTAAGCCTTGGGTAAAAGGGTATCCCTTACATAATCCTGAAGACGTTGCCTACAGTCGGGATTTATGGATTGAGCGCCACTAATACGATTCAGCGCCTTGCCTTACCTAGGGCAAGGTTGTCTTAGTTAATCATTACGGATCCAGTATGTGCCATATCAGCAAACCACACTTTCCCTTGGCCGAGGCGATCATTGCCTGTCAACTTGATGGTAAAGGCGGAATGCAGCCCGTTACCCATCTGCAACTCACCGATCCTCAGGGCACATTCTGGCTCCATCTTGATTATTCAAGGCCTGGCAGTCGTGAATGGTTACAAGCGACCCCCTTGCTTCCTGATCGGGTACGGGAAGCGTTACTTGGTGAGAGCATGCGTCCACGGCTCACTCGTTTAGCCGAAGGCATGGTTCTAGTACTAAGAAGTGCCAATGATGATGATGAGGCAAGGCCAGAGCACCTGCTGGCCATCCGTATTTTTATCAATGATCAATTTATTATTACCACGCGCAAACGCAAAGTCACCGCAATCGAAGATCTGCGATCTGATCTGGAAAATCATCAAGGTGCTCACAGTACCGGGAGCTGGTTAGTCAGGTTTTGTGATAGCCTGACAGATTATAACAGTGAGTTTATCAGTCTCATCCATGACCAGATCCTCGCGATGGAAGATGATTTATTATCCAGTAAAATCCCGGCACGAGGCGATCTCGCACAACTGAGAAAACAACTGATTGTCATGCGCAGATATATGGCGCCACAGCGTGATGTTTTTGCCCGTATCGCCAGTGAAAGACCCTCGTGGTTAACCGAAGATGAAAGCCGCTTAATGCAGGATATTGCTGAAAGGATGGGACGTGGCCTTGAAGATCTGGATGCCGGTATTGCCCGCACCGCGGTACTGAGTGACGAAATCCACTCGCAAGTGGCAGAGTCGATGAACCGCCGGACTTACATTATGTCATTAATGGCGATGGTTTTTTTACCCGCGACCTTTCTCACGGGACTGTTCGGTGTGAATCTCGGTGGCATTCCTGGGGGAGAGTGGCACTACGGGTTTGGCGTATTTTGTCTGATCTTGGCCATCGTCGCCTTGGGGGTGACGGGCTGGCTTAAACGGCGAAAATGGTTGTAAGTCATGCCCGAATTAACGGGCTTCACTTATGCCATTATCTGATTTCCACAATATCAAATTTAGGCAGATGATCATACGTCGACGTTGCTTCCGCATCCAGTTCAGAAAATGGGGTTGACGCTTGGATGCTTTGAGGGTCAAATGCCAGATCGCCGCCATCGATAATGGCATCGCCTTGTTTTAATCCTTTAAAATCAAAAAGTGTGTGGTCTGCCAGATGCGAAGGCACCACATTTTGCATTGCTGTAAATAGGGTTTCAACACGGCCAGGAAAACGCTTATCCCAATCACGCAACATCTCGCCGACGACCTGACGTTGCAAATTAGGTTGGGACCCACATAAGTTACAAGGAATGATAGGGAAATTTTGGGCCTGAGCATATTTGATAATGTCTTTTTCTCGACAGTAAGCTAATGGCCGGATCACGATATGATTACCATCATCACTCATCAGTTTGGGAGGCATACCTTTGAGTTTTCCGCCATAAAACATATTGAGAAATAAGGTTTGCAGAATATCATCGCGATGATGACCCAGTGCAATTTTATTACAGCCCAACTCGCTGGCTGTCCGATATAAAATACCACGGCGTAATCGTGAGCAAAGCGAGCAGGTGGTTTTACCTTCAGGAATTTTATCTTTGACAATCGAGTAGGTATCTTCTTCGACAATTTTATATTCGACACCCAGTGATTGCAGATATTCAGGTAAAATATGTTCAGGGAATCCAGGTTGTTTCTGATCAAGGTTAACCGCGATCAGTGAAAAATCAATAGGTGCGCTTTTCTGCAAACTGCATAATAGCGCCAACAGCGTGTAGCTGTCTTTGCCGCCGGAGAGGCAAACCATGATACGATCGCCCGATTCAATCATTGAAAAATCTGCAATGGCCTCACCCACATTTCGGCGTAGGCGTTTTTGTAGCTTATTCAAATCATACTGCTTTTTTGGGGTTAACTCTGGTTTAAATGACATTTATACGGTACCTGAAACGTAACGAGTCTTGCTTGGTGACGAATTGGATGCCACTTTCAAGCAACAAAAAATACGATAAGCAATATCCGAAGGATATCGTCATGACATAGACAAAGCCTGCCATGCACATTATTCTGGTGATGAGACTGAGATCTTATCATATTTTATTATGATTACTGAATATCAATCACTGACTCCGGGACAAGGAACATTGCGAACGGGATCTTAGCATTTTATCACCCTCAATGGATAGGCGCCTCAGATTGCTAACCAATGAAAACAATCAGGCACAGCCAACCACTAAAAAAGGATAAACGTCACTGTGTTCAAAAGTAAAGGGCGATTGATTAGTGTCATTAGCATCATATTGCTTTTCATGCTGATGATCGCGGGGGTCGGTTACTGGCTGCCCCAATTGATTAACCGGTTACTGCCAACAGGGATCAGCATGGATTTTGGGGCTCGTCCATTTTGGGGGCATGGGCACTTTAATGTCATTCAATGGGAGCTCCGTGCTCAGGGATGTCCTGTTGCAACCATCAATACCCTGAGTGTGGGGTATCGCTTGTCATCATTCGAGATCAAGGCGGATGAATTGCAATTACATCCCTCTTGCTTTCGCGCTTGGCCACACCCCGATCATTCCGCGAGTCCTGTTCGCCTCAGCCAACTCCAATCCCTTTTGCCTGCAATAAACGTCAGTATTAATAAGATAAATGGCGGCATTGCCGATGGCTATCAAGGGCGATTATCCCTCCAACTCAATAAGCAACAACACGCTTTGCATTATCACAGTCCTGATCTGCAATTGGCCGCGCACCTTAATGGTGCACGCCTCAATATTGACGAGGTGAAATGGCGAACAGCGGACGGTGGCATGCAGCTTTCGTTACAGGGTCACACCGATATATCAGAGACTCAGATCATCCATCGGCCATTGCAGGGCAACTTTTCTGGACAGCTGCAGGGGCAATCTTTGCCGAGTCCCTTGCAGATAACCCTAACATGGCAGGATAAAAAAGGGGTGTTACAGTTACAGGGGGAAGCAGAACAGGCACGGGTTCCTCCGCAACTGAAATTACCGTTTACGTTGACAGAAAATGCATTGCATATTGATCAGGGACAATGGCAATGGTCAGATGCAACGCACCGCCTGCAAGGGGGGATACAACTTGCGATCACCGAATTACAACAGGGCTGGCAGCAAGCGCTCATTCATGGCCGAGTGAATATCCTTACTCAAGGCAAAGGGGGAAAAGGCAATATTGTGCTGTCATTTGGACCCGGTCGGCTTGATTTTCAGCAAAACGCGCTGCCTCTGCGATTAACCGGTGAGGCTAAACTCGCAGATTTGCAACTTTATGCCAGTCTTCCCGCCCAATTACAAGGGGCGCTTCTTTCGCCACACTTACGCTTTTTACCCGGTGCACTGCTGCGAGCAAGAGGCATGGTATTGCCGCAATGGCAGGTTGATGAAGCGAGGTGGCCATTATCTGGTGTCAGTGTGGATTTCAATGGCGTGCAAGGCCCTTTGCAAGCACGGCTTATCTTACGAAATCAGCACAAGGGTTTTTATCAACTCAATCTAGCGGGTCAGGCTCAACATTTTTTACCCGATAAAGGTCAATGGAACTGGAAATACTGGGGAAAAGGGCAACTGCGTCCACTCCATGCCAACTGGACGATAACCGGTCGTGGATTTTGGCATGATAAGTTGATTACTTTATCCAGCATGCAAACTGGCTTCGATAACATTGACTATCAGGGCCTACGGATACGTCAACCTAGATTACAGTTAATTAAACCTATCACGTGGTTAACCGATCACACACACCCCCAATTTGCCGGTAAGATACGACTTGATGCAGGTAAAAGTGATTTTGGTCGGGTGAGTGAATTAGCGCCCGCTCAAGCTGAGATTGAATTTTATGGTACGAATCCCCAGCAATTCACATGGCGCGCCATGTTGACGGCTGGACCGGTTGGTCCAATCAGCGTGCAAGGGCGGCGAGATCATGCTCATTGGCGAGGTAGGGCTTGGTGGCCAATGCAATCTCTTAGCGTATTTCAATCACTCCTCAGCCCTAAGCGGGAACAGATCATTCGTGCTGGGCAGTTAAAAGCACAATTGGCTTTTTCAGTCACAGATAAAGACGGATTCCATGGGGGGGGACATTTTGTCGTGACTGATGGCGAGATCTGGACACCTACCCATTTGCTTCGCGGTATTCATTTTTCATTACCCTTCAATTACCAACGCAATTATTGGTTATTTGGCAAAAAATCGCCGGTTCAATTGCGTATTGACAGTATCAGCAACAGGATCACCTTAAAGAACATCACGGCTGATTTACAGGGCTACTATCCCTATAATGATCGTCATCCTCTCTTTCTTACTCATACCGGGATGAGGTTGTTTGGTGGCAGCGCGACACTCACAACATTACGTTTACCCCAGCATCAGCCCACAATACTTAAGTTTGAGCGTATTGAATTGCGTCGTCTTATCCAGTTGTTGGAGCCAGGTCTGGTTGACTTATCCGGTACAATTAGCGCGGAGTTGCCCTTATGGTTGACTGGGCAAGGGGGATTTTATACAGATATGGGGTGGCTTAAAAATCAAGGTCCGCTCAGATTACGTCTGGCCCAATCAGCACGACAGCATCTCAACCAACAAAATAGGTTAGCTAAAATGGGGATAGCCTGGCTGCAAACGATGGAAATCAGTGCGCTATCAGCGAAAATTCGTGTGGCTCCTAACGGTGAGATGGATTTAAGCGCAATCATTGAAGGCAACAGCCAACGTGATAAGAAACAACAGCGGATCCGGCTTAATTATCGACAGCAAGAAAACCTATTACAACTGTGGCGTAGCCTGAATTTTTCATCCAACTTAAGTTCTTGGATACAACAGCACGGCAGTGACCCATCAAAATAAAAGGCGCATCGAATGAAAATACCCCTAATAATTTGTGCATTAATCATGTTATTAATGAGTGGTTGCGTGCCACGCATTGAAATTGCTACGCCTGATCGCCCACTGACGATTAACATGAATGTTAAAATTGAGCATGAGATCAAGATTAGTGCGGATAAAAACGCAAAATCACTCTTGCAAGACAGCACGGTACCGAAATCGCCAGACTTGACCGCAATCAGGTAAACTCCCTCTCACTGAGTCTGGAGTCTGGCTATCACTGTGATCATAATGCAGGGCCTAATCAGGCCCCTTCATTAGAGGTGATTCAACTGTTTTTTCGCTGCCTCGAATGCCGTTTCTGACACATCACCGCTTAATGCCATCCCTTCAGCCATTACCATAGTGACATCCTTGATACCGATAAACCCAAGAAACAGTTTGACATAAGGTGTCAATAAATCAACGGGGGTATCTTGATGGATCCCACCACGACTACTAATGACAATTGCGCGTTTATTTTCTAATAATCCGACCGGACCGGCTGAGGTATAACTAAACGTTAAACCTGCACGCGCAATAAAATCAAAATAATTCTTAAGTTGAGTCGGTATAGAGAAATTATACATTGGCGCAGTAAGTACCACGGTATCATGAGCTTTAATTTCATCAATCAGTCTGTCTGATAAGGCTAATGCTTGTTGCTGACGATCCGTTAATTCCTTACCAGAATGGCGAAGTGCTGCAACTAATTCACTATCCAAAACAGGAATAGGATCAGTGGCTAAATCCCTTACGGTGACAGTGTCACCTTTATTGCGAGCCTGTTCGGCAAAATGATCGGCAAGTTGACCTGATTTTGAATGTTGGCCTAGGATGCTGGATTTTAATAGTAATATCTTATTCATTGGATTTTCTCTCGTTTACAGCACGAACAAAGGGGATTGCCTTACTATAGAGCAGCTTCATTAGGTGTAACATCCCCACTTTTAGATTGGTATATTCAGAATATTTGAATAAGGAATCATCTTAACCCGCGTGACCGAGTCATCCGGCGCTCTCATGGCATTTTTAGCGCAAAAATGTATGCTACACTGGGCATATGAACTCGTGAAAAGGCAATAAAAGCCCGGCACCGACATTAATTACTCAGGAATTTTTATTACATGTGTTCACAGACTACTTGCCATCATGCATTATCGCGTCGTCTAGCACCGCTCATGCTGGCAGATAAATACTATCTTCAACGTCAACTTAGCTTGCTATCTAAAGAGAGAGATGAGGCCAAATACTCAAAAAAACGGCAAGTCCTTGAACAGAAGATAACTGCAGCGGAACAGCGCCTTTGGACACGTCAAGCATCGGCTTCACTTGAGATCCACTTTCCTGAAGATTTACCGGTCAGTCAGAAACAGCAGGACATTGCTGACGCCATCCGTTCACATCAAGTGGTGATCATCGCTGGAGAAACTGGCTCAGGTAAAACCACCCAGATACCAAAAATTTGTCTTGAATTAGGGCTCGGTATCAAGGGACTTATCGGCCATACTCAACCAAGACGGTTGGCTGCACGTACTGTCGCGTCACGCATTGCCGAAGAGTTAAAGACGACGCTGGGGGACGGTGTTGGTTACAAAATCAGGTTTAATGATAAGCTCAACGAACAAAGTAAAATCAAATTGATGACCGACGGTATTTTACTGGCGGAAATCCAGAATGACCCCATGTTATTACACTATGATACCCTAATCATTGATGAAGCCCATGAGCGTAGCTTGAATATCGACTTTCTATTGGGTTATCTCAAACAATTGTTGCCCAGAAGGCCGGATTTAAAACTGATCATTACCTCCGCGACTATCGATCCTCAACGATTCTCAGCCCACTTTAATCATGCCCCCATCATTGAGGTTTCAGGACGAACTTACCCGGTTGAATTACGTTATCGTCCCTTAAATGAGGGAGAACATCCACAAGATCAAATTCAGGGTATTATGGATGCGATAGATGAACTCTCTAAAGAGAGCCACGGTGATATTCTTATTTTTATGAGTGGTGAGCGAGAAATTCGTGATACCGCACGGGCACTACAACAACGTGAATTACGGCATACCGACGTAGTTCCTTTGTATGCACGCCTGTCGAACAGTGAACAAAATCGCATTTTTCAACCACACAGCGGTCGCCGTATTGTCTTGGCGACGAATGTGGCGGAAACGTCATTAACTGTTCCTGGGATTAAATATGTGATTGATCCTGGTTATGCCCGCTTAAGTCGTTACAGTTACCGAACCAAAGTGCAGCGACTGCCTATTGAACCCATTTCTCAAGCCTCTGCCAATCAAAGGAAAGGGCGATGTGGCCGCGTTTCTGCGGGGATTTGTATCCGCTTATATTCACAAGCTGATTTTGATAACCGACCAGCCTTTACCGATCCGGAAATTTTACGGACCAATTTGGCTTCAGTGATCTTACAAATGACCGCCTTGGGATTAGGCAAGATCCATGATTTCCCTTTTATTGAAAAACCGGATACGCGGCATATTCAAGATGGGATCCGGTTATTGGAAGAGTTAGGCGCATTGCAACCCACTCACGAGGGAAACGCGTTTCAATTGAGTCAGATAGGGCGGCAGTTGGCGCGGTTGCCTATTGATCCCCGTTTGGCAAGAATGATCCTCGCAGCCGCAAAGCAGGGTTGTATGCAAGAAATGCTCGTGATCACCGCCGCCTTATCCATCCAAGATCCCCGTGAACGGCCTGCAGATAAAAAACAAGCCTCCGATGAGAAGCATCTGCGCTTTGTGGATAAATCATCAGATTTTATGAGTTGGATTAATTTATGGAACTACATTAAAGAGCAGCAACAACACTTGAGCAGCAATCAGTTTCGACGTTTATGTCAACAGGAGTTTCTTAATTATCTGCGGATCCGTGAATGGCAGGATATCTACACGCAATTAAGACAAGTTGTCAGGGAATTGGGATTGGCACTCAGCCAACTGCCGGCGGCCTACCGTGAGGTTCACTGTGCAATATTAACTGGATTACTGTCACATATTGGACAAAAAGATCTGGATAAAAATGACTATAGTGGTTGCCGTCAAAGTCGATTTGCGCTTTTCCCTAGTTCCGGTTTATTTAAAAAACCACCAAAATGGGTGATGGTCGCTGAACTGGTGGAAACCAGTCGATTATGGGGACGAATGGCGGCCCAGATAGAGCCAGAATGGATCGAGCCCCTTGCACCGCATTTGCTCAAATACAGTTACAGTGAACCTCATTGGCAAAAACGGCAAGGTGCCGTCATCGCGATGGAGAAAGTGACATTACTCGGTTTACCCATTATCAATCAGCGAAGAGTCAATTATGGTGCTATTGATCCGTCACTGTGCCGTCAGTTATTTATTCGTCACGCCTTGGTTGAAGGTGAGTGGCAAAATACACATCAATTTATGCAACATAATCAGCAATTACGGCTTGAAATTGAAGCGCTAGAACATAAATCCAGACGGCGGGATATTTTGGTCGAAGATGATGTGTTATTTCAATTTTATGATGAGCGTATTCCTAGTCATGTGGTGTCATCACGACATTTTGATAAGTGGTGGCATAAAGAAAAGAAACAACACCCTGACTTTCTTAATTTTGATAAATCCGTCTTGCTCAAACAGGATGCGCATTCTGTTAGCGTCCTTGATTTCCCTGACCATTGGTATCAAGGCAATTTGAAGCTGGCCTTAAGCTACCAATTCCAACCGGGTGAGGCATCTGATGGCGTCACAGTACACATACCGTTACCTTTATTAAATCAGGTGGAGGAGCAGGGGTTTGAGTGGCTAGTCCCTGGACTGCGTCAAGCTCTGATTGTCTCTCTGATTAAATCCTTACCAAAACCGCTGCGTAGACATTTGGTGCCCGCGCCTGATTTTGCCACGGCATTTTTAAGCCGAGTGACGGATGTTAACCAACCCCTGCTCAGTAGTCTCGAGCAAGTGTTCCGCCGGATGACTGGCGTGACCATTGATGCTGAACAGTGGCACTGGCAAAACGTGCCGGATCACTTAAAGATGACATTCCGTATCGAAGATGAGCAGAATCAGACGTTGGCTGAAAGTAAAAATCTTGCCGATCTGAAACGATCACTGAAGCAGAAGGTAATTGAAAGTCTTACTGAAATTAATAACACGCCCATTGAAAAAAGCCAGTTGCAAGACTGGACATTCGGTGAGTTACCTCAACGATTAGCGCAGCAGCGGGGCAGTTATCAGTTGCAGGCATTCCCCGCACTTATTGATAAAAAACAAAGTGTCGCAATACAACTCTTAGATAATGAGCAAGAACAGCAGCAACAGATGTGGGTCGGTATACGCAGACTGCTATTATTAAATATCCCTTCTCCGATCAAGTATTTACATGAAAAATTACCCAATAAAGCCAAGCTAGGCTTATATTTTAATCCTTACGGCAAAGTGATGGATTTGATTGATGATTGCATCCATTGTGCTATTGACAAATTGATGGTAGAAAATGGGGGATTAGTCTGGGACGAGCCTAGTTTTATTCAGCTGCGACAGCGTGTGTGTGCTGAGTTGAATGAGACAGTCATCGTTATTGCTCAACACGTCGAGCAGATTTTAACGACGGTATTTACCATTAATAAGCAACTCAAAGGTCGAGTTGATATGACCTTAGCACTGGCACTGGCGGATATAAAAACACAATTACAGGGACTGATTTATCCGGGTTTTGTCACAGGCAATGGCTGGTTACACTTGACGGATACCCTTCGTTATCTCAAAGGCATTGAACGGCGGCTGGAGAAATTGCCGCAGGATCCCCACAGTGATCGCGCCAAAATGTTACAGATACAAAAATTGGAAAACGATTTCCGCACTTGGTGTAATAAATTATCGCCAGTCGAAAAGTCCAGCTCGAAAGTACAGGCTATTCGTTGGTTGATTGAAGAATTGCGGATCAGTCTTTTTGCTCAACAACTAGGGACAGCACAGGCGGTGTCTGAAAAACGCATCCGCCAGTTGTTGGTCGATTAATGTCGGCGACAACGGGCATGCAAGCCCTTTGCTTCGTTGCCCGACCCTGTCGTTTGAGGGCGCGACAAGGGATCCTAAAATAAGTAAAATGAAATAGAAAAGACTGACGTACGGATAAACGGAATAATTCTCGAGAAAAACGCTAATATCTAAGAGATAAAGCACAAAATTTGATAAAACTGTTGCATGTTGCGGTTAGCTCACTACGTTCCATACACAAAAATCAAATTAAGGGCGATTTTTCGATCGCGTGCCACAGCGAGTTTCGTCTATTTTTTATACTTAACTCAGGTCGTTTTTTGTCTTGTGTTAATCTGGTCATTGTTTATAAGTGGGACACAGGCACTGTCGGACAACGAAATAACCTGTCCACATACAAAACAGGGTTGTGTTGTTATTAAGCCTAAACGATAGGATATTACTGAGGTTTTTTAAGAATGAACATCATCTTTGTAACTGGACTGTTTGCTGCATTTTTTACCACTTTTGCATTTATTCCTCAAAGTATCAAAACACTGAGAACTCGAAATACGGAAGGTATTTCAGTCATTATGTACATTATGTTTCTTACTGGCGTGATTTCATGGATTATTTATGGGATTCAACGCTCAGATTTTGCGATCTTGGTCGCTAATATCACAACCTTCGTGTTAGCTGCCCCGATCTTAGGCATGGCTCTACTTAACCGATGGAAGAAAAAGTTTACGCATGAAATTAAGCAAGAGCGTGGGATCTCATGCCCTAAGTAGTCCGGCGCAAGAGGGGGAAAAGACGAGTTTGATGGCAAGCAACCGTCCCCCTGACTCAGCCTGATGCGCCGAGTCTACTTAAAAAATGCCCCTATCAGCCCAAAATCAGGTTATTGGTCTATCTCTTTTCAAACAGAGAATGAAGTCGCAAAGCCTGTTGATTCTGTGATGTTCGTTAGCGTGAGGGGCGTTCTATAGAAAAAAGGCATCGACGACTCCGCTTTCCTCTGCTTGATTCCTCTCTTGGTGAGCGGCTAACAACCTGCCACAGCGTTATATCTTCTTATACATCTCACTCTGCTAAATCAGTGACCAATGGCTAATACCCAGTCTTTTAGTTGGTCGTCCGAGTTCCAACCCTATCATTTTATTATGAAAATAGCTAAAAGAATCGTTTCTTGAAAGATTATTATTGTACAGATATGGTTTTATAATCACGATATAATAATATAAAGGAACTGTTATGATAGGAAAAATATTCACCCTTCCGAGTTTTGATAAAAATAGAGTTAATAATCATGAAGAAAATTCCAAATACATGTTAAAACACCATGTTACGGGATCGATGATTAAGGTAAAAAACACCAATTGTGATTTTCGGATTATCAACAAAGAGCTTTCTCTTTGCAGAGAGGTAAAAGAGAACCGCGCATTGGTAACAGTTGCAGAGATCCAATTAAATCATCCCCTGAATGAACGACTTGGCGCTGTAGGGATGGCGGTGACTGCTGTGAATAATCTCGTTGAAGATGGAAAAGCGAAAGAAAAAGCCGCTGAGATATGCAATAAGAACAATAGAAATACAGCAGTATTATTCAATATTGATCCTTGTATAACAAAGAGAGGAGTAGAATACGTCAGTCAATTTATTGATAATGAAACGCCTCTTGATACGACGAACTATGCAACCGCACTGAGAATTGGCGGTAGTATGAAGAATAATTTTTTAGATAAAGTAATGGTCGATACTTTCAACTCAACATGGAATATGCGACTTAATCTTACATCTAAAAATTAGCGGTATCCGGTCAATATCTTTCATTTCGCAGTAACAATTAGGCTTTTGTGTCTGAAACCCAATCGTACAGAAACGCACGATGAGTATGTTTTTTAATCATTTGTCTCACCCTGCCATTTTATTATGAGAATAGTTAAAAGAATCGTTTTTTGAAAGATTTTTATTGTACTGATGTGTTTTTATAATAATGATATATTCATAGAATGATATAAGGATTTGTTATGATAAGAAAAATATCTTCCCCTCCGAGTTTTGATCGAATAGTTAATCATAGTAATAACGAAACGCCAAAAGTCACATTAAAAAACAATGTTACGGGCTCGATGATTAAGGTAAAAAACAGCAATTGTGATTTTAAGGTTGTTCAAAAAGCGATTTCTTTTCATAGCAATGTAAAAAATAAAGAAGCATTTAAACCACTTAGAAACTTCGAATTACGTAATCCCCTGAATGAACGATTCAGAGCTTTAGGTATGGCCGTGAGTGCTCTGTCTACGCGCACTACAGAGGGAGAAGATGTGAAAGCGAAAGAAAAAGCGGCTGAGATATGCGAAAAGTTCCAAGGTACGGATTCACAGCCATCAAGAGGAATGGAATTCATCAGTCAATTTATTGGTAAGGAAACGAGTAATGATTCGGAACTCTACGAACTCGCACTGAGAGTTGGCCTTGGAATAAAGGATTCTAATACAGTAGATTCCTCAACGATCAATGATTTTAACTCAAAATGGAATGTGCGTCTAAAAGAGGAATCTAAAAAGTAGCAGTATCCGGTCAATGTTTTTTGTATTGCAGTAACAAACCGATTTTGCTATAGGGTTACAGAGGGGAGCTAAAGCCCAATCGCACAAAACGTACGTTAAGTATATTTTTCATTTGTTTGCGATTTAGATTACCTCTGTGCCCTTGCTTCATATTCTTCTTTTTTTGAAAGAAACCTACGGAAAAAACATGATAAAAAATGCCATTTATTAACGGAAAAGCGCCAAATTTTGAGGACACATTATTAGGAGTTAGTGATCTATTTAATAAAGGATTTTTTATCGGTGACCCAAAACCAGCTAACTTTTTGAAAACGCCAGAAGGCAGTGTGGAACCCGTAGATTTCTGACTTGTATTCAAGCATGATACACTAACATCGATTGATGATGTCGTGAAAAAAACATAATCTCCGACTATATCAACGGTGGGTTTAAATACATTCCAAATGAAATAAAGAAAAATTATCAGTCATGCATTAAGCAATTAGACCATTCTCTTGGGAAAGATAGCCCTACAAGAAAGATAAATACAAAAAAGCTTTTAAAAATGGGATTTTAATTACTACCATACAAACACTTATGCCTTCATCAATAAATGTTTGCCAAATGAAATAGCGATCCAATTATGGTATAATGATACTAAAGAAATTATTTTTTTCAGCCTAGATCTATTTATGAAGGGTAAGCGTTGGCACCCCCATTAGTTCACATTTTTGTGAGACAGTGTGTGTTCTTTCATTGTACAGTCGAACAGCCGACGCCTGTTTATTCTTATTCAGCGCTTTAGGGCATCCACCTTTTCGCACTCTTGCCTAGGCCCCGCCTAAGACCTTTCACGCGTTAAATTAGGTTCAGATATTGCGGCGATCGGATCAACACGGAGGCAGCATATTGATGATGCGCCAATGGCGATAATTACCGGTTCCTAGAAACGTCTCTGCTATAGCAAAGACGGCCATTTTTCCCGATAGGGCTATCCCCTCTGCGTGATGAATAAGTTGCAGGATAATCTGCGGCGATGGGATATTTACGTCGCACAGAGCATCAGTCCCCTGACCGATACAGTTGACGAGTAGACTGTGCTTCTCGTGGCCAACTCAATGGGCTGCCGACGTTTTATTTTGCAGGTGATAACGAAATACACGACGCTATCTGTTCCCAGCCGCTGTCGGAAACGATCAAGAATACTCGCTTTGCCGCTTAGGGTTTTTATGCTGCCTCGCCATTGTGGGGCAGTTGCCACAACCACATTCACGCTTTGATGTGCAGACGCAATCGTGACGACATCATTGTCTCGTCCTAACAGGGATTTAAGCCTTGCATTGATAAAGCCGGTTAAGACCGGCAAAATGATGAGATAAGTCACTTAATCATCGAGAGACAAGCCATGACCGGACAGAGCCTGAGCCATTAATGATAATTGGGTCATCAAGCCACTGACCGCCACAGCACGGTTATCTGCCTGATCGCGTTGACTTGCGGCAGGCGCTGAGCTTTGGATCGCGACAATACGCCAACCTTGCTCTGTGTTGAGGATAAACGGTGAACCACTGTCACCAGGTAAGGTATCACAACGGTGAGTCAATACACCTGGCATTGCCCATCCTGTCACCAAACAATCCGTATGGACATAAAGTGTATCAAGATGGTCAATCGGATAGCCAGCCTGTGTCACTTGATGATGCTGTGAGACGAGCTGTTGTTGTAGTTTTTTTTGATCGACAGACAACAAGGGGATCGGCTTTAACGGCAGAGGGTGAGGTAAATAGATCAAGGCGTAATCGTAGGGTGAAGCGGCATCTGGAATAATCCAACCTTCACCGTCAGCTTTAAGTTTGCCTACTAAATAGGGAGAAACCTCAGCTTTAATGTCGTGTCGCTGGTAACGAAAGCCTCGCTTACTAGCAACAAATCGTAATGCAACGGGCGGATCAAATTGATTCGGTGGCGCTAATAAACAGTGTCCTGCGGTGATCGCAAGTGAGGGTGTGATCAAGGTGGCTGTGCAAATATTACCACTCTTTGTCTCGAGCTGGCCAATAGCTTGCCATGGGGAAGCAGAAGGGGCGTTAACTTGATGTCGGTGATCATGACCAAAAAATAGTGCCTTGATTTCACGGTGACTCAGTTGTTCATCGGCCTGTAGAAACGAACTAGAAAGCAGGAAGGCACTCAGGATCAATAAGGGTCGCATGGTGATTTCTCAGAATAAATAATGAGGGATAGACAATCCAGCTTAAGGAAGGAAGGGGATCCTTCACACCTCAGAGATAACAGAAGGCGGTGATCACACCACATAGTATCACTGCAAATAATATGATTTCATATCTGTATCGTTGCATCATATTGACTCCTGTAAAAAAACACCCGGAAATCCGGGTGTATTATTACTTATGACGCAGTGAAGGGTGTTCCTGCACGGGGCGTCTTATTTTTTTACCGCTTTTTTGGCCGCTTTGTGATGCTTTTTAGCCGCTTGTGCTTTTTGCTCTACGGCTTTCTTGGCTGCTTTTTTGTGCTTTTTAGCCGCTTGCGCTTTCTGCTCTACGGCTTTCTTGGCTGCTTTTTTGTGCTTTTTAGCCGCTTGCGCTTGTTGCTCAGGCGCTTTTTCTGCAGCAACTGGTGCTTTTTCTGCTGTGGCTGGCGCAGCGGTTTTTTCTTCAGCGGCTTTTGCGTGGTGTTTATGACCCACTTTATGGTGGTGTTTATGCGTCGCAGGTGCGTTAGCCGGAGCAGTGGTATCCGCAGCAAAAGCAGCAGAGGACAAGCCCATAACCGCAGCAACTACCAGTCCTAAAATTTTGTTCATAGTCTTTTCCTCAACTTCGATTTAATAAGCCCACTGCGGGGCTGGTGAAAAGACTATACCGTTGCAGGCAAAGTTTGTCCGTAAGTGTTTGGTATCGGCATGTAACCTAATGTACTAACTCTGAGTCAGGGACCTATCACTGACGATTAGCCCCATAGGCACTGACGGGTCACGATCGATCGGCCAGTTAAATCGTATTAAAGCGCCCCCTAACTCACTGTCATCAATAATAATGCGCCCTTGGAAAGCTTCAGCAATAGAATGAACGATTGCAAGACCAAGTCCACATCCGCCCGTACTTCTGTCTCGGCTGGGATCCAAGCGAACAAAAGGTTCAAAAACCTGTTGTCGCTTATCAACAGGAATGCCGGGTCCATCATCTTCTATTTGCAGATAGCCCATAGAATAGTCATGCCAGACACTGATCTTCAGTGCATGTTGACAATAGCGCAGTGCGTTATTAACTAAGTTATCCAAGACCCTTGCCATCAAATTGAGATCGATACTGCCATAGCCTTGTGTTTGTAAAATGTGAAGTTGGAGAGTGATTGTTGGATTGAGGCTACGGATATCATTGATGTGCTCAATGATCCATGAGTTAAAATCAATCTGCTGTTTATTTAATGCAACTTGGGGTCGATCCAATCTTGCATAAGTTAATAATTCTTCAATCAACCCTTCCAACTGACTGACATCTCGATTGAGTGCACGAGATTCATCCAGTGATAAATTATCATTCATTTCCAAGCGGTAACGTAAACGTACTAGGGGGGTTCGTAATTCATGTGCAATACCATCAATTAACATTTTTTTACTGGCAATCAGTGTGGTAATATTTTCAGCCATTTGATTGAAAGCAATGCCGAGTCTGTACATGCTTGAAGAGGGTTCAAAGTGGGTACGCTGTGAGAGATTACCTTGACCAAAATCACGTGCTGCATCTTCCAACTGGCGCATTTCCTGCCAATGCGGTCTCATCCAGATAAAAACGGGTAAACCCAGTGATAAACCAATGCAGATGAGTAACACAATATCGAGGATCCGCATTTGGTGTAAATAGAACAGATAGGGGATCGGTCCGACAGATAAAACATAGTGGCTGCGGGGGATATGCTGGATAAAAGTATACTGATCTTCTAACGCAATAATTTTTCCCGCTTTCAACCGACGCATCTCAATTGGGGCAAGTTGGTATTTACTTAAGGGTTCAATATGTAATTTGAACGATAAATTCAAATCCAATTTATTGATGGTTTTATTCCAATCTTTAGGGGGAATTTCTCTTAGCTCACTTCGCATCAAAAACAGTGAACTGGCCATCAGATCATTCATCGAATGTCGACCAGCCCGTTCCGCTGTCATTTTATAGACTAAACCCACAAGCAGAGTAATCACTAAAAAACAGACAAAAAGCAATAACCAAAACTGAATAAAAAGTTTTTTCATACGCTATGGGTATCCCAAGCTTGGGGAGCAAAGAGGTAACCTTTGTTACGGATGGTTTTAATGCGGTAAGGCTCACTGGCACTGTCTTTCAAACGCTTACGTAGTCTGGAGATGGCGACATCGATGCTGCGATCTTGACCATCATAACTGACACCGCGCAAGGTCTGCAGCAAGGCATCACGATTAAGGATCTGTCCCGCATGACAGGCCAGCTCCCAGAGGAGATCAAAGTCAGCAGTGGAAAGGGTAATCAGTTCACTGTCAAGGATCACTTGCCGATTCAGTGCATCAATCGTCAATGAGCCAAAATGCAGACTGCGTCCCGTTTGTACAGTGGTGACAGTCGACTCTTCATGACTGTGGCCTGTCTGCCGAAAATGTAATCTGAGCCGGGCTAACAACACAGCCGGGGGAGTCGTTTTCAAAATATAATCAATTGCGCCCATTTCCAGCGCAAGAATATGGTTCATATCACTATCAAGGGAGGTGAGTAGAACAACGGGTCCATGCCAGATTTTGCAAAGGTCACGGCACAGGGACATGCCATCCTTGCCGGGCAACATAATATCCAGTAAGACCAAATCAGGTTGCGTATCCAAGATGATCTGTTCTGCACGATCACCTCGACTTTCAACAATCACCTCAATATCATGCCGGCGTAAATAAGCGGAAATTAATTCACCGACTTCCGCCTCGTCTTCAACGTAAACAATTTTATGCATAATTAACAATAACTATTTTAGGTTAACATTACAGTAACAATGGCAGATGGAAATAAATTTAGCCTCTTTAAATCGCAGAACTTACTGGTATATTCAGCGCTGATTATGCCATTATTGTTGTCTCGGCGCTGATAAACGCAACGTCCACATCACTTAAGGAGACCTCATGGCAAATCATGAATCAAAAAAGGATGCAGTGGCTACACATATTTGCCTCAACTACAGTGATTTTTTGTCTGCTTCTTGCAAAAAAAAATGGAAATTTGTGGATGCCATTTATGGTGTTTTACCCATTTTCGGTATGGTTATCCGGAAATCGGCTTGCACCAGCACAGATGATAATCAGCGTTTTAAGGAACTGGCGATGCAAGTTGTCTCAGCACAGGTCAGTGATGAAATTAATATTGCTCGTTTAATCACCCTCGCGGCACAACAAAAAATCACAGATTTCGATATTCACTTACCTTATCCTTTAACGCCATCTCAGTTAAAGCGGATAGCGTCTGAATATGGTAATCCCCTTAAGTTAGAGCTGCAAGGTGACTACCTTAATCTCAGCTTGCTCTAAGTCAATAATCCTTGAATAAGAATCAGCACAGCACCAGTAATCACTAAAAATATCAAGGTTCGTTCCCTGAAATTAAGGGGCTGTAAGCCAGTTTTACCGTACCTCGCGTAAAGAAACAGTAGCACGCCCGGTGCATAAAGCAATAATGACATCAGAAGATGATACCAACCGGCAGCGAAAATAAGCCATAAACCATAGATGGTGGCAAAGAATCCACTGATTGCTGGTAAACTGAATGGCTTACGATAAGCGAGTTTACTCAGATACAAGCCGACCAATAAGTAGGGGACTAACACCATTTCCGAGGCGATGGTCAGTAATTGATTATAGTCAGCATGAAAAATAGCAATACCAATTAAACAACATTGCACACAACTGTTGGTTAACCATAACGACCCTGCGGGTGACTTGCGATGGTTTTGTTTGCTGATTGAGGCAGGTAGACTGCCAGTTAACGCCACTTGAAAGGGGATCTCAGCAGCCATGATCGTCCAGCTCAAATAAGCGCCAGTCACAGACAGAATAATCCCGACCACGATAATCACGGTACCCCATTCACCCATCATCGCATGAAGCAACCCAGCCATCGATGGATTTCTGAATTCAGCTAATTCCTGTCGCGGCATCACCCCCAAGGATAACAGAGTCACGAGGAGATAAGTCAACAGAGCCAAACTCACCGCAAGCATTGTCGCCAGACCGACATCTTTTTTATTTCTCGCTCGGGAGGACACCACCACGGCACCTTCAACACCAATAAAGACCCAGAGGGTGATCAGCATGGTTTGCTTGACTTGGCTCCACAAGGGCTGGTGTAATGTCATGCCCTTAAAGTCATTAATAAAAACAGAATAGTTGAACGCCAAACTGGCCAAAATAATAAATAACAGCAGTGGGACTAATTTACCAATCGTCGCAAGAATATTAATACTGGCGGCAGTTTCGATCCCCCTTAATACCAGAAAATGCACGGTCCACAATAACAAGGAAGCAATCAGCATTGCCAGCCATGTATTGCCTTCACCAAACAAGATGTGTTGTGGCGAGTCGGTAAAAAAACTGAGGGCTGACATGACGACAACCAAGTAAGACGCATTGGCTATCACCGCACAGAGCCAATAGCCCCAAGCGGCAATGAACCCTGTGACTTCACCAAAGCCTTGACGGGCATAGCTAAAAATACCACCATCTAATTCGGGCTTAAGGCGAGTTAAATAAAGTAGGGCGAGGGCCAAAAAGAAAATGCCAAAGCCAGTAATTGTCCAGCCAATGAGCAAGGCGGCAGGACCCGCAACGGAGGCCATATTTTGAGGCAAGCTAAATACGCCGGCACCAAGCATCGAGCTCAGTACCAGTGCAGTCAGTGCTGCAGTACCTAATTTTTTTACGGACATAGTAAACCCGAAATGAAAATAATGGCTCTCTCAAAGGGTGAATCAAAAAAACCATAAAATAAAAAGTAATAACGGCCTAGTCAGATAGGGTAATCACTAGGCCGCGAGAGGGGTTTCCATCGTTACAAGCAAATCACCGTCTGTTACTTAAATAACTCAGCCGTCACCGTCAGATTGCCCCCACTCTGATTTTGCCACTGGCGCACAATATGAAAATATTTTGCGCCTTTATCCGCAGCCATACGACCCACCGCATCAGACACTTCGACAGGTGTGCCGAAATGGTCAGTGAGGGTAATGGTTGTAAAAGGCGTCATTTGGGCGGCAGTTAACCCACTGAGTTCTTGGACTTTTTTACCATTCGGTAACTGTACTGTATACCGCTTATTTGTACTGGATTGCGTTTCAAAAAAGCGACCCACCTTGGTAACGGGCGATCCTGACGAGGCAACACCGGGAGTTTCGACCTGTTGCGCTTTCACTCCGCCAGCAGCCAATGCGGCTTTACCTGCCTCTGAATCAGCTGGGATCAATTGCGGATCTTGAACTTGGCGCTGTTTGGCATCCGCTTTATAGACATAAGCGGTGATAAACTGATTGCCCCCATTATTGGCTTCAATCTGGCGAACAATGAAGAAAGACGCGGCATTTTTAGCTCGAGCTGCCTTAGCAATGGCCTCAATGACTGCAGGCTGGCTTGGGTAATAGCCACTCACCGTCACCGTATCAAACGGCTCCAATCGATAGGCTTGTGATTTAGGTAGCTCGGTCACACCATAATAGCGGCGACTCACTACCTTCGGTTGCACTTTTTCCGCATCGTTAGCATAAAGATCCGCAGTCACAGTCGCATTGCCACCATTACTGTTAATATCATTCATGCCTTGCACATAAAAGCTCGCTGCGCCTTGTTTATCGGCTTCCACATTGACAGCTTGGCTGGCATCGATCAATGAGTTAAATCGTCCATTGAGATTAATGCGTTTAAAAGGCTTGAGTTCCGCTGCCTTTTCTGCGGAGAGCTCTTGGGCGGCACCTGCCGGTAAGGCGTAAATGAGGGAGAAAGCCGTGGCAAGCATCGCTACCTTAAAATTCATAAAATTATCCTTCACCATGCACAACACAAATTCGAGGTTTTATACTGCGATTTCTATGATGATTATTGCATGTTCGTGCTCGTCTGTCTTAGTCATTTTGATTAATTATTTTTTTCTGAATACAGACCTCGGTTCGGTAGAAAGGGGAGGCGGCCACTCCGCTCAGCAACGGATCCTTATTTTGATTGATCATCATAGCGGCAAACCAACAAATCACAATCCAGTTTATTCAGTAATTTTTCGGCAGTTTTACGTGAGCGAAATAATGACCAGCCATCCTGCCCACGATTGCCAATGACAATGAGATTGACTCTAAGTTGTTGTACCTGTTCGGCAATCACTTCACAAGGTGATCCTGCCACGATCAGAGTTTGGCTCGCATTGAGATGGATTTTACCACGCAAGAGTTGCATATCATGGCAATAGGTTTTAATGACCCAAGGGTATTGCTGTTCAACAAGGTAAGCGGGCAATGCCGTGCTCATCGTAACGAAGGGCAATGAATAAACAGCAAGCAACTGCAGTCTAGCGACTACGTTATCTGTTTGCAGTTGGTGAGCGGTATCTATAATTTGTCGATTTAACGCAGAATGTTGCGGATGACGACTTACCAGATTGACGGCAACCAAGGCCTTCAGTGGCAGCGAGACACTCAGGCATTTTACTAGCCAGACGGGGCAAGGGCATTGGCGCAGCAATTGTTTGGTATCAATCCATTTGCATAAAGCAAACCGCGATTTTTTCTCATAAATTGGCTTAATCACCAGCTGAAATCGATACTTTATCACATGATGTATAATCATCTTATAGTCACATCCCCCTGTAAAAAATTCGATTTCACAACGAATATTTTCAGTGAGCCATGGCTTAATTTGGTGTTGAATCGCAGCCTCTTGCCGCCGGACTTGTTGGCTGATATCTGCGCTTTGAGCTGAGTGAGGAGGGGTCTCATCACACCAAGCCACAAGCACACAAACTCGTCCGCCACGTTTTGCACAGATCTCAAATGCGCGCTGCAAAATAGCTTGCTCAGCAATACTGTTTTTAATGATAACTAAGACATTTTGATACCCTGTCATTTTACTTATCCTACAGATTATTCTATTACAGATAAGTCTAATATATTGAAAATGAGGAAACTGTGAACCGTTGCAATCTTACCGACGGATGCCAGAAGAAAAGCACAGAGAACGGACCTTAATTTGGAATAGGGTAAAGTTAACCGCCTCCCCGACCTAAAGTCTGAGGATCCTAGTGAGTTCTGATGACACCCTGAATCGTCTCGGTGGGTTGCTTGTTATTTTACTCAGATCGTTATCTGAGTGGCATCGTCACCCTCGGCCCTGAGACCGAGGGTGAGATCTGGTTTAATTGAGTGCTTTTAATTTAAACGTCATCAAGAGCGCTTTATGATCAGAAGGCCAAACAGCTTCGGGTTTTTTAAATTTATCTTGGGATGTTTCTTCCACTCGTTGACTTCTGACGATACTACTGGATGGACCGACCAGCGTTCCATCCAGTACAGACAATCGCTCATTCGGGTAAAAGAACGTATAATCAATGCGGTCACGCTCATCAGCCTTCGGCGCCCAAGTCAGTTGGGATACCTCTTTGGCCGAATTATCAGCAAGCCAAGTAAATCCAGGATTTAATAGCGGATCCGGGTATTTAACGCGATAACTGTCGAGGAAGCCCGCTTTCTGTAACAACGCAGTACTGGTCCACGGGATCACAACGCCATGATGGTCAAACACATTACGGGTCGCCGCAGTCCAATCAAGTAATGAGGGTTCATTGAAATCACCTGACATCACCACAAGATTACCAGCATCAATTTCTTTTTTGCTATCTGCAATAAATGATTTTATTTCTGCTGGGCGTGTCGATGCGTCATTGGCGGCTAAGATTTTATTAACATCAGTGACGGGTTTGGCCAATTGTCCATTAAAATTATCGTCATAACCTCTGGGCAAGTAAGTGGCATAATGAGTATAATCTAAGTGACCACCGTAAAAGACCAGATTCGCATCACCGATTTTCAGCTGACTTTTCGTATAACTTGTCATATCGGAATGTTTAGCTATGGGATAGCGAGAAAGGATACCACTGTCAGTTGCTGATTTATAAGAGTAGTACAGGTGACCTTTGTTTTTTAATGCATCGACGAGGCGTTGGGTCAGATTGGTCCCGTTATAATTTCTGACCTCCGCCAATGAGACCAGATCAGGTTGTGTGGCTGCAATTTCATTGGCAATCGCGTCAAATCCACCTTTAACTTGTGTCCCTTCTTGCCAGATATTAAACATCAGTGTTTTCAATTCAATATTGCCATTGTTATCTGCAACATCAAAAAAAACAGGCTGTGCCAACCATTGATAACCATTCTCTTTTAAGATAAACGCCGTGTAACGGCCAGGAGTAAATTTCTCAGCATTGATTACAACAGAGCTTTTATTATTGTCAAGATAGAACCACAGGTAAGATTTCTGGGAAGCACGCTGTTGCCAAGGGCCGTTTGGTTTCTCTTGATTACGCCATATGCCAATCCAATTGTTAAAATGCCTATCAACATGGTAGCTTATCTTTATCTTATCATTTTTTGAGTAGATATTTTTATCTAACTTAAAGGTTGAGGGGAAAAAAAAGGGTGAAGAAAAAGCAGTTGTACTGACCAAAAACAACAACGGAAGGAAGAGTGAAAAGAATTTTTTTTTCATAATAAATGTCCTTTTTTATTAATATTTCACCTGGTCATCATGGGTGTGATTTGATTTATTCACAATCATACTCATGAATAAAAAAAATACCATGCTCATTTTTCATTTTTAAAAAAAAAGTTTCAACGACAGTGTTTTTATAAAGAGTAATCAAATTAAAACAGGCATGGTATCATTGATTAAAAGCGATGACATTGAGAGTGAAAAGGATTAATTCCTTTAGAGAATAATCCTAATTTCTCATCGATTTTATTGAGAGGAACAGATAAAAACGGGTAGCCCGGTAATCATGAACTGCTTCGTTATCTAGCTAATTTTTGGCTTTTATAATGAATTAGCGGTCTTTCGTTTGAACCTGAATATGAATCTGATCGTAATGTTAAAAATCGCTATTTTATGAAGGCGGATAGCCATGGTAATGGCTCGGCCTATTACGGTGTGAAATGAACGGCAGAAAAAAGCAATCATAAAATAATCATGGATAGAGGGTGGGGGGAAGAGATAAACAGAAAGGTGGATGAGGATGACCATCTGGCAAGTAAAGCGGCCAGACTTTATTCGAGTGTGAGACTTGAATAATGACCGTTTTTTTGTAGATTATCATTCCACAAAATACCTATAATCATAATCTTATTGACATAAGAGGATTTTTATATGCCTGTAAGTGGAATGGGGAGTCTTTCTCACAGTTACTCGGTTAGTCACGCAACGACAAATACACAAAATAATGCCGACTCATCGTCCAAATTAATACGTAATATCAGTAATGTGGAGCAAAATAACAAGGGACATCGACGGAGTAATGCAATGGATTTTCGTCTACAGTACACTCTCGATTCAAAAAGCTCTGCGAATGCTGTCTCCCGAGCTAATACCGTCTTCGTTGATAAACTGAGTGGTGTCAAAATCAAACTTTAATATCCCCATTTTTAAGCATAAATGGAGTGAAGAACTATATCATTAGCAAAATTTGAATTTAGTTTACGATGTTCCGCATTTTAAAAAATTCGGAACATTTTATTGCTTAATTTCATTCCTCCCCATAAAGGTGAGATGACTGTTCATTTTCATACAGCATGATATCAAGCTGTGAATGTGCAATATTCTTGTCAAATTCTGGCTGCTATACTGTATTTATCAAAAAAAAAAGCAATATCATTCAAATATGATGAGTAACCAATCCCAACCAGTCAGTACGTACTACAACTGCAAAGTTGTGCCTTAACCTGTCGTCATTGAGATCTGTACCCGACAGTTACCCCGAGCGAAATGCGTTAATGTGCGTACAGTGGCCATTGTCTGTTGCATACGTAGAGGCATATCATTATTTGAATATAGTGGAGTGGGTGCCTAACGAAAGAAACGAGAGGCAAGTCGGAAATAACAACGTATTGATTTATCTCCATGTGGATGTAAACGGTAAAGTACAGGATCCCTGCACCACATTTAACATAATATACATTATGCGCACCAATGTTGATGAGACAGCATTTTAATAAGTAATGGCTAAACCAATGCATGGCCACACCCACCGGTCTCCATTTATTTATTGTTTCCTCTCAGGTAGACTGCTTGCCCCATACCAGATAATCCTCTTGAGAGATTATCTGGTTTGCCAGATGTACGTAATGATACTGAATCTTTACTGAAACCATCCAATGGGCCGTTATAAAGATTAATCTGTTTAGAGTCCGTAGATAAATTAATTGTAGAATATGCAGTAGTGGCTGATGATACAGTGTTATTAACAAGCATTGTTTATCCTTTTAAAAATTTAATTTTTCTTTACGTCGACTTCTCTTTGTTAATTACCCGCGCTTTTTATGCTGTCAATATTCCTTCATCCTGGCAGCGCTGGTGACCAGAGGGCATCTGCGGACATTAAAAGAGGTGTCAGAAGAAGAAAACATTGCTTAACGTGAGTTTTCGTTCCATTGAGCATCAGCCCCTGTTTATGGCAAAGTTCAAATATCCTAATCTTGTTCAATGCGATAATTTTGTCATCGGGTGTGTATGCGTAAAACCTATAGCCATGCAGCGCCTCACTCAAATATAGATGTTTAATTTCATTGCTTCATTGATCACATGTTCATATGCAGAGTCCATTATGTTTTTAATACTCGCACTACTTTGGCTTAAAGACCAATAATTGATTGGGCTAAAGGGTTCTTTTTCATTGTAATTAAATACGGTATAAGCTTCATTTAATGAATGTCCACCACTGTAGGTCAATACGCAAGCAGCTAAAAATTTTGCTTCATCAATATTAAAATCTGCTTTTGAATTTATTTTATCAAATAAAACACTCAGTATACTTGAACTACCAGACATACCTACAGCGACAGGCTTTTCATTACTATGTGCGAGTTTATTATGTTCTGATAATTGTTTCGTTTGTAAAAGGATCTTATCGATTGGACGCACACCTTGATACCATTCCTTCTGAGGCTTACTCTGTGTTTGATAAAAAAGATTAATGCCAGTTCTCGTGCTATTTACTTTGTTGGTTTGGACATTTTCAAAATTTCTTTGTTTAACTATCACATCATCATAAAAATAATCCGACTCGACCATAGTGTCATACAGACCTGGAGAAGCTAACGTATACTTTATCGCTAAGAACATGATTAATAAATTTTTAAGGTCACTTGATTCATTCATCATGTTATAAAAATTATCAAAGGAAGGTAAGGATAAAAATTCAATTACATTAGGAATTTCACCATACCATGTGGCATTATCAGTTATCATTAGTTTATAGATATTTTCGATTAACTTTTCTTGTTCTGTTTGACTCAATGAAATAAAATCATCACTTAATTCTTTAAAAATTACTGAAATACAGTGTTTCATTACTGGTGATGGTTGTGTAATAGTTAATTCGGCAACGGCAGAGTCAAATGTACGCCCATAGTAATTATCATTATGTTTCGTGATATGAATACTCTCGCTTTTTTCTATTTTATTTATTAGTTCATTCATTTTTTTGATAACAGGATGATCAGGTTCAATGTAATCAATTAATTTCTTAACTAATAAATTCAACGATTCATTTGACAGATCGTTAGATAAGAAAAGATATTTAATTTTCTCTAAAAATTCTTTTTTAATATCACATGGTATATTGCTTTTCTTTATAACACAGGCCATTTTCATCAGGCATTCTTTATTTGTGATGGGATTATTCTCCCGATTCAAAACAGGTGTCTCTGTTAATGGCGTGATGGTATTATTGATTAGCAGATTGAAGTCACTGTCTTTCAGTGGCATCGTAAGTGAAATAATTTTACCGAAACCATCAAACTGAACACAAGTTAATAATTTTGATGCAATTAGAGGTTCTATTGATTTATTAAGGAGTACTTTTTTTTGTTTGCTTAATCTATCTTGCTCTGATTCTTTCGTCATAGCTAAAGTGCTTTGCTTTACTTTTATTAATGACGCCAACACATTATGATGCTGATAAGGCTTATTATTCTTAATATTTGACTCAGATTTCATTGTCTGTGAATCTGTTTTTTTTATACCCACCCCATTTATTAACGGCATAATTATTCCAACGACATTATTTGATTTAAATGATGAGAAATTATCCTCAGCCCTCGCATGCTGCCATGCTAAAAAATAGTGTAACTGGCGACTAACACTGGTAGTTTATTAATAATGCTCTCAAATAAGAACTTCACATTGTTTTTTTAACTTATTTTTGTCTGCTTTTTTAGTTATGGTTAATGATTTTATTTCTAGTATAATGTTTCCGACAACCTATATTTATATCACAATAAAAATTGAATTAATTCTGAAATATAACATTGGCAATGTCATAAAAAAATAATTTAAAACCATCAATTCAAGATTTATTTATAATTCTTTATTTATATTTAATTTTTGTTGATATCAATCGCCATTTAGTTAAGAAATTAACGCAAGTACTGATGGCCTCAACTCTGATAGCCAGTAAACTACGCAATCTGTAATGCATCAGAAAACAGGATCATAAAGTGAAAAATTGAGACAGTTCAGCAAGAACGTGCAGTATCAGAAGGGATTCACGTGAAACAAAGGTTTCTCATCAATCTCGTCCCGTGATTGAGTCAGTGTCGGAAAGAGATAAGAGATATACGCAGCCGAATTATGCACGAGAGCCAGAACATCCTGCACTGCATACGGGGTGATGGTATTTTGGCAAAAAATGATACAGCGCGACAGACTGGCAGTGAGCTTTTAGCGCGCGGCGTAAAAGTAAGTGCTCTTCAGTCCCTCAAGGCTAGGATGAAAAACCCTTCTATGCATGAATGGGTTTTCCTTTACGTCGACTCCTCTTTGTTAATTACCCGCACATTTTATGCTGTCAATATTCCTTTATCCTGGCAGAGCTGGTGACCAGAGGGTATCTGCGGACATTAAAAGAGGTGTCAGAAGAAGAAAGCATTGCTTAACGTGAGTTTTCGTTCCATTGAGCGTCAGCCCTGTTTATGGCAAAGTTCAAATATCCTAATCTTGTTCAATGCGATAATTTGTCATCGGGTGTGTATGCGTAAAACCTATAGCCATGCAGCATCTCACTCAAATATCAACGTTTAATTTCATTGCTTCATTGATTAAATGTTCATATGCAGAGTCCATTATGTTTTTAATACTCGCGTTACTCTGGCTTAAAGACCAATAATTGATTGGGCTAAAGGGTTCTTTTTCATTGTAATTAAATACAGTATAGGCTTCATTGATTGAATGGCCACCACTGTAGACAAATACACAAGCAGCTAAAAATTGTGCTTCATCAATATCAAAATGTTCTTTTGACTTTAAAATTTTAAAAAAAGATTTCAGCACGTTTGAACTGCCAGACATACCAATAACGACAGGCTTTTCATAGCGATGTGCCAGTTTGTTATGGGTGGATAATTTTTTTGTTTGTAAAGTAATTATATCGATTGGGCGTACACCATCACACTTAGAATCCTGAGATCCCCCCTGCATTTGATAAAAAAGTTTAATACCAGTCCTACTACTTGTCACGTCCTCCATTGGAGAATCTTTGATGTTTCTTTGTTTAATAATCGTATTATAATAAAAAGGATTCGTATCCATCTGCATGAGTTTAGCTTTTGCTGGGGTACATAATAAAATCTTTATAGATAAAAACATTATTAATAAATTTTTAAGTGGGCTTGTGGTATTCATCATCTTAATAAAATCATCTGCCGAAGATGATTTTAAAAAATTCTTTGCTTCAGGAATTTTATCAAACCAAGGTGCTTTATCGTTTATCATTCGATCACAAACTTTCCCTATGAAATGATATTTTCCTTTTTCAGTCATATCAAAAAAGTCATTGTTTATTTCTTTTATAATTACTGCAATGCAGTTATCCATCGCTGTTGTTGGTTGCGTGACAGTTAATTCGGCAATCAGGGAGTCAAATGTGCGCCCATAGTAATTATCATTATGTTTCGTGATATGAATACTCTCGCCTTTTTCTATGTTGTTTATTAGTTCATTCATTTTTTTGATAACAGGATGATCAGGTTCAATGTAATCAATTAATTTCTTAACTAATAAATTCAACGATTCATTTGACAGATCGTCAGATAAGAAAAGATATTTAATTTTCTCTAAAAATTCTTTTTGAATATCACATGATATATTAGTGTTCTCCCGATTCAAAACAGGTGTCTCTGTTAATGGCGTGATGGTATTATTGATTAGCAGATTGAAGTCACTGTCTTTAAGTGGCATCGTAAGTGAAATAATTTTACCGAAACCATTAAACTGAACACAAGTTAATAGTTTTGATGCAATTAAAGGGGCTATTGATTTATTAAGGAGTGCTTTTTTTTGTTTGCTTAATCTATCTTGCTCTGATTCTGTCGTCATAGCTAAAGTGCTCTGCTTTACCTTTATTAATGACGCCAACACATCATGATGCTGATAAGAATTATCATTCTTAATATTTGACTCAGATTTCATTGTCTGTGAATCTGTTTTTGTTATACCCACCCCATTTATTAACGGCATAATTATTCCAATGACCTTATTTAATTTAAATGATGAGAAACCATCCTCAGCCCTCGCATGCTGCCATGCTAAAAAATGGTGTAACTGACGACTAACACTGGTAGCTTATTAATAATGTTATTAAATAATAACCTCCCCTTGTTTTTTAACTTATTCGTCCCGTGATTGAGTCAGTGTCGGAAAGAGATAAGAGATGGGGTCTGATGCTCAGTGGAACGAAAACTCACGTTAAGGGGTTCTACGCCGGAACCGCCGAAAATTCCGGCGTAGAACCCCATGATGGACGTTACACTGAATTATTGACAGGCTCTTTTCCTATCCACTGATGTTAATCCAATCGGATCCCATTTTTCTTGGAAAAGTCAGCAGCCCATGTGTTTATATAACCCACGCCAGAGTCCATGCCATTCAAAGCCATTGATTGTATATCTCTGTTAAAGTGAATCTTAATATGAGATTGCCATTCAAAATAATCATGAGCATCACTCAACTCAACGCCTGCACTTCCATCTCCGCCACGTGCTTCTAAAAGAATTTTTTTATTTAGCCTTGGTTGGAATTTTGTCGCTATCAATGGGTATACATTTTCATTTATTGCAATATGTCTAGTGAATGCTTCCTCGCCTACTTCTTTAAAAAGCATGTACGAATCATAAGGTGTATAAGTAACATATTCCTTTACTGATTCGTTAAGTAACATAGCCCCCTTCCCATATTTTTTTGCCCCGCCGAGTGCTCCTTCAAATGAAACCGAGCCGTAGTTAATTCTTGCGGGGCTCGTGGTTTTGCTTGGGAAAAAGTCAAGTCCATTTATGGTGCATCTTTGTTCAGAGTTAGAGTTACCAACATTATATATTTTCATTTCAAGTGTATTTCTTGCTTTCTGGTATTCATTTAGCCCCCCACTGACGTCTTGAAGCTCCCAGTAATTCCTGAGTTTATCACCCAACATGATCTTCCAATGATTAAAGGATAATGGAGCCGACGAAATTAAAGAGGATATTCCTTCCAGTAACTCACCAAGCGCTTGCCCTTTTATCTTCTCAGCTGAAGATAATCTATTTAATGCATCTTCTTTATCTTTTTCTTTACGAGCCATAATAGATGGTCTGATTTCTTGCTCAAAATTAACCCTTACTGCGTCAATATAGTGACTTGTATCATATGCATTAGGCTCATCAGGAGTCAGCCCTTCATCATAAACCGACACTGGATTATTTCGCGTAATCCTGAAAAGGCTTTTCTCTATCCCATTTACACTGTGTTGTACAATTTCTTCTTTAACCTGAATTATTTTTCGTTCAAATGGGTAATCACTTAGTGAAGTGGGGGAATTACTGGCGAATTTTATTTCCCGAATAAATTTTTTTCCGTCCCCAGCTGAGTTTTGATAAACCATGGGTGCCTCTGCCCGAGGCGAAATCGAAGAATTACCGAGAGGAGCATGCGTTACAGAACCTACCATGATGTGACCTATATATTTAGTTAAACTACGTGAAAGTATAATTTACTCACGCATCAAGATAATACAATTAAATGACTTTTTCAGGTACAGGCTGCATGATCAGTAGACTAGCCCCATGCATTTCCAGACAAGCAACGAACGCCCCGGCCTGCTTTTCGACCTAGCGACAGGGTGGCTGATGCAGCACAGAATTATTCTCCCCGGAGCCACCACGCTGGCCCGACTGATTTCAGAGGTAAGGGAAAAGGCAACGCTGCGCCTGTGGAACAGGCTGGCAAAAATACCGTCTGCAGTGCAGCGTTCACACCTGGATACGCAGCTGGGCCCCGCTGATTCCGGCCGCCAGTCTTTGCTGGAATCACTGAAAAAAGGCTCGGTGACCATCAGTGGGCCGGCGTTTAATGAGGCAATTGAACGCTGGAAAACGCTGAGTGATTTCGGCCTTCATATTGATAATCTGAGTGCGATCCCGGCTGTACGTCTGAAAAATTTCGCTCGTTATGCGGAAATGACATCGGTGTTCAATGGCAGAAAAAACGGCTCCGATCTCTGAAGGATCTGGATAAATCAGCACTGGCGTTAGCCAGCGCGTGTTCGTACCTGCTGAAAGAAGAAACGCCGGACGAATTAATCCGGGCTGAGGTATTCAGCCACATCCCCAGGCAAAAACTGGCCGATATCATCGCGCTTGTCCGTGAAATTGCCCGTCCCTCAGACGATAACTTTCATGATGAAATAGTGGAGCAGTACGGGGGGGCGTCGTTTCCTGCCCCGTCTGCTGAATACCGTCAAATTTTCAGCAGCTCCCGCAGGGATTACCACTCTCAATGCCTGCGATTTCCTCAGCCGCGAGTTCGGCTCACGACGGCAGTATTTTGACGACACACCAACGGAAATCATTAGCGGCCATGGAAACGACTGGTGATTAATAAGGAAAAACATATCACCCGAAGGGAATACACGCTGTGCTTTCTCAGTAAACTGCAGGACAGCCTGAGACGGCGGGATATCTACGTTACTGGCAGTAACCGGTGGGGATATCCCCGCGAAAAATTACTACAGGGCGCAGACTGGCAGTCAAACCGGATCAAAGTTTATCGTTCTCTGGGGGCACCCGACGAATCCACAGGACGCAATAAAATTGCTGGGTCTTCAGCTGAACACCCGGTACAGGCAGTAAGAGCGCTTCAGTCCCTCAAGGCTAGGATGAAAAACCCTTCTATGCATGAATGTAGTGAGATTAACCGCCAGCAAGTTTTACTTTATAGCCAAATTGCTGGAGAAGTGTTTGCAATAATTCTCGTTTATCGCCTTGGATTTCTATACTGCCCTCCACCACGCTTCCGCCACATCCACATTTTTTTTTCAAGGTGGCTGCCAGTTTAAGCAATTCAGCCTCATTGAGATCAAAGCCGGTAAGGACTGAGACACCCTTCCCTTTACGACCATGGGTTTGTCGGCTGATCCGAATGATACCGTCCCCTTTTGGTAGGATTTCCTTTGCGGGTTGCTCAGTGATGCGCCCGACACCTGTACTATAAACTAATGGATTAGTCTTGGACATCAGGCACTCCTCAGCGTTGAAATAATCGAGGCCAAGGTGTTGGCGGGATCGGCTGATTGGGTGATCGGTCTGCCTATCACCATGTAATCCACCCCTGCCTGTTGAGCTTGTAACGGTGTCATCACGCGACGCTGATCATCAGTCGCACTGCCTTCGGGACGAATGCCCGGGGTTAATAAGGTAAAGTGCGGGCCAAATTGCTGACGGAATTGAGCAGCTTCTCTCGCTGAACAGACCACGCCATCTAACTCACACTGTTGCGTCAGTTGAGCCAGTCTGTTGGCATAATCGGCAGCGCTAACCTGAATACCAATATCCTGCAAATCTTGGTCGTCCATGCTGGTCAATACGGTAACAGCAATCAGTTTAGGTGCATCATCAGCAAAGGGTTGCAACGCATGACGTGCCGCCTGCATCATTCTTATCCCACCACTGGCATGGACATTGACCATCCAAACGCCAAGATCGGCAGCAGAGGCAACGGCTTTGGCAACGGTATTAGGGATATCATGAAACTTAAGGTCAAGAAAAATATCGAATTGCTGCTGTTGAAGGCAATTCACTAACGAAGGCCCTGCTCGGGTAAAAAGTTCTTTACCAATTTTTAATCGGCATTGGTGAGGGTCAAGTTTATCAGCCAGTTCAAGTGCTTGTCGGCTATTATCAAAGTCCAACGCGACCACAATCGGTGATGTCACTTGTTGAGATCCAGATACTGCCATTGACTGCCCCCGTTGTAGAGAAATAATGCCTGATTTTACCTGCTTAAGCTTGCTGGGTACAACTTTTTCATCGGCTGTTTTTATTACGCATTATATGTATGTTGTAACTAAAGTGAGCAAGAAAAGAAACATTTAGCCGTCTAAACCTTTTAGGGGTTTCACTGTTGACCAACTACGACAAGATGGACAATGCCAGTAGATGGTGTTCGATTTGAAACCACATTTCTGACAGCCATAACGTGACTTATAGGTCAACTGCTCTGTGACCATGCTAAGTAACACCTGCAAACTGTCTTTTGCTCTTCCGTCTTCCGCGCTTTGTAGATAATAACCAATCAGATGCTCAAACCCCCTGAGTGAGGGTTTTTGTTCTAAGTGTGACGCCAAAAATTTCTGCGCCGATTCAAGCCCTTCTGTCTTCTCTATATAGGCAGATAAATAAATGGCAGGCATGCTGCCAGTATCATATTCAATGCATTGCTTTAAAAACCGATACCAGCCTTTATCATTATTGGTACGTTGATAGCACCCTTGCAATAACAACAAAACTTCACTGACCATGATGGGATCTTTTTTCAGTACGCTCTCTAACACCGTTATTGCTTTTTTGTCTTCATTTTTCGCGATCAAGATCCGCCCTTGCATGATTGGGACTCGCACAGACTGTTTATCCGCCGATTCGGCCTTACGTAACAGCGTCAACGCCAGTTGGTGATCTTCATTGAACATGGCTTTCAAGGCCTTTTCACAATAAAAATGGGCAACAAGAAGGGATTCCTGTTTTTTACCCAGACGAACTAATTTTTCAGCGACCTCAATCGCTTTTGGCCAATCACTGGTTAATTGGTAGATTTGCAATAACTGCTGAAAGCCACTGTGTCTAAACTCTGTTTCATCCGTCAGCTGCAAAAACATGGCTTCGGCACGATCATAGAAACCGGCAACGAGGTAGTCTCGGCCTAATTGTTGAATGGCAAGTAACCGCTGGTCGTAATTCAAGGAACTACTTTCCATCAAAGACTGATGAATACGTATAGCCCTATCCACTTCACCACGACTACGAAATAAGTTACCCAAGGTTAAATGCGCTTCAAAGGCACCACTGTCCTCTTTTAGTAAATCAAGGAACAGATTTACAGCTTTGTCTTTTTGATCAGAAAGGAGAAAATTTACGCCCGCCACATAGTCTCGTGACAAACGACTGGCATGTTTTTGCTCCTGCTGCAACGCACTTCGCTTTCCCATATACCAGCCATACATGGCTGCTACAGGCAACAAGAGGAATAAGAGTTCAAGCATACCGACGGGCCTCAATATTGAATGCAAGTAAATCAATCATCGCATTCAATTTACGCATTCATTTGCTTTTCTAATTGTTTGATTTTATGCCTCGCTTGAGCCAGTGCTATTCGAGTTTTGAGCCAGATCAGTGTACAAATGATCCAGCCGAATAACAGACCAACCCCAAATAATGTCGCTAACAAGGTAGAAACACGGTATTGTCCCTGTGCGATTAGATAGTTAAACGTAATAACTTGATCATTTTTGCTGCCTAATGTGAAGGTAATGATAAGGATAACCAAAACCAAAAAAAACAGTGCCAGATATTTAAGTTTCACATTCTCTCCTTGTTAGCCACAGAACCCCTATTATGACAAATAATTACGCCAATGACGACCACCACAGTCAGTTTAACCAGCAATCATTTACTTTTCGCATCAGAGCGTTCATTTTCATGGTATTTTGGTGGGCCCGATGCGGGTATCGGTGTATAAACGGTCAAAACAAGTGCAGTGAGCAACCATGAAATAATCACAGAAGCAATCACATCCCAAGGCCAATGCATCCCCAAGACCAGACGACTCCAGAACACGGCTATCGCCCAACACAGCGTGAGAGAACAGAGCACATAACAACGATGAGGCCACAGCAACAAGAGGATCCAAATAGCAAAACCACTGGCAAAAAGGCTGTGGCCAGAAGGGAAAGCACCATTTAAATTTGCCAGCCAGTGCTGCCGTTGCCAATCAGCGATATCAGCCCTTTCAAGTACTGAAGTCCTCAAACGCGCTAAGCACTGTTGCGGATCACAGCCAGCTAGGTACGGTTCACTCTTGTTCAGTTCACTGACAAAAGGTCTTGGCTCATTAACGATAGGTTTAATAATGAGTCCCGTCAACTGCCCCATCACCACCACCAATAAACAGGCCGTGATTGCCCGCATTTTCTGGTTGATAGTCCCGCCGAGTCGGAGAGTCAACACGATGAGAATAATCAATGTACTCACTATTCCCCAAGGCTGACTGACGGTTTGTGTTATCATGAAAAAAACACCTAACCCTGGATAGTGCGTGTCACTCTGCCAATGCCACTTCAGCAATATTAATGCAATCGGCAATAATAGAAGAAATAACGCAACCCGACTGGCAAGGGCTATGGAGTGCAATTTGGTCATCATTCATTCCTTTCAGTTTAGTGAATCGATGGCGAATACCCGCCCTCAATCCGGATGAGTCATCGTAATCATTATGTTACTGTGCGACTACCATTGCCTTCATCATAGATATTGGCACCCTAACGTCAATCTCGCAAGGTACGATTGAGGATACGGCGCCTCAGAACGTCATTCTGTTTAAATAGACTGATTACCGATACACACAAAACGTTAGTATAATTTCATTGACTCACTTTGTCCGTTAGGCAATACAAAGCCAGTAACAACAAAATAAGCGCTGCCCTATCTAAGATCGACTCACTGTCAGAGATAACCAAGAACGGATTAACAATCACTATCAGAAAATTGTGCGCTCTGGCACAATAGTGCTAAAGACAAAATAATAATACTTCTCATTAGCGCGAGGTTACAAAATGCAGCTTAAACTGATCGCAGAATGCACCTTACCCACACCTTGGGGTGATTTTCGGATGATAGGTTTTGAAGAAATCAAAACCGGTAAAGATCATGTTGCGCTAGTCATGGGCGATATGACCGATTCTGCGCCCGTGCTGGGGCGTATCCATTCGGAGTGCTTGACTGGTGATGCCCTTTTCAGTCTGCGTTGTGACTGTGGTTTTCAACTTAACGCCGCACTGCAGGCCATTGCCAATGAAGGCCGAGGGATTTTACTCTACCATCGACAAGAAGGCCGTAATATTGGTCTATTAAATAAAATCAGAGCCTATCACCTGCAGGATCAAGGGTTGGATACGGTTGAGGCAAATCTAAAATTGGGCTTTGCGGCTGACGAGCGCAATTTTGCACTGTGCGCAGATATGCTGACTTTGCTAAATATTAAGCACCTCCGCCTGTTGACAAATAACCCTAAAAAGATAGAGGTATTGACTGACGCCGGTATCCATGTGGTTGAACAAGTGCCCCTGCAAGTCGGTCGAAATCCCAAAAATACGCACTATCTCGATACTAAAGCCGCTAAGCTAGGTCATTTGCTGAATAACGATTAAGTTTCCGCCGACTTGGCAGCGATAGGCTCACTGCCAAGTCACGACAGGATTCATTTTACCGGCAAACGGATATCTCGGAACATGGCTTCAATATCATCGTTATTCCGTAAGGCAATCGCCGTATCCACCACATCACGCGTTAAATGCGGGGCAAAACGCTGGATAAAATCGTACATGTAGCCCCTTAAGAAGCTGCTGCTGCGGAAACCAATTTTTGCCGTACTGTAAGTAAAAATATTTGACGCATCAATACGGACCAGATCAGGATCAGACACCGGATCGACTGCCATACTTGAAATCACGCCAATTCCCAGTCCTAGCCTAACATAGGTTTTTATCACATCGGCATCAGTGGCAGTAAAAACAATGCGAGGGGTTAACCCTGCTTCGTTAAATGCGGCATCTAATTTGGAACGGCCTGTAAAACCAAAGGTATAAGTTACCAAAGGGTATTGAGCCAATTCTTCTATACTCACTTGCTTTTTATCCGCCAATTCGTGGCCAGGAGGCACAACAATGGCTCTATTCCAATGATAACAAGGCAGCATAACCAAATCATCATACAAGTGCAGTGCTTCGGTGGCTATCGCAAAATCTGCATTGCCTTTACACACCGCTTCAGCTATCTGAGTCGGTGATCCTTGATGCATATGCAAAGAAACGCGAGGGTAACGCGCCATAAACCCTTTAATGGTTTGAGGTAGCGCATAACGTGCTTGGGTGTGGGTAGTCGCAATATACAACGACCCCTGATCCGGCCAAGTGTGCTCGCCAGCCACCGATTTGATCGCATCAACTTTCGATAAGACTTCACGTGCAATACGAATAATTTCCTGCCCCGCTGGAGTCACTTGTGTTAAATGTTTGCCACTACGGGAGAATATTTGAATACCTAATTCATCTTCCAGCATTCTTACTTGTTTACTGATACCAGGCTGAGAGGTGTAGAGTCCTTCGGCAGTGGAAGACACATTCAAATTATGGTTTACCACTTCCACAATATAGCGTAATTGCTGTAATTTCATAGAGTCCCAGTATTGATCTGCCTTGCCTGCCATCACCTTGTACAAAAGGCATGGCAGAAAATACATTGGCTGGATAGTTAACTAATTGATATTAAATTATCAGAACATGGCATGTCAGGGAAGGGATTACTCAAAACAAATAGGCCAGCATCCCCGCTGGCCATTCTGTTTATTTACTGCTTGTCTGCCACTGACCATCAATATAAAACTGTGACCAGCCCGTTGCCTTACCCTCTTTTTCTGAAGAAACATACTGTTGTTTGGTTTTACGGCTAAATTTAACCACCGCAGGATTGCCATCAGGATCCGCGGCTGAAGCCTCAGCCAAATAGCGTAACTTCTCAGGCAGTCGATCTTTAAAGCGTTGCAATTCCGCAATTTTGGGTGCACGCGTTTCGCGGGATTTCGGGAAGGTATTGGCCGCAAGAAACACACCCGCCGCACCATCTCTCAACACAAAATACGCATCCGACTTTTCACAAGGTAATTCAGGCAGTGGCACCGGATCTTCTTTTGGTGGCGCAACCTCACCACTACGTAGGATTTTTCTGGTATTGGTACAGCTCTCATTGGTACAAGCCATATATTTACCAAAGCGCCCCAGTTTTAGGTGCATATCATTGCCACATTTATCACATTCGACGACAGGTCCATCATAGCCTTTGATCCGGAATTCCCCTGCTTCAATCCGGTATCCTTCACAAGATGGGTTATTACCACAGACGTGAAGTTTTCTCTGTTCATCAATCAGATAGCTATCCATTGCCGTGCCACACATTGGACAACGCTCACGCGCACGAAGGGCATTCGTTTCCGCATCATCCCCTTCCAAAATATTCAATACTTCATTTTCAGGGATCAAATTGATGGTCTGCTTACATCGCTCCTTCACAGGTAAAGCATACCCCGAACACCCAAGGAAGACGCCCGTAGAAGCCGTGCGGATCCCCATTGCACGCGTACAGGTCGGACAATCAATGGAGGTCAATACCATTGGATTGGTCTGCATTCCACCTTCTTCTGGGGGTTTGTCCGCCAATTCCAACTGCTGACTGAAATCACTAAAAAAGCTATCCAGTACGGCTTTCCATTCGGCTTTATCGTTCGCGACCTGATCCAGTTGATCTTCCATTCTGGCGGTAAAGTCGTAGTTCATCAGCTCTCGGAAATTTTCTTCCAAGCGGTCAGTGACAATTTCACCCATTTTTTCAGCATAAAAGCGGCGACTTTCAACTTTGACATAACCCCGATCTTGAATTGTTGAAATAATTGAGGCATACGTTGACGGTCTACCAATCCCTCTTTTTTCCAACTCACGGACCAATGACGCTTCACTGAATCGGGCTGGCGGCTTGGTAAAATGCTGTGCCGGTAACAATTGCTGTAAGGTCAACGTCAGTCCCGATTCAATCAAAGGTAAAGTATGATCGTCATCGTTTTTACGCAGGGCGGGCATCACTCGTGTCCATCCATCAAAACGTAAAGTCCGTCCTTTCGCTTTTAATTGAAACGCATCCGCCTGTACCGTTAAGGTGGTTGAGTCATAACGCGCTGGCGTCATTTGACAGGCGACAAACTGTCGCCAAATAAGCTGGTAAAGCTTACAGGCATCCGCTTCCATGTCCGTCAAGTGTTCCGCCTCAATCAACACATCCGACGGTCTAATGGCTTCATGCGCTTCTTGAGAGTTATCTTTATTGGAATAAACGATGGCATTCTCGGGCAGATAGTCAGAGCCAAATTGCCTATCAATATACTGACGAGCCATTACCAACGCATCTTGGCTCAGGTTAGTCGAGTCGGTACGCATATAGGTAATGTAACCTGCTTCATAAAGACGCTGAGCCATCATCATGGTTTTCTTAACACCAAAACTGAGCCGTGTACTGGCCGCTTGTTGCAGGGTTGAGGTAATGAAAGGGGCTGTAGGTTTACTGCTGGTCGGCCGATCTTCTCGGTCAGTCACGTGGTAAGTGGCTTTTTCCAACAAGCTAACCGCATGCTGTGCTGAGGCTTTATCTACAGGCCGAAATGCCTCACCTTGATAGTGAGTCACTTTCATTAATAATGATACGGCTGTTGGAGTCGCAAGCTGAGCAGCCACTTCCCAGAATTCTTCAGGGACAAAGGCTTTAATTTCACGCTCACGCTCAACCACTAAACGCACCGCTACCGATTGTACCCTGCCCGCAGAAAGGCCTCTTGCCACTTTTTTCCATAGCAACGGCGAGACCATGTAGCCCACGACACGATCCATAAAACGTCGAGCTTGCTGGGCATTGACGCGATCAAGATTCAACTCACCGGGCTTTTCAAAAGCTTGAGTGATGGCATTTTTGGTGATTTCGTTAAAAACAACGCGGCTAAAGCGTGAATCATCACCACCAATAATTTCACGTAGATGCCAAGCAATCGCTTCTCCTTCACGATCCAAATCCGTCGCGAGGAAAATATGGCTCGCCTCTGCGGCTAAGGCCTGCAACTCTGCCACGACTTTTTCTTTGCCTGGCAACACTTGATAGTCTGCTTGCCATCCATGCCAAGGATCAACACCCATTCGATTGACTAAGGCGGCATTGGCATCTTTTTTAACCGTTTTACTCGGTTTGAGTTTTTCTGCGGCTGTCGTTTTTTTAGCAGCAGAGCCACTTTTTGGCAAATCGCGGATATGACCTACGCTGGATTTCACCACATAGCCTTTGCCGAGATATTTATTTATTGTTTTGGCTTTAGCTGGTGACTCTACAATAACCAGTGCTTTACCCATTGAATACTCTACCTAACAGTGATGTCCCAAGAGAGAAAGAAATTTTCATATCTATCTAGCGTCATGGACTAAAGCGACGTGAACGTCATCATGCTGCCGCATTCGCTTCAGTATCGCTTACATAAATTTTATATTTTCACTCAGTGACAAATTATGATTTTTACATGTTTAAGGCTCGATCAGCCTCAACTGGAAAGGCACACTGTACCTGATAAAATGCGTTACGCAAATTTTATTATCATTTTTCTCTTGCCATTAAATCACGATAGAATAGCAACAGAAAAAAATATTCATAGGAATTATATCAATAATTAACAATAAGTTAACTTTTAATGGGGCCTGTTCGTTTCGCGCTTACTCCCAAATCGAACATGCCCGTATACTTATAAACTTGATGAAGTTCCCCTTTGCCACAATCGTAATAAACGTTGTTCAACGGCTTGGGCTGCTTGACCGAAAAAACGTTCACTGACTGTTTTTCGATGACGGTATTTGACTTTCACCACAGTATAGGTGTCAATTTTACTGATAATCAACGCATCACTGGTGGTCAGTTTATCGACTAACTGCATGTCCAACGCCTGTTGCCCATACCAATGTTCACCCGTCGCAACTTGCTCTATATTCAGTTGAGGACGCATTTGTTGGACGAAATCCTTAAATAGTTGATGAGTCTGCTCCAATTCTTGCTGAAACTTTTCCCTTCCTTGCTGACTATTCTCACCAAATAAGGTCAAAGTTCTTTTATATTGTCCGGCAGTCAGTAATTCTACATCAATATCATTACGTTTCAGCAGGCGATTGAAATTAGGAATTTGCGCCACGACGCCAATCGACCCAATAATGGCAAAAGGGGCAGCCACAATGTGATCCGCGACGCAGGCCATCATATAGCCTCCACTTGCCGCCACCTTATCAATGGCAACCGTCAGTTTGATACCATGATCACGCACACGTTGTAACTGCGAAGCCGCAAGGCCGTAGCCATGCACCACACCGCCAGGACTTTCTAACTGTACCAAGACTTCATCTTCAGCTTTCGCGACCGACAGGACAGCCGAAATTTCTTGTCTCAGCGCGTCAACCTCACGTGCATCCATACTGCCTTTAAAACTGAGTAACCACAGGGTCGGTTTTGTGACTGACTCAGCGGTTCCATTTTCTTTTTTCTTGCTGTTTTTTTCTAACTTTTCTGCTTTTTTCTTTGCTTTTAACCACTGTTTCTGTTGTTCTGGCTCGAGACAGGCTTGCTGCATGGTCTGTTGCAATTCGCTGTATTCGCGAGCAGGATGACTCAGCACGAGCTGCCCACCTCCCTGTTTTTTATTTCGGGTTTTTAACACCATCACCGTCATCATGACTACCATGATTGCAATCACCACAGTGATAATTTTGGCCAAAAATAGGCCATACTCAGTTAAAAAATTCACGCAAGACTCCTTAAATGGTACTGTTTCTCGCCGTTCAATGGATACTTTAAATGCAATAGGTGAGTCCAACACCGGTGAGCGTGGCCGGTATTGGCTCTGTCTGTTAAACATCTGCAGCAATAGTGGGTATAGTAAAACGCCACGCAGTGCCCTGAATGGCGTTATCGACGCTTTATCGCCAATGACAGGCCTACCCATTTATCATAACAGAGGTTTAGCATGGCTGATTACGATTATCTCAATTTTAAACCGAATGCTGATTTTTTGGCAGAACGGACGCTGATGGTAACCGGTGCGTCTGACGGGATCGGCCGTGAGGCCGCAATACAATACGCCAGTTACGGTGCCAAAGTCATACTCTGTGGCCGTAATCAACAGAAATTGCTGCAAGTACAACAACAGATTGCTGGGCTGCAAAAAAAACCGGCACAGATTGCACGTCTTGATTTAACTTGCACAGATATCAATGAATACCAACGTTGTGTCAACACCATTGCAGAAAAAAATCCACAATTGGATGGTATCCTACACAGCGCCGGTATACTCGGCCAAATTGCCACATTGCAAGACACCGATGCCAATCTGTGGCGACAAGTCATGCAGATTAATCTCGATAGTACCTTTTATCTCACGCAACAACTGCTACCTTTATTAAGGGCAGCTGCCTCAGCATCACTGATTTTTAGTACATCCAGCGTCGGACGAGTGGGTAAAGCAGGATGGGGGGCCTACGCCGTATCGAAATTTGCAACAGAAGGAATGATGCAAGTGCTAGCGGATGAAATGCAGCAACAGCAACTTCCCATCAGGGTCAACTGCATTAACCCGGGTGCGACTCGCACGCAGATGCGCGCCAGTGCCTACCCAAACGAGGATCCTCTCACACTGCGCACGGCGCAGCAAATTATGCCCTTGTATCTGTGGTTAATGAGTGAGCAGAGTCAAACAGTAACAGGCCAGAGTCTGGATGCTCAACCCGATAGACAATCCCGCCGATAACGCGGGGAGGATCCTTATTTTCATACCGAGGCATCGATAACCTTTCCCCGCCCTGACGGACGGGGTTTCCGAGAGGTCAGCCCCGTGAAGGTAGCATTAACCATGCTAGCCGTTCTGTTCAAACTGAACATAGAGGTATGCGCAACCGGTTTCTCGGAATCTGATCTTTCCCTTAGCTGACTTGTCTTATCGCGATAGCTATGATTTCACACCACGTCCCGTTCCTTGGCGAGTGGAAGGACCGCCTGCACGGGTGCCTCTGCGGGTTGCCGTGCCCTGTCGCGTCTGCGCTCCCTTCGGTTTCGCTTTCGCTTGGGAAGCCGAAGGACCTGTTGCATTACGACTGCTGTTCGCACGGCGACTGGTGGCAGTATTAAGCTGCTGATGGCGCTTGACCGCACGACGAATTTGGTTGGCCTTAGTGCGTCGGCGATCCTTTTCTACAGGCAATTTCGATACGGTTTCAGGCTGAAGCCCCACCAGCTCACGCAGATAGTTAATGGCGGCTAAATCCAGTTCCGTGTAGCCGCCACGAGGGATCCCTTTTGGCAAGGTGATTTCGCCATAACGGACTCGCATAAGACGACTCACTTGTACTCCTACCGCCTCCCATAAACGGCGAACTTCACGGTTACGTCCTTCCGTTAAGGTGACGTTATACCACTGATTAAGCCCTTCACCGCCAGCATACTTCAGAGATTTAAAGGCTGCAGGGCCATCTTCAAGTTGCACACCTAAGCTGAGCTGACGGATCTTTGCGTCATCCAACTGACCAAAAACTCGAACCGCATATTCACGCTCCACTTCATGGCCGGGATGCATTAATCGGTTTGCTAACTCACCATCCGTGGTAAACAACAACAGACCACTGGTGTTAACATCCAATCGACCCACAGCCACCCAACGGGCACTATTCAACCTTGGTAGACGATCAAAAACGGTAGGACGTCCTTCGGGATCATGTCGCGTACATAACTCACCCTCAGGCTTGTAATAGGCAAGCACCCGGCACACCTCTGTTGAGACATCGCTGACGTTGACCACGCGCCCATCTAAACGAATTTTCAGCGTTTGTGCCGGTTCAACCCGGTCACCGAGTGTCGCAATTTTGCCATCCACACTGATTCGCCCTGCAGCGATCATTGCCTCAATTTCACGACGTGACCCTTTACCTGCACGGGCCAATACTTTTTGTAATTTTTCACTCATGGTACCGCCTCACTGTCGCCTTCCCAGGCATCAGAAAATTATAAATATCAATAAGATACATTTAAAATACTGCCATTATACCGAATGGCAATGATGAATGTAACACGTTTTGGGTTAAGCGCAATATTAATCAAGCAAAGGGTTTGGGATCACCCGAACCGACACGCACAATTTCAACCTCACCATCACTGAAATTAATGACAGTCGTGGGATGCATACCAATGGTACCTGCATGCAAGATCACCTCAACCTGATGCCCAATATTGCGCTCAATTTCCTCTGGATCAGATTCAGCAAACTCATTACCCGGCATAATCAGCGTGGTGGACATCAAGGGTTCATTCAATGCTTGCAACAACGCTTGAGCAACAGGATGAGAGGTCACTCTTAGACCGATTGTTTTTCGCTTGTCATTTAATAAACGCCGAGGCACCTCCTTGGTGCCTTTAAGTATGAATGTGTAACTACCCGGCGTATTATTTTTGATTAAGCGAAAGACGCTGTTATCCACATGGGCGTAGACTGATAATTCGGATAAATCGCGGCACATTAGGGTGAAATTATGCTGACCGTCCAATTGACGTAAACGAATGATTTTTTCCAATGCTGACTTATCACCCGCTTTACATCCTAGGGCATAGCCTGAATCTGTCGGGTAAACAATTACCGCGCCTTTATTTAACGCATCAACCGCCTGTTTAATGATTCTGGGTTGTGGATTATCAGGGTGTATATAAAAAAACTGGCTCATCACACTTCCTTAATTTCAATGTTTTCGTGACCTTGATCTGCTCGCGCAAACTGGTGCCAAATCGGTTTCACCTCTTTAGGGAGCCATAAATTACGCCCTAATTCAATCCAGGGGCAAGGCTGATGAAAATCAGAGCCCATTGAGACAGACAGATCATAATGTATCGCATAGTCAGCCAGTTGCTTACGCTCCATCGGCGGCTGCTGGCATTGGGCGATCTCAATCGCATCTCCTTGTTGTTCAGCAAAAAACTGTAATAATCGTTTTAGCCACTTGGTGGATAGTTGATAACGGCCAGGATGTGCTAAAACGGCTTTACCCCCAGCAAGATGAATCGCGTGGACAGCGGTTCGAATATCACACCACTGCGCGGGGACATAGCCGATTTTGCCTTTAGCCAAATAGCGTTTAAATACCTCCGCCACCGACCGCGCTTTACCACATTGAATAAGATAACGTGCAAAATGCGCACGGGTTAGCATGTCTCTCCCAGCAATCTGTTGCGTACCAAGCAGGGCATTTTCAATGCCCGCCTTTTCTAATTTTTCTGCGATCGCAATGGCTCTATCCACTCTTTTTTGCTGTTGTTCAGCCAATAAGTTAACCATGGCTGGATGGTCAGGATCAAAATTGAGTCCAACAATATGGATCTCAATCTTTTCCCACAAGGTCGAAATTTCAACCCCACTGATCAGTTGCAATGGCAACTGATACTGAGTGATTGCTTGGTTGGCCTCTGACAAAGCGGCCGTGGTGTCATGGTCAGTGATTGCCAAAATGTTAACGCCCTGTTTACAGGCTCGCTGAACTAATTGTACGGGCGTTAATACGCCATCTGATGCCGTGGTATGAGTATGTAAATCATAGCGCTGAAACAGCAAACCGCCTTGATCCATGGTGTATACCGATAACTGTATTAATAACTTGAATCTATTTTAACAATTTTTCACTGTAATGTATTGACATTCTTGCCTCGAACTAGTTAACTAGTACAAGGGATCGGTTGATGACACTCATCGGGTGGTTAAGGTACAAATCACTCGGTTTTGCATGATCGCCGAGTCGGCCATGGTGCCTTGTAAACACAGCGTCTCTTCGCCCCCTTACATGGGGATTTTTATTGGAAAAACGAGAATAATGATGACGATAACCAATAAGCTGGATTTAACATTGTTAACTGAACCTGTGCCTTATCGCGATGATCCCACTGGGGTATTTAGTCAACAATGTCAGACCCGCCATGGCACACTATTACTGGAATCGGCAGACATCGACAGCAAATGTAATTTACAGAGCATGATGATCATCGATAGCGCCCTACGCATTATCGCTATGGGCAATACTGTGCAAATACAGGCATTATCCGACAATGGGATGCCACTGCTACCTGTATTGCAACAGGCACTGACCCCCTTAGCTAAGGTTAAGGCACTGGGCAAGCAATTGCATATTACCTTTGATCCAATGAGTGATGGGCAAGATGAAGACAGCCGATTGAAGCAACCTTCGGTGTTCGATGTTTTAAGGATGATCCCCCAACAGATAAGGGGGGCTGAACAACACCGTGAGGCGATATTCCTTGGCGGCTTGTTTGCTTATGATCTTGTGGCATGTTCAGAGCCGTTACCTGATTTACCCAGCGAAATTTCTTGTCCTGATTACTGTTTTTATCTCGCCGAATGCTTGCTCACTCTCGACCACCAGCAGCAAACTGCACGTTTACAAGCCAGTATCTTCAGTGACGATCCTCATGAACAACAGCGTCTACGCCAACGACTACAGACGATAGCCCTAGAATTGCATCAAACTGCGCCGGCCTTACAAGGACAGGTGGTGAATCATATGACGTTGAATTGCAACCAAAGTGATGCGCATTACTGCCAAGTGGTCAGCGCAATGCAGCAATCAATCACACAAGGGGACATTTTCCAAGTTGTGCCCTCGCGCCGCTTTTCACTGCCCTGCCCATCGCCGTTAGCTGCCTATGACGTGCTGAAAAAGACCAACCCAAGTCCCTATATGTTTTTTATGCAGGATGCCGATTTTTCTCTGTTCGGGGCTTCGCCAGAAAGTGCGCTGAAATATGATTCAGCCAACCGGCAAGTGGAAATTTATCCCATTGCTGGGACACGCCCCAGAGGTCGTAAAGCGGATGGATCCTTGGATGCCGATTTAGATTGCCGCTTAGAACTGGAAATGCGAACAGATCGTAAAGAACTGGCAGAACACTTGATGCTGGTTGATTTAGCGAGAAACGATTTAGCGAGGATCTGCACACCTGGCAGCCGGCATGTGGCAGATCTGATTCGAGTCGATCGTTACACCTATGTGATGCATTTGGTTTCCCGCGTTGTCGGCCAATTACGTGATGATCTCGATGCATTACATGCTTATCGCGCTTGTATGAATATGGGTACCCTCAGTGGCGCACCTAAAGTGAAAGCAATGCAATTAATTGCAGAGCATGAAGGCACTCGACGGGGAAGTTATGGGGGGGCAATTGGTTATATCACAGGCGATGGTAGCCTTGATACCTGCATTGTGATCCGTTCTGCTTGGGTAGAAAATGAGGTGGCCTATGTTCAGGCTGGCGCCGGTGTAGTGCTGGATTCTGATCCCCAATCTGAAGCAGACGAAAGTCGTCATAAAGCACGAGCGGTATTGCGTGCCATCGCTCAGGCCCACGCTTGTCAGGAGACCTTCTAATGGCTGATATTTTATTACTGGATAATTTCGATTCCTTCACTTACAACTTAGTCGATCAGCTCCGTAGCTTGGGACATCATGTGCAGGTTTTTCGTAATCATATCCCCGCTGATAAGCACCTCAGCCGTCTCCAAAAAATGAAAAATCCCATTTTGGTTCTTTCTCCAGGACCTGGTGCACCGTCACAGGCTGGATCCATGCCTGAATTACTGCATCGCGTGCGCGGCATGCTACCCGTGATAGGTATTTGTCTTGGCCATCAAGCCATCATTGAAGAATATGGTGGTGAGGTAAAACAAGCGAGTGAGATAATGCATGGCAAAATTTCAGCCATTGAACATGATGGTCAAGCCATGTTTAGCGGATTGCCGAATCCATTACCCGTGGCACGTTATCACTCACTGGCTGCCAGTACCGTTCCATCGACGCTGACACGGTGTGCTTCCTATCATGACATGGTCATGGCAGTGAGACACGATGACGATCGTGTCTGTGGATTTCAGTTTCATCCCGAATCCATATTGACCACACGCGGCGCAGCCATATTGGAAAAGACCCTCGCTTGGGCATTGGCGGAATAAGGAGCAAGCAATGCAGCGGCTGTTGGATAAATTGTATCAGGGAAAGATCCTGAGTACAGAACAAAGTCGGACACTTTTTAGTGCAATCATGGCGGGCAAGTTGGATGCCATTCCTTTGAGTGCTGTACTTTGTGCTTTAAAGGTCAGAGGCGAACAACCGTCGGAAATTGCGGGGGCAGTGCAAGCGGTGTTAGACCATGCCCGTGATTTTCCTCGCCCTGATTATTTGTTTGCTGATATTGTTGGGACCGGTGGAGATGGCACTAACAGCATTAATATTTCTACCGCCAGTGCATTTGTGGCGGCCGCCGCGGGTTATAAAGTGGCTAAACATGGTAACCGCAGTGTTTCGAGTCAAACGGGCTCTTCTGACTTGTTGCACGCCCTTGGGATTAACCCGCAACCCTCAGCTGTGCAATCACGGCAAATGCTGGATGAACTGGATCTGTGCTTCTTGTTTGCGCCTCATTACCATCCGGGGTTCAGTTATGTTGCGGAGGTACGCCGTCAACTGAAGACAAGAACCGTTTTTAATATTTTAGGTCCATTATGCAATCCGGCTCGTCCAGAGGTTGCCTTGATTGGTGTTTATAGCCCACACTTACTCAAACCCGTGGTAGAAAGCTTACAGTCCCTTGCTTATCGCCATGCGATTGTTGTGCATGGGTCAGGTATGGACGAAGTCGCGATCCATGGCCCAACCCAAGTGGCGGAACTCAAACACGGTAAAATTGATTATTATCAGGTGGAACCGGCAGACTTCGGTGTTCAGCGCCACAGCCAGCAAAGCTTGGCTGGCGGCAGTGCCCACGATAACAGTCTTTGTATTCAACGCTTGTTACAGGGTCACGGTGATCTTGCTCATCAGCATGCGATCGCCTGTAATGTCGCCATGTTAATGACGCTATTCGGCCCTTCTAACTTGCAAGACAATGCCAACCACGCCATGCATATTCTTGCCAGTGGTAAGGCCTATCAATTAGTCAAAGCCATGCAACAGAGGGATCATTAATGCACGGAACCGTATTACAGCAAATTGTTGTCGATAAACGGCAATGGATCACACAGCGCCAGCAGCAGCAGCCACTCAGTACGTTTCAGCATCAATTGAAACCCACTGACCGTGACTTTTACCTAGCCCTGCAAAAGGCGAACCCTGCGCTGATTTTAGAATGCAAAAAAGCATCGCCCTCAAAGGGCGTGATAAGACGTGACTTCGATCCGGTGGCGATTGCCTCTGTGTATGCAGACTATGCAAGCGTTATCTCGGTATTAACTGACGAACCGTATTTTCAAGGTCAATTTGAATTTATTCCACAAGTTAGCGCTGTGGTGACTCAACCCGTCTTATGCAAAGATTTTATTATTGATCCGTACCAAGTTTACCTTGCACGCTACTATCAAGCGGATGCCATATTATTGATGCTGTCTGTTCTGAACGATGCTGAATATCAACAGCTTGCCTCTCTTGCCGAGCAATTGGGTATGGGGATATTAACGGAAGTGAGCAATGAGCATGAATTACAAAGAGCGATCGCCCTTAACGCGAAGGTCGTCGGGATCAATAATCGGGATTTACGTGATCTGTCAGTGGATCTGAACAAAACCAAACAACTGGCACCCAAACTGCCCAAAGACACCCTGATCATCAGTGAATCAGGTATTGTAGATAACCGTTCACTGCGGCAATTACAGACTTACGTGACCGGCTTTTTGATCGGTTCCTCATTAATGGCCAGTCACGATCTGCGCAAAGCAGTAGAAAAAATAATCGATGGTCAACATAAAATTTGTGGTCTGACTCGGCCACAAGATGCCGTTGCGGCTTGGTCTAGTGGGGCTCGTTATGGTGGGCTGATTTTTGTAGACCGTTCTCCGCGGTGTGTCAGTGCTGAACAAGCAGCAATATTAATCAAAGCCGCACCACTGCAATGGGTGGGTGTCTTTGCGTCACACCCGATCGATCGGATTGTTACCCTAAGTCGACAACTCGGTTTGTCTGCGGTGCAACTGCATGGCGATGAAGATAGGGCCTTTGTGCTAGCATTAAGAGAACAACTGCCGACCAGCACGGCCATTTGGAAAGCCTTAACCATCACCGATTCGATTCCTGATTTAAATTGGCCCGCCGTGGATCGCTATGTATTCGATCAAGGAAAGGGAGGAAGCGGACAGCCCTTTAATTGGGCATTATTGACAGGGCAGCCTCTTGCGAAAGTCATCATCGCCGGTGGGATCACTCTCGATAATTGCCAACAGGTCGCCGCCTTCCCCTCTGCTGCACTCGATATTAACTCCGGCGCAGAAAGTACGCCTGGCTGTAAAGATAGCCAACGCCTGGATGCCATAATGACTAAAATTGCGGCAACTGCAATGCAATAACATTGTCGCTAGCAAGCAAAGGAAAAAAGATGACCTTACTCGACCCTTGGTTTGGTGAATTTGGTGGTATGTATGTGCCTCAGATTTTGATGCCTGCCTTACTCCAGCTGGAAAAGGCCTTTGTCGATGCACAACAGGATCCTGAATTTCAAAATGAATTTACCCGTTTATTAACCGACTATGCCGGGCGACCCACTGCCCTCACTCTTTGCCGCAATTTGACACGGGGTACCCGTACCCGTTTATGGCTGAAACGTGAAGATCTGTTACATGGCGGCGCGCACAAAACGAATCAGGTCCTGGGCCAAGCCTTATTAGCAAAAAGGATGGGCAAACAGGAGATCATTGCGGAAACCGGTGCCGGACAACATGGCGTTGCTTCTGCGCTCGCCTGTGCTTTATTAGGCATGAAGTGTCGAATTTATATGGGAGCGAAAGATGTGGCTCGTCAGTCTCCCAATGTGTTTCGAATGAAACTGATGGGCGCAGAGGTGATTGCGGTAGAAAGTGGTTCCGCCACCCTGAAAGATGCCTGTAATGAAGCGTTACGAGACTGGTCTGCCCATTATGAAACGGCCCATTATATGCTAGGTACGGCGGCAGGCCCTCACCCTTACCCGACGCTGGTACGTGAATTTCAGCGTATGATTGGTGAAGAAACAAAGTCGCAAATCCTCAAGCGTGAGGGGCGACTGCCTGATGCAGTGATTGCTTGTGTCGGCGGAGGCTCCAATGCCATTGGGATGTTCAGTGATTTTATTGACGAAGACGCGGTGGCGTTGATTGGTGTTGAGCCTGGTGGCAAGGGGATCGAGACCGGACAACATGGTGCGCCATTGCAATATGGGCGAACCGGTATCTATTTTGGCATGAAGTCGCCCATGATGCAGGATCAACACGGCCAAATAGAGGAGTCTTACTCCATTTCTGCTGGACTGGATTTTCCCTCTGTGGGGCCTCAACATGCACATTTACACAGTATTGGTCGCGCTCGGTATGTGTCGATCACCGATGATGAGGCCTTGTCGGCCTTCCAAGCCTTATGCCGTGACGAAGGAATTATTCCGGCCTTAGAATCGTCACACGCCTTGGCTCAAGCGCTAAAAATGGCGCACGGCGATCCTGAAAAAGAGCAAGTACTGGTAGTCAACCTATCAGGTCGTGGTGATAAGGACATTTTTACGGTCCATGATATTCTGACCGAACGAGGAGTGATCTGATGCAACGTTATTCTACCCTGTTTACCCGATTAAAACAGCAAAGTCAGGGCGCATTTATTCCTTTTGTTACACTTGGCGATCCGGGTTATCAACACTCCCTTAGTATCATTGATGCTTTAGTTGCTGGGGGGGCGGATGCCTTGGAACTGGGCTTTCCTTTTTCAGATCCCCTCGCGGATGGACCGACGATCCAGAGTGCCAACCTGCGTGCGTTACAAGCAGGGATCACACCGGAGCATTGTTTTCAGCTCTTGGCCGAGGTTCGTCAACGCTATCCTCAGTTGCCCATTGGTTTGTTACTGTATGCAAATTTGGTATTCAATTATGGTATTGACGCGTTTTATCAGCGTTGTGCTGACACGGGGGTCGATTCTGTGTTGGTGGCAGATGTGCCAATCGAACAATCCAAACCGTTCAGACAAGCCGCCATTCAGGCTCAAGTCGCTCCTGTATTTATTTGCCCCCCTAATGCAGATGATGTTTTATTACGGCAAATCGCCAGTTATGGGCGGGGCTATACCTATCTGGTCTCGCGCAGTGGGGTCACAGGCAGTGATAATGCGGCGCAAGCGCCAGTCAAGGGACTGATCCAAAAACTGGCCTCGTATCAGGCTGCACCCGCGCTACTCGGATTTGGTATTTCTGAACCGAACCACGTCAGACAAGCCATTCAATCTGGTGCCGCGGGTGCCATCAGTGGGTCAGCAATTGTGAAATTGATCGAGCGCTACGCTTATCAACCTGAGACACTACATCATGAAATTCAGCGTTTGGTTAAAGATTTGAAACATGCTACACAGTGAAAAGCACTATTAACAAAACCGTATTATGATAAATATTTGGTATAATTGCTTTTTATGAATTAATGTTATTGTTGCTAGCAAGCTTTTTCATCAATAATGAGGGAGATGGATATGAAATTATTAAAAGTCGTAAGTTGTGGATTACTGGCAGCAGTACTTGGATTGTCTGTGGTAGGCTGTGCGCCGACAGCAAAAAAAGAAGGAACCGGTGGCTATATTGATGACACAGTGATTACCACCAAAGTGAAAGCAAAACTACTGGCAGAAAAAAACCTAAATTCTACGGAGATAAAAGTCGAGACCTTCAAAGGTAAGGTCCAATTGTCGGGTTTTGTCAATTCACAAGCCACTGCCGCTCGTGCCGTCGAAGTGACTCGCCATGTCCCCGGTGTTCGTGTTGTGGTCGACACAATGCAGTTGAAATAAATCTCCCTCGGCTTAGGATGGGATAATCACCCCGTCCCTGAGTACTCAGTGACCCAGGGACAGTTTCCTGCCACCGCCATCACTTATGCAAGTAATTGTAATATTGAGTGCCAGTACTTCTCATTACCGTGTACAATTAGATTAAATAATCCTTTGTTTTAATCAGTGCATTATTGAGGAGTTTTCATGTCTCTCACGGCTCATCATCTTTACCGTGATACTGTTAGTGTCTTTCGTCGGCAGTTTAAAACCCTGCTCCTACTTAGCCTATTTGCAGCGTTGATAACCACCATATTAATCAGTTATAGTCATCTCCCCACTGCGCAACTCACTGAACTGTTCAGACAAATTCAATCGTCCAACTCTGCTTTCGAGTATGCTAAAAATATGTCTACCGAACAACAGCGTCTGTTGTTGCACAGTACTGCCGTCCTCACGGTCTCCATGTTAATTGGCAACTCATTGCTGTTTGGCTCAGTATTTGAAATGCTATCTAGCCTGACTCAGGGGCCCCAAAAAAGTGCTCTGCGATGCCTCAGTGGGTCACTTTCCATGTTGCCACGGTTATTCATTCAAGGCGCGATTATCTCATTTTTGGTGCAGTTAGGCTCAGTGGCGTTACTGCTTCCAGGTCTGTTTTTACTGGTATTGCTGTCCCTCGCACCAATAATTATGCTAAACCAGAAAGGGGGCATTTTCATCAGCATCAAACAAAGCTGTCGTCTCAGTTTTCAGCATTTACGCCTGTTGGCCCCCCTAATACTGATCTGGTTTCTGCTTAAATTGATGATTAATAGTGTTGTGCAGGGACACCATCTCATGAATGAAGCGACCCTCGCTCTATTAAATAATCTGCTGTGTAATTTACTCACCGCTTTTGTCATTATATTTGTATATCGTCTGCATAAATTGATTCGCCAGTAATGACAGACTTAGTTTAAGGAAAGCGGATAATGAAACAATTATTAGAATTTATTCCTTTAGTCATCTTCTTTGTCTTTTACAAAATGTATGACATTTTTGCGGCCACCAAAGCGCTCATGATTGCCACGGCCTTGGCTCTATTCATCAGCTGGTTGTGGCAACGTAAATTAGAAAAAATGGCACTGATCACTTTCTTTATGGTGGAAATTTTTGGCGCACTGACGTTAATATTCCATAATGATGAATTTATTAAATGGAAAGTGACTGTCATTTACGTTCTTTTTGGTGTGGTATTAATGGCTAGTCAGTGGTTTATGGATAAACCGTTAATACAAAAAATGTTAGGTAAAGAACTGGAGTTGCCTGCTTTCTGCTGGCGCAGGCTGAATACTGCTTGGGCGATTTTCTTTGTTTGCTGTGGCCTATTGAATATTTATTTTGCATTTTGGCTACCTCAATCGACTTGGGTCAATTTTAAAACCTTCGGCTTAACCTTACTCACCTTATTATTTACTTTATCGAGCGGCCTGTATATTTGGCGCTACCTGTCAACTCAAAACAAATAACACATACACCCGTACATAATCAGTACGGGTAAGATCTTGGTACCCCATCATGATTAAAACCTCAACCTCACCACAAGGTGAAATGGTACTTCGTACCTTGGCAATGCCTGCCGATACTAATGCTAATGGCGATATTTTTGGTGGCTGGCTGATGTCACAAATGGACATTGGCGGTGCGATCCTCGCTAAAGAACTGGCTCACGGACGTGTTGTTACCGTCAGAGTGGAAGCGATGACCTTTGTCAAACCCGTTGCAGTTGGCGATGTTGTCAGTTGTTACGCTCGATGTCGAAAAACGGGTAATAGCTCCATCACCATTGATATTGAAGTCTGGGTTAAAAAAGTATCCTCAGAGCCTCTTGGTCAAACTTATTGTACAACCCACGGTGAGTTTATTTATGTGGCCATTGATCAGGATGGCAAATCGAGGTTATTACCCGAGTCCTTACGGCAACTGACCTTTTATGCTCCAAGTGATGACAGCCTTGTCACTGAGAAGCCACGCTGAAACACTCGCTGCCCTGTGCATACAGGGCCTGCTATTGGACTGTGCTGCCGCCATTCAAATGAAACAGAATGGTCACGTGTTGATCCTTTGCAGGCTTACCCGCCTGATAACGCCAGCGGCGTAATGCTTGGCGTACTTCCGTCTCAAACAGATTTCTCGGTTTTGCCATCACAATTTGTAAATTGACCAAACGTCCCTCATCATCGATATCAAATTGTACATTCACCTGCCCTTCAATTTGCAAAGCTAAAGCCCGTGCAGGATAGCCCGGATTTACCGTCGTAGTTCGTACAGGTAATCCAGAAGATACACGTTGCTGTTTGGTATTCCCGTTCATTGGCGCACTGGTTGGCTTATCTTGTGAGGCGGGATGTGGTTCGCGCACTGACGCGGGTTTTGGATTTTGTTTCGCGGCTTTTTCCGATGGCCGGCTGACAGGCTGACGCTGAAGTTTGTGCTTTTCTTCTTTATTCTGAGTGGTTTTTTTCGGCGGTTTGATTCGATGCGGCTTGGTAATAGCAATCTCTGAAGGAGGGAGCTTTACGGGTTGACTGATGGTAGGCGCTGGCTGCGGTTGTGTCGCGGGTTCCATAAGAGTCTCTGCACGATGATTGCTTGGCTCAACCTGCGTTTCAGGTGCGATCATCTCGACCTGTATTGCCTGCTGAGCGGGTTGCATCATAACCGAGTGCTGTCTTGCCATAAAAAAAACACCCATCACCACCAACGCGTGGATCAACAAAGAAGCAAATAGCGCCAATGGTCGGTTCAGTGGTAATCGTGGTGTAAAAGACATGGCAACACTCATTTTAGTTCAGGTCACGCCATTCTAAATGCAAATAGCAATCAGTTTCAATCTTCGCCTCCTTGCCGCACTCATTTATTTGTACGTGACCCCTCATACACCATAAATAGTTCCAGTATTTGTTTGCACAGTCGTTGACTTTCCTTTAACTTAAACACATCAATGGCTCCTTTTAGGCGGAGAATTCAGTGTTATACATTATTTTTGCTCAAGACACTCCTGACTCTCTGGCGAAGCGTAATCAAGTGCGGAGTGCGCATCAAGCTAGATTAAAACTGTTGCAAGAACAAGGCCGTTTGATCATCGCTGGGCCAACCCCTGCTATCGATAATGACGAGCCCGGTAATGCGGGGTATTCGGGCTCTGCTATTATCGCTGAATTTGATTCATTGGAGTCTGCAAACGCGTGGGCCATGGATGACCCCTATGTTGCCGCTGGGATCTATCAGCAGGTTACCGTCAAACCTTTTAAACGTGTGTTCTAAGCGATTTGGCTAATACAAAATGAGACCAATGCGCTCTTGACTCTGATGAGACTCCGCGGGTTGAGGCCCCCCTGTCTAGCGGCCAACGTGGTGCCCATCAGTAAACAAGTCATGGCTGCCAAGAGGCTGGATCCCTTGCCTATAAACAAGGTCGTGATGACGGTGTCTGTCAACATCCGTACATTCAACGTGTCATTGCTGATGAGGTCAGCGCCGTTAAGGTTGTGTTTAAACTGTGCATTGCCCGTTATCTTTAGGGGTAAGCATATATTGAGTATTGATCTTAGCGTGGTATCCCTTAAGCAAGGGACAACATACTGATGGATTTTTGTGATGACGCTATTTTTTGAACTGATTAATTATCTTATCCCATTAGGCTATTGGCTACTGATTGCTGCTGTAACCTTACGCGTTCTGATCAAAAGACGAAGCGTTTCCTCTTCAATGGTCTGGCTACTTTTAATTTATATCTTACCACTGGTCGGCTTAATTGCTTATATTGCCTTGGGCGAACTCTACCTTGGTAAACAACGCGCTGAACGCGCAAGAAGCATGTGGCCTGCCACAGCGCAATGGATGAAGGAATTAAATTCACAGCCTTCAATTTTTGCTACACAAACCAGTCAAACCGCCAAGGCGTTATTCAAACTGTGTCAATGTCGTCAAGGCAGTGGTGCCGTGAAAGGTAACCAATTGCAACTGCTAACCAGCGCGGATGACGTGATGTTGGCACTTATTCGTGATATTGAACTGGCCTGCCATAATATTGAAATTGTCTTTTATATCTGGCAACCTGGGGGCAAAGCCGACAAGGTCGCTGAAACATTGATCGACGCTGCCCAACGCGGTGTCCATTGTCGACTGATGCTCGATTCAGCCGGCAGCCGCGATTTTTTTCGCAGTCCATGGCCTGATCGGATGCAACAAGCAGGGATCAATGTGGTTGAGTCCCTTAAAGTCAATGTCTGGCGTTTTTTCCTGAGGCGACTCGATTTACGGCAACACCGTAAAATTATACTGATTGATAATGCCATTGCTTGGACAGGCAGTATGAATATGGTCGATCCAAGCTTATTTAAGCAGGATGCAGGCGTTGGCCAATGGGTTGATATGATGGCAAGGATGGAAGGCCCGGTTGCCAGTACCTTAGGTATCGTCTTTAGTTGTGACTGGGAAATCGAAACAGGTCAACGTCTGCTCCCCGCGGCACCTGACCGTGTTGTAATGCCCTTTGAAGAGGCATCGGGCCATGCGATCCACGTTATCGCTTCTGGCCCGGGATTTCCAGAGGATATGATCCACCAAGCGTTACTCAGTGCCATTTATTCAGCTGAATCACAATTAACCCTGACGACCCCCTATTTTGTTCCAAGTGATGACTTATTGCATGCTATCTGTACTGCGGCTTTACGCGGGGTCGAAGTCAGTCTGGTGATCCCGGCTAAAAATGATTCACTGCTGGTTCGCTGGGCCAGTCGGGCTTTTTACAGTGAATTATTGGAAGCAGGAGTGGCTATCTGGCAATTTCAAGATGACCTGCTGCACACCAAAAGTGTGTTGGTTGATGGTGTACTCAGCCTGATAGGCACAGTTAACCTTGACATGCGCAGTCTATGGCTGAATTTTGAAGTCACCTTGGCTATCGATGATGCGGATTTTGGTGCTGATTTAGATCACGTACAAAGTGATTATATTGCACGCTCTACCCGACTGACCTTAGCACAGTGGGAACAACGCGCCTATTGGCGTCGAATTGTCGAACGACTGTTTTACTTCTTTAGCCCTTTACTGTAAAACTGCACACCATTTTACTGATTTCTCATCATTGCGCTTAATGCATAAGGATACTATGGATCTTAATAACCGTCTGACTGAAGAAGAAACCTTAGAACAGGCCTATGATATTTTTCTTGAATTAGCGGCCGACAATTTGGATCCCGCTGATGTCATTCTCTTCAATTTGCAATTTGAACAACGTGGCGGTGCCGAATTATTCCCCCCCTCGGCACATTGGCTGCAACAGGTCGACTTTGACATCGATCCTGACTTTTTCTCAGAGGTAATTATTGGATTGGGTGAAGATGAGGACGCAGAAATCACCGATATCTTTGCCCGCATTTTGTTATGCCGGGAAAAAGATCACAAACTTTGCCATATCCTCTGGCGAGACTAAGCCTCTCTCCCAAAATGAGACAGCAGATTCACTAACTTAAAATTAACCATTTACCCCAAGATTATATTAAGATTGGGGTTATAATTTATGGTTGAGATAATTCGATTAGATTATCTGCGGGAGTTTTATTTTTATTAAATTTATTTTTTTCTCTAACGAGTTGGTTCAAAACATCTACAATTGACTGCCCAATTTCGTAAGCTAAATTTACAGGCACAGCATTTCCAATTTGTTTGTATTTAGCGGATATAGGGCCAGTAAAACACCAGTCATCGGGAAATGTCTGTATTCTAGCATATTCCCTTACACTCAAGGGTCGAGTTTCATCAGGATGACAACGTTCTGTCTGTTTTTGAGCTGGTGAACAAGTGAGCGTCAAACTAGGTTCATCCCATGCTAAACGACGAGCCATTCCAGTTTTCCCACCACCTAAATAAAAGCTTTTAAGCATATACTCTTTCTGAAGTTTTTCTGGTAAATCCCGCCAATATCCCCCAGGGGGTACTAACTCCAAAATCTCTTTTTTTCTTTTGGGATAGCTTTGCCCTTCTGAATTAGGCACATCACAATCATACAAAAGACCTTTTTTCAATGCATCTTTCATAGTATAAATTTTTTCATGGGATTGAGGCCAAGAAAAGTTAACTTGATTAGAGATATCTTTTCTAATCGCAATAAGTATTAATCGTTCTCTTTTTTGAGGTACTTTATAAAAAATAGCCTTTAAAACCTTTGGCTCTATAAGCTCATACCCCAATTCATCGATTATATTACAAATTGTTTTTAAAGTTCTGCCATCATCATGATTCAATAATCCTCTAACATTTTCAGCAAATAAAACTTTGGGATTTGTCTCCTTAACAGCTCTAGCAAATTCAAAAAAAAGAGTCCCTCGAGTATCTTCGAAGCCTAACTTTTTTCCCGCATATGAAAATGCTTGACAAGGAAAACCCCCAGCTAACACATCAATTTTTCCATAGTATGAAGAGAAATCGACCTTAGTGACGTCTTGTTCAATCACATTCCATTCAGGGCGATTATAACGAAGTGTGCTACAGGCATGCTTATCTATTTCGTTCAACAATGCACTCTTTAAACCCGCTTTTTCTAAACCTAGAGCCATACCTCCAGCTCCAGCAAAAAGCTCCAAAACACTAAATTCGCGTTCAGGGAAAACATTTTGATTTCCGGATTTCCTAAAAAATGACTGTGCTTGTTCAAACTTTTCAATCTGGTATTGAAAATAATAGCGATAATTATTTGTAGTATTTCTATGCGAGATTAAAGTGCCATTGCTATCCCAACGTCTCAAGGTCTCTTTAGATACATCAAGAATATCAGCCACTTCGGAAAGTGTAAAAATTTTTTGTTCCATGGTCACCCCTCACCTTGATCATGGTTATAACTGTACATCTTTCCAGTACCGTTGTCAAAGGTTAGTCATGGTTATTTTTTATCATAGGCCAAGCTAAAATATTGCATAAAATCCTCTTTATCAGCCATAGCAAAATTTGGTAAACCTAAAGCATTTTTATATACATATTCAATCACTGCAGGAAGGGCTGTGTGGAGTTCTCTTAAGGCATTTTCTCTACCGGTAACTATTTCATAAAAACTAACACCATCAATAATTCGAATATTTTCATTAGCAGGTAAACGCCTCCCTCTACTTGAATCAGAGGGAGTAAATGGTATATTATGTCGTTCTGGACGTTGGGGAATGATATTAACAAAATAAGCACAGTAATTTTTGAAGCCACTATGCTTATCAGCTATCAATGAGTCAAAGGAATAATATATCTTTGATAAATTAGACCCTGTTACTGTGTTATATTTATTTTTAATCTCCGCGATAATTTTCATTTCTGAATTCTTTAAGTCAAAAACGCCTCCTGTCTTCATATTTTCCCAACCTTTGACATGACCTAATAAGTTTTGGTGAAAGGTTCCAACATGATTTTGCAGCGTTTTTTGACTCTGTCTAGCGATCTCTGAAGCTTGCCAGAGTTCATGTGTTTCGAAATAAGGCATTTCAAAAAGAGAACTAAAAGGGTCTATAACATTCTTATTAAAATTTTTTTCTGCAAATTCTCTTTGAGCAATGGATCTTTCCAGCAATAGCTGTACTTCTGCTATAAGATTTTTGTCACTAACGTATTTTAAAAAAGCCATATTCTATTTACCTAAGTTCTTTATTATTAGAGTTGATACCTATCACTCATCCAAAATCTATTATACGTCTTTGTTGTGGCAACGTTTCCACTCATACCTCTATACTGCCATAATTTCATCATTTTATTCTATCATTTTACAAATATATAATTTTTATTAAATATACTAGACTTACATCTGCATTAACTATATCCATAAATTACTCAGGATTCTTCCTGATAGATTTAGATGAGAATTTGCAATTTGAACAACGTGGCGGTGCCGAATTATTCCCCCCCTCGGCACATTGGCTGCAACAGGTCGACTTTGACATCGATCCTGACTTTTTCTCAGAGGTAATTATTGGATTGGGTGAAGATGAGGACGCAGAAATCACCGATATCTTTGCCCGCATTTTGTTATGCCGGGAAAAAGATCACAAACTTTGCCATATCCTCTGGCGAGACTAAGCCTCTCGCCCAAAATGAGACAGCAGATTCACTAACGGTCTGCTGTCTCTGCCTCTATAACGGATCGACCTTCAAACAAGACACGGCATGCTGGAAACTGCCTTCCAGTAATGGGCGCGTTTGGCTGCATGCTTCGCCTGCAAGTGGGCAGCGAGTACGAAATACACAACCCGATGGGGGATGGATTGGCGAAGGTAATTCCCCCTCCAATAGCTGGATCTGCCGAGTGCGCTGCAAATCAGGATCCGGTATTGGCACCGCTGACATTAACGCTTTGGTATAAGGATGCAATGTGTGATTGTACACTTGCTGATAAGTCCCTAATTCCACAGCATGACCTAAATACATCACCAACACACGATCAGAGATGTGCTTAACTACGGCCAAGTCATGAGCAATAAAGATCAGGGTTAAACCCATTTCCCGTTGCAACTGTTGCAGTAAATTGACCACCTGAGCCTGTATCGAGACATCCAATGCCGAGACCGGCTCATCGCAAATCAACAACTTAGGTTGCAATATCAAGGCGCGAGCAATCCCAATACGCTGACATTGCCCGCCTGAAAACTCATGCGGATAACGGTTAATTAAATTGGGCAACAAGCCAACTTTTCCCATCATCTCACGGACACGCCGCACGATCTCGCTCTTGGCTAAACTGGGCTCATACGTGCGTAGTGGCTCAGCAATAATATCACCGACCGTCATGCGCGGATTGAGTGAGGCCAGTGGGTCCTGAAATATCATCTGAATATCACGCCGCGCTTCACGCCACTGCGTGGCATTTTGTCCTGTCAATTCTTGACCTAGCCAACTGACACTGCCAGCCGCACTTTTCACTAAACCGATGATAGCCCGTGCCAAGGTTGATTTACCACATCCTGACTCACCGACAATGCCCAATGTCTCACCTTCGAAGAGTTGGAAGCTGACGCCATCGACCGCTTTCAACTTCGAAGCCGGTTGCCAAAACCATTTTTTCTTCTCATGCACATCAAATTGCACCTTTAACTCTCTGACTTCTAGTAAAGGGCGTGATTGTTTATCTTGATTTTTTTTCGGGATCATCGGCCTGCCTCCCTCACAACATTATGACACGCCACCAAGCGACCGGCACCGTAACTTTGCAACGTCTGTTTTTGCATACACAGGGTATTAGCAACCTGGCAGCGAGGCGCAAAGGGACAGCCTGGAGGTAAACAAGATAAGTTTGGCGGATTACCGAGAATAGTCAGCAAGGTGTCAGCTTCGCTATCCAATCTCGGCACCGCATTCAATAAGCCTTTCGAATAGGGATGGACTGCACGATAAAAGATATCCTGAGCCGATCCATATTCCATCGTTTGACCCGCATACATCACTAATACCTTATCGCAGACCCCCGCCACCACACCCAAATCATGGGTTATCATAATTATTGCGGTATTAAATTCGCGTTGTAATTCCGCCAGCAACGTCATAATTTGTGCTTGAACAGTCACATCAAGGGCAGTCGTCGGCTCATCGGCAATCAATAAGCGAGGATGGCAGAGCAAGGACATGGCAATCATGACTCGCTGCCGCATGCCGCCGGAAAACTCATGAGGGTACATTTGCATTCGCTTACGCGCTTCTGGCATTTTTACCGCATCGAGCATCAATACAGCATGATGGAAGGCTTCTTTTTGGCTCATTCCTTTATGCAGCTTAAGAATTTCAGTCAGCTGACTGCCTACCTTTTTATACGGGTTAAGTGAGGTCATGGGATCCTGAAAAATCATCGCCATTTGATTAGCTCGTAATTTATTCAGTTTGGATTCAGGTAAATTGAGGATCGCTTGACCTGCAAATTTTGCCGAACCGGTGACTCGTCCATTTTTGGCCAATAACCCCATTAAGGCAAAAGCAGTCTGCGATTTTCCGGATCCGGATTCACCCACAATACCCAATGTCTCTCCTGCTTTCAGACTGAAGTTAAGTCGATTGACGGCAGTGACCTCACCATCTTCTGTGGTAAATTTTACTTGCAGATCCTGAACATCAAGGAGTAAGTCCGTGCCGCTATCTAACGCTGGCGGGGTGATTATTGTCATAAAGACTCCTTAACGATCTTTAGGGTCGAGGGCATCACGCAGACCATCGCCAATAAAATTAAAGCAAAATAATGTGATAACCAAAAATAAAGCAGGAAACAGCAGTAACCAAGGCGCGACTTCCATTGAATTGGCTCCATCGCTTAATAATGCTCCCCAGCTACTTAACGGCTCCTGAGTCCCCAATCCCAGAAAACTCAGGAAAGATTCAAATAAAATCATAGATGGCACAAGCAACGAAGCATAGACCACCACCACCCCAAGTACGTTAGGCACAATATGTCGAGTGACAATCTTAAAGGTCGAGACACCTCCGACCTGCGCCGCTTCGATAAACTCTTTTCTTTTCAGACCGAGTGTTTGCCCACGAACAATTCGCGCCATATCAAGCCAAGAAACCATCCCTATCGCCACGAAAATCAGCAAAATATTTCGCCCAAAAAACGTCACGAGTAAGATCACAAAAAACATAAAGGGGAATGAGTTTAAGATCTCCAAAATGCGCATCATCAAGCTATCAATTTTACCGCCCAGATAACCCGCGACTGATCCATATAACGTCCCCACCAACACGGCAATCAGTGCCGAGGCGATCCCGACCATCAGTGAGATCCTGCCACCAATCGCCACCCTCACTAACAGATCTCTGCCTGAGGAGTCGGTACCAAACCAGTGGCCAGAAACTGTATTGGGAGCGGCTGACATCATGCCCCAATCGGTGTCATCATATTGAAAGTGTGAAAGCATGGGAGCAATCAAGACGAAAACCGTAATCATCATTAAGATAATCAAGCTTATCAATGCAGCACGATTATGCATAAACCTGCGTCGTGCATCTTGCCACAAACTGCGCCCTTCTACTGAAAGTTGTTCGCTAAAGGCAGACACAGCTTCATGATTTTGGGTATTTTTCAACATAGTCATAACCAGCCTTTAATAACGAATTTTCGGATCAATCATGGCATACAGCACATCAACAATCGCATTAAATAAAATAGTCAACCCCCCCACTAAAATAGTCAGACTCATTACCAACGAATAATCACGATTAAGCGCGCCATTCACAAACAACTGGCCAACACCCGGCAGGCCAAAAATGGATTCAATCACCATGGAGCCTGTTATGATACCGACAAATGCAGGTCCCATATAAGAAATTACCGGTAATAACGCGGGTTTGAGTGCATGAAAAAAGACAATGCGAGAGGTGGACAAGCCCTTTGCTCTGGCCGTGCGGATAAAATTAGAATTCAAAACTTCGATCATGGATCCGCGAGTAATGCGAGCAATACTCGCAATGTAAGCCAATGATAGCGCTAACATCGGCAATAAAATGTATTGCCATTGCCCACCATTCCAACCACCGCCTGGTAACCATTTCAAATAAATTGCAAACAGCAATACCAACAAAGGGGCAACCACAAACGCGGGGATCACTACCCCTGTCATCGCAACACTCATAACCAGATAATCCCACAAGGTATTTTGCCTCAAGGCAGCAATCACACCCGCTGTCACACCAGCAATTAACGCCAAGATAAACGCTGCCAATCCTAATTTCGCAGAAACGGGGAAGGCTTGGCCAACTAAATAATTGACCGAGTAATCCTTATATTTAAACGAGGGCCCAAAATCCCCTTTTCCCAATTGGATCAAATAGTCCAAATATTGTTTACCAATCGGGTCATTAAGGTGGTATTTGGCTTCAATATTGGCCATCACCTCAGGTGGCAGATTACGCTCACCGGTAAAGGGGCTACCTGGCGCCATACGCATCATAAAAAATGACAAGGTGATCAGGATAAATAACGTGGGAATGGCTTCGAGTACACGCCGGACGATAAATTTTAACATTGGCTATTCCTGTGTAAATCTGATCAGTTAAACCAGACACCCAGGCCATCAGGTGTCTGGCTGATTTGTTAGTGTTTAATAATATATAAATTCTTATCGTGTAAATCGTCCAATGGATCCTTACCGGTATAACCACCGACCCAAGGTTTGATTAACCGCGTGTTTACGTAATAAAAGACCGGTATCACAGGGGAATCCTTATCCAGTTGTTGCTCTGCCTGTTGATAGTAATCTGCTCGTTTTACGGGATCAGCACTGGCTAATGCACTAGCAACCAGTTTGTCATAATTTGCACTCTGATAAAAGGCGGTGTTATTACTGCTGTTCGATAGGAAATAATTCACAAAGGAACTGGGTTCATCATAGTCGGCAGTCCAACTGGCTCGCACGACATCGTAATTACCTTGATGTCGGGTATCAAGGTAGGTTTTCCACTCTTGATTATTCAGTGTAACGATAGCACCGAGGTTCTTTTTCCAGATAGAGGCCGCCGCAATGGCGAGTTTTTTATGTAAGTCAGACGTATTATACAACAGGCTAAAGCGCAATGGATGATTTGGGCCATAGCCTGCTTCCTGCAACAGTTTTTTTGCCTGCGCATTACGTTGCTGTTGAGTTAAAGTAAACCAAGCCGGTGGCACTAATTTGATGCCATCTGTTGCTGGATGAGTAAAGCTGTATGCGGGTTGTTGACCTTGGCCCAAAACCTGCTTCGCGATAATATCACGATCCAAAGCTAATTTGAGGGCTGTTCTGACCCGCACATCATTAAATGGCGGTCTTTTATTATTAAATTCATAAGTATAGGTTGTCAGATAAGGATTGATTTTTAATTCTTGGCTGTGTTCAGTTTTCAATTTCTTAAACAACTCAATAGGGAGATTGTTATAAGTCATATCACTGCCATTGACAGAGAGGTAACGATTAACATCATTCACTTCGGATGGAATGGGTAGCATGATCACATTATTTATCACGGTATGGGCATCATCCCAGTACTGTTTATTACGCGTCAGCTCAATGCGTTCGTTAACAATGTGTGATTTAAGTTGATAAGCACCATTACTGACCATATGGCCAGGATTGGTCCACTGATCCCCCCACTGCTTAATGGCTGGTGCGTATACCGGTGCCATCGAAACGTGGATCAATAATCTCGGCAGATAAGAAACCGGTTCACTGAGTGTGACCTGCAAACGATGCGCATCCAGAGCTTTTACCCCCAATGTCTCCGTATTTTTTTTGCCACTGATGATCTCATCAATATTCGCTAAATGAGCATACTGCAAGAAACTGACATAGACAGAGGCGGTTTTAGGATCAGCCAGACGACGCCAACTGTAAACAAAATCCTCGGCCGTCACAGGGGCACCGTTTGACCATTTGGCATTGGGTCGTAAAGAGAAGATCCAGACTTTTTGATCTTGTGTTTGCCAGTGGGTAGCCACGGCAGGAATGACTTTGCCTTCTGGATCTGTGCTCGTTAGCCCCTCAAACAAATCAGACACGACGTTACTCTCTGGCACACCTTCAATTTTATGGGGGTCTAACGATTGCACTTCACCACCGTTACCACGAACAAGTTGCTGTTTCTCCGCTAACTGGACACCTGAAGGCACTTGTGCGGCTTCTGCTCGCAGCAATGCCCCCGTACCAACACTGCTTAACATTGCCAGCACCACTGTTTTTTTTATCATCGATTTATACATTCAGAATTCCCCTGTAAGCGTTAACAACTGGATAAAAACATTGACCCAAGCGCGTCAAACAGACTGCACCTCTGCTATTTATCCTTCCTCTTCGCTTTTGAAGCTACAAGACGAAAGAACAAAAAACCAGCAAAATCACCCTAAATTTGAGCCAAATCTGAGTCAATCTGCTAAGATGCGATACCTGTTGCTAAATAAATAGCGCATAATAGTACAAGCATGTTTTGTGCCATGTTGGAGAAAAATCTCATCGTCTTGGTCAAACGCAGGATAAAAAGCAAGAGAAGTCAGGATAAGTCAGGAACATGTTATAAATCAGAGACTCAATTTGTATAACGTCAGGAAAACCGTCGCACCAGAGGATCAACCACACCAAAACGAGGCGCAAAAATAGAGCGTCGCCCCATTATGGTGCATTAAGACAGGGATCAAGCTAAAATGTGGAAATCAACAACACGTCATCTTGAATCACTCGGATCATAAACCTCTCAGACCCGAATTCAGCCATAAGTGATGATACTTCACCTCATACATTTATTTCCTGAGACAACGCAGTCGATATCCTGTTTTGTATTCAGAAAGACGTGATGTGACTTTTTTATTTTAATGAAAAAAGTATAGTCGAAGTCACAGCCATCATCCGTTTACTTGATTAGTATTCAGCTGTAATTTAGCGGATAATTATAAATTAAAAATAAATGACAGGTAAAATCTGAGTCAATTTCCGTGCGGTAAATCTCTTTTTATTCACGCAGTGAACACTGCAAATAAAAATAAATTAAGATGATAATTAAAATAGAAACTATCACCTATCTATTATTTCTTGAGGCTGCCCGAGTTATTTAACCGGGCGATTTCGTGTCATGGTGAAAGCAAATAAGAGGGAGTGACCTCCCACTTTCTCCGTTCACCGTTCACCGTGTCACTGATCCAGTATCCGCTGATAGGCACTGGGCTATCCGTTCGCCTGATTTTGTTCAATGGCTAAAGTATAGTGATGACGGCAAACGGAAATGTAGCTCTCATTGCCCCCGATCACTACCTGTTCACCTTCACTGTACGGCTGTCCTTCGGCATTCAATCTCAGTACCCGGTTGGCCTTACGCCCACAATGACACACCGTTTTCAATTCCACCAGTTTGTCTGCCCAAGCCAATAAATACTGACTCCCTTCAAACAACTCACCTCGAAAATCCGTTCTTAAACCATAACATAGAACAGGGATATTCAGTTTATCGACCACATGCGTTAACTGAAGTACTTGATCACGCGTTAGAAACTGGCTCTCATCAACCAACAGACAATGCAGAGGCTGAAGGCTGTGTTGCTGATGTAATTCTTGGTATAAATCACTTGCCTTATTGTACAAAAACGCTTCTGCGGATAAACCAATGCGCGAACTGACTTTGCCGTAGCCGAAGCGATCATCAATTTCAGCCGTGTAGATGACAGTTCGCATCCCCCTTTCATGGTAGTTATACGAGGATTGCAAGAGCGAAGTTGATTTACCCGCATTCATCGCCGAATAGTAAAAATAAAGTTGTGCCATATAAAATTCACCAAAATAAGATTCGTTTAATAATAGCATACTTTGCAACGAAGTTAATAAGGATAACCCAATTCCTAACCATGTTAACTCTCCTAACACACTGCACGACAGTATTTAATCGAGAAGCAATAATTCGTGATAGAGTTCCATATTATTACTTTATTTGTTGCAGTATAAATCAGGACGGACTATTATAATTTAATATTAATTAAATCGCAGAGAAGCCATAATGAATGATTTATTAAAATCATTAAACAACATTCGTACACTTCGAAGTCTCTCTAAAAATTATCCTAATGAAATACTGAAGGATATTTTAAGCAAACTACAGACTATTGTTTCAGAGAGACAACAAGATAGAAAAAATAATCTATTGCAAGAGATACAAAGAAATCAGCGACTAGAAAAATACCGTGATCTACTCTTAGCCGATGGCATTAATATCGAAGAACTTCTCGATAAAAAAAAACAAAGTAAGCATCATTACGTTGAAGAAATACACATAATCAAACCTGCTAAATATCACTTCATCAATCGAAAAGGACAATTTCAGACTTGGACAGGACAAGGAAGAATGCCCATTGCTTTAAAACTCGCACTTGAAAAAGAAGGGAAACGCCTTGACGACTTCTTAATATAAATATCTGCGAATAAAAAATACCGGAGAGTTATCATTCACTCCACGGTACTTAATGCGCTTATTTTTTATAATAATCTCGGTACCAGTTCACAAATGATTTTACGCCATCTTCTACTGACGTTTCAGGCTTAAAATTAATTGTTTGATAAAGCTCAGACGTATCCGCACTGGTATTGAGCACATCACCGGGTTGCAGTGGCATCATGTTTTTCTCAGCAGTGCGTGCTAAAGCTAACTCTAACGCCTCAATGTATTCCATTAACTCCACCGGTTGATTATTACCAATATTGTATATTTTATACGGTGCCGAACTTTCTGATAATACACTGCCTTGTTGGCTCCATTGCGGATTTTGCTGAGGTATCCTATCCTGCAATCTGACAATGGCTTCAACAATATCATCTATGTAGGTAAAGTCACGTTGCATTTTGCCGTAATTATAAACATCTATCGCTTCATTAGCTAAAATCGAACGTGTAAATTTAAACAGAGCCATATCAGGCCGACCCCACGGACCATATACCGTGAAGAAACGTAACCCCGTCACAGGCAGTTGATAAAGGTGCGCATAACTGTGTGACATCAGTTCATTCGCTTTTTTAGTCGCCGCATAAAGCGACACGGGATGATCAACACTGTCTTCCGTCGAGAAAGGCAGTTTTTTATTTAGTCCGTACACCGAACTTGAACTGGCATAGACTAAATGTTGCACCTGATTATGTCGGCATCCTTCTAAGACATTAAGATGACCAATAAGATTAGATTCTGCATACACATGGGGATGATTAATCGAATAACGAACCCCTGCCTGCCCAGCCAAATGGATAACGCGTTCAAATTGCTCAGCGCTGAATAGCGCTTCCATCTCATCGCGATTGGCAATATCTATTTTACGAAAGCTGAAGGTAGAAAATTTTTGCAGAATTTCCAGTCTATCCTGCTTAAGCTTTACATCGTAGTAATCGTTCAGGTTATCAACTCCGATAACCTGGTGACCGAGTTCAACAAGTTTTTTACTTACATGAAAGCCAATAAAACCTGCCGCTCCGGTAACCAAAAATTTCATTTAAAACCTCTTCGCATAACTATTAGATGGCTACAGCACTTATCATACCCGCACATTGGCAAAAAGACCTGTTGTTCTTCGTCTCTATCGACCAATAAAGCATTTGCAGATACTTTTACTGCCGATAAACGAAAGGTTGCTAATATTAGCAACCTTTCGCAACGAGCCCTAGTGCAAAACAGGTATTACAGCTGTGCTTTTAACCAAGCTTTGAATTCATCACCATAAGCGGGATGACGTAAGCCATATTCAACAAAAGCCTGCATATAACCGAGCTTATTGCCACAGTCGTGGCTTTTTCCCATCAGATGGTAAGCTTCAACTTGGCTATTTTCCATCATCATGGCAATAGAATCCGTCAGTTGAATTTCTCCCCCAGCTCCGGCTGGCGTTTTAGACAGTAAAGGCCAAATATCGGCAGATAAGACATAACGGCCGACGATCGCCAAGTTAGAGGGCGCGTCTTCCGCTTTGGGTTTCTCAACCACACCAAACATCGCCGCACTTTGTCCTGGTTGCAGATCGGCGCCTTGGCAATCAACAACACCATAAGCCGTGACATCATTGACGGGTTCAACCATAATCTGGCTCATTCCCGTCTGCTCAAAACGGTGGATCATATCGGCCAAATTATCACGCTGTGGATTGGACAAATATTCATCAATAATAACATCAGGCAGGATCACCGCAACCGGCTCTGCCCCGACTAACGGGTAAGCACACATCACCGCATGGCCCAAACCTTTGGCCACGCCTTGCCTTACATGCATAATGGTAACGTGCTCGGGGCAAATGTTTTGAATTTCATCCAACAATTGCCTTTTCACTCGCTTCTCCAGCATCGCTTCTAATTCAAAACTGGTATCGAAATGATTTTCAATGGAGTTTTTAGATGAGTGAGTCACCAAAACAATTTCATGGATCCCAGCCGCGATGCATTCATTGACAACATATTGGATAAGCGGCTTATCAACCAATGGCAGCATTTCTTTGGGGATCGCCTTGGTGGCAGGCAACATACGGGTACCCAATCCCGCCACAGGGATCACCGCTTTCCTGATTTTTGATGTTACAACTGACATTCGCTTTCCTTATCCATCGCTATTTTGCCATTAATATAACATTATACTCTACACGATTATCATCAGAGCAATCTAATATTGGTTATATAATTTATAATAACTAAAATTGTGCGTAGGTTATAGTATTTTATCCCGACTTAACATCAATTCCAGAATTGATGTTTTGCCAGAGAATCGGCATTGGAAGCCGCGGGCATTAAAGACTTGAAGTTTCGCATCGACAAACTCGCTCAGGCCAGGCGACGCACCACGTCTGAGTGAATAACGCCGCTGGCCGCAGGTGAGCGTGCCGGAGACACCCGCGCTCAGCAGCACCAGTTTTTCTTTTTCTGTAAAATAGTATCCCATGACAACGGGGAATTCCCCGGCTAATCCTGATTGGATCAAGGCGGTATTTAATTTTTTTAATACCGCTAATAACGCACCGATGCCGTAGCGTGACGTCCTGGCATCGCGTTGCAGAAAATCGCTGAATAATGCCCGTAATATAAAGCAGCCCAGCACCCCATTCTGCCCAATACTCCCAGTATCAATGAGATAAAAGGCTATGGCCTTCGGGGTCACCGCCTCCATGTCCAGCAGTAACCCCGCCTCTTGATGCCTTCGCAAATGTCGATAATTGACCAAACAATGGGCGATATACTGGCGCAGTGGCGGTTGCAATTGATGTAACAGCAACAATGCCTGATTGGGTCTGGCTCGCAAATGTGACCATTCATCCAATAATAACTGATTAAGCGCTAAGGGCGTATGATGGAAATCGGGAAAGATAACCGCTAATAATTTACTGCGGAGGGTGGCCAAGGGAATGACCGGTTTGAGAATAATATCCTGCACACCAAGTCGCAAGATCGCCGCAATATCACTATGATTTTGACTGTCTGTAAGAATGATAATCGGTAACTGGCTGCCTTCCGCTCGAAGTCGACGCACGATGTGATAACCATTGGCCGAGGACAAATCCAGATCACAAAGTAACGCATCCACTGGTATTTGATCATAAATTGAAAGACATTGTTCAGGATCACGCGCTAATAGCACCTCCGCACCCAGTTGTCGCAAATCCTGACTTATTAAGCCTGAAAATCGGACATCACCTTCGGCCAGAAGTATTTTTTTACCAGTCAAGGGTTGTTGCATATCACCTGCCCATCGCTGTTAGATTATTCTCGTACCGATTGTTTATCTTTCTAAGAGTAGCTGCACATTTTTATGGTTGCCTCTCTCTCGGAACAAGGCACTCATTCGTTTAATTATAGCCTAATTTTCATCAGTCAGCGGTTGCATGACTGCGCTAACACTTATAATATCGGGCAAAAATAGCGTGTTATTGGGAATAAGAGTGAATAATACAGGATGCCCTTGCTGCAGTGGAGCGGCTTTCGCCGACTGCTGCCAGCCTTATTTAAGCCGTTCAGTCGACGCACCCAGTGCATTACAATTAATGCGCTCAAGATACAGTGCTTATTCTTTACAGTTGGCTGACTATCTCTACCAAACTTGGCATCCTGCCAGTCGCCATCCTGCACTGTTATCTGAATTACAGAAAACGTTGCCAGATAACCACTGGATCGGTTTAACTGTGATTGATACGCAGACTCTGCGTGATAATGAGGCGACTGTGACCTTTTTTGCCCGCTATCAGTCTCAGCACGGTGCCGGTTACATCTATGAATGTTCCCGCTTCTTACACCTCACATCACGTTGGTACTATGTTGATGGACAGCATATAAAACCACAACGCAATTTACCTTGTCCTTGTGCCTCAGGGCAGAAATTTAAACGCTGCTGTGCCGTATGATAAGCCCAGTCACCGAATATAAAAAAAGTAAACAGGATCCGATCTTATGCAAGCGCAATCCCTTGAAACAAAAATCCTCCGGACGATTTGTCCGGATGAGAAAGGCCTAATCTCCAAAATTACTGGTGTTTGTTATCAGCATAATTTGAATATTGTGCAAAATCGTGAATTCGTCGACCATACCACCGGCCGTTTCTTTATGCGCACTGAATTAGAAGGAATTTTTGATGACACGGCCCTCCTCGCCAGTTTGCAACAGGTGTTACCGCCCCGCTCTGAACATGAGTTAAAATCAGCCGGACGCCGTCGTGTTGTCATTATGGTGACGCGAGAGGCACATTGTTTGGGTGATCTGCTGATGAAAAGTGCCTTTGGTGGTCTCGATATGGAAATCGCCGCCGTCATTGGTAATCATGAGACGTTACGCAGCTTGGTTGAACGTTTCGACATCCCTTTTGTTTGTCTCAGTCACGAAGGATTGAGCCGCGAGCAACATGATATGAAGATGGCAGTAGAAATCGAGAAATATCAACCAGAATATGTGATATTGGCCAAATATATGCGCGTGCTAACACCGGAATTTGTCCAGCTATTTTCTAATAAAATCATTAATATTCATCACTCTTTTTTACCTGCTTTTATCGGTGCCCGTCCGTACCAACAAGCCTATGATCGGGGCGTGAAAATTATTGGTGCAACCGCGCACTATGTGAATGATAACCTCGATGAAGGCCCGATTATTTTGCAGGATGTGATCCATGTCGATCACAGTTACAGTGTCGAACAAATGACTCGCGCCGGTCGTGATGTAGAAAAAAATGTGCTTAGCCGAGCCATGGATCTGGTACTGAATCAGCATATTTTCGTGTATGGTAATAGGACGATTATTTTATAATCGTTATTGTGGCCTCTCAACAGTAGATTGCCTGCTATTTCAGCACTTGAACTGTTCAGAGGCCTATTTTCATTTACAGCCCCTTTTTTTCGGTATTATGCCCCGCACTGGCGAAGCAATAGATCCAGTGCGTTATTAAAGGTGGGATTCCCGAGCGGCCAAAGGGAGCAGACTGTAAATCTGCCGTCACAGACTTCGAAGGTTCGAATCCTTCTCCCACCACCACCTTTCCTCGTTTTTTTCCCAGCATTGAATGGATTTCTTTGACCCAAACCCAACGTCTCGCCCTGAGTGAACCACAAAAATGGCAGCAGCCGATGACATTGTGCTGAAAGAAAGGTAACATCGCCGACACGATTTGTTTACGTCATGGTCTGCATAATGAAATTCGTCTCTTTTAATATTAATGGCTTACGTGCTCGTCCGCATCAATTAGCCGCCTTAGTTGAAAGCCACCAGCCAGATGTAATTGGTCTACAAGAAACTAAAGTCCACGATGACATGTTTCCGCTGGATGATGTGGCGAAACTGGGCTATCACCTCGCCTTTCATGGACAAAAAGGCCATTATGGTGTTGCTATGATGACCAAAGCAAAACCGATCCGCATCCAAAAAGGATTTTCGACCGATGATGAACTGGCTCAACGTCGACTGATCATCACTGAAATCCCCAGTGCCATCGGTAACATTACGGTCATTAATGGCTATTTCCCACAAGGGGAGAGTCGAGATCATCCCACAAAATTTCCTGCAAAAATGAAATTTTATCAGGATCTCCAGCATGACTTGCAAACTCACCACGCTGCCCAACAACCTGTATTGATTATGGGCGATATGAACATCAGCTGTAGTGACCTGGACATCGGCATTGGCGAAGAGAACCGTAAACGCTGGTTACGGACAGGGAAATGTTCATTCTTACCTGAAGAAAGAGAATGGATGCAGCGTCTGCTCGATTGGGGATTAACCGATACTTGGCGGGCAGCCAACCCACAGGAAAACTCCCGTTTTTCATGGTTTGACTATCGTTCGAAAGGCTTTGACGATAACCGCGGTTTACGAATCGATCTGTTACTGGCCACACAGCCTTTAGCCTCACGTTGTGTTGCAACAGGAATCGATTATCAGTTAAGGGCAATGGAGAAACCCTCTGACCATGCACCGGTTTGGGCTGAGTTTAACTTAGCCTAACCTCGACAGCTAACCACTGACCACTGACGACGTGCCAGTTAACCGAGCGCGTGGCCCATAAACAGGGGCCGCGCAATGGGGCTTATTTATCCGAAATGCCGTAACGCCCTGTCCTTTATGATAAAGGTATCTCGCTCAGCTTGACGCAATTGGCAAGGGGGCTGTTAATTAATATCTTGCTGAATAATGAATATCGTCGCCCACCACAATAACGTATAACCTAACTTGATACATCAAATGCCCTGTTAAAATCCTAGGGAAACGCATTAATCAAGACGCGAACTTAACCACCGCGCGATCCTTGGATCGTAACAGCGGTCATGGCGATTGCCCTCATAATTCAGATCCGACCTGACTCTACTTAGCAAACGGCTTAACTCGTGAATACTGCTTTTTGGTGACGGCTTGATTGGTAATCGACTTACCCAGCCCTCGCAACCCCTCAAATCGGATATTATCCACCTGATTGATAAATCCATAGAGTCCCTCCACCATTGGTTGCATAAATTGGCTGTATTTGATTTTCTTTTCTGAAATCGCTTCTAATTGAGATTCCCAATGGGCTGTCATATCTGGACGGGTCATCGCCTCAGGTAACGAAAGGATCAATCGACGACCGACATCGGTCGCGTGAATTTCTTTACCCTTTTTAGTCAAATAGTCACGCTTAAACAAGAGTTCAATAATTCCTGCTCGGGTCGCTTCTGTTCCTAAACCATCAGTCTCTCTCAGTACCTTTTTAATTGCTCTATCGGTCACGTATCTGGCAATCCCCGTCATCGCTGACAATAAGGTTGCATCAGTAAAATGCCGAGGTGGCGTCGTTTGTTTTTCATCTAACTTGCCATTGACACAAACCACATTTTCGCCTTTCACCACCTCAGGCAACCTGATCGCAGAAAACTCAGGATCATCAGATGACGATTTTCGCTCAGGTAACAGCGCTTTCCAGCCTTTATCCACCACCTCTTTTTGTCTACTGATAAAAAGACCACCGCTAACTTCCGTATCGATCTGCTTTTCCTGATATTGAAAAGGCGGATAGAACTGCATCAGATACTGTCTCGCAACCAGTTCATAGACATTTTGCTCATCCTGAGACAAACGACTGGCATCCCTACTTCGACTGGTCGGAATGATGGCATGGTGGGCACTGACCTTATCATCATTCCATGCCTTGGACTTGAGGGATAAATCGGCGATCGCCACAGCCTCGGCAAGGGTTGTCACTGTTTTGCTGATCGCTTGCGTCACCCGTTGAATATCTGCAAAATGGCCGGTAGGCAGATAACGGCAATCCGAACGCGGATACGTGATCAATTTATGTTTTTCGTACAGTTGCTGACAAATATCGAGGGTCTTTTGTGCATTGAGGTTAAAACGTCGAGCGGCATCGATTTGCAGTGCTGAAAGATTATAAGGTAGAGGTGGCGCTTGTTTGCTCCGCTCTTCATTCACCGACAGCACTGTTCCCGGCTGCCCTTTTACCTTAGTTAACACGGTTTCAGCCAGCTTTTTTAGCACCAATCGCCCGTCTTCATCCATATAAGGCTCACAGGCAGTACTCGGTTTCCATTTTGCCGTGTAAATTTGGTCTGTTTCGGTTTTAAGATCGATAAATACGTCATAAAAGGGTTTGGAGACAAAATTCTCAATTTCTAAGTCACGGTTTACTACCAATCCCAAAACAGGCGTTTGAACACGCCCTACCGATAACACCCCCTTATAACCCGATGACTGACCGCGTAAGGTGCATAAACGGGTCATATTGATACCATAGAGCCAATCAGCCCGTGCCCTCGCTAATGCAGAGGTAGCCAGAGGGATAAAGTCGATATTTCTGCGCAGATCATTGAGCGCCCGTTGGATAGCATCGGCATTCATATCATTAATCAAACAACGCTTGGCTGCTTCACGTTTCTCTTTAGGGACACCGCAATAATTGATAATTTCATCAACCAGAATTTGTCCGACCCTATCGGGATCGCCCATATTGACCAGCACATCAGCTTCGTTAATCAATTTTTTTATCACGTTAAATTGCTTCTGAGTAGCAGGTTTTACTGAATGTTTCCACTCCACAGGCACAATAGGTAGGTGGTCCCTACGCCATTTTTTGAACTCAGGGTTATAGGCATCAGGCTCAGCCTGTTCCAATAAATGGCCAATACACCAAGTCACCACATCACCGTCAGCTGTTCTGATAAACCCCTCGCCTTTTTGATGAGGCTTAGGTAAAACATCGGCCACGGCTCTACCTACACTCGGCTTTTCAGCTATATACAAAATCACCCACGTCTCCTGAGACACCCTTCTCTCTTCAATAAGCGGACACTTATCAAACGAGCACGATTATTTATTACCGATTGTTCTGGTCAGGCCGCCTCTTGCCACAGGCGACCACCCGCCCTCCACGCGCTTCATACAGAGCATCCTCAAAAAACAAAAAATAAGACCGCTCTCTATTTCCTCTCGTCACTCTGTTATCAGCCATTGCACATGGCAGAGGCCGGTACGATGACCGGTCTCGTTTACTAACACCAAAGCTCGACAATCAAAGCGTTTATCGACGTTAGTGAGTGACAATGTCGTTGTGACCCAAGAACAACCTCAACTGGCGTGTTAGACTCACGACCATTCACTGACAAAAGCCGCCATATCGACCGTGGCTGGCGCAGGCTGTTTTTTTAGCTGCGGCGTCCCCAAATACAGAAATCCTACAACTTTATCTTGCACGTCACAACCCAAGGCCTGCTTTACCCGAGGATGTTCGCACCAGTGGCCGGTCCGCCAGATACCATTAAATCCTTGTGCTTGAGCCGCCATTTGCATCGCCATCACTGCACAGCCCGCGGAGACAACTTGTTCCCATTCAGGCACTTTCTGTGAAGGCTGACAACGTGCCAGTACCGCAATAATAAGCGGTGCCCGAAAGGGCGCAGCCGTCGCTTTATCAATCGCCGCTTGGTGTTGCTGTTCATCCACCGCGATCTGACTCAGTAATTGACTGAGGCGTTGGCGACCGTCACCTCGAATAATAACAAAGTGCCAAGGCTGCAAACCCCCGTGATCCGGCGCGCGCAATCCCGCTTGAATAAGCTTATTGAGTACCTCGCCTTCTGGCGCAGGTTCAGTTAATCTGGCCGCAGAACGTCGATTTAGCAATAGCTGCAGTGCATCCATGATATGTCCTCTGTTTTCAATGAGCCAATTTTGTCCATGAATCTTAAAAATACGGTAAATTACCTTTTTGTTGTCGACTAATGCATAATGGTGTCTTTAGGGTAGCTAGCTGTTCTCTTTCATTTTTTGAATTCATTTCCGGAGAAATTATGCGCGTGTTGTGGCGACTTATCTCAATAATCTTAAGTCATGTGTGGAAAGGACTCAACTTTATACGCATATTGTTCTTTAACCTATTCATTTTGCTGATAGCGGTACTCTGTATTGGCGTGATTTGGTCCCAGTACAAATCAACCGCATCTGACCAGTCTATCCTCACTAAACCCAAGATCTTAAAACTGGATTTGAAAGGGGTGTTGGTCGATAAGCCCGCCAATGAGATAAATGTAATCGCTGAATTAGGCAAGCGTATACTCAAAACCCGTGATACCGCATCAGCAGAAATCTCCACATTTGAATTGGTTGAGATACTAAAAAAAGCAACGAATGACAAGAATATCGACAGTATTGTTCTCGATCTTAAGCAATTTGTTGGCGCTGACCCCGCTACGTTGAGCTATATCGGCAAGTACCTCAGTGCTTTCAAACAACAAGGCAAGATGATTTATGCCTTCAGTGAAGATTACAGCCAATCGCAATATTACTTGGCCAGCTTTGCCAACAAAATTTATTTAGGTCATCAAGGCAGTGTCGATTTGCATGGTTTTGCCACCCATCACCTTTACTTTAAAAATTTACTGGATAAAGCAGGCGTCACTGCGCATATTTTCCGGGTTGGTACTTATAAATCAGCGGTAGAGCCCTATTTAAGAAACGAGATGTCGCCTGAAGCACGTCAAGCCGATGGCCGTTGGATCTCGCAATTATGGGATAATTATCTGCAAACTGTCGCCAACAATCGTAACCTAACCCCGGAGCAAGTCTTCCCGGCGACTGATACCCTCGTCAACATCATGACAGCCCTTAACGGAGACAGCGCCGCTTATGCGGTCAACTATAAATTAGTTGATGGCGTTATGAGTCGTACGCAATTCGAGAAGCAGATGAGTGACAAGGTCGGTGTCGATCCTCTCACCCATCAATACCGCGCGATCAGCGCAGACGAGTATTGGGTCACTCGCTCGTCTGAGCAAGGGAATATTGCCGTCATTATTGCTAATGGTGCGATTGTTGATGGCCAAGGCCGAGATGGCGAAACTGGCAGTGATGTGCTAACTGATCAGATACAGCATGCGATTTACGATAACAAAATAAAAGGCATCATTTTAAGAATTAACAGCCCTGGGGGAAGTGTCTCGGCGTCAGAACAAATCCGTGAATCTCTGCAAACAGCCCGTGATGCAGGAAAATCGATCGTGGTATCGATGGGTGGCATGGCGGCGTCGGGGGGATACTGGATCGCGTCTCCCGCCAACTGGATTGTCGCCAGTCCCTCGACGTTAACGGGTTCTATTGGCATCTTTGGCATTATTAATACCGTTGAAAATTTGTTAGCGAAAGTGGGCGTCAATACCGACGGCGTATCGACCTCACCTTTAGCCGACATTAGCATGACTAAAGCGTTACCGGAATCGACCACTCAGTTGATCCAACTCAATGTCGAAAATGGTTACCGCCGTTTTATTTCTTTAGTCGCGACTTCACGGCATAAAACGGAACAACAGATAGATAAAATTGCACAAGGCCATGTGTGGACGGGCAGCGATGCAAAACATCTTGGCTTAGTCGATCAATTGGGCGATTTCGATGATGCAGTCAATAAAATGCAAGTGTTGACGCATGTACAAAAAGCTGAGTTGGTTTTCTATACGCAGCCACAGACGTTTTTTGCTACCGTGATTGGGCAATTAACTCATGCATCAATGGCACACATGCAAAGTATTGTCCCTGCAACAATGATAACGGCCCTTCAGGGATTGCAGTTACCCCCGACGCTGACTGGAAGCCGCCCGGCGGCTCAGAATATTTATGCAATCTGCCAAGATTGTTCTATTAAATAATCCAACAGCATACACTTAAAACCAGTGGCCTTAATCGGCACTGGTTTTGTTGCTATTGACCGATATAATATTATTACGGTCAGCCTATCCCAAAAGTCAAATTAACCATTATGTCAAAAAAAACCATCTATGTTGCTTACACCGGCGGTACGATTGGTATGCAGCCCTCACCGCAGGGATACATCCCGGTTTCCGGTCATTTGCAACAACACCTACAAAGTATGCCGGAGTTCCATCATCCAGATATGCCAAATTTTGTCATTAAAGAATATCAACCTTTGATTGATTCCTCTGATATGACTCCTAAGGATTGGCAGATTATTGCCAGTGATATTGTTGACAATTACACTGACTATGATGGATTTGTCATCCTACATGGCACGGATACCATGGCGTTTACCGCCTCCGCCCTCTCTTTTATGCTTGAAGGACTTAATAAGCCGGTTATCGTGACAGGGTCACAAATTCCTTTGTCACAATTGCGCTCTGATGGGCAACAAAACCTGCTTAATGCACTGTATGTGGCAGCACATTACCCTATCTGTGAGGTGGGACTATTTTTTAATAACCGACTTTTTCGCGGTAACCGTAGCACCAAAGCCCATGCCAACGGTTTTGATGCGTTTGCCTCTCCCAATCTGCCCCCTTTACTGGAAGCTGGGATCCATATCCGCCGCAGAGCCGTTGACTCCCTACCAACCCAAGTTGATAAACTGACCTTGCATCCCATTACGCCCCAACCAATTGGTGTTTTAACGATTTATCCTGGCATTTCAGCCGATGTGGTGAGAAACTTTGCTTTGCAACCGGTAAAAGCACTGATCTTACGCTCCTACGGTGTGGGTAATGCCCCCCAAGCTGCGGCATTCTTAAATGAATTACAGCAGGCCTCAGAACGCGATATTGTGGTCGTAAACTTGACGCAATGCCAATCAGGTAAAGTCGATATGGGAGGCTACGCCACAGGTAATGCGCTAGCACGTGCCGGGGTGATAAGCGGCGCAGATCTGACGGTCGAAGCCGCCCTGACTAAACTGCACTTTCTTCTCTCCCAATCCTTATCTATCGGGCAGATCCGAACGCTGATGCAACAAAATCTCCGTGGCGAGTTAACCATTGAAGATTGACCGATGTTCAGAGGGCGAGCCCCGCCCTCTGAACAGCCATCCGGCCCGTTAAGTCTCAGTGAAGCTTAAAGCGTGCCAATACAGCTTCATCGGCAAACTGTTGCTTCAAGGCCTGCTTCGATTTGATTGATAAGGCTCCGCCCTTTGCTACCGTCATATGTTGTGCTTCTTCATTGTGGCGAGCTTGCCAAAGTAACACTAACTGCAAGCAGTATTCTCGTTGCTGCGGAGTCAATTTACTGCGGTCAGGCCACTTGCCTGTTTCACTCGCAACCAGCAACCTTTGATAGACGTCCTCTGACATTTCAGCAAGCATTTCTTCCAGATTGACTGACATGACTGATCATCCTTTTATTGTCTTTCCACTGTCGTCAGTGAAAGCAAGCGACACCGAGTTAACACAATAACGCTCGCCCTGCGGGCTTGGCCCATCATCAAAAACATGGCCTAAATGGGCGTCGCAATGGGCACAGCGAATTTCAGTTCGATGCATGCCGTGACTGTCATCTGCGAGATAATTTATCGCATCCTCGGCAACCGGTTGTGTAAAACTCGGCCAACCACACCCTGAATCAAACTTGGCAGTCGATGAGAATAACGGGGCTTGGCAAAGTATACAATGATAATACCCTGTCTGTTTGTTTTCCAATAGCCGCCCACTAAAAGGCGGTTCAGTGCCACCCTGCTGTGTGACGTATCGTTGCATCTCTGTTAGTTCACTGGTCGATGGCCGACTTAACGCGTTATCAGTCATTATTTTCACCTGTCTCTGAGCAGTTTCGTCTATTGTATAATTTTTATTTCATCCAGCAAGCGTTCCATAACAATAATGTAACATAATGACCCATTTCCACCCTTTTTGTCTAAATACATTTTTTGCGTCCTTATCTTTCGCTCCTATTCTATTTCGCTTACTAAGCAATCGGTTAGTATTAACCCTTATTAAAATAAGGTTATTGTCTTGTTATATCACTTTGCTCTTTTTAGGACAATTAAGGACTGATTTTTACTTTCAGAGCGATAACCAAGGGGATTCACACAATTAGCCTTGACGCGCGTCTCAATTTTGGTAATTTACAGGCAATCTTTTTCTCGATAAAAAGTTGGTGGAATATATGACTATTAAAGTAGGTATCAACGGTTTCGGCCGCATTGGACGCATTGTTTTCCGTGCTGCACAGCAGCGTTCTGACATTGAGATCGTCGCAATTAATGACCTTCTCGATGCGGAATACATGGCCTACATGCTGAAGTATGACTCCACTCATGGCCGTTTCGACGGTACGGTTGACGTTGTCGATGGTTCGCTGGTGGTTAATGGTAAGAAAATTCGTGTTACCAGTGAAAAAGATCCTGCAAACCTGAAATGGAATGACGTCGGTGTGGATGTTGTCGCTGAAGCCACCGGTATCTTCCTAACCGATGAAACTGCGCGAAAACATATTCAAGCAGGGGCTAAAAAAGTCGTTTTAACGGGCCCATCCAAAGATGACACCCCCATGTTTGTTCGTGGTGCTAACTTCGATAAATACGCCGGCCAGGATATCGTCTCGAATGCCTCCTGTACCACCAACTGTTTGGCGCCTTTAGCCAAGGTTATTAATGATAACTTTGGTATTGTTGAAGGACTAATGACCACAGTTCACGCAACAACCGCCACCCAGAAAACCGTCGATGGTCCTTCTCATAAAGACTGGCGGGGTGGCCGTGGTGCCGCACAGAATATCATTCCTTCCTCTACCGGTGCCGCTAAGGCCGTAGGTAAGGTGTTGCCTGAATTGAATGGTAAACTGACAGGGATGGCTTTCCGTGTGCCTACTCCCAATGTTTCCGTCGTTGATTTAACTGTTCGTCTGCAAAAAGCAGCAACTTATCAGCAAATTTGTGATGCGGTGAAAAAAGCGGCTGACGGTGAGTTGAAAGGTGTGCTTGGCTTTATCGAAGATGATGTCGTGTCAACTGATTTTAACGGCGAGATCCTGACCTCAGTGTTTGATGCGAAAGCCGGGATCGCACTGAACGATAATTTTGTCAAGCTGGTTTCATGGTATGACAATGAAACCGGTTATTCTAACAAAGTGCTTGATCTTATCGCGCTGATTGCGAAATAAGCGATAACAGTACTGATGCAGGGCGACTTCGGTCGCCCTTTTTTTTGCTTAAAAATGATGGAGAGACTATGCCCGGTTCCCTGTTTGATTTACCCGCCGAATCACAAATTTCACCGTATCTTTCGTTACGGCAACGGCAACAGCTCCCTCTTATCGTGATCAATCATCCTCTGTGTCGGGCAGTAATCAGTCTGCAAGGGGCGCAACTCCTTGCATGGCAGCCGGTCCAACAACACCCCGTCATCTGGCTCAGTGATAAATCAAAATTCGAAACAGGCAAAGCCATTCGCGGCGGGATCCCGCTCTGCTGGCCTTGGTTTGCCGACGCTGGGCAACCGGCGCATGGATTCGCCCGAACTCAGCCCTGGACCCTGCTGGCCCATCACGGTGATGAAAAAGGCATTAACTTGACTTTTAAACTATCAGATAATGAGGTGACACGCCGCCTTTGGCCACACAGCTTCACCCTGCTCCTGCGATTTAAATTAGGTAACACCTGCCATATCGAGTTAGAGATCTTTGCAGATCATCATTCTACCGCCGCCTTGCATAGCTATTTTGCCGTGAGCGATATTAAGCAAGTGAGTGTAAGCGGTCTTGGCAGTCACTACATTGATAAGGTTCTGAATAATAAGCTAGCGACACAAAGTGGCCCCCAGCACTATTTACAGCAAGTCGATCGCATCTTTACCGATCCCAATCCCGTCAGTGTGATTAATGATAGCCATGCAGGTCGACAGATTATCGTTCAACATCACGAAAACAGTGACGTTGTCACTTGGAACCCTGGCGCCGAAAAATGTTGTGCCATGGAAGACATGAGTCATCAGGCGTATCAAAAGATGGTCTGTGTTGAGACAGCGCGGATCAGTCGCCCCTTCGAATGCCATAAAGACCAGCCCGCTCATTTAGCTGTCTCAATCGCGGTGGGGTCGGGAGGCAATGAGTGAGAGTAGGTCAGGCAGCAAGAAATAAATCGGGTTCAGGGTCGAATCTCGACCCTGACACACCACTATGGTCGCTTTTCTAAGTTAAAAGGTATAGCTGACACCCGACCACAAGGCAGCTTCACCACCTTGTGATAATAATGGACTGTCTTTAATGTCACCAGTAAAGCGACTATAGCGTCCACCCGCACTGACGGTCCAAGTCGGGGACATCTTCCAAGCCGCAATCAACTCAACATACGGTGTCCAGCTATTATCCGCATGATAACGATCAATGCCACTGCGGTTTGAATCACTCCCTGAAACGCCATAGTAATAATCCGCTTGATGTGAACTTAACCAGTTAAAACCGACGCCCGGTGTCACCACAACTTGATCATTCAAGTAAAAACTGTAGTGGTAGTTAGTCTCCCAGTTAAAACCATTGCTCTGATCCAACACATCTCCGGTTAAGGCAGTTTTCAGTTCTCCCCAACTTGCTGTATGGATCCACTGTCCTCCCATCATCATGGTAATATGGCGTTTGCTCAAACGCTTCATCGCATCAATGTGGTTATGACTGGTATCAAACTCATGACCTGAGGTTGTCGCAATGAGTGATAATTGGTTAGCGTCATCGGCCCATGCGATGACACCGGCCTGCAATCCATGAATAAAAAAGTACTCATTCTGATAGTCAACCAGTGGAATGGGATAAACGCGATTTTTATCGCCTTTATAGGGAGATTGTGCCCAAAGTGCACTGGCACCGACGGTAACGGGTGTTTCAGTAGCATGAACCACCGGTGTCAGACAAAACAACATGGCGGTCAGTAGACCAGATAATTGAGTATTCAACATTTTTTCCTTTTAATTATGTCCAGAATAATCAGACTCGTATAAATGAGGCGACAAAAATAATGATAACCTTGATTATTAAGTTAAATTATCTAGGTAGCAATGAATGGTTTCTCACTACCAGTCCAATCCTGTTAGCAATAAAATACTATATATCCCGTTGCCCAGCCATAACCACAGCTAGGCAATAGCATTATTCGTGACTGTTGTGAATGCTCTGCACAAACTCGCTTTACCGATCAGCGTTTTCTTTGTACTTGGCTGAAATAAATTAAACACAATCTGAATTAAACGTAAATTCGATAAATTTCTGCTAATCCGTCACCGTTTTAATAATTAAAAATGGTATTATCATTATTATTAAAGGAAACACCACCAATGACTGCTACAGCCTTTGGCCAAATCCTGTTGACGACCTTTTGTATGTGACCTTCAGGGAGAAGTAACGATTGGATACGAATACCATTTATAGCATTTTAGTCATCGGCTCGTTGTTAGTTGCAGCCAGCATCCTTTTTAGTGCATTTTCTTCACGTTTAGGCATCCCTATTTTAGTGATTTTCTTGATCCTCGGAATGCTCGCAGGTGAGGAAGGACCCGGGGGTATTGTATTCAACAATTATCCTGTTGCCTATTTAGTATCCAACTTAGCCTTGGCTATCATCCTGTTTGATGGTGGGATGCGTACCCGGCTCAGTTCCCTGAAAGTTGCACTGAAACCGTCCCTGTCACTGGCCACCGTCGGCGTCATTATCACCGCCGGCGCAACGGGGATGATTGCCTGTTTATTATTCGACTTGGATTTAATGCAAGGCTTTCTTATTGGTGCCATTATCGGTTCGACTGATGCTGCGGCCGTATTTTCCTTGATTGGTGATAAAGGCCTTAATGAACGCGTCAGTTCGACACTGGAGATCGAATCAGGGAGTAATGACCCCATGGCGGTCTTCCTGACCATCACCTTAATAGGTATGATACAGCAAGGACAAACCGGCCTGAATTGGGGCTTTCTATTGCACTTAGTTCAAGAGTTTGGCCTCGGAATTGCCATTGGTACTGTCGGTGGCGTGATGATCCAACAGGCGATCAATCGCATTAATCTGGCTACCGGCATGTATCCGTTATTAGCATTGAGCGGCGGGATTTTAGTTTTTGCCCTCACCACGCGTCTGGGCGGTAGTGGGATCCTTGCGGTTTATCTCAGCGGCTGCTGGCTTGGCAATAGCTCACTCCGCAATCGTCACGCCATTATCCAGACGTTCGATGGCATCGCGTGGCTCAGTCAAATTGGGATGTTTATCGTTCTCGGTTTGTTAGTGGTGCCAACAGAACTGTGGCAAATTGCGCTGCCTGCCTTGCTGTTATCCTTGTGGCTGATTTTAGTTGCCCGACCTTTATCTGTCTTTACGGGCCTGCTGCCGTTTAAAAATTTCACGCTGCGTGAGCGTTTCTTCATTAGTTGGGTGGGTTTACGTGGTGCTGTACCCATCATATTAGCCGTATTCCCCATGATGGCGGGCCTTGAGAATGCTAAGCTGTATTTCAACATTGCCTTCTTTGTCGTGATGGTCTCGCTGCTCTTACAAGGATCAACCCTCAGTAAAGCGGCAAAATTAGCGAACGTGTTGGTTCCTTTCACTTACCTGCCAACACAACGGAACCCTCTTGATATTCACCCTCACAGCCCTTGGGAGGAGTATGTGTATCAACTCGATGCCTCCCATTGGTGTGTTGGTGAGGCACTGCGCGATCTCAGAATGCCGCCAAATACCCGCATCTCCGCCCTATTTAGAAATAATGTGTTACTTCACCCCAGCGGGTCGACCATGCTGCAAAAAGATGACATTCTGTGTGTGATCGGTCGTGAACAAGATTTGCCCGCGTTAGGGGCGATGTTTAGTCATAAATTAGATGTCGCACGAGAACATCGATTCTTTGGTGATTTCGTATTGGATGCAACCACCCGACTTGCTCAAGTCTCGGCGATTTATGGCTTAGATCTACCTGAAGACTGTCATGAGGAGCAATCCCTTGCGGATATGGTCAGCGATAAACTTGGCGGTACGCCCGTAGTCGGCGACAGTGTCGAATGGCTAGACATTATTTGGACAATTGCCGAGAAAGAACAACAACAGATTACGCGAGTGGGTGTGCGGATCCCAGAAATGGTCTAGCCGCCGCGCAGGCCACGAACGGATAATGCTAAGGGGATGGACTTACGTCCCCTTCCCACCATCAGCGCCAAAACCTCACATCAATAACCTTATATCTACCCTTTCACCTCTAAACAGGTTTGTACAACGGTTACAGGGTCACGATAGGCACTCTGGCTGTGATGGCGCACATCAACTCGTAGCCTAGCGTCCCCGCCGATGTTGCGACATCATCAATAGGAATTGTCGCCCCCCATAGTTCAACGTGACTACCAATGGTTGCTGCTGGACACGCCGTCAGATCAACAGCCAACATGTCCATGGAAACCGTTCCAAGCACGTGGGTTCGGATCCCATCGACGGCGACCGGTGTTCCATTTGGCGCACTCCTCGGGTAACCATCGGCGTAACCACAGGCTACAATACCAATCCGTTGTGCTGCATGAGCTTGATAACGACCACCGTAGCCAACCCGTGCCCCCTGTTCGATCGATTGGATAGCAATGATTTCGCTACAGAGGCTCATGGCGGGTTGTAACCCTGACTCTGCAATATCCTGATGCTGTCCCGATGGCGAGGCACCATAAAGAATAATGCCTGGACGTATCCACTGTAAGTGAGTTTGCGGATGCCACAAGATCGCCGCGGAGTTTGCGACTGAACGTGGCGCCTGTATGCCTAACGTACTTTGCTTAAAACAGTTAAAAGGATGGGTTATACCTGTCTTTTGCTCAGCTTGGGCAAAATGCGTCATTAATGTCTTATTGGCAACGCCGGGTAACTCAGCCAATTGCTGCCAAATCTGCGGGGCTTTAGCGGCAGGAAATCCTAAACGATTCATGCCTGTGTTAATTTTAATATAGACATCAATGGCGGAGTTGAGTCTCGCGTGCTTCAGTGCCTCGATTTGCCAATCACTGTGTAACGTGATAGTGAGCTGATACTGTTCAACCAACGCCAAGTCATCGGCGCGGAAAATCCCCTCAAGCAACAGAATAGGCCCTTGCCAACCTGCACATCGAAGACTGATGGCTTCTTCAATATTGAGTAATGCAAAACCGTCGGTGCCCGAAAGCGCATCATAACAACGCAATAAGCCGTGACCATAGGCATTCGCCTTGACGACACTCCAGATTTTGGCATCCGGTGCCATCTGTCTTATCACGGACAGATTATGTGTCAGCGCCTGCCGATGAATAGCGGTATATATCGGACGCGACATAGATTCTCCTGAAGTAGTCCAATTCCTACAAATTTTTCTCTTATTTCTGTAAATAACGTAACACAGATAAATCATCCGCTGCAATTTGTGGTTGCGTCGCCGAAATAATATCAGCAATCAACTGACCTGAACCACATGCCATCGTCCAACCCAGCGTACCATGTCCCGTATTAAGGAACAGATTACTGATTGGCGTTGCCCCAACAATGGGTGTACTGTCAGGCGTCATCGGCCGTAATCCACACCAAAACTGCCCCTGTTCAAGTTGAACACTGCCAGGGTACAGATCCTCAGTGACCATTTCTAGCGTGGCTCTGCGCGCCGACAATAGCTGCTTGTCAAACCCCACTAGCTCAGCCATCCCTCCAACTCGGATCCGATTATCAAAGCGAGTGATGGCTATTTTATAGGTTTCATCCAGAATGGTCGAGACTGGCGCCGCCTCAACATGCTTAATTGGCAATGTCAGGGAATAGCCTTTCATGGGATAGACGGGAATCGAAATAATTCCTTTCAATAACTGAGTAGACCAACTCCCACAGGCCAAGAGATAGCTGTCGGCCGTCAGTCGTTGCTCCTGACACTGGATCCCTTTTATCTTGTTTGCTTCAATAATCAACCGATCTACGTCAGTACTATATCGATACTCAACACCAAGTTCGAGAGCCAACTTTGCCAAGGTCTGGGTAAATAATTGGCAATCTCCCGTTTCATCATTGGGTAATTGTAGCCCACCGGTCAATTTACCTCGACTCAGGGATAAGGCGGGTTCAACATCAGGTAACTGATCACTGTCCAATAGCCGATAAGGCACCCCCGCATCTTTCAGAACCTGAATATCACGACTGGCTTGAGTAAATTGCGCTTCTGTTCTGAATAATTGTAAAGTCCCGCCCTGACGCTGTTCATAATTAATATCCGTGGTTGCTCTTAACGCCTTTAAACAGTCTCGACTGTATTCAGATAAGCGCACCATCCTTTCTTTGTTGACCCGATAGTCCTGCAAATTGCAATTTTTTAACATGGCCCACATCCATTGCAACTGAAATCGACTACCATCAGGGCGAAAGGCTAAAGGCGCATGGCGTTGAAACATCCACTTAATGGCTTTCAGGGGAATACCCGGTGCGGCCCACGGCGTGGCATAACCTGGCGAGACTTGTCCGGCATTGGCTGCACTGGTTTCCATCGCAGGGCCCGGATGACGTTCAATAACGGTAACTTGATGCCCTGCTTTCGCTAAATACCACGCGCTGGTCACGCCAATGACACCACCGCCGAGAATCATAACATGCATAAATTATCTCCATCAGTCGATGTATTTAATTTGATTGATGCAAAAATCAACCTGATAACTCAAGTGATAATTTGACCTGTTTTGATTCACAAGGTAACCATTTTTATAAAAATCATTAATTTCGATAATAAATATTACCGATGTTCGGCCGACTTAACGATCTCACTGCAGTTGATGGTTAGTTTAGAGTTTAGCGCCGTTTAAGCGGATATTAAGTGATGTAAACGACAAATTATGACTGCCTGTTCACTCTTTGCTTTTTGTGTGATGCTGTATTTGATGCCATAACTCACTGCTATGACGGCCATATTGCCTCACAATATCAATAATTTTTTCTTTAGGGGTTTCGTGATTGCAATGTCGTGCTAATTGACGATAAAAATCCATGGCTAATGCCCTTGCCCGGCTGTCACTAAAAAATTGCTCGCCTACTTGATGATAAAGCCCTTTCAACCCATTAATGATTAAACCATAAATCGGATTGTCTGACGCAAAAGCCAACCCACGAAATAGCTGGAAATCAATCTCGGTGAAGGACTGTGCTTGTTGCCCAGAAGTCAGCGCAGTTTCGATTACTTTTTTTGCATTATCAGGATGATGCCGCAAAGCCTGACTCATAAAAATGCAAGCAATATTCATTCTGACAGCCAGCAAGTTTTCAATCAGACTTGGCACGCCTTCATGATCAAGGCTTGCTATTGTTTCAAGGATATTCAGTCCTGCGGTCTCCCAAAAATTATTGACTCGAGTCGGTTTACCGTGCTGAATCGTTAGCCAACCTTCTCTGGCGAGACGCTGTAACACTTCTCTTAAGGTCGTGCGCGTCACCCCGATTTGCTCAGAAAGATCCCTTTCAGCGGGAAGCAATGATCCCGCTGGGAAGTGATGACTCCAGATACTATCAATGATATATTTTTCAGCAAATGCTGCCGGACTCTGTGCTTTAACAACCATATAATTAACTCTCAATATGCTGCATAGTTGTCATCAACCATTATTAAAGGTATTGCCCCTCATTTTATTATCACCAGTCATTGTACTCACTGAAATTAGTGTCAATTTGATGATAACCCCCACAAGTATAGTCAGATTCCAGATGATAATTGATCAATAATTTGATTTCGATAAATAAATCGCGCTATCAGTCTAAGTCATGGTTGAGTGATCTTTTCACAAACGTCAGGACAATCCCAATGCCGCTGAGTTGAAATGTCTGGATCAGGGCATAATATCGGTTACACTACTGCCATTAATAATAGAGAGAGGGGTCTATGATGTTGAATAAACTCAAACAATGGTCAAGCACACGCACTGCTTGGCTATTGCTCACGCTGAGTGTTGTCATATTAGAAGGCATGGCACTTTGGTATCAATACCGTCTGAATTATCAACCTTGTGTGATGTGTATTTATCAACGTGCCGCCTTATTGGGCATCATGTTAGCCGGGATTATTGGTATGATATTACCGACTAAAAGATTGCGTTTATTGCCTATTGCCATCTGGATCATCGCAGCCGGTATGACGATGCATCTTGCGTGGCAACATACCATGCTGCAACTGCACCCCCCATTGTTTGCCAGCTGTGATTTATTTGCTCGATTTCCATCGTGGCTACCACTCGATCAATGGTTACCCAGCATGTTTAAAGCCACTGGCAGCTGCCTTGACCGGAGCTGGACGCTGTTTAATTACAGTATGCCTCAGTGGTTGCTGGCTTTCAGTACGATCTATTTCGTGATTGCAATTTTAGTGCTGCTGTCTCAGCTAAAAAAAGACACACACTGATTTGTCAGAATGCCGGGTAAGTCTTATTCATTACCCGTACTCGGTGCGGCCTGCTGCGCAATAATATGATCTTCCCAGTTCTGAACTTCATTTTCATGCACAGCGATATGGCGAACTGAAATACGCCGACTGTGCATCATCGTGCTGTTCCCCTGCCTGAGCGGATGCCAGATAGGTAATGATTTGCCCTCAGCCAACAAGCGATAACCGCAGGTTTTTGGTAACCAAAAGAAGGTTTTCAAATTTTCTCTATCAAGTTTGATACAATCTGGCTCAAGTTGGAAACGCTGTGGGTAATTACTGCAGCGACAACTGGTTAAATCGAGTTGATTGCAGGCCACATTTGTAAAATAGATCACATCAGTTTCTGCATCCTGCAATTTATTCAAACAACACTGTCCACACCCGTCACAAACAGACTCCCATTGTTGATCAGTCATTTGCTCCAAACTCAGTCTTTGCCAAAATGGACGTTCACTCATACCTTTTTATCCGTTTTATCGTGTATATTGCTCATTCTTAAACTAGAATTAAGCATAACAAATTAATCATTGAGCGTGATTTTGACACACCCTGAGCGAGAAGACATGCTAGAGATGGCCTATTTCACATCCGTTGTGGTTACGTTATTTTTAGGACATAGACAGGGATTAAGTAGGCTTTCAACGGTTGGCGGCAATTGTAGGTAATAACCTGATTGTTTCAGTTGTTGACGAACTTGATCAATATCAGCAGAAGCAAGGTGATCACGTTCATCTAGATTCAATATCATCACAAAGTGTGGCTTGCCAAATGTATTGAGTAACGTTTCAGGCAGCCGACTGAAATCGTCTTTTTTTTCTATATATAAATAGGTTTGATCCCGCAATGTACTACGGTAAATTGAACAAAACATGTATAATCCTTAACTAATGACACAGTTGACTTGTCTGAATTTTTTACTGATTATACCATGTCTGGAGTTTATAGAATATTGGCTCTCGTCAACGATTATCAACATTCGCTTTTGCTGAAAGAATTTATTAATAAATCACAGAATAGAGTTGAGGAAGATGTCACAACAGCCAATTGAACTTAAAGGCAGCAGTTTTACCTTATCTGTTGTCCATATTCGTAGTGCACAGCCTGCATTGATTCATCGTGCCTTGATGCGTAAAATTGAAGCCGCGCCAGACTTTCTAAAAAATGCACCGATTGTGGTTAACATCGCCCAACTTACTGAAAAAGAAATAGACTGGCCTGCGTTGTATCAAGCAATTATCAGGACGGGGCTGAAAATTGTCGGAGTCAGTGGTTGCAAGGATAATGCAATTAAGTTGCAGGTTCAAACCAGCGGTCTCCCTGTACTGAATGAAGGCAAAATGGCTTCAGTACCCGCGACTACCGAGATTATCGCACCCCGTTTACCGCTGACGTCAGAGAGCTATGCGGCGACCAAAGTCATTACCTCGCCAGTCCGCTCAGGCCAACAATTGTATGCCCGTAATGCCGATCTGGTTGTCATCGGTCATGTCAGTGCAGGCGCAGAACTGGTTTCTGATGGTAATATTCACGTTTATGGCATAATGAGAGGGCGAGCGTTAGCCGGTGCCAGTGGTAATGATAATGCGCGTATATTATGTACCCATCTCTCTGCTGAATTACTTTCAATCGCGGGCAATTATTGGCTTATGGATCAGATACCCGCTCAATATGCCGGTCAATCTGCCTGTTTGACCCTCTCTAATGGCGCACTTTCTATAAGCACGCTTGGTTAAAACCTTTTCAAATGTTAAGGAATTTATTTATATGGCACGCATTATTGTTGTTACATCTGGTAAAGGTGGCGTAGGGAAAACCACGTCTAGCGCGGCCATCGCAACGGGTCTTGCTCAAAAAGGCAAAAAAACGGTTGTTATCGATTTTGATATCGGATTACGGAATCTTGACCTGATTATGGGTTGCGAAAGACGTGTTGTTTATGACTTTGTTAATGTGATCCAAGGGGATGCCACCCTTAATCAAGCCTTAATTAAAGATAAACGTACTGAGAATCTATTTATATTACCTGCCTCACAAACTCGCGATAAAGATGCCCTAACTCACGAAGGTGTCGAGAAAGTCCTCACTGAACTCGATAAATTAAATTTTGATTTCGTGGTCTGTGATTCGCCAGCGGGCATTGAAACGGGCGCACTGATGGCACTGTATTTCGCCGATGAAGCCATTATTACCACAAACCCTGAAGTCTCGTCTGTCCGCGATTCTGATCGGATCTTGGGTATTATTGCTTCAAAATCACGGCGCGCTGAAAAAGGTGAATCCCCTGTTAAAGAGCACTTATTACTGACTCGTTATAACCCTGGTCGGGTTAGCCGTGGCGATATGCTGAGCATGGAGGATGTGCTGGAAATTCTGCGTATTCCACTGTTAGGGGTGATCCCTGAAGATCAATCGGTACTCAGAGCCTCAAACCAAGGAGAACCCGTCATTTTGGATAACGAATCAGAAGCAGGATTGGCTTATTCAGACACGGTAAGTCGCCTACTGGGTGAAGAACTTCCCTTCAGATTTATAGAAGAAGAGAAGAAAGGTTTTCTGAAACGCCTGTTTGGGGGATAAACAATGGCATTACTCGATTTTATATTATCCCGGAAAAAACCAACGGCGAATATCGCAAAAGAACGACTGCAAATCATCGTTGCAGAGCGACGTCGGGGTGATAACGAACCGCACTATCTACCACAGATGAAACGGGACATTCTGGAAGTGATTTGTAAATATGTCAAAATTGACCCTGATATGGTCACCGTTCAACTTGATCATAAAGGCGATGACATTTCAATTTTAGAACTGAATGTCACCTTACCCGAAAATGATGAAACATCGAAGTAAGGTGATGTGACCTCAGCGCGTGCCGTTTGTTTATAACGGTTAGCGCTAGGGTCATTACTTATACTTCGCTAATACAGTCTGAATGGCACTGCCTAGCAATTCGCCTCGCCAACCGGACAATAATTCTGGTAATGTTGCCTCTGACCTCGGCAGCAGTTTCCAATGCCATTTGATTAACTGATTAACCTGCCTTCTAGAAGAGAGTAATTGTTGGCTGTAACCGCTTTGCTGAGCAACCTGATTAATCAAGTTTTTAATCTCATTAAATAATGCTTTATAACTTGGCCTATCATGCAATGGGATAATTTTAGCAGGCAGTAGATCCGAAGAAAGCTGTTCCACTTGTCTGACACATTGCAGCATGACATTGGCATGAAATCGGATTTCTTGACCCGATAAACCTAACTCTTTTAGTTCAGCTGAGGACGAAGGTAAATAACGCGCGATCTGCCAGAGCATCTCCTCCCTCACCACAAAATTAACCGCACTATCATGTTGCCGTGCATAATCAAGTCGCCAAGCGGCCAAGCGTTGCAACACCGCTAACTGCCTAGGCCTGAGTAGGTGATTATTGCGGATATCTAAGTAAGCCTCCTCCGGTTCAGTGATCTGTAAACGACGCGCACTAATCAGATCACACTCACTGCGGATAATCGCTGTTTTCTGCTGCACTTTCGCCAGCTGTTGCAGCTGCTGAGCAATAGGTAACAAATAGTAGACATCGGCGGCGGCATAATCACATTGTTTGTTACTCAGTGGTCTAGCCAGCCAGTCGGTTCTCGATTCGCTTTTATCTAAGGTAATTTCACAGAATTCATACACCATGGCAGCGAACCCCCAACCATGAGGGAAGCCCAAAAACATACTCATCACTTGAGTATCGTATAAAGGTGTAGGTAAACACTGGAATTGATGCTGAAATACCTCCAAATCCTCGCCCGCGGCATGCAGATATTTAGTCACCTGAGTATCGAGAAGTAGATCAACAAACGGTTGCCATTGGCTAATTGTACAAGGGTCGATAAGACTTAGCGTCTCACCATCATAAAGCTGGATCAGTCCTAACCTCGGGTAAAAGGTCCTTGTCCTGACAAACTCAGTATCGAGCGCAACCTGTGCATGGGTTCTGGCAGCCTGACAAATCACATCAAGCTGACTATTCTCTGTAATTAATTGATAATTCAAATTGTTTCTCTTATTACTTCAGGTTAACTTCCCAACCAATAAGGGAATTGACATAATGACTAATTAAATTTGTTTCGGTTTGACAATTAACCGACTGTCAACAATTTCAATTCCCTCTTCAAAACTTTACCAACGGTACTTTTAGGTAATGCATCCATAAATTGATAATCTTTAGGGACTTTGTAACCCGTCAGATGTTGTCGGCAATGATCGATCAGCATTTGTGCAGTCATATTAGGACGCCGCAGAACCACAAAAACTTTAATTGCTTCACCTGTTTTCTCACAGGGTACACCTATCACAGCAACTTCGGCAACTGCATCATGTAATAAAAGAACTTTTTCTACTTCACTTGGGTAAACATTAAAACCTGAAACAATGATCATGTCTTTTTTACGATCCACTAACCGGATAAAACCCGATTTATCAATAGTAACAATATCCCCAGTCCTTAACCACCCCACGTTATCTAGTACTTGATGTGTGGCTTCAGGTTGATTCCAATAGCCCATCATCACTTGTGGACCTTTAACACAGAGTTCACCCGGCTCACCCTTTGTCAATTCACGATGATCAAGATCCAGCACCTTAACCGACGTGCCTGCCACGGGCTGGCCGATACTGCCATTGTGACAGCCAATGGCAAGTGGATTGGCTGAAACCAGAGGCGAGCATTCAGTCAGACCATAACCTTCTAGGATATACACACCGGTGAGTTTGGCCCATTGCTCTGCAACAGGTTTGGCTGTTGCCATTCCACCGGCGATCGCAAGTTTTAAATGACTGAAATCCAATTGCATGAAACTCGCACTATTCAGAAAACCGCTGTATAACGTATTGACCCCTGTGATCGCGGTAAAAGGGTAATGTTTTAATGTTTTCGCAAGTGCTGTAATGTCATAAGGATTTGTGATAAGCAGGTTACAGCCACCTTTATAAATAAAATATAGGCAATTAACGGTGAGGGCAAAAATATGATACATGGGTAATGCTGTCACATTTTTTTCTATTCCATCCATTAACAACGCCGAATAACTGGCGTTAATTTGTTCAAGATTGGCCAAGATATTGCCATGGGTTAACATGGCTCCTTTTGATATTCCCGTTGTGCCGCCGGTATACTGTAAAAAGGCTAACTGTGCCTGCGTACCTCGAATCGACTTAAAAGCACAACGCCGCCCTTGGTGTAGACAGTCCGTCCAGTGATGTGCGCCCTCAATATCCCACGGTTTGATCAATTTTTTTAAATATTTAACAGTAAAATTAATGGCCGTTGCTTTAGGCCAAGTGAATTGGTCACCCAAAGCTGTGACAACAACATGGCGCAAAGCGGTGTGTTTAATGACTTTTTGTAAGGTATGAGCAAAATTATCCATAATGACAATCAAGGTTGCACCACTGTCATTAAGCTGATGTTTTAGTTCATCCGGTGTGTACAAGGGATTGACATTAACTACCACCAGCCCAGTCTGTAAAGCGGCAAATAAGGCAATAGGATACTGCAGGCAATTTGGCATCATAATAGCAATACGATCACCAGTGTTTGCCGTGGTTTTATTTTGCAGCCAACTCGCAAATGCACAACTTTCATTGTAGAGATCCTGAAAACTGAGCGATTGTCCCATATTAATAAAAGCCGTTTGACGCGCATAGGTGCGGCATGCCGTCTCAAACATTTCAACAAGTGAATGATAACGTTGAAAATTAACACCATTCATATTTAACTCAGCGTCAGAGAGACTGACGGGATCCTGCGGTGTAGGTGTAGGTATCTTATCATCGTTACTATTAAGCATAGTTCGTCCCCCCTATAGGCAACTACTTTAATAGTAATCGAATCAGAAAATAATCATGGTCTCTTTAAACAGCCCTGCGAGGTCTATCACTAAATTTGTATTAAATTTGCCTAGTGAACACAGTATAATGCGACACATCGATACTTTACGCCTAAAGAGAGAGCAGCTTGATCAGTGCCCTCTCCTATCCCAGACAAAGCGAATTTAAACAACCTGAATGGCAGACCCGATGATACCCCCCCGATCTGACATAAAATAAGAGGGCAACGAATTATTCTGCAAGGTAGTTCTGCACGGGTACCGAAGTCATTGGATAGTAACCACCAGGCCAAGGATTGAATACCGGATATCCCCAATCATGGCCGTACCATAGCCAAGGATCCGCAACCGGGTAGACTGGAGTCACAATTTGCTGATAGATATTCCAACGCTGATAACCTGTCACTTTCAATTGAACAAATTGATACTGTGCATCACCGATTTTACCCTGTACCGTACCATCGATTGTCCCCAAAACCGTGACATATTTCGTACGTAACTCTAACGGATCAACAAAACCTGGAATATCTGCAACAATGCGTCCCAGCACACTCGATCCCAGAATTGGTCTGGCACCACTGTCTAACGGTTGTACTGCCAGTTGCAGACGCGTTATCCCATTTTTATTATGGACATCCACCACCCGCCCCCCAAAACGCGCTTGCAACCCCTTGTAATATTTTGGATTGCTCTGAACCTGCAACAAATTTTCTTGCGGTTTAATCTGATCACCGCCAATACTCTGAGGTATACTGACACACCCTGCAAGTAATGCACTGACAGCACCCATAACCAGCATTAAACAAACACGGGATCCTAACATAAAAAGCCTCCAGAACTCAGCATATCAGGCGCTTCACCTGATAATAAATAGCCGAAAAAGTTAATCCCTACCGGGAAGTTTCTTCCAAGTGACTTCATTACGTAAATACAAGGGCTCGATCTCGGTGACTGAGCACAAAGGATTCGGATCCTGTTGCCAGTGAGCTATCGCCAGAGATAACATATCCTCGGCTTCAGGCAACGTCACTTGTAACGGATACGACTGTTGTTCTAACAATTGGGATAATTGCGGATACGCTTGCCAACCTGTTCCTGCATAATGCCAACTGCCAGATAGCTGATGTAAGCGTAACCGTGCCTTTTCAGGTGTGATGACCTGTTCTGTTTCTTGGCCAACCCATAATCCCGTCTGTTGATTGAACTGATATTCAGCCCAATACACTTCACCCATTCTGGCATCAATCGCAACCAAAACACGCTCAGCTTGCAGTTTGCGTCTCGCACCCTGTGCAAGGATAACCAGACTTGAAAAACCCATCACAGGCCGTTCGCCTCCTAAAGCCAATCCTTGCGTGATCCCGATACCAATACGGACACCAGTAAAACTTCCAGGACCTCGACAAAAGATGATGGCATCAAGGTGTTCAATCGATAGGGTCGCTTGCTTTAATAACCCATCAATCAAAGGTAAGATCCGCTGAGTATGCTCCCGCGGGGCAAGTTCAAATCGGGAGAGACATTGCCCATTATGCCATAAAGCGGCGGAGCAAGCTTCAGTTGCTGTATCTAGGGCGAGAAGAGTAATCTCATTTATCGAGCACATAGTGTAAGCTTCACTTAATTTTCCATTATTGCAATCTTAATCGACAACAGACACAGTCTACACGCCCCCTAATTTTTTATAAAGAAGTTATTGAGTCCATTGTTTTCAGACGGCAAAATCGATATAAAAATTAAGCCTTACCTCAATATTTAAATAATAAGCCGTATTAATATTAATAACCAAAGAAAGTGATTAAATGATTATCTGAACGATGATTTATCAAATCAGGCCATGTGATGCATTTGTGTAGAGCTATCTCTTAGTCGAAAAAAATTGCATGGTCGTAACGGACAGCGTTTATACTTGACTTCGCGCGCCACTGTTCGGCTTAAAGGCACAAGCCACTTGATGGTAGGCATCGTAAAATCCCGCTATTTATAGGATGCACTCCGTTGATCATCGTCATAATTCCGCTCTCACTTGTGTCGATTTAATACGCCGATTTTACAAACAGGAGTGAGTAAAAGTGATCAATAACTGTCAATCTGTATTTATTATTCAATTATATTTCCTCAATCAAATTTAAATAACCTCACCTTATCTCAATTTTCTTTTTTCCTTTAATATATAAAATCGAGAATCAATAGAATGAAATCCTAGCGCAAGTCTCATGTCAGTCTGGAGGTAAAAGCCAACGCACAAACGGTTATCGCCGATTAAAGAAGAAATCAGTTGATCGGGTATTTTAATTGTTTTTATCACATTTAACTTCGCGAAAAATGAACCCTCGTTTCAACATAAACAACCGTACTATGCTTGTTTATTCAGTACAAAGGCCGTCGCTGAGTCCAAACTGCGTGTCCGTGGACAATCCGGTAAACTGTTTAGAAAGAGCTGACCATAAGGCCGAGTCACCAGACGATTATCACAAATCACCAACACCCCTCTGTCAGACTCATCCCGGATCAGTCTTCCCACGCCTTGTTTTAACATAATCACCGCATCAGGCAACTGGATTGCATCAAAAGGATCCAGCCCACGAATACGTGCATCTTCCATTCTGGCTTTTAGCAAGGGATCCTCAGGTGAAGTGAAGGGTAATTTATCAATGATCACTAAGGACAAAACGTCCCCTTTCACATCCACGCCTTCCCAAAAGCTGTTGGTTGCGACAAGCAAAGCATTACCTTTATCTATAAATTGCTGGATTAACTCAGGTTTACTGGTTTCCCCTTGCATAAATACCGGTAAGGTTAAAGTTTGACGAAATTCGATCGTCAGTTGCCTCATCATCTGCCAGGAGGTACACAAGAAAAAACAACGACCGCCGTTGGCTTTAATCAGAGGCGTCATCATCGCAGCCAAGGTGGCTGCCGAACGACTCCCCTGCGATTCAGGCAAAAATCGAGGCACACAAAGTAATGCTTGTTTTTGATAATTAAATGGACTGTCGAGGATCAGGGTATGACGGGTGCCGATACCCAATCGCTCGGCAAAATGTTGCATGCTGTTATTGACAGCCAAGGTGGCGGAGGTAAATATCCAGCTCGCTGGACGATGATCCATGACCTCGCGAAACCGCGCCGAAACCGATAACGGTGTTAAGGCCAAGACAAAGTGATGCCGCGAACATTCATACCAATAACTGAATCCTGGTACCTCAATTTGTGTGATTTTTTTTAGCTGGTTTCGATAACTCGCAGCCCGTTCATATGCCGCATCCAGCATGGCTGAACGACCTAAGGCCAACTTGATGACCTCGTAGCACAATTCCAACGCATCATCGAGTCGTTGTAGTATACGATAGATTTCGGGATTGCGAACAATATCACGTAAATTACCACGAAAGCCCGGTTCACCAAGTAACAACCTGAAATCTTGACTCACTTGCATCAGACGGTCTGCTGTTTTTTGCAATTGTGCCGTATCTTTCACTTCAGTGCGATAAGCCAAAATAATGTCACGTGCTAAATCCTGTAATTGTCGGCTAGATAGTTGCTGACCAAAATAGTGACTCGCAATATCCGGTAGCTGATGGGCTTCATCAAAGATCATGATATCCGCTTGAGGTATTAATTCAGCGAAACCACGCTGTTTTACCACCAAATCCGCTAAAAATAGGTGATGGTTAACCACCACCAGATCAGCGTCAAGGGCTTTTTTACGTGCCTTCACGACAAAACAAGAATCATAATAAGGGCAGTCACTGCCAAGACAATTGTCATTGGTACTGGTCACTAAAGGCCAAATCGGGCTATCTTCACTGACCGTGGCACAGTGGCTTGTATCCCCTTCTGCACTGGATGAGGCAAACTGGCGTACCGCACTGAGATCGGCCAGTAAGGAAACGGGCAATGCCCCTCCTGCTTCATTTTGCCCTTCTAATCGTTCGAGGCAAAGGTAGTTAGAACGGCCTTTCAGTATCGCCGTTTTCCCTTTCCACCCCATGGCCTGAATGATTGCTGGCAGATCCCTATTATACAGTTGATCCTGCAATGCTTTTGACCCCGTAGAAATTATCGCTTTATGTCCTGAACGCAGAGTTGGCAATAAATAGGCATAGGTTTTACCGGTACCCGTGCCTGCTTCGACGATCAATTCCCCTTTGCTTGCAATGGTTTCACCAATGGCCATTGCCATTTGCTGTTGAGCGGGTCTGGCGTTAAAACCGGCTAAATTACCCGCCAATAGCCCTTCTGCAGAAAAATCGTCTATCACTTCGCCTCACAACATTGGATACCAATACGGGTTGAACTCGATTATGCCATTAACTTGTCGGCAATGACATTCACTGCGATGCCTCCTTGAGATCAGCGACTCTTTTAAAGCACCTCTTGCTTTCCCCACAGACCCACACTCGACCAACAAAATCAATCCAATCGTGATCGCATTATCTCAGTACGAGATGCATCCTTGAATCGGCATTCAGCAACGTAATCATAACCCTATTCCGTTATTTGCTGCGCTCAGTGCGGAGTAATGACGGAAGGGGGGGTGATCGCGTCGACCTGAATAAATGGGCTCGCCATGCAGCGGGTCTTTACGAGATGGGATCTTCATCTTCATCAAATAAGACAGGAATGCTTTCACCTTGAAAATTTTCTCGAATTTCTTGGGCAACACGGGTGATCGCTTCACCACTCGACATCCCTTCGGACATCAGCGTCTGTATTTTCTCGACGGCTTGTTGCTGCTCTTGCTGCGATAACGCAGGCAATCCTTTAAACATGGGTATTCCTCACTTCGCTCACTGTAACCGCAACTTTAACAGATAACAGATGCCTGATGGATAAAAATATGCCAAGCTAGGGTATCATCTCGTTTCTACATGACATCACTATGCAACCTGATACCCTTGAATTAGACTATACACCCAATGCATTATACCAGTGGTTTACCCCCCTCGCGGATAAGCCTTGGGCAATGCTGTTAACCTCAGGGCAAGCCAGTCACAGTGAAAGTCGCTTTGATATTCTGTGTGCCGATCCTCTTGCCACGTTGGTGACGCATGGCGCCAATACGGTGATCCATAGCGATCAACACGCGTTCACCAGCGATGAAGATCCCCTTACCCTCGTTCAACAGCAGTTAAATAAGTTGCCATCCCTGCCAGCTCAACCCGACCATTTGCCTTTCTGTGGTGGCGCAATGGGATTATTTGGGTATGACTTAGCCCGTCGTTTTGAGACACTGCCTAATGATGCTGCCCATGAACTTGACACCGCAGATATGGCCATCGGGATTTATGATTGGGCATTGATTGCCGATCATCAGTTGCGCAAATTAACCTTAGTTTCACTGAGTTGTGTAAAAGAGCGCTTTCAATGGCTAAAGCAACAGCCCGTTGTCAGCAGAACACCGTTTCGTTTAGTCTCAGACTGGCAAAGTAATATGTCATCAGCAGACTATCAGAAAAAGTTTATCGCAATTCAGGATTATATTCGTGCTGGTGATTGTTATCAGATCAACCTTGCACAACGTTTTAAAGCTGAATATCAGGGGGATGAGTGGCAAGCATTCTGTTTTTTAAGCCAGCATAATCAAGCCCCTTTCAGCGCGTTTATCCGCTTGGAAACCAGTGCAATACTGAGTTTATCTCCGGAGCGTTTTCTAAAAGTTGACCAGAAAAAAATTGAAACTAAACCGATTAAAGGGACGCGACCACGCAATGCGTGTCCAGAAAAAGATCAACAGGCAGCCCAAGCTCTACTCCACTCAAGCAAAGATCGTGCTGAAAACTTGATGATCGTCGACTTACTCAGAAATGACATTGGCCGGGTCGCGTTGGCGGGCAGTGTCACTGTGCCTGCACTTTTCTCTTTGGAATCATTCCCTTCCGTGCATCATCTGGTCAGCACAGTGACAGGGATCTTACCGAGCCATACAGACAATACGGCATTACTCAGAGCCTGTTTTCCTGGTGGTTCCATCACAGGTGCGCCTAAAATCCGTGCCATGCAAATCATTGACCAACTCGAACCGAGTCGTCGTAATGCTTGGTGTGGCAGTATCGGTTATCTGAGCGTTTGTGGTCGAATGGATACAAGTATTACCATCCGTACCCTGATCGCTGAAGACCAGTCACTGTACTGTGCGGCAGGTGGTGGCATTGTTGCAGACAGTCAGGTCGATGCAGAATATCAAGAGACACTCGATAAAGTGAATCGCATCCTTCCCGTCCTAACAACACTGTCCATGATGACGAGCCAACAACCAACAGAGGACTGAAAACGGTGTCGAACCTCGATGACTTGCCACGGTGTACTGCCATAACTCGGCTACAAGCCCCTTGGCTGTTCCAAGGCGACTCATTCATCCGTCGTTTTTGCTATCCAACCAGAATATAACCCGTTGCTCTGCCTCTGTGACTTAACATTGTGCGACAACGATTGCCCCCCCTAGGTATTTTGACGACCCGCAACACCGTGGGGGTGTTCCGATGCCATTCACAGATCATGATAATCGAAAACACGCCCCCCTTACCCTGTCTTTACATTGGCATCACGCCTTCTCATTCAACATGATCGTGCGGGGCTCGATCACAGACGAGTTTGACATTTTTCGTTGTGATACTGAAATAATCAGTAAACAAATTGCTCCGGCTAACCACCTAGACTAAACTGAGTCACTTTCGGCCTTGTGCCTTTGTTCGTATTTATCTACCAGGTTAATCGTCGTGATCAGTATTTGTGATATGTTTAAAATTGGCATTGGTCCATCCAGTTCCCATACTGTGGGTCCCATGAAAGCAGGCAAAGAATTTGTGTTGGCATTACAGCAAGCTGGGCTGTTTGAAAAGACGGAACGGGTCAGTGTGGATGTGTATGGTTCACTGTCCTTGACGGGTAAAGGCCACCACACCGATATCGCTATCATTATGGGCCTGACCGGTGCCACACCCGAGACGATTCATATCGAGACCATTCCCAAAGTCATGGCAGAGGTACAACACCAACAGCAACTGCATCTCGATAAACAACACTGGGTCAATTTTCCTCGCGAAGGTGGCATGATATTTCGCAGTGAGTTCTTACCCTTACATGAAAACGGCCTCACATTCACTGCTTTTGATGCTGACATGCCCATTTTGACTAAAACTTACTATTCCACAGGTGGCGGCTTCATTGTCGATACCGAACATTTCGGTCAATCCGCGTTGCAGACGGTCACTGTACCCTATCCCTACCATTCAGCTAAAGAATTGCTCGAGCACTGCCATCAAACTCAACGCACAATTGCGCAGTTAGTCTTGAAAAATGAGCTTTCTTTACAATCTCAATCTGTATTAACAACTTACACTGACTCTATCTGGATGACAATGCAACAGTGCATTGCCCGTGGATTACAAGCCGAAGGCGTATTGCCAGGCCCATTGCGTGTACCAAGACGCGCCGCCGCATTACACCGATTGCTAAAAGCAGAAACAGAAAACAACCAAGATCCGATGCAGGTCATCGATTGGATCAATATGTTTGCACTGGCGGTCAATGAAGAAAATGCGGCGGGTGGACGGGTCGTGACTGCACCGACTAATGGCGCCTGTGGTATCATCCCGGCCGTGCTGGCTTATTATAATCAATTCATCACGCCCGTCAGTACATCAATCGCACAACGGTTTTTCTTAGCATCAGGCGCAATTGGCATTTTATATAAAATGAATGCATCCATCTCTGGTGCTGAAGTGGGCTGCCAAGGTGAAGTTGGCGTTGCTTGTTCAATGGCAGCGGCAGGCTTGGCTGAACTGTTAGGCGGCACACCTGAACAGGTTTGCGTGGCCGCAGAAATTGGTATGGAGCACAATCTGGGATTAACCTGTGATCCCGTAGCCGGCCAAGTGCAAGTCCCTTGTATTGAAAGAAATGCGATTGCGGCCGTGAAAGCCATTAATGCGGCTCGTATGGCATTACGGCGAACCAGTGAGGCCCGAGTCTCTTTGGATAAAGTGATCGAAACAATGTATGAAACCGGCAAAGACATGAATACCAAATACAGGGAAACATCTCAAGGCGGACTGGCCATAAAAGTTCAATGCGATTAATGTCTAAATGTCTAAACAGGTTCACGGTGCGTATGTTGTCTCCCCTCGATCTGTTCATGACTGAGGGTCTGTCACGCTAACTATACTCTAGCCTGTTTTTACTATGATCACGCCGATAGCAAAAACAGGTAAACTTAGATAAAAAAACACATTTCCTGTCGTCCGATCCTAGCAGGTAAATATCCCCGATGACGACAATTATTGAAGATAATCAGCGTCATCTGACACAGAAGTACAGAACATTTATCCCTGTTGAATTCGACGATCGCTGGGTAAGTACAAGCGAGTTACAATTCGAGTGAGAAATCATGGCGATTTATACGGTGATGGTTTGATCACAACACGCACAGCAACAGCGGTTTGCGGTAAGACGGGACTCCCTCATCGATGGGTAAGATCAACGAGATTTATTGCCACGGGTGACCATAGAGAGAAACCGTTTTTACCGCCCCTGACGATTTCTCCTTTGGCAGCCATTAAAAACACTGACATGCAGGTGAATCACCTTGATTTGAACGTCACATCCGCTCAAATCAAGGCAATGTCAGCCACGATTATTCCGCATCATTCTCTTCAGATCCTAGGATCTCTCGGGTGATCCTGACGCGATCAATGCGATAATCGACAATGTTTTCGATAGTAAAACTCAGCTGTCCGATATGGATCTGCTCGCCCTCGACGGGCAGTTGTCCCTTTTGTGCAATTAACAAGCCAGCTAAGGACGCATGATCTTCGTTAGGATCAACCAAGTTATAGACACCCAAATGCTGTTCTAATGCGTGTAAATCCGTGCCTCCGCTGACCAACCAACTGCCGTTATCTTCTATGATATCCGGTATTTCATCTTCATCAGGGAATTCACCGGCAATGGCTTCTAAGACATCCAATGGGGTCACCAGACCTTGAACAATCCCAAATTCATTACTGACGATCACAATACTGCCTTTGGCCTGACGCAACACACCCAGCAGATTAATGGGATCAAGCGTTTCAGGAACGATAATCGCTGGGGTACGCGCCGCAAAACTGACGATATCGATCCCCCGATCGAGAGCAACCAGCAGCTCTTTCGCTCTGACCACACCAATGATTTCATCTAATTCATCCTGACAGACTGGAAATAAACTGTGAGGTGTATCAAGTAGTTGAGTGCGAATATCGGCAAGGGAAGCCTGCGCATTCACCCAAGAGATTTCGCCTCGAGGCGTCATCAAGCTTCGAATAGAGCGCGATGCTAACGTTAGCACCCCATTGATCATAAAGCGCTCTTCATCTTTAAAAGCCCCTTCAGGGATTGCCACCGTGTTGCTTGATGATTCTTGATTCGCCTTGGATTGCGCTTGCCGACCACCGACCAACCGCAAAATCGCTGAAGCCGTACGCTCGCGCATGGGGATCCGCGCCTGGGAGCGAATAAAATTACGCCTAGCGATTTGATTGAACAGCTCAATGACAATAGAAAAACCGATCGCAGCATACAGATAGCCTTTCGGAATATGGAATCCAAAACCTTCGGCAATCAGACTAAGACCAATCATCAACAGGAAACTTAAACACAAGACCACCACGGTAGGATGCGCATTGACAAACGCGGTCAACGGCCTCGAGGCCAAGACCATGATCCCCATAGCAATGATCACAGCCGTCATCATCACCCACAAATGACTGACCATACCGACGGCTGTGATTACCGCATCCAGCGAGAACACCGCATCAAGGATAACGATTTGCACCACCACGGCCCAAAATTCAGCATGTTCGCGGTTGCCGTTTTGCGAAATGTTGTGGTTTTCTAATCTGTCGTGCAATTCTACCGTTGCTTTGAACAGCAGAAATAACCCCCCCACCAACATAATCAGTTCTCGCCCGGAAAAACTGAATTGTGCAATATGGAATAAAGGACGATTGAGTGTCACCAGCCATGACATTAAAGATAACATCGCGAGACGCATGACTAAGGCAAGCCCTAATCCCGTCAGACGGGCTTTATCTCTGTACTTTGGGGGTAATTTATCAGATAAAATAGCGACAAAGACTAAGTTATCAATCCCAAGTACAATTTCGAGTACAATCAGCGTAATTAAACCGATCCAGATCGAGGGGTCGAGGAATATTTCCATCAGTGACTCCTTACTCGTAGTGGTGATCCGTTATCATCATGAATGTAATAATTCACAGAACTGAGATATTGAATGAGGGGGTATGTGATTAAACGCCTCAGATTAAGGCCAGTAAGGCTTAAATTCGTAGTTAAATAACATCGGTGACGATCCATAAAATGGGCTGTGCCCTTTACTCCTGTATTATAAACGAGCTCGCATTTTATCAGTAATTCACTTTACTGCAAAAAATTATTTTAAATGTAAATAGTCAAACTATCAGAAAAAGCAAATTAAACAGAACAATCCCGTTGCCAAATATCAATAATAAAATCCAAGTCACAGACAAATATCTCCTGCTCCGCTAAATATTGCCAACAGGTTTCAGGCGCACGCCAAGCAAAGGGAGTCATTTGTAATAATGACAGCGCTTCCTCAGAGGATAGATCCAGTGTATAACGCAGTTGTTGCCGTTCTTGGCTAGAAAAACCGTCAAGCGTGGCTTCAGTCGGTTGATGTAACTGAACTTGATTATAAATGCGTTGCTTAAGTTGATACAGATGATAAGGACCCGGCGTGACGGTAATTAAATAGCCCTGCGGCTTGATAACACGATATAATTGTTCAAGATTAGCGGGCGCATAAATTTTTGTTACGGCATCGAATTGATGCTGAGCAAAAGGTAAACGTTTAACGGAGGCGACACAAAATTCAACGGATTTATAACGTTTAGCCGCCGCTTTGATGGCAGCTCTCGCCACATCTAAACCATAGACATGACCTTGCCTTTCTATCACTCGCTGAGCCAGTGAGGCAGTGTAATACCCCTCACCACAACCGATATCAAGAATTGAGGGTTCAGTCACGCTTAGGTAACGATCGACAAGCTCACAGATCCGTTGACGTAATGGATGGTAATGTCCTGCATCCAAAAAGCGACGACGCGCCTGCATCATTTCTGCACTGTCACCCGGCACTTTCGACGCTTTGTGTTGGACTGGCAGTAAATTAACATAACCTTCACGAGCCCGATCAAATTGATGCCGGTTAATACACACCAAGCCCATTGTGTTTTGTAACAGCGTTTGCTGGCATAATGGACAAATAAACACCACTGTCTCCTTGATTTTTACTGTGTTTAGTTTACCTACTGCAAAGACAAAAATAGAAAAATCCCCGTCCAAAGACAGGGATTTAAAATTTATCTGTACCAGAAGGTACGCAGAAATTAGATAGCTGTTACGTTAACCGCAGCAGGACCTTTCTGACCGTCTTGAATTTCAAACTCAACGTTTTGACCTTCAGCCAACGTTTTGAAACCGTTACCTTGAATAGCGGAAAAATGTACGAATACATCTTTGCTGCCATCAGCAGGAGTAATGAAACCAAAACCTTTCGATTCGTTGAACCACTTAACTTGACCTTTAATCTTTGCCATTTTACAAATTCCTTAGAGTATTAATTTAGCCTACAGGCATTGCTACCGGAAAAAAGCGAGACGCTACTGCATGAGGCACTCAGTGAAGTTTATGACAAAGAACTGAATTATCTTTCTCGAAACTATATTTATGACGATGCCCGGCATAAACAGAAACTGCTCTCGTTTATCCTGATACTGTTATCACATATATATAATATCTTAGCAAGCCTTTTTTAGTTTTAAATTTGATGAACCTTTATTTTACTAATTATGCTTATCAAAAAGGGTTTAAATTTGTATAAATTAAGGTAAGAAAAAGCATTGTCGGTTATCGGTTAGTCAGTTTGCTCAATTTTTGTCTAATGGTTCACAATATTCCAATATCATCGTGCTAAGGCTAATCTGATAATAGGTTGGTGATTTGAAAGACAGCAATAAAATGTGAATACATTCAAAGTTTACAAAAAAACTGAGAAGTATCGCGCAAGTGCTGCACGCGTTGGAAAAAGAGGCTGGATGAATATAGAATGAGGCTTTATGCTTGCCCCGTTGCGGTTGAATGCATGAGCCGACAGTAAGAACGGAATGAATTAAAGAATAAACCCAATTAATAGATTTTGTCAGTAAGGGAATACCATTCTAATAGACGATTCTACTGTTATATTCAACTTCTAAGCATTATAAAATACTTGATTATTTTAGTCGGAATTGAGGAAGCTAATACCTGAGGAATTTACTCGGTATTATTTTCAATCTAATGGTGATTTCTTGTTATTTTAATAATACAACTAAATATCAAATTAAAAATTCAATGATAAAGATATAAAGCCAATAAAATAATTAACTTAATAATTGCGTGATTCTGGTAAAAAATAAAATGCAGTTTGCGATAAACAAAAGATGTTTTTAAATATGTGATTCATCATTAATATGATACATTCTTACAGTTCGGTAAGAGAGAAGATGAGTAGATAAAACGCTCTGCGTCCACCCACGTTAAGCCAATACGCGTCAGTGTTCATCACCCCATTGCTAACAGGCTGAGCTGTCCTGACACGGTAACTGGCGAATGCAGCAATCTACTCAATAAAACAATGAGTAATAATAAGACGAGTGAGGAATTAACGCTCAGCTTTAAATTTAGGAATGTCACCGTATGCATCCTCACCAGACAAATCCGAATCCCTCTCTGCAAAACATGCCTTTTCCTGATGATTTTTTGTCAAAATATCTAATAAACGTGTTTGTTTGCGTTGCAAAACTATCAGTTCAGATAATAAATCTCGATTTTGATTTACTACACGTAACGCGTGTTTAACTCGAAAAAGGAGCAGAATACTGATTAATACCGCGACGGACACCAGTAAAACTAATAACAAACTTTCATTATCTAGTAAACCTTGCATTTTATCCCCTTAATTAATCATTCGTCTGCTTGCAATCTAGAAATTGTATTTTAGCTTAACAAATTAGGTAGGGCTTAATTCCTAAAAACATTGGTTGGGTTTTCTTTCAGTTATCTCTGATGCTCATTTTCATCACTCTTATCCATGCTTAAGGCTATATCGCACGCAGGAAATTGGAGATAATGTTGAAATTCTATATTCAGTTCAGCGCTGTTCTGTTAATTCTGTGGTTAGTCATGATGATAACAGGGACTGGGATACTTGTCTCTAATGAGTATAACCTAGGTGGATTGGGCTTGAGATGTCAGTATATTACTGGGCAAGGCATAACAACAAGACAATATCTACACTCAGAAAACGGGATCATTGGTCAGTCCAGTTGCCCAGTGTTCAGTAAAAAGTACGACACGGACTAATGTCCAGTGGCGTACTTTTGCTGTTTATCACAGCTGAACTACCGACTAAAATCACGATTTTGCAAGGCAGCAATGCGCTTGTCTAATGAGGGGTGAGACATAAACAACTCACTTAGCCCTTTTCCTTTGCCGTTGATACAGAGTGCCATCATACTCCCTGGCTCTTGAGGCTCATAACTACTTTTTAGGCGTTGCAGTGCAGCAATCATTTTCTGGCTACCCACTAAGCGGGCTGATCCTGCATCCGCATGATACTCACGGTATCTCGAAAACCACATTGTAATGACACTGGCAAGGATACCAAACAGTAACTCGAGTACCGTTGCAACCAACATATAGACCAAAGGATTGCCATGACTCTCACCTTCATCACGATCAGAACTTAAAAAACCTGACACAATTTGAGCAATAATTCGGGCAATAAATATCACAAACGTATTCACAATCCCCTGAAGTAGCGTCATCGTGACCATATCACCATTCGCAATATGACTGATCTCATGGGCGATAACCGCTTCGGCTTCATCCTGACTCATATTTTGTAGCAGTCCAGTGGAGACTGCAACCAACGAGGCATTTCGCCGAGCCCCAGTTGCAAATGCATTAATATCCGGCGCATGATAGACAGCGACCTGAGGCATGGTAATCCCAACCTGCTGAGCTTGACGGGCAACGGTATTCATCAGCCAACGCTCCGTTTCATTACTGGGCTGGGTGATCACCTGCCCACCGACCGAACGCAGTGCCATCCATTTTGACATCAGTAATGATACAAATGCCCCTCCAAAGCCAAATAATAATGACATGATCATCAGCCCCTGCACACTCGAAGAGCGAATACCTGTCAGGCTTAGTATTAAACCAAATACCAACATCACGGCGAGGTTGGTAATAAGGAAAAGCGCGATTCTCATCATAACGGGGTACCAATTCCTGTAAGCGTATTATTGAAGTCTATCCTATTGCTATTTAGTCAGTTTGCAAGCAAGCGTACATATCATTGCTCAACCGAAGTATAACTTTACATTTTGTAATACGAGATGATGGATTGTATCGAGGAACGCAGCCATTCTCAGTGGTTTTAGTCTAAAGCTTGAGATTACCGGCCAATGCCAGAAAATGGCATTATTGATATAAAATTTGAGTAAAAATACCTCGCAACGGCAGGTATCCTTACTCATTGTCTGACAAAAAGCTAATGGCCGACAGTTTGCCTTTTTTCCTGATGCTGAAGACGCTGAAGATCCTCTGCAATCTGGATGGCTTCATTCAGATAAGCATCGGGCTCACGGTAATCTTTCGGTATCGCATCAACCGAGGTCACTGTTGGCTTATGTTGTTGCTTCAAGTGCGTATTGACACGAGCCAATTTCAAGCCATCTTCTTGCTGGATCTGTTTCTGTCGCTGTTGATAGTTCAGCGATACAATGTTGATTGTCTGCTTGATAGAATTAAATCGATTAATATCGGAGATAATATCTTGGAAATCCATGTCCTTGGCGATCCTTGCTTTATGCAATTCGGTCAATGGATTGATATAGGATTGCAAAGATCCAACTTTCGTATATTCAGCAGGTTCAATACTGTCCCAAGGCAGCGCATTATCTTCGTATTTTTCACCAGTTTTAAAGGTATCAATCCCTGATGGGAACATAATATCAGGCGTCACGCCCTCACGCTGTGTACTTCCACCATTGATACGATAGAATTTTTGAATTGTATACTGAATCGAGCCTAACGGTGGCCAATCCGGCTTCAGGATCGTATCGTAGATTCGGCTTAAGCTACTGTATTGTTGAACAGTGCCTTTACCAAAGGTCGTTTCACCAATAATCACCGCACGTGAATAGTCCTGCATTGCCGCCGAAAATATTTCAGAGGCAGAAGCACTCAGACGGTTGACTAAAACCACCATCGGGCCTTTATAGTAAATAAGGCTATCGTTATCACTGTCTTGATGAACATGATTACTGTTATCCCGAACTTGCACTACCGGTCCTTTCGGAATAAACAATCCCGATAAAGAAACTGCTTCCGTCAATGCACCACCACCGTTATTACGTAAATCGATCACCAAGCTATCAATCTTTTCTTTCTGTAATTTTTGTAGTTTTACTTTAACGTCATCCGTTAGCCCGACATAGAAACCCGGAATATCTAGCACACCCACTTTCTTATTGCCAACTTGATGAATGCTGTCCTGTACCGCCCTATCTTCAAGACGTATACGATCACGAACCAAAGTAATAATTTTTGGCTTCGCCCCTTTCATCGCAGGCAAAATCTCTAAGCGAACACGACTGCCTTTCGGGCCCTTAATTTTCTCAACAACATCATCCAACCGTAAACCAACAATATCTTCAATCGGTTTACTTTGTTGTCCTACTCCCAATATTTTATCGCCAACCTTAAGCTGATTACTTCGAGCTGCAGGCCCGCCAGTGACTAAGGCATTTATCGTGGCGCTGTCTTCATCCATTTGCAATACCGCACCGATCCCCTCCATGGATAAACTCATTTCAGTATTGAATTGTTCCGTATTACGAGGAGACAAATAATTGGTGTGAGGATCAATTTCATGAGCAAAAGCATTCATGATCAACTGAAAAACGTCTTCGCTGTGAATCTGAGTTAATTGATTGATGGCTGTAGTATAACGTTTTTTTAAGGTTGTCCGAATTTCATCATCCGTTTTGCCGGAGATTTTCAAACTCAGCTCATCATATTTGACTCTGCTATTCCAAAGGGTGTTCAGTGTGGCTTTGCTTTCTGGCCATGGACTCCGGCTCCGATCAAGATCAATGGTGTCATTACCATCAAAATTCATCGGAGCATTTAATAGACTGAGTGCATACTGATAACGTTCAAGCCGTCGTTGCTGAAACAGATTGAATAGATCAAACATTCCATCCAATGATCCTGTCCTCAGTGAACTGGCCAGTTCTTTTTTTACTTTGCTGAAATTCTCGATATCTGACTTTAAAAACACGCTATGATTATAATCAAGCATGTTCAGATAACGATTAAATATCCGTGCGCTAAACGCATCATCTAAATCAAATTTACGATAATGTGATTGAGTGAATCGTTCACTCACACGACTGCTGGCGGTGACCTGCTGCGGCTGCTCATGCAGTACAGGCAGAGTCTCTTTGACTATGGGTTGACCTGCTGCCCATACTGAGCCAAATAGAAAAAGACCGCTAATGAGACTAAGCCTGAAACATATTTTCATAGTAAAAAGGACAACCCCTTATCAGAAATGCAAATGTTCAATTTTAACAATCATGGCCAACCCCGAAACTAATTGAACGTGTACACCATCTTTACTGATTTCCAGAATGGTTGCGTCCACGGCACGTTGACCAGCTTTAACTTTAATTGTTTGACCGATTGTTAATTGGCCACTGTTTTTAACCGGTGTCACCAACTGTTGAGGTTTCGGTTCCTGTTTAACACGCGTTTTCACTTGCTCAACGCGGGTGTTTTTTTGAACCTTAGCGACAGGTGGCGTGCTCAGCATTTTCGCTTTTTTGGGTTCAGCTAACGCTTTTTTATCTTGCTCACGCTGACGGATACGGGCCTTCGCTTCCTGTAGTTGTTTCTTAGCATGATCAATGTGTTGTTCTTCCAGCTCACCACATGCCATTCCATCAAGATCGACACGCGAAGCACCTGGCTTTACACCATACAAATAGCGCCAACTGGAAGTATACATACGTAAAGCAGCGCGCAATTGTGTTTTACTGAGTCCTAACTCAGCCGGTATTCTAGCAATCAAATCTTGGAAAATACCTATTTTAAGTGGCTTCGCTTCCCCTTCGCTGCAAAAGCAGGCTGGAAACTGGCTGGATAAAAAGGCGATCACTTCTTTACTGCTGTTCAACTTCGGTTGGGTGTCCATAAAATTCCTGATTACAACGGTTATACCGTATCAAAACTACTCAAAACTGACATAATTATTCCGACAGCTTAACCAATTTCCTGCTCTTCGTGCAATTAATCGGCTGTCAGATTTAAAAATTTTTGCAGTTCAGTGCCGGCAAGTACTTGATTGAGAATGTCAACCACACCAAGTAACCCCTGCTGATCTTGTTCATCAAAGCGCGCCATTTCAACGCTATCAATATCTAGCACACCTATTATCTCATTATTAATGGTAAGGGGAAACACTATCTCTGAATTTGTACTGGCATCACAGGCAATGTGGCCTTGGAATTGGTTCACATCGTCAACGCGCTGAATTTGTCCAGAAGCAACAGCCGTGCCACAAACCCCTTGACCAACTGGGATCCTAACACAAGCAATCTTACCCTGGAATGGCCCTAATATCAGCTGTTTCGGTGAGGTTAACAAATAAAAACCGACCCAATTTACTGCCTTCAGACGTTCATAGAGTAATGCACTGACATTTGCCATGATAGGGAGAAATTCAGTTTCCCCCGTTAATAATGCGCCAATATCACGTTGCAAGGTTGTATAAAATTCATTTTTGCTCATGAAGTGATCCACAAATTATTCGTTATCTGTTAATGACCGGAGAGACAGTGATCATGGGGCAACTGAACAACACGTCCGTTATTAGACGTATTATATTGACATAATCACTCAATGAAACACAGACAGTTTAACAAAAAACGCAGTCACTATGACAGCAATCTATTCACACAGCAGACTTAACACGTCGATTAGGGCGTTATGATTGCCCTAATAGGACTGATCGTGAGTTGACCAAAAGGGGGAAACCTTGGGTTGCGACGTTCAGTGTTATTCATCGGCGCCAAGTTCTGCCTTGCGGCCGGATACTGGACAAAATTAAACACCGAATTCAATTTAAATCCAATGGTGAACACTGTGACAATAGGAAAACAGGTTACATGCACCAGAGACAACACAGAGTCGAAAAATATCGAGCCGCGTTTTATCCGTGACCTGACTTAAATTCCCTCCTCTAGGCGTGTTACACCACACATGTTACACTCAGGGTTTTACCACGTGGATCCATGCTGTGGCTGATAAACCGATCTCTTTTCCAGAAGAATTTTGCCGTCTTATCCAACAATCATTAACTGATGCCAGCGATTATGATGACTTTTTCGCCATTTGTCAGTTACCGTTGCGCCGATCTATTCGAGTCAATACACTCAAGATAAGTGTCGATAATTTTTTAAAATTAACCGAACCTTATCAATGGCAATTAACCCCTATCCCTTGGTGCCATCAAGGTTTCTGGATTGAACTCCCAGATGAACGTCTGCCACTTGGCAGCTATGCTGAACACCTGAGTGGTCTTTTTTATATCCAAGAAGCTAGCTCGATGTTACCGGTGACCGCGTTATTTAATCATGCCTTTCAGCCACTCTCTGTGCTGGATATGGCCGCTGCGCCAGGATCGAAAACGACACAAATTGCCACCTACCTCGATAAAAACGGGATCATTGTAGCCAATGAATACGCGGCGAGTAGAGTGAAAATCTTGCACGCCAACCTAAGTCGCTGTGCCGTAACCACGGCAGCTATCACCCATTTTGATGCAAGTGTCTTTGGTGCCGCACTTCCCGCGCATTTTGATGCGATCCTCTTGGATGCGCCCTGCTCTGGCGAAGGGGTTATTCGTAAAGACCCTCATGCGCTGAACAACTGGGATTTACAATCAACCCTCGAGATCGCAGCGTTACAAAAGCAACTTATTCTTTCGGCTTGGCAAGCGTTGAAACCAGGCGGTAGACTGGTTTACTCGACTTGTACGTTAAATCAGATTGAAAACCAACAAATTATTCATTATCTTATCGAACAGTATCCAGACAGTGTCAGTATCGAGCCCCTTAATACGTTGTTTGATGGCGCTGAGCGCGTCGCGACCGACGAAGGGTTTTTGCATGTTTTTCCACAGCGCTTCGATAGTGAAGGTTTTTTTGTTGCTAGTCTGCATAAAAAAGTAGCGACGCCACTGGTCAACGCGCCCCATTATAAATTAGGTCAATTCCCCTTCACTCCATTAAAGAAAAAAGAATCAGACGAACTGATACAACAAGCGGCTGAACAAGGGATCATAATCCCGACGACGCTGCAAGCTTGGAAGCGGGATAAAGAGCGATGGTTATTTCCTGTTGCCATTCTGCCCATGCTGGACAAAATCCGTTTTTCTCGCCTAGGTATTAAACTCGCTGAATGCTTTCCCAAAGGGATACGTTGGCAATATGAAGCCATCATCACCCTCACACAACCGGATCGTGCTGAAAGCTTAGAATTAACCACACAGCAAGCGGCTGATTGGTATCGTGGAAGGGACATTTTCCCAGAACAGGTTCCAGCAGCAAAGCAGGTGATCGTAACCTACCAACAGCAGGTCCTTGGCATTGCAAAAATTGTCGGTCATCGCATCAAAAACAGCTACCCTCGAGAATGGGTACGGGATGGTCGTCTATTTGACCAATGATCCGACTGTCATCAGTGATTTTACACCATGTTACGCCTTCTCAGACCACTAGGGGGCTGCGTTATCGCGATGGTTATCAGTCCCCCTGATCGCCTCGCTGCACACTATTACATCAAGCTAACACGGTAACTCTTGTTGCTTAACCCCTTTGGCACATGATGAACTCTCAGCCTAGGCTCGCTGCCCATATCTAACACAGCAGAAAGCCCAAAATCATCATACCTCAAGAGCGTAAAAGCAATGATGCTGACCTTGTACTTAAAACGAAACACGATCTCAGTGAAAGTGGAACCTCAAAACGTCCTCCTAATTTGGCTTAGTAAGAAGGTCGATTCTGACTGCTTTTCTTTGCCTCGTCTCTGCGTCGAAGTACAATGTATAAATCTGGATAGTTATAATCAAAAAGAAAAGAACCGGCGGCGTGCTCACCTTTCTCCGGAAGCACACATTTATCCTTGTAAAAAACAATCTAGACTTACCAAAGGTAAGAGTGACGTTGTCACTTTATTGGCAGCGATTAAAGGGCTGGTTGTCAACTTGGACTGGCAACCGGTCCACCGCCATTGAGGGAGAATCACCGGCGCTCATCCCAAAGCCCCATCAACTGGGCAAGTGCATCAAGGGGAGCAGAACACCCAGTCCCCTTGGGTTGACCACAGAGCAAGAGCTGGTTACAAAGTGAGTTTGCCTGTTACGAGGCCTGTCAGTGCGCTTATCCTGATCATCAAGTTAACTTAATGGTGATCGCATAACTGAGCAGTACGTTGAATGATCGGTTGTAAGCTCATTTTACTGTTTGGCTTGACAGGATCATCGCGCTGAATAATCCGAATAGGCTGTCCAATACTCATGTGGCTGTCAACCCGAGTCTGAGCCTGCTGATTAATGGGGTACTGCGCTAAGGTCGACGGATTAATGACAAACATTGCACCATCTTTTTCACAGGTTAACATCACTTCTTCACGAGTAAAAGGCCACTTATCTTTACCCATATCAAAGCGACTGACTGTTATCACCTGAGTTGCCATTACTTGGCCACTGAGAATGAATAATAACCACACAGGGAACAATTTTTTCATCAATATCACCGATTACTGAAGGTTGCAGCGATTGCTTTCATTGTTCTATGATAACAAAAAAAATACCGTCCGCCTTATTTCTGATGCGGATTTTTCATCACAACAATCTGACCGTATTCAACAGTCGGAGTAAGGGGCATCCCAATCTCGGTGATCTTGCTGCCATAAAGGAGAAATACTGTGAGTTACAATTTGTCTTTATTAGACCAAGAGCAAAAAGATCGGATTAATACCGAATTAGCTGCAAGCGGCGTGGCTTTTAAAGAACGCTACAATATGCCAGTGATTGCTGAACAGATAGAAAGACAACAACCAGAGCCTTTACAATCTTGGTTCCGTCAACGCCTTGCCGATTATAGGAAACTGTCGCTTAGCCTATCTCGCCTTCCATGGGAACCGAAAAAATAATCCATATCGTTTTGACAATCATTGGGATTGATTGAGAGACACCGTTGTTGTGGCGCATTTGGCAACCTGCTTCATTAAGCCTATAAATAGCAGTAAAGCCACTTGAGCAAACGTTTTCGTTTATGTTATAACTGGTCTATTGACGGCAATCAGGATATGAAGAATATGGTGACTCTAGGCACGGCACTCTGCCCATCAGCAACGAAAGTGATGTTATTGGGATCGGGCGAATTGGGTAAAGAAGTCGCGCTAGAATGTCAGCGATTTGGGCTGGAAGTGATCGCCGTCGACCGCTATGCAAATGCGCCAGCAATGCACGTTGCCCATCGAAGCCATGTCATCGATATGCTTAACCCTCTCGCCCTGACCACCTTAATTGAACAAGAACGCCCTCATTTTGTTGTGCCTGAAATCGAAGCGATCGCCACAGATGCATTATTAGCCATTGAACAACAGGGTATCACCGTGATCCCGAATGCCAGAGCCACAATACTGACGATGAACCGCGAAGGAATACGCCGTCTCGCGGCGGAGCAACTCAATCTGAAGACGTCTCGCTATTTTTTTGCTGATAGTCTGGCACAACTCACTGAAGCCGCCTCAACTCTTGGTCTGCCTTGCATTATCAAACCTATCATGAGTTCATCAGGAAAAGGACAAAGTGTCGTGAGCGCAATGCAGCAGCTGGACGAAGCATGGCAATATGCATGTCATGGCGCGAGAGGTCAAAGCACTAAAGTCATTGTTGAACAACTGATCCAATTTGATTATGAGATCACGCTACTGACAATCAATGCCAGTGATGGTATCCACTTCTGCCCGCCGATTGGGCATATTCAACACAATGGCGATTATCGCGAATCTTGGCAACCCCAAGCAATGAGTCAGTTAGCGCTGCAACGTGCGCAACATATTGCTGCTAGCGTTGTAAATGCCTTGGGTGGCTATGGCTTATTCGGTGTGGAGTTGTTTGTACTCGGTGATGAGGTCATTTTCAGTGAAGTGTCACCCCGCCCCCATGATACGGGAATGGTGACCCTCATATCCCAAGATCTAACACAATTTGCACTGCATGTTAGAGCCTTTTTAGGTCTCCCCATCGGCACGTTCCGTTTTCTCGGGCCTGCCGCCTCTGCCGTGTTACTGCCTGAACTCACCAGCCAAGATATTCGCTTCCATTGCCCGAATGTCAGTCTTAACAATGGCAATCAAGTCCGTTTTTTTGGTAAGCCAGAGATTCAAGGACAGCGCCGACTGGGTGTCGTGTTAGCCTATGACAGCACAGCCGAGGGTGCCAGAGAAAAAGCCTACACTGCCGCTCGTTCAATTACCATTTCGGGATAAGGCGACCTTTGCAGTTTGATGGGTGTCCTTGTTTGCCGCGCTATCTGCTAGTGCGAATCAATCCATGTGACCTATTTCTATACACGCAGTCAGGGAAAATCGCCATCACAAAGGAAACACGATGTGAAGGATCCGTATGCCCCTTAGCGGAAAAGTATGACGAGGCAATCCGTTTCATCAACGAGTTTCCCTCTCTTCAATCGGCCACTACTGACAAATTAGTTCGTTGGCTGTAACTTCTCAGCTCAAGGGCGCAGTTAACCATCGCCCTGTCGTCTTAACGACGTAACCCATTCCACTTTGTCGCGCGAGTAAAAACAGGGATAGTGGCAAAGTAGAGCGACTCTCAGGATTAATCTGTGTCTCACAGCCCTTTTTGTCAGCGACCACCTTTCGTGTTATCAAGAACAATGGTAAGTGATTCGGATGGGTTCTGGGTACATGATCTTTTCGTGCTATCTCAGCTATCGTTGCGTGGATTTACCGGCCCGATATTGCAGTCATGTGATGAGAACATGCGCGAATGCCTTGGATCGCTAGCATAGACCGACACCTCGGTAATAAGGCGGAACCGTATATAATGAAAGGTAATGAGAAATCATAATGGGGAATTGAATTGAGTCCCTGACTGTGAGGTTTTTTTATCTACAGAGGTACAGTGAAACACTTTCGGCTTATCTTTTTTTTCCAACAAAATCAATACAAGGTTCACAACCCATTGTTAAAATGTAAAACGAACCTTGAAAATAATAATTACATTGCCATATTTTAATTCAGTATTCTTCAACTCAGTATTCTGATACTGAGCAACTTAATATCATTAATCAGCGTAGTAAACTCATTGTTATTTATTTATTCTCTGTAAACCACATCCTGTGAGGCAGTAATCCTGCTGATACCCCCTTTCTGTCAACCTTTCCGATTGATTATCGTTGATAATAATTAGACGTTGATTATCTTCTTTATGATATAGACGGATCACACTGACCCCATAGCCATAAAGCGGCAGATCAACTGACTGCTGATCCTGTTTCTTATTACCAACCACCTCGTAATGATATAAGGGATTGCCATAGAAATCTTCACAAGTGATAGAAATATAGACATCGCTAAAATTAGTATTTGCAATACGAGGTAGAATAATAATATGCATCATTTGTTTGACTAAATTTAGGGTAGCCTTTAACACGAGACCGTCATCTGCCCCTCGAAATATGACGGTAAAGTCACTACCCACCTGCAAACTGTCTTTTGGCGGTGTGTTATTTTCAGGAATGCAATCTGCATATTTGATCATTAACTCTTCACGCTGTGGACTGTCAATAAGAGTAATTGCTGTATAAATATCAGTTTTAAACCAGGTTGATAATGTATGGTAAGCAGGTAAATAATGGCGTAAATGATTCGCTGCCTTGTCAATACGCTGTAATAAACCGAGAGTAGGATCCGTCTTCAATGCGATATTTTTCATCCCTGTTTTTTCGAACGTCAGGATATTCATATCATTCTTATTATCAATTAAATTTTCTTCATCCGGATGGACCCTCAAAAGCGATGGCTGGAGATGATAAAGCTCAAGTTGATAACCGAGTTTGAATGGTAATTCATAGTGGCTGACTGTCTCGTCAGTTGCAAAGATAAACCGATTAAATCGGACATTTTCCTGTTCATCACGAACGGCAATTTTAGCATACAGTTGATTAGGAAATTCCGCATGAGGCGTGGTCTTGATCACATCAATTACTAAATTATTATGTGTTCTGTCAACTCGCACTGTCGCAAACCGCTCTTCTGCCAACCCTAAGAACTCAATTTCTTGAGAAACAATCGATGATCGCGGTGTACTAATAAAGTCAATCTGCAGCGACGTCGTCCCTTCCTTAACAATCAAATAATTTTGCAAGGTCTGATATTTTTTGTCTTTACCCATCGGGAATCTCAGCGTATAGACCCCCACTGGGAGTTCGGTTAATTCGAGTGTTGACTTAACAATGGGGACGCTATAGACATCGCGAGCGCCATCCATCAAAACAAACTTCTCACCGAAAAGCTGATCAAAGTCATCAATGTTTAAGTGCAGAATGACGTTACCTTTTAAGCCAAGATCATCCAGGCAAACCGTATCAACCAATTGTAAAACAGACTGAGAATTAAGCAGACTTTTCATCTCATTCAGTTTTGTTTTATCCACTAATTGATACAGTGGATAGATAACATTCGCCTTGCTGACTACATTGCGATTACATTGCTGCCGTGAAAGCTCGCCACCAATCAACTGTATAAAGGCATTTATGTCAACTTTATTCGCCACCAACGCTGCGCTATCTGAAAAAATATCCAATATAAGATTTTGATAAAAATAAAAGTTTTTATTATTTGCCCGACGGCGGTATTGCTGATTAAAATCAATAAAGGCATTTTTGCCTCCCGCCATTATCATCAAGATCAAGGCATATAACGTCGAACGCTCATCCCAATTTTTAATCGGAACTTGGCCACTTATCAACGTCATAATATTGTCTTCAACTTGGACTTGATTACCGTAATTATACAGCCAACCCAGAAGGTATTTATCCTCACCCAGCATGTCTTCCTGATAACAAGCTGCATAAATTTTGCTCCACACGCCAGCTTGAGAAATATCACTATTACCTACGTAGACATCTGGCCAATAAAAACCATAACCTTCAGCAATTGTACTCAGGCACGCCCAATTATCACTAACAGGCGACAACCAAACTTCGTTAATCGAATTTTTGCCCTCAGCCATCCACTCAAGACTGTAATACACATCCTCGTTGCTACTTTGATCGACTTTAGCAAAGTATCGATTTCTAATATTAAGATCAGTCTGATATTCTGGTTCAAATGATAGGCCGGCCAAGGCATTATAATAGGTAAAGATTGTTTGATAATAAGGAACAAGCTTATCGAGCAATTTCACTTTTTCCTTACAGATTTTCGGCACTAACAACCTCAAATAATCAAGTTCAAGGAGCGCAAACTCGGCATCGTTGGTATCCCAACGTTCAAAAAAATCTTCCTGGCTGACATCATCACGATAAACAGGCAAAACTTTCGTGTTATCGGGATATTGAAATTCGATAACAGGCTTTTCATCAGTTGAACTCACCTCTGGTGTATCAATAAAAGGAACCGAGATCGCTTTAACACTGGCTTCAAGCCAAGTGTTACCGACGGTAAACATTGCTTCCGTTGTCTTGTCGTCATTCAATAAACGTAAGGTCAGATTTTCAGTAAACTTTGCATTAACTTGTCGAATTTTGATTTTTTCATGTTTAGCTAAGATAATCCCCAAATGTTGTCGATCCTGCTTAATACCTTTGATAATCGCAGCTTTATAAAGCCACGTCGCTAGAGGTAAGGTATAAATTGTTTGTATTTTATCAACGTATGCCATGTGATTTTCCTCAAGGTTAAAGGGGAATAAAAGTAACCCTGAGAAAATATCTGAATACGGTTAATCTCTCTACTGATTGTTATTCGGTCATAAACCATACAACAGACAAGTCTGGAATTAGCATGGAATTTATGAATGGATTTATTATATCCATATGAAAGGAAAAGAATTAATTGATTTGGCAAATTCAAAAGTAAATGTAATTTTGGATATTTACAAAAAAAGTGAGACAGTGATCATCACTGCCTAGGTTAAGCTAATGCACGCCCGACAATGCAAACCTCACGGGTTCTATCAGGCCAAGATAACTAGGTTAACGAGGAAGAGACTAGCGCAAGGACACGGTGAAAATGAAACAATGACCCGCTCTCAATCAAATCGCCTACGAGAGAAAAAACGAAAGAGAAAGGAATGGCCCACTCGCGAGCCATGATCCGATCGAACCAAGCGACGACAGCAGCGGACATTTGACACGCTCCGCTGCTGTCATAAAGGACAAAGAGATCACTCTATACGCGTCTCTTCTTCGTTCCAACAACGCCCATCACGCGTAATCAACGCGACCGAGGAAACCGGCCCCCATGTCCCTGCATGGTATGGCTTAGGTAAGTCACCATCTTTTTCCCACGCATCGATAATCGAATCCACCCAAGTCCATGCCGCTTCAACCTCATCACGACGAACAAACAGGGCTTGAAAACCACGCATACTTTCCAATAATAATCGTTCGTAGGCATCAGCAAGGTGCGTTTCATTGAATGTTTTCGAAAAGCTCAGATCGAGTTTTGTGGTTTGTAAGCGGTGTTTATGCTCAAGACCAGGGACTTTATTTAGAATTTCAATATCGACCCCTTCATCCGGCTGCAGACGAATGGTCAATTTGTTCTGGGGTAATTCCGTGTATGAATCTTTAAATAGATTCATTTCTGGATTTTTGAAATACACCACCACTTCTGAACATTTCACCGGTAAACGCTTACCTGTACGTAAATAGAACGGCACACCAGCCCAACGCCAGTTATCAATATCAACTCTCACGGCCACAAAAGATTCAGTGGTGCTGGACTTATTGGCCCCCTCTTCATCCAAATAACCGGGCACTTTCTTGCCTTGTACAAAGCCTGCGGTGTATTGACCTCGAACCGTTTTTTCGCGAACATTGCTCTGATCAATTTTACGCAGCGCTTTCAACACTTTTACTTTTTCATCACGGATACTGTCTGACGACAAATCAGCAGGAGGTGACATCGCAAAAATAGTCAGGACTTGTAATAAATGGTTCTGGATCATATCACGCATCTGACCCGCTTTATCGAAGTAACCCCAACGCCCTTCAATACCCACTTCTTCAGCCACCGTGATCTGCACATGATCAATGGTGCGATTATCCCAATTATTCACGAAAATTGAGTTAGCAAAACGCAATGCCAAAAGATTGAGCACTGTTTCTTTACCGAGATAGTGGTCAATACGGAATACCTGACACTCTTCAAAGTATTCACCCACGCTATCATTGATTTCACGGGAAGTTTCAAGGGAGGTGCCCAACGGTTTTTCCATAATCACACGAGCAGGTTTGGCATTCAGTTTCGCTTTACCCAGCCCTTGGCAGATTGCACCGAATGTACTCGGTGGCATGGCAAAATAGTTAATGGTAACCCGGTTTTTCTGATCGAGTAATTTCCCCAGTTTTGGAAAACTGGCGGTGTCACTCACATCAAGATTACAGAAGTTGAGTCGTTGACTTAATTTTTTCCAAAGGGCTTCATCAACCGGCTCTTTCATAAAGTTTTCGAGTGCTTTACGGACTTCTTGCGTCCAAGCAACTTTATCCCACTCGGCACGCCCCACTCCGATAATACGAGTCTCATCATGGATTTGACCCGCTTTTTCCAGTTGATACAACGAGGGTAGCAGCTTGCGGCGCGCCAAATCACCTTTCGCACCAAAAATAACCAGATCACATGCCTGGGCTTGATGAGTTACCGCCATTTTATACTCCTCATAACTGTGATACCGCCAATGTCACCGACAAAGCCGGAAGTATTGATCTGTCAATGATAGCTGCCCGATAATCTCGGCCAACTTTGACTAAGAATAGGTTGAATAACACGATATTTTAGACCCTATCTCTTATCCTTTATGCTATTAGTACGCTAAAAGTGGCGGCGCCATTTATCCATTACTGCCATTTTATGGTGCGAGGCACAAATTGTCATCTTGCGATCGCGAGCTAAAAACTCCCCATAGCCATAAAGCAAAACGGCAATCGCCACGGTGATGCTCTGCCAGGCCTCGCGGCTACCTCTACTCTTTAGACTGACCAAAGCCTGTCTCATCATAAGGATCTGCATCCCCTGGTTTCCGTGTCCTCAATAGTTTAAGGATCCACGTGTATTGCTCCGGATTAGGGCCAACCAACTGCTCCACTTTTTCATTCATCATTCTCGCGAGTTGCTTATCATCTGCCTGATCTAATCCCTGCATTGCGGGTAAGACAACAATCGTCAGCTGATGCGTTTGACTGTCATACACAGGAAATAAAGGGATAACCTCAGCACGGCACACTTTCTTCAATCGCCCAATGGCTGGCAAGGTCGCTTTGTAGGTGGCAAAAAAATCCACAAACTCGCTGTGTTCTACGCCATGATCCTGATCAGGTAAATAGTATCCCCAATATCCCTGACGTATTGAACTAATAAAGGGCTTAATGCCCGCATTGCGAGCATGCATTCGTCCGCCGAAGTGACGGCGTAACTTGTTCCAGATATAGTCCATCAGTTGATTTTTTTGATTATGGAACATCGCCGCCATCGGGTGCCCTTCTGCAGCCAGTACCATCGCTGGAATATCGACGGCCCAACCGTGGGGGACCAAAAAGATCAGGTTACGATCCTGTTTTGCAAGCTTATCAATCAGATGTTTGCCATGCCACTGGATCCTGCGATTCACTTTACTGGGGCTGCGTATCACTAATTCAGCCATCATCACAATGGATTGAGGAGCCGTCGCAAACATTTGATCAATGATCGCCTCACGCTGCGCGTAATTTAAATGGGGTAGACAATAAAATAAATTTGCTCGAGCACGTTGCCGTGCACTTTTTGCCAAACGCCCCACCCTTTTACCAAGCTGCCCTAAAATGGGATCCCGCCAAGCCGCAGGTAAGCAGGCCATCATAGCAATCGCACCAATCGCTAACCAATGCCCCCAATATTGAGGTTTTAAAAACGCCATCTGGAAGACAGGAATAAATTCGGAGTTATTAGTTTTTCTGCTCATGCACTCGCCTCAAACTACAGTGGCACCATCATAGTCAGGATAATGCAATTTGCAATATTGTTTTGATAAACAATATACTTTTCCAATCACACCACGAGTTCAATTGTATATTTAGTGGATTGTGGGCTGAGGTATTTATTCTTTACATTGGCTAATTTTTTAAGTAATCATGATCTTGCTAAACTCATCCTTCTTTTAACAGTCAATACGGTTAGCCTCGCTAACGACGGCCTATCGATGAAAAAGACAGCGCCAATGCAGGGATCCCCCGCCGCCTTCGACACCCACAAAAAAGCCACCCAATTGAGGTGGCTTTTTGAAGCAAATCAAATATTAGTTAGGCAAAATCAGTTTGCTTTTCCAATCTTTAACTTTAGCAAGGTATTGCTGCTTATCTTTGCCAGTCAGTCCTTCACTCCTTGGTAAGCTGGCCGTTAACGGATTAACGGCCAGCTTATTGATCCAGATTTCAAAATGCAGATGTGGCCCCGTTGACCGTCCTGTATTGCCCGATAAAGCGATACGTTGACCTTTTTTAATTTTTTGCCCCGTTGTAACCAGAATACGGCTTAGGTGCATGTAACGTGTCATATACTGGCGTCCATGACGGATCGACACATAGTTACCACCCGAACCGCCTTTCACCACCTTGATCACCTCACCATCGCCAACACTTAATACAGGTGTGCCTATTGGCATGGCAAAATCGACCCCCCGATGTGGCGCAATGCGGTAAGTCACCGGATTAAGACGACGAGGATTGAATCGAGATGATACCCGATAAGTCCGTGCAGTTGGATAACGCAAGAAGCCTTGCGCCAGGCCATTACCGGCAGCATCATAATATTTACCATCCTCAGCTAAGAACGCATAATAATCTTTACCTGCCGTTCTCAATCTCACGCCGAGCAGTTGACTCCGCCCCGGATGTTGGTCAATCGTTTCACGCGACATTAATAGGGTAAACTTATCGCCCGAATGTAATTTTCTAAAATCAAGTTGCCACTGCAGTGCATGGACTAAGGCTGAGGATTCTGCTGCAGTCAAACCAACGTGTTTTGCGCTATCAGAAAAATTACCTGTCACTTCCCCACTGATTACCGAGTCATGCCACTGCCCCTGAGCTTGGATACGATTGACCGAAAAATGATCAGCTCCGTTACGCGTCAACACAATACTTTCAATTTTGGATTTTTGTAATGTCAAGGTTTGGATGCTTCCCCCTTGATCCAGTGTCCAACTGAGTGTTTGGCCAATATGCAGTGTGGATAAATTGTTTTCAGCACGGATAAGTGCTTGGATATCGGACATATCGATACCATATTGGGTCAGGATCGTGCTGAGAGTATCCCCCGAAGAAACCGTGTAATTATGCTGATCATTATCAGCGACCATCTCGTCATCGATCCCCTCTGGTTCAACGGTGTCCTGATCTAAAGGCTCACTCGCGTCAGGTGCGATGTCTTCTAAACTTTCCGTCCTTTGTCCGATTTCCTTTTCTGAAAAACTCGGCAGATAAGGAAGGCGGAGTAGAATAACTGAAAGTGTTATTGAACAGAGCAACAACAGAAGTATTCTGTGTGCTTTGGGTAACTGAACAAGCTTAAGTGCCAAGACGCGAGCAAAATGTTGCACTGGATCGGGTTTCCTTCTTATTTTTTCAAGCAATCACTGTATTGAGTTGCCAACTGCTTCAAGAACGTTGCATAACTGTCTTTAGAAACAGCAATGTTCATTCCCAAAGGGTCAAGCGTGCCAATATGCACGTTTGTTCCACTTGCCACCGTCTGTATGACGGTGGGTCTAAATTGGGGCTCAGCAAATACGCAAACTGCTTTGTTAGCGATTAATTGTGATTTGATTTGATCTAATTTTTTCGCACCGGGTTGCAGCTCTGGATTAACGGTAAAATGTCCCAACGCATGCAATCCGTAATGTTGTTCAAAATACGTATATGCATCGTGGAAAACAAAAAAACCCTTGTTCTTAACAGTCGCAAGCTGCTCGGTGATCTGAGCATCACTCTCCGCCAAATGCCTGTCAAAGGAGACCAAGTTTTTATCTAAAAGTTCCTTTTTCCCAGGAAGTAATTGGCTAAGTCGATCATGGATAGCCTGAGCGGCCAGTTTTGCGATGACCGGTGACATCCATAAGTGCATATTATATTTAGCATGACTACTAATACTAGATGCATTCATTTGCTTTTCAGACATTTCCCCATGAACGGCAGGATTATCTGCGGCATGTTTAACATCCTGATAATTTTCATGTGTGTTGTCATGGTCATCATCATCATCTCCTGTTACTAATAACGTTGAAACTGAAGGTAAATTCTGTAATACAAGGTTACGATCCGCAGCAAGCAATTCTGAAGCCTTAGGTAAAAAAGCCTCCATTTGAGGCCCCACCCAAACCAAAAGATCGGCATTTTTTATTCGGCGTAAATCCGATGGGCGTAGCGCATAATCATGCTCTGATGCCCCATCAGGCAAAATCACTTCAACCGGAGTCACCCCCTCGGCGATGGCTGCCGCAATAAATCCTAATGGTTTTATCGAGGTCACCACCGCCGCATGGGCGCAGAATCCAGTACTGGCAGCGATCAGTGCAGCAGATAACAACGGACGAGTTAGCGTTTTTAATATTATTGTTTTCATTGTATTTCCCTGGTGTTCATTTTTAAATGAAATGTGATATTATAACATTATAATTAAATTGCAACTGGATATCGCTATGTCATCGCTGGTGACTCTGACTCAGGTCTCTCTGAATTATCTCAATAATCAGGTACTGCGTAATATTTCACTTCATCTGGAACAAGGGCAGATCCTGACGCTGATTGGTCCTAATGGTGCAGGTAAATCCAGCTTAGTCAGAGTGGTTTTAGGCTTAGTTCAGCCCTCTTCGGGATCGATTAGCCGTCAGCCTCATTTGAATATCGGTTACGTGCCGCAAAAATTGCACCTTGACCCGACTTTCCCGCTCACGGTACAACGCTTTATGCAGCTGGCCGCAACCACAAAACAAGCGAAAGCAGCGATAGCGGATGCCCTTGCTCGCGTGAAAGCTGACCATTTGACCAACGCTTCGATTCACCGGTTATCGGGAGGTGAGATGCAACGAGTCCTCCTCGCAAGGGCATTATTGGCTAAGCCTCAACTGTTGGTGCTCGATGAACCGACCCAAGGCGTTGATATCACAGGCCAAGTGGCCCTGTATGATTTAATTAATCAATTACGCCATGAATACCAGTGTGGTGTATTAATGGTTTCCCATGATTTGCATCTGGTTATGGCAAAAACTGATGAAGTGCTCTGCCTAAATCAACATATCTGCTGTTCAGGGACACCAGAAAATGTTGCGCGTCATCCCGAGTTCATTGCAATGTTTGGCGCTAAAGGCGCTAATCAATTTGGATTTTATCGACATCATCATAACCATAGCCATGATCTGCAGGGCAGGATCATTCTACCTGCTAAAGAGGATAAATCATGTTAGCATTACTTTTACCCGGCTGGTTGGGCGGTATGTTGCTGACACTCGCCGCAGGCCCGATGGGTTCGTTCATTGTCTGGCGCAGAATGTCCTATTTTGGCGATACTCTCGCTCATGCCTCATTATTGGGCGTTGCCGTTAGCTTGCTGTTTAATGTCGCGCCATGGTATGGCGTCATCATCCTTTGCTTAGTGTTGGCATTGCTTTTGGTATGGATTGAAAATAAACCTCAGCTGGCACTCGATACCCTCCTCGGCATTATGGCGCACAGCGCATTATCTCTCGGTATGGTCGTGGTCAGTTTGATGTCTGGCGTGCGGGTGGATTTAATGGCCTACCTTTTTGGCGATTTACTCGCCGTAACGACACAAGATCTGCTGGTAATGGGGCTTGGGATAACACTGGTGGTTGCATTACTGATTGCGCATTGGCGTCACTTACTGCTGATGACCATCAGCCCGGAACTCGCCCAAGTTGACGGGGTCAATCTGCACAGGACACGGCTCATTTTGATGTTGGTGACAGCCTTAACAATTGGTGTATCAATGAAATTTGTTGGTTCTTTGATCATCACGTCATTACTGATAATCCCAGCAGCCACAGCAAGGCGCTTCTCTCGCTCACCAGAACAAATGGCTTTTTTTGCCATTCTAATCGGCATGATCGCGGTTACCGGTGGCATGGCACTGTCTGCGCATTTTGATACGCCAGCCGGTCCTTCTGTGGTCCTTTGCGCAAGCCTGCTATTTATCTTGAGTCTATTGAAAAGGCCACGTCAATAGTGGGCTATTCACTCGGTTCCTGACTCGGGATAGTCAAGTTAAAATGGCGATAAGCATGCGCTGTCGCCATTCGCCCACGAGGTGTGCGCTGAATAAACCCTTGCTGGATCAAATACGGCTCGATGACGTCTTCAATCGTGGTCCGTTCTTCTCCTATCGCGGCGGCCAAATTATCCAATCCAACGGGCCCCCCCGAAAATTTATCAATAATGGCCATCAATAATTTACGATCCATGTAATCAAAACCATGGCTGTCTACATTCAACATATCTAACGCGTTAGCTGCAACCTCACCGCTCATGTTACCCGCAGCTCTGACTTCGGCATAATCTCGGACTCGACGCAATAAGCGATTGGCAATGCGTGGCGTCCCCCTTGCTCGACGCGCAACCTCCAAGGCGCCCTCTTCACTGAGGATCAGACCTAAACACTGGGCCGCACGACTGACAATGTATTGCAGATCGGCAATTTGGTAAAACTCAAGGCGCTGGACAATACCAAAACGATCACGCAGCGGTGAGGTCAGTGAGCCCGCGCGAGTCGTGGCGCCAATCAGGGTGAAAGGTGGCAAATCGATCTTGATAGAGCGTGCAGCGGGTCCCTCTCCAATCATAATATCCAGCTGATAATCTTCCATTGCAGGATACAGCACTTCCTCAACTGCCGGCGAGAGCCGATGGATCTCATCAATAAACAGCACATCATGAGGTTCAAGATTGGTGAGCATCGCCGCCAAATCCCCACCTTTTTCTAACACAGGGCCTGAGGTAGTTCGACAATTTACCCCCATTTCATTAGCCACAATATTTGCCAAGGTGGTTTTACCCAGTCCAGGTGGGCCAAATATTAACAAGTGATCCAGCGCGTCATGGCGCATTTTGGCGGCTTCAATAAAGATTTCCATCTGTTCACGAACTTGTGGCTGTCCGACATAATCTTGGAGCAGCCTCGGCCGCAAGGCACGGTCAAGCCCTTCATCTTCACTCTGAATGTTGGCAGTGATCAGTCGATCGGCTTCTATCATGGCATTCCTTACAAGGCAGCACGCAGTGCTTCACGGATCATCGTCTGACTGTCAGCCCCTGCACGCGCAATTTTACTTATCATTTTACTGGCTTCCTGAGGCTTATAGCCCAAAGAAATCAAGGCGGCCGTGGCTTCGGCTTCGGCATCATTAGACACCGGTACGCGATTCACTTCCGCGCCCGAGGTCAACTCAAATGGGGTATCACCACCAAACAGATCATTGTGGATACCTTTAAACCGATCTTTCATTTCAACCACTAACCGCTCGGCTGTTTTTTTACCCACGCCGGGTAATTTAATTAAGGCGGCAATTTCTTGCTGTTCGACTGCATTGACAAATTGCTGAGCAGACATCCCCGATAAAATGGCCAACGCTAATTTGGGTCCAACCCCATTCACCTTGATTAACTCACGAAATAAGGTGCGTTCTTGGCGATGATTAAAACCAAATAACAATTGGGCATCTTCACGTACCACAAAATGAATAAAAACACAGGCCTGCTGATTGATTTCAGGTAATTCATAAAAACAGGTCATGGGCATATGCACTTCATAACCCACGCCTGCTGCCTCAATCAATACCAAAGGTGGCTGCTTCTCAATTATAGTACCTCTTAATCGACCTATCACGTCAGGTATCCTTGTCAGCTTAATAACCCGTTTTCTTATTTATAACATAAAAAAGGCTGGATAGATATCCAGCCATGTGCGGTTATTTCACTCCCGCGATAACATTTAGCGTAAACGTCCACGTGCCAGTACTAATGGTGCGTTACTCACTCTAAGGGTATTTTGTGTAATGTGGCAATGGGTAATGGCAATGGCCAGTGCATCCGCCGCATCTGCACTCGGTGATGAGGGTAATTTCAGTAAGGTACAGACCATCTGCTGTACTTGGATCTTTGCTGCGGATCCACTGCCTGTGACGCTCTGTTTCACTTGGCGAGCGGCATATTCAAACACGGGTAACGTTTGGTTAACGGCCGCAACAATGGCGGCACCCCGCGCTTGTCCCAATTTGAGGGCAGAATCGGCATTTTTAGCCATAAACACTTGTTCAATCGCAAAGTAATCAGGACTAAACTGGGTAATAATTTCACTGACCCCAGCATAGATAAGCCTTAAACGTTCTGGCAACAGATCGGTTTTAGTCCGGATACAGCCGCTACCTAAATAGGTCAGCGTGCGCCCGGACTGTTGAATCACCCCATATCCGGTGATACGAGAGCCCGGATCAATGCCAAGAATAATGGTCATTCGGCCGCCTCTTATCGCTCACACCATGAAGACAGGGAAAGAATTTCACTAAAGCGTCGCCGCAATTTCGTCAGAAATTTCACCGTTATGGTAGACTTCCTGCACATCATCACAGTCTTCCAGCATATCAATCAATCGCAGTAATTTAGGTGCGGTATCCGCATCCATTTCAGCTTTAGTCGATGGGATCATTGTGACTTCCGATTGATCGGGGGTGAGACCTGCAGCAATTAAGGCATCTTTGACTGGCCCCAACTGTTCCCAAGCGGTGAAAACATCGATCGTGCCATCCTCATAACTTTCCACGTCTTCTGCCCCCGCATCAAGCGCCAATTCCATCACGCGATCTTCATCAAGACCTGGCGCAAAAGAGATAACGCCACGTCGTGTAAATAAGTAGGCGACCGAACCGTCCGTTCCTAAATTGCCGCCCGTTTTGCTAAACGCATGCCTCACTTCAGAGACGGTACGATTACGATTATCACTCAAGCATTCAATCATAATCGCACTGCCGCCGGGCCCGTAACCTTCATAAATGATGGTTTCCATATTGGCATTATCTTCTCCCCCCACACCACGAGCGATCGCCCGTTCCATCGTATCTCGAGTCATGTTGTTGGATAACGCTTTATCCATCGCTGCACGCAAGCGGGGGTTAGATGCAGCATCCCCGCCGCCCAATTTGGCAGCGGTCACCAGTTCACGGATAATTTTAGTAAAAATTTTTCCGCGCTTTGCATCCTGCGCCGCTTTACGATGTTTGGTGTTTGCCCATTTACTGTGTCCGGCCATCTGTCTTGTCTCTCAAAAAATTGAATTCCAGATAACTCAGCTCGCCTCACTAGACGACATTACTCATTCGAGTTATCACTAAAAAGTCGTTGTATTGCTAAACCATTACTCCACGATTTGGTCAATGTCATGGCGTGCTGCCAAGGTAACCATTGGTAGGCAGTATGCTCGGTTAACCGGGGCTGCCATTCATCGGGTAATGAGAGTGTAAACCAATGCTCCTGATTGTGTGTCACACCAGGAGCATACCTGTAACGGTATTGAGCAAATATTTCATAGATTTCATGATGCTGGCAATCTGTGAGACACACGCCTGGAAGACAGCAGTCAAAGCCTGTCTCTTCCATCACCTCACGTTGTGCAGTCTGAAGTAGCTGTTCCCCACTTTCTAGACTGCCTGTGACCGATTGCCAAAAATGCACATCATCTTTACGTTGTAACATTAACACGTTGTGACTGACCCGCGTGTAAATCACAACCAATACCGACACTGGCGTTTTAAATGCCATCGTTAAGAGTATCCGAAAGAAACTCTGTGCTTTTTTTGTTAATTTGCAGTGCCAGTTCTTGCAAAGCAACCGGATTGGCTTCAGAAGGCGCATTGGTTAATAAACAAGCGGCAGCGGTTGTTTTTGGGAAAGCAATCACATCACGAATATTGTCTGTACCGGTCAATAGCATGGTTAAGCGATCCAATCCAAAAGCCAGCCCTGCATGAGGTGGCGCGCCGTATTTCAGCGCATCCAGTAAAAAGCCAAATTTTTCCTGCTGTTGTTCTTTATCAATCCCCAGTAGCGTGAATACGGCCTGTTGCATCTCAGATTGATGAATACGCACGGATCCCCCTCCCACTTCATAGCCGTTAATGACCATATCATACGCATTGGCAATGGCCGAGCAGGGATCATCCAGTAATTGTTGCGCAGTGAAATCACGCGGTGAGGTGAAAGGATGGTGCATCGCTGCTATCTGCCCCGACTCATCCTGTTCAAACATTGGGAAATCGACCACCCACAGCGGTGCCCAACGATCCGATTGTGTGATCCCCGCATCGATACCGACTTTTATGCGCAATGCGCCCATGGCATCGGCCACAATCTTGGCACGGTCCGCACCAAACAGGATCAGATCGCCTGCCGCGGCTTCCGTGCGGGTCAGTAACTGTTGCACGATCTCATCATTAAGAAACTTCGCCACTGGACTTTGGATGCCAGCAAGACCCGCCTCAATCTGATTGACCTTCATCCAAGCTAAACCGCGAGCACCATAATTGCCAACAAAACGCGTGTACTCATCAAGTTGTTTACGCGTCATGGTTGCCCCACCGGTCACACACAAGGCCACAACACGCCCCTGAGCATCATTGGCAGGGCCTGAGAAGACGTGGAAATCGACATCACGGACCAAATCTGCAATATCAACCAATTGCAGCGGATTACGTAAATCCGGTTTATCTGAGCCATACCGCCGCATGGCTTCTTGATAGGTCATCACAGGAAAGGGCCCTAACTCGACCTGTTTTACCTGTAACCAGAGTTCGCGTACCAGTTGCTCCATCAGTTGCTGAACTTGGTTTGCGCTCATAAACGAGGTTTCTACATCAATTTGCGTGAATTCAGGCTGACGATCCGCTCGTAAATCCTCATCCCTGAAACATTTAACAATTTGATAGTAGCGATCAAAGCCTGACACCATCAATAATTGCTTGAATAACTGGGGTGACTGGGGTAACGCGTAGAATTCGCCTTTATGCACTCGGCTAGGCACCAAATAGTCACGCGCCCCTTCCGGGGTGGCTTTGGTCAGCATTGGGGTTTCCACATCAACAAAACCGTGCTGATCCATAAACTGCCTAACAAGGCTGGTAATACGCGCCCGCGTCATAAACCGTTCAAACATATCAGGACGACGCAAATCCAAATAACGGTAGCGAAGGCGAGCTTCTTCACTATTCACATGGTTGCTGTCCAAGGGTAAGGGTTCTGAGCGGTTAATGATGGTCAAGGCGCTAGCTAGCACTTCCACTTCCCCCGTTGCCATCTCTTTATTCATATTTCGCTCATCACGTGCCCGCACCACCCCCGTCACGGTGACACAAAACTCATTACGAAGGTGAGCCGCCTCAGCCAATAAACTCGGGTTATCGGGATCAAAAAACACCTGAACCAGACCTTCGCGATCCCGTAAATCAACAAAAATCAGACTTCCAAGGTCACGACGACGATTAATCCAACCCGCGAGAGTCACCGTTTCTCCTACGAGAGAAGAATTTAATTGACCACAATAAATTGTACGCATTCCACTATCCTTTATTAACCTGCCGCAGCGCCATGGCAGCTTGCCCTGGCAATTTCAGGACACCCGCGCTATTCAATACCAACATTATACTTAAAAATAAGCGTGAATATAAGAGGATAGCTTTGGGTTTACCGATTATGCACAGCCACAATAATAAAATTGACTTCGGTAAATTGACTCGCATTATACTGTAAGTCCAATGACAGAAGGAGCAGCGGTGATGTTAGCAATCGGTTTACCACAATGGACTCACCCTTTATGGAAAAAAATCGGTCTGCATACCCTCGAAGACTATTGTACTTATTTTAGTTGTATTGAGGGCAATACGACATTCTATGCCCTACCCCATGCTCAGACTGTTCTGCGCTGGAGGGCAATGAGCCATGATCACTTTCGTTTTTGCTTTAAATTTCCAGCGACCATTTCCCATCAGGCGGCATTGCAACACTGTCAATCCTTGACCCAACAATTTTTTGATACCCTACAACCATTAAGTGATCGCATTGGCCAGTTTTGGTTGCAACTGCCTGCTCGTTTTAGTCCTACTCACCTTGATAGCCTGTTGCACTTTCTGGATCAGTTACCCAAAGATTTTCACTATGCTGTCGAAGTACGTCATCCCCTTTTTTTTGCCCGCGGCAAGGAAGAAAAACGTTTGAATCAAGCATTAATGACCAGAAACATCAATCGGGTTATGCTTGATAGTCGAGCTGTACACATGGCGACCACGCCGAGTACCGCTATCCTCGAAGCCAAACAAAAAAAACCGCGTCTTCCGGTGCATGTATTAGCCACCGCCCAGCAACCGATGATTCGTTTCATTGGCAGTGACGATCACCTCACTGATATAACGCTCTTTGAACACTGGCTGCCCCATTTGCAACAATGGACCCAGGATCGCCAGCCCTTACTTTTTATTCATACCCCCGATATGGGGCAAGTTTTCATTTTATTAGCCCTGTTACGCCAACAATTTACCTTAATCCATCATGCACTGCCCCATCTACCGCCAATGATGCAGCAAGATCAGTTATTCTGACTTTTTTCTGATGGCCTGTCAGTGAAAGGAAAGGTGCAGCCGCGTGCCAATTCTGCGACAATAGTAGCAATGACTACTTTTCACTAAAGCAAACCTGCTATGACTGAACGTGACATGCTATTTTCCGCCCCAATCGATAAACTGGGCGACTGGACTTTCGATGAGCGAGTGGCTGAAGTTTTTCCAGATATGATCAAACGCTCTGTGCCGGGTTATTCCAATATTATTGCAATGATTGGGATGTTGGCGGAACGTTTTGTCACCCCAAACAGCCGAATTTATGACTTAGGCTGTTCACTTGGCGCAGCAAGCCTTGCGGTTCGCCGTAAGATCACGGTGGGGGGTTGCGAGATCATCGCGGTGGATAATTCTGCCCCAATGGTCGAACGCTGCCAACGGCACCTTGATGCGTTTCGTGCTGAAACCCCTGTTAACGTGCAGCTGGCTAATATCGAGGAGATCGACATCAGTCAAGCCTCGTTAGTGATCCTCAATTTTACCTTGCAATTTATTGATCCTGAAAGCCGCCAGCAATTACTCGATCGAATTTATCAAGGGCTGTTGCCTGGTGGCGCCTTGGTTTTATCAGAAAAGTTTCGTTTCGATGATAGCCAAATGGATACCTTGTTATTTAATATGCATCATGATTTTAAACGGGCCAATGGCTACAGTGAACTGGAAATTAGTCAAAAACGTAGCATGTTAGAAAACGTGATGCGCACAGACACCGTTGCGGTTCATAAAGAAAGATTATATTCTGCCGGCTTTTCTCATGCTGAACTGTGGTTTCAGTGTTTTAATTTCGGTTCTATCGTGGCATTAAAATGATCGATTTTGGTAATTTTTATCAACAAATAGCCACCAGCCCACTGTCGGCATGGCTGGAAGTGTTACCCGCTCAACTCGCCCACTGGCAACGTGACAATTTACATGGTCATTTTAACAACTGGCTGAAAAGCATTGAACACCTGCCGGCCTTGACGCCGCAAACCTGTGATCTTAAACACGCGGTCTCTGCCGATTCTGCGGATTTAACACCACGACAACGGCAAGGGATTGAATCATTATTACGTCAATTGATGCCTTGGCGTAAAGGTCCATTCAACCTTTATGGCACCCACATTGATACCGAATGGCGCTCAGATTGGAAATGGCAACGGGTATTACCGCACATCAGTCCGCTGACTGACCGGCTGGTTTTGGATGTCGGCTGTGGCAGCGGTTACCACCTTTGGCGCATGCTGGGTCAAGGTGCCAAAATGGCAGTGGGTATCGATCCGATGCAATTGTTTTTATGCCAATTTGAAGCGGTAAGAAAATTACTCGGCAATGATCAGCGTGCTCACCTGTTGCCCTTGGGCATTGAACAGCTTCCCGAATTGAATGCCTTTGATACGGTATTTTCTATGGGTGTATTGTACCACCGTCGTTCACCTTTAGAGCATTTATGGCAACTCAGAAATCAGCTTGTACCAGAAGGTGAACTGGTCCTAGAAACCCTCGTGATAGAAGGTGACAGTCAGCAAGTGCTGGTACCGGGTGAACGCTATGCGCGTATGCGCAATGTGTATTTTATTCCCTCGGCCTTAGCCTTAAAAAACTGGTTAGAAAAATGTGGGTTTATCCATGTCAAGATTGTCGATATGGAGAAAACCTCCATCGAAGAACAACGCCGGACGAGCTGGATGACAACTGAATCATTAGCTGACTTCCTTGATCCTGACTCGCCAGAGCGCACTTGTGAAGGTTATCCCGCGCCCTTAAGAGCGGTACTGACAGCACGTAAACCGGGCATTTAAGTGACAGTGTCACACGGGGCTTGGCAATCTATTTTCTGTTATCTGTGAGTTCCTATTGATTTCGAACAAGATAGCGGGGAAAAAGGCGGCCTAGCCCCTCATGCTCCTTCAACCATAAGCGGGACGGAGCATGTTACAAAGGTAGAACACAGTTACGGCTGACGTTACGCCTTTTTTTTCGTATACTCCTATTCAGGTTACATGTCCTATGCCATCTGAAGCCCTTTTCCGATTGCATAGGCAACAGATCGCTCATAGCAACACTTTATAATGACAGCCAGGCAGGGTTAATCGGTGAATATTCAGGCACTTCTTTCAGATAAAATCAGACAAGCAATGATCGCAGCAGGCGCCACCTCAGATTGTGAGGCTATGGTACGTCAGTCTGCGAAAGTACAATTTGGCGATTATCAGGCAAATGGCATTATGGCCGCGGCGAAAGCCCTGCAAATTCCCCCTCGTCAGTTAGCAGAAAAAGTTGTCGAACAACTGGATCTTGAGGGGATTGCCAGCAAAATAGAAATCGCAGGCCCTGGCTTTATCAATATTTTTCTCTGCAAGACCTGGTTAAATCAACAATGTGATGCCGCATTAAACTCACCTAATCTCGCCATGACACCGGGCGAGGCTTACCGTGTTGTGGTTGACTACTCCGCCCCCAATGTGGCCAAAGAGATGCATGTCGGTCACCTACGTTCAACCATTATTGGTGATGCGACTGCTCGCACATTGGCATTTTTAGGGGCAACGGTGATCCGTGCCAATCACTTGGGTGATTGGGGAACGCAATTTGGTATGTTGATTGCCTATCTCGAACAACAACAACACCAACAAAATAGCGAAGTCGCACTTGCGGATCTGGAAGCCTTTTATCGGGCGGCGAAACAAACCTATGATAATGACCCTGACTTTGCCGAACGCGCACGCGGTTACGTGGTGAAGTTACAAGGGGGCGATAGTCAGTGTCTGGCTTTATGGCGTAAATTGGTCGACATTACTGTTGAACAAAACCAACTTAATTACCAACGTCTGAATGTCACCCTCACCCGCGACGACATTATGGGTGAAAGCCTGTATAACCCAATGCTGCCTGAGGTCGTGGCCGACCTGAAAGCAAAAGGCTTGGCCGTCGAGAGTGAAGGAGCAACCGTGGTCTTTCTCGAGCAATTTCAGAATAAAGACGGTGATCCCATGGGGGTCATTATTCAGAAAAAAGATGGCGGTTATCTTTATTCAACGACTGACATTGCCTGTCTGAAATACCGTTATCAACAGTTGCATGCAGAGCGGATCATCTATTATACCGATTCCCGTCAGGCTCAGCATATGAAACAAGTGTGGCACATTGCGCGTCTTGCCGGTTACCTCCCTGATGAGGTGCAATTGGAACACCATATGTTCGGTATGATGTTAGGTAAGGATGGCAAACCATTTAAAACCCGCAGTGGTGGCACCATTCGTCTCGCTGATTTACTTGATGAAGCCCATGATCGTGCATTAAAACTGGTACAGACCAAAAATCCGCAGATGGATCAAGCACAACTGCATCATTTAGCCGAGGTGATCGCTGTCGGTTCAGTAAAATATGCTGATTTATCACGAAATCGTACCACGGATTATGTGTTTGATTGGGATAATATGCTATCATTTGAGGGGAATACCGCACCTTATCTGCTGTATGCTTACACACGCATTATTTCGATCTTTCGTAAAGCTTTGCTCGATGAAAGTCAGCTTGACGGTCAAATCCAGTTGCAGCAGAGCCATGAGCAACAATTGGCCACTCGTTTATTACAATTCGAGGAAACACTGCTACAGGTCGCCAAAGAGGGTTTGCCTCATTTACTTTGTGCTTATTTGTATGATGTTGCCGGCCTGTTTTCTTCGTTTTACGAGCATTGTCCTATCTTGAATAATGAAGACCCTGTCCAGCGCGAAAGTCGTTTGCGTTTGGCGGCTCTGACCGTGCGAACCTTGAAACAAGGCTTGACTTTACTTGGTATTGAAACCGTTGACAGAATGTAACTGGCCTTTTGTCGAACCGATCATGGCCCGCTTGCGGGCCGTGTTCTGTTATTGTGAAAGTGTCACGAGCTAATCATGGCTTGTTTGTTGAAGTTGGAATTTTGTTTTGTTTATTGCTATATATAGGATCTTAACGACTTTCAGACTGGATATCAGTGGGGATCAACGATGGCGCAACAAGATGCAATCATTGCCGGTGGCTGTTTTTGGTGTACAGAGGCCATATTTAAAAGTCTGACTGGTGTGATCGCGATTGAAAGTGGTTATACCGGTGGACAGACCGACAATCCGACTTATCAACAGGTTTGTTCTGGCAAAACTGGCCATGCTGAGGCGATCCGTATCACCTTTGATCCGGCGGTGATCAACTATACCGACATCTTGGCTGTCAATTTTGCGACACATGATCCTACCCAGCTCAATCGTCAGGGCAATGATATTGGCACCCAATACCGCTCCGCGATCTTTCCTATCAATCACGAGCAATATGCTGAGGCTGAAGCAGCTATCGCATTGGCACAACAAGCGCACTCGCAACCGATAGTCACCACGCTTGAGCCTTTCACAGATTGGTATCCTGCTGAAGCCTATCACCAAGATTACTGGGCAGGGGCGGGTCAGCAGAATGGCTACTGTCTGGCGGTGATCCCCGCCAAACTGCAAAAATTACAGAAAAAATTTGCAGATAAGCTCAAGTCATGTCCCGACACTGATTGAGCCAATATGCCGTTTATCCCCGACTGAGTCACATGCGGGAAACAAGCAGAGGATAAATAGCTCAGGAGTTAGACAAATAAATCGAAAGTATGAAATAGAGCTTGACCCCTCCACGCTGACTGCATATAGTAGCGACCCGTTGGGGAACATCCCAGCGACAATACGGTGAGGTGTCCGAGTGGCTGAAGGAGCACGCCTGGAAAGTGTGTATACGGCAACGTATCGAGGGTTCGAATCCCTCCCTCACCGCCATCAACATGCCTTCATGTTGATGGCGCGTTGTAAGCAGCTATAGACAGTACTTATCCGTTCAAAACGCAGCTCTTCTCTTTTTTATCTCATTCTACCAAATAGATTAATAACTTGATCCAGTCAGAGTGTCGGAAAGCCTATTCTTAATTACAGTACGTTGTGCGTCAGTCAACGCGGTGTAACGCCATACAAAAAGTCCCCCCACATCCAGCGTCACAATCTGATCAAGAAAATAATTTAGCGACCAATCGTTTAATCCCCGTGTGGTTAATGCCAAAATGATCCCCGCCTTGGGCATGCCATAATCCAAGGACGTTTGTAACGCCTGCCGGACATTGTTTTTAATATCACTCTCACTCCACATCGCACTGGCATAACAATAGTGGATCAACCGATCACAATGACCCGATTGTATGATTTTTTTCACTTTCTCTGCCAGTTTTTGCCCCGTTACGCTTTGTGGGTGGTTATAACTGTAACCAGAAATAAATCCGTAACTGGTTTGTTTATTGTTCGCCTTCAACCCAGCCATTGCTTGGATCACACGATCCGTGTCCATATTGCATTCATCATCAAAATCAACACCGTCCCACTGCTGCTGAACCGTGACATCAATGATACGCTGAACTTCCCCATCACTGCTCGGTCGGCCAACCGGTGAACAGCCACCGCCACCATACACCCACAATCCACTGGACGTTTTTTCAGCAAAAGGTTTGTGATTATTCACTGGGCTCCAGCCTGGTGCCGCGCGGGAGCCCGTCGTTAATCCCTCGAGATTGGTTACCATGCCATACATGGTAATATCAAATTCATCCAATGGTGCGACATCCAACGCCATACTCCATCCACCAATTAATTTTTTCATCTTATTTCTCTTTGTCTGCGATCATTTCCTGTGACAGAGTGATCATGATTAACATTTGCAGTCACTGCACGGTGTTTATCCTGACAAAAAAATAAAAATATGAATAATAGTTATCGTTGTTTCGCTGCTGCCACGACGGAAACTCCTAACATTGCCAGAATTTCCGCCCTAAAGCGAGAAGCAAGAGACATGATAGATTGTCTGATTTTATACGATTAAGTAGACTCGAATGCCCCCCCATCCCCGCTCGTGTTGCTTGTCCTTAGGCAATTTCATCTATCAACCCGCAGTGAGGTTCTCCTCGATTGCAGTAAATAAAAATAAAGAGACAGGTTAGGCATAACTAAAAGCGAGGCGCGCTCCCGCATGCAACGACGAGTCGCAAAGTCCTCAGCCAGGTAAAGTGCCCCTTGTCCAAGGCAGGCGCTGGCTAACAAATTTGCCTGTTGAGTTGAACCGTTTTTCATAAACGTCTTAACCCTGACTCGATCGTCTCATGGCTCAAAGCAAGGGATTGCAGGACATCACTGAATGCCCGGCGGTTTTCGATAACTGGCTAGCAATGTTACCCGAGTGAATGGCTAGCCTAACCGATAAATCGATGACCAATCAGTCCCTCAATGAGGGTAGCACTGTGTAATACCAGTAAAGCCAAACTCAACATACCGATAAACAGCAGAACAGATTGGCTTAAGATCCTACGAAGATTTGAAGGATGTGGTGTCACCGGCACCTTTTTTCCTTTAGGTAACGTGACAATCAAGGCATGGGCTGTACCATTATCTGCGCCCAAAGAAGAAAGATCAGAGTAAACCTTACCTCCCCGCTCTAAAAAATCACCAAGTCGGATCGCGACAGTAGTAAACCCTGGTGTTGGATGGTATCCCCGGGCGGCATTCAACGCATTGGATCCATACATGACATTCAATGAAGGATCCTTCAGCTCATAAGCACGTCCCTGTTTAGGAAAATAACCCAAGGCCGTGTTAGGCTGAAAGCCCATCGCGCGTCGTCCCCGCCAGTTGGGTCTCAGTTCTTCATGCAAGGCTATCCGAGCATTGCTTTTAGGGTTGCCTTTCATCATGCCATTTTTGATATATTTATCGGCCGTCGAACGATAAACTAAGGCATCCGCATTCAGGCCAGGAATGGATTGCAAAGGATCATGTTGGCTTAAAAAACGACGCTGCTCCAATTCCGAGAGCTGATAAATCGAGATCAACTCTTTCCCTGATTGTGTCCTTGCACTAAGATGAGTTCGATGCGAAGCATTAGACGTACTTGCTGAAAGATTGGTCGTTTGTGTGCGGCTGTGATAATTGGCCCCTGCGGAACAAATGTTACCCACGTTGCCCCCCCTTGGCTAGTTGCTGAAAATGTGTTTTCAGGACAGTGAGTTTATCGACAAACGCCTCGAAATGTTCAATCAACTGCACATTATTAAGACTGCCTCCTGGATAATGACAGTGTAAGTTCATCCTATCTTTTTGCGGATCCATGCCCAAAATATAAATAGGATGCGTGAGATTGATATCATTAAAATTGGCAATAATTTGCCACTGCTGTTCACGTTTTAGATCATCGACAACGATATCCGCCATCAGATGTAACCATCCCTCCTTATCCTGAACCAGCATCACTTCCGTATTATCCTCAAAGCCAAGCACATAAACTTTATCGTAACTTTGTTTATCCGTTTCAAACGGTGCTTGATAATAGTTCAGTATTTTCTGTATCAGATGAAGTGCCATTCCTCCCCCTGTTAAAAGTAAGGTATTAACTCTGTGGTCATTACAGACTGTCGGGTTCCCTGTGAATGGGGGATTATTTTTAAATGCAAGGCGAAGAGAATGCCTGTCAGACAGGGTAACCCGGCCTCAAATCAACAGACTCGACCGCAATGTCGACTCACACAAACGGGAGGGAAAACGCCTAGCCAACAGCTAGGCTAAAAGAGAGGATTGACGCTTTATTGATAGGCTTGTAAGGCGCGTTGGCACAGTGCAGACCTGACGCAATCCTGCGGTGTAAACTGGACAACACTGACCCATTCATCTTGGTTAAAGCGCCGCAGCGCATCACTCAACCCAGACGCCACCCCCGATGGCAAGTCGCATTGACTGATATCACCATTCACTACCACCGTCACATTTTCTCCTAATCGCGTGAGAAACATTTTCATTTGCGCGCAAGTGACATTCTGAGCCTCATCGAGGATCACAAACGCATTGTCGAATGTCCGTCCTCGCATATAAGCAAACGGGGCAATTTCGACTTTACCAATTTCCGGACGCAAACAGTACTGCATAAAAGAAGCCCCCAATCGTTTTAGCAATACGTCATAAACCGGGCGGAAATAAGGTGCAAACTTCTCGGCAATATCACCCGGCAGAAAGCCAAGATCTTCATCAGCCTGTAATACTGGGCGCGTGACAATAATACGATCAATGTCTTTATTAATTAATGCTTGCGCAGCCATGGCGGCACTCAACCACGTTTTACCACAACCGGCTTCACCACTGGCAAAAATCAATTGACGGTGTGTGATAGCCTCAAGATAAGCTTGCTGCGCTTCGTTTCTTGCCCGGATCGGTGAATTATCTCGCGTTTCACGCGCCATACCAATCGTGTTCAGTCCCCCCAACTCGACCAGCGAACTGACCGATTGCTCTTCACGTTGACGATGACTGCGAGTATCACTTCGTAGCACTCTTCTCGCTTCACGCCGCGCTTTAATCACTGCTTTTTGTTTACCCATGATGGCACCTATCAGTTGGTTTCATTTGACGTATTGCAGAGCAAATACGGGTAACTGAAAACTTTAGAGGTTAGCGTCCTTAAGCGCTTTACCGCGGGATCGGTTACTGAGCTTTCCCTGCCAGTGATCCCAATGGGTTCATAAATTGAAACTCGACTTCTCAAAACAACAGGATCGTCTATAACACACATTGAAACACGACGTCCATCAAACTGACTAAGTGGTCGCGTTAGCAGCCAAGCACACCCCTTCATATTATGTCATTAAGTTCGCAATGGAGCATGCTCGGGTGATAGCGCCTCCCCCGCGATTGTTACATTCTCGCGATGACAAAATGATGACAAAATTTCCCCTATCATGATTTTACAAAAGAAAATTTGTCGCGTGACTGATTCATAAATCGGAACATTCTGCCTATATCGAGTTATTTTATTATTGCCATCTTTATCGCTGTCAATAAAAATGCTATTAATAACTATTCCTATTTACCTTTATCTGATTTAGGACTGCCCCTTGTTAGCTACTTTTGTCATCACTTTGCGTGAAGGTCTCGAAGCTGCATTAATTGTTGCAATCATTGCCTCCTTTTTAAAAAAGAATCAATGCAGTTTATTGCCTCTGTGGATCGGTGTTATCGGCGCGGTACTGCTGTCATTTCTGGTCGGTGTCACATTAAATCTGACTGAACACGCATTACCTCAGCAGGCCCAAGAAACCATGGAAACGGCAATTGCGCTTTTAGCCATTGGTTTTATTAGTAGTATGCTTATCTGGATGCAGCGACAAGGGAAACAAATAAAACAACAATTACAACTGCAAGCCAGCCAACAATTACACCAGAAAGGCCCTCTGACTTTAGGCATCATGGCCTTTCTCGCGGTACTGAGAGAAGGCGTTGAAACCAGTGTTTTTTTAATGGCGACCTTCTCTGCGGATCAATCGAGCTTAGGGGCGGCGTTGGGGGCGATATTCGGCCTTATCACGGCCATTATCTTGGGTCTCTTTATCTATCACGGCAGTCTTCGAGTTAACCTTAGGCGGTTATTTTCCCTGAGCAGTTTCTTGCTGATTTTAGTTGCTGCGGGTTTAGTTATTTCCGCATTACGTAGCGCCCATGAAGCGGGATGGTTAAATGTCGGCCAACAGCTCAGCGTTGATCTCAGTGGATTACTCCCAGCAGGTCGTGTACATACGGCAATTCTCTCCGGTCTCCTCGGGATCCCAAGGGATCCACGTGATATTGAAGTCGTGGGTTGGTGTTTGTATCTGACCCTGATGATGTTACGCTTATTCTGGCCGACACGTCTGTGTTTATCGGCCAGATCCCAGCGTAATAGCTATCACATAACTGGTGTGATATTGGTTTGCAGCGCCCTCGTGTCAGTTTATTTGGGTCATAAGCACCAACCACAGGCTTATGCTCCTGTCACAATTGAAAGCACGGACGACGGTCTCCCCCTCCAAGGCCATCTCAGCCTCGCTAACCTCAACACACAGCCTCTGAAATTATCCTTGCAATTTGCTGATAAGCCGATGATCCCTTTATTTTGGGATGGCGCCCCGCGACTTCAGTCACAGCCTCATCAGCAATCTTACCAATGGCAATATCCTTACGGGCATCACTCAATGATCCTCAGTCTGGAGCAATTGCTCACAAGGTTTGGAGGACGACTGCCCGCTGGCATAGATCCCACTCGACATAAAGGGCCTTTTCACGCGAAACTGACACAGCTTTGTCTGTTTAAGATGGATACAGATTACCAGCAAATCATCAGTGCCAAAGCAAATTACACAGAATTATTAACTTTGACTGGCGGCGGACTGACATCGCGTACCCTGCGACTGCCTGTTACCAGTCCACCTAAGCACTGTCACTGGCAAACCGTCCTCAATGACCGTCAACAGGATCAAAGGATCACCGCGTTACAACACCAATTAATGCGTACCCACTGGCAAACGTATTATTTTCCTGGCCTGTGTTTATTATTGGCATGCCTACTGTGGATCAGTTTGTGGCGACAGTCTGCTCGGCTCCCTTACAGCCACTGAAAAGCAGTCTATACCTTGCCTCATCCATTTTAATTTGACGAGAACATATCATGAACAAAGTAAAATACAGGGTAAAAATCCTGCAAATCATCACTGGCATCAGTCCATTACTGCTGACCGGCGGGTATGCCTACAGTGCAGATACCCTATTGGCGCCGATAAAACATGGCGTATCTCAGATTAACCTGCAACTCACTGATCAACATGGCGGTCAGTGTCAGCTTGATTTTACACAAGCAAAAGCCGGGCCGGTGACCTTTACGGTCAAAAATGTATCAGCGACCGCAATTAATGAAATTGAGCTATTAAGCGATAATCGTATATTAGGTGAAAAAGAAAATCTGGCACCGGGATTGCCTGCGGTCTCATTGACTCTCACGCTCGATCGCGGTGATTATCAGATTTATTGTCCCGGCGCCCACCAAGAAACCATCGCATTTCAAATCAGTGGGGAGAACAAAAGTCGCAAACATGACAGTGTCGCTGAATTACTCAAACAAGGTACCGAAGGTTATCAGCATTATGTGACTGGGGTCGCCGAAAATATGCGTGTTGCGGTGATACAATTGCAACAGGCAATTGATAAGCGGGATCTCGTGGCGGCAAAAGCAGCCTATGCGCATGCGAGACCATTTTACGAACACATCGAATCTGATGTGGAAGGCTTCTTGCTAGAGGGCCATAACGCCACGGACAATGCTGGCAATCTTGACTACTTGATTGATATGCGGGCATCAAATTTAGATCCGTCTGTAGGCTGGCATGGTTTTCATGCGATTGAACGCGATCTCTTTCAAAAACAGCAGATTTCTTCACAAACACAGCAACTGGCCAAACAGTTAACCGAACATGTGACTCTACTGGCAAAGTTGGCCAATAAACTGACTTTTAATCCTGAAGATCTCGCCAACGGTGCCGCTTCATTATTAGAAGAAGTCCAGAACACCAAAATCAATGGCGAGGAAGAAGCCTACAGTCATCTCGATTTACTGGATTTTTCGGCTAATATTGAAGGCGCAGAACAAGCCTTTGCGTTTCTCAAACCCGGTATGAAAAAAATCGACCCTAAACTCACACAACAAATCGAAGCACAGTTCGCCCATGTCAAATCCGTGCTGAACCAATACCGCGTCCCTACAAACCTTGGCGGTTTCCAATATTATACGCCGCAACTGAAAGTCAAGGCTGGCCCTCTCCTTAGTCGTGCTGTCCAGTCCTTACAAGAGCCGTTGGCGCGAATTGCAGCTAAAGTTGCTGCTGGAGGTGTTCAGTGAGCAACAACACCACCGATAAGACAATTAGGGATCCTCATCGCAGAAAATTACTCGGCGGTGTCGTGGCAGGCGCCTTGACCCTTCCTGCCCTCAGCCATGCTAAACAAACGATCGACAATCAAAGCGAATCGCAGAATGATCGCATTGACCTAACCCAAAGTATTCCTTTTTACGGCAAAGCGGGACAAGCCGGTATCACCACCCCACCACAACGGCATTGTATTTTCATGACGTTTGACGTCACTTGTAAAGATAAAGCCGCATTACAAGTACTCTTGGCACGTTGGTCTTCCGCCATTGCCCAATTAATGGCAGGCCAACCGGTTGGCCAAGTTGAACCCACACGACCTCATGCCATTGGTCTAGACAGTGGCGAAGCGTTAGGTTTGGCTCCTGCCGCGCTGACCGTCACTCTGGGGTTAGGTCCCGGCTTGTTTGATCATCGATTTGGTTTGCAACACCGCCGCCCCGCTTTATTAACCCCTTTGCCAGCACTCCCTTCGGATAATCTGCAACCAGAATTGACCGGAGGCGATCTCTCGCTGCAAGCCTGTGCTGATGATCCTCAAGTTGCCTGGCATGCCATTCGAGTCTTAAGCCGTATCGCCAATACGTTGAGCAGTGCCAGCACTCGCTGGACAGTGATGGGATTCGGTCGCGCCTCGGCAGGAAAAGAGCAAAGTACACCAAGGAATTTATTTGGTTTTAAAGATGGGACACGTAATATCACTGAGCCTGCTGATTTTCATCAACATGTCTGGATCAATCAAGGTGCCAAGTGGCAGCATCATGGCTGTTATCAGGTTGTGCGGAAAATTCGCATGCACATTGAGAACTGGGATACAGATCGGGTGAGTGATCAAAATCAAGTCTTTGGTCGCTTTAAAGTCAGTGGAGCGCCCCTCAGCGGCGAACATGAATTTGATCCACCACAATTTGATAAAAAGAATACTGAAGGTGAACTGCTAATCCCGGTTAATTCGCATATTCACCTCGCGGCTCACGAACATAATGAAGGGATCCGCATACTTCGTCGATCGTATAATTATACCGATGGTTTGAATACAGTTGGACAACTCGATGCCGGCCTACTGTTTGTCAGCTATCAAAATGATCCTGACCATTTTGTGAGAATACAAAAAAAATTGGGCGCGTCTGACGCATTAAATGAATATATTTCTCATATAGGCAGCGCCTTATTTTATATCCCACCCGCGCCACAACCCGGATCCTATCTCGGCGCGTGGTTATTTGAGGCGTGATCAGGCTTTCGCTATAATAAGGTTAAGTGACAACCAAAGATAAGGTCAACCTCAGGGTTTTAAGGAATAGGCAGGAATTTTAGGATCCCGGCTAGCTGAGCGAAGCATTCTTGGTTTGCTCAGCATTCAGGACAAGGATACTGATTCACTAAGCGTATACAATCATCATGATATTCGATAGGCAATGCAAGTAAAGTCTGTGATAAGCGTTATGGTGTATTAATCACTTTCCTGTAACCTGCCCCTTACACTTTCCCTCTTCCCGTTAACGCTTAGTCATCCTATCAGCCCCATTCCGATCTTTTTACCACCTAGATCTTAATTTTACATCTGGAATGACTATCAATATCCACCCTAGCATTCCCGGCGTACTTTTGGCTTTCTGCCTTTCTTCACATCAGGCGTTTTAAGCTGCACACCAATGTGGATCACAAAAACTCGGTTCGAGAATAACTCGCCTTTTCGCTTTATCAGATCACTGTTTACTGAACCTCCTCATGCGCTAATATTTCAGGTTGAGATGACAATAGAACGTGACGTGGATAAAATGAAATCACAACATAATAGAGGCGAATAAAAGAAACAGGGACAGTCTTCCTCTTTATTTTTCTTATCTTACCTGAATTAATTAAATAAAAAGAGCCCCGAACATTCAAGCCAAGCAGATAAGAAAAAACTGTAGCTAACTTAATCGCAGAACATGTAATAGAAAAACACCCGAAATACAAAACATAAAGATATAATTTTTTTGATGACGATCAGATTTTAATAAAAGAGGAAGCAATACCCTCTATAAAATCACATAAGCTTTACTATATAAACAATTATTTAAGCCTTCTTGAAATTAATGTAAATCCAGACCATTAACACAGTAAAAAATCATCAATTGAAATAACATGAGCAATATAATCAACCAAGTTATTTACCATGAAAAATAGAGAGTGAATTAACGAGCTGTAAAATGGGATATTTAATCGATGCAGCGGAATTTAAATGGGTCTAACAATGAATAAAAAGACGGCATTATTAACGGAAATGGTAAAACAAAAAGCCCCTCGACTCAGACAACCAATAGCATGATAAATTAAATAAATTAATTTATATGATTGAATAAAAACAGTTTAACTTAACTTAAATATTAGAAGGGTATTTATTAATTAATATAAAAACAAAAAAAATAAATTAAAATTAATTAATAATTAAACCAAGATATAAACACGGAATTTACAAGATTATAAAAATCAGACTTAGATTACATTTATTTGTCTTATCGTTATTTTTTTGCCATTAACTTTAATTTATCATTTAAGTATGATTTAAAGTCATAAAATAAGCGTATTGCTATTTCGCTTGATCACACATTCTCCCTTTCATACTTAGGTGAACGCTATGCAAATTAAACGATTAATTATCCTTCCACTTTTATCATTATTTCCTTTTATGTCATACGCCTACGATGGCACAATTAATTTCACTGGTTCTATTATTGATACCGCCTGTACAGTAGATACCCTAACGCAAGATATCCCGTTAGGCCAAATATCAGAAAAAAGCCTTGATACTATCGGAGCCTCATCCGCACCGACCAAATTTACAATCACATTATCAGCCTGTCCAACAGCAACATCAAACGCATCCGTTGTTTTTGATGGTATCCATGATCCTAATGACAATAATCTCTTAGCCCTCAACTCAGGCCAAACGGCGAAAGGGATTGCTGTCGGTATTTATGAAGAAGACACAGCAACACTCATCCCACTGGCAACCCACTCTGCCGTCAAAAAACTCGTGACGACGACTGGTAACGTGAATCATCTTAATTACATTGCTAAGTATCAAGCTGTCGGTGCAATCAAAGCAGGCAGTGCTAACGCAACGGCAACCTTTACCGTCATTTATAACTAATTGGCAATGATATGGAGTCTATCTCCATATCATTATAAAGGAGAAAGTATGTTATTTTTTAGGCCTCACTACGCCATTACATTGGCAGGGATGTTCATCAATCTATCCACTTATGCAGGTGTTGAGATCGGAGGCACTAGATTGATTTATAATGAAAAGGTAAATCAAGCCAATATCAGTGTCAATAACCCCGATGACAAACCTTATCTTATTCAGTCTTGGATCGATAACAACAGTAATAATGGCAATGATGATACGTTTTTAACCACACCACCAATATTTAAATTAGAGGCTGGCGAGCAAAATTCTGTCCGTGTCGTGTACACAGGCAAACCCCTTACGAAAGATAGAGAGTCCCTATTCTGGTTAAATATCAAGAGTATCCCTTCTATAGATAAAAATAAAACTAATCAGTTATTAATCGCTGTCAATACCAAAATAAAGTTATTTTATCGACCTTCTGCATTAAAAGGGAAACCGGATGAAGCGTATACGCAACTCAACATTCGTGCCCAGAAAAATGAAATTATCATTTCAAACCCGACTGAATATAATATTTCAATTTATCAGTTTTCGTTAGATGGTCAACCACAAAAAAACATCACGACGATTGCAGCGAAGTCAGCTTTTCACTTTGATTACAAAGGTAAGAAGGCTAAAACAGCAACATGGAATGCCATCAATGATTATGGCAGCATTACCGAAAAAGTATCTAAAAATGTAAACTAGGCTCATAGGTTCATTATGAAGAGATACACTGTCTTCAAATTATTTTTTCTGGTCAGAATAGCGTGGGGTTTTAATCTTTATCTATTACTGCCAGTGCAATGTCTTGCTGATGACTATTTTGATGTTTACTCGGTTTATACCGGTGGTAAAAATAATAAAGAAATCGACCTTTCTTTCTTCAAAAAACGTCATGGCCAATTACCTGGCTGGTATCAAATTAATATTATCCTAAATGGTCAAAATTTAGGAGAAAGTAAATTAGAAACCCTCATTCGTCATGGAGAACTCACCCCTTGCATTAAAAAAATCGATCTCATTAAATGGGGAGTGACGGGTAATGATGACCCCATATGGCGAAACATGCCCGAGCAAAAAAAAATCTGCGATATTGGAAAACATATTCCAAATGCAAGTTTAAATTATCAATTTAACAAGCAAACACTTTTTTTATCAATCCCACAGAGATATATGGGAAATCAACCTCGTAATTCTATTTCCATAGATAAATGGGATGATGGAATCAATGCATTGATATTAAATTACTCTTATTCCGGCTCTCATAAAAGTGGCAGTTATTATCGTGCACAACAAAATGACAACTATTTGAATCTTAGAAATGGACTGAATATCTATGGCTGGCGTATAAGAAATTATTCGATTTATGCAAAAAACCGTCAAGGACGCAACCATTGGCAAAGTTTTGATACTTATGCCAGTCATGATATACGTGCAATAAAAAGTCAGTTTACTGTGGGTGATACCTATATTGATAGTAGCCTGTTTGATAGCTTTTCTTACCGCGGCATTCAATTAGCCTCTGATGATGAAATGCAACCGGAGAGATTACGCGGATTCGCACCAATCATCCGTGGCATTGCACAAAGTCATGCACAAGTCACGGTCAAACAAAATGGTAATATTATTTGGCAGAGCTATGTTCCGGCTGGTGCGTTTGAAATACGAGATCTCTACCCAACTTCCAGCAGTGGTGATTTACAAATCAATATCCGTGAAGCCGATGGTTCAGTACGACAGTTTTATCAAGCTTTCTCCGCCGTCCCTATGATGGTAAGAGAAGGTCGCATTAAATATAACTTTAATGTCGGAAAATACGCAGCCAATCACACCAGCAGCACTCAACCCTTTTTTATTCATAGCGAGCTTATTGTCGGTTTACCTTGGCTATTGACCGCTTACGGTGGCAGTATCCTATCCAAAGATTATCATGCTGTCTCATTGGGAACGGGGAAAGTGTTAGGCTACATTGGTGCCATGTCTCTCGATGTAACCTTCGCAGAAACACGACGTCAACAACAACGTTATCGAGGTAATTCATTTCGATTTAACTATTCTAAAAATATCCTGTCTTCAGGAACCAATATCAGTCTTTCGGGATACCGTTATTCAACATCCGGTTATTATGATTTTGCTGAAGCGAATAGTAAGTATCCTGTTTATAAGCCAAACTCCTCCCATTTTACCGAGAACGATACGGATTATTCTTTTTGGGATATATCAAGTCAGAAAAAAAATAAAGCTGTGTTCAATCTGAATCAACGTATTTTGAGTGATAGCAGTATATATATTAGCAGTTATTTACAAAACTATTGGGATCTTGCAGGAAAAGAGTTTAGCTTGTCGATTGGCAACAGTCATAATTTCAAATCATTCAGTTATACTTTAAATTACAGTTATACTAAAAACCCCATCTATCACAACAGTGATCAAATCTATTCTCTCAGTGTGCAGATCCCACTCTCAACACTCTTACCGTCGAGTTGGATCAATCTTTCATCTAATTTATCTAATAATCATAGCTTACTCTCTTCGATTGGTATCAATGGTACTGCGTTAGAAAACAATAATTTATCTTATAATCTTCAACAAAATATCAGTAATGAAAATCAAATAAACAAAGATAATACCAGCAACCTAAGTTTAAATTATAAAGGGAAATATGCGGAGTACCAAGCGGCATATCACTACAGTGAAGGGAAAAGTGACATTAACTATGGTATGTCTGGAGGAATATTAATACATCGTTATGGTTATACGTTCAGTCAATCTTTAGGTAATAGCATCGCTTTAATTCACGCGACAGATGCCAGTGATGTTCGTGTCCTTAATCAAACCGGGATATTTACAGATAAAGATGGCCTTGCTGTGATCCCTTATCTTGCACCTTATCGAACTACCACGTTGTCTTTAGATACGGCTCAATTACCTCAAAATATTGACCTATTGAAAGATACTGTCACCGTTACGCCAACCGCAGGTGCCGTCGTCCTAGCAAATTACCCCACCTTACGCGGCAAGAAAATCCTTTTCAAAATCACGAACCCAGCGATACCCCTCGGTGCTCAGGCCACCATTAGAAATCACACCCTGATCCGTGAAGGTATTGTCAATGATCGCGGCAGAGTATATCTCAGTGGCGTTCCCAGCTCAGGAACCTTACATCTTACTTGGCACGATGGCGCATGTTCTACACATTATCATACGAGAGAAAGTGAAAATCTTTCATTGATTACAGTTGATTGTAAATAGGAGAGTGAATGAATATTTTGATTCCTTTAAAATTAACCCTTTTTGTGATTATTATGTTCTCTTTTAGGACATATGCTTATGTTTGCAATACTAATAATATTAGAATCACGCTAAATATACCTGATATTTATATACAAAAAAATCTACCCATCGGCACTCAAATTGGTAGTGAAAACGTCACGCCTGTCATTGATGCATTTAATTGTAATAATACGAATCCACCGCTGGACTATCAGGCCTTTGGTGGCAAAGCTTATGGCTCATATTATAAAATGCTCAACAGCCGTAGAATTTATAAAACGAATATTCGTGGCATTGGTTTCGCTGTCGGCATACAGGATATCAATAACTGCCATGCATCGGGTTACGTTGATGGTGAAGATATTGGTGATAATAACATGAATAATAAACTTGTCTGCCAGGATAGATTCTTACATAATCAACCCCTGCAAGGTACGATAAAAATAAGTTATTTTAAAACAGAAGATACAACAGACACAGGCCAAGTAAATGGAGGGCGTGTCGCAGCCTTTATCCTACGTAATAATAATCAATGGCAAAGAAATGAAGTTGAAGTTCATACTAATAACTTTCAAGTGATTTCCGGTGGTTGTACGGTAATGAATCGTGTCATTCCTGTTTCTATGGGCGAAATACAAAAGAAAAAGTTTTCGGGTATCGGCAGTTGGCCGGGTGACAGCAATACCCGTAATTTTACTATTCCCATTCTTTGTGAGGCAAACACATTAGTCAGTCTACGCGTCTCAGGCAATATTTATGATCCGAGCCTTGGCGTTCTCCAGTTGAATCAGAGTGCGAATGCTGCTTCAGGGATTGGTATTCAGCTACTGATGAATAATACGCCATTCACTTTGGATGTGGATACTCCAGTCAGCCATGCCCTGCAATCTGGGATGTTTCTTATCCCGTTACAAAGTCGCTATTATCAAATCGCGAATCCGATTACCACAGGTGAAGCAAATGCCTCAGCCACCTTCACTTTCACTTATCAATAATCAGCAGAAAACAGAGGGGAGATGATGAAATCAGGCTTTGCTATCAGTGGTCTCGCTTACATCGGATCCCGATCAGACGGCTGTCCCTTTTCTCTTAGCATGATGGTGATGGTGTCAGCAAGCGGGAAGCGACCTTGCTGATTGTTTTTCTTCTGAAGTTGAGTGTTGCAGATAAACGAGTCACTCACAACCCCATTATTGCTAAACATGGGGCAGTGAGATCTCACAGGGACTCATCGTCTATTTTACTACTTTGCTGTTACCGTTCCCCTTCTTTGATAAAGGTGTTAAGGCGTGTTGAATGATAATCTTTAAACCTGTTCGCTCTTCAATGCTCCGAATGGTAATCATCTTTCGCTTGCTTAAAGCGTTGTTGCATTGCTGCTGATGGCGCTTTATCCAATAGGCTAAATACAAGGATAGCCAAACAGGCAAAGAGAAAACCGGGAATAATTTCATACAATTCACTCCAGCCATATTGCTTCCACAAAATGACAGTGAGCGTTCCCGTGATCATCCCTGCTAGCGCGCCATTGCGTGTCATTCGTTTCCAGCATAAACTGAAAAGGATCACTGGCCCAAAGGCTGCACCAAAGCCAGCCCAAGCATAACTGACCAGCCCCAAGACTTTGTTGTCTGGGTTGCTGGCAAGCAGTATGGCAATAATGGCGACCAATAAAACCATCAACCGACCCACCCACACTTTTTCTTTCTGACTGGCATGTTTACGAATAAACCCTTTATAGAAATCTTCCGTTAAAGCGCTGGAACAGACTAACAGCTGGCAACTGAGTGTGGACATGACGGCAGCCAAAATTGCCGAAAGTAAAACCCCCGCGATCCAAGGGTTAAATAATAATCTCGTCAACTCCATAAAGACACGTTCACTGTTACTGTTTACTGGACCGGCTAATTGAGGATGAGTATCGAACCAAGCAATACCAAAAAAACCGGTTGTCACGGCACCCAATAGACAAAGTACCATCCAACTCATACCAATGCGTCGAGCTGCGGGAATCGAACGGTGGGAATCCGCCGCCATAAAACGAGCCAGTATGTGAGGTTGTCCAAAATACCCCAGTCCCCATCCCAACAAAGATAAGATCCCTATCGCCGATAAACCGTGAAATATATCTAATTTTTGAGGTGCAGACTGGGCAATTTCATTTAGTGCATCCGGTACACCACCTAAATTAAAGATAATAATGACTGGCGTCAGCACTAAGGCAAAAATCATTAGACTGGCTTGGACGGTATCCGTCCAACTCACCGCCAAAAAACCACCAGCAAAGGTATAGATAATTGTCGCAGCGGCTCCTGCTAACATGGCGGTGTTGTAGCTCATGCCGAAGGTGCTTTCAAATAGTCTGGCCCCAGCAACGATGCCGGAAGCACAATATATGGTGAAAAACACCAAAATAATTACTGCCGCGATCACACGTAACAATCGTGATTTATCTTCAAAACGGTGGGTAAAATAATCTGGTAATGTCAAAGCATTGCCGTGGTGCTCAGTCTGGACCCGTAAGCGCCCCGCCACTAATTTCCAATTAAACCAAGCACCAATAATTAATCCGATACCGATCCAGCTTTCTGATATGCCTGAAATAAATATGGCGCCGGGTAACCCCATTAATAACCAGCCACTCATATCAGATGCGCCAGCAGACAGAGCGGTGACAAAACTCCCTAAACTCCTGCCACCGAGAATGTAGTCATCAAAGTTTTTCGTTGAACGCCATGCCATAAAGCCAATCAATATCATACCGGCAATATAAACAACAAATGTCACGATCAATGGAGTGCTATCCATCATTACTCCCCAATTCTATTTTGATTATTAGTAAAATGATGCTACTGAGTCGTGGATGGCACAGAGTGTCTATCCGTTTCGATTGTCAGCGTTGCAACCAGCCACATCAGCCATCGCCACCATTCCTTAACAAATAAGTAACACTTAACCGGTGAGGACTCACTTTAAATTTTCCCCAATGATGATGCACCTCAAATTTTTTCACTTATTAATAGCAAAAATTCAGTATTAGGTCTCGTTTATAGATTCTGATTCTCGGTCTTATTGAAATAATCATTGATACTCAGTAATGAATTCTTTTTTCCTTTTTCGTCACAATTTTGCAATAAATACGGTTGCACAAAGTTGCAACTCAGGCGATATTCTGTCTTTACTTAGCGCAACAGAAGATGTTACAGGAGTGGCAATGGCAAGTACAACGATGGGAGTCAAGCTTGATGAGCTGACCCGAGAAAGACTTAAAAAAGCAGCATTGGAAATTGACCGTACGCCGCATTGGTTAATTAAACAAGCCATTTATAACCTATTGGAACAGGTTGAGTCCGGACAGAGTATCTATTCATCTGCCCCGATTGAAAATGAAGATACTCAGCCTATCTTCGTCGATGATGGCACTGCCAACACGGTGCAACCTTTTCTTGATTTTGCTGAACAGGTCTTACCTCAATCCGTGATCCGATCAGCAATTACCGCCGCTTGGCGACGCCCTGAGACAGACATGGTACCGATGATCCTCGAACAGGCTCGACTTCCCGATACAATAGCAGACAAGGTTCATCAACTCGCCTCTCAGTTGACTGAGAAGTTGCGTAGCCAAAAAGCCAATCATGGTCGGGCTGGGATGGTTCAAAATTTATTGCAGGAGTTCTCCCTTTCCTCCCAAGAAGGGATTGCATTGATGTGCTTGGCTGAAGCCTTATTGCGTATCCCAGATAAGGCCACTCGTGATACATTAATTCGTGACAAAATCAGTCACGGTAACTGGCAGTCACACCTTGGACAAAGTAGTTCCGTGTTTGTCAACGCCGCTACATGGGGATTATTGTTCACCGGTAAGCTGGTGGCAACCCACAATCAGGCCAATCTCTCTACGTCTCTTAATCGTTTAATTAGTAAAAGTGGCGAACCTGTGATCCGTAAAGGGATTGATATGGCAATGCGGCTGATGGGTGAACAATTTGTTACTGGCGAGACGATTGCCGAAGCCCTCGCTAACGCTCGCCGTTTTGAAGATAAAGGATTTCGCTATTCCTATGATATGTTAGGTGAAGCCGCCTTAACCTCAGAGGATGCAAAAAATTATTTAGTGTCCTACCAACAAGCGATCCATGCCATTGGCAAAGCCTCGAATGGCCGAGGTATTTATGAAGGCCCAGGCATTTCCATCAAATTATCTGCCCTACATCCTCGTTATAGTCGCGCTCAATATGACAGAGTCATGAACGAGTTGTATCCCATCCTTAAATCCCTCACCCTGCAAGCGCGTCACTATGATATTGGGATTAATATTGATGCAGAAGAGGCGGACAGACTGGAATTATCACTCGATCTGTTAGAAAAACTCTGTTTTGAACCTGAACTTGAAGGCTGGAACGGTATCGGCTTTGTTATCCAAGCCTACCAAAAGCGTTGTCCTTTTGTGATTGACTTTCTGATTGATCTGGCTAACCGCAGTCGTCGCCGATTGATGGTAAGATTAGTGAAAGGGGCTTACTGGGACAGTGAAATCAAACGTGCGCAAGTTGACGGATTAGAAGGCTATCCCGTTTACACCCGAAAAGTTTATACTGATGCCTCTTACATTGCCTGCGCCAGAAAACTGCTCTCGGCACCCAGTTTGATTTACCCTCAATTTGCCACTCATAATGCGCACACCTTGGCGGCCATCTATCAACTTGCAGGTAATAATTACTACCCGGGTCAATATGAATTTCAATGCCTGCATGGCATGGGTGAGCCCCTCTATGAGCAAGTTGTCGGCCCACTCGCTCAGGGTAAATTGAACCGACCTTGTCGCATTTATGCCCCGGTTGGCACTCACGAAACCTTACTTGCCTACTTGGTTCGCCGCCTGTTGGAAAATGGCGCTAACACTTCCTTTGTGAATCGAGTCTCAGATAAAAAATTGTCGCTCGATGATTTAATTGTCGATCCCGTTAAAACCATCGGCGCCATTGCTTACCAAGAAGGAAAGACCGGACTGCCTCATCCACAAATCAGATTACCGGCTGAACTGTATGGTCAAGAAAGAAGCAATTCTGCGGGTGTCGATATGGCCAATGAACACCGTTTGGCCTCCTTGTCCAGTGCCCTGCTTAACTCCGCCTCAGAACCTTGGATCGCACAACCGATCATTGCGGCTGAACGCCCAAGCGAACCAAGTCAACCCGTTATCAATCCGGCTTGCATTCAGGACATTGTTGGTCACGTTTCCAATGCGACGCCAGAGCAAATGGATTGCGCACTGACAGCCAGTATCGAGCAAGGATCAATCTGGTTCGCCACGCCCCCCTCCGAACGCGCCGCCATTTTAAAACGCGCCGCGATGATCATGGGCTCACGGATCCAGCCGTTAATGGGGATCTTAGTGCGTGAAGCAGGCAAAACTTACGCCAATGCCATTGCTGAAGTCAGAGAAGCGGTTGATTTTCTCAATTACTATGCAGCTCAAGTCGCTGAGAGTTTCGATAATGAAACTCATCGTCCGCTGGGTCCCGTGGTCTGTATCAGCCCTTGGAATTTCCCTCTGGCCATTTTCACCGGTCAAATTGCAGCAGCCCTTGCGACAGGTAATACTGTCCTTGCCAAACCGGCAGAGCAAACACCATTGATTGCGGCGGAAGCCGTACGCATTTTATTGGAAGCCGGGATCCCGTCAGGCGTGTTGCAATTTCTGCCCGGTGAAGGAGAAACCGTTGGAGCGAAGCTTATCGCCGATCCCCGCATTGCCGCGGTGATGTTCACAGGCTCAACCGCGGTGGCAACCCAGATCCAAAAGGTATTGGCGAAGCGCCTCAATACCGAAGGCAAGACTATCCCCCTTATCGCTGAAACTGGCGGCATCAATGCCATGATCGTCGATTCCTCAGCACTGACTGAACAGGTCGTGACAGATATTGTTGCCTCTGCTTTTGATAGTGCAGGTCAACGCTGTTCAGCATTGCGTCTATTGTGTCTACAAGAAGATGTTGCCGAACATACCCTGAAAATGTTACGCGGCGCCATTGCGGAGTGTCGTCTTGGCGATCCACAGCAACTGATTGTTGATATTGGTCCTGTGATTGATCATGACGCCAAAAGGGTGATCGATCAGCATATCTCTGAGATGCGTGAACTCGGGTTCCCTGTCAATCAATATTGCCAGCCCATCGCTAACGAACAACACTTAATGCAGTCTGGCACCTTCGTCAAACCGACCATCATTGAACTCAATGATGTGACTGATCTGACTAAAGAGATTTTTGGCCCCGTGTTGCACGTTGTCCGTTATCGTACTAACCAGCTGCCACAGCTACTCAGTAAAATTAATAGTCGTGGCTATGGCCTCACCTTTGGGATCCACACCCGCATCGATGAAACAATTGCAATTGCAACCAATCAAATTGCAGCGGGCAATCTGTATGTTAACCGCAATATGGTGGGTGCCGTGGTTGGCGTTCAACCTTTTGGTGGTGAGGGATTATCGGGCACAGGGCCGAAAGCGGGGGGACCACTTTACCTCTACCGACTGTTGGCCAGTCATCCCGCCCACAGTAGTAAGGCCACACTGGTCGCCAAAGGCTTAAAGTCGATTGATAGCCGCCCAGTTGAAAACGTGGCCGCAATAGAGGCTTTACAACAGTGGACTCGAGACACACACCCTGCTTTACATACGTTATGCCAGCAATACATCAGCAATAACCTCAGTTATTCGACATTGCTATTGCCGGGACCAACAGGCGAACGAAATAGCTATACCCTGCTGCCCCGAGAGCGTATCTTATGCCTTGCTGAACAAGATGAGGACATCTTATGCCAGTTAGCGGCGGTGATCATCACTGGATGTCGTATTTTATGGCCACAGGATCAGCCTCATCAGGCCCTCTACAATTCCCTACCGACGGCGGTTAAGCACTTTATCGATCGTGCCGAACATGTCTATTCGGCGCATTATGATGGCGTCATTTATCATGGCGATGCTGATAAACTGAGTCACGTTACTCGTCAAGTCGCCGATCGTGATGGTCCTATCGTCAGTGTTCAAGGATTTGCTCAAGGTGAGACAGCCATTATGATGGAAAGGTTATTGATTGAGCGGTCACTCAGTGTCAATACTGCTGCCGCAGGCGGGAATGCCAGTCTGATGACCATCGGTTAAGATTAACGTATCGTTGACCACTCTCCTCCTCACTGAATGGTTAAGAAGAGAGTGGTTAGCCGCAAGAATAACAGCTGGAATGTCACCGTTCCCCCATGCGGTTGCGCGAGTTATGCTGCAAATCAGTAAACAATAGACTGCACCACATCCAACGAGGGGTGATTTTGGCTGTATTGTAAATACGCAGCACAATCACTATCCACAGCGTCAACGCGATTCAATTCAAGTCCATCATAGTGGATTTTCTGGCCATGTAAGGTCAGGGGTTGTATGCGCAAAAGCCGGTTCACCACGACTTGTTGATTATCGATGTTAGCAAGCTTACCTGGTTTTCCAATGGTGCGTTGCCATTGACGACAGTCAAAGGTATCACCATCTTTGCTAATGATTAAGGTGGCCCTCGCTTGCGGGCTGCGCAATGCCTTCTGCGGCCCAACCGTTTTCCATACTCCGACCAAGGACGGATCTGGCGTTTTAACAACCTGATTATAGCTGGTAAGCTGCGCGCAGCCGCTCAGTAAAAGCATTGAAGCCAGTAACCACTTTTTCATCTTTGTGCTTTCTCTAAAATTGAATTAAATAAAAGTAAGGTTTAGCCACCGTGTTTGACAACAGCACAGCCCAATTGTAATACCAATTTTAACTAAAATCCTAGCAAACGACGCTGACAGCGCCACATGGAACAGGTACACTTAACCTGTGTTGTATTTTATTCGGAATAACCCTGTGAAAACACTGAGTGACTACTATAACGAAGCCTGCCAGATTTTTTTTGCGGCAAACCCAGAATATCAACAGGCCTTGGATGCACTGACAGAACAAGAAGCACAACATGCTGGTTTTTCTCTTGCGGACTTCATCGGCATACAGCAGCAGCGCATTTATGCCGCTTTTCTACGCCAAAAACAACTCGATGGCATTATTTTCTCGATACAGCTTGTCGAAACAGATAAAGAACTCGCCTTACAGGCCATTGAGTTTTACTTGCGACAGCAAGCCGAGGCTCAAGGCCTCAGTTTTGAAGCCTTCTGTCAAAAAAATCAGCTTTAACATGTCGGGTAGACTAGCTGTCCCTGCCCATTACGTACTCAGTCAGTCATATCGACAAGGGCAATCGAGGTTATTCTGAACTCATAGCCCTCCTTGACGACTACTGTAGCGTCGCTAAGCGGGCCGCAAAACCAAGAAATAACAAACCAAATAACGTATTGCCTATCTTTTTAAACCATTTTCGTGAACCGACAACCCGGGTGAAATAAGTACCGAAAAAAATCAAAAAACTCAGATAAGCTAAACTGATCAGCTCGAGAACCACCGCCAAAATAAAATACCCTGCGCCAGTATGCCCAGATTGAATATCAATAAATTGCACAAAAAAGGAAACATAGAAAATGATGGCTTTAGGATTGGTCACGCTCAATAAAATAGAACGTTTAAAGGCAGTCCGTCCTGTTTTGCTACTGATTTTAACCGCAGTAGGCTTATCACTTCGATAGGTGCTATACAGCATTTTCAGGCCCATCCATAACAAATAAACGGCGCCAAACCACCTCACCAAACTGAATAAAATAGGGTTGGTTTGCATTAATGTAGCGATGCCCGCATAAGACAGGGAAATCAGTATCGCATCGCCAATAAAGACACCTATCGCAGCCAAATAGCCGACTTTTATCCCAAAAGAAGCGCTATTTTTAAGAACAAATAAGGTATTCGGTCCTGGGATCAGAACTAACACCGTGGCACCGGCCAGATAAGTCCAGAAATTGATTACGCCAAACTCTGCAAACACAACGATGACTCCTACATAATGACACTTTTTAGGTTATTTTGTTATGACCTCTCTGACTGACATCGCTTACTCGGCAATGCCTGTGCACGATTATAGCGTCCAATCAAGCGATATACCATCAGCCAATGCAGCAGCCGCAAAAATTTCAGTCCGCCTCCCTTGCACGTTATAGCAGTAAAACAAGAGAGCGGAAACAGCAGCACAAGGTCCTGTCATCTGATGACCCTAAGGATACGTTATGACGAGGTGGTTTGCCCCCCCATTCGCAGGGGGGCTCTTCGCTAACGAATGAGGTGGCAGAGTTAGAGACTAAAAATGCTTCGGTGAAATGATTCGATGAAAAAGCAAGCGAATGTGTTCCATTCCCTCGCCTATCACGTTATTAGGAATAAAGTTCTTGCATTAATGGTCTATAAATAGATAAATATTTAGCCAGAGTCTGCTTAAAATGCTCAGGTTGGTTACAATCACTGAATCGGGAAGCCATCCCTATCGCGAGATCCATCGCTAAGGCCTCCTGCCACTCCTGCAAACACAATGTCGTATTTTGATCTTTGTATGCTACATCCATTTCGGCCCCCAATAGTAAACCAATGTTATAGTAATCTTCCATTATTATATACATACAAATAGCAACAGAAACTTCAATATGTCTGAATTATCACCAACAACTGAAAATTTCTTCATCTATCTAATACCACCTTCGGATGATTTTGCCAATGCGAAAATATTGCAACACTTGGACGGATCATCCTAAGTCATTCTGCACCGTGCCAATTGATTAATTTTGTCTATATTAAATTTTTTACTAGAATAAATTTTATTACTCTATTTTTAACATTGATAATGGACATGAGAAAATTCCCATGTTATTAATATAGCCAGTATTCATAAATGCTTAACACATTTTACAGTTCGTTTAGCCTATTGAATACGATTATTGGGATTGCTATCAATGACAGGGATTTAAGTCTTAAATACTTTGCTTGTAATGAGAAAAGATCACTCTACTCGCTTAATAATCTGCATGAAAGTTTGATTAAATATTTTCCAGGACTAGATCTGTATGAACATACTCATTCTCGATAATTGTAAGTTTACCCAACTAGGCATGAATCAATGCCTGTCTGAACTTGGCATTCCTGACGAAAATGTATCTTTTTTCAGCTGTATCAAACAGTTAAATGATGACTTTATGGAAATCCTTCCAGATATTGTTTTTCTATCTGAAGATTATTTCTATACTGAATATGGGCATAATCAGCATTTAAAAGAACTTATTAGTAAATATCCCAATACTTTATTCTGTATTTTTATCTCAATTTCCAACACTAACTATGATGACTTTCTTTATATCCGTCACAACGTGATTATTACTTCAAAAGCAATCAAAGTAGATACATTCGAAAAATTATTAAAAAATAAAAGTTACGGAAATAATCGCAAGTTAGCATCCAAAGTGATTCGTCCTTTAACTTTAAGTAAAACTGAATCAGATATGTTGAAAATGTGGATGGATGGAATTAATACTAGAATAATGTGCGACAGAATGCAGATTAAACCAAAGACCATCTCTTCACATAAAGGGAATATAAAGCGGAAAATTAAAACCCATAACAAACAGGTTATTTACCATGTTGTTAAACTAACAGAAGACTTGACCAGTGGTATCTATGTCAATATGGGGCAGTCATCCTGAGACGGGCAGCGAGGTTTCTCGCTGCAATAATGTCAGTTCGAATGGAGTACGGTCTGTGTTGACCGTATTGGCAAATTACAAACTCAAATTTTACACCCTTCGCAATCTTCATCCTCTTCTAATTCAACCGGTTGCGCGTTAACTTTACGCAATGCCTTTGCTTCCGCTTCGGCCAATTGGGCATCGATATCAAACTCAAACATCTCATCACTCATCACAATCTCCTTGTCATTAAACAAAATAATTATTCCTGAGATTGACGCCATTTACCAACCAAGGAAATCATTCCCAGCACAATACTACCAATGACCGCCCCTAATCCCATCGGTAAAACAAGATCAATCATCAGAGTATGTAACACACCAGGCATGGCTGGCAGGGACTGCAAAACCGCATGATGTAACTGCTGAAAGCTGTGCAAAAATATCCCACCGCCAACCACAAACATCGCCACGGTGCCCGCCAATGATAAAAATTTCATCAGTCTCGGGGCGATCCATAATAATCCTAGCCCAAGGCGATTGACTATCCCACTTTGGCACGCTTTAAGCCATAATCCAAGATCGTCAATTTTGACAATCATCGCGACTAACCCATAAACGCCAACCGTAACCCCCACTGCAATCATCGCTAAAACCACAATTTGATTCAATAGCGAAGACTGGGCAACGACGCCTAACGTTAAAACAACAATTTCTGCGGACAAGATAAAATCTGTCCGTATGGCACCCCGCACTTTTTGTTTTTCATATTGTTTCGCTTGCTCAGGATCCATTTGAGCTAATTGTTGTTGACGGGTCATTGCTGCTTTAGGCGAAGATTGCCTTTTTATTTTTATGCTATGCCAGACCTTTTCTGCCCCTTCGTAGCACAGATAAGATCCTCCCACCATCATCAATGGCGTAATCAACCAACCTACAAACGCAGAAATGAGCAGAGCTAAAGGCACTAAAATCAGTTTATTGATCAGTGAGCCTTTCGCCACTGCATACACGACAGGTAATTCTCGATTAGCATTAAAGCCGGATACCTGTTCAGCATTGAGTGAAAGATCATCCCCTAACACACCGGCTGTTTTTTTTGCAGCGACCTTGCCCATTACTGAAATATCATCAAGTAAAGTTGCAATATCATCAATCAAAGCTAACAAATTTGTTGCTGCCACGGCATTATCCTTGTTTATTCTCTGCGAGTTTTAGGCATCATCCTTGTCACAACAGTGACAAGGGTCATATGCACTGACCTGAATATCCGCAATGCCTTCACATTGCCATTCCACACGTAATGGTAACGTGGCAGGATAAGAATGGTGAATAATTTTGCTCACCGGACTTTCAGTGAAACCTTGTATTTGCTCTGTCGCCACCAAATATTCACCAGCAAAAATTCGAGCTTCCGCATGGCAGGCGATCATTCTCTCATTCTGCAACTGATAAAGGCGCAAAACCGTCAATTTAATTCTCGCCATTAGCGAAAAAAACCGTTGATGACAATCATAACCACACAACACACCCTCGCACTGAGAATATAAATATATAAGTGAAGACTAAGTGTAGCCTACGTCGTTTGCTCGTGAAGAGATATTGCGCTTTGTATCGCCAATTATCTTTTCGTTTTATTCAATTTTCGCCATAAAATGTTGATACACCGCGTTATCAACCTGCTCTAACTCTCCCTGTAATTCAGAAGATAATTTAGCCATATATTCGATCATAAATGCCATATTGTATTTGGCCATTCTTCGTCCTGCTGGGGTATGCATTGTGGCAGGCAGTTTAAGTAATTTTTGTTGGAAATGATCCAATGTCCAGCGGCGATCATCAAGCTGACGATGATTGGCAAAAGGATCGTCGGGGTCAAACAGCGCACGCTCTAGCGCACCTGACGTGTAGAAAACCCGTGCCAACCCAATGGCGCCCAAGGATTCTAAACGATCTGCATCCTGAACGATCTTCGCCTCAAGACTTTCTGCGGCAATGCCCGCACTGAAGCTGTGCGAGCGGACAGCGTGTGCAACGGCCGGATAATCTAGCACAGGAAAATCAGCAAAGTCAGCTTGTAATATCTGCAACGTCTGTTTTGCCGCATACGTTGAAGCAAGATGCCTCTCAGGATGGTTTTTAGGTAAATTGACAATATCGTGAAAATAACAGGCTGTCATCACGACCAATTCATTCGCCGTTGTCTCTTCTTTAAGTATTTTTTGCGCCGTCGCCCAAACTCGCTTCAAATGGGCTATATCGTGAGCTTTGTCATTATGTTGCCAATTGATCGTTAACCATTGCTCAAACCGTGCTTGCCAGTTTGTTAGAGTTGTCATAATCCGCCTCATTCATTTTATTTTTGTCTATTTATTATTTTTAAATTGCACTGTTTTTAAAATTGCCCTGTCATGCATAGACCGATCTGTCTCGTATTGGCATACCTGTCGGACAGCATACCTGAATCAAAATCAAACAAAATGCTCACCCGTGATTGAATAACAAATTTCTGTTGTGTGAGATATAAGCCCTAACCAATGTATCACGAGTGTAATCACAACAGCGAATCTTGCTTCTTCTTTCTGAATTGTTTCTCAAACTGAGACCACACAACCACACATCGTATCCGTCCTCTCCCAATCTGTTATTATCGCCTAACCCCGGCACTGACTAGGGAACAAAGCGTCATCTCGTTGAACGGCTTATCGCAGGGCGATTTTTACTGAGCAGGAACAGCGTGTTAAATCGGCAATGATCAATCCTGAAATAACAGAGGTTATCCTGTGCCATCGTGATTTTGCAGTATTCAGCGTGCCATCGCGCATGGTATGGTATAGAAAAAATAAAGAGGCTTGCGAGGGGGTTATTGACCAATCATCGCAACAGCCACCACCTATTCACGAAAAGTAAATTTATGTCGATTGTTACACCTACATCCGCGCCCCACACCCAGCCCATCAATGATCGCTTTCAACCAGCAGTGGCTCGTCGTGCAGCCATTGCCAGTTTTGCGGGTGCCGTTGTGGATTGGTATGATTTCCTGTTATACGGTATTACTGCCGCGTTGGTGTTTAATTCTGTTTTTTTTCCACACATCAGCCCAACCATGGCCACCCTCGTCTCCTTTGCGACTTTCGGTGTGGGATTTTTATTCAGGCCATTAGGGGGCATCGTCTTTGGCCATTTTGGTGATAAATTGGGACGTAAACGCATGCTGATGCTGACGGTGTGGATCATGGGGGGAGCGACGGCAGCCATTGGCCTGTTACCCTCCTTTGCCAGTATTGGCTGGTGGTCACCGGTTTTATTGGTGGTATTTCGAGCATTACAAGGTTTTGCGGTCGGCGGTGAATGGGGCGGAGCAGCCACCTTAGCTGTTGAACATGCCCCCAAAGATCGTCAAGCCTTTTACAGCAGTGGTGTGCAGGTGGGGTATGGTGTAGGCCTGTTATTGGCCACAGGTCTGGTCTCCTTAATCAGTTATCTGACCACCGAACAACAATTTATTGAATGGGGCTGGCGACTGCCCTTCTTGTTCAGTGTGTTACTTGTGATTGCTGCATTAATTGCTCGTCGAGGTGTAACTGAATCGAATCCGCCGAAAGCTCATCCCACTTCACCCTCGTGTGATGCTGAAGCAACATTCAACAAACCAAGAGCGGTACCATTATTCCATGCGATCACACAGCGTCCCTCGGCGTTTATACAGATCATTGGGTTGCGTCTCTGTGAATTGCTGACCATGTATATCGTCACCACGTTCGCACTGAATTATTCAGTCCAGTATCGTCATTTATCGCGGGAACTGTTTCTCACATTCTCTCTGGCGGCGGGCGCCCTCAGTTGCCTGACAATCCCATTATTTGCCTTGTTGGCGGATCGCTATGGTTACCGGCGCATCTACCTGATTGGTAGCATGATTGGCTGTCTCGCCGCCTTGCCCTTCTTCCTTGCTCTCGACCATAACAAGACTGGAGCAATTATCCTCTGTGCTCTTATCTTAGTGAATCTGGCTCATGACTTGGTTGTCTCGGTTCAGCAACCTTTATTTACCGCCATGTTTGGTCAACGTTATCGATACAGTGGTGCGGGCGTAGGTTATCAAATTGCCAGTGTGATCGGGGGCGGCTTCACGCCTTTTATCGCCAGCCTGTTGATCACACTGAATGCAGGGGCTTGGCAAGGTGTCGCACTCTTATTAATGGGGGGATGCGCGATCTCGTTTATTGCTGCCTGTTTTATTTCATCGCCTCAACACGCTCAGAAAAAGAGCAGACCGCGCCATTCTGACCGATATTCGAGCAGTCAGAACATAAAAGATTGATTTAACATTGACAGCGACGCTGGCGGTCATTATTATTCGCCCCGTAGCAACAATTCCTCTGTAGTTCAGTCGGTAGAACGGCGGACTGTTAATCCGTATGTCACTGGTTCGAGTCCAGTCAGAGGAGCCAAATTAAAGAAACCAGATGTCCACTGACGTCTGGTTTTTTACTTTCTATCAATGGGTTAACCCCATCCCAATGTCTACCCCCACCTCTATCCCCATTAAGACAAAGTACGCAACGCCCCTCTCTTTGCAGGTCAGATACCTCTAACACCAAAGCGGTTTTCTTTTACCTGCAATCAGGGGTAAAACTTATGCCGCTGACTGATACCAAAGTAAAAATGCAAAGCCAGCTGAAAAGGCGATTAAGCTCACTGACGGGTTCGGCCTCTACCTGCTGGTACACTAACGGTTCAAAATATTGGCAGTTGGGTTATCGCTTTGAAGCGAAACAAAAGGTGTTTTCCATAGGCGTCTACCCTGCCGTTTCTCTGGCGGACGCAAGGCGATGCCGCGATGAAGCCAAAAAGCTTTTAGCATCAGGCGTTGATCCCAGCGCTAAAAAACAGGCTGACAACAAAAGTGTTCAGGAAAAGCGTAACAATCCCCGCGCTATTAAAAGCGTTGCCAAAAGCTGGTTTACCACCAAAACCACCTGGTCAGAAGATTATCCGCGCTCAGTCTGGACTCGTCTTGAAACTTACCTGTTTCCTGATATTGGCAACAAAGAGATCAGTGAGTGAGATACGGGTGATCTGTTGGCTCCCATCAGGAAGATTGAAACACTCGGTTATCTTGAAATCGCGATGCGGGTAAAAGAGTACGCTACCGCTATCCTTCGCTACGCGGCACAGCAGAAGATTATCCGCTTTAATCCGGCTTACGATCTGGAAGGTGCTATTCAGAAGTCAGAACCTGAACACCGTCCGACACTAAAGCTTGAAGCGATACCAGCCTTACTAGAACGTATTGAGGGTTATCAGGGACGCAGCAGCTTACGTTAATGGCGATCAAGCACGGCGATGAGGACCAATTTCTTGATTAGGCTGGTGGATAGCGACGTTTTCTTGCTCTCGTTCAAGGCTGTCGCACGGGAAGCGACCAACGGCAACGGGATCGGATACATAGATTACAGTGATTGTAGTGATTGCACTATGGCCTTTAAGGCTGGGTATCAACACCGGGAAAACCGACAAAAGAAAAACACACGGCCTTATAACGAGGCTGATTTTAATCTGTGCCCCGGGTTCGTCAGCTGACACTGGCAACGCATGGCGACAGATTTAAGACGTTATTATGCAATTAAAAACGAAAAGTATTGGTGTATTGTTATCGGCGTTTTCATTCTCGGCAACGGTTACCCCTGAAGAGGATGAACATATTTTTATAACCCTAGCCAATAACAAAGAATGTAATCAAAATCTCATCAATACTATGAATCAAACTACCAGCACCTTGTATTAATCCTGACTTAATTTTAGATGTTTTCCACCAAGAATATCTATATCAAGTGAATCACCAACCATATAAGCTTCATCTTGTGAATAAGTTGCAAGTTCACATGCTTTTAGGGAAATATCTGGGTTAGGCTTGCCGTATTCAATAATGTTAAGACCAGCATCTCGTGCCTTAGAGAAAAAATATCCTGCAGCTTTTTGAATGTGACCATTAATATTAACAAACCTATCTAGATTAATAGATATCAATTCTCTTTTCAATTACAACATCCAATAAATCACCAACCTTTTCATCATCCTCAACTATTTGATTTGCAGCAACAATCATGGTGAAGTCTTTTATTGACCTTGTTTTTCTGTGAGTGATTTGATTTAACCATTCACACGCACCAATATTACCAACTAGATAGCATTTTTCATCAGGAAATTTAAATCCTTCAAGAATATCTTTTTATTACCCCCCAAAGGTTATGACTTTCTCGATTAATTTCATCTCTATTGACTTGGAATTGAATAAATACACAACTCCTTTTCAGATCTAGAATAATTAATTATAAGAAATAGCCTACCCTGTTCACTTAGACTACTCAGAAATCTGTTGATATTTTTGTCTTATCATTACCATCGTATAAAACACCTCAAATATCTACTAAATACAGATGAGTTTTCGGAACATCCTAAACGCCATTTAATTTCACTATTAAAATAACGCATATGTAAGAATTAACCCTATTAAACTTTACAAGCAAATAACGAAGGTTAATCAACTGCTAATGCGTTAAAATTTCACAACGTGATTTAGATCGCAGATTATAGTCTCTTATATTTGATAATTTGTAAGGGCCAAGACCGAAAGCCAACTACGCGAAATTGACAAAAAAAGCTACGACAATATTTTTAACGAAAACGAATATAAAGAATCACCTCGCGTCAGTTTTTTACCTTTAAATAGATTGAATAATAATGCCGAGAGAGAAGCATGTACTAAGGTGATATCCGAAGTAATACAAAGTGGCTGTTTCACAAGTGGGCCATATATTGCGGAAGTAGAGAGCAAATTAAAAGAGTTCTACGAATCGAGCACATGCATAGCTACAGCTAGTGGAACAGATGCAATAAAGATAGCACTGAAAGCTGTTGGAGTCGGAGATGAAGTCATTCTTCCTTTAAACTCATTTTCAGCAACTGAAAATGCTATCATGGCAATTGGTGCAGCACCAGTTTTTGCTAATATAGACAAATCATTTAATATGATTCCTTCAGAAGTATATAGACTAAAAAATGAACTTACCAAAGCGGTTTTACCCGTATGCCTATATGGATCAACTAGAAATATTCAAGACGTTTACTTAGCAGCTAAGGAGGAAAATTTAGCCGTAGTTATTGATGCAGCTCAATGTTTTGGTATTAAATCTATTGCTAATTACTGTGATGCATTAGCATTAAGTTTCAATCCATTCAAAAATATAGGTACCTTTGGAAAATCTGGTGCTGTTATATCAAAGTTAGATAAAATTGGAAAAATAGCAAGACAGTACTCTTATCATGGGTTTGCTGAAGGTAAGAAAAACATCAAAGCGCAAGATTGGGGCTATAATAGTCGAATGGATAATATACAAGCAGCTACGCTGGCTGTGAAATTAAATCACTTCGAATCTAATGCCACCAAACGTAGCATTTTAGCAGCAAGATATAGAATAATCCTCAGTGACTTAAGTAAACATATTGAGCTTCCTCTAGAGAACATTGAAAATAGCTGGCATTTGTACCCTTTAATTGTAATTGATAAAAATCGTGACGACCTAATCACATTCGCTCGCCAGAAAGGGGTTGAGTTTGACATTTACTATCCAATTCTTTCTCATTTAAGCGAAAATAATCTTGCTAGTGCATATCCTTTAAAGAGGCAATTCGAGAAATCTGAAAAAATTCACCAGTCATTAGTTCACATACCTTTACACAATCACATCTCTATTGAAGAACAGAATTTCATTTCGGAGGTTATACATGATTTTTTCAAATAGCAATATTCCAGTAGAGTTCACAAAACCGAAAACCATAAAATTAGTAGTGTGTTGTGATTTAGATGAAACCTATATCCCTCACTCTGACTCTGACAAAAAGACTGCTGGAATAAATGAACTTGAAGAATTCATAGAAAAAGTTGGTGTTACAAAGGGCATGTTGATCGGGTGGACCACTGGTACAAACCTAAATTCTGCAATACGCAAAGCCAATGGATATATAACTCGAAGTCCTCATTTTATATGTTGCAGTTTAGGGACTGAATTCTACTGGATTTCAAATGGGCGTCTTGTTGAGTCAGACTCCTAGACTAATAGAATACTTGAATCAGGTTACAATGAAAAAAATGTTGAAAAAATAGTAAAAAATATTTTTGAAAACAATATTTCAATAGAAAAACAGCCAGATGATTACTAAGGTAAATTCAAAAAAAGTTATTACTATTACCTAGGTAATAAACTCAACGAGGATTTCGAATATATCGATAATCTGGCTAATCAATATAATGTTAGAGTAATTTTTACGAAATGCAACCCCGCAGCAGGAGATCCAGAAAACTGCTATGACGTTGAATTTATTCCTACATGCTGCGGTAAAGATGAGGCTGTGAAATTTTTGATTGAAGAAACATCGCTTAATAAAGAGTCAGTTATAGCTTTTGGTGATAGCGCCAATGATTTCTGAATGTTCAAACAGGCTGGTAAAGGTTATTTAGTTTCTAGCGCTGATAAATTTGCTATCGAAAAACATGGTAGCTGTCTAAATAAACCATATTGTCATGGAATTCTCGATATACTTAAAGGAGTAGTTTAAGGATTATTGGAATAGTGGGGTGTGGTGGCATAGCCCATGCTCATGTGAAATCTCTTTCTTTGAATCTAATTCTTTATTTGTACTTCCAGAGGTAGATTCCAGTTCTGATTTAAGCTGTATCGACTCAGAATGAAAATCGAGCGCGCGACTTTTGGGGTAGGGTTCGACATACACCACACGCGTGATACCACTTGCATTAATATGTTTTGCACAGTTATGGCAAGGCAAAGTGGTACAATACAGGGTCGATCCAATGGTAGGTATACCAGCACGATTGCAGGATAAAAGTGCGTCCATTTCGGCATGCACGACACGACCGAACTCAGTCATGACGGACAATATCCTTATCAATAACATGGTTTTAGGCTATACTTTGTTAAAAAGGCGGTTTGTAAATTCAATTGCGACAACCTAGGTAACGGAGTACCCCAGTGAGCAATGTATTATTTCCTGTAACAATCTTCACAACCCAGCACCGTTTCAATGATTTTTCTACGGACGATATGTGTTATGGCGACATCACGGAAGATAGACTCAGAAACGGGTTCGGGCTTAACAACGTATCTAATGTGGTTGATCCCTATACACTAACCCGATTGACAGCATTTGATAATCCACAATCACGATTTGCAGGAACTTATGGTAGCCTTCACCGTGTTGATAAACTCAGCGTTCAGCAATGTGCAAATCTGTTGTTTGAGGAAATGCAGACAACCTCTCTACCTTATTCTTTTATTGGTCCGCACCGGCATTTAATCAATCAGATGCTAAAAAATTTTCAGCTTTCACGAGGATTAGATTTCCATAATCCACAGTTGAACATAGCTTATCGGGACAAGTTGCATTCTGACTATGCTGCAAAAAATACTGTCTCTGTTATGCAAGAAACGATTGGAACATTCATTGACTATACCAGCAAGGGATTTCCTCATGAACGGCTGGAAAATTTAACTTCTGCCATTAAACTCTCTGTACTTCCAAAATTTGACTCTTAATACTTGATAAAATTAATGGAATGGGAATTACTGTCCACGACGTTTATGCAACAAAAATCGAAATTCTTCGTCTTGATATTAATGATTATGGCTGGAAAGCAAGTGTCAAGTTTACAGGCTAGGATCATTTCGGCCTGGATGTCGATGATATTCGTAAGCAAAAATTCAATCAATTTCAGTTTTTCAAACTATGGTTCATTCTTCAACGATTCGATAAATTTGGTTTTCGTCCATTTATGACAAATATGGAAGCTGTGATTGATATAGAAGGAAAACGATAATGCGTAAACTAGTAATTCTTTCACTGGCAATCGCTTTATGTATTATTGGTTATCTGTGTACAGTAAAGGCTAACGTTTCTATTATTGCTGCACATTACGATGGTAGTACGGCTCAGATTATTGTTAATCAATTACCTTTGACTGACTCCAAAAAAATCAATTGGTGGCACAGAAACCAAAATGAGATACTTGAAAAATACAACATTCCAACTGGCGATAAAATACCCTTTCTTATTGTTATTTATGCCTTCGGTGATGGCTATCAAGTAGAAGGTAAAAAAGACAGACTTTGCTTCTCAGATATAAAACCACCAAAAAACTGTATTGATAAAAAAGTTCTTATGATGATCTGGCGCACGCGCGATGGTGGTGTTAAATATCAATTCTAATTTGTCTTAGTTGCGACTCAATCTGACACATGCCATTGAAGGGTTGAGCGTTACTTTATTGGGCTGAGACTGTTCCCAATCACCAGCAAGCGTTTTAATTTATCAACCCATTGTGAATAGGTGCCCGAAAATTTTAATGTCATCCTTGCCTCACAAGATCTCATTAGGTGACAGAGGGACAGCTCTTAGCGATTCATTTGTAAGGCATGGTCCCTTCGCACCAACATTTATTCCTGATGGATCACACCTCACCAGCCACCAGCTCTATCAGTGTGCTGATTTAGCACTTAATTACCTTGTTCGAGAGCGATCCTTAACCCCACAGACGATCCCAATCAGCACCATGCTGGAAGCCGATACCGGCGACCTTTGAACCTCAGTGCCCCGTCTTGACCCGCACATTCGGTTTTTATTCGCTTAACATTTTCCTGAATTACCCGGTATTTTGATAATGGCTCACGCACAGAACTCCCCAGCGGTGAGCTCATCAAGCGAAGAAAATGCGGTCACCACAAAACGATTGGGATGATTTATCAATAAAAAGGTAGCATGCTTGGGTCGAATTCAAGACAGAATATTTCGATAAAAACCATTAAAATGACAAGGAATTGGTTTTTTAAAAAAATTTTTCACCATCCGATGCAGGAAAGGCCAAGGGGTCACTGCTGATCCTGATTCTCGGTGACGGGGAACTCACCACGTTTGACCAGCCCGTTCAATAACAATAAGCCTAAATTTCAGTTACAATCATCCCTTCTGTGCAATGGGTCAAGGAAACCATCATGAAAGAGATTGCTCACATACCGCTAGCCAGTGATACCGATTATCGCACTGAGATGATGCATTCCGATCAGCGGTTAATCAGACTGTATAATGACTTATTAAATCATAACTTTAGATTCAGCTTATTATTCACCGTGATCTTTATCTTTCTTTATGCTGTGCTTGGGGCGTCCCTAACCCTCGATCCTGCCCTTTTTACTCATCGCTCAACCCGTATTTATCTTGCCATTCAAGCCGTGCCCGTGCTAATTGCTTTTTCAGGCTATGTGATTGCGCTTTTGTTTGTCTTTTTGACTCGCTCACAAGCAAGCCAGATAACCCAGATACAACAGCGCCTGCAACAACCTCAACCATCGACACCGCCTCTACTGATCGCTGGTCCATATTCGCAGAGCGGCGTCATGATCAACTTAGCACTGTTTATCGCCATCACCTGGGTTATTCTTTATAACTACCTCACTTTCACAACCAGCGGTGTCATTGGCAGTGTCATTTCGTTGTTCATTAGCACCATGATATATGTCATCCTCGATATTCAGTTAATGCAGTCAATCCAACTCAGTGAGACCTCAGACTCAGCGGTGAACGCCCCCACTGTCGGAAAAGAACAATAAAAAACGTGGCTGCCACTGTGCCCTCAACGACAGAATTTTCGGCATCGCGGTTAACACCCATTGCAGTCAAGGATGTAAAGCTTTTATAATCCACATAACTTTACAATAGGGTGTTTTCTTGTGTGGTATTTAATCATTGTTACCTTGCTTTGGGGCTCCTCCTTTAGCATCACGGGCCATATGCTAGCAGGTCAGGTAGATGGCTTTTTTACTGTTTTTATCCGTACGCTTATCGCCGCCGCGATGTTTATTCCTCTACTCCGTTGGCGAGGCTTATCTGCCACGTTCATTGCCGGACTCTGGCTCTGTGGTGCCTTGCAGTTTGGCGTCACTTATGCGCTGGCCTACCAAAGTTATACGCTGCTGACCGTACCAGAGATGTTATTATTTACCACGTTAACCCCGCTTTATATTAGTCTGATTAATAATGCACTGAATAAACAATTTAACCCATGGACATTACTGGCGACATTGTTTACTGTCTCGGGCGGTCTGGTGATCCATTACCAACCCCTGACTGGTCATTTTTGGCTTGGCTTTTTTATTTTACAACTGGCTAATGCCAGCTTTGCGGCAGGGCAAGTACTCTGTCGTCGTTTATTGCTTACATGGCGTCCAACGATCACTATGCCTCATCTACTCGGGCATTTTTTCCTTGGTGCAGTTTTACTGACCGCACCACTCTATTTTTTCTTTGGTGATGCACATCATCTCCCTCAGACCTCTCAGCAATGGCAGATCATTGTCTATCTCGGTATCGTCGCGACGGCTTTTGGCAGTTTATGGTTAGTGAAAGGCAGCTTGCAAGTCAGTGTGACCACCCTCGCCATTTTTAATGAATTACACGTACCTGTAGGCTTAATAATTAACTTGCTGTTCTTTGGCTCGTCGATCCCGATTTTTCGGCTGATGGCAGGCTGCTTATGTCTCGGTGTCGCAATTTTGATTAATCATCGGTGTGCCTATCGGACAAAGTAATTACGCGCGACTCGCCCGCTCAAGTGCGAGTCTGTCGTGCATTGAGTGATCATTTAAGACTCACATTGGCTTATTTTTAAACGAACAGTTGCCAACCGATGATTTTATCTTTGACAACCTCGGCGCTGAACACTAGTATAGCCCCACATACAATTCCTCTGTAGTTCAGTCGGTAGAACGGCGGACTGTTAATCCGTATGTCACTGGTTCGAGTCCAGTCAGAGGAGCCAAATTAAAGAAACCAGATGTCTACTGATGTCTGGTTTTTTAATTTTTATCAATGGGTTAATCCTTCAAGCTTGTCTACTCACATCTATTAAAAAACACGCGACCTTTGGTATTACTCCGTATCGACTGAGGATCATTAACAACGGCCAACCGCCCCCTTTGTCCGTTGAAAAACAAGCAGGGTGTTGATTGTTCTTTTTCCCCATTCAACGCCCCCCTTCACTTATCATACTGCCGACAATGAATCACCGCCAATCATTGTCTGAGATAGATGGCGTCCCGATTCAGCCACGCAGATTAATTCAGTCATCTCTCTTCACCTTGTTCGTGTAAAAAAAGTGCGGATTGTTGTGAGCATGTCCTTATCTGCTCGTTCACTTCGACTGGCTTGACTGACTTGATACTGCGCTCATCTTCAAATATTCAGATTAGTCGCCTGATATGCCATGAAAACTTGATTTTTTCATGTTGTTGCCGGATCAACTAACGCGCGTGCTGCGCGTTGGTGCGAGTCACTGTCGACTTGGCGTTAAAGATCTCATTCATTGTTTACCCTGACACGAACAGACGCTGCCATCCCAGCATTGAGACTTCCCACGAGGCAAAGGTTGATGAAAATTCTTAGCCATTTTGCCGGTCAGTTAAACAAAATCAGGGAAATTTGCTATCATAGGCGAAGTAAATGGAGAGGACGGGTTTCGTCCAAGTGATAAGGCAATACTGTGATTAATGATCAGTTATTGTTTTTTAATACCGCTAATCAGGAAGTCTTATGATATTAAACGATGAAAGTATTGATAATCGGTTACTGACTTGGTACCACGATCACTGGCATCAGTCAGTCCTGCCCTTCTCTTCTCGTCCCGCGCCCACGCCAGAGACCAGTTTATCTACCGGTGAGTTCGCTTGGGCTTGGGAGGATGCGGAGGGCATCTTAATTGAATATTTTGATACCTTTTCTGTCGATAAACGCAATTTCAGTTTTACACGCTATTGGCCTAACGAACAACCCTTTAGTCCACTGAATATTCTTGGCATAAAAGACAACTCCGCTGAAAAGATCGCGCCTTTGCCATTAACTTTATCCATGTTGATTGAGTCAGCGAAAACCGGCTACTGGTTGTACGATTGATCACTTATCCGGATCAGATTGGCTCTCCCCTGAAGGTATCGTCTCTCAGCTGCGATTTCATGTTTCGAAAGCTGACCTGATATCATAAGGAACATTACATTGAGTGACCAGTCTTGCGCCACCCGCAACCCTGCCCCCTAAACGGCAAAAGCCAATGACCTTTGCCACTCATCCTCTTTCGATAAGGGGGGCAAATTGCCCTGAGTCATTGGCCTTTTTCATGTGCCGATAAGGATCAGGCTTGCAACCAGCCCAACTTGATGACAAACAAAATGGATAAAATAATCAATGCCGGGTTGATTTCTTTATGACGCCCACTCAGTAATTTAATTAACGTCCAACTGATAAAACCAAACGCAATGCCATTGGCGATCGAATAGGTTAAAGGCATCGCCAAGGCGGTTATCGTCACAGGTGCAGCCGTCGTGATGTCTTTCCAGTCGATCTCAGCCAGCGAAGACGTCATCAGCACAGCGACAAAAAGCAAGGCCGGTGCTGTGGCAAAGGCCGGCACACTGGCGGCCAACGGCGAGAAAAACAGCGCCAGCAAAAATAAACCGCCCGTTATCACCGACGTTAATCCCGTGCGTCCGCCCGCGGCAACCCCTGCCGTCGACTCCACAAAACTGGTGGTGGTTGAGGTGCCTAATAAAGAACCAAACAACGCTGCTGAACTGTCTGCGATCAGCGCCTTACCCATAGCCGGAATATTGCCATTCTGATCGGTCAATCCCGCTCGCCGGCTGACACCAATTAATGTCCCTGAATTATCAAATACATCGACAAACAGGAAGGCGAAGATCACACTGACTAATCCAATATTCAGCGCACCGACAATATCCAGCTTTAAAAAAGTTGGCGCTAAAGAAGGAGGTGTTGCGATCACACCACTGAAAGGGGTTAAATGGAGCAGAATAGCAATCACCGTCACCAATAAAATGCCAATTAATACCGCACCTGTCACCTGCTTCGCTTCAAGTACCACAATAATAATGAAGCCCAAGACTGCTAATAAGACTGACGGTTGCGTCAAATCGCCCATGCCGACCAAGGTCGCCTTGTTATCAACGACAATGCCGGCACTTTCTAACGAGACCAACGCCAAGAAAAGGCCGATGCCCGCAGCAATCCCTGAACGTAAGGGTAAAGGAATACTTCTGATAATCCATTCACGTATTTTAAATAAGGAAAGAGCAAAGAACAGAGAGGCCGAAATAAAAACGGCCCCGAGCGCAATCTGCCAGCTGTACCCCATATGCAATACCACCGTATAGGTGAAGAAAGCATTTAAGCCCATGCCTGGTGCCAGTGAAATAGGTAAATTAGCAATCATTCCCATTAAAACAGAGCCAATCGCCGCGGCAAGGCACGTTGCAACAAATACCGCGCCTTTATCCATGCCGGTTGCCGAAAGAATGGAGGGATTAACAAACAAAATGTAGGCCATTGCCAAAAAGGTCGTCGCACCAGCAAGGATCTCCGTACGAATGCTGGTCTTATGGTCACTTAACTTAAAAAACTTCTCGAGCATGTTATGTTCTCTGCTGTGCTATTACTGACATGTTCATCCACAGAGAGGGGTTGGCCTTATCTGCAGGTGTAATATTTGCCATATGGAATATTTGTGCTGTCTAGGGCACCAAACAGACAGAATACCAGAAGACAACCGTTTGCGTATAGGGATAAAACAGCAGAAATCCCAAGCAATTCGTACAGGAGAGGTTCAGTATCGATTTTCTGGCCTATCCTACATTGCAGTATGCAGGCTAGGCCTCGGTATCACTGGCGATTAAAGATAGAGGGAAACGGCACCTAATGGTCTGGTTTTAAATCGCCGGTGCACCCATAAATATTGATCGGGTGCGCGCATAATTTCATGTTCGATCACCCGATTTAACCACGCTGCCGCAGCCGCCTCATCATCTCTAGGATAATCAACCAGTTCAGGTTCAATAAACAACCGATAGCCTGCGGACGATGACTTTCTTACCATACTGATGGTCAGTAATGCCGCCCCCGATAACCTTGCGATCACATGGGTGCCATTGGTGGTTGCTGCCTCGTTAACAGCAAAAAATGGAGCAAAACAACTGCCTTTAGGGCCGTAATCTTGATCAGGCGCAAACCATACTGCTTCACCTTGACGCAATACGTTCACCATTTCACGAAGTTGCCGTCTATCAATCATACCTTTATTGGAACGGAGTCGGCCTCGCGTTTGTACCCATTCCATCACTTTGTTGTTATGAGGACGATATACCGCCATCATCGGCTGGCACAATCCCATAATCCGTCCCCCTAATTCAAGGGACATAAAGTGCACGCCAATCACCAACACGCCACGCCGATTGGCACTGGCCTTAGTGAGATTATCTAAACCTTCTACATCAAACCAACGGCGTAAACGCTTGTCAGGCCAAAACCAAGCCATGCCGGTTTCCATCAAGCCCATGCCTAATGAAATAAAGTTTTCTTCGATCAGTTTCTCTTTTTCTTGTTCACTTAAATTAGGAAAACATAAGCCGAGATTTTGTCTCGCAATGCCTTCTCGTCGTTTTAAAAATCGACGGGAATGTTTGCCACTCCAAGCACCTAATTTGGCTAGAATAGGATACGGAAGTTGTACAATTAGCCATAAACAGGTAATACCAAACCAAGTTGACCAGTAGCGAGGACGGAAAAATTCAAAAGACAAACAACGACAAGAACGCATCAATAAACCTTTTAATAATGGGCAGCCACTCAACACAGGGTTAAGTGGACCTTATAATCGCATAGTATGAATCAGACAGTTTTTTTTAAAATTAATTCCACACTCAATAAATTAAACATGTCAGGAGATGTGTCATGTGATCCAATTCCGTCTTCAAAGCAAGCAATGATGACCTCTTCGTATAGACTAACACGCTAAAGTTAACATTTAGTGAAACAACGTGCTCTTCATTGATCACATCAAGTAGACAACGAAAAATCAACCGAGTGAAAAATGTAATAATCGAATGGGCAACATACAACCAGAATTAGCCTAAACTGCCCGTCACTCCACGGATAATCGTCCTCAACAAAATCGATGTCCCCGTCAGTCACTGCCTACCCTCAGCGCTGTTTATCCCGTATAACGGCAATTTTTATCACACCAATCGCACGTTAAAAGTCCGTATTTCAGACAAAGAACCCGTTTTAACACTCAGCCATTTCTGATCCTTGGCTCCTACTTGCTTTCGGCTCAGCATGGTCAACATGGCTGCACTATTTTCAATCGGTGATCCGTCTTGTTTGATAATAATTTCTTCATTCGCACAGTCAATGCATCTGCACCGTCTCTTCGTTATCCTCCTCTTGGCTTTTCCTCTTCGCCCGAGTTATGACATGACTGAATTCTAATACTGTATTTTAATAAAATAGCAGATTAACTAATTAGTAACAGTGACCATTCACATAAAAGAATTTTGATTATTTACCTATTATTAAAAATGATTAAATATTAACTTCATCTCGCATTTTTTCGTTATTGATTGTTTTCTATAGATCAATTATACCCAACCCAGAAGACAATTAATCTGAATTTTAAACCACAACACAAGGAATATGAACACAATGAAAACCATAGAAGAAGAAAAAAAATCAAGAATAATTAATCTTAGTATAATAGGTGATATTAAAATGCCATCAATTTAATACGGGATTTTTATATAATCGTCTGAATTTAATTTCAGCACGGTGATGAAGAATCCTCTTATTATTTTTACTTACTCACCAATACATAATCATAAAAATAATCACCCATCATTATTTATCTTAATACCTTGACAGCAACACAAAAAGCAATAAAATTATAACCAATTGATTAAAAAGGACTTTATCCACAAGCCCCTATCAAAATAAGATTAAATAAGAATTCTAAATATAGAATTTTTTAACGCTAACAGTATATTTTAACCACCAGTTACCGAAAATGTTAATCACTTAAGGAAACTTTAAAACTGGTGACATTATTGAAGGTGAATTAAAATGGATTTAATTAATTCTTCTTAAATGCCTCCCCTATACTATTCGTTATCCATTGGCAACATTTAACATTTAGGTAGTTATAGTTATTTTATTATCAGGTTAATATAATTATGAAATATAAAATTTTAGCATTGAGTCTGTTATCTGCAATTGGCCTTACTCAGGCGAATGCTGCCGCCACCACTTATACTGCAACCAGTGTTGCAACATGGACTGCAACTGCAAAAAAAGACACAACAAGTAAATTAGTTGTTACACCACTAGGAAGTTTGCAATTTGACTACGCAAATGGAATTAGTAGTTTTAACACCCAAAAAGGACTGTTCAACCTCAGTATTACCGGTGATCCTAGTGCCACCAATTTTAAACTGACGTCTAAACTCATCAGTAATACCCTGACTCAACTTGATAGTAGCGGCTCTACCCTCACCGTGGGTGTACGCTATCTTGGCAATGAATTACAAAAAGGCACCGCCACTACCTTAGTTGATTCTGCTGCCACAAATAACCTTGGTGTCATGATTAACTTATTGAATGGAGCCAAACTAGCAACAAACACGTCGGTCAGTGACAGCTTTACCTTCTATATAAAAGAAGGTACTAAAGATGGTACAACCAAATCCGATTTCTCTTCCTTACCTGATGGTATCTGGAGTGGTGATGTTGGTGTTGAATTTGATGCAACTTGGAGTTAATTCCACATTCAATATCTTGGCAGGGAAACCTGCCTTTTATCGGGTTTAAAAATGAAAAAAACAATCATTCCTCTCCTGTTCTCTCTTATACCAGCCAAATCTTTCGCATTGAATGTCGGTGATATCACGTCATTTCTCAATAGCGACCAAACGACGCTTGCGCGTGAAATCAGCAATGATTCTGATAATGGACGTTGGATAACAATAAAAATAAAAAGGATCAGTAGCCCACGTGAAGGGGGGACAACGATCCCAATGGACCAGCCAGGCGAGATGCTCTTATCGCCTGCGAGCATACTCTTGCCCGCTCACAGTGCTGAGATTATTCACTTTTATTATAAAGGTCCTCAAGATGATAAAGAGCGCTATTATCGTATCGTTTGGACCGACCGCAGTGTCGATTCTGAGGACAGCAATACGACTAAACGTCATGCCGTGGCAACGACTTCATCGGTCATTGGTACCATCTTAGTCGCCTCGCCACGTCAACTTCATTTTAACTACAAGTATGAAAATCAGTCCATCACCAACACGGGAAATGCCACCCTTAACATTGTCGCCTTTGGTCCTTGCCTCGATACCAAATCTAAGACGAGCTGTAAAGAAAATTACTATCTAATGCCAGGCCAAAAACGAAGTTTTACTAAGGTGAATATGGCTAAAAAAGATGCTCACTTATCCTTCTGGATTGGTGAGAAATTCGTTCCAGTAAAATAAATTGCTTTTTATACCTATGACGTTGAAGCTTAACTATAGCATGATGACTCTCGCAATGTTTTCATTGCTTTATAGTCATAATACGTTTGCAATAGCCCCTTCTTCTGGTATAGGTAACATTGAGAGAATTCAGTTATCGCCTGCATTTAGCGAAGCATTGAAAGATGGAATGACACTGCCTCTGTATATCCATTTGAATACCAGTAAAAATAGAAAGGATGATCAGCACATTGGTTCTGTTGTCTTGTATCTTGATAATAAGATCATTCACATCAGTAAGTTAATTCTCATTAACAATCAAGATAATACAACGATAAATCCACAACTCATCAATATATTAAAAGGAATTAAAAATAAAGCGTTCAATGATAAATTCACGATTCCTTTGACAGAACATGCCAATCTCAAGTTTAACTTGAAGCAGTTAGTTTTGCAGTTAGTTGTCGATAAAAAAGCATTAAACGCAGAAGTGAGAACACACATCGAAAAATTGGGACATTCCAGTGTTAGTCAATTAAGTTCAATTATTAATTATAATATTGGTGTCTATAATAACCGGATGCAGGGACATAGCCAGTCCCTCTCATCCACCAGCAGCTTTCTGAAAATATATGATATTTCCAGTATTAAGGAACACCATTTTTCGATTGACAGTTCATTCTATAATTTAGGATCCAGCGACCAAGATAGTCAGATTTATAAAGCCATGTATGAACATGATTTCGCTGGTCACCGCTTTGCGGCAGGAATGATAAGCACTTGGGATTTACAATCCTTAGCTCCCATGACGGCGATCTCCTCGGGTAAAATCTACGGTCTCTCTTGGGGGAATAAATCTCAAACAGAAAAAATAAATTCAAACCAATCACTTATTCCTATTATTGTTTTTCTTCCCTCAACCGGTGAAGTCCATTTATCAAGAAATGGTCACCTGCTTAGCGTGCAGAATTTTACCATGGGTAACCATGAAGTCGATACTCAATCGCTACCTTGGGGGGTTTATGATGTTGACGTGGAAGTTGTGGTGAATGGACGTTTAATCAGTAAACATACCCAACGCATCAATAAAATTTTTAATAGTCAGCAAATTAAAAAACTCACTTGGCAAATATGGGGGGGCAGTTTTTTGATGGATGATAAATATTATAATAACAATAAGTATTACCCCTCTCAAAAAACAGCCCTGATCGGCGCATCGGTGGCAAAATCATTTCGGTCATTGTCATTAGCGGCCTCCGCTTATAACTATAACAGCATTAATGTCGCAGAAACACGCTTCTCAACACCCTGGTTGGGTTTCCTTAATATTGAAATGCAAAACATGATAGCAAGTGATAAATCTTGGTCTGACATCAGTAGTCTGTCCGCTTCACTGCCAGGTGGATTTAGCAGTATTTTTCTCAGCCATGAACGTATGCAAATCGGTAATAAAATCAATCTAGATAATACCAATAACCTCTCATTGGGTGGCAATATAAACCTTGGGGTTTGGTTGTCTTATCTGGGTAATTTATCAGTGAACTACACGATTGATCATAAAAATAATTATGGCTATATCAATGCAGACTATTCACAAAACGTATACAGTGGTCGATACGGTACCTTGAGTTTCCGAGCCGGTCTCCAGCAATATAACAGCCGGGGTGATCAACCCGCCTCGCAACAGAAATATCTCTCATTAAGTTTTTCTTTACCACTGGGTAGTTGGTTTAATGCAGGGGTAAGTCAACAGGGTAATTCTGCCACCCTGAACCTCACAGCTCGTAAAAGTGTCGATTATGGGATCATTAAATCAATCGGAGCCAGTGTTTCACGATCCCTCAATGACAGTGATAATAGCAACAGCAAATATGGGATAAGTAGCTATGCACTCTATCAAAGTCATCTCGCCAATGGCGTGTTTAACCTCAGTAATAACCAAGATGGATCAGTCAACAGCAATCTGACTGCCAATGGAAGTATCGGCTGGCAAGGAACCCAGCTAGCAACCACGGGACAATCCGATAAAGATGCCGGTATCATTCTGGCTACCGGTCTTGATGATAAAGGACAGATCAGCGCTCGAGTGAATGGACAATTTTATACGTTAGAAGGGGGACGTGCCTTCTTGCCACTTTCTGCTTATCAACGCTATAATATCGAATTAATGAACAGTAAAAATACAATTGATAACCTCAACATCGTCAGTGATAGGAAATTTGTCACGACACTTTTCCCTGGTAATGTTGCCGTGATCCAGCCACAAATTAAACAGATGGTGACTGTGTTTGGCCGCATTAAAGCAGAAGATGGCACCCCAATGGTCGATGCGAAACTGCATACGAAATTAGGTCGCGCACATACCAACAAACAAGGCGACTTTGTTATGGATGTCGACAAACATTACCCTTTCATTGCATTCAGTTATGATAAACAAAAAGAGTGCGAAGCTGAACTCAACCTCTCCGCAGCTCGAGGTGCCGTTTGGGTCGGTGATGTCACCTGCAAAGGTCTCAAAACCTATGCTGTTAATCAGGAAACAGAACAACATGTTATCAGTTAAACCCGCACTATTTCTCACTTTTTTATTACTACTGTTATCGTCTTTCAGCAGTCATGCAGTACGTGAGATCAAGCTACCCAAAGTGGCTGAAACTTCATTTTTATTTATTGAAAACCTCGCGGATGATAATTACTTTGTTTCTCCTTTAGGACTCCTAGACCCGAGAATGACGGGAGCAAATCGCTGGACGCACATTAAAGATAGCACTCACCAACAAAGTCTTGGTTATGTGAATGATTATTTTAATCAAATCGTGCCTGCGAACAATAATCTGGACATGTGGATCGATGATAGCCCTATCAATTCGCCATTAACCGGTCTCCGTTGTATTTATTGGTACGCAGGTTGCAATGACAGTAGCCTAATTTCCCCACAAGCCACTGACAAACTTGGATTTTATCATGCAACGTCAACATCAGGTGGCCTCAAGTGGAACCACGGCATGATGTCAGAATCCTTTTATCAGTACCTGCTGCAAATGCCCGTCGGTGATAAGTTAGTGTTTAAGCTAAACAGTTGCTGGACCACTGCTGACTACGACGCCTCTGTAGGAGAGCGTTGCAAAGATCAATCCCGTGGCTCATGGTACTCTAGGGTGGTAACACACCGTAAAGGCGCCCACCTCAATATCATCAATAATGATTCTCTAATCGAAGTGTTTATCAGCAGTGACGGTGTACCGACTTTAGGCGAAAATAGTGGTGATTGTTTTAATCTAACACTGAACGGAAACACCAGTATTGCTTGTAAAATGGTCTCTTACAAGCTAACGACCAGTTCCGCATCCAATACCTCGATCCACATTTTCCCGGCAATTAACAACCCAGCGCTGGATAAGGTTCTCGCTAACGATGACATTTACTTTAGCCTTGATAAAAATAATTGGAAAAACATGTCAGGTTCATCTTATTACACGTTTAATGACCTAAAAAAGTCTGACTCTATCTATATCTTTTTTACTACCAATTTTTTTCAGAAATTGATTAAGCAAGGCCTTATTAACAGTGTGACACGGGATTTATTCGACTTCCGTTTTTATAATACTGTCTCAGCAGAATCCGGCTGGTATGAGTTTTCTTCGTCAACGAATATGATTATCAAACCACGGAATTTTAGTGCCAGTATTATTTCTGATGATCATCTTGAACATGTCTATAAACGTGGCGAAGTCGGTCATGGCCAATCCGCTATTGATTTTGGCTATTATGTTAGTACCTCTGGTAAAACGGCAGCGGATGAAGTGTTGATCAAAGTCAGTGGTCCTGGTCGTGTGATTAACGGGCGGTGGTACTGTATATTTTCATCCTCTGATAATTCCTTTAGTGTTCCCTTCCCCGCGGTGATGAGCTATCAGCTGAGTAATGGCAACACAACCGAATATGATGTTGGCTGTAACGATCAATGGCATAATATTACGGATGCATTATGGACATCGACGCCGTGGAATGATCCTTATGGTGAAGTTGGTACAATAAACAAAACCCATGTTAATTTTAAAATTTTAATGGATGACCCGATTTCTTTGAGAACAACACATAATCTATTCTGGTGGGGTGAGGTCAATGCTTCAGGCCAAATTAACATTAAGGCGACATGGCATAATGAGCCTTAACAAACAACTCAGCTTAATACTGCTTCTATTTTGGTTATGTCCTCCGTTCAGTCGGGCTATCTCCGTCGGCGATTTAACTTTTTCAATCCCCTCGGGTACCCGTTATATCAGTAAAAAAATAGTCAACCAAAATAGCAGTGCTCGCCTGTATCAGGTTTCGGTGATTGCGATTGATAAACCCGGTCAGCATGAAATCGTCTCGACGCCCCCTGCAGGGGAATTACTGTACGCTCCTCAGCAAGTGGTGCTTTCTTCTGGCGAAAGTGAGTATTTTAAATTTTATTATCATGGCCCTGAAGATGATCATGAACGCTATTATCGGGTGCTTTACAAGGAAATTCCCACTCAAAATTATTTGAATTATCAAAGCGATAAAAATGCAATTTCTCTCGACCCTGTCATTGAACTCAGCACAATCTTAATTGTTCGGCCAAGAAAGGTTCACTTTCGCTGGCAGCTTGAAAAGCAAAAAGGACAAGTGATCAATAGCGGTAACACATGGTTCCGATTAATCAGTAAACCCAGCTGCACAGCAACCGAGCAGCAAAGCCAAAGTTGGTATCTGTTACCCGGTGAAAGTGTGACTTCCCCCTCTCTAACCAAGCCAGGTGATAAATATATTATTTATAACGACCAATTTATCAATATTGCCCCAAGTTGTCAGGATCAAAGGAAAGACAAATGACCTGTCGTCTCAGACAAAATAAAATGGACGATCTCCTTCTTAGACTAGGCCCTGTGTCGCCACCGATAAACGCTAACGCAGACAATGAAGAGATCAACGTTGCCTTATGACCGGTAGGCGTCGCCAGTTAAGGCCACCTTATGACATTTAATGATATAAAAAAAGCTCAGCAGCAGGTCGAGATATCAGCATTGTTTTAAATTTAGCCGAACAGGCTCGACTTGATAAAAATGGCTTTGACAAGTGAGTCTACGGTCACTACTATACACCCGCTAACACAATTCCTCTGTAGTTCAGTCGGTAGAACGGCGGACTGTTAATCCGTATGTCACTGGTTCGAGTCCAGTCAGAGGAGCCAATTTAAAGAAACCAGATGTCTACTGACGTCTGCTTTTTTTTATCAATGGGTTAACCCTTCAATCTTGTCTACTCACATCTATTAAAAAACACTCGAAGCTCCCCCTTTGCTGGTAAAAATGTTGGTCATGGTAGTTAGATTGCGCTTTTACCAACAAACGGGTGATACCGTTATGTCACTTACTGATACTCAAGTAAAAAACGCCAAACCCCGCGATAAGGAATACAAGCTGACCGATGGCATGGGTATGTTCCTTCACATTCCCCCTAAGGGTTGCAAATACTGGCAGATGGCATAGCGTTTCGAAGGGAAGCAAAAATACCATTCGATAGATATCTACCCTCTCGTTGCTCTGACAGACGCTAGACAACGCCGTGATAAAGCTAACAGACGCCTGGCGGGGCATTGTTCCTAACGTAAAGAGACAGACTGAAATGAAAGGCCCCTGAGCCAAAAGCCACAACACCGTGTCTGTCAAGTCGATGACCAAAGTGTGGTTTACGATCGAAAAAAGAGGGGCTGAGGCGTACCGTCATCCCATTTTGACTCGCCTTGAAACCACTATCTTGCGAATATTGGCAACCCACCCGTTACCGAGCTTGCCTTTGGTGATCTGTTCGTCCCCATAAAAAGTATAAGCCCTTGGCTATCTCGACGTTGCTATTCGAGCCAAGCAATACGTGACGTCCATTCTACGCGATGCCGTCCAACAGCAGTTCATCCATGATAATCCAACTTAAGATCGGCAAGGCACTATACTGAAGCCAGAAATGGATCATTGCCAGCGCTGGAGCGTAAAGAGAGTCAAGTGCTACTGAATCTATTGATGCCGACAAAGACCGCAGACTAACCACTCTGGCAATTAACTCCTTCGGCGAGCGTTGTTAGTTGCAACACACGTCGTGTGATCAGAAGGTCAGCGATTGCATTCAAGAGCAAGTCATGGGTTATCCACGAACAACATCAATCCATTGCAAACCTAATGATCCTACTTAGGGCACAAAATGAAAGCGTAAGCACATTGCTCACTGATGTAAGTAATGATAAAAATAAGAAATAAGATCAGACAACTGACTTCGCAAGAAGATCATTATTTTTGCTTAAGTCATCAAAGCATTTTTCAAAAAACTCGTTCACACTGTCCCCAGTAACCAAAGTAGTGCGCCTTTATCTCGTTGCACAGTGCGATTGCCGTTAGGCGGCGCATACCACTGGTGTCTGCGCCATTTCATTGATATTGAAAGCGGTATACATTAAGTCTGCCCACTTCCTCCGATCGAAGAGACAGGAATAATACATCAAAAAAACCATTTAATGGCCTTTTCTCAGGTCAAAGACAGATCAGAGGATCATGCGATAAATTTAAGATAAAGCGGGTTTCTGAGATGTAAGACTGGCGTGGAAAAACTGACTTGTATTGAATCACAACAAGATATGAACACATTTATTGCACGGTATCAACTACAGCCGATCATAAGTAAAAGAGTAGTACCATACTCCGACCTCCTGTAGAGAGGAAAAATTTCCATCACACTATTTCATTAAATGAGCGGTTATGACAATGTCTATCGCCATGAAAAATATAATTTTTGCATTTTTCCATCACATTTTTATCATGATTCATTCGCTTACACAATTTATAGATAAAAAATGATCTTACCCCAAAAGTAAACGACTATCTGATCCAATCATTAGAGTAAAAATCGTAAGCCATTAAAAAACGGCTATCTATTTATCTGAATAAATTATATTTTTCCAATAAAAATACTCAAATTTCATCATTGCATCCTATCGGAAAATGACACGGTTACCATTTATATTCAACATCTATGAATTAAACACTATTACGCTTGATCTTGTTCTTGCTGTTGCTGTTGCTGGTGCTGTTGCTCTTTTTTAACTACGAATTGATAAAAAAAGTAAACATCAACAATAATATCTTTCGTGCTCATTGATATTTTATTATAAAAATAATCAATCGCTAACTCTAATGAGATAAGATTTGTTTGCTTACTTGTATCACACTCAATAATTTTTTTCGCTTTTTTTTTAATTTCAAAGTATGTTTCATTCACATAGCTATTTAATTGATCAAGGTCAGCAAGTAATGATAACGTTTTCTTTTGGATAAGTTGATTGAACATGTGTTGCTGGTTTTTTTCTGAATTAAAGACCTGATCTCTAAGATTATAGTATCTTTCATCAGCACAGTTCATTAACACATTGGATCGTTCAATAAATTCACTATATTCCTTACGAAAAGAGGAGTATTGTTCATTTAATGTAATAGCGATTGTTATGTCCTTACCCTCATCATGTAAATATGGCCATCTCATTCTACTAAAATGCTTTCTAATACTAGTCCCTCCCCGTTTCGGATTTTTAATCATCATAGTATACAACTTGTAAAACCTTCGCATTTTTATAATCAAAATCGACTCACTGCTACAATATTTACACCGAATTACCACAATGACTATTACATTTGAATACCTATTATTAATGTAGTTGTCAATAACCCTTTCTTTAAATTTCACATTTAATCATTAAAAATTAAGGGGAGAAGTGATTATCTCCGATTATTAAAAATAAAAATAGCAATTTATTTTTTAATCATTCCGCCATTTAAGTTATGATTAAGAATGTGATTTTTATCATGACACTTGCTTATTATATTGAACTACATTGCCAAATCAAATATAAACATAACTATTAAAAATACATTAATTAGTAAAAAACATGTTAGTCAAATCGGTTTTATTTTTATAAAAATGGTGCGCACAATTAATGCCGCCTTATTATTAGCATTATTGATAAAATCCTCTTCGTATTTATCGACAGTTTCCCACGTTAATTCAAGCCAGATTGTTCAATTTCAATCTGGCCATCCCATCCCTTTAAATGATATTTCCATCTATCTTCGCACTGGTTGGTACCTTAAGATGATGGGCAACGTTCGATAATTTTATATTATCTAGACTCACGTTCAAATTATTGCAATCACTTTTAACAAAGGAAAATTTCCCATTATTGGCTTCAATATTTTTTAAATTGATTGACCAATTCCCCTGAAAACCGCCATTGGTTCTGACAAAAGTACCAAAATTATCCGCTTTGAAGCCATCAATATTGAGTTTCGTTGCCCCATTCAGTTGAAATATTTTATCCGAAGCGCCTGCCGCACTACTATTAGTAATATTAATTACCGCTTGCTTACCATACGCCTGACCTTTACTGGTTAGCGCATCTTCACCCACGTTTTTCCAATGGACATTATCGATATTGGCATCACCGTAACAATGGATCCCATCGGCACCATCATCACCAATTTTCACATTCTTAAGTGTTGCCCCCGGCCCTAATCGAAATAAAGGTTTTTGCGTTTCGGATTGGCTACCATCGCCAAGTTCTTTTCCTGCAGTAAAGGTTGCATTTTTACCATCGAAGACTTGACCCGCTGCCACATAGATTGTTTTATTGACCACCGTCGGTTTATCAGAAAAAGTCACCGGATCCGTTGCCCTACCTGCAACAGGTGAAAAGGGCTGCAAACCGGATACGGTTCCTTGAGCAGAGGCCTTATCTGCAGAGTGAATCGATGGTGAGTTTGATGTTGATGAAAAAGCAGGCACCTCTGCACTGGATACCGGTGACCGACTATTTGTCCCCGTCTCTGACTTCCCCCCTTTTATACCCTTGACATCGTTTGCAGTATCCTGTTGATTACTCACGCCATGGCCCGAATTCGAGGTGGGTAAAACCGTCGTCTGTTGCCCGTTATCGCTGTGCTCACCTGTCCGCTGAGTCTGGTTATGGCCTTGCGCGCCAGCGGCGGCACCATCAATAAACGTCCCTTGCCCAGTCCCCTCGCGTGCCGGACGATGGAGGCCAAATTTACTCGATGATGGCGCCTGCGTCGGTGATTGTCCCCTAGATTGACACTGTCCACTCGATGTCGATGAACCTAGCGAAAATTGTTTCTCTAAGTTATGTAGGCATTGCAAAATCATTGCCAATAATGCCTTGCCCAACACAGAAAAACTAAACGACCTATGACTGCCTCTAGCGGCGGTATTCAGATCCCGACTTGTTAATGGATCGCGATTTATCGCGATACTTTGACCTTGATTTACAATCGAGGGGTCAGCCCCACTGACATTGGCTGCGACACAGTGATTGACTGAACCAGATGAGGTACCAAGCCCAATATTACTCTCAGATTGATTAAAATCTAATCGAAGTGGTGTATTAAAATTTTGTAACTGTATACGGGATCCAATACCATTCATCTTTCGCCTCCAATGTTACCTTATACTCGACTGGTGGGCATTTTATCACCACAGACCATGCCTGTTTATGAGTGAGCAATGAGGGAAATCAGTTCCCTCTTAAACAATTAATAGGCAGCTTATGACAATAAAGGGCAGGTGTGGGGACTAAACGAAATACAAAATGACTTAGGGTCAGGATTGGATCGGGGGATAGGTATAGGATAAACCAGTCTGTGTCTGATAAACCAGCTTACCCTAGATGTTAATTCTGTTGACGCGCTTCGCCTAGCGTCTTTAATTTTTTTGATAGCTCTCGTCGTTCTTTCGATAATTCTGCATTTTTAATAATATAATCATCAACACGATCTTCATAATCACTGCGCATACTGGCAATAATCTCTTGGATTGCCTCAACACTCATCCCAGGTTTGATATACTCGCTTAAATTATCAAGTAGTAAAACCCGTTTTTGATTATCACGTACTTTTTTTTCATTATCCGTGATTTCTCTTTGCAATTTATTCTTGCGGCGAACCATTCTGACAAACTCCAGAACATGTTGGAACGATTGTTTGGCATTTTCCATGACTGCACCTTTCTGTTCAATCTGCTAAATCTGACTAGCAATGGCACCTTATCCCACATTGGGAGGAGTTCAGATACCTTAGTATAACTTGCATCGATTGGCAATCACCACAATCAGAATAGGTACGCTTGATTAATGTCGGATGACCAAACGAATTAAATCACTCAATGCCTCAAGCTGTCGGTTAATTTCAATACTCAGCCAGACATAGCCATACACAGGCGCAGGCTCCACACGCTCATGTTCCGCTTGTGACAACAACTGTTTCAATTCTTGCGTCATCTCATCCAATTTATTGCCAGTAAGCTCAACCAAGTCTACATGCCCTGTTATCAGCATATCAGCAAGATTGTTAAGCATACTTTCAGTGATTCGCTGATTACGCCTGAGGGCTGGCGCATTCAGTAATAATAAGTGACTGTCTCTCGATTCCCACCATGCATTAATTTGCATTTGGATGATGGTAATCAGATTACGCTCAATGGTCTGGATCCCTTCAAACACAGATCGAGGTATTCGGGTTTCTTTATGTGCTGGCTCTAAGGAGGCACGCATTTTTACTACCGAGGTGAGTAAGGTTTGTAATTTACCTTGCAACCGTGGTTTTTCCAACAGATTTGCCGATAAGCCACTGTGATAGATTTTCTGGATCTGGATCAGACTATCAGACAGCCGTATTCGCCAAGAGATATACGCTTTCTGAGCAAAAATAGCAGTAAAAATGAGTGCCAGCAGACACCCTAAGATCACATCAGCTGACCGCCATAATGCAGTATGAAAATCACCAGAAGGGGAACCCACGACCACACCAAGAGTAATCGCCGTCATCAATGCAATATAAGGGCGTTTACCTAATGCAAAATAACTTGCTATAAAGAGGATAATTGCACACCAAAGCAACATCAGATTGGCTGAATATAACTCGATTTTTAACGCCAGTAACCCAGAGAGCGCGCCAAATAATGTGCCAACGATTCGTTGTATCGCTCGAGGTAATACGTTACCCCAATCTGAGATTGGCCCCATCACCACAATCAAAGTAATAAGAGGCCAACTGGCGTCAGGTAAAGCCCAAATACGTATCAGTAGAAATGATAGTGTAAAGGCACAGGCTATACGTAACCCATGCACGGCCCGATTATGACGATAAAAGATAAACTCCAGCCTAGAAATAGACTTGGCTAATCTCACACCCTATCCTCTTCACTTCAGTGATCAAAACACGCAGTCAAAATGACCCAAGACAGCTTCATTTTGATCCTGTCAGCATCCCTTTGCAATATTGATTACAACTTTTGCTTGATATAATCCAGTATACGGCTGAATAGCCCCGCTTTATCAACCGATTGCAAAGCCACCAATGGATACGAAGCCACTTGCCTATCACGATCATAAATACGAATATCGCCTAGGACTTGCCCTGATTGAATGGGGGCTTGCAACGATGGCACATTCAGATGGTATGAGGCCTTAATATTTGACATTTCCCCCCGAGGAATCGTTAACCACTGATCCTGACGCGTCCCTACCGCAACCTGATGCGGCGCACCATACCAAACCTGTTCGTTACTTAATGCTTTGCCTGCGTGGAATAATTGTACATTTTCAAAATTATTTTGTCCCCACACCAGCAATTTACGTGCCTGCTCTTCACGGCCTTTTGCACTTTTGCCCCCCATAATCACCGCGATCAGACGCTGATTACCTTTCACCGCAGAAGCAACAATATTAAAACCAGCCGTTTCGGTATGTCCCGTCTTTAAGCCGTCGACATTCAGTGATTTATCCCACAACAAACCATTGCGATTGTTTTGAGTAATGCCATTCCATGTCAGGGTTTTTTCACTGTACATTTTATAAAAATCAGGTTCACCCCAAATGATCGCTCGCGATAGAATCGCCATATCTCGCGCGGTACTGTGTTGTCCTGGAGCGTCCAAACCATGTACTGTTTCGAAGTGGGTATTTTGCATACCCAGTTTGCTGACATACTGATTCATCATTGAGACAAAGGTCTCCTGACTGCCTGCAACATAATCCGCTAATGCCACACAGGCATCATTGCCAGAATCAATGATCACACCGCGACTGAGATCCCGTACGGTCGGTTTGTCACCCGGTTTTAAAAACATCAATGACGAGCCTTTAAAGACAGGCTCTCCTGCTCCCCAAGCATCTTTACCAACAGTAACGATGTCATCACGACCGATCCGCTTTTGATCGATAGCTCTATCAACAACATAGCCCGTCATTAATTTGGTCAAGCTCGCTGGATTACGCTGTTCATCCGGATTGCCTGCCGTTAGAATTTGTCCTGTACTGGCATCCATTAATACCCATGATGCAGAATCGACAGCCGGTGCCTGGACACCAAAAGTAATACTATCTGCAGCGATGCCCTGTTGGGCAAAGAAAATGACCCCTGACACTGCTAACCCCAAACGACTGTACACGTTACATGCTCTCCTCATCTCACTTGTATAATTAATCACAGTCGCCCAGCTAGGCTTGATGGCTGCATTAATCATTGCTGACATTAATCATTGCTGAATAGTCAAACACTGAACCTAACATCAATATTTAGGTTTTATATTATAGTAGCGCGATTATAGGGATAAAAATAGGTCGACAGGAAGGAGAAGACGATTCTGTTAACAAATAAGATATTAATAAATATTAACTGCTTGCAAGTCAAATACATCAGATACTGTTATTAACGGCAGTGGATAAACCCTGACATCGCTCAGATGTCAGGGTTTATCGAGTTCGTTGTTTAATCTATCTGTTCAGCAGGCACAGCATGCCCTTCTGGCAAAGTTACAATCAAAGGGATTATATCAATACGATCACCTTTAGCGGCGGTATGATCACCGTACACTTTGCCCCCACAGTCCAAAAAATCCCCAAGGCGCATTTTTACCTTCACATTGCCATCACGATGATACCCCCTCAAACTTTTATGCGCATCAGGCCCTACCATCACGTTTAATGACGGCCCCATCTCGGATGCATCTCTAATCACCGGCCAATAGGCTTTGGATGTCCCGGCTTTAAATCCACCAAAGGGATTGGGTCTTAAATGTTCATGATCATGGATCAGTGCACCAGAATTCGGATTCCCCGTGACATAACCATTCTGTAAATATTCTGCGGGCATCGTGCGATACAGCGGCGTATTGTGATTCAAATTATACATTTGCATCGGATCTTGATCTTTTAAAAAACGTCTCCTTTCTTTTTCACTCAATTGGTAAATCGATGTGATCTGATTCCCGCCATCAGTCGTCGGACTTGATGGTCCTGACCCATAATTGGCACTGGAGGCGCGAGACAGCGAGGCCGGTGTCCCTGCATAAGAAGCGGGTGAGTTATAGCCGCTTCGGCCAGTAGAAGCACAGAGTCCCATATTTTTTCCTTAGTTTATAGTTGATAATGATGTTTGAGGATGGCACTGCGATCAATGAAATGTTCAAAATAGTCTTTGGCCTCAGCCTCTTGTATTTCATTCAAACTGCACCGCGTGTGTGCAATAAATTTATCGTCGCTGTCTATACCGAGAGTAATGAGTGGATTTTTTAAGCTAAATGCATTATGTGTTAATAAATCTTTGCAAATCCCTTCGTATCGCCCGTGATACTGACCTAACTCAGCATGCAGGTAAATCAATGAATGTGCGTCAGCATACACCGTAACGGGAATGCTTCCATTGATGACAAAACGATACATTTCGTTATCGAAGTGTTTTTGCTGCTCCGCGGGCAACTGGTAGTGTTTTATCAGTAGGTTTATAAATTGGTCAAAGTTCATCGATGTCTAATGCCCCAGATAAGAAACGTATCGTTATGTGGACAAAAGCAGTGGACGCGTTCCCTTCAATTTCAATTCAAACAGAACCCACAGACTGAGACAAAGCACTGAAAAAAAAGACAACTCAAGTCCCTCAATAGGGTCAATTAAGCTAAAAAGATCACATAACTTTCAGACAAGTTTCCTTGCTGATTAATTAGCTCTCAACAAGTGCACTTCGGGAACTGGAAATTGTTCTTAATAATTCTGCCTCAATGCGCGTAAAGTTTGCTTCACTATTCCAGCGCGGCAGTTAAGTACAAACTCACCGTCATTAGGATCAAACAAATGAAGTCGATCCTCCTCCTGAAGTAAGGCAATCGCATGGTGATCACCATTCATTCGAATCAACGCCATAATATACGAGGCGCCGGCCTAACTCACTTCTCTTTGTTGGTAAAACATCTTGCCCTTGTCCGGTTTCTGTTGATCGACCAGCATGTCTAAAAGCCCAGATTTACCCCTTGCATCACTGCAGAGTCAGCCCATGACACGATGGTAAGATCATGTGACACTGTCACTAAGTTAATACTCTGTGTATTCGCGCTATCCGGTGTGATCGATTTCATCTGCTTAGATGCTGTGAGGATTTAGAGCAACACCAGCGGAGTAAAACGCGCTAAACTCTGTTACTCTATTTCTGGCCTTTTGAATATGACACTGACAGGTTGCGACCCATCGCTATGCGTGGCACTGAACCCTAATCTTGATCACCGAATCCCAAGAGAATGTCACCTTAGGTGCATCACCGTCGACGCTATCGGGTATTACTGGCAGATCGGTATTACGCTTGACGGGATGTTTTTAAGTTTCACCTGACTGATTAGCCTTTTTATATTATGTACACACTAAAATAAACAGCTGTACTCCCTGTGTGCATTGGGCACAGGTAAAATATATGGCAAAGTATAACAACCACCTCAGGGTGCAGAAAACAATAAGGATGTACGTTAGACTGTTGATTTTAATGTACAATAATCCACGAACTGTGATGACAATGTATGAGCAGAAACAACGAAGTACAACCGACTTTCCTTTTCCATGATTATGAAACCTTTGGTCAGGATCCCGCATTAGATCGACCAAGTCAGTTTGCCGCGATACGAACTGATAGTGAATTTAATATTATCAGTGAACCTGACGTTTTTTACTGCCAACCTGCAGATGACTATCTCCCACAACCTGAAGCCGTACTGATTACAGGGATCACTCCGCAACAAGCTTTAGCGAAAGGGTTAAAAGAGGTTGAGTTTACCGCTAGGATCCATCAATTATTTTCTACACCAGAAACCTGTGTGGTGGGCTACAACAATATTCGCTTTGATGATGAGGTGAGTCGTAATCTGTTTTATCGCAATTTTTATGATCCCTATGCGTGGAGTTGGCAGCACAATAATTCACGTTGGGATCTGATCGATGTGGTTCGAGCCTGCCATGCTTTACGACCGGATGGCATCACTTGGCCAGAAAATGAGAAGGGGCTCCCCTCTTTTCGTCTTGAGCACCTGACTCAAGCGAATGGTGTGAGCCATGACAATGCCCATGATGCCATGTCCGATGTCTATGCTACCCTCGCTATGGCTAAATTAATAAAACAACAACAACCCAAACTGTTTCACTATTTATTGAATCTCCGCCATAAACGAAAAGTTCAAGCGCTGATCGATATTGCTCAAATGACTCCCCTTGTCCACGTGAGCGGCATGTTTGGTGCCCGACGAAATAATACCAGTTTGGTTGTGCCCTTGGCTTGGCATCCTCACAATCAGAATGCCGTGATTGCTTTGGATCTGGCGGCCGATCTGACGCCTTTACAACAACTCAGTACAAAAGCACTGGCTGAGGCACTGTTTAGCCCCAAAGAGCGGGGGCTTGCAACCATCCCATTAAAATTGATCCACATCAATAAATGCCCCGTGTTGGCACCAATCAATACATTACGACCGGACGATGCACAACGTCTGAGCATCGACCTGCAATTTTGTCTGGCAAATCTGCAACAGGTTAAACAGAAGCCTCAGATCAGAGAAAAGGCCTTGCAGCTTTTCGCTGACAACCCCACCTATCCTGAAATTCATGATGTTGATGCCCGTCTGTATGATGGTTTTTTCAGTGATGCAGATAAACAGGCGATGACCTTATTGCGTGGCTGTGATCCTCAGCATCTGGCCGCGCTGGATCTTAAAGTGAGCGATGACCGTATCGCGGCATTGCTCTTTCGTTTTCGGGCAAGAAATTATCCCGGCACCCTAGATGAAGCCGAGCAGTTACGTTGGTTAGAACACCGCCGTCAGCGGCTTGATGAACAACGCGTCAGTGAGTATTTTAACCAGTTACAACAACTGGCTCTGCTGCACCGTGACAATACGCATCACATGAGACTGTTACAAGCCCTTGACCAGTACGCAAGACAACTCCTTAGCTAAACATAAAAAAAGCCCTGGCAAGAAGCCAGGGCTTGATATCTGCAAGTAACGTTTATTGCTTAACGGTTGATATTACCCACGTCATGATCATCATATTGAGGTACCGCTAAACGGAAGCCGCGTGTGACAAACGCTAAATAGATAATGCCAATTGCCGCCCAAATCAAGCCTAATTCCATTGAGCTTTGTTCAAGATTAACCCAAAGTGCACCGACAGTCACCGCACCAAGAACAGGTAAAACCAGATAATTCAGGTTATCACCTAGGGTTTTAAAGCGCCTTTCTCTGATCCAGTATTGAGAGATCACCGACAAATTAACGAAAGTAAAGGCAACCAGTGCGCCAAAATTGATTAATGCGGTCGCAGTGACGAGGTCAAAGTGGATCGCCAATAGGGCAATCGCCCCGACCAACAACACATTCAATGTCGGTGTGTGTTGTGTTGGGCTAATATAACCAAACAGACGTTTTGGAAATACCCCATCCCGCCCCATCACATACATCAAACGCGAGACGCCAGCATGGGCTGCCATACCAGAAGCCAAGACAGTGACACAGGAGAAAATCAGAATGCCAAATTGGAAGGTTCTGCCCGCAACATACAGCATCACTTCAGGCTGTGAGGATTCTTGGTCATGAAAATTATGGACGTCAGGAAAATACAGCTGTAAGAAATAGGACACCGCAATAAACAATAACCCACCGACCAGCGCAGTCATAAAAATGGCGCGAGGAATGGTTCGCTCAGCATCTTTAGTTTCTTCAGATAATGAGCTGATACCATCAAAACCAAGGAAAGAGAAGCACAATATTGTTGCACCCGTTATCATCGGTATAACTTGCGAATTCTCGCTCCAGAAAGGTTTGCTGCTAAATAATGTACCAGAGCCAGCGCCTTGGATAACTCCATAAATAACAATGCCAACGATCACGAGCATGACTGCGATCTGTAACACAACAATGACACTATTAAAATTAGCAACCGTGCGGATCCCTTTAAGGTTGGACATGGTCATAAAGACCACCAGCAACACAACAAAAATCCAAGACGGGATCCCTGGTATGAGAGATTCAAAATAGCTTTTGGCCAACAGGATATTAATCATTGGCATAAACAGATAATCGAGTAACGATGACCAACCCACCATAAATCCAACATGGGGAGAAATCGATTTCTGCGCATAAGTATAGGCAGAGCCTGCTGATGGAAAGCGGCGTACCAGCTTACCATAACTCAATGCGGTAAAAAGAATGGCTATCAGCGCAAAAACATAAGCGGTCGCGACATGACCGTCAGTCAAATTAGTGACGATGCCAAAAGTATCAAAAAGCGTCATCGGTTGCATATAAGCTAAACCGATCATCACGACAGGAAATAAGGTCAGCGATTTTTTTAGTGTCGCGCCAGAGGTGGCAGTTTGAGGTTGATTAGTTTGCATATGGCAGCCTCACTACTGAGGCAACTGACGCAGACAGGTTCCGCGGACAGGCGTAGGTAACAGAGGTAGTGGGGTGTAGCAGTATAATTGCACCATAATCATCACGAAAACGGCGACCAGCATACGCTGATAATGAAATAGATAACGGCATTACGTTTCCTCGAATACATGAACCCGATTCTGAAATTTGACGATTTCAGATAATTTAATGACATTGTGTCTCAGCGAGCGCTGATTGAACTCGCAAAAAAAATAACCGACATAGGTAATGAGTACCCAAAGGTCGGTTATTTTAAATTTGCCAGCCGCGCATTGTGCCTAAATCACGCCCCTAAGACAAGCATTAATCACTAAATAAATCGAATTATATAGAATTTTCTGAGCTATAATGCGTTTATTGGATCGTCATCGTGTAGGGATCACTGAATTGATATTGAAATCCCAGTGTTTTACAAATGGCTTGCCCATTAATAATTTTACCTCCATCTTGTCCTGTTTCGACAAATTCGGGTTCGGCTACCCCCAATAAACGCGCGACCTTCGGATAATACGCATCCCGTCGCGGGTGCATCTTTGCACATAAATTAAAGACTCGGCCTTGAGACGGTGTCTCAAGTAGCAGAAAAATGGCAGAGATCACATCATCAAGGTGCACCAAATTGACCCTCTGCGCCCCCCCTGTCAGCCCCTTTTTACCCGCCAGAAAACGCCCGGGATGACGCCCAGGCCCCACTAAACCAGCCAAACGCAAGATATCCACATCAATACCAGGCATATCATGTAGCCAAGCTTCTAACTTCATTAAACTGCGTCCGGCTTCAGTCTCGGGCTGTAACGGACTTTGCTCAATCATGTCTCCGTGATTATTACCATACACTGAGGTCGAACTAGTAAAGATGACCCGTTTAACCCCAGCAGCCTGAGCACTATTAACCAGATTTTGTACGGATTGAATATAATGACTGCTTCCCTCAACACGTCGGCTCGCAGGTAACGTAATAATCAAGGCGTCTGTATTCAGCAATTCCTGCAGTGCCGTGTTATCACAGACCAATTCAGGGGTTAATTGTAATTGGCAAGTATTGACACCGCAGTGATTGGCAGCCTCGACACCATCTTTAGTCGTTTTGCTGCCACAAACGGTATAATTCGCGCGCAAGAGCGCCTGCGCCAATGGCATACCGAGCCAACCTAAACCGACAATAGATACACGTTTCATCTTTACCTCTCTTAGCGATCGATTCCTCTTTTTATCATCTAACAGAGTACGCTGAGCAAGGTAACGCGGCTAGACCTAATCCGTTACATCACGGGTTTTTTATGTAAATAAAAAAACAGTTGCTTATTATTTAATTGTTCGCTAGGTTAAATATCATTATCCCGTTCAACACTGGAAATACACATGTTATTTGTTCAGACAATACATCGCCACCCTCATCACCCTGATTAGTCTTCAGGCGATGATCGCTGGAAGACGAACAGGTCTTCCAGTGGCTGAGCAAACAAGAAAAGCCCCCGGAAGATCCTCTTCCTGGGGCTTTTTTTATACCTCCGCTTAGCGGTTAACAAGGACAAAAAAATGCAGGACAACCAACGTTTACGTATTGCAATACAGAAATCAGGCCGACTCAGTGATGATTCACGCGATCTCCTTAAAAGTTGTGGTATCAAAATCAATCTGCAACAACAACGTCTGATTGCCATGGCCGAAAATATGCCGATTGATGTGCTGCGTGTGAGAGATGATGATATCCCCGGTCTTGTCTTAGATGGTGTGGTTGATCTCGGTATCATTGGTCAGAATGTATTAGAAGAAGAGGTATTATCAAGGCAAGCTCAAGGCAGTCTCGCCGATTGTCAGATCATCACACAGTTGGATTTTGGTGCATGCCGCTTGTCACTTGCCGTCCCCAATGACGTCCCGTTTAACACCACTGAATGCCTTGACCAGTGTCGGATTGCCACCTCCTATCCACACTTGCTAAAACGTTATTTCGATCGTAAAAATCTCCGTTTTAAATCTTGCCTGTTAAATGGATCCGTTGAGGTCGCTCCGCGGGCAGGACTGGCGGATGCAATCTGTGATTTAGTGTCGACAGGGGCGACCCTTGAGGCCAATGGCTTACGTGAAGTCGAAGTGATTTATCGTTCCAAAGCCGTCCTGATCCAACGTCAAGCACCGCTGGATGGGGGAAAACAGGCCTTAGTTGAACGCCTCACCACAAGGATCAATGCCGTGATTCAGGCGCGTGAATCGAAATATATTATGTTGCACGCCCCTTCCAATAAACTTGAGCAGATTATTGCTTTATTGCCAGGCGCAGAATACCCCACCATTATCCCGCTGGCAGGGGATGAACAGCGAGTCGCCCTGCATATGGTCAGCAGCGAAACCCTGTTCTGGGAAACAATGGAACAGTTAAAGTCCGCGGGCGCCAGCGCAATCTTGGTTCTGCCTATTGAAAAAATGATGGGGTGAATAGCATGAATGATCGGCAAGTCATGATTTGGGACAACTTAAGCCCTGAACAACAACAACAGATGCTACAACGGCCAGCACAACAGCAGGCAACAACCATTGTTGAGACCGTGGGCGACATCATCAAACAAGTACAACAGCAAGGTGATCAAGCTTTACTGACCCTCAGTGCCAAATATGATCGCCAGGCAATCACCGCTCTCACTATCAGTCCAGCGCAAATCGAAGCCGCCAGCGCACGAGTCGCCCCCGAGCTAAAACAGGCAATACAGCAAGCGGCAAACAACATCGAAACCTTTCACCGAGCCCAGCAATTTACTGACATCGATCTGCATACTCAACCCGGTGTGCGCTGTCAGTTGATAAGCCGACCAATCCAGTCAGTGGGGCTATATATTCCTGGTGGCAGTGCCCCACTATTTTCCACGGTACTGATGCTGGCGATCCCTGCGCGTCTGGCAGGCTGCCAGCGCGTGGTCATTTGTAGCCCACCTCCGGTTGCCGATGAAATTTTATTTGCAGCCCAACTTTGTGGCGTGACTGAAATCTATCAAGTGGGTGGAGCCCAAGCCATTGCCGCTCTCAGTGTCGGAACGGAGTCGATCCCTCGGGTTGATAAAATTTTTGGGCCAGGCAACGCGTATGTGACGGAAGCGAAACGTCAAATAACCCAACATCAACAAGGAAGCGCCATTGATATGCCAGCAGGCCCCTCTGAAGTATTAGTGATTGCCGATGAGCAGGCCAATGCTGATTTTATTGCAGCGGATTTACTTTCTCAAGCAGAGCATGGACCTGACTCACAAGTTATTCTACTCTGCCCTGACCAATCGCTGGTACAGAAAGTGAGACTTGCCTTAGCACAGCAAGCCGAAAAATTACCACGAGCAGCAATCACTGCTCACGCATTGCAAGGCTGTCGATTGATCGTGACAGCCGATCTCGAACAATGCTGTGCGATCTCCAATCAGTATGGACCCGAGCACTTGATCATACAGACCCGTGATCCAAGACGTCTTCTGGCGCAGATACATCATGCCGGCTCGGTATTTTTAGGTGACTGGTCACCCGAATCTGCAGGTGATTATGCCTCTGGTACTAATCATGTGTTACCAACCTACGGCCATACTGCCACCTATTCCAGTTTAGGATTGGCTGACTTCCAAAAACGGATGACCGTTCAAGAGCTCACGCCTGACGGTTTACGTAATTTGGCACCGGTGATTGAAAGCATGGCAGCGGCCGAACAGCTACAAGCTCATAAGATGGCAGTCACTATTCGCATTGACTCGTTAAGGAATTCCTAAGATGGCAACCTTTATTACTGAACTGGCTCGTGACACCGTACGCAAACTGACCCCCTATCAGTCTGCCCGACGCATTGGCGGCACGGGTGATGTCTGGCTCAATGCCAATGAATACCCTGAAGCGATCCCGTTTCAACTGAGTGAAAATCACCTAAACCGGTATCCGGCTTGCCAACCACCAGAACTGATCGCACGCTATGCGCAATACTGTGGACTGACAGCCGATCATGTGCTGGCTTCACGTGGCGCCGATGAGGGGATTGAGCTATTAATTCGGACCTTTTGTCAACCAGGTAAGGATGCCATTCTGTTCTGTCCTCCCACCTACGGTATGGTAGCCGTCAGTGCAGAAGCGTTTGATGTTGAAAGCAGAATAGCCCCTTTGACTGCAGACTGGCAATTAGATCTCGACTTAATTATTCAGCAATTACCTGGCTGTAAATTGCTTTACCTCTGCAGTCCAAACAACCCCACGGGTCACTTGCTTGATCCAAATGAAATAGAAAAAATTCTGCAACATACTGCGGGTAAACAATTAGTGATTGTCGACGAAGCCTATATCGAATTTTGCCCCAAGGCCTCGTTGTCTTGTTTACTGGATCGTTTTCCACATTTGGTTATTTTGCGAACCCTCTCTAAAGCCTTTGCGCTGGCTGGGATCCGATGTGGTTTTACCCTTGCTAACCCAGAAGTCATCCAATTATTGCTGAAAGTCATTGCACCTTATCCGTTACCGTCTCCCGTGGCCGATATTGCAATTCAAGCCTTATCAGCATCAGGTATCGCTGCCATGCAACAACGCGTGCAGCAACTCAACCAAAATCGTCGCTGGCTGCAGCAACAATTACAACAATTCCAAGGCATCACAGTCTATGACAGCGCAGCCAACTGGCTACTGTTTAAAATCGCCGATGCCGATCACTTATTTCAGCAGTTATCACAAAAAGGCATTATTTTGCGTAACCAGTCTCGCCAACCCGCGCTCTCTCATTGTCTTCGTGTGACGATAGGCACTGCCCAACAATGCCAAACACTGATTTCCGCGTTAACCAAACTGATCCAATCAGAGGGATCTTTATGAAACAGAAAATTGCCTTTATCGATCGTGATGGCACCCTAATCAGTGAACCCCCGGTCGATTTCCAGGTTGATCGCCTCGATAAGTTAGCCTTAGAGCCTGGTGTGATCCCCGCGCTGCTCGCCCTTATTCAAGCAGGCTATCAACTGGTCATGGTCAGTAACCAAGATGGATTGGGGACCGACCGCTTTCCACAAGCGGACTTTGATGGCGCTCAGAATATGATGATGCAAATTTTTCAATCTCAAGGGATCCAATTCGAGGCTGTCCTCATTTGCCCTCATACGCCTTTACAACACTGTGCGTGCCGTAAACCGCAGACTGGTTTAGTCAGCGCTTGGTTACAAGGTGATCGTCTCGATAAAAGCCAGAGTGTCGTCATCGGAGACAGAGACAGTGACCTGCAATTCGCCACCAATATGGGGGTCACAGGCATTGCTTATGGACAACAAGGCAATGATTGGCCAGCCATTGCGCAGCGTCTCACCCAACGTGATCGTTGCGCTTACGTCGTACGCACGACCAAAGAAACTGCTATCAGCGTCAACCTGTGGCTAGATCGAGAAGGTGATAATCAAATCAACACGGGTATTGGTTTTTTTGATCATATGCTAGAACAAATCGCCACACATGCCGGAATACGATTACATCTCCATACTCAGGGTGATTTACATATTGATGACCACCATACAGTTGAGGACAGTGGTCTTGCGCTTGGATCCGCCTTAGCACAAGCTTTAGGTGATAAACGCGGCATCGAACGCTTTGGTTTTACTCTTCCCATGGATGAATGTCTGGCGCGCTGTGCATTAGATATTTCCGGTCGTCCTTGGCTTGAGTACAAAGCAGAATTTAAGCATCGTCAAGTTGGTGACTTAAGTACCGAAATGATTGAGCATTTTTTTCATTCATTAGCCTACAGTATGGCTTGTACCCTACATATCCGAACAAAAGGTCATAATGACCATCATCGAGCTGAAAGTTTATTTAAGGTATTCGGCCGCACATTGCGTCAGGCGATCCGGGTGGAGGGTAACACGTTACCCAGTTCCAAGGGGGTCTTATAATGAAAATCGTGATCCTAGATACGGGCTGCGCCAATTTGACTTCGGTACAAGCGGCCTTTGCCCGACTTAACTATCACACTGAGGTAAGCCTCGAACCGCAAAAAATCCTTGCGGCTGATCGTTTGCTATTACCGGGCGTCGGTACTGCCAATGCTGCCATGACACAATTGCAACAACGAAGACTGATCGATCTGATTACGCAATGCCAACACCCTCTGCTAGGGATCTGCTTGGGTATGCAGTTACTGACTGAGTTTAGTGAAGAATCCCAAGGTACAGACATGCTGGGCATGATGCCAGGACGAGTTGGCAAACTGCAATCTGGCAGTTTAACGTTACCTCATATGGGGTGGAATCAAGTGACCTTCAAAGCAGATCATCCGCTATTTGAGGGTATCGCTCAAGGCAGCCACTTCTATTTTGTCCATAGCTATGCGCTACCGGTCTGCACGCCAACCATTGCGCAATGTCAGTATGGCGACGCATTCAGTGCCGCAGTCCAACAAGCAAACTTTTATGGTGTGCAGTTTCATCCAGAGCGATCCGGTAAAGTTGGCAGTCAATTATTAAAAAACTTTGTGGAGAAAGTATGATCATTCCTGCATTGGATCTGATAGAGGGTACCGTGGTACGACTGCATCAAGGTGATTATGCTCAGCAGCGAGACTATGGCTCGGATCCCCTTCCACGGTTACTCAATTACCAGCAACAAGGCGCGAAGTTACTGCATCTGGTCGATTTGAGTGGCGCGCATGATCCTAAAAATCGACAACGCCCGCTCCTTCGGAATTTGGTCAACGCGTTGGATGTCCCTGTGCAAGTCGGTGGTGGGATAAGGCAACGTCAAGACATTGAAGATTTATTGGAAGCAGGCGTCAGTCGCGTTGTCATCGGCTCAACCGCCATCACGGCCCCTCAGCAAGTCAGCCAGTGGTTAACCGAATTCGGCTCAGAACGGTTAGTGCTAGCGCTCGATGTCAGGATCGATGCGGCCGGCGCCAGACAGGTTGCTATCCATGGCTGGCAACAACAAGCCAATCAAACTCTTGATCAGGTTATCGAGACTTTCCTGCCTTATGGTCTAAAGCATGTACTATGTACCGACATTTCTCGGGATGGCACACTGCAAGGTGCAAATACCTCACTTTATCAACAGCTATCAACTAACTATTCGCAGATCGCCTTTCAGTCTTCTGGCGGTATCGGTCAACTCAGTGATATTCAAGCTTTAACTCAAACTGGCGTCCAAGGCGTCATTGTGGGTCGCGCTTTATTAGAACAAAAATTCACGGTCACGGAGGCGATTGCATGTTGGCAAAACGGATAATTCCTTGTCTTGATGTTCGAGAGGGGCTGGTAGTAAAAGGCGTGCAATTTCGTGACCATCAGATTATTGGCGATTGTGTTGCCCTCGCCCAATACTATGCTGAACAAGGGGCGGATGAATTAGTTTTTTATGATATTACCGCGTCATCAGAGCAACGTGTGGTAGACAAAAGCTGGATCAAACGCATTGCGGAAGTGATTGATATTCCCTTTTGTGTGGCAGGGGGCATTCGCAGTATTGAAGATGCGGGTCGGATTCTGGCTTTTGGTGCAGATAAAATTTCGATCAACTCACCAGCTCTAGCGGATCCTGGGCTGATAAACCAGCTGGCTGATCGTTACGGCGTTCAGTGTGTCGTGGTAGGTATTGATAGCTGGTTCGATCGTGAGACTGGCCGATATTGTGTGAAACAATATACAGGCAGTGAAACAAGTATGCGACAAACCCCCTGGCACACTGAGGATTGGATCCGTGAAGTTCAAATTCGGGGCGCAGGTGAGATCGTCCTGAATATGATGAATCAGGACGGGATACAACAAGGTTATGATCTGACTCAATTGCAACAGATGCGCAGTCAATGCCAAGTGCCTCTGATTGCCTCCGGTGGTGCTGGCAGCTTGTCACATTTTGCTGAGGTTTTTCAGAAAACTCATGTGGATGGGGCACTGGCGGCATCGGTCTTCCATAATAAAATCATTTCCATTCCTGAATTAAAACACTATCTTAAGCAACAACAGATTGAGGTACGCGTATGCTAACCCCCGAGCAAATCCAGCAATTGGACTGGCAAAAAAATAATGGATTACTGCCTGTTATCATACAGCATCAGGTTTCAGGGCAAGTACTGATGCTCGGATACATGGATCACGCGGCACTCACGCACACCTTGAATTGCGGATTGGTTACTTTTTATTCACGTCGTAAACAACGGCTGTGGACTAAAGGTGAATCATCGGGCTATCACCTTAGGTGTATAGATATCAGTCAAGATTGTGATGGAGACAGTTTAGTGATCTTAGCACGCCCTCAAGGTCCGACCTGTCATACGGGTTCATTCAGTTGTTTTGGTGACATACAAAGTGAATGGGGCTTTTTATGGCAGCTAGAGCAATTAGTGGCATCTCGCAAACAGGCCAGCCCCGATAGCTCTTATACGGCACGACTTTACGCAAGTGGCACCAAACGCATAGCACAAAAAGTCGGTGAGGAAGGGGTTGAAACCGCATTGGCGGCAACAGTACAAGACCGTCATGAGTTGACCAATGAAGCCTCTGATTTATTATATCACTTACTGGTGTTACTGCAGGATCAAAGACTCAGTCTATCTGATGTTATTAGCAATTTACAACAACGCCATACGTAGGCTAATTTAGACACAAGGTTTATTGGCGATAATTAAATAAACTAAACCCGCAGTGCCACATGAACTGCGGGTTTATCTTCCTCATTTATACCATGCATAGCTGACAAACTCATCAACCCACATTATTCAATTCAACCGAACAAGCCGAGTGGTTAGGCCAAACATCACCTTCTCATCACGCTGGTAGAACAAACGCGATATTGACCACCCTCATTAATAAACCTAATGCCGAGGGATATAAAAGAGGAATAATAAGGATTCACCCCATGCTATACACTTAACAAATCGTCCCCGTGGATGGTATTTCTTATAAAGAATACGTCACGGGTTGCTGATATGATTTATTTTTAATATTCATAAGTCAGTCACTTATCATCCAAAAAAGGATACTTAACATTGCTCATGAAATTAAATCGAGTAAAATCAATTTCAGAAATCATCAGAAAACAAATTAAGCTTCTTCCAAACCAACTGGTGTCACTGTGTATTGGTAGTGGTTATTTTTGTTACTTAATTTAATATTTTCCTCCTTCATTACATTGAAAACTTTCAATCTATCTGCTGATTCCCGATGACTGATACGTATCACATCACCACCACAACCAGATAAAGGAAATACAAGTGTTTCCTGTTTTTGATCTACTGCACCAATAACATCTAAGTTATAAATAGAATTTCCATTCGCATCTAATAATTCAAAAGAAGCATAGACCGTCGAAAAACACCAATGAGGAATAATTTTAGATAAGTAAACAGTTACTTTTTTTCTATAAATATCAACCTTCACATTTAAAAACTGTTGATTGTTATATCCTAAGTAAGTAATATCAAAATTAATACCATCGAGTGAACCTGGTAGAGAAGTCACCGCTGGAATGCAATCGTGGTATGTTGTCAAAAGTTGCGTTTTTTCACTACTATCAAAAAGGTTAATCGCCATTAATATATCATCTTTTTCAGGCGCAGAGTTTGCATGATAACTTCGACTAGACTCTCGTAAACGAGCAGCAGCACGTTCTAATTGTTTCAATAAAATTCCTTTCGAGTTATAAGCAGGAATTTTTTCGTTTGCTAGTCCAAATTTATCTATTTTCAAGACATTCGTTTTATTTTCGATATCGAAAATTTTCAAATTGATTGGTTCCATATTAATTCGATTTGGCTCTTGATGATATATCTCGATTTTTTTAACTAGATCAATATGAAAATTTTCATGACTTAAAATAGTACTTGCACCAAGAAAATCTCTTTCATATATGACACTGTCATTCATATTATAGAATTTTAATCTCACATAAATATCTGGGAAATAACGATGCGGAGTGTCATGAATCACATCCACTGCAATATTACCCTCCTCCCTATCAAAAGAGATGGTGGCAAAAGTAATATCTGAATATCCAAGTAGATTAATTTTTTGTGAACATAACGCAGAGCTCAACTTAGGAATAAAGTCAACTGTCACTCTACTTGTGTCTTGTTTTACGACTAAATAATGAGTTGACAGTTTATACTTAGCCGTTTTTCCTGTAGGTAAATACATGGTATAAACACCTACAGGAAGATCTAGAATATCGATCGTACGACTCAGTATCTTTGTCCGGTATGCATAATTCTCCCCATTCATTACAATGATCTCTTCTCCATAAATTTGCATAAAGTCATTTATATTTAATGTCAGAGAAATGCTACCCTTAATGCCGGTATATTCCAATTGCTCGATATCTACTAAACATAACTTAGAGTCTAATTTTAAATGAGATCTTATTGTCTCCTGTTCATCAGGACTCACCAATAGATATAAAGGATAAGCGATTTTAGCATAGCTGAATAAATTGTCTTTACTTTGTTGATTTGATATATACCCCCCGAGCAATTGAATAAATGGCGTGAAATTAATTCGTTTACCCGATTTTATAAAACTCTCTGTTAGTAGATCTAAAAACAAAGGTTGACTAGCATCAGAGTTTTCAACATTCATTAATTTACGATATTGTTGATTAAAATAAGTAAATGAATTTGAACCCACGTAATCCAACATTAGCATAATGATATTTAACTTAGAACGCTCATCCCATTTGTTAAGAGGAACTCTGTTATTGATATTGTCGATAATTTTTTTATGTACACTCACTAAATTACCATAATTATATAACCATCCATCTGTGTATTTACGATCGCCTAGCATGATATTTTGGTAGCAAGCAGCATAGATATTATTTGACACTTCTCCGTTGGAAAAGTAATGATCTGATTTAAAATTACCTTGATAGCCATGACCGATTTCATGCAAAACTCCCCATTGATCATCACTCGCACTTAACCAAAAATCACTCATAGAATCATAGCTTACAGCAGTATAAGCATTATCATAATAGGCCCCACCTACACCATGCCTATCTGCTTTCATAAAGTAACGATTTTTTATATTATGGTCTGTCGCACTTTCTGGTTCAAATGAAAGCCCCGCTAATGCATTATAGAAATTAAAGATTCGATCATAATAGGCAATCAAACCATCAATATTCTTCATAACATTAAGATTTTTCAATTTGTTTTTATTTCTCTTCGGAACCAAAATATCATTATATGTCCCAATCACTAGAGCAAACTCCGCATCCTGATTATCCCATAGATTGAAAAAATAAACTTCACTACTATTTTTTTGATAAATAGGTAATATTTTCACTACATCAGAATATTCAAACTGAATGACGGGTTTACCTTCAACGTGAGGCGTATCAATAAAAGGGACTGAAATCGATGGATTCGTTACTTCAACCCAATCAGTACCAATACTAAATTTTTTTTCCGTTTTATTATCATCATTCAGTAATTTCAACGTAAGTTGCTGTGTGAACGCTGAATTAGTCTGACGAATCTTAATCACTTCATTAGCAGGAAGAATAATTCCCAAACTCTGCCGATCATGAGCAAGACCTTTAGATATCCCCGGCTTTTGTAACCATGTGGCTTCAGGTAATACATAGAGCGATTTAATTTTGACAATCGTTGACATCTTTTTCATCCTTAAATTAATTTCAATGTTTTGTTTACCGATTCAGAAATTAACATAAATATTTTTTTTCTAACTATTTCTTTGATTCAACTATCCACCACACAATTTTATCAATGAAATTAATTTAATACTGATTATGAGTATAAAAAACGGACTATATATCCCCATCCAATATGAATGATTGTTAATAATAATAAGTAACATTAACTTTACTAAATTAAAAAACCTAATTTCATATTGAATATTCTTATTAATTTAATGACGCGTCTTTAAAAAGTGGGGGGAATAAAGCACGGGTTTCTTAAACATTATTTTCACTTAGTAAGGCGAGGCCGCATCCAAGGCCGCGGCACTGAGGTTGCCACCGGCCAGCCCCTGTAAGGCCGCCGTCGCCGCTTGGATCCCGCGCTGTAAATCACTGCCCGTACCATAGCGCTGCATCACGCTTTCTGTAATTTTGTTGTCTATCGCCGCGTCACTGACCGCTTGACCCGAGGCTTTTAGCGCTGCCGCCACCTGAATCTCACCATTGGTACGCACAATATCGGCGTCCTGCCTCCCAATTTCACTGAGGCGCTGGCTTTCTGCTAACCGCTGCTGGGCTTTCTCTTTATCAAAGATTGGCCTTAAACCTTGGCTGGTATGCTCGGTATCACGGCTGAGGCTGTTGACATCCTGCTGCTGGTTGGCTTTATCACGAACAGTAATACTGCCTTCACTGATGGCAGCATGGGTGGTGCTGTCGGCATGGCCACTGTCACTGAGTCCACTTAAAATGCTGCTCGCCGCATTGCTGGCAAGGCCACGGGTTATTCCTGCTAAATTGGCACCACCACTAAATTGACCGGTACTGACACCCATACCTTGATGCGACACACTGTAGTCCGCGTGGTTATCTATATCACTAAAACCGAGGGTGCCCGTATCCAGATGGTTTTTATCGGCAGTGGTCGTTGAGGCAATCACCCCACCATTCAGCTGAGTATGCTTGCCGGTATGCACATCAAAACCGCCTTGACCCGCAAATATGCCACTTTGCTCCTTGACTGAGGCATAATGGCTGTTCATCTTATCTATGCTGATGTTGAAGCTGGCTGTACCATTCTCCCCCAACTGCAGCACACTGATACCGCCACTGACTGAAAACATTGACCCTCACTGTTGCTGACACTCAAGACTGTGATATGAAAAAGTTAGGATTCTTGACGATCCGTAAGGTTGAAATGCATTGTGAACAGGAGGCGTTGAGTATCCGACGTGTCGACGAGTAATTGACGGTGAAATATCCCAGCTCGGAAGTTGGGACTCATCACAAGATTTAAATGAGAGACTCATCATTTAAAAGCACAATAATATTTTTTACTCCTAGCTCATGCCTGAACACATCTGCTATTTCAGAAGTATTCAATGTAGGGAAAGATTTATCATTCACTGCAATCAAAAAATGAGATTTTGGTTGTTTTAGTCCAAACTCTTCAGCAATTAATAAGTGATTTTCTTGAGTATATTTTTCAACAGAATCATCAATCAGTTCAAACTGCTGATGGCTCAAAATTATGTGTGGATCAAACATAATATATGGGCCATCAAAGAGATAGTCATACCTAGCTCTCACGACATCTAATTTCTCTTTCAACATATCAATATTTATTGATGTGTAACACGCCATATCAATTGACATTTACTCACCTTACCTAATTTGTGCTGGATTTCCAGATTTATCAATAATAATAACCTTACCTAATCTCAAGAACTGACTATTTTTAATCCTTCTTTGCAAAAGACTAATCTCTATATTGCTATCTACCAAGTTGATGACCAAATTATTTGCTTGACCACTATTCACTTTTCTACGAATTCGAGTAAATAAATTACGAAATGATTGCGTTGTAGGTGCAATATTATCGAACACTTCTCCATTAATTTTATAGTCTGGATTTTTGGCTCCTGGAGTCACTGGATTCTGTTCAACATCATAGCCATGACTAAACAGAATAAGTGCACTCTCATTTTCTCGTTGCAATGCACGTTTAACATGTTCTGGAACATTAGGTAGGATTAATGTTTTTTCACCGCTTAAAGAACCTATTCTTCTGTTTACAGAATAATTCTCTGCCTCAGCGGCAATGACGTCAGTTGTCATATTCATACCGCCCTCCCCTGCTAGGCCAACAGTTTCCGGTTTTTGTTCAGTTAAGTCTTCGCTGTCTTCATTAGAATACGCCGAAGCAATCATGGATTGGGCTTCGCCCGCTATCAACCTACTGGAGTGGTTTTCACTGTGCTGCACCTGACTGTCTAGGCTGAGATTTTTAAGCACCGAGTAATAGCTCCTTTGGAAGCGATTCTCAGTCTTGGCTAACCGTCTTACTTGATTGCTTAATGATATTGATTGGATGCCTGAAAACATTTTACTGCGTTGATTCGTCTGTTTAACGAAATTATTCGTTTTATCAACATGGTTATCTAAAAAACTGCTATGACGACTGATTTTCAAAATCATTTCTCCTCATTAATTACATAAATTTCAACTGTCCTTTCAGCTATATCCTTGGTTTACATCACAATAGAAAAATTAGTGTTTCTTGCACACGCCTGTTGTAGGTTTATCTACAATTGGCTGTTCTATCTGCTCGGTACGTCTGATTAACCAGCTTCCACTCTGGTTGAAATAAACAATGAGATTATGAGTCTTAAGTAGAGTCTACTTTCCCTCCTTTGATAACAGCGAGATAAACGAGCTTATCAATAACGACAGTTACCATTGAGTTTCGTTAAAAAAGCCGTGAAGCTGTACCTTTCTACATTTTTAACCTTAACAATTATTGATGAATTATATAGACTCGAATTTCATTCAGTTCGTTCTTAGAAAACACTCACTATTAGCGCGATAATTAATAGACTTCATTGAAATTTTTCTACCCTTCATTATTTCTATTTCCTAATACTTTCTTAAGAGCTGTTAAAAAAATAGCACCCGAGAATTTAATTAAATCAAACAGCATTTTTTTGACACAGGGTTAATAATATATATTAACCATGATGAGTAGAATGCTAATACCCTCAATGGAGCACCTAATTAACAAGCTCCTCTCGCATTTAAAATAAATTTAGAAACATTACTTTCATCAAGAAAAAATGTACCACACCTCAAGCAAATAATCTGTATACAAAATAATCATTGCTAAAATATGTGAGTCAAATGGTATTTTTATCTAAAATAAGTTTTATACAGCCAATAATTGATAAATCAGCAATAATGAGACAGCTACCGTTATGTTCAAAATAAGATAAGCTGTATAAATAGATTTTACTAATATATAAATGATCATTCTGATCAAGGGTAGTGCCGTTTTATCCATAAAAAAAACAAGCATGCCCCGATGAAATTTGAAGGGGATATGGCATCACATTCTTATTATACGAAAGATGTTCAGTTTAAAAAATATTACCGATAATGGATAAAGCATAGCAGGCAAGAAACATTGAAGATTCGGGAGCAATGTCTATTATCTAGAGCATGTAAATATGTGCAGCTTTCATCTGATAAAGATACAGCTATTTAGGCAGGACAACCCCATGGAAAACCTACGATTTTTAAAATTAAAGCATTTATATACAATGCTTTAATTTTTTCCGAGCGGATAAGGGTGTCTGATTAACCAATCACGTTTTTTATTATTTTATTGAGGCGTAGCTACTCTTCATCTCCTGCTCGTTCAGCTTTAAATTCAGCTGACTCGATATATACCGTTTTTAGCCATTTATCGAAGTTATCTGTATATCCACGATCCTCCCAGCCAGCGTCGGCAAAGGCGTGTACATAGTATACCTTTGGGTCACCCGATATATCGGTTCCATCAAAACAAGCTATATCATCAGAGTGATCAATCTTAGCAAATGGAACTAATTTTCGGGTTGGATATTTCTCTTTTACCTCATTCATCCAAAAAGAAGAGGACTCTTGAAATTCGCAAATAAAGAACCATGGTTCTATATCAGGAATAACATCCAGAGACATTATTTCAATATAAGATTCTGGATAATTAAACCCCTTAGGAAGATCATCTTTTTTATATAAATATACCCTCATTTCATTTACCTCTTAACATGCTAAAGTTGGGTGAATTGTATGAACCATAAGGATTTTCAGTAATAAAATCTTTACCCTGACCGTTTAATCTACTGTTTATTGCATCTCCCCAAGTTTGAGGATTTTTACATTTTCTTATGTGTGTAAATCGTCTGATAAAACTTTGTGGTAATTTTGTATCATAGCCTCTAACGTTCGCTTTTACTTTAATTCCTGCTTCTCTGGCTGCCCTTAATCTTGTATTATCCACAGTAGTCAATTTTCCGTCTGGCATTATTACAACATCAATAGGATCTCCTATCCAGTCATCTTTTTTCATACTATTGACAATTTCAGCGTAATTATATTGCTCTCCTGTCTTTCTTCGGAACTTATAAAAGCGAATTCCCTTTTGCGTAAAACGAACTTCGTTGGCGTCAAGTAACATTAGAGTCCCGCTTTGGACCTCTTCTATATTTGCTACATTATCTGCCCTCTCTATATCTTGCTTTACTCCGCTTTTATTCCCTCTATTTTCTTTCTTATCATTTATCTGGGTCTGTATTAGGGAACTTGAGTGCTGTTCATCCTCTTTATCGACCATTGCAGATAAATACGAGCCGGGACGCAGAGGATAAAATTTGGTTGCACTAGATTCCTTTCCATGCTCTTTTTCTTTTGCATGTTCTTCTTCCCTTTCGAACGGGTTATTCTCCCCCGCATTTTTAATCGCTTGGGTAGCGATGGAGGCACTGGCGCCTACGAGTCCGCCAGCAAGGCCAACGGCTGGAGTGGTTTGCCGTTCTTGCTCAGTCAATTCTTTGGCGTCTTTAGCTGAACTCGCTTTAATTATCATGCCTGAGAATTTGGCCGCTATTAGCCCTTCGCTGAGGCTTTTACTGTGCTGCATCTGACTATCGAGGCTAATATTTGAATGCACCGAGTACAAGTCCCTTTGGGCGAGATCCTGAGCCTTGGCTAACCGTCTTACGTGATTGTTCGATGATACTGATTGGATGTCTGAAATCCCTGTATTGCCATTAGCTCTTTGTTTAACGGAATTATTCGCTTGATCAACATGGTTATTTAAAAACCTGCTACGACGACTGATTTTCAAAATCATTCTCCTCATTAATTACATAAATTTCAACTGTTCTATCAGCTATATCTCAGGTTTACATCACAATAAAAAAATCAGTATTTCTTGCACCCCTTGTTGTAGGTTTATCTACAATTGGCTGTTCAATCTGCTTGCTACGTCTGATTAATCAGCTTCCACTCCGGTTGAAATAAACAATGAGATTACGAGTATTAAGCAGAATCTATTTTCCGTCCTTTGATAAAAACCAGATAAACGAGCTTATCAATAACGACAGTTACCATTGAGTTTCGTTAAAAAAATATCCGTGAAGCTGTACCTTTCTACATTTTTAACCTTAACAATTATTGATGAATTATATAGACTTTAATTTCATTAATTTCGCTCTTAGAAAACACTCACTATTAGCGCGATAATTAATAGACTTCATTGAAATTTTCCCACCCTTCATTATATCTATTTCCTAATACTTTCTTAAGAGCTGTTAAAAAATAGCACCCGAGAATTTAATTAAATCAAACAGCATTTTTTTGATACAGGGTTAATAATATATATTATGAGTAGAGTGCTAATAGCCTCAATGGAGCACCTAATTAACAAGCTTCTCTCGCATTTAAAATAAATTTAGAAAAATTACTTTCATCAAGAAAAATGTACTACACCTCAAGCAAATAATCTATATACAAAATAATCATTGCTAAAATATGTGAGCCAAATGGTATTTTTATCTAAAATAAGTTTTATACAGCCAATAAGTGATAAATCAGCAATAATGAGACAGTTACCGTTATGTTCAAAATAAGATAAGCTGTATAAATAGATTTTCCTAATATATAAATGATCATTCTGATCAAGGGTAGTGCCGTTTTATCCATAAAAAAAACAAGCATGCCCCGAGGAAATTTGAAGGGGATATCGCATCACATTCTTATTATAAGAAAGATGTTCAGTTTAAAAAATCTTACCGATAATGGATAAAGCATCGCAGACAAGAAATATAGAAAATGATGATTGATGCATTATTAAAATAGCAAAGCTATATAACAAATGAGATTTGAACCTGATGGCCACTGGCCGTCGCACCGGTTAATTTAGAACTAAAGGCAACATTTTCAGAAAATTTACTCAAGATATGCGTTTCAGCATTCTTCGCAGGATTAGTCGCAGAATCACCGCCCCCTTTACCACCGGTCTCCTTATTTATCGGCACCGGTATCAGGCTGCCGGAGTGCTGCTTACCCTCTTCATCAATCATGCCTGGTAAATGCGAGCCGGGACGCAACGGTTCAAAAT
>NZ_JAEE01000001.1:59083-839490 GCF_000518745.1 Phaseolibacter flectens ATCC 12775 | reverse complement strand
GGTCCCACCTGACCCCATGCCGAACTCAGAAGTGAAACGCCGTAGCGCCGATGGTAGTGTGGGGTCTCCCCATGCGAGAGTAGGGAACTGCCAGGATCCTACAAAGAAAGGTCACCATTAGGGTGGCCTTTTGCCTTTCTGTCATATCCAACTTATATTATTTTCATTTCCAAGTATTTACCTCATTGAAATAAATTCATGGAGTCACATTTGTACTCGACATGTCTGTTTTGCTCACTTATTCTAGCTGTCTGGATGGCTAAATAGCCAAATGGTAATCGAGAGGAGGAAACAGAATGCCTATCAGAGTGCAGGATGAACTGCCGGCGGTAAATCTATTACGAAATGAAAATATTTTTGTCATGACATCATCGCGTGCCCATTTACAAGAAATCAGACCACTTAAAATCCTGATACTTAACTTAATGCCAAAAAAAATTGAAACTGAGAATCAGTTTTTAAGGCTGCTTTCAAACTCACCGCTGCAATTGGACATTCAGCTGTTGAGAGTCGATCAGCGACCTTCTAAAAATACTCCAGAGGATCATTTAGACACCTTTTATCGTCAGTTTGAACAGATCGCGGATCAGAACTTCGATGGGTTGATCATCACAGGTGCCCCGTTGGGATTAGTTGAATTCTGCGATGTCGCTTACTGGCCACAAATTTGTCAATTATTAAAATGGGCAAAAGAGCATGTCACATCGACACTTTTTATGTGTTGGGCTGCTCAAGCTGCATTACATATTTTATATCATTTACCTAAAGCAACTCGGGAAAAAAAATTATGTGGGGTATATCAGCATCAGATCCATCAGCCTCATGCATTACTTACTCGCGGATTTGATGATACATTTCTTGCCCCGCACTCTCGGTATGCGGCTTTTTCCTGCCAGCAGCTACACCAATGCCAAGATTTGGAAATTTTAGCCAGTTCAGACAAGGCAGGCGCTTATTTAATGGCAAGTAAGGACAAACGGTTAGTTTTTGTCACAGGGCATCCTGAATATGATGCGATGACACTGTCTGATGAATATTGGCGAGATAGGCATAACCAGCTCAACCCAGATTTACCAGAGAATTATTTTCCGAATAACGATGCCAGTCAAAAGCCATCAGCGAGCTGGCGCAGCCATGGGTACCTCTTATTCGCTAACTGGTTGAACTATTATGTCTATCAGATCACACCCTTTGATTTGAGTCAGATGAATCCAACACTCGATTAACCGAAATCTCCGCTTAATAAAGCTGAATGATCAAGGACTCATGTGGAAAGCCTTGAGATTCGACATATTCACTAATTCGAGTGCTGTTGCCTTGGCTCTGATCGTGTAGTCAGACGGTGGTTAACGGCAGTTTGCATTTTTACTCTGTCGGTATCCTCCCCTTTGGACCTCACTCACCCTAAGTCGGTCGAATTGGCCGTAATTTCAATAAACCAGCCTATCCCAAGCTATCAGTCTCGTTGGATCACAGGTGAGGGAATCCAGTCCCTCAGTTGATCGTCTTCTGTGGGTATGTATAAATGGCAAGGCTCTTTGTTTTGTGCAGCTGTCATCTCAATGCGTGTCTAAGAGATTGTCATAGTTATGACACCATTAAGAAATAATAATTTCTTTATCGCTAAACGACCTATGCCATGAATGTTACCTTGATTATCAGACGGTATGGATTGCTTGATGATCGTGTGATTCGAGGGGTAAATTATTCGAAAAGATGTTGATGCAGATCTCTAATGGCGTTCTCAGCATCCTTGCCCGGCAACAAGAAACATAAATTATAGCTACTTGCTCCGTAACAGATCATACGAATATTGTAAGGCGAAAGAACACCGAACACTTCTTTACCTACCCCATTGGCTTGTGAGAGCTTGTTACCGATAAGAGCAACTAGTGCCAAATCCTCCTCGATCTCCACATGGCAGAGTGCGGCCAGCTCAGTCAGTAATGCTTGACTGAGTAAGCTTGTGGCCGATGAGGATGAGCCCGTGGTATCAATGGTCAAGGCAACACTCACTTCTGATGTGGTAATTAAATCAACCGAAACCTGATGGCGGGCCAGAATAGCAAAGACTTCAGCCAAAAATCCTCTGGCTTGCAGCATATTTAGACTGTGCAGGGTTAACAAGGTTTGACGTCGGCGTAGCGCTAGAGCTCGATACAGTGGGCGATGCTGTGTTTTGTTATTTACCAAGGTTCCCCCTTCATTGGGAGTTTTACTTGATCCAACAAACACAGGGATATTATTTCGTATGGCAGGTAATAACGTGGCAGGATGAAGTATTTTTGCACCGAAAGTTGCCATCTCCGAAGCTTCTTCAAAGGCGATCTCATCAATACGTTTGGCAGAAGGCACAATCCTAGGATCAGTACTGTAGATCCCTGGAACATCAGTCCAAATATCAATACGTTGAGCATGTAAAACTTCGCCGAGCAGAGCGGCAGTATAATCACTGCCACCGCGTCCCAGTGTTGTTGTGCGTCCTTGTCCCTCACGACCAATAAATCCTTGTGTCACGATAATGCCATCATTCAGTAAAGGTTGTAACAGCTGATGACTTAACTCTGCCAGACGAGCCGTATCGGGTTCGGCTTTACCGAATCGGTCATTGGTGTACATGATTTTTCTAATATCAAACCAGCGGGCAGTTGCGCCACGTTGACGCAATATTTCTGTAAATAGCAGTGTTGACATTAACTCGCCGTGACTGATGATTTCGTCAGTTAATGCAGGAGAGGTCGCCAGCGCAGCGGCTTCAGAGAGTGTACTGATATTATCGATAATCCGTTCAATTTCATCACGAATGATCGTTGAATTGGTCAGTTGATTGATTATTTCATACTGAATTTCGGTGATATTTTGCACGAGTTCATTTCGTCGCTCGACTAACTGTCCTTCTGCTAATTCAATTAAAGAATTAGTCACACCAGCAGATGCAGAAAGCACAACCACGTTAACCTGAGGACAGCAGAGTATAATATCAGCACTACGGCACATGGCTTCGTGATCAGCAACGCTAGTGCCACCAAATTTAGCGACGATGAGACCGGGTTCAAACATGTTTGGCAACCTCTTATCCGTATCCATTGCATACATATATTCGCTGAGAGGCGGGGGAGGGGGGAGATGACAGGATACCTGCGCGCAGGTTGGTGTTAGCTCCCCAGAAGCGCTCCACCTACAGCCAATATCCTTAGATATTGTGGTGACAACTCAAAGGATTCAGCCTTTGTAGTCGATGAATAATGTATCCGCACACATGTATCATCTCGGCACTGCTCCCCCTCGGCTATCATCTTCGGATACGGATCCTCTGATAGCATACCTGGGCAATGCACCTCTCCTGGTTCTATACCTACACTGTAATTATAAATATTCAGTAATGCAATCCTTGTTAAGGATAAAATCATCTCTGGCGACGCCCTCTCAGCAATCAGCAGATTGTCTTTTGGCCGACATGGATTGGGGGGGACTTAATCCGTAATGTCACTCAATGATCAAATAGTTATTGGCGATAGCACACAGAAGCAAACCCATTGTGGCGAGTCAGAATAGAGTGAACCATAGTGTCCAAACGGTATCTATGCCCAAGAAAGCACAATAAACGATAAAAAATGGCATACTTTTCTGTTATTGGTCAATGATTCTAGGTCATGGCCTGTTGGGGATGCTTTAAATAACCCCGCTTACCTGACAATTCTTAATTTAAATTCAAGAGTGTTGTTATGAAAAAGACTAACCCGACGCAAACTGCAGCATGGAAATCATTAGAGCAGCATTTTAAAGAGATGGAAAAAGTACAAATTTCCCAATTATTTGCTGATGATCCTCAGCGGTTTTCACGTTTTTCCTTACAGTTTGAACAGCAGATCTTGTTGGATTTTTCAAAAAATCGCATTACGCAAGACACGCTCAATCAATTACAGCAGTTAGCGAAAGAATGTGACTTAACCGCTGCAATTCAAGCGATGTTTTCGGGAGAAAAAATCAATCGTACTGAAGATCGCGCTGTTTTGCACACGGCATTACGTAATCGTAGCAATACACCGATCAAGGTTGATGGCGAGGATGTGATGCCACAGGTGAATGCGGTATTAGCAAAAATGCAGCATTTTTCGGAACGGGTCATTCAGGGGGAGTGGCTGGGCTATAGCGGTAAGGCCATTACTGATGTGGTGAATATTGGTATTGGTGGTTCAGATTTAGGGCCATTTATGGTGACAGAAGCGTTACGCCCCTATAAAAATCACCTGCAAATGCATTTTGTATCCAACGTTGATGCTACACATATGGCAGAAACACTTAAACCGTTAAATCCTGAAACTACCCTGTTTTTAGTTGCTTCTAAAACCTTCACCACACAGGAGACGATGACGAATGCCCACAGTGCCCGTGATTGGTTATTAGCCAGTGCCAAAGATCCGCGTCATGTTGCTAGTCACTTTGTTGCTTTATCGACTAATGGTAAGGCGGTCAGTGAGTTTGGTATTGATACTGATAATATGTTTGAATTTTGGGACTGGGTAGGCGGGCGTTATTCCTTATGGTCTGCAATTGGTTTATCCATTTGTCTTTCGATTGGTTATGATAACTTCGTGCAATTGCTCGAAGGTGCACATGCCATGGATCAGCATTTTTGCACGGCGAAACCGGAAGAAAATTTACCAGTCATTTTGGCGCTGATTGGGATTTGGTATAACAACTTTTTCGGTGCAGAAACGGAAGCCATTCTGCCTTATGATCAATATATGCATCGTTTTGCCGCCTATTTTCAGCAAGGAAATATGGAGTCGAATGGAAAATATGTGGGTCGAGATGGTAAGCCTGTGGATTACCAAACTGGGCCTATTATTTGGGGTGAGCCGGGTACCAATGGCCAGCATGCTTTTTACCAGCTCATTCACCAAGGGACCAAACTGATACCTTGTGATTTTATTGCGCCGGCGTTAAGCCATAATCCTTTGGGCGATCACCATGATAAATTACTGTCTAACTTTTTTGCTCAGACTGAAGCCTTAGCCTTTGGTAAATCTCGGCAACAAGTTGAACAAGAATTTATTGATTCAGGTAAGGATCATCAATCGGTGGCTGAGATTGTGCCTTTCAAAGTCTTTACGGGTAATCGACCAACCAATTCCATTTTGTTAAAAGCGATCACCCCTTATAGTCTTGGTGCTCTGATTGCAATGTATGAACATAAGATATTTACACAAGGGGTTATCCTGAATATCTTCAGTTTTGACCAATGGGGTGTTGAGTTGGGCAAACAGCTTGCAAATCGTATTTTACCTGAATTAGCTGATAATGCTGAGATAAACAGCCACGACAGTTCAACCAATGGATTAATCAATCAGTATAAAAATTGGCGTCAGTAAAGCCAGTACGAAAACAATGCGGCAATATTTTGCCGCTTTTTTTTTGCCCGAGATCAGCACAGGAGTGAGGGATTTTATTGTGAATGGCCTTATCTTGCCTCATTATATGCCGAGCAAACCGACCAATCAGGGATCACCGCATTATGCATCGTAATTTTGACACATCAACGATACCTGCAACTATCGCAACATTGTTGCAATGGGTATTAAATATCGGGCTAATTATATTGGCAATTATACTGGCGATCTTCCTTGGCAAAGAGACAGTGAATCTTGTTAAAGTGTTGTTCTATAGTGGTGAAGAGTTATCTGCTTATTTATTAATCGAAGGGATTGTAATTTATTTTTTATACTTTGAATTCATTGCTTTAATCATCAAATATTTTCAGTCGGGTTATCACTTTCCTCTACGTTATTTCATCTACATTGGCATCACTGCGATTGTCCGTCTGATCATTGTCGATCATAAAGACCCACTGGATACCCTTGTTTATGCTGGATCAATTCTCATTCTAGTGGGAACCCTGTGGTTAGCTAACAGTAAAAGATTAAAGCGGGAATAGTTGGACATTTTTTGCGGAGAGATTAATTGAATAGACCGTAAAGGGCCCTTCTTTTGATCGGGCTGGATATCAAAGTATTCTGGCATCTTATCAGGTCTGATATGATAACCTTGAGCCCGACAGCAGAGGTCGGCCCTTGGCCGAAAATAATATGGATCGACAGCACTTACAGAAATTATATCGGCTTACTTGGGAGCCTGAGCTTACCTCCCCATATCCGGAATACTTAGCAGAATGGCTTTATGAGCAGGGATCGATGACTGCGAAACTTAATCAGTTTTGCCAGCATATCCGTGTTGAAGTGATGGAAGAAAAATTTGTCGGTCAATCTGCTTTGTTAACACATGAACAACAGGCTCTGGCGATGGTTGATTGTCAGCAATATTGGATCCGTGAAATCACGCTTTATGGCGATGATGAAGCTTGGTTAATTGGCCGTACGGTGATCCCTGAGGCGAGCTTACAAGGTACGGAACAACAACTGGTGACGATAGGGACGCGTCCATTGGGTCATTATTTATTTAGTGTTGGAAATTTAAGCAGAGATTTTATTGAAATTGGTCATTACCAAGCACTCTGGGGGCGACGATCCTTATTACGTCTGAGTAATAAACCATTATTATTAACAGAACTATTTTTACCAGCATCCCCTGCCTATTTAAAAACTCGTTAAGGATCATAAGACTGTGTATAAAGGCCTCACACGCGATAAAATCAAAGCATTGCTTCAGCTGATGAGACTCGATAAGCCCATCGGGACACTATTATTACTGTGGCCAACTTTCTGGTCGCTGTGGCTTTCAGCGAAGACATTTCCTCCGTTGAGTATTTTTTTTGTGTTCACGGCAGGGGTAGTCGTGATGCGCGCAGCAGGATGTGTAATTAATGATTACGCGGATCGTAAAATAGATGGGCATGTAAAAAGAACGCAGCATCGCCCATTGCCCTCAGGTCGAGTGAGTGAAAAAGAGGCAAAATTACTTTTTTTAGTTTTGGTACTACTTGCGTTTATCTTAGTCTTAACGATGAATCTCAATACGATATTACTTTCCATCGTGGGATTGTTTTTAGCAGCGATATACCCCTTTATGAAGCGGGTGACTTCATTACCTCAGGTTATCTTGGGCGCTGCATTTGGTTGGTCTATTCCAATGGCTTGGATGGCGGTCAGTAACGATGTTCCTGTTGTATGCTGGTTACTTTTTGCTGCTAATCTCTGCTGGACCGTGGCTTATGACACACAATATGCGATGGTTGATCGAGACGATGATTTAAAAATTGGTGTGAAATCAACCGCAATATTATTCGGGCGAGCAGACAAAGCCATTATTGGTATTTTACAACTGTTAACGTTACTTCTCTTGATACTGGTCGGTCGTGAGTTAGCATTACATAGCTACTATTATGGCTCTCTAGCACTGGCAGGAGGATATTTTATCTATCAACAGAAGCTGATCGCGGGACGCCAGCGTGAAGCGTGCTTCCAAGCATTTCTAAACAACAATTGGGTCGGTCTGGTGATATTCTTGGGAATACTGCTCAGTACATTGCCTTTTATCAATTTGATGTAATGAGTGTTTGAGAGGATTGCTCGACCTCATTGTCGAGCAATCCTTGGCAACGTTTAATGGCTGTGACTTATCTCATCGGCATTAAGAATGGTCAACTTGACATTATCACTGACTAAAGCTAACAACATATCGCGCATCACTGTAATTTGCTGAATATCCGCATCCGCTTTATCGCTAATATAACCTTTTTGCCGCAAGGTATTGACCAAGGTACTAAATACAGCCTTATCAAAAAACTCAGGGGCATTGATACCATGTAACGTAGAAAGTCGCTGAGCAAGGATCCGGCTCTCTTTTTCCAACGTACCACGGTTAATATCCGGTTTATTACAAAGGATGGTAAAGGTCAGAGCAAAACGTTGTAAAGTCTCTTTTACTCCAGCAGCAAGTAACAAACAGGCTCGGTTGCGAGTGGGATTAACAGTATAATTTTGGTGTTCTTGGCATATCAATTCTTGTCTGCCCAGCTCAACTAAAATTTGCTCGATAACCTTGGGCAGCTCTTGCTCTGTCCAACGTAAAAATAGCTCATTGCGGATCATCGGGTAAATAAGCGAAATTTGACGATTAATTTCTGTTTTTGACACCGAAATATGACGACTAATGATGGCTGCAACCAAGGCGGGCATCACCAATAAATGATGAATATTATTACGATAATATGTCATCAATACCGCTTGTTCTCGGGGTAATGAGATCATTTCACCGAGGGTGTCGTGCTCTACGACAAATTTATTCATTGCCATTGCACTATCAAGTAGCTGTTCTGACGTCTCAGCAGGCAGCGTGCATTCGTCAGAATAAGGGACATGTTTTAATAGTGCACAATAGCAATCTAACTGAGTTAACAGTTGTTTTCGAGTGAGTGAGCGCTGACTTGAGGACAGAAGTGCTGTCACACAGAGGTTCATTGCATTAGCCGCACCGGCATTATTGATTCGCACCATCATTTTTTCAGCGATATCACTCACAACCTGAGCCATCCAAGTTGGGCGTTGAGCTTCGATGGGATCAATTGCGTCACGCCAATCTGTCACGTGGTGGTTCAAATAATTAACGAGAGAAAGAGGTTCACCAAAATTGACATAACCCTGGCCAAGATCGCGTAATTTGCGTAGGCCTCGTAACATTTGCAGCAAACTTTCTTTCTCTTTTGTCGCGCCACGCAATTCTCTGGAGTAAGTGCTTACCTCCATGACGTGTTCGTAGCCGATATAGATAGGTACGAGTGTAATCGGTCGATTTGTGCCGCGTAGCATAGCCTGAATGGTCATTGTCAGGGTGCCGGTTTTCGGTTCTAACAGCCTTCCGGTGCGAGAGCGCCCCCCTTCAACAAAGTACTCGACAGAATAACCGCGACTAAAGAGTTCACCAAGGTACTCTCGGAATACCGTTGAATAGAGCTTATTACCTTTAAAAGAACGGCGGATAAAAAAAGCACCGAGGTGTCTGAAAATCGGGCCCGCTGGCCAGAAATTTAAATTGACACCCGCAGCAATATGAGGTGGAACGAGCCCTTGATGATAAAGAACGTAGGATAATAATAAATAATCCATATGGCTACGGTGGCAGGGCACATAGACCAGTTCATGGCCATCTTGCGCAAGCTGACGGACTTTTTCTCCACCGCTAACGTTAATTCCTTTATATAATCGACTCCATAACCATCCCATAATGCGATCGGTCATTCGGATCGCTTCATAGGAGAAATTGGCGGCAATTTCTTCCATCATGGTGACGGCATTGGCTTGTGCTTGCGTAATGGCGATTTTTTTTGCACGAGACTCATCTTCTACCGCCTTGGCGATAGCCCGAGATTTCAATAGTTTATCAAAAAGATCTTGTCTAGCTGGTAAATTAGGGCCTACGGCAGCAAGGCGTTGCCGTGCAAAATGGATATGAGCAACACGAGCCAGTTTTTGAGCGATCGATTGGTCTGTGCCGTGTTGGTCGGCCATTTGCCTCAAAGAAACAACGGGTGAAAAGCGCACAAAACTATCACGACCTAACCATAAAACGGCAAAGAACTTCTGAATACCATTTAATTCACGCAGCAAAGGGCGACTTTCTCCAGGGATTTCTTTTGCCGGTGCTCTGCCGAACATGACTGAAACGGGGAGCAATTGAATATCGAGTTCTGGATTATTACGATGAAGATCAAGGTAGCTGTGGAAAATTGTTTTGGTTTGGATGTTCGGTTCGAAAGCAGGAAAAACACGAGGCCCATCATGAATATACACATAACGAGGCAGTAAGCAGCCATCGATATCTATCGGACTCAGTGGATCTGGGAGATCCAAAGCTTGGCATTGCGTTCTTAATGCAAGCAGGTCAGTCCTCGAATCATAAGGTAGTGCGTAAACGATCGGTCGACTGAGATCGAGTCCAAGCTCGACGACAGGATCGTTAGGAATGACTTTGCTTTTTACCAGTAAATTTAATGGTAAATTAAACAGTTTATAATAGAGTTCATGCCAATTTGACATAGACAATTCTGTGGCCTCTTATCTTAGAAAAGCCTATGTATCATATCAGAATTGAGGCAAAATATCTGCTGCTGAATGCAGTTTGTTGTTGATCGTATCAATTAATCATTTGCTCAAAGAGAAATTAAGAGTATGGGTAATCAGGTGACAGGATTCAAAAGATTAGTGAATGCAATGGGATATTCATGGCAAGGTTTGAAGGCCGCGTGGCAGAATGAGGCTGCGATTAGGCAAGAGGGCGTTGTGGGAATAGTGGCAATGATCATTGCGTTATTGTTGCCCGTGCCGGTAATGGCCAAATTAATGCTAATCGGATCAGTTTGGCTGGTCTTTATCGTCGAATTAATTAACAGTGCAATCGAATCCGTCGTTGATCGTTGTGGTCCAGAATTCCATGTTTTATCGGGGAGGGCTAAAGATATTGCCTCTGCCGCGGTTTTAGTTACTCTCGTTCTTGCGATCATTGTCTGGATAACCCTGCTCTATTCTTATTTTTTTTGACCGAGCCTGATTAAGGTTTCCCTTTTCCAGCTGTTGTAGATATACTTTCCTAAATAACTGTATAAACAACCAGGGGAAGGGTATGAAAGCGTTAACCAGCAGGCAACAACAAGTCTATGATTTGATTCGCGATCATATCAGTCAGACCGGTATGCCACCCACTCGTGCTGAAATCGCTTCTCAGCTCGGTTTCCGTTCACCCAATGCTGCGGAAGAGCATTTGAAAGCACTGGCGCGTAAAGGGGTGATTGAAATTGTCTCAGGGGCATCTCGGGGGATCCGTTTATTAATGGAAGAAGAGAATACGGAAGGCATCCCTTTAATTGGGCGGGTTGCGGCAGGAGAACCCATTCTGGCTCAACAACATATTGAAAGTGTTTATAAAATTGATCCTGCAATGTTTAAACCGGGAGCGGATTTTTTGTTGCGTGTAGATGGCATGTCAATGAAAAACATCGGTATTATGGATGGTGATCTGCTCGCTGTTCATAAAACCGAGCAGGTACGTAATGGACAGGTTGTAGTTGCGCGTATCGAAGATGAAGTCACGGTTAAAAGATGGAAAAAAGTCGGAAATATGGTACATCTTTTGGCTGAAAATGAAGATTTTTCACCGATTGTTGTTGATATCACGCAGCAAGATGTCAGTGTCGAGGGGCTTGCTGTGGGGATCATCAGAAGTGGCGAGTGGTTATAGTCAATGGTGTTAAATCGCCTCCCATTGTGATCAACAGTGCGACACTACGAGCATGAATAGGGCTAAACGGCTTGGAAATGGGCATTCCAATTCAGGGTACAGCGCTTTTTTACTGTCAACATGGTCTGATTTCTCTATGTTCATACTCAAAAGGTCTTGGTAAGCCATGGGCTTGTTCAGTCCCACGGATAAAAAATTATGGCATTTGGCATTACCCTTAATCTTGTCAAATATCAGTGTCCCTCTAATGGGCTTGGTTGACAGTATTATCATTGGCCATCTCAACAGTGAAATCTATCTGGCGGCAGTGAGTGTCGGTTCCAGCCTCACCAGTTTTCTGTTTATGTTACCTCTCTTTCTCCGAATGGGTACTACAGGCCTCGCTGCGCAGGCCTTTGGGCGTGGAGATAAAAAAGCGTTAGCCCGCACCTTACTTCAGCCAATCGTGATTGCAGCGTTATTGGCTGTTGGCATTATTGTGTTAACCCCAACGATCGCGCAGTATACGCTTAAACTGAGTGGTGTCAGTGCTGCTGTTAATCAACAAAGCCGACAATTTCTCTCAATCCGTTGGTTAAGTGCACCTGCTAACTTGGTGAATATGGTTATCTTAGGCTGGCTATTAGCCGTACAATACGCAAAAGCGCCACTGATCTTATTATTGATCGGTAATTTATCCAATATCGTGCTTGAAATTATCATGGTCTACTATTGGCAATGGGGGATAAAAGGTGCTGCGAGTGCGACAGTTATTGCTGAATATCTTACCCTTTTCACTGGAATGATTTTAGTAAGGCATGTATTAAAAGTCCACGAAATCAAGTGTCGAACAGTGTTGTCTTGCTGGTGGCAAGATTGGCAGCGTTTATTCAGATTAAATGCCGATATTTTTGTCCGTACTCTATTGCTACAAGTCACGTTTCTTTCCATGACTCTGATTGGTTCTCATCTTGGCAGTCACATTGTTGCGGTGAATGCATTACTGATGTTGTTTGTCTCTTTCACTGCTTATGCGCTTGATGGATTTGCTTACGCAGTGGAGGCGACCGCGGGATCGGCGATTGGCGCAGGCGATCAAAAAGCATTGAGGGCTGTCTGGTCAGCGGCATGTCGACAGGCACTGTGTGTGGCGGTTGCATTTTCCGTCATTTACTGGGCGGCTGGGCATGATATCATTAAGTTAATGACGTCTCTCACTTCGTTACAGATTTTAGCGGAAAAGTATCTGTTTTGGCAGTATTTTCTGCCTGTCATCGGTGTTTGGTGCTATTTGTTTGATGGGTTATTTATCGGTGCCGCGAGAGGCAGAGAAATGAGAAACAGCATGGTGGTGGCTGTCGTCGGTTACAGTGGTACATTATTGACGCTACCTTGGTTGGGTAACCATGCACTGTGGTTGGCAATCACCCTATTTCTGATGTTGAGAGGGGTTACACTATGGAAATACTGGTGCCTCAATTCAGTCTCCCTGCCGGTTCAACCGAAATAATCAGTTGGGTCTTTGACGTTTACGGGGGAGAGAGGTGGAGTGATCATGACTACAATTGGTTCGAGTCGAGCAGTTATCAATAGTTTGACACTTATCGCAAAGACCATGAGTTTCAATAATATTATGCCAGACGGTGAAACCAATCTGCGTTGCCTTACTTAAAATGATATCTTCAATACCAGTGATAGACTGTTCGCTTACTTCATTGCAATGATCACAGATTAACATGACTGATGCATGAGACGGATTATCAAAGTGAGGACAGACGACATAACTATTCGTTGATTCAACTCTGTGAATAAACCCTTGTTCCAATAAAAAGTCCAGTGCGCGGTATACGGTTGGTGGTTTTGCTTGAGGTGTTGTGATCCTCAATTTATCAAGTAAGTCATAAGCACTGATTGCGCCTGAATGCCCTGCCATGATCCTCAAAACCTCAGACCGTTGTGGCGTTAATCTCACACCTCGGCTGGTACAAAGATCGGCAGCATCATCCACCATTTTTTGGATCAGAGATATTGTCATAGTCGCGTTTTCCTAAATCACGTCTCCGAAGATCTAACAATAAAAGGATTTTAACATAATGGATAGACTTATGGCAGTTAACGGTAACGAAAAGACCGCCCGTGTGTGGTAACCAGCCGCACTAAGAACAGGGATAAGGGTGAGTTAGGCACAAAATCAGTGTGCAAAGCAGGAAACATAGACAGATGTACCGATAAATCTGAATTCTGTGTCAGCTAAGAACCTTGCATTGCTAGAGAGCGAAAAATACAAGATAAAAACGGACTCGCCTGTCTACCATGCTAGAAAAAGCAGACTGAAATGACACAAAGGGCGTCATGAAAGGCGGTGCAGTTTGTTATTTGTATTGGGATGTTACCACGTGGTATAGACACTCAGTTTAATCATTTTTTTGAGTCGGCTCAGTCAGTATGGCCAGTTGATGGCATCCTGACTTATCCAGTCTTTACGTCCTACATTAGAGCCAAAAAAGAGCCCTAGGCAGGGCATTCGCCGCCGATTATGGTCTGTTGATTCTAACTACGGATATAATATATCAAGGAATGTCACAGTAAATAGTTTTTATGTTAGTGCTGGAATAGACTTATTTATATATATTGAAATACAAAATGGAATGTAATTACTTTATGGGATTGCTGACCAGCGGTAAATGTATCGTCAGAATACCGATGCATTGGCCACGAGTCTGCTTACCCGAGGAATTTAGAAATGGAAAATTTAGCATTATGTTATTCATTATTTGGCATTATGTTATTCATTATGGAAACCACGCGATTTTATAGGAAAAAGCAATGAAGGCAAGTTCAGTATGATTGCGTATTTGCAAATCATACATGAATTTGTATTTATAACAATATTTCACCTCAACTGAAACGGTATTGCTCTCTATTAGAAACTATGACGTTTAAATATCTGTGACTGACTTAACATTACTTTGCCCAAAAACTTGATATCAATCTCGTTATTTATGGAAATTTCCTGGCTTTTATAACTTTGATTATCCGAAATTATCAGAAAGCTTTTGGCAAGTTTTTGTATCCTTCGTATTTGTGTTTGTCCTCTGATATTAAAAAGATAAATGCCATCACCTTGGTATTTATTGATTGTTATATCAACAAAAATAAGGTCACTCGGCAGCAACGTGTTCGCCATATTATCTTCGGTGACTAACAGCATTTTTACTTCTGATGAAGGCTTTTTCCCAAAAAGGGCGTGCGCATATTCAGGAGCATAATAAATATTACGTACGGTAGTTTTGCTTTTTGAAGGATGATAATTGTCCACTGAGTTATCAGTTGGGAAGTCAATCAAATCTAACTTATACACTTCAGACCGATGGTTCGTTTTGTCCGACAGTAGGTTCTCCGATTCCTGTGAGGGATCATCAAATAAAGCGGTAACATTAACGTTTAGTGCTTTTGCTATTTTATAAAGTGATTGTTCTGTAAACGATTTTTGTTTGCCAGTCTCTAGACGTGAAATATTCGAGCTGTCTAGACCAACGGCTTCGGCCAACTCTTCAATTTTCATTCTTCGTGCTAACCTTATTGCTCTAATTTTTTTTCCAATATTCATAAATTCGTTAAAAGTTTTTTTGCGGATTGCGCAAACTAACTTGCGCAATTCATTTTTGTCAAATAGAATGCACTATATGCAATAAATATAGTGTGTTTGGAATTATATGCCAGTTAAATTGAGGTAAGAACAAACATCTATTTTTATCTATACATGCAGTTACCTCTGGTTCAAAACCATGTATAACAGTAAATATAATTGGTCAATATAAATTTAACTGAAAATTTAACCAGTAAGTCACCCAAATAAGATAAACCCAACCAATATTGGTTGATTTTTGTCCATGAGGATAATCTTATCTAGCATTTTAGAAAAGGAAAAACAATGTGAAGATGAGGAATAATAGTTGTGATTAACTTTTCTTATTGAAACATGTTGCCTATTAAATATTGAATTTCTGATGATTATAACTAATCGTAATATCAGTAATGAAACTTGGAATTTTACTGTGCATATAATGAGCATCGTGAATATGGAGCTAAAACTCAATTTAATCAGTGATAATACAAAAAATAGTTGTGCAGTAATAAAATCAGTAATGCCATATACCTCACAATATATTGAATTTTTTAATTGAGTTGCATTTAGTTTGACAAGATTTGTCGCTGCTTAATGTCAAAGGATAGGGAAAATTAACACAACCTACCTAGAGGCAAAGCAATGTTATGTGTTTTTTTGGTTTTTTAATACGAAACTGATGCTGATAACTGGTACCTGTAAGCTATATTAGCTATTGAGTATGATGTATTTTTATGTAACAGGAACTTGATACGTCACGTTGAGTCGCTCTGGATGATAAAGAAATAGTTTCATTTTTTTCTCAGTCCTCATTTTACGATTGCAGTCGTAAAATTTGGAAATAAGCTAATGTGTGGAGATTTTATGATTTATCCATCTGAGGTAGAAAAATTAAGCGCAAAAGGGTCATTGAATACACTAGAGAAACTGTGGGTCCAAAGTCGTTTAAAAATGTGGGGGAGATGGGCATATATAGGAGGAGGCAAAACAAGTTCTGTCTTTAATAAAATTATCAGTTCTGAACCGATAACCAGAAAGGCAATAACTAAAATTTTGTACGATTTACAACAAGCTGGGATATCTGAAAGTGAACTGACTGATTATTTTAAGGAAATTTTAAATAGTCGGCTAAAAAGTAAATTGGCATTCTGTAGTGATGATGAAGCCTTAACAACAGATCGCATCATAGGGGATGTGTTCTCAACCACGCCGTATTTTGTGCAGATAGTTCATAAACGTTATTATGGGCGAGGTGAGAGTATTCGCCAGATGGCGATAGAGATGCAAAACCAATGCAGGGATTTGAGTGAGATGACCTGCCGCCGTAGGATCACACAATGGTTAAATATCGCGGAATTTATGCTTTATCAGCCTATGTGTCAAGCTTTTGGAAGAAAAGCTTGTAATATGAAATAAATTATGCTCTTATCTATATAAGCTGGTTTCAGTTGTATCAAAACCCGACATACTCGGGTTTTGCTCAGTTTTTCGCCTCAGCCCCTCCTATAAGATTTTGATAATATCACCCTCTATTTGATCTAATTATCCTTATTAGTTCAATTTGAATTGATGTAAAGTATATAACGCTATGTGAGATGTTAATTACTTAATAAAAAGGCCTCCGGACGGGGGTTTTTTAATGCCATAAATATCATTTTTCTAATTTAAGGTTGTAGTTTTATTGCAATTAAGGAGTTTCTCATGAATATATCAATATTTGATAAAGCGCTAGTCGTTATTATTTTATTATTAGTTAGTGTGTATGGTATTATCAGTGGGTCGGATTATGGTGTATTGTTTGGTTCATTTGCGGGATCGATGTTTTATATTACCACTGAAAACAATATAAATAAATTTAAGAAAGTAAGTTATTTTATGATTTCATACATTGCTGGTGTTATCTGTTCCGATCCCGTCGGTGCATGGCTAGGGACATGGTTACATTATACAGAAAGAACGATGGATCCTCTTTCTGCGGTGATTGTTTCAACGATAGCCATTAAGCTATTAACTGTTATAAATAATTACAACCTAGTTGAATTTTTAAATAAAATACGTAAAGGAAGTAATAATGCTAATAAGTAAATATGCGGCTGAAACCAATGCTATCATCAGCTTATTTATTATATTTTATATTTCAATCGGAATTTTTATAAAAAGAAATCAAAGGATTAAGTTGATAATTATAATCTCAATGCTTTTTTTTGTATATGGTGGACTGATCGTGAATTATATGGTCGGCTATTATCAACTATCAAGTTGGCTTGTCACAATTAGTAACTTCATTATCGCCTTAGGTATCCTTAATTATAAAAGAGACGTATTGTTTTTTATTGACATGGGAACAAAATGAAAAAATAACACGCTATTTTATTAATTTAAAATACATTCATGTGATATCAATGACGTTAATTTAATTTTTATCTCTTGCTTAATTTTTATGGTATTAGAAAACGTAAAATAATATTCGATTCATATTCATATTCATATTCATATTCATTATTTATCAATTTTTTATCTCTGATAATTAATTATAGAATTTGGGGGTGATTGAATTATAAAACCATGAATGGTAATAAATAACATATCTGTCCAGACAAAGTGAAGTTCATTCATTGTTGTATATTATATTATATTATTTTTTAGGCTTAATACTTTTAAAAGTAAATAATTCCATTGGGACTATTTTTTGAAAATTAGGTTGAATATGTATCAACAATATATAGCTATTGTGTGTCAGTCAGAGAGAAATGCCAATTGGCAATATTTCCATCAAGGATTTTCACTGTTATAAGAGAAGTCCGTCCACCTTTCAATATTGAGAAAGGGTTTTTTTGATATAAATCATCCAGCTCAGAAATTAACTTTTTACAATGAGGTACCGTTTTGAAAATTCACATTGCAGTGGGTCTTGTTATCAGTACGATATTGATATTAATTTCGAGCTTGGTGGCTATGAAATATAAAAATATGCAACATCAAATATTGTATGTCCGACAAGAATTAAATTTACAAACTCGTCTTTTACATTATCAAACAGAACAGATCGATACATTAAATTCACTTGCTGAAAAAACGTTTGCATTCAATCAAAAAATAGAATCAAGTAAACAGGAAAAAAATTTTGTATACAGGAAAATTTTGAGTGATGAAAAAAATTGTAATGTTGCTATCCCTGAATCTATTGCTCACGAGTTGCTCAGCAGAGCATATCGTTTACGCACCTTTACCTTGCCCAAGGCTACCAACGGTGTTGACCCAGCCAATATTAGTCCCCCTTCCGCCAGGAAATTAACTTATTGTCATGCCGTACTCTGGATAAATAGTTTATTATCGTCATTGGAGCAGGCAAATAATCAGTTACAAGCGATCAGGATGAGTCAGAAAACAGTAAATATTAAAAAATAAAACAACGCTATTATCCGGCACTCCTAGTAATTGTTTTTTATTCTCTTTCTTTGCTCATTCTTGATTTTTATTTTTTTATAAATTAATCAGTGTCAAGTTAGGTGTTTTTTATATAAGGAGAATCCCAGTTTATCTATTGTGAACTTTACTAAATAATTAAAATAACAAGAGGTGGTCAAATGAAGTACTATAGTATCGTTACCGCAATCGGGAAAAAAATAGAAGAAGCAACTGAAATATTACAGGTTCCTATGATTCTAGATCAGTTTGTGATAGGAGATGGTAATGGGATGAATGTCATCCCTGATGAATCTCAAAAAAAATTGGTAAATGAAGTGTTTAGAGGAAAACTGTCTGCTCTGAATTTAGAGGATGGTCAGATTAATCAGTATATTGCAACAATTTCATTACCCGATTCAATTGGCGACTTTACTATCCGAGAGGTGGGGCTATTGACCAATCATAATATTTTATTTGCGGTAGCTAACTGTCCTATGATTGAAAAAACCACAACGGGCATGACAGTCGAAATTAAACTGCGGTTTAATTTGTCTTCCTCAATATCGATCAAAAGTTTAAAAATAACGACTGAATGGAAAAAAAGGAAAAAATACCATCGTGTCGCTAAGCGGTCGACGCACATTCACCATTAATCAACGAATTCAAGAAAATATTACCCACTACGACTCATCATGCACATGTTGGTGGTTGAGTTTGTACTGCTTAATTATTGCGTCATTTAATCCTCTCTCTTATTGAATGGCGTAAATTTTATTTATAAATAAATGTGCGGCATTTCTGGTTTAAAATGCCGTTTAAAATTCATTCCGGACTGGGACCCTATATTAGCAATTGTGAATGCATTTTACATTTTCAATTTTATTACCATCTTTACTTTAAATGCTTGTTCTTGAATAAACAATCATGAGGGGACTTTTTTCTATTTCATCACCATATTATTATTGACTTTTTCTTTAATTTGATCTTTAAAGAAATTAAGATAAGTTTATTTTTATCCTAATATCAATACCACTCCTCATAACAATCTGCCAACCTTTTCCTTGAAACACCACATGTTTTTATATTCAGATGAGGGTCTCCCGAAAGAGAACCGCACTTCTTTATCTTCATTTGTCATGTTAGTGTATGCGTCATTAATGTTGACCCACATAAGAATGGAACCCAACGAATGTTCTTTAATTTCTTTATTAATACCGATATTGATGTAGTCTAATGCGATGGTTTTGTGGGATTCACAGCGTGTAATCATCATGAAAGCACAAGGTGTATTATTCATGAAAAGAATTTTCCCATAAAAGTTTTCTCTAAAATTTTCGATGAAATTCAGTAATAGAGCTTTATCATATTTTTGTTTTCCTCTCCGCATTTCAAAAAGGGAATGATAGATCTCAAACATATCACTCGCTGAAAAATCAGATTGATTTCTTATTTCTCCGCCACTATTTAAGAAGTGATTTAATTCTCTTATTCTTTTTTTTGCCGTTCTTTTTGAAAATGCATGCACCGGTTTTGCTAAGCAAATAGTTCGATTTGAATTAAAAAACTCATTTCTATTGATAATATTTTTATTTATTGGTGAAATAATTTTACTCCTGAATGGCATGATCAAACGATGATTTCTTGTTATAGGCAAGATAAGTTCATCTTTTGCAACAGGGAGATATAAATGCGAGGTGACAGAATCGGTGCTCAGATCATTGGCTAACGTATTATTCCAAACACAGACTGCTCCGTCTATAATCCCAGACCGATGATGAACGAAGTATTTCTCGGCGCAATGGGTCTGATTATGAATATAAGACAACACATCAGGATGGGTAGAAAAATTGCCACCGTATTGCTGATAACATGATTTATAATCCTCTGAAGATGCGAGTTCCCAACCAAGAAATTTTCTAATAATCATTACATTATACCTTAGTTTAGGCTTCAGTCATTCAACACGATAATTATCAAAGCCTTCGTTGCTTGGAGGCTGGGTTTATGGTGTCGTTTCAGCCGATAGCTCATTTCAGAACCTTAGCAGTGAATATCATGATACTATTCGTCTTTTCCTAATAAGATATTGGTATATTCCTAAATATCATTACTCTGTCTTTTTTTGATCCGAAGGGTTGTGGGACTGTTTTATGCTGTGTGCGCATTCAGTTGTCATTATCTTATAATTGAATGGGCAGCATTTAATTGACAATGGGTTCATTGAAGCATGACATTCAAAATAGAGATGATTTTTATACTCGGTCTTACTTCGTTATCGGATGATGCGTTGGCTTCACCGTCAGTTACACAATCAGACGATCTGACATGGCCTGACAACGGTATCAAGCCTCTGATGGCCTTTGGAGTTAATTGGCAAGTTTATTCATAAAGTCTGTTGTAGTTGATAAGTGAACCTGAAAGTCTCGCAGTCTTGTCATCATAAATTGATGATGAAAGGTGTTGAGGGTGATAATTTTGCAGAGAAAGAGGATAAACCAACTCGACCGCTAGGGAAAAGGCGCTTTAAATGATCTATATTGCTCGTTGATAGACAAGCCAAGGCTATCAGTCAGATCCGAAAGCTTACTGGATTGCTCAGAGGAAGGCTAACTAGCAAGAGATCCTCGTGTTGCGTACATGGATACGAGACACCCTGTGCCATGCAAAAGGCATCTAGGATCTAGATAAGCCATTCGTTGGGGCTGCCATGTGTTGTGCCCAACTCGCTTGAGGAGGGAGAAACGGTTATCCTCGTTGTGAGAGAGCCTCCACAAGCTTCTGGGTCGTCCCTATCCGGGTAGTTACTGGTGCGGGTTGCGCTGACTTGTAGGATAATAGCGAGTAATTCACGAAGTTCAAACGGTAAATCAGGATCGTGAATCCGTCGCTGCAAGGCGCTGGCTTGCATATCAGGCAGTTCGATAGTAACTGCTCTAGCAATATGCTTTAACATGGCGTCACGTTGTGTTGCTATCTGTACCTTATTGTCCGTGAGTTCCCACGTTGGTTTGGCAAGAACCTTCTGTTCCATCTCAATCGCAATAACAGCAGCCTCTGCAAGCTGCACGTCCATAAATACGTCGCGATCATTCATGCGCTGATCACGGTGCTAGAGCAGCAGTTCCTGACCTGAGTCATTCCAAGCAGGTAACTTTTTGTCGATCTCGCGTATGGCATCAATATCCCACCCAGCGTATTCAACGAATCTCTGCCACTCGACAGGATGTGTTTTGGCAGTCGCGCGGCGGATAGCGCTGTTTTTGGGACGAGGCTTACAGAATAGCAGAATCAGTTGTTTACCTGCCTTACCTTTGGCTTTATCCTGCGAAACACTGAGAATATCACACAGATCGCCCAGCGATCCCGACCATGTGCCAGCGCCCTGACCATGGTATCCTGCCAGCGCTCGACGCCACTAGCTGCGACACCTAGCATAGCGTGATTTAATACCGTGTGATCGAAATGGCTATGGTGGGCGTCATTCAGAACATCCGAATTTTGGAGAGCGAGTCGAAGTTCAAGAGGGATTTTTGCATTAGCGGTAACGTCCCAAACCTGTACAGTGTCGCTATTAATCGCTCATGTAACCAGCATCATCTCCACGTTTTCAATATCGGCATGGGTACCATTTTTAATAGGCGTTTCGCTATAGGTTTCAAGGTCTAACCACAATATTTTGGACATAAACTAGCCATGCATTTTTTGCTAATAAAATAGTTTTGATTGTTTTTTTGTAGTAATTATTGCTTTTCTTTGCTCTTATGTTCCTTTTTAAGGGGATTTTTATGCAAATAGTAAATTATTTACGTGCCACTGTTTTTAAGAGCAGCTACGCAGCTCTTGATTTAGCCATGAAAAACCAGAAATATTCCGAGCTTGCTAAAAATATTGTCTCGGTTAAACAATCTAATGCCGTTAGTAATTTAATTATTTCGCATTCTGATCAAAAAAAGTTTTATGAATTTTCATATAAAATTAATAAATATAATTTCATTTTAAAGAAGTTGTTATCAATTGGACATGTTTCTTTAAAAACCACTGACACTGCTTGAGGTGATGCTAATAATAGATTGCCACGACTGCAAGTATTCGGGGTAAATGCTAATGGCCATGAATATTTTTTACCTCACAATAATAAAGGAGGTGAAATTATTATCACCAAAATAGATGAACGCTGATTTGAATTTATTAGCAGGTTTCTCCATTTTTCAATTATTGCAAAACATCCTGCATTTTGCCGGGTGGAAGATCATCCACTCGGCTTGCGCGTCGTAAACGGTTGCTTCGGTCACACCGGCTTTAACACGCTCCACGACAGCGTTAAAGTCATCTTCGAGCACGCGCTCCGGGTTGATGAGCTTGAAGATAAAGGCCAGTTTACCTTCGCGCAGGCAGTAACGCAGACGAGCCTGCACCTCATATGATTCACCGTTATGGAATGGTGCCAGCCCCAGCGTAATCACTTCCGGTACCTCAATGGTGCCTTGATCGTTTTCATCGCTGTAGTTGAACTGAAACTCCCCGGTGGCCAGACGGATAGCGGAACCAAATACCGCTTTGCGGATCACCTGGAATTTAGTCGCGATTTACAACAGTTCCGCACCGATTGGGGTAATGATATCGCCAGCACGGTCTTCAAGAAATTTAGCGAAAGCTTCCTGGCCCATCGCTTTCTCGTTGTGTTCTTCCCAAATTCTCCAAGGTTTGGACTTTACACACTGATAAACACGGAGTGGACACACCAGTCTGGTGTGGCAGTATCTGCATGATAATCGAGTTTGCGGTTAACTTTGTCTGGTTGGCATCGGCCAAGATCACCGCGGCGTTGGTTACAAACTTTGAGCAGTATTGTTCGATACTCAATCTTCAAAGATTTTGGATACAGTAAGTCAAAAAAAGCTAATCAAAACCGATTTTTGGTATTTTTATTTGTCGACTTGATTTATTTTTTTTTTATCTAAGGACACCACAAATGCGCATCAACCTAACTAATCTTGGATTAAAGTTCAGAGCTACTGTTTGCAATAGCAGTAATGCCGCGTTTAAATTAGGCTGTAGAAGCCCTGAGGATAGAAGTTTTTGCAGAAAAATTATTAGTATTAAGAATAACAATGCCCATATTAAATTGCGAGACGTAAGAATTTCAAAAGAACAGGAAATGGTTTTAAATAAAAAGATAGATAAGTTTACTTCACAAGAATATAAGTTATCGATGCTAAATTTACTAAAAAATCAGCAGTTGGTTAAAAAACCAAGCAACAGTGGTTAATGAAATTGATACCAGATGAACGGATAATTTAGGGCTTAGTTTTAACTAAGCCCTCGGACATAGCTAATGATCTTATCGTTTTAAATCAGCGCTTCAGCGTCAGCACCTTCGCTCACATCGTCAAAATCATCCTCAGATGCCACACCGCCGCCAGCGAACGCATCGCCATCTCGGTAGAACTGCACTCCGCCCAGCGAGGCATGAATACGCTTACCAAAGTTGTTATCCATCGCCCAGATATCGATGGTGGCATTAACATAACAGCCCGCGTATGGCTTAGCATCTGCAGCGGTTAAAGGTGAGCGGTCACGGTCGATAACCAATGGTCGGGCTTTATTACTGGCAGAGACAAACTTATTACCGGGATAACCTTCGTATTCGGCTTTTTCATCACCATCGTGCAGACAGACTTTAAGGCCGGTGCGCAAAGATTTAAGCACGCTGTCCGCTTTCGGCCCCCATTTTTCTTTAGCGACTTGATGAATGGCCGCTTCAATTTCTTTTACGCAGGGATGCTCGGATGGAAAAATAAACGCAGCACTGAAGCGCGGTTCACCTTCACCGTTTACTGTCTTTGCTTCAAATAATGCCGGAAAAGCCAAACGAACATTGTTTAATTTCACTTTCATGGATAGTTACCTTTAATTAAATAAGAGAGTCAACAGCTTCAATATCGTCAAAGTCGTTTACAGGATTTATAGCTCAATCGATGTCAATGGATAGGAATGCAGTAAGAAGGTCGCTACGAGCCTCTGAGGAATCTTTAGAGGGGGGATTTGTAGTGATGGCGATCCGGCTTGATATGGATTTGGAAGTTGCGCTGCCAGCAAAGCTTGCTGGTCACCAAAAAACCGTGCCAATATTTTAACATCTAAAATTGTCAATTAATTTTATAACTTCAATCAAAAAGCCCCGCGTTTGCTGCGACATGATCGCTTCTGGCGTCAAGCCCTGCTATCAATCTTTCCAATTCATCACTGACTGGTCTACGGCTCCTACGTCTCGATTTGCCGATTAGTCCCCTCTGGGTAAGTAGCGGCCTTGCATCAGTTGCTTGGTTGGTTGTGTATTCAATGCCGTAAACAGGTTTGGCAGTTAAAAGAACGGAAGATAGATAGCTAATGTCATGGTTAACTGTTGATGGGGAAGCCCCAGCCCCGTTTCTCTGGCGGCAGTGTTCGATAACGTGGTTGGTAGGTCGGCAAGGGAGATTTCGGCTATGTCGCAGTCCAGCAACATATCCAGTACATAGCGTTTTGTGCGTCCGCCTTTACCGCCGAGATTCGGATCGTTGATGTAGCGTTTTAGCGGGTCGCCAGCGGCCAGTTTTTTAAAGTCGTTGCCGGTCGGCCCCCAATAATTTCCAGTCCAGCAACCCTGCCAGCCCCCCACGTTTTGGCATGTGCCGGTTTGCTGAATGTTCGGTTTTCTCGGTAGAGGTATTTCCCACCTTCTTTTACGCCCACGGTGTAGCGGTAGCGTAAAGTCCCATCAGCGCGTTGACGTTTTTCTATGCTATAGTAAGCCATGCTTTTCCTTTACCTTCGTTCGGCACCCCATGAATTAGGGGTGCTGTTGGGGGTGCTGATAAAGAAAAAATACGAAAAAAGACAAATAATGCACGAAAATAAAGAAACTAAAAACCTGCCCGAAACCCGTAATGATACTGGCCTCACGCCATCGTACCCTGCCTCGCGTTTTTGTGTGGCACCGATGTTGGATTGGACAGATAAGCACTGTCGCTATTTTCATCGGCAATTAACGTCACAAAGTTTACTCTATACTGAGATGGTCACGACCGGTGCAATTTTACACGGCAAGGGTGATTACCTTGCTTATAATGATGAAGAACATCCCTTGGCATTACAACTAGGCGGTAGCGATCCTACGGATTTAGCCCGTTGTGCAGTGCTCGCTGAGCAACGTGGCTATGACCAAATCAATCTGAATGTTGGCTGTCCTTCTGATCGTGTACAGAATGGACGTTTTGGCGCCTGTTTAATGGCTGATGCGAGCTTGGTTGCAGCGTGTGTGGATGCCATGCGTCAGCAGGTCAGTATACCGGTCACTGTGAAAACGCGTATCGGTATCGATGAACAGGACAGCTATGCATTCTTAGCTGATTTTATTCAGACCGTTGCTGTAAAGGGGGGGTGTGAGCAATTCATTATTCATGCTCGCAAAGCGTGGTTATCAGGCTTAAGCCCTAAACAGAATCGCGAAATTCCGCCGTTAGATTATCAACGAGTCTATCAATTGAAGCGGGATTTTCCTGAACAACAGATTATCCTTAATGGTGGGATCCAAACGATCGAGCAATGCCAGCAACATTTACAGCATGTCGATGGTGTGATGGTAGGCCGAGAAGCCTACCAATCTCCCGCATTGCTCGCTGCGGTCGATCCTGTTATTTTCTCAACTAACACAGCCAAACCGGATCCCTTTGCCGTTGTTGAAAGCATGTACCCCTATATTGCGCGCCAATTAGCGCAAGGGACTTATCTTGGACATATGACTCGGCATATGTTGGGGGTATTTCAAGGGATCCCTGGGGCACGACAATGGCGACGGTATCTCAGTGAAAATGCGCATAAACCAGGTGCCGATCTGCGTGTTGTCGAGCTGGCACTATCACGAGTGATGTCTGCCCATGACGTAGGAAACTCGATTGATCAGTGAGTCTTTATTCCATGATATGATCCTGAACGGGATCCGCAGGTTCGGCTTGTCGGCAGAGATCGAGTCGAGGCCTTTTACTGTAACATTCACTTTATCAGGTATCGCTCCGATATCAGAGCGTGAGCGTGGGGCTGATGCTGAACCCTTAGCGTCATCGCGCTCAGGTATCAAGGCATTGACAGGTAACAGAAAGCGACAATCAGCTTGAAATGCGTATAATCAATCACTACAAACAGGTGACAGGTATAACAGGTTATGGCAGGTAATAAATCCACTCAAAAAACGACAGTATCGGCAGACCGGCAGGTTGCTGCGATTAAAATGCCCCCTCACTCACTGGAGGCAGAGCAGTCTGTACTGGGTGGATTGATGCTGGATAATGAGCGTTGGGATACCGTGGCCGAGCGTGTGGTGGCGGATGATTTTTATAGTCGCCCACACCGCTTGATCTTTTCGCAAATGCAGCGTTTGCTTGAATCGGGCCAACCGATCGATCTGATTACCTTATCAGAATCACTGGAAACTCGTGCGGAATTAGAGTTAGCGGGGGGGTTTGCCTATTTAGCCGAACTGGCCAAAAATACTCCCGGCGCGGCGAACATTAATGCCTATGCAGAGATCGTGCGAGAAAGGGCTGTTGTTCGGGAGATGATTTCAGTCGCTAATGAGATCGCTGATGCAGGATTTGATCCTCAAGGTCGGAGTAGTGAGGATCTGCTCGACCTAGCTGAATCCAGTGTGTTTAAAATTGCTGAGAAGCGAACCAGTAAAGACAGTGGACCGCAGAATATTGAACAAATCTTAGAAGCGACCATTAATCGTATTGAAACCCTCGTTTCGACACCCCATGATGGCGTGACAGGGATTGATACGGGGTATCAGGACCTGAATAAGAAAACGGCCGGTTTTCAAGGCTCAGATTTAATTATTGTTGCCGCACGTCCCTCCATGGGAAAAACCACCTTTGCCATGAACCTGTGTGAGAATGCGGCGATGCTGCATGATAAGCCGGTTCTTATTTTTAGTCTTGAGATGCCTTCTGAACAGATCATGATGCGTATGCTTGCCTCGCTATCACGTGTCGATCAAACAAAAATTCGTACAGGGCAGTTAGATGATGAAGATTGGTCGAGGATCTCTGGTACGATGGGGATCTTACTTGAAAAGAAAAATATCTATATTGATGACTCTTCAGGGCTAACACCGACCGAATTACGCTCGAGGGCAAGGCGCGTTTTTCGTGATAATGGCGGATTAAGTATGATCATGGTGGATTATTTGCAATTAATGCGGGTTCCTTCATTATCAGAGAATCGGACGTTAGAAATTGCTGAAATCTCTCGATCTTTGAAGGCATTGGCTAAGGAATTAAATATTCCTGTTATCGCCCTATCTCAGCTAAACCGCTCCTTGGAGCAACGGGCCGATAAACGGCCCGTCAACTCGGATCTTCGTGAATCAGGTTCGATCGAACAGGATGCTGACCTCATTATGTTTATTTATCGTGATGAGGTTTATCATGAGAACAGTGATTTAAAAGGCATTGCTGAAATTATAATCGGTAAACAACGTAATGGTCCTATTGGGTCGGTACGGTTGACATTTAATGGCCAGTGGTCGCGCTTTGACAATTATGCTGGGCCTCAATATGAAGATGAATATTAATCTCCAGTGAAGCTGACATCATTGGGCCCCTTGCTTGGTGTTATTGTCCGGTATAATGGAGGTGTACAGGGGGTGGAGTCAGTTGATTTATGCCTTTTTTCAATTTTTTAAAATGGAGAATGTACCGTGTTTCAGCATGTTGAACCTTATGGTGGCGACCCTATACTTGGCTTAATTGACGTATTTAAGGCCGATATCCGTCCAGAAAAAATTAATCTTAGCATTGGCTTATATTATAACGATCAAGGTGAGGTACCTGAATTGTCGGCTGTCACTCAGGCCAGAAAACAATTAGAAGCCCAGCCGGCAGAAGCCTCATTATATTTACCGATGGCGGGTCTAGCCAGTTACAGGCAGGCCGCACAAAAATTGCTGATGGCTGAGACTGTTCCTGCTGCTCACCTCGCTTGTATCCAGACATTGGGCGGCTCAGGTGCCTTAAAAGTTGGTGCAGATTTTCTCAAGTGTTATTTCCCCGATGCGAAAGTATGGGTCAGTGACCCGACTTGGGAAAACCATGTTTCCATTTTTAAGGGGGCGGGCTTTGAGGTCGGTTATTACCCTTGGTATGATCCGCAAACCTATGGTGTCAATTTCCAAGCCTTACAACAATTTTTAGCCGATCTTCCTCCACACAGTATCGTTCTTTTGCATCCATGTTGCCATAATCCAACTGGCGCCGATCTGAATAATCAACAGTGGGATCAGGTGATTCAGATCCTGAAAAACAACCAACTGATTGCTTTTATGGATATGGCGTATCAAGGCTTGGGTGAAAGCCTTGAAGACGACTGCTACGCGATCCGAGCTGCCACCCTGGCGGGGGTATCGGTGCTGGTCAGCCATTCATTCTCTAAAATATTTTCCCTTTATGGTGAGCGTGCCGGATCCCTGACCGTGGTGTGTGATAATGCCCAGCAGGCGGATGCGGTAACGGGGCAATTACAAGCGGCTGTTCGCCGTATCTATTCAAGTCCACCGAGCTATGGGGCGAAAATTATCAGTACGGTACTGAATGATAACGCACTGAATGCTTGTTGGCAGGCAGAAGTTGATACAATGCGAATTCGAATCAAAGCGATGCGTCAGGCGCTGATGGAGCAGCTCAGCCAATTGCGGCCAGATCATGATTTCAGTTACCTAGTCAAGCAACGAGGCATGTTCAGTTATACCGGGTTGACCCCTCAACAAGTGGACAGATTGCGTGATGAATTTGCAGTCTACTTAATTGGTACAGGCCGTCTTTGTCTCTCTGGGTTGAATAGCAACAATATTCAGCCTGTTGCCAAGGCGATTGCCGCAGTTTTATAAGTGATGCTGCCCTGATCCTCCGGTGATGATGACAGGGCTGCTGACGTGATCCTTTGGCGGCGCTTGCTAATTTGTCTTCTAACAACGCGTTGCCAGCAAGGGATAACCTGAGACGGATGCACGTTGTTCATTGATTTTATGCATGAGATACGTTTTTATTCGATTGCAGATCCGGCACACACTCGACACGATGAGATTGCTTGTTTGATTGTCCTTTTTGTTGCTATCCGGGGTGGTTTCATACTCACTGGCACCACGGATTTGATCTTGAGCCCATCTTCGCATTTACCGTTTTACCTTGATGTAAAGGATCGCAAAGAAAATGCTTAAGATGATTAAGGGCAAGGCAAATTGGTCAAAACCCATTGATCGATGATTGAGGGGCTGATATTTAACTGACGGTTAAACCGAGCCGTATCACGTTAAATTTTATTAACGGGTAATACGTTGACCCAGAAAATGTTATTAATTAAACGCAAGCGATCACGTGATTTATTGAGGCTCTGCCTGTTTGTCACCTGAGTTTACCGTCTAGGGATAAAGATGGGTCGCCGTGTGTTGAACAGCGTTTAATGAGACCTGAGGAGAAGGCGATGTGGGTACAAAAACAGCTCAGTTTGCAGGCCAGAAAGCGGGGGTTTCATTTGATCACGCAGGAGGTCATCCAATCTTTACCTGAATTGCGTCAGGTTAAAATTGGATTGTTACATGTCTTTATCAAACATACCTCTGCCTCGTTAACCATTAATGAAAATGCAGATCCGACCGTCAGGATGGATCTTGAAAATTTCTTTAATCATCTGGTACCAGAAGATCAGGACTATTATTTGCATACCGATGAAGGTAGTGATGATGCCCCCGCTCACTTTAAAAGCAGCCTCCTTGGCAATAGTGTCCAAATTCCTGTCAGTGGAGGAGAGCTTAACTTGGGCACTTGGCAGGGGATTTATTTGTGTGAACATCGAAATCATGGCGGCAGCAGAAACCTTGTGATCACGTTACAAGGCGAATAAATTTTACCACTTGTTTAGTTGTGCGGCAGTTATTTTTGAACAAAAGGATGGGTGAAGGACTCTGCGTATTCAAACACGTCTCCTTAATGTAGAGACTCTACGAATGAAAAGGAGCAGGAGTGACATAGGCTGACCATGACCACTAAGTGTCAGCATGCCTCGCGGATGCGAGGCGCTGTACCATCATGCTTTACGCAATGAATTAATATCAATAACAAAGCGATATTTTACATCGCTTTTCAGCATTCTTTCATAGGCGTCATTCACTTTATCAATCTCGATCATTTCAATGTCCGAGGTAATATTATGTTGGCCACAGAAATCCAGCATTTCTTGCGTTTCGGCGATCCCACCAATCAATGAACCTGATAAGCTTCTGCGTTTGAAGACTAATTCAGCCACATCGGGAGAAGGGTGGTTGTTTTCTGGGACACCAACTAACGTCATATTGCCATCACGTTTCAATAAGCGCAGGAATTGATTAAGGTCGTGTTCAGCGGCAACGGTATTCAGAATAAAATCAAAACTGTTCAGATGTGCCTTCATCTGTTCAGCATCTTTGGAGATAACCACCGTATGAGCACCAAGGCGTTTGCCATCAGCCACTTTCGATGCCGACGTAGTAAATAAAACCACTTCAGCGCCCATGGCATGGGCAATTTTCACGCCCATGTGACCCAGTCCACCTAAACCGACAATACCGACTTTTTTACCCGGACCCACGTTCCAGTGACGTAAAGGTGAATAGGTTGTTATCCCGGCACAGAGCAGTGGTGCCGCACCCGCGGGATCCAGATTTTCAGGGACTTTTAATACAAAGTCTTCATGCACGACGATATCTGTTGCATAGCCGCCGAACGTAATTTGTCCGTCAATTCTGTCAGGATCATTATAGGTGCCGATAAAACCTTCATCACAATACTGTTCTAATCCGTCTTCACAGTTTGTACAGGTTCGACAGGAATCGACCATACACCCTACGCCAACTAAATCACCCACTCTATATTTGCTAGCAGACGAACCGATTTCAGTGACTCGCCCGACAATTTCATGTCCAGGTACAATGGGGTATTGTGTCACATGCCATTCGTTACGAGCCTGATGCAGGTCAGAATGGCAAACCCCACAAAACGCGATTTCAATTTTGACATCGTGTTCACGTAATTTACGCGGCTGATAGCTGAAAGGCGCTAAGGGGGATTTTTCATTCTGTGCAGCATAAGCGTTAATAACTTTCATTATGTCTCCTTTGAAGAGATTATTTCGAACCAGATATCATATAACGTAATAAGCATAGCGGGTTATTGATGAGATAGGGTAACCCTTCTGTGTGTTTTAGGGTATTCTCTGCCAAACCGTCATGGTCTGTTGTCGGGAGCTGACTAAAAACAACAGGGGCTGACTAATCCATCGGCTATTTTCTATGGACTAGTGAGGTGAACCAAAGACGCGCAACGGCGTGCCAAATTAGGTGTATTGCGTTCGTTATCACTGAAATCAGGACGCGTATTTTTCTGAAATAGCGAAATGAGCCACTGAGATAAAGAGGGCTATCAATCCTTTGCAATATCGCATTAGAAAGACAGCCTGATGTATTACAGCCGTTTTGTCTGAAGTAGGGGTTTCAAAAAGCGAGCCGTATGTGATGACTCACATTCGCTGACTTTTTCTGGTGTGCCAGCGATCAATATTTCACCGCCACCACTGCCTCCTTCAGGACCCAAATCGACGATCCAGTCTGCTGTTTTAATCACGTCAAGATTGTGTTCTATCACGACAATGGTGTTACCTTGGTCACGCAATTGATGTAATACGGTGAGAAGTTGCTCTATATCGGCAAAGTGCAGGCCGGTTGTGGGTTCATCCAGAATATAAAGCGTTTGTCCGGTGCCTCGTTTAGAAAGTTCTCTGGCCAGTTTGACCCGTTGAGCTTCACCGCCTGATAATGTGGTGGCAGACTGACCAAGACGAATATAAGATAATCCTACGTCCATCAATGTTTGGAGTTTGCGAGCCAAGGCAGGGACAGCAGTAAAGAAATCTCGTGCTTCTTCAATTGTCATATCCAGCACTTGGTGGATATTTTTACCTTTGTAAAATATCTCCAGCGTTTCTCTGTTATAACGTTTGCCTTGACACTGGTCGCAAGGGACATACACATCGGGTAGAAAATGCATTTCAACTTTAATGACCCCATCGCCTTGACAGGCCTCACAGCGTCCCCCTTTGACATTAAAGCTAAAGCGTCCTGGTGTATATCCCCGTGACCGAGCTTCTGGTACGCCCGCAAACAACTCTCGAACTGGCGTAAATATGCCAGTATAAGTGGCGGGATTTGAACGAGGCGTTCGTCCTATCGGACTCTGATCAATATCGATAACCTTATCAAAATGCGCTAACCCTTCAATTGAACGATAGGGGGCGGCCTCAAGGCTGCTACCACCATTCAGCGCACGTTGTGCCAAAGGAAATAATGTATCGTTAATCAGTGTCGATTTGCCTGAACCAGAGACGCCTGTGATACAAGTGAATAAACCGACAGGCAAGGTCAAGGTGACATCCTTCAGATTGTTGCCGCGGGCACCAGACAGTTTTAACACCTTGCTAGGATCGCCCGCGATCCGTTGCGATGGGATGCGGATGGCTTTCTCGCCACTGAGATACTTTCCAGTAAGTGAGTGTTCACTTTTCATTATGGCATCCGGTGTCCCTTCCGCGACAACTTCACCACCGTGCACGCCCGCACCAGGCCCAATATCAATTACGTGATCCGCCGCGCGGATTGCATCTTCATCGTGTTCGACCACAATGACGGTGTTACCGAGATCGCGTAAATGAATTAAGGTTTTTAATAGACGTTCATTATCGCGCTGATGCAGCCCAATCGACGGCTCATCGAGCACATACATCACCCCCACCAATCCTGCGCCAATCTGGCTTGCCAGACGAATACGTTGGGCTTCGCCGCCAGACAAAGTGTCAGCAGAACGAGCCAATGACAGGTAATTCAGTCCAACGTTGACTAGAAAACCAAGACGTTCACCGATTTCTTTCAGGATTTTTTCGGCGATTTGCGCCTTTTGACCGGTTAATGTCAAGTCGGAGAAGAAGGCCAACGCATCACCAATGCTCATGTCTGAAATAGCAGGAAGCGTAGTATTGGCAACAAATACGTGCCTTGATTCTTCTCGTAAACGTGTGCCTTGGCACGCCACACAAGATCGATTATTAATGAATTTTGCCAATTCTTCTCTGACAGCGTTGGATTCTGTTTCTTTGTAACGCCGCTCCATATTGGGTAAGATCCCCTCAAAAGGGTGGCGTTTTACCGAAATGTCGCCGCGATCGTTGGTGTAACTGAATTCAATATTTTCCTTACCAGAACCCTGTAAAATGGCACGTTTGACCGATTCACTGAGGGAACTAAAAGGCGCTTCAATATCAAATTGATAATGTTCGGCTAATGAACGCAGCATCTGATAATAATAAAAATGCCGGCGATCCCAACCTTTAATTGCACCATTAGCTAAGGAGATATCTGGATTTTGTAAGACGCGATCTGCATCAAAATATTGCTGTACCCCTAAACCATCACAGGTTGGACAGGCACCCGCTGGATTATTAAAAGAGAAGAGACGAGGTTCAAGCTCCCTCATGCTGTAACCACAGATCGGACAGGCAAAATTCGCAGAAAACAGTAATTCAGGCTGAGTTGTCTCATCCATGTCAGCAATGATAGCCGTTCCGCCAGAGAGCGTTAAAGCCGTTTCTATCGATTCAGCCAAACGAGTGGCAATGTCATCTCGTACCTTAAAGCGATCGACGACCACTTCGATAGTATGTTTTTTTTGTAGCTCTAATTTGGGCGGATCAGACAGATCACAAACCTCGCCGTCGATACGAGCACGGATATAGCCTTGGGTCGCGAGGTTTTCGAGGGTTTTACTGTGCTCGCCTTTTCGATCTTTAATCACCGGAGCTAATAGCATCAGCCGTTGTCCTTCTGGCAAGGCGAGGACTTGGTCGACCATCTGACTGACGGTCTGTGCTGCTAGGGGTTGATTATGGGTTGGACAGCGAGGCTCACCGATCCTTGCGAATAACAAACGCAAATAATCATGGATTTCAGTAATGGTACCGACAGTGGAGCGCGGATTATGTGATGTTGATTTTTGCTCAATTGAGATAGCTGGCGATAATCCTTCGATATGATCGACGTCTGGTTTTTCCATTAAGGATAAAAATTGACGCGCATAGGCCGAGAGGGATTCGACGTAACGCCGTTGACCCTCAGCATAAAGCGTATCAAAAGCCAGTGATGACTTACCCGAACCAGAGAGTCCGGTAACGACGACCAGTTTGTCTCTTGGAATAGTTAGATTGATATTTTTTAGATTATGGGTACGAGCCCCACGTATGTCGATCTTATCCATGAATCATCCCCGAGTAGTCTTACACCAATAACTGACTAGGTTGCGTCAAACCTAGGATTTATTATGGCACAAAAATCAGCCTGATTAAATATCCAGTATTTTTAGCAAATCTTGTTTATAATGAGAGCAAGGCCGAAACTGGTCAATTTAAATCAGGACGTGTTATTATCTGATGTTAAACTCGTTAAGTAATTTTCAGGAGAAACCCATATGGCCAGTCGTGGCATTAACAAAGTGATTCTTGTCGGAAATCTGGGGCAGGACCCGGAAATACGTTATATGCCCAATGGTGGAGCCGTCGCCAATCTGACTCTGGCGACATCTGAAAGCTGGCGGGATAAGCAAACGGGTGAAAACCGTGAGATCACCGAATGGCACCGCGTCGTGGTGTTCGGGAAACTTGCAGAGATTGCCGGCGAATACTTACGTAAAGGCTCACAGGTTTATATTGAAGGGCAATTACGGACACGGAAATGGCAGGATCAGTCAGGCCAAGATCGTTATACAACTGAAGTGGCGGTCAATGTCGGCGGGACCATGCAAATGTTAGGCGGACGTCAGGGCAATAGCCAAGGTGGACCTGCAGAGCAAGGCAATAACGGCTGGGGACAACCTAAACAACCTCAAGCCTCGGCCAATCAATTCAGTGGGGGCGATCAGAGTCGCTCACAGCCTTCACACCAAGCCAATCATGCGCCACCGGCAGGTAATGAGCCACCTATGGACTTTGATGACGATATTCCGTTCTAAGAACCACCTAAAAATATTGAGTTATAAATTTTTTATCAAGCCCCTGTTAATTCAGGGGCTTTTTATTTAAAGGGCCTAGACAATCGTGATGCATCCATTGACAAATTTTGATTATTTGTATGAGTTTTACATTTAAATCAAGATGTAATGATTTTTTCTTTTAATCAGCTGGATCCACCTGTTCTGAATGATATCAATCTCATGTTGTTAAGTAATTATTAAACCGTTCTATTTAACTGATTGTTTTTAATCGCAATAAATGAAAAATAAACCCATTTCAATGTCTAAGTATGAGACGTTTTTTGTGTTTTTAGACCGAATTAAGCGTATCACGTTATGTTTTACCCAATTGATTTAACGGGGTGGCTTTTGGCATCAATATTAAGCATTTTGAGCCTTTGATATGATTAGATGCGTCAAGGATTTTGCTTGGAAAATGAACAGAAAAAATCATCCTCACCACAGCTATTGTGGCATCATTCTGTTGTTATCAGGTTAATGTTCATGACTTACCACCGCGAGTCTTCATCTCTCCATTGACCGACAACATTGATAGGGTGATTAACTACAATCTCGCGGGATAGTGAGTCGAACCAGACATTATCATATCTATCACATTGTTCTACTTGGTATTGCTGGTTTACGTGAGTGGCAGCGATGTTAATTATGACAGGGAGGGAAAACCCATCAGGGTTTGCGAATGGCATTGCTAACATCCTGCGACGACCTGATTAACCGATTTAAACAGGGAAAAAAGAAAGGGAATTTGGAGCCTTTTTATGCTCTCTTTCAGTGTGATAATCACAGCAGGCCAGTTTTCTTCGTCGATAGTATAAGCAAATTTATGTGCTTCCCTCGTTTTTTATTGCAATCATTCTATTTTACTTGTGGATTTTATTAAATCATCATGATGATATTCTGGCGCTGTCTGTTGGCCTGAAAGTGATTGTTGCTTATGACCGAAAGCCTTGTGGTATTGGATTGACCTTCAGGATCCTCGCCATTGAGCGTTGATCCGACGATAAACTTGCAGGGGCTGAATTTCTGTCTCTGCCTGACGGCAAGAGCTTTTCCAATTGGCTTGGCCAGTCGGTGAGATCATGGTTTAGTTGCAGATAAGGTGATTCTCTGTGGTCAATGGCGCTCATGTATCCAACCACACTCCCTTTGGCATGGGGAGCAAACGTGCTCTTAATCGCACTGATTAGAAACGGATCGGACTGTCTTAGCTGTCCGGGTGTTAGATGGCGTCGACCAAAGTGTTAACTTGGGGGGATTGAGTTCAGTTAACAGGGGGATTAGATTGTTATTTCACAAAAAATGTTAATTACTATATTTTTTTAAAATAAATTAATTTATTTAGAATTAAGTGGTATCGGTAACATAAAAATGCAGTTTGTCCATGGCGTTTTTCTTAAGTTATTGATAAAAAACATATACTATTAATTTTTTTCTATAAGTTGTGTTTATGTATCGTTTTTCTAATCAAAATCTCTGCTTTCTATTGCATTATTAGCTCAAAATGCAGTCAATCCATCTATAGCAATTTTTATCTTATCCGTCATACTTACCCACCCTGCCTCAATTTTCAGACCTGTTAATGCACTGTTTGGAAAATGGACGAGTCAGGAAGTAACCAGTAGTCGCAAGAAATGGTGCCATCAAACCTGTGTTGAGGCAAAGTGGACAGAAGAAAATCATGACAAATTAATCTGCACCCATTTTCATTTTTTGAGACTACTTAAGATAGTATTGATTGAAGGTAGATTTGTATGTCTAGGGAACGCCGAGGGTTTCGCCTCATTACTTTAGCCTTTGCAATATGCTGTAGTCTGTTTCTCCTTGCTGGAGGTGCGTGGCTCGCAGCGATTGGTGGGAGTTGTTACTATATTACTGCCGGAATTTTAATGGCGGTTTTTACCCTCCTCTTATTGAAACGTCGCGCCTGTGCTTATTATGTATACGCACTGTTGCTGTTTATGACAGCAATCTGGGCTTATCATGAAGTCGGATTTGATTTTTGGGCGCTGGCGCCGCGTGTTGATATTTGGGGACTGTTTGGTCTTTGGATTTTATTACCGTCAGTGGTACGTCAAATTTGTACCTCGAGCAAGGGACCGATTATTGCACTGCTGGCCGGTTTGGTGGTCAATGCTGGCCTGCTATTAGGTACTGTATTTTTTGATGACCCACAAGAAGTGAATGGTACCCTGAATGTCGACAATCAGCCATTAGCGACCCCTTCCGTTCCTGCGGGTGAGTGGACTGCTTATGGCCGAACTCAGGAAGGCGTACGTTATTCACCATTGTCTCAGATTAATGAAAGTAATGTTAAGAACCTGCAGGTGGCATGGACTTACCGTACTGGTGATTTAAAACGGGCGGATGACCCTGGTGAAATCACCAACGAATCTACGCCAATTAAAGTGGGTGATATGCTGTATAGCTGTACAGCGCATCAGCAGTTGATTGCATTGAATGCGGTAACAGGAAAGGAAATTTGGCGCTTTGATCCAAAATTGAAATCCGATGCAACCTTTCAGCATTTGACTTGCCGCGGGGTTTCCGTTGTTGATCTGAATGCGGAACAAAAGCGTGAAACTGAGCCTGCGCATTGTTCTCGTCGCATATTATTGCCTGTTAACGATGGCCGTTTGTTTGCGCTTGATCCGAAAACCGGTGAGCTTTGCAAAAATTTTGCACAAGATGGCGTGCTTGATCTTCAGCATAAACAACCATTCGCTTATCCCGGTGGCTATGAGCCAACGTCCCCACCGATTGTCACCAACAAAGTGATCATTATTGCCGGTGCCGTCACGGATAACCTTTCTGTTCGCGAGCCTTCTGGGGTTATACGTGGTTTTGATGTTGATACAGGGAAGCTAGTTTGGGCATTTGATCCAGGAGCAAAAGATCCGAATCAGATACCTGCTGACGGTGAACATTATACGCATAACTCACCAAATTCTTGGGCTCCAGCGGTCTATGATGCAAAACTGGATGTTGTGTACCTGCCGATGGGCGTTTCTACGCCTGACATTTGGGGCGGAAACCGCACGCCGGAGCAGGAAAAATTTGCGACAGGCATCCTTGCTTTACATGCATCTACGGGTAAACTCGATTGGTTCTTCCAAACGGTCCATCACGACCTGTGGGATATGGATGTGCCAGCTCAACCTACACTGGCTGATATTACAGATAAAGATGGCAATACCGTGCCGGTTATTTATGCGCCAGCGAAAACCGGTGATATTTTTGTACTGAATCGTGTCACTGGTAAGCCAGTTGTGCCAGCGGATGAGCATCCTGTGCCAGGTGGTCCGGCCAAAGGTGATCACCTAGCACCCACTCAGCCTTACTCTGAGTTAAGCTACCGTCCGAAACAAATGCTGACTGATCGTAATATGTGGGGAGCCACAATGTTTGATCAGTTAGTTTGTCGAGTCATGTTCCACCGTCTGCGTTATGAAGGACCTTTTACACCACCTTCCGAGCAGGGCACCTTAGTCTTTCCTGGTAATCTAGGTATGTTTGAATGGGGTGGCATCTCTGTTAATACGGATAAGCAGTTTGCCATTACTAACCCAATGGCGCTGGGCTTTATTTCTAAGCTGGTCCCGCGTGGTCCATCGAATCCAATGGAACCGAACGAGAAAGGTGCTAAAGGAGCCGGTTCGGAATCCGGCATCCAGCATATGTATGGTGTCCCTTACGGTGTAGAGCTGAATCCATTCTTATCACCATTTGGTTTACCTTGTATGGCACCATCTTGGGGCTTTGTCTCAGCCTTAGATTTGAAAACCAATCAAGTTGTCTGGAAAAAGCGTATCGGTACGATTCGTGATAGTGCACCAGTGCCATTACCGTTTAAAACAGGTGTGCCTATGCTTGGTGCTCCAGTGACGACAGCAGGGAATGTTTTCTTTATTGCGGCGACATTGGATAACTATATCCGAGCCTATAGTGTCCGTACGGGTGAGTTATTATGGCAGGCGCGTCTACCGGCTGGTGGTCAAGCAACACCAATGACGTATGAAGTGGATGGTAAACAGTATCTGGTTATCAACGCGGGTGGTCATGGTTCGTTTGGATCTACCATGGGTGACTATATCATTGCTTACAAACTACCTGATATAAAATAACGTCTAATCAGGGTCTATTTAAACCTCGGTGAGTGATCGCCGGGGTTTTTTATTGTTAACCCCCAACCCCCACGCTTTGCCTAGAAAGGTAATCATTGATCCTGTCGGGCAATAGCCGGAACTATGTTTATGCTGTGCTTACTCCCATTTTATCAAGTTAAAGAGATAAACCGTCAGGACACTTTACAGAGGTTCGTGACAGGCAAATTAGCGCGGTAACAATTACAGCGTCTGAGTACGTAAGTACGGTGGCCTGATCCTACCAGATAGCACTGTGCAGGATCATCGATATTCGGTGTGCAATAAAAAATCAAAGAGGATGTACAGCCAGAGTCGATGTATGCGTGTCATCATTGTGCCATCACAATGCTCGCTCTCGATGCTAACGGAGTCTCTGAAAGGTTACATGCAATCAATCAGGCTAACGCCTCCCTACCATTTGGGACACTGTGGGAGGGAAACTCACTTGGGTCGCAGGGCGAGGAGGTAAAGGAGACGGCGTGAATGATGAAATGAGGAGCTAATCGATGAGACATCAGGAAAAGCAGGAACGAACACCCGGATCGTAGATGGTATTGTGAAATGAGAAAACCGACGAGGGCATGCTGAAAAGCGCCTTGTTCAGACGAGGGACTTTGGCAGTGTTCTCTCAAGGTGAAGTACGTGAAGCGATCGGAAAATACACTGAGTGTGAGTGCGTTGTTCTGGTGATATAACCAGCAGTTGTACTGTCGGTTATCGTAGCGGTTGTGTCAGTGACGTCTATTGTGGCAGTGTGCGAGAGATGGGGCAGTGCAGCATGAGAGTTGGCCGAGGAACTGCGGGTGATCGGAGGGATGTGAGGTGAAGAAGGAACCCTGGTCAATGGATAAACATAAGCCGAGGAAAATCCTTGATGGTTGCTGCTAATCCCCTAACGGTCAATATCAGGGGAAAAAGCAAACATCACGTCATCAGATTTCGTCTGGCCGGCTAATGCCCATCATCCGTGCGCACAATTTGCTGAGTTCAAGCTTTTATCAAAAAAATTAGGCTGTGCACGATCTTCAACAGAATGCGGCTTTGTGATTCCGATTGGTGTGTTGACGGTTAGGTTTTGCCGTATTGTTGAGTTGACAGCGTTGCGATTGACGATAAGCGGTGGGGGTTAATTCAAACTGACGACGAAAGACCCGGGAAAAAGTTTGCTGTGATTCGTAACCGTATTGCAGCGCAATATCAAAAACCGGTCTCCGTGTGGTACATAAGGCTTCTGCCGCTCGGGCAAGACGACGCTCACGAATGTATTCCCCCAGTGTTTTATGGGTAACACTTCTAAACATGCGCTGTAAATGCCATTTTGAATAACCTGATTTAGCGGCTACCTCATCAATCGATAACGTTCGACCAAGATTATTATCGATCCAGCGACTGAGCGCCTGAATAATTTCTTCTTGCATGAGATTTTCCTTTCCAGATAACCACATCAAATAATGGTTCGCGAAATAACAGGGTTAGAGTATAATTCCTCAAGTTAACTTGAGGTAAAGAGGAAAATGATAAAAAAAGCACGGGCCTACATTAAAGCGTTACTGACACCGGGTGAGGTCGCTAAGCGAAGTGGTGTTGCTGTGTCTGCGCTGCACTTTTATGAGAGCAAGGGCCTGATTGCCAGTCAGCGTAATGCTGGCAATCAACGACGTTATAGCCGAGATGTCTTGCGACGCGTGGCCATCATTAAAGTCGCCCAGCGTCTGGGGATCCCCCTCGCCACGATCAGCGATAATTTAGCGCATTTGCCACCAGAAAAGCGCATTTCTGTCCGTGATTGGCAACAATTAACCCGTCATTGGCGTAATGAACTCGACCAACGTATTGCCTCGCTAACCCGTTTACGTGATGAACTCGACGGATGCATTGGGTGTGGTTGTCTATCGATGAAAGAGTGCCCTTTGCGTAATGCAGGGGATCACCTTGCGTTACAAGGACAAGGCGCAGTGTTACTGAGTGGTGACCGAGAGGGCGTGTCATCAGAGTAAGGAGGGATTTTTGTCCTATTTTGAGTTAATGTTATCCTTCATTGATATAAAAGAGCGATATATATCACGGAATACATGTGTTGTTGACTTAAATACTGATATAAAACAAGATCTACATTAGATTAGAGTTATTCATTGTTAGTTGTATATGTGGCGTTATCCGATAAACGCATTATCTCACAGTCTATTTGCTTGCTGTCAGCCACGAATGCGCACAGCATGACGCGATGTTTCCCCTCGCTTGACTTTATAATAATAACGCAATCACACCACAAAAAACGAGAATAACTCTTCACAACTCAGGAAAAGATGATAAAAATAACATGGAAATATTTTTTACTATATTGATTATGATCCTTGTTGTCTCCCTCTCTGGGGTTGCAGCTCGTATTATTCCTTTGCATTTTCCCTTGCCCTTAGTACAAATCATTATCGGCGCTTTACTGGCATGGCCCTCAATTGGCTTACATGTCAATTTTGATCCAGAACTCTTTCTTGTGCTATTCATCCCCCCCTTATTATTCGCCGATGGACTAAAAACACCGACCAGTGAATTTTTACATCATGGACGTGAAATTATTGGATTAGCCTTGGTTTTGGTTCTTATCACAGTCGTTGGTATTGGTTACTTAATTTACTGGATCATTCCAGGGATCCCGCTGATCCCTGCTTTTGCGTTAGCGGCGGTGTTGTCTCCAACCGATGCGGTTGCTCTATCCGGCATTGTCGGAAAAGGTCGGATCTCTAAGAAAATCATGTCTATTGTTCAAGGCGAAGCCTTAATGAACGATGCATCGGGTCTGGTTTCACTGAAGTTTGCTATCGCTGTTGCAATGGGCACAATGGTCTTTACTTGGTCTGGTGCTTCGTTTGAATTTCTGAAGGTTTCTCTTGGGGGGTTATTCGCGGGTGTCGTTATTTGCTGGTTATATGGTAAGTCTCTGCGTTTTATGAGTCGCTGGAGTGACGATGATCCTGCCACGCAAACGGTGTTATTGATGTTGCTCCCTTTTGCTTCTTATCTTTTGGCTGAGCATGTCGGCGTATCAGGTATTTTAGCCGCAGTGGCCGCAGGGATGACGATCACTCGTTCAGGTCTGATGCGTCAAGCCCCCCTCGCCATGCGTTTGAGGGCGAACAGCGTTTGGCATATGTTAGACTTTGTTTTTAATGGTATGGTGTTTTTGTTATTGGGTCTGCAACTCCCAGGTATCATGGAGCAAACTATCGCGGGAACTCATGGCGATCAAAGTGCGGATCTTTTGATGTTAATTGGAGATGTGGTCTTAATTTATTTTGCCTTGATGCTGGTACGTTTCGGCTGGTTGTGGTTGATGAAACGACTGAGCAAACGTTTCTTGAAAAACAAACCGCTGGAGTTCAGTCATTACACGTTGAGGGAGCTATTGGTGGCGACTTTCGCTGGTGTTAGGGGGGCGGTGACGTTGGCGGGTGTCTTATCTATTCCTATTTTTATGAATAATGGCGATATTTTTCCAGGACGCTATCAAATGGTTTTTCTGGCTACAGGGGTGATATTACTGTCGCTGGTTGTGGGTGTCATTGTCTTGCCCCTATTACTTAAAAAGCTGCCTGGTGCGGATAAGACGGTGAATAAACATGAAATTCAAGCAGCCAGAGTCGAGATGGCTAAAATTGCGATTGATAGTGTTTATAAAATGGAGCGGCGTTTAGCCGCAGATGAAGAAGAAAATGCCGATCCTGAGTTACTTAAAGAGATAAGCTCACGCATTATCGGCACGATGCGGCGTCGGATTGAAGGGAAAGATGATTTTGAAAAGGCGTTGTATCTGGAAAATTTGGAGCGGCGTTTTCGTCTGACGGCATTACGTGCTGAACGAGCGGAAGTTTATCATCTGCGCGCCAATCATAAAATCAGTAATGAAAGCATGGTGAGTTTATTATTGGATCTTGACTTACTGGAAGCCGTATTGGTTGAGAAAGAGTCAGAATAATACGAAAACAGGGCTGTTTAACGGCCCTGTTTTATTTTATCTACGGCAACTGTTCACCGTGAATCGTGCGAACAGCTTGGTTAGCGATGCAAACTCAGCTACCACGGTAGGTTGAATAACCATATTGGCTGAGTAAAAGGGGAACATGGAGACGCTGATTTTTCTGTTCTACAGTGAAGATGACGGGAATTGATGGGAAAAACGTGGCCAAATTTTGTGATTTAAAGTAGTCACCAGTATAGAAAATCACTCGATAGGTGCCGGGCTCCATATCGCCTTTGGCTGGGTAGAGTGAACTGACTCTGCCACCTTTATCTGTTTGTTCTGTTGCCAGTGTAGTCCAGTTATTGCCGGTCAGTTTATCCAGTTCAACTTTGACTTCAGGTGAAGGTAATCCTGTTTGCTGATTGAGAATATGGACACTCAGGGTCCCGGAAGGTGCTGCATAGGCCGAGAAGCAGAAACTTAAAGCCAAGCATGACAAAATCGTTTTCATTTATTCTCCTATAGCCGTGATAGGCGTAACTTTTTAAAGTTATTAAAAATCAAATAATTAAAACCATTAATCCTAAATCTTTCTAAATTCGCTCTAAATCTCATAGAACTCACTGCCTCTATCGTCTCTATACTTATCTGTCATTGCCGATGATTTATGCCCCAGTAGCCTCTGTGCATACTCAGCGTTAAATTGCTCAGTGTAAACTCGCGCTGACAAGCTTCTTATCTCATGGAATGAGGCGGGGGTTCCTGTCCACTCAAGATTTAGTTTATCTCTTAGTAGCAGGAAATGCTTTGATATTTTTTGCGTATTTACCTTTAAGCCTTTTTTATCAGATATTAAATAGTCAGATTTATTATTTATTTTGCACAGTTTAATCACATCATGTAAAGTTGCACTCACCGCTTGACAGTGAGTTGTTAGCTTGATTGCTATTTTAGAACCCGTCTTTTTTTGCTCAACTCTTAATGCCCCGTTAACTATATCGCTGAATTTCATTTCTGATATGTCACTAACTCTTTGCCCCGTCACAATCGCAATCAGTAGGCTATTTTTTATCCATATCGGGTATGATTCAGATAGCTCTAAAATTTTAATAAAAGAACTTAAAGAAAGCCTAGATCTAGCCACTTTTGATTTTGACGTTCTTGTCATTATCACCGGATTAGCATCAACAATGCCGTTTGCGATAGCTTCTTTAAATATATCAAGCAGCAATGATCTAATTAACTTTGCTGTTGTCTTCTTTCCTTCATTTTCAATGCTTGCTATAAATTCCGCGATATTTTGAGTTGTTATGTTGCATATCGGGGCATCGTTCATTCCAGCTTTTATTCTTTTTATTCTGTCGTTATAGTCAGATATCGTTTTTTCTTTTAGCTCTCTGCTTTGTAATAGTACATTATATTTATCAATCCAATCGTAAAACGTGACTGTCGTCTTATTATTGATTTTATCTACAAGACTAACGCCACAATCAGGCAATATAGAAATATTAGCGGCTACAGCCTCGTTGACTGCAATCCTCTTATCCCTGCCTAATCCGTACTCTTTACCTGTACGCGGATCACGGAAAGAGTAATATCCGCCACGGCAGTATAGATTTGGCGGCAGATCCTTTGTTTTATGAGTTCTTCTGCGCGCCGCCATCCTTGATCCTCGCTAACAATGTTCCTGATTTGACATTAATTTCTGGACTTTTTAAGTTAATTCTAACTGCTATTTCTTCAAAAACGTAAGAGCGTCCATATTTGACTGGTGGCGGATATATTCTTCCGCTTCTAATATCGCGTCTAATTTGTTCTTCGCTTAGCTCTATTGGCTGTAGTTTATTCCACTCTTTTAAAGTTAATAATCTCATAAAAAACCTCAATTTACAGACGCGACGAATCCGCCGCGAATCGGTTATTGTTAAGAAATTTAATTATCTTGAAACTTCTGCACACTCTAAAATTGCATTAGAGTTTGCTTTTTTGAACGTTTCTAGTTCTGTTTGACATTCTGAAAGTGTGGGATAGATATATTCTGATGTGGGGGTTATTTGACTATTTGAAATCAAGATTAATGCAAAGCCTATTATCATTTAATTAAGCATCTCCCTTAGCGAAAAACGCCGTAAACCCTCGCCCAATGCGGGCGGGGAGCAGTCACCAATTCAGTCTCAATTTAATTAACGGAATCAATCCCAAATATATCTGAGCATGTATATTGTCGCCGTGAGTTTCTTTAACTTTTGATTCAAATTCGTCAACGCTTCCTCTAAAGCATCCTCGATTGACGCCGATGGACCCGTCACTCTGTCTGAAAGCTGACAATACGCCATCCTCTGAGCCAATACTGCCAATTACGATTAAGTCTTTTCTGCGCTTCAACAGAGCGTTGCCGAACACATGAGCATCGCCGAAAGCATGAGCATTGTCGGACACCAGAGCACTGTCGAACACCCAAGCGTTGTCGTACACCCAACAATTACCGCATTGACCCAAATTTCTCTCGCTCTCAATCCACCCGCCTAAATCCCCTGCTTTAACATCGGAAAAATCTTTAAGTGCTTGAATTCGAAATAGAGTTCTATCTCCGATTTTTTTTTGTTTCTTCTGTCAGCTTATATTTCATTTTAATTCCTCGACTAATTCTTATCTTTTATCTTTTGTTAATATAGTCATGCTGCTCACACTCGCTTAATTTAATTTAATTTAATTTTATTATCCACTTTATACTATTCTATAAGTAGCCATCCTTGGCTGTTGGGCTGCTAGAATGGGATGTCATCGTCAAAATCAGGCGATGGTTCATTCTGTGGCGTGAAGCTGTGTCTGTTAGCGTATCCGCTACTGCCGGCTTGTTGCTTTTGCTCTACAGCTTTGTCATTGTCACGCTTTCCACCAAGCATCTGCATTACCCCCCCGACATTAACCGCCACTTCGGTTGTATAACGATCTTGGCCTGACTGATCCTGCCATTTCCGTGTCCGTAACTGCCCCTCAATATAAACCTGTGAGCCTTTACGTAAGTATTCGCCAGCAATCTCTGCAAGCTTTCCGAATATAACTACTCTATGCCATTCTGTTATTTCTTTCTGCTCGCCTGACTGTTTATCACGCCAGCTTTCAGATGTAGCAAGAGTCAGATTGGCCACCGCTCCACCATTGGGCATATAACGCACTTCTGGATCTTTTCCTACATGCCCGATTAAAATTACTTTGTTAATCCCCTTACTCGACATTGTTTACTCTCCCCAATTCTGATTTCCTCATGCTGTAAACTTCGTCTAGCTTTTTAAGCTTATCCTTGTCACCTTCAAGGGCTTTTTTTATTTTATTATAAGCTGCTTCCAATCTATTTAAATCTGCATTTAAAGCATCATTTGTGAACCACTGCAACGGGCAGGGGGGAGCTATTTTCTCAACGAAGTGTTCACGTCTACGTCCGCGTGATTCAGTAAGCATCATTGAAAAACTTCCGTCGATATCGCTCATTGCTTTTATTTTTATTCCTCCAACTGCGACGCCTCCATACTTAATAGTTCTATCGCCATATATTGTTAGGGTTTTTCCAACCCACTTATGACCGTCATTTCCCCATCCGCCAATTAGAATCCGGCGCATTGATTTAGATGGCTTGTAGGGTCTTCCGTCAAATCCAGCTAAATCTATGAAAACAGGTTGTTCTTTATTTCCAGCCCTGACTGCCTTTATTTCTGCTGTAATAGTTGTTGTTTGAACATCTTCAAAGTTAATTTGATCTGAGCGTGGGATAACAGTTTTTGAAATATCCATTATATTATTACCTCTTCATTAAAATCTTCATCAAATAGATAAGCAGGGATATTTATTTCTGACGATGGGAGAACAATTCCCTCATATCTTGCTGATTCGTTTTCCATGCACTCGGCTATTTTTTCGAGAGACTCAAACATCTGCTTTCTTCCCTTCTCGAGTGAGTCTTCACCGATGAAGTACATGCAGTTTTGATACGGCGCTTTATTCTGTAGAGCGAAGAAGCAGAATTGATTTAATTCCCTGCCAGTCGTAAGCCTCAAAACATGGAGGTAAAAAGCGGCTTGGATATGGTAATGCCACTTACCGAAGTCCTGACTAAATCGCCGTTCCGTGGCGTCCTGGCAGCTTTTCACGTCTAAAGGGTAAGGATAAGAGTCTGATAATCTATCAAACCGACACTTTAGATCTAATCCTGTCACGTCACACTTGGCAAACATTGATACTTCTGAATGACCGGGCGCTCGCATGTAATCAACAAAGTCATGATTCATTCGCGCCGACTCAACCATCTTATTTACCGTCTCGACTTCGCTGCCTACGAGAATGAACTCGGCGCCGTAATCCTTTACAGCAGACTTGTAGTCGGGAGACCGTCTATCCAGCCCATCAGCAAGTTGGTAGAAATCACGCTTAAATACATCAGGTTCAAGAATCGCCGCATGAATTGCGCTACCGATATGCGCCGACTTGCTTCCTTTGAAGGGATTAAAATAAAGATTGGCCGGGCTAACACTGATGGCTTTTACTGATGTCGAGCCAATCGCGGGATCTTTATGGTATTCAGCATTAGAAAGGTCGTAATAAATACCAGGTTCCATATTTTCACCCCTTTAAACTTTTCTCTACTATTGCATATACAAAATCAGAGTAACGCTCTTGTGCAAAGTCATTATTTAAATACTTTGAATATTTTGGATCTTTCGGATTAAAGTCTTCTAAATTCTCAGGAAATAATTTATCTATCTTCTTATACTCTTCTCTTTCTAGCTCAATTATCTCCTGCGCTCTATCATGAATATACCATCTGTAATCTTCTGCTTTATCTTTAAGAGAGTAGTAATCCATAGTCGACACCTCTTGATTGAAAAATCTTGTCTCTTTCTTTTGCCTCGATATTAGATAACTTTATCCCGATCCGCCCCAGCCCGATTCCGTCAATGCCATTCTTTCTACATATATTAATTATTTCGTTTTCTGCTTGCTTAATTTTAAATATTTCAGATTTAGTCATAACTCAACCCCATTAAGTTTAATCATTTGCAGCCGCCAATATTTATTATCCGGAACACAGTATTTAGTGAAGACGTTAACTGTAAAAATTAATTTATTCATGCGTAAGCCTCCGTGTTCCTTTTTGCTGCTTCTTCTAATAGATTTTTAATTTTTGTTAATAGTGATTTAGCGGCGCTAATGACGCCGCCGATAGCTTTTGCCATTAGCGTTACTCCGTTTTGATTAATAATTAATGCTAGTGTGTGGTATTTTGTCATCTTTAATAGCTGAAAATGTACTGATTGCTTGCTCTCTGCTTAGTCCAACAATATTGATTAGCCCGCCCACCACCTCGGATCCAATACGTTTTCGGTGATTTTCGTTCGCTGTGCGCTTACCTAATTCATCTTTGATACGCCGATCTTCTGCCAGCCGCTTTTCCTCAGCTTCTTGCGCTTTACGTCGTTCTTCTTCGATAGCTTTCTGTTTGTCAAGCTCTGCTCGTTGTTCTGCCGCGATACGCTCACGCCTTTCTCTTTCTACAGCGGCATGTAGTTCACGCTCGCGGCGCTCGGCTTCCTCACGCTCACGCCTGGCCTTTTCTTCTTCCTCACGTTTAACGCGCTCCGCAGCTTCACGTGCAATGCGTTGCTCATTCTCAATGCGCTGTTGCTCAGCGATACGTGCTGCTTCTGCTTTATCGCGATCAAATTTTTCGTTCATTAGTAGAGCGATTTCGTGGTCTGACTCAATACGCTCAGCCAGTGCCTTATCAAATGCTGCGTTCATTTCCAGAGCTTCGGCATGGTCAGCGTTGAACTTCTCTTCTGCCTTGATTCGCTCTTGCTCAGCTTCCCATTCGGTAAGAGGTCGGCGCGTTTCATCACGTAAAGCGTCACACTCATCAACAAAGCGTTTAATTTCTGCTTCCGCTGGCTTTACCGCTTCTTTGAGTCGCTTTAAATACTCACGACCGGGCTTCTCAATTGCTGTCTTGCTACGTGAAACCTGAGCTGCAAGTGATGCTACCCGTGCACGACCTTTCGCTGTGGTCAGATCTGGCACCTCATTTACTGATTTTCGAATTTGTTCAAGGAAGCCATCCAAACCACTCTGAACATACAGCGCCGGGGCTTGTTCAGGTTTAATCTCCAGCACTGCTAAATCTGTTGTTTCTGTCATGTCACTCTCCTGAATGTTTGTCATATAACCGACCACTCATTGAATATGTGCTGATGTTATGGCATAAAAAAGCAGCTAATTGGCTGCTCACACTGCAAGTAATTCGCTTAGCTCAAATTCGTGAATATCTACGCTCTTTCCGTTATTTTTCCGGTACTCTATTTGCATTTTTAGCAATTTAATTTTTCCTTCTTTTGTGACTTTGTAATATTTGGAGCAATCGTCTTCGTTAACTAATTTCAATAAATCTTTCGACAACAGTAGCTCGACTCTCTCGCTTAAGTCAGTGCAAGACTTTTCTGTATGAGAAACATTAAGCCCTCTTTCTTGATTAGCTAAATAAAGAACTTTTTCAATAGTGTATAATTTTTCCACTTTCCTCTCCCCCATAAAAAAGCCCCTCAAGAATGAAGGGCGAAGACTTATCTAATTTAATCAGAACAAGACATCCTCATATCCTGTTCATAGGGCAGTATTACCCACATAGCCCACTCTTAAATGAGCTATAGGGGGTTACTATATAAGGCCGTATTGATAATTAATTTCATCCAGCGATTCTTTGTCCTGACAGAAATAGTAATCCCAAGATTCCTGATCAAGAGAATCTCTAACTAACTGCCATTTCCAGCCATTGTTATGCCTTACGCGTCTTACTTTTCTCTCTACAACTGTGTCGACATCAAAAATAGCGCCGTCGCATCCTCCCCCCATGCGCAAAGCATCAAAGTCAACTTTAACCACTCTCCCAAATTTTGGTAGTGGTCGTAATTTCATATAATCATCAATAGTCATAATTAATCTCTTAAATGAGCTGTAGGGGGTTACTCACAACGTGCTTTCAGCTTGCATCAGCCCACGCCTTTGAGTGTATTTCGACTCTGCTAGCCATCGCCAGAGCCATATCCAGAGCAAGAGCCAGCACCATTGCCATTGCCATGGCCAGAGCCAGAGCCATATCCATAGCCAGAGCCATCGCCATAGCCAGAGCCATATCCATAGCCAGAGCCATCGCCATAGCCAGAGCCATATCCATAGCCAGAGCCATCGCCATAGCCATATCCATCGCCAGAGCCATATCCATAGCCAGAGCCATATCCATAGCCATTGCCATAGCCATAGCCAGAGACATATCCATCGCCATAGCCATAGCCATAGCCATCGCCATAGCCATCGCCATCGCCATTGCCATGGCAAAATATCAACGGCTTAATTAACCTCGACAATTTCCGCCCCCTCGATGCTTTTAATACAGGTTTTTGACAATTCAAGTATTTCAATTGCTTCAAGCCACACTTTAGTGACTGGCGCGGTTATTTTTGATTCTCTTTGTACTATTCCGTATTCGGCTACTGCTGAAAGTGATATAGACTTAGCTGCCTTCCAGAACCACAATCTTCTAGCTTCTGAAAGAATAACTTCTGATCCGGATTTTTCGATTAACGTTCCGAACCAGACCCCAGCTGAATTAGTTCTGATAATTACTTTTTGCCCGATGAACTGCTTACCAAATTCAATCGCGGGGACTTGACTTGCACAACCAAAAATTTGGATTAACTCTTTTGCTTGCCCGATTGTTAACTCATTAATATTCATTTTAATTCCTTAAAAAAGCAGCCTAATCGACCTGTATCTATTCAATAAGCTAGTGACCATTGCCTAGCAATGGGTAGGGAGTGAGTAGCTATCTATTCATGACGACGTACATTAATCGACAATTCCGTCTATAACTTTCTCTACAACACGAACCGCTTCTCTTAGCTTTTCTAGTCGCAGAATGTCAGCTTTTCTCGCAGACTTTACAGCTTCAATGAGAAAATCGTTATCAGCACTTGCTCTGATTGAAGAATCGTTAGTTGCACAAACCACCAATTTGATTTGGCATCTCTCATGCGTTTCTAGCAAGCCATTTGCCTGCCTTGTTCTTCTTTCAATTTCTGATATTTCATCAATTAATTTTTTAATTTCCATACTCACCTCGCTGTTACTTGATTTGATTTACGATGACCTGCGAAATAGATCGCAACATCCGGGATGCAGATAGAGCCTGCCTCACTACTTTCTATCTCGTAGATTCAGAGTGAAGTTAACCGCTTTGTCGCAGCGAGTCGTTGCTTTGCGTTTAGATAGCTTCTGTACTTCTTGGTTGGATTTCTTTGCGTTATAAGCAGTCATGCGTCTTTGATCTCTATTCATTGTTAGAATCCTCTGTAAGTTCTTTGGTGGAATAATCAACGCGACATTACAGCTCTATCTAAGTTTGCGCTAACTGCTGTCCCGATACAGATCCACTTAGCGAAAAACGCCGTAAACCCTCGCCCAATGCGGGCGGGGAGCAGTCACTCTCGGTGATTATTCCCCGAAGATCTCACTCCGGCCTGTGTGTTCACAGGGGCATATTTTTAAAGAAGCAGCCTGACAATTGTCTGGCGCGGTAGAAAATACATTTACCGCCTCGATGTTTCGTCTCGATAAGGTAATATTGAACTATCAGTACTACTCAGTCAAGTACCAAAAGTACGAAATTGAGATGTAACTAATTAACTAACTGTTTTTAATTGGTTTTTATTTTTATTACTTGCGTAATTTTGAATAAAATCGCACTTTGCGGCTAAGTATTAGGAATTGATGGTGCGATAGGTGGGGTAGGGGCGAAAAAAAATCCCGCCGGAGCGGGAGTGTTAATTAGAAGAAGTGTTGAACTGCTTTATAAATGGCTGTGCCTAATGCAATTATTCCTGGAACGCCAAGCAAAATGGCGAGTTTCGCATCAGATATTTTTTTATCGACAGTATCAGTAGACGGTTTTTTAGTTAGTGATTCTTTGATTGATTCTAGCCGTTCAAGGGCAATAATCATGTTTTGATTAACTAATTTGAAATCACCTTTTAGCTCGTCAATATCTCTTCTAATGTAGCTAACATCGGACTCTAATCGAGCTACTCTTGGCTCCAGCATGTCGCCACCTCCACCATTCCCACCACCATAACTTGCGTTATCTTGACCTCTATTGGAATAGGTGTCAACATTCTTTCTTTTTGCCATCGACCTGTACTCGCTTCCTTTCTCGATAGGTGTCACTATCTTTTCGTTAGGCATTAATAAGCCTCCGATACTCTGAAAAATGCCCTGTTAGAGTCGACCTTCAATCCATCTTTTATAAGCTCTGCTTCAACGAGGTAGTTACCCACCTTCTCAATCTGGATGTTTCTAAATGTTAAGTTAATTGATGCGGCTATATCATCTTCATTATTTAAAATGTCTTTAACTCTAAGGTGTGTTCCAACCTCATCAGCAATGCTTTTTAAAACTTTACCCTCATCAACATACATAGATAATTTTAGGTAATAAGACTGGTTGTGAGATAGACCGACAAAAAACACGGCAAAGTTAACATCAGTTATTGATGGGAACTCCTCGCAGTCTAAAACCAATAACGGGGACATGTTTGAAGACTTTAACCCATCTCTTTCCATTCCATGAATAGGACAAAGAAAGGCTATCTTTTCATTGTTCATAAATCCCTCATCTTCATTTATTCAAAGAAAACATAAATTCACAAAAACCGCATCTTAGCCTCTACAGCTACGCCCGCATTGAAATAATCCAATTAACGACATTCCTTCAACTTGTTAAGATGCCTTATTATGGCGTTTTGCGCTCAGTTCTTTGTATAGTTCGTCGTAATGCCGTTTTTTCTCTTCAAGAGCTTTTAACAGTGCATCTGCTTCGCTTTCGGGAAGTTCACCAAAAAGTTCTAATAATATTTCTTCTCTTTTGCTGAGGTCGTGCCTTTTTTTATTATCATAGCCGTCTTCTCCATCTCCATGCTGTAGCCACACGACGTTTACCCCAAGAAATTTAGCTAATGCATTCATTTTTTCTTGACGTGGCAAAGACTCAGCGTTTAGCCACTTACTTACACCTTTTGATGTCACATTAAGCGCTCTGGCTATCGCCATGCCTCTACCGTGATCATCAAGCCCTTTTTGTTTGCAAGCCTGCGCGAGGCGTAGGGCGAATTCTTTACGCATATTTTCACCATGAACCATAGGTACGATTTTAAACTACTTGCAAAAACTTTCAGTTCAAGCATAATATGTACTTAAAGTACGAGAGAGGAAGTTAAATGCACAGATTAGACGAGCCAATAAAAAGCATAGGAATAACAAAAGTGGCTCAGGCTTGTGGAGTTAGTGAGAGAGCCGTGTACAAATGGCTCAAAAATGGCTTTCTTCCAAAGACTGAGTTTTTCGGTAAAACCAATTACGCAGACAAAATAGAAGAAATTTCTCACGGTCAGTATAAAGCCTTAGATTTGCTAGATTTGAGCAAAAAGAAATTGCTGTCCGCTTAATTTAATTAGCTCTTTAAAAATATGCGCCCCTCGGAATACCAGGGAACTAACTTAAACGTCAGCTATTAGCTGAACGTTCAACTAAACACACAGGGATATTAACAAATGGAATTCGCAAAAGAACGCAAGAAAGCATTACAGATTGAGAGTTACTTACTTTCAAAGATTTCAGTACGGGGTCAGACAAAGCTAGCTAAGATGCTCGGTTTGAATGACGCGGCAGTAAGCAGATTAAAGACTGCAACAGGCAAACAGAAGTACAGCTCAATGAAGTTAATGAGTTTGATATTGGCTTTTGCCGGAATGGAAACACCAGAACTTGATTTAGTCGGAACAATGAGCAGACTAGAGAAGAAACTGGATAAAATGGAAGAATTGCTATCTAAGAAAAAGCCCCGATGCGCACAACCACAAAGGAGCTTTGCGTTTGAGTAAAAATACAGGAATAAATCTACATGAATAATATTAACAAGTCAAAAATTAGAGAAGAAAAAGCAAAACAACGAGCCGCCCAAGTAGGCGGTTTTTCTTTGGTAGCTGCAAAAAAATTAAGGCAGTGTTTAGAAAAGGCGAAAAGAGGTAGGGTTTATGAGTAGAGCAGCGACTGACTGGGCGTGGAAGGTTAAATCTAAATCAGCGTCACACAAATTAATCTTATTGGCTCTTGCTGATCGGGCTGATGAATATCACTGCTGCTACCCAAGCATCAGTCGCCTTGAAAGAGATACCCAGCTTAACAGAAAAACTATAGGTGAAGGCATTAATCAGATGATTGATGACGGATTGATTTCCGACACGGGAGAGAGAAAAGGGCCAACAAAAAGGGTTAGGGTTTTACGTTTGAACGTCGAAAAAGAACAATCCCAAAAACGGAATGATACCAAAAACGGTAATATTACCAAATATGGGTCAATTGATCGGGGTAATGATCCCAAAAACGGTACTTTGAATGATCCCAAAAACGGTACTTTGAATGATCCCAAAAACGGGATACAGAATCAGTCATTAGAACCAGTCAAAGAATCAAAAGATAAACACCCAGCTTGCGCTGTCTCAAAATATGCTTTTGAAGGAAATGTAATCCGACTGAACAACAAAGATTTTTGCGCCTGGAAAAATCTATTCCCAAAAATTGATTTGGTTTCAGAGCTGCAACGTTACGATATGGAGTTTACCCACGAAAGACCGAAAAATTGGTTTAGCACCCTCAGCGCAAAGCTCAAGTATCAGAACGACAGGGCGACCGAACGATCATCAAGCACGATCCCTACAATTCAGGTTAGTCAATCCGGTTATGTTTTCATCAACTAAAACGGCAATGAAATCGAAAATTAAAATCATCCTGATTGCAGGCTATAACCGTGGGCTACTCACTGAGTCGTTTGTCGGATACTGGTTCAGGCTTTTAAACTTACGGGGTACATGATGACACCAAAAGAGCTTTCCGATCAGCTATGGAACCAAGTTGATCGTGTTGTTAAATACCTGCTTCCGAACGGAAAGCGTGAAAGCGGGGAATGGGTAGCCGGAAGTGTAGGCGGTGAAGTTGGCAAGAGCCTAAAGGTTAACCTCCAAGGCAAGAAAGTTTGGCAGGACTTCGCAGAGGGTGACGGTGGTGACCTACTAGACCTTTGGGTGCTGAGTCGTGATTGTGGCCTTCACCAAGCCATGCAGGAAGCGAAAGAGTTTTTAGGCATCAAAGACACAGACCATCACTTCGCTGCCAAGCAACAAAAAAAATTTTCCCGTCCAAAGCCTGAAAACATCAAGAAATTCGTTAAGAAAACCGATGATTGTTACGACTACCTAGAGAGCCGAGGCATCACACGAGATACTGCTGAAAAATTCAAAGTATCGAGTGCCGTAGTCTGGAGTCATGACGAGAAACGGGAACTCAAAGCAATCGCCTTCCCGTACAAGCGAGACAATGAGTTACTACAGGTCAAACGTATCAGCACTGAGCGACCTAATGGCAAAAAGGTCATCATGGCAGAGGGTGATTGTGAGCCGTGTTTATTTGGCTGGCACACTATGCCCAAAGAAGCAAGAGCAGTGATTATCTGCGAAGGTGAAATAGACTGCATGACATATGTACAATATGGATTCCCTGCATTGTCCGTGCCTTTTGGCGGTGGTAAGGGCGCAAAGCAACAATGGATTGATTTTGAATTCCACAACTTAGACAGATTTGAGGAAATCTGGTTGTCACTCGACACTGACGAAGTGGGACTAGTAGCAGCAAAAGAGATTGCCAGTCGGCTTGGTGATCACCGCTGTATGCTAGTAAAACTGCCTCACAAAGACATCAACGAGTGCCTACAGTCCGGCATGACTGCCGAGCAGGTTCTGGATGTTTTAGAGCGAGCCGAGATGTTTGATCCTGAGGAACTCTATAGCGCAAGAGAGTTTTATAACGACACTGTAAACGCATTTTACGGGCAAGAACAGTATCTATTCACTACGCCTTGGCAAACATTAAATCGCAATTTCATGTTTAGAGAGTCAGAGCTGACACTGGTGAATGGTGTCAATGGACACGGAAAAACAGAAGTTGTAGGTCATATGATGCTTGAGGCTATGAAGCAGGGTGTGAGAACTTGCGTGGCTTCACTAGAGCTTAAGCCGGGGCGTCTTCTAAAGAGACTGACAAGACAAGCAACTTGTGCAAAATTGCCGCCACTAATTGAAATAGAATCAGCGTTTAATTTTTACGATGACAGGCTTTGGCTTTTCGGGTTGACCGGAACAGCAAAGGCCGAAAGATTGATTGAAATTTTTGAATACGCTCGTAAACGCTATGGCGTTAAGCTTTTCATCATCGACAGTCTGATGAAATGCGGAATCGGAGACGATGACTACAACGCACAAAAAGCTTTTGTTGATGCTCTTTGTGACTTCAAGAACAGGACTAATAGCCATGTTATTCTTGTCACTCACAGCAGAAAAGGAGAGAGTGAAGACAAGCCGACAGGGAAGATGGATGTAAAGGGATCAGGATCAATAACTGATTTAACAGACAATCTTTTCATCATTTGGCGCAACAAAGGTCGTGAAAAAGCACTACAAAAGCAACATCTTAATGAGACTCTTAACGAAAAAGAGAGAGTATCTCTATCCGCACCCGCTTCAATGCTCATGCTTGAAAAGCAGAGGAACGGGGAGGGCTGGGAAGGAGGTATACCGCTTTATCTTGACGACCCGTCACATCAGTTCGTGACAGCAGAGGGAGCGTCAGCATATAGCTACATAGCAAATATGCCAGCCAGCGACTACAACGAAGTCTGGGCAAGTGAGAATGTGACTGAGATTTAACTACCACCGCTTAAAGCGGTTTTTTTATGCCAGCAGGAGAGAAATATGATTTATCGCAGGGGATGGGTTCCAGTTCTGAATCGAACTGAATTAGAGCGAAAGCTAAAAGAACAGGGTTTTGAAAACTGGAATAAAATATCAATGTTTCTCTGCTTGGGAAGCACCGAGGGCTGGAAAGATTATTATTTAGATAAATCACGATTCGCATACCAAGTTGTCGATAATACAGCTTGGCGAGGCAAGAGAGACGGCAATTTTTGGCAGAGACTTAACCGAATCTGGTTTGTTCCGCTTTGGTTTTTAACAATCCCGTTTCAGTGGCTTTTTAGGGGAAAAGTTGGATTTGATTCTACATCAAAACTCGGGAAGTTGCTGAATAAGATTACTGGCCTTGAGTGAGGGTAGAGACATGCAAAGCATCACAGAGCTTAAAGCAGAAATTAAACGCTTGAAAGATGAAAACGAATACATGCGAGTGAGATTCAAAGAAGTAGACAGAATTTGCGGAAAGTTAATTTTAACTATGCAGTGCGCAGTCATTGATTCAGAACACGGGAAAGGCGATAAAGCAGCCGTTAACTGGATATATGATGCGCTTTTGGGTCTTGGTGAGTTGCCGCCAGATGGAGAAACTAATGCTCAAGAATATGCAGATCGAAATCTGCTGATAGGTTCAGTAAGGTTTCAGCAATCGAGAGCTGGAGTAATTAAAAAAAGGAGTTATTTTTGGTTTCATTTTATCTAAGAAATGAAGCTGTCCGCAAAAATCTAATTCAATATATTAACTCGCTAGAATTATCAGACAAAAACCCGCTTGAAGTTAAAATAAAGCCAGCATCTCGAACGCTTCCGCAAAATGAAATATTTCATGCAATTTGTGGCGACTTTGCTATGCAAAAAATAACTTGGGGTGGAAAGCCTCGGAAGCTAACAGAATGGAAACCCATTTTTGTCTCAGGACATGCTGTTGCTACTGGGAAAGATGGTGAAGTATTGAAAGGAATCGAAGGCGAGTTAATAGCAATCAGAGAAAGTACGGCAGCAATGAGCAAAACAAGAATGTCTAGCTTAATTGAATACACAACTGCATTTGCGGCATTTAATGATATTAAGCTAAGAGCATCTTTCAATATTGACTATTTTGGAAAAAGAATATGAACGACAAAGACCGGGTGATTAAAACACTAAGTGGTTTAGATAGAATAAGCTTCAATAATCTAATGATTAAGACTGGAATTAATCGATCTGAACTACGCATGATAATAAATGAGCTACTCATTGAGTTAATTGTAAGTGTAGACGAAAGGTATAATTACTATTTAGTAAAAAAAATAAATGATGTTGAATATAAAAGGCATGAGTCTAAATCAAGAGATCTTGAAAGACGGGGGCTATTTAGACGGGCTGCTAATGAATGGTTGGAAGCAATGCAATCAACCAGTAACGCAATATTAATAGAAACCGCCATTAAAAATAGAGAGAAATGCTTAAATAGAGTTTCAAAAATAAGAACATCTCAAAACGGGTATTTGGCAGGGTGTTGTAATCAAAATACATACAACCTACTTAACTTATAAATAAAATATAAACCATATTAAAACTGGATCTAATAATGACAGAGAAATCAAATACACCCAAAGAGCATAAAGATTGCTGGCGCACCCCTCCTGAAATATTTAATGCTTTAAATGCAGAGTTCTGCACTGTCACAAGAGGAGATCTTGTTAATTTTGGCAGTAGCATAATTAGAGGTGATCGGTGACAGCTTATTACAACGAATTCGACAAAAAAACAGCAAACTGGCTGAGAGAGTTAATCAAACAAGGTCACATTCCGGACGGAATTGTGGACGACAGGAGCATTGAAGATGTTAGAGCAGAAGAACTTAAAGAATTCACACAATGCCACTTTTTCGCGGGAATTGGCGGCTGGCCTTACGCATTGTGCCTCGCAGGAATCCCCGACGATTTCCCGTGCTGGACTGGAAGCCCGCCCTGCCAGCCTTTCAGCGTTGCCGGAAAGCAACTCGGACAGCTTGACGAAAGACATCTTGCACCAAAATTCTTGCAACTCATTAACGAGTGCAAGCCTACAGTCGTTTTTGGCGAGCAAGTTGCAGCAGCGATTAGAAAAAACTGGCTCGACGATTTATTCGTTGAACTGGAAAGGCAAGGTTACTCCTGCGGGGCGGCAGTATTGCCAGCTTGCAGCGTCGGCGCCCCGCACAAAAGAGATCGGCTGTTCTTTGGTGCAGTTAACAAATTGGCCTACGCCTACAACCATCGACAACAATCAAGTCAGGGGAGAAGGAGCAACGATAGGAACATCGAGAGGATCAACGCTTGGAGGGGCGGCGAGGTTGGCAGGTTGGCCTACACCTCAGTCTCACGACATTTGCGGAGACAGAGCTCCAAGACTCAAGAGAGATGGGAATCGGGATCCGAACAAGCTGGAAAGTTATCGGCACGATCTGGCGGATGCCTCTTACCTGATTTTCAGCCAAGCGCCGGACTGGAAACCGTGGCCGACGCCGACAGCGAACGATTACAAGGGGAGCAGTCCGACAGTGATACGCAAGGATGGCAAGGATCGGACTTTCGACAGGCTGGACTATGCAACAGAGCAGGGCATAACCCAAGCATTGAGGATCAAGTCTTCTGGTCAGGTGCTGATTGGATCGGATGCAGGGATGGAAAGTTCAGGCCAGTTGAATCCGGCACATTCCCGCTGGCTAATGGGATTCCCGCAAGAGTGGTGCGATTGCGCGGCTATGGCAACGCTATAGTTCCACAAGTTGCAGCTGAATTTATCTCTGCATTTCTTGATTCAGTAGAAGAATTAAGCGAGTTAAAAAATGATAAGCAATAAATTAAGAAAGGCGGCAGCAGGAAGAGAGTGTCAAGTTAGAATCCCCGGAATTTGTAATCACAATAATGAGACTAGCGTGTTAATACATATCAGAATAGCCGGACTTTGTGGAACTGGAATTAAGCCACCTGATATTTTAACAGCAATCGCTTGTAGCTCTTGTCACGATGAAATAGATAGAAGGACGCGAGTAACTGACGCTGAATATGCGCGAATGTGTGCGCTCGAGGGGATGGCGAGGACTCAAGTGTTATTCTTAAAAGAGGGATTAATTAAGATATGAATAAATATCGATTAACTCTGCCTTGGCCACCAGGAAACAATCACCTTTTTCCGGTGTTCAGGGGCAGAAAAATTAAGAGCAAGAAGGGTAGGGAATATTCAGAAAAAGCGGGCGAGTTAATACTTAAAAACAAATGGAATTTTAAATTAAACGGAAAATTAAAAATAAGTATAGAAGCTTACCCACCTGATCGCAGGGTTAGAGATTTAGATAATCTATTCAAAGCCCCGCTAGATGTTTTAACTAAGTACAATGTTATTTCAGACGATAGTAATTTTGATGATATACGCATGAAGCGAAAAGAAATAATTAAACATGGAAAGTTGGAAATAACAATCTCAGAAATAGAATAAATCAACTTTTAAATTTAATTATCCAACCCTTGGAGGTTTAACCGTGCCCATAAAACAATTACAACTTAGCAAGGAACAACATGACTGGCTAAATGGATGGCTGGAACTTTGGGGGGCTTGGGTATACAGCGGCAGGCTAGACAAACGGCAAAGCAGCATTATCGCTGAATTCATGGCAAAAGTGCAGCCACAAGGCTACCCATGCAGTCCGATGTGTAATGATGATGACGGGCTTCTTATCTCTCATGTAGTTGATAGAGTTTTAAGTATAGACGTGCAAGCCTTTAATATTTTGCTCTCTTACTATGTTTATAAATTGTCAAAAAGAGCGATAGCTAATCATTATCATAGAACTTGTAAGAGAAGAAGAATGACGACAAAAGGGGGCGGAGTGTGGAAAAAACCATCCCTTGGCACATGCAGAAATGAGATAGACGATATTCTTAATGCGTCACAATGCTTATTGTACGAACCGCTGTTAAATGCATTCAAATGTAGGGCAATTGAGAAAAAAAACAGGAAATATTCAAACTTTGCTATTGACTTTAATTAGCCAATTAGCCACAATAGCGTTATATAGTGCCAATATTGTATATTAACAAAGGCAACAAATATTAACCTCGCTTCGGCGGGGTTTTTTTGTATCTAAATTTCACTCTGCGCTTAACAGCGAAATCCTCACAAAAAATTTAAAAGGCGACGCATACAGCGCAGGGTGACCCTTTTTCAAAAATAAACGGCGGTAAAAATGGATCACTCTAATCCTTTCACTGCCGCCGCAGTGCATTTTTTTAATGGCCTAGCGGTGGTTGCGACAATTGCTGGAATTAAAACGCAAGACGTGATTTATCTCGGGGTCGGATTTGTCGGTATATGTATCTCTTTAACTGCATTGCTCTGTAGTCGCTCAGATGCTTCACGTAATTACAAAGAAAACAAAAAAAGAACTGAGATATTAGAACGCTATCTATCATCTAATAATGAAGTATCAAAATCATCAGTTGAAGTAATTAAAAAAGCAGCTGAAAAAGGCTTAATCTAATGAGCAACTTAAAATACAGATTGAGCGCAGTAATGCTTGCAATGATAGCCGCTGGTGCAGGCGCTCCCGATCTGATGAATCAGTTTCAACAAGAAAAAGAAGGTTTAAAAACAACGGCTTATCCTGACGGTCGAGGGATCTGGACAATTTGCGGCGGAGTAACTCATGTTAACAATCAAGCAGTAAAAAAAGGCATGAAATTAACTAGTGAGCAATGCAAACAAATTGACGAGCGAGAGCAAGCAAAAGCATTGGAATGGGTAGATGAAAATATACACATCAAGCTAACCGAACCGCAAAAAGTCGGAATCGCGTCATTTTGTCCGTGGAATATAGGCGTAAGTAAATGTTTTAACTCAACTTTCTTCAAATTAATCAATGAGAACAAGCGCAAAGAAGCTTGCCAAGAAATAAAAAAATGGATATTTGACGGGGGCAGGGATTGCCGAAAGCGCGAAAATAATTGTGCTGGCCAGGTTATAAGGCGCGATCAGGAAGCAGCATTAGCTTGCTGGAATATCGATGATTAGCTCATTAAGAATAACAATTATCGCATCTATTGTTTGTATTGTTGCTCTTAGCTTTTACAGAAGCTTGTATCACTCAGCAAAGCAAAGAGCAGATGAAGCAGATAAAATAATCTCTAGCTTGAATCTAACAATAGAGCAATTAAATAGTCAGCAAGAGCAAGTATCAGACATCGACAAAAAATACACTAGCGAGTTAAACAAAGCTAATGAAGAAATTGAAAATCTGCGCTCTGATTTGTCTAACAGCGTTAAGCGCGTGTACGTCAAAGCAAGCTGTAAGAAGTTGTCAAAAGCAGCCACCGCCTCCGGCGTGGACAATGCAGCCCGCGCCGAACTGGATAGAGACGCTGAACAAAATTATCTACGTCTCAGACAGCAAGTAACTAAAATGCAGAAGCAGCTAGAAGCATTGCAAGAATACCTAATCAAAACCAATAGTTTCTGAGTCTCTTTGATTGAAAGCAAACTTTTCTAGTGTTAATTCACTAGCTACAGATTGAGCTAGTCGCCACATTGTGACATTTCTTACGCCACCGGCAGCGACAAAAGAATCTAAGCTATCACAGTATTGATAAGCAACATTAGAAATTTCAGGCTCTCTTTGCAATCTTTCGTATCGAGTCAGCGCTAGCATTTGCATGTGTTCAGATACATCAGCAGGGATAGCTCTTTCCCCCTTCTCCCATCGTTGCCACGCTCTCGGCTCAACACCGCCGATATGTTCGGCGGCCTCTGCTGTGGTTAGAAAGAATAGTTTTCTTAATTGTTTAAGTTCAAAGTTAGTCATAATTTTTTACTGTAAACCTTCTGTCATCAATCTCAACAGCAACAGGTACATCAAGACTCATTGCTTCGCGCTCCCACTTTTTGTGTCGAGATATTTTCACGTCAGAACTATTTACAAGCACTCGTTGCTGTGCGACTTCGTCATAAGTAGAGAGTGTTGAGAATAGAACGATTTCGTTGTGTTTGTATTTTTCAATGATGTCAGTGTCATAAATGACAGCGACAACTTTGTTGAATTTGTTGATGATGAATGCTTCTTTTGAAATGTTTTCTGATTTGATGTTCATTTTTAATCTCACTATTTGAGTTGACCAGACCCCTTGCCTAGTCAGTAAGTACATTATGGTCGCAAACGCGACCGGAGTCAATACTTTTTTTAATTAATTTTATGCTCGCTTAATGCGGGCTTTTTTGCATCTGCAATAAATCGCACTCACTGCGTTAAATTAAATCCCGAGACTACTTTTCACGAAAGCGACCTCCGAGGACACCACTGCATGGTGAAGTCGGGTGTGGGCGTTCTAGTGAGCGGAGGTCTCTTTTTTGAAGGGTGATAACCATGCAATTAGTAGAAATTAAAAAGTTCGATATTCTAGCCAATTCATTCTCAATAGCAGAAGGCGTAAATCGTAGTCATGAGACTGTAATCAAATTAATCGACAAGTATTTGCCAGATCTTGAAGAGTATGGAAGGGTCGGATTTGAAATCCGAACCTTCACTACAAATGGAGGGAAACAAAAGCAAAGGGTGGCTATGCTCAATGAACAGCAATGTACATTATTAATCACTTTCATGAGGAACAACAGCGTGGTGATAGCCTTCAAAAAGGCTGTGGTTCGTGAATTTTTCCGAATGAAGGCGGTGCTAGCGAGTAAAAAATTAGATAGAAACACCTCAAGGCTTGAATACAAGCCTATGACCGATGCCATTAAAGCAGATCGTGAGGAGCAAGGAAAAAGTATTGCACCTTATCATTTCAGCAATGAAGCGGACTTAATCAACCGTATCGCCCTCAATATGACAGCGGCAAAGTTTAGGGTATATCACGAAATAGAGAAGAAAGAGTCCATCAGGGATTATCTAACTCCCGAGCAGATCCACTGCATCACTGAGCTACAACGAGCAAACACAGTTTTCATTAGCATGGGATGGGACTTTGAACAGCGTAAGAATGCACTCATGGGATTATTCGATAAGAAACACCGTCAGCCGCTGATAGAAGAACAGCACAGGTTAGCAGCATAGTGCATTATTAATTAATTTTAGCTCCGATATCTGCCATTTTTTTTACAACGCGCGATAACTCATCTTCTGATAATTCTAACTGAGCTGCAATGTAAAAAAGAATGTGTTGTGACATTCCGCGAGGATTTTCACCCCCGGTATATTTGCGCCATTGGCTGTTACTTGCCACGCCCGCTAAATCTGCCATTTGATTTCCGGTATAAGACAAAGATTCTTTTAGCTCAATCAAATCAGACGGGGCAGGGGAGCTATATTCTTTAATCAACTTCATTAAACACCTCAAATATAGCCCCTGCCGGGGCTGGTGTAGTTAGATGTATTTAATAATCAACGTAGTCACTGTAGCGACAGCACCGATAAGGCTTGAGGCTACAACGATGGGATACCACGCTGCTTCACGATTAAGCTTTGATGTTTCAGCCATTAGTTTAGCTATTTCAGCGTGAATTTTTTCTAACTCTGCATTATTCATTGCTTTAGTACTCATTTTATCATCCTTTCGGGGTGCGGGCTGCGACCTATTCGCTACCCTATGTAAATAATAATAGCCCCAATGGTGCTATAAGTCAACGCTTTTTATAAAATTCTACAAATGCAGTTTATAAAGCTGCATTGATAGAGTTTTATTCTGAAAACAAACATCTCAGTTACGAAAATTACGGGGATATATTCAACAAGTAGAGGAATGTTCTAAATGACAAGTCTGACAATTAAGCAAGAGGCTTTCTGTCAGGCATACATCGAGAAAGGTAATGCTTCTGAGGCTTATCGGACGGCGTATGCTGCTGACAAGATGAAGCCTGAGACAGTTAACCGAAATGCCAAGGCATTACTTGACAACAGCAAGATCGCAACAAGGCTGAGTGAATTGCGTGGTGATATTCAAAAACGCCACAGTGTAACGGTTGATATCATTCTCGCTGAGCTTGAAGAAGCGCGACAAGCGGCATTACACGCTGAAACACCTCAAGCTTCTGCTGCTGTTTCGGCAACAATGAGCAAAGCCAAGATTACTGGGCTGGATAAGCAAGTCATTGAGCACACTGGCTCAGTCAACATAACGACCAGACCACTATCGGATATATTCGGAAATGGCTAATCCTCACTTTCGACCATTCATCAACGCAGCGCCATATAAGGTGGCTTACGGTGGGCGGGGGAGTGGCAAAAGCTATTTCTTTGCTGAGCTAGCGGTTGAGGTTGCCAGAAGAACCAAGACGGTAATACTTTGCGCTCGTGAGTTCCAAGGCTCGATTAGCGACTCGGTTATAAAGCTGCTTTCTGAGACCATTTATCGGCTCGGTTATCAAAATGAGTTCGAGATACAGAAAAACACGATCATACATCTCGGAACGGGCGCAACATTCATCTTTTTAGGCGTGAAGAATAACGTCACCAAGATTAAATCTGTGCAGGGTGTCGGCATTTGCTGGGTGGAAGAAGCTGAGTCGGTAACTAAAGAGTCTTGGGAAGTGCTATTGCCCTCGATTCGCGGTGATAAAAACGCGGAAGTGTGGGTCTCGTTTAACCCTAAGAATATTCTTGACGATACATATCAGAGGTTCATTGTTTCCCCGCCGCAGGGAACTATTCTCATTAAGGCAAATTATCAGGATAACCCTCATTTTTACGAGACTCCGCTACCGCAGCAAATGCAAGAGTGCAAGGAGCGTGATTACGATCTTTACCTTCACATTTGGGAAGGCGAGCCCGTTGCTGATAGTGACCTTGCGATAATTAAACCCTCATGGATTGCTGCTGCTGTCGATGCTCACATCAAGCTAGGATTTCAGCCATCTGGTAAGAAGCGAATCGGCTTTGACGTGGCAGATGAGGGCGAGGACAGTAACGCATTAACTTTTGTGCACGGTTCAGTCGTCAATAACTGCCAGCAGTGGAATAAAGGTGACGTCATTAGCTCTGCTGATAGAGTTCAGCACTACGCCGAAAAACAAAACGCGGATGAAATCGTTTATGACTCTATCGGCGTCGGTGCTGGTGTCAAAGCTCACTTAAAGCGAACCAGTAAAATCGATGCAATTGGATTCAATGCTGGTGGAGCAGTCTTTAAACCGGATTCTAAATTTTCAGACGGTAAAACTAATAAAGATATGTTCTCAAACATCAAGGCGCAAGCATGGTGGGGAGTGCGTGAGCGCTTTTATAACACATGGCGATGCATCAATCACCTTAAAAATAACCCTGATGATATTAACTTTGTTAAACAGTTTAAGGATGACCAATTGATTAGCCTTTCATCTGATATGAAGCTACTCGAATACCTCAAGGCTGAATTATCACGTCCGTGGGTGGAGTATGACAACAACGGAAGAGTGAAAGTTGAGAGCAAAAAAGACATGAAAAAACGCGGTATACCCTCACCAAACCTAGCAGACTCTTTAATTATGGCCTTTGCTCCAGTTCACAAGCCGTTTGTAATACCCGATGAGGCATTTTTCTGATGAAAAAAAAACAGCATATAAAGCGCCCCTTCAACAAAGGGGAAAGTAAAGAGTCGTTAAGAATACCCGATTCAGCATTCTATCAGGAGATGGAAAAGCCTAAGTTTGAATTTAAGCCTTACGAGCCACCCTCTGGCGTGTTACCCAAAGGCAAGGAGAATGTATTAGCTAATGACTCCACGCCCTACGATCTGCTAAATAGTAACCACAGCTTATGCCACCAATATGGTGGATTCAGGGGCTATCCATATCTAGCAATGCTTTCTCAAGCGACTGAATACGCTAACGTACATTCTGTCATCGCTGATGAAATGACGAGGGCGTGGATAAAAATTACATCATCAGATGATGATGAGTCAATCGTTGAGAGAGTTGAGGATCTACTTGTTAAGTATGATGTGAAGGAAGTTGTACATAAAGCCATCCATCATGATGCCATGTTTGGTGTTGCTCGAATTTATATAGACACGAGCGCAGACGATAACGAAAAACAGAATCCGCTTTTTAAAGATCCTCGCAAGGTGAAAGGAAAGCTAAAGCCAACCAGTTTTAAGCTGATTGAGCCGATGTGGTTGTATCCAGCCATGTACAACTCAGTTGATCCGCTAGCCGATAATTTTTACTTACCTGACTCATGGTTTGTAATGGGCAAGACAGTGCATGCCTCGCGCTTTTTGAGTCTGATAACGCGCCCCGTGTCTCAAATTCTATTGCCTTCTTACAATTTCGGTGGCTTGTCTCTTACACAACTTATGGAATCCTACGTTAATTCTTGGGAGGAGATAAGGAAAGAGATACCGGAAATAGTTAAGGCGTTTACCCTTGCCGGCTTAAAAACTGATATGGACGCAAGGATGCAAAACCCGGAATTGTTTAAACGCCGCATCGATCTGATGACGAGCTACAAAACTAATCGTGGCGTTCTAGCACTGGATAAAGAGGAGGAATACTTTCAGGTTAATACTCCGATGACAGATCTTGAAAAGATAGCAACTAACTATCAGGAACAGCTTTGTATACCCTCAAGATTGCCTGTTATCAAGCTGTTAGGCAATGCCCCTGCTGGACTCAGTGCAAGTGGTCAAGGCGAAATAGATGTCTGGCATGAAACAGTAGCCGGTATTCAGGAGCGCAATGTAAGGCCGCTCATAGAAGATATGCTGGATTACATCATGTTGTCAGAATGGGGAGAAATCAAAGAGGAGGTATCTTTTGAGTTTAATCCACTTTCAGAAATGACTGACGAACAGCATTCAGAAATCAGGCTTAAAAATGCACAACAACTTAACGCGCTGACTATGGCAGGTGCTATTCAGCCCAGCGATGCTAATCAATGGCTAATTAACGATCCACACTCAGGCTTTGCCTTCCTTAAAGGTATAGAACATGAAGAAAGGGAAGAATACGAGGACGATACAGATAACGAGGAAAACGCTTAATCCCTCTATCCCGAATGCGGGCGTTAAATACTGGTATTACCGCGCATTAAGAAAACATATTTCAGCCATGTCTGACGATGTAATCAATGAAATCGAAAACCTAACCAAGCAAAGTGTTCTGGCGAATGATGCCAGCCCAGCAGCGTTATTTCGCTATTTGCTTAGAAGGCTGACTACGCGTTGGAGCAAAAGGTTTAATCAACTATCTAAGGGATTAGCGAAAACATTTTGCGAATGCAGCGCTGACACTATCGATAAGCCGTTGATTGCTCAATTAATAGAAATGGGGTTTGCCTTTGATTTCAAAATGACGGATGCAATGCAAAACACTTCAACAGCAATTATTGCCGAAAATGTATCGCTAATTAAGTCAATACCTCAACAGTACTTTACTCGAATTGAAACGCTGGTCATGCAGTCTGTAGCCAGGGGTGGTGATCTTGGCGAACTAAAAAAGCAATTAAAGCAGCAGTTCGGGGTAACGGATAGGCGGGCGAGACTGATAGCAACCGATCAAAACCGTAAGGCATCATCCTCACTGGCCGCAATCAGACAGCAATCGCTAGGCATTAAAAAAGGCATTTGGTTACATACAGGGGCTGGACAGCATCCACGCCCTGACCATGTTGCGGCAAATGGTCGTGAATTCGACATCACAAAGGGCTGCCTCATCGGTGGGAAATACATTCTACCCGGACAGGAAATTAATTGTGGCTGCACGTGGCGGCCAGTTTTGCCCCATCAATAGGAATAAACATGCAACCAATACACAAATCCCTTGCGATGGACTCAGCCCGCGAGGTAGATAAGTTCGGAAAAATGTACGTGCGGGATAATCGAATAAGTAAGGCATGTATCAGTGAATACTACGGTAAAGAGATACCAAGGTATCAGGAGTTAGGGCTAGAGCCTGATAAGTTATATCGACTTTTTAGAGATCCTAAAGAAATAGAAAAGGCGATTAAATCGTTTAAAGGCATTCCCGTTTTACTTGGGCATCCCGCTAATGATAGCACTCCTCTTACTGAATTAGCGGTAGGTTCAGTGATGGATGATGTTCGCTTTGAGTATCCTTACCTGGTCGCCTCAATTGCGGTGTGGGATGAAGGGGCACAAGCAGGGATAGAGACCGAGATACAACGAGAGCTTTCCCCTTCCTACAGTTACACGCCAGACGTTACGCCGGGTGAATTTGATGGAGAACCTTATGACATTGTGATGCGAGATTTGCACGCTTATCACCTTGCCATTGTACCTGACGGGCGAACTGGCCCCGATGTTTTAGTTAACGATGCAAAACCAGAGGGTTTAAAAATGAGTGAGCAGGAAAACAAAGCCAACGATGATGTGTTGGATGGATTAAGAGAGCGGCTACCCAACGCCAGCGACGAGGATATCAAAACTATCTCTGATTATATGGCTGAACACACTGCAAAAGCAAATGATTCAGACGATAAAAAAACCGATGATGAAGATGATAAGGACGATAAAAAAGCTGATGATGAGGACGAGGACAAGTCTGAAAAGAAAGCTAATGATGCAAAATTCATCACTGCCAATGATGCAGCAATTATAGCTAAACAGGCAGCCGATAAAGCGCGGTTAGAAGCACATAATCATCATATGGCATTGCGTAAGGCAGAGCGTGACTGCGCCCCGCTTATTGGTGAAGTGGCTTGTGATTCTGCTGAGGAAGTTTACCGCATGGCGTTATCACAGCAGGGAATAGATGCAACAGGTATTCATCCCTCAGCTCTACCAAAGATGGTGGAGGTGCTTAAATCCCGGCCAGCAATGGCGCAAATGGTCGCGATGGACTCAAACTCAGTTAGCCGTGTAGACAGTTTTTTTGGAGATAAATAATGGCTTTTCAAAATAAAGTTGAACTATACCCAGCACCAGGGCGTGAGGGTTCGCCCGCGTCATACAATGCAGCTTTTGCAGTACCACCTCCTGCCGAGGGGTTCAGAGCTGGGTCTGACGGCGTGACAATGTCGCGTTTTGTTTGGCGTGACACCAGTAATGATGTGTTAGTCAATAACACTGGCACAGGAAGTCCACTGGGATTCGTCGGTAATGAAATGACGGGGATCATCGGGGTGCTCGATTCTACCACAATGAAGATTTATCAGGGTGCACAAGTCTCTGTATACATGACAGGTGACTGGTGGGGTAAATCCGCAACCGAGGCCAGCATCGGGCAAAAAGTATTTGCAGTACTTGCTGATGGGTCGATTAAAACGGGCACAGCTGGTGCAACGATTGACGGCGCTGTAGAAACGCATTTTGTAGTCATGACATCGGCGGCAGTCGGTGAAATCTTTAAATTCTCAAGCTGGAGCTAAAAATGTCACAACTTTCACAACAGGACTTTAGCGCGGTAATGCGTCGTGCTAATGAAGGGGGCATCACACTACCCGCTTCCGTTAGTCGCCTTTATCTGGCGAACGACTCACAACTACTGCCATCAACGGTAACAAACGGCGGTATCCCCGCAATTGTTGCTGGTGGCATTGATCCTAATGTAATAAAGACTATCTTTGCACCTACCCGCGCCGCCGAAATATATGGCGAACGTAAGGTCAGCGCATGGGAAGAAGATTACCGCATGATTGGTCGGTCAGAGTATTCTGGTGAGGCAGTTTCTTATGGTGACTATAACGATAACGGCACTAATCAGGTTAACCTGCAATGGGAAAACTTCAGACAGTATCGTTACCAGAGCCTTATCTCTTACGGCGATTTAGAAAAAGATCGTTACGGGCTAGCATTGGTTAATTATGTATCTGAAAAGCAAAATGCAATCGCTAACACCCTAAATATCGTCAGGAATAAATTTTCATTTTTTGGTGTGGATGGCGTGTGTCATGGTTTTTTAAACGATCCATCATTACCCGCGCCGATTACGCCTAAGTCGATAAATGGTTCGGCGACTTGGGAAGGGAAAAGTATCCAAGACCGATATAACGATATTTTAGCGTTGTACAAAGACTTAGTGGAAAGAACTAACGGCGCTATCGGTGACGGCGTAGATATGGCATCACCACTTAAACTGGTGTTATCTAACCAGTCATCTGTTTATCTTAAGAGTGCAAATGAGAGCTTTAATACTTCATTGGAAGACATGATCCGCAAGGCATTTCCTAACATGGTCATTGAAACCGCGCCACAATTTAGCACCGAAGCGGGAGAGCTGGTACAAATGTTTTTACCTAGTTGGGGCGGTCAGCAATCTTGCTATGCCGGATTCTCAGAAAAATATCGCGCTCACCCAGTCATCACTCATCATTCCAGCTGGTCACAAAAGGTATCAGCAGGGACATACGGTGCAATCATCACACAACCGATGTTCTTTGCGCAAATGCTAGGCATCTAATCATTTAGGATAAATTTAATGGCGAATAAAATTATTGTGGGGTGCAAATTGCCCCACGGCTTAACTGTGTCTGTCAATGGCGTTACTGTCACTTTTAATGGTGCAAGTCAGGGATTTGGGGTTATCACCCCTTGCTCAGTGAATGGATCAGGAATCACCCGCGAGGTCGATGCGGATTGGTTTGCGGCATTTCTTAAAGCCTATGCAGATGCACCTTTTGTAAAAAAAGAGCTGATATATCAGATTAAGTCAGAAGCTGCGGTGCAAGGTGAGACCAGTGATCGCAAGAAAGTCAAAACGGGCATGGAAAAAATTGTGCCAGATATGGGTGATGCGAAAATTGGAAAAGTGACAGAAGATAAGGGGGTTTAGATGGCATCGGTGACGCTAGATATTGATAAGTTTCGGGCGCTATACCCTGAATTCAAGGGCGTTACCGAACCACAGTTATCGCTTTTGTTTGATATGGCATGTATGGCCTTTGATAACAACAATTTCTCTCTTGAGTCTGATCTTGCTAAACGGCAAAGACTGCTTTATTTACTGATAGCGCATTTGGCTTATATGCAACATGGAGACAGTAAAGGCAGTGGGGGAGTTGGTGGTGGTGCGGTAGGGCGAGTTTCAGCAGCGTCAGAGGGCAGCGTCAGCGTCTCTTTTGATTTTGGATCTGGACTTTCATCCGATTACACATGGTATATGCAGAGCCAGTATGGGTTGCTTTTCTGGCAGCTGACAAAGCCTTATAGGATGTTTGCTTACTTCCCAGCAGTAAAGAGGTGTCTGCCATGCGGACGATGAAAGCACACTTGGATAATCTGGAACGGCAACTTAAGCCTAAGACGTTAAAGTTGGGATTCCCAGCTGGAGCAACTTATCCCGATGGAGAATCAGTTGCGGTGGTAGCTTACACTAATGAAATGGGGCAGCCAGCGAATAATCAACCTCCACGCCCATTCTTTAGAAAGGCGATAGCTGAGCATGAAGACAAGTGGAGAGGAATTGTCACTAAAGCATTACGTGCGGGTGAGAGTGTTGACGCCGCACTCTCTCTGGTCGGTGAGGAGGCTGTTGCAGATGTTAAGCAGTCAATTATCGATTTAACTGACCCACCTTTGTCAACTGCAACACTCTATAACCGAAAACATCGCAGTAATAAACCTAAAAACTTCACAGATAAACCATTGCTTGATACACGGGAAATGACACACACCGTCCAATATTGGGTAGGCGAAAATGAATCTACATCAAATAGTTAAGGGTGCGATTAACATCGTTAATCCGTTCATTAATGCTATTTTAAGACGTTCTGATGGCATTGAGGCAGGTAAGGGGGCAAGCAGAACGCCCAAATACAAGCCTGATGAAATCATCAGCATTCAGTTGCAGCCTCTCACGTCTGATGATCTACGGCATATTGATGGGCTAAATCTCCAAGGTATCGTTAAGTCCATTCATACCGATGGCAATATTTACGGTACGTTAAGACGTGAGGCGATTGGCGGGGATTTAATCATTATCAATGGCGTGACGTGGTTAGTGATCGAGCCTATCGAGCTTTGGCCTGATTGGTGTCGCCTGTTAGTTAGGAGGCAAGACGATGACCAATACACTGACACTTGATGAAATTTTAGATGCAGTCAGGGAATTTTTTGTCAGTTACCTTGATATTAAAGAGACGTGGCGAACGCAAGATAATCGAGTGGCGATGTCTAAAGGGCTTTGCGCTTATCTTACCCCGCTTTTTTTTAAACGCATGACGACTACACGATCAAGCTATATCGATACTGGTTCAACTGAGACGAGTGAGCTAGTTAAATCAGAGGTAAGAACGTGGGATATTCAGGTAGATATTTACGGCGAAGGATCAGTTGATAAGGCAATAGCCTTGGAGACGCTTTTTAGGGACGACTACAGCGTTCAGGCGTTTCATGGGATTAATCCCGCTATCACTCCACTTTATTCAAATAATGTTAGCCAGAATGTCTTTTATACAGACACAAAGCAGTATTTAGACAGGTACACGGTCACATTGACCTTTCAAACAGACATTGGTATCAGCGTGCCGATGGCTTTCTTTACACAAGCAGAGCTAGAACGCTCTCAGCCAGTCAACGAGGCAATATGATCTCTTTAAATCGTGATTTCTCTATTTCTCCCGGCGTGATAAGTGCGCAGGGAACAGCTATAAACATGCAAGGGATGCTGGTAAGTGATAATACCTTGCTTCCTGTTGGAAAAGTGATGGCCTTTTCATCGCAAAAGGATGTAGGTGCATGGTTTGGGCAAGACTCAGTTGAATATATTGCAGCAGGTATTTATTTTACTGGGTATCAGAATGCAACAGTAAGACCGGCTAAACTTCTTTTTGCTCGTTTCGTTAGTGATAGCGGCGGTGTGCCTGGATGGTTATTGTCGGGAAGCTTTAAAGGCAAGACTATAGCCGATATTCAAACAGCAATCTCTACCCTCACGCTTTCAGTTAATGGCAGCTCAGTCACCAGTGCTGGCATTTCACTTGCCAATGTAACGAGTTTTGATGATGCCGCCAAAGCAATAGAAACAGCTATTGGCAATAAAGTGAGTGTATCATGGCTGCCTGTGCAACAGCGGTTTCTTATTACCTCTAATACAAAAGGCGCTAATAGCGCTGTATCAAAGGCTACGGGCGATGCTGCTGATGTGCTTAGACTAAGTGAGACTGAAAATGCCGTTACCTCAATAGGAACGAAACAATCCGATCCAAGCGCTTTCCTTGATGAATTGAAAAATAGCAATCAGGACTGGGTATTGTTCACCACCTTATTTGCACCATCAACGTCTCAAGCATTAGCGTTTTCAGCGTGGGTCACTAACCAGAATTACCGTTTTGGTTATGTGCCATTTGACAGTTCATCTGATCCATTGGTCGCGGGCAATGATAAATGCTTAGCGGCTCAGATTAATGCTGACGGCTATCAGAATGTGTTACCCGTTTACGGCGATTATCGCTATGCGATGACAGTATTGTCTTATGCTAGCTCACTGAATTTTGATGCCACTAATGGTCGCGTATCGTATAAATTCAGGTCATTTAACGGGGTGACGCCAAATGTTAACAATGACTCTGATGCTGATGCTATAGCCTCTAACGGGTACACCTTTTACGGGCAATACGGCGCGAATAGCGTGGTCTACAGCTATGCGGCGGATGGTGCAATTAGTGGGTCATTTAAATGGCTCGATACTTTCCTTTGCCAAGTATGGATCAATGCTAACCTGCTTGGGGCTTTTGCTAACGTATTTACGCAAAACCAATCCTTTCCGTTCAACGAAGAGGGCTATACCGCACTCAGAGCCAGTGTGATTGATGTGGCCGTGAAAGCTAAGAATTTTGGGGCGATTAGACCCGGCATTACACTAGATAACTCTCAGATTCAGCAAGTTATTGGCATGGCGGGCAAGGATATTTCCCAATCGCTCTATTCAGAGGGTTGGTATCTTTATATCCCTACTCAAAACGGAACGAATCGCAACGAGCGCAAGCTAGCTGGTGCCGTATTTTTCTACACCGATGGCAGCTTAATTCAAAGTATCAACCTCGCCTCAATCGACGTCATGTAAGGAATAATTATGCCAATAAATATTACCAGCGCTAACAGTTCGCTGCGCATTGTTGTGCCTGAGTTTTATCCAGGTGGATTTACTGTTGATGATTTTGCCGCTGACAGTATTTTCGAAGTTGCCGCCTTAGATACAAAAGAAGAACTGATGTCAGCGGATGGCAAATATCATGCAGGTTATATTTTCAATCCTACAACACTGACTATCAGCCTAGCTCCGACATCTTCGGCAGGGTTCAGGATAGACGCTTGGCAAAGTGCGGAGCGAGCGGCGGTGGCCTCATTTGGGTGTAATGCGGTTATTACCATCCCTGCGCTTTCAAAGAAATACAATTTGGTGAATGGCGTGTTATTCAGCTGGACTATCACCCCACCAGGCCAGCGTGTATTAGGAACGCGACAGGCCGTTTTTCACTTTGAGTCAGTCACAGGGAGCGATCTGTAATGCGTAACACGATAGAAATTATCATTAGTGACAATAACAGGGATTTTGGCAAGACTTTCATCATTCAGGAGATGTCTGCCGTACAGGGTGAGGATTTGGCTGAAGAAATGTTTCGGGTGATGAGTCGTAACAACTTCTTTAATATCCCGCCTGAAGTAATGACGATGGGAACGGCAGGGCTTGCAACAATTGGTCTCGCCGCTATTGCTAACGCAGACAGGGACGCGGCCAGAGCGATAAATCAGCGCCTGTTGTCAACCGTAAAAATAAGAATTGAAAACGAGGGACGCGCACTTGAGCGCCCTCTTGATGCTGAAACAGATATAGATGAAGTCAGTACGCTTCGTCGCTTAAAAGATGAGGTGTTTAAACTTAACTTCGATTTTTTAACGGTCGCCGCCGAGTCGAATACCCCTACCTAAGACAAGGCGGCAAGCCCCAATCACTTATTAAAACCGCGAATATCCCCTCAAATATTCACTCTGTCGTTAAATCTGGCAAGGCAACATTGTTGGAGTTGCAGCGTGATTACAGCGTTAAAGATCTGTGGGACTTTTTAGAAATGATTTCAGTGGAATCTCATAACGACGCCGCATGGCACCAATATCACGAGGCTATGAGTAAAAATGGAAATCGATGAGTTTGTCTATGTCTATCGCATTGACAGTAAGGGCTTTTTACAGGGTAAGAAAAAGGTTGTCAGTCAATTAGACGACCTAGGTAAGCACTCTAATGCTAGCGAGAAAAAGATATCAAGCCTTAACGCGACTATTACTGATGGGGGTAAGACTGGTGTAAAAGCTTTTTCTGATTTGTCAAATTCCGCCTTAAAATTTTTTGGTGTCTCCCTGACTATCGGAGGCGTAACAGCCTTATTTTCTGGCATGACGCGAAGCATGACTCAGTTGGGGAATGCGTCTGCTTATCTGGACATTCCAGTTAAGCGTCTTGATGGTCTGGAGCGGGCAGCGAGTGCCGCAGGCGTCAGTGCAGGTGAATTAGTTAATACCTTAAAAACGATGCGTGAATCCCAATCATGGCTAAGGCAAGGCTACTCGAGTGTTAATCAGTTTACTCAGGCGATGGCGAGATTGCAGAGTGTCACTGGGGTAGATTTAACGGGTGCTAAAACTGTTGACGATTTATTCAGCAATATTCGCCAAGCTTTGCGATCTGTCGAAAACAAAGACTTACGTTTATTGCTGGCGAATGAGTTAGGGATATCATCGGGGCTTCAACGAGCAATCAATGATAGTTCGTTTGATAAGAACGCCGATTACTTCACTAAGACATCAGCCGCCAATGAGCAGCAGTTAAAGCAAGCCCAAAGCATGGCGGTACAGGTGGAAATACTCAATCAAAGCTACAGCAATATGGGTAAAAGGCTTTATGAAAATGTGGCTGTTCCTCTGGCTGAGAAGATACTACCTGTTCTTAATGAATTTGTTGACTACCTTACCGATCATGAAAAAGACATTGCTGATTTTTTCCTGAATTGCTCAGATGGTGTAAAGGATTTTTCTGATGCAGTTGGTGGTGCTGAGAATGCCATTAAGCTTTTGATCGCCTCTTATGTTTCGCTCAAGGCAAAAGGGCTACTCACGCCAGCCGCCCGTGTTGCAGGTAGTGCTGCCGCTGGTGCGGTTGGGGTTCTGGGAGTTGGCGCAACAACTGCTATTGCCGGGTTAGGGAGTCTGTTTTATAGCAAGGGCACCGTATCGCAAAGCAAAGAAAATAGCGAGATTGAACGTTTATCAAAAATAAACCAATCCGCTAATACAGCCCAATACTCACAGGAAGCCAGAATCCCACGAGGGATTAGAAATAATAATCCGGGTAATCTTGAGTATCGGGGGCAATTTAATGCCGTGGGAAGTGATGGACGCTATGCGAAATTTGCTACACCTTACGAGGGGATCAAGGCAATATCAACTCAGTTGATGCGCTATCACATGGGGAAAACAACGGGGAAACCTTTGCAGACAGTCTCTGATATTATTTCAACGTGGGCACCGGCAAACGAAAATAATGCACCCGCTTACATTTCTCAGGTGGCACATGCGCTAGGTGTCAACGCTACGGATCGTGTCAACCTGAAAGATAATGAAGTCATGCAAAAAATGGTATCAGCCATTATCGCCCATGAAAATGGACGGAACCCGTATGATAAACAGACGATATCTCGCGCGATTGCGGACGGACAGACCTTTAATGCCGATATATCACAGCAATTCGCTTCCCAGCAAAATGCTGCCAATGTATCTAAATCTGTGCAAAACACAAGCACAGTAAACCATAGTAATTCAGAAATGCACATTGGCACGGTCATATTGAACGAGCCTGTCAGTAATGTCACTGATTTAGCGAATCAGTTACAGCAACAGGCTAGAAACTCTAAACTGACTTCGCCATACATTAGCGGTGTTCGCTAGGAGGAAGATGTGGCTATTTTTAATGTAAATACTGGTGACCTGCTTACCCGCAGATTAAACGGGATGCTGAACGTTAATGCATCTACCATTTTTAACGCCGCTCAGAGCGGCAGCCCATTATCAATACTGACGAGTGTGTTGAGTCCAGCTTATCGTATCCTTTTTGCTGACACCTCAGAAGATGCGATCACGGTTGGAGGTGTGGCGGCTATTCAGCCCATTAAGTCGGCATCAATATCAACCGCACCAATAGCTGCTAATAATGGAGAAATGGGTGGGAAATACAGCTCATTTAACAAAGTCATTACACCAGGGCGTCTCACTGTGAGGTTAATTGTTGATGGTTTTACGGGGTTTTCCGGTGCTATTCCTAGTGTCAGCAATTTTAGTCTAACAACTCAAGCTGACGTGCTGGACACTATCGACAAGATGATTGCACAGACCTATCTGTATGATATTGAAACACCGAAAGAAACCTTTTCAGGTTACGATCTGATTGGCAAAGATTATGCAGTCACGGCCAAAAATGGGGTAACAATGCTGGTTGTTAACCTGTTCTTTCAGGAAGTAATTAGAGCAACCGAAGTCATCTTATCTAGCCAGAATACCAACAATAAGCCAGCGAATAATGGCACGTCACAAGCCAGCAGCGCAGTGACAAAACAGGTTCAGTCAGCGACTAGACCTGTACAAACGGATACGTTAACGCGGATTTCAGAGGGAATAAAATCATCGGTCAGTTTTGTTGGTGATTCGATAGATACCATCAAAAGCGGATTTGTTAGCGGCATGAAAACAGCTGGGTTATCCCCGGAAGTGGTGAGTCCGGAAGCGACAAGAAAAGTCACTCAAAATATTCATATTGTATCTAGAGGGTTAGCCTGATGCTAGAAGTGAGCTTATCTCCTGAGAAGTCGCAGCAGTTTACGGTTGAGCTTGGTGGGCAGTCCTGCATGATACGTCTATTTCAGATGAATTCGGCAATGTATTTTGATCTGAGTGTCGAAGGGGGCATCAAATTGCAGGGCGTGCCTTGCCTGAATAACACTAAATTGGTTCGTTATCCCTATTTGAGATTTAAAGGGGAGTTGTTTTTTTCTGACCTGGTAGGGGGTGACGATCCGCATTGGAGTGAGCTGGGTGTTCGCTTTAAGCTGTTTTATCTTTCGAGTGAAGATCTATGAGCTACGAACAAAGAAGTCTTGAATTCATTTTTTCTATGGACGGTGGTCAATTTGATGGTAATGGCACGGATGAAATAAGGATCACCAATGTGAAATCTGTTGTCAGGTTAGGGGCCTATCTTGGGTTAGAGGGATTAACTGGCGAGTTATCTCTGTTTGGCTTGTCACTGGAATTAATGGCGATGCTTTCGGCAAAGGGGTTGGGTGTTTTTACTAATCGCAGTGACAGGTTCAGGGTAAAAATCAAGTACAAGGAGGGCATTGTCTTTCAGGGCGGAATTGTATCAGCGTGGGCAGACATGAATGCCGCACCAGAGCCAGTGTTAAACCTACAAGCAGTTGCCGCCCTTGATGCAATGAAGATGGCATCACAAGCCTATTCGCAACCGGGTATCGTTAAGATCGCCGACATGTTAACCGCGATTGCGAGCACGTCCGGGATCGGACTCGCTTTAAATGATATAGGTGACATAACAAGTCGCCCTAATCCTCATTATGAGGGCAGTCCTTACGAGCAGTTGACGCGAATATGTTTTGCCTATGATTTAAATTTTTATTTCGATGAAAAGAACACATTTAATGTATGGCTGAAAAAGCGTAATGGAATTTCCCCATTGATAAGTAAAGAAAACGGATTAATTGGCTATCCAGTTTTCGTGCAGAGCGGCATCCTATTTAACGCATTTTATAGCCCTATGCTTAGTGCCGGGCGTGAAGTGCAACTAATCACTGACCTACCTAATGCTACTGGAACTTATATGCTCACCTCTGTTAATCATGCGCTTTCTGCGTGGGTGCCAGGTGGGCAATGGCAATCGGTCTGTCAGGGTATCAGAAAGGATAACATTAATGTCAGACAATCTACTTAAACCGGAATCAACTAAAACTGATAGCGGCGCTATATCCTTCATATTTGAAAAGCTCCTGTTAGAGAAAACTTTTATTGAACTGGTGACAGTTGTTGCCTCATACCCAGATACACAAACGGTTGATATAAAGCCGCTAGTTGCAAGATCTGATAGTGAAGGCAAACCGATTGCTAATAGTGTGGTTCACGGCATTACCTATCTAAGATGGCAATGCGGAAATAGTGCATTAATTATGGATCCTGTTGTCGGTGATATTGGCTTAATGGCGGTGAGTGATAGGGATTCTAGTGCAGTGAGGTTAACCCGGGCAGAGTCACTGCCCGTAACCCGTGATAGTCACTCGCGTACCGATGGTGTTTACCTAGGCGGGCTTTTGAATATGCAGCCCAGCCAGTTTATTGAACTTAAAAACGGCGCAATTAATATTACTACGCCTGATAAAGTTAATGTCACATGCGGTGCTGCCATGATAGTAGCAAGTGATAGCGTAACCGTTGATACGCCTTTAGCAGAATTCACCGGCGACATTATCGATAATGCAAAAGACAATACATCAACCTTAAAAGACTTAAGGGAAAAATTCAATGCTCACCAGCATCAGGTTGCAGGGATTGAAACAGGCAGCAGCACAGTTGAATCAGATAAGCCAAATAATCCCACAGGATAACTATTATGCTAACAACTTCATTAAAGCTAACCGAAGGTTGGGACCTCACGCTGGATGGTGAAAATAACCTCGCAACGGTAAGCGATGCGAGCGCAGTCGCTCAGGATGTGTCTAGTGCGTGTAAAACACATTTAGGCGAGGTTTGGTTTGATACTACCATTGGGATCCCTTGGCTTACTCAGATTCTAGGCAAACCCGTAACGGCCATTTTCATACAGTCTCAGCTAGAAAAGCAGGCTAAAAGATTAACTTATGTGAGTGATGCGAAATCGACGGTGATCAATGACCGGACGACAAGGCAGGCCAAGGGCGTGATAGCCATTGTGGATACTGACGGACAAGAATTGGCGGTGATACTGTGAGTGAATTAACGTTAACAACAGCCGTACCCGGTATAACAATAACCGAAGCAGGGTTATCGGTGCCTGATACCGCTGACATACTTTCAGGGCGATTAACGGATTTATCTAACGCACTTGGCGGTGATATGAGCCGTGAACTGACGACTCCGCAAGGTCAGATTGCAAGCTCTGAAACTGAAATCATCGCGGAAATGTACGACCGACTTCTGACCCTATTTAATCAAATTAATCCTGATTTTGCCTCTGGACGCTTTCAGGATGCAATCGGTAGGATTTATTTTCTTGACCGGATCGCGGGCAGAGGGACGGTTGTCACAGCTACTTGCACCGGATTGCCTAATACCTTCATCCCATCAGGAAGTCTGGCGCAGGATGTGAATGGTCATCAATATGCCTCTTTAAGTGATGCAACAATCCCTCAATCGGGGAAAGTTGATGTGGTTTTCCAGTGTGAAACAATTGGAGCTATCGTGTGCGGATCAGGTGAGCTTAACCAGATATATCGAGGCGTTTCTGGATGGTCAGCTATTTATAATGCCAATGCTGGAGTGACAGGCAATGTGAGCGAGAACCGAGCATCTTTTGAGGCTAGGCGTAAGCGTTCTGTCGCGGCAAACTCACGAAATTTAGACCAGTCGCTTCAAGCGGCATTACTAGCTGTAATCGGAGTGACAGATGCCTATGTTTGGTCAAACAGAAAGTCAGTCACCGTGAATAAAGGGACAACAAATTTCCCAGTCGCGCCGCACTCTGTCTATATCTGTGTTTACGGCGGCACAAAAGATGATATTGCACAAGCCATTTTCCTGAACAAAGCCCCTGGGTGTGATATGAATGGTGATACACAAGCGATTGCTTATCAAACAGAAGGCTACAGCAAACCTTATCCCGAGTACGATATCCAATGGCAAACAGCTAAGACCAGAACATTGTACTTTCGTGTGATACTTGAGAATAGCGAGACAGACTTGCCAGAAGATACTACCAATGCGATCAGGAGCGCGATCAAGTCAACGTTTAATGGCGAGGATAGAGTAAACTCGCCCGCCTCTATTGGTTCGCTTATCACTGCAGGGCGATATTACTCTGGGGTATCATCGGTTAATATCCAATCGCTGAATGTCTCATCAATTGAAATATCTAGAGATAATCGGCAGTGGTCAAGTAGCGTAACTTTGGGGATTGATGAAGTGCCCGTTGTTTCAGACGAATCAATTTCGGTGGTGTTTCAGTGAGATACTTAAAAACAATTCAAGCCCAGTATGCGGCGTCGAAAAAACTTAACGGTATTCTGTCTACATTTGAGGGGGTCATCAACCTTGATAAATTCACTGATGATTTTTTAACACAGGTCTGGGATATTTCTACAGCTAGCACCTATGGTTTAGATGTTTGGGGAAAGATTGTCGGTATAACTAGATATTTAGGAGTTGAAGATGATCCAGATTTTTTGGGGTTTGACGAGGCTATGGTTGCCAATGAGAAAGGCTACCCTCAGCCTTTTAACATCTCACCCTTCTACAATGAACTAACACCGACATCCGTTGTTAAATTAAGTGACGACATTTATAGAAAGCTCATATTGTCTAAAGCGTTTAGCAATATCACGGACGCAACTATACCAGCAATAAATAAATTTTTGCTTATGCTGTTCAAGAACAGGGGGCGAGTGTATTGCACTGACAATCACGATATGACGATGAATATTGTTTTTGAGTTTTATCCCACCTCTGCCGAACAAGCGATCATCAAAAAGCTGGACATCATGCCGATACCGAGCGGCGTTGATGTCCGTTTTGTGATAGCTCCGACACCAAATTTTGGTTTTTCCAAAGATACTTACCCCGCCGATGACGGGGCATTTTATTAAAGATCAACCCGCTACGGCGGGTTTTTTAATGGAGTCTTAAAAGTGAAATCAAGCGATACGCCTAAAAAACATTCTGTCCCTTTCGGCCAGAATGGCAACAGAAATGACATACCAGAAACTACGACACAGGGTAGCGGGTTAGCGTCACTGAGGGAAGGATTTCCGCCTCTCACGATGACACCAAAAGTTGCTGGTGGAATCCCTCCCAGCGGCAAGGACTTCAATGGAATATTGAATGAACTATCAGCACAGTGCAGGTGGAATAGTACAGGTGCTGGTTATCCGTTTGATCAATCATTCTGTGATGGAATTGGCGGTTATCCTGTAGGTGCTAAAATTCCCCAATCAGACTTAAGCGGGCTCTGGTTAAACACGAAAGAGGATAACACAACTGATCCCGAAGCGGAAAATAGCTCCCTGACCGGGTGGGTGCCAGTAGAAACATATGGTGTAACAACCATTTCTGGGCTTGCAGCTTCCAGTGTAACCCTTACCAGCCTCCAGGCAGCCAAAGACCGCATCAAACTAACTGGCACACTTACGTCAAATATTAACGTTGTATTGCCTGCATGGACTAAGCATTGGACTGTAATTAACGGATGCACGGGTAAATTCTCTGTAACTGTCAAAACTCTATCTGGCAGCGGTGTTGTCATTCCTGCTGGTCTGACAGCTAACGTTTTTGGCGATGGAATAAATATAATTCAGGAATTATATTTGCTTGGATCTCCTGGTCGCCAGATAAACATGCGAGTTATAACATCAAGTGGGGCTTATTACCCAACTGAGGGAGTAAAAAAAATAATAGTCGAGTGTGTTGGCGGTGGTGGAGCTGGAGGGCGGTGTGTGGCGACAGCATCTGGATATCATAATGTAAGTGGCGGCGGGGGAGCAGGTGGAACCGCAATGGCGATCATTAAGGACCCCCTCAAGGAATACAGTGTCATTATAGGAGCTGGTGGACAGGGTGCAGCGTCACCATCTGGAGCGTCTGCATCAGGAGGGGGAGAAACTTCTTTTGGGGTCGCATGTTTGGCTGGTGGAGGAGCGGGTGGGGGAAATGGAAACAGTGCATCCATACCTAGTAACGAAGCTGTTATAGCTTCTGGTGGAAGTGCGGGCAGGGGTGTAACTGGCAATCTATTTCTTGGCTCATACGAATCAGCCAGTCCAAGCATAGGGGTCAGAACTGGAAGGATAGCATCGGGTGGTGGATCGACAAAGTATGGAAGTGGTGGAGAAAAAGTTGGGACGGGAACAGAGGATTCTATTTCAGGTGGTGACGGAGTGGGTTTTGGGGCTGGTGGAGGTGGTGCAATTTCTTTTGGAGCAAATAAATCAGCATCAGGTGGCAGTGGAGCCAATGGATTAGTAATTGTATGGGAGTATTCTTGATGAGATGGGCATTGGTAAGAAATAACATAGTTAAAAATATTGTAATTTGGGACGGTAATGGTAATATTTTTGACGATTACATAACAGTGCGTTTGGATGAAAACTCTCCAGTATCGATAGGCTGGATTTATGACCCTGAGACTGGAGGGTTTAGTTATACAGATTGAAATCATGATGGTTTAATTGTCATTGAATATATCATGCTATTAATTTCAATCAGCTCAATATTAACTATTGCGCTGATTATTCTTTCTTACATTGTCTATGCAATCGATCATAATCATTATTCTTGATGTTGAGGATTGATAGGAATGAAAGAAAATAGATATCTTTATATAGACTTAGCAAAAGTTATTGCGATTTTCTTAGTTATTGTAAATCACACTAATAGTGGAATCTTTCTTAGTCTAAGCCCTTCACCTATATGGTTTTTATCAGTTTTTTATTTCTATGTTTCAAAGATCGCGGTGCCGATATTCATTATGTGCACAGGCGCTCTGCTAGTATCAAGAGTAGACGGATATGGAAAGCATTTGCAACGGTTATGGAGAGCCATTGCTGTATTGTTTGTTGCTTCTTTTATATATTTTCATGCGGGGAGTGGATTTAATATCAGCAATGAAACAGTGAAGTCATTCTTTATATATTTTATCAACAAACCAACATCAAATGCATTGTGGTATATGTATCTATACATTGGGATTATAAGCGTCATGCCTTTCTTGCAGAGGCTTGCCGCATGTTTGACAAAAAGAGATACTGAAATACTGATTTGCATTTCTCTTATAGTTCCAGGTTGCATATCTCTTATTGGCCACTTCATTAATGTCACTCTTTATGAGAGGGCTAATTTCTTTATCTATAGTTACCCTATCGGTTACTTGTTTGTTGGTAATTACATAAGTAATTATGCTATGAGGCTTAGACCATACACAAAGTTAGCTATTTTTATTTTTATTGCTTTTACTATACTTGCTACATTTCTTACCTACTTTCAATATAAGTCTGGATACTCAGTTTCTTTGTACTGGAGCTATTTAAGTTCACTTACCGTAGTGATCCCTAGTGTAAGCATTTTTTACTCGGTGATTATAATTGCCAGTAAATTAAAAAAACAACTGGAATCGTCGATTGTTCAATCTATATCGATGTGTTCTTTTGGAATGTATATATTTTCTGACATGATTATAATTAGTACAACGAAATTTTATTCATGGCTTTCAAGCGTAGCTAAACCCTTTTTGTCTTGCTTAATATGGCAACTAATAATTTTCACTATTGCGTTAATTACTTCTTATCTAGTAAGAAAAATTCCATGCATCAGAAAATATTTGTGATTCATGCCGCATATTTGTGTAACCACCCCGCCTATGCGGGGCATATCCTACACCACCAGCCGAGACAGTTCTAGCTTATTGAATCTTCTAGCAGGCAATGGCATGAGTACTATTATTCATTCCCTGAGCTTATGCGTGGAGACATGCCTGTTCCAGATTAAATATGGTGAAAATGATGACTAATTTATAAAAGCACCCATCCTCAGCTTACCAAGGATGTAACATAGAGACAATGAAATAAAATAGGTTGCAAATGCTGATATAGGGATAAAGTAATAGGCGTTATTGTTGTCTATGGGGGTTCCAAATTTTACAATAAGGTAGATAAACATTAAATGACTTAGGTATATTCCGAATGTATATCTTGATTGATAATATATCAAGCCACTAAGAAATTTTCCTTTTATATTGATATTATGCAATGAAAGGAATATGGAAATAGACGCTACACAAACCATAGTTGAGGAGTTTGTGTAGTACCTAGTATCATGTAATCCTTTGGTGTCAAAAAGATATTTGGTAAAAATTAGAATTAGAATTGAGGTTATGATAAAAGACGCAAATGCAGCAATCCTGATCCAGCGATGTTTTGGCAAATCAGCCAAGAGAGACCCAATAAAAAAGTAGCCTTGATACAACCCAATGGTTGAAACGTCAAAATATTGATTAAGTGATAAGCCGTAGCCTTTGAGGGAAGGAGAAACTATGCATGATATAAACCATAATACTGAAACGTAGATTTTTAACTTTAAATTGGAGTTTTGATAAACAAAGCATAAAATTGGAATGGTAACGTATACCCCTATTAGGGCATACAAATACCATAAATGACCAGCCGCTGGTTTTATAATTAAGTTGGTGAATGATACCGATGATCCGTAAAGTAAGAAAAAAAATATTAAATAAATTACAGACCAGAACACAAGAGGGATTAGTATCCTAATAATCCTTCCTTTGATCGACCTAAAATCATACCTAGCCTTACAAAGTAATGCGCCTGTTATCATGAAAAATAATGGTACGCAAGTTCTAGTGAAGCTTTCGTAAAGGTTTGCTGCATTCCAAATGAATCTATCTGAACTACTAAAAGCGTTCGAAGAAACGTGGAGAATTATAACCATGAAAATAGCTATGACTTTTATAAGATCTAACGATTCGTTTCTTTTTTTTATAAGATTGTTAATGATATTAACCTCATGAAAATAACCCCCCGCCTATGCGGGGCATATCCTACACCACCAGCCGAGACAGTTCTAAAGCTTTACGTTAATTTTATTGAAAACCTTTTCTATGCCTTTCTCGTACTCTTCCTTATTTTCACTCATTGCGGCCACACCAAGCAATTTACCAATATGCTGACGAAGGGCTTTAACCCCTATCTCTGACAAAAAAAGGTGCAACTTATCAGACTGCTTGCCGTTCTCGTCCCGACTTGCACGTATTTGATCAAGTATTTTGCCCTTACTCTTTGCCAGTGGCACATAAATCTGCATATTCGTTAACTGACCAAATCTGATTGGCCTTCCTTTTTCTGGCCTGTTGAGTCCATACAATCTGTACCACTCTTCGTAAAGCTCGTCTGGGAACTCTCTTTCATACTGCCTAGCTTCTTCTCTCACAAAGGCTTTAAACGCATCTATTACTTCTTGAACCTCTGGCCTATAACCCGCCAAAGCATATACTAGCCCTTTAATGCCAGCCTTAGCTGAAGCATTTATTAGTTTTTGAGCCGCATCTGCTGCCGATATTCTAGATTGAGGTAGTACACCTGCGTTTTTTGCTTCAATAAGCGCTTTCCCAATATCAACTATCACATCTATATCAAAACCGTGGGCATTATTGATGTTTTTGGACTGCCCACTAAATTGAAAATTAAAAGGATTTTCAATTTTTAGCATTAAATTGGGACCACCAAACTCCTTCATGTAGCCAGCACTGAGGAGCTTATCTACATCCCTCGCAAAGGTTCCTATGCTCAAAAGTTGAGCAAGGCCAGACTTTGTGACTACTGCTGTTTTTGCCTCGTCGCTAAGAACATAGCATTCCGCATCTATGCCGAACTCATCTTTGAAGTTTCCCATATGAGTTGCTTTAAGAGGCTTATCTTTCCATCTTGCGCGGGCAGCCTTTTTTGCTATTATTTTTCTTTGCTCGCTCGTTAGGGATTCAGAACGTGATATACCGCCCTTAGCTTTTCCTGATGTGGCTTTCTCTTTATCTGACATTATGCAAGCACCATTACTATTAATAATGCTTGCATTATATACTGTATAAATAAACAAGCAAGCATTGAATTTAATTTATGCATGCATTATTTGATGATATTAATATCAAATCCCAAGACCCACCAGTCGAGACAGTTCTAGCTTATCTCTGACCCCGTTAAAATAAAATTTATTACAATAATTAAAATTAATTTGAATCAAATAGTTGTAAATTGTCAATAGATTTTATAACTAAAGGTATTGACTTAATTTCTTTCTTTTGGCATAGTTGTTGATATTGAGAAATAACTGGTTTTATATACAGTACTTTTATTTAAAGGAGGCATTACATGGCTTACTCTGCTATAGCGATTGCTAATGCCTTTATTGAAAGAGGTATTAGGGGTGAGATTCCCGACTTGACCCCTATGAAAATTCAGAAGCTGCTTTTTTACACGCAATCTTGGCATCTCCGCAATAACAATGGTAGAAAGCTGTTTTCTGATGATTTTGAGAGATGGCCTTATGGTCCTGTTATACCATCTATTTACCACGAGTTAAAGCCGTACAGATTTAATGCAGTGGGGAATAAAATTTCAAGATTAATACAGGGCTCTGACGGTCAGAAGATAGTTATACCATATGTTAATTCTGAGGATAATTCTTCCAGGGAATTAATAGACAAGATCTCCAGAACTTATGGAAAGTTGTCTGGACCCAAATTATCTGAAATGACCCATGCCAAAGGTTCAGCTTGGGATCGTTGTGAGTATGAGGGTGGGGTTATTTCTGTAGAAAACATGGCAAGGTATATCCATCCTGAATGACAATAAATTCTTTCGATAAAAATCCATTTTTCACTGAATCAGATGTTCCAACAGGTACCTCAATTGACAGTCTTGAGGATATGCCTCCCATTCAACAGCAGGGAGGTTTTTCTGATGTGCTAAAAATCCAAGATGTTTTGGATCGTGAGGCAGATCGTAAATTACGAGAACATTTTGGCGGAAAGTCTTACAAACTTGCTAAAAAAACCTTATATGGTTGGGCTATCGTGGTAGGATTTTACGGGTTTTTTAACCTGTTTAACAAACAGATATTCCCTGTTGAGTCGTTTATTGCAATCACTACTGCCGTCACCCTTAACGTATTTGCTGCCTTCCTTGGCGTAATACGAGGTTTGTTTCCTTCCAATAAATCTTAAATACTCAATATTCCAAGTTCTCGCTTATCCCACTTTTCTAGCATTAATTTCCCTTCACTTTCTCTTTTTTGTATCTCAAGAAATTCTAGCCGCATATCGTTTAGTATTGGAACCATATCCTGTCTTTTCCTGACTACCAGTCCGATAACTTGCTTTTCAAAGTCATACATCGCGTTGTGAGTAGCTGCTGTTATTTTCATGATTCGCTCAATCTCTTGATTGATTGCAGGGATGTCATCGATAGTGAAGGGTTGAGGGGAAGTGCGACCAGTCACAGATCTTAGCGATTTCCAGATCGCACTAGACCAGCTTTGGCTGAATTTCATGTTGTGTGATGCACACCAGACAAGTCGTTTAACTTGCTCTTGCTGCTTGTTGCTGAGTGGCTCGCTGGTGGAGTACTTTGCTTGACGTCCGTGATTGATTAGCTGTTTTTCACAGTCGATGAAATAGCGTCTAACCTCCCTACCTTTTTCATTACGCTCAACCATGGCTAACTCTTTGGCGGTATCTAAAGTGAGGTGATACTCTTTCTTTTTCCTGCCAACGGTTTTCCCCGAATTTGGGGAAAATACGATGTAGTCTAGGTTTATAGTAAATCCATACTCGGAAATTCGGTCATTAATCCATGTGGAAAAGTCACGGCGTACCCCTAAAAACTGGTGTAAGTCACGAGCATTACAAAGTAGTGAGGTTTCGTTTGATATACATCCGACAAAGACGGGGATCAGTTGATTATTCATGTTTTATTGTCCTACTTGATTGTTCATTTTCCACATGTTCAGTGTGGGTGGTCAGGTACTTGAACACCGCAAGTAGACGGCCTGCATCCTTAGCCTAAGGCTGTTTTTCGGATTACACGCTACCCGACCATAATTTTGGGACGTAAAAAAACCGCAAATGCTGTCGGGCGCGGACTCCGCTACTTGAGGTGTGTTCAGCACCTAATCAGATTATGCGACAGCTTTTGCGGTGTGTCAAATTGGGGAGTTTATTCATTCGAAATGGTGCGCTAACCCATTGATGTATATGTAGTGCATTGTTGTGTTTTGTTGTTTTTTGTTGCTCGTTATTTGTTCTTTTGTTTATGTATATAATTGAAAATAAAAGGTTTAAATTAAATTTATCTTTCTATAGCCGTGATAGGCCGTAATTGGGATACAGATAATGAGTAATTTTATAATCCATACTTACCCATTATCTGATTATGCCTTGCTTCCCCCTGCCATTTTGAGGCTAATGTGCTTTAATTAGGCCATTTTTATGAGGATCATTCCAAAAACTAATAAAATTATCCCGATCCAGCCTTTAAGATTGATTTTTTGGCCAAATAAAATAAAGCCAGCAGCAAGGGTGGCAATCACCCCAAACCCACCCCACAGCGCATAAGCGACGGCCAAGTCAATGCCTTTCACTGCTTGAGACAGTGCGCCAAAAGCAGCCAGTACGGCAAGTAAGGAGAGAACACCAAACAAGGGGCGTTTGAATCCGTCTGAATATTTCAGTAAGATATTAGCAGTAATTTCTGTAATGATTGAGAGTAATAACCACAGGATATGAGTAAGGGTCGCATCAGACATGATTCACCTTCCTCATGGTAGTGCCACTTTTTATTAAAACTATCCCGCTGATTAAAAATAATAATCCAACAATTTTTTGGGCTGTCAGTATCTCATCAAAGCACAACACACTGAATAAGGTAATGAGGAAAATACCAATACCTTCCCACATGGCATAGGCAACCCCTAGTGCAATTTTTTTAATGGCAAAAGACAATAGGATATAGGAAAGGCTGATCATTACTAGCATCACAACATAGCCGGTCATTGATTGACTCTGGCTGGCCCATTTCATTGACAGTGTCCCGATTATCTCGGCGATAATCGCTAGGGATAAATAAATCCAATACAACATATTCTCTCTCCATATCGAGAATAAAGATATTATCCTGCTTAAATGAGCAGGGTTAAAAAAATGTTTAAGTAAAGGAGAGAGGGGCTATAGCCCAAAGCGCCAAAGTTGGTCGCTCACTGAACAGGAAAGCAGTGGATGAGTTTTATTAGGGAAAGCATGAATACAGAGCTGTATTGTCTTGTTCATTTTTGTACAACATGTCCACGGTGTTGCTTCTCATCGCTGTGGAGAAATGATGTCCTCAGTAGTTTTACACAAATACATCATTTCATATAAATAATGCAAAAGGTATCCTTTTTTCATTTCTTTACGAAGTTGGTGAGATAAATTAAATTAATATTCCTATTTTATCCATAAAAAAAGAGAGAGGCTATTCATGATCCTTAAGTGTTTTTCTTTTTATTCTATTTTATCGTGTGGGTGAGGTTATTTTTGGATAATTGAATCGCTATTTTGAGTGACATCCTTACAGAAAAGTCGATAGCCAAAAGAATAAAATTACTGTAAGTTTAAAATAATTAGGCAATTATAGAATCAGTTTGAACACTTAAACTAACGCGTGCTATTTTTATTCTTATTTAATAAAGGATTAAATGTTATTGTCATGGTATCTATAAATATTTAATTAAGAATATAGGATAAATGCTCAGCTAAATATTAACTTAATTTTTTTATTCATAATGTCGTGGTGTGAAATCGATTGATTAATACCAACAGCCACCCAAATACAAATCAAGGGAATTTAAGTGGTGTGGGTTCACCGCACTCTGGTCATCGCCAGTACTAAAGTCAAGAATTTACTTACAGCTTCTCTCCTGATAAACGCAGCGAAAACGTAATTATTGCGAGAGTCGAAGCGCGTGTTTTTCTCATTAATCATAAAAAAGCGTTATGTGTAAGTTGATGAAAAATAGAGGCAGCGATAACGGCGAACGATGTGTTGTTATATCATTTATCCATAGGGATACCCGTTTGTGATTGGATCAACTGTTGGCGAAATTTGCTCCTATCTTGTTGCCCCTGAGCTGACTTATCGGTAACAGAAAAAAACCAGATAGTAATAAAGCTGATAAGCATTGAGAAGAGAGCGGGGTACTCGTAAGGAAAAATTGGTTCCGGATAGCCCAATATTGCTACCCAGACAGTCGGGCTGAGAAACATTAAGATAATTGCACTCGTTAGGCCAGCCCAGCCGCCGATAGTTGCGCCTTTTGTGGTGAGTCCTGACCAATACATTGCGAGTAGTAACACGGGAAAATTGCAGCTGGCCGCGATAGAGAAAGCCAGTCCAACCATAAAAGCAATATTCTGTCCTTTGAACAGTACACCAAGTAAAATAGCCAGAACGCCAAGGCACAATACAGTTAGGCGTGAGATTTTCAGTTCTTTCTCCTCGCTTACTTTACCTTTATGAATAACGGATGCATAAATATCGTGAGAGATTGCTGACGCCCCAGCTAAGGTTAAGCCAGCGACAACGGCGAGGATCGTGGCAAAAGCGACAGCAGAAATAAATCCCAGTAATGGGCTACCACCAATGGCATGAGCCAAATGAATTGCGGCCATATTCGAACCACCAATCAACTGACCATTGGCATCCGTAAATTGAGGTTGATTACTGACTAATAAAATAGCACCAAAACCAATAATGAACGTCAGTATATAAAAATACCCCATAAAACCTGTTGCCCAGAAGACACTTTTTCTCGCTTCTGTCGCACTTTTAACGGTAAAGAAACGCATCAAAATGTGCGGCAGACCGGCAGTACCAAACATCAGAGCAAGACCGAGAGATAAGGAAGATATCGGTCCTTTAACTAGACCTCCAGGTTGCATGATCGCCTCCCCTTTTGGATGGACAGCAATCGCTTTATCAAACAGGGCATCAGGACTAAAATTTACGGCTTTCAGCACCATAAATGCCATAAAAGAAGTTCCCAGCAGCAACAATACGGCTTTGGTAATTTGTACCCATGTGGTCGCTAACATTCCACCGAAGAGGACATACATTACCATCAATAAACCAACTAGCACCAAAGCCACATAATAGTGAATACCGAATAATAATTGGATAAGTTCACCCGCGCCAACCATTTGGGCAACTAAATATAAGGCGATCACCGTTAATGATCCTGCTGCAGATAATAATCTTATGGGATCCTGTTTTAACCGATAAGAGGTGGCATCAGCAAAGGTATAGCGCCCTAAATTACGTAAGCGTTCTGCCACGAGAAACATCATCAGAGGCCAGCCAACCAAGAAGCCTAAAGAATAGATAAGTCCATCATATCCCGAAGTAAAAACAAGGGCTGAGATGCCTAGGAAAGAGGCGGCTGACATAAAATCACCCGACATGGCGAGGCCATTCTGAAAACCTGTAATTTGGCTACTCGCGGTATAAAAATCATGACGTGATTGCGTTTTCCTCGCCGCGAAATAAGTGATAACCAAGCTCGCCATTACAAAGAAAAGAAAGAGGGCGACCGCAATATAATTGATACTTGGACCCGACGTTGAAGCGTGCGCTAAGCTTGGAATGAAAAAAGTACTTAAAAAAATTAAGGCCAGTAGTAGACGCTTCATTATTTTTGTACCTCTCGGGTTAATTTGAACAGGAGATCATCGAAATGATTATTTGCTCTATAAATATAAATTCCAGTGAGTAAAAATGAGATAATAATGACACCAATACCGGCAATAACCCCCCGAGTAAGGGTATGCCCTTCTGCAATAGCATGACCGAGCCAATCAGGTGCATAAGCAATGAATAACATAAAGCTGCAATACACCAACAATAATAATAGAGTTAATAAAAGTGATAAGCGTCTACGTTGAACAATGAGCTGTTGATAATGTAGGCTATGTTCTATTTTTGTACACAGAACCGTCTCCATGAGGTTTTCCTCCCTAGGTGATAAATTTTTAACTTTTGTCGAGAAAGTCATTTAGGTGAGTGTGTGATCCCCTAACTGCTGAATTGAGGTTGCGATCAGGGGAAGAAATGCTAATGATGCTTATTTTCCTGTTGGTCGATTATGTAAGAGTTGTTCAATCACTTCGGGCTCGGCCAAGGTGGATGTATCTCCTAAGCTTTCTGTTTCGCCATTGGCTATCTTGCGTAGTATGCGTCGCATGATTTTACCTGAGCGCGTTTTAGGTAAACCCTCAGCCCAATGGAGTTGATCAGGGGTTGCGATGCCGCCAATTTCCTGTCGTACCCACTGACAGATTTCTTGGTATAAAGCGGGATTGGGTAATTCACCCTGATTCAGGGTAATATAGGCATAAACAGCTTGCCCTTTAATTGGATGAGGCACACCCACAACTGCGGCCTCAGCAATTTTGGGGTGTGAGACGAGGGCCGATTCTATTTCAGCCGTCCCTAAACGGTGGCCAGACACATTTAACACATCATCCACACGACCCGTGATCCAATAGTCACCTTCCGCATCGCGTCTTGCCCCATCACCAGTGAAAAAATAGTTAGGAAAAACATTGAAGTAAGCCTGTTCATAGCGTTGATGATTTCCATATAGTGTCCTCGCTTGCCCCGGCCAAGAGTCGGCGATGACCAAGATGCCATCAGCATCACCAGTAAGAATATTTCCATCATTATCGATGAGTTCGGGTTTGATACCAAAAAAAGGTTTACTGGTTGAGCCGGGTTTGAGTTTCATCGCATTCGGTAACGGTGTGATCATAAATCCGCCTGTTTCTGTTTGCCACCATGTATCAATAATTGGGCAGTGATCGTTGCCGATTTTTTGATTAAACCATTGCCAAGCTTCGGGATTGATGGGCTCTCCCACGGAACCTAAAATGCGTAAAGATGAGCGATGTGTTGCCCGAATGGCATTATCACCTTCAGCCATGAGTGCCCTGACAGCCGTGGGTGCCGTATAAAGGATAGTGACTTGGTGCTTATCGATAATTTGTGCGAGTCGGGCTGGCGTGGGCCAATTGGGTGCGCCTTCATACATTAAGGTGGTTGCGCCAAAGGCTAGAGGGCCGTAGAGAAGATAACTGTGTCCTGTTATCCATCCAATGTCAGCGGTACACCAATAAATGTCATCAGGTTGATAGTTAAATGCATATTTAAATGTGGTTGTCGCATAGACCAAATATCCTCCTGTTGTGTGTAAGACACCTTTAGGTTGACCTGTCGATCCTGAGGTGTACAAAATAAAGAGGGGGTCTTCTGCATTCATGGCTTCAGGCGCAATATCCGTTTGACTTTGTTCCATCAATTGCTGCCAGCAGTGATCCCGTTTGGGATCCCAAGAGATAGGATGGCCGGTATGTTTAAAGACAATGACTGACTTAACAGAAACCGAGTCGGGCTGACGCAGCGCTTGGTCAATCGTATCTTTGAGCGCAATAATTTTACCTGCGCGTTTTCCCTCGTCCGCAGTAATAATCAGTTTAGCATGGCAATCTGCGAGTCGACCAGCGACCGATTCTGCAGAGAAACCAGCAAAAATAACGGTGTGTATGGCACCGATTCGCGTGCAGGCTAGCATGGCAATCGCAGCTTCGGGTATCATTGGCATGTAAATTGCAACAATATCCCCCCGCTGGATCCCTTGCTGTTTAAGCACGGAAGCAAATCGACACACCTGTTCATGCAATTGCTGATAACTGATTTTTTTGCACTCGGCGGGAGCATCAGCTTGCCAGATAATGGCAGTTTTATCAGGATGTCGAAGCAGGTGCCTGTCGAGACAATTAGCCGAGACATTGAGCGTTCCATCATGGTACCAACGGATGAAGACATTATTGGCAGCAAATGACGAATTTTTAACCTGTTTATAAGGTGTGATCCAGTCCAAAATTTTTCCCTGCTCCCCCCAGAACTGGTCAGGGTTATGAATCGATTGTGCATAGAGTGCCTGATATTCACTGTATGTCAGGGTAGGATTAACAGTATCGATAATAGATAAATCAGGGGATTGCAAATTAGTCATCATCAGCCTCCTTTTCGTTAATTCTATGTCAAAAAAAAGTTAAAAAAAGGTGTTTTTAGGATATTGTTTATCTTTGAGGGGTTGGTCACGAACCTGCAGTAATTAGCAAATGATTACTCTGTATTGCATACTCATGCTGAGTTTTAACCTGATATTTAACTAGGAAAACTGAAAGTTATGCCTAGAACCTGTTAAAATTTAACATTGTTGATATGAGCGTTTTTTAGAATATTTTTGTTATTATATTTCAATTAATTATAAGCATTCGATTTACTTAGGGGCGTCATAATTAGGTTGTGAGAATTTTCTTAAATGTTTAAAAGCTTGCATATTACCTCATTAAAATGGTAATTATTGGGGTCTACTGCTGTTTTAATTATTCTAATTACATTTTTATTCAGTAATTCTATGATTTATAGGGCGACGGCCCCTTCCCTGTATCATTATCTCGCTCAGGGATTTAGAGGAAGTTTGATTGAGGAAAAGAAAGCGATGAAAGGTAATAAAATCACCCTAGCTTGGCAGATATTAATCGCATTAGTCTTAGCGATCATTGCCGGCAGTATCCTACACAACATGACTGAACAACGAATTTGGCTTGTGCCTAATGTCCTCAAACCCGCAGGTGATATTTTTATTCATTTGATTAAAATGATTGTTATTCCTATTGTTGTGTCTTCGCTGATCGTTGGCATTGCGGGGGTGGGTGATGCCAAAACCTTAGGTCGAATTGGTGTGAAAACCATCGTCTATTTTGAAATCATTACCACGATAGCTATTTTGGTAGGATTGGCGCTGGCGAACCTTTTTCACCCGGGCAGTGGTATTGATATGTCCATGCTGACAGCAACGGATATTTCTACTTATGAATCCACCACCAAACAGATTGAAAATGGACCTCATAGTTTTGTTAATACCATCCTGTCAGTCATCCCGCAAAATATTTTTGTCTCATTTATACATGGTGATATGTTAGCCATCATCTTTTTCTCGGTGATGTTTGGTCTTGGCATGTGTTCATTACCTCGCGATCTGCGCGAGCCTTTGGTTAGTGTGTTTCGGGGTATTTCAGAGACCATGTTCAAAGTAACCCATATGATTATGTGTTATGCGCCGATTGGAGTATTTGCACTACTGACTGTCACCATTGCGAATTTTGGATTCAGTTCACTTCTGCCGCTGATTAAATTGGTGGGTTTGGTCTATTTTGCCATCATCCTGTTTACTTTGGTGGTGTTGGGTACGGTGGCACGGCTTTATCGTCTACGTATCTTTACTATCATACGCATCTTGAAAGATGAGCTAATACTGTCGTATTCCACCTCCAGTTCCGAAACTGTTTTACCCAGAATCATGCAAAAAATGGAGAATTATGGCGCGCCGAAATCGATTGCTAGTTTCGTTGTTCCCACTGGCTATTCTTTTAATCTTGATGGCTCAACACTCTATCAAAGCATTGCTGCGATATTCATTGCTCAACTGTATGGTATCGAACTTTCAATGGTAAGCCAGATCACCTTGGTGTTGACTTTGATGGTAACCTCCAAAGGGATTGCCGGTGTACCCGGTGTTTCTTTTGTGGTGTTATTGGCCACCTTGGGCAGTGTCGGGATCCCATTAGAAGGTCTCGCTTTTATTGCGGGGGTTGATCGGATCATGGATATGGCGCGTACAGTACTGAATGTGATCGGTAATGCACTTGCCGTGCTGGTAATTTCTTGTAGTGAGAAACAATTTAATCGCGAAAAAGCACAGGAATATGAGTTGAAACTCTTGAACCGATAATATCCTGCATTTTGGGGCGTCACGACCTGATCCCTCGGTTGCTTAAGACCGGGGGAACTTAACAAGTTCTGTTTTATTACTATCTTCTCGCCTTAGCAAGCATGGCATGATGTGCTTACCTACTCACGATGATGCTGAGTGAATAACCTCGTTGATCTGCAATCTAGTGCCTCATGCTTGCTCTATGGTGAGAGGAAGGTGGCTCATGTTGACAGGTTAAACCTCAGCTTGTGCTGCGAGGGCGATTTACCTAGTGGAAGAGAGACCGGGCTTGTCACCCTGTCTCTCTGAAAGGCGAACTGATGGACGCGCTATTTAGCGGTAATACGATATATTTTAATCCGGCAAGGATTGTTGCTGTTCTTTCGTTTCCAAAACCTGTTCAAAACTTTGCAGACGTTTATAAATCGACATCAGATTCACTAAGGTTGACCACGTATTAATCAGATATTGGAAGGCACTGCGTACCTGATCTAACACATTGAGGATCTGGTTCATGACACCTAAGGTGATCCCTGCCATAACAATAGTCGGGAGGAGGATTAGCACGCCAAATACAGTATCGGCTTGCATGTAAAGGATCCGTGCAAAATTGAAGTATAGATAATGAAAATATAATCTGAAATAGTTAAAGCGGACTTTGGAAAACAGCATCTGTAATGTTGCAGGCTGAGCGCGTTGGTCATCGTCCTCACCATACACAAGCTCCTTACGAAATGCAGCCTCAACCTGTTGATTTTTGAAACTCAAGCCAGGTAATTTAATCCCAACCACGGCCATCAGCACCGTACCGAGTATGGACCAAAACAGGGCGACAAAGACCAGTGCATAAGGGATATTGCCGATGAAAGGGATCACTTTAACGTGGGATGACAGTACCGCCAGTACCGGAACGAAGGCGATCAGCGTCATGACCGCTTTAATAAAATTGATCCCCCAGTCTTCCAATGTTGTAGCAAAATTCATGGTATCTTCTTGTACACGCTGTGCCGCGCCTTCAATATGACGTAATTGCTGCCAGTGAGCGGTATAGTAATGATTCATTGCTGTCCGCCAGCGGAAAATCCAGTGACTAACAAAAAATGAATTAATAATACCAATCACTATTGCCACCATTGCGATACTCATAAAGGCGAGAATTTGCAGATAAAAGGTGTCAATTTTTATCATGTTCGCTTTTGAGAGTGCTTTTTGGATCAGATCGCCGAATGGGCCATACCAAGCATTGATTGCAACACTGATTTGCACACTAAACCAAGTAGAAAAGATAATAAGTAGTGAGCCCCAGACCGACCATTTTTGCCAAGGATGACGCGCAATGTAGTGCCATGCGAGTGCAAAAATTCCTGCGACTAACCAATAATAGAGATAAAACCATAAACACTTAAACTGAATAAATTGCAGGGCATTGTTCGCCACATTTTGTTGAGTGAACGATGAGAGTAACGCGAAGTGGTGAGGGAGGTTTTCAAACCAAAAAAACCAACCGATGATCGCGATGATGCCCCAAATGATGGCACTCAGAAAAAATGGCCCTGGTCGTGGAAAGAAACTTTTAAACATACTGACTCCATTTATATTGATATTTTTTTCGAGTCCGTCACTCTTGACGCATTTTTGTTTCGATCTCCGTGAGAGACGGACTGGTCGCTGACCTTCCAATAAATGACATTATCGGACTCGATGACCCTATTCATTAATATAACGAATTAGTGATTCAGAGTCAGGTGTTGTCGTGTCTGAAATTGAGATAAGTTTTTTATATATGTAATAAAAGGACAGCATTGGTTAATAGAGATTAACTGATGGGTTGATAGGTCGGATCTGAACTTATTTCCTCTTTCAAGATAACGGAACGCCAGCCTAGGTGATTGGATGCAAGAGAAGAAGAGGGAACCTATTTCTGTCGCAGTACAAGTCAAGGGAACGGACGGGGGATGATCTGACTGATGAAAAATTAGGTAAATCTCACGGTCTAGTCTCTAACCGACGTTTTTATAACAGGGAATAATGCGGCTGTTTTCGCAGAGTGCCAGTGAGGGATAAGACAGTCAGTCGACGGTGCAGTAAGCTTATTGTTACACGCCCTACTGATGAAGCAGGTAGATAAATGAAATTCATACTTTGGTTGTTGATTTTGATCACGTGGAGTCCATTGACTGTGGGAACAACACTTGAAAATAACAAACCGCTACCCTTTCTAGCAATTGTAGATAAAGGTGAGCTTAATTATGAACAGGGGCGATTCAGTTACCAGCCTTGGCACAGTAACAAATTAATAGGTAAAGTGAGAGTTGTGCAGTATCTTGCTGCTCGCACCTCGGTACAAAAAATGACAGCTTCATTAATCCACTCACTGAGTACGGCCGGATTTTCTGCCGAACATTACCAAACTACGACTATCCTTAATACCGATGATGCCATGCTAGGGACAGGTTGGTTGGTCAATAGCACGATAAAAAATAATAAAAAAGCATTCAGTCGCTCGCAGATCATCGTGGATGCACAAGGACTGGGTGCTAAGTTTTGGCAGCTACCATTACAAAACGCACACATTCTGGTTTTGGATCAGCAAGGTAGGATCCGATATCAGCATACCGGCTTTTTATCTGAAGAGCAGGTAAGGGGGGTGATAACGCAGGTTAAGGCGTTGTTGCAGCTGGAAGCACAAATTAAAGTAGAATAATAACAAGCCTAGCTTGCCCTAAGGATTGCTAGGCTGAGGATCTTGAAAGGTCAGCTTAAAATCGAGGTGGACCCATTCAACTTAAAAGTTGTAACCAACAATGGCGTAGTACCCCCACCCCGTATTGTTAGTGCGAATATCTCCAAGGGCAATATTGTCATCCCACTGCCCACCATGGTGAAAATAACGTGCAACCAGTGAGTAATGCCAATGGTTATAACCGAGGGATAGAATATGGCTTGAGGCAATAGAATTGCCCGTTCTGCCATTGCTATTCTTAAGATCAGATCCCCAATCAAAATTGGTGAAGCCAATATAGGAGAGGTTACCACCCCAGAGTGTGGTTAGAGGTAGCATATATTTAATTTTGAAGCGATAGCCATCCCAACTATTTTGGTTATCCGCATTGTAATTCTGCCATTGATATTTAGCATAGACATTCAGTGATAAATTCAATGGCGTCTGGGTATCAATGTCGGTACCTAGCCCCATATACCATGTATTCTGTCTATTCGCGTTATTCGGGCCCATATCATAAATATAGTTGTTAGCAAAATACCATTGTTGAAAAGGCCCAAAAGAGAGGTCTGTATTGGTTAATTTATCAAGAGAGAAGCGAGGTTCAACTTCCATAAAAAGCGGTGAGCCTTTACCCTTGTTCCAGATACCGACATCGTTTGCGTTACCTACCCCAAAAAACTTAGGGACATCGATATAACCGTAAAAATCAAACCAATCTTTGCGTGCAAATGCTTCATATTCTAGATAAATGTCATTGTTTAATTGCGGTCCGAAACGCGTATGGTAGCTGCCAACAACATTGACACTCTGGTGCCACCAGTCTGAAAGATAGTGCGGCTGCTCTGTGTTTGAGCTTGCGTTACACCCTGCACTGGCGAATAAAATGGTACTTGCTATCAATAAATTCTTTTTCATGATCATCTTCCGGCCGTTAATACGGTTATATTTATTTGGGCGTTCAGTCACGTTATTTCACGTTATTGCAGTGGCGACGGAAAGAAAGACACGAGACCTGTCGCCATCATTTGCGGAGATTATTCTACGTAAAAAAAAAAATTAGTCTTTTTATTTATTCTTGCTGGTTCATTTTTTTGCTAAGAGATTGATCTGGATTAACGTTTAAGTTGATAAGGCTCGCCCCCCCTTCAATTGAGGGGGCATGAAACCAACGAATTTCATTAGGATCACGCTGCATTCGGTGGCGTGATAAGTTTCCTAAGTAATGGAATAAAGCAGGAGAGTAACACTGCCGCCAACACCGCTCCCCAGCCGAGTAGGACAAAAATATGACTGAAGCCTGGATTGGTCATGAGTGCTGGTGCCGCGCTGTCTTGAGGCATCATACCGGATACGTAACTAGCAAGAACGGAAGCGACGCCCGTCACCATCATCCAACTGCCCATCATGATCCCCTGATATTTTTTGGGCGCCAGCTTACCTATCATGGCATAACCGATAGGCGAGATCAGCAGCTCACCAATACTTTGCAAGATATAGCTGAGGATCATCCATTGTACGCCGACTTTGCCATCAGTATCGGCAACATTGATCCCCAAAGGCAGAACCAACATACCAAAGCCAATAAACAGTAAAGAGCATGAAAATTGTAATGGGATATCAAAGCGAAGACCTTTTTTTCTTAATCTATTGAAATACCAAGCTAATAATGGACCACCAATGACGATGACGATGGTATTGATATTTTGTAACCACTGGGGTGCGATAGTATAACCCATCAAATTGAGGTTTAAGTTATGCTCGGCAAACAGAGTTAACCCCATGGGAGCTAGCTGATATAAAGACCAGAAAACCAATGCGCCTGTCATGAGAAGCAAATAGGCGGCCATTTTAGCTTTTTCCGCGTTATCTTGGTGACGGTAAGTTAAAAGGCAAAGCAACACAAAAATAATGGTGCCGAGCAGTATAACGAGATAGCTGGTCAGGTTGGTTAGGGTCAGCATTTTATAAACGATAGGGACCAAGACAACCAAGGTTAAAATACCCAGAATAAATCGTTTGTTTTTTTCTTTGTTGTTCTGTTCTGTGAGTGGCGTGCTAATATCTTTTAGCTGTTTCCAGAACACGAGTGTTAGGATCACCGCGAAAATATTGCCCAAGGTGGTGAGTAAAAACAATTGATGATAATTTTCTGATAGCTGAAAATAGCCTGATATGGAAAAACCGATAAAAAAGCCAAGATTCATTCCGGCATAATTCCATAAAAAAGCGGATTCGCGGCGGTTATCTTCTGGGGAAAAACGTTGAGTCAGCATCATATTGATGCAGGTGACATTCAAGCCACTGCCAGTTAAAAACATGGCAAGTCCCCAGTATAATCCGTCAAGGGAAGCGCTACTCAAAAAGTAACAGCCGGCCACTTGCAGTATCATGCCTAGAATAAATAAGGTCCGGTTACTCAGGTAGCGCCCGCCGAGATAACCACCAAACAGATGCAAGCCATAATTGAAAGCACCAAACACCCCCATGAGTGCATTCGCGGAACTTTCTGTGAAATGTAATTTCTTCGTGGTATAGAGAACCAGCGTTGCATAAAGCACAGCAAAAGCCATCGTGGCAAAAAGCTGAATAAAAAATAAACTGCTGGAGCTAACGTGATTTTGAGATTGGGGGGTAACAGAAGCGTTCAACGCTTTCTCCTTGTCTTCATCTATATATCAATCGAGGTATTCACTTAGTTTACTGCCTAAGAATGAAGTGAAATTGCCATTTTTCTGCATAAATAACAATCATTGCTTTATTTAATTTTAAATAATTCCTTTTCTAAAGCAACTAATACAAATTTATTGGGGGATTTTAGGTAAAAAATCTTATTTATTATCATGCTAGGCGACTTGCCTATCGACGGATTGAGTGAGCGTTTACTGGGTAAAAACAGGAGCCGTGTTGGCCCCTATTGGCATTCTGGAGCTATCCTCATTCTTCAAAATGAATCACAGTGCGGATCGACTTGCCCTGATGCATTAGATCAAATGCGTCATTAATTTGACTGAGTGGTAATCGGTGGGTAACAAAAGGGGAGAGTTCGATATCACCAGCCATGGCTTGCTCGACCATGTTGGGCAACTGACTGCGTCCTTTTACACCGCCAAATGCAGTTCCTTTCCAGACTCGGCCAGTGACCAGTTGAAAAGGACGCGTGGCAATTTCCTGACCTGCCCCCGCAACACCAATAATGACTGATTGTCCCCAACCACGGTGGGCGCTCTCAAGAGCGGCACGCATCACATTGACATTGCCAATGCACTCAAAGGTATGGTCAACGCCCCATTGAGTCATGTCAATAATCACCTGTTGGATCGGTTTATCATAATCATTGGGATTCAGGCAGTCGGTTGCACCAAAATGTCGGGCTAATTCAAATTTTTCGGGATTGGTGTCGATGGCGATAATTCGGCCAGCGGCCGCCTGACGGGCACCTTGTACTGCCGCCAAACCGATGCCACCCAAACCAAAAATTGCAACAGAATCACCTGGTTGGACTTTTGCTGTATTGTGAACTGCCCCGATACCTGTGGTAACGCCGCAGCCCAGAAGACACACCTGTTCATGGTCAGCTTGAGGGTTGATTTTTGCGAGAGAGACTTCGGCGACGACACTGTACTCACTAAACGTTGAGCACCCCATATAATGATATAAGGGTTGCCCCTGATAAGAAAAACGGCTTGTCCCATCCGGCATCACACCCTTGCCCTGCGTTTCACGTACCGCAATACATAAATTCGTTTTTCCTGAACGACAGAAATCACATTGGCCACACTCTGCCGTATAAAGGGGGATGACATGATCACCAACGGCGACACTGGTGACGCCTTCACCCACTTCCACCACAATCCCTGCGCCTTCATGGCCCAATACAACTGGAAATAGTCCTTCAGGATCTTGGCCTGACAGAGTAAAAGCATCAGTATGGCAAACACCACTGTGCGTTATCTTAATTAACACCTCCCCTTTTTTTGGGGGGGCTACATCAATTTCTACTATTTCTAAGGGTTTATCTGGGGCAAAAGCGACGGCAGCTCTGGATTTCATAGTGTAATCTCCTGTAATGATTCTGAGGGGGCTAATTAAAGTATCATCCCTTTGCTGTCCATATTACCATTATTGACAGACTTGCCCTAGTTATCGCCTTTGATGGTGGTGTCTGCTCAGATTAGGGATGAATTGACGCGGTGAGGGTAGGTGAAGGGAGAATATTTTGATTAAGAACCTCATTTTATTTCAATGCGTTATGCTGCTTTCTCGGCTCGTGGATTGATAGTGATTGTATGGGGGATACGTGACGTTAGCTCTTTTCTCTCCCATCGACTTCTGTCCATTAACGATTCATTGCACAGATTATACGTGAAGGCGCAAGATAAAAGGAGAAGCGGGGGATTTTGAGATAGGTGATCTTTCTGTATTCAGGGATCCGATCGCAGGCGATGTGTTTAATCATCCGTAGCGAGGGATAGTCATTGATAGAATATTATTTAATGTATTTAACCGATTCAACGGGCAGAAAAACAAATCATAACGCTTTATTACCTGATCAATGGAATGATGCCTGATTGCCGAAGAAAGCGTTAATTTAATGACAACCTTGGCAATGGATCACATAAAAAAACTTTTAAATAAGTCATAATTCAGATAATAATCCTGTTCTGAGGTGGAAAATGAAAATATTAATTCCAGGGCTACTTGCTTTAATGACGGCTTCGGGTGTCCAAGCTGAGACCGCTATCCCGTCAAGCCAAGTGAACGAAAATATTAATAGTACTTCTGAGTCCTCGCCCAAAAAAAACGAATCAATGCGTACAACGGTCAATGCCAATATCAAAACCGAAGTAGCGGATAAATCGCGTGACTCTGCTCAAGACAAAACGAGTCGTCCCTTTTTATGGGGCGCAGCCTCTGCAGCCTATCAAGTTGAAGGCGCCATTAATGAAGACGGTCGAGGTCGTTCCGTTTGGGATTACTATTTGGATGATAAACAAATGGCGGGCCCCGGTGTGAGTGGTGCAGTGGCAGTCAATTTCTATGATCGTAAACAGTACCTGAATGACATTAAATTACTTAAAGCGATGGGCTTGAACAGCTATCGTTTTTCTATTGCTTGGCCACGCATTATTCCTGATGGAAATGGGCCGGTGAATCTGCTTGCTGTTCAGCACTATAAAACGTTTATTCAAGATCTTAAATTGGCCGGAATCAAACCGATAGTCACCCTTTACCATTGGGATATGCCACTTGCATTAGCAAAAGCTGGAGGCTGGCAGAATAAACAATCCGTGGAATGGTTTGCACACTATGCTCAAGTGGTGTTTAAACATTTTGCAGGGCAAGTTGATGATTTTATTTTAGTCAATGAGCCTACCTCCGATTTGGCCCTGACGATAAAAGCACAGCAACTTTTAAAAGATCCGACTGATTCCACCCCTGCTCCATTTGTTGTCACGCCTGCTGCATTAGGACAAATGTTAAATGGTTATAATAATTTGCTGCTCGCGACAGCCAAAGCGCGTCAGATATGGGACAGTAATCACTATCAAGGCAGAATGGGATTATCTTTGGCATTAAGCCCCGTCCTGACAGGGGCGGAAGCAACCGCCAATGACCGTAATGATGCCAAAATTGTTGATGGGGTACTTAATCGTTGGGCGCTTGATGCCATGTATAAAGGGACTTATCCCTCTGACGTTTTACAATTGACGAAACAATTGAATGTGATCCTGAATTTTAACCCTGACGACGCGAAGCTAATTAAAGCGGCACATTTTGATTTTCTTGGTGTGAATTATTATGCCCCTGTTTATATTCGCCATAAACTTGGCAGTGCCGACGGCTTTAATCCAGAGTCATATATCCCAGAAGGTCAGAAAGTGGCATATAATGGACCCGTGAGACCGGATCAATTTACTGCACTGTTACAGCGTATACAAAAAGATTACGGTAATCCCAAGGTCATTATCACTGAAAATGGTGCCAGCTTTCCTGGCAATGATGATCAGTTAGTTAATGGTAAAGTGATTGATACTCAACGCTGTGAGTATATCATCGATCACATTGCCGCGATGCAGAAAGCGAAAGCGGGCGGCGCCAATATTGAAGGTTACATGCTTTGGTCAAGTCACGATAACTTGGAATGGTTCTCGGGTTATAAACCCCGCTTTGGCCTTATCTATGTAGATAGGGATACTCAGCAGCGTATTCCTAAACAAAGCTCGATTATCTATCAACGGATCATTAAAGGTGAAACCGTTGATCACAATCAATGTCTGGGCAAGTAGTAACTAATCCCTCTCTTTGATTTTTCACTGATTGATTATCTGCCGTCACTATTGATGGCAGATAATAACTATCCTCACCATTGAAGTCCCTTGCATGGGTAATGCTTAAACTTTCTCGCACCAGAGATCTCTTGCCCTCATCCTATCGATATTTCTCTTTCTTGAATTTTCGTTATCACCTAATACCATTATGGTGATACGCGTACACTTAAGCGAGACAAAGCGGCGCTATTATCACAATAATCTGATAACGTCAGATGACTCTCTGGTGGTCCTCGGTGATGCCTGCTATTGTTTAGGTTGATAAATGATTGTCGTGGTGGTGTAACACATCGATTGCGATCCTATTTTAGCTTCACGCCCAGAATGGTCATTGAACGAGTGATTAACTGGGTATTTATTAATCATTAATGACAATTCATTTTGGTGATAATGGTGAAACAACAACGCTATATTGGAGTGATGTCTGGCACCAGTCTTGATGGTGTGGATACCGTCATGATGGATTTTTCCGGAGCTCGACCTGAAGTGATTGCAGCTGGTTTTTTGGCTATGCCACAGGATCTGCGGGAAATACTGCGTGATTTTATGCAAACGGCCCAAGTTTCTCTGCAGCAATTAGGCGAGGCGGATCATCGACTCGCTCTACTCTATGCCGAGGCCGTCAATCAGCTATTACAAGCACACCATTTTGATCACCGGCAGATAGCCGGTATTGGTTGTCATGGCCAAACAATATGGCACAGTCCGACAGGAAAATTTCCGTTTACTATGCAGATAGGCGATGCCAATATCGTTGCGGCAAAAACTGGGATCACCACTGTGGCTGATTTTCGACGTAAGGATATGGCCTATGGCGGGCAAGGGGCGCCGTTAGTGCCGGCATTCCATCAAGCCATGTTTGCACGTCCCAATCACTTGACGGTGGTACTCAATATCGGAGGCATCAGTAATATTTCCATCCTCTCTGCGGATGGCGCTATTCACGGCTATGATACGGGACCGGGTAATGTATTGTTGGATGCTTGGATTGAACAGCAAAAAGGGCCGCGCTTTGATCGTGATGGCTTGTGGGCAAAGCGTGGCACTGTGGATCCGCTTTTACTTGAGCGACTACTGCAAGATCCCTTTTTCAAGTTAGCGCCGCCCAAAAGTACAGGCAGAGAGCTTTTTAACTTGACTTGGTTGCACAGTCATTTGTGCGATTTCCCGAATCTTCGGGCAGAAGATGTTCAAGCGAGTTTGCTGGAGCTTACGGTACAGAGTATCCGCTTGGCACTGTCTGAACTCAGCCTATCTGAGCTTAACCCTCAAATTTTGGTGTGTGGCGGCGGGGCGAAAAATAGAGGGTTGATGGCTCGCCTTGAGGCCGTATTGACTGAATGGCAAGTTGCAACGACTGAACAGCATGGAATGCAAGTGGATCATGTTGAAGCGGCGGCCTTTGCTTGGCTTGCACGCCAACGCTTAGCACATTTACCTGCAAATATTCCTGCCGTGACGGGGGCGAAGCGGGCAACAAGTTTAGGTGCGATTTATCCTATGGAAAATGAGACTTATGATAGAAAATGAGATGGCATATCAACATCTGCTGCACGTGTTGGATGGGTTGATTTCCGAACAACGCAACCCAGACAGTGTAGACATTGATTTACTGCCAGCAGAGCAAATCCTTAAATTAATCAATAATGAAGATCACCGGGTCGCTCAGTCAGTCAAAATGCAACTGCCAGCTATCAGTGCAGCAGTAAAAAAAATTGTTGCCTCATTATCTTGTGGTGGACGATTAATTTATCAAGGTGCAGGTACCAGCGGCCGTCTTGGTGTTTTGGATGCCTCTGAGTGCCCCCCAACGTTTGGTGTGAGTCCTGAAATGGTGGTTGGCATTATTGCTGGTGGTGAGGCGGCATTACGTTGTGCGGTTGAAGGGGCTGAGGATGATATCGTTGCTGGGCGGACTGATTTAAAAAATATTGGACTTAACGCTAAAGACTGCCTTGTTGGGATTGCTGTAAGTGGCAGAACACCTTATGTTCTGGGGGGATTGGCTTATGCTAAAGCGGTAGGCGCAACAACCATTGCATTAAGTTGTAATCCTGATTCAGGGATGGCGAGGATTGCTGAGATTGCAATATCTCCTATTGTTGGGCCTGAGCTGCTGACAGGTTCAACGCGCCTTAAATCTGGCAGTGCTCAGAAAATGATCCTGAACATGCTATCAACAGCTAGCATGATCTTAATCGGCAAATGTTATCAAAATCTGATGGTGGATGTGCAAGCGAGTAATGAGAAGCTACAAGCGAGAGCCATTCGGATTGTGATGCAGGCGACTGAATGTGATGTGCATCAGGCACGCCAAGCTCTCGATGAAGCAGAAGGCAGAACGAAGCTTGCTATTATGATGTTGCTTTCTGGGCTGCAACCAGCAGAAGCTGAAAATGTACTCGCTCGTTCAGAAGGCCGACTGAGAGAAGCGTTGAGGGATCAGCAAAGTACCTTATTGCCATGACGCGATCCCTGACCGTATTCGAGCAGAACCGCATCGCAGTTTCCGTCAGACAGCAGCGAAAAAACTTACTGGCAGGGGCGGTAGGTAATTTTATTGAATGGTATGAATTGGTCATTTATGGTTTTCTGACATCAATCATGGCGGAAACCTTTTTTAGTTTCACTTCGGCAAGCAAACTGACGGACCTTACTACTGACGTATGCCACCTTTGCTATCGCTTTTTTCTGTCGTCCACTTAGGGCGCTACTTTTTGGTCGGCTTGGTGACAAAGTGGGACGTAAACCGGTTTTGCTGTTGGTATTGAGCGGCATGTGTATCACAACCCTGCTTATTGGGTTAGTGCCTGACTATCAACAGATTGGCATTACTGCGCCGATCATGATCACCGTATTACGCATTTTTCAAGGCTTATTTGCTGGTGGAGAATACGGTGGCGCTGTTGCATTCATGATGAAAACTGTCGCTCTCCAGAAGCACGGCTTGGCCGGTGCTTGGCAGTCGATGACGGTCGCGCTAGGTTTACTGGCGGAGGCCGCGAACGTTGCGTCGTTATCGGTATTATTGCCACTACAAGACCCATAAGCTTGGGGCTGGCGGATCCCTTTTTTATTGGCATTACCCCTTGGATTATGTGCAGTTATGCTACGCTTTTACTTACACGAAACGGCGTCTGAACTCAGGCAGCACAGCCAAGCGAAGGATGATAAATCCGTCTCGCTGAGTGGGGCAATGATCGTTATCGCCATTAGCCGGATTATGTGATGGTCTGCGGCGGGTTATACTTATCTGATTGTCATGCAGGCTTATTTACACACTGTTTTACATACCAATTTACATAGCACTTTACGCGTTGCGGTCATTTCAAGTTTAGGTTTTTTCACAACGATCCTTCCATCAGGCATTCTCAGTGATCGCATCGGCCGTCGAGCAGTGATGCTGATTGCTGCTTTTTTACTGTTAGTCCTTGCGATGCCACTACTTAAATGATTGCAGCAACCTTCCATTGCGCTATGGCTTAAAATTATTGTTGTGTTTATAGCCGGTGCCTTGACTGGGTGATTGCTGTAAAATAGAAGTGATATCGATGAATGCAGCGTGGTCGGACTTTGTTGATCGTGCGAGCAGATAATAGCAAGTACAGTAATACAAGTTAACTAGGATAAGGTTGTGGAGTAATTCGTGATAATGTTTTTGAATAAAGATAGATGAATGTTTGAATGACTGCACTGACGGCTTACGAAGCCTCTTAACTTCAATACGCCATTCAGAGATAAGAAGTGGTGCCCGAACCCGGAATCGAACCAGGGACACGGGGATTTTCAATCCCCTGCTCTACCGACTGAGCTATTCGGGCAACGCAGCGAATTAAACCGTAAAGCGTTCTCGTCGTCAATGACTTTTAATAATAAATTAAAGGAAAGCGTGTTATATGGGGGATTTTCAATCTAACAGGTTGAAAAAACATCAAGTGATGTGCATTGTCTGACACAGTCAGTCACCGTCAGAGGACAGTATGAGAGTTGAGTCTTTTGGTAAAAAACAGCAAGACGTGGCATTGGAAAAGCATCGCAATGGCTTTATTTGGTGTGAGTGGGGTCAGATGAATGAATTGTTCAACCCTTGGTGATTTGCGGCAACGAGAGCCACAAGATGGCGTCTTGGGCTTCAGCAAATGAAAAAAGGGAAGGGATTAAACGTTCGCCAATCGCAGGGAAAATCAGTCACTGATTTTGCGTCTCAGTGACTGAATATTGGATCGTTAAACAATTATTGATCGTGTGACTGCAGCTGGTGTAAATGTTGCATAAATGCCGGGGCTGTCATGAAACCACTGATCCGAGAGTCGGGAATTTCTACCCCACGACGATCAAAGAATAAAATCGAGGGCAATCCCAAGACCGATAATTGTGTCTGAAATTGTCGATTTTCCTCGCTGTCCATTGTGAAATTGGCGGTTAGGCGCTGAAATTTATCCAATTCAGTTTTTACCTGGGGATCAGTAAAAGTGTACTTTTCAAATTCTTTGCAGGCGACACACCAATCAGCATAGAGATCTAAGATGGTCAGTTTATCTGCATTTTGTTGTAATTTTTCTTTCAGTTGAGGGTAGTTAACCACGGTTGAAAATGGGGTTTTTTGCGTCTCTGTATTGATTTTTGCTGGTGCAAAAAACCAGTCTTGTAAGGGCCGTGCGGCAATGAGAGCTAAGGCCAACCAAATTATCTGACTTAATCGGCCAATGCCTTGTTTAAACTGCAGGCTGGCACTGAATGCCCAGCTAAAAAAACTGAGTCCAAGTAATGACCAAAGCCTTAATCCCCACGTTTCACCGATGAGTCTTTCTAATAAAAATACCGGCAAGGCGAGAATAATAAAGCCAAATCCTTGTTTAATGGTTTGCATCCATGGGCCGCTTTTGGGTAATAATTTATTACCAAACAAGACCACAAGTAATAGGGGGAATCCCATCCCCAAGGCATACAGATACAAGGTCAATGCGCCAGTGACCACATTACCGCTTTGCGCAATGTAGAGTAAAATCGCCGTAAGGGGAGCGGTAGTACACGGTGAGCAGATAAGCCCAGCCAAACACCCCATGACAAAGATCCCTCCAATGGCTGCACTGCTTTGGCGATTACTCCACAAGGTGAGCCGTGTCTGAATTGATGCCGGTAATTGCAGAGAAAATAAACCAAACATGGATAAGGCTAAAACAAGGAACAACAAAGATAAGCTTATCAGTACCCATGCTGATTGGAGCATCGCCTGCATTTGTACGCCAAGACTGGCGACGACGACCCCTAATAGGGTGTAAGTTAACGCCATTCCCTGTGTGTATGCCATGCCGGGAATTAACAGCTGGAAAAGACTGCGTGGCCGAGAAGCGCCAAGAATGATCCCCGATATCAACGGATACATAGGGAGGACACAAGGGGTAAATGCCACGCCGATCCCAATTAGCAATGCCCATAATGGTGTGAAGGGTAATGACTGTCGGTCATGACTCTTTGACGCTGCCAACGTGTTGTTAGGCTCAGGTTGGCTTAGTACAGGGGGCGTTGACGGCGTAACTGAGGTCGCCAGTTGATCAATGGGGATCGTTTGTGTCTGCGGAGGATAACAAAATCCGGCTTCAGCACAACCTTGCCACGAGAGTGTTAAGGACGCATCTGCACTGGCACTGTTGATTGTGAGTGGTAATTGCAGATCGTTAGTGTAGATCACTGTTTTGCCAAAAAACTCGTCTTGGTGATCTTTACCTTGTGGTAATTGCCAAGGTGCGAGAGATAGATGATGAGGGGTGAGACTGATTTTTTGTTGATAAAGATAATACCCTGGCTTTATTTCCCATTTCAGCAACAATTGCTGTTGCTGTTGCTGAAAATCAAATCTGAATGCATTTTCAGCCGCCACAAATTGACTGGTTTTATCAAATATACCGGCGAATACGGGAACAGTCGCAGTCAGTAAAATCAGCACAGCGATGATGCGCAAGAGGTATCTGGCCATGGTAGGAAATGAGGTTCTCCATCAAGTGGGCGAAAAATCAACCTTGATTATCATGATAAGGTGTATTTTCGTTATCAGTGATAATGATAGTCAGGGGATTGGCCTAGATTATAGAGGATCTGCCGGGGGAGATCACGGAGTGTTTAACCTTTATTCGGCGTTGTTAACGGTCTATTCTCTGTGTATTACCCCCCATCATCTAGACATAAAGGGGGTGCGCATCGACGCATCCCGAGCGCACCAAGATGCCAATGAATCAGTGACTATTCTGTTTCATCATTATACAGTTTGGCTTTATAAGCTGGGTGCATGAGGTTTTCAACAGAAAAAATATCATCGATTTCGTCAGCGGTTAACAAGCCACGTTCTAAAACAACTTCGCGGACGCTTTTTCCAGTTTCAGCACAAATTTTACCAACAATATCGCCATTATGGTGGCCAATATAGGGATTCAAATAGGTCACGATACCGATAGAGTTGAGCACATAGTTCTCACAGAACGTCTTATTCGCGGTGATCCCAGTGACACACTTATATAATAAGTTAAAACAGGCATTGCTGAGGATAGAAATGGACTCAAACAGCGCTTGACCAATCACTGGCTCCATAACATTCAGTTGCAATTGTCCGGCTTCAGCGGCCATGGTCACGGTAATATCGTTACCAATCACTTTAAAACACACTTGATTGACGACTTCAGGTACCACAGGATTAACTTTGGCAGGCATAATCGATGATCCTGCTTGTAATTGGGGCAGATTAATTTCATTAAATCCCGCACGTGGGCCGGATGACAGTAATCTTAAATCATTACAGATTTTAGACAGCTTGACCGCCAACCTTTTGAGGGCGGAGTGAACCATCACGTAAGCACCACAATCGGAGGTCGCTTCGATCAGATCTTCCGCGGGGACAACGGGTAATCCACTGACCTGAGCCAAATAATCTACGGCCAGTGTTTGGTAACCCTCTGGCGTATTCAGGCGAGTACCGATCGCGGTGGCACCGAGATTGACTTCGAGTAACAAGCTTGCAATATGCAAAATATTTTTCTTTTCTTCTTTTAACAGCACACTAAACGCATTGAACTCTTGGCCAACCGTCATTGGCACCGCATCCTGTAACTGGGTTCTGCCCATTTTTAGAATTTCTTTAAATTCTTGGGCTTTTTTTTGAAAACCATCACTCAGGAGACTGATCGCTTCAGTCAGTTTTAACAGGGAATGATAAACAGCGATTCGAAACCCAGTCGGGTAGGCATCATTGGTTGATTGACACATGTTGACGTGGTCATTGGGGTTGAGGTACTGATATTCGCCCTTTTGGCGCCCTAGGGATTCCAACCCAATATTGGCGAGCACTTCATTGGTGTTCATATTCACCGAAGTCCCTGCACCGCCCTGATACACGTCGACAGGGAATTGATCCATACAGGTACCATTATTTAGCACTTCATCGCAGGCTTTGATAATGGCATCTGCGATGTTTTTTGGAATTGTTTTTAACTGTTTGTTTGCCAGTGCCGCTGCTTTTTTTACCATGACCATACCCCGAACGAATTCAGGAATATCACTTATTTTATTACTGCTTATACAAAAATTCTCAACGGCACGTAACGTATGAATTCCGTAATAGGCATCGGCGGGAATTTCACGCGAACCCAGCAGGTCTTCTTCGATACGGATATTATTGGTCATTTTAACCTTCTTAAATTGAATATTGTAGTTACCACTGTTGTTAATAAAATACGATATTGTGTTACTGGCATAAATGTTACTTATGTGAAAAAAGGTTACATAAATTTCACTCTGTAAATATGTATACTGCAATAATAAAGTTTTATTTAAAAAAAGCAGTTGTACAGATCACTTTATTGTAACTTTTCATGCTATAAGAATAAAACAACAGCCCATGTATTAAAAAATCCTTAACCGACATTCACTTTCTTAATAAAACCAGATAGAAAGACTGGACAATATGAATTAAGCGATAGTTAACACATTAGAAACAAAATAGTAACATAATCTGTTCTTAATGATGCGAAATTTTCATTCAATGCCGTGTCGCTAATCCCCTTACGTTGCGGTGTCAACTGCCCATCCAGCGTTTAAACGTGCGCACACCCTGTATCAGTAACGATAAACATCACACTTCAATCGGCTGAATACGTATATTAGTTAGTCTAGACATTCAACAACGCAGATTTTATCCTGTTCTGTCACAATAAATGTACCTAAAAGCGGTATTTTTACTCATCTAGTTGAATTTTTAGGCAGATGGCTCCATCTTATTTATTCAACTATTCAGCAGAGAGCCTCAGCTTGTTGTTATTGACTTTCTCTGTTTTCAGATCCACAGGAGGATCATGTGCGTTGGCTGCCATTTTTGTGTTTTTTTGCTTTCATCTGGTTAGAAATATCCTTATTTATCGCGGTAGCCGATCAATTAGGCGTACTTCTGACACTGCTCCTTTTGGTGTTTACGTCCGTATTGGGGATAGCGCTCTTCAAAAAACAAGGGATCCTCAGTATGGCTCAGTTACAACAAAAATTATCCAAGAATCAAGATCCCTCGCGTGAAATTACGCGCAGCTTGGCGATTGCGATTGCGGGTGTGTTACTGATTATTCCTGGATTTTTTACCGATTTTCTGGGTGCGTTGTTATTATTCCGTCCCTTACAAAACAGTGTAGTACGTGGCGTACAACCTTTTCTGCGCTTCAACATGAAGCGATCGCATGAGGGGGCCGGCTATACTGTGGAAGGTGAGTTTGAGCGTAAAGATCAACAACAGGCTCAAAATAAGAACAAATTACCGCCACAATAAAAATAAGATTATTCATCATCAATTTGTTTGTTGGGCTCTTTGTTTTTGATTTTTATAATAAATTCTATAACTGTTTATCTACTGCCTCCGATCGAGGGGAAAAGTTATCGAATTTTTTTTCTTTTCCCCCTTGAAAAGCATCATGCAGCCCTTATCTCTGATGACACAATGCTAGCTTGCTGGTGAATGACCTTGAATCTTAATAAAACAGATATTTCATAGGAGAACTATCGAATGAATATTCGTCCACTGCATGATCGTGTGATCATCAAGCGTAAAGAAGAAGAAGCCAAATCTGCTGGCGGTATTGTTCTGACCGGTTCTGCTGCAACCAAATCCACTCGTGGAGAAGTACTGGCTGTGGGCCAAGGACGTATCCTCGAAACTGGTGAAGTTAAAGCGCTGGATGTCAAAGTAGGCGATGTGGTGATCTTCAATGAAGGGTATGGCGCTAAATCAGAAAAAATCGATGGCGAAGAGGTACTGATCCTCTCTGAAAGCGATATTCTGGCCATTGTAACGGCATAATCCCCCTGAATCTCTACTTTAAATTTTATTAAGGAAAGTGTGAAATGACAGCTAAAGACGTGAAATTTGGTCGTGACGCTCGGGACAGAATGCTTAAAGGTGTGAATGTCTTGGCAGATGCCGTAAAAGTGACTTTAGGGCCTAAAGGTCGTAATGTTGTTTTAGATAAATCGTTTGGCTCGCCAGTTATTACTAAAGATGGCGTGTCAGTGGCGCGTGAAATTGAATTAGAAGATAAATTCGAGAACATGGGCGCGCAGATGGTGAAAGAAGTCGCCTCTAAAGCGAATGATGTCGCGGGCGATGGAACCACCACTGCAACCGTACTTGCTCAGGCTATTATTAATGAAGGTCTGACTGCTGTTGCTGCGGGTATGAACCCGATGGATCTCAAACGTGGTATCGATAAGGCCGTGCTCGCGGCAGTTGAAGAACTCAAAAAACTCTCCACACCTTGTACGGATAAAAAAGCCATCGCACAAGTCGGTACTGTGTCTGCCAATGATGACAAAATTATTGGTGATATGATTGCTGATGCCATGGAAAAAGTGGGCAAAGAAGGGGTGATCACGGTTGAGGAAGGTTCAGGTCTGGTTGATTCTCTGGACGTCGTTGAAGGGATGCAGTTTGATCGTGGCTACCTGTCTCCGTACTTCATCAATAAACCTGAGACTGGGGCGGTTGAATTAGATAACCCATTCATTTTGTTAGTTGATCGTAAGATCTCTAATATCCGTGAAATTTTACCACTGTTAGAGGCGGCAGCGAAAGCAAGTAAACCACTGCTGATTATTGCTGAAGATGTTGAAGGTGAAGCTCTGGCAACGCTGGTTGTTAACACCATGCGTGGTATCGTTAAAGTGGCGGCGGTCAAAGCACCAGGCTTTGGTGATCGTCGCAAATCCATGTTACTGGATATCGCCATCTTAACTGAAGGTGAAGTGATTTCTCAGGAAACTGGCATGGAACTTGAGAAAACTACGCTGGAGCAATTAGGCCAAGCGAAACGTGTTCTTATCACCAAAGACAACACCACCATTATCGATGGCGCGGGTTCTAAAGAAGTGATCAACAACCGAGTGGCTCAGATCCGTGCTGAAATTGCCCGTGCTGATTCTGATTACGATAAAGAGAAACTGCATGAGCGTATCGCTAAACTGTCAGGTGGTGTTGCGGTTGTTAAAGTGGGTGCAGCCACTGAAGTTGAAATGAAAGAGAAAAAAGCGCGTGTTGAAGATGCATTGCATGCAACCCGTGCGGCGGTAGAAGAAGGTGTTGTTGCTGGTGGTGGTGTTGCTCTGGTACGCGTCGCAGCAGCGTTACAAGGTTTGAAAGGCGAAAATGAAAGCCAAGACCTAGGTATTCGTGTTGCACTGCGTGCGATGGAAGCGCCAATGCGTCAGATTAGTCATAATGCCGGTAAAGAACCTTCTGTCATTGTCGATAAAGTGAAGACAAACGGTACCGGGCACTTTGGTTATAACGCGGCAAGCGAAGAATACGGCGATATGATTAAGTTTGGTATTCTGGATCCGACCAAAGTGACGCGTTCTGCTCTGCAGTTTGCTGCCTCTGTTGCGGGTCTGATGATCACCACTGAGTGTATGGTGACGGATCTGCCAAAAGACGATAAAGCTGACTTAGGTGGCGCTGGTGGTATGGGCGGCATGGGCGGCATGGGCGGTATGATGTAGTGCGACGAGAGTCGCGTAGGTAGCTAGCCTAGCGTGCTACGTCGATAGTGAACACTAACTTAGGTTGTGTTCACTATATCCCGCATTAAGTAGCATAAATGTAATAAATGTCCGATGTTCCGGACTTTAAATGCCTCTGGAACATCGGCGCTTCGCTTAGCGAAGCCCTAACTTCCGGATATGGCTTTAAAGTCAGAGTCCCTTAAAACTTACAAATGTATTAACTGTTATAACTATTTGAAATTTATCAAATATATTAACTTTTATAACTATTGTAACGTCTCAATAGATTCACGCTGAAGCAAGTTGCTGTTTTGACTTGTGATGTAGCGGGGAAGACATCGTCTTTATTAATGTTATGTATGCTGGCACCTACCGGTGTGAAGCTGTACGCATGATTGTCTGACTGTATTGCTGTTTGATACAGAGCCAGACCTGTTATGTAACTAGCAGTAGCCTGGGAGCAGCGCGTCGCCAGTAATGGTGAGGTGTGAGAGCGCTCTGACAATGTACTCCCCGATGTTTGGGTGCTGTTTTATCGTGAGATAAGCAGTGGATTTTGCCAGTAGCAGGCAAATGAGAGGCTAGGCTGGATCATAGGGTTAACGTTAAGTGAACTGTCCGTAAGCACCGTCAGCCGCAAGCAGCAAAAGCTACTGATATGCTGTGACCAAAAGGTACAAGGTCGGTTATTCCTTTTACATCTGGGAATACGTTACCAACAGACCTTCGGTGTATAGGCAGAACCTAAGTGATTCGTGTCATGAGTACGGAACTCGGTAAGCCCGTATCTTCGCCACAATGTGGCAGGTGAGTCGCAAGACAAGCTGTTGAGGGTGCGGGTAGAGGAGGTTGGAGAAAGCGAATGCCATTCTGTAATGGAATGGATAGGGGGTTAAATGTTCCTCCACCGGAAACGGGGCAGACTTCCGACTGGTCTTTAATTGTGTGCAGTACTGTAAAGCAATCTAACGTGGCAGAAAGCTGGCTAAGGTGGTTCATACCCACCCTAACCAGACCCTTGCGGGAGCATAAGATAACTCCCGTAAGGGGGTTGTCCGTCTGCTATTCGTTCGGGGCTTTCTAACCAAAAGCACTGAGGAGGGTAGCAAGTTGAGTACGTTAATAAAAGTACCTGCGCTTTCCGGCAGGGCGGAAAATTGGCACCAGATTAACTGGCGTCAGGTACACCGTCAGGTCAGAGGGCTACAGATACGAATCGCAAAGGCAACGGAGCAGAAGCGCTGGCGTAGGGTGAAAGCCCTGCAAAGGATGCTGACGCGCTCGTTTGCAGCTAAAGCACTGGCTGTCAGGCGAGTTACCGAAAATCGAGGCAAAAAGACAGCCGGAGTGGATCGCCAGTTGTGGAACACTCCCGGAAGTAAGTGGCAGGCGATAGGTCAGCTAAAACGGACGGGTTACAAACCGTCTCCGTTAAGGCGTGTTTACATTCCCAAGAGCAACGGCAAACGCCGTCCTCTGGGTATACCGACGATGAAAGACAGAGCGATGCAGGCGTTACACCTGCTGGCACTTGACCCCGTCTCGGAAACAACGGCCGACCGCAACAGCTATGGCTTTCGTCCGGCACGTTCGGCGGCAGATGCGATTGAGCAGTGTTTTGTTAATCTCAGTCGTAAAAGCTCTGCTGAATGGGTACTGGAAGGCGATATAAAAGGGTGTTTTGACAATATCAGCCATGACTGGTTACTTGCCAACATTCCGTTGGACAAACAGGTGCTCGGGAAATGGCTTAAAGCGGGATTCATGGAATCCGGTCGGTTATACCCGACGGAGGCTGGTACACCACAGGGGGGCATTATTTCCCCTGTACTGGCAAATATGGCACTGGATGGGCTGGAAGCGGTGTTAGAAACCCATTTTGGGAAGAAAAACACCAAAGCCAGCTACAAAACCAAGGTCAATTATGTGCGCTATGCAGATGATTTCATCATCACTGGCATCTCTCAGGAGTTGCTGGAAAATGAAGTCAAACCCCTTGTCGAGGCCTTTATGGCTGAGCGAGGGCTGCAATTATCACCAGAAAAAACGGTGGTGACGCATATCTCCGAAGGGTTTGATTTTCTGGGGCAGAACGTGCGTAAGTACCATGGCAAAATGCTGATAAAGCCTGCTGCTAAGGGATTGCGTAATCACCTCCAGAAAGTCCGGCAAATAGTGAAACGCAATGCGGCGTCAAAACAAGGTGATCTGATAAGGCAACTTAATCCGGTGCTGCGGGGTTGGGCAAATTATCATCGTCATATTGTCGCCAAAGAGACGTTTAGCTATATCGACTATCGCGTCTGGAAGTTGCTCTGGCGCTGGTCATGCCGTCGGCACGGTAATCGCAACAAGTACTGGGTGAAACAGAAGTATTTTCACGCGATAGGTTGCGAGAACTGGGTATTCCAGAGTGTAGATGCGGAAAACGGCCTGCAAAGGTTGGTATCCTGCAAAGATATCCCTATAAAACGTCACATTAAAATCAGGTCTGAGGCTAATCCATATGATCCGGTTGACGAGTTGTACTTCGAACAGCGGCAGGTTAAGCGCTGGAAAGAAGGAAAAATGCAGCGAGGAAAACTGAGATTAATTTGGGAGCGACAGGGCCATCGGTGTCCGATCTGCCACCAAATATTCAGAGATAATGATGATTGGGATGTCCATCACATTATCAGACGAGTAGACGGTGGTGGTGACGAAATCGATAACTTAATGATGTTACATCCTAACTGTCATCGGTTGGTGCATAACCTCAAAGGATTTTAGTTGCATCTTGTGTGTGGGTACCGTTTAATAAGCAAAAAGTGTAAATGGTACTACGCTATGGAACAAGTGATAGACCTCTTTAAATCTTTGATACCAATAGTAAGTTTGTTTATTGGTGCAGCGCTGACTTACTACTATGGAGTTAAATCCAAGCGTAGTGACTCTGCTTTGAAGTACAAAGAGGAACAATACGCCAAGTTGTTGGTTAAGTTACAAGGTTTCGTTGGGCATACAGCTAACGCCAAGACGAAAAAGGAGTTCTTCGAAGAACAATATCGATCATGGTTATATTGTTCGGATGAAGTCATTGTAGCAATCAACGATATGGTTGCCCTTGTTAGGGAAAGTAAGGGTATTGTTCCGGATCCTGTAATTGGTCGAAGAGCCATTGGTAACATCGTAGTGGCAATGAGACAAGATTTGCATAGAAAAACAAGATTAGGTTATGAAGCATTTACCTATACTGATGTTATCGACAAGTAGGTAGGTTGTCGGCCCAAACAATAGTGAGGGCTTATAAAGGCTTGAGCCGTATGCGGGGAAACTTGCATGTACGGTTCTTAGGGGGCGGCGGCACAGTAATGTGCTGCTGCTACCCGACAAATCTGTTTCGCCAGAGCCAGTATGTTCTGAGCTAATAGGCCCGCAACGCTTAAGCGTTGCGGGCTTTTTTCATCATTAAGCCCCGTTTGATTAACAGAATATCGGACGACGATGCATTGACATTTGTGCGCCTAGGGCTTGTAGAACAGCCTGTTATCAGGTTAATGTAAATTCTTACCATTGATCATAAATAAGGGATCCTATGCGTCTGAATAAATCAGCAGCGACAGTGTTATTTGCCGTGGTACTGGCAGGTTGCAGTTCAACGGGAAATCAGCTCACGGTAGAGGGGCAACGGGTGCGCTTTGTCGATACGCCTCCTTCTGCTGACTGTAAGCTGTTAGGAAAGGCGACAGGGGTGCAGAGTAACTGGTTAACGGCTCAGCAGCCAGAAGGTGGCAATGCGTTAAGAGGTGCGGCTAATAATTTACGTAACCAAGCTGCAATGATGGGCGGTAATGTGATCTATGATGTCAGCACCCCAGCCATGTCGTTGGTGTCTAATTTCATCCCAGTGTCGACCAAAATGTCTGGGCAGGTCTTTCGCTGTCCTGAAGGCCAATAGTCGATTTAAAGTAATAAGCTGGCCAGCAAAGCATTTAGCAGTGCTGGCGAGGTGACAGCAATACCAATTTATTTGATGTCAGCGAGGGATTTAAGATGGGAAAGCTTTGCTTGTACCTGACTTAGATCCTGCTGTTTTTTGGCAATCTTCGCCTTGTATTTTTCAATTTTACCGCTATTTTTATTCAGCTCTGCATCTGACAACCGCTGTTGTAATTTATCAATTTCTTGTTGTTTATGTTGTCGTTTCTTTTCTACTCGCTGAATGTCCTGCATGAGCTCTTTTTTCAGATCCTCATCATTACAGTGGATCCGCGCCGAACTGAGCGCCTGCTCCAACCCTGCCACTTCATGGGTATTGTTAAACTTTTTCGCTATCTCAATTTTCTTTTCAATCGATTCTGCTTTTTGCTTACAGGTTTCGACAGCGTGGACTTGGTTGACTGTTAGACTGAAACCGAACAGTAAACCGGCGGCCATAAGAGATGTTCTGCACATAAGTTCATCCTCCATAATGAGTAAAGACAAGGTAATAACAGCATCACCTTGATCATGATTATAGTGAGTTATTGTTGGGATAATAGCAAGTCAATGGGGGTTTTACTGCTGGCTCCAGCCACTTCTCTTGTCAATCTCGGTACCAGAAAGCCGGATAATCTTGTCAAAATTTGCTGAACTAATTGACGAGCTTGCTGATCATCGACCAGAAAATGTGCCGCACCCTGAACTTTATCGAGTACATGTAAGTAATAAGGCATAATGCCAATGGCAAACAATTGGTTACTGAGTTCGACAAGACAGTCAGCACTGTCATTGACACCTTTAAGTAATACACTTTGGTTAAGTAGCGTGACACCGACGGCTTTAAGACGGGCTATGGCTTCACTCAACGTGGTATCGATCTCTTGGGCATGGTTAATGTGCGTGACCATCACTATCTGTAAGCGACTTTGACTGAATAGATGCAAAAGTGAGTCGGTGATCCTCGTCGGGATCACAACGGGCAAACGACTGTGGATCCGTAAACGTTTGAGATGAGGGATTGCTTCAAGTCGTTGGATAAGCCAACTTAGCTCAGCATCTTTGGCCATTAATGGGTCACCACCGGAAAAAATGATCTCTTCTAATTCAGGATGTGAGGCAATGTACTCTAATGCTTGCATCCAGTTATGTTTGTTACCTTGATTGTTTTGGTAAGGGAAATGGCGACGAAAGCAGTAGCGACAATTTACAGCACACCCTGTTTTCACCAATAATAATGCGCGATTATGATATTTATGCAATAAACCAGGTACGACAGACTGTTGTTCATCGAGTGGGTCATAACTGAAACCAGGACTTTCAATAAACTCAGCTGACTGAGTCAGTACTTGTAATAAGAGGGGATCACTGGCATCCCCCTTTTTCATTCTGGCAATAAAAGGCAGAGGAACCCGTAAGGCAAAAAGTTGTCTCGCAGCGGCCCCTTGCTGTAATTCAGGCAGGTGTTCTAATTCCAGCATTGTTAATAATTGCTCGGGGTCAGTCACAACCGTTGCCAGTTGTTGGATCCAGTCTTCTCTATTAGGGGCTTTATGGGTTACAATATTTGCCATTTTGGGATTTGATACCAGTTTAAAATGATAGAGGGCCTTTATGGCAACGTATTCTAGCAATGATTTTCGCAACGGTCTTAAAATTATGTTCGATGGTGAGCCTTATGCTATCGAATCCAGTGAGTTTGTAAAACCCGGTAAAGGGCAGGCTTTTGCTCGTGTAAAAATGCGCCGCCTGTTAACCGGTAAATTAATTGAAAAAACATTTAAATCAACAGACTCTGCAGAAGGCGCAGACGTTGTTGATGTGACACTGACTTACCTTTATAACGACGGTGAGTTCTGGCATTTCATGAATAATAGCACATTTGAGCAGTTGGCTGCTGAGGCGAAAGCCATTGGTGACAATGGGATCTGGTTACAAGATCAAGCGGAATGTATCGTGACATTGTGGAATGGTAATCCGATCATGGTGACTCCGCCTAATTTCATTGAAGCGGAAATTACCGAGACTGATCCTGGTCTTAAGGGCGATACTGCGGGTACTGGTGGTAAACCTGCTACGCTGACGACTGGCGCGGTTGTAAAAGTGCCGTTATTCGTGCAAATTGGCGAAGTGATCCGCGTTGATACCCGTTCAGGTGAATATGTATCACGCGTAAAATAGCGTCCAAGTATACTTTGTTTTGAATACTTTGATTGACTTGTTATCTCACCAGATAGACAGTCATGTTGATCTGGTTAAATCTTTCCGTGAGCATATAACAGCGCTGCATGGAACTTACCGGATAGACTGTACCCCAACGATCGGAACACTGAGGTTCCGATGGGGTATCTCCTTTTAGTGATGATGAAACTGGTTATGTGAACAGGATCTGAATACACGGCGCAACCGAATCGGTGTCTATGGAGTTTAGCTGTATGAATGATAATGCCGACTGGCAGCCCTCTGCACCCATTGAGAATTTATTAAAACGTGCAGAGTTATTGGCCAGTGTGCGACGTTTCTTTGCTGATAGAGGGATCCTCGAGGTAGAAACTCCCGCGATGAGTCAGGCGACAGTAACAGACGTCCATCTCGTGCCTTTTCAGACCCAATTTGTCGGTCCTGGTGCGGCCAATGGTATTGATCTCTGGTTAATGACGAGCCCTGAATACCATATGAAGCGGTTATTAGCGGCAGGCAGTGGTCCCATTTATCAGATGGGGCGTAGCTTTAGGAATGAAGAAGCTGGTCGTTATCATAATCCAGAGTTCACCATGCTAGAATGGTACCGCCCGCATTATGATATGTATCGTCTTATGAACGAAGTCGATGATTTGTTGCAAGAGATCTTAGAGTGTGACAGTGCTGAGACCCTCTCTTATCAGCAAGCGTTTATTCGTCATCTTGGGGTGGATCCGCTCAGCGCTGAAAAAGAAGAGTTACTCGCAGTAGCAGAAAAATTAGATGTTGCTGAGCTCGCACAGCGAGAAGAAGACAGGGATACTTTATTGCAACTGTTGTTTATGTTGGGTGTCGAGCCTGTTATTGGTCAAGAAAAACCGGTGTTTATTTATCATTTTCCTGCCTCTCAGGCCGCTTTAGCAGAGATCAGCACTGAGGATCATCGCGTTGCTGAACGATTTGAAGTGTATTTCCGAGGTATTGAACTGGCGAATGGTTTTAGAGAGTTAACGGATAGCCAAGAACAACGCCTGCGTTTTGAACAGGATAATCGGAAACGTGCGTCAAAAGGGCTGCCTGTTCAGCCTGTGGATGAGTATTTACTTGCTGCACTCGAGCAGGGCATGCCAGCGTGTTCTGGCGTGGCTCTGGGGGTTGATCGCCTGATTATGCTGGCATTAAAAGCGGAGACATTGAGTGAGGTCATCGCTTTTCCGGTACAGCGCTGCTGATGCCATAACCTTCTGCCCTAAAAGTTAATTAAGCGCAGGGCAGAAGGAACACCAATTTAGATCTCGCCACTCTGATAATGCACTGACTGGGCACTTTTTTTACCGATATGTTCCAATCGAACTTGCATCGGAGGATAGGGCATTTCAATGTTATTCTCGGCAAACTCTTGTAAAATCAGTTTATGAATATCATTTCTTAATGGCATCCGATGACCCATTTCTGCGGCAAACAGCCTCAACTCGAATAACTGAATACCTTGATTTAATTCAACCAGATAAACCTCTGGTGCGGGATTATTTAGTACATGCTGACATTTTGATGCGGCTTTACGTAGCAGATTCGTTGCTAATTCGCTGCTGACATGGGCAGGCACAGGGATATTTAATACGACCCGTGTGATCGAATCAGAAAGTGACCAGTTTACAAATTGTTCAGTTATAAATGCCTGATTAGGAACGATAATTTCTTTTCTGTCCCAATCAGTGATGGTCGTTGCTCGGATATTGATTTTTGAGACCGTCCCTGTCAGGCTGCGGATCGTCACCGTATCGCCGATTCGTATTGGTTTTTCAAAAAGAATAATCAGACCGGACACGAAATTAGCAAAAATTTGCTGTAAACCAAAACCTAACCCCAATCCTAATGCTGTAACCACAAACTGTAACTTTGCCCAGCCAATACCTAACATCGTGAGGCCGACGATGATACCAATGATCATTAAAATGTATTTGGTCAGCGTGGTGATCGCATAACCCGTGCCGGGTGTCAGGCTTAAATGCTGTAAAATGGCTAATTCCAGTAATGCTGGCATGTTTCTCACCAACTGTAGGGTAATAATCAAGACCAGAATTGCAATCAGTACAGGTCCAAGCTTAATGGACTCCGTGCTTTCTACGCCTTGGGTTGTGGTACTGACATCCCACAGGGGAATATTTTCGAGAAAAGCAAAAGCTGAATTCAACTCTGACCAGAGCACGATTAAAGAGATCAGGGCGATCAAAGCCAATAATGAGCGAACCAACCTTAAGGATTGTGCGCTGATCGCGTCCAGATCGACCACGGGTTCATCAACCAGTTCGCTGTTTTCTGGGGAATTTTGCCATTCTTCATCCTGAGCATAGCGGGAGCGGATGGTCAATCTCTCCGCACGTTTCTGACGTGCTCGGTCAAATTCGATCCTACGCCGTTGGATCAGCATCCAGCGGCGAATAATATGGTAAGCGACCAATAAAACAAACCAAATTGCCATGGACGTTTCCATCCTTGCCAAGAGAACCTGCGAGGTTGCGAGGTATCCAAGGCAGGAGGCAATGGCGGCGATGGGAGGGATGGCAAGCATGAAATCCCATAGCAGCCGATTAATCAGATTATCGCTGCTACCTTGCCTATCGTAATAAAGTGGTAACCCCGTGCGCCTTAATGTATTGGTGACCAGGGTAAGCGCGATACAAATAAGCACAAAACATAAGCGGCCAAGTGATGAAACAAACTGCCTATCATCGAAATTATCGAGTGAGTTGAGTAACATGATCAGTGGAATAATCACCCCAACACTGAGTGAATAATAGCGCATCACTTGTGCGACTTTTGCCGCAGGCCAGCGGAAATGGGCGATAAATAATCCGTTATTTGCGGCAAAAGAGGCACTTATCATAAAAACCCAGAGAAGTGGCAGAGTCGCGGTGATCCCATCGCCAATGGCAACGGCGGTTGGCCACTGCCAAGCAGTTTGTAGGCCATAGCCTAAGGCTGCCCATAATACGGGGATCGGTGAGGCAACCAAAATAGACCATATGACACAGCGTAACGTTAAGGTAAAACTATCCTGAGTGACTTTACCTATTCGCTGTGAAGCCCTAAGCTGAAATTCATGATAGTGACGACGGGAACTGATACTTATCACCACCAGCAACAACGCGCCCAAGACAGGCGGCAGAGACTCTTTGCTGGTTATCACCATGATCAGCGCTTTACTGAGTTGACCGAGTGTATCCAACGACAACAGACGAAAGAGGTCTTTGAGTACTTGAACCGGATAATGCACGGTAACAGGATTAATATCTGCACTCCAAAACAGATAACGGTGAGCGGCCTCTCTGACTTCGGTCAGGCTGTTTTCTAACTGAGTATTCGCGACTTTCAGCTTGGCGATTTCTAAGATCAAAGAATCGGAGCCGGAAAGGATCGAATTGTACAGTTTCTGTTGGATCTTCAGTTGATTGGCCAGCAAATCATGCTGTTCTTTGGTCAAGTTTTCTGCATCTAGCCAATGTCCTTGCTCTGCGCTTAGGCGGTTGAGTTGTTCTTCATATTGCAGTCGCTGTACTCGCAGTTCACCTATTTGGTTGTCTATTTTTCTGATCGGCGGTGGATCAGGCAAACGGGCAATTTGAGCGCGTAACGCCTCTCCCAGTAAGGGGGAGGCATCCAACCACTGTGACTGCTCGTTAAGGGTCGTCATCGCTTGATGTACCACCAAAATCTGATTACTAATGAGGCGTTGTTGGTTAGCAATTTCAGCCATCTGAGTGGCTTGTTCATTAAGTACTGCCGATAAATCGCGGTTTATATTTAACTGATGCGTGATATTTTCAGGCAGATTTTGGCTAGTTTGTTCAGCTTGCAGTGTTTGTTCGAGGGCTTGCTGCGCCTCATTTTGCCGCAAATCATTCAGCTTATTTCTTAAATTTTGGGCATAATCATCCAATTGGGTCAGATGCTGTTGAGAAAAATTCGCCTGTAATTTTGCCAGCTCTTGACGATTATTAGCAGAAAGCTGTGCCAGCTCGAGCTCTTCAACTTTGGCCTTATCAGCCTCTTTTTGAGCTTCAATGACCCACTGTTTTGCCTGCTCGATCTGTGTTGTCGCCGTTTTTTGAGATTGCAGTCGGCGATTACTTTCGTATAACGCTTGTCTGGCGAGGGTCAGTTGTTGCGGCAATAGGATCAACGATTCACTGATTTCACGGCTCATATCCTGTTGTTGTTGTAATCTTTGGTTTTCTTCTAAAATTTGTCTACTGGTTTGCAACAGCTCCTGTTCAATTTGGGTTTTCGATAAATTACTGGCTGGGCTTTTTTCTATATTTTGCTGTGGGGTGATCTGTCGGCGTAAGCTGGCTGACAGTTTAGGAAAATCATCAATAATTTGTTTGTATTTTTTCGCGTTTTCAATGGACTTATCGCGTCTATTTATTAAATCCAAGCTATTTTGCAAATGATGCAGCGTGGCGGATTTTATCGTGGCATCAAGGCTGCCATTATTTTTTGTCTCTTCTAGATTTTGACGGATAATATTGGCATCAGGGACTGCCTGAGCAAGGTGGATCAAGGATGAGACGAAAAGAAGTAACCAAAAAATAAGGCAGCGCACAAAACTCTCCTACTAGACTGGGGGCTTTTCTGGGGTCGAGTTGGGGACGGTATCAGGCGTCAGGCTTGTAGCAAGGGGCTGCCCCAAACGAGTGATTGTACCGGCTGTCAGTGTATTGCACAGTGAAATTTTATCGTGCGTAAACAGATTGATCACTGTGGAACCGAGCTTAAAGCGTCCCATTTCTTGCCCTTTTTGTAACAGTAACGCACCACTTTCATTGCGCGCAGGGTAGCGCCAGCGGCGAATTACCCCCTCTCGAGTCGGATTAATCGTTCCTGCCCAACTGGTTTCAATGCTGCCCACAATGGTTGCGCCGACCAGAATTTGTGCCATAGGTCCAAATTCAGTATCAAAGTAACAAATAACACGTTCATTACGGGCAAACAGATTGTTAATATTCTGTGCGGTGAGGGGATTAACGGAATACAGATCACCAGGTACATAGACCATTTCGGTCAGCAGTGCGTCACAAGGCATGTGGACGCGATGATAATCACGAGGTGCCAGATAGGTAGTAATAAATTGGCCATTAATAAAGCTATTTGCTCTATTCTCATCGCCAGCCAGTAAGGCCTCCAACGAGTAATGACGTCCTTTCGCTTGGAAAATCTGGCTTTGATCAATCGCACCAGCTTGACTGATGGCTCCATCAGCGGGTTGGATCACGGTGGCGATATCTCCGTCAATGACTCTCGCGCCTTCTTTTAATGGTCGGGTAAAAAACTCATTAAACGTTTTGTAGTGGGCGGTGTCAGGATAGCGAGCTTCGCTCATATCGACTTTGTAATACCAAACAAAAATATCAATGACAGCTTTAGTTAACCAGCCACCTTGGCGATTTGCACCCCAACCAGCAAGTTCGGTGAGATGTTTTTTAGGTAGGATTGCATTAATAGCAAGTTTTATACGTTCAAGCACACAGGCCTCCAAACTACTTTTATAAACCGACCGCCAGATTGACACTGAACGGGATAGTATTACGTTGTGATGGGATAACGACTATTTTTCTATCCCAATATTTTTTCTAACTTTAACCTGACTCATACTCTCGAGTATGCGATGGTAGCTGTCATAACGCTCAGGCGCGATTTTTCCTTCAGTAACGGCTTTTCTGATTGCGCATCCCGGATCCTCACCGTGTTTACAATCTCGGAATTTACAGCAACCAAGATAATGACGGAATTCGATAAATCCTTGGGTGACCTGTTGGGGCGACAGATGCCATAGGCCAAATTCACGCACACCTGGTGAGTCAATCACATCGCCCCCGTCGGGAAAATGGTAAAGGCGCGATGCGGTGGTAGTATGCTGGCCAAGGCCTGAGTTATCAGAGACATCATTGGTTAAAATGGGTTGTTGCTGATTAATATCTAAGCCCAGCAGCTGATTAAGTAGACTTGATTTACCCACCCCAGATTGACCCGCGAAAATACTGATCCGATCGGTCAAAGCCTGTTGCAATGGTGCGAGCCCTTGTTGTAGGTTATTCGATACCATCAGTACGTCATAGCCGATATTCCGGTAGATATTCATCTGTGTATCTATCCGTATTTTAGTCTTATCGTCCAGTAAATCGATTTTATTTAAGACTAATAAGGGACGGATCTCAAGGGTTTCACTAGCAACCAGATAGCGATCAATAATATTGAGTGACAGCTCGGGTAATATCGCAGAAACGATAATAATCTGATCAATATTTGCTGCAATCGGTTTGACACCATCGTAGAAATCGGGACGGGTCAGTACCGAACTGCGCGGGTGTACCGCCTCAACAATGCCTTTGCCTACACCACTCATAGGGGCACGCCAAATGACATGATCACCAGTTACCAGCGAGCTGAGAGTGCGTCGCAGATTGCAGCGAATAATATGACCGTTAGCATCCTCGATGTCTGCATGCATTCCCAAGCGACTGATGACTCGGCCTTCTATCGGTTCACCAAACAGGCTATCATCAGCAGGCGCTGTAGAGGACGAGTGCTTAAGTCGACGTTGATGGTTTGCATCAACCCGACGGCGCTGACCTTTTGATAATTTCGTTTTGCTCACAGATCCTCGCTCGCGTTGCCAAGCTTCGCCCAGCAGGGCAAAACCCGTATGATACACTGAATTACCGAGAAAATATCGATTTTAGCAACAGAGGAGCTTTCATGGCGAGTTGTAGTGAGAATAATTTAATTTGGATCGATCTCGAAATGACCGGTCTTGATCCCGAAAAGGATCGTATTATTGAAATTGCCACCATCGTCACGGATAAAGATCTGCATATTTTAGCAGAAGGGCCAGTCTTAGCGATTCATCAAACGGCCACACAGTTAGCGATGATGGATGAGTGGAATACCACGACCCACACCCATAGCGGCCTAGTTGAGCGCGTAATAAGCAGTGTTTGGAATGAGGCATCAGCAGAACAGGCCACGCTGGACTTTTTAAAGCAATGGGTGCCACAGGGCTGCTCACCCATTTGTGGTAATAGTGTGGGCCAAGATCGCCGATTTTTGTATAAATATATGCCATTACTCGAAGCTTGGTTTCATTATCGTTATCTTGATGTCAGTACATTAAAAGAGTTAGCTCGACGCTGGCGGCCTGAGGTGATGGAGGGATTTGTAAAAAAAGGCACGCACCAGGCGTTGGATGACATCCGGGAATCAATTAAGGAACTGACATGGTATCGCACACACTTTTTAAGGCTGTAATTTGTCTGTGTTTTAACCAAGTTGAGTTCAAAATCATCAATTGTGAGCGGATAATAAAAAAAACGTGGTCTAGGGGCTTGCGAAAAGCAATTATCCTCGTATAATTCGCTCCCCATGACGGAGAATAAATTGCCGTTTCAGGTGCGGGAATAGCTCAGTTGGTAGAGCACGACCTTGCCAAGGTCGGGGTCGCGAGTTCGAGTCTCGTTTCCCGCTCCAAATTTGACATACAATCAGTCATAACAGCACAACACTGCGGGAATAGCTCAGTTGGTAGAGCACGACCTTGCCAAGGTCGGGGTCGCGAGTTCGAGTCTCGTTTCCCGCTCCAAATTTGATATACAATTAAGTCATAACAGCACAACGCCCTGCGGGAATAGCTCAGTTGGTAGAGCACGACCTTGCCAAGGTCGGGGTCGCGAGTTCGAGTCTCGTTTCCCGCTCCAATTCTTCCCCAATCAATAACCCAAGCACGCAACCACTCATCCACATATCCATTCACTTACTCATCTGTATGTCAGCGCAGATATAGACTCCTAGTTTTATTGCCTGACTCTTATTTACCTGTAGGTCGTTTTGATGGGTATGTCATGGCGTCTCATTTTAGGGACTCATCCGGAGGGTCAGGTAAAGTAAAGGCTTTACTCAAATGAATAGGTGAGGAATAACTTAATGAAAGTCATTTCACTGTGTGGGGGGGAGCCTCAATGTGAGCGACGTACGGGGTCGGGGTTTTTGATCAAGGTGGGAAAGTAAAAATCGACCTTCCCACGTAAAGAGCAATGTGAATATAAGTTGCTAATCGGTACTATTTAGCTGAATCGAGACGTTCTGATTGCAACGTAAAAGTGTGGTAGAGTTCACGAGCGCGTGCGGTAATCGGGCCCCTTTCTAGGGATCTCGCCTCAATCCGATTGCAATGCAGGACTTTGCCTAAATTTCCAGTACTGAAAATCTCATCTGCATTCAGGACATCGTCCTTGTTCAATGTGCGTTCTTCTACCGCAATTCCTTCTTGTTTAAACAGTTTAATTAATCGCTGGCGGGTGATGCCATTGAGAAAGGTACCGTTGGGAACCGGTGTCAGCGCGATCCCATTTTTGACAATCCATAAATTTGAAGTCGTAAATTCAGCAATATTACCTTGGGAATCAGACATGATGGCATTACTGAATCCCCGAGCATTTGCTTCTCGCAATGCCCTTTGACTGTTCGGGTAAAGGCAGGATGCTTTAGCTTCGGTGGGAGCCTGCAATGCATCAGGCCGTTGGAACGGACTCATTGTGGCAGAAAAGCCGCTATCTTCTGGGATCGGTGCTTCAAAAATATGGATCGCTAAGGTCGTGCTGGCTGGATCGGGTTGCAGGAAGCCGCCGGGGCAAAAAAATAAAATTTTAATATAATAATCAGTATGATGAGAAAGCTGATCCAAGCCCTGCTTGATGAGATGAAGAATCGCTTGATCAGTGTGCTTGGGCTCCATGCCCATCACCTTGGCTGAACGGATCGCTCGCTGACAGTGTGCTGCTAGATCGGGAAGATAGCCCCGAACTGAACGAGCACCATCAAAAACACTCGAGGCCATCCACGTACAATGGTCAGTGATACCTGTTGTGGGGCTATCCTGCTTAGACCATTGGTCTGCAACCCAGATGATTTGGTTATTACTCATATTGTTCCTTATTATTGAAAGCGATAACAACGATTCCCAGTAAATGACTGACTTAAAATAACATTAAATTCAATAGTTTAACGATGGTATCACTAAGAAGTCAGCGTGCTGGTGCGCTCAATTATTGCAAAAAACTGCGTGAAAGAATAACATAGCAAGCTGGCTCTTATGCTTTCAAGTCTAAAATAACAGAGTTCATTGTCGTGATTGAGCCTGTTCACCCCTCAGCACATCCCTCGATGCTGAGTCTTAGTATAAAAAACTTTACTTAGCCCCTACCTTAATGCGTTTTAACAAAATTATAAACAGAGTTATGCACAATTTTTTCACTGCATATAAAGTTTTATTATATCGCTATTTATATTTTATTTTTTCTCAATTTATTGTTTTATATCAATTTTAGTTGATATCCTCGTATTTATCTTTTTGAAGAGGCGAGGGAAACTCTTTGATTGTTAGAAATTTTATACACAGGGAGTATTTTATTTAAAAATCCCTATTATCTGTTGAGATCAGCTTAATAATCTGTTAAGTGGCAGAGGGGCATTCTCTCTGTTTGTGGGATTATGATAGTATACAGATAGTTCAGGTATGGGCAGTCAGATGAGGGAATCATTTTAGTGAACATGAGGTGATTACCAACTTCATTGTTCATTATGCTGCTTCAGCCCTGACAGGCTGCTAAGGAACAATCGGCACAGGATTTAGCGCATAGTTGTGTATTCTTGTTCCGCATTTTCCCCTATGTAGAGCAGATGTCCTGATCGGTCGTCTACCATAAAAAATATCCAGAAAATCAGTCAGGATTTTTATTTTTTAATAATCAAAACAATTGGTTATTTATATGCTCTGAGCGGGATGATGAGTCACTAGGCGCCATTGCTGAATGAGGTGACTCGATATCGGGATCAACTTTCCAATCCGGATTTTTTAACAATTACTATGAAAACAGTGACTCTCGAACTACACCATGAGCAGGATACCTTGACTCTCGCTGCACGTTTAGCGGCGTTGAGTCGGCAGACAACCACCGTTTATCTCTATGGTGATCTAGGAGCAGGTAAAACCACTTTTTGTCGGGGATTTATACAAAGTCTTGGGCATCAGGGAAATGTGAAAAGTCCCACCTATACCTTAGTGGAGCCCTATCAGCTAGCAGGGCGATGTATTTATCATTTTGATCTGTACCGCTTGGCTGATCCTGAAGAGCTCGAATTTATGGGGATCAGAGATTATTTTGTTAAAGACAGTATTTGTCTGATTGAGTGGCCACAGCGCGGAGCAGGGATCTTACCTGACGGAGACCTGAGTATTACTCTGACTTATCAGGAGCACGGTCGTCTGGTGGTACTGACGGCCTTGTCTGCGTATGGTACCGGTATTTTGCAGCAGTTAACCGCTGATGGAGTCGGTGCATGAAGTTTGTGGCTCTCTTTCGAACCCTCGTTTCTGTGCTAATCAGTTGCTGGTTATTCTGTTTAGCAAGCCATGCCGCCACCTTGCATGATATTAATATTAATAACGGCACTCGTGTGGCGAACGTTGAACTGAATTTCGTCGATAAACCTGGCTATTCTTGGTTTATGCTACAAAATCCACCACGGTTAGTCCTTGATTTACAAAAATCGGTGGTGGTGAAAGGTCTACCGTTGAAATTTAGCGGTAAAAATATTTTACAGCAGATCCGTACCAGTAAACCCCTTAACCGGCAGAGTATTCGCTTGGTTTTTGATTTGAATCAATCGGCGAAAGGACAAGTTGTCCTGATCAAAAACCAAACGTTTTGGCGTTTAAAAGGGAGCATTCGTGCATTAAGCCCCCCTCTCAATGTCACGCCACAAGCAAGCGGTCAGCGGGATCCTTTCAAACAACAACAGCCTCAAAAAGTGACCAATAGTAATACAACCAGTTATCCGGGTGGTAAGGTTGTGCGTAATCCAGTGATTACCGTTGCGATTGATGCGGGCCATGGTGGACAGGATCCGGGGGCGATTGGGCAAAAAGGACTAAAAGAAAAAAATGTGACCATTGCGATTGCTCGAAAATTGCAGCGGTTACTGAATGCGGATCCTTTGTTTCATGCAGTGATGACGCGAAACGGCAATTATTTTATTTCGGTAATGGGGCGTTCTGACGTCGCCCGTAAAGAAAATGCGAATGTCTTGGTCTCTATTCACGCGGATTCAGCCCCTAATCATACTGCGCGAGGTGCCTCTGTTTGGGTATTATCTAATCGTCGCGCAAATTCAGAAATGGCGAATTGGCTTGAACAAAAAGAAAAGCAATCTGAATTGTTAGGGGGGGCAGGGGATTTATTGGCCAACTCGCAGATGGATCCTTACCTGAGTCAGGCGGTGCTGGATCTGCAATTTGGTCATTCCCAACGAGTTGGCTATGATGTTGCAACCAAAGTACTGCAAAGGCTGCGCACGGTCACGACATTGCATAAAGCTTTACCAGAACATGCCAGTTTAGGTGTACTTCGCTCACCAGATATCCCATCCTTATTGGTTGAAACTGGCTTTATCAGCAATGCGCAGGAAGAAAAATTGCTGGGCAGTCAGGCCCACCAGAATAAAATTGCGAAAGCCATCTATCAGGGGTTGCATAATTATTTTATTAACCATGCTTATCAGGTCGTCGCCCCCGCCTCTAAACGCCATGATGGCGAGACAAAAGGGGAGGACAGTCCTCTGCCGACAGCGGTACGTCGACACACGGTGATTAAAGGTGACACGTTAAGCAAAATTTCGAGACGTTATCATGTAAGCCCGGCCACAATTATGAAACAAAACAAGATGACAAGCAGTAATGTGAAGTTAGGGCAAGTTTTAATCATTAAATAATCATCAGGCCGCTTAAATTGACGGATAGGGATGCGGAATGGACATAAAAATTTTACCACCGCAATTAGCGAACCAGATTGCTGCCGGAGAAGTGGTTGAACGCCCTGCTTCGGTGGTAAAAGAGCTTATTGAAAATAGCCTTGATGCAGGTGCAAGTCGTATTGAGATTGACATTGAACAAGGTGGGGCGAAGCGTATCGCTATCCGTGATAATGGTAAGGGGATCAATAAAGATCAATTGGCCTTGGCTTTGTCTCGCCATGCAACCAGTAAAATTGATTGTTTGGAGGATTTGGAAGCAATTGTCAGCCTAGGATTTAGAGGAGAGGCGCTGGCCAGTATCAGTTCAGTATCACGGTTAACACTCACCTCACGACCAGAAGCCCAGAGTGAAGGTTGGCAGGCTTATGCAGAAGGTCGGGATATGCAAGTCATCGTCAAACCGGCAGCCCATCCCTGCGGCACTAGCCTTGAGGTACTCGATCTCTTTTATAATACCCCGGCAAGGCGAAAATTTTTGCGTACTGAAAAAACCGAATTTGCGCATATTGATGAAGTTGTCCGTCGTATTGCTCTAGCGCGCTTTGACGTTCATCTCACATTAAGGCATAACGGTAAACTTATCAGACAGTATCGTGCGGCTAGCGACGAACCGCAGCAAGAAAAACGACTGGTTGCTATTTGCGGCCCTGCTTTTTTACAACATTCACTTAAATTACAGTGGCAGCATGAACCTTTAAGTCTCGAGGGTTGGGTTGCCACACCGGATAGCACGAAAAATTTCGCTGATCTTCAGTATTTTTATGTCAATGGCCGTATGATGCGTGATCGATTAATCAATCATGCGATACGGCAAGCCTATCAGGATAAATTGGGCGAGCAGCAACTGCCAGCCTATGTTTTATATCTGAAGATTGATCCTCGGCAGGTGGATGTCAATGTGCATCCGGCAAAACACGAAGTCCGTTTCCATCAGTCGAGGTTGGTGCATGATTTTATTTATCAGGGCGTTTTGAGCGCGTTGCAAAATGCGGAGGTGATGACAATGGATCCATCGCCACCCGCTAAACATGCTTTACAAAATCGTGTTGCGGCAGGGGGGAATATTTTTGCCACACCGCAGCAGCGGGTATCTCAAGAACGGGAAACCGACGCTGACATTGGGCAGGAAGCGTGGCGTTTTCAGCCAGTGTCTTCTTTGCCATCGACGACCGTCAGTCGAGGTGGACATTATTCCTTGAATGCGGAGATTTACCGAAAATCGGAAGGTGAAAATTATCAGCAGCTGCTTTCGACTGACAATGTGGTGACACCACGTGATAAGGTGGCGAACGCAGGCCAGCCGAGTGTTGCGCATGTCGATAATCCTTACAGTTTTGGTCGTGTTTTGACGGTGTACCAAAAGCAATTTGCGTTAGTTGAAAAACAGCAGCAATTCGCCTTGGTTTTTTTGAGTCAGGCAGAGAGGGCGTTGATAAAATTTCGACTGACACCGCAAGATCAAGACATAAAATCACAACCGTTGCTTATTCCGCTTCGCTTGAAAGCTGAACCTTCTGAAAAGCGTGTGCTTCAATACCATCAGACGATGCTAAGTCGACTGGGTATCGATATAATGAGTGAGGGAAAACAGATTATCGTCAGTGCGGTGCCTTTACCCCTAAGGACACGAAATTTACAAAAATTAATTCCCGAAATGCTACACTATTTCGTCGAACAAAAAGAATATAATATGACAGTGGACCGCTTTTTGAATTGGTTAGTCAAGCATAGTTGTCTGCAATGTAATGAATGGAATTTGAGTCAGGCTATCGCATTGCTGGCAGAGCTAGAAAGTCAAGTTCCCAATATTGTCCAAGATCCGCCCGCGGGATTACTGAGTCCCGTGGTACTTACAGGTATAACTGAAGCTTTAATCTATGACTCTCATACCAGCAGCACGACCTAAAGCGATTTTCTTGATGGGCCCCACTGCCTCTGGAAAGACGCGTCTGGCCATCGCACTCAGGCAGCGGCTTCCTGTGGAGATTATCAGTGTTGACTCAGCACTGATATATCGAGGTATGGATATTGGTACTGCCAAACCTGATGCCGCTGAGTTAGCGGAGGCTCCGCATCGATTACTTGATATTCTTGATCCCGCAGAAACGTATTCCGCGGCTGATTTTTGTCGTGATGCTTTAAATGAAATGACAGATATCACCAGTCAGGGCAAAATACCACTATTGGTTGGTGGCACTATGCTGTATTTTAAAGCCTTGCTTGAAGGGTTATCACCGCTTCCGGCAGCCAACCCTGCAATCAGAGCCAAGCTTGAGCGACAAGTTTCCGAGCAGGGAACGGGCAGTTTGCACCAGCAATTACAAACGATCGATCCTGTGGCGGCTGCGCGCATTCATCCCAATGATCCACAGAGGTTATTGCGAGCATTGGAAGTGTTTTTAATTTCAGGTAAAACATTAACAGAATTAAGCCATATAAAAAATAAGGTTTTGCCGTATGATGTCACTCAGTTTGCGATAGCCGCCGAGGATCGCCAGCAATTGCATCAGCGAATTGAACAACGTTTTTATAATATGCTGAACTTAGGCTTTGAAGATGAGGTCATAGCATTATATCGCCGAGGTGATTTGCACCCCAATTTGCCCTCAGTCAGGTGTGTAGGCTACCGGCAGATGTGGTCGTATCTTGAACAAAAGATAGATTATGACCAAATGGTTTTTCAAGGGATATGTGCGACTAGGCAGCTGGCAAAGCGTCAGATCACTTGGCTTAGAGGATGGCAACATTTACATTGGCTGGAATCAGAACAACTCTCTCAATCCCTCGATATGATAGAGGATAAGATGAGTATTTAGTGAGCAGGTTGGTTACTACTGAATTCACACTTTTGATTTTATTGATTTTTTCGTTCGTCTTACTGTAGAACGGACAGAAATTGTACTTTAAATAAGGAAAGGATAGCATGTCAAATAAAGGGCTACAACAACAAGACCCGTTTTTAAATTGTATTCGCAAAGAGTGTATTTTTGTGAATGTTTACTTGGTAAATGGTATTAAGCTACAAGGGCATATCCATTGTTTTGATCAGTTTTGTATCATACTGAAAAACCAAGGTGTGAAGCAGTTGATATTTAAACATGCTATTTCGACAGTGGTTCCGACCAAAAATTGCTCGCATACCCATTGTGGTGGGCATCAGAATACCCGATCTGTAACCACCGAACACACTGAATCAGATGAGAGCAATAACAGTTAAGTGAAGGTAATGTTTAAGGGATTTCTGTTAGGTATCACGAATGCCTGATAGCGCGGAGGTAAGTGTTTGTTTGATCGTTATGAAGCTGGTGAACAGGCCGTTTTGGTGCACATTTGGTTTACACAACAGCATGACGTTGAGGATTTACAGGAGTTCGAAACTCTTGTTTCCTCAGCGGGCATTGAATCGTTGCAAATTATCACGGCTAGCCGTCGAGCGCCCCATCCCAAATATTTTGTGGGTGAAGGTAAAGCGGAAGAAATCGCACAAGCTGTGAAAGAAAGTGGCGCAACGGTCGTCTTATTTGACCACTCGCTGTCACCTGCCCAAGAACGTAATCTGGAGCGACTGTGTGCTTGCCGAGTGATTGACCGTACCGGATTGATCTTAGATATTTTTGCCCAGCGTGCACGGACACATGAAGGGAAATTACAAGTCGAGTTGGCTCAATTACGTCATCTTTCTACCCGCTTGGTTCGGGGATGGACTCACCTTGAGCGACAGAAGGGGGGGATCGGTTTACGCGGTCCTGGAGAGACCCAACTTGAGACGGACAGGCGCTTGTTACGTAACCGTATCAGTCAGATACTTTCCCGTCTTGAACGTGTTGAGCGGCAACGAGAGCAAGGGCGACAGGCTCGCGCAAAAGCGGATATCCCAACAGTTTCGCTGGTTGGTTATACGAATGCAGGGAAATCGACACTCTTTAATCAAGTGACATCTGCTGAGGTTTATGCGGCTGATCAGCTGTTTGCCACACTGGATCCGACATTGCGGCGTCTTTTTGTTGCTGATGTTGGCGAAGTGGTGCTGGCTGACACGGTGGGCTTTATTCGGCACCTTCCTCACGATTTGGTTGCCGCCTTCAAAGCCACCTTACAAGAAACCCGACAAGCAACTCTATTATTGCATGTCATTGATGCTGCGGATCCTCGCGTTAATGACAATATTGAAGCCGTGAATGAGGTGTTAGCTGAAATTGAGGCTGAGGAAATTCCGGTACTACTTATCATGAATAAAATTGATAAGCTGTCTGAATTTGAAGCAAGAATCGATCGCAATGAGCAAAATCGGCCCATCAGGGTGTGGGTATCTGCTCATTCTGGGCAGGGAATGCCATTGTTATGGCAGGCCTTGTCAGAAATCTTGTCAGGCGAAATTGTCCAGTACGAACTGTGTCTTCCTCCAAAGGCGGGCCGACTACGCAGTAAGTTCTATCAATTACAAGCCGTTGTGCAGGATAGGGATCAGCTGGATGGGTTTTTTTATCTGTCGATAAGAATGCCGATTATTGATTGGCTACGTCTTTGTAAACAGGAGCCAGACGTCGTCAGCTACATCATTTAAGTCCGTGTTGTGTTAGACGCTAAATGGCGCCGTTTGCCTTGTGGTGACAAATAAACAGCCATTACCAGTGATAGCTCGAGTGATGGCTGTCAACACATCGCCAATTTCCCCCTTGAATGCTTGCAAACACGTTTGGGTCATTACTCAGTTTGACTGTGATTGACAACGCCCTCTTTTCATTTTTTAACAGGTTAATTGCCATCGATATGCACTCAGTGTCTCTTGTTAGCGAAATGAAGGAGCTGCTTGTATTCTGCGCATGATCTGAGAAAGAAATGTGAGGCTTTCATCGGGTTAAACGATGCGAGCAAAGGAAAAGATGAGGCTAAACTCATGCTGTTCAACGGCGGCTAATAAAAATGCATTAAAAAATGCTGAAACATCAAAAATCAAGTGATAGAATTCTTTTTTAAGCAATTGGTGATTCTGTAAAATGGGTAAGAATGTCGTCGTACTAGGCACCCAGTGGGGTGATGAAGGCAAAGGTAAAATTGTAGACCTGCTGACGGAACGGGCTAAATACGTAATTCGTTATCAGGGGGGACATAATGCCGGTCATACACTGGTGATTAATGGTGAAAAAACCGTTCTTCATTTAATCCCATCAGGGATCCTACGCTCAAATGTGATCAGTATTATTGGTAACGGCGTGGTACTCTCACCCGAAGCTTTAATGAAAGAGATGAAAGGTCTCGAAGAGCGTGGTGTGCCAGTACGTGAACGTTTACTTATCTCAGAAGCCTGCCCTTTGATATTGCAATACCATGTGGCAATGGATAAAGCGCGCGAGCAAGCTCGTGGCGACAAAGCGATCGGTACCACTGGGCGGGGAATTGGTCCGGCTTATGAAGATAAAGTGGCCCGTCGTGGTTTACGTGTCGGCGATCTGTTTAATAAACAAAATTTTGCGCTAAAATTAAAAGAAATTGTTGAGTATTATAATTTCCAATTGGTGCAGTATTACAAAGTCGAACCTGTTGATTATGATACGATTTTACAGGAAACGTTAGCGGTAGCAGACACTCTAACCAGCATGGTGGTTGATGTCTCTGATTTGCTAGACAGTGCCCGTAAACGCGGTGATTTAATGATGTTTGAAGGCGCGCAAGGCACCTTATTAGACATTGATCATGGTACCTTTCCTTACGTCACCTCTTCAAATACCACTGCAGGCGGCGTCGCAACAGGTTCAGGTATGGGGCCTCGGCATGTTGATTATGTGTTGGGTATTGTTAAAGCCTATTCCACTCGGGTTGGTGCAGGGCCTTTTCCAACAGAACTGTTTGATGACGTTGGCGAGTATTTAGGTAAAAAGGGCAATGAGTTTGGTGCAACCACAGGACGTCGTCGTCGCACAGGTTGGTTGGACGCCGTTGCTGTACGCCGTGCGGTACAAATTAATTCCCTGTCTGGTTTTTGTTTGACGAAATTGGATGTCTTGGATGGGCTTGAAACCATTAAAATTTGTACAGCATACCGCTTACCTGATGGCAGTGAAGTACAAACAACTCCTTTAGCCGCAGAGAATTGGGAAGGGCTTGAGCCAATTTATGAATCTATGCCTGGCTGGAGTGAAAATACGTTTGGCGCAAAAAGTATCGAACAATTGCCTCAGGCTGCGCTGAATTATATTCGACGTATTGAAGAAATTACTGGGGTACCTGTTGATATTATTTCCACCGGACCTGATCGCAGTGAAACAATGATATTACGCGATCCTTTTGACGCATAATTTCTCTCCTTCAGAGCTGGTTTAACCAGCTCTGTCTTTGTCTTCCGCCGTTCTTTTTCTTTGCCTATCTGATCTGACGCGTTGTGCTTCTCTTTACTGGTCAATCGCGTGAGTATCACCCTATGTCATTCTTTATTGGGTATAGTTTTAATTTAGTGTGTATGATGTCATCTATATTAAATGGCCTTAATGGCCAATCGCATAAAGTCATACTGCGCAATTAAGCGTAACAGGCTATGCTTTACAATATGGTAGTCAATGAATTGATAAAAGGATCCGGTAATGGATGATGACCAGGTAATCGTCATGTCTCATTACTGCTAAGGCGACATTAAGGGACGATCAATTCAATACTCAGACTATGTGCTTTCTGTTAAAGGATTGTCAGAAAGTATAGTGATTTGGCTGAGTTGCCTCACCCAGAATGACGTCGGTGAGGATCTTATTCTTAAACGTGTATTCACACCAAATCGGGATATGCATAAATAAAATGACATTGGAGGACTCTGTGTCAAAAGATCCCTTTAAACAACGGGAAGCGGATAATTATGAAAATCCGATTGCCAGCCGAGAATTCATTATCGCTCACTTGCAACGCCGTGATAAACCCATCCGTCGCGAGGAGTTGGCACAGGAGCTTGAGATCGCTGGCGAAGAACAACTTGAAGCATTACGACGTCGCTTAAGAGCGATGGAGCGTGATGGGCAACTGGTTTTCACCCGTCGTCAGTGTTATGTCTTACCGGAGCGGCTAGATTTAATTCGTGGTAAAGTCATCGGTCATCGTGATGGTTATGGCTTTTTGCGTTCGGAAGGACAGAAAGAGGATTATTATCTTTCGGCAGAGCAAATGAAAAGCTGTATGCATGGGGATGTGATTCTGGCTCAACCGATGGATGCCGATCGTAAAGGGCGTCGTGAAGCGAGGATCGTTCGGATCCTTGAACCGCGAAATGAACAGATTGTCGGACGCTACTTTGTCGATGCTGGGGCAGGTTTTGTCGTACCAGATGACAGTCGACTCAGCTTTGATATTTTAATTGACCCACAAGCAACGCTGAATGCCAGAATGGGGGCAGTGGTCGTTGTTTCATTGGATAAACGGCCAACACGCCGCAGTAAAGCGACAGGTAGCATCACTGAAATTCTCGGTGAGGACATGAGTACAGGGCTGGCTGTGGATATGGCGCTACGAACTCATGAAATCCCCTTTACGTGGCCTGAGAATATTGCACAGCAAATTGCCACACTCAGTGAACAGGTGCCAGAATCAGCAAAACAAGGACGAGTGGATTTAAGACAGCTTCCTTTAGTCACCATTGATGGTGAAGATGCTCGTGATTTTGATGATGCCGTTTATTGTGAGAAAAAACGGGGGGGAGGATGGCGTTTGTGGGTTGCCATTGCGGATGTGACTTATTATGTGCGACCTGATAGTCCATTGGATCATGAAGCACAAAAACGGGGAACTTCTGTCTATTTTCCTTCGCAAGTCGTACCGATGTTGCCGGAAATCTTATCTAATGGACTATGTTCACTGAATCCTCATGTCGATCGCTTATGTTTGGTCTGTGAAATGACCATTTCAGCGAAAGGCAAACTCACCGGATATCAGCATTATGAAGCCGTGATGAACTCTCACGCGCGTTTGACCTACAATAAAGTGTGGAAAATTTTGCAAGGTGATCCTGAACTGAGCTCAGCATACCAGTCTCAGGTCAAACACTTACATGAACTCTATGATCTTTATCAAGCACTTGACCAGTCTCGGATAGAGCGGGGGGCTATTGCGTTTGAAACGGATGAGTCAAAATTTATCTTCAATGCAGAGAGACGTATAGAAAGAATCGAACGTACTCGCCGTAATGATGCCCACAAAATCATTGAAGAATGTATGATCTTGGCCAATATTGCATCAGCCCGTTTTGCCGAAAAACATCAAGAACCGATGCTTTTCCGGGATCATGATAGACCGAGTGAAGAGAATATCAAAAGTTTCCGGAGTGTGCTCAGTGAATTAGGTCTGAGTTTAGGTGGCGGTAATAAACCGACACCGCTGGATTATGCGTATCTTCTTGAGCAGATCCGTGATCGCCCTGATGCAGAAATGCTACAAACCATGTTGCTAAGATCGATGAAACAAGCGGTCTATGATCCAGAAAATCGGGGACATTTTGGTCTAGCTCTCAGTTCTTATGCCCATTTTACCTCGCCAATTCGTCGCTATCCTGATTTACTGTTACATCGTTCAATCAAATATCTTTTGGCTAAAAACACCGATGATGGACAAAATCAGAGCCATGATGCTGTGGTGAGCGGGGCTTATCACTATGATATGCAGCAAATGTTGCAACTTGGTCAGCACTGTTCGTTGACAGAACGGCGAGCAGATGAAGCAACTCGTGATGTTGCGGACTGGTTAAAATGTGATTTTATGCTAGATCAAGTGGGTAACACGTTCAGTGGTGTCATTTCAAGTGTGACCAATTTTGGCTTTTTTGTTCGGTTAGGTGAGTTATTTATCGATGGGCTTGTGCATGTTTCGACCCTTGATAATGACTACTACCGCTATGATCCTGTCGCTCAACGCTTGATTGGTAGTGCCGGTGGGCAGCGATATCAGTTGGGTGATACGGTAGATGTTCAAGTGCAAGCGGTGCATATGGATGAACGTAAAATTGATTTTGCTCTGGTTTCTGCCAGTAGGAAACCCAGAGGTGCCGGCAAAACAGCAAGAGAAAAATCGCGCAAAGTGCCCCGTTCGTCAGAGAAAAGACGCAGGACTAAATCGAGTCATTCTCAAGGGGGACAAACTCTTGAAACGGTGGTTGCTGTCAAACCGGTGAAATCCAAAAACGTGATCGCTGATGCAAGCCAAGGGGCGAAAGCATCGACAGCCGGGAAAACAAAAAAAAGCAAACCTGTTTCTGAAAAAACACGTAAAATCGCGGCAGCGACTCGGGCTAAACGGGCCGCTAAAAAGAGAACAGCAGGATAATTGACGCGATTTGCGGACAATTATTAAACGTAGCGGTACGGCAAGGCAAGGCAAGGCAAGGGTACCGCACCTTATGACAGACCAATCGAACAGAGCTATGAGCGAAATAATTTTTGGTATTCATGCCGTCCAGTCTTTGCTGGAACGCAACCCTCAACGTTTGCAGGAAGTGTCTGTCTTGCAAGGTCGTAATGATAAAAGATTGCACCCCTTGATTGCGGCTTTAGAGAAACAGGGCATTGCAGTGGGGGTGGTTTCTCGTCAGTGGTTGGATAGTACCACTGAGGGGGCGGTTCATCAGGGGATTGTGGCTAAAGTCAAACCTGCACGTCAGTATCAGGAAGGTGACTTAGCTGATCTACTGGAAAATATAGAAAGGCCGTTATTACTGATTTTAGACGGGGTGACGGATCCCCACAATTTAGGTGCGTGTTTACGTAGCGCAGATGCGGCAGGGGTGCATGCGGTCATTGTACCTAAAGATCGGGCGGCGCCACTCAATGCCACAGCCAAAAAAGTTGCATGTGGTGCTGCGGAAACGGTGCCTTTGATCCGTGTGACAAATTTGGCACGGACCATGCGGCTATTACAGCAATACCATATTTGGATTGTGGGCACGGCGGGAGAAGCAACACATACGGTTTATCAAAGCCAAATGACCGGATCCATGGCGTTAGTGATGGGGGCTGAAGGGGAAGGGATGCGTCGTTTGACCCGCGAGCATTGTGATGAGTTGATCAGTATTCCTATGGCAGGCAGCGTTTCTTCTCTCAATGTGTCGGTGGCGACGGGTATTTGTCTGTTCGAAGCCATTCGTCAGCGTCAATTATCTTAATCAGCCAAAGGCTATCCGAGGGGCAGGGTCTGTCTCTCGGATGATTCCTTACTGGGAGCGGCGAATGCCCCCCATCATCCACATACCAAGCCTCCCCTTATACTCATGACGGTAAAATTGTCTGGTAATTGTCTTGAGTAACGCTCGGGGAGTCGTTATACTTACGCGTCAATTTTTCAGCCGCACTTTTAACACGTTCCTTGCTTCCATGGGCCGCGGTTGACCCTGACAGGAGGCTGAATAATCCGTAAGGAGCAATCGATGCGTCATTACGAAATCGTATTTATGGTTCATCCTGACCAAAGCGAACAGGTTCCAGGTATGATCGAGCGTTACACCGGTACTATCACTGGTGCTGAAGGCAAGATCCATCGTCTGGAAGACTGGGGCCGTCGTCAGCTGGCTTACCCAATTAACAAACTGCACAAAGCGCACTATGTTCTGCTGAACGTTGAAGCGCCGCAGAGTGCAATTGATGAGCTGGAAACAAACTTCCGCTTCAACGACGCCGTTATCCGCAGCATGGTCATGCGTGTTAAGCATGCCGTTACTGAAGCCTCTCCAATGGTCAAAGCGAAAGAAGAGCGTCGTGATCGTCGCGAAGATTACGCGAATGAATCCATGGATGATGTTGATGCTGAGGATTCTGACGAGTAATTCCTTATGATGACTAACCGTCTACAGCTGTCTGGTAACGTTGTGACTGCGGTAGTAAGAAAGGTCAGTCCATCAGGGATCCCACATTGCCAGTTCATTATTGAACATTGCTCTCAGCAGTGGGAAGCCGGGATATCTCGGCAGGCTAAATGTCGTCTTCCCGTCATCATGAGTGGAGAACAACATCAGCCAATTACTCAACATATAACGGTCGGTAGGCCACTGATACTGCAAGGGTTTATTCATACCCATCAGGCCGTAAATGGCCAGAGTCAGTTAGTGCTGCATGCCGAGCAGATTGAATTGATAGATTCTGGAGACTAGCCAAATGGCACGTTATTTCCGTCGTCGCAAGTTCTGCCGTTTCACAGCGGAAGGCGTTCAAGAGATCGATTATAAAGATATCGCAACGCTAAAAAATTACATCACTGAAAGCGGTAAAATTGTACCAAGCCGTATCACTGGTACTCGTGCAAAATACCAGCGTCAGCTGGCTCGTGCTATCAAGCGCGCACGTTACCTGTCCTTGTTACCGTACACTGATCGCCATCAGTAATCGGTAATTGTCCAATAACGACTTAAAGAGGATAAGGTCATGCAAGTTATTCTGCTTGATAAAGTAACAAACCTAGGATCTCTGGGTGATCAGGTAAATGTAAAAGCGGGCTATGCGCGTAATTTCTTGGTACCTCAGGGTAAAGCCGTCCCTGCCACTAAGCAAAACATCGAGTATTTCGAAGCTCGTCGTGCTGAATTAGAAGCTAAATTAGCTGACGTTCTTGCTGCAGCTCAAGCTCGTGCTGAGAAAATCAATGCACTGGGTGCGGTTAGCATCGAGACAAAAGCGGGTGAAGGCGGGAAACTGTTCGGCTCGATCGGTGCGCGTGATATCGCTGATGCGGTAACTGCTGCTGGTTTTGATGTCGCGAAAAGTGAAGTTCGTTTACCACAAGGTGTGTTACGCACCGTGGGTGATCACGAAGTGAATTTCCAAGTCCACGCTGAAGTTGTGGCAACGCTGGTAGTTAAAATCAGCGCAGCATAATTGTTATGCTGTTGTAAAAACGCCAGCATCTGCTGGCGTTTTTTTTGCCGACTGACGTTAACTCTTCTATTGATTTGCTCCAATTGGTATTGATCGAAACCCATCCATCACGTCTTGTCGTCAGCACATTGATATAACGTAATGTTTTTTCAATGATAAATAACCTTGATTGCCATCTCCCAGACTGCGAATTTTACTGCCTTTTCTGATGTTAATTTCTGCGCAGAATTTTACCCGACCGCGTGTTACTGTTATCCTGTCTCTCTGTTACTTCATCTCGGGAATAATAATGACAATGTCTAAGTTTGAAAGCATTGAGAGCCAAGCTAGCTATGGTATTGGTTTACAGGTAGGTCAGCAATTACTTGAATCTGGATTGCAGGGACTGCAATCAGAGGCCTTACTCGCGGGTTTAAATGATGCGCTTGAGGGGAATTCGCCGGCTGTTCCTGTCGATGTATTGCACCGAGCGTTACGTGAAATTCATGAGCGCGCTGATAAAGTGCGCTTGCAGCAGGCTGAAACTCTAGCGGCTGCGGGGACACACTATTTGCAGCAGAATGCAGACCGTGAAGGTGTGACTACAACAGAATCTGGTTTACAGTTCAGTGTCATAACCCAAGGTGAGGGAGCGATCCCTTCTCGCCAAGACCGTGTTCGGGTTCATTATACGGGGAAATTAATTGACGGTACCGTATTTGACAGTTCTGTTGAACGTGGTGAGCCAACGGAGTTTCCTGTCAGTGGTGTGATTGCCGGTTGGGTTGAGGCATTGACCTTAATGCCTGTTGGATCAAAATGGCAATTAGTGATACCACACCAACTGGCTTACGGAGAGCGTGGTGCGGGTGGTTCGATTCCTCCATTCAGTACCTTAATCTTTGAAGTCGAGTTATTAGACATTTTATGATCCTATGAGGCCGGTATTTACCGGCCTTGTTGTTGATGGCATAGCACAATAGGAGCCTGACTAGGGCAGTGGACAAGGTCACTGTCAGCCCGTTATCAGGTGAATGGCTTGAACAGAAAGTGGAGTACAAAAGTATGCTGGAAGATATTCGTCAGTTAGCCCGGGAAGCGGGTGAAGCGATCATGAGGATTTATAATGATGATAAGCAGACACAAATTCAGCGTAAAAGTGATAATTCCCCCGTCACCGAGGCAGATTTAGCGGCTAATGATGTCATATTAGCAGGGCTGCGACGTTTGTATCCTGACATACCTGTTCTCTCTGAAGAGTCATTGGTTGACTGGTCGTTACGCCAACATTGGCAAACCTATTGGTTGATTGATCCTCTCGATGGGACAAAAGAGTTTATCCATCGCAATGGGCAATTTACCGTGAATATCGCTCTCATTGATAAAGGAAAAGCGATCGCCGGTGTGGTGTATGCCCCTGCGCTCAATCAACTCTGGTTCGCTTCACAAGGGCAGGCATTCATTGAGGCGGATCCTGAGCCCCGCCGAATAAAAGTCCAAGTGGCTTATCCCCCCGTGGTGGTGGTGAGCCGTCGCCAAGCTGAGACAAATGATGAACTCAAAGATTACTTACAGCAATTAGGGCCGCACCAGACGATAAGTATGGGTTCATCGCTAAAATTTTGTCTGATTGCTGAAGGTAAAGCACAGTTATACCCTCGGTTTGGGCCGACAAACATTTGGGATACGGCTGCAGGGCAAGCGGTTGCCGAAGCTGCAGGTGCTCATGTCACCGATTGGCATGGCAACGTTCTTGATTACACGCCCAAATGCACTTTCCTGAATCCTTTTTTTCGCGTCAGCTTATTCTGAATTTTAACAGGCCTGATACACTTTTTAAGGCCTACTGAGAGAATACTCCCTCGCTTTTCCCCTACCTTAAGATTTCGAGTCACGAGTCAATACCGAGTATCACGATCAATTTCACATTTGTTTCATAATGAGCCTGTATAATACCCAGTAAATAAATTTAAGTTTTATGTTAATAAGGTTACCAGTAACAGTAATTATCTGCTAAAATACACCAGACCTAAAAATTCTAAACAAGAGATTTCTTATACGATTATCTTTTTTTTAGGCCTTTTATATTCGTTTTTTAAATATCTACTGGTGTATTTGTAATTAAAGGATATAAACAGGAGTTTCAGAGTGAAAGTTTTTCAGCGATACAATCCATTTCAAATTGCTAAGTATGTCAAGATCTTATTCAAAGGACAGCTTTACATTAGAGATGTTGGAGAGTTTACTTTTGATCAAGGCCGGATTTTGTTGCCCGAGCAGCGTAATAGACTGAGCCTGAATGTTATGAATGAAATTAACCGTAAGGTGCTAAAACTGCAGTCAGACTAACCGCCCTGACTCGTGCAGTCTAGGGCTTCAGTGAGACTATTAAGGCAGTTCATACCCCTTTTCATTCACACGCTCTTCTAGGCGGGTGACAAGAAGTTGGTCGATACGGTAGTTATCAATGTCGACCACTTCAAATTTGTAATTAGCCAAAATGACAAAGTCTGTACGTTTTGGGATCTTCCTCAACATAAACATCATAAAGCCACCGATGGTTTCATAATTACCGGATTGAGGAAACTCCTCGATATGCAGAACTCGCATGACATCTTCAATCGGTGTACCACCTTCGACCAGCCAAGAATTGGCATCGCGGGCAACAATTTGCTCTTCCAAGCCTTGGCCTACCAGATCACCCATTAAAGTCGTCATCACATCATTGAGGGTAATAATGCCGACAACCAAGGCATATTCATTCATAATAACGGCAAAATCTTCACCTGCGCTTTTAAAGCTTTCCAGTGCCTCAGACAGGCTTAATGTGTCAGGAACAATCAATGCTGAGCGGATCTGTACTCCACTGCTTAATGTCATGCTTTGGTTACCCAAGACACGTAGTAATAATTCTTTAGAGTCAACATAACCAACAATATGATCGATATCGCCATTACAGACGAGGAATTTTGAATGGGGGTGATCGGCAATTTTATTCTTCAGACTGGTTTCATTTTCATTTAAATCAAACCAAACGATATTTTCCCGTGAAGTCATGGAAGAAGGAACCGTTCGCGATTCTAGCTCGAAAACATTTTCAATTAATTCGTGTTCCTGTTTACGCAAAACGCCAGCTAAGGCACCGGCTTCAACCACAGCATAGATATCATCAGAAGTGATATCATCTTTGCGTACCATTGGAATTTTAAATAACTTAAAAATACCGTCTGCCAATCCATTAAATACCCAAACTAAGGGGCGAAATACCACCAGACAAAAGCGCATAGGATGAATGATCCACAGTGCGATAGTTTCTGGAGCGATCATACCAATTCTTTTCGGGGTCAAATCAGCAAGTAAAATAAATAAACTTGTGACAAGGGTGAAAGAGCAAATGAAGCCGAGTTGTGAAGCTAATTCTGGCGACATTACTTTGTTAAACATTTCCTGAAAAATTGGCGTAAAGGCCGATTCACCGACGATACCCGCTAGGATAGCAACACCATTTAAGCCAATTTGTACAACGGTAAAAAACATACCCGGAGATTCTTGCACTTTCAATATATGCTTAGCCCGAATATCACCCTCATCCGCCATAATTTTAAGTTTAATTTTACGGGCTGCAGCCAGTGATATCTCAGATAATGCAAAAAACGCACTTACAATAATTAATAATAATATAATAAACAAACTATCTAACATAAATGATCCGATTTGTTATTTAGTCATTTTTGGCATGGACAGCCTATGATCCCGGAAAGGCAGGCCAGAGAGCTGCCCTTGCCAAAAATGTCTGTCAGACTCAGTTTCACAATGAAATAGGCTGTCCGACGGAAGCTTTCAGAGAGTTCTGGTTCGCCCATTATAGCAGTTCCTCCTATCGGCTTACTAGCTGAGAAGTGTTTGTCAGTGATGGCTAACGTTCATATCCAGATAATTACTGAGTAAAACCAAAGGCTGACGCCATTGTACCGGGGACAATTAAAATTTTGTAAAAGACTATGGGTTGTCATCTTGACTACAATTTTGGACAATGACGACTATGATTAACAGCAGATACTGAATTCGGTAAGCAGACTCCCTGTGATGGATGTCTTGGGGGAGTGCCCGTTGATGGATAAGCCATTTGACGAAATATTATTAAATGAGTATGACAAACAGGAGCTTATGTGCCTCGCATTACAGAATATGGAATCGCTGTATTACTGGTCGCTTCACCGTCGCTGCATGCAGCTCGGGTGGAATTAAAGCTGGAAGGGCTCTCTGGGGAATTACAAAATAATGTGAGGGTGAGACTAGAAACAATTACCAGTGAAGAAGTGACGACGGATAATCGCTTTAAAGCGACATTAGAGAATTCAATTAAATTAAGTTTACGTGCTTTAGGGTATTATGATCCTGAAATCACGTTTTTCACTGAGAAAGAGCCCAAGCAAGCCGCCCATCCAGTCATCCGGGTACGGGTTGATGCTGGTAAGCCTGTGAAAATTGCCGGTACATCCCTGATTTTGCAAGGTGAAGGCAGTAATGATCCCTATTATAGCAAGTGGATCAAGCAGGGGAAGCCGAAGATCGGCAGTATTCTTAATCATGGTGATTATGATAGTTTCAAAAGTGGCTTCGCTAATATCGCGATGCAACAAGGCTATTTCGATGGGATGTTTAAACAATCTCAGCTCGGTGTCGCGCAGGCACTGCATCAGGCCTATTGGATTATCAATTATGATACCGGTCCACGCTACCGATTTGGTGATATTCACTTTCAAGGTTCGCAAATTCGTGACGATTACCTACGCAAATTGATCCCTTTTAATACGGGGGATTTTTATGATTCAAGGAAGCTGGCCGAATTAAATCGACGTTTATCTGCAACAGGCTGGTTTAGTACTGTCGTCGCCGCGCCTAATTTTGATGATAAGACCGCAGATAAAAAGTTGCCGATCAGCGCATCACTTAAACCTGCGATTAAAAATAGCCTAGAGACCGGTATCGGTTATTCAACCGATGTCGGGCCGCATCTGAAAACGACGTGGAAACGACCTTGGGTGAATGACCGGGGTCAAAGTATGGCGGTGAGTAGCTACCTCTCTCAACCAGAACAGCAATTGGATTTCAGCTATAAAATACCGTTACTCAAAAGTCCCTTGGAGCAGTACTACTTATTGCAAGGTGGGATCAAACGAACCGACCTCAATGATACCAAAGCCGACACCACGACTTTAGCGGCCTCTCGATTCTGGGATAACAGTGTAGGCTGGCAGAAAGCGGTCAATTTACGGTGGAGCCTTTCGCACTATACCCAAGCGAATACAACCAATACGACCATGCTTATTTATCCTGGTCTTAGCTTAAATCGTACCCGTTCTCGAGGGGGGTTAATGCCGGATTGGGGTGATACTCAACGTTATAGTGTTGATGTCGCTAACACAGGATGGGGGTCAGATATTGATTTCGTGATCCTGCAGGCACAAAATGTTTGGATCCGAACCCTAGCAGAAAAACACCGTTTTGTCGTGCGAGGGAACATTGGTTGGATAGAAACGAATGACTTTGATCGTGTGCCACCTGATTTACGTTTTTTTGCTGGTGGTGATCGCAGTATACGCGGCTATAAGTACAAAGATATCTCGCCTCGGGATGCGGATAATAAATTAACCGGTGCGTCAAAACTGGCGACAGGATCCTTAGAATATCAATATAACTTTACCGGAAAATGGTGGGGGGCAACCTTTATTGATTCCGGTGAGGCAGTCAGAGATTTTAATCGTCATGCGTTGAAAACTGGAGCAGGTGTCGGTATTCGTTGGTCTTCCCCTGTTGGGCCGATCAAGCTGGATATTGCTAAAGCAATCGGCGATGACGATCAACGTGGTGTGCAATTTTATATCGGATTGGGGCCAGAGCTATGAGTTGGTGGAAAAAAATCATATCAGGGATCCTGGTCTTTATTTTGTTGTTACTGATTACTGTGGTGATTTTACTCACCACCACGCCAGGGCTACATTTGCTGCTTAACAGTGCGAGCCGATTTGTTCCCGGTTTATCGATTCAACAAGTGACTGGTGGGTGGCAGGATCTTACGTTACGGGGGGTGCAGTATCGGATGGCTGGAGTCGAAGTTGCCGGCGATAAGCTCCATCTTTCGGTGCAGCCAGCGTGTTTATGGCACTCACAGCTTTGTGTGAATGATATTACCCTCAGTCAAGTTAACGTGGCCATTGATAGCAGTAAAATGGCAGCAACGTCGCCTGCAGATGAGAAGACTTCTGCACCACTGACTGAAATCACCAGCCCGCTTCCCATTTTCCTCAAGCAAATTGTCTTGCAAGATATTGATCTTAATATTGATGGTACTCAGCTTGCTTTGGGACGATTTGCTTCAGGGCTAAATTGGCAGGGGAGAAAACTGAGCCTAGTGCCGACTTCGATCAAAAATTTATCAATTACTCTCCCTCAATCTGAGGAAAAACTGAGTGCAGGCACTGGATCCCTCATTGCGGATGAAGGCAAGCAACAAAATAATGCGAATCAATCGAAGCTGGAACCACCACAGTGGCAGGAAACTCAACCTTTGGCTGATAAATTGCGACAGCTGTTTGCCAAGCCTTTATTTGACCTTGATCAGTATTCTTTGCCGTTGGATCTCAGTATTCCGAACATTGATGGTGAAAATTTAACGGTACGAGGGGCGACGGAACTCACTATTCATCGCTTAAAAATTCAGGCTGAAGCTGAAGATAGTCGCATACAGTTACAGCGATTAAGTCTTAGAGCGCGAGAAGGAATATTGGATGCCCACGGTTCAGTCCAGTTGGAGCAAGACTGGCCCGTTGCTTTCAGTCTCACCAGTACAGTTAATCAGAAACCGTTACAGGGTGAGCAATTAAAACTGACGCTGCATGGGCATGTTAAAAAACAGCTGTCTCTCGCCTTGAATTTGTCTGGTCCGCTCAGAGCCAACTTGTTGACTCAGGTTGAACCTGCCGCAGTGGGGCTGCCTTTTAACTTGCACCTTTCAAGTGCAGCAATGGCTTATCCGCCAGGTCATGCAGCTGAATATCAGCTTGAGAATTTCAATCTGAAAGCGGTAGGAAAAGCGACAGACTACCAGATTGCTCTAGAAGGGCGAGTCAAAGGTAAAAATATCCCTCCAGCAGACATCAGGCTCGATGCTAAAGGGAATACCCAGCAATTTAAGGTTGATGCTCTGCAACTGGCCGCGTTAAAAGGCAACATCACACTGCAGGCCGTGTTAGATTGGACAAAGGCGATAAGCTGGCACAGTGAACTGACCCTGAACAATATCAATACGGCGACCCAATACCCTGATTGGCCAGCTCGGTTAGCCGGAAAAATACGCAGCCGAGGTAGTGTGTATGGTAACAGTTGGCAAATGGCGATCCCGGAAATCAATCTACAGGGGAATATTAAATCTAACCCACTGACAGTGAGTGGCAAAGTTCAGGGTAATAGCTATAACCAATGGACGATACCGTCGTTCCATGTGGCCTTAGGGCGTAATTATCTCGATATTAAGGGCAGCCTAGGTGACACCTTGGATCTGTTGACTGACATTAATGCGCCGTCACTTAATGGCATTATTCCAGGCTTACGTGGTCGAATTTTAGGGAAAATTAACGCGCAGGGCAGTTTATCTCATCCTGAACTTAAGGCCGATCTCAGCGCGCAGGACGTGGGCTTTCAACAGATGAAGCTGCAATCGTTAAATCTGAAAGCCAATGTGCTGTCGGCACAGCAAATCAAAGGAAAGTTAGATCTCCGTCTACAAGGCTTGCAACAACCAGGGATCGCCATTCCATTGATTAGCCTAACGGCTGGTGGCGATGAACAAGCCCATCAGCTGAATCTGCGCATCGAAGGTCAGCCGGTATCAGGTCAACTGGCGTTACAAGGCCATTTTGATCGGCAGCAGCAGCGTTGGCAGGCAACAATCAGCGATACCCATTTTGATACGCCTGTTGGATCATGGTCATTGAGCAGAAAATTGGCCGTGGACTTTCAAAACAAGCCACAGGCTGTGACACTTTCCGCCCACTGTTGGTTAAATCCGAATGCTGAGATTTGTGTGCCTGAAACCATTAAGTTGGGTGCAAACGGACAGGCTAGTCTCCTGATTAAGCGTTTTGATCTTGCCATGCTTAAACCCATAATGCCGACTGACATACAGTTAAAAGGTGGATTTAAAGGTGCAATCAAAGGGCACTGGGCTGCAGGTAAAAACCCAGATTTGCAAGCGAACTTAACCGGTGATGGGGTCGCCGTTGACCAGCGAGTACAAGGAAAACGTCTGCCTATCATTTTTAATAAATTGGATGTGAAAGCAAAGTTGAACAATGGACGGGCGCAGCTACAGTGGTTGATCGCTTTACTGAATAATGGGCAGTTAACTGGCAATGTGACCATCAATGACCTGCAAAAACAGCGGAGGTTGAGTGGTAACATCACGATCCAACAGTTATCGCTCGATCTATTGCAACCTGCATTAGCCAATGGTGAAACCATTGCTGGTTTATTAAACAGCACCCTGAAACTGGGAGGTGATCTTAAAAAGCCTCAGGTTTATGGTTCAACTGGCTTACATGGTGTCAAATTGTCGACGAGCAGTGTGCCTGTGCAATTAAGTGACGCAAATGTTGATCTCGTATTTAATGGGATGAGCTCGACGCTGAAAGGACTGCTCACGACGACGCAAGGCAAATTGCAGTTAGCTGGCGATGCCAATTGGCAGCAGCCCGCCAACTGGCGAGCGTTTATTGCGGCGAAAGGCGATAAGATCAGGGTGACTGTCCCGCCGATGGTGCGACTCGATGTCTCACCTGACTTAACGTTTGAAGCAACACCTTCGGTGTTTAACTTGAATGGTCGTGTCAGTATACCTTGGGCGAGGATCCAAGTCCTCGATGTACCGGAAAGTGCGGTAGGCGTTTCTTCAGATGAAGTGATGCTGGATAATCAGTTAAAACCTATTCAGAAAAAAGCCGATGCCATCGCCATAAATAGCAATCTTGTCATCCAAGTCGGTGACGATGTTCGCTTGTCGGCATTCGGCTTGAATGCGCGTCTTGGGGGTGAGCTTAAAGTGGCTCAAGGGCCGAGTGGATTGGGCTTGAATGGTCAGATTAATATACCATCAGGGCGTTTTCATGCGTATGGACAAGATCTGATCGTACGCAAAGGTCAACTGCAATTTTCTGGGCCTGCTGCCGATCCCTATGTCAATATTGAAGCGATCCGTAACCCTGAGGCGACTCAGGATGATGTCACGGCGGGTATTCGAGTAACAGGGCTGGCGGATGAACCTAAAATTGAGATTTTTTCCGATCCGGCTAAATCGCAGCAGGAGGCGCTGTCTTATTTACTACGTGGTCAGGGGCTGGGTAGCGATGGGGATGGCAATGCGTTGACATCAGCGCTGGTAGGCTTAGGTGTGGCGCAAAGTGGGCCACTACTAGGAAAAATTGGTGAGTCATTTGGCGTCAGTGATTTGGCATTGGATACCACAGGAGCAGGAGACAGTCAGCAAGTTCAGGTCAGTGGTTATGTGTTACCTGGGTTACAGGTCAAGTATGGCGTGGGGATTTTTGATTCGCTGGCGACCCTGACTTTGCGCTATCGGCTCATGCCGAAGCTGTACTTGGAAGCCGTATCAGGCGTAGATCAAGCGTTGGATCTCTTGTACCAATTTGAATTTAATTAATCCCTGAGGTGATTGGCCGCAGGATCTGCGTTGAGATAAGGCGGCCTATCTCTGTGAGAGCAAGTTTAGGGATGATAGCGATTGCACAGGGGATTTTTCACGTGTAAAAAACGGCGGCTTGATGATGTAAGAGGTTGACTTGGCTAACGCAAAAGAAAGGGACGGATCGGGTTCAAGCACAGCAAGGAAAAGACGGCGCTGTGCTTGACGTGGGTCACTGAATGCAACCTGTATCGTTCAGCCTTTTTTATTTTTGAGCACGGGCAAAAGAAGCTTCAATCTCTGCTTTGGCTGCTGCTGCATTTTCCCAACCTTCAACCTTCACCCACTTACCTTTTTCAAGGTCTTTATAGTGCTCAAAGAAATGGGTAATTTGCGCTTTCAGTAATTCAGGAAGGTCATTCACATCTTGAATATGGTCATACTCTTTGCTTAATTTACTGTGTGGCACCGCGACTACTTTCGCATCTTCGCCAGACTCATCGGTCATTTTCAGTACGCCCACGGGACGGCAGCGGATCACGGAACCCGGTTGTAATGGATAAGGTGTCGGCACCAGAACGTCTACCGGATCACCATCCAGAGAGAGTGTGTTGTTGATGTAGCCATAATTACAGGGATAAAACATGGCCGTTGACATAAAGCGATCAACAAATAAGGCCCCCGATTCTTTATCTACTTCATATTTGATCGGATCTGAATTTGCAGGAATTTCGATGATAACATTGATATCTTCAGGTAACGCTTTACCCGCAGCGACAAGGTTCAGACTCATTATTGACTCCGTAAAAATAAAAAAGTGGCGGTCATTATAGCGAATTCGCCCTGATAATCTATGGAACAATTTTTCAGAGTGTCGACGCGAAAGAGAGGCAGTGATAACCGCTGCCTCTGAACAAACGATCGATTACTGATCAGGATTAAGGCGGATCAAGCTCTCAACTTCGTCCACCATACTTTTATTGCCGACAAACAGTGGACAACGTTGGTGAATGCTGGTCGGTTGCAGATCCAAGATCCGATTGACACCGTCACTGGCTTTTCCTCCCGCTTGTTCTGCTAAAAAAGCCATCGGATTGCATTCATACAATAAACGTAGTTTACCTGAAGGATAACTTGCCGTACTCGGATACAAATAAATGCCCCCTTTTAGCAAGTTACGGTGAAAGTCAGCGACCAGAGACCCAATGTAACGCGAGGTATAAGGACGATGGGTTGCTGAATCCTCTTCTTGACAGTATTTAATGTATTTTTTAACACCCGTCGGGAAGCGGATATAGTTTCCTTCATTAATTGAGTAGATAGTGCCTGACGGCGGATAGGCCATCTTTTCTTGGCTGAGACAAAATACCCCCAAAGAGGGATCGTAAGTAAAGGCATTGACGCCATGACCGGTGGTGTACACTAGCATGGTGGAAGAGCCGTACACCACATAACCTGCGGCAACCTGCTGGTGGCCGGGTTGCATAAAATCGTCTTCGGTGACGGGACTGCCGATGGGGGACACTCGACGATAGATAGAGAAAATGGTACCGACAGAGACATTGACGTCAATATTGGATGATCCATCTAATGGATCCATTAATACGACATATTTCCCATCTTCGACGCCTTCAAATATGACAAATTCATCTTCTTCTTCAGACGCGATCCCGGCCACAATGCCTCGCGCTTTTAGGGCGGCTTTTAACTTTTCATTGGCAAATAAATCTAATTTCATTTGCTGTTCGCCTTGAACGTTCTCTACCCCATTCGCGCCGAGGATATCGACCAATCCAGCCTTATTGATGTCACGATGGATAATTTTCGCGCCCAGCTTTATCGCTGACAATAACGCGGTTAGTTCACCACTGGCATGTGGGAAATCATTCTGTTTTTCAACAATAAACTCGCCTAACGTCTTCATAAAGTGGTTCCTGAATCCATTGAATAAATGTATACCCCTAACCTATTAACCAGGCTACACTTAGCATAAAACTAAATCAATCCTCCAATTTCTCAGTTACTGCTTATCATTGTAAATTAGAGAATAATTTTTTAGTGGATCATAAAATGAAAATTCATATTCTAGGTATTTGCGGTACTTTTATGGGCGGTCTGGCCGTACTGGCTCGTGCGCTAGGGCATGAAGTCAGTGGCTCAGATGCCAATGTTTATCCACCAATGAGTACAATGCTGGAACAACAAGGTATTGATTTGATACAGGGTTATGATCCCAGTCAACTTGACCCTGCACCGGATATGGTCGTTATTGGTAATGCCATGTCGCGTGGCAATCCTTGTGTTGAAGCAGTACTAAATGAGAATATTCCTTATTGTTCAGGTCCGCAATGGCTACATGATCATGTATTACGTGACCGTTGGGTATTGGCGGTGGCAGGGACACATGGAAAAACCACCACGTCAGGCATGCTGGCTTGGATCCTCGAGGACTGTGGTTTGCAGCCTGGTTTTCTCATCGGTGGGATCCCCGGAAATTTTGATGTCTCAGCACGTGCGGGTCATTCGCCCTTTTTTGTTATTGAAGCCGATGAGTATGACAGTGCCTTCTTTGATAAGCGTTCTAAATTTGTCCATTATTGTCCTCGGACACTGATCCTGAATAACCTTGAATATGATCATGCGGATATTTTTGAAAATCTTGCGGCGATTCAGCGTCAGTTTCATCACTTAGTTCGCCTTGTTCCTGGAGAAGGGCGCATTATTGTTCCTGAACATGATGTGAATGTGAAGCATACCCTCGCAATGGGCTGTTGGAGTGAACAGGAAAGCGCAGGCACTGACAGTCTGTGGAGCAGTAAAAAACTCAATACCGATGGCTCTCACTGGCAAGTGTTATATCAGAATGAGGTTGTGGCTGAAGTCAACTGGCAATTGATTGGCGAACATAATATGCAAAATGGGTTAATGGCCATTGCAGCTGCAAGACATGTCGGGATCACGCCAGAACAGGCTGCGAAAGCGTTGGGTAAATTTATCAATGCGAAACGTCGCTTAGAATTGCGTGGTGAGGTAAAGAGGATCCGTGTTATCGATGATTTTGCCCATCATCCGACCGCAATATTGGCAACACTCTCAGCATTACGCAGTCAAGTTGGGGGTAAAAATCGGATCCTTGCTGTACTGGAGCCTCGTTCCAACACCATGAAGATGGGCGTAAATAAAGAAGATTTGGCGCCATCGTTAGCCCGAGCCGATCTGGTTTTTATCTATCAGCCAGCAGCAACCAAATGGTCAGTGTCTGAAATTACGGAACAATGTACCCAGCCTGCAGTGTGGCATAATGATATTGACCATCTGGTTGATTTAATTGTCAGTCAGGCAAAACCGGGTGATCATATCTTGGTGATGAGTAATGGCAGTTTTGAAGGGATCCATCAGAAATTACTGGATAAGCTTGCCGCCTCCTGATAGAGGGGGGCAGTCCAGATTGGGCTGCCCCTGTCCCTTATTCAGCTTCAGAAAGCTCACGTAAAAATTGAAAAATTTGTCGTGATGACTTTGGCGGTTTATTGGATGCTTTTTCTTTCTGCGCATTGCGTATCAATGCCCGTAACTGTTGGCGATCAGCTTGAGGATACAGGGCTAACACTTCAGTTATGGCCTCATCGCCTTGTTCAATCAATTTATTGCGCATGACTTCCAATTTATGGAATAGCGCGATTTGCTGATTATGGCGATTTTTCAGTTTATCTAATGCCTGGCGGATCGGTTCGACATCACGGGCTCGCAACAATTTACCAATTAATTGCAATTGACGGCGCTTACCTTCTTTACGTATCCGCTGAGCAAGCTCAATATCGGCGCGTAATTCTGGGTCTAAAGGGATTTTATCTAACGCGTTTTTTCCTAAGTCAACCAGTTCAGCACCTAACTGTTTTAACTCTTCGGCATCCCGCTTGATTTCACTTTTGCTGACCCAAATGATCTCATCATCATCAGAGAATTCAGGCTCTTGCTGGTCTTCCAGCCACTTTTCTGCTTGTTTGTTCATCTTTTAACTCCTAAAAAACCGTTTCATGCTATCAGGTTATGCAGCTAAGTGCTAAATTGATCGCAGATCGTAGTAAAATGATTATACTCACAGACAAATACAGATGGCACACAGATGAAACTTTCTCTTCAAATAGCAGAACAAAAAACACAACTTGAACATGCGGTCACTCATGCACTGGAACTGGCTCACGCGCGCACGGAGGGTGCGGAAGTGATGGTGAGCAAGACCACGGGGTTAAGTGTTTCAACGCGCCATGGCTCAGTAGAAAATGTCGAGTTTAACAGTGATGGGGCCTTGGGGATCACCGTCTATCTGCAGCAACGTCAGGGAAGTGCTTCTTCTACCGATCTGAGTCCAGATGCGATTAAGCGCACGGTACAGGCTGCCATTGATATTGCCAGTTTTACCTCGCCCGATCCCTATGCAGGCGTGGCGGATCGGCAATTACTGGCTTGGCAGCCACCAGAACTGGATCTGTTTCACCCTCAAGATTTTACGCCAGAACAAGCGATTAATTTTGCTGCTGAGGCAGAACAAATTGCAGTGGGTGCTGATAAACGGATCGTTAATACAGAAGGCGGCAGTTTTAATAGCCATAGTAGCGTCAGGGTTTTTGGCAACTCGCATGGCCTAGTTAAGAGCTATTGTGCCAGCCGCTACTCATTGTCAGCCAGTGTGATCGCTGAGCAAGACGGGAAGATGGAGCGAGATTATGCCTATACCGTTTCACGCCGTTTTGCCGATTTAAACAGTCCTCATTGGGTTGGTCAAGAAACAGCACGTCGTACATTATCACGCCTTGGGGCAAAACAGTTAGCGACCCAAGAAGCTCCAGTGATGTTTGCGGCTGAGGTAGCGAACAGCCTATTTGGTCATTTGGTGGGGGCTATCAGTGGCAGTCGAGTCTACCGTAAAGCCACATTTTTACTGGATTCGAAAGGTGAAAGAATTTTACCTGAGTGGCTATCCATTATTGAGCGTCCACATATTCTCAGAGGATCCTCGTCGTCTCCGTTTGACAATGAAGGGGTCATAACCTCTGACAGAACCATCATTGATCAGGGCGTTTTGCAAGGTTGGTTGTTGACTAACTATTCAGCGCGTAAGCTTGGTTTAGAAAGTACAGGTCATGCGGGTGGGATCCATAATTGGTTAATTGAAGGACAACAGCATAATTTTGAAAAAATGTTGCAAACCATGGGTCGTGGGTTATTGGTCACTGAACTCATGGGGCAGGGAGTGAATGCCATGACGGGAGATTATTCGCGTGGAGCCGCTGGATTTTGGGTGGAGAATGGTCAGATCCAGTACCCAGTGAGTGAAATTACCATTGCCGGTAATTTACAGCAAATGTGGCAAGATATTGTGGCTGTAGGTAACGATATTGAAACACGGACCAATATACAATGTGGGTCGGTGCTAATTTCCAAGATGAAGATCGCGGGTCAATAATGAGCGCGTGAATGATCTCGCGTGATAATAGGAGAATAGGATGAATTTTTTCGCAAAAACAACAGGGATAGTGTGCTTGATGCTCGCGTCCGCTGCTGCCAATGCTGACACATTGGCAAGTAATATGGATAAACTCTCGATGGGCTTATCCATGGTCAAGTCAGCTCAGAGTCAGCAACAGATGGCAGCTGGGCTTGATAAAATGCAGCAAGCTGCCAATGCCTCCATGCACCAGCGGCCAGCGGGTATGGAGGCATTGTCTGCGGATAATGCTGAAGTGAAAGCATACCAAGCTGGGATACAGCAGTTATTGGATCAGATCCAAGTTGTGCAGCAACTTAATCAGCAGAATAAATTAAAAGAAGCGCAGCAAGCGGTGACGAAGATACTGGCAATTCGTAATGAAAATCATCGTAAGTTTCGTTAGTTGAGAGTAAGCTGATTCTGACTGACTCTGACGATTTAGCGTGAGGGTGATAAGGCGGATAAAAATATTGCGTGTGGAATTGCTGGTGCTGGTGTCCCCTTGTACAACTTTGGGTTGCAGTTGAGGGACATTGCCAGCACTGCGTAAAAAGGTGAAGCTGACCGATAAGCCGGGTTCTGTCTTGGACAGTCATTCCTCTAGACCAGCAATCGCTCACTGGTTCAAGCAGCCTACCCGGGTTCGATACGGGCCGTACCTAATGAACCCCTATTTGGCCTTGCTCCGGGTGGAGTTTACCGTGCCACGAACTGTTACCAGCCGCGCGGTGCGCTCTTACCGCACCCTTTCACCCTTACCTGATCCCGTTTCAGGGCCATCGGCGGTTTGCTCTCTGTTGCACTTGTCGTAGGCTTGCGCCTCCCAGGCGTTACCTGGCACCCTGCCCTATGGAGCCCGGACTTTCCTCCCCTCCGCCCGTCTCCCCCAAAGAGGACGACGACGAAGCAGCGACTGTCTGGTCAGCTTCGGCCGAGGATGATAGGCTATTCCACTCACTTTGTCACCTGTTGTTGTTGAGAAACTGCATGTCGATACAGATCATTTTTTCTCAGACCATGAATTTCCGCCGTGAGAGCCGCCGCTTTTTTGAGGGGAAGTTCACTTTGCAGTAACCTCAAGGTACGTAATGCTTGATCAGGTAGCGTTTGTTGCGGATTGGGTGGTGCGCCAGCCACCACCAGCACCATTTCACCTTTACGTCGGTTATCATCGTCATTGACCCATTGCAAAAGCTGTGCTGCGGGTGCGCCGTAAATATTTTCCCACGTTTTTGTGAGTTCTCTAGCGAGGACAATATGGCGATCTGCGCCAAGTTCAACTACCATATCCTGCAGGCATTCCAGTAATCGATGAGTTGATTCATAAAAAATTAGGGTACGAGGCTCTTGAGAAAGTGCGCGCAAGGTATCACGACGGCTTTTACTTTTGGCGGGTAAAAAACCCTCATAACAAAAACGGTCTGAGGGTAAACCCGCCGCACTCAGTGCCGTAATTGCCGCACAGGCACCGGGTAAGGGAACGACCGGGATACCTTCGGCACGACAGCGCGTCACTAGGTGGTAGCCCGGGTCATTGATTAATGGTGTGCCCGCATCAGACACTAACGCAATACTGATGCCCTGCTGCAATTGTTCAATGAGTCGATCGGCTTTTTGCTGTTCGTTGTGATCATGAAGTGCGAACAAACGCGCATTGATAGCTAAATGTTGTAGTAATAGGCCTGTATGGCGGGTATCTTCTGCTGCAATCAGATCAACACTGGCAAGTACCGTGATTGCTCGCTGTGTGATATCTGCTAGATTACCAATAGGGGTAGGGACAATATAGAGTGTAGCAGGTAAATTATTTAACTTATCGTGTTGTTTCATTGTGTCATCCACATTACCGTTTTACTATTGGCCCATTAAATTATGAATTGGAAAGTGTATGTGTCTTCTTAATCTGAATCGTCGTAAAGCAAAGGGGATAGCCCCATTGTTTCTGGCCAGCATGGTGATGGTGGCCTGTAGTAATCAGCAAATACCACCGCCAGCGGTTAATATTCAGAAAACAGACTTACAAAATTCATCCTATTACCTGCAACAATTGCAAGAAAGCAATCAGTTTAACAAGTCTAGCTGGCAAATACTCGCAATAAGAGCATTAATTGATGAAGGCCAAGAGAATCAGGCGGATAACTTACTAAAAAATGTCGCTGTTCACGATTTAGATCGCGCTCAGTTAGCTGAATACCAGTTGGCCGGCGCCTTACTTAAGCTCAAAAATAAGCAGTGGGCTGAAGCACAGCAAGATTTGCAACAGATTACGCTGCAAGACTTGAGTACAGCCCAGAAAAAACGTTACTACGAAATGTACATTGCCAGCGCCAATACAAAACAATCCCCAGATCTTAGTCTACTTAGGGCCTATGTTGCGCTTCAACCCTTACTTTCAGGTGATGCGGCAAAGCAAAATATTAATGAGACTTGGCAAACATTGTTACATATTCCTGCCGATAAAACTGATTCATATACAATCAATGCGGATGAGTACATTCTGGCGGGTTGGTTTGATTTATTGAACCTTTATAATCATTATCAAGGGAATCAAGATCAGCTGATCCCTGCATTGGATTATTGGAAAGGCCGTTATCCAGAGCATCCTGCCGCCATTACACCGCCTTCAAATTTAATCCAAGCGTTGCCTGTTAATCATCCAAGTCAGGCACAAGTGGCTTTGTTATTACCCATGACGGGCTCTGGTGCCCTCTTTTCACAGGCTATCGTCGAAGGGATCGAGGATGCTCGCAATCAGAGACACACTGTTACTGACAATACAGTCAGTCAATCCGACAACACCAAAACTGGGATTGAAGGGACGGCGAGCCGTGAAAATTTGGCCGACAATCATGGGGCAAGTGACAATAGCCTCGCTGACAGTCATGGCTTAAATGCGGATCAGAGTGCCAAGAGTGAGAACGCAAACAGTCCCTCAGATAGCAGCAGCCATGATTCTCTTCACGTTAATGTTGCAGGTCGCATTGATCCTGCTCAACAGGTCATGCCAGCGTCCAGTCCCTCATCGTCGACCTCAGCCGTCCCCTCATTGCCTGCTTTAAAAATTTATGACACCAATGCGCAACCCGTCGATCAGTTATTGGAACAGGCAAAAAATGATGGAGCGAATGTTATTATCGGCCCATTATTGAAAAAAGATGTGGATAAGCTCGCATCGATTGATGCATCGATGGATATTTTAGCTTTAAATATGCCGGATTCTCAGGTCGATAATGCGCATATTTGTTACCTGTCTCTTTCTCCAGAGGATGAAGCCCGTGATGCTGCACGCCATATTTGGGCAGAAGGTAAGCGTCAACCTCTGATATTCACACCTTCAACGGATCTTGGACGCAGAACAGTGATTGCATTCACGCGTGAATGGCAGTATTTAGGGGGGGAAACGGTACGTCAGCAAAGTTTTGGCAGTAAGGATGACTTAACTCGCTTAATGGGATCACGTAATGGCATTGCTTTAAATGGTCTCCCGGTTGTATTGCCGAATGACAATGCGGATCATTCTAGTCCGGATACCCCTGCACCAGGCCCGGTGATCAGTTCGACCGACCCCTCAGATAAACCCGATGCGATTTATATTGTCGCAACACAAAGTGAGTTGGGTCTATTAAAACCCTTGTTAACATTAAGCACCGGATCGAACAGTGGTATTCGTTTTTATGCAAGCTCGGTCAGTGCTCAAGCAGGTGCCGGTACGGATTTTCGCTTCGAAATGGAAGGCATGGAATACAGTGACATCCCCTTATTATCGGGGGGGGATCTCAGCGGGATCCAGCCCATCATTCAGAAATTTAATAACGACTATAAACTTGTCAGATTATATGCGTTGGGAGTGGATGCATGGATGTTGGCAAACCAATTTAGCAGCTTGAGACAGGGGACAAGCTCATTTAAAGGCGATACTGGGCAACTGAGTATTGGTGAACATTGTAGGGTAAACAGAACCTTATCTTGGAGTCGTTATGAGCAGGGCAAGGTGGTGCCAGCCAGCTAACTCTTTACTCATCGGTAAAATAATGGAACAGCAGGCTCGCCAGTATTTAATTGCGGCAGGTCTAGTGTTTATCGCTAATAACTATTATTGCCGTTGTGGCGAAATTGACCTTATTATGCGAGATTCAGATTGCTGGGTATTTGTTGAAGTCCGTTTCCGCCGTACTATTAAATTTGGCAGCGCGGCGGAAAGTATTGGTAGAATAAAACAGCAAAAATTGATTCGGACAGCCTCATTCTGGCTGGCGAAACATCAGTTAAGTCTGTTTACAACGCATTGTCGGTTTGATGTCATTGCGATCAACGATGATCAAATCCTGTGGCTGAAAAATGCATTCAGCGCAGAATGATAACGGGTGAAAGTGTGCAGGATAGAATTAAAGCGTGTTTTACGGAAAGTATACAAACTCAAATAGCAGCAGCAGAAGCGCTACCTGATGCGATCTCAAGAGCGACTGACATTATTGTTCAGGCGTTGCTGAATGGACACAAAGTGTTAAGTTGTGGTAATGGCGCTTCTGCAGCGAATGCCCAGCATTTTAACGCAATCATGATCAATCAGTTCGAAAATGAGAGGCCAAGTTTACCTGCCATTGCCTTAAGTGCTGATAATGTGATGTTAAGTGCTAAAGGCAATGATCTGCAACTTGATGAAATTTATGCTAAACAAGTTCGGGCAATTGGTCAGGCTGGTGACGTTTTGTTAGCGATTTCGGCAAATGGCAATTGCCAAGATATCGTTAAAGCGGTGGAAGCTGCCGTCACCCGCGATTTAGCGATAGTGGCATTAACTGGGGTAGATGGCGGAATATTAGCCGGTTTATTGGCCCCTCAAGATGTTGAGATTCGTATTCCCTCACGACGTCAGGCGCGCATTCAGGAAATGCATATGCTGACAGTTAATTGCCTATGTGAATTGATTGATTGTACTTTATTTCCGAGTCAGGACTAATCATAGGAGTTTGAATGAAAGTTGTCTTATCTCTGGTTCTTTTTTGTTGCTGTCTTTTTTTACAAGGTTGTGCTGCTGTCGTCGTCGGATCTGCCGCGGTAGCTACACGTTCCGCGACAGATCCTCGTACAGTTGGTACTCAGGTTGATGACGGAACCTTGGAACTGCGAGTTGCGAATGCATTGGGCAATGACCTTGCGATACGCTCTAAAGTGCATGTCAATGAAATGGCTTATCAGGGGAAAGTTTTATTAACCGGGCAATCACCGGATCAACAACTTTCAGCTAAAGCAAAACAAATTGCAGCCGCTGTGCCGGGAACCCACGAAGTGTACAATGGTATTCGTATTGCTAAAAAAGTGGATCTATCAACAGCGTCTTCGGACACTTGGATCACCATGAAAGTGCGGTCGAAGTTATTGACCAGTGATCAGGTGAAGTCTTCAAATATTAAAGTCACCACTGAAAATAGTGAGGTGTTTTTAATGGGCTTAGTCACCAATGAGCAAGGTAAAGCCGCTGCTGATATTGCGAGTCGGGTTGAGGGTGTTAAACAGGTTATTACGGCTTTTACGCTAATCAAATAACCGCTTCCAAGGCTAGATGGAATCTTGGAGATGGCTGAGACAATGGGGGGAGGTGATGGCAGATGAGCCTGCCCCTTGTTATATGGTCTGTTACTGCAACGTGCTTAAGTTTGTTTTTTTTATCAAAAATCCCACATTGCGCACAGCAATATAAAATCAGGACGGACTATTCAGACTCAATAAAAGGGGGTATTCTTGGCCTATTATTGTGTTTTACCTTCAGTAAGGATAGTTTGATGAGTTGTCCTTTTTCTTTATCTGCTTTCTGTTTGATATCAAAGGTGTATTGAATGGCAAGAGAACGGGCATTAACCTTAGAATCACTCAGAGTTATGGATGCTATCGAGCGGAGAGGCAGTTTCGCCGCGGCTGCAGAAGAGTTAGGTCGTGTTCCCTCCGCTCTCAGTTATACCATCCAGAAACTGGAAGAGGAAATGGGGGTGATCCTTTTTGACCGTTCAGGGCATCGGACTAAATTTACTAACGTTGGGCGTTTATTATTAGAACGCGGACGTACTTTACTGGATGCTGCAGAGAAATTAGCAGAGGATGCGACTTCTCTCGCCCATGGTTGGGAGCCTCAGCTTACCATCGTGACCGAAGCCATGATCCCCGGGGAATATTTGTTTCCCTTAGTTGATAAATTAGCCCAGAAATCCAATACCCAGATATCAATTTTAACGGAAGTGTTAGCGGGCGCTTGGGAAAGCCTTGATCATGGTAGAGCCGATATTGTGATTGCTCCCGCCATGCATTTACGAACGTCAACTGAAATCAACTCTCGGGTTATATTTAGACAAATGAACGTCTGTGTGGCGGTACCTGAGCATCCGATCCATTTAGAAGCCGATCCCCTCTCGGCACAAACGCGCAGCAAATACCGTGGTGTGGCGATGGCAGACACGGCGAGAGAACGGCCTGTGTTGACTGTATTACTTCAGGACAAACAGCAACGTCTGACAGTAAGTTCTATTGAGAATAAACGCAAGGCAATTCTGGCCGGACTGGGTTTTGCCACGTTACCTTGGCAGCTAGTGGAGCAGGATGTGGCCGCAGGCAGATTAAAGGTCATCGGCAATGACTATAAGCCAGATATGGAAGTCGTGATGGCTTGGCGGAGAGACAGGATGGGGGAGGCGAAAGCGTGGGCACTGAGGGCGATACCCGCATTGTTGTCAAAAAAATTTGAGTCACAAAATGAACGGTCTTTTAATTCAAGCCATGATAGCTAAACCGACTCAGTTACCGCAATCAATCTCAACACACCCACCTGCTCAGCAGTTCGAGCCGGTGGGGTCACTGAGTCACTAATGTTTACCGATCAGTTTCCTAACCATACGCCAGCCACTCCAGAGTCCAACGGTGCGTTTAACCGCATTTTTAAGGACGGCTGGACGGCGAAATGACCAGAGAGCAAGTAATCCTCCCCCTAGCGCAAAATAACGACGAAAGCGCACTAAACCAAACCAGATGTGGTCAAGACTAGACGTTGCAGATAACCAGTCATTACCAATCAATTGTATATCTAAGCGTTGCTGCTCAATTTTACCTAACAGGTCTTGTAGAGATTGCTCACGTTCACGTCGGCTCATGGTTGTTGATCCTCCAACAATCGGCGATCTTTTTCAAGCTCGTTACGGGTATGCCTGAGGAGAGTCGAGCGTTTGGTTTTAATTAATAACCAGATGCCTAAAATGAATGCGACCCCAAACAATACCCCACTGGTAATCGCCAGTGCTAGCAAACGATATTGTTCACTGATCGAACTAATCAGCAAAATAACGAGTATCATTAATCCAAAAGCACTAAAAAGCATAATTAATCCAACCATCAGCAACATTTGCAAAAGGTTTGCTTTTTCTTGCTCCAGCTCAACGATGATCAATTTTAATCTTGTCTCGGCGATACCAACGAGAGTACTAAACAAACGTTGGCCAATACCCAGTAGACTGCTACCAGGACCAGATTTTTGTGATGAATTACTCATGACTAGCGTCGTGAAATCAGAATGCCAGCAATAAGTCCTATGGCAGCGCCAAGTCCTACACCATGCCAAGGATTATCTTGAACATAATCATCAGCTTTACGTGCTGCCTGACGAGTCGAATCGGCAATACGCTCACCCGAGTGTCCGAGACGTTGACGTGTCGTATCTAGCGCAGCTTGCGCACGCTGGTGTAATTTTGTTACTTCTGATTCAGATTTATCTCGACCCTGATTCAGAACATCTTCCAATGTATTGGCCAGTTCTGCAAGTTCAGCGCGCAAGTCTTGTGTGGATGAATGCTTTGTCATTGTATTTCCCCTTTCGAATAATCCTAATAAGTCCAGTTTAATAAACACATGAGCTGAATCATTGCTCTCAGCCACCACGACTGCTGATGATCAACAATCAGGTAACCAAACCTGATATAAAACGCAAAGTCATCATCTATCAAGTTCATTTCTACAGTATAGGGGCTGAAACAGGAAAGTACAAAATTAGTCGCTTTGTCTAAGATGCGTTAACTTCGTCAGCAAACACCTAGGCAGTCAGGAAATACTGTACCCATCAATCAGCAGTTTTTTTAGTATGACTGCGGCATTATTGCGTTTTTCGACAGAGCTAAAATGAATGATGAGGCGATTGTTTTCTTGGGTAATACTATTAATTGCGATACCTTTTGCTGCTAAACTTTGGTAAAGATAGAAGCCATCAGGCAACACTTTACCGTCGTTTCGCGTGGTGATTTGCACCGTGTAATCATTAGTTTTAAATGAGGGTAACAAAAAAAGAGCGTAGCTGAATAAGACGGCAAGCATGACAATCACTATTCGTTGCTTGAGTCTGAAGCCTGCCCATCGTTGCATTTAATCAGCCTTAGTATTATTTATTCGGCGCTTATGCCATACCATCCACAAAGAACCAACTAAACCACATGCCAATAACACAAGCGGTAACAGCATCAGACAGAGCATAAGTTCATCTTCATAGCGTAAAAATAGTGCGGTACGACCAAGAGTGAAGCCCATGATGGTGAGGATCAATACCCATAATAATCCGCTGATCCAATTGAAGAGTTGAAACCGGAAACTGCTCAAGCCAGAAAGTCCAGCAAGTGTTGGGAGTAGTGTTCTGACAAAACCGATAAAACGTGCAAGTAATAAGGCAGCTAGGCCATGACGATTAAACATTGCTTGCGCGCGAAGATGGTAGTGTTGCGGTAGATGGGCAAGCCAACGTTTAACGAGAGTGGAATTTCCCAACCACCGTCCCTGCAGGTAACTTAACCAGCAGCCAAGACTGGCTGCACTGGTTAGGATGAGCACGGTTAAAGCAAAATTCATGGTGCCTTTTGCAATTAATACACCGACTAGGATAAGCAGACTATCACCAGGCAAAAAAGCAGCGGGCAGCACCCCATTTTCTAGGAAAAGAATGGCAAATAAAATGGCATATAACGCCCAGATTAACGAGGGGTTAGCCAATGTTTCATAATCTTGGTGCCATAAGGCATGTAGTAATGCAGGCAATATGTCCATTCTTTCCCCTGGGCATGATTATAACTGGGTGATTCAAGTTTAAAAAGTTATAAATCTCACTGCTGTCAGGGAACGGTTACTTTTCGTTACCCCTAACCTTTTCGGGTAATAATGGCGCTTATTACCCCGCGTAAGTGTAACAAAAATTGAGTGTGTACAACATAAAAATGGTGCGTAACAGACAGGTCTTTACCCGTAGCGGGTATAATCAGGATGCAATTTACATAACATGACACAAAATGTCGCGAAAGCACCTCATTTCGCGTCGACTTATCGTGATACACCAACGACCAGAATGGCGGCATTCTGGTCGTTGGTGAAGAGGGATTAAACCGTACTCTGTGGTTTCTTCTCCGCTTCAGCCTGACATACGGTCGCGGTAAACAATAAATCTGTCGAAGAGTTGAGTGCCGTTTCTGCTGAATCTTGTAACACACTGATTAAAAATCCAAGTGCAACAACTTGCATCGCGATATCATTGGGAATGCCAAACATGTTACAAGCAACCGGAACGAGGAGCAGTGATCCACCGGCCACACCGGATGCGCCACAGGCACAGAGTGCTGCCACTAGGCTGAGCAGAATGGCGACCGGTAACTCGATATGGATATTCAGTGTATGAACAGCAGCGAGAGTCAATGTGGTAATGGTAATGGCTGCGCCTGCCATACTCATATTGGCTCCGAGAGGGATCGAGACTGAATAGGTATCTTCATCCAGACCAAGACGTTTAGCAATTGCCATGTTAACCGGAATGTTTGCCGCAGAGCTGCGGGTAAAGAAAGCGGTGATGCCACTTTCGCGTAGACACAGAAAAACCAAAGGATAGGGATTACGGCGAAGCGTTATAAATACCAATAATGGATTGATTACCAATGCCATAAACGCCATGCATCCGAGCAATAACATCAGCAGACTGGCGTAGCCTAATAGCGAAGAAAAACCACTCGAACCCAAAATAGAAGCAACCAGACCAAAAATACCAATCGGTGCGCACCGGATCACTTTTTGGACCAACCAAATAACCCCTGCAGAAATATCACTTAATACAGTACGGGTTGTGCTCGAGCTGTGGCGGAAAGCCAATCCTAGACCGATTGCCCAGACCAAGATACCGATATAGTTAGCTTTTTGCAGTGCTTCAATGGGATTTACGACCATATTCAGTAAGATACCCTGCAAAATGGCGATGATACCCTGAGGTGGGATGATATCATGATTTGCCGTAATCAGAGTGAGTTGTTGCGGAAAACAAAAACTGGCAATAACCGCAACCACTGCGGCAAAAAAGGTGCTAAGTAAATAGAGGATCACAATTGGGCGCACATTCACTTTATGGCCTTGTTGATGATTTGCGATGGATGAAGTCACCAAAATCATCACCAGTATCGGAGCAACACTTTTTAAAGCATGAACAAATAATTCGCCGAGTAATCCAACAGATTGAGAGACGGTGGGCGAGATCCAAGCTAACAAGATCCCGGCAAGTAGTCCCAGAACAATTTGAGTAATCAGGTTCCCTGAGCTGAGCCAGCTAAAAATATTAAACTTTGTCGATTTCATTTTGTTTGCTTACTTATTTATTGGTGAGTAGTGTTTATTTGGTCTGCCTGATATGACAAACATGCGCCTGGTTTCTTTAATAAGTATAAATAATTGAGACTATCAATAAAGAAGAAATTTCTGCTAAGTGATAAAATCGGATAGTAGATAGTGCGAGTAAAGCCTTATTTTGAATTTATAATCCTGCATTTTATGTCTTTTGTGGTTTTAAGTATTGATTAATATCAACTTATTGGCTTTATATTCTGTAATTTTTTATATCATCAAGTGGGGGCGAGCGGTGGGGAACGGATTCACGGATTGCACCTATTCCGTTTGCTCACTACACTTGGCATAAAATGAACAAACTACGCGAGGGCTGACTGTGGCAAAACTGATCCCGCTGCTACGCTTACGCATTGTCCTGATTGCGATCCCAGTTGGTGCTATTGCTTCGTTGGTGACGTTATGCTTCAGGGAGGTCTTGCTGTGGATCAATCAAGGGCTATTCGGGGGGCGCACTGATATTACTTCGGCGATGCAGGTTTGGCCTTGGTACCTCTGGCCGCTGATTGTCGCAGTGGGAGGTGTTTTGGCTGGGGTAATATTGCAGTATGCACTGACACTCGAAAAGCGGTATCGCTTGCCAACTGATTATCTGGAAGTCATTAATGCCCGTTTAGATGCGATACCGACTCGACCCTCTCTACTACGCGCATTCTCGGCCTTAGCGAGCATCGCCAGTGGTGCTTCGATAGGTAAAGAGGGGCCGATGGTTCAGTTATCAGCACTGTCTGGCAGCTTGCTAAAAAAATATCTCCCTATACGTTGGCAACTTGAAACCACTGACTTGGTTGCGATGGCTGCCGCAGCCGGGTTAGCCGCGGTTTACCATGCGCCTCTTGCTGCGGCGATATTTTTGGCTGAAATCGCCTTTGGTGTCCTTGCATTACAACGACTGGTCCCTCTCATTATTGCGTCATGCAGTGCGGTATTGACCCTGCGTTGCCTTGGCTATCGCTCTGCACTTTATCCCTTGTCCGAGCTGCATTTTTCTCTCAATACGATGACGATCTCCTTGGCCATCTTGGCGGGTTTGTTGAGTGGTTTCGTTGGCTGTCTTTTCATCTGGTTGACAACGATTGTCAGAAGTCAGTTTAAAAAAATCCCCTCGTTACCGGTGCGTCTCGGTACTGGGGGATTGATCGTCGGCTTATTATCTTTGCTGACGCCGGCGATCCTTGGCAATGGGTATGACGTTATCGTGTCGATTATTCATGGTAGATACCTGCTACCAGCCTTGTTGGTGATTTTGGTGTTAAAGCTATTCGCAACAGTATGTTCAGTGGGATCGGGTGCCGTTGGTGGTATGTTTACTCCATCACTGCTAATTGGTGCCAGTCTCGGCGGTGTTGTTGGTGTCGTGGCATTATCGTTGGGCTTACCTGCAGGTAGCCCATGGTTATTTGCTGCAATCGGTATGGCTTCAGTCTTGGCTGCCATGAGCCAAGCCCCTTTAATGGCGATTTTAATGGTGCTTGAAATGACCATGAATAGCAGCCTATTATTGCCTCTGATGCTAGCCAGTAGTATTGCCACCTTGGTCGCTTTCCGCTTTCAAAAAGGCGTGAGTTATTCCCTTGTTAGTACTCACTTCTCCAAATCCACGGCTAAATTTGGTTTTGATCATACCTCTATCCGTGATTTAGTGATTGAAGGTGCGACTTTGCAGCCACAAGAGCTGGTCAGTAAAGCACTCGCACTTAGTTCGATTAAACGAGAACGTTATGTCTATGTTATTGATGAAAATGATCAGTTTTTGGGTGTTGTTTCGATTCATAATATAGCCAGTCAGGTGTTATCTGGGCAGCTGACCTTATCCTCACCGGTTTCTCTGGTCATTGAGGTCGATTTCCCCTGCATTTATCAGGATCAGACACTCAGAGAAGGATGGGAAGCCTTTACTCAACTCACCCTCGAAAGATTACCGGTACTGGATAATCCAACACAGCGTAAATTAGTCGGTGCACTCACTAAGACCAGCATCATCCAGCGTGCAGGCTCCTTTATGTAAATGGGCACTCTCCTGAGCTTTCGCTACTTTATGCCGCTAATGCGTCGCCGCATCATGATGCTCTCAAGTGCCCCTTACCCAAACAATTTAACTCGAGTGAGGCAGCCTAATAGCGCGCGTTGAGTAATATGGCTGCGTTTAACCTGTAAAGTCAGTATACTTGCTGGCTTTTGTAATCCTGATACGACTCTCTTTGTGGTGGAGAAACCATGAGTGAAATGAAACTGGCGGATCGCTCTCTTTTTCTGGAGAGATTCCCGCGTACTGACGAGCAAGCGGCATTGCAGGCTTGGGACGCGGCAGATGAATATCTGCTACAGCAAGCTTTACCTGATGAAGGCATCATCTTGGTGGTCAATGATAACTTTGGTGCGTTGGCGACGGCGTTACAACCACGATCTGTTTGCAGTTATACGGACTCTTGGCTGAGTCAGCAGGCGACCTTACTTAATTTACGTAATAATGATTATGAGCCTGACTCAGTGACATTTATTGGTAGTATGGAAAAAATCACGGTCACGCCCGCGGCTGTTCTGATCCGTATTCCAAAAAGTCTTGCCTTATTGGAGTACCAGTTGCAGCAGATACGTCAGGTCGTGACAGCCAATACTCGGATTATTGCTGGCGCGAAAACCCGTGATATTCATAACTCAACGTTGGCATTATTTGAACTTTATTTGGGAGACACGACAACGTCATTGGCGGTAAAAAAATCACGGTTGATTTTCAGTCAAGTGACACAGCCTGAACAGCCCATTAAACCACAGATAACAAGTTGGCAGCTAGAAGGAACCTCTTGGCAGATTGACCATTATGCGAATGTGTTTTCCCGGTTATCTTTGGATATTGGCGCCCGTATTTTTATGCGTTATTTACCTGAAGGAATAGAGGGGCAGTGGGTTGACCTAGGGTGTGGTAATGGGGTGATTGGCATGCAGACTTTAAGTCGTAATCCTCATGCTGAGGTAATTTTTGTCGATGAATCTTGGATGGCAGTGGCATCGAGTGAACGCAATGTCACGCAAAATTTACCGGAAGCGCTACCACGCTGTCAATTCATGGTGAATCATAGCTTAAGTGGCTTTACTGAGGGGAGCCTCAATGGCATCTTGTGCAATCCGCCATTCCACCAGCAACATGCCCTCACTGATCAGATTGCATGGCAAATGTTCACCGATGCCAAACGCTGCCTTGCCTATGGTGGAGAATTAAGGGTCGTGGGTAATCGGCACCTCGATTACCATCGTAAGCTTAAGCGTTTGTTTGGCAACTGTCAGTTACTCGGTTCTGATTCGCGTTTTGTTGTTCTGCGGACCGTTAAAATACGTTAGATTTGTAGTGCAAGTTTGGTGCCTTCGGCAATAGCGCGTTCTGCATCCAGTTTGTGGCTGTTTGCCGCGCCACCAATGACATGGTATTTCAGCCCGCTAGTCTGTAGCGTTTGCTGCAGGGGATGATAAGAAAGCTGGCCTGAACATAAGATGATGTGATCAACGGGCAGTAACTTGGGCTGTTGTCGATGCAAAATATGCAGTCCATGATCATCTATTTTTTGGTAACTGACTTGATCCCACATTGTTACCTGATGGGCACTGAGGGTAGCACGGTGGATCCACCCGGTTGTTTTACCAAGATCTTTACCGAGTTTACCTTGCCTGCGCTGTAATAACCAAATTTCGCGGTTTACTCGCCGTGGTGCCGGAGATTGTAGGCCGCCAGGTTGATGCAAATCATGTGAAATGCCCCATTGCTGATTAAAGTCAGTAAGGATTGAGCCATTTGATGGGGGGGGGCATAAATAGTTTGCGATATCAAATCCAATCCCACCTGCACCAATAATTGCAACTCGCTGACCAATCGGTGGATGTTGTGATAGAACCTGATAGTAGGTAAGAACGGAAGGGTGATCGATACCCTCGATAGCGGGTATTTGTGCCACAACCCCTGTCGCAATAATGACTTCATCAAAGTGACGGAGTTGTTCAACATCGACCTGGCTATTATAGACAAGTTTGACACCATAATACTGCAGTTGCTGTTTAAAGTAGGCGATGGTTCGATTAAATTGCTGCTTCCCCGGGATCTGACAGGCGAGTTTAAATTGTCCACCCAGTTTATCGCTGGCTTCGAAGAGTGTGACCTCATGCCTACGGATTGCGGCTTGCAAGGCGAAGGCCATGCCGGCCGGGCCAGCACCGACTACAGCTAAGCGTTTCGGTGTGACGGCTGGGATAATCGGCAGTTGTGTTTCGTGGCATGCTCTTGGATTGACGAGACAGGTGGTGGTTTTGCCCTGAAAGGCATGATCGAGGCAAGCTTGGTTGCATGCAATACAGATATTAATGCGATTGGTTTGACGTTTTTTAATTTTACGCACGATTTGACTATCGGCTAAGAAAGGACGAGCCATGGCGATCATATCGGCATCGCCTTCTGCCAGTAGACTGGCGGCGAGTGCAGGATCATTAATTCGGTTACTGGCAATGATCGGTACAGATACGTGTTGACGGAAATGTTTTGTTATCCAGCGGAATGCAGCATCTGGGACTGAACTGGCTATGGTTGGTACCCGAGATTCATGCCATCCAATACCCGTATTCATTAGATCAATGCCCGCAGAAGGTAATTGTTTAGCCAGATCCAATGCCTGCTGTGCAGAGCTGCTGCCAGGAATCAGATCGAGTAAAGAGAGGCGAAATATCACAATGAAATCGGGACCTACTGTGGCACGGATAGCCTGTACCACTGCCAATGCAAAATGTTGACGACGTAAGGCATCGCCTCCCCAGTGATCATGACGTTGGTTAGTAACTGGGGAGAGAAACTGATTGATCAAATAGCCTTCGGATCCCATGATTTCCACTCCGTCGTATCCCGCTTGCTGAGCCAATTGCGCGCAACGCGCATAATCCGTGATCAAGTGTCGGATTTGTTTATCGGTGAGTGCGAGGGGAACGTGGGGATTAATTTTTGTTGCAATTGCTGAAGGGGCAACGGGATGGTGTTGATAGCTGTAGCGACCCGCATGGAGAATTTGCATCACAATTTTGCCAGAGGCCAGATGCACCGCATCAGTGATCACTTGATGCCAACCAATCTGTTGAGGGGCGTTGAACACCGCGGCCCCTTGTTTTACGACCCCCTGCGGGGTAGGCGAAATACCACCGGTAATAATTAAACCGACACCTGCCTCGGCTCTTTCTGCATAAAATGCAGCTAATCGTTGATTTCCATCATGAGCTTCTTCAAGACCTGTATGCATTGATCCCATGACAAAACGGTTCGCGATCTGAGTAAAACCTAAGTCAATGGGTTGAAACAGCAGGTCGATGTTATCCGTGGCTTGTGGCATAAGCGGCTCTTTATGTTAGCTTCGCGACAGTAATAGTAGCGTGCTCGACTGAAAAACCCATGACTCGCCTCTAATATCTGTGATTTATCGCATAAAATATATCGTTATTATCTATTCAAGTGGGTATTAAATGAGAGTTCAAACACAAAATTGCTGAGATTGCTGAATGAGGGAGTGAGATCAACAATTGCATTCAGTTGAGGCAACGAGCAGGCGTGTCACCGTGATGTTAAGTACACTGAAGGGCGTGTTTCGATTGCCGCAGTGCTAGCGTGGCAAGGTAAATAAGACGGTGAACACATCATGATCGTCTAATTTTTCATAGGGCAGAGCAGACATGACGAGGGATTCTTCTCACGACGATGGGGAGGATGACTACGATATTATCGCAGTCATCACGCTAAAGCAGAAAAATATTATTGATTGCAACTCAGTGGTTAGTGCTGTCTCTGCCATCCCTACCAAGCTTGAGTCGACTCGGTATCTGTAGGGTAAAGCAGGCAAGGGCGCAAGCTATTTCACCGTGTCGGGTATTGAGGGGTTAATGTAAAGTCAGAACATTGCTGGCGATCTGTTTATCTTGTTGATGCCGTTCAATGGCCAGTTCTATAAGGCGAGTAATCAGGTCTTGGTAGTTCAGCCCGCTGGCTTCCCACAATTTTGGATACATACTGATATCTGTAAATCCAGGTAACGTATTAATTTCATTAACAATAACTTGATCGTCTGGGGTGAGGAAAACGTCCACTCTGGCCATGCCGCAGCATTCTAGACTCCGGTACACTTGCAGCGCAATCTGTCTAATTTTTTGTTGATTATCTGCACTGATTTCCGCCGGGACAACCACTTTAGCCCCTTGATCGTTGATGTATTTTGTATCATAAGAATAATATTCGTCCACTAAGACAATTTCACCACAGACACTGGCTTCCGGCCAGTCATTACCCAAGACGGCACATTCAATTTCACGACCGATAATGGCACTTTCAATCAGTATTTTTCGGTCATAGCGCAGAGAATCTTGGATCGCCGGTATGAGCCCATCGGCATTCCAGACTTTGTGCACACCGACGGATGAGCCCTGATTGGCAGGTTTAACGAATAATGGCAGTCCGAGAACAGCAATAATTTGCTCTGCTGTAAACTGATGCTGATTAGCACGTGTGATGGAGATAAAGGGCGCGATATTTAAGCCACTGTCACGCAGTAAGCGTTTAGTCACTTCCTTGTCCATCGCCATTGCCGAGCTGAGCACACCAGGGCCTACCCAAGCGAGATCAAGAATGCGTAATAATCCTTGCAGCGAACCATCTTCACCGAGGCTACCGTGAATAATGGGAAAAATCACATCTATGGCGGGAAGTGGTGTTTGGCTATCGCGGTGTTGAAACTGATGGTGAGGATCGCCGGCAATCAACACCAACTCAGTACCGGATTCAGGCAGGGAGATATTCCGAGGATCTTGGCTATTTTTCAGGAAGTGTTCGGTTGGCAGTAACCACCATTTTCCTTGACGGGTGACAGCCAAAACGACAACCTCAAATAAGGTTTTATCTATTGCAGCGATGATATTTCTTGCAGATTGCAAGGAAACTTGATGCTCTGCTGATTGTCCACCTAATATTACCCCAACTCTTTGTCTCATAAGACTCTCCTGCCTGATTTCTTTATTGATAAAACAATACCACAGACCGGACTAAAGAGCGGAGGTTTAACCGATTAAATATACAGAATATTCAGTGTAAATAATTGAATATGAGCCGCTGAACGGTCAGAAGGAGACCGTTGGCGACCTTGCAGGCGATCCGGTTCCCCATTCGTCGTCATCTGCCAATCAAATTCGAATACTCCGTTGTACTTCATCAGAATGCCTCCGGGAAACACTCGGCCTTCAGGGCGGGGAGCAGTCAAGAGAAAATGGCGGCAAGGGGCGGCCAGAGTGAATTTCTGCTCAGGATTTATTCTGAGCCTGATACCATGCCTTGAAATATTTGATAAAACTGTATTGTAGTGCGTACAAGCCAGTCGCAACGCCCGTACTTCCATCACGCCAAGCGCCTTTGATAAGGTACCATTTGAAGCCGGCACCAATCGCACTGAATACGCCCCGCCATAACGAGGGTTTTAACTTATGGTATTGATTCAGTCGGGTTGTATAGCTATTTAATTTATTCTGCATTTCATGCAGAGAATAAAAAGTATCATGTCGGATATGGCCGGGTATCACATGATAAACAGGCTGTGAACCATCAAGATTTTCCACTTTATCGTCCACAGGACGATCGTTAAATAGTGCATTGTTGCGATTAAACAGTCTAACTGGGTAGTCGGGTGAGCTGACCGGGTAGATGGCTCTGACTTGCTGCCCGAGAACATACCAGTAGCGCGAGATCCGCCAAACTTGATTAATATCCGGTTCTGATGGTTGTTGTTTGAGGGATTGGATAAAATTGAGCGTGTCATTATCAATAATTTCATCACTATCTAAGCAAAAGACCCAGTCATGGCTGGCCATGGCAATGGCTTTATTCATTTGGCTGCCGTGGGTCTGATAGGGACTAAAATGGGGTGTAATGGCATATTTTTTTGCAATATTCAGCGTTTCATCCGTGCTGCCCGAATCCAAAAGAATAATTTCATCTGCGATTGAGTTAAGAGGCTCAAGAACCTGTTCCAGCGTCCTTTGGGAGTTGTGTGTAAGTAGACATACAGTCAGGTTCATTCTGCGATCCTTCATAGTTCTAGAATAGTCCAATGTGACATTATATTTTGTTACAGAGCAAAAGCGTGTTTTTTTATGTGATTAGTTCTTAATTAACGCGCTATTTAACCTGTCCGAGCTATGACGTTCTCTTTTTAAGAATAACTTTGTTTTAATTATTCACTTTAACTCGAGTGCCTGCTTCTTTACAGTGGTGACCTTAGCGAAATTAAAACTCATCGATTGAGGTGGATAATGACCGAATACACACTATCACGTAACCCTGCCAATGGTCTTGAACTGGCCCGCTATCCTTTCCACTCAGCGACACAAGTTGAATGTCTCTTACAGAGCAGTTATCAGCGACAGCAGCAATGGCGTGATACACCGCTTAAAGAACGGGTTGGATTACTAAAAAAATTAGCCGAGGGTTTGCACTCAGAGAGTGAGGCCCTTTCTCGTATGATGAGCCTCGAAATGGGTAAACCGATAATCCAAGCCAAGGCGGAAGTCAACAAGTGTGTGGATGTTTGCCTCTGGTATGCAGAACATGGGCCGGCTTTACTGGCTCCTCAGCCCACAAAAGTTGAGGATAATAAAGCTTGGCAAACATTTAATCCACTGGGTGTGATCCTTGCGGTAATGCCTTGGAACTTTCCGTATTGGCAAGTATTGCGTGGTGCAGTTGGGATGATATTGGCTGGCAATACCTATGTGTTAAAACATGCGCCTAATGTAATGGGTTGCGCGCAATTATTGGCGAATGTCTTTGATAAAGCAGGATTACCTGAAGGGATTTTTACTTTATTAAATATTGACAATGCGGGTGTATCCTCGGTCATTAAAGATAACAGGATCGCAGCCATTGCTGTCACGGGAAGCGCCAATGCGGGAGCAGCAATTGCGGCTCAGGCTGGCGCCGTGGTTAAAAAAACCTTGCTTGAATTAGGCGGGTCGGATCCCTTTATTGTGTTGGCTGATGCAAATTTAGATCAGGCAGTCAACTCGGCAATATTAGGACGTTTTCAAAATACAGGGCAAGTCTGTATGGCAGCGAAGCGTTTTATTATTGAAGCGCCGGTAGCGGCAGCCTTTGAACAAAAATTTATTGCAGCGGTCGCGAAGCTTAAAAGTGGAGACCCCTTGGATCCTGAAACGTTTATTGGGCCAATGGCGAGGGGCGATTTACGCGATGAACTGGATAAGCAGGTTCAGCAAAGTCTAGCTTTAGGGGCGAGACTGTGTTGCGGTGGGCAAAAACAGCCAGGCGATGGCTACTATTACCAACCGACGGTACTTGCGGATGTCACTGAGCAGATGCCTGTCTTCCAGCAGGAGGTCTTTGGACCTGTTGCTGCATTGATGACAGCCGATAATCCTCAGCATGCACTTGAACTGGCTAATAACAGTGATTATGGTTTATCCGCGACAATCTGGACGGCCAGTGAGCAACAGGCCGAGATTTTTGCAGATAAATTGGAAACTGGGGCTGTTTTCATTAATGGCAATGGTGCTTCAGATCCGCGAGTGACAATCGGCGGCGTCAAAAAAAGTGGCTATGGTCGAGAGCTTAATTACTTTGGCCTGCATGAGTTCTGTAATATTAAGACGGTTTGGCGTGATCGTCGTTAGTCAGCGTTGACTCGGATCCCGGGCTTGATATCCCTGCAGTAATGAGACATTGCCTTAGCAGGGTGAAAGCTCGGAATATTTCAGGCTCATTAACTGAGGCGAAGCCCAATAACAGCCCCCGTTTTTTTTGCCTCGATTGATAGTAATGAGACAGCGGCCTAACAATAACGCCTGCGTGCCAAGCGTGACGGCAGAGAGAGACATCATCACTCTCGTCCGGTAATGGGATCACCAAGTGTAAACCGGCATCATGAGGGTCAAATGGCAGAAACCTCGGCCCTAAATACCGTTCAATTAAACCGAGTAGATATTGCCGTCGTTGCTGATAAAGCAAGCGAACTCGACGGATATGTGCGGCGTAATGACCTTGTTGAATGAATTCTGCAACGGCGCGTTGCAGTAAGAAGGAACCGCCGATAAACAATTCGGCAGCCGCTTGGTTGAACGCTTGACTTAATGTTTCAGGCACCACCAAATAGCCCAGTCGTAACGTTGGATAAAGGGTTTTACTGAAGGTGCCCATATACATCACTGGCGAAGTGGTTTGCATACTTTGTAATGCGGGAAGGGGATGATCGGTATAACGGAATTCACTGTCATAATCATCTTCGATAATCCAAAATCCCTGTTGCCTTGCTTGATTTAACAACATTTTTCGGCGATGGCAACTCAAACTCATACCCAGAGGATATTGATGAGACGGTGTAATAAAAACCAATTTAGGTTGAGGGGTACCGTGGGGTTTTATCACCATGCCTTGTCGGTCAACGGCAATACCTTGTACCTGTAGACCGTTGAGTCTCAATATGTTACGAGTACCAAAATAGCCGGGCTCTTCCAACCAAGCAATATCACCTTGATCCGCCAGCAACCGTGACAGTAAGTCGACAGATTGATGTGTGCCCGTAGTAATAATAATCTGGTGTGGTTTGGCATTCACTGAGCGTGTGATCTTCAGGTAATGACTGAGGGCTCGACGAAGGGCTAAACAACCTCCCCATTGATTATAGGTGAGATCTTGCTCTGTAGGATTGGCCTGGATCCGCGCTAAGATCCGATTAAATAGCGGGTGAGGGAACGCGGTAACATCCGGGATCCCTGGCACAAAGGCGCCTGATTGATGAGGTGAAATGCCCGCATAACCTAACAAATCAGCCCCTCTCTGTGAAAAAGCATCAGGAAGACAACGTGTTCGCACCGGTAAGGGGACTGGCAGACGACTATTTAGATAATATTCAGGTAATCTGTCACATACCCAAGTACCACTGCCAGTGCGTGCCGTGACATACCCTTCTGCCATCAGTTGTTCATAGGCATTCACTACCGTATTTCTAGAAACTTTTAACTCTTTTGCCAGATCTCGACTGGCCGGTAGCCGGCTGGCAGGTGGAAAGGTGCCATTAATCATCGCCTGCTGTAAAACTTTAAACAGTCGTTGGTGCAATTTACCGTCTAAATAACGAGTCAGGGCTGTCAGTAAGTGATCGGCATATAAAGTTTGCAATTGGCCCCACCTTTCTTATCGTAATTGGCTCTCGTCAAGCAAGCTAATGGCAGGATAAAAAAGTGACAGGCATTAATCAAATTTTATATTAAGTGAGGGCGAGATGGCACAGGAGCAACAGAGTTTCAATCAACGTAAACAAAACGTATTACCTCGCGGCGCAGCCATTATGTGTGATTGGTTTGTCGCTGAAGCAGAGAACTCAACCCTTCGTACGACGGATGGCCGTGAATTTATTGATTTTGCAGGGGGTATTGCTGTGCTGAATACCGGCCATCGTCATCCCCAAGTCCTCGCCGCCGTGACTGAACAACTGACTAAGTTCACTCATACTGCTTTTCAGATCGTGCCTTATGAAAGTTATTTCACCTTGGCAGAACGGATCAATGTGCGCGTGCCGATGAAAGATCATGCAAAGACAATGTTTTTTAGTACAGGGGCTGAAGCCGTCGAGAATGCAATAAAAATAGCGCGTAGCTATACGGGACGTTCGGGTGTGATCACATTTAATGGCGCGTTTCATGGTAGGACGCTATTAACCTTGGCGATGACAGGCAAAGTTGCTCCGTATAAAGGTGACTTTGGACCGATGCCTGCGTCGATTTATCACGCACGTTTTCCTGATAACGTTCAAGTGAGTGTTGAACAAGCGATAGCAAGCTTGCAAGAATTGATTCAGTGCGATATCGCACCAGACAATATCGCGGCGATAGTGATAGAACCGATACAAGGCGAAGGGGGATTTCGTGTCACCCCACCCGAATTTATGCGTTATCTCCGTGAGTTTACTTTACAGCATGGTATTTTGCTTATTGCTGATGAGGTGCAGAGTGGTTTTGCTCGAACAGGCAAACTTTTTGCCATGGAACACTATGATATTAAGCCCGATCTCATCACGATGGCGAAAAGTTTAGCGGGTGGTTTTCCCCTCTCTGCGGTCAGTGGCCGAGCGGAGGTCATGGATGCCCCCAACCCCGGGGGATTGGGGGGAACCTATGCAGGCAACCCATTGAGCATTGCAGCAGCACATGCGGTATTAGATATTATCGATCAAGAGCAATTGTGTGAGCGTTCTCGTCAGTTGGGTGAAAAGTTGATGATTCATTTGCAATCTCTCGCCGCCGTTAACAGTACGATTAAAGCCGTTCGAGGCCTTGGCTCGATGATTGCGATGGAGTTCCAACAGGCAGAACAAGCCAAAAAGGTGCAGCACTTGGCTGAGCAACAGGGTTTACTGCTATTAACTTGTGGGCAAAAAGGCAATGTGATCCGTTTTCTTTATCCACTGACTATTCCCGATTCTTTGTTTGATCATGCTTTGGATATTCTCAGCCAAATTGTCGGTAAAGGGTCTGGAAATGCATCATAACGGTAGACAATGAAGAACAATAAAGATAATAAGAAGAATCGTTGAAACTGAGAGACAGACGAGGAATGATCATGAGTGAATTAGCAAAGGGAACAGAGACGCTGGCCCAGGGGCTGAAAACTCGCCACATTCGTATGTTATCCATTGCCGGTGTGATTGGGGCAGGCTTATTTGTCGGCTCTGGGCATGCTATCGCGCAAGCCGGACCCGCAGTGATCCTTGCTTACCTCGTTGCAGGCGCATTGGTGGTCGTGATTATGCGGATGTTGGCCGAAATGGCGGTAAATTCGCCAGATTCTGGTTCATTTTCGACCTATGCGACCCGGGCACTTGGCCGATGGGCTGGATTCAGCATTGGTTGGTTATATTGGTGGTTTTGGGTCTTGGTGATCCCATTAGAGGCCAATGCCGCGGGCAGCATCTTGCACCATTGGTTTCCTTCCATTGCAATATGGCAGTTTACTTTAGTCATCACCGTGATTTTGACCATCAGCAACTTGTTTAGCGTCAAAAACTACGGCGAGTTCGAATTCTGGCTCGCACTGATTAAAATCGGGGCAATAATCGCATTTTTGCTATTGGGGGCTGTCGCAATTTTTGGACTGATGCCCAGTAGTCAGATTAGTGGAATCAGTCACTTATATGATACAGGTGGTTTTATGCCAAAAGGGATCGGAGCAGTGATTGCTGCGATTTTAACAACGATGTTTTCTTTTATGGGTACGGAAATTGTCACGATTGCGGCGGCGGAATCGCGTAACCCTAGCCGAGAGATTTCACGAGCTACCAATTCGGTTATCTGGCGTATCTCGCTGTTTTATCTGTTGTCTATTTTATTTATTGTGGCACTTGTTCCTTGGAATGCCGAGGCCTTGACTCGTCAGGGTTCATGGCAGACAGTTCTGCAATTAATGAATATCCCTCATGCTCAGTTTATTGTGGATGCCGTTGTGTTAACCGCCGTTTGCAGTTGTCTTAATTCGGCACTGTATACCTCTTCACGGATGCTGTATTCCCTTGCTTGCAGACAGGATGCCCCAGTTTTTGCTGCCCGACTCAATTCAGCCGGTACGCCATACATTGCTGTCTTACTGTCTACGGGGATGGCTTTTATTACCGTGATTGCCAATTACATTGCGCCAGCCCGTGTGTTTGAGTTTCTGCTGGCCAGTTCCGGTGCCATTGCTTTATTGGTCTACCTCGTGATCGCGTGTTCACATCTGGTTTTGCGTCGACGTAGTGAGGCGTGTGGTGAGTGTTTACAGTTTAAAATGTGGTTATTTCCGGGTTTAACATTGCTTATTATTGCCGCCATTATTGGGGTCTTGCTGAGCATGTTATTGATGCCTGAGCATCGATCAGAAATTATTGCTACGACTCTCTTAGCTGTACTGGTTGTCTTGTCAGGTTTAGTCGTCCATCGCAGACAGCGGATAAAACAACAGAACTGGCAACGTTATCAGTCAATTCAGACCGTTGACCATCGGTGAATCCTTCACCTGCAGGTAAGAGAGGAGCCATGATCTCAGGCGATTTTTTTACCTGCAACTCAGGGATAACAATAATAATGATTATTATCCTAATCAGGGATCGGTTATTATTGTACTGTTCAACAGTATTAAGAAATATTAAGAAGTATTGACGGCGTAATGCCAGATTTCCATGTAGGGAGCAATGATGATTAAGGTCTCTTCGTTAGTCGGGGTAGCCGTTTTTATTTTGATTACGGCTGGCTGTAGTTCGACCCCAAAAATAGATACTGTCACCTCCGAAAGCACCGCCGTGGTGAGTGATAACTCGGCTGATAAAGCGGGAGAGGCACAGAATAAAACGGTACCTGTAACTCCCCCCCCCTCTAAGTCAGAGACTCAGCCAGAGAAAAAATTTGAAGATCCTTATGAACTCAGCCGATTTATGGGGGATTTTAAACAGTATCATAAGGGTGATCCTGTGCCTGATCTTTATCGGAGTCAAGAATATACGATCAGTCAATGGCAGTTGCGTAACTTGCCTGCGCCAAGCGAAGATAGCCATTGGACCTATTTTGGGGGGACTTACGTATTGATTACCGATGATCAAGGCAAAATTCTTCGCATGTTTGATGGTGATATTATTTATAAACAACCTTAACAGCCATGACTGGTTTTCTTAATATGAGGAGAAAACCAGACTATCCGGTGGATCCTGTCTCTTCCCCTGATCTTATTGTCCTCGTGTCCTACCTACTCGTTTGCCGATGTTCATTGAGTCATCGGCGAACTCTACAATGAGTGAACCCCTCCGAAATGAATGAAGTCGAATGGGTGTAAGTTTGTTATTTTATTGCAGGTGTGTATTTCCCATTTTTTCCTATTTGGTTACATGATGTTAACCACTTAGGACAAGGTGATACAGGGATAATTTTCGGTAGTATTTCTTTCTTTGCTTTATTATTTCAGCCCATTTTTGGCATTTTGTCAGACACATTGGGCTTGCGTAAACATTAGCTCTGGCTTATTACTACTATGCTTGTGATGTTTGCGCCTTTTTTTATTTTTATTTTTTGCCCCGTTGATTGTGAATCGAATTGGCGGTAAAAATGCATGTCGATAAGGATAATTGGATCTGCTTTCGCTCCCCATGCTGTGCAAGCGGCCGTCTTAAAATGCCTACATATGTTGGAAGTCCCTTTTTTACTGGTGGAGTGTTTTAAATACATTACTACGCAATTTGAACGGCATTTTTCTGCCACGATGTATTTAATTTGCTTTTGCTTTTTCAAGCAACTGTCAATGATTTTTATGTCTATGCTGGCAGGTGCCATGTATGAACATATTGGTTTTTCAGGGGCTTACTTTGTACTTGGTTCTATCGCGTTATTTTTTACATTCGTATCGGTATTTACCTTAAGTCATGAACGCCATTCAGGCAATAACCCGTTATCACCGTATTGGCGAAGTCTAAGAAAACATGATCGATGACACAGCTTGCGCCATAAGATTGGTGGTGGATTAGGATTGATTTATCTCCCACCCTTGTGCTGTCATAACGGATTTGTGGCCAGTAAAACGCGCCTGCATTCAATGCCGCACTGTGAAGTTAATCATAATAACAGCAATTAACCTTGAGCGGTTAAACCGTAAGATAGCCCGAAGCATTTCTTTAAATTCACACATTATCAATAAGTTATATTTAGCATACTAAACGTGTCTCCATTTACATAAAAAAATAAATATTGACAATTAGGGGGGCAATCAGGGTATTAATGTCAGGTGTTTTAACAAAAAAATAACGTTTTTTTGCAGAGAACATCGTTGCATCGGATGACTGTTCTGGCTCAGAATCTACGGGAAATGTATTATGTTTAACTGGACCTCAACACAGCGCAATGTCGCGGTGGCTTGCTTTTTAAGCTGGATGCTGGATGCATTTGACTTTTTTATTCTGGTCTTTTTGCTAAGCGATTTAGCTAACTATTTCAATCTCAGTGTGACAGATGTTTCTTTATCTCTGGTCCTGACTCTCGCAGTAAGACCGATAGGCGCATTGTTATTTGGTCGATTAGCAGAAAAATTCGGCCGCCGTCCTATGTTGATGATCAATATTCTGTTATTTGCAGTGTTTGAATTACTCTCTGCATGGTCACCTTCCTTTAGTATTTTTCTGGTCTTTAGGATCATTTACGGTATTGCTATGGGGGGGATTTGGGGCATCGCTTCATCTTTAACGATGGAAACTATCCCTGATCGGTCACGTGGGTTAATGTCGGGTATTTTTCAGGCCGGCTACCCTGGCGGCTATTTATTGGCATCGATCATCTATGGGGTATTTTATAACTATGTAGGGTGGCGGGGTATGTTTATCATTGGCGCCTTACCTGTCTTTCTCTTACCTTTTATCTACTTTAAAGTGCCTGAATCCCCGGTGTGGCTTGCATCCAAAGTGCGCAAGGAAAGCCACTCATTACTGGCAGTGATCCGTGCGAATATCGGATTATGTGTGTTTATGGTGGCACTGATGGCTTGTTTCAATTTCTTTAGTCATGGTACTCAAGATCTTTACCCTACCTTTTTGAAAGTACAACACCAGTTTGATGCTCATACAGTCAGTGTTATTGCCATTGTTTATAATATTGCTGCCATGTTGGGTGGTATTTGCTTTGGACTCCTGTCTGAGCGATTTGGTCGAAAACGCGCGATCATGCTAGCAACCATACTGGCTTTACCTGTGATCCCCTTATGGGCTTTTGCCAGTGGGTCTGTGTTAATTGGTATTGGGGCTTTTCTGATGCAATTTATGGTACAGGGAGCGTGGGGAGTGATCCCTGGGTGGTTGACCGAATTGGTGCCTGCCAGTGCGCGTGCAGTACTGCCGGGTTTTGTCTACCAACTCGGTAACTTGATTGCCTCAGTAAATGCGCCATTACAGGCACACATTGCTGCAAACCATGGAGGAAATTATGGCTTGGCCATGGCGATAGTAGCGGGTGTGGTCGCGATTTGTATCTTTTTATTGACTGCCTGTGGCCGTGAGACACAGGGTATTAAGCTCTCTTCAGCGGACAATTAAGTACTATTGGAGCCGCTTAACTCGATCCATTTGGCACCGGTGAGCTGTAATAAGTGATCGGGTGTGATTTGGAACGTAAAGTGTTGAGAGCCTGCCGGTAAGGTGAGGTGTTTATATTGACGCAAGGCGGTATCAAAATAGATCGGATGCGCGCTTTCCAGTCCAATAGGACAGACGCCCTGAACGGGATGGCCGGTGGACAATACGACTTCATCAGCACTCAGCATTCTTGGCTTATTCTTAAAAATATTCGCTATTTTGGCCGGATCAAGGCGTAATGCCGCAGGGATCACCACCAAAATGGTTTGTCTACTTTGACTAAAACAGAGTGTTTTAGCCAAGCTGGCCTCCCCTGTTTGCGACGCGCCTTGTTTTTGAATTATTTCTGGATCCCGTGGTGTGATCGTAATTTCTGGTGCGTGTTGATTCAGAAAGTCACGTACCGACTGCAAACTCATTGCAATTCCTCTGGCTGGTTATAGGTAAGCTTAAATTATTGGTCACTTTATACTTACTCGCCAATAAAATCACGTCAATGACAATTTTTTACGCCTCTTCGCAAATAACACTTGCAAATAGGAATGATTATTATAAGTTAATGATAATTATTCTTATCCATTGGGGGCGTAATGGGATCCGCGATTATTATTTCAACACTTTTATTGATCACCGTAATGTTGTTGGGAGCAAAGCTAACGAGTTTTGGTTGGATCTTGTTACCTGTGTTGGCATTGCCGCTGTTTACCCTATGGCATCCTAATAGCCAACAGTGGCGTGATTTCATGTTGTCTGGTTTGCTGATCTGCTTGATTATGTTACACCACCGTAGGCTACGACATTATATTCTTTTGCCCTCCTGCTTGGTGCTGACTGGTGCATTGGGGTCGATGAGTATTAATTTTTGAACGGCAAGCAGGCCGTGATGTAAACAATGACATAAAAAGTGGGGATAATAGCCGATATCACTATGCATCAGGCGTAATCAGGGGAGATTTTTACTTGGCGCCATGGTGCGAATTGACCTTAACATGACTGGTGCGAAAAGAGAAACGTGAACCCGTACGTTTGTTAAGACACACACTCGACGTTGGCGCGTCTAGCAATTCCGTCAGCGTGACAAACCTGACATGTTGTGAATGATCATTGTGGTGCGAGGAGAGGGACTTGAACCCTCACGTCCGTTAGGACACTAACACCTGAAGCTAGCGCGTCTACCAATTCCGCCACCGTCGCAAACTCATCACACAAACATCGTTTTACTTTCGGGCGGAATTTTAGAGGATTTATCAGTGGGGTCAATAGAAATTTTTTTCTTTATTGACAACCGCAGTTTAATATCGCACGCCAAGCGCGTACTCAGTTATTTCTCAAGGTGACAGACTCACTTTTTTTGCGTTGCATCACACTGCGGTAAACACGGAAACGGCCCGTTTGAGCAAGGATCTCGTGGTTGCCAAAGGTTTCTTCTAATACCTGAGGATAGGGCAGGAAGGCATTTGCGACGAGACGTAATTCGCCACCAATATTCAAATGTTTGGCTGCGCCTTTAATTAAACTGGTCGCGGCTTCCAAAGAGGTCTGACGCCCTTCATGGAAAGGGGGATTAGATAAAATCATATCGAAGCGTCCCTCCACTTCGGAAAAAATGTTACTGGCAAACACAGTCGCCTCTAATCCATTCTCTTTTAACGTCAATTGACTGGCCTGCAGGGCTGGCGCACTCACATCAGTCAGCCACAAACGCACTTTCGGTGAATGCTGTTTCAGGCTGGCGGCAAGCACACCCGAGCCACATCCCATATCCAAAACTTTACCTTTGCTGTGTGGTTGCAGTGTCGATAATAATAAAGCGCTACCGGGATCCAGTCCATCGCGACTAAATACGCCCGGCAAAGTGAAGACGGTTAAGGTGCCATTTTGATACTGATGTAAATAGCTATCCGGTTCAAAAATGGGATGATGCGACAGACGGCCATGATACAACCCGCAGCGTCTTGCGCTGTCTATTTTTTCCATAGGACAATGATCAGCCAGCACAGTTTCTGCACTCCTTACGCCACTTCTGTTTTCCCCCACGATAAAAACATCGCTACCGATAGGCAGTAAGGCGAGTAAATTAGTCAGTTGATACTGTGCTTCTGGTTTGTTTTTAGGCCAATAGTAGATAAGGGTATCGCAGCCAGCGACCTGCTCTTGGCTTGCATACAGGCTATAATGTGCATGTTGTTCGAGATGCTGACTCAGCATTTGCCAGTGATGAAATTGTTGCGTATGTACCGTTGCTGAAGCACAAGTAAGGCGAGCTGGCAGGTCATCCTGCAAATCACCCGCAAACAAAATTGAGCGGTTCGAAAATTCATTAGCATGACGCAATAAGACTTCACTGGCCGGACTATAGGTGGACATAATCACTCCTGTATTTTCTAATCAGGTGATTATAGAGCTTTATTGGCGTATATTCGATGAGTTTGCTAGCATGTGGCAGTTATTTCAGGAGAGCCAGAGAAAATAATGGTAAGCAGAAAAGAAAGACTGTTACATCAACTTGGCATCACTCAATATCGACTGCGTAATCCCTTGGTTCTTCAAGGTGAAGTGGCTGTATGCCTTCATCCTGAGACGAGGTTGGTGATTGTTAGTGCAGCAATACCGTTACAGGCTGAGCAATTTATTGACGACGTTGTGCTGAGTTTGGCAATCACGCGAAAACAGGTGATGTTTTTAAGTCCAGAACAGTTACGTATGCTGCCTCCTCCTCTCTCTGTCATGCTATGGTTGCAAGGTGTAGATATTGAACACGATTATGCTGCAATTCAGTTGAGTACACCTGCTTTATCCGAACTCCTCACCAATCCCCAAGCGAAACATGAATTTTGGCAACAGTTGTGTACCTATGACTCAGATCTCTTTTCTTCATCCCAATGAGATAGCAACAGCCTTTGCTATCGAACAAAAAGCCCATGCTTTTCCTTGGAGTCACTCGATTTTTCAAACTAATCAAGGTGAGCGTTATCTCAACTTACGTCTTGATGTCGCAGGATGTATGGTGGCTTTTGCCATCTGCCAAGTGGTGATGGATGAAGCCTCATTATTTAATCTTGCGGTTGATCCTGCCTTTCAGCGCCAAGGCTTGGGGCGTTTATTGTTACAAGATTTAATCCAAAAGTTGGTAGAAAAAGAGATTAGCACACTGTGGTTAGAGGTGCGGCAATCGAATTTACCTGCAATCGCCTTGTATCAGTCACTGGAGTTTAATCAAGTGTCGGTACGTCGTAATTACTATCCCACCACAGAGGGGCGGGAGGATGCCATTCTAATGGCACTGACCTTATAACGTTTGAAAGTGAGATAACATGTTATTAAATCAGTTTGACTGCCTGTTGTTTGATGCTGATGATACTTTATTTGTTTTTGATGGTCAGGCCGGATTGAGACAATTATTGGCAAAATATTATGTCACGATGACCGATCAAGATTATTACACCTACCAAGCTTTAAATAAGGCACTTTGGGGACAGTATCAGCAAGGTGAGATTGACTCACAACAGCTACAGCAACAACGTTTTGCTAACTGGGCTCAGCAATTGGCAGTGACGCCGCAGCAGCTTAATCTTGATTATCAACAGACGATGGCGGAAATCTGCCATTTGTTACCGGGTGTAGAATCCCTGCTTCATTTCTTGCACGGTAAGGTCCGATTAGGGATCATTACCAATGGCTTTACTGGACTCTTAAAAGCGAGATTAGAAAAAACAGGACTCACTGACTATTTTGATATACTCACCGTTTCCGAGCAATTTGGTGTTCCTAAGCCTGATGTGCGTATTTTTAATCATACACTTGAGCAATTAGGTGATATCTTACCAGAAAGAACACTGATGATCGGGGATACCCCAGAATCAGATATTGTTGGTGGTATTCAGGCGGGGATGAAAACATGCTGGCTTTATCATAATGATAAAGTATTGCCTCCATCCATACAGCCTGATTGGACTGTGCACGATCTGTCGCAATTACAGCAACTGCTTTGCTCAGACGAGAGATAAAAGCGCATTTGCTGATTTAACTATGAAGGCAACGTGATATTGTCTATTTGCAATATAGGTATACCGCGGTTAACCCCTTTTCCTGAACCTCACTCAGTGATACGGGCAAGAGGGGGATTGTTGCTATGGCATCCCCAATCGAAGCCTGAAAATGCGGGATCAAGCGATAAAAAGTCGATAGACGGGGGGGGGGGGGCGAGGGTTCATTTACTGCAACAGTCCATCTACACCGTCCTCAATATCCGTTCTTTGTGATGAATTGAGGGCGAAATGGCAGTGATGTCAGTGGGTGGCGAGTCAACGCGTTGACGCATTGAGGATCCCTACTTAATTAGGTTAATGTTCTGACTGGCCATAGTGCTATTTTTTTCAGTACAGGAGTTGTAATGCCAAACCGTCTTACTTGGTGTGATTTACCTGCTGATATTTCTCAGTGGCCTGGTTTACCGTTATCCTTGAGTGGTGATGAAGTGATGCCTCTGGATTATCGGGCCGGTCGAAGTGGATGGCTATTGTATGGTAAGTGCCTCGACAAGCAACGATTGACAGAGTACCAGCACCAATTAGGTGCAGCCATGGTGATCGTCAGCGCTTGGAGTGTCGGTGAATATCAGGTGGTTCGCCTTGCTGGCTCCTTGACGCCCCGCGCCAGTAAACTTGCTCATGCAAATAGCTTAGATGTGGCTTCATTGGGGAAGCTGCCTCAAATGAAAACACCGGGCCTGTTGGTGATGGATATGGATTCAACGGCCATTACGATCGAATGCATTGATGAAATTGCCAAACTTGCTGGTTGTGGTCAACAAGTGACGGAAATCACGGAGCGGGCGATGCGTGGTGAATTAGATTTCAGCCAAAGTCTTAAGCAACGCGTCGCCGCCTTGGCCGGCACAGATGCATCAGTATTGCAGCAGGTATTGGATAACATGCCGGTGATGCCAGGACTGGCGCTGATAGTCAGTACTTTGCAGTCTTATGGTTGGCAGGTTGCGATAGCTTCGGGTGGGTTTACGTTTTTTGCCAATGAACTGAAACGACGTTTTAATCTTACTGCCGTCTTTGCCAATGAACTGGAAATCGTCGAGGGGCGATTAACAGGCAAAGTCACGGGTACGCTTGTTGATGCCCGATTCAAAGCGGATACATTACAAAAACTGGCAAGTCATTACAATATTGCCGCCGAACAGACCGTGGCGATTGGTGATGGGGCTAATGATTTATTAATGCTCAAGGCGGCAGGACTTGGGATTGCTTATCGGGCGAAGCCAAAAGTGAATGCCAAAAGTGCGATGAGTATTCGTTATGCCGATCTCAGTGGGTTATTATGTATTTTGATGGCCAGTATTAATTATGAATAAGCTTTTTAAGGAGTTGTGTTGGCTAAAACGGTAAAACGTGCCTATGTGTGTAATGAATGTGGCGCAGACTATCCTCGCTGGCAGGGACAATGCTCGGCTTGCCAGGCATGGAACACCATCACTGAGATCAGAATGGCTGCCTCTCCTGCTGTTGCTCGTCAGGAACGATTGACAGGGTATGCGGGACATGCAGGGCAAAGCAAGGTTCAGAAACTGTCGGAAATCAGTCTGCAATCGTTACCTCGTTTTAGCTCGGGATTTAAGGAGTTCGATCGGGTATTAGGTGGCGGCGTGGTACCTGGGAGTGCCATTTTGATTGGTGGCAGTCCTGGTGCAGGCAAATCGACCTTGCTATTGCAGACCCTGTCGCGCATCTCAAGTCGAATGAAAACCTTATATGTAACGGGTGAAGAATCGTTGCAGCAGGTTGCCATGCGTGCTCGCCGCCTCAGTTTACCTGTTGATAACCTGAATATGTTATCTGAAACCAGCATTGAGCAAATTTGTCAGATTGCCAGTGAGGAACAGCCACAGTTAATGGTGATTGATTCCATTCAGGTCATGCATATGGCCGATATCCAGTCGTCACCCGGTAGTGTGGCTCAAGTGCGGGAAACGGCAGCTTACTTAACGCGTTTTGCCAAGATCAATAATGTTGCGATTATTATGGTCGGACATGTGACTAAAGATGGCGCCTTAGCAGGACCGAAAGTCCTTGAGCACTGTATTGATTGTTCCGTCTTGTTGGATGGGGACAATGACTCACGTTTTAGGACATTACGCAGTCATAAAAACCGCTTTGGTGCGGTGAATGAGTTGGGTGTATTTGCGATGACTGAGCAAGGCATGAAAGAGGTCAATAATCCTTCTGCGATTTTTTTATCCCGTAATGATGAAATTACGCCAGGCAGTTCAGTGATGGTCGTCTGGGAAGGAACGCGGCCGCTATTAGTCGAAATCCAAGCCTTAGTTGATTCCTCCATGATGGGACAGCCACGACGCGTTGCTGTTGGTCTTGAGCAAAATCGTCTGGCTTTATTACTGGCAGTGATGCATCGTCATGGTGGTTTACAAATGGCGGATCAGGATGTTTTTGTCAATGTCGTTGGGGGTGTCAAAGTCACGGAGACCAGTGCTGACTTGGCATTGCTGTTGGCGATGGCATCCAGTTTGCGCAGTAAAGCTTTACCGAGGGATTTAGTTATTTTTGGTGAAGTCGGTTTAGCGGGTGAAATTCGTCCTGTGCCCAGTGGACAAGAGAGGATCACCGAAGCTGCTAAGCATGGGTTTACCCGTGCGATCGTGCCGGAAGGTAACCTTCCGAGAACGAAACCGGAAGGCGTAGAGATTTTTGGTGTAAGAAAATTGGCGGATGCGTTAGCGATTTTTGAACACGTGATTAACTAACGGCGTCCCGCGAAGGGATGGCCGATTTTATCTGATTAATCCACAGGGCAGAGCGGGAGTTTGATTGAGATGTCTGACTACCAATATATCAAAAAAGCCATTCAGCAGCAGGGGTATACCTTGGCCAATGTTGCAGATCAGTGCGGGATGACTAAAGGTTACTTAAGTCAGTTACTGAATGATAAAGTGAAAAGTCCCGGTGCGACAAAATTGGCTCGATTGCATCAATTTTTAGGCCTAGATTACCCTCGGTCTACGAGACGAGTAGGGATCGTTGTGGGTAAGTTCTATCCTTTGCATACTGGGCATATTTATCTTATACAACGTGCATGCAGTCAAGTGGATGAATTACACCTCATCATGGGACATGATGAGGTCCGTGATCGCTTATTATTTGATTTAAGTGCTATGTCACAGCAGCCGACAGTCAGTGATCGTTTACGTTGGTTATTACAAACATTTAAATACCAAAGTAATATCAAGGTTCATGCATTTAATGAACACGGGTTGGCTCCTTATCCCGATGGTTGGCAGGCATGGAGTCAGGGCATTAAAACCTTTATGGATGACCAAGGGATTGTGGCTGATCGGATCTATACCAGTGAACGAGAGGATGCACCATTATTTGAACACTATCTCGGGCTGAAGCCAGTCATCATTGATGCAGAGCGTGATTTTATTCGTATCAGTGGTAAGCAAATCCGCCAAGATCCGTTTCGTTATTGGGAGTTTATCCCGACTGAAGTTAAGCCCTTTTTTGTCAGGAAAATCGTTTTATTGGGTGGCGAGTCAAGTGGTAAATCGACGTTGGTGAATAAGTTAGCCAATATGTTTAACACCACCAGTGCTTGGGAATATGGGCGCGAATATGTTTTTTCTCAGTTAGGTGGCAATGAAATGGCCTTACAATATTCTGATTATGGCAGAATTGCGCAGGGTCATGCACACTATATTGATTTTGCGGTGAAATACGCAAATAAAGTGACCTTTATCGATACAGATTTTGTTACAACCCAAGCTTTCTGTAAAAAATATGAGGGCAGAGAGCATCCTTTTGTGCAAGCGATGGTCGATGAATACCGTTTTGATCTCGTGATTTTGCTTGAAAACAATGTGCCATGGGTTGCTGATGGATTACGATCTTTAGGCAGTGATGCCGATCGTCAAGAGTTCCAAGCGTTGTTGAAAGGCATGTTACGGGAAAATAACATTGATTTTGTACATATTACGGAAGACGATTACGATACACGTTTTATGCATTGTATCAACCTAGTAAAAGAATTAATTCAGTAAAACCCTCGTCAATTACCGGACATAACGTGGTTGTTGCTATGTCCGGCGAACACCGAGTTACTTGGTCATACGCTTATACTTCATCCGTTTTGGCACCAAGGCTTCATTGCCCAGTGTCCTTTTACGGTAATCTTCATACTCACTGAAGTTACCCTCAAAAAATTCCACTTTACCTTCATCTTGATAATCAAGAATATGGGTTGCTATCCGGTCTAAAAACCAGCGGTCGTGGGAAATGACCATAGCACAGCCAGGGAATTCTAATAGTGCATTTTCCAGTGCGCGTAGAGTTTCTACATCCAAGTCATTGGTCGGTTCATCCAGTAACAACAGATTACCACCGACCTGTAGCAGTTTGGCAAGATGCAGACGCCCACGTTCTCCACCGGAAAGTTCACCGACGCGTTTCCCCTGATCGGTACCCTTAAAATTAAAGCGTCCGACGTAAGCACGGCTCGGCATCTCAAAGTTACCAATACGCATGATGTCTTGACCGCCGGAGACTTCTTCCCAAACGGTTTTCTGGTTGTCCATGGCATCACGGAATTGATCGACCGAGGCGAGTTTGACGGTTTCACCGAGGGAGATCTCGCCAGAGTCAGGCTTCTCTTGCCCTGTGAACATGCGGAATAGGGTCGATTTGCCTGCTCCGTTTGCCCCAATGATCCCGACAATTGCGCCTTTTGGCACGGAGAATGATAAGTCATCAATTAACATTCTGTCGCCGTAAGATTTAGATAAGTGATTGACTTCAATAACTTTATCACCAAGTCTTGGGCCGGGTGGAATAAAGAGTTCACTCGTTTCGTTGCGTTTTTGATATTCAACGCTATTCAGTTCCTCGAACCGAGCCAATCGTGCTTTACCTTTCGACTGCCGTCCTTTTGCTCCCTGACGTACCCATTCCAGTTCTTTCTCTATGGATTTACGGCGAGAGGCTTCAGAAGACGCCTCCTGAGCAAGACGCTGATCTTTTTGCTCCAGCCACGAGGAGTAGTTACCTTCCCAAGGGATCCCTTCACCGCGATCCAGTTCAAGGATCCAGCCCGCAACATTATCGAGGAAATAACGATCGTGGGTGATTGCCACCACGGTACCCTCAAAATCATGTAAGAACCTTTCTAGCCAAGCGACAGATTCAGCATCCAAGTGGTTAGTCGGTTCATCCAGGAGTAGCATATCTGGTTTTTCGAGTAGCAAGCGACAGAGTGCAACACGACGGCGCTCGCCTCCTGATAGATTGGCAATACTGGCATCCCAGTCAGGGAGACGGAGGGCATCGGCGGCCCGTTCGAGCTGAGTATTGAGATTGTGACCGTCATGCGTATCAATAATTTCTTGCAAACGCCCCTGTTCGGCAGCCAGTTTATCGAAATCGGCATCAGGCTCGGCATACAGTGCATAAACCTCATCGAGGCGTTTTAATGCGCCAGCCACTTCAGCCACCGCTTCTTCAATCGATTCTCTGACGGTATGCGCTGGATTGAGTTGGGGTTCTTGAGGCAAATAACCAATACGGATCCCAGGTTGAGGACGTGCCTCACCTTCGATATCTTTATCAATACCGGCCATAATTCTTAAGAGTGTCGATTTACCTGCACCATTCAGGCCCAGCACGCCGATTTTTGCGCCTGGAAAAAAGCTTAAAGAGATATTTTTTAGAATATGCCGTTTTGGTGGGACGACTTTACCAACCCGATGCATGCTATAAACGAACTGAGCCACAGATATCGCCTCTTATTTTATTGAATAGAAATGTTGTTGAGCTGGCATTGTAGCTGTTTTTAACCACTATTCACAGTCAACCCTTGGCATAACTGGGTGTTGAGCACAGATTGGCTTGGTAGACATTGACCCACGACAGTGGATAATCAGAGTACATCTATGAAATCAGCGAATTTCTCAGTCTAAAGTCAAATATTTTATGTTAGTGTGCCAGTCTTGGTATCTAAAAAGGGAAAAGGGAAGCAGGTGAGAAGATTGAAATCTATTTTACTGCTAGTGAGTTTAATTAGCCTGAGTCAAGGAAGTCATGCTCAATCTTTAGATTGGTTACGTCAGCACTATGGCAGTGTCATGACGAAGATGGATAACCATCAGCACGTTGATGAGGATCAGGTGCAAGTGCTGCGCGACTATCCCCTGTATCCCTACCTCAGATATCGCATGCTGACGGAGGATCTGACTAAAACGCAACTGAACGATGTGCAGGATTTTATTTATCACTATCCTGATTTACCACTCAGTGGGCAGTTGAAACGCTATTTTATTAATGAGTTGGCGCGACGTTCTGATTGGGCTGGTCTGCTTCGACTTAGCCCACAGACGCCGGCTAATATCGAGTCGAAGTGCCAATGGTATTATGCGCAGGCAGCGACGGGGCATCGTGATATTGCTTGGCAAGGCGCAGCGGGTATTTGGGCGAGTGGGCGCAAGCTGCCTCAAAGTTGTGAGACGCTGTTTGCCTCTTGGCGCGAGTACCGTGCATTGAGTACCGAGCAGATCTTGACGCGAATTGGCTTAGCGTATCAGATCGGTAATGATCCCTTAGTGATGCAATTGATCCCGCTATTGCCACCGCGAGACAGTACGATGGCCGCTCAGCTGCGTGCCGTTCTCACAGATCCTCATGCGGTGAACGCGTTTGCGAAATCAAGGGCGAAAACCGAGTTTAGCCGGAAAATCGTCATGCAGGCCTTTAGTCGTCTTGCACGTCGTGATCCTCCGTTTGCTCAATCGCTGCTACCGGCGTTAGTTAGCGCTCAGCAATTAACGGATAATGATCAACAGGCGATGCGTGAGCGCATCGCCTGGCAATGGATGGATGATCATGCCAGTTTATCCCAGCAACAATGGCGTGATAGCGTAATTTTAGCTAGCCATTCTACCGCGTTATTAGAACGGCGGATTAGAATGGCTATCAGCCAAGGTGATCTCAAGCAGGTTACCCGTTGGATCCGCCAATTACCTCCCTCAGACCAAGATAAAGAGGAGTGGCAGTATTGGCTAGCCATGTCATGGTACAACACGGCGGATAAAACCCAAGCGGAAACAACATTAGCTCAATTGGTCAAACGTCGTGGTTTTTATCCCATGGTTGCAGCACAGAAATTGGGCGTGCCCTATACCCTACGTATTGAGCCGGTACCACCCGTTAATACTGAATTACTGAAGTCGTTGGTTTTAGCTCGTATCAAGGAGCTGATGTACTGGCACCAGGATGACTTGGCACGCAATGAGTGGCTGGCTTGGTTTAATCATTTAACACAATCCCAGCAACAGGGTATGACTGGCTATGCAATTCAGCAGCAATGGTGGGATTTAGCGATACAGGGCACCATTAAAGCGAAAATGTGGGATCATCTACAACAGCGTTTTCCTCCTGCTTGGCAGGATCTGTTTCAACATTATGCAGAGGGTAAACAGGTTCCCATCAGTTATGCAATGGCGACCGCAAGGCAGGAAAGTGCGATGAATCCGACGATTAAATCGAGAGTAGGCGCGGTTGGATTAATGCAGCTCATGCCTGCGACCGCGTTACATACGGCGAAGGTCTATCACATTGCCGACTATCACAATCAGGGGCAATTGAACGATCCGGCAACTAACATTCATTTAGGCATGCTTTATCTTGACTCGTTATATCAGCAATTTGGTCAGAATCGTGTGTTAAGTTCCGTGGCCTATAATGCCGGACCGAGTCGAGTAAAAAAATGGTTGAACCAAAGTCAAGGTAGACTGGATGTTGTGAGCTTTATTGAAACCATTCCCTTTACTGAAACCCGTAATTACGTTAAGAATATTCTTGCTTATGATGTTTATTATCGTCATTTTCAATCCGGACAAGAAAAAATTCTAGCTGACCAAGAGTGGTACAGGTCTTACTGACCGTGTTATGCTTCCGTACTCGTAAATGAGTACGGAAGTTTTAGCGATGTCATCCACTGAATCGAACCCATTATACACCGACAATTGGCAACAATTTCTGCAATTATTACAGCAAGCGATGACAGATAATTGTCAGCAAGAATTATTGCAGTTGCTATTAACGCCAGATGAACGCTTGGTATTGGCCACCCGAGTTAAAATTATTGAAGAATTATTAAAGGGGCAATTAAGCCAGCGACAGCTTAAGGATCAGTTAGGCGTTGGGATTGCGACGATTACCCGAGGATCAAATGGGTTGAAAACTGCGCCCGAGGCGTTTATTGGCTGGCTCTCGACTCATTTATTGGTTGAATGAGATCGTGAAACAAGGATGCGTGCCCGGTGGCGGCTTACCTTTCGATGGCTCACTGGAGAAGGGGCGACCAAGCTGGACCATGCGAGAATGGCCGCTTGCTGATAGACAACCGCTCGTGTCAGCTTGGCTTTTGTCAGCAGAGCAACCGCGCCACCTTGTTGTTTTATATTCGTGATGCCACTTTTTTTAGACATGACGTCACCCAGTTCCAATCCTTGCTGTAAGCGGTCAAGTATACCGTGAGGGGGTGTGAAACTGGTAGATCGTGAATAGCTTTGCTGATGATGTCGGTTTTCTATTATGATCCAAGCAAACGCTTGATCCTGATCAACCCCAGCTTCAATGGCAACCCAATAGTCTGCATTGTGACATTGTGACATTGTGACATTGTTTTCGTGCCTCGAACAGTCGATTTTTTGCACCGTTCCACGTCTCATTAGCGCTCATGGGTTGCGCTGAAACGCTACTGACAGCGTTGACCTCGGTGATTGTGATTGCGCAGGGCCAAACAGGCAGGGACCTGCACTAATAGCACAATTAATTTTAACAGGATGACTGCTGGCGACAACAACATGGGGCATAATCATTGCTCATTTAGCGTATCTAAGGCAGTTAGGGTATAACGGAAGTGTATTATGCAACAAGTTTTTCTGGTACGTCACGGTGAAACACAATGGAATATTGAACGTCGTTTGCAAGGGCAAAGTGACAGTCAATTAACGGATGTCGGTGAGTGGCAGGCGCAACGCGTTGCCGCCCGCTTACAGCACATTGGTATTACACATATTATCACCAGTGATCTGAACCGCACTCGGCGTACTGCTCAAATTATTGCTAAAAAATGCGGGTGCGGCATGATTGAAGATCCCCGTTTGCGGGAGTTGCATCTTGGTGTGCTTGAACAGCGTTCAATCGAACAGTTATCAGACCAAGAAGAACAATGGCGCAATTCTTTATTAAATGGGGATCGAGAGGGGCGTATTCCCCAAGGCGAAAGTATGCAAGAGTTAGCCTTACGGATGCGAGCCGCACTGGATGATTGCCTGCTGCTTCCTGTCGGTAGCAAACCGGTATTGGTGAGTCATGGTTTAGCGTTAAGCTGTTTATTAACAACTTTATTGGGTCTCCCTGCATTTTCACAACGGCGATTACGTTTAAGAAATTGCTCATTATCTCGTGTTGACTATCAGCGCAGTGATTGGCTGGCGGAAGGATGGATTGTTGAGAGTACTGGTGACATTTCACATCTTGAATATCCTGCTCAAGACGTGGAACGAGCAGGACAAGAATCAGAATGATATCGTGAATAATCAGTGATTATGCTTCGGGTGTGCGAATCGGGATCAAGTACTCGCAATTGATTTCAGATTGTATGACGCCATCTGGAAAATAGAAACGTTCAATATCCTGTCCAGCTCGTCGAGTTAGGCTTAGCGTTGGCATACAAGTGCTATATAGCGCCATGATAAAATCCTGTAATCCCTCTTTTGGCCCTTTATAAGAGAATTGTACGTATTGGCCTCCACTGATATGTATTGTATCGACAGAATGTAATAGTTCTCTGGCGAGCGGATCATCCGGTAGTGCTGTGGTGTAAAGAATTTCCTGCTCATCTTCTTTTTCTGAGCTGGGTCTGACTTGATGCAACCCATATAAGACAGGTGGAATTGAATTCGAATTATGCAGGAATTGACGCCAGAAATGCCCTCGCAGTTCAGCGCGATATCGACTAATTTGCTCAAGCGTACAAGTATAGCTTTGAGTCTGACCCAATAGTGTCAACTCACTGAGTTGGACAATTTCTGACACGGGCATTGAAAATGCGCTCATTCGTATAGGAGGACGCAAACCGAAAGCATTCCAGTCTGACGAACGACGATACCCGGCAGGTGTTTGAGCAAATTGTTTTTTAAAGGCTCGGGTGAAGGTTTGTTGAGAGTCGAAGCGATACTGTAGTGCGATATCGAGTATGGGACGACTGGTGAGTCTTAATGCGACTGCCGCCTTAGAAAGGCGCCGTGCTCTAATGTAAGCACCAATAGCATGTCCTGTTATATTCTTAAACATCCGCTGTAAATGCCACTTTGAATAGCCGGCTTTGATTGCGACATTATCCAAGGATAATGGCTGATCGAGGTGGCTTTCAAGCCACGCGAGCAAATCGCGAATGATACCCGCTTGATCCATAGGGACTCCCTCATTATGCATTTTAGAACGTCGTAAGCTGTTATTATTTTCTGGTAATAAGGCTAAAAAATAGATAGCCTTGTGATAAAGCTTATAATAACACCGATTTTACTACAGTTTTTTGTTGTCATTAATCTGAACAGCATAAAACTATTCGTCAAGACATGATCATCATAGAAGATTTAATATCACCATGAATAGTAAAAAAGTTAAATTTTTGTTCAGTAAATTTTTTCTTACAGTGGGGATCCTTTGCCTGAACCCCGTCCTAGCACAGGCTGAAGTGGTTGGCAGCGTGAATACTGAATTTAAAGTCCTAGGGCCGGATCATAAAATTATTATAGAGGTTTTTGATGATCCTGATATAGCTAACGTGACTTGTTATATTAGTCGTGCGAAAACGGGAGGAATTAAAGGCGGATTAGGATTAGCGGAAGATACTGCAAATGCAGATATATCCTGTCAACAAGTTGGCCCCGTAACAATTCCGTCCACAATTAAACCGGGCAGTAGTAATGGGATGACTGTTTTCAGAAAACGGACATCAATTATATTCAAATCTCTACAAGTAGAAAGATTTTATGACAGTAAACGTAATACGCTTATTTATCTTGCTTACTCTGATAAGCTAATTAATGGCTCGCCAAAAAATACATTGAGTACTGTGCCTATTAAGCCTTGGTAGCCTGTGTGATTATTTAGGAAGACAGCAGATAGCCTGTCTTCCCAATTTGGATCAGTTTTCGATATCACCGCAGAAACGATAGCCTTCACCATGGATGGTAGCTATGATTTCTGGTGTACCAGGAATGGATTCAAAGTGTTTACGGATACGTCTTATGGTGACATCGACGGTACGATCATGAGGTTTGAGATCTCGGCCTGTCATTTTTTTGAGTAATTCAGCACGTTGCTGGATTTTACCTGGATTCTCGCAAAAATGCAGCATGGCTCTGAACTCACTGCGTGGTAACTTATAAATATCACCTTGTGGGTTAATCAGCGAACGACTGTTGATATCTAACGTCCAACCATTGAAACGATAATTATCGACGAGTTTGCGTTCTTCATTGAGGCTCGCCAGATTCATCGTACGTGATAATAAATTACGTGCTCGAATAGTCAGTTCACGGGGATTAAAAGGTTTAGTGATATAATCATCGGCACCAATTTCCAGCCCCAAAATTTTATCAACTTCGTTATCTCGCCCCGTCAGAAACATCAACGCGACGGCGGCATGTTCTCTTAATTCTCTTGCCAGTAATAAACCATTTTTACCAGGCAGGTTAATATCCATAATAACCAAATTAATATCATTATCTGACAGCACCTGATGCATCTCAGCACCATCGGTTGCTTCATAAACTACGTACCCTTCGGCCTCAAAAACACTTTTAAGTGTATTACGAGTAACGAGTTCATCTTCAACAATCAGAATGTGTGGGATCTGCATGTTATGCTACCTAAATTTGTCAACGGCAACTCAGAGCCATAGCGGCGGAGTTGATTTTACCGGTTGATAAGTTTTTGCCAGAGCCTGTTATTCATACAAAATACAAGCGACCGTAATTTATCTTAATAAGAGCCTAAATCTAGGCTTTTATTGTAAAATAATTGTTCAGCCTTGTACTATGGGTGTTTAAAATACACAAGCTGAGAGTCATATGCCTAGCTAGAATTATAGCACGTTCTCTGGTGATGAGATATATCCATGATACCGGTCGGGTTGTTTATTAACCAGTGTCGAGATTTTGCAGTAGACCGGGTGAAAAAACAATATCCCTTTGCCCGAATACGACAATCAGTTATGAAACTTTCTTAAAATCTCACCGTGTTGTCGTGGGACATTCACTTCACCTATTTATCGCGAACAGACGGTATCTGTGACGATTTTACGGTGGGATGTCACGCCATTGACTGAAAAGATGATACTCTTTCGTGTGAATGAAGTTCGTCATGGTATTCCTATCCCACACTTTGCAAATGAAGGTTATTGCATGTCTTTTCCTATTATTTTAGTTTCTCCGGCTCGTCCAGAAAATGTCGGTGCGGCGGCCCGTGCGATGAAAACCATGGGGTTTAAAGAATTACGCATTATCAATAGTCTAGTTCATCAAGATGAGGCGGCTTACCGACTTGCTCATGGCGCTGGTGATATTCTGGATCATGCGCAGTGTTATGACACCTTGGAACAGGCATTATCGGATGTGGATTTTTCAATTGCCACCACGGCTCGAAGTCGAGCTCGCTTTCGTTACTATGCAACGCCAGAGAACGCGTTACGCATTGTCAGTGAAAAGCAGCAATGGTTAAAACGGATTGCCTTGGTTTTTGGTTGCGAAGAGTCTGGATTGACCAACCAGCAGCTACAACAGGTTGATTTGCTGTCAGGGATCAGTATGGCACAAGATTATCCTTCACTGAATTTAGGGCAGTCGGTCATGGTATATTGTTATCAGTTTTCCGCCTTAATGCTCAATCCGATTACGAAGCGTCAAGCTGTGGATGAAGGGCAGTTACAGGCGCTACGTCATCGTGTCGACGCCCTGTTATCGACATTGAATGTCGATCATGACATTAAATTATCTGACTGGTTATCGCAACGAATTGGTCTGGCGGAACAAAGGGATACTGCCATGCTGCATCAATTGATCCATGATATTGAAAAAAAGTTGTCAGAATAATATTTTGTCATAATTTGTTGTTATAGAGTTAGCTATCAAAAAATCAGGCGATGCGCTATTTTATTCCTTATAATTAATATGGTTAAGTGAGGCGATGAATAATGCCCCGATCGTTGAAGAATAAAGTCGTTGACTTAGCCTCCGCTTTGCTTTAATTCTGATAGTGGTTATCCAGATTACATAAGTGAAAAAATGCGACATTACAGCCATAACATCACCACAATGACGATTATCACCATTATCTCAGGTAAAGGTGCGGGCTGACGCATAATTAAAAACCGAAAAGCCCGCTCATCTCACCCGAAGCGGGTTTTTTTTTGGCTGAACAAATTCAGGAGAGTGAAGAGTAATGCGAGTGCTGAAATTTGGAGGAACCTCAGTAGCCAATACTGAATGTTTTCTACGCGTTGCAAAAATTATGGAAAATAATGCGAAGCTTGAGCAGATTGCTACCGTGTTATCTGCTCCCGCAAAGATCACAAACCTGTTGGTGACGATGATCGCCAGAACCAGCCAAGGTGCCACTGATCTGCCTGAATTTAACGAGGTAAAACGGATATTTACTGAATTGCTTACTGGGTTGCAGCAGGCAGAACCTCAATTTGATTCCGTGCGAGTGAGCAACCAACTTGAGGAAGAATTCCACGTATTACAACAGAGACTACAAGGTATCAGTTTACTTAGGCAGTGCCCTGATAATATCAATGCAGCCATTCTCTGCTGTGGCGAAAAACTGTCAGTTTTGCTAATGCAAGCGTTGCTGACAGCAAGAGGACATGCCGTAACGGTGATTGATCCTGTTACTTGTCTGTTAGCGAAAGGTCACGCGCTTGAATCGACGGTAGATATTCAAGGATCCACACGGCGTATCCAAGATATGCAGATAGGCAAGCAAGCAATTATCTTAATGGCGGGATTTACCGCCGGTAACGAGCAGGGACAGCTAGTCGCATTAGGACGTAATGGCTCCGACTATTCTGCTGCGGTGCTCGCCGCCTGCTTACGGGCAGATTACTGTGAAATCTGGACGGATGTGGATGGGGTTTATACCTGTGATCCCCGATTGGTTGCAGATGCGCGATTATTGAAAGAGATGTCTTATCAAGAGGCCATGGAGTTATCGTACTTCGGTGCGAGTGTCTTACACCCACGTACCATCGCGCCGATCGCACGTTATCAGATCCCTTGTTTGATAAAAAATACCGCCAATCCAGCAGCTCCCGGCACAGTGATCTCTGCTAAACCAAGTTATGATGATATTGCTGTTAAGGGGATCACCAACCTTGAAAATACAGCAATGTTCAGCGTCTCAGGGCCTGGCATGAAGGGCATGATCGGCATGGCAGCCCGGGTCTTTGCCGTCATGTCCCGTGCCGGTATTTCTGTCATATTAATCACGCAATCCTCTTCTGAGTACAGCATCAGCTTTTGTGTTCCTCAGCAAGAAGTCGGCTTGGCGAAAACCGCCCTTGAAGAAGAATTCAGTTTGGAATTGAAAGAGGGGCTATTGGAACCGATTTCTGTGGTCGAACATTTGGCGATCATTTCCGTGATCGGTGATGGAATGCGGACTCAGCCCGGCGTCTCGGCGAAATTTTTTGCCGCCTTAGCGCGCGCTAATATCAATGTAGTAGCTATTGCTCAAGGATCATCAGAACGTTCCATTTCAGCGGTTGTCAATAATGCGAATGCAACAACAGGCATTAAGGCTGTTCATCAGATGCTGTTTGCGACAGATCAGATCCTTGAAGTTTTTGTTATCGGTACTGGTGGCGTGGGGAAAGCATTATTGTCACAACTGCAGCGCCAGCAGCAGTGGTTAAAGAATAAACATATTGATTTACGGGTGTGTGCTATCGCTAATTCTCGTCAGGTATTGGCACAGCCTTACGGCATTGAGTTACAACATTGGCAAACACAGTTGACGGCGTCACCCCTCGCTTTCACTCCGGACAGTTTGATACAGATGGCGCGGGATAATCATTTGCTTAACCCTGTCGTCGTTGACTGTACTTCCAGTGACCTTATCGCGACTAAATATGTTGATTTCCTGCAGGCCGGCTTTCACGTGGTGACACCGAATAAAAAAGCTAACACCGGCAGCCAAGCGTATTATCAAAAGTTACGAAAGGTTTCGGCGACTTCAAAACGGAAATTTCTGTATGACACTAACGTGGGGGCAGGTTTGCCCGTCATCGAAAATTTACAAAACTTGCTGAATGCTGGCGACGAACTGCTGCGTTTTAATGGCATATTGTCAGGCTCTTTATCCTTTATTTTTGGTAAATTGGATGAAGGGGTCCCCTTATCCGAGGCGACGCGTATGGCACGCACATTGGGTTATACCGAACCCGATCCGCGAGAGGATCTCTCGGGCCAAGATGTGGCTCGCAAATTACTGATCCTTGCGCGTGAAACCGGTTTAACGTTGGATCTACAAGATATTGAGATCGCGCCATTGCTGCCAGCAAGTCTTCAGTCACTGGCTGATACTGAGAGCTTTATGCAGCGCTTACCTGAACTTGATGCCCATTTTGCTCAGGAGGTGGCTAAGGCAAAAGCGCAAGGGCAAGTTTTACGTTATGTCGGTAGCATTAATGAGGAAGGGCAGTGTCGGGTGAGTATTGTCTGTGTCGATGCCAATGATCCTTTGTATAAAGTAAAAAATGGTGAAAACGCATTAGCCTTTTATAGCCGATACTACCAACCCATTCCATTGGTATTACGCGGTTATGGCGCCGGTAATGATGTGACTGCCGCTGGGGTATTTGCAGATTTACTCAGAACATTGTCTTGGAAACTAGGAGTATAACCATGTTGACTGTGTATGCCCCTGCTTCTATCGGTAATGTTGGTGTTGGATTTGATGTCCTTGGTGCGGCAATTTCACCCATTGATGGTAGCTTACTTGGCGATTGTGTGTCGGTAGAAGCGGCGACAAGTTTCAATCTCAAGCTTCGAGGGCGTTTTGTGGATAAACTGCCTGTCGATCCGCAGCACAATATTGTCTGGCACTGCTGGCAACGTTTTTGTCAGGAAATTAACCGGTCTGTGGCGGTTAAAATGACCCTTGAAAAAAATATGCCGATTGGCTCAGGTTTGGGCTCTAGTGCATGTTCTATCGTGGCAGCTTTTGTTGCTCTCAATAATTTTTGTGAGAAACCGCTAAATAACCAACAATTACTACGGTTAATGGGCGAGCTTGAGGGCAAAATCTCTGGCAGTGTACATTATGATAATGTCGCGCCTTGTTTTCTCGGTGGATTACAGTTAATGCTGGGATCTTGCGAGGTAATTTCTCAAGCCGTGCCTTCTTTTGACAGTTGGTTTTGGGTGATGGCTTATCCAGGAATCAAAGTTCCAACCGCAGAAGCGAGAGCCATTATGCCCTCAACCTATTCGAAGGCCGATATTATTGAGCATGGTCGCTTACTTGCCGGCTTCATTCATGCAAGTCATACGGCGCAATCTGAATTAGCCGCCAATATGATGCGTGATGTGGTGGCTGAACCTTACCGAACTCAACTTCTGCCTGGTTTTCTCGAAACCCGTCAACAGGTGATGGAAAACGGTGCCCTAGCATGTGGCATTTCTGGCTCTGGCCCAACGCTTTTTGCTATTTGTGACAAGTTGGATCGTGCTCAGCACATTAAATCAATATTGATCCAGCATTATCTTAAAAATGAGGATGGCTTTGTACATATTTGCCATCTTGATAAATCTGGTGCTCGTCAATTGGGGTAAGTGATGCAATTATATAATTTGAAGGATCATAACCAGCAAGTCAGTTTTATTGAGGCAGTGAAAACCGGGTTGGGAACCTCTCAGGGACTCTTCTTTCCTCGCGAACTGCCAGAATTTGAACTCACCGAAATTGATCGTTTATTAACTCTTGATTTTGTCACTCGTAGTACTGAAATTTTATCCGCGATCATTGGTGATGAAATGCCCAAGGCAGAGTTAGCTCAACGTATTAAACAGGCTTTCGCTTTCCCTGCTCCCATTAAGTCTGTCTCGAAACAGATTGGCTGTTTAGAGCTTTTTCATGGACCTACCCTAGCTTTTAAGGATTTTGGTGGTCGTTTTATGGCTCAGATCCTTGATTATGCGAGAGAAAAAAATGAAGAAATCACTATTCTCACCGCAACCTCCGGCGATACAGGGGCGGCGGTTGCCCATGCATTTTACGGTATGGACAACATTCGCGTGGTGATCCTCTATCCTGAAGGCAAAATCAGCCCATTACAAGAAAAGCTATTTTGTACTCTCGGGGGAAATATCGAAACGATTGCTATACAGGGCGATTTTGATCAATGCCAAGCTTTAGTCAAACAGGCATTTGAGGACAGTAAACTCCGTAAAGAAATTGGTCTAAATTCGGCCAATTCAATCAATGTTAGCCGTCTGCTCGCACAGATTTGTTATTACTTCGAAGCGGTAGCACAATTAACACAAGAACAGCGTAATCAATTAGTCATTTCCGTTCCCAGTGGCAATTTTGGCAACTTAACAGCGGGTCTCTTGGCCAAAAGCTTGGGGTTGCCGGTAAAACGTTTTATTGCGGCGACCAATGCCAATGATACCGTGCCTCGTTTCCTAGACAGTGGCAAATGGCAACCGCATAAAACGGTAGCAACACTTTCCAATGCCATGGATGTAAGCCAACCCAATAACTGGCCGCGTGTTGAAGAATTATTCCGGCGCAAATCGTGGCCATTAAAACAATTAGTCTCTGGGGCGTTGGATGATCTACAGACTCAACGTGCAATGGTTGGGTTGGCCTCACAGGGTTACCTCTGCGAACCCCATGCCGCTATCGCCTGGCAATTACTGCAAGATAACTTGCAAGGTGAAGAGTATGGTTTATTCTTAGGGACCGCTCATCCGGCTAAGTTTAAAGAAAGTGTTGACGCCATTCTGCATCAATCCATTGATTTACCAATCGAATTGGCTGAGCGTGCAGAACAACCAGTGTTGTCTTCTGTTATGAAGGCCGAGTTTACTGCGCTTAAACAGCATTTATTGAGTTAAGTTTATCAGGGGATCGCTAGATCCCCTGATTTTAGTTGATTACTGCTCAGCTCGCTTGAAGACCCACTCATCGGCATGACTCGCACTGGCGTCAAACCTATACCCCTCGCTATCAAATTGCGATAACTGATCTGTTGTCGTAATCCGCTGTTGAATAATATAACGGCTCATCAACCCTCTGGCTTTTTTGGCATAAAAGCTGATGACTTTGTACTGCCCTTTTTTCTGGTCAAGAAACACGGGCTTGATTATGCGCGCGTTGAGCCTTGAGGTATTGATCGCTTTAAAATATTCATCCGAGGCGAGGTTAATCAACAAATCACCCTGCTGTTGCTGCAGTGCGAGATTCAGTGTATCAGTAATGATATTTCCCCAGAAGGCATACAGGTCTTTACCACGTGGATTGGCCAGTTTAACCCCCATCTCTAGACGGTAAGCTTGCATCAGATCCAGCGGTCGTAAAACGCCATATAAACCAGATAAAATACGTAAATGTTTCTGAGCAAATGAAAAATCGTCGTTACTGAAATTTTCTGCTTGCAGCCCCGTATAGACATCACCTTTAAAAGCCAGCAGGGCTTGTCGTGCATTTTGCAATGTAAAGTCGCTGTGCCATTGATTAAAGCGTGCGACATTCAGGTGTGCAAGCTTGTCGCTTATTTTCATTAGGCTAGCTAACTGGGCTGGTGATAACTGTTTCGCCAGTGTGATAAGTTGGCTAGATTCATGGCGCAATTCGGGCTGAGTAAAGCGTTGTGTCTGTAGGGGGGAGTCAAAATCAAGGGTTTTAGCGGGTGAAATAACCAGTAACATAGTGTGATCCTTATCCATATCCACTCGCACCAAAGCACAATTTGGTGTTGATTGACTGCCCAATGTTGATAAAAAGAGTGTATCACTTTCTATTCCGTTGTGCTTTACCAGACGAAAATTCACCGTGAAGAGAAGTGATTAATAAAAGGCACGTCTGATTTAAGCAGGCGACAGTCACCATGAAGTGAGGTCAGATAATATTCAATGCGGAGTGTTAACAGAGGGAGGCGGCGTTTGTCCCCCTTGCCTAACGAAACGGCAATGATGGAAACCCGCACCGGCACTTTTCGCTACCGATTACTATCAGAGTTGCACAATTCGATAAATCAGAACAATTAATCTGGGCTATTGTAGGGGACGTGGATGAGATTTTAACAGCAGTAACTGGCTGATGTGGTGCATAAATTGTATCTTTTAAAGTAGCGTTTTCACTGTTACTGTAGCGTGATATCATCCAAAACGGCTTTTTACACTTACTGTCAATCAGAAGAGAAGCATCCTATGACCGATAAATTAACTTCCCTGCGCCAGCTGACTACTGTGGTTGCCGACACCGGCGATATTGAGGCAATGAAACTGTATCAACCTCAGGATGCCACGACTAACCCGTCGTTGATCCTTAACGCAGCAAAAATACCAGAGTACCGTCGCCTAATCGATGAAGCGATACAATGGGCTCGTGGACAAAGTGATGATCGCAAAGAACAGGTTGCTTATGCGTCGGATAGACTGGCGGTAAATATAGGCCTTGAAATACTGAAATTGGTGCCAGGCCGTGTATCAACTGAAGTTGATGCTCGCCTTTCTTATGATACTGAGGCCAGTATTGCCAAAGCACGTAGCCTTATCAGGTTGTATAACCAAGCGGGTATCAGCAATGACCGTATTCTGATCAAGTTGGCCTCAACATGGCAAGGGATTAAAGCGGCTGAACAATTAGAAAAAGAAGGGATCAATTGTAATCTGACGCTATTGTTCTCTTTTGCACAGGCACGAGCTTGTGCTGAAGCTGGCGTCTTTTTGATCTCTCCCTTTGTTGGACGTATTTTAGATTGGTACAAAGCCAATACTGAGAAAAAAGAGTATGCGCCACACGATGATCCGGGTGTGGTTTCTGTGACAGAAATTTACCACTATTACAAACAGCACGGGTATGAAACCGTCGTGATGGGGGCAAGTTTCCGTAATACGGGTGAGATTATTGAGTTGGCAGGCTGTGATCGCCTGACTATTTCTCCTGCTTTGCTGAAAGAGCTAAAAGAAACAGAAGGGGAGTTGACTGCGAAACTGAGCTATAAAGGTGAAGTTAAAGCCCGCCCTGAGCGTATGAGTGAAGCCGCGTTCCTTTGGGAGCATAATCAAGATCCGATGGCCGTCTCTAAACTGGCGGAGGGGATCCGTAATTTTGCAATCGACCAAGGTAAACTGGAAGCCATGATCGAACAACTGCTGTAAAAATTTTAGGTTAGCCGGCCTGATATATGGGCAGATAAGAGGGAGAAGGCTCAATGCTGTCTCCCTTTTTAATTGTTCAGTTAACATTTTTTTATCCGCGAAATCACGAAAATAACAGACAGGGATCCTTGTCTGGATATTTTATCGTGCCTCGGCTATTTTTAAATGGGCCGTTTCATTGATGATGCACTTATTTGTCAATGTAAACTCTCAGTCAGCACTGAGCCTTCTTTTATCTACTATCTAGTCAATCCACCCATTTATCAATGAGGCTCCTGCTTATGACAGTAATCCGTTCCTCGACTGTATTACGTGCAAATGACTACAAGACACTTCTGTTGGCTGCATTAGGTGGTGCACTTGAATTCTACGATTTTATTATTTTTGTTTATTTTGCCACGACCCTCAGTGAACTTTTTTTCCCTGCCCATCTCCCTTTGTGGATCAAAACGTTACAGACGTTTGCCATTTTTGCTGCTGGCTATCTGGCGAGGCCGTTAGGCGGAATTATCATGGCACATTTCGGTGATAAGCGGGGACGTAAAAAAATGTTTAGCCTGAGCATTCTGCTGATGGCGGTACCGACCTTACTTATGGGACTCTTGCCGGGATACAATCAGTGGGGGATTGCGGCGCCATTGCTGCTATTACTTTGCCGTATAGTACAGGGTGCGGCCATTGGGGGAGAAGTGCCAGGTGCTTGGGTTTTTGTGAGTGAGCACGTGCCAGCACGTTTACGCGGATTTGGCTGCGCCACCTTAACTGCAGGGTTAGCGGTAGGTATTTTACTTGGCTCAGTGGTGGCAACCGTACTCAATCATCTTCTAAGCGTACATCAAGTGATGGTCATAGGCTGGCGTATTGCATTCATCATCGGTGGCGCATTAGGCTTGCTGGCACTTTTTCTACGAAAATGGTTACAGGAAACCCCAGTTTTTATCGAAATGCAACGTGAAAAACGTTTAGCGGCCAGTATTCCTGTGACGCAGGTTTTTTTTGCACATAAGACGGAACTGGTTTTATCTGTCCTGCTAACGTGGTTGCTATCTGCGACGATCGTGGTATTGATCCTGATGGCGCCCTCACTAATGCAGAGTAGCTATGGCATCAGCATCGAAGACAGCTTACATGCCAATATTTTAGCAAACTGCATGTTATTCTTGGGCTGTTTATTGGCGGGTAAAGCATCCGATTATTTTGGCCCTGCGCCTTGTTTAATTGTTGGATCATTGTTACTTGCAATCAGTAGCTGGTCACTGTTTGATGTGCTGGCTTATCATCCTGCAGCGCTATTTCCGGTTTATGCACTCACCGGACTGTGTGCGGGTACGGTCGCAATGACCCCAATCATCATGATTGATGCGTTTCCAGCACCGGTGCGTTTTACGGGGATCTCTTGCGCCTACAACATCAGTTATGCGGTGTTTGGTGGTCTAACACCGATTTTTATCTCTCTATTAATCCATTTTGAGCCTGAACTGATGAAATATTATTTACCCCTGATCTGTCTGATCGGTGTATTGGCGGGCTATTGTTTGATTAAGCGCAATAAATTATCGAATAATACGTGATTGTTGTTATTCGCTTGGAAAGCTTTTAGGGCATATTCAAAAAAAATTTTTTTTAGACCTTGATGCTCAGTAAATCATCCCCAGATAACAGGTAGACAAATTAATACTCAAAATAAATCTGAGTTTTGAGGTTGAAATAATAATATTTGCCCTCATCTGAGATGTATTAATGATTAAAAATAGAATTTTGGGAGAGGATTACAATGGGTAAAATTATTGGTATTGATTTAGGCACGACTAACTCATGTGTTGCTATCATGGATGGCAACAAAGCGCGTGTTCTGGAAAATGCCGAAGGTGATCGTACGACCCCTTCGATTATTGCTTACACGCAAGAGGGAGAAACCTTAGTCGGCCAGCCAGCAAAACGTCAAGCAGTGACTAACCCACAAAATACCTTGTTTGCGATTAAGCGTCTTATCGGTCGTCGCTTTCAAGACGAAGAAGTACAGCGTGATATTAAAATTATGCCTTACACCATTATCGGCGCCGACAATGGAGATGCATGGTTGGATGTAAAAGGCCAGAAAATGGCACCACCACAGATTTCTGCTGAAGTACTGAAAAAAATGAAAAAAACCGCAGAAGATTTCTTGGGTGAACCTGTGACTGCGGCGGTGATTACCGTACCTGCTTATTTTAATGATGCGCAGCGTCAAGCGACTAAAGATGCGGGGCGGATTGCAGGCTTAGAAGTTAAGCGTATTATAAACGAACCCACCGCGGCCGCACTGGCTTATGGCCTTGATAAAGGTGAAGGCAACCGTACGATTGCGGTCTATGATCTGGGTGGGGGTACGTTTGATATCTCAATCATTGAGATTGATGAAGTTGAAGGCGAAAAAACCTTTGAAGTTTTAGCGACCAACGGTGATACTCACCTTGGTGGTGAAGACTTTGATAGTCGTATGATTAACTATCTCGTCGCCGAATTTAAAAAAGAACAAGGCATTGATTTACACAATGATCCTTTAGCGATGCAGCGCTTGAAAGAAGCCGCTGAAAAAGCCAAAATCGAATTGTCTTCAGCCCAACAAACGGATGTCAGCCTGCCTTACATCACTGCCGATGCAACTGGGCCTAAGCACCTGAATATCAAAGTGACTCGTGCTAAACTGGAGTCCTTGGTTGAAGACTTGGTTGCACGCTCGATTGAGCCACTGAAAGTTGCTTTGCAAGATGCGGGTTTATCTGTCTCAGATATCACAGATGTTATTCTGGTCGGTGGTCAAACGCGTATGCCACTGGTTCAAAGCAAAGTGAAAGATTTCTTTGGCAAGGAACCCCGTAAAGATGTGAACCCTGATGAAGCCGTTGCTGTGGGTGCTGCGGTACAGGGTGGTGTCTTAGCCGGTGATGTGAAAGATGTGCTGTTGTTGGATGTGACGCCACTTTCTCTTGGTATTGAGACCATGGGCAGCGTCATGACCTCGTTGATTTCTAAAAACACAACGATTCCAACTAAACACAGCCAAGTGTTCTCAACGGCAGAAGACAATCAGTCAGCGGTAACCATCCATGTACTGCAAGGTGAGCGTAAGCGTGCATCAGATAATAAATCACTGGGTCAGTTTAACCTTGATGGTATTCAAGCTGCACCACGTGGAATGCCGCAGATCGAAGTGACCTTTGATATTGATGCTGACGGTATACTGCATGTTTCTGCCAAAGATAAAAACAGCGGTAAAGAGCAGAAAATCACCATCAAAGCCTCTTCTGGTTTGAATGAAGAAGAAATCGAAAAAATGGTACGTGATGCGGAAGCTAATGCTGAATCGGATCGTAAGTTTGAGGAATTAGTTCAGTCTCGTAACCAAGGGGACCAGCTGGTACACGGTACGCGCAAACAGATCCAAGAGGTCGGTGAAAAACTGGCTGAAGAAGATAAAACAGCGATTGAAGCTGCAATCAGTGAACTGGAAACCGCATTAAAAGGCGAAGATAAAGCAGAAATTGAGGCTAAATCTCAGGCACTGATCACTGCATCAGCAAAACTTATGGAAATAAACCAAGCCAGTGCTGCGGGTGAAGCCGGTCAGCAAGATGCAGCCTCAGGTAAAGACGACGGTGCTGTAGATGCTGAATTCGAAGAAGTGAAAGATAAAAAGTAATTGCCCATGACGGGCACAGTGATGCGTGAGTCATGACTGCAACCAGCACGGGCGTAGGATAGTATCCACGCCCGTGCGATCATGTTAAAGGCAATAAAAATGGCGAAAAGTGATTATTATGAAGTGTTAGGCGTGAATCGCAATGCGGATGAACGCGAGATTAAACGGGCTTATAAGCGTCTAGCGATGAAATACCATCCTGATCGCAATCCTGATAACAAAGAGGCTGAGAATAAATTTAAAGAAATCAAAGAAGCCTATGAAATACTGACGGATGCGCAAAAAAGAGCCGCTTATGACCAGTATGGCCATGCTGCTTTTGAACAGGGCGGTATGGGAGGCGGCGGCGGCGGCGGATTTGGCGGCGGTGCCGATTTTGGCGATATCTTTGGTGATGTTTTTGGCGACATTTTTGGTGGCGGTCGACGTCAACGTTCTTCACGCGGTTCAGATTTGCGCTATAACATGGAGTTGACCCTTGAAGAAGCCGTCCGCGGTGTCAATAAAGAGATCCGTATTCCAACATTACAAAGTTGTCAGACCTGTGATGGAAGTGGCGCTAAGGCTGGGACCAAACCCAAAACGTGTCAAACCTGTAATGGTGCAGGACAAGTACAGATGCGACAAGGTTTTTTTGCTGTACAGCAACCTTGCCCTACTTGTCATGGACGAGGCACGGTTATTTCTGATCCTTGCAATAGCTGTCACGGACATGGCCGAGTTGAAAAAAATAAAACTCTCTCTGTAAAAATTCCGGCAGGGGTAGATGAAGGTGATCGTATCCGTTTGACTGGTGAAGGAGAAGCCGGTGAAAATGGGGCGCCAGCCGGTGATCTTTATGTTCAAGTCTCAGTGAAGAAACATCCAATTTTTGAGCGTGAAGAGAATAATCTGTACTGTGAGGTCCCCATCAACTTTAGTATGGCGGCCTTGGGGGGTGAGATAGAAGTGCCGACCTTAGATGGTCGAGTTAAACTGAAGATCCCCAGTGAGACACAAACCGGTAAGCTTTTCAGAATGCGCAGCAAAGGTGTTAAATCAGTACGGGGTGGACCGGTGGGTGATTTATTATGCCGTGTTGTAGTCGAAACACCAGTTAAGTTGAATGATGAACAGAAAGCGTTACTGACCCAGCTTGGTGAATCATTAGGCAGTCCAGCAGGTGATAAAAACAGTCCAAAATCAAAGTCATTCTTTGATGGTGTGAAAAAGTTTTTTGATGATTTGACTCGCTAAGAAAGCGAACGAAAATTCGAGTTATTTAAGGGCTGCCCTAAATAATATCGACAGAGATAACAGCCTGACTGTCTTCTTAGAAGCGGTCAGGTTTTTTTTAACGTACAACCTGTCCTCACTTTCAATCTTGATAGGGATAAATTTTAAAAGCGGGCGAATTTATCTTTCATATCTTGTCATGCCTTTATACGCTTATCCATTTATTAATTTGGGTTTTGAATATCCCCTTCATGACGATGACGGTTATCGCAGCGTATTATCATCGATAATCATCAGAAAAATCCTGTATTCAATAAGATTTCAATTTTTTTAATCAATAACAGTGATTAATTTTTACTGGGTGTTATCTTCGGTTAAGTGTTTTTATTTAAAACATCATGATAATTCATTTACTCACCGTTATGAAAAATAAAGAGGGTTTTATGAAATTATATTTTGGAATATTTTTTGATGGTACGCTTAATAATAAATTTAATGTCGGAAAACAACCACCATTGCATAACAGTAAAGCTTTAACTCTGAATGAATTGGCTTCAGGTAATGAAAAGGATCGTTTAGTTATAGAGGAGTACATTAATCAAAATAGCCAGAATGCTGACGATGCTGATCGTGCTTTAATTAAAAAATACAGTCAGTCAGAATTGTTAGGTGATCCGTTGGAAGATCTGCTTGATGGTGTTTTTGATAGAACCACGAGCTACCATAATGGGATTTCAAATGTTGCGCTATTATATAAATCCTATGCCAAGGATCAGCAAGTTATGTATGATAACCAATATTTTGCAATTTATTTAGATGGTATTGGTAGTGAACGAGGAAAATTAGATGATCCATTAACAGCCTCTTTGGGATGGACATATAATGAGAAAAATAAAACGCGCGGTGTGATTGGTCGGACGGATAAAGCCATCGAACAAATTAGTTATTTTCTGCAAACGTGGGTACAAACGAATACTGATACAATGGTCGAAGAAATTATCTTTGATGTCTATGGGTTCAGTCGTGGGTGTGCGTCAGCTAGACATTTTTCTAATCGAGTTTATAAAAAAGATCCGATATTAGTGAAGGCAATCGGTGATGCATTAGGAAAAAATTGGAAAAATACTCATAGTAATAGTGCCGGCAGTGTTCGTTTCCTTGGCATTTTTGATACTGTTGCTGCGGTATTTGCTTTATCTGAGGGGGATTTTGCAGGCAATGTTCATGATGGACAAACAGGAGAGATTGATATTACGCTGGCAGCGAATTCTGTTGGTAAGGTAACTCATTTAACAGCACAAGATGAATGCCGTTATAATTTCTCGTCAAATGAGGTATTACCTCACTACGCATCTCTTGCTATTCCTGGTGTACACTCTGATGTGGGAGGAGGATATGCGAAACCTCGTATTGAGCGAAGCTTTATATCACAAATTTTCCATTATATTGATGAAAAAACTCGAAAAGAGGCTGTGGCTAAAGCACAAAAAGTAATTGATGATTTAAAATCTCGTCAAGGTTGGAATTATGCAGTGACTGCACCTCATGCTATATTAGAAATTCAAGATCTGTATTCTGATACTTTTAAAGGTGTGGCTGTCTATTTGCGACGTGAAGTGAAAGTCGGGTACAGTAATATCCCACTGCGTTTGATGCTTGAAGCAGCAGAAAGGGCGGGTGTTGTGTTTCCTGATAAAAAACAGATCTTACAACAAAATCCAGTACCCGAACCCTTGCAAGATGTGTATCAGAGTCTACAACAACAGGCATTAGATCATGAGAAGGGGAAAGCGATTACGCCATTAACCGATGAGCAAATAAAGCGAGTTTCTCAAGATTATATTCATACGTCATTCAGCTATTCTCAGAGTGCATTTGAAATTAAAATTGGTGATGACAAACAGTATCTCACGGAGAAACAACTTCATAGTGCATGGTCTGATACGGATGATGTATTTAATAAAATCACACGTATTATCAAAACTAACAGACCGACCGATGACTTTATTCGAGCTGTCTATGACAGTAATGGTGTCCAAATACAAGGTGATGGTATCTGATAACGATCAGGTAAGCACATTGGGGTTGAATAGATTCTGTTAATTTAATCGAAGTTTATCATTAATCATGACCAATTTATTTTAGTCATGATTAATTTTTCAATAAACAGTCTTTAAGTTGATGATATCAATAGGCGACAGACTCAATTAGCGATGATGAAATAAAAAGAAATTAACGCGAATTCATTGGTTCTTTTTCTGATTATTGGATTAATCGCTATAATCAATAAATCAATAAATCAATAAATCAATAAATCAATAAATCAATGATAAGTAAATTCCCAGAGTTGTTACACACAAATCGCGTGTCAGTATCCTCGGCAAGAATAGGAAGAATCACCTTGCCTAGTTAGTCACCAGTGCGAGGCGTTCAATCTTTATGATGATTGCGATAATGTCATTTTCGGCCTGTTAGTGTTAGCGAATTGATTCAACTCACAAGAATAAGCATGGTATCCGTGAAGTTTTGATGGTTCGCATACCGGTATAAAATCATTAAAGCGATCTGTCTATCATTGTTGCTTGTTATCGATTTGGCTGTAAATAAAAGCAATAATTTATATCTTTCTGATTTTAATTGGTTTTATAACAATGAATTTTCTTTACTAAGGATAATGAAAGGCACAATATCGGGATTTTATTCGTGATCGATTTATATGCTTCTGTGCTATTTTTGTCTCCGAGTAAAAAAGTTTTTGAAAGCAATCTATTCGTGGATAAAAGAACCGCGATCTTTTTAGGTAATCCATGATCACAAGTTGCAGGTTTTCCTAGAAAAATGACTTACTGATCATTTGATTTATTGAGGATGAATCATCAAGAGAAAAGTTGATAGATTCTCTGTTTATTGGTGTGTGAAAGGATGAGTTTCGTTAAGTAATTCTTTAAATAAATTAAATCTGTTTAACGTTAATCTTGTTAAGGCAGTTGATACGCTCAGCTGCTCGATTTCTTATTGTTAAATATGCCGAGTTTTGAACAGTCAGTCTATCAAATGCGAGATAAATCAGTGAAAGAACTGATCATCATGGTCATCGGGTTGGCATGTTAATGCATATGCTATAAGTCACAAGACATACCACAATAAACCTCTCTTTTTATTTAATGGTATGACTGATCATCGGGCGAGAATGCAATGGGGTTACTCTTATATCGCCCTTAAATAGCAACGTCTTGACATCGTTACCGAATCAATAATGATCATAAGGTGGGAATCTGAATCCTGAAATTGCGCAATCTCGTCAGCAGATGGTGCCTTCTTATCTTAGCCTGAATGCACCTCAAAGACAATGAGATCAGTGACAGCATCGAGTTACTTAAAGCCGCGACGCTGATCCTGTGACTTCTGCACCCATCGAAATGAGTAGTGGAGCAGCTTCTGTCCTGATTACTTTTTCTTTCCTTGGGATCGTTGCGGGTTAAGTCGTGAGTTAGCCTAGGTCTATTTATTTTCTGACAGGGAAATGACAGAGTGGGTCATTAGGCAGTCAGCCCGTACGACTTTGTGGCATTAGTCGTTCACTTTTCAATGTTACCTTGTATTGAAGGGCAGTGTATTGCTCTGGTCAGTGTTGTTAAATCGCACCTGATTTATCGCAGGCTAACAGGGGCTGGTGATGATCATTGAATGGTGTGATTGAGGATAAGCCGAGTGGTTTTATCGGTAATAAAAAACCGGCCATGGCCGGTTTTTAACACAAATTGAAATGGTGATTAAGCCATTTTATTAATTTGTGCAGTCAGGTTTGCTTTGTAACGCGCTGCTTTATTTTTGTGGATCAGGCCTTTAGCTGCCTGACGATCCACAATAGGTTGCATATCAGAAAATGCTTTTAAAGCGTTCTCTTTATCGCCAGCAGCGATAGCCGCGTAGACTTTCTTAACAAAAGTACGCATCATAGAACGACGGCTTGCATTGTGCTTGCGACGTTTTTCTGATGTTACAGCGCGTTTCTTAGCTGATTTGATATTAGCCAAGGTCCAACTCCCAAATATGTTCTTTATGGACAAATCAAAGGCCGAGGACTATGCCTGTTGTACCTTATCTTGTCAATGGATTTGTGCAAATAAGCGTCATTAAATAATGACACCCGGTTACGTAACTGATGGCGCAGGATTCTACCAGTTTCCTGCGCGGGAATACAGCTTATTTCATAATAAAATTATTATTGAGGCTGCTGTTAGGGGTTTTTCTGCAACAAAATGAGCCTCTGACCTGAAAGAAGACGATTATGGGTTAATTTTGTTCGTTGGTCAGGGTATAATTATTTTAGATTATGGCTAATTGAGTATGCTATGAAGTTTATCCGCGGATTGCGCAATATCACGCCACTGCAGAAGGGCTGTGTTTTAACTATTGGTAATTTCGATGGTGTGCACACAGGACATCAGGTGTTGTTAAAACAACTTCATGAGGAAGGACGACGACGGGATTTACCTGTTGTGGTCATGATTTTTGAACCTCAACCGCTGGAGTTTTTTAAAGGACAACAGGCGCCAGCTCGACTGACACGGTTACGAGAAAAATTGACCTACCTACAACAGACGGGGGTTGATCAGGTACTTTGCATTAATTTTGATCAGGCTTTCTCTGAGTTGAGTGCGGATCATTTTATACGTGACATTCTCGTTGATAAATTGGGTGTGAAATTGTTGGCTGTGGGTGATGATTTTCGTTTTGGCGCTGGCCGACAAGGGGATTTCCAGTTACTTAAACAAGCCGGATCGTTACTGGGATTTGAGGTCACCAATACTCAAACTTATTGCCATCAAGGCGTGCGAGTGAGCAGTACTGCTATCCGCTTGGCTCTGGCGCGCAATGATTTCAGTGCTGCAGCGCAGTTAGCGGGTCGGCCTTATAGCCTCCATGGCCGAGTTATCTATGGTGATGCCCTAGGCAGAAAGTTGGGGTTTCCCACGGCGAACATCCTCTTAAAACGTAGCGTGTCGCCGGTAAAAGGCGTGTTTGCAGTTGAAATTCATGATGCTAAGGGGGGAACCTTTCAAGGTGTTGCGAATATTGGCACTCGCCCAACTATCCAAGGGATACGACAGCAACTTGAGGTGCATCTTTTTGATGTGCAAGAAAATTTGTATGGCCGGCATCTGCGGGTCATACTACGGCATAAAATAAGAGACGAGCAGCGTTTTGCATCATTGCAGGCGCTCAAAATACAGATTGCTAAAGACGCCGCAGTAGCGCGAGATTTTTTTGGATTACAGGCTGCGGTATAACAACCGAAAATGGAACTGAGAAACCGATGAGTGACTATAAAAATACCCTGAACCTGCCGGAAACAGGGTTTCCTATGCGGGGCGATTTAGCTAAGCGTGAGCCAGCAAGACTGGAAAGCTGGAACAAAGCTGGCCTCTATCAGGCGATCAGAACAGCTAAAAAAGGTAAAAAAACCTTCATTCTGCATGATGGCCCTCCGTATGCCAATGGTGACATTCACATTGGTCACTCAGTGAATAAAATCCTTAAAGATATTATCATTAAATCGAAAGGATTATCCGGTTTTGATGCACCTTATATCCCCGGGTGGGACTGCCATGGTTTACCCATTGAACACAAAGTCGAGCAGCAGATTGGTAAGCCAGGTGATAAAGTCACGGCAGCAGAATTCCGTCAAGCGTGCCGTGATTATGCCGCCTCGCAAGTTGAGGGGCAAAAACGCGATTTTATTCGATTAGGGGTCTTGGGTGAGTGGGATCGTCCTTACTTAACCATGGATTTTACCACTGAAGCCAATATTATCCGTGCGCTGTCACGCATTATAGCTAATGGCCATTTGCAGAAAGGAGCGAGACCGGTCCATTGGTGTCTTGATTGTCGCTCGGCTTTGGCTGAAGCGGAAGTTGAATATTATGATAAAACGTCACCCTCAATCGATGTCTTATTCCAAGCCTCCGATGCCGCTGCTGTCGCTGAAATATTTGCCATCCCATCACTGACTAAACCCATCAGCTTAGTTATCTGGACGACCACGCCTTGGACTTTGCCTTCCAACCGAGCGATCAGTGTGAATGCTGATTTTGACTATCAACTGATCGAAATTCAAGGCCAGTCTTTGATCTTGGCAAAAGGCTTAGTTGAAACGGTGATGCAACGAGCCAACTTGACCGATTGGTCTGTGCTTGGAGAATGCACGGGGGCCGCTTTGGGATCCTTACGGTTCCAGCATCCGTTTTTGGATTTTGATGTGCCTGTTCTCTTAGGGGAGCATGTGACCTTAGATGCAGGAACCGGCGCCGTGCATACGGCACCTGGCCATGGCCCCGATGACTATATCATTGGACAAAAATATGGACTGGAGGTGGCAAATCCGGTCGGCAGCGATGGTTGCTATTTACCGGGTACGTATCCGGAATTGGATGGATTGAACGTCTTTAAAGCGAATCCCGTCGTGGTTGATATTTTACGTCGCAAAGGCGCATTATTGCACCTTGCGGATCTTCACCACAGCTATCCACATTGCTGGCGACACAAAACCCCAATTATATTCCGCGCAACGCCACAATGGTTTATTAGCATGGAAAAACAAGGGTTGCGTGCGCAATCACTGAATGAAATTAAAGGGGTGCAATGGATCCCTGATTGGGGTCAAGCACGCATTGAATCAATGGTGGCAAATCGTCCTGATTGGTGTATTTCTCGTCAGAGAACGTGGGGAGTACCCATGTCCTTAGTGGTGCACAAACAGACAGGGGAACTGCATCCAGAGATGCACACGCTGATGGAGAAAATTGCGCAACGCGTTGAGCAGAATGGGATTCAGGCCTTTTGGGATCTCGAGCTGACTGAGATCCTCGGTGATGAGGCTGACAACTATGAAAAAGTGCCTGATACCCTTGATGTGTGGTTTGACTCAGGTTCGACCAGCTGTACCGTCGTGGATACGCGACCTGAATTCCATCAACAGAATGCAGATATTTACCTAGAAGGATCGGATCAGCACCGTGGTTGGTTTATGTCTTCATTGATGATCTCCACCGCAATTAAAAATACAGCCCCTTACCGCCAAGTACTGACCCATGGCTTTACCGTTGATGGTCAAGGTCGGAAAATGTCTAAATCATTAGGTAATACGATTAGCCCACAGCAGGTCATGGATAAACTGGGGGCAGACATTCTGCGTTTATGGATTGCCTCAACAGATTACAGTGGCGAAATGGCGGTATCTGATGAAATTCTGAAACGTTCCGCTGATGCTTACCGGCGGATTCGCAATACAGCTCGCTTTTTATTGGCCAATTTAAACGGGTTTAATCCTGAAACCGATCTGATTACTCCGGATCACATGGTGCTGGTTGATCGCTGGGCTGTTGCGCGTGCTAATGCGGCGCAGCAAGATATTATCCAATCTTATGAAAATTATGATTTTCATGGCGTAGTACAGCGATTGATGCAATTTTGTTCGGTTGAGATGGGTTCTTTTTATCTGGATATCATTAAAGATCGTCAGTATACCGCGAAGGAAGACAGTCTGGCGCGCCGTAGCTGCCAAAGTGCCTTGTGGCATATTGCCGAAGCACTGGTTCGCTGGATCGCACCGATCCTCTCCTTCACGGCGGATGAAATTTGGGAATACTTACCCGGTAAACGTGACCCTTATGTGTTTACAGGGGAATGGTATCAAGGATTGTTTGGTTTAGAAACGAAGACAGCGTTGAATGATGATTTTTGGTCTGAACTCCTTAAAATCCGGACAGAAGTAAACAAAGTCATTGAGCAGGCGCGCAATGATAAGAAGGTTGGTGGCGCCTTGGAGGCGGATATCACGTTATTTGTCAGCGAAGATTTAGCGAAAACGCTCAATCTCCTTGGTGCTGAATTGCGGTTTGCATTATTGACGTCTGCGGTTTCCATCGCAGCAATTGAGGATAGTCCTGCGGATGCAATCAGCAGTGAGCAGGTTAGCGGACTTAAGATTGTTCTTAAGTCTGCCAGCGGTGATAAATGCCCGCGTTGCTGGCATTATACCCACGATGTTGGACAGAATGCGCAGCATCTTGAAGTCTGTGGTCGGTGTTATTCCAATATCGCAGAGAATGGCGAACAGCGTGAGTTTGTATAATGACAAAAACAAAGGGTTCATCGGGTTTGGTTTGGTTGTGGGTGTCTGTGGTGGTGATCCTCGCAGACATGCTCAGTAAAAACTGGGTAACGGGTCATATGCGATTGCATGAGACCTTACCTTTGATGCCATTTTTCAATCTTTTCTATGCCCATAATTATGGTGCAGCGTTCAGCTTCCTTGCTGATAAGGGCGGATGGCAGCGTTGGGTGTTTGCCGTATTAGCGGTAGTAATAGCCATTGCACTGTTGGTTATTATGTTTCGCAGTCAAGCGACTCAGCGTTTATCTAATATTGCCTATGCAATGATTATTGGTGGGGCTTTAGGCAACTTGGTGGATAGGCTCTGGCACGGATTTGTGGTGGATTTTATTGATTTTTATGTTGGTGGATGGCATTTCGCGACGTTCAATATTGCAGATTGCGGTATTTGTGTTGGTGCTGCTCTTCTCGTGTTGGAGAGTGTCATACCAAGTAAAACTGCGAGCATAGCCAAGGGGCCACAATGACCCAACAGCAGCAACCCCAGCCGACCAGTTTGTTGGTCCATTTGCAGTTGACCTTAGCTGATGGCAGTGTGGCGGAGTCAACCCGTCAGAGCGGAAAGCCGGTTCTATTACGTTTGGGAGATGGCAGTTTGTCCCCAGAACTTGAACGGCAGTTACAGCCACTTGCCGTCGGCGATAAACACCATTTTACCCTGATGGCTCAGGATGCTTATGGCCACGCTGTTCCTGATTTAATTCAGTATTTTTCTTTACGTGATTTCACGACAACCGGTGTGCCTACCCCCGGTGCGATCTTGCTCTTTACTGCGATGGATGGCAGCGAAATGCCGGGAGTGGTAAAAGAGATTGCGGGCGACTCGGTGACTGTGGATTTCAATCATCCTTTAGCAGGCCAGGCGATTACTTTTGATCTTGAAGTCTTAGCGCTGGATCCTGAAGCGGAGGCAAAACGTGCAGATATTGCTAGCTAACCCGCGCGGTTTCTGTGCCGGGGTCGATCGTGCGATCAGTATTGTTGACCGAGCGTTGGAAATGTATGGCGCACCTATCTATGTGAGACATGAAGTGGTACATAACCGCTATGTGGTGAACAGCTTGCGTGAGCGGGGGGCTATTTTCATTGAAGAAATCAGTGAAGTGCCTGATGGTGCAATCTTGATTTTTTCTGCGCATGGTGTCTCACAAGCCGTAAGAGCTGAGGCGAGATCCCGTCAGCTCACCATGCTCTTCGATGCAACCTGTCCATTGGTGACCAAAGTGCATATGGAAGTGGCGCGGGCGAGTCGCAAAGGTGTTGAAGCCATTCTCATCGGTCATGCTGGCCATCCAGAAGTGGAAGGCACCATGGGACAATATAATAACGCGCGAGGTGGAATGTATTTGGTGGAATCACCGGATGATGTTGCTAAGCTTGTCGTAAAAGATGAAGCAAATTTGTGTTTTATGACACAAACGACATTATCTGTAGATGATACCTCACAGGTAATTGATGCTTTGCGTCATCGTTTTCCAGCGATCATTGGCCCGAGGAAAGATGATATTTGTTATGCAACCACCAATCGACAGCAAGCCGTGCGTGATCTCGCGGCGCAGGCGGAAGTCGTGCTGGTGGTTGGTTCGCGTAATTCGTCAAATTCTAATCGTCTAGCGGAGTTAGCCCAGCGGGCAGGCAGATTGGCCAAACTGATTGATTCTGCTGATGACATCCAGCCAGAATGGTTTACTGGTGTACAGCGTGTCGGTGTTACCGCTGGTGCGTCTGCCCCCGATATTTTGGTGCAACAGGTATTGAGCCGATTGCAACAACTGGGGGGTAAAAACGTCGTCCAGTTAGAAGGGCAGCCGGAAAATATTGTTTTCGAAGTCCCCAAAGAGCTAAGGCTTGATGTAAAAGACCAAAGTTAAAGCGAGAGGCACAGCCATCACCCCCCTGTTGATGGCTGTGAGTCAGTCTTCGCCCCCCTTCATTTTTGCCAGCCCGCGTTATTCTTCACCGATTGCAATGACACTGAGCGGATCGCCATCGTGTACGTAAAATCTGACCGCTATTTGATCCATTGCTGGCTATCTGACAATCAGTGTAATTTCTAATAACTTCTTTTATCTGACTGGTAATACTCGCATGACCTAGGTAATCTTAGCCTAAGGCAATTTTATATGCGGGAATGGTTATTATGAATCAACTACGTATCGCAATTGTTGGCGCAGCAGGGCGCATGGGAAGACAATTGATTACAGCAGTCATGCAACATGAGCACACCCAACTTAGCGCTGTTTTTGTCCGAGCCGGATCCCCCTTTGTTGGATGTGATGCTGGTCAATTAGCCGGATCGGGTACCGCCGATCTTGTTGTTAGTGACAGTGCGGTCACTGCCATGAATGATTTTGATGTGCTGATTGATTTTACTCGTCCGGAGAGTAGCTTGCAGTGGATTGAATTTTGCCAACAACATAATAAAGCGATGGTTATCGGGACGACCGGATTTTCTGAGGCTGAAAAGCAACAAATTACCCAAGCCAGTCATCATATTCCGATTGTCTTCGCCGCTAATTTCAGTGTCGGTGTTAACCTGATGTTATCGCTACTGCAACAGGCCGCCAAAGTGATGGGCGAGGATTGTGATATTGAGATCCTTGAGGCGCATCATCGAAATAAAGTGGATGCCCCTTCAGGCACAGCATTAGCCATGGGAGAAGTGATTGCGGATAGCCTAGATTGGGATTTATCTCAGCAGGCAGTATACAGTCGTGAAGGTAATACGGGGATAAGGCCTGAAAAAACCATTGGTTTTGCTACGTTACGTGCGGGTGACATTGTTGGTGAACACACCGCAATCTTTGCTGATATGGGGGAAAGAATCGAAATTACTCATAAAGCATCAAGTCGAAGTACCTTTGCTAACGGTGCAGTGAGGGCAGCGTTATGGTTATCCAATAAAAAACCTGGCCTATACAGTATGAGTGAGGTGATTTTAGGTGATTAGATTTCATTAATCTATTTTTATTGATTTGTTTTATAAGGGTATTTATACCCTTTTTTTATTTTTGAAGGTTATCATTTGTTTTTTATGTTTATTGGATTATTTTGACATTTTTATTTTTTTTTATACTCTTAATATGGCGATTTTAGCGCTTTTTCTTCCTGGTTTTATCTTTTTGGTGTTTTTTTGGTTGCTGTCACAATTTTTTCATCACGTAAACGTTTGTTTTTTTAATTATATCTGTATTTATTGGTCTTATGATTCATTTCTATCAAAATCACCCTGAAAAAATAAATTTTAATGCTTAATTGTATAGACTTTAGCGAGACTAAACTTTAGAATGCGAGCGTTTAAAATAAAATTAATAAGTAAAGATTTTAAACATTGATTTAGTGCCTCATATCGAATTAATATGCAGTCATTGTGACTATTTATTCCTTTGGAGGAAGTTTTGATTAAGTCAGCAATCCTGGTTCTGGAAGACGGAACCGAATTCTACGGCCGGGCCATCGGCGCGTCGGGAACAGTGACGGGTGAAGTTGTTTTTAATACCTCAATGACCGGCTATCAAGAAATTCTCACTGATCCTTCCTACTCACAACAAATTGTCACTCTCACTTATCCCCATATTGGCAATACCGGGACAAACGCAGATGATGAAGAATCTTCAAAGGTGCAGGCACAAGGTTTAATCATTAGAGATTTGCCATTGATTGCCAGCAATTACCGCAGTCGAGATGATCTGGCCAGCTATCTAAAACAACACAACATTGTCGCTATCGCCGATATTGATACCCGAAAACTGACGCGTTTACTGCGAGAAAAAGGCGCATTGAATGGCTGCATTATTGCAGGCGATCAACTTGATCCGACCTTGGCATTACAACAAGCTCAACAATTCCCTGGTCTTAAAGGGATGGACTTAGCGCGAGTGGTTAGCACCAAGCAACCTTACCGTTGGATGCAGGGCAGCTGGCAAGTAGTGGATAATCGAACCAAGGAACACTCGGAAGCGGACTTACCTTGGCATGTTGTAGCTTATGATTTTGGTGCTAAATCGAATATCCTGAGGATGCTGGTTGATCGGGGCTGCAGGTTGACCGTTGTGCCAGCTGAAACTTGCGCTGAAGCGGTATTGTCACTCAATCCTGATGGCATCTTTTTATCGAATGGTCCCGGTGACCCTGAGCCTTGCGAGTATGCCATCAAAGCGATTGAAACTTTTTTGCACCATAATCTCCCGCTTTTTGGTATCTGCCTTGGCCATCAATTACTCGCCTTGGCCAGTGGTGCGAAAACAGTCAAAATGAAACTGGGGCACCATGGTGCAAACCATCCCGTGAAAGATTTACAGAAGGATGTGGTAATGATCACCGCACAAAATCATGGTTTTGCTGTGGATGAACAGCAACTGCCGGCGTGTCTCAGTATTACTCATGTTTCGTTATTTGACGGTACAGTTCAAGGGATCCAGCGGCGTGATAAACCCGCTTTTGGTTTTCAGGGGCACCCTGAAGCTAGCCCTGGCCCCCATGATGCGGCACCCCTGTTTGACCATTTTATTGAATTAATTGCTGCCAACCGTGTAGCCTAGGCCTAATCAGGAGCTGTCTAATGCCAAAACGTACTGATTTGAAATCGATCCTTATATTGGGCGCGGGACCTATTGTTATTGGTCAGGCTTGTGAATTTGACTATTCAGGCGCACAGGCGTGTAAAGCTCTGCGCGAAGAGGGGTATCGAGTCATCCTCGTTAACTCCAATCCGGCTACCATCATGACGGATCCGGATATGGCGGATGCGACCTATATCGAACCCATTAACTGGCAGGTCGTCAGACGTATTATTGAAAAAGAGCGGCCAGATGCCGTATTACCCACAATGGGGGGGCAAACGGCCCTTAATTGTGCATTAGAATTGGAGCGGCAAGGGGTGTTGGCCGAATTCAATGTTAGTTTGATTGGGGCGACAGCCGATGCCATCGATAAGGCTGAAGATCGTCGTCGTTTTGATCAAGCCATGAAGAAAATTGGTTTGGATACGGCCCGATCGGGGATTGCTCATACCATGGAAGAGGCGCTGCAAGTCGCAGAACAAGTCGGTTTTCCTTGTATTATTCGACCGTCTTTTACCATGGGGGGCAGCGGCGGCGGTATCGCTTGGAACCGAGAAGAGTTTGAAGAGATCTGCGAACGTGGTTTGGATTTATCGCCCACCAAGGAATTACTGATTGATGAATCGCTGATTGGTTGGAAAGAATATGAAATGGAAGTGGTGCGGGATAAGAATGATAATTGCATCATTGTTTGTTCCATCGAAAACTTGGATCCGATGGGGATCCATACTGGTGATTCAATCACCGTCGCCCCGGCGCAAACGCTCACCGACAAAGAATACCAGATCATGCGTAATGCCTCGATGGCTGTACTCAGAGAGATTGGGGTTGAGACTGGTGGATCAAACGTACAATTTGCCGTTAATCCTGAAAATGGCAGATTAATTATTATTGAAATGAATCCCCGTGTCTCGCGTTCATCGGCACTGGCATCAAAAGCCACAGGCTTTCCTATTGCAAAAATAGCCGCAAAACTTGCAGTGGGTTTCACGCTGGATGAATTACTTAACGATATCACCGGTGGTCGGACACCTGCCTCTTTTGAGCCTGCCATTGATTATGTTGTGACCAAAATTCCTCGCTTTAATTTCGAAAAATTTGCAGGCAGTAATGATCGTCTGACCACACAGATGAAATCTGTGGGTGAAGTGATGGCAATTGGACGGACTTTGCAGGAGTCGTTACAAAAAGCATTACGAGGCCTCGAGGTCGGTGCGTCTGGGTTTGATCCCAAAGTCAGTATGGAGGATCCTCAAGCCTTGACCTTGGTTCGTCGTGAGCTAAAAGATGCCGGTGCAGAAAGAATTTGGTATGTGGCTGATGCGTTCAGATTAGGCATGTCAGTTGATGGCGTATTTCGTCTGACTAATATTGATCGTTGGTTCTTAGTACAGATTGAAGAATTGGTCAGATTGGAAGAACAAGTGGTTCGCAAAGGTATCACTGCACTCAATAAAGACTTTTTATTACAGCTGAAACGGAAAGGGTTTGCCGATGAACGGTTGGCGAGCTTAACAGGCGTATCTTGCCATGAGATCCGTCAGTTACGCCATCAGTATCATCTGTATCCTGTCTATAAGCGAGTTGATACTTGTGCCGCTGAGTTTGCAACAGATACCGCGTATCTTTACTCAACCTATGAACAGGAATGCGAGGCCAATCCAGAGGTAGGACGAGATAAAATCATGATCCTCGGTGGAGGACCCAATCGGATTGGACAGGGGATTGAATTTGATTACTGCTGTGTTCATGCTGCCTTAGCACTGAGAGAAGATGGCTACCAGACCATTATGGTTAACTGTAATCCAGAGACGGTTTCTACAGACTATGATACCTCTGATCGCCTTTATTTTGAACCGGTCACCTTAGAGGATGTCTTGGAAATTGTGCGTATTGAACAACCGAAAGGTGTGATTGTTCAGTATGGTGGCCAAACCCCTCTGAAATTAGCGAGAGCATTGGAAGCGGCCGGCGTCCCTGTCATTGGAACCAGTCCAGATGCGATTGATCGGGCTGAGGATCGTGAGCGCTTTCAACAAGCGGTAGAAAAGCTGGAGCTAAAACAACCGGCCAATGCAACAGTGACGACCCTCGAACAGGCAGTCGAAAAAGCGCTGTTGATTGGTTACCCTTTGGTGGTCAGGCCTTCTTATGTATTAGGCGGCCGTGCAATGGAAATTGTCTATGATGAGGTTGATTTAAAACGTTACTTTACCCATGCTGTCTCCGTTTCCAATGATGCCCCCGTTTTGCTAGATCGTTTTTTGGATGATGCAGTGGAAGTCGATATCGATGCTATCTGTGATGGTGAAAGGGTATTAATCGGAGGCATCATGGAGCATATTGAGCAGGCTGGCGTCCACTCCGGTGATTCTGCTTGTTCATTACCTGCCTATACCTTAAGTCAGCAAATTCAAGATAAAATGCGTCACCAAGTGCAACAACTGGCTTTGGAACTGAATGTATGCGGTCTAATGAATACCCAGTTTGCCGTTAAGGATAATGAGGTCTATTTGATCGAAGTCAATCCTCGGGCGGCGCGTACGGTGCCTTTTGTCTCTAAAGCAACGGGAGTCGCATTAGCGAAAGTGGCGGCGAGAGTGATGGCTGGCCGAAGTCTCAGTGAGCAGGGGATCACACATGAAGTCATTCCGCCGTATTATTCGGTGAAGGAAGTGGTACTGCCGTTTAATAAATTCCCCGGTGTTGACCCTATTCTCGGTCCAGAAATGCGATCGACCGGTGAGGTCATGGGGGTAGGCCGTACCTTTGCTGAGGCATTTGCTAAAGCAATGCTCGGTTCCCAAGCGACCATGAAAAAATCAGGTCGGGCTTTGCTGTCTGTCAGGGAAGAAGATAAACAAAAAGTAGTGCAGGTTGCAAGACGTTTACTGGCGTTTGGTTTTGAGCTGGATGCGACCCATGGTACAGCGATTGCGCTGGGAGAAGCGGGGATTAACCCTCGTTTGGTTAATAAAGTGCATGAAGGGCGACCTCACATTCAGGACAGAATAAAAAATGGTGAATACAGTTATATTGTAAACACCACAGCAGGGCGTCAGGCGATTATTGATTCCCGGTTGATACGGCGAAGTGCGTTACAGTATAAAGTTCATTATGATACGACGCTAAATGGGGGCTTGGCCACCACCCAAGCTCTGCAAGCGGATGCAACAGAGCGAGTTATTTCTGTTCAAGAGATGCATCAACAAATCAAACAGGCTTGAGCTTGTCTCTGAATAAATAAAGGCTTGTGCAAGCAAGCCTTTTTATTACCAGTCATGATATGCTGAAACTTCGTACCCCCTTTACTCCATCCATAATCATCATGACAGTCTTAATTCTGTGAATAATATCCCGGACGATGAATAATCTGCTGATGCGGCTCGACGTGGCCTTCTCCATTTCGTATCATAGCGACTAACTTGATTCGGGAATAATATATGATTAGTCTGATAGTTGCGATGGCAGCTGAACGAGTCATTGGCAGCGATAACGCGATGCCATGGCATTTACCTGCTGATTTAGCTTGGTTTAAAAAACATACCATCAACAAACCCGTGATCATGGGACGGAAAACTTTTCAGTCTATTGGGCGAGCATTACCTCAACGCACCAATATTGTCGTCAGCCGGCAACCGCTTTGTGCACCTTGCCCTAATGTTCATTGGGCTGAGGATCTTGAACATGCGTTAAAGATAGCAGGTGATGAGTCAGAAATCATGGTGATTGGTGGAGGTAATATCTATCAGCAAATGTTACCGCGAGCGGATCGGATTTATTTGACTCATATAGATGGTGAAGTGGAGGGCGATACTCAGTTCCCAGAATTTGATACAGAGCAATGGGTGACTGTTTTCAGTGAATTCCGAGAGCAAGATCAGCAAAATAGCCACGCTATCTTTTTTGAAATTCTTGAGCGCCGCCAGTAAAAGCGGCACTGCACGACAAGTCACACAAACAATTTTTGGAGAGTGGCTACTTTCATTCAGCAGGCTTGCATTGCAGGCTGCTGGAAATAACACTTATCCTCAAACCGTAACAGGGTTAAATGCCCCCCCCAGCAGCAGCCAGTATCCATGGCCAGTACACCGTTAGGGGTTCCCTTGCCTTGTAGAGAAGCCCAATGACCAAAGGCGATCGTGTACTGTTCTGGGATCTGACGGGGAATATTGAACCAAGGCAGTAAGGGAGGCGTTGCCTTATCGGGTGGCTCTTTGCAAATCATATCTAACTGGCCATGTGGGAAACAATATCGCATTCGAGTCAATGCATTACAACTAAAACGAAGTCTCGCCAGCCCACTGAGTTTATCTGACCAATGATTTGGCATATCACCGTACATGGTATTCAGCAATAATGGGTAGCTGTCACTACTGAGTATGAGATTGAGCTCTCTTGCACAGCCTTGTGCTGTGGTCAAATCCCATTGTGGTGTGATACCCGCGTGCGCCATGATAAGGTTTTTCTGGGGATCAATTTGTAACAGAGGTTGTCTACGTAACCAGTTAATGAGTTCATCGCAGTCTGGGGCGTCGAGCAGTTCATTCAGTTTATCTTTCGGTTTATTACGGCTAATGCCAGCATAAACAGCTAACAGGTGCAAATCGTGGTTTCCTAGAACAAGACGAACGCAATCACCAAGGTCACGTACTTTACGCAGGACTTTTAAAGAGTCTGGGCCTCTGGCAACAAGATCGCCGGTTAGCCAAAGAGTGTCACGTAAAGCATTAAATTGGACTTGCTCTAGCAGAGCCGTAAATTCGTTGTAACATCCATGTATGTCACCAATAAGATAGGTACTCATCAATTGAGCTCTCTTGTGCGCTATCAGCCGAATAAATTAATGTAATTGATGGGTCGCATTCAATCTGAAAACAGGGATCGGTACTTGAAATTGATCCCCATTGAGAAGTTGCATTAAATAATGCCCTTGCATCGTACCAAATGGCGTTTCCAAAACCGAGCCACTGGTATACTGAAAGGCCTGACCTGGGGCAATAGTAGGTTGTTGGCCGACAACGCCTTCCCCTTGTACCGTATGTTCAGCACCGTTACCATCAGTGATTTGCCAATACCTTTCCATCAGTTGTATCATTTCATGGCTATAATTACGAATTGTAATTGTATAAGAAAAAACAAAACGTTGCTGCATTGGCAGTGATTGCTCTTCCCTATACTGAGTCTCGATACTAATTTTAATATCTCTGCTGATGGCCACCGCTATACCTCTGATTTTATAGGGGGATTTTCGGTCAGCCATGCTGCTAGCTGACAATATTGTTGTACTGAAAGATTTTCTGCCCGTAAAGTTGGATCAATATTTAGATCCTGCAAAACAGTCACGCTAAACAGGTGGCCTAAGCTATTGCGTATTGTTTTACGTCGTTTACCAAAAGCTTCCGTTGTAATACGGCTCAATGTTTTCACATTCACTTGAGGGTAAGGCGATTGTTGATATGGAACCAGCCTGACAACGGCGGAATCAACTTTAGGCGGTGGCGTAAATGCCTCTGGTGGGACTTCAAGGACTGGAATGATCTGGCAATAATACTGAGCCATCACGGTTAGACGGCCATAAGCTTTCGTGTTTGGGCCGGCGACTAAACGATTTACCACCTCCTTTTGCAGCATAAAATGCATATCTTGTATCGCACGAGTAAAGCTGAAAAGGTGGAACATTAATGGGGTCGAAATGTTATACGGAAGGTTACCGAATACACGTAGTGGTTTACCTTGCTGCGAGGCCAAGTCGGCAAAATTAAACGTCATGGCATCTTGCTGAAAAATGGTTAATTTTGGCCCTAAAAATGGGTGAGTTTGCAGCCGTGCAGCTAAATCACGGTCGAGCTCAACGACGGTGAGGGCGTCGACTTTTTCACCAACTGGCTCAGTGAGGGCACCAAGACCCGGCCCAATTTCGACCAGTCTATCTTCTCGTTGCGGATGAATGGCTGACACGATATTGTCAATCACATACTTATCGTTCAGAAAGTTCTGTCCGAAACGTTTACGGGCAAAATGCCCCTGATGAACACGATTATTCATGACTTTTCTTAATCATAGTAATAGCAAGTTGTATTGCTGTGTAAAAACTGTCTGGACTTGCCTTATCTGTTCCTGCTAATTCAAGCGCGGTGCCATGATCGACAGAAGTCCGTATAAAGGGTAAACCGAGAGTAATATTTACGGCCTGCCCGAATCCCTGATATTTTAAAACTGGCAACCCTTGGTCATGGTACATTGCCAAAACGGCGTCAGCCTGCTGTAGATATTTAGGCTGAAACAGGGTATCGGCGGGTAAGGGGCCGATCAGGTCCATGCCTTGTTGACGTAAGTGTTGTAGTACCGGTTGGATAGTATCAATTTCTTCGCGGCCAAGGTATCCATTTTCACCAGCATGAGGATTCAGTCCACATACTAAGATCCGTGGCTGTGCAATGGCAAATTTAGTTTGGAGATCATGGTGGAGGATCTGGATAATGTGTTGTAAATGATCTGTTGTGATGGCAGAGGACACCTGATTTAATGGCAAATGGGTCGTGACGAGAGCGACCCTTAGCTGAGTGGTTGCCAACATCATCACCACCCGTTCAACCCCTGCCTGCTCTGCAAAATACTCAGTATGACCGCTAAATGGGATACCGGCTTGATTAATGACTGATTTTTGTACTGGCCCCGTGACAACGGCCGCAAACTCACCCGATAAGCATCCTTGTGCCGCACAATGCAGGGTTTTGAGTACATAGTGACTGTTTATTGGATTGGGGATCCCAGGCTTGACTGCCGTAGCAAGGGGCACATGTAATACCGTCAGTTGTCCTTTCACTGGCGGTGTATCATCATCCACATGGTAATCGTTGAACGTCAGTTGGAGTCCTGACTGAGCGGCACGTTCAGCTAATAGGGACTTATCAGCACAAATCACGAGCTCTAAAGGCCAGGCTTTCTGCGCGAGTTTCAGTACCAGATCAGGACCAATCCCGGCGGGTTCGCCGGGGGTAACAATCAGGCGTGGTTTAGCCATTTGGGTTCAATATTTTCACATAGGCGGCAGCGCGTTGCTCTTGCATCCAACTTTGCGCTTCTTCAGTAAACTTGCGGTTAAGCAAAATACGGTACGCTTGATCTTTGGATGCATCTTCTGTTTTATCAATCTTACGGGTATCCAACAACTGGATCAAATGCCAGCCATATGCAGAACGCACCGGCTCACTGATTTGGCCCTTTTTCAAATTCAATAAGGCATCACGGAAAGCGGGGTCATACACATTCGGTGAAGCCCAACCTAAATCGCCACCAAGATTGGCTGACCCCGGATCCTCTGAATATTTTTTTGCCGCATCACTGAAACTGATTTTACCCACTTTGATATCTGACGCAATGCTTTGTATTTGTGCCAGTGCCTGATCCTGATTCAGGATCGGTGATATTTTAATTAAAATATGACGCGCATGGGTTTCAGTGACCGTAATATTTTTAGCTGCGCCTCGGATATCGTTAACTTTTAAAATGTGGAAACCAACACCTGAACGAATGGGACCCACTAAATCGCCTTTCTTTGCACTGCTTAAGGCTTGGCTAAATAAGGTGGGAAGCGCTTCAATTTTGTCCCATCCCATATTGCCCCCTTTCAAGGCTTGGGGATCCGCAGAATAGGTCGCGGCGAGTTTGGAAAAATCACCACCATGATTCAGTTCTGCTATGATTTTTTTGGCAATCAGCTCTTCATCATTCACTTGTTGTTGCGTTGGGTTTTCAGGCAGTGCCAGTAGGATCTGGCTGATATTCAGCTCGGTTCCGGCTTCATTTTGTGATGCCAGTTGTTTCGCGAGTGCATCCACTTCTTGAGGCAGAATGGTAATGCGGTTACGTACTTCACCATTACGCACAGCGGCAATTGTCATTTCATGACGGATCTGCTCTCGGTAACTGGAATAGTCCATCCCATCCTTAGTTAAGCGCTCACGTAGCTGAGCGAGTGTCATGTGGTTTTGATTTGCAATATTCGTAATTGCTTGATTAAGTTGCTGATCATCAATCTGCACATGGCCACGCGCTCCCAACTGCATGATTATTGTATCCATAATTTGCTGTTCTAATATCTGATGGCGAAGGGTTTTATCATCAGGTAATTGTTGACCCGCGGCGGCGGCCTGTTGCTTTACTGTATTAAGCATACCATCAACATCACTTTGCAACACCACGCCATTATTGACGACGGCCGCAACTTTATCGAGTACTTGAGGGGCAGCCACAGAATGACTGATATTGACCAGTAATACACTAAGGATTAATACTTTCCAGTTTTTCATACGTTACCCATCATTGATACTGCATGGCAGAATGTCATTAATTTTGAATTAAACACTACAGGGTCTTATTATAGGGAATAATACCTTGGCGTAACATTTGCTGTGTACCAAGACTGTAATTATTACCCAATCCTCTAAACTCAACATTAAATGAAACTTGGTTGTCATATTTACTGTCCAAGTTTTCAGTTTGCCAGCCATTGATTTTACGTTCATAACCCAGACGAATCGCATAACAACAAGAGCTGTACTGCACGCCAAGGAGCTGGTCGGCAGGTTTGCTATTACGCGTGTCATAATAATAGGCTCCAACCAGTGACCAAGTGTCAGCCAAGGGCCAAGCCGCATTAATTCCGACTTGGGATATGCCGTTTTTATAGATAGGACTGCTGGCGACATTGCGATTGAGTGCGGCTGAAACATAAGCGGGACTGCTATAGCGATAAGTCAGTTGCATCAAGCGATTATCGTCACGACGGTATTCCACTGAGCCATTGCCCTGAGCGATATCATCCAGACGAGTATCATATTGCAGCCCACCACGTAAGCCCCAATTATCGCTGATCCGCCAAAAGGTATCCCCAGCCCAGAGCAAGCTTCCTTTATCACCCTCATCAAGGACATTGTCTTCTCCGGTCCGAGAGGGTGTGAACAAATAAATTTGCCCGACTGAAAAATTAAACCTTTCAATTAAGTCATTATCATAAATACGACTGGTAATGCCGGTTGCAATTTGATTCGCTGACGCAATTCGGTCAAGCCCACTGTATGTGCGGTCACGGAATAGCCCCGTATAATCTGTTTGCAATAAAGTCGAGTCATAGGCCAGAATGTGGCTTTGATCACGGTAAGGTAAGTACAAGTATTGAACGCGTGGCTCCACTGTTTGGGTGAAGCCGTTCAATGAATCCATGCTGCGATCAAAGACCATTTTACCATCCACTTTCAGTTGCGGCATGGCACGGTTATAGCTGCTGTCTAATAAATGAGTGGGTTTTTTACTGTTGTAATTTTGGATATTATCTTGCTGATAATGGGTCAGCAGCATTTTTGCTTCGGTATTAAGACTGATCCACCCGGCCGACAGGGGTAAATTAAGGGTCGGTTCGAGATGCAAGCGAGTCGCGTCGGGTTGAGATGTGTTGGTATTACTAAAGCGGACAGCCTGAGCAAAGAGACGGGTATCAAAAGGTCCGACATCATTCTGGTAAGCATGGATATCCAATTGGGGTAACGCACGATAGATATCGGTATTCAGGCGGTTAAAGGTCTGATAATCAAGAGCAGATAAGGTTGCATCCCAGTTAGTATCGGCATAACCAAAGCTGAATTTCTGGGCAGCATAGCCATCTGTTGAACTGTAATATTTTGAATCCAGATCATTAAAATAGTAGCGATCACTGACCTTAGTGTAGTCAGTATTCAGACGCCAATGCTGGTCATAAACACCAGAATGCCGCCAATAGAACAACCAACGTTTTGAGCTAGAACCTTGATCGAGTGAGCGTTCTGAACGTTCTTTTTCAAATTCACGATCGGAGCCTAAATAGTCAAACTCCATGAGCCCACTACCTAATGTGGTTAGATAACGGAATTCATTCTGTAACTGAAAGCCTCGGTTTGTCATCACATGTGGTGTGATGGTCGCATCAGCTTGAGGTGCAATATTCCAGTAATAAGGCAATAAAAATTCGAAGCCATTTTTATTACTGTATTTGGCATTTGGGATCAGAAATCCAGAACGACGCCGATCGCCGATGGGTAACTGTAAGTAGGGGCTATAAAAAATAGGCACTGACCCAACTTTAAAGCGAGCATTCCAGATCTCTGCCAGTTGCTCTTGGTGGTCTTCAATGATTTCTGAACCTTCTACACTCCAACTGTTATCGCCTGGCAGACAGGTAGTAAACGTGCCATTTTTCAGGAGGGTAAAACGGTTATTGCCACGCAGCTTGATTTCGTTAGCAAACCCTCGACCTTGCCGTCCTACCATTTGGTAATTGCCATCCCACACATTGGTGTCTTTGGTATTCAGGTTACTCCAGCCTTTCGGCCCTTTCAGTATCACCTGATTATCATCGTAATGCACGTTGCCTTCAGCATCGACGAGACGTAATGGTGTAGTATTATCTTCGAGCTGGTGTTGTTTAAGGTGGATAGTCTCGGCAGTTAATAAGCTGTTACCTTGTTCAACCTCCACATTACCTGAGTATTCAGCACTATTCGGATAATGGGCACTCGCTTTATCCGCATGGATAGTAATGGGTTGTTGATTTGACGGCTGAGTGATGAGATTTCTGTTATACGAAGGCACGCCCAGCATACATTGAGATATCAGATCATCCGCCAGGGAGTACTGACTGTAAAGGGCTGAACCGATCATAGTGGCCAGCAGAGTTGGTAGTCTTTTGTTCATATGCGGTATCTGATATTCCGTTAATGCAGGTATCGTTTAGTCTTATAGCAATGACGACAAGAGTATATTACCAGCCGAGGATACGCTAGTTTTAATCCCTTTTTAGCTGGCTTTAGCCATAGGCGGATTAACTAATGGCAGGTATGATAAAGCAATTTTAGATGATTAGCATGATCATTTGGGGAGTTTATGCGTTACAAAGGTAAAGTAATTGGTATTTTGCTCGCATTAATGGGCGGTGCTGGGATTTGGGGACTGCTGATTGGCTTCATTTTAGGCCATTTCTTTGATTCAGCGAGCGAGTCAGGGGCTTTTCGCTTTGGGCATAAGCAAGCCTCTCGGCAGAGGCAATTTTTTATCACGACCTTTCAAGTTATGGGCCATCTGACCAAATCAAAAGGGCGAGTGACTGAAGCAGATATTGAGCTGGCTCAGATTATCATGCGTCGTATGCGGTTAGACGGTGAAGCGAAATTGGCCGCTCAGCAAGCGTTTAGAGAGGGGAAACAGCCGGCCTTTCCTCTTCGTGAAAAACTTCGTCAATTACGAGGTATTTGCTTTGGACGTTATGACTTGATTCGGATATTTCTGGAAATACAAGCACAAGCGGCTTTAGCCGATGGCGAGCTGCATCCGAACGAGCATAAAGTGCTGTATATTATAGCCGATGAGCTTGGTGTATCCCGTCAAGAATTTGATGTCTTTTTACGTATGATGGCAGGAGGCGAACAGTTTCGACGGCAGCAGGGCAGCCATCAGCAGAATAGACATCAACAGTACCCTTCTAGCCGTACCACATTGCAGGATGCTTGCCAGTTATTGGGGGTGAGCGTTGATGATGACCCAGTAAAAATTAAGCGAGCGTACCGAAAACAAATGGCGATCCACCATCCTGATAAATTGGTAGCCAAAGGCTTACCCCCTGAGATGATGGAACTCGCTAAACAAAAAGCGCAAAATATCCAAGCCGCTTATGACGTGATCCGTCAGGCAAACGGCTTTTAAACGTAGAACAGGGCACCATTTTAAGTGGCGTATTTAAAAATCTGCAGGTTGTTTAAACGTCATGCGATTGCCAAAGCAAGGATGCGTAATGGTCAGCGATGCTGCGTGTAATTGTAGACGTGGTGCCATGGTTAAGGCTGGCGGTGGTGCGTAGAATCGATCGCCGAGAATACTATGCCCGATAGCTTGCATATGGACTCGTAACTGATGAGAACGACCGGTAATGGGTTTCAGTTCGATTAGCGTCACTTGTTTTTCGCTGCGATCTAACACTTGCCATAATGTTTGCGAGGCCTTACCTGTATGGAAACATACCTTTTGTTTGGGACGATTAGGCCAATCACAAATCAGCGGTAAATCAATCATTCCTGCATCTGCTGACACCTCGCCCCACACCCTAGCGAGATAGGTTTTGGACGGCTCTCGTTCTCTAAATTGACGCTTTAACTCCCTTTCGGCCTCTCGGTGCAAAGCAATCACCATCACACCGCTTGTTGCCATATCTAACCGATGAACCGATTCTGCGGCAGGATAATCCCGTTGCACTCGCGACATGATGCTATCCCTATGCTCAGGCAGACGCCCGGGGACGGAAAGCAAGCCACTTGGCTTATTGACAACCATAATATGTTCATCTTGATACAAAATATGCAGCCAAGGCTCCAATGGAGGATGATAGACTTCCATGAGTATTCCAATAGGGGAGCACAGCGGCTCCCTTTTTCATTATGATTAATTGTGTGTCACAACAATCAGTCGAAGGGCATCCAGACGCCAAGAGGCTTGATGCAGACTCTCAGCAACGTGGTGCAGATTATCCGTCAGAGCCTCGATTTCATCGTCTCTGATTGCCGGGTTAACCGCACGCAGTGCGTGTAAACGATCCAATTCTTGCGTCAAGACTCTTTCTGCCTGTTCTCGCGCATTTTTTATCAATTGCTCAGCGGTAGGCTGTATCTTTTTTTCGGCTTGATTAAGGATCTGCCAGACATCCTGCTGCACCGCATTCACCAATTTACTGCCTTTATGCCGATTAACCGTACCCAGTTGCCGATTAAAGCTTTCGAATTCGACTTTATCAGCAAGATCATTGCCGTTTTTATCCAATAATAATCGAATCGGGGTGGGCGGTAAAAAACGGGTGAGTTGCAGGTGCTTAGGCGCTTGCGCTTCCACCACATAAATTAACTCAAGCAGTAAGGTTCCAACGGGTAACGCTTTATTTTTCAGTAAGGACAGAGCGCAACTTCCTGTATCACCGCCTAAGATCAGATCCAGTCCATTGCGGATAAGAGGATGCTCCCACGTGATAAATTGGGTATCTTCTCGAGACAGAGCCTGATTACGATTAAACGTGATGGTACATCCCTCTTCGGGTAGCCCAGGAAAATCCGGCACCAGCATATGATCTGATGGCGTGAGTACGATCAAGTTATCGCTGCGGTCTTCTTGATTGATGCCAACAATATCAAATAAATTAAGCGCAAAATTGACGAGTTCAGGATTATTGTCGCTCTTTGCGATACAGTCTGCCAGTTGTTCACCCTGTTGACCGCCATGAGAGTGCAACTCCAATAGCCGATCCCTGCCTTGTTCCAGTTGTTGCTTTAATTGATCATGTTCAGCACGGCAGCACTGAATAAAATCATCAAAGCCCGTCTTATCTTCTGGGTGGGTTAACCAAGCCAGCAATTGGGGATAATACTTATCATAGATACTGCGACCGGTCGGGCAGGTATGTTCAAATGCATCGAGACCTTCATGATACCAGCGCAGCAAAATAGCTTGGGCAGTATTTTCCATCCAAGGAACCAGAATTTGAATATCCCGCGCCTGCCCAATTCGGTCAAGGCGGCCAATACGTTGTTCCAATAGATCAGGGTTAAAGGGCAGATCAAACATGACCAGTTGGTTGGCAAACTGAAAATTTCGGCCTTCAGACCCAATTTCAGAGCAGAGCAGTACTTGTGCCCCTTCTTCACGAGAAGCAAAGAAAGCCGCGGCGCGATCCCGTTCTACAATGGACAAGCCTTCATGGAATACGGCCGCTTTGATGCCTTCACGTTGACGCAGTACCTGCTCTAATTGTAATGCGGTGGTGGCTTTGGCACAAATCACCAATACTTTATGCTGGCGATTATCCAGTAAATAATTAATGAGCCATTCGACGCGGGGATCAAAATTCCACCAAGTGGCATTTTCCCCCTCAAAGTCCTGATAAATCTGTTCAGGATAAAGCATTGAACGTGCGCGATCTTCTTCTGATTTACGAGTACTCATGATACCAGAGACTTTGATTGCCGTCTGGTATTGTGCTGGTAAGGTCAGCGGGATGGCATGTAGGCGACGTTGAGGAAAACCGGTGACGCCCTGACGCGTGTTGCGGAACATCACGCGACTGGTGCCATGCCTGTCCATTAACTGCTTAATGAGTTGCTGGCGCAACGTTTCTTGGTGTTGATCAGTCCGATTCACGTTGTTAATCAGCTCAGTGCTTGCCTGATCTGGTAACCATTGCTTTAATTCGATAAGTTCTTTTTCAGATAGCGCCTGCTCGGTTAACAGATGATTAACGATGTTTGCCACGGGCTGATAGCCCTTTTGTTCCTCTACAAAGGCCTGATAATCATGAAAACGGTCGGCATCAAGCAGTCGTAACCGAGCAAAATGACTTTCCATGCCCAGTTGTTCCGGGGTGGCAGTCAGTAGTAACACTCCCGGAGTGGTGACGGTCAAGTGTTCGATCGCCTGATACTCTCGTCCCCCTTTACCGTTATTCCAGCCGAGATGATGAGCTTCATCCACCACTAACAAATCCCAGTCAGCTTGGGTCAACAATTCGAGACGCTGCTTATTTTTACAAACAAAGGCTAGGGAACAAATGACCAGTTGTTCTGTGAAAAAAGGATTGCTGCTGTCAAATTGTGCTTCATTAAACCGTTCATCATCGAAAAGCGCAAAATGCAGGTTAAAACGGCGTAACATCTCAACTAACCATTGATGTTGAAGGGTTTCTGGTACGACAATTAACACTCTGTCCGCACGCCCCGACAACAGTTGTTGGCGGATGATCATGCCTGCTTCAATGGTTTTGCCTAGGCCGACTTCATCAGCCAATAAAATGCGTGGTGCATGGCGTCGACCCGCATCATGTGCAATATGCAATTGATGTGGGATAAGGTTGGTGCGCATCCCTCGGAGTCCCGCAACCTGACCCGTAAATTGTTCACGCTGGTATTTGCGCGCGCGATAACGTAAAGCAAAACGCTCCATTCGATCCAGCTGACCGGCAAACAGCTTATCTTGTGGCTTACTAAAAACCAGTTTACTGTCTAACATGACTTCACGCAGACTTTGATTGGCTTGAGCAGTATCAAGGCGGGTGCCATGATAGGTGATCACACCTTCCGATTCAGTGAGATCATCGACCTGAATCTGCCAGCCTTCATGGCTGGTAATAGTATCACCAGGATTGAAAATCACGCGAGTTATCGGGGCGTCATGGCGTGAGTAAAGTCGGTTTTCTCCGGTAGCTGGGAAAAGCAAGGTTATCATTCGCGTGTCGATCGCTACCACGGTACCGAGACCGAGTTCACTTTCACTATCACTAATCCAGCGCTGACCAAGGGTAAAAGGCATAAATATCGGGCTCTATTCGAATAAAAATTGAGTCAGCATAACCTTATCTGGCAGGCAATCGAATCAAAGCCATTGAACAGACGGGGTCAGGCTGAGTCAGTCATGTGTTGGGGGCATATGGTACTGTATAGATCTATCTGAGTCACCACTAAAACAGTGTATTCTGGCCGGATATTAAGCTATCAAAATCGCCCCCAACAAAACTGAGAATCGCCTCGGCGATTGGTGTTAACTGTTTGGTCAGATAATGATTGTAGTCCAGTGCAGCACTGATACCATTTAAGGGCTGTGGGCCTGCCAGTGTTATTACATATTCAATCATGCCACCTTGTTGATATTGTAACGGCTGGCCTTGTTGTCGATGTATCTCATCCGCGAGGCGGGCCGCTCGAACATGTGGAGGGAGGGTACGCTGATAATCTGCTAAAGGGCGCCGTAGCCGTTTACTGTAAACTAACTGACTGTCTAATTGACCAGCCATTAATTGCTGCACGATGTCCGTGATATAAGTTTGCCAATGTTGATTGCTGAAAATCAGGTCATAAAGAGTATGTTGAAATGTTTTGGCCAGCGGTGTCCAATCCGTACGGACATTTTCTAATCCTTTGAACACCAATTTATGCTGACCATCAGTCTGGATCAGGCCGGCATAGCGTTTTTTACTGCCTTGTTCCATTCCCCTGATTGTCGGCATTAAAAAACGTGCGTAGTGACTCTCATACTCCAACTCTAACGCACTTTTTAACTGGAACTGTGTGGCTAAATGTTGTTGCCACCACTGATTAACTCGCTCCGCCAGTTGTTGACCAATTTGCTGAGCCTGTTGTTCGCTATGTGAATGTTTTAGCCAAACAAACGTGGAGTCGGTGTCACCATAAATGACCTGATAACCCGCTTGTTCAATGAGTTGCCGAGTTTGTTGCATGATCTGATGACCACGTAAGGTAATCGAAGAGGCGAGCCGAGGATCAAAGAAACGGCAAGATGGGGTACCTAACACCCCATAAAAGGCATTCATTATTATTTTCAATGCTTGGGATAGTGCTTGATTACCGGTACTTTTTGCCTGTTCTCGTTGTTGCCAGATTTGTGTCACAATGTCGGGCAGACAATGACAAGTGCGTGAAAACCGTGCGCCAAGGAAGCCTTCAACGACGTGGTGTGGATCATTGCTTGCGAGTCCACTGATTAATCCCGCAGGATCGATAAGAAAGGTTCGAATAATTGAGGGATAAAGACTTTTATAGTCCAGCACCAACACCGAATCATACAGACCAGGCCGTGAGTTCATCACAAAGCCACCCGGACTGGCTTGATTTTCAATTTCGCCGAGATTGGGAGCAACAAAACCCAGTCGATGCAGACGGGGGAGATATAAAAAATTAAAAGCAGCCACGGAGCCACCATGGCGATCAACCGCTAACCCATTTACCGCGGCACGTTCTAATAAAAATGCCATCATATTGGTATGTTGAAAAATACGTGTCACCAAGTCACAATCACGAAAATTATAGCGAGCAAGGGCGAGTTTATCTGTCTGAAATCGCTGATTGATTTCGGCCATCCGCTGCCAAGGCGTATCACTCGCTTTACCTTCGCCCAATAGACGCTGTGATACCGCTTCCAGACTGTAGGAGGGGAAATCCCAAAAGGCCGATTTCAGGGCTTCAATTCCATCGATGAAAAGACGTCCTGCGGCCTTTGCAAAAAAAACACCGGGCTTAAAGCCATGTTCATACCATTCTAGAGGGCTGCCATCTCGACCCATAATTAAAGGCACATGGTATTTATTTGCCTGTTTTTGTAATGTGTTTAAATCAAATTGGATCAGATTCCACCCGATGATCACATCGGGGTCATGATCGATAAGCCATTGATTAAAAGCCTGTAGCAGTTGTGGCCGAGTCGTGAAATAGCGTAAGGTAAAGTCAAGTTGCTCATCAGGATCATTCTGTTGGTTTTCCTCAGCTAACATCAGGACTTGTTGACTCTCTTCAGTTTGTAAGCCGATACAGTAAAGTTCACCATTTTCGCTGGTTTCAATATCCAGTGACAGTAACCGCAAGGTGGGGCGGTAATTGGGATGAGGCTTAAGGTGGGCATCCGTGATTGTACCATCATCCTGCCATTGTCCTCTGTACCAGACTGGTGCCGTAATGAAACGCTCCATTAAATACCGGTCGCTAGGACGGATATCGGCTTCATAGACCGGGATGTTTTGGGCATTCAGTTGTTTCTCTAGACGCAGTAATTGTCGATATTGATTGGTATACAGACCAAGTTGTTGATGATGTTTAAAATCTTTTAAGTGCAGCGGTTTTATTTGTACGTCGCCGGTTTTTAGTTGGTTTAGAACAATGTGCGATTGCGCATAGTCAGGAATAAAAGCCACGGCTTGTTGTCGAGGCAAATGAAGATGTACAGGCCCTTGTTCGGTCGCTAGCCAGTAATGGACATGGATCCCCTGTGGCGTATCACTGAAATGACGAGTAAGGATAAAACCGGGTTGAATCGTTTGCACATGCTCTCCTGCCCTGATAGAGATTAAAGTATAACATATTGAAACGAAGTGATTGATGGTTAAACAGTCGAAATACTTGACGATAGGCCGCGATACAGTAACAATCGCGAGGTTTTTATTATAAGAGGTAGTTATGGACGCTTGGGTACAGCAATTGTTACATCACTCGACACAGTGGGCTGTGCTTATCATTATGCTTATTACCTTTTTGGAATCATTGGCATTGGTTGGCTTGATCCTTCCAGGAACAGTGATGATGGCGACCTTGGGGGCGTTGGTGGGTAAAGGCGATATTAATTTTTACGCAGCATGGGGAGCCGGGATTGTCGGTTGCTTGATTGGCGATGGACTGTCCTTTTTCGCGGGATGGCGTTTTAAAGAGGCATTACATCGTTGGCGACCCATACAGAAATATCAATCAACCTTACATAAGATTGAGCAGGCACTGAGCCAACATAATTTTGCTACCATTATCATCGGGCGTTTTATTGGCCCGACGCGACCGCTTGTTCCCTTAGCCGCGGGGATGCTTGAACTGCCCGCAGTCAAATTTTTATTACCCAGTATTACGGGTTGTCTGCTTTGGCCGCCAGTTTACTTGATGCCGGGGATTTTGACCGGTGTGGCGCTCAATGTGCAAGGCAATAGCCTACATCAAACCCACCTTTTTATCTGGTTGTTGGTCGGGGTCGCGGCGGTGTTTTGGCTGTCGATCTGGTTAGTCTGGCGTTGGTTTAAACAGCGCGCACAGCGGCCAGTTGGCTCGTCCGCTCAGGGCTACCTTGTTCTCCTTAGCTGTGTTGTTGCCTTTATTGGATTGGTTGTTTTGTGCAAGCATCCCTTGATGCCGCTATTCTCGCATTTATTATGGCAGGTACTCAGTCGTTGAGTGGTCGGCCGTGATCCCCAGTAAATGGCCCGCTTCCGTTTTCCCCGTTAATAACTGGCTGGTGGCTCCATCCCAATTTATCGTTCCCTGATTGATGATAATACTGCGCTGAGAGAGACGGCTTGCGTCGGCCAAATTGTGTGTCACCATCAGCAAGGTCATGTGTTGTTCTTGGCAGATTTGCTTGGTGAGTAGTAGCATTTCATCCCGTAGAGCGGGGTCGAGTGCAGAAAAGGGTTCATCCAGTAATAACAACGGTTTTTTTCTTAGTAGGCAACGTGCCAGAGCCACACGCTGCCGCTGTCCGCCTGATAAATGCGCCGGTAGACGTTGTAGATAGGGCATTAATCCTGTGCGTTCGGCAATTCGCCTCAGTTGTTGATGCTGGCTTTTGTTGAGTCTAAAGCCTGCGTGTAAGCCAAGCGCGAGATTTTGTTCCACACTGAGGTGTGAGAATAAATTATTATGCTGAAACAACAGAGAGACAGGTCGTTGCGAGGGATGTAACTGAGTCCCCTCCTGTTGATCAAACCACAGGTGACCACTTTGCGGTGTCACAAAGCCTGCAATTAAGCCCAATAAGGTACTCTTGCCTGCACCACTGGGTCCCATAATGGCAACATGTTGGCCCTGTTCTACAGTCAGTGAAAATTGCATGGGTCGTGTAGGGTAGTCGCTGGTTAGCTTATCAACAATGAGCATGTTTCCCCGCCAGTTTTTCAATCAGAAAAAAAAGGAATAGACTGAGTATCAATAGCAGCATTGCCGTAACCGCGGCATCGGCGGTCCGATAAGCGCCAATTTGTTGATACAAATAGAAAGGTAATGTTTTAAAGTTTTCATTACCTAAGAGAGAAATAAGGCCAAAGTCACCCAAGGAAACGGCACAACCCACACTGAAGGCTTGAGTGAGGGGGATGTGTAATGCTTTAAATTCAATAAGATAGAGCCGTCGCCAGCCACTAATCCCCAGACTTAAACATAAATTATGGTAACGTTGAGTTAGATCCCACATTGGCGTATCCAAAATTTTCAGAATATAGGGAACCGCGAGTAACGCATGGCAAAGGATAAGGATCGGACTGAGCGAATCAAACCATGTTGGTATTTTTATGCTCAATAAGAACAGTCCTGTGGCCAAGACAATGCTTGGCATTGTCAGGATCAACATGCCACTACTTTCTAACAGTTGGGCTGACAATATCTGACGCCGCCGGCGAAATTCACGACTGCTCCATAATAGCATCAAGCCGAGGGTGACGGCGGTAATGCCTGAACAGAAGGCGATTTTGAGAGATAACCCACAAGCTTCCCATAATGCAGGCATCTTTAATACTCGAAACGTTTCGCCAGAAAATCCTGATAGCAAGGTAGCCAGCAAAGGCGGCACTAACAACAGGATGAGTAGAATTATCCAGCAACTGTCAGTCAACCGCGTCAATCGATTGCTGTTGTGATCTTGCCAGCCTAGTAGCAAGGCCTCAGTACTCGCAGGGCCACGATTGAGGCGCAAGCTACACATCACCAATATCCCGCCAACAACCAATTGAATTAAGGCTAATAGGGCTGCTCGGCCAGGATCAAAGTCATAACTTAATGCTTGATAAATTGCTAGCTCCAAAGTGGTTGCCTTTGGTCCTCCTCCCAGCGTCAGCACAATAGTAAAACTGGTAAAGCAGAGCAAAAAAATCAAGGCGGCAGTCGGCAGTAATTGACGCTTTATCCAAGGCCATTCGATCCAATAAAAGAAAGCGGCACCGCGTAGGTTAAGTAGAGCCGCTTGCTGTCTTTGCTCGGTTGGAATTTGTCCCAATGCCTGATAGAGCATCCTGACGGCCAGTGGCACATTGAAAAAACAATGGGCCAATAGGATCCCGCTTATGCCATAAGGTGATAAAGAATACGGAATATGAAAGAGGGCCAACAGTGAAGCTAACCACCCCTGTTGACCATAGATGGTTAACAGGCCAAAAATGGCCACCAGTGTCGGTAAGACTAACGTAATCGCACAGAGCTTCAATAAGCCTGATTTGGCGATAAATTGACGTCGGTAAAGGGCTCGAGCGATGGGTATCGCCAGTAGGCAGGAGAGCAGGGTGGATAAACAGGCCTGTAACAGCGTGAACAGCAAGATATGATGCAGGTAGCTATCATTGAGTAAAGATGACAAGTTTGTCTGTTCGGCATTAAACCACAACAGACTGAGGGCAAACAACGGACTTGCTACACAAATGATGGCGGCCAAAAGGCCGGGCAACAGCCCCCCTTTCATGACTGGCTTACCGCCATCTGCCAGCGTGTGATCCAGTGTTTATAGTCAGTTGCAATTTGATCAGGGTCAAACAGTAAGGCCTTTTTGGGCACAATGAGCTGCTTAAATTGGGGCGGTAACGGTTGGTCTGTGGCAGGGTACATCCAGTTAGTGGTAGCAAGATTCCGTTGGAAACCCTCGCGAATAATAAATTGCATAAATTGTTGAGCCAATTGAGGGTGAGCGCTATTGGCTAATCTGGCGGCGACTTCGATCTGCAAATAGTGACCTTCACTGAAAGCGGCCGCAGCATAATGATTTTTATGTTCATTAATCATGTGGTAGGCCGGTGAAGTGGTATAACTGAGTACTAAATCGGCCTCACCTTTTAAAAATAAACCATACGACTCGCTCCAACCTCGGGTGATGGTGACTGTTTTTTTCGCCAGTTTTTGCCAAGCCGAGTCCGTATCTTGAGCAAAGACCTTTTGCATCCATAGCATGAATCCCAGTCCAGGTGTGCTGGTGCGTGGGTCTTGATAGATGACTCGCCAATGTTCGGGACCGTTAACCAGCTGATGCAGACTGGTTGGCGGATTTTTCAAACGGTTTTTATCGTAGACAAAGGCAAAATAGCCATAATCATATGGAATAAAGGTTTGATCTTGCCAAGTGATCGGCAGCGTCAGTTTTTTAGTATTGACCGCTGAAGGGGTGAACAAACCGGTCTGTCTGGCACGGCTTATCAAGTTATTATCCAAACCAACAACAACATCCGCCTTACTTTTTTTGCCTTCCATTTTAATCCGATTCAGTAATGCAGCCCCATCTTCTAAGCCAACAAATTTGAGTTGGCATTGGCATTCGGATTCAAAATGCTGTTTAATCACCGGGCCTGGACCCCAGTCAGCAATAAAAGAGTCATAGGTATAAACAGTGAGGGTCGGTAAGTCAGCCAGTGCGCTATGGCTAGCAAGGCTGATGATTATCGCAAGGATAGGTTTTAGCATAACAACTCCAGTGCAGAGGATAAAAGACCAGATGCAAAGGATTGGATTAAATTTTAATCTCAAATCCCTCCGCCGGCATTAACCGGATCAGGTTCGACGGGTTTTTCTCAGCCATGTGGCACCCCGTTGAGAACACTTGCTACTATAATAACTCAGAGGGATAAAAGCGAGGTTTCTGTTAAAATCCGTGCGATCCTAGTTTGTTGCTCGCAGCCTGAGGCGTGATGACGATGACAGTGATCGGTGTGAGTATTAACCTTGAACTGATCGTCATCAACGACTCACTGACCGATATTATGGTTATATTTATCTACTCATTGATCACATTTACAGGCCATTTATGCAGTCATCATTCACACCATCGTTACAAGGTAAGTCAGCATTTGTTTTATTTTTAGTGGTGACATTCTTTGTCAGTATTGCCGCTGCCTTGCAGTCACCGACCTTGAGTTTATTTTTGAGTAACGAATTACATGCTTCAGCGTTTGAAGTTGGACTGTTTTTCACTATCAATGCTGTCGTGGGTATTGTCGTCAGTTTTTTATTGGCTCGGCGCTCTGATCGAAAGGGAGATCGACGCAATTTATTAATGTTTTGTTGCCTAATGGCCATCGCCAATTCATTGATGTTTGCGTTTGTTCGACATTACAGCTGGTTAATAACGGTGGGGCTGTGCCTCTCCGGTTTAACGACGGTGGTGATGCCGCAGTTATTTGCGCTGGCCCGTGAGTTTGCTGAATACAGTGCGAGGGAAGTGGTGATGTTCAGTTCTCTGATGAGAGCTCAAATGTCGCTGGCATGGGTGATTGGTCCGCCGCTTTCTTTTGCCTTGGCAACAGGATATGGATTTAAAACTTTATATTTGGTGGCTGCCTCACTCTTTTTATTTGCTTTACTCCTTATTCTCACCCGTTTACCTTCTGTTCCTCGTCAATATCCAGACGCAGACATTCTAAAGAGTACCGCCGTCAGTATGCGCAGTCGCCACATTCGAGTTTTATTCGTGGCTTCGGTACTGATGTGGATCTGCAATTTGATGTACATTATCGATATGCCTTTATATATCAGCCAGACGTTGCATCTGCCTCAACGTTTTGCTGGCCAATTGATGGGACTCGCTGCGGGGCTTGAGATCCCGATAATGCTCTTGGCTGGGTGGTTGGCAAAGCGTGTCGGTAAACGCGCACTGATTATTGTTGCTTTGGTGTGTGGGGTGATCTTTTATCCTGGCTTTTTGTGGGCGAAAACCCCGCTGTTGCTTCTCACGATGCAAATTTTTAATGCTGTATACATTGGCATTGTGGCGGGATTGATGATGTTGTGGTTTCAAGATCTGATGCCAGGACGGGCGGGGGCTGCAACCACCTTGTTTACTAATTCGGTCTCCACCGGCATGATTTTTGCTGGTTTGTTGCAAGGCGCCATCAGTGAATACGTGGGTCATGCGGCAATTTACCTACTTGCAACGGGGCTGGTGGGGGTGGCCTTGTTTTTAACCTACCGCGTTAAAGAAAGCAACCCGCAGAGTTCGCCTGTTGGCGAGTAACATTTACTAGGCGTATTGCACGCCTAGTGTGATGATGTCTAGCTTAAATAGCTGGGAATTTTTCGTTCGTAATCGGCAATGGCTTGTTCATGTTGCAGGGTCAGGCCAATACTGTCTAAGCCATTCATCATACAGTGTCGTCGGAAGCTGTCGATTTCAAAGGGAAAATATTCACTTCCCAATTGAACTGCTTGATTTTGCAAATCAACGGTCAGAGTTAGCCCCGGAGCTGCACTGACTTTCTGGAAGAGATGATCGACTTGTGCTTCCGTCAAACGTACTGGTAACAGTTGATTATTAAAACAGTTACCATAAAAAATATCGGCGAAGCTGGGTGCAATCACGACCTGAAATCCAAAATCAGTTAACGCCCAAGGCGCATGTTCTCTTGAGGAGCCACAGCCAAAATTTTCTCTGGTCAGTAAAATACTGGCTCCTTGATAAGCCGGCTGATTGAGGACAAAATTTGGATCAGGGTGTTGACCCGCATCATCGAGAAAACGCCAATCATTAAACAGGTGTTGACCAAAACCAGTACGCGTCACTTTTTGCAGGAATTGCTTCGGAATGATGGCATCCGTATCAACGTTAGCCGCATCCAGAGGCGCAACAACGCCAGTATGTTGGATAAATTTCTGAGCCATAACCTCTTCCTTAATTCAGTTTACGAATATCAACAAAGCGACCTGTTACTGCAGCGGCAGCGGCCATTGCCGGGCTGACCAAATGGGTTAAACCGGCTCGTCCCTGACGACCTTCAAAATTCCGGTTACTGGTTGAGGCACAGCGTTCACCTGGTGCTAATCGGTCATTATTCATTGCAAGACACATAGAACAACCCGGTAATCGCCATTCAAAGCCAGCTTCAATAAAGATCTTATCCAGTCCTTCCTGCTCGGCTTGCATTTTTACTGGGCCAGAACCCGGCACCACCATCGCCAAGATCCCCGGTGCAACTTTTCGTCCCTTCGCCACTTCGGCGGCAGCGCGTAAATCTTCGATGCGGGAATTAGTACAGGAGCCAATAAAAACTTTATCAATGGGAATATCGGTCAGACGATCCCCTGGATTCAATCCCATATAACGCAGGGCTTTTACGGCTGATTCTCGCTCTACCGGATCGGTCATTTGCTCGGGTTGGGGGATCGGTTGATCGATCGCCATGACTTGACCTGGGTTGGTTCCCCAAGTGACTTGTGGGGCAATTGCTCTCGCATCCACAGTGATTTCACAATCAAACTTGGCGTTTTCATCTGATTTTAGTGTTTTCCAGTCGTTAACAGCGTGCTGCCAATCTTGCTCTTTGGGAGCAAACTGACGGCCTTTTAAATACTCGAATGTGGTTTCATCCGGTGCAATCAGGCCGGCTTTGGCACCCATCTCGATGGCCATATTACAGACGGTCATTCGCCCTTCCATGCTTAATGCACGGATGGCCTCACCACAAAATTCGATCACATAGCCCGTCCCGCCAGCACTGCCCAGTTGGCCTATGATTGCCAGCACGATATCTTTTGCTGTGATCCCTGCCGCAACCTGCCCTTGTACCGTGATGCGCATGGTTTTGGCTCGACCTTGTTTCAGCGTCTGGGTCGCCATGACATGCTCAACTTCTGACGTACCGATCCCAAAAGCTAAGGCACCAAATGCACCATGAGTCGCGGTGTGTGAATCACCACAAACAATGGTCATGCCTGGTAAGGTCATGCCTTGCTCAGGGCCAATGACATGGACAATGCCCTGATAAGGATGGTTCAGGTCATACAAGCGTACGCCAAATTGCTGACAATTTTTAATCAACTCCTGCATTTGAATGCGAGCCATTTCACCTGACGCATGAATATCTCGGGTTTGTGTTGAGACATTGTGATCCATGGTTGCAAAGGTTTTTTCTGGCTGGCGCAATTGGCGACCTTGCGCCCGCAATCCATCAAAAGCTTGGGGCGAGGTCACTTCGTGAACCAAATGGCGATCAATGTATAATAGCGGCGTTTCATCGGCGACTTCCCGCACAACATGGGCATCAAATAATTTTTGGTATAAAGTTTTACTCATGGTTTTGCATCCTCAGTAATCAATTCAGCGATAATGGTTCCCATTTGCTCAGTGGTGACCGCCTGTTCATGACCCGCTAAATCTTGTGTTCTGTAACCCATTTCTAATGCTTTATTAATTGCTCGCTCAATACAATCGGCAGCCTGAGGTGCATTGAGGCTGTAACGGAGCAATAGGGCTAAAGAAAGAATTTGGGCAATCGGGTTGGCGATATTTTTACCCGCAATATCGGGGGCGGATCCTCCCGCAGGTTCATAAAGACCAAAGCCTTGCTCATTCAGGCTAGCCGATGGCAGCATGCCCATCGAGCCCGTGATCATGGCACATTCATCAGACAGAATGTCACCAAACAGATTGGAGCACAGTAAAACATCAAATTGTGAAGGATCTTTGATAAGCTGCATGGTCGCGTTATCAATATAGATATGCTCTAACGTGACATCCGGGTATTCCTTGGCAATTTGGCTGACCGTTTCACGCCATAAAATGGAGGACTGCAACACATTGGCTTTATCAACCGAGGTCACTTTATGACGACGTTTGCGCGCGGATTCGAAAGCCAGACGTGCAATACGCTCGATTTCATACTGATAATAGACTTCAGTATCAAATGCCCGTAACTCCTTATCCTTGCCTTCACGTCCTTTCGGTTGACCAAAATAGATACCGCCGGTTAATTCTCGCACACACAGGATATCAAACCCCCTCGCGGCAATATCACTGCGTAGCGGGCAAAATGATTCTAAGCCTTTGTATAAGGCTGCTGGGCGTATATTACTAAATAACTTAAAATGCTTACGTAAAGGTAACAGTGCACCCCGTTCAGGTTGTTGTTCCGGCGGTAAATCACTCCATTTCGGTCCTCCCACAGAACCAAATAAGATCGCATTAGCTTGTTGGCAACCTTGCAGTGTGGCGTCAGGTAAAGGATCGCCATGGCGATCAATGGCTATCCCACCGACATCGTAGTGATGGGTGGTCACAGACAAGGCAAATTTTACACTGATTACTTTTAATACTTTTAAGGCTTGTTCCATTACCTCTGGACCAATGCCATCACCAGGTAGTATGGCAATATTCGCGCTCTGCTGAGTCATTATGCATTTTCCTTACTGTCAATCGGGGTGTTGTCGGCGCGTTTTTGCAATTGTTCGGCAACATGTTCAGCCTGCCAAATGCTGTTCATCGCATTGATTAATGCGTTAGCGGATGATTCGATGATGTCGGTGGCAAGGCCAATCCCATGGAATTTTCTTTGATTGAAGCGCACAATAATATCGACTTGGCCTAAGGCATTTTTGCCATAGCCTTTAGAGGATAATTGATAATCGATCAGTTCAATGTCATAGCCAGTCATTTGATTAATTGCTTGATAAACAGCATCAACTGGGCCATTACCCGTGGCCGTGATTTGCTGCAATTGTTGATGACAATTGACACTGACTGAGGCCGTCGCACTGGTATCCGACGAAGAATTCACGTCAAAGCGGATCAGTTGAAAGGCGTGTTGTTCCTCATTAAATGTATCAATGAACGCGAGCGCTTCCAGATCGTAATCGAAGATTTGTCCTTTCTTATCCGCTAATTTGAGAAAGGCGCTGTATAACTTATCTAAATCGTAATCGCCATCAACGTAGCCCATTTGCGCCATACGGTGTTTGACCGCCGCTCGACCTGAACGGGAGGTTAAATTTAGCTGAATTTGATTTAAGCCAATGGATTCTGGTGTGATAATTTCATAATTTTCACGGTTTTTCAGTACGCCGTCTTGATGGATACCGGAAGAATGGGCAAAGGCATTGCTACCGATAATTGCTTTATTCGACGGGGTTGGCATATTACAAATTTGACTGACAATTTGGCTTGTGCGATAAATTTCTTGGTGGTGAATTGAGGTATGGACATTAAGCAAGGCATGACGTGTTTTTATCGCCATAATGATCTCTTCCAGCGCACAGTTACCCGCCCGCTCACCCAAGCCATTCATCGTGCCCTCAACCTGACGGGCGCCCGCCTGAATCGCTGCGATGGCATTCCCTGAGGCTAAACCTAAATCATCGTGGGTATGCACTGATAATATTGCTTTATCGATGTTAGGCACGCGTTGGATCAGTTGGCTGATGATTGTGGCATATTCACCAGGCAGTGTGTAGCCGACGGTATCTGGGATATTGATCGTGGTTGCGCCAGCGTGAATAGCCGCTTCAACCACGCGACATAAATCATCAATTGGCGTGCGGCCGCCGTCTTCACAAGAAAATTCAACATCATCAGTATAATTTCGTGCACGCTTAATCATAAATTCTGCGCGCTCAATCACTTGAGGCAGCGTACTGCGCAATTTGGTTGCGATATGTAAAGGTGACGTCGCGATAAACGTATGTATACGGAAGGCGTCAGCCACGTTCAGTGCGTGGTAAGCAGCATCAATGTCGGCTTCAACACAGCGAGCGAGGGCGCAAACACGGCTGTTTTTAATGGTACGGGCAATCGTCTGTACTGATTCAAAATCACCGGGTGAGGAAATCGGGAAGCCGACTTCCATGACATCAATTTTCATGCGTTCTAAGGCCAGCGCAATTTGTAATTTTTCTTTAACCGTTAAGCTTGCCTGTAATGCCTGTTCACCATCGCGTAATGTGGTATCAAAGATAATGACTTGCTGACTCATTGCTTGCATCCTTTTAATTTAATATTTATTACAGACATAAAAAAACCCGCGCTTTCTTGCGCGGGTTTTGTCTGCTGGTTGTTGTCTTTATTCGATGACACCCACGACTCGTCCGCGCAAAGAAAATGCGAGAAGGAGGAGCGTATTAAGGTTTAAAATATGTGCCATCGAAAACTTCCTCAGAACCAGAATAACGAATACCTATATTGGTACGTTAATTATCATCCAGTGTCAACTTTATTTTTATTATTTGTTGGTTTACGTTTTAATTATCAAATTCGGAAACTGTGTTTCCAATTAAAGCAATTAAAAATCAATAAGTTAAAATTATTTTTCTGCCGTGTGGGATTTTTTTTCGGCAACAGTGTTAGGTTGAGAATAATGCGTTGAGTCTCTAATTACGGGAGATATTACATTTTTTGTGGAGGGTTCTTAATTAATGGCGCGTTATCTTATTTATTAATTTATTTGTAGAGCATCCTTCTATTTAAATTGTTATGGCTGTCAGGATTATCCAATAAAATAGTGTGGCACAGAGTATTTTGATAGGCAGTGATATAAATTCAAATCAGCATTTGCCTGAGCCTGATTCTGTGGTTATGTTAAAGGGAGAGATTGGACCGTTTACCTCAATCGTCAATCTTGACTGGTGAGGGAAAAGACGGTTGTGGGCAGACCCTGTCAAGCCAAACCCTATTGAAATAAGGGGTTATCCAGCATTCAGCTGGTGATGTGATTAATCTGGAGGTGTAATGGAGAGGTTATCTGGAGCGGAGATGGTGGTGAAGTCACTCATCGACCAGGGAGTGAAGCAGATATTTGGTTACCCTGGTGGTGCGGTGCTGGATATTTATGATGCCTTACAGACGGTGGGCGGCATTGATCATGTATTGGTTCGTCATGAGCAGGCTGCAGTCCATATGGCGGATGGTCTAACTCGCGCGACAGGGGAAACGGGTGTTGTGTTGGTCACATCCGGGCCGGGTGCGACCAATGCCATTACAGGTATTGCTACTGCTTACATGGATTCCATTCCTATGGTGGTACTATCGGGTCAGGTTGCTTCTTCCTTGATTGGCAGCGATGCTTTTCAGGAGTGCGATATGATCGGCATTTCTCGACCGATTGTGAAGCACAGCTTTTTAGTCAAACAGGCCTCTGACATTCCTTTAGTAATAAAAAAAGCATTTTGGTTGGCCTGCAGTGGCCGCCCAGGACCTGTGGTCGTCGATCTCCCCAAAGATATTCTTAACCCCGCTGAAAAATGGGATTACTGTTGGCCTGAATCGGTGGCAATACGGTCATATAATCCGACAATACAAGGCCATAAGGGACAGATCAAACGTGCGATTGCTGCACTATTGGCCGCGAACAGACCGGTTGTCTATGCGGGGGGGGGAGTCATTACTTCAGGTTGCAGTCAGTCCTTACTGCAACTGGCAACGTTGTTAAATTTGCCTGTCACAACAACCTTAATGGGCCTTGGCGCTTTTCCTGGCACCCATGCTCAAAGCCTAGGCATGTTAGGGATGCACGGGACTTATCAGGCCAATATGGCGATGCATCATGCGGATTTGATCTTCGCGATCGGCGTCAGATTTGACGATAGAACCACGAATAATTTAGCAAAATATTGCCCGGAAGCTCAGATTATTCATATCGATATTGACCCCGCATCCATCTCTAAAACCGTCAATGCCGATATTCCTGTGGTCGGTGATGCGGCCGATGTGCTGGCTCAGATGTTACAACTGCTAAACAAACAGCCGATACCCGAGCAGCAACTGGCTATATGGTGGCAGCAGATTGAGCGATGGCAGCAGAAGTGTTGCTTGGATTTTGCCCAACATTCTGCTCGCATCAAACCGCAAGCAGCCATTCGAGCCTTGTGGCAAGTGACGCAGGGGGAAGCTTACGTCGCCTCAGATGTGGGGCAGCACCAGATGTTTGCCGCGTTACACTACCCCTTTGATAAGCCCAGACGATGGATTAATTCTGGCGGTTTAGGCACCATGGGCTTTGGCTTACCGGCCGCATTAGGGGTGAAATTAGCCTTACCCGATGCGATCGTTGTCTGTGTCACTGGTGATGGCAGTATCCAGATGAATATTCAAGAGTTATCTACGGCATTGCAATATCAATTACCGATCCTGATCCTCAATCTGAATAATCATTATCTGGGTATGGTCAGACAATGGCAAGATATGGTGTATTCAGGACGTCACTCGCAATCGTATATGAATTCCTTGCCGAATTTTGTCAAGCTGGCGGAGGCTTATGGGCATGTCGGTATGGCGATTACTGACCCCGCACAACTAAAACCTAAGCTGGAGGAAGCGTTGGCTTTGGTGCAATCAGGGCGTTTGGTGTTTGTTGATGTGTCTGTTGATGATACTGAACATGTGTATCCTATGCTTATCAAGGGCAGTGGCATGAATGCGATGTGGCTGAGCAAAACAGAAAGGAGTGAGTGATGCGTCGTATTTTATCTATTTTACTGGAAAATGAATCCGGGGCGTTATCACGGGTGGTTGGATTATTTTCCCAGCGCGGATATAACATCGAAAGCCTGACGGTGGCACCGACCGATGATCCGACCCTCTCCCGAATTACCATCCAAACAATGGGGGATGAGCAGGTTATCGAACAAATTGAGAAGCAGCTACATAAACTGGTGGATGTCTTGAAGGTCAATCAATTGACTCAGAACGCACTGGTTGAAAGAGAAATTATGCTGATCAAATTACAGGCGGAGGGGGAGAACAATCGAAGTGAAATCCTGCGCTATACCCAGATCTTTGCAGGAAAAATTGTGGATAGCAGTCTTCATCATTTTACACTGGAAATTATCGGTGATTCTGCCAAGTTGGATAGTTTTGTGGATCAAATGCAACACCTTAATCTTGTTATTGAAGTGGTGCGTTCTGGTGTTATCGGGATGACTCGCGGATAAAGATGCTGGCTTGTCGGCGTAATTCACAACATAAAACGAATAAGCTGATAGGCCTCTCGTTTCTTTAATCAATTGATTGTCTCGTTTTATCTAATGCGGGTATAACTCTAGCCTGAGCGTAATGAGTGCATAACGGTAAAATAAACCTATGCAATAGTGTATCAGGAGAGTGTAAGGTGAAACTGGAAGAAATTGCCCAGTTAGCTGGGGTGTCCCGGACGACGGCCAGTTATGTGATTAATGGAAAAGCGCGACAATACCGTGTGAGTGATAAAACCGTTGAGCGTGTGATGGCTGTGGTACAAGAATATAACTATCATCCTAATGCCATTGCCGCGGGTTTGCGGGTGGGACGAACGCGTTCCTTCGGTTTGGTGATCCCTGATTTAGAAAATGCGAGCTATACTCGAATCGCAAAATACCTTGAACGGGAGGCCAGAGCCCATGGTTATCAGTTATTAATCTCTTGTTCAGAGGACATTCCTACTAATGAAATTAGCTGTGTGGAACATTTATTACAGCGACAGGTTGATGCGCTGATTGTATCCAGTTCTCTGCCAATCGATCATGTTTTCTATAAACAATACATTAATCATTCGCTCCCTGTTGTGGCCTTTGACCGCGCATTGGATCCTGAACACTTTATTAGCGTCGTCGGCGCAGACTGGCAAGATGCGTCAGATCTTGCTGTTGCGCTGGCCAATGAAGATTTGCAGCAAGTCTTATTTTTTGGGGCTCAACCTGCATTATCAATCAGTTTATTAAGAGAACAAGGCTTTCGTGATGGCTGTCAAAGCGCGTTCGACGATATGACGTTTCTCTACAGCCATAGCTTTGAGCGTCATAGTGCGGCGAGAGTATTTAATGAATGGTTACAGCATCATTCATTACCTGATGCAATTTTTACGACATCCTATGGCTTGATGCAAGCGGTAATGGATGTGTGTATTGGCCATTATCAGCAATTACCGGAAACATTGACACTGGCCACTTTTGGCGATAATGAACTTTTTGATTTTCTAGGCTGCCCTGTACTGACTTCTTGCCAGCAACATCAACAGATTGCCAGTAAAATTTTAGCGTTGGTACTTGGTAAATTGAACAAAGAGGACCAACCTGCGCCAGGTTTACAAATAATCCCTCGAAATCTTTCCAGAAGAGGACTTTTATCTCGAGTTCGATAAATTAAGAGTAAAATGCTTAATTTTTATTATTTATTAGATGATAAATCCATTTATACTGTTATCCTTAGCATTTCCCCTTCCTTCACATGAAAATGTGCGGATTGAATCTATTTTAACCGTATTACCTGATCGTCGCTGATGCGATATCGATAACTTAATGATTTTTATTAATTATATTGATATTTCCTCTTATGAACCTTGTTCTTTCGAGTTGGTGGCACGCAAACTGTGGACTTTTCGCCGCAGAAAATACGTCTGCTAAATAGTGTTCTGACTTGACAAGCTTTTCCCACGCTCCGTAAACTGAGAGCGTGGGTAATTGTGGTGTAAAGTGGGAAATTAGGGGTAAATAGGTCATGTTCCGCGGTGCAACTTTAGTCAATTTAGATAGTAAAGGGCGGCTTACCGTTCCAAATCGCTATCGGAATTTGCTTGTCGAGTTAGCGCAGGGACAGTTAATTTGTACAATTGATATTCACCAGCCTTGCCTGTTACTTTACCCACTTCCAGAATGGGAAATTATTGAGAAAAAATTGGCTCAGTTATCGGCATTGGATCCTTCAGAAAGACGAGTGCAGCGGCTGTTGTTAGGTCATGCAAGTGAATGTGACATGGATAATAACGGTCGTATCTTGTTGGCCGCAACCTTGCGTATTCACGCTGAACTTGAAAAGGAAGTGATGCTAGTAGGGCAATATAACAAGTTCGAAATATGGGCTAAATCACGTTGGTATCAACAAGTACAGGATGATATCGAAGCCGAGCACAATGTTCGGCACCTTTTATCGCAGAAATTGCAGGACTTATCCTTATAATATGGCAGAGCAATTTAACCATACGACGGTATTGCTGGATGACGCGGTCGATGCGCTTAACATTCAGCCCGATGGTGTTTATATCGACGGCACATTTGGCCGTGGTGGACATTCGCGACTTATTTTATCAAAGTTAGGCCCCGCAGGACGACTTATTGCGATCGATCGTGATCCTGAGGCGATTGCCGCTGCAGCCTCAATCACCGATCCTCGATTTTCTATTATTCAAGGACCATTTTCAGGGCTGGGGCAATACGTTGAGCAGCTAGGGCTGATGGCTAAAGTGGATGGGATTTTGCTTGATCTCGGGGTATCTTCACCTCAGCTCGATGATGCAGAACGCGGTTTCTCTTTTATGCGTGATGGGCCGTTGGATATGCGGATGGATCCAACCCAAGGACATTCGGCCAGTGCATGGCTGTTGCAGGCAGAGGAGCCGGATATTGCTTTTGTGCTAAAAACTTACGGTGAAGAAAAATTTGCTAAACGTATTGCCAGAGCCATTGTTGCCCGTAATAAAGAACAACCGATGACACGTACCAAACAATTGGCTGATGTGGTCGCGGCGGCAACGCCTGTGCGGGATAAACATAAACATCCTGCCACTCGGACATTTCAGGCAATAAGAATTTGGATCAACAGTGAATTGGATGAAATTGTAACTGCACTCGATGCGACAGTGCCAGCCCTCAATGTGGGGGGACGTTTGTCAGTGATAAGCTTTCACTCTTTGGAAGATCGTCTGGTTAAACGTTTTATCCGTGCCAAAAGCCGCGGCGCGAATGTGCCTGCCGGGGTTCCTCTGACAGAGGCTCAGCTTCAAAAAATGGGAGGGCGCGAATTGAAAGATCTTGGCAAAAAATTGCCGGGAGGGCGAGAGATTGAACAGAACCCAAGAGCCAGAAGTTCAGTACTGCGTATTGCTGAGAGGAATCCGTCGTGAGTCAGCCGGAAAGGCAGAGCTTGCCTGCAATCATTGCTTCGGATTTATACCGTTTTGGTAAGCTTCCACTCATATTACTCATCGCGGTACTCATTACGGCCATTATGGTAGTCATGACCACACAGAAAACTCGACTCTTAACCGCACAACGACAACAGTTGGTTTTAGATCGTGATGGCTTAGATATTGAATGGCGTAATCTGATCCTAGAAGAGAATGCACTCGGTGATCATAGTCGTGTTGAGCGGCTGGCGAGCGAAAAGTTACAGATGCAGCATGTCGATCCTTCACTGGAACACATATTAGTTAAACCATAGAGGTTAAAGCGTTGGATGTCAGCCCAGCACAAGTCAGCGAAGCGGTTAATTAAGAAAGAGCTAAAGGCCAACTTTTTAAGTTGGCGTTTTGCATTGGTATGCGTCTGCATTTTATTCGCTCTTGGTGGATTGTTAGCAAGAGTGGCTTGGTTACAAATCCTGCACCCTGACAAATTAGTTAAAGAAGGCGATCTTCGCTCGTTGCGCGTCGAAGCCATTCCTGCTGCGCGCGGATTGATTGCTGATCGTAACGGCAAGCCTTTAGCGGTCAGTGTTCCCGTCAGTGCGGTATGGGCCGATCCTAAAGAAATTACCGCACAGGGTGGCGTCGGTTACGATAAGCGCTGGAAAGCCCTCAGTGAAGCCCTCGGCTTATCCTTGGCCCAGCTTAGTCAACGGATTAATAGTAATCCGAAGGGCCGTTTTATCTACCTTGCCAGACAATTAGAGCCGTCACTGGGTGATTACATTAAAAAACTGAAAATTGAGGGTATCCATCTTAATCAGGAATCTCGCCGTTATTATCCTGCCGGCGAAGTGGCTTCCCAACTGATTGGTTTCACCAACATTGATGGTGATGGAATTGAAGGCGTTGAAAAAAGTTTTAATAGCTGGCTTATTGGCGAAGCGGGACAACGGGTCGTCAGAAAAGATAGGCAAGGTCGTGTAGTCGAAGACATTGCATCAAAAGCCAGCCGTGAGGCACATAATCTAACATTGAGTATTGACGAGCGACTTCAGGCGCTGGTCTATCGGGAATTGAATCATGCGGTGACGTTCAATAAAGCAGAATCCGGTTCGGTGGTTTTAGTTGATATTGAGACAGGTGAAGTTTTGGCGATGGCAAATAGCCCTGCTTTTAATCCTAATAATATGAGCAATGCTGCTAAAGATGCGGTCAGAAATCGGGCGATCACTGACATCTTTGAACCGGGATCCACCGTAAAGCCGATGGTAGTGATGACCGCATTACAACAAGGGATTGTGACAGAAAATAGCGTCCTTAACACACATGCCTATGTCCTTAATGGCCATCAAATCAAGGATGTTGCACCAAGAGATGAGCTCTCATTGACTGGGATCTTACAAAAATCCAGTAATGTCGGGGTGTCTCGTCTAGCACTAGCCATGCCAGCCTCGGCGTTAGTGGACACGTATACGAGATTCGGTTTGGGTAAATCGACCGGATTGGGTCTTATCGGTGAAAGTAAAGGGCTTTACCCCAATAGACAACGTTGGTCTTCACTTGAAAGAGCCACCTTTTCTTTTGGTTATGGTTTGATGGTCTCCCCGCTGCAATTGGCTCGTGTGTATGCAACCATTGGAAGTTATGGCATTGCACGACCACTTTCTATCACTAAAGTGGATCCGCCAGTGAATGGGGTACGAGTTTTCCCAGAGGCCATTGTTAAGAAAGTTGTACATATGATGGAAAGTGTAGCCTTGCCTGGCGGAGGGGGTGTGAAAGCTGCGGTCAGAGGCTATCGAGTAGCGATAAAAACAGGGACAGCCAAGAAAGTCGGACCAGATGGTCACTACGTTAATAAATATATTGCTTACACCGCCGGTGTTGCCCCCGCCAGTCGGCCTCGTTTCGCACTGGTGGTTGTCATTAATGATCCCCAAGGTGGCAAATATTACGGTGGGGCAATCTCTGCTCCCGTATTTGGTGCCATTATGGGGGGGGTGCTCCGAACCCGAAATATCGAGCCTGATGCTTTACCTGCAGCAGAGGCTAATCAACAGGTGAATAACCAATGAAAAGTACCGAATTTATGACACGTAATCTCCGTGAACTGCTTGCACCTTGGGTTTCACATGTCCCTGCCTGTCAACTTAAGGAGATGATCCTTGATAGTCGTTATGCCGCTGCAGGTGATCTCTTTGTTGCGTTAAAAGGGCACAGTGTTGATGGTCGTGACTTTATCTCTCAAGCCATAGCACAGGGTGTCGCGGCAGTGATTGCGGAAGCTGAAGGGCAAGCTGAAGATGGCGAAATTCGTCAGTTGCATGGCGTACCTGTAATCTATTTACGTCAAATTCATCAACGATTATCGGCTTTAGCAGGGCGTTTTTACCAACACCCTTCTGAAAAACTTACGCTTATTGGAATTACTGGCACCAATGGGAAAACTACGGTCAGTCAATTATTGGCTCAGTGGGCGAATTTGTTGGGAGAAACGGGGGCGGTAATGGGAACCATTGGTCATGGTTTAGTCGGGCGTTTATCGGCAACGGACAATACCACAGGTTCTGCTGTTGATGTGCAACATAGGCTGCAAGACCAACTTAACCAAGGCGCCACCCTCACCGCCATGGAAGTCTCCTCTCATGGTTTGGTGCAACACCGTGTTTCTGCCTTGTCTTTTGCTGTGGCAGTGTTCACCAATCTTAGCCGAGATCATCTTGATTATCATGGTGATATGCAAAGTTACCGCGCTGCAAAATGGTTGTTATTCAGTGAACATCAGGTTGGTCAATCGGTGATTAATGCGGATGATGAAACGGGTTTGCAGTTCATTGGTCAATTGGCGGATGCGGTGGCGGTGAGTATTCAAGGTGTCAATGAGGCTTTACAACAACGACGTTTTGTCGCCGCGACGCAGATCCAGTATTGTGAGGCCGGCACAGAAATTGAATTTCATTCCAGCTGGGGCAACGGCAAACTGACCACGCAATTGATTGGTGAATTTAATGTCAGCAATATACTGATGGCACTGGCGACGCTACTTACCCTGAACTATCCTTTGCAACACTTGATTGACAGTGCCAGTAAGCTACACCCTGTTTGTGGTCGGATGGAAGTTTTTCAGGCGCCGGGTAAACCTACTGTTGTGGTGGATTATGCTCATACGCCCGATGCGCTGGAAAAAGCCCTGTCTGCCAGTCGATTGCACACTAAAGGACAATTGTGGTGTGTCTTTGGTTGTGGAGGTGATCGAGATCGGGGTAAAAGGCCTTTAATGGCAGCCATTGCGGAACAGTATGCGGATCGTATCGTTATCACAGATGATAATCCTCGTCATGAGGATCCGGCACAAATCTTTAACGACATCTTGGCTGGGTTGATGAATGTGAGTGCAGCGAAAGTGATTGCAGGTCGCGCTCAGGCGGTAACTCATGTCCTGATGCAAGCCAGTGCAGAAGATACGATTTTGATTGCGGGAAAAGGCCACGAAGATTATCAGCTTGTTGGGGCTCGCAGGTTGGATTATTCTGATCGCCATACTGTCGCAAGACTACTCGGGGTAATGGCATGATAAGTTTGGATTTACAACAAATTGCAGCTATCACATCAGGCAGGTTACAGGGGGAGTCGCTCACGATTAAACAGGCAGTGACTGATACAAGACGCCTGATTCCGGGCTGTTTATTTATTGCATTGAAAGGTGAAAACTTTGACGCGCATGACTTTGTCGAACAAGCACAGCAAGGTGGTGCCGCAGCATTATTGGTTGAACGTCAGTTAGCGAGTCCTCTGCCTCAGATCATCGTTAGCGATTGCCGTCTGGCTTTAGGGCAGTTAGGGCAATGGATACGGCAACACAGCATGGCTAAAGTGGTTGCTTTAACCGGATCATCAGGTAAAACCTCGGTCAAAGAGATGACGGCTTCGATTTTACAGCAAAGTGCGCCTACCCTTTATACTGCGGGTAATCTGAATAATGATCTTGGTGTGCCGATGACGCTACTGAGATTGACGGCGGAGCATCACTATGCCGTGATCGAACTGGGCGCCAATCATCAAGGTGAAATTGCTTATACGACTCGCTTAACGCAACCCGATGCGGTACTGGTGAATAACCTGGCGGCTGCACATTTGCAAGGATTTGGATCGCTACAAGGCGTGGCGAAAGCGAAAGGTGAAATTTTCGAAGGATTAACCGAACACGGCATCGCGATTATTAATCATGAAAGTAATGACTGGGCACAGTGGCAGTCCTTGCTATCTGGGAAGCGTGTCTATCGTTTTGCGATTGAGGGTAGGGCTGATGTTGACTATTATGCCGAGGATCTCACCTTGGATGCCCGCGGCAGTAAGTTTACGCTAATCACGCCACAAGGTGCGATTGCGCTGCATATCCCCTTGCCAGGAAGACACAACGTGTCTAATGCCTTAGCGGCAGCGGCATTGGCGCAAGCCGTTGGTGCGTCTCTTGAGCAAATTCAACGCGGATTGGCCTGCCTCAAACCGGTTTCCGGTCGTCTTTTCCCCATCCAGTTAGCGCCAGGGCAGTTATTACTGGATGACAGCTATAATGCCAATGTAGGCTCGATGAGTGCAGCCGCGCATACGTTGTCTCGCATGCCTGGCTATAAAGTGATGGTCGTAGGGGACATGGGGGAACTGGGGGAGGAAGCTGAGCAGTGTCATCGTCAAGTTGGCCAAGTGATTCGGCATACTGACATCGATCGTGTATTGAGTATTGGTAAATACAGTCATTTTATCAGTCAAGACAGTGGTTGTGGTCAACATTACTCTGATAAACCAACGTTGGTTGAGGCATTAGTCAAGGTGCTGAGGGCTCACTCATCATTAACCATATTAATTAAAGGTTCACGCAGTTCAGCCATGGAACAGGTGGTTGAGCAGCTACAGGAGAAAACGTCATGTTAGTTTGGCTGGCTGAGCATTTATCTGCTTATTACTCAGTATTTAATGTTTTCTCTTACCTGACTTTCAGAGCAATAATTAGCTTGTTAACGGCTTTATTTATTTCCCTATGGATGGGACCTAAACTGATTTCAGGTCTGCAGAAATTACAAATTGGTCAAATCGTTCGTCATGACGGCCCTGAATCTCATTTTAGTAAACGGGGAACACCGACCATGGGCGGTGTGATGATCTTGGTTTCTATTACCATCTCTGTCCTGTTATGGGCGTATCCTTCCAACCCCTATGTTTGGTGTGTCTTAGCGGTTTTGGTGGGGTATGGGTTGATAGGTTTTGTGGATGATTACCGTAAGGTTGTGCATAAAAACAGTAAAGGATTAATTGCTCGCTGGAAATATTTTTGGCAATCCCTGATTGCTTTAACTGTAGCTTTTGCTCTGTATGCCACAGGCAAAGACACCTCGGCCACGCAGTTGGTTGTGCCTTTTTTTAAAGACATTATGCCGCAATTGGGACTTTGCTACATATTGCTGACTTACTTCGTGATTGTGGGAACCAGTAATGCCGTTAATCTGACAGATGGTCTGGATGGTTTGGCCATCATGCCAACCGTCTTTGTTGCTGCAGGGTTTGGGCTAGTCGCATGGGCGACAGGCAATATTAAGTTTGCTGAATATTTACATATCCCTTATTTGCGTCATGCGGGTGAGCTGGTTATTGTTTGTACTGCTATTGTCGGCGCGGGATTGGGTTTTTTGTGGTTCAATACCTACCCAGCCCAGGTTTTTATGGGCGATGTTGGTTCACTGGCTTTAGGCGGCGCCTTGGGCACGATTGCGGTATTATTACGGGAAGAGTTTTTGCTGATCATTATGGGTGGCGTCTTTGTCGTCGAAACCCTGTCGGTGATTTTGCAAGTGGGCTCATTTAAATTACGCGGTCAACGTATTTTCAGGATGGCGCCGATCCATCACCATTATGAACTGAAAGGCTGGCCAGAGCCGCGCGTGATTGTCCGCTTCTGGATCATTTCTCTGATGTTAGTGCTTATCGGCTTAGCAACCTTAAAGGTTAGATAATCATGGTGGACTATCGCAACAGAAACGTGGTGATTCTAGGACTGGGTAAAACAGGGCTGTCTTGCGTCTATTTTTTTATTAACCGTGGCGTCAATCTACGGGTCATGGACTCAAGAACATCTCCTGCGGGCGCAGAACAGTTACCCGACTGGATTGAACACCGTTTTGGTGAGATAGATCTACAATGGTTGCTTGAATCGGATCTTATCGTTGTCAGTCCCGGTATCCCGCTGTCCCTTCCACCATTGAGAATGGCGGCAGAAGCAGGGATTGAGATCGTCGGCGACATTGAATTGTTCGTACGTGAAGTAAAAGTGCCTATTGTCGCGATCACAGGCTCAAATGGGAAAAGTACAGTCACTGACCTCCTTGGTGAAATGGCCAGTGCGTCGGGAGTAGAAACCCGCGTTGGTGGCAATATTGGTGAGCCTGTACTTAACTTATTAAGTGATGAAGCAGAGTTGTATGTTCTTGAGTTATCAAGCTTCCAATTGGAAACCACCTTTAGTCTGCATGCTGCTGCTGCGACGGTGTTAAATGTCAGTGAAGATCATATGGATCGTTATCCTGAGGGTATGGCGCAATATCAAGCCGCTAAATTGCGTATTTATCATCATGCTCAAACTTGTGTGGTGAATGCCGATGACAAACTGACGTTGCCTTTGCACCCAACACAGCATCGCTGTGTCAGCTTTGGGTTAAATGTCGGTGATTATCACTTGAACATTCAGCAGGGAAAAACTTGGCTAAAAGCACAAGGTGAAAAACTGTTGCAAAGTGAACAGATCCATTTGAAAGGCCAGCATAATTTGCTTAATGCGTTGGCGGCCTTAGCCCTTGCTGATGCCATTAATTTGCCACGGGCTAACTGTCTATCCGCCTTAACGCGTTACCAAGGGTTATCCCATCGTTTTCAACTCGTTCATCAACAAGATGGCATTCGTTGGATCAACGATTCTAAGGCAACCAATGTGGGTAGCACGGTTGCAGCATTGCGTGGATTATCCGTACAGGGAACACTTTGGTTATTATTGGGAGGAGACGGTAAATCGGCGGATTTCACCCCGCTTATTCCTTGGTTGCAGAGTAAGACGATGAGAATATACACCTTCGGTAAAGATGCGGAGCAACTGAGCCAATTAAGGCCAGAAATTACCTGCCAAGTCAGCACCTTGCAACAGGCTATCGCCCAAATTCGTCCACAGCTTAAGCCAGGTGACACGGTTTTACTCTCCCCCGCGTGTGCCAGCTTGGATCAGTTTGAAAATTTTGAGCAACGCGGTGATCACTTTACACAACTTGCGAGGGAGTCAGGGTCATGCGGTTGCTAGGTTTTTCGATAATACGGCGTAGCTTAGCGCACATGACTTCGGGATTACTGCGTATTGTCAATGGACAAAGTGATAACGAGAACAGTCCGGTAGTGATGTACGATCGGACTCTGTTATGGTTGACCTTGGGTTTGGCTTTAATTGGTTTTGTCATGGTGACATCAGCGTCGGTGCCGGTGGGTCAAAAAATTAATGATGACCCCTTTTATTTTGCTCGCCGTGATGCTTTTTACTTGATCTTGGCGCTGGGGCTTTCCCTGCTTACATTACGGTTACCCATGTCTTTTTGGCAAAAATACAGCAGTTTGATGTTGCTGATTTCCATCGTGATGCTACTGATTGTGCTGGTGGTCGGGAATTCGATAAATGGCGCGTCGCGTTGGATTTCGTTGGGTCCTTTACGTGTTCAGCCTGCTGAGTTTTCAAAACTCTCGCTATTTTGTTATCTAGCCAGTTATCTGGTGAGAAAGGTCGAAGAAGTCAGAAATAACCTTTGGGGATTTATGAAACCGTTGGCGGTGATGCTGGTATTAGCGGTGTTGTTACTTGCTCAGCCTGACTTAGGGACCGTTATCGTTCTTTTTGTTACGACGTTGGCATTATTATTTTTGGCGGGGGCGAAAGTTTGGCAATTTCTTGCATTGATTGGGTCAGGCCTGTTGGCTGTTGTGTTACTGATTATTGCCGAGCCTTACCGAGTAAGACGTGTGACATCGTTTATGGATCCTTGGGCGGATCCGTTTGGCAGTGGCTATCAACTGACGCAGTCACTGATGGCATTTGGTCGTGGCGAGTTTTGGGGACAGGGATTGGGCAACTCTGTGCAAAAATTGGAATATTTACCCGAAGCCCATACCGATTTTATCTTTTCCATTATTGGCGAAGAGCTTGGTTATATTGGCGTGGTCTTGGCTTTACTGATGGTATTCAGTGTGGCGTTTCGTGCCATGACCATTGGAAGAAAAGCCCTACAGCTTGACCAACGTTTCTCTGGTTTTCTGGCTTGTGCAATTGGGGTCTGGTTCAGTTTTCAGGCATTGGTTAATGTGGGTGCTGCCGCGGGGATGTTACCAACGAAAGGCCTCACACTGCCTCTTATTAGCTACGGCGGGTCAAGTTTAATTATTATGTCGACGGCAATTGTATTGCTATTAAGAATTGATTATGAAATTCGCTTGATGCAAGTTCAGGCTTATACGCGGGGTAACCGATGAGTGGAAAACGACTGTTGATCATGGCCGGAGGGACTGGCGGTCATGTTTTTCCTGCGCTTGCTGTGGCACAACAGCTGAAGCAACAGGGTTGGCAGCTACGCTGGTTGGGGACGGCGGATCGGATGGAGGCGCATTTAGTGCCTAAAGCCGGCATTGATATTGATTTTATTCAGATAAAAGGTATCCGAGGTAAAGGCATTAAGGCACTTTTCTTTGCGCCATGGCGTATCTTTCGAGCCTGGTTGCAGGCTCGAAAGATGATAAAATCTTGGCGACCCGATGTGGTATTGGGCATGGGAGGCTATGTTTCTGGTCCTGGCGGACTTGCTGCATGGAGCTGTGGCGTTCCGGTCGTGCTACATGAACAGAATGGTGTGGCAGGGCTGACGAACAAGTGGTTAGCGAAAATTGCGAGTACTGTTCTGCAAGCCTTCCCTGGTGCTTTTGCCGGAGCCGAGGTGGTAGGGAATCCAGTTCGTCAGTCAGTTGTGGATATGATCGAACCACAACAACGGTTGGCTGGGCGTGAGGGGCCATTGCGTGTGTTGGTGATGGGGGGCAGTCAAGGGGCACGAATTCTCAATCAAACCTTACCTGAAGTGGCCGGCCGTCTGGGTGATAAAGTTCAAATCAGGCATCAGACGGGACAGGGTGCCTTGCAGCAGGTTAAGCAGGCTTACCAAACGGTGGGACAGCCACAACACCAGATACTGGAGTTTATTGATGATGTGACAGAGGCCTACAGCTGGGCTGATGTTTTAGTTTGTCGAGCTGGTGCGCTAACGGTCAGTGAAGTGGCAGTGGCGGGATTACCTGCTATTTTTGTCCCATTCCAGCATAAAGATCGGCAGCAGTATTGGAATGCATTGCCGCTCGAACAGGCCGGTGCGGCCTGCATTATTGAGCAACCCCAATTCAATGCGGATCGCGTGGTGCAGTTACTTGAAAGTTGGGATCGTCCCATACTCAAAAGTATGGCCATAAAAGCAAGAAAAGTCGCCATTACTGATGCTTCAGAGCGGGTTGCTCAAGCAGTGGTTGCCGTAGTCAACACTGACTCACGTGTGATAAAGAATAAATCAGGTAATTAAAACATGAATATTCAACAGTTAGCTAAGCTACGAGCTATTGTTCCAGAAATGAAAAAAGTCAGACAGATCCATTTTGTCGGTATCGGTGGTGCTGGAATGGGTGGGATCGCGGAAGTATTGGCTAATGAAGGTTATCAAATCAGTGGTTCAGATTTGGCACCCAATCCAGTGACTCAGCGACTTATCTCGCTGGGCGCCAAAATTTATTTTAATCATTGCGCTGAAAATATTACTGATGCCAGTGTCGTGGTTGTTTCGAGTGCTATCTCTCAGGAAAATCCAGAGCTGATTGCGGCCAGAGAATGGCGTATTCCTGTGATAAGACGTGCTGAAATGCTTGCTGAATTAATGCGTTTTCGCCATGGTATTGCCATTGCGGGAACCCATGGTAAAACCACCACGACGGCGATGATCTCCAGTATTTATGCTGAAGCTGGTTTGGATCCCACCTTTGTGAATGGCGGGTTGGTCAAAGCGGCGGGGACTCATGCCCGTTTAGGCCACAGTCGTTACCTGATTGCTGAAGCGGATGAAAGCGATGCGTCTTTCTTGCATTTACAGCCGATGGTGGCGGTGGTAACCAATATCGAAGCGGATCACATGGACACCTATCAGGGTGATTTTGAAAATCTTAAACAGACCTTTGTGACCTTCTTACATAACTTACCTTTTTATGGCAGAGCGGTGATGTGTGCTGATGATCCCGTTATTCAGGACATTATTCCTGATGTGGCAAGGCACATTACCACCTATGGTTTTTCCCCTCATGCTGATATCAGGATCGAAAACTATAAACAAGTTGGCGCTCAAGGCTACTTCACTATTGTGCGTCAAGATAAAGAAGACTTACATTTAGTCTTAAACGCACCCGGTGAACATAATGCCCTGAATGCGACAGCGGCTGTGGCTGTGGCGACAGAAGAAGGCATTGCTGATGAGTCTATCATACGGGCTCTAGTTGAGTTTCAAGGAACAGGCCGTCGTTTTGATTTGTTAGGTGAGTTTCCTACCGCACCGGTTAATGGCAAACCGGGCAGTGCGATGCTGATCGATGATTATGGGCATCATCCTACCGAAGTGATGGCCACAATCAAAGCGGCAAAGGCAGGATGGCCAGATAAAAAGTTAGTGATGATTTTTCAGCCACATCGTTACAGTCGAACACGCGATTTATTTGACGATTTTGCCAATGTCCTATCACACGTTGATACATTGTTAGTTCTGGAAGTCTATCCTGCGGGTGAATCACCCATTGCGGGAGCTGATAGCCGATCGTTGTGTCGAACGATCCGTAGCAGAGGAAAAATTGATCCTATACTCGTCACAGATAATATCATGTTACAGGAGCTGCTTGCGCTTAACCTATCAGGCAATGATATTATTCTGGCACAAGGCGCTGGCACAGTGGGGCGCATTGCTAAAGAGCTGGCCAATAATCAGCTACAACCCGCTTTGAATGAGCAACAAGACTAACTCGTTTTTTGACTTATCCCGGCGGATATCGGTCGGGATAGCCTCCCGGTTATTGGGATATTTATTTAGAAATATTACTCTATTTCTAAATTGAACTTGCAGAGCAGCGACGGTTTCAGTGAGGAATGTTGGTGAAGAGAGCAATGATAACTCGGAGAAAAGGTTGTATTGTTAGATAACCAATCAGGATCCTCTGTTTTTTTATGGCATGTCGATTGTTATGAGAGATAAAAATAGACGATTCACATCACTGAGAATGGGTTAATATAGTTGTGATTATTTTGGTTTATAATTGCATCGTTATAATTACTATATATTATTATCATTATTTGTTAAGGTGCCAATGATTAATTTCGCTAATGAATCTATTCAGTATTGTTTAATTATTTCTGCTTGGTGATTGGCTGAGGTGATAAAAACAATGCCGCCATGACTAATTAAAGCACAGGATGATTTTTATGGCTATAATGGCTATAACCATAATAGTTGCATGAGTGATAATGGGGCTGTGAGTTTCAATAAAAGTAAATTACCGTTATTAACCCGATTTTTAAGAAAAACGAGGGATAATAAGCAAAGGAATAGGTCAGATTTATGGGCTATACGGTGAAAGCATCGATGAACAGGCAATATGACAAAATACCCTTATCGCAACTGACAGCCTGTCTGTGGTCGGGACATGGGGAAAAGTTAATAAAACGTCCCCAGTCATTCCGTGAGCAGTTGGGGTTAACTGACTGATATGTCACAGGCTGCACGGAATAGTAAACCCAAAGAAATAGTGTTCGAACGGCGTTCGGGACGAAGCAATGGGGTCCGGCTTTTTGGCATAGTATTTTTGCTTTTCGTCGTCTGCTCAATATTGTCCATGGGCTTGATCGTCGTACACTGGATGAATGATGCATCTCGATTGCCCTTGTCCAAATTAGTGGTGAGTGGTGATAAAAAATTCACAACCAATGATGACATTCGTCAGGCAATTTTATCATTAGGACCGCCTGGTACTTTTATGTCACAAAATGTTGATGTCATTCAGCAACAAATAGAGCGATTGCCTTGGATCAAGCAGGTCAGTGTCAGGAAACAATGGCCCGATGAGCTAAAAATCAATTTGGTCGAATATGTGCCGGTGGCGTATTGGAATGTTCAGCACGTTGTTGATGCAAGCGGTGTCTCTTTTTCTTTACCCCTTGGTATCCGTCAGCAACAAACAATGCCGAAGCTATTCGGTCCTGAGGGAAGTGAGACTGAAGTATTAGCGGGTTACAACCATTTCAACAGCATGTTGAAACGTGCTGATGTTACCTTAGGTGCAGCTGCAATGAGTGCCCGTAAGGCTTGGGTTCTCACCAGCCGGGATGGGATGAGAATAGACCTAGGGCGAGACAAATCTGTAAAACGCTTACAACGTTTTATCCAGCTTTATCCTGACTTGGTGCGTCAAGGGGGGGCCGAACATAAAAAAATTGATTATATCGATTTACGTTATGATTCAGGCGCGGCGGTAAGCTGGATCACGTTGCCAACAGAAACATTGACTGAACATCACAACGCGCAACAAACTCAGGTACAGGCTAAACAATAATGATAAAGGCAACAGAGAGAAAATTAGTAGTGGGCCTGGAGATTGGTACTGCTAAGGTGGCCGCACTGGTTGGGGAAATCCTCCCTGATGGTATGGTAAATATTATCGGCGTTGGAAACTGCCCTTCCCGAGGGATGGATAAAGGGGGGGTAAACGATCTTGAATCGGTGGTGAAATGTGTCCAACGTGCGATTGATCAAGCTGAATTGATGGCCGATTGTCAAATTTCCTCAGTGTATCTTGCATTATCAGGCAAACATATTAGTTGTCAGAATGAAATCGGGATGGTTCCGATTTCCGATGAAGAAGTCTCGCAGGATGATGTGGATAACGTCGTGCATACAGCGAAGTCTGTTCGGGTTAAAGATGAGCATCGTATTCTTCATGTCATTCCCCAAGAGTATGCCATCGATTATCAGGAAGGGATTAAAAATCCGGTGGGTTTATCGGGTGTCAGAATGCAAGCAAAGGTTCATCTGATTACCTGCCACAATGATATGGCCAAAAATATTGTCAAGGCCGTTGAACGTTGTGGCTTAACGGTAGACCAGCTGATTTTTGCCGGCTTGGCATCGAGCTATTCAGTACTGACTGAGGATGAAAAAGAGCTTGGCGTATGTGTTGTCGATATTGGTGGTGGAACGATGGATATGGCTGTCTATACGGGCGGTGCCTTGCGGCATACTAAGGTCATACCTTATGCCGGTAATGTGGTAACCAGTGATATCGCTTATGCTTTTGGGACACCTCCGACTGATGCAGAAGCGATTAAGGTGAAGCATGGTTGTGCATTGGGGGCGCTTGTTGGGAAAGATGAGAATGTTGAAGTACCCAGTGTCGGCGGCAGACCACCGAGAAGTTTACAGCGACAGACGCTGGCTGAGGTTATCGAACCCCGGTATACAGAATTACTGAATCTGGTTCAGGATGAATTATTGTCTTTACAGGAGCAACTGCGGCAACAGGGCGTTAAACACCATTTGGCGGCAGGTATTGTTTTAACCGGTGGGGCAGCTCAGATTGATGGTTTGGCGGATTGTGCTCAGAAGGTGTTTCACACACAAGTGCGTATCGGTAAACCATTAAATATTACCGGACTGACAGACTATGCGACAGCGGCGTATTATTCGACAGTGGTTGGTTTACTGCATTATGGCAAACAGTCTCACCTCAATCGCGATCCGGACAGTGATAAAGGTTCTGCTGTCACGAGCTGGTTTAAGCGTTTTAATAGTTGGTTACGAAAAGAGTTTTAATATTTTTTGAGAAGATTGATTTATACTTACCGATGGTAATCAATCCTCTGCAACAGGCACAATACGGAGAGAAATCATGTTTGAACCTATGGAATTAACCAATGACGCGGTGATTAAAGTCATCGGCGTTGGCGGCGGCGGCGGTAACGCGGTCGAACATATGGTGAGAGAGAGAATCGAGGGTGTGGACTTTTTTGCCGTCAACACCGATGCGCAAGCCTTGCGGAAAACAGCGGTTGGTCAAACCATCCAAATCGGTAATAACATTACTAAAGGGCTGGGTGCCGGTGCGAATCCGGAAGTTGGCCGTAACTCAGCGGAAGAGGACCGAGAAGGGCTGAGAGCTGCTCTTGAAGGTGCGGATATGGTCTTTATTGCTGCGGGCATGGGGGGAGGGACGGGTACCGGTGCTGCGCCTGTTGTTGCCGAAGTGGCGAAAGAGTTGGGGATCCTGACAGTTGCTGTAGTTACTAAGCCGTTTAATTTTGAAGGCAAAAAAAGAATGGCTTTTGCTGAACAAGGCATTGCAGAATTATCTCGTCATGTGGATTCATTGATTACTATTCCTAATGATAAGTTGCTCAAGGTGTTAGGCCGTGGTATCTCTCTACTGGATGCTTTTGGTGCTGCGAATGATGTTTTAAAAGGCGCAGTACAAGGGATCGCTGAGCTTATTACTCGTCCAGGGTTGATGAACGTTGACTTTGCAGATGTGCGAACCGTGATGTCTGAAATGGGCTATGCCATGATGGGCTCCGGCGTTGCGTGTGGTGAGGATCGTGCTGAAGAAGCGGCAGAAATGGCCATTTCAAGTCCCTTATTGGAAGACATTGATCTCTCTGGTGCGCGTGGCGTTCTGGTTAACATTACAGCAGGCTTTGATCTTCGTTTGGATGAGTTTGAAACGGTGGGGAATACGATCCGTGCTTTTGCTTCAGACAATGCGACGGTCGTGATCGGGACTTCGCTTGATCCCGATATGAATGACGAACTGCGTGTGACTGTTGTAGCAACGGGAATTGGCATGGATAAACGGCCAGAAATTACTTTAGTCACCAATAAAAATAACAGTGCTGCTACGATAGAAAACCGTTATCAGCAACATAAGATGGCATCCTTGACTCAGGAAAGTAGCCCAGCAGCAAAAGTGGTTAATGATCAGACTAGCCAACCCAGTAAAGAGCCGGATTATTTAGATATTCCCGCCTTTTTACGTAAACAAGCAGATTAAAAATCGCTAAATTTAATATGGCTAGTAAAATTTATCTTATTATGCTATGTTGAAGGCTGTATATAAGCTACTACAGTAGCAAATAGTTATGTGGGATTAATTATGATGATCAAACAAAGGACCTTAAAACGTACTGTTCAGGCAACGGGTGTCGGTTTGCACACTGGTAAAAAAGTGACCCTGACATTGCGCCCTGCGCCAGTGAATACTGGGGTCATCTATCGCCGTACAGACATGGATCCCGCCGTCGACTTTCAGGCTGATGCTCGGTTTGTGCGTGATACCATGTTGAGTACTTGCCTCATTAATGATGCTGGTGTGCGTATTTCTACTGTAGAACACTTGAATTCAGCCCTCGCTGGACTCGGTATCGATAATATTATTGTCGAAGTTGATGCGCCAGAAATTCCAATTATGGATGGCAGTGCAGCACCTTTTGTCTTTTTACTACTTGATGCGGGTATTGAAGAGCTTAACAGTGCCAAGAAATTTATCCGTATCAAGCAAGCCGTCAGGGTTGAAGACGGTGATAAGTGGGCTGAAATTAAACCACACCGTGGTTTTTCACTTGATTTTACGATTGATTTTAAACATCCAGCCATTGATTCCAGTTCTCAGAACTATCATTTGGATTTTTCATCAGAAGCCTTTATTAGCCAAATCAGTCGTGCAAGGACCTTCGGTTTTATGCGTGATATTGAGCAACTGCAATCACAAGGTCTGTGCCTAGGCGGAAGTTTGGAATGTGCCATCGGTTTAGATGATTTCAGAGTGCTCAACGAAGATGGATTGCGCTTTGATGATGAATTTGTCCGTCACAAAATGCTGGATGCTATCGGTGACCTGTTTATGTGTGGCCATAACATTATTGGCGCTTTTTCCGCCCATAAATCAGGACATGGATTGAATAATAAACTGTTGCAGGCTGTCCTTGCTAAACAAGAAGCTTGGGAAATGGTGACATTCAGTGACGAAGAAGAGCTTGCTGACACCTTCCGTGCAAGTAATTTGGTCATAGCCTGAATATTCTTCTTATTCTTCCTGTTAAAAGATGAGCAAGATTTATCATTTTGATAAACTTGCTCTTTTTTATTCTTTCGTTTCAGTCAATGGTATTATTATTGGGTTTCTTTATTTGCTGTCTTAAAATAGTAAAAATGTTACCATATCGGTGGCACGGTACCCTTTTACCGCAAGCCAGTAAATTGACTCCGTTTATTTAAGAGGCCATAACAGGTTTTTGTGATCGCAATTCTTACCAGTTGGTTACAGTTCAGTAAAAAATATGTCTGTCCTCATCTCTTAATGGGTGTGGTGGCAGCCTGTTGTGGTATGCCTGTCTATCAGAGTCAGTTCTTAGCCTTGTCAGAAAAACAACAATTAACAGACTGGCATTTGCTAGGGAAAGACGATCATCTTCATAAAGTGATGAGCCAACAGCGCGCCATGGCTAATCAGGTGACTTTTTTACCTGACTATTGGCAACGCTATGCAATAAAATTAGCGATTCGCCATTTAATGAGTGAGCTGCCGAGGATCGAGTCATCGCCTCGTCGAGCTCTGGCGCAGTTGACATTACGGCAACTGGCCGAATGTCATGCGCAGTCATGCCAAAGCAATGCATTGCAGATTCTGCTGTATCACAGTGTGTTAAGTGTGATTGATAGAACGGCAACACGGCCTCACTGCTTTTGTGAAGCACTCTGGCTTGCCATTCAAATGGGGATCCGAGCGGGCCCAATTTCAATGTAATGTTGTTCAGATTATTAATAAAAAATAAAAGTGACAGTGAACATGATTGAATTGAGAAGATAATAATATGCTTACGAAAATGTTAACCAAAATTTTTGGTAGTAGTAATGATCGTACTATTCGCGCAATGCGAAAAATCGTTAATAACATCAATCAACTCGAAACCGAGTTTCAAGAGTTAACCGATGAACAGTTGAGAGCCAAAACTCAGCAATATCGTGATCGCCTAGCAAAAGGAGAAAGCGTTGACTCACTGCTCCCTGAAGCGTTTGCGACGGTAAGAGAAGCAAGTAGGCGTATTTTTGATATGCGTCACTTTGATGTGCAATTATTAGGTGGCATTGTCCTTAACCAGCGTTGTATTGCGGAAATGCGTACTGGTGAGGGAAAAACCTTGACGGCAACCCTCCCTGCATACTTAAATGCCTTAGGGGGCAAAGGGGTTCACATCGTCACGGTCAATGATTATTTGGCGAAACGTGATGCTGAAAATAACCGTGCCCTGTTCGAGTTTTTGGGTTTGACAATTGGAATTAACTTGCCGGGGATGGCACCTCATGAAAAACGCCTCGCTTATGCAGCAGACATCACTTATGGCACCAATAACGAATTTGGTTTTGATTATCTGCGCGATAACATGGCATTCAGTCCAGAAGAGCGTGTACAACGTGAACTGCACTATGCTCTCGTGGATGAAGTCGATTCAATCTTGATCGATGAAGCTAGGACACCACTCATCATTTCCGGTCCAGCCGAAGATAGCTCTGAACTCTATATCCAAGTAAATAAAATCATTCCGAGATTAGAGCGTCAAGAAAAAGAAGACTCAGACAGCTTTGAGGGAACTGGCGATTTCTCTGTTGATGAAAAAGCACGTCAAGTTCATCTGACTGAACGTGGACTGATCAAAATAGAAGACCTTTTGGTGAAACAAGGCATGATGTCGGAAGGTGAGTCGCTGTATTCACCAACTAACATTATCCTGATGCACCACGTGACAGCAGCGCTGCGTGCTCATGCGCTGTTTACCCGTGATGTTGACTATATTGTTAAAGATAATGAAGTCATTATTGTTGATGAACACACCGGAAGAACAATGCAAGGTCGCCGTTGGTCAGATGGCTTGCATCAAGCGGTAGAAGCGAAAGAAGGTGTTCAAATTCAGAATGAAAATCAGACGTTGGCTTCCATTACCTTCCAAAATTATTTCCGTCTTTATACTAAATTAGCGGGAATGACCGGAACGGCTGATACAGAGGCCTTTGAATTTAGCTCTATTTATAATTTGAACACCATTGTTGTGCCAACCAATCGGCCAATGGTACGCAAAGATTTAAGTGATTTAGTCTATATGACTGAACAGGAAAAAATCGACGCGATCATTGAAGATATTCGTGATTGTACTCAACGTGGACAACCCGTATTGGTGGGAACCATTTCCATTGAGAAATCGGAAGAAGTTTCTAATGCGCTAACGCGAGCAGGCATCAAACACAGTGTTTTGAATGCTAAATTCCATGCCAGTGAAGCTGATATTATTGCTCAAGCGGGACAGCCGGGAGCCGTTACTATTGCAACCAATATGGCGGGTCGTGGTACGGATATCGTACTGGGTGGCAGCTGGCAGGCTGAAGTAGCAGCACTCGATAATCCTCAACAAGCTGATATCGATAAGATCAAGGCTGACTGGCAAGTGCGCCATGCGGCAGTACTTGAGGCAGGGGGATTGCATATTATTGGAACCGAGCGCCATGAATCACGTCGTATTGATAATCAGTTACGAGGCAGGGCGGGGCGTCAAGGTGATAAAGGGTCGTCACGCTTTTATTTATCGATGCAAGATGCATTAATGCGGATTTTCGCTTCAGATCGTGTGACAGGGATGATGCGTAAACTGGGTATGAAGGCAGGTGAGGCGATTGAGCATCCGTGGGTCACTAAAGCGATTGCCAATGCACAGCGCAAAGTCGAAAGCCGTAACTTTGATATTCGTAAACAGCTACTGGAGTATGATGATGTTGCTAACGACCAACGTCGAGCAATCTATTCCCAGCGTAATGAGCTGTTGAATGTCTCGGATATCAGTGAAACGATTAACGAAATTCGTCATGATGTCATCAATCATACTATCAGTATTTTTATTCCACCGCAGTCGCTAGAAGAAATGTGGGATATCAGTGGCCTTGAAGAGAATTTACGTGCGGATTTTGCTCTGGATCTACCGATTTCACAATGGCTGGATAAAGAGCCTGAGTTGCATGAAGAGACATTACGCGAGCGTATTTTACAGCATGCGATTGAAAATTATCAGCAGAAAGAACAGGCTGCTGGCGCTGAAGCCATGAGACATTTTGAAAAAGGTGTCATGTTACAGTCACTTGACTCATTATGGAAAGAGCATTTGGCTGCAATGGATCATCTTCGTCAAGGGATCCATCTTCGTGGTTATGCTCAAAAAGATCCAAAGCAAGAGTATAAGCGTGAATCCTTCACCATGTTTTCTACCATGCTGGAAACGCTGAAATATGAAATCATCAGCACGTTAAGCAAGGTACAAGTACAGCTTCCCGAGGAAGTTGACATGATGGAGCGTCAGTTGCGTGAAGATGCGCAGCGCCTTGCTAGTCAGCAGCAATTAAGCCATCCTAATGATGAAACAGCCGCCGCCATCAGTTTAGCCAACCAACGTGGTGACCTGAAAACCGGCCGTAATGATCCTTGTCCTTGCGGATCTGGGAAAAAATTCAAACAGTGCCATGGCCGTTTGGTTTAGTCATTTCGTTATTTTACATTAAAAAGGGGGCATGATGACATGCCCCTTTTTTTCTGGCTCATTTAATTTAGTTTTACAAGGAGGGTTGATGAAAAGTATCCATGTCGCAGTGGGCGTTATACGGAATGCAGCGAAAGAAATATTTTTGTCTCAGCGTTCAGCCTCAGTGCATATGGCAAAAAAATGGGAGTTTCCTGGTGGAAAGATTGAATCAGACGAAACACCCCAACAGGCTTTATCACGCGAACTACGAGAAGAAGTGGGGATTGATGTCACTCACGCGAAGCCTTTGCAGTTGTTGAAGTATGATTATCCAGAGATGACGGTCACGCTGCATTTTTTTCTGGTTGAACAGTGGCAAGGTCAGCCTTTTGGCAAAGAAGGACAGCCTACGCGTTGGTTAGCTCAGCAGCAATTAGAGGCTGAACAATTTCCACCAGCAAATCAAGCGATAGTCCATCAGCTGATTGCTGGGCAGTTCTAAATCGTGTCATGATCGGTCATTTACCACGGGCGGTAGACGCTTTGCTGTGTGTCCGATGCCTCGGATTGGACGATCAATCAGGTAAATACCCACTCCAATTCTCGTTATCTTGGGCTTCAGGTTGACCCGCAATGCGTTTTTCCTCTGCGGCCCATTCACCCAAATCAATCAATTGGCAACGCTTACAACAAAAGGGACGCCATGCATTGTCTGTTTGCCATACGACGATTTTTTGGCAGGTAGGGCAGTGTACTTGGATAACTTCTTGTGACATAAAACCTCTTAACAACATGCAATATCAAAAAATAAGGGAGCCTCTGACAGGATATCGTCAGTGTTGAGTGGTAAAAATCGCAGGGTATAGCGATTTTTTAGGCCAGATATTTGCGGATACAGGCCGGCAGACAGGGGAAGTTTTATACGCAATAAATCTGCCTCTTCACTGGTTCCTTGATAAAAACCCTTATTGCAACTTAGAGTTACAAACTGGCCGGACTGGCGGATTAAATTCAGTAAAAAATTAAGGTGTTGTGTTAATGGACGTAAACTTTCTGTCCATTTCTCGACATCTGTGGCTCGGATTGCCGTGCTTTGCAACCAAAGATGCAATGCGGGTAAATCAAAATTACAGCAGCCGCCGGGAATATTCAGTCTCTGGCGGATCTGACCAATGAAAGGGTTTTCTTTGAACACATGTCCAGGCCTTTTTGCTTGATTAAGTTCCCTCATTTGCTGTTGTAACTGGTCACTTAAGTCAATAACACGAGTCTGATCGACGCCGTCTCTTTCTAACCAGCTGCGTAATTTTCTGATTTGTAGCTCTGATTCTCTTAATAATTCAGATCGGACATCTCCCCGATCGAAGATATCCATCAGATCAGTGATAGAACGAAAAAAGATCATCATGCGTGCATTATCGTGATCGGCTGCTTGAACGGTATCTTGCAACGAATTAAATTGATTTAACAAATACTCCATTCTTAACCAGCAGCGCATTTTTTCATTCATCGGGTACTCAAAAAGGATAGTTTCATGCATCAAAGTGAGTCCTTATTTGCGGATTGCTGTGCAATTTTATGATATAAGCGCACCAGAGAATCAACCTGCCGGGTTATTTCAGCCAACTCACCATTATTATTTATAATATCATCAGCAATAGCCAAACGTTGTTGACGAGTTGCTTGTGCATTCAGGATTTTCTGAGCGTCTGACAGTGAAATATTATCTCGCATCATTGTACGTTGTAATTGGACTGACGGATCAACATCCACCACCAGCACCCTAGATGCGTATTTATGGAGATGATTTTCAACCAGAAGAGGCACAACCCAAATGCACCATGCGCCTTTAACTGCCGAGAGTTGCTGCTTGGTCATTTGCTGAATAAGCGGATGCATTAAGCTTTCTACCCAGACTTTATTTTGTTGATTGCTAAAGATAAGGGTTCTCAGTTTGGCGCGATCCAGTGAACCGCCCTTTCGCAGAATTTGCTGGCCAAAATGCGCTTTAAGCTGAAAAAGCGCATCACTACCGGGTTCAACAACTTGACGAGCGATAATATCAGCATCAATGATTTCAATACCTCGCTGTCTAAACAGATCTGAGACAGTGCTTTTACCGCTGCCGATGCCCCCAGTAAGTGCAACAATATAAGTCATTATTAGCCACTCCATTAAGGGAATTATGCGTTGTTTCGTTGTATTTTAATTCGTTCTACTAAGAATACTAACACAAAAAATGAGTGAGTTTCATTTTGTCATTGTAGTAAATAATGGCGTGGTATCAATTTTGGCATTCCATCGCTATACCTTCACCGCATTATCAATTCGTGTGTGAGCAGCATGCTGTCCTTTATAAATGACAACAGCTAGCCGGGCCAACCAAAACAATCAGTTGAGATAGGTGGCTAACTGAAGAATCGGTAAATAGATTGCAAATAATAAGCCCCCCGTGATCAGGCCGGCTATCAGCATGATGATTGGCTGCAACCAAAGGATCAGTTTGTCACAGCTTTGTATAAAATGGCGCTGGTACCACTGGCCGATTTGTTGAAAACCTTGTTGCAGATCACCACTTTTCTCAGCGGGATATAATAGAGAATGGCACAGTGAGGGAAAACAGTCGAATGAACTGATGGCCTTCGCGACAGTTGCACCACCTTGAATTCGTTGTTTTAGCAAACTTATTTGTACTTTCCATAATGGGCATTGAACAGACAATGCGGCCATCTCTAGGCTGACTTGCAGCGAGATTCCTGCGTGTTGAGTGATGGCTAATAGGTTGAATAGTTTACTCAGCATGGCGGCCTGCCAAGCCTTGCCTAGGATCGGTAAAGGGGCAATCAGGACTGAAATCCAAACTCGGAATGCGTGATGATGTTGATAGCAATAACGAGACAATGTGGGTAGGAGTGACAACAAAGAAGCCACCAATGGCACCCCCCAAATCAGGAAGGTTGAACCCCGAATTAACGTTTGTGTGATAAAAGGTAATGGTGCATTGAGACTGCTATACAGCTCACTGAATTGTGGCAGTATCACACTGATTATCACCAGCACGATAAGGCAGGTCAGGATCAATACCAGCAGGGGATAGCGGATAGCTTTAATGATAGCTTGGTGTATTTGATTGTGTTGCTGGTATAAATCGGCGATGTGTTGACAGCAGCGATCTAACTGGCCAGTGGCTTCGCCTACGGTGATCAGTGCGACACTAAACGGTGAAAAGATTGTAGACCATTGTTTGAGTGAGGTTGATAGCAGTTGGCCATCTCGGATTTGTAGATTGATTTGTTGAAGTAATATTCTCCAAATTAATATTGGCGTCGTTTTACTGAGTAAGTCAAGTGCTTCACTCAAAGGGAAACCGGCATGTAGCAATTGACTGAGTTGTAGAAAAAAAACAGAATGATTAAGTTTTTTTTTATCGAGGCGGCTCCTAAGCCATGGTTGATGGATTTTAACCGGGTAGAGTCGCTGTTTTTGCAACAACTGGTCAATGTGTTTTCGATTGATTGCGGCCAGTGTCCCATGGTGAAATCGCCCTTGTGGGTCACAGGCGATCCAATGAAATAACCTAACTGCATTCATTCGCCTCTCCTATTACGCGTACTAGCTCCTGCCAAGAGGTGAGACCGTGTTGTACTGCTCTAATCCCTGATTGCCAAAGTGTTGTCATCTGCTGTTGCTGGCTTATCGCGGTTAGCTGTTGCAGTGTGGCATTGTTGAGGATTGCATTTTGCAATAGGGGGCTCATTGATAAGCACTCAAAAAGTGCAAGTCTGTGATCATAACCTTGAGTGCAGTCAGTACAGCCTATTGCTTGCCAGTGACACGTTATCCCTTTTTTTAACAGAGGGTCATTGTGACGTGGAAAGACGGGTTTTTTACAGACAGCACACAACTTACGTACTAAACGTTGTGCAATAATCAATTTAACGGCAGAAATAATTAGATAGGGCGCAATTTGCATATGTAATAAACGGATAAGGGTTTCAACCGCTGAATTTGCATGCAATGTAGATAACACAAGATGACCACTGAGTGCCGCTTTAAAAGCGATATCTGCACTTTGTTTATCACGCATCTCACCAATCATGATGACATCGGGATCTTGGCGTAAAATCGCAGCGAGGGCCTTTTGGAAAGTGAGTCCTGTCTTTTTGTTAATTTGGCTTTGGTTAATGCCGTTAATAATCATCTCAATGGGATCTTCGGCGCTGCACAGATTGCGCGTCGGATCGTTCAGGTATTGCAGTGAGCGATATAACGTGGTGGTTTTACCGCTGCCTGTAGGACCGGTCACTAAAAGCAAGCCTTGCGGTGCACGGAGGCAGCGTTGCAGTAAATGCAGTTGTGGTGGGGTTAACCCCGGATCGTGCAATCCTTCTTTAAGGGCGAACGGTTTCAGTAAGCGCAGTACGATTTTTTCACCATAGCGCGTGAGTAGCGTTGCCAATCGAAAATAGTGTCTTTGCTGGTCAATGTTGAGGGCGAATTGCCCATCTTGTGGTAAGCGACTCTCAGCAATATCGACTTCAGCCAATATCTTGAAATGAGTTAATAAGCATTGTCCTTCTTCTTGATTGAGTTCGCAGTCTGTTTGCATTAATCCATTAATACGAAAGCGTATTTGTAATCCCTCAGCAACAGGTTGTAGGTGAATATCTGATGCCTGGCACTGGGCGGCGTGTTGCAGCAAACGTTCTGCACGAAGGGGGGTAGAAATGATCGGCGAGGAAACGGAAAGTAATGAAGATGGCGTAGGGAATACCACTTCACTCGAACGGGTATCGGTGCTGTTACGTTGTTTATTCTGCATTTGTGTCTCTGCCCCCTGTTTACATTGAACAACGCACTGAAACCCCGGGCAAATTGTTCAACGTGTTGTTGAGATGGTAATGTCTTGACCCCAATCAGTCTGTGTTCAGGTGTCTCGCGGAGAATGTTTGCTGGGTGGGATGGGTAAAAGCAAATCAGCGAGGGAAAATAGGGGATCATGTGGCCTCCTCGGTATTGTCATATCTGAAGAGGTGCTGGCAAAGGGTTTTGAGTGAAGTATTATCACTGTGACAGTCTTTTCGCCAGATAATTTGCCCCGTATTAGATTGATATTCAGGTTGAAGTTTCACTGTCAGTCCAGCCAAGGTTTGTTTATGTTGCACCGTGATAAGCCCATCAACGATACTGATCTGTGAGACATATCTTGTTGTCATACTTGTCGGTATGCCATGACTATTTTCATTGCAGCCATTCAGTTGACCGAGGTCAAAGACGCACAGTTCAATTGCAATTTTATAGGGCTGTACCAGCTGAAGGACATCGGTCAATGCGGCTTTTTGCACATAACTCTGATAAGACGGGATACCTGCGGCACTCAATATGGCGAGGATTGTAATCACAATCATTAATTCAATTAGCGTGAAACCGGATTGCATGATTTTATCTCCACGTTATAGTCTGTCTCAATTACACAATGGATCAAAAATCTTAGCCGTCATTTTTCTAGTCTATTCCGAGCTTGTTCTCACAAAATACAGAGGGATGGCAAATGATAAGCAGAGAGATGTGAGCAAGTCAGTTACTCTTTAGTGATAACAACGTTAATCACTGGGTGATAACGTGGGAATACGCTAAACTAGGCGTCAGGATGGTTTGATTAATTGATAAGATTCAACTTTCAACGCTATACATTATAAGGTGTTATACAAATGACTCTTTTTACGTTATTGCTGATATTACTGGTAGAGCGTCTGTTTAAGGTAGGCGAACGCTATCAACTTGAAACAAAATTGCATGCTTTTTTTACTCGTCAGCATCATTTTTCTTTAGTGAGAACCAGCGGGATGACGTTATTAGTTATGTTAGTTGTGCTGGTTGTTGAAAAGAGTCTGCATGGCATTATGTTCGGTTTTTTTTCATTGATTTTATGGGTGGTGCTGGGTGGATTATGCATTGGTGCGGGGATTGTCAGAAAGCATTACCATCAATACTTAAAAGCCGCCAGTGCAGATGACGTTACTGGTCACCAAGCGATGGCACAAGAACTGAGTCATTATCATCCTTTGCCAGAGAATGTCAGCGAAGGGGTTTATTTGCGTGAACTGCAGAATACGTTGTTATGGATTAATTATCGTTTTTATATTGGGCCAATTTTTTGGTTTGTTGCTGGGGGAAAGTACGGACCTGTTTTCTTGGTGGGGTATGCTTTTCTTCGCGCTTTCCAAGGTTTTTTGGCTTGTCATAATCAGCAACAGAACAGACAAAAATCGGGCGTGGATACTTTACTCTTCATCGCTGACTTTATCCCAGTCAGATTGGCTGGACTTGCCTACGCATTTATCGGGCATGGTGAAAAAGCATTACCTGTTTGGTTTCGCTATCTGAAAGATATTCGTCGCCCCCACGGACAAATTATTGGTCATCTGGCTCAATATGCTTTAGCTCGTTCACCGGCAGAAAGTAAAGTTGATATGCCAAGAGAGGCGGTGGCAATGGCAAAAAAAATCACGCTGTTTATTATTGTGATCGTTTCCATTTTGACATTGAGTGGTGTCATACTTTAGTTTTTATAAATCAACAGGCTCTGCAATAAGGTGAGTACATCCTTGGTTGAGGTGAGACGGTGAATCAGTTGAAAAAAAGGGAACGCATGCGTTCCCTTTTTTTTGAGCGTTACTGGCGCTGACGATGCTGTTTAATCAGGTAGCCAAATGCGAGGATAAGAAGCCAGACCGGGATCAGCCATACAGAAATTGCCATTCCCGGTGTCATTAACATGATAATTAGGATCGCGGCAATAAAAATTAGGCAAAGCCAATTTCCCATGGGATAACACAGGGCTTTAAATTCCGTTACCGCACCCAGACGATCTTTAGCTTGGCGAAACTTCAGGTGCGCAAGGCTGATCATTGCCCAGTTAATCACAAGGGCGGAAACAACCAGCGCCATCAGTAAACTGAATACTCTTTCTGGGATCAGATAATTGAGTAGCACGCCAATGGCCGTGGCGGCACTAGAAAACAGTAAGGCGACCCAAGGTACACCGCGACCATTGACCTTCAGTAAGGCACGTGGCGCGTTCTGCTGATTCGCCATACCGTACAGCATTCGGCTATTGGAGAAGACACAGCTATTGTACACGGATAATGCGGCCGTTAGGATCACCACATTCAATACATTGGCCACCAAAACATCACCTATATCATGAAAAATCATCACAAAAGGACTATTGCCAGGCACGACTTTGGTCCAGGGATAAAGTGATAGCAGGATAGCCAGTGATCCAATGTAAAAAATCAAAATCCGATAAATTACCTGATTGGTAGCACGCGGAATACTTTTTTTAGGATCTTCGGCTTCTGCCGCAGTGATCCCAATTAAATCCAGTCCACCAAATGAAAACATAATGATGGCCATTGCCATTACCAGTCCTGAGAGGCCATGAGGGAAAAAGCCGCCAATTTGCCAAATATTGCCGATCGAGGCATCGGAACCGGCGTGACCCAGCAGTAGCATACTGCCCCCAAAAATAATCATGGCGATCACGGCAACGACTTTAATGATGGCGAACCAGAATTCAATTTCACCGTACAACTTCACATTTGCTAGATTAATCAGATTAATTAGCACAAAAAAGCTTAAAGCAGAAACCCAAGTGGGGATCGCTGGCCACCAATGTTGAATATAAACACCCACGGCGGTGAGCTCAGACATGGCGACAAGCACATACAGCATCCAATAATTCCAGCCTGAGACAAATCCAGCAAAACTTCCCCAGTATTGATAAGCGAAATGGCTAAATGACCCGGCGACAGGTTCATCAACGATCATTTCACCTAGCTGACGCATAATCAGAAAGGCAATAAAACCGCCAATGGCGTAGCCGAGCAAGACAGAAGGGCCTGCCATCTGAATGGTTTGAGCGATACCAAGAAATAGACCGGTGCCAATGGCACCACCCAGTGCAATGAGCTGGATGTGGCGATTTTTCAGCCCCCGCTGTAGGTTATCCTGTTGTGGTGCTTTCATACTATCCTTCCTGATTCAAATTCTGCAGCAATAGGGGGGGGACAAGTGTAAGGTTATTTTTACATTTAATGTAGGCTTTATTTTACAGGAGCGGTGGCAGAAAATAAATATTAAAGCTTTTTCATTGACGATGAAAAATACTCAATAACCAGAGCGTGAGTGCCGTGTCATGGATCACTGGTCAGTGTAACATTGCCTAGTGACGGTTAGCCCATTGCGAGTGTGGCCCCGATGGCGTACTCGTGGGGTCAGGCGCGGTGGATACAGATTTTGTCAGCAGGGAAGGATGTCTCTGTGGGAACAGGGGCTCGTGGCTGTGTCAGTGGGTGGTAGACATCGGTACAGCGATTTGGTAGTTTAAGGAAATTTTTTGAAAATTGGTATGACCAATTGACGTTTTCAGTCTACTGGCTGTACATCAGTAAGAAGCTTAATTGATATGGCTTTTAGTAAAATACGGCAACCTAAGCTCTCTGATATTATCGAAAACCAACTTGAGTCTTTGATTATGGAAGGGACGTTGCGACCGGGAGAAAAACTGCTTCCGGAGCGTGAGCTCGCAGAAAAATTTGGCGTATCTCGACCTTCGGTCCGGGAAGCGGTGATGCGTCTTGAGTCCAGAGGTTTATTGCTACGACGCCATGGTGGTGGCACCTTTGTACGACAAGAGTTATGGCAAGCGGTGCGAGACCCTATGCTAGAGATCCTTTCAGCCCATGGGGAGTCGCGTTTTGATCTGCTTGAAACTCGACATGCTTTAGAAGGCGTCGCTGCTTACTATGCGGCATTGAGAGGAACCGATACGGATCTGGAACGTATTGGGCAATATCATATTCTGATTGAGCAGGCCCAGGCCAGCGGCGATCGGGATGCTGAAGCAGCTGCGGTTATCAATTACCAAATTGCAGTAACAGAAGCCGCCCATAATGTTGTCTTGCTGCATTTGCTGAGAGCGATTGAACCAATATTGGCGAAAAATGTGCGAGAAAATTTTGAATTATTATATACCCGCCGCGATATGTTGGTTCAAGTGAGCCGCCATCGGGCGCGTGTATTTGCCGCCATTATGGCAAGAGAACCAGAAAAAGCACGGGAAGCCTCACACAGCCATTTGGCTTTTCTGGAAGAGATTCTATTAGATCGTCATCGTGAAGAAACAAGACGTGAGCGTTCTTTGCGTCGGCTGCAACAACACCGTGAGTTGTAGGCTGTGATAATAAGGTTGGACGATGTTTGTTGCAATAAAGTTAACACTATTGGCAACAATACAGGTACCATTGTTGTGATATTAATTGTATTAAAACACATATGATAAGGAATACTCCCATGTCAGAACGTTTACATAATGACGTGGATCCGATTGAAACACGTGACTGGTTACAGTCAATTGAATCGGTGATCCGTGAAGAAGGTGTTGAGCGTGCCCAGTATCTCATCGACCAAGTGCTGAATGCAGCACGTCAGGGTGGTGTTAAAGTTGCGTCTGGTTCTACTATCAAGGACTATATCAACTCCATTGCGACTGAAGATGAGCCGGAATACCCTGGTAATACCTCTCTTGAACGTCGTATTCGTTCTGCCGTGCGCTGGAACGCGATTATGGCGGTATTGCGAGCGTCGAAAAAAGATCTTGAACTGGGTGGCCATATGGCATCCTTCCAGTCTTCTGCCACAATCTACGAAGTGTGTTTTAACCATTTCTTCCGTGCCCGTACCAGTCAGGATGGCGGTGATTTAGTCTACTTCCAAGGACATATTTCTCCTGGCGTTTACTCACGTGCTTTCCTAGAAGGTCGTTTGAGTGAAGATCAAATGAACAACTTCCGTCAGGAAGTACATGGCAACGGACTTTCTTCCTACCCGCACCCTAAGTTGATGCCGGATTTCTGGCAATTCCCGACAGTGTCGATGGGCCTTGGTCCCTTATCTGCGATCTATCAGGCTAAATTCCTTAAATATCTACAACATCGCGGTTTGAAAAATACTGAAGCCCAGACGGTTTATGCGTTTCTAGGTGATGGTGAAATGGATGAGCCAGAATCTAAAGGTGCTATCACTATCGCGACCCGTGAGAAGCTAGATAATCTTGTTTTTATCATTAACTGTAACTTACAACGCCTTGATGGCCCGGTTACTGGAAATGGTAAAATTATCAACGAGTTAGAAGGTGTTTTTGGTGGTGCCGGTTGGGAGGTGATCAAGGTTATCTGGGGCAGTCGTTGGGATGAGCTGCTGCGTAAAGACACCTCAGGGAAGCTCATCCAACTGATGAATGAAACCGTTGATGGCGATTATCAAACATTCAAATCCCGCGATGGTGCGTATGTGCGTGAGCATTTCTTTGGCAAATACCCAGAGACTGCTGAATTAGTGAAGGATATGACGGATGAACAAATCTGGGCACTTAATCGTGGTGGCCATGATCCTAAGAAAATCTATGCTGCACTGAAAAAAGCCCAACAGACTAAGGATAAACCGGTTGTGATTCTTGCCCACACGGTAAAAGGGTATGGCATGGGCGAAACGGCTGAAGGCAAAAACATTGCGCATCAGGTCAAAAAAATGAATGTTGAAGGCGTTCGTTATATTCGTGATCGCTTCAATGTGCCTGTCAGTGATGAAAAACTGGCTGACTTGCCTTACGTGACCTTCCCTGAAGGTTCGGAAGAACACAAATACCTGCATGCACAGCGTGAAAAATTAGGGGGGTATTTACCGAGTCGTCAGGCGAAGTTCACTGAAAAGCTTGAGCTCCCTGCCTTATCTGAATTCCAGCCTCTATTGGAAGAGCAGAGTAAAGAGATTTCGACCACCATCGCCTTTGTTCGTGCCTTGAACGTGATGTTAAAAAATAAATCGATCAAAGAGCGTTTAGTGCCTATCTTGGCTGATGAAGCGCGGACCTTCGGCATGGAAGGCTTATTCCGTCAGATCGGTATTTACAGTCCGAATGGTCAGCAATATACGCCACAGGATCGTGAACAAGTCGCTTACTACAAAGAAGACGAAAAAGGTCAAATTCTGCAGGAAGGGATCAATGAGTTAGGGGCAGGCGCTTCATGGTTGGCGGCTGCGACATCATACAGCACCAATAACTTGCCGATGATCCCGTTTTATATCTATTACTCTATGTTTGGCTTCCAGCGCATTGGTGACCTTTGCTGGGCTGCGGGTGATCAGCAGGCACGGGGATTCCTCATTGGTGGTACCTCCGGCAGAACCACCCTTAATGGTGAAGGTTTGCAGCATGAAGATGGGCATAGCCATATCCAGTCTCTGACGATCCCTAATTGTATTTCTTACGATCCCGCTTATGCTTATGAAGTGGCCGTAATTATGCATGATGGTTTAGAACGGATGTATGGTGAGGCACAAGAGAATGTCTACTATTACATTACGACACTGAACGAAAACTACCCGATGCCTGCCATGCCAGAAGGTGCAGAAGACGGGATCCGTAAAGGGATCTACAAACTTGACACCCTCTCTGGAAATAAAGGAAAGGTGCAGTTACTGGGATCGGGAGCAATTTTACGCCATGTTCGTGAAGCGGCGAAGATTCTGGCCAATGACTATGGGGTTGGCAGTGATGTATACAGTGTGACGTCCTTTACCGAGCTTGCTCGTGATGGACAGGATTGTGAACGCTACAACATGTTACATCCGGCAGACGCCCCTAAAGTGCCTTATATTGCTCAAGTCATGAGTGATGCACCTGCTGTGGCGGCGACGGATTACATGAAACTGTTCGCAGAACAGGTACGTAACTATATTCCTGCCTCAGATTACCGTGTCTTGGGTACTGATGGTTATGGCCGTTCTGACAGCCGTGAAAATCTTCGCCATCACTTCGAAGTTGATGCCTCCTATGTGGTGATCGCGGCGTTAGGTGAACTTGCTAAACGCGGTGAAATCGATAAGCAAGTTGTGGTTGATGCTATCAGTAAATTTGGTATTGATGCGGATAAAGTCAATCCGCGTCACGCCTAAGAGGTAACAAAAATGTCTATTGAGATCAAAGTCCCTGACATTGGTTCTGATGAAGTTGAAGTCATAGAAATTCTGGTCAATGTGGGTGATAAGGTAGAGGCTGAACAGTCACTGTTAACCGTTGAAGGTGATAAAGCGTCAATGGAAGTGCCTTCTCCCCAAGCTGGTGTCGTCAAAGCGCTGAAAATCGCAACGGGTGATAAAGTCACCACGGGGTCGCTGATTATGTTGTTTGAAACGGCAGAAAATGCGGCGGTTGCGCCGCAAACGGCAGCCGTCAGTTCATCCCCCGCCACCAAGGAGACGACCCGTACTCAGGTAGTTAATGTGCCTGATATTGGTGGTGATGAAGTTGAAGTTACCGAGATCTTGGTCAAAGTCGGTGACGTGGTCGCTGCGGAGCAATCCCTATTAACGGTGGAAGGCGATAAAGCCTCAATGGAAGTCCCTGCGCCTTTTGCTGGCACGGTCAGCGCGATCACGATCAATACGGGGGATAAGGTAAAAACAGGCAGTCCTGTGATGGAGTTCACTCTTAGCGAGGCAGTTGCAGTGACTCCTGTCGAATCAACCGCACCGACGACGGTAGCTAGTCAGAGTGCCAGCACTGAGCAGCAAGTGCATGTGCCCGATATTGGTGGTGATGAAGTTGAAGTGACGGAAATTCTGGTTAAAGTGGGTGATAAGGTGACCGCTGAACAATCACTGATTACTGTGGAAGGTGATAAAGCGTCAATGGAAGTGCCTGCACCGTTTGCGGGGACGGTGAAAGCCATCAGTCTTAATACGGGTGATAAAGTCAGTACTGGCTCTCTGATGATGGTGTTTGAAACCGCAGTGGCAAACAGCCAACCTACGGCAGCGAAAGCTGACGCAAGCACGGCTCCTGCTTCGTCTAGCGCGGCACAGCCGGCAGTATCATCTCCTGCCTCGTCAGCGAAGCAACAACCCGAACAGCCATTCACTGAAAACAGTGCTTATGTTCATGCAACGCCAGTGATCCGCCGTTTAGCCCGTGAGTTTGGTGTTAATTTGGCCAATGTTCGTGGTACTGGACGTAAAGGGCGCATTGTCCGAGAAGATGTGCAGAGCTACGTGAAAGAGGCGATAAAACGGGCAAGTGCTGCGCCCACAACGAGTGGAACCTTGCCGGGAATGTTGCCTTGGCCTAAAGTCGATTTCAGTAAGTTTGGTGAAATTGAAGAAGTGGAATTGGGGCGGATCCAGAAAATCTCAGGTGCGAATCTTAGCCGTAACTGGGCCATGATCCCTCATGTCACACACTTTGATGAATCAGACATTACGGATCTGGAAGCTTTCCGCAAACAACAGAACGTTGAAGCTGAGAAAAGCAAACTGGATGTAAAAATCACGCCTGTGGTATTTATTATGAAGGCGGTGGCTAAAGCGCTGGAAGCGTATCCACGCTTTAACAGTTCCCTAACCGAAGACGCTCAGCGTCTGATTCTGAAAAAATATATTCATATTGGTGTGGCCGTTGATACACCGAATGGTTTGGTTGTGCCTGTATTCCGTGATGTTAATAAAAAAGGCATCATTGAATTATCCCGTGAATTGATGGAAATCTCCAAAAAGGCGCGCTCTGGTAAATTGACATCCGGTGATATGCAGGGGAGCTGTTTTACCATCTCAAGTTTGGGGGGATTAGGCACAACAGCATTTACACCCATTGTTAATGCACCGGATGTGGCGATCCTTGGCGTATCTAAATCGTCGATGAAACCTGTTTGGAATGGTAAAGAATTTGCACCTCGCCTGATGTTGCCACTCTCTCTCTCTTTTGATCACCGGGTGATTGATGGCGCAGATGGGGCACGGTTTATTACCTATATAGGTCAGGTTCTGGGCGATATTCGTCGCTTGGTAATGTAACTACATCAGGGTCGGTATCGCCGACCCTGATTACTTATGTGGCTGATGTGAGCAGCTCTGTTCTGTGATTTCCATCAAGGATTTTTGGTGTTTGTTGGCGGATTATTCAATGACAGGGATCTCATCGCAAAAGCAAGCGGGTTGGCAGATTTGTAACAATTATGTAAACTCGACGGCCAATACCTTTCAGCAGAAAGGGAGTATTGAAAGCATTTTGCACGTCAGGTCACCAGACAGACAACGAAGAGGTTATAGATGAGTACAGAGATTAAAACCCAGGTAGTTGTGCTTGGGGCTGGTCCTGCAGGATATTCTGCTGCTTTCCGCTGCGCCGATTTAGGACTGGAAACTGTGATAGTTGAGCGTTACAGCACACTAGGCGGTGTTTGTCTTAATGTCGGCTGTATCCCTTCAAAAGCCTTATTACATGTTGCTAAAGTGATTGAAGAAGCGAAAGCAATGGAAGCACATGGTATTACTTTTGGGCAGCCACAAACGGATCTGGATAAGGTCAGAACGTGGAAAGACAAAGTGATCGGGCAGCTGACGGGGGGATTGGCTGGCATGGCAAAAGGACGTAAGGTGAAGGTGGTGAATGGCCATGCTCGCTTTACTGGGGCGAATAGCATGGTGGTTGAGGCCGAGGGTGTGTCCACCACCCTCAACTTTGAACATGCCATTATCGCGGCTGGCTCTCGTCCTGTTACATTGCCATTTATCCCTCATGAAGATCCTCGTATTTGGGATTCGACCGATGCATTGAAATTAACCTCTGTCCCTGAGCGTATGCTAGTGATGGGCGGTGGGATCATCGGACTGGAAATGGGTACCGTCTATCATTCACTCGGTTCCTCGATTGATGTGGTCGAGATGTTTGACCAAGTTATCCCGGCGGCGGATAAAGATGTGGTTAAAGTCTATACCAAACGCAACAGCAAAAAATTCAATTTTATGCTGGAAACTAAAGTCACTGCTGTTGAAGCCCGTCAGGATGGGATCTATGTGTCGATGGAAGGCAAAAATGCGCCTGCGGAACCGCAGCGCTACGATGCTGTCCTCGTTGCGATTGGCCGTGTACCGAATGGTAAAAATCTCGATGCTGAGAAAGCTGGCGTTAACGTCGACGAGCGTGGGTTTATCAATGTAGACAAGCAAATGCGCACCAATATTAGTCATATTTATGCGATTGGTGATATCGTTGGTCAGCCCATGTTAGCGCATAAAGGGGTACATGAAGGCCATGTTGCTGCTGAAGTGATTGCCGGTAAAAAACACTATTTTGATCCTAAAGTGATCCCATCTATTGCCTATACTGAACCTGAAGTTGCTTGGGTTGGCTTGACTGAGAAAGAAGCCAAAGCGCAAGGCATCAGTTATGAAGTGGCGACCTTCCCTTGGGCCGCGTCTGGACGTGCGATTGCTTCTGACTGTGCTGATGGGATGACTAAACTCATCTTTGATAAAAACTCCAATAAAGTCATTGGTGGTGCGATTGTCGGCACCAATGGTGGTGAATTATTGGGTGAGATTGGACTGGCAATTGAAATGGGCTGTGATGCGGAGGACATTGCATTAACTATCCATGCCCATCCAACTTTACACGAATCCATTGGGTTGGCAGCAGAGGTCTTTGAAGGAAGTATCACAGATTTGCCTAATGCGAAAGCGCGTAAAAACTGATTGTCGCTATCGATGGTAAAAGGCGCCCGAAAGCGCCTTTTTTATTGCCTGAAAGCGCAGGATTAGAACCAGCGACCATAACGTTTGCAATAGAAATTTTTGACTTTCTGGCTTAACACACAGTAACCCCCAAGAATTGCAAGCAGCCAGATAAAATAACTAAAGGGTAAGGGTTGTAGACCTAAATCGTTTGCAAATGAGGTGAACGGTAGAGTGATACCTGTTATCACGACCAGTAACGTACTGATCGTTAATGGCCAAGCTGCAATGCTCTGGATAAAAGGAATTTTCGCTGTTCTCAGTAAATGGACAATTAAGGTTTGTGACAGTAACGATTCGACAAACCACCCCGTATGGAACAAGGTTTGGGTCGCTTCACTATTGGCTGAAAACACATGCCACATCACGGCAAACGTCATAATATCAAAAAGCGAGGAGACCGGACCGATGATAAGCATCACTTTACCGATCCCTGATGCATCCCATTGACCTGGTTTACGGATCTGTTCCTCATCAACATTATCCCAAGGCAAAGCCATTTGTGAAATATCATAAATCAGATTCAGGATCAGTAACTGGATCGCTAACATGGGGATAAAAGGGATAAATAGACTTGCTACCATCACCGAGAAAACATTGCCAAAGTTAGAGCTGGCAGTGATATTCAAATATTTGATAATGTTAGCAAAAATATGCCTCCCTTGGCGTACGCCTTCCACCACCACATGCAGATTTTTCTCTAATAAAATCATGTCAGCAGCATGACGTGCGACATCCGTTGCATTATCCACAGAAATTCCAATATCCGCAGCCTGTAAAGCCGCCGCATCATTGACGCCATCGCCTAAAAAGCCCGTAACATGACCTTGCTGTTGTAGCAGCGTCACGATCCGGTATTTATCATGAGGTGTGAGTCGAGCAAAGACATTTTGCTTTAACAAGTACGCTTTCAGTGTATCATCATCCATTCGCTCAATTTGTGATCCTAATAGCGGTTGTTCAGCGCTGAATCCCAGATCACGGCAAACTTTATCTGCGATTTCGGCACTGTCACCAGTCAGTACTTTAACCTGAATACCATGATCTTTGAGAGCAAACAGTGCATCCTTGGCGCAATCCTTGATGGGGTCACTAAAGAGTAACATGCCTTGTAGGATGAGATTATTCTCTAACTCCGGATCCAAATGATCAGGTTGCACTTGATCATCCTCTGACAAGTTTCTCTGAGCAATTAATAAAATCCGCGACCCTTGACGATGAGAGTCAGCAATACGGCGACGGATCTGTTCACGCAGTGAAGGGGTTAATGGTTGGATTTCCTCCTGCCAATTGACATGACTACACCGAGCTAACATTTCTTGGGGAGCCCCTTTGGTAATTAACAGGCTATTACCTTGATGACTTACCGCAACTGACAGACAACGACGCGTAAAATCAAAAGGCAGTTCAGCGATTTTACGGTATTGTGATTTGAGATCTTCCTGTCCCTTTTTTTTCGCGTAAGCAATGATAGCCTGATCCATGGGGCTATTAAATCCTGTTTGCATGGCACTATTGAGCCAAGCAAGGCGGGAGATATAGGGGCACTCATTATCACTGAAATCTAAGGCGTGCTGCATCATTGTCTGGTCTTCAGTCAGTGTACCGGTCTTATCGGTACAAAGTACATCCATTGCACCAAGATTTTGTATCGAACTGAGACGGCGTACCACCACTTTTTTTGCAGCCATTGTCCTCGCACCTTTTGCCAGATTGGTGGTAACAATCATTGGTAACATTTCAGGAGTCAGTCCAACGGCAACAGCCAGAGCAAAGAATAACGAGTTGAGCCAATCGCCTTTACTTAGTCCATTGAATACGAAAACTAAGGGAACCATGCAGAGCATAAAGCGGATCAACAGCCAGCTCACTTTATTAACACCATGATCAAAGGCGGTTTTGACAGGGGTGTCTGACAAGGTTTGGGCAAGGGATCCAAACCAAGTGCGATTGCCGGTCGCGACCACGACACCACAGGCGCCACCGCCAGTCACACAGGTCCCCATTAGGCAAATTGAGGATTGAGTGAGAAGCTGACTTTCTGTGAGATCAGTGAGTTGATCGGCACGATTCTGGCGGGCGGCTTTTTCAATCGGGGTCGACTCGCCGGTTAATACCGATTGATTAATCAGCAAGGCGGTACTGGTCAACAAACGTAGGTCTGCTGGCACAATATCACCTGTACTTATCCTGACAATATCGCCAGGCACCAGTTGTTGACGTGCAATGGTTTTAAGAAATGAGTTGCCTTGTTTGTCTTTTCGGATCACTTGGCATTCGGTTTTGATCAAGGCATCTAAGCTTTCTGTTATTTTATTGGTGCGGAACTCCTGAATAAAACGGACGCTGGTACTGAGTATAATCATCAGTCCCATAATAATCATTCCTGTTAGGTCAGTTTCTTCTCCCCGACTTAGCGGGATCACATAGTCTAATACGACACTGGCTAGCATCAAACCCAGCAGCACATAGATAAACGGATTATGAATTGCCTGCAGTAATAATTTAATTGCAGAAGCAGATCGCTTTTGGATCGCTTCATTTTGGCCAAATTTATGCTGACGATCGAGAATTTGATCATTACTCAAGCCATTCTGTTCGCTATCAAGCAGGTTCAAGGTTTCACGTAAGCTAGTGGCAACATGTTGGGCAATAGGTCGCTGGCAACGCTCAGGCACAATACGGTTGCGACTGATATTTTTATCAGAAGTTGATAATAAGGTCATATTTTTTCCCCGTAGCTAAACGGACTTATCCCAATGGGGACAAAGAGTAATTAAACAGCTGCGTTGCTGATCCGTCGGATCCTCAGTGTATTTCCCCTTGGCAACGCAATCAACGTTGTGGACTCCGATAGCGGTCCATAGGCATGCCTTATCTGCATCTAAAAAACAGAAAGACAGTGTTTTTAAATAGGGTATATCCTCACAAGGAGGAGGATCAGGCGAGTAAACCTGGAGGGAAGAGGGCGTGGGTCGTCATACTTTTCATTCCTAAATTTTGACACCGAGGTCGTTTTGACCGAGAAGGCGAGTTCAGTCTAATAGAGGATTTTGGGTCTATGAGATATCACTTTCTCCGTCTGCTTTAGGTTATTCGGGTTTCAAAGAAAACCTAAAATGCGAGGACTAAAGTAGTTGACAATGGCAGTAAAGTAAATCAAAAACCTAAACAATAATTAAACAATTACTGGATTAAAAAGGTGTCAGGAGTAAGATATTAGAACCAGATCAGAGTTTTGACGCCATTTTACAGTGATGACCTCTGACTTGAGTTAAACTATTCCCATAAAAAACAAATGTTGAATTTTTGTAAAAAAATTAACAAAAAGGACAAATCCTGTTATTCTGGCTCAGGAAGAAGCTATGATGACAAGGGCTCAATAGTTAGGTCTGGCTGATGTGTATTGATAAGACCCGTGTTTTTCGGGCTTATGGGTTTATACAATGTGAGTGAGGAGAACGTCGTGCTAGAAGAATACCGCAAGCATGTGGCTGAACGCGCTGCCCAGGGCATTGTCCCGAAACCACTGGATGCGATCCAGGTTGCAGGTCTGGTCGAGCTACTCAAGACTCCGCCAGTAGGTGAAGACGCGTTTTTAATCGATCTGTTGGTTAATCGGGTGCCACCCGGGGTGGATGAGGCCGCTTATGTGAAGGCGGGGTTTCTTGCCGCGATTGTAAAAGGTGAGGCAAGCTCGCCGTTGATTACGCCAGAAAAGGCGACGGAATTATTGGGCACCATGCAGGGAGGATACAATATCCATCCGCTGATTGAGGCCTTAGATAACGCGACCTTGGCTCCGATTGCAGCAAAAGCATTATCACACACGTTATTGATGTTTGATAATTTTTATGACGTTGAGCAGAAAGCAAAAGCCGGTAACCCGTATGCGGAACAAATTTTAAAATCGTGGGCTGAAGCTGAGTGGTTCCTTGAACGTCCACCGCTGGCCGAGAAATTGACAGTCACGGTGTTTAAAGTCACGGGTGAAACTAACACCGATGATCTTTCTCCTGCCCCCGATGCCTGGTCAAGACCGGATATTCCATTGCATGCGCTTGCAATGTTAAAAAATGAGCGTGAAGGCATTATCCCTGATGAAACTGGCAATATCGGCCCAATAAAACAACTTAATGAGTTGCAAAAATTGGGGCATCCGTTGGCCTATGTTGGTGATGTTGTCGGGACAGGATCTTCACGTAAATCGGCGACTAACTCGGTGTTATGGTTTATGGGGGATGATATCCCTTACGTCCCGAATAAGAAAGGTGGCGGTGTGGTATTAGGTGGCAAGATTGCCCCTATTTTCTTTAATACCATGGAGGACGCGGGGGCGTTACCGATCGAAGTGGATGTCAGTTTGTTAAATATGGGTGATGTCATTGATATCTATCCGTTTAAGGGGCAAATTTGCCGACATAATACCGATGAGGTGTTGGCGACATTTGAATTGAAAACGGAGGTCTTGGTGGATGAAGTTCGTGCTGGTGGGCGAATTCCTCTTATCATTGGACGAGGCCTCACTTCAAAAGCGCGTGAGTCTTTACAGTTACCCCATAGTGACATTTTCCGTCAGTCCAAAGCCATTGAAAAAAGCCAAAAAGGCTATTCATTGGCTCAGAAAATGGTTGGACGTGCTTGCGGTGTTGAGGGGATACGACCTGGTGAGTACTGTGAACCCAAAATGACCTCAGTGGGATCTCAAGATACCACGGGTCCCATGACCCGAGATGAATTAAAAGATCTAGCCTGCTTGGGTTTCTCTGCCGATCTGGTCATGCAATCTTTTTGTCACACGGCGGCCTACCCTAAACCGGTTGACGTGCAGACGCACCATACTCTGCCTGATTTTATTATGAATCGCGGTGGCGTTTCTTTACGACCGGGTGATGGTATTATTCATAGCTGGTTAAATCGGATGTTATTACCGGATACTGTCGGGACCGGCGGCGATTCACATACCCGTTTCCCGATTGGCATCTCGTTCCCTGCGGGCTCAGGTCTAGTGGCTTTTGCGGCGGCAACTGGTGTTATGCCATTGGATATGCCTGAATCCGTCTTAGTTCGCTTTAAAGGTCAACGTCAACCAGGGATCACTTTGCGTGATTTGGTTCATGCGATCCCGCTTTATGCCATTAAGCAGGGTCTGCTGACGGTTGAGAAAAAAGGGAAGAAAAATATTTTTTCTGGCCGAATTCTTGAAATTGAGGGCTTACCTGATCTCAAAGTCGAGCAAGCATTTGAATTATCTGATGCTTCAGCCGAGCGTTCAGCAGCGGGTTGTACCATTAAGCTCGATAAAGCACCGATCATCGAATACCTAAATTCTAACATTGTGTTATTGAAGTGGATGATCGCTGAGGGGTATGGGGATGTCCGGACGCTTGAAAGACGGATCCAGAAAATGGCGCAGTGGTTAACTGAGCCTGAATTATTGGAAGCGGATCCGGATGCTGATTATGCGGCGATCATTGAAATTGATTTGTCGGAAATTACCCAGCCTATTCTCTGTGCACCCAATGATCCGGATGACGCACGTTGGTTATCTGATGTTGAAGGACAGACAATCGATGAAGTTTTCATCGGGTCCTGTATGACCAACATTGGCCACTTCCGAGCAGCAGGTAAGTTGTTGGACAGTCATAAAGGCCAAATTGCTACACGTTTGTGGGTCGCCCCCCCGACCCGAATGGATGCAGCTCAATTAACAGAAGAAGGCTATTACAGCATCTTTGGTAAAAGTGGCGCGCGTGTCGAAATTCCAGGCTGTTCGTTATGTATGGGCAACCAAGCGCGTGTGGCCGATGGTGCAACCGTGGTCTCGACTTCGACACGTAACTTCCCGAACCGTCTTGGTAATGGTGCCAATGTCTTCCTTGCCTCAGCAGAATTGGCCGCAGTCTCTGCATTATTAGGCAAATTGCCAACGCCTGATGAATACCAACAGTATATGAACCAAGTGGATAAAGGAGCGAGTGATACCTACCGTTATCTTAACTTTGACCAGTTGACGCAATATACTGACAAAGCGAGTGAAGTGATTTTTAAAACGCCAGCGTAATGAGAAAATAATTTTGTCATTACGGCGTGTTCTTGACGAAACCGCGACGGCAACGTGGCGGTTTTTTTCATGACAGACTCCCCCCATTTATCTGCACATCTAAGTCAGACCAATAGGCGATTGTTTTAGATATGATCATTTGTTCGATGTTGCCTGCTGTTTATCTTTCTCTTGAATGAGTAACGACATCGACGCCATTCAAAGGGATGTTAAATTCAGAGCATCGAAAACACAGTAACGATGGAATAGAAAAAGGTTTATTCACTTTTTCAGTCGCCGGTGTAGTTGCTGTTGATGACATAAATTGAGAGCGGCGGTAGCTGTTTGAGTATTAACTCGACTTGGTGGCTTGGGTGTTGCAGATAATTGTGCCAGAAATGTTTTGGGATCAAGGCGATAGCGATGAGGTGGGACTGCATTTTTTGATAAGATCCTATGTCTAATACTGCCCTGACCAACCAAGAAAGGATAAGCTATAGCAGACAGCCATGACTTCGTGATTATGCTGAGTGATAACGTGAGCTCTCAGTTTTGAACGACGGTAGCATTTTGTGGCGTGGCGGTAATACGGTTTGATTAACGTAAGCAGAAAGGACGACTCGGCGTTGTTGATGATAATGCGTAACTACATGGTGATTGTGCGTAAAAAAAACCTATTTGCGTGAGCTGGGCGATGAGTCATGGTTGTAAGAACGGCTTTGTAGTGGTGGCAGGTGTGATTTTTAGTTACACTTTGTCAAATTTGAATGATCCCGAGTATGGATGTGATGGAGAAGTGATGGAGTATCAGTTACTGTCTGATCCGCAAAATAAAGTGCGGCTTCGTATGTCAATGGGACATGAAGCCTTAGGAACTTGGTTTAATACTGAGGTGATTGATGATGGTTTACTTTTAGACAGTGTGATGGCTGGGATTGCTCAAGTACAAGGGACTCACCAGCAGTGGCTACACTATGGAAAAGAGTACAGTATTTGGATCTTGGATGATGCCGTGACGGTACAAGCGAATGCTTTGTTGCAAGAGGGAGAATTGCCAGAAGATGACATGTCTTTTTATGATGCAGAATCGCAGTGTTGTTGTGGCATTGAAGATTTTTGTCAATTGGTAGAGGCCTGGCGACAATTTGTCAGCTCTGGCCTCTAACGTGATTGACACTGGGAAGAGGGATCCCAGTGAGAGGATCGATTAGGTGTTGGATTGAGCGGGAATATTTCTACCATAGTAAATTTCACGCATCTCTTTCCACAAGAGATCGGTGATGCGTTCACGCTCTTCTTGAGACAAGTCTTCTGGACGTGTATTAAATAGGTAGTGTTTTAAATCAAACTCTTTTAACAACATTTTAGTGTGAAAAATATTTTCTTGGTGGACGTTGACATCAAGCATGTTGTACATATTCTGGATATCGCCGGCCATAAAGTTCTGAATGGAACTAATCTCATGATCGATGAAATGCTTTGTCCCTTTAATATCTCGGGTAAAGCCTCTGACACGGTAGTCAACAGTAACAATATCGGATTCTAGTTGATGAATCAGATAATTCAAGGCGTTTAGCGGTGATATCACACCACAAGTAGAAACCTCAATATCGGCTCTGAATGTGCATAACCCACCCTCTGGATGACTTTCCGGATAGGTATGAACGCAGATATGACTCTTATCAAGGTGAGCAACCACGGAGTCAGGCAAAGGACCTGGATGTTCTGAGGTATCCACATCTTGAATATCAACGGGCTCTTCACTGACTAAAATAGTGACACTTGCCCCCTGCGGCTCATAATCTTGACGCGCAATATTAAGAATATTTGCACCGATGATATCGCAAGTTTCACTTAAAATTTCAGTCAGACGAGTCGCATTGTATTGTTCATCGATATAAGCAATATAGCCGTCACGTTCTTCTTTAGTGTTTGCATAGCAAATATCATAAATACAAAAACTCAGGCTTTTGGTCAGATTATTGAAGCCATGCAGTTTCAGCTTTTGCAATTTAGTTCACCTCCCCGGTTGTGGTTAACATTATCTGGTGGATAATGCATCGATAAGATATTGCGGCAGTGCGAAGCTGCTCTGATGAATCGCCGGATTATAATAGCGGCATGGTAATGCGAGGGCATCGAATCGGCGTTGGAGCGTCTCAAGGGTGACTTGGCGTAACGCCGGATTCTCCGAAGCCCACGCAAAGGTCATAATACCGCCGTAATAGGTCGGTATTGCGGCTTGATAAAAAGAGACGTCATCGAAATAATGATTTAAGCGTTGATGACTGGTCAGAGCCTCATCTTGCTGTAAGAAGCAGACGCCATTTTGAGCAACAAAGACACCACCTTCAGTCAGACACCGTTTACAACCGGCATAAAATTCTGAGGTGAAGAGACTTTCTCCAGGTCCAACAGGATCGGTACAGTCAGAAATAATGATATCGAATTTAAGATCAGTGTGATTCACAAAGTTAACACCGTCATCAATGACTAATTGAAAACGTGGGTCATCGTAAGCTCCAGCACTGTGATTGGGTAAATAGTGTTGACAGAAATTAACCACCCCGGCATCAATTTCAACCATCACAATACTTTCTATTGCTGAATGACGCGTAACTTCACGTAACATCCCACCATCACCACCACCAATAATTAGCACGCGACGCGCATTACCATGGGCTAAGATCGGCACATGGGTCATCATTTCATGATAAATAAATTCATCACGTTCCGTTGTTTGAACGACACCATCCAGTGCCATGACACGACCAAAAGCGTGATTTTCAAAAATCACCAGATCTTGGTGCTCGGTTTTATCACGATAAAGTTGTTTATCAACAGTAAAATATTGGCCAAACCCATTATGTAAGGTTTCGAGCCATTGTGTTGGCTGAGACATCAGCTAAACTCCCTTGCTACACTAGTATTGGCTAGATCATCAATTCTTGGGCGCCTATGATATAGGAGTCTGGCGTGGGATGCATCAAACAGTATGAATAAAGGGGTCAATTATTCAAATAGGAGAGTAAACCGAGGGTATTTTCGGCTAATAATCGGCATTTTTTACTTTTTTTTAATGCAATTTGATTAAGATCTAAGTAACTATTGATGCCACGTTGTTGCATATTCATCGATTTATAATTGGACAGATCCCAATTTTGTTTCTTGGCAAAAACAATCAGTCCATGACGTAATTCGCTATCGGGTATCTCACGAAAATGACAATCATTTTTAAGATAAACAAAGATTGCAGTGAGATCAGCCATTTTATTAGCTTCGAAATCGTTAAGGGCCATGCACTGATTTCCAATCAATAACATGATTGAGAAAAGGAGTTTTTTACATACTTTTGGCATTGATATTCCTGAAGCTGCAGTCCGTGTAGCTAAAGCGGAAAAATAAGTTATGACTGATATAACTATACCATTTTTAGTAATGAATTAATTAACCCATTGTGTGTTAATCAAAATTTAATGTGATAATGATGAGGATGGCGAATGAAACGCAGGCAGTTTATTAAATTAAGTGCTCTGTTGGCGGCAAGCGGTTATTTACCTAGGCTGGCAGCGAAAACACAGACATCGTTACGTCCATTATTAACAATACCTTCATTACTTGAGCCTGATATCAAACAACGTATCGTACTGCGAGCCGCGCCGGGCCAATGCAATTGGAATAATCATCAGATTGCAACATGGGGCTATAACGGTAACATCCTTGGACCGACACTGAAACTACAACGCGGTCAATCGGTACAGATAAAAATCATCAACCAACTTCCTGAAGAGACAACCCTGCATTTTCACGGATTGGTGGTAGGAGGCGACGTTGATGGTGGTCCACAAGCGAAGATAGCTGCCGGTGCCGAGCGTGAGGTCAATTTTACCGTCAATCAGCCTGCGGCCACCTGTTGGTATCATCCGCATCTGCATGGCAGAACAGGCTATCAGGTTGCAATGGGACTGGCGGGGATGATCGTTATTGAGGATCCGCAAAGTGGTCAGTTACAACTGCCTTCTCAGTGGGGCGTGGATGATATTCCGCTTATTTTTCAGGATAAGAAACTCAACACCCAAAAGGGAACGCTGGATTATGCCCTGACACCCATGACCGCCGCAGTGGGGTGGTTTGGTGATATTCCATTAACCAACGGTCAAATTTACCCACAACATGCCATACCTCGGGCGATAATCCGCTTACGATTACTGAATGCTTGCAATGCACGCAGTTTAGATATTACCACCAGCGACAAGCGACCTTTATCTGTCATTGCCAGTGATGGTGGCTTGCTTGAAAAACCCGTGCCACTGACGACATTGACCTTATTACCCGGTGAACGATTTGAAGTGCTGGTCGATGTGCGTGATGGCAATGCTTTCGATTTACAGACCACACCGGTTAAACAAATGGCCATGACCTTGGCGCCTTTTGACCAAACGGTTTGTTTACTGAAGTTAATGCCAGTACAGATAGAAAGGGGCGGCGAGATCCCAGAAACGTTGCAGCCACTACCGGCATTACCCGAGCTCAATGGCTTAGTCCATCGACGTTTACATTTATCGATGGATCCGGCGTTAGATAAAGTGGGCATGCAACAGTTGATGCAGCGTTATGGCCATCAGGCGATGGCAGGGGAAAGCATGGGTGAGATGGACGGTACCAAGCACAGTCAACATCAAGCGAAGCGAGGGCATCAATCCGTCCATTCACAAACGTTGCCTCTACAGTCTGACGTGGTGGACTTTATGCAGGGAAATAAAATAAATGGCCAAGCTTTTCAAATGAATAATATCGCATTTACCGTCACCGCAGGGCACCATGAAATTTGGGATATCAGTGGCGAGGGCGATATGATGCTACACCCATTTCATGTGCACGGTACACGTTTTCGTATTTTATCTGAAAACGGCCAACCTGTGGCAGCCCATCGTCAAGGCTGGAAGGATATTGTCAGGGTTGAGGGGGCGGTCAGTCAGATCCTTGTTTATTTTCCTTATCAAGCCAGTGAGCAATATCCCTATATGGCGCATTGTCATCTGTTAGAACATGAGGATACCGGCATGATGCTTAATTTTGCGGTTAAAGACGACGAATATCAGGGGCATGGGGCTGAATTACTGGAGTAGCTGTGTTAGAATTCACCGATATTGGAACGTAATTATCTGGTCGGATTGAAATAAGTATTATGAAACATACTGTGGAAGTGATGATTTCGCAACAGCAAATCTCGCAGCGTATTACTGAACTAGGGCAACAGATTAATCAGCATTATCAACCACGAGGTAAAGAGCTCGTGTTAGTTGGCTTGCTGCGTGGATCATTCATGTTTATGGCTGATTTATGTCGTGCGATTGACGCTCCTCATGAGGTGGATTTCATCACTGCATCCAGTTATGGTAACGGGATGTCTACCACTCGAGATGTCAAAATATTGAAAGATCTTGATGAAGATATCAAAGGAAAAGATGTGCTGATTGTCGAGGATATCATTGACTCTGGGAATACTTTGAGTAAAGTCAGAGAAATTTTAGCCTTGCGTCAACCTGCCTCACTTTCAATTTGTACGTTGTTGGATAAACCAGAACGCCGCGAAGTTGACGTCACGGTGGAGTACATTGGATTCAGTATTCCGGATGAGTTTGTTGTGGGCTATGGCATTGATTACGCGCAGCGTTATCGGCATTTACCTTACATTGGTAAAGTGGTCATGCAGACAGCTTGATTGCGTTCATAGAATAACAATAGCACAATGTTTCAGGCTGGAAATTCTGGCCTGTTCTATACTCTCTCTTTTCAATCAGTCATCCATTTTGCAACAGTACTCCGTGACCTTGACCTCAAGCAGGGCGAAGGCGCGATGTACTCATCGCGAGATTGTCATGAACTGAGCAGTGTTACACCTTATTTTCGTCAGGCTATGCCTTATCAAACCGCTAAAAGTAGAGGTACAGGCACCGACTTATGACGGAATTCATCTATTTAATAAAACAGGACGGTTATGAGTCACGCATTGGAGATATCCGGGCTAACCAAAACCTATAATGGACAAGTGTATGCCCTGAAAGGACTCGATTTAATAGTACAACAAGGGGATTTTTATGCTTTATTGGGACCAAACGGCGCGGGTAAATCAACTACGATTGGGATTATCAGTTCGTTGGTGAATAAAACAGCGGGTCAGGTTAAGGTCTTTGGTTACGATTTAGATAGACAAAAAGTCCAAGCAAAACGTCAACTCGGTTTAGTCCCCCAAGAATTTAATTTCAATCCCTTTGAGTCAGTTTTGCAGATTGTGGTGAATCAGGCTGGTTATTATGGTGTTGAACCTCATTTAGCAAGGCAACGTGCTGAAAAATACCTGAAAGAGCTGGAGTTGTGGGAGAAAAGAAATGAAAAATCCCGAATGCTTTCAGGCGGGATGAAACGCCGTCTGATGATTGCAAGAGCGTTGATGCATGAACCCAAGTTACTGATATTGGATGAGCCGACAGCGGGAGTTGACATTGAACTGCGGCGATCCATGTGGCAATTCTTGAAACAGCTTAATGAGACGGGGACGACCATCATTCTGACTACGCACTACTTGGAAGAGGCGGAAATATTATGTCGGAATATTGGTATTATTCAAGGTGGCGAGTTGGTTGAAAACACATCAATGAAAAACCTGTTATCTCAGCTAAAATCAGAAACTTTTATTCTTGATCTGGCCTCTGCGGATCCTGTACCACAATTGACAGGGTTCACGTATCGACAACCTGATCCTTTAACGCTGGAAATTGATGTCGATCGGCATCAGGGGCTGAATGCCATTTTTGCACAATTAAGTGCGCAAAATGTGCAAGTGCGGAGTATGCGTAATAAAGCGAATCGTCTTGAAGAGCTGTTTGTCAGTCTTGTTTCAGGTAAAGGGGGGCATTCTGGATGATGCAATTATATTGGGTTGCCCTTAAACGTCTATGGGCGAAAGAAACACACCGTTTTTTGAGAATATGGATCCAGACGATTGTTCCACCTGTGATCACCATGAGTTTGTATTTTATCATTTTTGGTAATCTGGTTGGTTCGCGCATTGGTGAGATGCATGGCTTTAGCTATATGCAGTTTATCGTTCCTGGCTTGATTATGATGGCTGTCATTACTAATTCTTATGCAAATGTCGCGTCTTCTTTTTTTAGTGCTAAGTTCCAGCGTAACATTGAAGAATTGCTGGTTGCGCCGGTACCGACTCATATTATTATTGCCGGTTATGTCGGAGGCGGGGTTGCCAGAGGGATCTGCGTGGGTATTTTAGTTACCGTTGTATCCCTACTGTTTGTTCCCTTTCATGTTTTTTATTGGCCAATGGTCGCATTAACTATTTTATTAACCTCGATTTTATTTTCATTGGCGGGGTTACTTAACGCGGTCTTTGCGCGCACCTTTGATGATATCAGTCTGATCCCCACCTTTGTGCTGACACCGCTAACCTATCTAGGGGGTGTTTTTTATTCATTACAACTGCTCCCTCCATTTTGGCAGGCTGTTTCAAAGCTCAATCCGGTGGTGTATATGATAAGTGGTTTTCGGTATGGTTTTCTTGGTATCCATGATGTGCCAGTGATTTGGAGCATCTTGATCCTACTGGTTTTCATCGCCGTATTTTATGTTTTGGTTTGGCGTCTTATCCAGCAGGGACGCGGGCTGCGTAGCTAAGACAAGCTAATTGACCCGGCCTGAAACGTGAAAGGCCGGGATCATACCATTATGTCGGCGTTGATGTGGGCAGTTCAACCGTCATATTATCGATAAGCCGCGCTTTACCTAACCATGCCGCCATCAAAATTACGGCAACGTTGGTCGTCTCACTGACGGCCTGTAGGGTTTCAGCATCACAAATGGCAAGGCCATCTGGCTCAACGTTTTCTTGGCGTAATTGCTGTTCTGCATCACTGATCAGTACGGCATAGTCATTCTCTCCTTGCGCGATCCTTTCGGCGATCAATCGCATAACACTGCTCAATACCGGTGCGCGATCTCGTTCTTCAGCGGTCAGATAATTATTGCGTGAGCTTAAGGCGAGTTTATCGAGTGTTCGTACTGTTGGGATACTGACAATCTGAATATCATAGGCCATATCCTTAACCAGTTTGCGGATGATCGCCAGTTGCTGGAAATCTTTCTCACCAAAACAGGCGATATCAGGCTGGACTAAATTAAATAACTTACTGACGACGGTGGTGACGCCTCGGAAATGACCGGGTCGTTGAGCGCCATCGAGCAATGAGGAAAGGACGGGCTCCTCAACAAATGTGTGTGTGTCTGTACCGTCAGGGTAAATTTCATCAATTTGAGGGGCGAAAACCACATCTGCTTGCTGTTGTTCAAGTTGCTGACAATCTTGCTGTAAGGTTTTTGGATAATTATTCAAATCTTCTTCGCGGTCAAATTGCAGTGGATTAACAAATATCGAAACGACGACGATATCCGCATGCTGACGAGCCGCCTCAACCAGTGCCATATGTCCTTCGTGCAGGTTGCCCATGGTGGGGACCAACGCCAAACGTTGGCCAGTGCGACGCAACTCGAGTAATGTTGTCCGTAACTCGCGAATTGTTGATATGATTTTCATTTCAGTCACCTAAGGGTTAATTGTAGCAATGCTCAGGAGCGGGGTAGTTTTGGTCAGCCACCTCTTGGATATACCGTTGGATAGCAGTACGGAGATCGGAGTGGCCGGCAAGGAAGTTTTTGGAAAATTTTGGTAAGTGGCCTTCATTGATCCCAAATGCGTCATGCATCACCAGAATTTGGCCGTCGGTCTGGTTACCTGCACCGATACCAATGACCGGAATAGTCAGTTGCTGACTGATCGTGGCTGCTAAGGTGGCTGGGACACATTCTAGAACCAGTAATTGGGCGCCTGATTGTTGCAATTTCAGCGCATCGTTCAGTAAGGTTTCTGCCTCAGCGGGCGCGCGCCCTTGCACGTTATAACCGCCAAAGAGGTTGACTGATTGTGGGGTTAAGCCCAGATGACCACAAACTGGGATCGCACGTTCGGTCAGGGTTTGTACTGTTTCAGCCAGCCAGCTTCCCCCTTCTATTTTTACCATATTCGCCCCTGCTCGCATCAGACTCGCGGCATTTTCACAAGCTTGTTGTGGGGTGCCATAACTCATAAAGGGCAGGTCAGACAGCAGCAGCGCATTGGGAGCACCCCGCCGGACACAACGGGTATGGTAAACCATCTCTTCGACACTGACGGGGAGGGTTGAGTCATGACCCTGAATGGTCATACCCAGTGAGTCGCCAACCAATAGCACGTGAATTCCCTGATTTTCAAACAGGCGGGCGAAACTGTAATCATAAGCGGTCAGGCTAGCGAATTTATGACCTTGCTGCTTCCATTGGCGTAATTGTTCTATCGTCGTAGGCTTCATTAGTCAGGCTCTTCTTTTAGGTAAACGACCCAGTCTAGCCTAAAATCCTCGCCAACTCACCTCGAATACCGTTAACTAAACCACGGTGTGATGGATGAACAATCCACCGTGTTGACCAACGTGTGTAACTTCCGGCCATCGGGTAATTGCAGCTGCGGTGCCAGTTGATAAAGAGGAAGCAGCATAAATGCGCGCTGATGCATATCATAGTGAGGCACTTGCAGACGAGGATGCTCAATCACTTGATTGCCGAATAACAGAATATCAATATCCAGTGTTCTTGGTCCGAATCGTTCTGCTTTGCGTACTCGACCTTGTTCAAGCTCAATACGTTGGGTTTGATCAAGCAGTTCAAGTGGCGACAACTGGGTATCGAGTAAAACCACCGCATTCAAAAAATGATCCTGATCTTGAGGACCATAAGGGGGGGTTCGATAAAAGTCAGAGGTTGCCAATCGTTCAGTCAAAGGCAACCTCGACAGGGCAAGCAGAGCATCGTTAACCTGCTGGACAGGGTTGTGCAGGTTACTGCCCAATGCGAGATAGACTTTGGCCATGATTAATGCGATGCCTGTTGTTCAGAACGGCGACGCGGACGGTAACGACGGCGCTTACGAGTCGGATCCATTCCCAATTGTTGTACCATACCGCTCTGCTCTGGGACTGTGGCTTGTTGAAACGCTTCCCACCATTGACCGAGACGCAGTAATTCTTGATTATGCTCAATTTCTGCTCGTAAGATCAATAAATCATAGGCAGCTCTGAATTTTGGATGTTCCATCAGTCGCCATGCACGTTTACCGTGACGACGAGAGATCCTTAACTGTAAATCCCAGATATCGCGGATCATGGTAGTAAATCGCTTGGGTATCGACAGAGAACGGCAGGCTTCATCAAGGGTATCATTCATGGCGAGGGCAAAGGCTTCAAACCAAGGTAGACCGCTTTCATGATGAATTTGCTGGGATTTCTCATTTTGTGGATACCAGTACAGGGCGGCAAATAAGAAGGCAGGATTGACTCGCATTGCATTATTTAACCGGTGATCGGTATTTTCCAATACTCGGAGGATCAGTTTTTCCATGTAACTGTCAGAATTAGGCGTAAAATGCTGACTAATCAGAGGAAAAAGTACTGAAAACAGCTTATATTCTCGCAGTAATTGGTAAGTTTTAACCCCACAGCCTGTTTGCAATAATTTCAGTGTTTCTTCAAATAAACGCGCAGCAGGGACACTAGAAAGCAAGGGAGCCAAGCGTTCAATCGGCTCTGCGGTTTCTGCTGCGATCTGCATATCCAGTTTGGCCGCAAAACGAACAACGCGTAACATTCTGACGGGATCTTCCCGATAGCGCGTTTCAGGATCACCAATTAATCTTATAATGCCAAGTTTGAGATCCTCTAACCCATTAACATAATCGCGAACAGTGAGGTCTGCGCTGCTGTAGTAGAGACTATTAATTGTCAGATCGCGGCGTTGGGCATCATCTTCAATACAGCCAAAGATATTATCGCGCAGTAACATGCCTTCTTTGCCTCGTTGAGAGACGGGATTGTTACTTGGGTTATCCTCATTTTCTGCGTGATGACCACGGAAAGTGGCAACTTCGATCACCTCTGGCCCGAACATCACATGAGCCAGCCGGAAACGCCGTCCGACTAAGCGACAGTTGCGGAAGAGTTTACGCATCTGTTCAGGCGTTGCATTGGTTGATATATCAAAATCTTTTGGTTTATTACCTAGCAAGAGGTCGCGCACACCACCACCAACCAAAAAGGCTTGAAAACCTGCATTATTGAGGCGATTTAAGACTTTTAAGGCGTTGGTACTGATGTCTTTACGAGAAATGTTATGCCGTTCGCGAGGAACAATGTTGATCACGTTTTTGATAACCGTTTTTTGAGAAGGGCGGTCATTTTTAGATAAAACTTTACGGCAAAAATTAGCGACACGGGTAAAAATAGTACACCTCATCAGTAGCTCAAATAGTTAATCTGTTATTTTACGCTCAATCATAGCCTGGTCAGAGGCATTTGAGAATGATAATAGCTGTTGCAATGTTATTAAAGCCGAGTTTAAAGGGATATTTTTAGGATCCCAATATAAAATAGCCCAATTAAGGAGTTGTTCAAGAGAGAAATCAGGCCATTCCTCACAGACAGTTTGTCCGAGATGTTGTAGCGCCATGATTAAAATAGGACGGGGATCGCCCTTAGGTAAGGCAGGGGCTCGATTTTGTTTAGATAACTTGCTGTTAACGCCGGTCATAATTAGTGGCAGATGCAGATAATCAGGAACCTGCCATTGTAATTGGCGATAAAGGGAAATTTGACGGACCGTCGGCTCAATCAGATCGGCGCCTCGAACCACTTCGGTTATCCCTTGGAAGTGATCATCAATCACGACCGCCAGATTGTATGCAAATAAACCATCGCGGCGTTTGATAATATAATCTTCACTTGCTAGTTGCGCGTTACAGGTAATTTTGCCGTGTATTTTATCGATAAAAGAGGTGATTGGCTGCTGCTGAAACAAGCGTAAGGCGGAGCCTGAGGCGGGACATTGTCTATGACGGCAATGACCATCATAGTAGCCCCCCAGTGCTTGGATCCGTTTGCGTGAACAATCACAAAAATAACCGAGCCCTTGTGCAATAAGTTGTTCAGTTATATCTTGGTATGCCTGTCGCCTTTTTGATTGCCATAGGATAGGTCCGTCCCAGTACAAACCATAATGCTCAAGTTGGGTGAGGATGAGGTGAGCCGCACCTGGCATTTCACGGGGAGGATCCAGATCATCGATTCGTACTACCCATCGGCCATGTTGGGCTTTGGCACTGAGATAACTGCCGAGTGCAGCAACCAGAGAACCGAAATGCAGTTCTCCGGAAGGTGATGGGGCAAAACGCCCTATCGTTTGTTGGGGTAAATGACGAGTCACAATTAATAAATCACAGAGGCTAAACGTGACGACGAGAGGAAAGTGTAAATCGTTCGTTTAGCCGCAGTTTTATCCCGCCATTTGTTTTTCTCGGATTTCAGCGAGTGTTTTACAATCAATGCAAAGATCGGCTGTTGGACGTGCTTCCAAACGTCGAATACCGATTTCAATGCCACAAGCTTCACAAAAACCAAAGTCATCGTCTTCGACTTTTTTCAGTGTCTTCTCAATTTTTTTAATCAATTTACGCTCACGATCTCGGTTACGGAGTTCAATACTGAACTCTTCTTCCTGAGTCGCACGATCAGCAGGATCGGGGAAGTTTGCCGCTTCATCCTGCATATGGCTAACGGTTCTATCGACTTCATCTCTGAGCTGATTACGCCAAGCGACCAATATCTTGCGAAAATGGTCTAGCTGGGCTGCATTCATGTACTCTTCGCCTGCTTTCTCCTGGTAAGGTTCAACACCAGCGATGGCAAGGATACTCAGGGACGATGTTTTACGGCTCTGCCCTTCTTGCATAATATTTCTCCTGGATAACACCTACTTTTATGACCGAAATTCCGGCGCGGCAAAAAACAGGGCGGTATAAATAACAGAAAGTCACTATGTTGGCAATTATTGTTATCAACTGAGTGGGGACTTGTTGTTGTTAATGATATAAAAAAAGCCAATTGGTCACGGTTCACGTGGGTAAAATAAAAGGTATCTGCTCACCTAACGTTATGATATCGGAACTAAATTTGGCTTTACAAGCAATAACTTCCACACCCGTATCGATCGCTGCTAATAACAAATTAGTATAAATAGGATCAATATATAATGCAGGCGAAACACAGCATATGTCACTGTGCAGCACGGCAAAAAAAAGGATAGCACGTTTCCCAGCCTTAACAAGATCGCTCAATGCCTGCAGATGCTTCTGCCCACGTAAGGTGGGGCTATCAGGAAAATAGCCATGTCCTGACTCACACAAAGTGACGGATTTTACCTCAAGATAACAAGGGATTTCTCCCGGTGCTTCCAATAAAAAATCGATCCGGCTGCCTGAGGCAGGCAATCGCACTTCGCGAGTGATTTGTGAATAATGGCGCAGTTGGGGTAACGGATGTTGTTGATGCATTTCTTTAAAAAGTGCATTCGCGCGCTGGGTGTTGACACAGATCAAAGCACCACTGGCAGTTTCCGTCAATTCCCAACTGTGTGGATATTTTCTGCGACTTAAATGATGGGTTGAATACCAGATCCGATCGCCTGGCTGACCACAACCTGTCATCGCCCCCGTATTGGCACAATGGAGAGTGAATATCTCGCCGGCAGGAGTCAAAACATCCGCCAAGAAACGTTTATAACGTTTAATTAGAATGGCACTGCGCAACGCTGGAAGGTAGTGCATAATGAAATTAGCCTTTTGTCAGTGGAAAATGCCGTACCAACTGAAAGCGGTCGCTTCGACCGTGTTCAGGCCAGGAATATAACGAAAACTGCTCAATGGCAATCGACCAACTCACGTCAATTTTCGGTAATTTTGTACCACTTTTTACGTGTCGCCAAAGGAGAACTCTGGGATGCCAAGGCGACAGGGGCAGGGAACACCCCATTCTTGCGGCTCGTGAGCGGAGCAAAGAGGCAAGTTGCAGTAATTTTCGGTCTGCGGGACGACAACCTAGCCAAATTTGTCTTGAAGTATGCCAATACTCCGCATCATTTAATCTGAGCGTAAAAGCCGGTAAGTGGGTATCCTGTAACAGGTGTTGAAAGTCTGCAATCTGCCTTTCCGTTAGATTTTGCATCACAATAAGCGGCAAGACGAGAGATTGCGCAGCAATCGGATAGCCGGTATCAAAAGAAAAATGGTCGGCTCGCCAGCGGACGATCTCCTGCTGCAATGTCTTTGGTAGGGCAATCGCAATCAAATAGTTTGTGCGCTGCCCCGTAGGCAGATTATCTAACATAATGCTCCTTATTGAATGACTACGATCTGCTACCATTAATATTCACCGCGGCTTAACAACATACTGTTGATGGGCGGTCGCGATGAAAACGGCTATACTGCCGCTACTTTATCATAAATACAGTGGGGGGGATTTTGCAGGATTGTCCAGTGAGTGAGGTGTTAGCCGCCTTGCTCAACGCGTTGCAGGATCACCCACAAGTCTGTTTGATAGCGCCCCCTGGGGCAGGAAAATCAACGTGGCTTCCTCTTCAGCTCCTTAACGCCATGGGGGGAACTGGTCGGATCATCATGCTTGAACCCCGTCGCCTTGCCGCGAGGCAAGTGGCGTTAAGGCTTGCGGAGCAATTAGGTGAAAAATGTGGCGAGACAGTGGGGTATAGGATCCGAGGTGAGTCTCTTATCAGTGTGGAGACGCGTTTAGAGGTCGTGACAGAAGGCCTATTGATTCGTCTGATGCAGCAGCGACCTGAGCTTAATGATATCGCTCTGATCATCTTGGATGAATTCCATGAACGCAGTTTACATGCCGATCTCGCCTTGGCGTTATTATTGGATATTCAACAGAGTTTACGGCCTGATCTAAAATTGTTGCTCATGTCCGCCACGCTCGATAATCCAGGACTGGCGACATTATTACCTGATTCGGTGACCCTCAGTGCCTCAGGGAACAGCTTTCCTGTGATCCGACACTATACGCCATTAGCCGATCGCCAGCCATTTCATTTAGCCGTTGCTCGCACGGTACTCGACATTTTACAGCATAATTCAGGCTCTCTTTTGCTTTTTTTACCCGGCGAAAAAGAAATTCGTGCAGTACAGACAGCCTTGGCTATGGACTGTCCGGCCAACACCGATCTTTTCCCTCTTCATGGCAATTTGAGTTGGGAATCTCAGTTGCAGGCGATGATCCCTTCACCAGTGACACGCAGAAAAGTGGTGCTAGCGACTAATATTGCAGAAACCAGTTTAACCATTGAAGGGATCACCCTCGTGGTGGACACCGGTCTAGAACGTTTAGTGTATTTTGATAGTAAAAGTGGCCTGACGGTGTTACACACTCGTTTTATTAGCCAATCATCAATGACTCAGCGAGCGGGACGTGCCGGTCGTTTGGCACCGGGCCAATGTTGGCACTTATTGAATAAAGAGCAGGCTGAAAGGTTGCCAAGAAATAAAGATGCGGCAATGACACGAAGTGATCTGAGTGGCTTAATGTTAGAGGTGTTCGCTTGGGGGTGCCATGACCCACAACAATTGCAATGGGTCACCCCCCCACCTAGCGCGCTAGTGGTTGCGGCTGTCAAGCATTTGATAAACCTTGGTGCCATTACTGCGACAAGGCAACTCACGGCATTAGGGCGACGTATGGTTGAGATCGGTACCGAGCCAAGGGTAGCTGCACTATTATGCCAAGCCTCGTCTAAGGAAGAAACGATCACGGCGTGTTACCTCGCTGCAATTATTGAACAACCTGCTCGTCATTTAGGGCACGATCTCAGAGATAGCCTGTCCCAGGCTTTGCCACAGTGGCAAGCACGCCAACAGCAACTGCAATCTCGATTTAACAGTCAGGGAGGGCGCTATCAAGATCCTCATGTGCTCCCCCTATTATTGACAAGCTTTCATGATCGATTGGCGAAAAGAAGAGGACATACCTCGCGTTATTTACAAGCAAATGGCGCTGGTGCCACCCTGCCTGAAGGGAGTGCCCTTGCCCATTTTGAGTGGCTTATCATTCTAAGCCAACAGCAAACGCCAGAACGCACTGAGTCAGTGATCCAATTGGCGTTACCGGTTGAATTTTTGCAGTTAACACAGTATTGCCCCGCACTTATCACGCAACAGCGTCATGCCGAATGGGATGAGCAACAGGCGCGACTTCGAGTCTGGAACCGCACTACATTGGGTAAAATCGTTTTATCCTCTATCCCGAGCCAGCAAGTGGATCCCGGCGCATTTCAGGCGGCGATGTTTGATTGGATACGCAAAAAAGGCCTAGGCGTGCTCCCTTGGAATGATGAAGCAAGCCAATTACGGGCTCGCATTGCCTGTGCTAAACGTTGGTTAGGTACCGAGAACTGGCCAGAGGTAAGTGAGGGGGCGTTACTTGACACGTTAGAGCAATGGTTAACGCCAGCGCTGTTGACGTTAACAGGCACTGCCCTGTCCAGTTTAACTCAGGTTAATCTGGCTCAGGCGATGTTATCACTGCTGAACTGGCAGCAAAAACAGCAACTAGAGATTGAACTGCCAACCTATTATACTGTGCCAACAGGAAATAAAATACGGATAAACTATCATAGCGATAAACCACCGATTTTATCGGTTCGTTTGCAGGAGTTGTACGGGGAAACGACAACGCCCACTATCGCAAGAGGGCGCGTGCCGTTATTACTTGAGTTGCTTTCTCCCGCCTTAAGGCCCTTGCAGTTGACTCAAGATCTCGCCGGATTTTGGCAGGGTGCTTATCTTGAGGTCAAAAAAGAGATGAAGGGACGTTATCCGAAACATGTTTGGCCTGACGAACCCGCGAAGGCAACAGCAACAACACGCAGTAAACGTTTCAATCTCAGATAGGACTGGCTGAGGTCTTTCAGAAGGTTCCGTCATAATAAATAGTAAAATGAAGAGTAAAGTAATCGTGAGTGGCATCGTGACCTGGAGGAGAAAGAGGCAATGTCCGGTAATCAACGTGAGCCAACTGGCCGTAAAGGAAGAGCAACCACTCCCTTATCAAAAAAAACGACAGGTCAACGTCAAACTGGCAAGGACGGTAATCATCGTCCTCATGAGGAGAATTCTCGATTGGCTGGTAAAAAAAGAAAGACATCACAACGCCAGAAAAAACAGTGGCTTGGACTCTTACTCAAAGGGTCTTTGTTGGGTGCAGTTATTATTGCAGCTTGGGGCGTTTATTTAGACAGTGAAATTCGCCATCGCATTGATGGTCGTGTTTGGGATTTGCCTGCGACAGTCTATGGGCGGATGGTCAGCCTAGAGCCTGGGATGGCTGCCGATAAAAAATCGATGATCGATCTATTGGTTGGCACGCAATATCGTCAAGTCAGTCGTATCACTCGGCCAGGTGAATTCAGTGTGAAAGGGGATAGCATTGAGTTATTGCGGCGTCCATTTGATTTTCCTGATAGTAAAGAGGGGCAGATCCACGCACGTTTAAGTTTCGCTGATGGTGAATTATCTGAAATAAAAAATTTAGATAATGGGCATAATTTTGGTTACTTCAGACTCGATCCCCGATTAATCACGATGATGCAGTCGCCCAATGGCGAACAACGTTTATTCGTACCTCGCACAGGTTTCCCAAATTTATTGGTCGATACCTTAGTGAATACTGAAGATCGGCATTTTTATCAACATGATGGTATCAGTTTTTACTCGATTGGCCGCGCCTTACTGGCGAACCTTACTGCAGGAAGGGCGGTACAGGGCGGAAGTACCCTCACGCAGCAATTAGTTAAAAATCTGTTTCTGACTAACCAGCGGTCATTGTGGCGTAAAATCCGTGAGGCCTATATGGCTGTCATTGTTGATTTTCGTTACAGCAAAGATCGCATTTTGGAATTGTACTTAAACGAAGTCTATTTGGGGCAAGCCGGTAACGATCAAATTCGCGGTTTTCCGTTGGCCAGTTTGTATTATTTCGGTCGCCCCGTGGATGAGCTCAGTTTGGATCAACAAGCCTTGCTGGTGGGGATGGTTAAGGGGGCTTCTTTGTATAATCCTTGGCGTAACCCTCGGTTGTCGCTTGAGCGCCGTAACTTAGTCCTCAGATTATTGCAGCAGCAAAAAATCATTGATCAAGAGCTGTATGATATGTTGTCAGCTCGGCCATTAGGCATACAGCCGAAAGGCGGGGTTATCACACCACAACCTGCTTTTATGCAAATGGTCAGAAATGAATTACAACAGAAACTGGGTGATAAAATTCAAGATCTGTCCGGCGTTAAGATTTTCACCACCCTTGATCCGATGTCTCAAGATGCGGCTGAAAAATCAGTCGAACAAGGGATCCCGCAATTGATCAAACAGCGGGGACTGAAAGATCTGGAGACGGCGATGGTTGTCGTTGATCGTTATACTGGCGAAGTCCGAGCAATGGTTGGGGGGGCCGATCCACAGTTTGCTGGTTACAACCGGGCATTACAAGCGAGGCGTTCAATCGGGTCATTGGCGAAACCGGCGACCTATCTGACAGCCGTGAGTCAGCCACAACGTTATCGTCTTAATAGTTGGATCGCTGATCAGCCACTTGCTCTAAAGCAGCCTAACGGTCAGATCTGGAAACCGGAAAATGACGATCATCAATTCAGTGGTCAAGTGATGTTAGTCGATGCCCTCACCCATTCCATGAATGTACCGACCGTCAATCTTGGTATGAATCTTGGCCTCGCCGCCGTGGTGGAAACATGGAATAAACTCGGCGTTAGCAAAGGACTGCTGACGCCCGTACCTGCTATGCTATTGGGGGCATTGAATTTGACCCCGATAGAAGTTGCGCAAGCGTTTCAGACGATCGCCAGTGGTGGCAATCGAGCGACACTGTCGGCGGTACGCTCAGTCATTACTGAAGACGGTAAGGTATTATACCAAAGTCTACCTCAGGCCTCGCAGGAGGTTGCTCCAGAGGCGGCTTATTTGACATTGTACATGATGCAGCAAGTTGTCGAGCGTGGCACGGGGCATGCTTTGGGTGCTCAGTATCCACAGTTACATTTGGCCGGGAAAACCGGTACCACAAACAATCTGGTGGATAACTGGTTTGCGGGTATCGATGGCAAAGAGGTGACGATTACTTGGATCGGACGAGATAATAATCAGACGACGCGTTTGTATGGTTCCAGTGGTGCGATGCAATTGTATCGCCGTTATCTTGCTTACCAGCATCCGACCCCATTGCAGCTGACACCTCCGGATGGGATCAGCATGATGCAAATCGACAGTAATGGTAACTTTGTCTGTCAGAAGAGTCTATTAGGTGGACGTACTTTACCTGTTTGGACCCATGATCCAGCCAGTTTGTGTCAGCAGCAGCAGCAGGCAGTGCAACAGCAGCAGGAGAAAACGGACAGTCAGAGTCATGGTGTGGCGGGTTGGATCAAGGATATGTTTGGCTGAGTTTGTTCATGTGATACAGGTTTAAGCCGAATTTAGCGCGCCGACTCAGGCGCGGTGAAATTACCCCATGTTTTAGCATGGGTTTTTTTTATTGGGATCGAAACATCGGCTCGCAAAAATGTACAGGAAAAAGGTTTCTCATCGCAGGGGGAGGTTTGCCAACCGCCCCCTTCTCTATTGAGAGAGCATCATGATAAGGCTGACCTGATTCGCATCAACCGGCTTTACCTGATTGAGTTTATGTGATTATCGCGGTATCGGCGGTGTAAACCGACAGTCGCAGACAGCCTTTGCCATTTAGCCGGTGGATCGTTGCCGTTATTACGTGATTTGACAAGGCAGGCTAACCAGCATAACCGCTGTTATCCTGCAGGTATGAGGTGAATACATTGCGCTGTGGTGAGAATGAATTACAGTGCATCGATAATGTGTTGTTGAAAAACAGGAATTTTATTTAATAAATGCTCGATAAACGCCTCGGTTACTGCCGAGGCGGGGCGGTGCAGGGGACGTAACAAGCTTACCGTAAAAGGAACTTGAATACTGAACTTGCGCATGACCACTCCACGATCAACCCAGTCCAGGGCGGTGAGCGGATTAATAATGGAAATGCCAGCGCCAGCTTTTACCATGGCACAAACAGATGCCGCGCTTTGTGTTTCGACCTTCAATTTACGCCTTATCTGCCGGGTATTAAAAATATCATCAAGCAAAATCCGGTAATTATCCGCCTTGGCCAAGCTAATAAACGGTTGATCGTGAAAATCAGCAGGTGTCAGTATCTGTTGTTTTGCTAAAGGATGATTTTGTGGCAGCACACAGACTTCGTCCACTGTCATCAGCGGGATCCTTTCGGTCGCGGCGGGAGTATAAGCGGTTTCTGTTAATCCTAAATCATAGCGTTGTGCAGACATCCACTCTTCCAGTAAGGGCGGTTCCTGAGAAATGATACTGATATTCAGCTGGTCATAACGTTCAAGGTAGGATTGGCATAAGCACGGTAGCAATGATTGTGAGAAAGCCGGTAGGCAAGTGATAGACAGCGTACTGTGTTGAAAATCGAGGAGGTTTTCAGCGGTTTCCTGAATGCGCTGTAAACCATACCAAGATCGCTGAACCTCTTCAAACAATTGCAGCGCTTGCCGAGTAGGATGTAAACGCCCCTGATAACGAGAAAAAAGCGTGACCTGCAATTGTTGCTCCAGTCTAGCTAATTCTCGACTTAGGGTGGGCTGAGAGGTGTGCATTAATCGTGCCGCTTGTGTCAGAGTGCCACTGGTCATAATGGCATGAAAAATTTCGATTTGTCGCCAGTGTAATTTTTGCATGAGTCAGCTAACTCCTCTAAAAACAAGTCGATCCTGTGAATGGCATGGAGGTATCAGCCTTAGCGGCCAACAAGGCTGATATCGGTACTGCCTGTATGCTGATCCTCGCACGGCGAGAGTAGGGTGCAGTAGTACCGGTTATGTATATCAAAAATGAATGGATGATAACATAAAAAGTATTTTTCAATATGGCTTGGTTATGGCTTACTGGCAAGTAATAACTAGGAGAATAACGATGCCACGTCCACTTTCTGATATGAGTAGTGCCCTCAATGGTCAAGTTTTGCAGCAACTCGCTTCACCTTACCAAGGGCCTTTTTGGGTATATGATGCAGAAATTATCCGTCAGCAAATTGCGAAACTTCATCAGTTTGATGTCGTTCGCTTTGCTCAAAAGGCCTGTTCCAATATTCATATCTTAAGATTGATACGTGAGTTGGGCGTGAAGGTCGATTCTGTCTCAGCAGGCGAGATCCAGCGGGCATTGGTTGCCGGTTTTGATCCCAAACAGCATGATATCGTGTTTACCGCCGATGTGTTAGATGACGCTGGCTTAGCCTTGGTATCTGAACAGGGTATTCCTGTTAATGTGGGTTCGATTGATATGATCCACCAATTAGCCGCCTATTCACCTGCCCATCCGATTTGGTTAAGAATTAATCCTGGGTTTGGCCACGGTCATAGCCAGAAAACCAACACTGGGGGAGAAAATAGCAAGCACGGTATCTGGTATCAACAGTTGCAAGAGGCCATTACAGTATCGCAACAGTATGCTATGGATTTACAAGGATTTCATATGCATATCGGTTCAGGTGTTGATTATCAGCATCTGGCTCAAGTTTGTGATGCAATGGTGGATCTGGTGATACAAGCCGGGGTGGATATCAAGGCAATTTCCGCGGGTGGGGGACTGTCAATTCCTTATCATTTTGATGAGGATCAGATTGATATAGACCATTATTTTAGCTTGTGGGATGCCGCACGACAGAAAATTGCCGAACACCTTGGGCATGCGGTGACACTTGAACTCGAACCGGGGCGTTTTTTGGTCGCCGAATCCGGTGTCTTGGTAAGTCAAGTGAGGGCGACCAAAACCATGGGTCGTCGTCACTTTGTTTTGACCGATGCGGGGTTTAATGATCTGCAGCGCCCTGCGATGTATGGCAGTTATCACCATGCCTCCTTATTACCCATTGAGGGTTTAGCTGAATTAAGCAATCGAACGCAGCAGGAGACGGTTTTGGCCGGCCCATTGTGTGAGTCTGGTGATGTATTCACCCAACTGGAAGGTGGCATGATACAGCCTCGAATGATGCCATCGGCAAAAGTGGGGGACTATCTGATCTTTCATGATACCGGGGCTTATGGTGCCACCATGTCATCCAACTACAATAGCCGCCCACTGATACCTGAAATATTAATCGATAAAGGACAAAGCCGAGTGATCCGCCGTCGGCAAACCATGGATGATCTCTTGGCTCTTGAGATCGCTTTAATAGGCGGTCAGTCAGTGACTTAACGTCCAATGTTATCTCGGTAACAGGATACGGAGTTGCGGATAACTAATGTGGGTTGAAAAACTGGCGTTACATCGGGTGGCGTCGAGTTATTCGCGAGAGCAATAGCAAGTTGAGCTGCTTGCTGTGCCATGATAACGAGCGGATAACGGACGGTGGTGAGACGCGGTCTCACGTAACGAGAGACGAGAATATCATCAAATCCCATGATTGAGATTTGTTCTGGTACCTTTAGGCCATTATCGGTCAATGCGATGAGCGCACCTGCCGCCATGGAATCATTATAACAGGCGACGGCACTGAAATAATGCCCGCTATTTAGCAAGGCGATCATGGCTTGTTCTCCGCCTGTTTCATCTGGCTCACCGTCAACCATCAGGATAGGATTAATCGACAAGTGATGGTCAGCGAGGGCATTCTTATAACCTTGTTGTCGATTAATCGAGTCTTGTACTGCGTTATTAGCATTAATCCATGCGATATTTTTATGATTTTGCTGAATAAGGTAACGAACTGCCAGATAAATACCATATTCATCATCCAATGCGACACAACGGTGTTCAAACCCTTTCAATATACGATTAATTAAGACCATGGCTGGCGATTGCTGCATAAAATGCTTGAGATCGTTATCATTAATTTTTCGAGCGTGCACCACTAAGGCTTTACATTGATGACGAAGTAATTGCTCGATGGCTTTCTTTTCTTGCTGTTCACAATGATAGCCGTTGACCAAAAGCAAAAAATTACCGGTCTGGTTGGCAATTTGATCGATAGCTTTAATCATGGTGCCGAAAAAGGGATCGGAGACGTCAGGCACCAGTAATCCAAGGGTCTCTGTCGATTGCTGGGCGAGCGCGCGGGCATTGGCATTGGGGTAGTAGTTCAGTTGTAACATGGCTTGTTCTACCCGCCGGCAGCTGTAAGAACTTGTTTTGGGTGAGTGATTTATCACCCGGGATACGGTGGCAACGGATACCCCAGCCAGACGGGCAACATCCTTAATGGTAGCCATAATACCTTCCAGCTCATCTTTTATAATCAATTTATGTTACGCTAATTAGCTTGATCAACAAGCCATTAAATCAGAATCTGTGAAGCAAAATAGTAATAAAGTTACTGAGGTTTTTAAATAGGTAAAAACAAGATAAATTACACTTTTTTATTTAATGTATCTCGACAGCTACCGATGAGTAAGCGACACTAGGCTACCTTGAAATCAGTGTTGTGGCGTTTTTTCTTGCCGCCGCTGTCCCCCATTTGTCGACATAATCGGAAAACTATGTCCCGTTTTAATAAGTTACTTGGAAAAGATCAGATAAAAGCGCCAATCAACACCTTTCGATTCAAGTTGATTTGCCTCGGGGTAATTGCGTGTTTGGTTTTATTATTGATTCGTGTGGGTGATTTACAGTTGATTGATCACCCTCGTCTTGAAAAAGAAGCTGATCAGCGCTCGTTGCGTACGGTGAGTTTACCTTCAAATCGGGGATCGCTATTGGATCGTCATGGCGACGCATTAGCTCTCAGCGTTCCCTCTCGTGATATTATTGCTGATCCGCTTAAAGTGATGGAAAGCAATCCTGATTTTTATAACGAGAAATGGCGCTATCTCGCATCCGCTCTTAACTTGCGGCCAAGGCAATTGGCTCAGCTGATGTTACTCAATCAGAAAAAACGATTTCTTTATTTGGGACGTAAAATTGAGCTGGGCGTTGCCAAAGACATTGCCCAACTTCGTTTGACCGGGATCAGTTCTGTTTATAACGACAGCCGTTTTTATCCGATGGCGGAAGCCGCAGCACCATTAATTGGTATTGTGGGGACGGATAATAAAGGTCTGAATGGTATTGAACACAGTTTTGATAGCATCTTGCAAGGGCGGGCTGGTAAAGAAAAATATCGGCAAGATCGAAATGGCCATATTATTGCTATGATTGACTATCAACCGCCAATTCAGCCCCCAACGATACAACTGAGTATTGATAAATTTATCCAGTACACCATGTACAGTCAATTACGAGATGGTGTTTTGGCCAATAAAGCCGACTCTGGTGCGGCGGTGATGGTAAAAATCGATACGGGTGAAATTTTGGGTATGGCGTCATATCCATCTTATAATCCAAACAACTATGAAGGCGCGACATCGGCTCAAATGCGCAATGTCGCTATTAACGACAGTTTTGAACCTGGATCGACGGTAAAACCGTTAGTTGTTCTTGAAGGGCTACAACGGCATTTGGTGCAAACCGATACGGTGTTGGATACCACACCTTATCGAGTTAATGGTCATTTGATCCGTGATGTGGGGCATTGGCCTCGTCTCTCTATGACAGGGATTTTACAGAAATCCAGTGATATTGGTGTTTCACACATCGCATTGGCGATGCCTGCGGATATCTTGGTCAATACTTATCATGATTTTGGTCTTGGTCGTCCGACGGGGCTTGGACTCACTGGCGAGAGTGTGGGGTATTTTCCACTGCACCGTCAACGATGGGCTGATATTGAACGGGCAACATTTTCGTTTGGTTATGGATTACGGGTTACCCCATTACAAATCGCGAGAGAATACGCCACCTTAGGATCGTTTGGTTTATATCGTCCTCTTTCTATTACTAAGGTAACCCCACCCGTTGAGGGAAAACGGGTTGCTGATGAAGACAAGGTACGCAGTGTTGTTCATATGATGGAGAGTGACGCATTACCTGGCGGATCCGGTGTGAGAGCTGCCGTGGCGGGTTATCGGTTAGCGATTAAGACAGGCACAGCAGAAAAAATGGGACCCTCAGGCAAATATGATGGGGGTTATATTAATTACACGGCGGGGGTCGCGCCAGCAAGCCATCCGGCCATTGCATTAGTGGTGGTGATTAATCATCCTACCGCGGGGAATCACTTTGGTGGCACGGTTGCTTCACCGGTATTTGGTCATATTATCGGACCTGTATTAAAACACCTTGATATTGCACCCGATGCGTTAAAATAGAATGAATGACCTTAGACCATTTATTTCGCATTCCTTGATTCCCTCAGTGTATATTAAATATTGATTAAATGAGGGATAAGGAGAACGGCGGGAATAAGCACTAGCATGCTAACATAGTGATTTAATACAGGTTTCATAACCATACCTATACACAAACTTAATAAAGATTACTTTGATACACTGGCATTACTTATCTGGGTGATTAATAATAACGAAATCACCGTTCTTACGAATAAACAAAAAATTATCTTGTCTATCACTGCCTCTTATCTGGGAAAATAATTTTAATTATGACAAGAATGTCTGAGAAATTGACGGCAGTTACCCGTCGTAGCAAAGTAGGTTTTATCCTTGTTATCACTTTAGCCTCGCTTATTGCTTGGCGGTATTGGCCGCACTCGCCAACAGGAACCTCCCCTAAGGCTGGCTTTAATAATGAAGCAGCTGTCCACGCGGGTGTGGCGACCCTCGCCGATGTTCCTTCCTATCTGTCGGCGCCGGGAACGGTGGTACCTTCGGGCAATGTGGTGGTGGTGAGCCGGATTGATGGCCAGTTGCAACAGGTGTTTTTTACTGAAGGTCAGTTTGTCAAACAAGGGCAATTATTGGCCCAGATTGATGATCGCCAATATCAAGCCACTCTCAAACAATATCAGGGCGTGTTAGAGCAAAATCAAGCGTTATTAACGAATGCGAAACTGACACTGGCCCGTTATCGTAAATTATTTGCTCAAGATTCATTAGCAAAGCAGGATCTAGAAAGTCAGATCGCCCTCACGACTCAATATCAAGGGCAAGTCAAACAGGCGCAGGCTCAAATTGATAATGCGCTGATCAATATTGATTATGCCAAAATCACGGCACCGATTGCCGGTAAAGTCGGATTGCGCCAAGTTGATCCGGGTAATATGGTTCATGGATCAGACAGCAATGGGCTAGTCACGATTACCAATATGCAACCTGCTGATGTCACGTTCAGTTTACCACAAAGCGATATTCCTCAATTAGCTGAACAATTAAAATTGCAAGGTCGTTTGCCCGCGACGGTATTTGATCAGGATGGGACGACTCCCTTAGCGGAGGGTAGTGTTAACTATCTGAGTAATCGTATCGATATTAATACCGGCAGTATTGAACTGAAAGGGCGTTTTGCCAATCAGGATGAGGCATTATTTGCCAATCAGTTTGTTAAGTTACGTTTATTACTCAAAACCTTACATCAGGTCGTGGTCGTTCCTGTTCAAGCAATACAAATCAGTAATCAAGGCAGTTACGTTTATATTATTAATCAGGATAACAGCGTCACCCGCCAAAAAATCACAGCAGGTGTGCTGTATGGCAGTGATAAACAAGTTGTCGTTTCAGGGGTGACTGCGGGACAAAAGGTCGTACTGGACGGGATTGATCGTTTAACGGATAAAATGAAAGTTCGTGTGGTTGAGATGGAGTCAACGGATCCGATGAAGCGCAACGAGGCGGAACAAGTCATGCCCGCAAATGCGGATCGGAAAACAGACTAATGAATCCGTCCCGCCTTTTTATTGAGCGTCCCGTCGCGACCATTTTATTGATGCTCGCCGTCTTATTATCAGGCTTGATCGCTTGGCGATTATTGCCTGTTTCTGCGTTGCCTCAGGTGGATTATCCTACCATACAGGTCACCACCCTTTATCCTGGTGCCAGCCCCAATATTATTTCCAGTGCAGTGACCTCACCATTGGAACGACAATTGGGACAGATGAGTGGTCTTAGTCAGATGACGTCGGCCAGTTCAGGGGGAGCATCCGTTATCACCCTGCGTTTTGATTTGGGATTGGGTCTGGACGTGGCGGAACAGGAAGTACAGGCTGCGATCAATGCCTCGACGTCTCTCTTACCTCAGGATCTGCCTAACCCACCGACTTATAAAAAGGTCAATCCGGCAGATACCCCTGTTGTTAGCCTTGCCGCGACATCCAGTCACTTGCCATTAACCCAAGTACAGGATCTGATTAATACTCGCGTTGCACTCAAATTATCACAGATTTCAGGGGTGGGTTTGGTCAGTTTATCAGGTGGGCATCAGCCGGCGATTCGCATTCAGGTCGATCCCAGTGCGTTGTCGGCAAGAGGACTGACGCTGGAGGAGGTCAGTAACCTGATTAATAGTAGTAATGTCAATGGTTCTAAAGGCGGATTTGATGGTCAATACCATTCCTATACCATTGACGCCAATGATCAGCTACGGACACCAGAACAATATCGTAACTTGATCTTACGTTGGCAGAATGGCAGTGCTTTGCGTTTGAAAGAGATTGCCTCTGTCTCTTTGCAATCAGAAAACAGTTTTCAGTCGGCGACCAGCGGTGATAAGCCTGCCATCATTATTAATATTCAAAGGCAACCTGGGGCGAATGTGATTGCGGTCGTGGATGAAATCAAGGCCAAATTACCTCAACTGCAAGCCCTATTGCCTGAGGGGGTAAAATTACAAATCGTTTCAGATCGTACCCAAACCATCCGTGCCTCAATCAGTGATGTTCAGTTTGAAATGGTTCTCTCTGTTGCGCTTGTGGTGATGGTGACATTCCTATTTTTACGTAATATTCCCGCCACGTTGATCCCCGGTGTCGCGGTACCGTTATCCCTGATCGGTACCTTTGCTGTGATGTATTTATTGGGGTTTAGCCTGAATAATTTATCATTAATGGCACTGACCGTGGCTACAGGCTTTGTCATTGATGATGCCATCGTGGTGGTAGAAAATATCATCCGTCGTCTTGAACAGGGTGACAGTCCAATGCAGGCGGCCCTTCAAGGCTCTAAACAGATCGGTTTCACAATTATTTCATTAACTTTTTCACTGATCGCTGTTTTGATCCCTTTATTATTCATGGGCGATGTGGTCGGCCGGCTATTCCGTGAATTTGCAATTACGCTGGCCGTTTCCATTCTGGTCTCGATGTTGGTTTCTCTCAGTCTGACACCCATGTTGTGTGCCTATTTATTACGCCATATACCAGAACAGCAACAGTCAGCCTTTTCTCGTAAGAGTGAACAAGGCTTCCAGTGGTTAATCGATCGCTATGACCGGTGTTTAAGCGTCGTATTGGGTCATCAACGTTTAACTTTATTGCTGGCGGTTGGCACATTATTGTTAACAGCATTACTTTATCTGGTCGTACCCAAAGGATTTTTTCCGGAGCAAGACACTGGTGTTATTCAGGGGATAACCCAAGCATCGCAAGATGTTTCGTTCAGCGAAATGAATCAGCGACAGCAGAAATTAGTAAGAATTATCCAAAAAAATCCAGCGGTACAATCGCTCACCTCCATTGTCGGGGTAGATGGGATCAATAATAGCTTGAATAGTGGCCGGATCCAGATCACCCTTAAGCCGTTTAGTGAAAGAAAACAACGCGTCAATGAGATCATGAGATCCATCGAATCTGAGGTACTTCAGGTTGCAGGGATCCAGCTTTATCTGCAAGCTGGGCAAGATCTGTCGGTCAATGATCAGGTCACAGCCGGGCAATATCAGTTTTCTTTGTCTGCCTTAGATAGCGCTCAATTGGTGCAGTGGACACCAAAATTGGTGAAAGCCCTACGTTCCCATCCTGAATTTAAAGATGTGGTCAGTAACTTACAGAACCAAGGGCGGGTTGCTTGGATTGAATTAGATCGGGATAAAGCCGCACGGTTAGGGATCAGTGCCGCAGACGTCGATACGGCGTTATATAATGCGTATGGTCAGCGTTTAATTTCAACTATCTTTACTCAATCAAATCAATATCGGGTGGTCTTGGCGGTGGAAAAAGCTTATCAACAGCATCCCCGAGATTTGGAGGATATCTGGCTTAAGTCCTCTGTATCACAAAGCAAGAATACCGCATCAAAAACAGCCCAACAGGATAAGAACAATGCCAATACAGGCATTAGCTCCATGGTTAGGTTAACCTCTATCGCGAAGATTGAACAGCGAACAGGCTCATTGATGAATATGCGCATTGGTCAAATGCCATCGGTCATGCTCTCATTTAACTTGCAGCAAGGGTACGCGTTAGAGGCGGCGCAAAAGGTGATTGCTGAGGTTTGCCAACAATTAGGACTGCCTTCGTCAATCAATCTACATTACCATGGCGAAGCCAGTGCATTCCAAAGTGCAACGGGAAATACACTGTGGCTAATCGTTGCAGCCTTACTCACGATGTATCTGGTCTTGGGCATTCTCTATGAAAGTTTTATACATCCTGTCACCATCTTGTCTACTTTGCCGTCTGCTGCCATTGGTGCATTGCTCGCTTTATTGCTCAGTGGTACAGAGTTCAGCCTGATTGCCTTAATTGGCATGATATTACTGATTGGTATTGTTAAGAAAAATGCCATTATGATGATCGATTTTGCCTTGGATGCAGAAAAAAGGCGTAATCTCTCTGCGCAACAGGCCATTCATCAGGCCTGTTTATTGCGATTTCGTCCGATATTAATGACCACCATGGCGGCATTATTGGGGGCGTTACCCTTAATGTTGGCTTCAGGATCGGGGGCTGAGCTACGTCAGCCATTGGGGATTGTGATTGTGGGTGGACTTATTGTTAGCCAAATATTGACCCTTTTCTCAACACCGGTTATTTATTTGTGGTTTGATAAAATAGCGAGAAAAACGAAACGCAGGACAAAAACAGTCCCTGGGCAAGAACGGGGATATCCATGAATCTCTGCCGCTGGTTTATTCTTCGTCCTGTCGCAACGACACTGATGATGGCCGCGATTGTCATCTTGGGTATACTGGGTTATCGCTTATTACCAGTTGCTCCGCTACCTCAGATGGATTTGCCAACCGTGATGGTCAGTGCCAGTTTACCCGGTGCCAGTCCTGAGACGATGGCATCATCCGTTGCCACGCCGCTTGAGCGAGCTTTAGGTCAAATTGCCGGCATCACAGAAATGACCTCGAGCAGTGCTCAAGGTTCGACCTCCATTGTTATGCAGTTTGAATTGGATCGTGATATTAATGGTGCAGCAAGGGATGTACAGGCTGCCATTAATGCCTCACGATCCATGTTACCCGATGCGATGCCTCAGCTTCCTTCTTACCGTAAATTCAACCCCTCCGATTCGCCTATTTTGATTTTGTCATTAACCTCAGCTAATCGTAGCCCGGGTGAGCTTTATGATATTGCAGAAAGCCGTGTGCAGCCCGAGTTGGCTCAAGTTAATGGGGTTGGCGATGTCACCATCATGGGGAGTTCATTACCCGCAATACGTATTGATCTGCATCCTGATAAATTGGTGAATTTAGGGATCTCACTCGATAAGGTGAGGCAAGCGGTGGTCAATGGTACCACCAATCAGCCAAAGGGTTTTTTACAAGGAGAAAAGTTGTCTTGGATGGTGGCAAGCAATGATCAGTTAGCGCATGCCAATGATTACCGACAATTGATTGTTGGTTACCAAGGTGATCACCTTGTCCGTCTTGGCGACGTTGCTGATGTGTATGAAAGCATACAGAATAAATTTGTGGGCGGGTATTTGAATGGTTCACCGGCTATCACCATAAAAATCACACGTCAAAGTGGTGCCAACATGTTGGCAACCATTAAGGCGGTAAAAGCACGATTACCTGAAATTAATAAAGCATTACCTGCAGATACACAGTTAAAATTGATGATCGATCGCTCGCCGACTGTGCAATCTTCTTTACGTGATACGGGAAAAACCCTCTTGGAAGCCATTGTGCTGGTGATTGTGGTCGTTTTTGTTTTTCTGCGTGACTGGCGCTCCGTCTTGATCCCGACTTTGGCGATCCCTGTTTCACTGATTGGCACTTGCAGTATTATGTATTTGCTGGGTTACAGTTTAGATAATCTGTCCTTGATGGCCTTGATTGTGGCAACGGGGTTTGTCGTTGATGATGCGATTGTTGTACTGGAAAACATTATGCGTCATATTGAGGCGGGAATGGGACCACTCCGTGCCGCAATCAAGGGCGCGCGCGAGGTCAGTTCAACCGTTCTCTCGATGACATTTTCCCTTATCGCGGTATTTATTCCCATTCTATTAATGTCTGGTATCGTTGGGCGATTATTTCGAGAATTTGCCGTTACCCTCTCTATCTCATTGATTATTTCCATGTTTGTTTCACTCAGCTTAACCCCCATGCTTTGTGCTCGGTTACTGAAATCCAAACCCGCGACTCCTGTACATCACCCCAAATTGTTCATGATAATTGAAACGGTATTAGGCCGACTCTTGCAGCGTTATATCAAAATATTGCATTGGGTACTGGCGCATCAGACAATTACCCTGTGTACGCTGTTACTTACTATTTTGGTCAATGTGGGTTTATTTTCTCAAGTAAAAAAAGGCTTTTTTCCGGCGCAGGATACGGGGATCTTGATGGGCGCAGTCTTTGCTGATCAAAACATCTCTTACCAAGCCATGTTGCCTAAATTACAGCAATATTCCAAAATTATTGAAAAAGATCCCGATGTCTCTACTGTGATGGCTTCGGTAGGCGGTGGACATTTTGGCAGTCAAAATTTGGGGATGCTTTTTGTTCGATTAAAGGACTATAAAAAACGTGATAAAACGGCCAGTCAGATTGCCAATGCATTAATGGGGCAGACTCGGAATATGGCTGGTGCACAGATGTTTTTGATGCCTGCCCAAGATTTACATGTTGGCGGTCGCAGTAGCTATGCCTCATGGCAGTTTAGTTTACAGGCTGATGATCTCGATTTATTGCGCACTTGGACACCAAAACTAAAAAAAGCAATGGAAGGGATCCCCCAACTCACCAGTGTCAGTGGTGATTCCGAGGAAGGGGGGCAGCAGGTGATGATTGATATCGATCGTGATAAAGCGTCACGCTTAGGTCTTGATGTGGCGATGCTGGACACCCTATTAGATAACTCGTTCAGTCAGCGGCAAATTGCGAGTATCTATAAAACATTAAATCAGTATAAAGTGGTGATGATGTTAGAGAGTCAAAGTGCCAGTGATCCGGCGCAACTCGCCAAAACTTACCTGATTAACAACCGTGGTGAGCGCGTTCCCTTGGCCAGTATCGCGACATTTAGCTCATCCAATGCACCCTTATCCGTTCAGCATCAGGGCCAATCCGCAACCAGCACTCTCTCCTTTGAGTTAGCCGACGGGGTCTCCTTACCTGAAGCGCAGAAATTAATTAAGGAAGCATGCGCTCGCATTGGTTTACCGAGTGAGATCGCAACCAGTTTTGAGGGAACCGCCAAGGCGGCGGATAACCTTAATAACACCATGCCATGGCTTATTCTTTCCGCATTGGTGGCCGTCTATCTGGTATTGGGGATGTTATATGAAAGCTACATTCATCCCCTAACCATTCTCTCTACCTTGCCTTCCGCGGGTGTTGGGGCATTATTACTGCTATGGTTGAGTCACACTGAGTTGACCTTGATTGCTTTAATTGGCTTGATCTTGCTTATCGGGATCGTTAAAAAAAATGCCATCATGATGATAGATTTTGCGCTGGCAGCGCAACGGCAGCAGGGATTGTCGGCGCAACAGGCGATTATTCAAGCTTGTCTTCATCGTTTTAGACCGATTGTGATGACCAGTCTGGCTGCTTTTTTTGGTGCGCTGCCGATGGCGTTATCGAATGCGGGAGATGCGGCATTACGCCAGCCAATGGGACTGGCAATCACAGGCGGATTGATATTGAGTCAAGTACTGACTTTATTGACTACACCTGTTGTTTATCTTTGGCTTGATCACTTGAGTCAAGGGATAAAAAGAGGCTGGTCTCGATTAACGCATTCAGGAAATTCAGTATGAAATACGTCATATCAGGGGGAGTGGTCAGTCTAAGTTTACTGTTAACAGCCTGTCGTGTCGGGCCTGACTACCATCGACCTCTCGTATCTTTACCTGTGACCTACAAAGAAAGCCAAGGTTGGCAGAAAGCGGAACCCTTAGATGCGCTATCTAAAGGGGATTGGTGGATGATTTATCGTGATCCTGTTCTTAATCAGCTTTTGCCTAACGTGGTGCTATCGAATCAGAACATCGCGATGTATGAAGCGAAATATCGACAAGCACTGGCCTTGGTTGCTGGTGCACAAGCTGCCCGATTTCCTGACCTCAATATCAATGGTCAAGGGACGCGTTCCGCGAGCACTCAATCAATCGCTAACAGTTACAGTACTGGATTGCAAGCCAGTTGGCAGTTAGATTTATGGGGTAAATTGCGTCGCCAGCAACGCGAAAATCAGGCTGAAGCCGAAGCCAGCGCGGCACAGTTGGCGAATGCGACCTTGAGTGCGCAGGCGGAGTTGGCACAAAACTATTTCAAATTACGAGTGATGGATCAGCAGATAGCGTTAGATCAGCAAAGCATCCAGATCTATCAGGACTCATTGAGGATAGTGAATAACCGTTATCAAGCGGGTTTAGCTACCTTAGCCAGTGTTGCACAGGCTCAACAGCAAGTTGCCAGTACACGATCGAATCTGGAAAACGTGCAATGGCAACGCGCCCAGTTAGAACATGCCATTGCTTTGCTCGCCGGAACAACCCCGGCGCAATTCCACCTGCCTGCGGCACCGTTACAGGCTCATTTACCGACAATTCCAACCTCACTGCCCGCATCATTGTTACAACGTCGGCCCGATATTGCAGCGGCTGAAAGATCGGTTGCGGCCGCCAATGAGCAGATAGGTATTGCGATCAGTGGTTATTACCCTGACCTGTCTATCAGTGCCAGCGGTGGATTTAGCAGTTCGGTACTGCATAATCTTCTGACATTACCGCAGCGTGTTTGGTCTCTAGGACCACAATTAAGTGGTACTGTTCTCGACTTTGGTGCCACAACCGCCAAAAAAAGGCAGGCAGAGGCGGCTTATGATGCGAGTGTGGCCAGTTACCGACAAACCGTTTTACAGGCGATAGGTGAGGTCGAAGATAATTTGGTGCAACTGCAAAGTGTGAGTCATGAATTGGTACAGCAGCGTGCTGCCGTAGAGGCAGCTAAAACGTCGGCTCGTGTGACACGCAATCAATATCTCGCCGGTAAAATTGATTATTTGGATGTGGTGACGACAGAAAACAGTCAGTTAAGCGAAAAGCAAAAGTTATTAAGCTTAGAATCATCTCAATGGGTTGCTAGTGTGAATTTGGTGAAGGCATTGGGAGGAGGCTATCATTATCCAGACTAAACTCATTCGTTGCGAGTCCAGTCTCGCTAAAAAATGCAGACGTAACACATAAAAGATTTGTTTTAATTCTTTTATTCATTAATACTTTTCTATTATTTGGTGAGTTCCATTCAGTAACTTCTGGAAAAGTGAATGTTTTTACGATTATTACGTGTAATATGTCGCCTTCTTTGGGGATGTGAAGTTCAAGGGGATACGAGTGTATTTAAACACAACAAACTGCTTATTACCCCTAACCATATTTCATTCTTAGACGGGTTATTACTGGCGCTATTTTTGCCTGTGAAACCGGTCTTTGCCATCCATAGCAGCTACATTAATAGCTGGTGCTTACGACTGGTCAAATCGAAAGTTGATCTTATCGCTTTAGATCCTTCGCAATCCTTGTCTCTTAAATACTTGTTACGATTAATTGAGCAAGGTAGACCGGTTGTCATTTTTCCAGAAGGGCGAATCAGTGTTACTGGCACTTTAATGAAAGTTTACAGTGGTACGGCCTTCGTTGCGGCTAAAAGCCAAGCATTAGTGGTACCAGTACGAATTGAAGGGGCTGAATATACGCCTTTCTCTAAATTCAAAACCCCGCGTCGTTGGTTTTGCAAAATCCGCTTAGTGATCCTCCCTGCGACGCGTATCCCGATGCCAGAAGCAACGTCCGCCAGTGAACGTCGTCACCTGGCTGGTGAGCATCTCCGTCATATTATGCAGGAAGCGAGAATGTTAGCGCGGCCAAAACAGACACTCTTTCAAGCATTTATTGATTCAGCCCGTCGCTTTGGGTGGCGGCACACTTGTCTTGACGATCTTGGTTCTCAACCCGAAAATTACCGAGGTGTGCTAAAAAAAATATTCGCGATCAGTCGGTTAATTAACAAGTGGAGCCAACCCGGCGAGCATCTCGGATTACTGCTGCCCAATACCATTATCAGTAGTTGTGTGTTAATGGCCGCCACGCTGCGAGGGAGAGTGCCGGCCATGCTGAACTATACCTCAGGGGTTGAGGCGTTGAGTGACGCAGTGAAAGCCGCCGAAATTCGTCGCGTCATCACCTCGAGGCAGTTTATTGAGAAAGCGGAACTGCACAAACTTATCCAACAGTTACCTCATATTCAGTGGCTCTTTTTAGAGGATTTACAGTCAGAATTAAAATTGACGGACAAACTCTGGGTTGCCGCGCATTTATGGAAGCCTCAACGTGCCGAATTACAACAGAGACCAGAAGATAGCGCGATCATTCTTTTTACTTCGGGTTCAGAAGACCGACCCAAAGGGGTCGTTCACAGCCATAAAAGCGTGTTAGCCAATGTGGAACAGATAAGAACGGTGGCGGATTTTGGTCCAAACGATGTCTTTATGAGTGCGCTGCCGCTATTCCATGCATTCGGACTGACGGTGGGGTTATTTTTACCCATGCTGACAGGAGCTAAAGCGTTTCTGTATCCCAGCCCATTGCATTACAAGATCATTCCTGAACTTATTTATGATAAAGATTGTACCGTTATTTTTGGTACCTCGACCTTTTTAGGCAACTATGCAGCTCAGGCTCATGCTTTTGATTTTTCTCGATTAAGGTATGTCGTAGCGGGAGCTGAGAAACTGCAACCTGCCGTTGCAACACTCTATCAGGATAAATTTGGGATCACCATCCTTGAAGGTTATGGTGCAACGGAATGTGCCCCAGTGATCTCAATCAATGTGCCCGGTACCAGAAAGCCCAACACAGTTGGGCGTTTACTGCCCGCGCTCGACAGTCGCTTAATCTCAGTGCCAGGTATTGAGCAGGGCGGCCGTTTGCAGGTAAAAGGGCCGAATATTATGTTAGGCTATTTACGTCCTGACGCACCGGGTGTGATTGAGCCGCCAGCGGCAGATAATGGTGAAGGTCGGCGAGAGCTTGGATGGTATGACACCGGGGATATTGTCACGTTTGATGCCGACGGGTTTTGTCAGATCCAAGGACGAGAAAAACGCTTCGCCAAGGTGGCTGGTGAAATGATCTCCCTTGAAAAGGCGGAGACCTTGGCACGGCAGGCATCACCTAGTCACCAGCATGTGATGATGCGTCGGGCGGACAGTCAGCGGGGCGAGGCCTTAGTGCTCTTTACTACGGATCCTGAATTGGATCGAGAGACATTACGACGCGTGGTACGCCAGCAAGGAAGCAGTGAACTTCTGTTAACCAATGACATTCGTTGGATTGCTGACATTCCCTTTCTTGCCAGTGGTAAACCTGATTATCGTCATATGCAGGATCTGCTTCAATAAGCAATGGAAACGAAAGACGGAGTGATGGTTTGCTAAGCCGAGGGGATAAGCAGTGCGACTTATCCTTGGTATTGTTAGGTCAATTTTTATCCGTGTTTTCGGATAACTCGCTGTTATTTATGGCCGTAGCAAAGTTAATTCAACTGGGGCGTCCGGCAGGGGCGCAAGCGTTATTGTTTTCGATCTTTGTGACTGCTTAGATTGTGGTGGCGCCTTTGATCGGGCAGATCGCCGATCATTTTGTAAAAAACACGTGATGCTGGTCGCTCATCTTATCAAGTTAATGGGGGCGATACGGATTGCATGTGGATCCGATCTTTTTACTGGTTATGCTTTAGTTGGCGTGGGAACGGCACTCTATTCACCGGTAAAATATGGGATATTACGTGATTTTCTGAACGATCAACGATGAGTTCAGGGCAATGGCGGGATGGAAGCCAGCACAATTTTTGCGTTCTTATTAGGTTCAGTTTTTGGTAGCTTGATGGCGGGATTTGGGGTAGACATGGCATTTGGGATGTTTCCATGTTTGTATCTGCTCACATTGCTATTGACCAACGTTATCGCTCCCGCGCCAGTAGCATGTCCTGCTTATCTTCTGCCGTTGACATTTTTCGGGCATTTCTCAACCGGATTGTCGCCTTGTGTGGTGATCCTCAAGCCCTTTTATCCTTACTTGGTTCAAGCCTATTTTGGGCAGCTGGTAGCGTACTCAAGCTATCACTCGTTACGAAAGCGTCCCCCCAGCGATGAAGATGAGGGGGAATTTCGACGAGGGGTTAGGCTCGTTGGTTTTGAATGTATTGTTTGTTCCCTTCAAGGGGGCACTTCCGTATAAACCAATAAAGTATGACTTGACCAGAGAACAGGCCTTTTATAGTCTGCTCGCAAGTCAATGAATTATTTGGAGGAGTGGCGCAATCAGGCCATCCGTTGAAGCAGGAACCAGGAACTGAGTGATCAGTGCATTTCATCTCGCCTACCATCACCGGTATCCTTGGCATCAGGCGAGGAGAAGGAAGACTCGCCTTATTCAATCAAGAGATAACGGAACCCGTGGTGGCTCCGTGATGGTACGATCTATTAGGGGGCTGGATAGGTAAAGCGTTGGTGGATGGCTTCTATTTTTTGCAGTAGCTCATTACCGAGAGTAATATCGAAACTATCAATATTGCTTTTCAGTTGCTCAATGCTGGTGGCACCTAAGATGGTTGTGGCAACAAACGGTTGTTGTCTGACCCATGCTAGCGCCATTTGTGCTGGATCCAGTTGATATTGCTGAGCGAGCTCGACATACGCTTGGGTTGCTAATTGTGCTTGAAGGCCGGAATAGCGAGTAAAACGACTAAATAATGTATTCCTTGCGCCTTTAGGTTGTTGGCCTTTGAGATATTTCCCACTTAATGTACCAAAGGCAAGTGCAGAATACGCTAGCAATTCAACGCCCTCATGCTGGCTGATTTCAGCTAAACTCACTTCGAAGCTCCGGTTTAGCAGGCTGTAGGGATTTTGAATACTGACAATGGCGGGCAGTTGATGTTTCTCTGCCAAATGCAAATAGCGCATGACACCCCACGCACTTTCATTGGAGACGCCGATATAGCGTATTTTTCCAGCTTTAACTTGCTCGGTAAGCGCCTCCAGTGTTTCCAGCAACGTGACCTCAGCTTGTTCCTCACTGTAGGTGTAACCAAGTCGACCAAAGAAGTTACTTTGTCTCTGCGGCCAGTGTAGCTGATAAAGATCCAAATAATCGGTGTTTAAGCGACGTAATGAATTCTCTAATGCTTCACGAATATTTTTACGATCCAATTTTTGTTGTGGGCGGATAGCGGCATCATTACCGCGTACGGGCCCCGCTACTTTACTGGCAAGAATGATCTTTTGACGCTGATGTGTTTTTTTCAGCCACTCACCGATATAACTTTCGGTTCTACCTTGTGTTTCTGGACGTGGTGGAACGGGATACATCTCCGCTGTATCAATAAAATTAATGCCCCTTTCGAGTGCATAGTCCAACTGTAATGCGGCATCGGCCCGTGTATTTTGTTCGCCAAATGTCATGGTTCCTAGAGAAAGTTGACTGATTTCCAGAGAACTATGAGGGATACGATGATAGTACATAACTGATTTCCTTATTGCCGCAAACTTACCGCGGTCATAGCAGAAAGAGGAGAAATCGATAAGTGCCAAACATGATCGTCATGAGGTGGCGGGGGCATGCTTTAGGGTTATTTTTTTATCATGCTAGAAATTTGATCTTGATTAATTTGGTTCCGTCGCCCCATTTCATCTTTATAAGAAAGCAGTCCCGTTTCTTTGTCAATAGAGGGCTTGTTTTGTGTTTTAATAAGCCGACCATCATGGGTTGACATAATATACGGGTGACTACAGCCGCTGATTAAGCCAATTGCGACAATAAAGCAACATTGATAAAACCAACTTCCCATGAGATCTCCAAATTTTAGATTGCAATATTAATGAATATACCGCAAATAGAGAGATTGAGCAGTATTGCCTCCTTCGCGGAAGGGGAAAAGAACAGTAAAAGAAGTAAGTAAATATTTTTAATGTAAATAGCCATGCCGTGGCGGGGGAGCGCAGTCTATTTCGGACTGAGGTAATCAGCAAACAAAGTGTTTGGCTAATAACGCTTGAGTAAACTTTTTCTTCAAATAAAAACCACGTGGTAGCGTCATAATGGGTTGTCCTTGTGGTCCAATTGCCTCTGTTAAGGCGTTAGCATTGGCGGCTTTAGGGCGAATTTGTAGGTATTCACCTATTTTGGCAGTGATCTTCTCGACCTGACCAAGTACAATCATGTCCATCAATTCTTCCCAATCTGCTTGCAGTTGTTGTTGCTCTAATTTTGACGGCTCCCACAATAATGGTGATCCTATACACCTTTCCGCTAAAGGAATGGTACGGGATCCTTCTATTGGGATCCATAAGACCCGAGAGAGTTTTTGACGGACGTGGCTATTCTGCCAAGTCACGCCACTGTTTCCAGTTAGAGGAGCTACGCAAACAAAGGTCGTTTCTAGAGGCTGGCCATTGTGGTCGACAGGGATGGTTTTTAACTCAATGCCTAAATGCTGGAAATCTTGTACGGCTTTACTGCCTGCATTTGCACCCAGTGCGGCTTCAAGTAACATCCCAACCCAGCCTTTGTCCCGCTTAAGGTTAGGTGGGACTCGCAGATTGAGTTGACTGGCCACCTCTTTAAAACACAGGCCTGCTAGACGAGTGGCTGCGTGGAATAATTGCGCTTCACTTTCTGGTCGCGATCCTATGTCATTAGGGTTAGACATAAAAACATCTCTGATTAAAAAACACACATTTCATTTCAGTCCGTCTTACCGAGCTAAAATTCGGGAGAATAAAATTAATAATAGCATGATTAATCATGATTTTTTAATGGAAAAGACGAGAGGTATTCTGTTGCTGTTATTGGTTATCCCCGTTTCTTACTGAGAATAAACAAGGTTGTATACCAGTTTATCCACAGAAATTCTGGATAAAAATTATTTTTAAGTAATACTGGTTCTATTTACAGGAGTTTCTTGGTAAAAACTGAAGTTTTTTTATTATTATGAACAAATATGCGACTAATTTTGTGGATAACTTACCTGTTGTTGTTTTTTTGCTCGCGTCGATTTTTTCGAGAGTTATCCTCGTGACTTTGTTGCAGTTTAATGCATGATTATTAATATAACCAGCTGATTTAATGCAAATATATTTTTATTCTCTTTATTTTCTGTCATTGGAGGGAGGTGGACTTATCCCAACATACCCCACTTTTTTCACAAAACTATCCACAGAAAACGTGCATAAACCTGATTAATCTTTTGAACCGTGTGAGCGTGTTTTGTTTCTGACTTGACGATTAAATCAGTAATAACTGCACGACGGATGCTGTCAATGGTTTACCACTGCAATAGAGTATGAAACAATCAGTCTATCTAATTTATGTCTTGAGGTAGTCTGTGATTGACAATGATGGCTACCGCCCAAATGTGGGGATTGTAATTTGTAATAAGCAGGGGCAGGTTTTATGGGCTAGGCGTTTTGGGCAGCACTCATGGCAATTTCCTCAAGGGGGGATCAATCTAGGAGAAACGCCGGAACAGGCTATGTACCGCGAATTGTTTGAAGAGGTCGGCTTACAACGCAAGGATGTCAAGTTACTGGCGTCGACCCGCAACTGGCTACGTTACAAATTACCCAAACGTTTGGTGCGTTGGGATACTAGACCTGTCTGTATTGGTCAAAAACAAAAGTGGTTTTTACTGCAGTTACAATGTCCTGATAGTGCGGTGAATGTTCAGGGCACGGGGAGTCCTGAATTTGATGGTTGGCGTTGGGTGAGTTACTGGTATCCAGTTCGCCAGGTCGTCTCGTTCAAGCGCGACGTTTACCGTCGAGTTATGAAAGAATTTGCGATTGCGATGGTAGCGCCGCAGGAAAACAATACTAGCCGACACGCCGGCGTAATTCGGCGTAAACGAGGATCCTGAATGACACTGAAGCTCACACAACTGCGCGATATTGTAGATAAAGTGGCGAGTTCAGCCAGGCTTGAGGACGCACTGGAACTTTTGGTTAATGAGGTCTGTTTAACCATGAAAACCGAAGTGTGTTCTGTATACCTTGTCGATAATGACCGCCGCTGTTATTACCTGATGGCCACGCGCGGGCTAAAAAAACCACGAGCAAAAAGTGTTGCGCTCGGTATGGATGAAGGGATTGTCGGCTTGGTGGGGCGCTTAGCCGAACCGATTAATCTGGCAGATGGTCAGCTTCACCCCAGCTTTAAATATATTCCATCGGTAAAAGAAGATCCTTATCGTGCATTTTTGGGGGCGCCGATCATTAGTCGCCGAAAAGTGTTGGGTGTGCTGGTGGTGCAGCAGCGTGAACATCGTCAATTTGACGAAAGTGAAGAGTCATTCCTTGTGACTTTGGCAACGCAAATAGCGGGACTGTTTTCCCCTGCCCAGTTAAGGCAGCTGTTTGGTCTGTATCGGCAAAGCCGTGTTGATGGTGTTGTTGCTTCTCCTGGTGTTGCTGTTGCGATTGGGTGGATGGATAAGACTCAGCCAACCCTCGAACAAGTGTCCAGAGCATCAACCCTTGATATCGAAAAAGAAAGAGAACGCTTGTTGCTGGCGATGTCTGATGCTGGAGATGAATTTCGTCGCTACAGTAAGCGTTTTACTACGAGCGCACAAAAAGAAAGTGCTGCTGTTTTTGATTTGTATTCTCACCTACTTAATGATCCTCGACTTAAACAAGATTTACTGGCCAGAATTCACCAAGGAGACGTTGCAGAATGGGCTGTTAAAGTCGTTATAGAACAATATGCGACTCAATTTGCCCGATTGCAGGACCCGTATTTGCGTGAACGAAGCTTGGATATTAGAGAGCTTGGCCAACGGCTGTTATTCCATTTGGATGATACATTGCAGGGGAATAATAACTGGCCTGAGCGTTTTATTCTGGTGGCTGATGAATTGACGGCCACCTCATTAGCGGAATTACCACAAGATCGCTTGGTGGGGATTGTCGTCAGGGATGGCGCTGCCAATTCTCACGCTGCCATTATGACTCGGGCTATGGGGATCCCGACCTTAATGGCAGCGGATGTCCTTCCTGAACAACTGGATAAACGTCAATTGATCGTTGATGGTTATCGCGGTGAAGTTTTTATCGAACCTGAACCTATTTTAATTACCGAATATCAGCGATTAATCAAAGAAGAAAATGCACTTATCCAAACTGCGGAAGGCGTGGCTGACAAACCGGGACAATTGAAAAGTGGTGAAAATGTTCAGATTTTATTAAATGCTGGACTCAGTGCAGAGCTAGAACGGGAACAGGATAATTGGGTTGATGGTATTGGATTATACCGGACAGAGGTTCCGTTTATGCTGCAAAGTGGTTTTCCTTCTGAAGATGAGCAGGTTGCGCAATATCAGGGGATGCTACAATTATTTCATCAAAAACCTGTCACCTTGCGTACCCTTGATATTGGATCAGACAAACAGCTCCCCTACATGCCGTTAAGTGAAGAGAACCCCGCTCTGGGATGGCGTGGTATTCGTTTAACCTTAGATCAACCGGATATCTTTCTGGTTCAAGTTCGTGCGATGCTAAGAGCCAATGCGGCGTCGGGCAATCTGCACCTATTATTACCGATGATCACCAGTTTGGAAGAGGTGGAGGATGCACGAGAACTGATTGCTAGGGCATTGCATGAAGTGGAAGAGATGCTGGGTTACAGCATACCTCAGCCTTTAATTGGTATTATGATCGAAGTGCCTTCAATGATATTTATGATCGACCAATTAGCCAATAAAGTTGATTTTATTTCGGTTGGCAGCAATGATTTAACCCAGTACTTACTTGCTGTTGATCGTAATAATACTCGGGTCGCCAACTTATACGACTCACTGCATCCTGCGGTTTTACATGCCTTGTACCGCATCATTTCTGAAGCAAAACGTCATGAACTTCCTGTGAGTATTTGTGGAGAAATGGCGGGTGATCCTATCTGTGTGCCCGTTTTAATTGGCATGGGATTCAGGCACCTGAGTATGAATGGTAAAAATATTCCTCGAATTAAGTATTTGTTGAGGCATTTACCCTGCAGTGAGAGCGAGCAACTGGCGGCGCAGTTGCTTCAAGCCTCGACGACCCGTGAAGTGCGTTATCAAATTTCCTTATTTATGGAACGTCGAGGATTGGGTGGGTTAATTCGTGGTGGTCGATAATAACTCGCTCATATCGTGTAGGGTTACCCATTGCTGATGCTGTGCTATCATGGATTCAATTGGACGATAACCTTTATCTGATCATGGACAGTATGCCATTGGTCAGATAACAATAAGTAATGTAACGGTGACCCATAATTATGAGCTATATTGCCTTCCCTAAATTTGATCCGGTTATTTTTTCCGTTGGGCCTATTTCTTTACATTGGTATGGACTGATGTATCTGATTGGGTTTATTTTTGCTATGTGGTTAGCCTGTCGCAGGGCGGATAAACCAAACAGTGGCTGGAATAAAGCAGAAGTGGAAAACTTACTTTATTTTGGGTTTCTCGGGGTATTCCTTGGTGGACGCATAGGGTATGTTTTTTTCTATAACTTGCCGATGTTTTTAAGTGATCCGACTTACCTGTTTAAAGTTTGGGATGGGGGAATGTCTTTCCATGGCGGTTTGATAGGGGTGATCATTGTGATGCTTCTTTTTGCCAGAAAGACGCAACGCTCATTCTTCCAAGTTTCTGATTTTATTGCACCTTTAATTCCGTTTGGCCTCGGCGCTGGTCGATTAGGTAATTTTATTAATGGTGAACTCTGGGGACGGGTTGCCCCAGAGACTTCATGGGCCATGTTATTCCCCGGATCGCGTTTGGAAGATTTGGATTTGGTCGCATCCCATCCGCAGTGGCAACAATTATTAGATACTTACGGTGTATTACCTCGTCATCCGTCCCAGTTATATGAGTTGGTTCTAGAAGGCATTGTCTTATTTATTATCTTAAATGTGTTTATTCGTAAATCTAGACCGGTAGGCAGTGTCTCTGGGCTCTTTTTGATTGCTTATGGTGTCTTTCGTTTTATCATTGAGTTCTTCCGCCAGCCCGATGCTCAGTTAGGATTATTTGATAACATGATAAGTATGGGGCAAATTCTTTCTTTACCGATGATTATTGCCGGCCTGATCTTATTAATATGGGCTTACCGTCGTAATAACCATCGAGTGACAGGATGATGATATGAAACAATATCAGAAACTTATGCAGCATATCTTAGATCATGGCACCATAAAAGATGATCGTACGGGGACAGGCACCCTTTCCGTTTTTGGTTACCAGATGCGTTTTGATCTGCAACAGGGTTTTCCTTTGGTGACCACCAAAAAGTGCCATCTCCGCTCCATTATTCATGAATTACTTTGGTTTTTAAAAGGCGAAACCAATATTGCTTACTTGCAACAAAATAAAGTGACTATTTGGGATGAGTGGGCAAATGAGAAGGGAGATCTTGGACCGGTGTATGGTCAACAATGGCGGAGCTGGCCGAGTGCAGACGGGCGTCATATTGATCAAATTAGCGCGGTGATCGAACAGTTGAAGCGGGATCCAGATTCAAGACGGATCATCGTTTCTGCATGGAATGTAGGAGAGCTAGATAAAATGGCATTGGCACCATGCCATGCATTTTTTCAGTTTTATGTGGCGGCAGGCAAATTAAGCTGCCAGTTATACCAACGTTCCTGTGATGTGTTTCTAGGACTTCCCTTTAATATTGCTAGCTATGCTTTACTGGTACATATGGTTGCACAGCAGTGTGGATTCGAGGTGGGGGATTTTGTTTGGACTGGAGGGGACACTCATCTCTATTCTAATCATATCGAACAGACCCACTTACAATTAAGTCGCGAGCCTCGGTCGCTACCACAACTGGTGATTAAGCGTAAACCCACCTCAATTTTTGACTATCAATTCGATGATTTCGAAATTACCGGCTACGATCCGCATCCGGCGATAAAAGCCCCTGTCGCAGTATAGTACTCTCTCACTCCTTCATGAGGCCAGCATAAGCTGGCCTTTTTATTGGGCGAGGCGGTCGGGCTGTCTTTCCGAACAGGGGCTGTTGTACGGCCCCCCCCCCCGATCAGGATGCTTTTATTGTGAGACTAGGCATAAAAATAAGTAATGTGCCGCATACAGTTTTAACTTTTCTTGGATGATTTTCTGAACCACTGCTTTTTATTAAAGTAAAAAAAGCGGGGATCACTCATTATCCTGTCAATGAAAATGAGGCACTCACACGGCGATCAATTTGGCACATTACTGCCCAGTTTATTAATAGGGCTAATGATCATTGCTGCGATGTTTTCGGTGAGTCATCATGTTTGGCAAAACGGATTGATGCATCATCGAGTGACAGCCTGTGCCTATCAATTAACCCATTTTTTGCAGAGGAGCAGAGAATATGCTTATTTTTATAACCAAAACATACCAATTACAGTGATTGTAACTGGCACGGCGTGGTGCGTCATTGCCGGCACTACCGATAATGCGGGGTGCCATAATCGACTCACACGCTTTGCGAGTTGGCATTGTCCGTATCCGCAAGTGCAATTCTTTATGTTGCGAGGGAAACCGGGGTTTTATGGGGCTGATAACAATGCTCGAACAGGTAGCATTGAATTTGGCCAAGGTACAGAGCATTTGCGGGTCGTGATTTCATCGCGGGGGCGGATCCGCTTATGCTGGCAGCATGCGTCATCATGTTGAATAAGCTCAAATGGTCAGGCAATCAGGATTTTTGATGCATACCTTGGCTGCCGTGTTACTGGTTAGTAGTGGCATGATTGTTATTGTCTCTAAACTTATTTTACTCTGGGGGCTGCAACAACAGCAGTTCTTGCAGCGGTATCACTTACGTCAGGAGGTCTGGCAAATGGTTTTCCTTATAGATAAAATAGTCCAACGTGCGGGGTACTGTCGAACCACACAGTGCAAGGGGATAAGCCTCAAGTTGTCTGAACACCCTCCTTGTATCGTTGTCGGATACGATAAGCAACCGATCTCCCTGTCAGCAAACAGCCATGATTTTGAACATCACTTGACTTATCGCCTCTATCAAGCACAGTTACAAGTCAGCTTAGGAACGGATTGCCATGTTGGCAACTGGGAGGCGTTGACTGATCCGGCGAGGATACATCTTCAAAGCTTACATTTTCAGCATCAAGACGAGGATATCATACTCACTCTCACTGCCAGCACTGCCAATGAAATCATGAGTATCAAGCATTTGATAGTCAGGCATAATTGGTGAAGCAGCAAGGCGACATCACTGTCATCGCGGTTGTGGTTCTGGCTTTGCTTTTAGCAATATGGCAAGGCAGCAGTGAGCTTCTTCTACAACATCGAATCCAACAACTGCATACTTTACGCGGATATTTACAAGCAAGACTGGGGGCTATCTCCGCCTTACATTGGGGAGCACAGCAGAACTGGCCTCAGGATCAGGAGCAATGTTGTTTGACCCAAGAGAATGACCGTTTACAAAGCTGTTTTTATCGACTGAGTCCGCAGCAGGGGGTATTAAGTGGGCAGCGTCTTGGGGCGCCTTATTCATTATGGCAAAGAGTCTGGATCAGTCCCGCAGAACCAAGTAAATTACAGCCGATGTCATCGGGGTGGAGCGACATCTGTCCTTTACCCGCGCTTAAATTGTGTCAGGTGTCATAAAATGATGTTGACTGGTGGCAATATTGCACTTTTACTCTTGTCAATCTTGGTCGTGGCTGAAAGTCGACTTTACCAACATATCTTATTAAGTGAACAGCGGATAGGCTATTCACATCAGGCGCTGATGCGAGCTTGGCAAGAACTCATTAAGGTTTCTGGTACGGCGAATATCGGCCAGATCGAGTCTTTGTTTGTCGAAAAATTCAGGGTGGAACATCGTTTTTTGCTTCGTGAACAAGATTGCCTGCTTCATCAAGTGGAGGTCAGCGGGCCACTGGGGAGTCATGCGCAATTACAAGAGCTGAACTGTGCAAGGGATCTGTCACGAAAGAATAAAAAGAAGTGAAAGCAGAGCAGTTCATTGTCGGACGAGTATACTGATACTGCGAACCTATTTTAGCCATTATTTTAGCAGCAGGAGCTGGCATGTTTAAAGTATACCATTCGAACCAACTGGATATCCTGAAAGATATCGCCGTTCATTTGATGAATATGGCACCTTTGCAGGATCCCTTTGCCGAAGAGGTGATTTTGGTGCAAAGTCCAGGTATGGCCCAATGGTTACAAATTGAACTGGCTGCACATTTTGGTATTGCTGCGAATATACGATTTCCGTTACCTGCCAGTTTTATCTGGGATCTGTTTGTGAAAACGCTGCCAGATATTCCAAAGGAAAGTGCATTTAATAAAAATGCTATGAGTTGGAAACTGATGAAGTTAATTCCTGCTAGGCTCGAACATCCTGTGTTTACACAGCTGCAATCCTACTTAATGGAAGATCAGTCGCAACATAAATTATTTAAACTTAGCCGCCGCATTGCCGACTTATTTGATCAGTATTTGGTTTATCGGCCAGAGTGGTTGAATCAATGGCAACAAGGCCAAAAACTCGGCATTTCTGAACAACATGAAGCGTGGCAAGCCATCCTTTGGCAGGACTTGGTTAACTTAACGCATCAGCTTGGCCAGCCGCAGTGGCACAGAGCGAATTTATATCAACGTTTAATCACGACCTTAAATACCAGCAAACCGGGTTCGCAAGACTTGCCTGAACGTGTATTTATTTGTGGTATTTCGTCGTTACCACCTATCTATCTTCAAGCTTTGCAAGCACTAGGTCGCCATACTGATGTTCATTTATTGTTCACTAATCCATGCCGGCATTATTGGGCAGATATTCAAGATCGTGCATTTCTTAATCGAATCTTGAACCAGAAACGTAAAAAACTGTTCTCACAGCAGCAAACCGATTGGTTTAAACAACCCGATATGGCTAATGAGTTGTACAGTGCGACAGGGGAATTACAACAGGTTAACCCTTTACTGGCTTCATTTGGTAAACAAGGTCGAGATAACCTCTATTTATTAAGCCAGATGGATTCAATGGATCAAGCCATTGATGCTTTCGCTGAGATTGAAAACACGCAATTATTGGGACAATTGCAGCATGATATTCTCGAGCTTGAAGATCATAGTGTGATTGGTGTCACCGCCGAACAATTCCAATCGAGCCGATCAAGACGGACCTTAATGCGTGACGATCGTTCTTTTAGCCTACACGCTTGCCACAGTCCTCAGCGTGAAGTTGAAGTGGTTCAGGATTATTTACTGGCATTGATGGAGCAGGATCCGCAGTTACAACCTCGGGATATTATTGTCATGGTCGCTGACATTGATGCCTATTCCCCTTACATTCATGCCGTTTTTTCTGCCGCGACAGGAGCGCGTTATTTGCCTTGGTCGATTTCTGACCGACGCGTGAGTCATGCTCATCCCGTGATTCAAGCTTTTTTGCAATTACTCGCCTTACCGACCCTGCGTTTTACCTCAGAACAAGTGTTAGCCTTACTGGAAGTCCCCGCATTGGCTCAGCGTTTTTCTATTTCGGAAGAGGGTTTAATCTTACTGCGTCGTTGGGTTGAGGAGTCAGGGATCCGCTGGGGCTTGGATGATCGCAGCTTTACCGAACTTGAATTGCCTGTCACGCAGCAAAATACGTGGCAGTTTGGACTCAGGCGCATGTTACTCGGTTATGCGATGGACAGTCGTGCCGGGGATTGGCAAGGTATTCTACCCTATGACGAAGCCGGTGGAATGGTAGGGGAATTAGCGGGGCAGTTAGCAACATTATTGCAAAGCTTGAGAGAATGGCGCGAAATATTGCGGACAGAAAGAACTTTAGTGCAATGGTTACCCTATTGCCGTCAGTTGACTGACTGTTTTTTTGCGGGGGATGCTGAGAGTCAAGCTGCCTTAGAAATTATTCATGAACAATGGCAAATGCTGCTACAACCCGGCATTGATGTCAGCTTGCAAGAAAAGATTGGCATCTCTGTCTTACGTGATGAGTTAACGTCACTGTTGGATCAACAACGTATCAGTCAACGGTTCCTAGCCGGACAGGTTAACTTTTGTACCTTGATGCCGATGCGTTCCATTCCTTTCAAAGTCGTCTGTTTATTAGGAATGAATGAGGGGGTTTACCCTCGAACCTTAAGCCCTTCTGGTTTTGATTTAATGCAACAGCACCCTCGAAAAGGGGATAGAAGTCGACGTGATGAAGATCGCTATTTATTACTGGAAGCCTTAATCTCTGCTCAGGATGCTTTTTATATCAGTTATATTGGTCGTGATATTCAGGATAATCATCAGCGTTTACCTTCGGTACTGATCAGTGAAATCCTTGACTATATCAGCCTGAATTTCTGTCTGGAAGGAGATGAAGACAAAGATTTGGATCGCAGTGCGGCTGACTTAGTGGCACACCTTATCATCCCGCATCCTGCGACACCTTATTCTGCTGAAAACTATCATCCGTCGAGTGAATGGCAAAGTTTTGCCAGTGAATGGTTACCAGCTGCGCGTGGGCAAGGGATACCAGAAAAGCCATTCATTCAACCATTGGAAGCGATAACGTGTGCTGAGTTATCCTTATTTCATTTTCTTAGTTTTTGGCGTTCGCCGATCCGCGCATGGTACACGCAAAGGTTAGGCGTTCACTTTAATCACAATGAAACGGAGTTACCTCAAACTGAGCCCTTTGAACTTGATGCACTGCAGCGTTATCAATTTAATCAACAACTACTTAATATCTTGGTAAAACAGAAGGATCCTGAGGCATTCCTGCATCAAAAACAGTTATCAGGACAATTACCCTTTGGTGCATTTGGGCGATTATTCTGGCAAAAGCAGTACCAACAGATGGTGGAAATTGCCACTGAGATTACGCCTCAACTGGGTGAACAACAACACTTAGAAATTGATATCAAATTACAGGGTGTCAGATTGATGGGGTGGATCCCGCAGTACCAATCTGATGGTTTATTACGTTGGCGGCCAGCAAAGCTGAACTACAGTGATGGTTTACTCTTATTTATCGAGCATTTGCTGTGTTGCGCAAGCGGAGTCTCTCTGAGCAGTAAGCTGTATGGCCTTGAAAAGACGCGTTGGTACTTTAAACCCATAACCGCGGAACAAGCCCTCTCACAGCTCGAACAATTGATGCAAGGTTACCTGCAGGGAATGCAGCACCCACTGTGGTTACTGAATAAATGTGGGGGTAACTGGTTAGAAGCGTCACTGCAAGCCGGCGCTTCACCAGAACAGCTTGAGATAGACTGGCGTGATTCCACACAACAGAAAGCGCGACAGAAATTATTAGCGAGTTGGCAAGATGGTTATTTACAAACCGGAGAAGGGAGTGATCCCTATATTCGCCGACTAGCACGAAATTTGACAGAACATGAAATCGTGCAAATTTGTCAGGCTGCGGAGGCGTGGTATTTACCGGTAAAAAAAGCACATACTCCAGACAGCGTGTCTGATGAGAGCTAATCGCGGCAAGTGTTGTAAAGCACGGGCTTGGTGAGGAAAAATGAAAACAGCATATTCTGTGGCTTGAATAATGAAAACGATAAATACGCTCAGCAATGAGATCTTACCTTATCCTGTGCAGTCATTGGATCCGGCAACGTTACCGTTTCGAGGTGAATTGTTAATCGAGGCTTCGGCAGGGACAGGGAAAACCTTCACGATTGCGTTGCTTTATTTGCGGCTCTTACTTGGGCTGGGTCATGATAATGCTTATCGTCGTCCCTTATCAGTGGACGAAATTTTAGTGGTGACCTTCACTGATGCGGCTTGTCAGGAATTACGGGGAAGGATCAGAGAAAATATCCATCAATTGCGGATCCTCTGCCTCAGGTATGCCTCGAGCCCAATGCCTTCACCGCAGGATCCTGCAATATCGGCGGCCTTATGTGCATTAATCGAGCAGATCAGTGATTATAAACAGGCCGCCGCGTGGCTACTTATCGCCGAACAGCAGATGGATGACTCAGCGATATACACGATCCATGGTTTTTGCCAGCGAATGTTGAATATCAATGCGTTTGAGTCTGGCGTGCAGTTTGAACTGCATTTATTGGATGATGAATCACCCGTATTACGCCAAGCCGCAGAAGATTTTTGGCGTCGATATTGCTACCCTTTGCCAGAGCCCGTTGTCCGTCAGGTATTACAGAGTTTTCATAGCCCACAGCATTTATTGCTGACCTTGCGCCCTTGGTTACAGGTGGACAGTCCTCAGGTAAGCCCGGTGTCGACCGGTAAAACGATTGCACAAACACACACGGATAATATTGAAAAAATCAATCAATTGAAGCGGCATTGGTTACAGGTGGAAGCGGAGTTAGCATCCATTATACAAACGTCGTCTGTCGATAAACGCAGTTATAGCCGTCGCAATCTGCCTCAATGGCTGTCGGCCGTCACGGTGTGGGCGCAGCAACCGACGGAGGACTACCAGCTTCCCAAAGAGCTGATTAAATTTTCTGCGACCGAGTTACGCAATAAAACACAGACTGGTGAGCCACCTAGCCATGGAATATTTGACCATATTACCGAATTTTATCGGCAGCCAATCAGTTTATATGCGGTGATTGTCAGCCAAGCGTTGAAGGAAATTCGCCGCAGTGCTAGACAAGAAAAGCAACGTCAAGCTCAGCTTGGTTTTGATGATTTATTGGGGTATTTGGATAAGGCGTTGCAAAGTCCGCAGGCCGAACACTTAGTCAACGCAATACGGCAACGTTATCCTGTTGCGATGATCGATGAATTCCAAGATACGGATCCCTTGCAATACCGTATATTTCAGACGATTTATGCAGAGCAGACGGACTGTGCATTATTACTGATTGGTGATCCTAAACAGGCGATTTATGCGTTTCGTGGTGCGGATATCTTTACTTATATTGCCGCCAGAAATGCCATCCATTCACGTTATAGCCTTGGGACAAATTGGCGCTCCTCTTCGGGGATGGTTAATGCGGTCAATGCGTTATTTAATCGCCTACCTCACCCTTTTTTATTCGCCGATATTCCTTTTCATGCTGTCAATGCTTCGCCACACAAGCAGGGATGGCAGATCATACGCAGTGAGCAACCGCAGAAAGCCTTGCGTATTTGGTTGCAGCCAGGGGAGGGCGCTTCGATGTCTGACTACAAGCATTATATGGCGCAGCACTGTGCTCGTGATATTGCCCAATGGTTAATAGAAGGTCAGCAAGGCCAGGCTTATTTTGTTCAAGGTCAGTTAAAAAAACCGGTGACGGCAGCAGATATTACCGTATTAGTTCGTAGTCGGAGTGAAGCAACTTTAATTCGTCAAGCGCTATTAGCGCAAGGTATTGCCTCTGTCTATTTATCAGGTCGTGATAGTGTTTATCAGACTGCGGAGGCCAGTGAATTGCTGTGGTTATTGCAAGCAATTTTAGCACCGAGGCAGCAGCATTTAGTCCGAACTGCGTTGGCGACCAGTTGGTTAGGCTTTGATGCGGCTCAAATTGATCGTTTCAGTCAGGACAGTAAACAGTGGGATCGGTTGACTGAGCAATTTAATGGTTGGCAGCAGCAGTGGTATCGACAGGGGATCCTCGCCACATTAAGGCAGATCATTGTGCAGCAGCAACTGGCAGAAAATTTGCTGGTAACAGAAGGCGGTGAACGGCGTATTACTGATATCATGCATTTAGCTGAACTCTTGCAGGAAGCCAGCACTCGCTTAGAAAATCCTCATGCTTTAGTCCGATATCTTGTACAACAAATTGAGCAGCCGAATGAAAATCTCTCTGCCCAGCAAATGCGTTTGGAAAGTGATCGTCATTTAGTGCAAGTTGTGACCATACATAAATCCAAAGGATTACAATATCCCCTCGTTTGGTTACCCTTTATTGCTGCTTTTCGTCCGGCAAACGACCATTTGTATCATGATAGGCAAAGTTACCGCACAATTCTTGATCTTTCCCAAGATCCAACCAGTCTTGAAATGGCAGAGCAGGAGAGGTTGGCTGAAGATTTGCGTTTGCTGTATGTGGCTTTAACCCGCTCAATTTGGCATTGCAGTTTAGGTATTGCTCCTCTTTTCAGTAAGAAAAGAAAATTGACGGGAGAAACAGATTTACACTTAAGTGCGATTGGGTATCTGCTACAGCAAGCGAAACCAGCAACGGCCGATCAGTTACTGCAATATTTACAGACATTCTGTCAGCAGGATTGTGATTTGGTTGGTCAAATTGAGCAACAAAACCTGAAATTCCAGAGTGAGTCAGGCGAACAATGCCAACTTAGCAGTCGGCAGTTGAGTCGACAATTGAATCATGATTGGCGGGTCACCAGTTATTCTGGGTTAACTCGTCATGATCACCCGATATTACAGGCCATGCAACCTGGGTTTGCTATCGAAACCGCGGATGAAATTGTTGAGCCGGCAAATACGCAATTGTCAGTTCATCAGTTTCCCAAAGGAGCCTCTGCGGGGACATTCTTACATGGGCTATTAGAACAAATCGATTTTAGCCAGCCACTTTGTCCGCGATGGGTTGAGGCACAGTTATTGGCCCAGGGGTACCAACCACAATGGGGTGAGTGCCTTTATCTCTGGTTGCAGGCAATCATACAGACTCCCTTACCGGGGATAGCGATGCCATTGGCCAGTCTGACTGCCAAAGACCGATTGATCGAGATGGCTTTTTATCTGCCGATTGATCATCCACTGATCGCCAGCCGTTTGCAAGCAATGACGCGGCGTTATGATCCCCTTTCTCGCCGCGCCGCCGCCCTTGATTTCAAGCAGGTGCAAGGCATGCTGAAGGGGTTTATCGATTTGGTTTTTTGTTGGCAGGGACGTTTTTATATTGTCGATTATAAATCTAACTGGTTGGGCGCTGATAAGAGCGCTTATACCGAAGAGGCGATAAGTCAAGCGATGGCCGCACACCATTATGATCTTCAGTACCAGCTCTACAGTTTGGCTTTACACCGTTATTTACAGATCCGTTTGGCAGAGTATGACTACCAGCAGCATTTTGGTGGTGTGTATTATTTGTTTTTACGGGGAATGGCATCGGGAGAGACAGGGGCGGGTGTCTATTTTACACGCCCAGACCAAGCGATGATAGAAACGCTAGATCAGTTATTTAAAGGTGAATTGCATGATGATAGCGCAATTTGAACAAAGTCTAAATTTGGTTCAGGATAAATTATTTCGACCGCTTGATTTGCAATTTGCCCGCTTGATCAGTGCCGATTGCCCTTGTCGATTTCTGGCCGCTGCCTGTGTCAGTCTGAGCAGCAGTGAAGGACACGTGTGTTTACCTCTTGAGCTTTTGCATCCCGCGGCTTTGTTTCATGGTCAGGCACAGTTGCTGGCGGAGGAACTCTGGCAGATCGCGAAAGCACCAAAAGAGACGGCATCTTGGCTGGCCATATTGACTGATTGGGCTGCACTGAGTTCTGGCCAAGTGGCGACACCGTTAGTGCTGAATTATGACAGATTATATTTGCACCGTTTCTGGTATGATGAGGTGTTACTAGCTGACTATTTTAAGCAGCCCGCTATTTTTCACTTAGCCGAACAGCAAAAAATTCGTCATGTATTGGATACGCTGTTTGGCCACTCGGCGGTCAACGATCAAAAGGTGGCGGCCGCTTTAGCATTGACCAGTCGTTTTGCCGTGATCTCGGGTGGACCCGGTACGGGTAAAACCACGACAGTCGCGAAATTACTGGTTGCTTTATTAGAAATCAACCCCGGCCGGTTACGTATTGAAATGGCTGCGCCGACAGGCAAAGCTGCCGCTCGTTTAACGGAGTCATTGGCACAGGCATTGCAGAGTTTGCAATTAAGTGAGTCAATACGGCAATGCTTACCCACAGAAGCAACCACGTTGCACCGTTTGCTTGGCGCTCAGTCAGGGAGCCGTCGTCTTCGCTATCATGCTGATAATCCATTACATCTTGATCTCTTGGTCGTTGATGAAGCGTCGATGGTTGATTTGGCCATGATGGCGCGGCTGATTGAAGCATTACCTAATAAGGCACGAGTGATTTTTCTTGGTGATCGTGACCAACTTGCCTCGGTTGAGGCCGGTTCCGTATTGGCTGATCTTTTTTATTGCAGTGAACAAGGCTACAGTGCGGCCAGAGCCCGTCAACTGAAACAGTTAACCGGCTGTGAAGTGGTAGGTAATAACCAAGAGCAAAGTGCGGAAGTGGCCGATCACTTATCTCTGTTACAGCGTAGTTACCGTTTTGACCAACATTCAGGCATTGGTCAGTTGGCAAAAGCCGTGAATCGAGGACAGAGCACAAAAGTGGTGCAAATATTAGCGGCTGCACATCCAGACATTACGGCCGTGTCACTGGATTCTGCATTAATTTGGCAGCAAATGTTAGATGAGATCTGTGATGGTTATCGAGCGCTATTATTAAAAGTACAGCACGCTGAACCTGTTGCGTCTATCCTCCAAACATTGAGCCATTATCAAGTTTTGTGTGCCTTGCGCCAAGGTCCAACGGGCGTTGAAGGATTAAACCAGAGTATTGAGTTTCAATTAAGAAAAAAAGGGATGTTGTCCGCGGTTGAGAGTACTGACCACTGGTATCCGGGCAGGCCAATTATGGTCACTCGCAATGATAATAGCCTTGGCTTATTTAATGGTGACATCGGCATGGCTCTTCTGGATGAAGAGCGGCAATTGCGTGTTTATTTTATGATGGGCGATGGCAGTATTAAGCATATAGCTCCTTCGCGTTTACCCCCTCATGAGACTGTATGGGCCATGACTGTCCATAAATCCCAAGGTTCTGAATTTACCCATACGGCGTTGGTCTTGCCATTACATTCAACGCCATTGCTTTCACGGGAGCTTATCTATACGGCAATAACGCGAGCGCGCAGTCAGCTTTCCCTTTATTATCAGCCATCGGTTCTGCAGCGAGCCGTCCAATCTCGAACCCATCGACGCAGTGGACTTGCAGCCCGCTTATTACACCCCGCAGCCAGTGACTGACGTTTTTGTGCTAAGGATTGAATTGCAGATCTGTCATGAGTATTTTGGATCGGCGTTGGTAGTTATAGAGCTTTTGTTTTGCTTGGGGCAGGGCTGTCACCTCGACGGGTCTAAAGCCGCGTTCCTGGAACCAATGAATACTTCGGGTCGTCAGCACAAAAAGCTGTTTCAATCCTTGATTTTTTGCTTGTGATATAATGCGGTTAAGGAGGGTATCGCCTCGACAGGAGTTTCGGTATTCGGGGTGGACCGCAACACACGCCATTTCACCGACATTTTCTTCCACAAAAGGGTATAACGCTGCGCAAGCAATGGTCAGATTATCTCTGACGATAACAGTAAAACGGTGTATTTCGATTTCTAACTGTTCTCTTGAGCGACGAACCAAAATGCCTTGTTGTTCGAGCGGGCGGATCAAATCTAAAATACCACCAATATCCTTAATCGTTGCTGCGCGTATCTGTTCAGCCGACTCCATCACAATCTGGGTACCGATCCCCTCGCGAGAAAAGAGCTCTTGTAGCATGGCGCCGTCTTCTTGATAACTGAGTAAATGACAGCGAGGAACGCCTGCTGCACAAGCCGTAATGGCACCGCGTAAGAAGCACACGGCACTACTGAGTCCATGACCTTGAGCTTCCAGTTTTTCAATAAATGCGGGAAGCTGATTGGCGAATAATTCAGAAATGATATTTCCTTGTTCATCGGCTAAACCTTGTTTTTCACCGAAGCCAATGATTTTTTCGGCTTTCAGCTTAATGGCAACCTGAGTTGCGATTTCTTCCGCTGACAGGTTAAAACTTTCACCGGTAACAGAGACAGCGACGGGACCAAGTAAAACAATGGCATCATTATCGAGCTGCTGATTTATCGCAGTCTGATCGATGCGTCGAATGCGACCTGAGTGGCAGTAATCAATCCCTTCATCCACGCCTAAAGGTTGAGCGATAATAAAGTTACCACTGACAACATTCAGGTGTGAACCTTGGAGTGGTGTATTACTCAGACTCATGGAGAGGCGCGCAGTAATGTCTAATTGCAATTGGCCGGCGGCTTGTTTAACTAATTCAAGTGTTCTGGCATCGGTCACACGCGTATGGTTGTGGTAAACAGGCAGTATCTGATGCCAGTCAAGATTATAGTCGATTTGTGGACGTGCACCGTATACTAACACCAGTCGTATTCCAAGACTGTGCAACAGACCGATATCATTGACAATGGTTGGAAAGTTTTCATGCTCAATAGCTTCACCACTGAGCATGATGACAAATGTTTTACCCCGATGGGAATTGATGTAAGGTGCCGAGTGACGAAAGCCTTCGACTAATCCGGTACTACGCTCGTTCACAATCAACTCCTTAAGTGAATTATTATTCTAAATAAGTGTATTTTTATTCTTATTGAGCTAAAAAAGCAAGCCTTGTTTTACAGTTAAAACTGAGATAATTCATACAATAATAATAACCTAAATTGAGAGGCACCGTTGATTTAAGGGGCGGTTGGTTGGCGATGGCCCCTTTAGGTGTCATGATAAGTTATGTTTCGGATTTGGACAGTGATACAAAAGGCAGATAATCAAAGATCTTGATTAATTTAATCATTAGTGATCGAGAATAGACTAGCGAAACTATCGTTGGTGAAAACCGAGGCTTTATAAAAGTAAGAATCGATGAGTCAGGCGTAGCAGCTCGCCCATTGAGCGGTATTTCATCTCTCTTGCCAATTCTACGCGCTAGCAGTGTTGACTCGCTTTATCATTGTTTGATTGGGTGGGACTGGACGATCTCGTGTTGATCATTGACTGATACGCAATCAAAAAAAGAGGCGGGTTAACAGAGTGGGATACCGTGATTGCGATAAAAGCCGGTAGGGGAAAGGATAAAACTCAGGCAAGCTTATCCGGTTGCACGCAGATAGCAATAAAATAAGATCCAAAACAGGCACAATGACCCATGTCGACAATGCGGCAAGAGACAGTATCATCAGCCGGTTTCTTCGATGTAATTAAAAAAAGCTTATCAAATAGCATTTGATAAGCTTTTTCTGTTGGTTGCGGAGGCCGGATTTGAACCGACGACCTTCGGGTTATGAGCCCGACGAGCTACCAGGCTGCTCCACCCCGCGTCCGTCTATATACAATAAATGATTTATTGTATAAATCTGTACTTCAATTAATTATCACTTGGTTGCGGAGGCCGGATTTGAACCGACGACCTTCGGGTTATGAGCCCGACGAGCTACCAGGCTGCTCCACCCCGCGTCCGTCTATACATAATAAATGACTTATTGTATAAATCTGTATTTTAATCAACTATCATTTGGTTGCGGAGGCCGGATTTGAACCGACGACCTTCGGGTTATGAGCCCGACGAGCTACCAAGCTGCTCCACCCCGCGTCCATGGTTGCGCACTATACTCGCCATGGCTGGGGATGCAAGATATTTTTGACGGGATTTGACTAATCGAGAGTCAGTTGCTCTATTTTAATACGGTATGGTTATTTTTTGTCCAATTTAGAGATTTGCTTTGAAGCAGAAGAACAGACTGATAGCAAAACAGCACTCAGGTAGACCATAATCAGGCTAATCCGGTTATGGCATAAGAATTCAGTGTTTGATTCTACCAGTCCTGTTTTTAACTCCTCGTTTTTCCAGCTGGTATCGGCTGTTTTATCACCTAGGATCGTAATAGACGAACAACGGGATCAGGCTGAGTCGACAGGGACGTGTCATCTGCTTCAGTGAATGCTGTAAATCATCCGACTAGGAGCAGAATGATTAGGTGAATTGTGTTGATAAGACGGGAAGCGTTACTGTGTTTTTAATCAAGGCTTGTAATTTGGTTCTTTGTTTTTAAAGGATAACATTACCCAGAGCGTTGGATTTTTCTGGGTATAGAACAATGAGTGTCTCTGTTACTTGAGAGCCATCATGTTGTCATAAAATTCTTATGTATTTATTTTTATGATGAATTGAGGAGGAATATCCCCTCGCATATAAAAAAACTCATTTTCATTTTGTGCGGTAATATGTCTTAGAGCACTTAATATTGTCGCTTGTTGGATCCTACCATTTTTTAATAGCGTATCCGCATTTTCATAAATCACTTGAGCAATACTTTTAAAAGCAGAGTAATCTAAACTTGTCGATATCATGGCTACAACATTACCGGGGCGCCGAAAACGATTTGCAACATGTAAATTTGAGGTCAGCGACAATACGGCTCCTGCGCTACCGCCCAGTCTAGACGAGTGCATGATGATATCTCTAATATAGTTATCAGGATTGATTGAGCTTCCTACACTTCGTCTTAAACCGTATCTTTCTACATCTTCTTTATTACCGACATGACTTCGATACAAGTAAGCTGGTATATGAGTAGTTTGAGCTAAGTATTTTAAATTCTCATAAGTCATCCCACCATAGCCTTGATTTAAACCGACATTAAGGCTATTCGCTCTAGATAATAACGATTGAAGTGTCAATTCAACAGGACGCTCACTCTCTCTGGCTGATGTGGATGCAGAATGACGATGGCCCCGTGTAGATAAATTTCCCATAGGTTGACTCCCTTCTGTATTTTAGAATTTACTATATCAAGTAACTGACGTTCAGATTAAGGTCATGCATGATTTTTCATTGTTGAGTGATATAGATCTCATCAATTATATACAAAGACGTTGTCTTATTTTTATCTAAAATTGAGTATCCATCTTTTTTATTGTAAGCGATTTCTTGTTTTTCTTTATTTAGAAAAAAGCAAAATGCTAGCATTACTGAATATACATAAAAGGAAGGAGGAAGGGAAGGTAATTTATGTAAAAAGATAAATGTGTCCATCGCAGGCAAAATAAAGAGAGTCAGTCAGGTCAATGCGTCACTTTATATAAAATAATCCATAAATTATTATAGTCACTGCTGGGGTAATTTTGAGGCTAATATTACTGTTGTTTTTTATTTATCGTTTCATTAAAACTTTCTGTGCGGTAATTTATTATTAATGTGATGTGTTTTTTTATTTGTTATCTAAATAAATCGTCATTTCCATTTCCCTATTTTATTATTTTAATTCAGTAATGACTTAGGCCAGTATTTAATTTACACGTGATGTCAGGATAAGGCTTTTTTCTTACTTTCGATTTAGCATAACGAATGCTCATGGCTCTTTATATGCCGAGGAAGCGGATCATGACCCAGAAACTGATTCACAGCGCACCTTAACTGGCAAGCGAGTTTAGTCTTACGTTATAAAAAGGCGTACTTCTTCAAGGGCATCAATGATTGTTATCGCCCCTTTTTGTCATGTGATATCAGAGTCCCTTTCAAGAAAAGCCACCAAGAGGGATGGGCAATAAACAATAAATTACGATAAAATGAGTGCCGCAATGATAGGCGCTGTTAACGTGGTGAATTAACATCAGTGACCCAGCGTTACGTCAATTTCGTAACGCATGAGGTTAAGTTTGTTTTAAAAGAGAAGCAGAAAGGTGATGACTCACGCCTGAATCTCATTACTTAAGCCTCGCGTTATGCCTGACTCACCCCGGAGGTAAGGATCCATCCGCAGAATGAGGGAAATCGGCTGTCACTCATCGACAGAATAGCATATTGATTTTGTGGGTGATAGAAGACACGGTAACGACAGCGGCAGTAGCTGAGGCGACGGAAAGATGAAAACATGTCGGTTTTTTTGCAAGGATGCCTACTTTGTATTCAGTCAGTTGAACTTAAGGTCGTGTGGCGAGACTGAGCTTTTTCAACGAGTCGCTGTAAAATACCGGCATAACTGGATAGCTAAGGATCCAGACGATAATCATGATGAGGTGATAATGTGGCAGTAACCGAGCAGTGGCGACAACGTTTCGGCGGGATAGAACGCGTATACGGTCAGCAGGCGGCTGAGCTGTTTTCCGAAGCACACTTTTGTATTATCGGTATTGGCGGCGTCGGCAGTTGGGCTGCTGAAGGCTTAGCGCGTACTGGCATAGGCAAACTGACGCTTATTGATATGGATGATATTTGTGTGACCAATACGAATCGTCAGATCCATGCATTACAAGGCCGAGTTGGTCAGCAAAAAATTGAGGTAATGGCTGAGCGGATCGCGTTGATTAATCCACAATGTCAGGTCACTTGTATTGATGATTTTATCACGGCAGAGAATGTGTCTGATCTTATTCATACTGATTTTGATTATGTGATTGATGCAATTGATAGTGTGCGGCCTAAAGCGGCGCTGCTCGCATATTGTCGGCGTAACAAAATACCGGTCATCACAACCGGTGGCGCAGGGGGACAGATTGATCCGACACGCATTCAAGTGACTGACTTAGCGAAAACGATCCAAGATCCGTTGGCGGCTAAATTACGAGAAAAACTTAAACAGGATTTTGGCATGGTTAAAAATAGTCGGGGTCGTTTGTCAATTGATTGTGTCTTTTCGGATGAGCCGCTGGTTTATCCTGCGGCGGATGGCCGTGTCTGTGCGTCTGCACGCGCGGCAGGGGGGGTGGAGAAAATGAATTGTGCAACGGGCTTTGGTTCTGTAACTATGGTGACAGCAAGCTTTGGCTTTGTGGCTGTTGCTCATGCATTAAAAAAATATCTGGCGCGTTGTCAGCGACAACAGTCTGAATAAGAGTCGCTTAAGGGCCACTGACACGGGTGGCGCAGCATTAGGCGGTCATTGCCTGTCGGGCATACTGATAAATGGCATCACTGATTGCCCGCAAACCGGTGTGACGGGTAGGAGACAATTGCCGGTCTATCCCTGAGTTGTTAAACAGTGCCATGAGATCCATATCGAGTATTTGTTGCGGGGAACGTCCTTCACAGGCTGTGAGCAATACCGCCAGCAACCCTTTAACAATTCGCCCTTCACTGTCGCCATAAAAATGCAATACATCGTGAGAGAGAGCTTGGCAGCCAAGCCAAACGGTGTTTTCACAGCCCGTGATTTGTGGGGTCTGTTGTTTTAATGCCATGGATAAGGGCGGCAAGAGACGGCTTAACTTAATTAATTCTCGCAGACGATCTTCAGCATGACCACAGACAGCCAAGCGTTGTTTTACCTGCTCAAGTTGCTCTGTGCCACCTAAAGGATGGGGGGCGACTTTTTTTTGGAGGGGGACATTCATTCTGCTAGCAACTCCACGGCAAGGTTAACTGACTCGACCAATTTTTGTACATCTTGGCGATTATTATAAGGGGCAAAAGAAGCACGAAGCAAGCCGTTGACGTGTAAGGCTTCCATCAAGGGTTGAGCACAATGTTTTCCTGATCGCACCGCGATTTGCTTTTGGTTCAGTACTTCAGCTAAATCTGCCGTATGGATCCCTGCTATCTGAAAAGAGAGCAGGGAGGATCCCGGATTGCGAAAACTTTGGAAGCCAACAAGCTTACTCAGTAATGCTTCAGCATGTTCAGCCAACCTTGCACTGTAAGCTTCAGCGGCCGGTAAGTCGAGCGTATTAAGCCAATCTAATGTGGCGCTAAACCCATAAATGGCAGCCATATTGGGTGTGCCTGCTTCAAGGCACCATGGCATAGGCAGCAGCTGATAACCGTCAAAGGTCACTTCACTTATCATTTTGCCCCCGCCTTGCCATGGTGTCAGTTGTTCGAGCAAATCCGGATTAACCCAAAGGATGCCTAATCCCGTTGGTCCATAGAGTTTATGAGCTGAAAAAGCATAAAAGTCGGCCCCGAGCTGTGCCAGATTGAGCCGTTGATGGGCGACGCCTTGAGCCCCATCAACCATGACTTTAACATCAAATTGATGGGCAATTTGGATGATGGACGTCAAATCTGGCTGCCCCCCGGTCACATTGGACATCTGGGTGACAGCGATTAATCGCGTGTGGTCAGTGATAAGTTGAGGCAGCTGTTGGACATCAGGTAAGTTATTGTGATCCAAAGACCACCTAATGATAGTAACGCCATACTCGCGTGCCAGCATCAGCCAAGGCAGTAAATTCGCGTGATGTTCAAGCTCACTGACGATGATTTCATCACCTGGTTTTAAGGTTTGAGCCAGCCAGCATCGTGCAACCAGATTGATGGATTCTGTTGCCCCCCGAGTCCAGATAATTTGCCGAGGATCGATGACACCAAGCCAGTTTGCGACCTGCTGACGGCAGTGTTCAAATTTTTCTGTCATTTTTTGAGCCAAAGGATGGGAGCTACGGTGTACACTGGCGGTGGTGTAATAATAGTCCTGACAGGCTCTAATAATCGGTTCAGGTGTCAGTGTGGTGGCAGCACTGTCCAAATACACACCATGCTGATGCAGTGCTGGGAACTGTTGGCGAAAAAGGTCTGGATCAAAGGCTATCATAGTGTCTCATATTGTGCGATTTAAAGAGGTTGATGGCTCGATTAACAAGATAATGCTGACAAAAATGGGATTGTGGCATATTTTTAAAGCGTCGTCTCATTATCAACGCCATTGACGGTCTGCGATCCGAGTGTCACATTCACGGTGATCCTACAGACCAATGCAGTGAAATGAGTTTCGTTTCCCCTATCATGGAGAGTAGTTTATGAAAAAACAGCTTTTAGCGTTACTGACCGTGTCAGGCATCATGATGACGCTAGCCGGTTGCTCTAGCAACTATATTATGCATACCAGCGATGGGCGTACTATCGTCACTCAGGGAAAACCGGTGGTAGATGAGGATACGGGACTTATCAGATATAAAGACAGCACTGGCATTAAACAGCAGATTAATCGAACTGAAGTCAAAGATTTGGCTGAAATAAATCAATAAACGTATCGACTGATGCCGAACTTGAATGTCGCCATTCTTCTAGCCAGCCGAAAAGGCTGGTTTTTTTATCTTAAAATCGGATGACTCTAGCCTAAGGTTTTCGCTTAAACGGCTGATTGTCTTCTTAACTTCAATGCCATTCATGGGATTTGCGGCTGGTGAGACAATCATAAAAATAGTTACATAATGGGTCAAAAACCAGTTAGCGCACGATGGACAATGATTTAAGATTGTTTTTTATGGTTTATTCTTTCTAAAATAAAGTATTTTTAAGTTTATCGCGTGATTTAAATGCATAATTTCCAGTATTATATTCTGATGCTCGCCTTTAATTAAGGTGTATTATAGCGTAGAAAAAAACAATGATTTATAATGGTATTCATTAATAATGATGATTTTTAATCTTGAACGATAAGTTCAGGTCAGAGCATGTATATGGGTAAACCTTTTCCTCCTTTGAATGGACTGCGTTTTTTTGATGCAGCGGCACGACACTTAAGTTTTACCCAAGCGGCTGAAGAATTATCGGTGACTCAGGCTGCCGTCAGCCACCAAATTAAAGCCTTGGAACAATTTCTCGGTATAAAATTATTTTATAGGCGCAATCGCTCCTTATTTTTGACCGAATCTGGTCTCTGCTATTATCAGGATCTGCGTGGTATCTTTGCCGACTTACAGCAAGCAACGAAAAAATTACAGAACTTGAACACCCACGGTCCGTTGAAAGTCAGTTTGCCTTCCAGTTTTGCGATCCATTGGTTGATCCCTCGTCTTGCTAGCTTTAAGCAACATTATCCTAATATTGATATTCATATTGAAGCCGTCGATACGCAAGAGGAACAACTTGCGGATGAGGTTGATATGGCCATTTTTTATGGTAGGGGGCATTGGCCAGAACTCAGGGTTGAAAAATTATACAGTGAATATTTAATTCCGGTCTGTGCCCCATCTTTACTGGACGGGAAACTGCCGCCACAATCAGTGGCCGATTTGCTAAACTTTACCTTACTGCATGATGCCTCGCAAGATGACTGGGCAAGCTATCTTCAGCAATCGGACAGTGGACAGGAACCGATACTACAAGGGTCAGTTTTTAGTCACAGTTCAATGGCATTACAGGCTGCGATTTACGGTCAGGGGATCGCGCTTGCCAATAATGTTATGGTACAGAATGAGCTAGAAAATGGCCGATTGATTTGCCCATTTAATCAGGTTTTGGTCAGCCAGAACGCCTTTTATTTGGTTTTTAAAGCGCATCATTCCGCATCCGGTCGAGTTTGCGCATTCCGTCAGTGGATCCTTGATAAATCGCGAAGTGAACAGGAACAATTTCGCTTTTGTCGTGATTAAATTACAATGGTGTTACACTGGCTGATAGGGTTAAGGAAGGCGTAATGTCCAGCGATAATGTTCTTAGATTTTCGGTAATAAGCGGATTATTTATTGTCATATTTGGGGCTTTGGTTGCTCATGTCTTGGCTGCGAAGTGGGATGCCTTACAAATAAAAATCGTTGATACTGGATTATTCTTTCAAGCCTTTCACACTGTGATACTGATGGTCTTGGCGTTATTGCCTACCCAGCACAGGATCCGTTTTCGTAAACTCAGTAGTTTATTCCTCGTAGTGGGAACGATATTTTTCAGTGGTAGCTTATACTATTTTGTTATTTTTCAACAGCATGTCATGGTCTACATCACCCCAGTTGGCGGCGTATGCCTTATGTTGGGTTGGTTAGTCTTAATTGCAGGCACCTTCGTCCGAAGGGATCAGGTTACTCCCCATGAATAAGTTATTATTGTATTGCCGTCAGGGTTTTGAAAAAGAATGTGCCGCAGAAATCACGGATAAGGCCTCGAGGCTTGAGGTGTATGGTTTTGCCAGAGTCCGAGAGCAGTCGGCTTATGTCATATTTGAATGTCAGCAGCCAGGTCAGGCTCGGCAGTTATTGCAAGAATTATCCGTCTCGCAATTAATTTTTTCGCGTCAGATGGTATTGGTGGGTGAGTTATTAGAAGATCTACCAGGATCCGACCGAGTTACGCCGATTAGCCAAGCCTTGATGGGCGTAGTGACGCAGGGCGGGGATCTCCGTGTTGAGGTGGCTGACACCAATGAATCAAAAGAATTGCTCAAATTCTGCCGTAAATTGACGGTGCCTTTGCGTACGCAATTACGTCAACAGCAGGTATTGCTTAACCGTGAATCTCATCGTCATCCGGTAGTTCATGTGTTTTTTATACGTCCAGGCTGTTGCTATGTGGGTTATTCTTTGCCAGCCAGTAATTCACCTTGGTTTATGGGAATACCGCGTCTGCGTTTCCCTGCTGATGCACCGAGCCGATCGACGCTAAAACTGGAAGAAGCGCTGCATACCTTCGTGCCTGCAGATGAATGGGATGAACGATTGGCTGGAGGCATGCATGCTGTCGATCTCGGCGCTTGTCCTGGCGGTTGGACCTATCAATTGGTCAAACGATCCATGATGGTGTATGCCGTGGATAATGGGCCGATGGCAGCTTCATTGATGGAGACCGGTCAAGTCACCCATATCCGTGAGGACGGATTTCGGTTCCAGCCCCCTCGGAATAATATCAGTTGGTTGGTCTGTGACATGGTAGAGAAACCAGCCCGAGTTGCTCATTTGATGATCAGTTGGTTGATTAATGGCTGGTGCCGTGAAGCGATTTTTAACCTTAAATTGCCGATGAAAAAACGCTATGATGAGGTGATGCAAAATCTGGACACCATTCGTCAGCAGTTGGAAAGTGCGGGGATTAATGCCCAGATCCAAGCCAGCCACCTCTATCATGACCGAGAAGAAATCACTGTCCATATCCGTCGTATTTGGGCCGCGACAGGCGGACGCCGTGATGAGCGTTAGCTGGATGCGACGAGACGTAACTGATTAAGATTTCCTGCTAAGTTAAGATCTTTTCTTAGAGTCGCTAATTGACGGAATAGCAGTGCCTGCTGTTGTTCCGCCACGAGTTTGTCCCGCCACTTGTCAGGCAGTGTATCCAATTGTTGGTAGAGTTGATCTAAGTCATGAAACTGCTGCAGTAAGAGGCGTGCTGTTTTCGGGCCAATCCCTGTCACTCCGGGTATTTTACTGCTATTGATACCAGTGAGTCCCCAATAATCGGGAAGTTGTCCGGGTTGAACACCAAATTCTTGTTCAATAAAAGTTAAGTCAAGCCAACGTTTTTGAAAATAATCTCGGATCTGTATACCGGCAGCCAGCAATTGGCAGTAGCCTTTATCGGTTGAAATAATGGTTGCCTGATGGCCGCTTGCTGCCATTTTGTAGGCAAGGGTAGCTGCCAGATCATCAGCTTCATTATCATCGGCCTGCCAGCAGCGAATCCCTTGTTGTTGCCATTGTTTTTGTAAAATAGGCAGCAGTTGTTGCAGTTCGTTAGGCATTGGATCTCGGCCTGCTTTATAGTGTGGCCAGAGTTGATGCCTGAAGCCTTGTTTTTGTTGTGAGTTATCAAAGACGGCCACGGCATGAGTGGGTTGTGTATGAAAAATCAGTTGCTTGACTGCCGCGTGGCAGCCTGTTGTACAGTGTTTTCCCTGTACCGCGTAGATCCTGCGGATAAGATTCAGGGCATCAATAATCATTAAGTGCATAAGTGATACCGTGCTCTGGATCACCCAGACGGGCGATCCGGCCTTCGTTTAACCAATAATCTGGTAACAGGGAATATAGTCACTTCCTGGTAGTTTCATCCGGTGATCGGCGACAAAACCAGTGAGTAATTGATCCATTTGCGCCATCAGCTGTTTATCACCATGGATCTGATATGGCCCTTGCTGTTGAATCGCATCAATCGCAAACTGTTTTACGTTTCCTGCAACAATACCAGAAAAGGTGCGTCGCAGTTCAGCAGCGAGCGCCTGCGGCTCTCTTTGCTTATAAAGTTGCAAGGCGGACATAGCCTGGTGAGAAGGATAAAAGGGTTGTTGTAAATCGGGGTTAATATGCAAAGACCAATTAAAGCTGTATGCATCCCCTGTCTCGCGACGACAATGTTTCACCTCTGGCATGGCTTGTTTCATGGTTTGGGCGACAGCGATGGGGTCGTCAATAATAATTTGGTAGTAGTCACGCGCCTGTTGTCCGAGCGTGTTGGTAATAAATGCATCTAACAGATGAAAATAGGTGGCACTGCAGGATGGGCCGGTCAGGACCAGTGGCAGTACTTGACGATGATTTTCCGGGTGCATCAGGATCCCAAGAATATAAAGCAGTTCTTCTGCCGTGCCGACGCCGCCCGGGAAAATCACAATACCGTGAGCAATACGAACAAAGGCCTCGAGGCGTTTTTCAATGTCCGGCATAATAATTAATTCATTTACTAGCGGATTAGGCGGCTCGGCAGCAATAATTGATGGCTCTGTCATTCCGATAAAGCGGCTATCCCGATAACGCTGCATCGCATGGCCTCTGGCTGCCCCTTTCATCGGTGCTTCCATTGCACCAGGCCCACATCCAGTACAGATATTCAGTTCACGTAAGCCGAGTTGTAGGCCGACGTCTTGGCAGTACTGATACTCGACGGAGTTGATCGAGTGCCCGCCCCAACAAACAACCATGTTGGGTAATTCACCGACATGCAGGGCGCGTGCATTACGCAAAATAGAGAAAACGGCATTGGTTGTTTTTACGGAATCAAAATCCTGTTGGTGCTGGGCTGATGGCGCGTGCGCGCGTTGAGTGCCGACGAATAAAATATCACGGAGTACAGAGAACAGGTTAGCCTGTAAGTTTTTAATTAAATACCCGTCGACAAACGCGCTTTCTGGTGGATCAATCAGCTCTAGTTTTACCCCTCTTTCACGCCGCAATACATTAATCTGAAATGAGGCATACTGGGAGAGGAGTTGTTGACTGTTATCGCTTTGAGCGCCAGTTTTCAGTACAGCCAGCGCGCAGCTGCGGAAGAGTTGGTCAAGTTCACCGCTGGCAGTATTTTTTAGCTGATCGACTTCAAGTTGAGAGAGTAAATCCATTGCCCCGAGTGGGCTGATATGTGTTTTCAAACTGTTCCCCTTACGTGCCGGTAAAAAATCCAACAGTGACAGCAATCGATCTGCAGGATGTGGGTTATCAGCGTGAGACTGTGATCATCCCTCGCGTGATAGAGTCGGTTTTTTTCACGGAGTATTACTGTCGCGCTAACCGATCTGTGCAAGGTGTAAAATCACAATTACTGCGCCATGGGTTAATATCTAAACCACCTCGCCGAGTGTAACGTGCATAGACGGTTAAGTGCTCGGGTTGGCAAAAATGCATGATATCAGTAAAAATTCGCTCAACGCATTGTTCATGAAATTCATTATGTTGCCTGAATGAGAGTAAATAACGCAGTAACGCTTCACGATCAATCTGCTTGCCGCTATAGCGGATACTGACAGAGCCCCAGTCAGGTTGACGGGTTATCAGGCAGTTCGACTTAAGTAAGTGGCTAACCAAGGTTTGATTGACAACGAGGGTATCCTGAGTTGCGCCTTGCAAAATATCACGGTTGAAATGATAATTATCAACCGTGATATTTTGTTGATCGAGACATTCGCCGTCAAACTGTGCTAAGGGTCGACCACTCGCTTGTTCTAACGTCAACAGCGTCACGCTGACCTCGCCTTGTGCGCACTGCCCTAAATCACGGGTTAATGTGTCGGTCACCTGTTGCCAATCCGTGAAAACTGTCTGGTTGAAGCTATTAAGGTATAGCTTAAAGCTTTTTGACTCAATCAGATTCAGACTATCCGCACTGATTGCCACCTGACCGATAGCGACTTGCGGTAATCCGTTGGGATTGAGCCAAGATAATTCATATAGTGTCCAGATATCTTGGCCATGAAAAGGTAAATCAGCATGATGCAGTTGCAAATCATCACGATTCAAACTGCGTGACACGGCTTGCAACAAGGCGGGTGTATACTGTTCAATATAGTCGGTACGTTTACCTAAAGTTAGGTTGGTTAATGCTTGGTGGTTGTCATAATTAGTCATGGTCATCACCTGTCAAAAAAAGAATCGAACTAGTGTACCTGAATCATGACGGAAAATGAGAATTATGCAGCAAACAATTGAGGCTCTTCAAAATTTCACCGCTCGCTATCTGCAACACTGGCAACAAAATCACCAGAGTCTGCCTGCAAGTGATGCCCTTTATGGTCTCCCTTCACCCTGTATAAAGGAAACAACCGAAGACAAAGTGTATTGGCGGCCTCAGCCCTTTATTGGTCATGAAGGACTGAATGCGGTTGCAAGGGGGATTGATCTGTTGATCCAGCCTTCTGTTTGTGCATTTTATACCACTCAATTGGCGGGGGATATGCATGCCCGTTTGGCGGATAAACCTGTCTGCCTGTTGCAGGTATGGAATGATGACGATTACCAGCGCCTGCAACAAAACTTACTTGGACATTTGGTGATGAAACGTCGATTTAAGCAACCCCCGACCTTATTTATTGGCACGACCGATCAGGCTGATGAAATGATCTCAGTCGATAATCTGACGGGGCAGGTGATCTTAGAACGACCGACCCGTCGCCCGCACCAGCAGGTTTTAGCGCCGAATATTGCTGAATTTCTTTCAGTCTTGTCGTTTTGATGTGACGGATCCTTGAACAGAATATAGTCTCTATTATGCGGTCTAGCCGGTTGAATTTGTCGCGCATGATGGATCGGCGCTAGCGATTACCACGATGGCGTCAGTGAGGCTTATTACGAGTCTGAAGGGGATATTGAGGTGTTAGGAGCTGGATATTGTCTTAGACCAAGAGAGTCCGTGAGCACAAGCAATGTGATAAGAAGGGGATCGTGAGAGGTAACTTTTGATGTATAGCACATTGTGTGAGGCTGAGCCCGAAAGCTAATGATTATTATCAGTGGCGAGGAGTTGTATTTTTTCGATTTGGAATCAAGACGACGGTCACCAAACAGGGTACAGCAGTCGATTGAATGGCGGAGGGCAGGCATACCATCCAGCTTGGCGCTCCTCATACCAAACCCTCATTGCGCAAGACGCCGACAAACCCTAAGATAAGAGCACAGGAGCGCACGAGGCGTCGCTTAACGGTGGGGGCTGGTGGATGACGGTGCTGTTGATATTCGACGATATTGGTAAAGACTCAGTGCGGCCAACACCAGCATGATCCCTCCCAGCATACACACACCATACCAGCCTGCCAACTTGAAGGCTTGAATGCCAGCCAGAGCGCCGAGTGCGCCGCCGCTAAAAGTCGCAACCATATAAAGAGTATTTAAGCGCGCTCGGACCTCAGCGCCGAGTTCAAAAATGCGCAGTTGGTTGGCAATTTGGCCACTTTGTAAACCAAAATCCAGTAAATTGACCGCCAGTATCAACGTCAGGTGCCACCAGGTGGAGGAGACACTGGCGAGAATTAATGCGAGAAAAACACAAAAAAGGGCGATACGATTCATTTTTGCTGGGGTCAAGTTGCATCGACGACTCAATTGTGGGGCAAGTAACGCACCTGGTGCGCCGTATAATCCAAATAAGCCAATTTCAGCCGGGCCGGACACTTGCGGAAAGTTCGACAAGTGGAAAGCCAACGTTGTCCAGAATGCAGAAAATGCACCAAAGGTTAAAAAGCCAAGCAACATGGAAAGTTGCAGTGCTCGCGAGGTGAGTAACGCCGGCAAGGTTCTAAGCAGTTGCAGATAGGTGGTTCTGTCCGTTTTTGGTTGCTGTGCGGGTAACAGCCGAGGAATGATTGGTATTAAGATGACGGTGAGTACAGCGGCTAACCAATAAGGAGCTCGCCAGTTGTCTGCCCATTGTGCAAGGCTACCAGAGACAGTCCGTGATAAAAGTATCCCAGCGATCAACCCCGTTTGTAATAGGCTTAGCACATGAAAACGTTGCGCCGGCTTCACCATACCGCTGACGACCGGGATCAAAATTTGAGGTATCACGGTACTGGCTGTCAACATCGCGCTGGCGAGCAAGAGAAGAGAGAGATGAGTCGCACTGGCTACCACTAACAATAATCCACTGGTTAAGATCAGTAAAGCTCTGACTAAAAGACGAGGAGAGAGCCTGTCAGCCAAAGGTACGATCAGCAAAATACCCAAGGCATAACCGGTTTGCGCACAAACGGCAATCAACCCTGCTTGCTGCTGATTGACCTCAAAACTTAATGCAATTTGATGTAATAAAGGCTGACACAGGTACACATTACCGACAGTGATTCCACAGGCGAATGCCAGCATCAATAGAGCGGCTTTGGAAAGTATTGGCTTTGAATCGAGATTGATGATTGGCATAGTCAGAGGATTCAGTTTGCGAATAATTAAAATAGATTGTAGAGTGTAAAATTGCACTGGGCAATGCATTATTGCACAGTGAAGTGCAATTTCCATGGAGGAGGTGCATCCAATGCTATCTGAAAACCGCACGGCGCAACACGGGGTATCTTTATTGGATTTAGCGGCACACCCCACACCGCCGTCATCAAGACGGGATAAAATCTTGGTGGCTGCAATCAACGTTTTTTTAAAGCAGGGGTATGGCAAAACGAGCATGGATCACGTAGCTAAAGCAGCAGGCGTGGCGCGTCGTACCTTATATAATCAATTTCCTGAGGGAAAAAGCGATCTTTTTCGTTGCGCAGTGGAACAACTCTGGCGTGCCTTTCCTGTCTTGAAAATCGTGGCTCAAAAGCAAGCCCAACAAGATGTGAAAGCCGGACTGACGGCAATCGCCAAGGCGGTCGTTGATTTTTGGACGCCTCCGCTTGCGGTGGATTTTCTAAGGATGGTGATCGCCGAAGGTCGTCACTTCCCTCAGTTAACGACAATCTTTTTTAGTCAAGGCAAATGGCCTGCGATGGCAGCAGTGCGCGGTTATCTTGAAAACCAAGCTGCATTAGGTCAGCTAAAAATAGCGGATTTTGAGCGTGCGGCGCGACAGTTTTTAGGCTTACTTGATGAACCTTTACTGTGGATCCGGGTGATTGGCTGGCCGGACAGTAGCACGGAGCAGCAACGCCTCGCAGTGATCGAGGACGCGGTCGAGATGTTTTTACTATTTTATGGTGTGACCACTCCCGATCCTTGTGGCTGATTTTACGCAGTGGTCCGAGACAGGCTAACACGATTTTACATATCAGGAGAACTTATGGAGCCAATCACGTTAATTGCATTTGTCACCGCCAAACCAGGTCAATCGCAGGCACTGTTAGCGCAGTTTTCTCTCTTAGTTCCTGCAACACGGGCTGAGCCTGGCTGTCAGTTATTTCAAGTTCATCAACATCCTCAGGATGTGGATCGTTTTGCTGTGGTTGAAAAATTTAGCAACCAAGCCGCGTTTGATGCCCATCTGACTTATCCACATACCCGTCAGTTTGTCCAGTGGCTAGCGGACAGTGGCACTGAACTGCAATTTGAATCTTGGCAAGAGCAACATTTTAGCGATTAGTCGTCGCAGACTCGTGTGCGGATCATTTTGTGTGTTGTGGCGTTGATTTAGCGGTATCGCGTGTACCGCTTACCGCGAGGTTGCGGCAGAACTCGGCATTTTTTCAGCTAAAATTGATTGTCGCTGATTATCAGGCTATGCTGCTTGCTTGTTGCATTCATGTGATAACTCAAGCAAGCGCAAGCAGCATACGGGTTGTTTAGCGAAAATGTGTTATGGTTAATCGAGGTTAAGTCAGTGCAAATCATTATTCAATGTCTGGACGACATCGAGCAGGTATTACGTGATCACCAATTATGGCAAGACACCTCACCTAAGCCGGAGACTTTCCTGAGTGAACAGCCCTTTTTTTTGGATACCATGGCACCTTGTGAATGGTTACAGTGGGTGCTGATCCCGCGTTTGAGTCAGTTAATCGCGGCAGGACAACCTTTACCTCAGCACTTGGCTGTTGCCGCCTACTATGAACAGGCTTTATCTTCAGCGCAACCCGTGTATCATCCCCTGTTACAAAAATTGAACCACTTGGATCGGCTGTTTAATCAAGAGGCGCTCTAATGCTTGAGATCATTTATCATGACGCTTGGTTAGTGGCTGTGAATAAGCCCGCAGGGATGTTGGTACACCGTAGCTGGCTTGCGAGACATGAGACTGAATTTGTCATGCAAACATTGCGTGATCAACTCGGTCAGCACGTTTACACCGTCCATCGATTGGATCGTCCGACATCGGGGGTGTTGCTGTTTGCACTCTCTTCTGAGGTTGCTCACCTCTTGTCATTACAGTTGGAGCAGCAGGGTATGCTGAAAACGTATCATGCCATCGTCCGTGGTTGGTTACAGGAAACGGCAACGCTCGATTATCCTTTGGTTGAGCAACGTGACAAGATCGCCGATAAATTTGCTAGTGAAAATCCTGAGGCTCAATCTGCGGTGACGCATTATCGGCCGTTAGCTTTCAGTGAATTACCTCTTGCTATTGGCCGCTATCCCACCAGCCGTTATACCCTTGTTGAATTAAAACCCGAGACTGGGCGTAAACATCAATTACGTCGCCATATGTCACATTTACGCCACCCAATTATTGGTGATTCTGCGCATGGTGATCTCAAACAAAATCGTGGGGCGGCAAGCCATTTGGGCTGTGACCGACTGATGTTACATGCAAGTTATTTAACACTAAACCATCCAGTCAATCAGCAGACGTTAAGTTTCAGCGCCGGGTTAGACAAAACATGGCAACAATTTTTATCTGTTTCAGGTTTTGAAGGACAATTGATGGATCTGATCCGTCACGTCGATGAAGACTGATTGATGAGAGGCATTGCCAGAATTAAAGGAGTCGAACTGTGGCAACGATAGGTATTTTTGTAGGAACAGTGTATGGCAATGCGCAGTTTATTGCTGAAGAGATACAACCTGTATTAGAAAAAGCCGGACATCAGGCTGTAATTTATGACGAACCCACGTGGCAACAATGGTGTCAAGCCACACTGGATATTCATCTGATCATTACCTCGACGACAGGACAAGGTGATTTCCCTGATAATATTGTTAACCTTTATCAGGATATGCAACAGCAGTCTGGTTATCAGCCATCAATTCGTTATAGTGTGATTGCCTTGGGGGATAGCAGTTATCCTGATTTTTGCCAAGCAGGTAAAAATTTTGATCAATTGCTTCAATCGCATCAAGCAATGCGATTGGGGGATATCCTGTCTATTGATGCGACTGAAACCGCGGAGCCAGAGCAGGTTGTGATTGCTTGGCTACCAAGCTGGTTAAATTTATTTTAACGCACGCTGACGTTACGCGGTTCGCTCCAGTCAACCCGTATGCGGTATAATTGAATCAGGATCTTAAATGCCAATGGCCTTTTCAGAGAAGACATAAGGGGTTTTATGTTCAGTCATATTGTTCTAGGCTGTGATGATATCAGCGTGGCTCGTTCCTTTTATGATGCGTTATTCGCCGTTAGTGGCTGTGATGAAACCGGTATCGATGGCAAAGGTCGGCTCTTTTACAGTAAAAATAATCAACGCTTGGTTATCACTAAACCGATAAACGGTCAGGCTGCCAGTGCGGCAAATGGCGGCACGGTCGGGTTATTAATGCCCAGTGAAGCCGCGGTTTATCGTTGGTACCAAGTGGGCGTTGAACAGGGCGGGCAAGGGATTGAAGATGCGCCGGGGATCCGTGAATTTAATGGGACTAAAAAATGTTTGGCTTATTTGCGTGATCCGACAGGTAACAAGCTTTGTGCGTATTATCCTGTCGATTAAACCCAATACGATAGGCGTGGATCACGCCTATCGTATTGCTACTGTGTACTATTTTGACTGTATCGGTATTACCTCAGCAGGATAACTGGATGACAACGAGGTAATATCTTGTGCTTATTACTGTCATCAGTTCGACAGATGATTCACCGTCGCAACAGGATCGGATGAGTTTTGGCTACTGATTTATCAACGAGAATAAAAAATAATGGTGCAGTTTTATCGCCCTAAGCCTGCGGCGAAAATTCATTCAAACATTGAAGTGACAATTATCGAACTGGATCAGTTTGGTCAGGGAGTAGCAAAACACCAAGGTAAAACCATTTTTGTTAATGGCGCTTTGCCCGGTGAGCAAGTGATCGTCACGGTGACTGAGTCAAAACGCCATTTTTCGCGCGCAAATGTCGTGACATTACTGCGTCGATCCCCCGAGCGTCAGTCCCCCCGTTGTGGGCATTATGGGCAATGTGGTGGATGCCAACAACAGCATATTAGCCGTGAATTACAGCAGCAAAGTAAAGCAAAGGCCTTATCTCGATTGATGCAACACGCCTGCGAGCAGCCCATAGTCGTCAGTGAAGTGATTAGCGCGGAGGCTTGGCATTATCGCCGTCGTGCTCGATTGAGTTTATATTGGGATAGTGCCAAACGTCATCTGGTCATGGGGTTCCGTCGGCACAACAGTAAAAAAATTATTGCCATTACGCAATGTCCAGTGCTTGACCGCTCCCTAGAGCGATTACTTGTTCCCTTATCGGAATTACTTGCTCAACTTGATGCTGCACCCTCTCTTGGTCATTTGGAGTTGGTTGCAGCAGACAATGGTACATTAATGATATTGCGTCATCTGCGCCCCTTGCCTGACCAAGACAGGCAACAATTGTTACAATTTTGTTTGCATTATCAGATAGGCTTGTTTTTCGATAGTGGGACTGAAATGCAGGGCTTGGAACAGATCACTGGACCACAGCCTGAATATCAGATTAATTCATTGCGTCTGAAGTTTAATCCCCAAGATTTCATCCAGGTTAATGCTGAGATCAATCAACAAATGGTCAATTGTGCACGGCGTTGGTTAGATCTCAAGGCTGACGATCGACTTTTGGATCTGTTTTGTGGGATGGGCAATTTTACCCTGCCACTCTCCCTCGATGTGCAACAAGCCACGGGGATTGAAGGGGTACAATCTCTGGTGGACACCGCAAGAGAAAATGCACAGCGTAATCAATTAGAGCATGTCAGTTTTTGGCAACATGATCTGCAACAGTCCTTGCGTGACCAGCCGTTTGCTAAAGCCAACTTTAATAAAGTGCTGCTTGATCCCGCGCGAGCTGGTGCAAATGAGGTGATGGCGCAGCTTATTCAGTTACAACCGGAACGGATTGTTTATGTCTCCTGTAATCCGGCGACCTTAGCTCGCGATAGCCGTGTCTTATTGTTTGCAGGATACCGTTTGGTGAAACTGGCAATGTTGGATATGTTCCCACAGACTAGCCACCTTGAATGTATCGTATTATTTACCAAATCAGGCTTGCCTTAACGTTTTAGCGCAGGAGAGGTTATGGTCGCGGTAAGAAGTGCACATATGAATCCAGCTGATGATTTTACGCCTCAGCAATGGGTAACGAGTTTGGCTAACCTTAGCCAGCAAAATGGTGAAAAACTCGTAGCATGCTGGCTATTTTGTGAGTCCATGGCAGGCCAGCCTCCGCTGCACAGCCTATTGCAGCGGGGCGTAGAAATGGTTGAAATCCTCACGAGTCTGAGCATGGATATCGATACGTTACAGGCGGCATTACTGTTTCCTCTTGCTGATCAATCATGCTTGACCCTGACCGCTATTGAGGAAAAATTCGGCAGCCATATTGCGGCATTGGTTGAGGGCGTACTGGACATGGACGCGATAAGACAACTGAAAGCCACGCGTCATGGATCGGTTGCCTCTATCCAAGTGGATAATGTGCGCAGAATGCTTTTAGCTATGGTGGAAGACTTCCGTTGTGTTGTCATTAAACTGGCTGAAAGGATAGCGTATTTACGTGCCATGAAAAATGCACCTGAAGATGAACGGGTTCTTGCCGCTAAAGAAAGCTCCAATATTTATGCCCCCTTAGCTAATCGACTCGGGATTGGGCAGCTTAAGTGGGAACTGGAAGATTATTGCTTTCGTTATCAACACCCTGACGAATATAAACGCATTGCCAGTCTGTTACATGAGCGAAGAATTGTTCGTGAGCAGTATATTGATTGCTTTGTTAATAGCATCAGTAACGCGATGGAGAAAGAAGGGGTTCGAGCTGATGTGTATGGGCGCCCTAAGCACATTTACAGTATCTGGCGTAAAATGCAGAAAAAATCATTGGCTTTTGATGAGCTATTTGATGTCAGAGCGGTACGTATTATCGCTGAGCGTTTGCAGGATTGTTATGGTGCATTAGGCATTGTGCACACGCTCTATCGGCATTTGCCGGATGAATTTGATGATTATATCGCGAATCCGAAACCCAATGGTTACCAGTCTATTCATACTGTTGTTGTTGGACCGGAGGGGAAGCCGGTTGAAATCCAGATCCGCACTCGACAAATGCATGAAGATGCAGAGCTAGGGGTCGCCGCGCACTGGAAATACAAAGAAGGCAACAGTGCGCCAGTGAGTAAAGACTCATCCGGTCATGAAGGCCGTATCGCTTGGCTTAGAAAGTTAATTGCTTGGCAGGAAGAAATGGCGGATAGCGGTGAAATGCTAGAAGAGGTCCGCAGTCAGGTTTTTGACGATCGTGTTTACGTCTATACCCCTAAAGGGGATGTGATTGATTTACCCCGAGGATCGACCCCCCTTGATTTTGCTTACCATATTCACAGTGATATTGGTCATCGTTGTATTGGTGCGAAAATCAGTGGTCGGATCGTGCCCTTCACTTATCAGTTACAAATGGGTGATCAGGTTGAAGTGATCACACAAAAACAGCCTAATCCGAGTCGTGATTGGTTAAATCCTCATCTTGGCTATATTACCACCAGCCGAGGCCGTTCTAAGGTTCATGCTTTTTTTAAAAAGCAGGATCGTGATAAAAATATCCAAGCAGGCAAACAAATTTTGGATAATGAGCTTAATCAGCTTGATATCAACCTGAAGGAGGCTGAAAAATTATTGATCAGTCGCTATAACATGGCGACCATGGATGAAATTTTGGCCGCGATTGGCAGTGGTGATATTCGTTTGCATCAGATGCTTAACTACTTACAGTCACGTTTGAATAAGCCCAGTGCGGAAGAGGAAGACCAGCAGGCACTGCGTCAGTTGCAGCAAAAACAAAATGCTGCGATCGCCTCACGTCAAAACAGTGGTAGAGTGGTGGTCGAAGGGGTCGGTAATCTACTGCACCATATTGCCCGTTGCTGCCAGCCTATTCCGGGGGATGACATTACTGGGTATATTACTCAAGGGCGAGGTATTTCCATTCACCGATCGGATTGCGAACAACTGAGTGATTTAATCAGCCATAGCCCAGAACGGATTGTGGATGCAGTATGGGGAGAAAGCTATTCAAGTGGATATAGCTTAATTGTACGATTAGTTGCCAATGATCGCAGTGGTTTATTAAGGGACATTACCACGATCCTAGCGAATGAAAAAGTCAATGTGCTTGGTGTTTCCAGTCGCAGTGATACGCGTAAGCAGTTGGCAATGATTGATATGGAAATTGAAATTTATAATCAGCAGGTACTGGCGAGGATCCTCAGTCGACTTAATCAATTGCCTGATGTCATTGAAGCTAAACGGTTACACTAACTCGGCAGTGGCGCACTGGCCGGAAACGTGAGAGAGAACACCATGGAAAATCAGCCAGATGCGCTGTTGCAACAGCTTATTAGTATGATGGCGCAACTTCGTCATCCTGAGACAGGTTGTGATTGGGACAAAAAACAGAATTTTCATACTATTGCCCCTTTTACCTTAGAGGAAACCTGGGAAGTCTTGGATGCCATCTCACGTGAAAACAAACCGGACTTACGTGATGAGCTTGGTGATCTGCTGTTCCATATTTTGTTTTATGCCCGCCTTGCTGAAGAAGAATCCTCGTTTGACTTCCAAGCCATCTGCCAGTCGCTCCGCGAGAAACTGATCCGGCGTCATCCTCATCTCTTTTCAGCAGGAGAGGGAGCGGGCACTGTGTCGCCCTTACCGTGGCAGCAGATCAAACAACGGGAGCGGGAGGCCAATAAAATGACCTCATTATTACAAGGGATACCTGAAATGTTTCCGGCTTTATTGCGGGCTGAAAAAATCCAACTCCGCTGCCATGCGGTCGGATTTGATTGGGATAACATTGAGCAAGTGCTTGCAAAAGTTCATGAAGAAATTGATGAAGTGATGGAAGAAGCACAACGATCATCGATTGATCCATTACGGCTTGAAGAAGAAGTGGGGGATTTGTTGTTTGCCACGGTGAATCTAGCAAGACATTTGGGACAAAATGCAGAACAGGCCTTGGCAAAGGCCAATAACAAATTCATTGGTCGTTTTCAGCAGGTTGAACAGCGACTGGCACAGCAGCAACTGACGCCTGACTGCGCAACGCTTGAGCAAATGGAGCACGCATGGCACTGGGTCAAGCAGACGGAAAAGCAATCTTCAAGTCAGTAAAGGAGAGGGGCAATGGGCGTGGCGTTGCCGTAATCAGGTAAGGAAATCGTTGTGATGCGATTGGCTTTAGCTTATACTGTTTTCCCGTCTTGGTGCTTCCACCTTCCTTAAATCTCAACTCTCAGGTTCAGCATGACAACAAATTATATTTTTGTGACCGGCGGGGTCGTTTCCTCTCTGGGTAAAGGCATTGCCGCAGCCTCTCTCGCTGCTATTTTGGAAGCTCGTGGTCTGAAAGTGACGATCATGAAGCTTGACCCTTATATTAACGTCGATCCCGGCACCATGAGTCCAATACAGCATGGTGAAGTTTTTGTGACAGATGATGGCGCTGAAACCGATTTGGATTTGGGGCATTATGAGCGTTTCATCCGGACTCGGATGAGCCGCCGTAATAACTTCACGACAGGACGCATTTATTCTGAAGTCTTACGCAAAGAACGACGTGGTGATTACTTGGGGGCGACAATTCAAGTGATCCCACATATCACTAATGCGATCAAAGAGCGTGTTTTAGAGGGTGGCGAGGGGCATGATGTTGTGCTGGTGGAAATCGGTGGCACTGTCGGTGATATTGAATCCTTGCCCTTTTTAGAAGCCATCAGACAAATGGCCGTGGATGTTGGTCGTCAAAAAACACTCTTTATGCATTTGACGTTAGTGCCTTACATGGCGGCGGCCGGTGAGGTAAAAACCAAACCGACACAGCATTCTGTGAAAGAACTGCTTTCTATTGGTATCCAACCCGATATTTTGATTTGTCGCTCGGATCGTGCGGTACCTGCCAATGAACGTGCCAAAATAGCTCTTTTTTGCAATGTGGCGGATAAAGCGGTTATCTCCTTAAAAGATGTAGACTCAATTTACAAAATACCGGGCATGCTCAAAGCGCAAGGCTTAGATGATTTTATCTGTCAACGTTTTAACTTGCAGGTGCCGGCGGCGGATCTGTCAGAATGGGAGCAGGTGATTTATCAGCAAGCAAACCCCGGTGGCGAAGTCACTATTGGCATGGTCGGCAAATACGTTGAACTGCCTGATGCATATAAATCGGTGATTGAAGCATTAAAACATGCAGGTCTGAAAAATCGGGTAACGGTTGATATCAAATTGATTGATTCTCAAGATGTCGAAACTCGCGGCAGTGATATCCTTGCAGGATTGGATGCGATCCTGATTCCTGGTGGTTTTGGATCACGGGGTATTGAGGGTAAAATTGCGACTGCGCGTTATGCTCGAGAAAATAAAATACCTTATCTTGGGATCTGCCTTGGGATGCAGGTTGCTCTGATTGAATATGCGCGTAACGTCGCGGGGATGGAAGGGGCCAGTTCAACGGAGTTTGATCCTGATTGTCGTTACCCTGTTGTTGCGTTGATTACTGAGTGGCGTGATGAAGATGGAAATCTTGAATTGCGTGATGAGCAGAGCGATTTGGGTGGAACCATGCGTTTAGGTAGTCAGCCTTGTCATTTAGTTACAGATAGCCAGGTGCGAAAATTGTACGGTTCAGATACAATCGTGGAAAGGCATCGGCATCGTTACGAAGTCAATAACCTATTATTAAAGCCAATCGAAGCTGCAGGTATGAAAATAGCGGGCCGGTCAGGGGATCATCAATTAGTTGAAATCATTGAAAATCCTGATCATCCTTGGTTTGTGGCTTGTCAATTCCACCCGGAGTTTACGTCAACACCACGTGATGGCCATCCGTTGTTTTCGGGCTTTGTTGCAGCTGCGATTGCCTGTCAGAAAGGTCAGGAAAAATAAGTTTTTTGCCACGATAGGCGAATCACTCGCCTATCGACTGTCTTATTATTAACTTGACAGTTTAACTTGTACTGAGGAAAAACGAATGTCCAAAATCGTAAGAGTCGTTGGCCGTGAAATAATTGATTCTCGTGGTAACCCAACCGTTGAAGCTGAAGTGCATCTGGAAGGTGGTTTTGTCGGATTAGCTGCGGCACCGTCTGGCGCGTCGACGGGTTCGCGTGAAGCACTGGAATTACGTGATGGTGATAAATCTCGTTTCCTAGGTAAAGGTGTCACTAAAGCTGTGGCTGCCGTTAATGGCCCGATTGCTCAAGCCGTCATCGGTAAAGATGCGCGTGATCAGGAATTAGTGGACCGTACTATGATTGCGCTCGATGGAACTGATAATAAATCTCAATTTGGTGCGAATGCGATTTTGGCTGTATCACTGGCGTCGGCAAAAGCGGCAGCGGCATCGAAAGGACAACCTCTGTATGAGCACATTGCCGAACTGAATGGGACGGCAGGTAAGTTCTCAATGCCTTTACCCATGATGAATATCATTAATGGTGGCGAACACGCTGACAATAATGTGGATATTCAGGAATTCATGATCCAGCCGGTCGGTGCTGGCAGCATCAAAGAAGCCATCCGTATGGGATCTGAAGTGTTCCATCATCTGGCCAAAGTATTGAAAGCCAAAGGCTTGAATACGGCAGTGGGCGACGAAGGGGGCTATGCGCCTAATTTAGCGTCAAATGCAGAAGCCCTCGCGGTGATCGCAGAAGCGGTTAAGGCTGCGGGTTACGAGTTAGGTCGTGATATTACTCTCGCGATGGATTGTGCTGCTTCTGAATTTTACAATAAAGAAACCGGAAATTATGAACTGAAAGGGGAAGGTAAAACTTTCACTTCTCAGGAATTCACTCATTATCTGGAAGACTTGACTGAACAGTATCCTATCGTTTCCATCGAAGACGGTTTGAACGAATCTGATTGGGATGGCTTTGCTTATCAGACCAAAGTATTGGGTGAAAAAATCCAACTGGTGGGTGATGATCTGTTTGTGACCAACACGCGAATTCTGCAAGAAGGTATTCAGAAAGGGATTGCGAATTCGATCCTCATTAAATTTAACCAAATTGGATCGCTGACAGAAACATTGGCTGCGATTAAAATGGCGAAAGATGCAGGCTACACTGCCGTGATCTCTCATCGTTCAGGCGAAACTGAAGATGCGACGATTGCTGACTTAGCGGTAGGGACGGCAGCAGGGCAAATTAAAACAGGTTCTATGAGTCGTTCTGACCGTGTTGCAAAATATAACCAATTGCTCCGTATTGAAGAAGCTTTGGGTGACAAAGCTCGATTCAATGGTCGTAAAGAAATAAAAGGCCAAGCGTAAACGCTGCCACTCAGGCTTAAGCCCCGGTGACGGGGCTTTTTTATTCACTGAATTCGGTTTGAAAAATCCAGATATTTGGCATTTCGCCTGCTCCATTTTTAAATTGAAAATAATTAATTGAGTAACGCATGTTGTACCCTATTAATGAGATGTTCCAGACCCTGCAGGGTGAAGGTTTTTATGCTGGTATACCGGCTATTTTTGTTCGATTACAAGGCTGTCCGGTGGGGTGCAGTTGGTGTGATACTCGGCATACATGGGATAAAATTGCCGAAAACAAGCAAAACCTTGAGCAGATTTTGGCTAAAACCCGTGACAGTGCCGATTGGGCAGAAGCGGATGCGAGTACCCTACTGACTGCCATCATCCAACAGGGCTGGACAGCGAAGCACGTTGTCATCACCGGCGGTGAACCGGCGATTTATGATCTGCGGCCTTTGACGACGTTATTGGCGCAACAGGGTTACAGTACGCAGATCGAGACGAGTGGCACGCATGCGTTGTTGTGTTCAGACAAAACGTGGGTAACGGTGTCACCTAAAGTCAATATGCGAGGGGGATATAATGTCTTGTCTGACTGTCTGCTCAGAGCAAACGAAATAAAACATCCGGTTGGGCGTCAACGTGATATTGATGAATTGGAGCTGTTATTGCTACAACTCCCTGCATCACATCATCCTATTGTCGCTTTACAGCCCATTAGTTGTGGTAAAGCCGCGACCGAGTTATGCATCAATACTTGCATTAAGCGAAATTGGCGTTTTTCAATGCAGACACACAAATATCTTCATATTGCTTGATATTCTCTTCTTCAGTATAACTAAGCCGTTGGTTGTGATTCTCCGCGATAAGTACAACCGGCGGTACAGGTTTCTTTAATCATTACTGCACTTAATAATGGGATCAACGGTTTGATCTTATTCCATATCCAGACGGCGAGCACTTCACTAGTCGGGTTCTCTAGGCCTTCAATATTGTTAAGGTAATGGTGATCCAGAGAGTCGTAAATAGGTTTAAAGTGTTTTTTGATTTCAGCAAAATCCATGACCCATCCCGTATAGGGATCCACTTCGCCAGTAATTTCTAGGCGCACTAAAAAAGAATGACCATGTAAGCGGCCACATTTGTGATCAGAAGGGACATGAGGTAAGTAATGCGCGGCTTCAAACTGAAACTCTTTAAACAGGGTGGTAACTGGCATAATTGCGTGGTGATCCTGAAACTAAAAAAGCCATTGTATCTAAATTCAGCGAGATTCTCATTGTTTAAATCAGTCGAGTCGAACGCTTTAGCACACTTTACCTGTTTCTATTGGCTGCCCCTAGTATTGAGGTTGAAATTTTCAGTGGTTGGTTAGTGCGTTTAGTTATGTCATATACCCAAGCTGTATTTTAATGTTAAGCAAGGACTGAGTAATCTGATGTTTATGTTCTATATTATTAAACTTGGATCTGAGCTGGAAAACCTTTGAGAATGACAAAATTGACACCGCCACTGCCTTTAAGCATAGAGCAACTGACCCATTTACAACAGATCACGGAAGGACTGGAACCGGCTCAGTTGAACTGGCTTTCTGGTTATTTCTGGGCACTTGGTCAGAGTTCGGCGGTCGGTCTTCATCTTCAGGGAAAGGCCGCGACAACCGAAGATCAACCTGCTTCAGTGATCACCATAATCTCTGCATCTCAGACGGGCAATGCAAGAAAAGTAGCAGAACAGTTACGTGATGATCTGATAGCCTCGCAGTTAGCGGCGGAGTTAATCAGTGCCTCTGACCTTAAGGTTAAGCAACTCGTCCGTTATTCAACACTTATCCTCGTGATTTCAACACAAGGGGAAGGCGAACCCCCTGAAGAAGCCATGGCGTTACATAAGTTCTTATCATCCAAAAAAGCCCCAGATTTGAGTCAGACTGCTTTTGCGGTATTTGGTTTAGGCGATTCATCCTATGACTTATTTTGCCAAGCGGGTAAAGATTTTGATCACCGACTGGCCGCCTTAGGGGCGACACGTTTATTGGATCGTGTTGACAGTGATATTGATTTTGCCCCCCTCGCCGAAAATTGGCGTCAGCAGCTTAAGGGGATCTTAGCCAGCCGTTTACCTACCGTATCCAATGAGACGCGACTGCATGTTCAACATGGCAGTATTGATAACAGTGTGAGCTCGCTTTATTCAAAGAATGATCCGTTTATTGCAACTATGCTGATAAACCAGAAAATTACTGGACGAGGTTCTGATAAAGATGTGAGGCACATTGAAATCAGTCTGAATCAGTCAGGATTACATTATCAGCCAGGGGATGCACTGGGTATTTGGTTTGACAATGATCCTGAACTGGTTGATGAAATATTGAGCTATGTCCAGCTTTCAGGTGCTGAACAAGTCACAGTCCAGCAGCAGCCGATCGCCCTACGACAAGCATTACTGACTCAACTTGAAATTACCGTGAATACGGCACCGTTGGTTGCTGCCTGGGCGGACATTGTGACAGATCCGCACTTGCTCTCTTTGGATCAACGGGGGCGGCAAGAGTATGCTAAGCAATGGCCGCTGGTCGACATGTTGAGAAAATACCCGGGGATCCTGACTGCACAACAGTTTGCGACCCTGTTACGTCCATTGACCCCCCGCTTGTACTCCATTGCCTCCAGTCAGGCAGAAACAGAAGATGAAGTCCATATTACGGTTGGGGTGGTGCGTTATCAGATCGAGCAGCAGTTTGCACGTTATGGCGCAGCGTCTTCTTATTTAGCTTATCGTCTGCCCGAGGACGGTGAGGTCCGTATCTTTATCGAACGCAATGATCATTTCCGTCTGCCTGAGGATCCCTCTGTGCCAGTGATCATGATTGGTGCAGGGACGGGGATAGCACCGTTCCGTGCCTTCATGCAGCAGCGAGATAATGACGCTGCACTAGGCGATAACTGGCTTTTCTTCGGTAATCCCCATTTTATTGATGATTTTCTTTATCAGGTTGAATGGCAGCACTATGCCCGTAGTGGACTGCTGACGCGGATCGATCTTGCTTGGTCACGCGACAGTTCAGAAAAAGTCTATGTGCAGCACCTGCTTCGCCAACAGGGTCACGACGTTTGGCAATGGTTACAGCGGGGAGCCCATCTGTATGTTTGTGGTGATGCCTCGCAGATGGCCAAAGAGGTTGAACAAGTGTTGCTGGATATAATCAGCGAGCAAGGGGCCATGTCGGCGGAAGAGGCCGATGAATATTTAAGCGAGTTACGGCAAGCTCGACGTTATCAGAGGGATGTTTATTAATGAACAGCAAAAAGAACGGGCCACTGATTGTTGACGGGCCTCTCAGCGATGCTGAAAGACTGAAAAAAGAGAGTAATTATTTACGTGGTACCATTGCTGACGATCTTAATGATGGCTTAACAGGTGGCTTCAATGGTGATAATTTTTTGCTGATCCGCTTTCATGGTATGTACCAGCAAGATGACCGGGATATCCGTGCTGAACGTGCCGAGCAGAAACTGGAACCGCGACATGCCATGATGCTCCGTTGTCGTCTGCCCGGCGGTGTGATCCGTCCATCGCAATGGCTGGCGATTGATCAATTTGCCTCTGAACATACACTCTATGGTAGTATCCGCCTGACTAATCGCCAGACGTTTCAGTTCCATGGCATCGTCAAAAATGATGTAAAACCGGTGCACCAGATGTTGCATCATATCGGGCTTGACGCCTTGGCAACAGCCAATGATGTCAACCGTAATGTCCTTTGTACTTCAAATCCGGTCGAATCGATTTTGCATCAACAAGCGTGGCAATGGGCGGTGAAAATCTCCGAGCATTTGCTACCCCAAACCCGAGCCTATGCTGAGGTTTGGCTTGATCAAGAAAAAATCGCCACCACCGATCATGAGCCTATCCTCGGTGCAACCTATTTACCGCGTAAGTTTAAAACGACCGTTGTTATCCCTCCGCATAATGATGTGGATCTGCATGCCAATGACATGAATTTTATTGCCATCGCTGAAAACGGACAGTTGATTGGATTCAATCTATTGATTGGCGGGGGATTGTCCATTGAGCATGGCAATAAAGCCACGTATCCACGTACGGCAATTGACTTGGGTTTTCTTCCCTTGGATAAAACGTTAGCAGTGGCGGAGTCCGTTGTGACTGTCCAACGCGATTGGGGCAATCGTACTGATCGAAAAAATGCCAAAACGCGTTATACCTTAGATAGGGTCGGTGTTGATGTGTTTAAAACAGAAGTGGAGCGGCGAGCAGGATTGCAATTTGCGCCCTCGCGTCCTTATCATTTTACGTCTCGGGGCGATCGATATGGCTGGATAAAAGGCATCGATAATCAATGGCATCTGACCCTTTTTATCGAAAATGGCCGTTTGTTGGATACACCAGATAGACCATTGAAAAGTGGCATCGCTGCAATAGCGCGGATCCACCAAGGGGATTTTCGGTTGACCGCAAACCAGAATCTGATTGTGGCAGGGGTGGCAGAAGACGATAAAGCGGCGATTGAACAGGTGGCCCGCGATTATGGGTTAATTGCCGACATCAGTGTTCAACGGACCCATGCCATGGCCTGTGTTTCTTTTCCTACTTGCCCGCTAGCCATGGCTGAAGCTGAACGTTTCCTGCCTGATTTTGTGACTAAAATTGAACAAATCATGACGCGTTATGATCTGGCTGATGAGCATATTGTTCTGAGAGTGACGGGCTGTCCTAACGGGTGTGGTCGGGCTTTGTTAGCTGAAGTGGGCTTAGTGGGGAAAGCGCCGGGACGTTACAACTTGCATCTGGGCGGCAATCGGATTGGCAGTCGTATTCCCGCCATGTATCGTGAGAATATCACGGAAGAAGCGATCCTTGCAATCCTTGAACCCCTGATTGCTGACTGGGCTCAGCGGCGTGAGGCGGAAGAAGGATTTGGTGACTTTGTGATCCGTACGGGTGTGATCCGAGCCATTGTCGATCCGGCAACGGATTTTTGGGCTCAGCCAACAAAAGAGGTGAGTGATGCATCAATTAAATCTTAACCATCTCATTACCCTAGACAGTGAAAGACAGACAGCAGTCTTAGCTGAGCTCAATCATCAACTTGAAGCCATGAGTGCGGAGCAACGTGTCGCATGGGGACTGGAACATTTACCTGGGCAACATATCTTGTCATCCAGTTTTGGGATCCAAGCCGCCGTGTGTTTACATATGGTCACGCGGCAATGCCCGGGGATGGCCGTGATCTTAACAGACACGGGGTATCTCTTCCCCGAAACCTATCAGTTTATCGATCACTTGACCGAAAAATTGCAACTTAATTTGCAAGTGTATCGTGCAAGATTAAGCCCAGCTTGGCAAGAGAGTCGTTATGGCAAACTTTGGGAACAAGGGAAAGTGGGGATTGAAACCTACAATCAGCTGAATAAAGTCGAGCCGTTTAACCGTGCTTTACAGCAACTGAAAGCCCACACTTGGTTTGCTGGATTACGTCGGCAGCAGTCGCAAAGTCGTGCCAACTTGCCGATTTTAAGTATTCAGCGGGGGTGCTTTAAATTATTGCCGATTGTTGATTGGGATAACCGTCAAGTCTATCAGTATCTAAAACAACAGGGCCTTGATTACCATCCTTTATGGCAGCAGGGCTATGTGTCTGTCGGTGATACTCATACCACCTCTAAACCCGAAGCGGGGATGAGTGAAGAAGAGACCCGTTTTTTTGGCTTGAAGCGTGAATGTGGCTTGCATGAAGATAACAACTGAGTCAGTCACCTCGCGTTGATGCACAACGTAAGAGGCAGCCTGCCTTGTTGGTTGGAAGAAAATACCAGTCAATCGGTTGTCTGTCCCATGCTTGGTTATTCCATTAAGTTACAGTTCATTCCCAAATAGCATTTCATCCGTGCGCAGCCAAGTTTTATAGTCGTCTAATAGGATGATAATGATTAATTTAAGGTTACTGTGGACTATCTGCCAATTTTTGCCGATCTAAAAAAACGGGTGGTACTGGTTGTGGGAGGTGGTGAGATTGCCGCCCGCAAAATCACCTTATTATTGCGTGCCGGAGCAACCATTCAGGTGGTTGCCAGAGCGCTTTGTCGTGAAGTCTCGGCCCACCTCGAGCATGGTCAATTGAGTTGGGTGGCTCAGGAGTTTTCTGCAACCCAAATCATGACTGCTTTTCTCGTTATTGCGGCGACAGATGACACTGAGTTAAATAATCAGGTCTTTATCGAAGCTGAAAAACAACAACGTCTTGTGAATGTGGTTGACGACAAAGCCCGTTGCAGTTTCATTTTCCCTTCTCTCGTTGATCGCTCACCGGTGGTGGTTGCTATCTCTTCGGGAGGCACCGCCCCTGTCTTGGTTAGACAGATCCGTGAAAAGCTGGAAGCGGTACTGCCTCATTATCTGGGCAATATGGCGACGATGGCAGGGCAGTGGCGTGGTCGGGTACAGCAGGTTTTGCAGCATGTTACCCTAAGGCGCCGTTTTTGGGAGCGGGTATTTAATGGGCGCTTTGCCAGTTTGATGGCCAGTGGTCAACAGCAAGCGGCGGAATCTCATTTACAGCAGGCGTTGACTGTGCCTATCCCTGAGCATGGGGAAATCTACTTGGTTGGCGCGGGACCGGGTGATGCTGGCTTATTAACCCTCAGAGGGTTACAGGTTTTACAGCTAGCGGATGTGGTTTTATATGATCACCTTGTCAGTGATGAAGTGCTGGAACTGGTACGCCGTGATGCAAAGCGGATCTGTGTAGGTAAAAGGGCGGGGACGCACTCCGTTGCACAACAGCAGACCAATCATATGCTGGTTGACTTAGCACAGAAGGGGAACAAAGTGGTTCGCTTGAAAGGGGGCGACCCCTTTATCTTTGGACGTGGGGGGGAAGAACTGCAAGCGGCGGCGGCGGCCAATATTCCTTTTCAAGTGATCCCGGGTATTACTGCAGCAGCGGGCGCCACCGCCTATGCGGGGATCCCCTTAACTCACCGGGATTATGCACAAAGTGCAGTCTTCATCACCGGGCATTGCCGAGCGGAGGGGAGTCAACCTGATTGGGCAGCATTGGCGTTGTCTCGGCAGACATTGGCCATCTACATGGGCACGGTGAAAGCCAGCGAAATCAGTCAGCAATTAATCGCACATGGCCGAGATGCCGCAACCCCTGTCGCGGTCATCAGCCGAGGAACGCGAGCGGATCAACAGGTGAGAACCGGGTGTTTATTCGAGTTAGGTTCATTGGTCAATGAGGCGCTGACCCCTGCATTGGTGGTGGTGGGAGAAGTCGTGGCACTCCATGATCAGTTAGCTTGGTTTGGTCAGCAATTTTCGATGTCGGCACAATCGGCAGTTCAAGAATTTGTCTAGTTAAGGATGTGATATGGATAAGCAACGCCTGACGCATTTGCGTCAGTTGGAAGCAGAAAGTATTTATATTATTCGGGAAGTTGCCGCCGAGTTTGCTAATCCAGTGATGATGTATTCTATTGGTAAAGACTCTTCGGTCATGTTACATCTGGCCCGCAAAGCGTTTTATCCAGGTAAATTACCGTTTCCCTTACTCCATGTCGATACGGGATGGAAATTCAAAGCAATGTATGAATTTCGGGATCGTATGGTCCAACAGATTGGGGCAAAACTGATTGTACATCGCAACCCAGAGGGGCAAAAACTGGCCATTAACCCCTTTACTCACGGCAGTGCCCGTCATACAGATATCATGAAAACCGAAGGGTTGAAGCAGGCACTGAATCACCACAAATTTGATGCGGCATTCGGTGGTGCGCGACGAGATGAAGAAAAATCCAGAGCAAAAGAGCGGGTTTATTCGTTTCGTGACCAAGCACATCGCTGGGATCCCAAAAATCAGCGCCCCGAACTTTGGCATAATTATAATGCACGTATTAATCAAGGGGAAAGCATTCGTGTTTTCCCCCTCTCAAATTGGACTGAGTTAGATATCTGGCAATATATCTTTTTGGAAAATATTGAGATTGTCCCCCTCTATTTGGCTGCACCCCGTCCTGTTTTGCAACGTGATGGCATGTTAATGGTGGTAGATGATGAGCGAATTAATCTGCAACCGGGTGAGCAGATCGAATCACAAATGGTCAGATTTCGCACCTTAGGTTGCTGGCCATTAACGGGGGCAGTGAAGTCTGAAGCGACAACGTTACCTGAGATTATTGAAGAAATGTTAATTTCGACAACCAGTGAGCGACAGGGGCGGGTGATTGATCGGGATCAATCTGGATCAATGGAGCTTAAAAAGCGTCAGGGATATTTCTAAGGAGAGGCAATCATGAATCAGATTCTGGCACAGCAAATTGCTCAGCAAGGTGGGGTTGAAGCATGGCTAGTCGCACAGCAGCATAAAAGCTTATTGCGCTTTTTGACTTGCGGTAGTGTTGATGATGGTAAAAGTACCCTAATTGGACGGTTATTGCATGATACCCGGCAGATTTATGAAGATCAGCTCTCTTCATTACAAAATGACAGTCAAAGGCATGGGACACAAGGCGAAAAACTGGATCTGGCGCTGTTAGTTGATGGATTACAGGCAGAGCGTGAGCAGGGGATCACCATTGATGTGGCATACCGTTATTTTTCGACCGAAGCCCGTAAATTTATTATTGCAGATACGCCTGGCCATGAACAATATACGCGTAATATGGCAACCGGCGCTTCAACCTGTGATCTTGCTATTTTATTGATTGATGCGAGAAAAGGCATCTTAGATCAGACACGACGCCATAGCTTTATTGTGACGCTCTTAGGAATAAAGCATCTGGTGGTGGCCATCAATAAAATGGACTTGGTCAATTTTGAACAACACGTATTCGAGGACATTCAACAACAGTACCTTGAATTTGCAAAGTTATTACCGGAAGGTTTACACATTGATTTTGTCCCCATTTCTGCGTTGGAAGGGGACAATGTAGTGAGCAGGGGCGAAAGTATGCCTTGGTTTCAGCAGCAGACACTGCTGGAAATATTGGAAACGGTTGAGACATCCCCCGCGCTCAATCAATCTCATTTTCGCTTCCCCGTTCAGTTTGTGAATCGACCCGATTTGGATTTCCGTGGGTATGCGGGAACCGTTGCGAGTGGACAGATTAAACCGGGTCAGGCGGTGAAAATCTTACCCTCGGGAATTAAAAACACACTAAAATCCATTGTCACCTTTGATGGCGAACAAATGGAGGCCGTGCAGGGACAAGCGGTGACATTGGTATTACAGGACGAGGTTGACATCAGTCGTGGTGATTGGTTAGTGGCGGCTGACGACAATTTACAGCCCGTTAGCCAAGCGGACGTGGATGTGGTCTGGATGCAAGAGCAGGCCTTACAAAGTGGACAGGTCTACTGGATAAAAATTGCGGGAAAACTGGTTTCAGCCAGTATCACTGAAATGATTCATCAAGTTGATATCAATCAACTGACTCGTTTTTCTGCTGCAAAGCTGGCACTGAACAGCATTGGACGAGTCAAATTAACGTTTGATCAGCCTGTATTAGTTGATCCCTATGCCGAGAATCCCGTCACGGGAGGATTGATTTTTATTGACCGAATGACCAATGCAACCAGCGGCGCAGGTATGGTGGTTAAGGGATACCCAGCCTCTGCCAGCGTAGCAGAAAATCCCAGTCGATTCAGTGAGTTCGAATTAGAGCTCAATGCGTTGATCTGCAAACATTTTCCCCACTGGAATGCCAAGGATCTCAAGGAGAGGGTATGACCGAAAATCACGTGCTTTGGCATCAGCATTCGATAACGCTACAGCATAGGGAGACACTGCATGGTCACCGTGGTGCGGTCGTGTGGTTTACTGGGCTATCTGGATCAGGGAAATCGACTGTTGCGGGATTGACTGAACAACTGCTGTATGAACTGAATGTCAGCACCTTTCTCTTGGATGGGGATAATGTTCGCCACGGACTGTGTCGTGATTTAAGCTTTACAGACCAGGATAGGAAAGAAAACATTCGGCGTGTTGCAGAGGTGGCCAATTTAATGTCTGATGCGGGATTATTGGTACTCAGTGCTTTTATCTCGCCTTATCAACGTGACAGAGAACTCGTACGGCAACAGGTGGGGGCGCATCGCTTTATCGAAGTTTTTGTGGATACGCCGCTTTCGATTTGTGAATCGCGAGATCCGAAAGGCTTATATAAAAAGGCCAGAGCGGGTGAAATCCGTGACTTTACTGGCATTGATTCACCCTACCAAGTGCCAATTTCACCGGATCTTCATCTTGATGGCCAGCAGAATGTCTTGGATCTTGCTCATCAGGTCATTGCCCTGTTATGCCAGAGAGAATTGATTAGTCACGCCTGTTGGTAGTGTTTTGACCTGACTTTCCGCTTCTTAAATGGGGGGCGGGATTGTTTTCTCTTGACTGTGATCGCTTGAGCTTCATTCTGTGACCGATTTTTCCGCTGATTACTCCTATTCATCATGTCGCACACTTTTATCGCAATCCCGACTTGTCGCACAGTATTTATGTGGACTTGAGAGAAATTACTGCTAAAAATGCTGGAAAAAACTTATACTCAGCGACAACTTGTGGAGTCAAAATTAAAGTTATGGGATGATAAACGGTGTTCTTGTGGGGGGATTTAGAATGGGAAAGTTGACCATACTCTTGGCTGTATTATTGGGCTGGTTACAATATTCACTATGGCTTGGCAAAAATGGTATTCATGACTATAGCCGGATTAATAAAGAATTAACCGAGCAGGAATCAACCAACAGTCAGCTCAAAGAGCGTAATGATCAATTATTTGCTGAAATCCATGATCTGAATGATGGAACAGAGGCCATAGAGGAAAGAGCGCGCAATGAGTTAGGCATGATCCGCCCCGGAGAAACCTTTTATCGGCTTGTACCAGAACAAAAGAAATAATGTTCACGACAGTCACCCCCAACCATGGCATACGATATCAATATCTATGAATAATCAAGCGTTAAGCTCACCTATTACCGCGGTGGTGCCGGCTGCCGGTATTGGCAGCCGTATGAAATCTGAATGCCCGAAACAATATTTGAATGTGGCAGGTCGACCCCTTATCGAGCATAGCATCACCGCCCTTTTAAAGCACCCTGATGTGACGCGTATTGTGGTGGCATTGCACCCTGAAGACCGTTGGTTTAATCAATTAGCTATCGCCTCACACCCCTTACTGCTGACGGTGACCGGTGGAGAAACGCGAGCTGAATCGGTTTTAGCTGGATTAGAGGTCACAGACAGTGAGTGGGTGTTGGTGCATGACGCGGCTCGCCCTTGCTTACCGTTAGCTGATTTAACTGCACTCATACACCAGTTGGCGAGCTCAAGTGTCGGAGGTCTGCTAGCCTGTCCTGTCAGTGATACCATTAAACAGGCCTCGAGCGATAATCAATCCAGTACGGGTAACGTTGATCGAGAACGATTATGGCGGGCATTAACGCCCCAGTTATTTCCCGCAATACGGCTCAAACACTGTCTATCGAAAGCACTGAACGACGGTGCGCTTATCACCGATGAGGCTTCCGCATTGGAGTACTGTGGGTATCAGCCTCAGTTGGTACTCGGCAGCAGTGAGAATCTGAAAGTCACTCGACCTGAAGACTTAGCATTGGCTGAGTATTACCTGCTTAACCGCCAAAAAAAGGAGAAACAATAATGCGCATTGGTCATGGTTTTGATGTCCATGCCTTTGGTGGAGAAGGCCCACTGATTATCGGCGGCGTCCGGATCCCTTGGCACAGCGGTTTTATCGCTCATTCAGATGGTGATGTCGCTCTGCATGCACTGACCGATGCCTTACTCGGTGCGGCGGCGCTCGGCGATATTGGTAAACTCTTTCCGGACACGGATGATGCTTATAAGGATGCCGACAGTCGTCATCTCCTCCGTCAGGCATTTCAACGTATTGCACAACATGGTTATCAAATTGGTAATGTTGATATCACCCTTATTGCCCAAGCACCGAAAATGCAACCACATATTGCGCAGATGAGAGTCAACATTGCGGAAGATCTTGGCTGTCATATTGACCAAGTTAATGTCAAAGCGACAACCACTGAACAACTCGGTTTTACTGGTCGTGGTGAAGGGATTGCCTGCGAAGCGGTCGCGTTATTGGTGCAGAAAAACGGATGAGTACGTCAGATCTGAGTTATTTACATGGTAAACCTTCTCTTCGTGGTCAGTTAAAAAGCCGACCTGAAGATTTTCAGGTCATCGAGGATCTGGGATATCCGATCGATGGTTTTGGTGAGCATGTGCTGGTCCGGATCAGAAAAACCGGATGCAATACCCATTATGTCGCGGAAGCCCTTGCCAAATACCTTAAGCTATCGATGCGAGAGGTGAGCTATGCAGGGATGAAAGATCGACAGGCTGTGACGGAACAAACGTTCTGCTTAAGGATACCGGGTAAAGCCATGCCTGATTTCGCCGATTTTCACTTAGAAGGTTGCCTTATCCTGAATGTGGCGCGTCATCAACGTAAAATCCGCACGGGGGGATTGGCGGGCAATCGCTTTCAATTGATGTTACGAGACATGGCCCCCTCGGCACAAGCTGCGATCGAACAACGCCTCGCTGCGATTGCTAGTCAAGGGGTGCCTAACTATTTTGGGGAGCAGCGTTTTGGCCGTCAGGGACATAACTTGACGATGGCTCATCAATGGGCCACGGATCAGATCCAAATCCGATGCCGTAAAAAGCGCAGTCTGATCTTGTCGGCAACACGCAGTTATCTGTTTAATTTGGTAACCAGTCAGCGTTTACAGACTCAAGGTAGCCTCACGTCGTTACTGGTCGGCGATTGTGTGCAATTAGCAGGACGTGGCAGTTGGTTTGTGGCGACAGAGCAAGAATTGGCGAGCATTAAACCACGATTGCAACAGCATGAGCTCGGTATTACTGCACCGTTACCTGGTCGTGGTGAAGCAGGAACTTTACAGCAAGCTTTACAGCTTGAACAAGCTATTTTAAATTCTCACCGTGATCTTGTCGCGCTGCTACAGCGTGAAAAAGTGGAGACCGCGCGGCGTAAAATGCTGCTTCTGCCGCAGGATTTTGCTTGGCAATGGCACGCTAACCACACATTACAACTTAATTTTTGGTTACCGGCCGGCAGCTTCGCAACCAGCGTGATCAGGGAGTTGGTACAGGTGGATACCGTGGTGGCAGAGTCAGAGTAAATCGCAGAGTGTGAGGGGGGATGGAAGGGATAAATACAGGGTGTTGTTTGACGAGACGGTACCCAAGAGGGAGATCCCTCTCCAAAACCCTTGAATACCCTCTCCCTTTCATTGAGGCTGGGGGATCACTGTGCCGCCAGCAATGAAAAATAAATAGGGAGAGGCACGTCCTATTATCAACTATTTTAGCCTGGTCACCAGGCCTGTCATGAAAGGCTAGCTGGGAATGCGTATTTTATTAAGTAATGATGATGGAATATTTGCTCAAGGCATACAGACCCTGGCCACGGCATTACGTCACCAGGTCGGCATTGAGCAAGTACAAATTGTTGCACCTTGTCGTAATCGTAGTGGCGCATCGAATGCATTGACCCTCGATTCACCACTGCGGATCCAGCGACACAGTCAGGGTGATATTGCAGTGGTGCAAGGTACGCCGGTGGATTGTGTCTATCTTGGGGTCAATACGTTGATGCAGCCTCGGCCGGATATTGTTATTGCAGGTATTAATGCCGGCCCTAATTTGGGCGATGATGTGATTTATTCTGGGACAGTTGCCGCGGCTACTGAAGGGCGACATCTTGGTTTACCGGCGATCGCCGTTTCTCTGAATGGCCATCAGTATTATCAGACCGCCGCGGAGGTGACCTGTCGCCTTGTTAAGGCACTGACCCATTTTCCCTTGGCTGGTGGTCGAATATTAAATATCAACGTTCCTGACCTGCCGATTGAGCAGATCAAAGGCTACCGAATGACACGTTGTGGCCGTCGGCATCCATCCTGTCAGGTAATCACTCAGCAAGATCCCAGAGGGGAAACTATCTATTGGATTGGGCCATTGGGTGAAAAAGTGGATGCTAAATCCGATACTGATTTTGCCGCCATTGAACAAGGATTTGTCTCGATTACGGTGCTATCCACCGATATGACGGCCTACAATCTGCAAGAAGACTTGAGTCACTGGCTCGTGCTATCCGGAGTGCAGCAACCATGTTAAATGGCAGAACTGAAAGGCTATTGACACACTTACGGCAGCAGGGAATCAATGATGAGGCATTATTACACATCATTGGAACCGTGCCACGGGAGCATTTTGTTGATGAGGCATTTGCACATAAAGCATGGGAGAATACAGCATTACCAATTGGTCACGGTCAAGCTATCTCTCAGCCTTATATGGTAGCACGAATGACCAGCTTACTTGAAATCACTGCGCAGTCCAAGGTGTTGGAGATTGGCACCGGATCGGGGTATCAGACGGCGATTTTGGCGAGTCTGGTTGAACATGTCTATTCCGTTGAGCGCATCAAAGGGTTACAGTGGCAGGCTCGACGACGTCTGAAACAGCTGGATTTACATAATATTTCAACCCGTCATGGTGATGGTTGGCAAGGCTGGGTATCTCGTGCCCCCTTTGATGCCATTATTGTCACCGCAGCAGCGCCAGATGTCCCTCAGACACTTCTACAGCAATTGGGGGAGAATGGCGTCATCGTCCTACCTGTCGGTGAAGAACAACAGGTATTAAAAAAAATCAAGCGTCACGGTGATAATTGGATTGAGACAGTGATTGAACCGGTACGCTTTGTCCCATTAATTCAGGGTGACATAATCTGACAGTCAAGCCTGCGGCTGATTGGCGAGTTAGTGGCTGTCCTGCTACTATCTGTCTAAATATTCACGAGTTACCGGTGTGGTCAGTCATACTATGATTTTTCATCGCTCAGTATTGAGGTTTATGGGGGAATTATGAGCAACGGATTAACACCTGATCAGTTTCGACGGGTGATATTGGCATCAATGATAGCGTTTTCTCTGGGGGGATGCAGCAGTGATACGGCAACTCAAGCACCAATAACATCAATCAATAATGATCAAGGCCAAATGACATCTTCTGAGGCCATGCCTTCCCCTCCCCCGATAACGGCATCGGAAGAAGGACGAAATGGCACCGTCCCTTCTGGACCGGGTCTGATTACGATGCAGGGTCGTTCTGCCTCACCGCAATCGTCGATGCAAAGTAACCCGGCAGCTGTTCAGCCGGTGAGCCAGTCACCGAGACAACGAAACGCAGTGCAACAGCCGATGATTGCTGCTCCTGTCAAGCAGGAGAATGGACACATTGTCTATAACCGCGATTATACCGCTATCCCCAAAGGCAGTTATAAAAATACGACCTATACAGTTAATCAGGGTGATACTCTGTTTTATATTGCTTGGATCACGGGTAATGATTTCCGTGATCTGGCTGAGCGGAATCATTTATCAGCCCCCTACGGCCTGAATGCCGGTCAAATCATTCAAGTCGGTAATTCGCAAGGCGAACCAATAACTGGTGCTAATGAAATAACTGAGGCTGATTCTCAACAAAAAAATGATAACTCAGCAACAACTGGAATAATTTCCAATAGAAAGCCTGTTGCACAACAACCAGTTATTACGTATTCTGATGATTCCGGTAACGGTATGATAAACAGTGGTACAGGAACGGGGGGGAAATTTCTCCAACCACGAGGTGCAACACCAGGAAGTGCTAATGCACCGATTACCGCGCCTGTCTCTGCGCCAACGGCCAGTAGCAGGTCGGCAAGCAGTCAGCCGATAACCAGCTGGCGCTGGCCAACGAAAGGAAAAATTATTGATTCCTTTTCAGCGACAGAAGGCGGCAATAAAGGTATCGATATTACTGGAACACAGGGACAGGCAATCTTCGCAACTGCAGCAGGACGCGTAGTTTATGCGGGAAATGCGCTAAGAGGTTATGGAAACCTTATCATCATAAAACACAATGATGATTATCTGAGTGCGTATGCACACAATGACACCATGCTGGTACATGAGCAGCAGGAAATCTCTGCTGGTCAACAAATTGCAACAATGGGTAAAACCGGTACCAGTTCGGTGAGATTACATTTTGAAATCCGATATAAAGGGAAGTCCGTTAACCCGTTGCGTTATTTAGCGCAGCGTTAGCTGGTAGAGCCAAGAGGCTCTACCCCGTAGATGGGAGGAGCCTCCGATGAGCCAAACGATACTGAAAGTTGAAGATTTTGACCAAGCAGTTGAATTTGATGAGCAAGGCAATGAAGAATTTGAAGACGATTCTTTACTGAATACAGGTCATAAAGATGATCATGAACTTGCAGATGAAGAGTTATTTTCTCAGCCAACCTCTCAAAAGGTACTGGACGCAACACAATTGTATCTGGGAGAGATTGGATTTTCGCCTTTACTGACCGCCGAAGAAGAGACCTACTATGCACGTCGTGCATTAACGGGAGATATCGCGTCCCGGCGTCGTATGATTGAAAGTAATCTGCGTTTAGTTGTAAAAATATCTCGTCGCTATAGTAATCGTGGCTTAGCTTTATTGGATTTGATTGAAGAAGGGAATCTTGGTCTCATTCGGGCCGTTGAAAAATTTGATCCTGAAAAAGGATTCCGTTTTTCTACTTATGCGACATGGTGGATAAGACAAACCATCGAACGCGCAATCATGAATCAAACCCGCACCATCCGCCTACCTATTCATATCGTCAAAGAGCTGAATGTCTATTTACGCACTGCGCGAGAGCTGGCTCAAGAATTAGATCATGAGCCTAGCGCTGAAGAGATCGCGGAACAACTGGATAAACCCGTCAGTGATGTCAGTCGTATGCTCAAGTTAAATGAGCGTATTACCTCCGTCGATACCCCGTTAGGTGGGGATTCAGACAAAGCGTTATTAGACATTATTTCTGATAACAACGAATACAGTCCTGAGGTGACAACGCAAGAAAACGACATGCAACGCAGTATTGTCAAATGGCTGTATCAGCTTAATCCCAAGCAACGCGAAGTGCTTGCTCGTCGTTTTGGATTATTGGGCTACGAAGCGGCGACCCTTGAGGATGTAGGCCGTGAAATTTGCCTGACTCGTGAGCGGGTTAGACAAATTCAGGTCGAAGGATTACGCCGGTTGCGTGAGATTTTGCAGGGTCAAGGATTGAGTATCGAGGCGATTTTTCAGTAACAGGCATAAGACGGAATAAAGGATAGTTTTACTGGCCTCAAGCTATCCCGCATGATTTCGCCAATTCCCGCCCTGTCCCTCAGGGCGGAAAATCTTAAAGTAATGCTTTTAAACGATAGATCCACGCCAATGCTTGACGAGGGGATAGGCTGTCTGGATCGAGATCAGACAGAGCCTGTTCGACTGGACTTGGTGGTTGCTCCAGTAAGTCCAATTGAGGGGATCGCTGTTTCTCGTCGACTGTCATCCCATGAGGTAATGCCTCCAACTGACGGAGTTTATTTTTTGCATTGTGTACGACGAATTTTGGCACCCCGGCAAGGGCCGCGACGGCAAGGCCATAACTTTTACTGGCCGCGCCCTGTTGTACCCGATGCATAAATGCGATGGTCTCGCCGTGTTCTTTCGCATCGAGGTGAATATTTTCAACGCCATCGATTTGTTCAGCCAGCGCAGTCAATTCAAAATAATGGGTTGCAAATAGCGATAATGCGTTGATCCGTTTGGCTAGATCCTCAGCACAAGCCCAAGCTAAAGAGAGTCCATCATACGTTGAGGTTCCTCGGCCTATTTCATCCATCAGCACCAAACTGTGTCGCGTGGCATTATGTAGAATATTGGCAGTTTCTGTCATTTCAACCATGAACGTGGAACGCCCTGAGGCCAGATCATCGGCGGCACCGACGCGAGTAAAAATACGATCGAACGGTCCGATTACTGCCGATTGTGCGGGTACAAAGCACCCGATCCAAGTTAATAAGGCAATCAGGGCCGTTTGCCGCATATAGGTACTTTTACCACCCATATTTGGCCCTGTTATCACCAGCATTCGACGATCTGCATTCAATTGCAATGGATTCGAGATAAAAGGCTGTTTCAGTACATGTTCCACCACCGGATGCCGACCCCCTTCAATCGCCATGCCTGGCTCTGATTGCAGCGTGGGACAGCAATAATTCAGTGTTAAGGCACGTTCGGCGAAACAGCTTAATACATCCAATTCTGACAGGGCGGCGGCACTCAGCTGCAGTGCAGATAAGTGAGGCAGCAATTGCTCAAATAGCTGTTCGTAAAGTATTTTCTCAAGAGCTAGTGCTTTTCCTTTTGAGGTCAATACCTTATCTTCATATTCTTTTAATTCAGGAATAATATAACGTTCGGCATTCTTTAATGTCTGTCGGCGGACATAATGCATTGGTACTAAGTGACTCTGAGCTCGACTGACTTGGATAAAATAACCATGCACCCCATTAAAGCCAACCTTGAGAGTATCCAGACCTAATTTTTCACGTTCACGTATTTCAAGCTTATCCAGATAATCCGTGGCGCCGTCAGCCAAGGCGCGCCATTCATCCAGCTCCGTATTGTATCCTGGCGCAATCACGCCCCCATCACGGATAAGGACAGGTGGCGCGTCGACAATGGCTTGCTCTAACAGGAGACGTAAATCTTGAAACTGACCACAATCTTGTCTGAGTTGTTGCAAATGTGGGCTGTGACATTCCTCAAGTTGTTGTGCAAGCTCGGGTAATTGAGTAAAAGCATGGCGCATCCGAGCCAGATCTCTCGGACGAGCAGTACAAAGTGCTAAACGAGCAATCACACGTTCCAAATCACCAATCTGCTTAAGTAGGGGTTGGATCTCGGCATAACGGCCTTGTAATATGGCAATGGCATTTTGTCTCGCTTCAATTTGTTGCTGATTACGTAAAGGCATATGTAACCAACGTTTGAGCATCCGACTGCCCATTGGCGTGACCGTTTTATCCAGTACGGCTGCAAGGGTATTTTCCGTTCCTCCGGAGAGATTGGTGGTAATCTCGAGATTACGGCGAGTTGCCGCATCCATCATTAGGGTATCGTGTTGGTGTTGTAGGATAATGCTTCGGATATGAGGCAGGCTGGTTCGTTGAGTATCTTTGGCATATTGCAATAAACAGCCCGCTGCCCGTAGGGCTAGACTTGCTTGTTCAACGCCAAAACCGCGCAGATCTTGTGTGCCAAACTGTAAGTTAAGCTGCTGTCTCGCGGTATCAATTTCGAACTCCCATAAAGGCCGTCGGCGCAGACCTTTACGCTGTTCAATGAGGTGAAAATAATTAAAATCTTCAGGATAGAGTAATTCTGCGGGATTGGTACGTTGCAGTTCTGATAGGAGATTTTCAGTATTATCAGGCTCGGCGAGGGAAAATCGTCCGGAACTGATATCGAGGGTCGCATAACCAAAGCCGTTGTTGCCTGCAACAATCGCGGCCAACAGATTATCTTGGCGTTCATTGAGTAACGCTTCATCACTGATGGTACCAGGGGTTACAATGCGCACGACTTTACGTTCAACCGGGCCTTTGCTTAGGGCTGGATCACCAATTTGTTCACAAATCGCAACGGATTCACCCAGTTGGATCAATTTTGCCAGATAATTTTCTGCTGCGTGATAAGGCACGCCAGCCATAGGGATAGGCTTGCCAGCTGACGCGCCGCGTTTGGTTAAAGAGATATCTAATAATTGAGAGGCTTTGCGGGCATCATCAAAAAACAATTCATAAAAATCACCCATCCGATAAAACAACAGAATATCTGGGTGTTGTGCTTTTAACCTCAGATACTGCTGCATCATGGGGGTGTGGGAATCTAAATTTTCTATTGTGCTCATCGGTTTATGATATCCATGCTCTTAATTTTTAATGAGTGTGTAATTTTTGTGGTTATCATTAAGTTTCACGTTGTTTCATCGAATATCATGAAGTCCCACAGTTCAATGTCGGTTAAAGTGGCACCTGCTAACCTAAAGCTGGGAAAATAGTGACCCACACAGCGCAACCTCCATTGATGTTCATGACGGCAATAAGGTGCATGATAACGAAGTTTTTGTGGCAGGAAAACAAGCGGTAAAGCCACTGTCGTTTAAAATGGAACAAATGATGAAGCTTGGCGACAAAACAAAGCCGATACGGGTGAAAACCAGGGGTTGCGTGTGATTTGTAGCGCTCTCTGGTATCAAGACCTTTTTCTACCGCGATATTAGCCCAGTGACTGGAAAATTTGCTCAGGTTAAAATAGGTAACTTTCTATAAACTTCACTTGCGGCTGCACGTCTTAAACTCCACGAATGAAAGCGGCTTCGTCAGGAAGGTTGGTGTTCTGCGTTAGCACTTAAGAAAGAAAAACGCCAACGTGCAATTAAAGCTGAACAGGCTAAATCGCCGAATTGACCGTTCAGAGATGGATCGAATGGTATGTTACCGAATGTATTGAGTATCGAAAAACTAAAGACGAAAAATCCTATTTGGTGCTAGAAAGCCAAAAGGCCAGGTGTAAGTCCGTCGTACACTTTATTGCGATGTTGTTAAAAGCCTAGGAACCCGAAATGCTGTTGAGATCACGCGCCAGAACGTCATCAATTTAATCAATGAGATAGTCGATCGAGGTGTAACCCTACAGACAGGGAATGCAGTGAGAGCGCTTTCATTAGCATATGAATTTGCAATTGGCCTAGGTCGTTTTGATGACAGTTTTGCGAATCCAGCGCTGTGAGTAAAATCCAGCTTAAGACAGACTAGAATCAAGTTCACAAATGGTCGTGGAACACGGGTACTGAACGAGGCTGAGCTTGGAAAATTTCTAAAATGGCTTCCGGGGTCGGCTTATACGCTAACGATTAAAAACGTGTTGCGTCTGACGCTCTGGCCGGTGTCCTACCGGTGAAGTTTGCAATATGGCTCAGGATGAGGTTGATCTTGAAAAAGGTCCCATTCATCTGCGAGAAACCAAACCGAGATTACGCTAAAATCACATCGTAAAATGGATAAGCATACTGCACTAAGCATCGTTGATTTGATGAATAAGTGTATTGCTGTATTGGATGATCCGAGATTGTCAGGCGCATCGCTAAAGGATGAGTAGGGCGAATGCGGGCACTACCGAGACGGTGACGATTGTCCCTTTGTCAGATAAAGGATGATGAAGTTATCATATTCGTCGCCACAATCGGGCATCGCCGTCATGCGTATGAATAAGAAAGAATGAAAGAAACGCATGGATGGTCTGTGATATCAATCCGATGATTTATCATTGGTCAAGGGCGCTAGCCGAGCAAAATTGTGCTCCTGCAGCACAACCGATGATGCAGGAGCAACGAGTTAGCCCTAGAACTAGGGCGTGACATTCATTAAAACGACAGACCTAGGTTAAACATCCCGCTATAGGCGCCATACTCACCGCCATGTAACGATTCAGACCAACCTGCCTGTACGCCAACCGTCATATTATCACGGATATGAGCATTCACTCCGCCATTCAGTCCGATACTGGTGCCTGATAAGTTGCTTTTGAAAGCGGCATCAGAGCCAGTGACACCCGGTACTGAGACATTAAAACGGCTGTGCGCGCCATAAGACTGCGTTATTGAGGGGGTTACCCACCAATCCAGTTTCGTTTTAGCCTGCGCAGGCGTCCCCAGTTTAAGGCCTGCTCGTACGGAATGACGTTGACTATTAGACCAATTAAGGGCGGCGGCTTCATCTTGACCCTCATTCAGGCTCAAACCCTGTACTGTGTAGTGTAACTGAGGCTCCAGTGCCAACGAAGGCATCAGGGTGAAGACCTGACCGACCTCGAGTGAGGCCAGCCAACCCGTTCCCAGTGTTGACAATCGCGTGCTGTCATTTGATGACACCTTCACGCTATGTCGGCTGACTTGCAGTAGCCCATCAATGTGAATAGCATTATCGAGACGACCTGATAGGTAAGTCCCGCCGGTATAAACCGTATCACGGTCGATTCCGGCAGACTCACTGCCTCCATCCCGCATCATATCACTGCGCATCAAGCCACTGCCACCGTAAATTCCCGCACGCCAGTCAGCGTTTTCGCCATCAAATTGCCATAAATCGCCACCAATCTGGAAAAATTGGTAATTACTCTGACTTTCTGGAACCCCATCGCCCTGTAAGCGACCCACTGCATTGTGGTGCAGATGCCCTGCGGAGAGACGCCCCCATACTCGACTATTTAGCGCGTAACGGAAGCGAGTATCGGCCGTACCAGCGATCAATCGGTCATAATCCATCGAGAGCGATTGCGTGGCTGCATAACTCGACATGGCTGCACGATAATTGACGTGACCTGAGGTATCGCCACCTGCTGGAGTATTGCCACCAGAGGTATTGCCACCAGAGGTATTACCACCAGAGGTATTGCCGCCAGAGGTATTGCCACCAGAGGTATTGCCGCCAGAGGTATTGCCACCAGAGGTGTTGCCACCTGAGGTATTGCCACCTGAGGTATTGCCACCTGAGGTATTGCCACCTGAGGTATTGCCGCCTGAAGTCGTTTGAGTGGTCAGGTACCAGTTCTGGTCAGTATTGCGGTATAGGCTGTATTCGTAAGCGCCGGCCACGAGTTTTCGTGATAGGTTGAATGCATGGGTATCCGTCGTCGCACCATGAATCGTTTGAATCACGGGGATACCATTACCCTCAGTCTGAGCACCTAAACCGCCTCGGTTAATCACCGACAGGTTCGTGCTACCGCTAGCCCGCCCCCCATCAATCACCACATTATCCGTCGGTGAGTGACTGTCTCCGGCAACCGTATTAAGGGTAATCGTCCCACCCTTGCCAGTTAAGTTATTGACTGTCAAGGTGCGCGTAGTCAATGTCCCCTGAGGGGCGGAGAACACAATATTTCCGGCATTGGTCAACGAGGACACCAAAGAATCCCCCGTAATGTTCCATGTGCTACTTTGGTTAATATTCACGTCAGTAGGGTCAATCGTCCCCGTCAATACGGTACCATTGACTAAGGATAAACTCGTTCCGGCCTGTCCAACGATATCCGTTACCGCTTGTAATCCATCCATGACCAGAGAGCCTTGATTAAGATTTACCTGAGACTGATGCAGCGTTCCACCCAAAGTGAGTTCCCCGGCCCCCTGTTTAGTGATCTGTCCTGTACCCGTAAGGGTACCTGACCAACTATTGCTATTTTGTTGGTTAAATTTGAGTGTTCCCTTGTTGGCAATATTGCCTAATATTTTCGCCCCATCAGTCAGCGTGGTTGTCCCGTCTAACACTCCACCCTCATCAATCAGAAGGCGCCCTCCAGAATTGACCGTGGTATCCGTTGCAAAATTGCCACTCACAACCTCCAAGCTACCGCCATTCTCCAACAGGATATTGCTGGCCTGACCACTACTAATAGAAAAGTCACCCAATAGATTGCTGCCATCGACAGTGGCCTGTGTGGTTGTAATCAATGCACCACCGATGTTCTGTGTTATATGATTGACAATACTTCCGGTATCCGCCTTAAGCATCCCGCCCGAGTTAACCGAGGTAGCCGTCGCCGTGCCGCCGTTATAGATATGCTGAATTCCAGCCGAGTTCAGGATGGTGTCAGTTGCGGTACCGCCGACCAGAATCGACTGAGTACCGCCGGAGTTAATCGTGGTATTTGTTGCAAAATCCCCACTCATTAGCAATAAACTACCGCCATTCTCCAAAAGGACATGGTTGGCTTGGCCGCCACTGATGGAAAAGTTACCCAATGCATTGGTGCCATCGACAGTGGCCTGTGTTGTCGTCACCAGTGCCCCCCCCGCGCTCTGTGTCACCCGATGGGCAGTACTTCCTGTCTCAGCTTGAAGTGTCCCACCGCTATTAATCGTGGTAGACGTCGCGATACCGCCGCGAGAAATAAACTGCATTCCCTTCGAGTTCAGCGTGGTCGACGTTGCGCTACCCCCGCCTTCGATATTCTGTTTCCCCCCATCCACGATGGTATCCGTCGCGGTACCGCCGCTATAGATATTTTGCCAACCTCCCGAATTCAGAATGGTATCCGTTGCGGCACCGCCATTATTGACATACTGCCAGCCTCCTGAGTTCACCGTGGTGGAAGTTGCCATGCCACCGCTAGAGATATACTGATTCCCTTTCGATATTAATGTGGTAAAGGTCGCGGTACCACCACTAGAGATATATTGAGATCCCAAGTCCACCGTGGTCGAAGTCGCCATACCACCGCCTTGGATAATCTGCCAGCCTCCATTCACGATGCTATCAGTCGCCTTACCGCCGCTCAAAATGTTCTGAGTTCCACTATTTATCATAGTAGTCGATGTCGCCGTGCCACCACTGGCGATATTCTGTTCTCCCCCATCAATCGTAACCTTATTGGCGCGATCTCCCGCCGTGACAGTTTGCGTTGATCCTGAATTCACTGTACTGCCGCTATAGTCGGTTGCCAGCACGCTGGCTGGTGCGCTTAGCAGTAAAAGACCTGTTGTCATCGCCTTCACTGTCAGGGCAGGGCGGCCCGCGCTAGAGGCCTTTTCTGAGGCCACTATCCACGCTTGGCGAGCCGCACTCCAAACAATTCGGTAAGCTCTATTCACTGACGTTCTCCTGTGTGTTTATTTCTTAATTCATAGTATGAAAATGCGTGTATGACTCAGCCGTCGCTCATTGAGTGATAAGCTGCGTATGAAGTCTGTCAACCACGTTGCACACTTGTTTTCCGGTAATCAGGCGGGTGCATTCGTACTGTCGTTCCGTACCTTTATGACGTGGGCACCAGAAAAAATCCTGATGGTCAAATTGCTCGTTTAGACTGTCCCAACAGCCGCTGCAACCATGGCTGCTGAAGACTCGCCACGGTGTGTAAAATTCTGCACTGGGGAGACTAAATCCGCTGATGAGCACGACGGGGATCGCCGATGCCCAGGCTAACCACGACAACCCACTGGCAAGGCCAATAAAAAAGCTCGCGTGCCGCAATAAATTGACTCGCTCTTGAAGAGGTAGGGCGCCAGTGAAATCTTCAGCACCATAAGGAATATGATTCCAGACAAACCCCCGTCCGGTAGTGGCGTCACGGTCAATGCACAATACGCGGTAACCGAGTGTTTTAAGGTGGGCAACAACCTCAGTCCAGCCATGACCATTATTCCAAAACTTGGCTTGGCACGTTGACTGTACAGCAATACAAACGTAGGGCTCGGCGATGGTACGTGGTGCACTCAGATCGAGACGAGGCGGTGCTTCCCGCGGGTCAACGCCGAGAATGTATCCCGCACTCCGATGAAAACCCACTTGGCGAAAATCAACGGGTTGTTGCGTATTATTCCCCCCGAAGAACAATCCGATCCGATAAGTCGCATAGGGTGTGATTTGATGTGCGGCGTCTGCGGCTAAGAATTGGATCTGTGGATACTGACCGGCTAATAATTCGATGATATTGGGTGCCATGCTGCAGCTAAGCCGACAACCATGAAGTAAACGAAAACGTTCAGCGTAGTGAAACCAGCCTAACAAATCACCGAGTGTGCCGGAAGGAAAGGAAATCAGTACCTCCTTATCCTTCAATGATAATGTTTCATCCAGTAACGGCGTGTTTTCATCTTCTCGCCAAACCTGAATACGAAAGCGGACAAAATACTTTTTCCCGGAAGTCACCCACCCAGCCCCGGTTTCACATCGAAACAGCACATTACCGGAATCATCATCGAGCAGTGCCACACGCCATCGACCTGCTGGCAGTAAAACGCGAGCCCCATCATTGAAGTCCCAACGAATTCCCGCCGGTCCTTTTAATACAGGTCGTTCCGGAGGGAGTATAAATGGACTCGTGTTAGTGCCCGAAGATGGCGGGGCAGATATCGCCTTATTTTCACGATGTTGGCTTGTTGGTAAGCCTGATGTCAGCATAATACTATTCTCAAGGAGATAATGTGGGAAGAAAAAATAAGTTGTAAGGATTTAATCAATATTGATTATTTCTATAATATGAATGGAAGAATATTATTTATTTAAATGGAATGGATTTATTTTTATAAATAGAATGAAATAGGATTTTTTATGTGAATGAATAAAGAGTTTATTGATTAGATGTTTATTGATTAGATGTTTATTGATTAGGGGTTAATGGGTTAGGTGTTAAAAAAGTGAAATCCAATACAAGTAAAGCTGCCTTAGAAAACAAAGTATATTTTAAGTCTGCTAATTTAATTGAATTTAATTGAGTTATCGCGCAGGGCGAGATTCTTTTTTTTCTTTTTCCTATGGTGTTTTATGTTATTTATTTCCATGTGAAATAATGAAAAATGTCGTCAATTTGGCGTTATTGAATTAATCGAATTTTTGATGGCCGTGAGGATTGGAACAGTACACCGCTGAGTCTGCATTGATATTGGGTGGCCAAAAATAAAGCTATCTAGGATTACAGGCACCGCAACCTTATCTTCACCTATCTGAGCAACCTAACAAATCTTCGCGATCTGCCTAATGACGTGGGCTAGGGACGAACTCCTTCGTATTTTGAGGAGTAAAGAGTCGCTGACGCACTTTGAAACCGAGATGGATTAATCTCAGCTTGGCTTGGCATGGCAAGTTGCTTGGATTGATATCAAGACCTGCAAGCAATATGACGGTGTATGCTGCTATCATAATAATAACCAATGAAATAGTCACATTGATTCGGTTTTTTTATTTATTAAAAGTGCGGATCAGCAAACCCAGTACAGAAAAAATGAAAAAGAGCGTTGCCATCCTCTAAAATTGTGAGTCCAGCATGCACTCATTTTTTCCTACTAGGTATTATTGCTGATGGGTTATGTAAAGGGTGAGGGTACCGTGTCGCAGGGTATTGAATACCAAACAAATCAAAATAATAGAAATTAAATAAATCGCTGATCAGCAATTCGATAAGATCACCTTGCTCTGAGTCAGTGGCGTCATGAATTATTTTTTGTCTCACAATGTCGAAACGTCATCAGCAGAAAAAAATAAAGAAATTAATTAATATAACAATTAATACGGCTGGCTTTAAATGAGTTGCACGGCAATAAAAAAGAGGCGACGAGCTTTATAGGGTATCATAAATAAAAAATCAGTCGCCCTACACCAATCCAGGCTGCATACGACATTAGTCTAAGCGAGAAAGATAACATGGTTAAATTTGGACTGACAGATAAAAGGACTGCAAGAATAAAGAGAATGAAAAATGTTGAGTGATCTCTCGAGACGGTATCCGATAGAATAGGACATAATCACAGAGGCAACGTTGCTAAATGATTGGCGGAAGGAGGAGAGGATTGAGTCGTAATGATAAACAAGAATTGTGCCATTTATCATTTACCCATGTGGCTTACTGAGGGTGCATTAAATGGCTGCCAATGCGTAGGCAGTGAGATAAAATAACAACAATCAGAATATTGTATCAATCAATGATAAAACTGACCCCAGCATAAAATCATCATGATGATAAGGGCGGTAATGAATCTTATGTTGGTATGGTGTGTCATTTAATTAGGTAAATCATTAGATTGTAGAATAATCATCTACATCGGCTTCATCAAAGGAGATTAGAAAAAGATGCCAGTCAGTGTGAGTATAAATGAAAGGATTAAAAAATGGCATTAATTATAAGTATTCGTGGTATTTCATGGTTTTTTTTATCGTGTATTGTGCTGCATTATATGACATTCTAAATACTAGAAAATAAATCAGAGTTACTTTCTAGTATTACTCTGATTTATTTCATCTAGATACTAACCGATGGTGATCGTAATACTTAATTTATCATTGGGTTCATTCCCTTCGAATTTTAACATTGTACTGTTTCTACTTTCGAGAAAAAGCCTAGCTGTGGTTCCGTTATGTTATAGCAGTGATTTGTTTTTAGTGTTTGAGTTAAATAAGGGAACCGTTGACTTGGTGATGGATCGATCCAAATATGAACCCAGCCGCCATCGCCGCCATCCGTGTAATTCCAGTGAATCGAATCCCCTGCCTTATGATCGGTTTCTTGCCAGTGATAAACGCGGTGTCCTTTCCCGTCATAGAGATCGGCATACGCCGACCAGCGTGTGTCCATCTTATTGGATGAGGTGATAGAAATATAGTGAGGTGTGCCGGCTTGTGAGGTTGCACTAAACAAAAATAAACCCAGTAAGAATGCACTGATTTTCTGTTTCATTTGAACTGTCCTGTTAAAATAGATCATTATGAATAAATTTTTATCAATAGATCACCGTTATCTAATGGCGTTGCTGATTAAATAACGCTATGGAAAATACGCCAATATTTTATTCCTGCAAGCCCCTGCATTTTTTTTGAGAGCACTCCTAATTCTATTAGAAAGTCATTCATTTTTTTTCTTTTTATTAAAATAGTCATTTGTTTCAAACATAATCCTGTTTATAACTGGCATCCCCATGCAATACGCAGTGAATAGTTTCTATTTAATTATTAATTTGTAGTGATTGAAACTAATTAATCAGGTAAAGGCAGGATGAGATCGATGTCTCATTTTAGGAGTGAGCAACACAAACGGCTGATTGGTACCGAAAGGCTAGCATAAAAAATAGTCATTGCAGCGGGGTAGCTCGCTTCTTTGTTCGAGAACAATTTAAAGTGAGGCTGAAAGGGCTCTCTGAGTCGAGGGAGCGAGAAAGAAAAATCTTACAATAATTGTGTGTACTGGTGAATAACGAAAATGTAACGAACGAGCGTCTCGCTTGGATTACGTCATAAGGGGGACTCCCTTTACTTTCATGGTATAAACCTTTGGTGTGGGCATTCTCTTACTCCGAGATGAGTGCTCTGCGTTTAGCTGATATGTGTGATCAGATTTAACTCTGCACTCAGTCGTATTGCTTGACGTGCATTACTGACGCCTAATTTATCGACGACATTACTCATATGGAATTTTACTGTACTGATCGCGATCCCGAGTATTAACGCAGTTTCTGAGTAAGTTTTACCCATGCTAGCCCAATACAAAATTTCATTTTCTCTTCGAGTGAAAATTGGTCGTGTGGACTGGGTTGCAGCTGATTGACTGATCAAATACATTTGAGCGTTGATCTCAATGAGCAGCATTTGCATGCGGTTTATCTGATGACGTAGGCTCGTTTCCAGTTCTAGTCGATTCTGCTGCTTAATCACAACAGAAAGCAGGGCGAGATTATTCATGTGATCGTGCAGGACCAGAGTCAGGCCATTGGCGACACACTTCCCTTCAAGAGAAGTAAAAATAGGCAATAATTTCAACTCTGAGATCAGACTGATATTTTCATCCCAAAAAAAAGGCAAACTACGACGAAACGCGTTGATCACGATAGGATCGTTGATATGGTGGTTGTGCTGGCGATAACTTTCAGCCCAGTGGTCTGGGTAACTGGTAATAATGAGCATATCAGCGGGATTACGTTTGCTCACCACATTGTAAATATAATCAACCTCATTGGACAGATTCAGTTTACCATTAATATAAGCTGCTAATGTCTCTTTGACGTTATCGTTTTTTTTAAACAGTGAGAACATGGCCGATCCCTCTTGTTTTACAGTGTTGTTTCCTTCACCAGTCACGGGCTGTACTTAAGTATAGGGTGAGATTAAACTTAAGTGTAATTTAACAAATAACTCTGCATGATATAATTGGAATTGATTTGCTATAACAAAACTGATTTCAATCAGTAACGAAAATTGCGCCAACACCAGGCAATACGCGGTTAGTCACTGAAAACAACAACAGTGCTAGCCGCACAAGTTACCTCTCCTGCTTAGTATAGAGTGATCTCCCCAGTTTGGCTAACAACGCGTTGAACTGGGCCATGTGATCAATGAAGCCGATTATGATGCCCCCATTCTGTAGCACTTACCTTGATAGTTAACTTATCTATTTAATTTTATTCTTCTTTTATTGGTTGCTGCGACCTTTCCGGACTGAGGATCGCCTTGACGCTATTCCACGTAAGGTCAGGCTAAGGGATGAATGCGTCATTGACCTTGCCATGATGGGTTAATCGCTTAAGCCACTGAGAAAACAAGAGGAGGACGAGACGGACCTCATACTTCTTTGTTCTGTTAACCTTGAAACATCATTAATATCTCTGTTACTTGTAGGGACTGTAATATACTGAATGTCATGATTATGCTGAAACGCCCGATCTGCTGCGTTCGGGATCCCCTTTTTGTCCTCAGGAGTGATGATGCGTTGTTTATTTATCTGGTTATTTCCTTTATTGGCGATGTTGACTGCCTGTCATTCTCATTCGCACAAGATAGCTTCTCAAGGTGTTGAATCCGGGCGTTTTTTAACCAACCCATCTCACATGACTCCCCTTGCGACGGGGGATTACAGTGATGATCCTAAGGCAATCGCATTCATTAATAGAATGGTGAATAAGCATCATATTGATCCTGACATTCTGACTTCATGGATCGGCCAAGCCAAAAAACTGGATTCAGTGATCAATCTGATGGATCGCCAAGCACCGACTTCCCTCAAATCCTCCGTGAAACCGAGACCGAATGGGGCGTGGTTACGTTATCGTAAAAAATTCATTACCTCATCTAACATTCAATTTGGCGTTGCTTTCTGGAATCAATACCAGAATGCCCTGTTACGAGCAGAGCAAATTTACGGGGTACCGCCCGAAATTATTATCGGCATTATGGGGGTTGAGACTCGCTGGGGCCGTGTCATGGGTAAAACCCGAATTATTGATGCATTGGCGACCCTCGCTTTTTCATATCCTCGCCGCTCGGCATTTTTTACTAATGAGCTAGAGACTTATTTGCTTATGGCTTATAAAGAACAGAAAGATCCCCTAAAATTAAGGGGATCATTTGCGGGTGCGATGGGGTATGGTCAATTTATGCCCTCAGCTTATCAGAATTATGCTGTTGATTTTAGCGGTGACGGTCGTATTGATTTATGGGATCCCGTCGATGCGATAGGCAGTATTGCACATTATTTCCAGAAACACGGCTGGCAGCCAAATCAGCCTGTGGCGGTGGTGGCTAAGGGAACTAACAGCGGGCTTGCTAACGGATTTAATACCGCCTATACCCTAGCTCAGCTTCGCGATGCAGGACTGCGTCCACTCAATCCAATCTCAATCAATCACACTGTCAGTTTATTACGCATGGATATGGGGCGTCATTATCAATATTGGTTTGGATTTAATAACTTTTATACCATTACGCGTTATAATAACAATGTTTATTATGCAATGGCGGTATTACAGCTTGGTGAAACTGTAAAAGCATCACGGCAGAATAATATCTGGTAATATTGCAGTCGGCTTGAAATGACAGGGCGTGTTTTTATCTGTCTATCAGAATACTGAGTCGATGTTCTAGACATAATGACAAGTACATTGTGACATCCACACATGTCACAATAAGCTATCAATCCTGAGCCCTGTGGAGTCGAACATGATGAATGATAATGAGTTACACCGACTGAGCCAATTGCTCGGTGAAGCACTCCATAAGCAAAAAGCCACATTGGCGACAGTGGAATCCTGCACTGGAGGACTGGTTGCTAAATTAATGACGGATATCAGCGGCAGTTCAGCGTGGTTTTATGGTAGCATCATTTCCTATAGCAACAGTTTAAAGCAGCGCTTAGTGCAAGTCAGTGAACAAACGCTTTTTAACTATGGTGCGGTCAGTGAGCAGACGGTGAGAGAAATGGCAAGAGGGGGCAGTTGGCGCATGGGAGCCGACTACACCGTTGCTATCACTGGCTTCGCTGGCCCGGCAACGGACGCCGGATTGCCCGTTGGTCTCGTTTGGTTTGGATTTGCAACCAGCAATGGGGCGGTGACAACAAAACGACAGCAGTTTGAGGGGGATCGTGAGCAGATACGTCGACAGGCCGCAGGTTTTGCGCTCGATTGGAGCTTGAAACAGTTAAGTGAAAAATAAACTTGATACTGTATGATTATACAGTATAATCACCTGTATCAAGCAATAGACACATGCATCTTTATCCCGCATGATCAGGAGTGAACATGGCAATTGATGAAAATAAGCAGAAAGCGTTAGCCGCTGCGCTGGGGCAAATTGAAAAGCAATTTGGTAAAGGTTCCATCATGCGTTTGGGTGAAGATCGCACTATGGATGTTGAAACCATTTCGACGGGTTCCCTTTCCTTGGATATCGCATTAGGTGCGGGTGGGTTACCCATGGGACGTATTGTTGAAATTTATGGCCCAGAATCATCAGGTAAAACCACACTGACCTTGCAAGTCATTGCTTCTGCTCAGCGTAAAGGCAAGACCTGTGCTTTTATCGATGCCGAACACGCACTTGACCCTGTTTATGCCCAAAAATTAGGTGTAGATATTGATAATTTGTTGTGCTCTCAGCCTGACACGGGTGAACAAGCCTTAGAAATTTGTGATGCTTTGGCACGATCAGGTGCGGTGGATGTCATCATTGTTGACTCAGTCGCCGCACTGACACCGAAAGCGGAAATTGAAGGTGAAATCGGTGATTCGCATATGGGCTTGGCGGCGCGAATGATGAGCCAAGCAATGCGTAAATTGGCAGGTAATCTTAAACAATCTAATACATTGTTGATCTTCATTAACCAGATCCGCATGAAAATCGGTGTGATGTTTGGTAACCCTGAAACAACCACTGGCGGTAATGCACTGAAATTTTATGCTTCGGTTCGCCTGGATATTCGTCGTATTGGTGCGATTAAAGAAGGCGAAAATGTCGTAGGCAGTGAAACACGAGTTAAAGTAGTGAAAAATAAAGTGGCTGCACCATTCCGTCAGGCCGAGTTCCAGATCATGTATGGTGAAGGCATTAACTTTTACGGCGAATTGGTTGATTTGGGTGTTAAGCATAAATTGATTGAAAAGGCTGGCGCTTGGTACAGTTATAACGGCGATAAAATTGGGCAAGGTAAGGCGAATGCAGGGAATTATTTGCGTGAACATCCTGAGGCCTCAGCACAAATTGAAGCTAAATTACGCGAAATGTTGCTGAATTCGAATACTGTTCATGATGCCAACAGTGTCAGTGTTGATAACGAAATAAGTGAAGAGCAACAGGATTTTTAGTCTAGCATTCAATGTGTGCTAACAGCATCAAAGGGAGAGGCGTTGCCTTCTCCCTTTTTTATTACATTAAGGGAGAGGATTTAGGTTAAAGCAGGCAGTGAACAAGGCTTCAGATCCCATTACGATAAGCGTATCAATAATAGTGACATAACAGCCCCCCTGCTAGCCCATGCTATCTAACGATAAAAAGTGAATCGGCTTAAGTAACCCGTAACGCGTGCTGAATTTGGTGTAGTGAACAGGGAGAAACATGGTGGTTTTTTTACAGTTTAGAAAACAACGCTGATCGCCGTTCAGAGAGTGACATAAACAAATGAATCGATCATTAGGTAATATAAAGGTATTTGGCTGTGGAAATATCAATGAAGGCTGAGCTTGATAATGCAGAATACTGGTTTTTAAAACAAAAGGCGCTGGATATATTGAGTCGTCGAGATCACAGTACTCAGGAATTAGTCCAAAAATTACAATTAGCAATACAGCGTAAACGGCGGGTGACACCACAGCTCAATGAGCAACGTTATCTTGACAACATTGCTGCTGTGGTAAATTGGGGACTGGCACAAGGTTTGCTAAATGATCCCGTTTTTATTGAACGTTACACAGTCAGCCGCGCTCGACAGGGCTATGGCCCACAACGGATCTATCATGATTTGATCGCTAAAGGATCACCGCGAGAAGAGGTTGAGACATACCTTCAAGACGTCGAGATCGACTGGCAAGAACTGGCGCAGCAGGTCGCGACAAAAAAAATAGGTACCATTAGACGAATTAATTATAAACAACAAGTTAAATTGCAGAGTTTTTTATATTACCGGGGTTTTAATCGCGAACAGATCCATGCAGTGATGAAAAATTTCATCAATGAAGCATAATGTGATTTTACTTCGAGTGGAAGAAAACTTATCTTATTGGCCATGAGTGTTCCCGAGTCACTGACCTGATTCACATAATTCAGGGCCTTGTCTGCATGGAACGTCCGTTAGCATGATACCAGGATATTTATGAGTAAGACGACAGCAGAGATCCGCAACACGTTTCTCCAATTCTTCAATAGCAAAGGGCACGCCATTGTATCCAGCAGCTCACTGGTCCCAAATAACGATCCGACGTTACTGTTTACTAACGCTGGAATGAATCAGTTCAAAGATGTCTTTCTGGGGCAGGATCAACGCGAATATACACGAGCGACCACATCACAGCGCTGTGTCCGCGCAGGTGGTAAACATAATGATCTAGAAAATGTGGGTTATACGGCGCGCCATCATACATTTTTTGAAATGCTGGGTAATTTTAGTTTTGGTGACTATTTCAAAGCGCAGGCGATTGCTTATGCATGGGAGTTATTAACCTCACCCGATTGGTTTGCCTTGCCATCAGAAAGGCTCTGGGTCACTGTTTATCACACTGATGATGAAGCGTATCGTATTTGGAACCAAGACATCGGCGTGCCAGCTGAACGTATTATTCGTATTGGTGATAATAAAGGCAGTGCTTATGCGTCAGATAATTTTTGGCAAATGGGTGATACCGGCCCTTGTGGCCCCTGCAGTGAAATTTTTTATGATCATGGGGATCATATCTGGGGAGGTCCACCCGGGTCGGCAGAAGAAGACGGTGATCGTTATATTGAGATTTGGAATATCGTCTTTATGCAGTTTAATCGACAAGCGGATGGCACTATGCAACCCTTGCCCAAACCTTCAGTCGATACAGGAATGGGACTTGAACGTATCAGCGCCGTACTACAACATGTCAACTCTAATTATGACATTGATCTGTTTCAGAATTTAATCAAAGCCGCCGCTCAAGTCACCGGCAGTGTCGATCTTAGCAGCAAATCGCTCAGAGTGATTGCTGACCATATCCGATCCAGTGCTTTCCTGATTGCCGACGGGGTGATTCCGTCCAATGAAAATCGAGGATATGTGCTAAGGCGTATTATTCGACGCGCCGTACGCCATGGCAATAGGTCTGGTGCCAGTGACAGCTTTTTATGGAAATTAGTTGTTCCTTTGATCGAGGTGATGGGGGGGGCAGGTGAACATTTACGTCAACAACAACACCACGTTGAATCTGTCCTTAAAGCGGAAGAAGAGCAATTTGCTAAAACGCTTGAACGGGGACTTTCTTTACTGGATCAAGAACTTAATAATCTAACGGGTGATACACTGAATGGTGATATCGTCTTTAAACTGTACGATACCTTTGGATTCCCGGTGGATCTGACGGCAGATGTTTGCCGTGAGCGCGAGATTAAAATTGATGAGCTGGGTTTTGAAAAAGCCATGCAGCAACAACGCGAGAGAGCCAGACTGGCTAGCGGGTTTGCGGGTGATCATTCGCAGCAAATCCGGATTGACACGCCTTCGCAATTTGAGGGTTACCAGCATCTAGAACTCAGTTCTGTAATCACGGCTATCTTTGTTGATGGTAAGGAAGTTAATGAGTTACAGGCAGGCCAGCGGGCCTTAGTCCTGTTGCAGAAAACACCATTCTATGGAGAATCTGGTGGACAGACAGGCGATACAGGGACGTTGGTTGCTGAAAATGCCTTATTTACTGTGGAAGATACCCAAAAATTTGGTCGCTCACCGGGGCATATTGGTCAGTTAAATCAAGGGACATTACGGGTCGGTCAACAGGTCACTGCGCAGGTTGAGGCACAAAGACGAGCCAAGATCCGCCTCAATCATACCGCCACACATTTATTACATGCGGCACTTCGAGAGGTATTAGGCGATCATGTGGCGCAGAAAGGGTCCTTGGTCAATGATAAGTATTTACGCTTTGATTTCTCACATTCTGCATCAATTTCTGAAAAACAACTCGAACAAGTGGCATTATTAGTCAATCAACAGATTCAGAATAATCTGAAAGTGACGACAGAGATCATGGATATCGAGGATGCCAAACAGTCGGGGGCGATGGCGTTATTTGGTGAGAAATATGACCAAAAAGTCAGGGTGCTGAGAATGGGCGATTTCTCTACTGAGTTGTGTGGTGGAACCCATGCTAATCGCACAGGCGATCTGGGTTTGTTTCTGATCCAATCAGAATCAGGCACTGCTGCAGGGGTGAGGCGTATTGAAGCCATAACTGGCGAATTGGCAATTAAAGAGCAGTTACAAAAAGATCGTCAATTACGAAAAATTAGTCAGTTAGTTAAAGCTAACTCTCAAAATCTTGAAGAAAAAATCAAACAAACACTTGAACAGGTTCGCAGCCTTGAAAAAGAATTACAGCAATTGCAAGATAAGCAGGCGGCACAAGCCAGCGCCTCACTGGCAGGGCAAGCCATCGCGTGGCACGGTGCGAATCTGTTGGTCAGCCAGATAGCCAGCACAGAGCCCAAATTATTACGTACGATGGTCGATGATCTGAAAAACCAATTAGGTACTGCGGTCATCCTTCTTGCTACGGTTTATGATGGTAAAGTGGCGATTATTGGTGGTGTCACCAAAGATCTGACTCATAAACTGGAAGCGGGTAAACTCGTTAGCCAAGTCGCGAATCAGTTAGGTGGCAAAGGCGGAGGACGAGCCGATATGGCACAAGCAGGAGGAACAGATATTAATGCTGTCCCCCATGTTTTAAACGAAATTTTGACTTTCATTAAAGCTGAATTATAGTAACTTATCCGAAATATACAGTTTAAGCGCCTCAGTGAAAACTCTGGCGCTTTTTTCTATATCAGAAGTCAGTTAGGATAGGTTATGTGAAGATGCTTAATGTCAGCTAAGCTAATAATAAGAAAAATGCACTGGTAAATTTATTGAATTTTCTCAATCTTTAATAGAAAGTATAAGGTATTATTTAATCAATGGAATTTCTGGGAGTCATAACAACCAGAATTTTTATAATGTTTTTCAAGGAGCAAAGAATGCTAATTCTAACTCGTCGAGTTGGTGAAACCCTCATGATTGGTGATGAAGTGACGGTCACGGTTTTAGGTGTTAAAGGTAATCAGGTTAGAATTGGTGTTAATGCGCCAAAAGAGGTCTCGGTTCATCGGGAAGAAATTTATCAACGCATTCAAGCGGAAAAGAACCAAGGATGTGAACTCTGAGACATGACCTTGCCTGTACATGGATGCAGGCAGTCAAGTGCACTGGCGACATGAGAGTGGAATAGGCATTTAATTGTGTTTTTAGTGTTCGAATTGCTGTGCTTTTGTTCAAACAAACGGTCGCATCAAAAAAACGTTTGACTTATAGGGCGGGGAAAGTAATATGTGCGCCAACGCAGCAAGGAACTGAAGTCAAAAAGGCGAACTGTAGCGTAGCAATAAGTATTAGGTGAGGTGGCCGAGAGGCTGAAGGCGCTCCCCTGCTAAGGGAGTATGCGGTTAATAGCTGCATCGAGGGTTCGAATCCCTCCCTCACCGCCATTTAGTATGCATCCGTAGCTCAGCTGGATAGAGTACTCGGCTACGAACCGAGCGGTCGGAGGTTCGAATCCTCCCGGATGCACCATCAACAAGTCATAAATTCCAGAAAAACACATTGCATCCGTAGCTCAGCTGGATAGAGTACTCGGCTACGAACCGAGCGGTCGGAGGTTCGAATCCTCCCGGATGCACCATCTACAAATCATGAATTCCAAAAAAACATTGTAGCCTTAGCTCAGCTGGATAGAGTATTCGGTGACGAACTGAGCGGTCGGAGGTTCGAATTCTCGCGGATTCACCAAATTTAGTTCTGTGATAATTCTCTCTATTTTAAATTATTGATACCAAATCATGTCCGTCTGCCTATAAAACATCAACCTATTCTCCTACTAAATTTTGCAAAATAATTCATAACAAGGATATCTTGCTAACTATTATTGCCCTAAATTAAATGGGGTTAATTTATATTTATGGCATAGTTTAGATGACGCTTCACTGAGCATTATTTGTAGCTAATCGCACCTAAAGCTTATTCAAACTTGAGACAACAGATCGTCGATGCTATAGAGTAATTAGTCTGGATTGATTATCGGTAAATAATTTGCAGATAGTCTAAAATTGTAAAATTTACCGCGTCAATAGCATAATTCGTCTAAATAGTTACAATTGAAATACCGACTTGCTATTTTGGCCACAAGCGGGTGGTAAGAAGGTAGAAACATTGCTCAGACTTGCTATCGGATAGGATGGACGGGCAGTACCCTAAAAAAGTAATTAATCACCATGGGAGGTGAGTGTGATTCCTGACGTATCTGCCGCATTAAGCTGGCTTGAACGACATCCTGATGCGCTAAAGGGAATAGGTCGGGGCATTGAAAGAGAAGCCTTACGCATTGAAGCAGATGGTCAGCTTTCAGCAGGTTTACACCCACCAAAATTAGGCTCAGCACTGACTCATAAATGGATCATCACCGATTATGCAGAGGCTTTATTAGAGTTTGTGACACCAGTCAGTTATAACATTGATTATTTACTTAATTATCTTCGCGATCTGCATCGTCATACCCTGCAAGTCATCAATAATGAAAGACTCTGGCCGATGAGCATGCCAGGCGTGATTGAGCGGCCTGAAACGATCAAACTGGCGATGTATGGCCAGTCTAACCTAGGAAAAATGAAACACATCTATCGTAAGGGATTAGCGCATCGCTATGGTTCTCTTATGCAAATTATCGCGGGTATCCATTACAATTTTTCCCTACCGGATTCGTTTTGGTCGCAAATACCAACGAACTTAGCAGGCACAAAGGATCCCTCACAGGGGTATTTAGGCTTAATTCGAAATTACCATCGCTATGGCTGGATCATCTGCTATTTGTTTGGTGCTTCACCGGTTATCGCAGAAAATATGTTGAAAGATAAAAATGATCACCGATTAAAGTATGATGGTAACGCCTGCTACAGTATGCCTTGGGCGACGTCGTTACGATTGAGTGATCTAGGTTATACCAACAAAGCGCAAAGCAAACTGAATATCAGTTACAACACATTATCTGGCTATATTGAAGGTGTAAAACAAGCCTTAAAAACACCTTCAGCGGCGTATGCAAGGATTGGGTTAACCGATGAATTTGGGCAGCCTATTCAGCTCAATACCAATATCCTGCAAATTGAAAATGAACTTTATGCTTCGATTCGCCCCAAGCGAGTTGCTCAGGGGACGGAAACACCGGTTCAGGCATTAACACGAGGCGGAATCGAATATATCGAAGTGCGCTCGATGGATGTCAACCCATTCAGTGCAACCGGGATAAGCGAGGAGCAAGTGTACTTTTTGGATTTATTCCTGATCTGGTGTGCGATTCAGGATTCACCTGAGTTAAATGCGGATGAGCAAAAAATCAACCAGCAGAATTGGCAAGCTATTGTCACAGAAGGGCGTAAACCTGGTTTAACGCTCAGCGCGTCACAGACGGGATCGTCGTTCTTATTAAGTGATTTTATTTCAAGACTATTTGCTGATTTACAACGTATTGCTGCTGTGATGGAACAGGTGGAGCCTGCAGAAGGTAAATGGCTCAGGCATTGTCAACACTTGGCAAGTCGCGCACAACAGCCAGAACACACTTATTCTGCCCAGTTGCTCGCATTGATTAAACAACAGGGTATGATGGGCACAGGCTTATCGTTAGCAGAAAAATATCGACAGCAATTATTAGATGAAGCACTACAGATACTGACACCGGCTGATTTTCACTATCAGGCTGAAAAATCATTCGAATTACAGCGTGAGATAGAAGAAAATGATACGGTTGATTTTGAAACATTTTTAGCCGAGCGTTATCGATAAAAATATGGCCACATCGAAGTGGCCAAAATAAAGACATAATAAAAAAGGATGATAACAATTGCGTGTCTTTCATATACTGAGACTGATAGCGCGATAAAAAGTTTCATAAAAAATTTTTTTTTATTGGAGATACAGACATGCCATTGCTAGATAGCTTTACTGTTGATCACACTCGTATGGCAGCGCCAGCAGTCAGGGTCGCGAAAACGATGCAAACTCCCCATGGTGACACCATTACTGTCTTTGATCTTCGTTTCTGTATTCCTAATCAGGAAGTGATGCCAGAACGAGGGATCCATACACTTGAACATTTATTTGCGGGTTTTATGCGTGATCACTTAAATGGACAGGGTGTGGAAATCATCGACATTTCTCCCATGGGGTGCCGTACCGGATTCTATATGAGTTTAATTGGATCACCGGACGAAAGTCGAGTCGCCCAAGCTTGGAAAGCTGCGATGCAGGACGTGCTCAAAGTACAAGACCAGAAGCAGATCCCAGAACTGAATGAGTATCAGTGCGGGACATGGCAAATGCATTCACTCGGTGAAGCTCAAGAGATTGCTCGACATATCTTGGATCGTGATGTCACACTCAATAGCAATGATGCATTGGCGTTACCTGCTGAGACACTCCAAGCGCTGAAGATTTAGAGAGAGAATTTGGCAGGTGACTATAACGTACCGATGGCGGTCAACACGGTCTCCCCCTATCAAGTCGGGGGGAGAAGCACAGCGTATCTCGAGTGAGAGATAAAGAGTACGATCAATCTGAATCCAAGATTCAGTGGGCGACCCACAGTTGTAGCAAGCGGCTACCAAAATAAGCCATCGTTAATAAGAGCGCACCACAACAGTTAAACCAGACCACCTTTTTACCCCGCCATCCCTCATGGTAATGCCCCCATAGCAGCACAATATAAACAAACCAAGCGATGATGGTCAGCACGGCTTTATCGAGATTTTCTTTGCTCAACAGGTCATGCATATAAAAAATACCGCTACATAGCGCTAAGGTCAGCAACACCACACCAACCTGAGTAATATGAAACATATTACGTTCTAACATCATCAGTGGCGGCATATCTTGATTAAATACCAGTTTCTTATGTTTCAATTGATAATCAATCCAACTGAGTTGTAACGCATAGATTGCAGCAATAATCAGTGTTGCATAAGCAAACAGAGCCAGTCCAATGTGGATCATAACGGGGGGGGTGGCTTCTAAATGGGTCAGAAAGGCATTGGGTACAAAAGTCGCAAACGCCAAATTGATCAGCGAAAGGATATAGACAAAAGGCAACAGTAACCAGCCCCGATTACGGGATGCCACAATCGTCATGATGACACAAATGATCAGGCTAACCACGGAACCAATATTCAGCAGACTGAAATTACTCGAATCGCTGAGGGCAAAAATGCGCTGTTGTACTGCAACACCATGACAGAGCAGGGCTAAGGTGGCTGACAGCATGGTGAGTCTCCGCCAGCCAGTGCTGCGTGTTAACAAGCTGGGAATAATCAACGCCAGGCTCAGTGAATAGGCGAATAACGCCACTATTGCAAACAAAGACATAGTTAAATACGTTTCTTTCCTGAGAACAGATTACTCAGTATATCCTCGCCAACGCTTGACGCCAAACAGATATCGGTACAAATGCAGCGATTCATGATAGTTCGTGATATAATCGGAGAAACTGAGGGCGGTTGTTGCCCGCCAATCCATCATTCTGAGTAGTAGACTATGTTTGATAATTTAACGGATCGTTTATCTAAAACTCTGCGTAATATCAGCGGTCGAGGCCGGCTGACAGAAGAGAACATCAAAGACACGCTGCGTGAAGTCCGTATGGCTTTGCTTGAAGCTGATGTCGCTTTGTCCGTGGTGCGTGACTTCGTTGCTCGAGTAAAAGAGCGAGCAGTCGGACAAGATGTCAATAAAAGTCTGACCCCAGGACAAGAGTTTATTAAAATTGTCCGCGCTGAACTTATCAGTGCGATGGGTGAAGAAAATCATCACCTTGATCTTGCGGCTCAGCCCCCGGCGGTGGTATTAATGGCGGGGTTACAAGGTGCGGGTAAAACCACCAGTGTGGGTAAACTGGGTAAATTTTTACTTGAAAAGCATAAAAAACGAGTGTTAGTTGTATCAGCCGACGTCTATCGTCCGGCTGCGATCAAACAGCTGGAAACCTTGGCCCAACAGGTTGGCATCGACTTTTTTCCATCACAAGCCAGCCAAAAGCCGCTTGATATTGTCAATGCAGCGTTAAAACATGCCCAATTGCAGTTTTATGATGTGCTGTTAGTGGATACGGCAGGCCGCTTGCATGTCGACAAGGATATGATGGATGAAATCAAGCAGGTTCATGCGGCGTTGGATCCCGTTGAAACACTGTTTGTTGTTGATGCTATGACAGGACAGGATGCGGCGAATACAGCGAAAGCTTTCAATGAGGCATTACCGTTAACGGGCGTAATCCTGACAAAAGTGGATGGCGATGCGCGTGGTGGGGCTGCCCTCTCGATCCGTCATATCACGGGTAAACCGATCAAATTTATGGGGATGGGCGAGAAAACGGATGCACTGGAAGCGTTCTATCCAGATCGGATAGCTTCACGGATCTTGGGCATGGGCGATGTCCTTTCATTGATTGAAGATCTCGAATCTAAAGTTGATCGTGAGCAAGCCGAAAAGTTAGCGCAAAAAATGAAGCGCGGTGATGGTTTTGATTTAGATGATTTCCTACAACAGCTTAAACAGATGCGCAATATGGGCGGGTTAAACAGCCTGATGGGTAAGCTACCTGGTATGGGGCAGCTGACTGATGCGATGAAATCGCAGATGGACGAGAATGTCACCGTGCGGATGGAATCGATCATCAATTCGATGACTAAAAAAGAGCGAGCTAAACCGGAAATCATTAAAGGTTCACGTAAGCGCCGTATTGCTGCAGGGTGTGGATTACAGGTACAAGATGTCAATCGTCTGTTAAAACAGTTTGATGATATGCAACGGATGATGAAAAAAATGAAGAAAGGCGGAATGGCTAAAATGATGCGGAATATGAAAGGGATGATGCCCCCAGGCTTCCCTGGACGCTAATTCGCCTTTTTTACTGCTGTCTGATCACTTTACAGGTTGCTTTTTTCGCCAAAGCAAGTAAACTTTTCGGGCTTTTTATATTGCAACTAGGCCCCGTTCCTCGATGGGGCCGTGTTGTTTTATTAACTTAAGAGGATGTTATGGTAACAATTCGTTTAGCTCGTCACGGCGCAAAAAAGCGTCCGTTCTATCAGGTTGTCGTCACCGATAGCCGTAATGCGCGTAATGGTCGTTTCATTGAGCGCGTGGGTTTTTTTAACCCAGTTGCTTCAGGACAAGCAGAATCACTGCGTTTGGATCTGGATCGTATTGAGCATTGGCAAGGTCTGGGTGCTACCCTGTCTGACCGTGTTAATGCATTGGTTAAAGAAGCAAAAAAAGCAGCTTAATCTGTTACGGTGGCGAGCATGACCAAATTTAAACCCGCGCAGCAACCCGCTCATCCGCTTGTCTTGGGGAAACTCGGCGCTGCATACGGAATTCGAGGTTGGCTCAAGGTTTTTTCCTCCACCGAAGAGGCCAGCAGCATTTTTGATTACCAGCCTTGGGTCATTCAGTATGCCGGTAAATGGCAACAGATTGAACTGGAAAGCTGGCGTCATCATAATCAGGACATGATTATTAAAATCTCTGGTATTGATGATCGTGATGCCGCTACTTTACTGACACATTGTGAAATTGTCGTTGATTCAACGCAATTGCCAGATTTAGCAGAAGGTGATTTTTACTGGAAAGACCTGATGGGCTGTCGAGTAATCAATCTTCAAGGCTATGAAATGGGCAAAGTCATTGATTTGATGGAGACCGGCTCAAATGATGTGTTAGTGGTAAAAGCGAACTTGAAAGATGCTTTTGGTGCGAGGGAACGGTTAATCCCGTTTCTGAATGAACAGGTTATCAGAAAGGTCGATCTCACGTCTTCAATCATTGAAGTAGATTGGGATCCGGGTTTTTGATCTCCGATAATGACGGGTAACAGGCGGTAGAAATGATGTGGGTTGGGGTGATTAGCCTGTTTCCTGAAATGTTTCGAGCCATTACCGATTACGGAGTGACTGGCCGGGCTGTTAAGAACGGGCTGCTCAGTGTTCAGTGCTGGAGTCCTCGTGATTTTGCGCACGATCGGCATCGCACCGTTGATGATCGCCCTTACGGGGGCGGACCGGGAATGCTGATGATGGTACAGCCATTAAGGGATGCCATTCATGCAGCCAAAGCGGCAGCAGGAGAGGGTGCTAAAGTGATTTATTTATCACCCCAAGGGCGTAAACTCGATCAGAGTGGAGTTTGCGAATTAGCCACTAGACCAAAGCTAATTCTGGTTTGTGGCCGTTATGAAGGGATTGATGAGCGCATTATTGCTTCTGAAATCGACGAAGAATGGTCGATTGGTGATTATGTGTTGAGTGGGGGAGAACTGCCAGCCATGACCCTGATTGACTCCGTCTCTAGGTTTATACCTGGGGTACTGGGAAAACAGGAATCAGCAACAGAAGATTCTTTTGCTGATGGGCTGCTGGATTGCCCACACTATACCCGCCCGGAAGTGCTTGCTGGTGTTGAAGTTCCACCAGTTTTACTTTCAGGTAATCATGCCCTAATAAAACGCTGGCGTTTAAAACAGTCCCTAGGCCGTACTTGGCTGAGAAGACCTGAGCTTCTGGAAAACCTGGCTCTGACTGAAGAGCAAGTTAATTTGCTAAAGGAGTTCCGTCAGGAACATCGACAGCAACAAAAAGATGATGCGGAAGTGTAATGCTTCCCCAAATATCAGTTTACCCAGGATAAGAGAAATTATTATGAGCAATATCATTAAACAAATTGAACAAGAGCAGTTGAAGCAGGATGTACCTTCATTCCGTCCGGGTGATACCCTCGAAGTGAAAGTATGGGTCGTTGAAGGATCTAAAAAACGTCTGCAGGCATTCGAGGGCGTGGTTATCGCGATTCGTAACCGCGGTCTGCACTCTGCATTCACTGTGCGTAAAATCTCAAATGGCGAAGGTGTTGAGCGTGTATTCCAAACACACTCACCTGTGATTGACAGTATCACTGTTAAGCGTCGTGGTGCTGTACGTCAGGCTAAACTGTACTATCTGCGTGAGCGTACCGGTAAGGCTGCTCGTATCAAAGAGCGTCTTAACTAAGGTTTCGCTAACGCGACATCTTAAAGTTAATACAAAACAAGGGGTTAGCATTGAGCTAACCCCTTTTAAATTTTTAGTGACTACATTTTGGCTATGGCGCTCAGTTTTTATATAAATAAAAAATGTTGGCCGATGCGTGAAGGATGTGGTAAAGCTTGGTTGATAACTGCTGGCCGAGTAATAATCCCAGATCACTGTTTTCAGTGATTTAAACGTGGAGACGCCATCCCTAACACCTGCAGAGCACCTTTTAATAAGGCCAATGGCACCAACACGACCGAGACAGCTAGCAGCCAATCCTCCCAGTGCGGTGGCCACAACGGCAAAAGCCGCCGCACTCATGGCGATGGCGTGTGTCTGTTTCGGATGTTCACGGAGATAGTCGATAATACGGTGTAGTATTTGCGCCACGTTTTCCAGCGCACTGACATAGGCAGGAAGAATATCCTGCCCCATCTGCAGATACAGATCGCGTGTCCGCACCTGCAATGCCAATTGCTGACCCTGAGCACTGCCTTTCCCATCACTGACTAATTGGTCGACATTAAAAGCATATTGACCCGCCGTGATCTGCTCATTCAGTTTATCCAGCCGTTGACAAGCAATATCAAAATAGTATGGGGTTAATTCAATGCCCGTAAAGTGATAACCTGCCAGCAGTGCTGCCGCACCGGTTGTGCCACTGCCCATAAAGGGGTCAAGGATATGACCACCGGGGGACACGGCTTTTACCAGCTGTTGCATCAGTGCTAAGGGCTTACCTGTTTGGTGCAATTTTTCTTTTGGGTTGACTCGTGCAGTGATACAGCCAGGCCATGGTCCCCCGTGGGTGGCTTTCGGTAGTTTCCCTTGACTTCCCCACACCAGATATTCGCACTGGTGACGAAAATAACCCGTATGTGGCGCTCTGGCGGACAGGGTCTTGTCCCAAGCAATTACGCCACGCCAAATCAACCCCGCAGACTGCAAGATATCCGTGCTGGCAGGCAGCTGTCTCCAGTCGGTAAACATCATGCTGTACCCTCCCGGTTTTATCAGCGAAGTCGCACGAGACAACCACAAGATCATCCAGAACTGCCATGACCGTGCATCGCGGTTATCACCAGGGAAATCAGCGTGAAGGGTACTGCTAAGGTATTTTGAGCCAGTCGGCTCTACTCGGGCAGCGGCATGCAATCCACCACTGCTATAGGGAGGGTCAGTGATTAAAGCATCAAATTTGTCGATTAGCTCGTTTAAAATGACTAGGCTGTCACCGCAATACAGGGTGGCATTACCGATGGTCTGTGTTTGCATAATAGCATTCCGTTATTCATCTAGAACATGACAATAACAGTCAGACGACAGCCCAGAACTGAATCGGTAGACGGGTGAGCGATAGCACAAAACCAAGGAGATAAAAGAACTCAGCAGGACAAACAGGTATAGGGTGGCAATAAAATCCTAACCAATTCTGGAAATAAGTTGGCTCTACCGCGTCTCGCAGTACGATAACGGGCACCTTAAACATCCCTTATAGCAGAAGGATTCATTTTCGATATAAAAATAAAATCGAGGGGGTTATTAGCTATTGGGTGTCAGCAGAAACATTAACGGTTCTTGCTTAATAACCCGCCACTCGGCGTTTTTTTTCGTTTACAGAGCAAGAGACTACTTGCACAAGTAAGTAATCTCAAGAAGATCCTTTTCAGCAACATCTAATAATTGATATCGCTCTTAGAAACCAGATATCTGTTTACGCTCCCCATCGAACACTCCTCGTTTGAAGCATCGCTTGTCGTAATTACCATATATGAATGGCCGCTTTTGTCATAAAAAGTGAAGCGGTACACCTGAGTGTACAGATCCTTCCCCTTCTTTTCTGAAGCCAGTAATGCATACTTCGTTTTTGACTCATTCAGGTTAGTAATATCAACAATTCCTGAGTTTTTAAGCCAAACTTCTGCCATGTTCATCGGCCAAGAATGACAGTCATTTTTTGTATATTTTGCACTAGCAAAGAATGGCATGAATGCTAAAAGAAACATTGTTATTTTAACTTTGTTACTCATCTTATTACCTCTAGGTATCTATCCATGCTATTCCAAATTTTTTGTCTGACTGATAGTGGCATAATAATACATCCATTTGATGCCTCTCCTAGGTGCCTTTTACTGTCCCCATAAATTAAAAATCCTGCACGACCATACATTCTATTATGTTCATCTGGTTGTAGTCTTAATGAATAGCTTCCTGTATGAGGGTGATGAAACGGATGTCCGATGATGGTATATCTACCCTTTGGGATGGGGCCAAAATTTCGAATATTTTCCATGTCAGGGTTGTTTTTACCATTAGCTTTCCCTGCATAACCTTCGTATATAAAACGTCCATCTTTTGTGAGTATTCCTGTACTCTGCTGAAAAAACCAAGTCATAAAACAGCCTCCATGCTGCGTTTAAAAACTGATATGTTATACAATTTGGAGGATAAAAAGTCCGCCATCTTGAACGAGCTGAACAGGGATAACGTTCCCAATACATCACTTTCCGTGAATATCAGGTATGGGGATAACTGAGTTATCAGCCTCTGATTTACCATAACATCACCTTAAGCGCACGGGTAAAATGTGCTAGAAACGGCTCTGTAGTTTAATCCTGACATTAATATCGTATTGGCGGCACGTCAAATACATTTTAGCCTGACATCTACTTCCTAAGTAAGGATTCTAAAAAAGCCAACAATAATTTGAAAATTTGGGCTTCAGCCCTACTCAAGAAGCACGGTCTAGGCTGTGTTTGGTCGATGGTACATGCCCCGCTTTGATCTGCTCATTCAGTTTATCCAGCCGTTGACAAGCAATATCAAAATAGTGTGGGGTTAATTCAATGCCCGTAAAGTGATAACCTGCCAGCAGTGCTGCCGCACCGGTTGTGCCGCTGCCCATAAAGGGGTCAAGGATATGCCCCCCGGGGGGCACGGCTTTTACCAGCTGTTGCATCAGTGCTAAGGGCTTACCTGTTTGGTGCAATTTTTCTTTTGGGTTGACTCGTGCCGTGATACAGCCTGGCCATGGCCCCCCGTGGGTTGCTTTTGGTAGTTTTCCTTGACTTCCCCACACCAGATATTCGCACTGGTGACGAAAATAACCCGTATGTGGCGCTCTGGCGGACAGGGTCTTGTCCCAAGCAATTACGCCACGCCAAATCAACCCAGCAGACTGCAAGATATCCGTGCTGGCAGGCAGCTGTCTCCAGTCGGTAAACATCATGCTGTACCCCCCCGGTTTTATCAGCGAAGTCGCACGAGACAACCACAAGATCATCCAGAACTGCCATGACCGTGCATCGCGGTTATCACCAAGGAAATCAGCGTGAAGGGTACTGCTAAGGTATTTTGAGCCAGTCGGCTCTACTCGGGCAGCGGCATGCAATCCACCACTGCTATAGGGAGGGTCAGTGATCAAAGCATCAAATTTGTCGACTAGCTCGTTTAAAATGACTAGGCTGTCACCGCAATACAGGGTGGCATTACCGATGGTCTGTTTTTGCATAATAGCATTCCGTTATTCATCTAGAACATGACAATAACAGTCAGACGACAGCCCAGAACTGAATCGGTAGACGGGTGAGCGATAGCACAAAACCAAGGAGATAAAAGAACTCAGCAGGACAAACAGGTATAGGGTGGCAATAAAATCCTAACCAATTCTGGAAATAAGTTAGTTCTACCGCGTCTCGCAGTACGATAACGGGCACCTGATAAAGTGAGTTTCTAAGGAGAAGTCAGCGGCAGAGTGTGATTGCAGAAGTCTGACACTACGCCCTCGTGATTTTTATATACCCATCACGGGGCATGATATTTTATAGCTATAAATAGGTATTACCTTGTACCATAGTGTATGTATTTATCTGTTAAGAAGAATGATTAGTAAGCCGATTACCATAGAGAGAATCAAAGCAATCCCGAGGGTAAGATCGAATAGCAGATCGGTTGTCTCTTCCACTCCCACTGTATGAAACCACGAAGCCAAATAGTCAGTAATTTTTGGCGACATCAGCGTAATGACTTTGCCCGCAATAATAAACATCACTACCACTAGTGCAAGAAAACCTAAACTGCGCTTAATCCATTTAATCATCAATCTACCTTTATTGTGCCATAAGCTCGCAGACGTGAACCCGGAATACTTATCATACTGGTCTCAAGCAGACGTCTACGGAGATAGTTAAAATCATGAATGTGACTGAGTGTAATACATCCTTCACTCAGACCACGTGGACCGATAGGATGTAATCTAAAATTACCGCGCCGCACACCATCGATAAAGGTATAGTCATCTATTTTTCCATCACGTCGATACAAAGCAAACCACTCGTGACGATCCGTGCCATAAGCATATTTCAAAGCAAAATCACGAATTGCGCCCCTCATTCCGCCCTCCTGACGATCTATAATATAATACGTTCCCTGTGGAATAGGCCCGATATTTGGAACACGAGTAAGACTTGCATTATTGCGGCCTTGTTGCTGACCTGAGAACGCTGAGAACGTACCAACGTGATTGCATCTAAGCAGAGACGTTGGCATGCCATTATTGGTAAAAAAGCACATTATTGCCATGACTAATCCTTATCTTCAGATTCCAATTTAGAGTGTCCGTCTATCCCTAACTCCACTTAATAATCAAGTCACTCTGTCTCCAGATTACTAAGATTGAACATAATACGCCTTTATACGCTCAGTTCAAATGTGCTAGAAACGGCTCTGTGGTTTAATCCTGACAGCAAGATCGTATTGGCGGCACGTCAAATACATTTTAGCCTGACGTCTAATTTCTAAGTAAGGATTTTAAAAAAGCCAACAGTAATTTGAAGAATAAGATAAAGTCGCATGACTCAATCACAGGTCATTTGTTCTGTCATTCGTGCATATACTGCTGGGTTAGACATTTCAATCAAAGGGTTGCAGAACTGGCCATGCTAGTCACCAACCGCTTAAATACTCAGGTCTTTGCCTTGGGCTCTGGGACTCTGGCAAAGTGTTGGGTGATTTAAGGGGCTGGGGAGGATGGCCAGTCGATATCGGGTGCGCTGTCGGTCTCGACTCGGTTCAGTAAAATCCGGTATTTTTTCCACGCCAGTAATTGTGCTTTTTCTTTATCGCTGGCCATCGCCAAATCTACCGCATCTTGCAATGGTCCCATGGCAACACTCGCGCTATGTAACCGTTCCGTCTTCTCTGCTTCTGCGGCGGCAACCTGCTCCTCGTGGCTGTAGACTCGGGCAATAATGTGGCCATTTTCAGTCAGCATCCATTGTGCGTTATTATCAAAATCCACTGGCACCTTATCTGCGGGTACTTCAAACACCGCACAGTCAACAGGAAATAACGTTGACACGTCAAATGCGGAACTGCGGATAATACGATGTTTATCGATCATGACTTTCAATGTGTCAGTAGCAATGTTTGCTTGTGCCTGATACCAGTCATTTCTGGTTATAATGAAGATAAGGAAAAATGGGTCGTAAAACCTATAACAGTAAACAGGGAACAACATTATCTCTCTGCCGTTTTAATGAGTTAAAAAGGTTGGGTGAGTGGCAATTACCCAACCCATTAGATGGTGTACGTAGCTTTCGCGAAGAAGATAAGGAAATGTCTTGGTTAACAAATAACCAGACATTAGAACTTATTAAAGCTTGCGAACAATACGGAAAAGATGACTTAACACTAATATGTAAATTGACTGTATCGTGGTAAAGGTTCGTCACAATGGTTCTGTCATTAACAAAGCCGTCTTCCTCACGCCGGGTATTAATACCGAAGGTCAAAAGGAACGACTGGGCATGTGGATAGCGGAAAATGAAGGTGCGAAGTTCTGGCTTATCGAGTTCGGCGATCGCATTGACGGTCACCTTTAATTAATCACGGCGGCAGTGACACAGAATGATTTACAGGGTCTAACTTGAAGTCGCCTTGAGCGCATCTTGGACAAAAACGTGGCCGCTTCGCAAATCAGTCGAATAACATGATAAAATGATTAGCCTTTCGAACAGGATAAAACACGATCAATACAGTAGGCTTACCGCTTGTAACAGTGAGTCTCTCGGTGAATGCACGACTTATTTAACGCTGGCTATATTGTGTGTCGTGGGATTATCTATAACACTACACCGTTTCAGGACAGGTTCTTATTGATAGAACAATAGGCAAGGGATCAACGTGATGTCTCACAATGAATATAATGCACAAGTACAAGCTTATCTCTCACTCAAATTGAGGCTACTCACCGATCCTGTAGGACGACTCGGCCGACCGCTAACGGAAAGGGAAACGTGCTTTCTTTCCGGTACCTATCTCAAATTTTACCAACATTTGACGCGTCAAGTGATTGGCACAGACAATCGATTCGAAGCCCCTGTCAGTTTCAGTATTTTAAAAGACCAAGTGATTTGGGATATTAATAAAACCGTCACCGTGTTGAAACAGTATAAAAGGATCATTCTTTTTGCTAACAGTGATGCCGCCGATCCGACGAGCATCTGCTACGCCAAGGATGATCTGGTTATTGTATTTAATGAATTTAACAAACAATGGTTAACGTCTATCTCTTGTGATTTATGCTTTGTTGAGAGGCAATGTGGGATTTATGATAAAACGTTCTCGCATCATATTCAGGATATCCAACAAAAAAAAACGTACCGTATTATCCTATCGGACATATTCCGTCATAGCTTTAATTTACAGCCCGACATGTTATCACGCAGTTTGGCTTTTTTTAGTTCAGATTATATTAACTATTCAGTCGACAAACGCACAGTCGCATCCAGTGGGTATTTAATCTTGTATTTCTTAAATTATTTACGCCTCACCTATCAATTGGAGGCTGAGATCATGGCGGTTGGCTTTCAGTTTGCGGGGGCTGATGTGCACGATTGGCAATATGAAGCTATGATGGTGAAGCATTTTCCCTTCACATTTTGTTGAGTCAGGTAACCTCACATTATTTTGTTCAGGCTAGTGCGTCCACGGTTTTGATACGCTGCCTTGGTGGTGTCAACGGCGGGGTGATCTCTGTTTTATCAGCGACCGAAGAACGGTTAAAATGAGGAAAGGATAGGCACTGGCTTTCAGCCTGGCGCGGAGGCGAACGGTCAGTGTTGTTTCCTAGTTATCAAAATGGCCGATTACTGATTCGCTGCCAACGAGTGAGTCAGCCTTGGTTGTTTTTTTAAGGCAGGGATCGTACCGTATTTGCTTTTCTTTGCAACAGATGCTGTTACCCCAGTCTCACTGAAAACTATTCACGGTTTGCATAATCTGATGTCGCTGAGACGGGAACGATATTGAGCAACAGACCACTCAATCAATAGTATTTTGCCCTATGCTGAGTCTGTCTGGAGAAATGATCATGTCTATCAATTTATTGTCCCCTATTCAATTTGCCCCACATGTTATGCCACGATCTGCTTTGTTAGGTGGGGTGTCACAATGATGATATCAAATCGCCTAGATAACTTAGCATCGGCATCTCAGCCGCCAGTGGATACCAGACCTTTTACCGCCGGTATTGCTCAATCCCAAGTGGATCAACTGAATAATCGGACAGGCGGTGTTAATTACGCCTCTGCCTCCTCAGCAACCTCTCTGGATCTCAATTATCATCCTGAAAGTGCGAGAAATACCAATCGACTATTAATGGGGCCGCAAAATAACCCTCAGCAAGGTAACGAATTGCCGGCGACTTTATCTAAACTTGCTGAGTTGGTACGAGATATTTTACAGCGTTTATTATCTTTATTGCAGCAAGGTAGCGCGGGGCAATCTGCTGCCGGCTCGCCGTCAACGCCTATCGGTACAGGTTGCCAACCTTGTGCTATCGCGCCAAGCTCAAACACGACTCAACCAAGCTATCAGCAGAAAGGGGAGGGGGCGCGCCATTCCGATCTTTTAGCGTTGAGCACACCGGCAACAATACCAGGTCGCCAAGAATATAATGAAGGAGGGATGCCGATTCAAGGACTCCATACGGTGGAAACGTCGTCGAAATCATCGGAAAATCGAGGAGTAAAAGGGGGAAATGCACAGCCGGTTGCTCAATCTCCATCGACTGATGATAGGCAACGTGCCACTGTACTGTCTCGGCAACCATCTGTCTCCGGTGCGACGGCGAATCAGCCGCAGCCAGTTACTGCGAAATCTGTGACTCAACATCAGCCTGTCACCGCAAAGACTGATGCACTACCGAAAGTATCGGATCTACCCACTGAACCATTTGATAAATCAGGAAATAAATCAAAATCTGAGGGAGAAAATTTGCGAGGATCCAATCAGCCGGTGAGCACATCCGGATCCACGTCGGCGACGAGTCGTTATCAATGGCTGAATCAAATATCCGGTTTTGCTAAGGCTGCTAATACGACAGGGGGTGAAGGCGGAAAGGTTGTCAGTGTTTCCAATGTTGACCAATTACAAAATGCGTTAACCGGTGATACGCCGACCACCATCAAACTCAGTCAAGATATCTCGGCTGATGCGAAAGTCGTATTGAAATTTGGCGCCAATAAAACAGTAGAAAGTGCCAAGGGTGCAGCCGGTCTACACAATGTCTATTTGGCCAGTGATAAGACTGCAAGTAACGATATTTTTCGTAATCTCAATTTCACCCATGATAAACGATACAACGCCAATGGTGATATTCCACTATTTATCAGTAATGGCCAAGGTTATTGGATCGATCATAATACCTTCAGTGGTAATAAATCTGAGCAAGCGAAAGGCATGGATAAATTGCTGTATGTGGGGGGTACCGCGGATAATGTCACCTTATCTAATTCTGTGTTCAAAGATAATGAATATGGTGTGATCCTCGGGCAACCTGATGATACGGAGGCGAGCGCACAAAAATACGGGGGCTATCCACGAATGACCATTGCAAATAACGTGTTTGATAATCTTGATGTTCGTGCACCCGGATTGATGCGTGAGGGCAAATTTGATGTCTATAACAACCTTATCAATAATTTTAATTTAGGCTTTACACTGGCCAAAAATGCCACGGTCAACTCACAATCGAATTATTTTGAAAATGGTTATGATATGAGTAACAAATTGAGCAGCAGTGGGGCGCTGAATGATTACGGTAATGCGAAAGGTTTCCATGACAGCGGCAGTAATGTCTCTTTTGCACAAAAATCACAGACAACCAGCTGGCAGCCTGATGAGTATAACCGTACCGTTACCAGTGCAGAGCAAGCGAAAACCTACGATTTAATGCATGCCGGAGCAGGTAAAGATTAAGATCGTGAGAATGGTGGTACGCGATGAGAGGGCGAGCATGCATCACCACTGAGAGTAGAATCAGGAAAATTGCCCGGTTTTCACTTAAATTGAATCTGCGGAGACAGGGATAACGTCAGGAGGGGGACCTGTTTTACTTGTGTGATTGAGGGGAGCATGATTCATTAACGATCCCTCACTATTCTTATCCTTTTAATGCTTTTATTGAAGGATGTTCTCATATGAACTAAAAAAAGCGCTGATCTTATCTATACTTAAGAGACGTTTTATTAAAAATAGGGAGAGCAAATGACAATTCATAAATCAGGTTCAGCCCATTGGCAAGGCGATATCAAACAAGGTAAAGGGACAGTCAGTACGGAGAGTGGGGCTTTACAGCAACAACCTTACGGTTTTAATACGCGATTTGAAGGGAAGGCGGGCACCAATCCTGAAGAATTAATTGGCGCAGCTCATGCCGCCTGTTTTTCGATGGCCTTATCACTGATGCTTGGTCAGCAGGGATTTACACCGGAAAGTATTGATACCAAGGCGGAGGTCTCACTCGATAAAAAGGGGGAGGGGTTTGCAATCACTCAAGTGGCACTGCACAGTCAGATCGCCTTGCCGGGTATCGCTGCCGAGACCTTTGATAAAATTATTCAACAAGCTAAAGCAGGTTGTCCAGTTTCCCAGTTGTTAGATACTGAGATCACGCTTGAATATCAGTTAAATTAACACGACGTGAGGGGGGCCAATAAATGGAGATGATAAGCGAGGAACAGTGAGACCTCTCTTCTCTTGTCACCTCCCTCTATCATGGCTTTTCATGTGGTTGTGTCCAACAGCCAGAATAAGGTCGTGATGGTCGATGACTTCAGCGCCCTTTATTTAAGGTGATGAAGTTTATATTCACGCAGTTTTTGGATCGTTTCTTGATGCTGTTGTCGGGTTGCGAGACGTGATATTTTGACTGCTTTTGACGGTTCTCCGGCAATAAACTCCATAGATGGCGCATAATAAAATGGGACCCAGCAGCTAAAATCGCTGATCCACTCCCAATGCACTGGGCAAGGCCAAATTATGTCGTTATACAACAAATAATAGACCCAGTTCCCAGTGGGTTTTCTTGGTTTTACGGGCTTTAATTTAGCCATTTTCTGCTCATTTTTTTGATCAAAAGGGCATCCTGTCATATTGATTCAATGATCATATCATTAAAATGGGGCCGGGTTCATTCCTTATCAAAGTGGCAATAACAGCAGTGGCTTAGTATGATGATCCGCATCGACGATAACCTTATCAATGGGTTTCATCCATGATGATCCGTGGCCAATGGCTCAAAAATGATAATCGCGCTTAGCCTAAGAGAGTACGTTGTGCTTTGATATCAGCGAGTCTACTTGCGTGGTTGACAAGGACAGTGAAGGGCAGCTTAGTCTGTTTTATCCATTTTAGCGTAGCATTCTATGCGAGTGCCAATGTCGAGTTGTTAAATTTAGACGAATGTCACACTTATGATCTGTTGTATTTTGTCTCCCCTTTAGTCATTAGATAAGGTTCGTATTACACTATTGGCTTTGACCGATGCCATCAAATGGGATAAAAAAATAACGACGTGTGAAGGAGGGGGATAACAACACATTGAATACGGCGCCCCTAGCTTGCCGATGAAAGTGACTGATAATCTTATATTATGGCGCTAGAGACGCTGAGCCAAGCCCCCCCCTTTCAACGTCCCATGATTTTTTGACAACTGCTACCTATTATCAGCAGAACAGTCACACTATCCGACTGACCGTGAGTGTATCGATTTCATTTTTGGCCGAGGGTTAACTAAACATGTTCTGCATACATGGCTGATGATGAAGCTTGAACTATACTACTCGGTGATCCCGTCCCGCATTTTATTGGAATGAAGTATCCTTATTAAGGATCATTACGGTGAACTTCGCCACAAATTAACACCACGTTTGGACGAATTTTTTGTACCCGCTGCGCAATGACTTCACAGGCTTTGTGAGAAGGATAGATATGTTCTGAAACAGGCAGTGCGTCGCAGGCATCATGACCACAGGCACTGACCAGTAATACAAACCCGATTACCATTATGGCTCCTTGACTGATTTTCCTGTCGTGATCCTTTGAGACAATTGGCGATTACTACACCCTTTACATCTGTTTTTTCTGAAAATAGATTATTTGACATATTGCCTGAGCTTTAGTTAAAGTTTTTCACCCAAAGAGCTTTATAGAATAATGATTATGTCCCAACAAAAGTATGTGATGAATGACCCCATTACTCAGCCTGATTTGTATCCACGCCAGGCTGCCTTACAACTCGTTATCGAATTGGTACGTGCAGGTAAATTAAGCCCACTGCAAGGAAATGCGGAAAATATGATTGATATTTATCAGCAATTCAAAAAATATTTTGAGCAGGATCAGCCTGAATAATTATCAGGACTCGATGTTTTTCGCGCTGTTTTTTGCAGGGTGAGTTGGCGAGAAAAACACAGTCAAGGGCAGATGCCGCTGATTACAGGACTTGAGTCTAATGATATTTCCATTATTTCTCTAATTGTACAGAAATAAAGCGTTAAGTCACTGTTGAATAATAAAGTTATTTAAGGTTTTTTTTTTACAAGATCGTTTAATGAAACTAAACTGCATTTGACCTTAAATTTCGGTTATTTAATTAATCTGGCTTGTAGAGGATAGCATCATGATCAAGACAACGTTAATGGCAGTCTTCATGGGAACGGTTGTATTTGTCGGGCAGGCGATGGCGGCTGAAAAAACAGCCCAACAACAAAAGATGACCGTATGTAATCAGCAGGCGGGCGCTAAAAGTCTTAAGGGTGATAGCCGTAAAAGCTTTATGAGCGACTGTTTGAAAAAAGACAGTAAGACCGCAAACTTGACCACTCAGCAACAGAAAATGAAATCGTGTAATGCAACAGCGAAAAGTCAAAAATTAGCGGGCGCAGAGCGTAAAGCATTTATGAGTCAGTGCTTAAAGAAAAAGAGCTAATACCGGTTGGCTTGAGCGTCAGCGTGGCATAGCCCCTTGATGTTTAAGGGGCTATGTTTTGCAATGACCAGCTTGGCGAGTCATTTCTTATGCAGACTTTCTTTTCTCTTTTCTGAGTTGATAACCCCATTGTGATTGTCAGTCAACGCGAGGGACTGATTTTTCTTAAACCTCAGAGATGATTTTCCAATTCAATCATTAAGTCTCCTCATTATCTACTCCATTTATCTCACTAAAAATTCAGTGTTTTTTTAAGTGAGTGCCTTGTGAACCGAGGGAAGGCACAGTAAATCAAAAGCAGTGATAGGATGAAAAATTATTTCAGTGTAATATCTAGTCATTAATACAATAATCTTTATCTTAAATTACTAAGGATGTTTTGATGGTAGCGTTAATCATTATTGGTATTTTTATCATTAGTGTTTGTTATGCTCATTCTCGTGGTGTAGTGAAACAAAAGTTCTCTCGGCAACTTTTTGATCATTCTACATTTATGGCGCCGATTAACCTCTTCATGACCGGGTTATCAACGTTGCCGGCTAAGACCCCTTATTTTCCTGTTGAAGATTTTCCTGAGTTACAAGAAGTGACGGACAAATGGCAAATCATCAGAGAAGAGGCGCTGGCCTTGCAAGATCATATTAAAGCCTCTAGCCTTAACAATGATGCTGGTTTTAACACGTTTTTTAAGCGTGGATGGAAACGTTTTTACTTAAAATGGTATTCGGAAGCTCATCCATCGGCACGTGAACTCTGCCCAATTACTACGGAACTGGTTAGCCGTATTCCTTCTATCAAAGCGGCAATGTTTGCGGAATTACCTGCCGGGAGTCACTTGGGCGATCACCGTGATCCCTATGCTGGTTCAATTCGTTACCATTTAGGTTTATCGACGCCTAATGATGACCGTTGCTATATTGAGGTTGATGGACAAAAGCACAGCTGGCGAGATGGTCAGGCAGTACTATTTGATGAGACTTATGTTCACCATGCACGTAATGACACGGAGAGAACACGTATTATTTTCTTCTGTGATATTGAACGACCGATGAAATGGCCTTGGGCGCAAGCGGTTAACCATTGGATCGGGAGTACCTTGATGGCAGCAGCAGCTTCGCCAAATGATCAACAAGATCGTACCGGAGCCATTAACCGTATTTTTAAATATGTCAATGCGGCACGGGATGCCGGGCAAAACCTGAAAAAGCGTAATCGTAAATTGTATTACTGGGTTAAGCATTCTGTCATTGTGTTAATTTTTGCTGCAATTATTATTCCTAGCATACTGTGATGCAGCATCAAGGGGCAGGCTGTTTGCTTGCCCCCCTGATGATTAAGGCTTGCTCATGGCTTCAGATTTATGCATACAGTGTTCGATGGCATGGATAATCGCCGCACGAAATCCTTGTTTCTCTAGGGTCGTGACCGCTTCAATCGTTGTGCCACCAGGCGAGCAGACTTTATCTTTGAGACTGCCAGGGTGTTCACCGGTTTCCAGTACCATTTGTGCCGCGCCTTTTACTGTTTGGGCGGCGAACCGATAGGCCTTGTCACGTGGCATGCCCCCGAGAACCGCGGTATCGGCCATGGCTTCAATCATCAGATAAACATAAGCGGGAGCCGAACCACTGACTCCGACTACAGCATGGATCAGGCTTTCATCGACCACTTCGGCCTCACCAAAGCTTTGGAAAATCGTTACAACCCACTCTGTTTCTTCGGGACTTACCTGTTTATTTGGCGTAATTGAGCTCATTCCTGCACCGATTAGTGCTGGTGTATTAGGCATGATCCTGATGATCTTATGCTCACGCCCGAGTGCCTGACTGAGGGCTTCGAGTGTGATCCCCGCGGCGACGGAAACCAGTACGGTATCGTTGCTAATGTGTCGACTTAGGGTCGGTAATACGTCTAGCATGACTTTTGGCTTAAGTGCGCCGATTAAAATATCACAGTCAGCAGCCAGCTGCTCTGCCGTTTCCATCACACGGATCCCAAATTGTTCGGCTAATTTTTGGGTCGTATGCTGATGATGATCATAGACAAGAATATCTTTGGCTGGGATCAGATCGGCTTTACGTATTCCACTTATCATGGCGCTGGCCATATTACCGCCACCGAGAAATCCAATTTTTTTAGACATGCTTGCTCCTTAATTTAACCTTCACCAACAAAACGGGGGAGGCTTGATAAAATAACCTGCATCAAACCTCAGATTTCATTTATGATACAACAAAGTACACCGTACTGCCTATCTAGGCCGAGTAGACGGTTGTCTATTTTACTGAATTAAAAGGAAATGAAATGACCATTTGGGTTGATGCAGATGCTTGCCCTGTCGTGATAAAAGAGATCTTGTATCGGGCGGCAGAACGGACAAAAACACCGGTTATTTTTGTAGCAAATCAGTTACTCCGCGTTCCTGCCTCGCCTTGGCTAAAAACGATGCGGGTTTCGGCAGGATTTGATGTGGCGGACAATGAAATTGTGCAACGGGTGTCAGTTAATGAATTAGTGATCACCGCGGATATTCCACTGGCCGCTGAAGTCATCGCCAAAGGTGCCGCTGCACTCAATCCACGGGGCGAGCGCTATTCAACAGAAACGATTGCAGAGCGATTGATCATGCGGGATTTTATGGACACCATGCGATCCAGTGGCATGGTGTCCGGGGGCCCGCCAGCCTTAAATCAGAAAGACAGGCAACAATTTGCGAATGCTTTAGATAGTTGGCTAAGACAACGAGTGAGCGTCTAACTCCTGCTCATTTCAGCTTAAAAGAAGCTGTCATCATCGTCGAAACCGCTATTATCGAAGAAACTGCCCGTATCCTGGTTATCGACGGCTGAGTCATTCCAGTTATTATTTTCACTTTGTGATAAGAACCCGTTATCACCATGATTAAAGGTATCTAAATTGGTATCATAATCGGGCTGTTCTAACGGGGGTTCATTGATGATATTGACAATTTCTTGAGGCTGAGCGTGGCTGAACATGCTGGTTAGCATATTGCCCAATACTACACCGCCCGCGACACCGGCTGCGGTTTGTAATGCTCCGCCTAGAAAACTGCTACTGCGGCCTGCCCCAACCGGTGCTTGATTCGATTGTTGGGGTGTGGAATTTGCGGAGTATTGATTACTATTTCCTCCGCCTTGCCCTGGTATTGCCTGAGACTTACTTGAATTGTCACCAAACAATCCTGACAAAAAGCCGCCCTTAGAAGGTTGCGTCTGTGCTTTTTGGCTTTCTAATTCGTTCACACGTGCATTAAGTTTTTTCAGTGCTGCTTCTTGGATAAGCAGAGCCTGAGACATGTAATAAGGTGCAGCTGGCTGAGTTTGAAGATGTTTACTGATAATTTGTTCAGCATTGGCATCACGTGGGCCGGCTTGGTGTTCGGTTTTTTGTAATCGTGCAAATAAGTCGTCAATGAGACGTTGTTCTTCGCTCTGCATAACTGGATCCTCTTTTGCTATTAACCCGTTATTATTCACTTGCCATTCTATTCAGTGGATCCATCAATATAGCGGCATCATCACAACAAATTGGGAGAACACAGCCGCCAATCACTCACTGACGCGATCCTAACACTGATTTTTACTATATGGGGGAGGCAGCTAAGTAATTAAACCCCCGCCAGATAAATTATTGCTAAGACACAGTGATTTTAGTCGTCAATTTAATGTGGATCTTGCTGGTGGACGCTGTCATTTCTGGTTATGATGCGCTTAATTAAGTAAATAAAACAGGTGGGCTAAGCCCCTGGTATGATGGTTAACTGAGGGTAAGAGTCGATGACGTTTCCGATATATCTAATTGGTGCAAGAGGCTGTGGTAAAACGACCGTTGGTCAGTATCTTGCGCAGCAGTTAGGGTATCATTTTCAAGATACAGATCGCTATGTACAGGCACTCGCCGGCGACTCGATAGCTGGAATTGTTAAACAGCAAGGATGGCAGCACTTTCGTCAACTTGAACAGCAGGCTTTGCAGGCTGTTTCTCATCGCTATACGGTGGTGGCCACCGGCGGAGGTATTGTACTTGACGAACAAAGTTGCAGATTCATGAGAGAAAGTGGGCAGGTGATCTGGTTACAGGTTCCTTTATCACAGCTAGTACAACGCCTTCATCAGTCGCCAGAGACTGAGCAGCGCCCCACACTGACGGGCGCGAATGTGATGGATGAGATGCAGAATGTGCTTCAGGCAAGGTTGCCATTGTATCAGCACACATCCCATCATCACATTGATGCAACTGGCCATCCTCAGCAGATCGCCAACCAAATCGTGCAGCTCTGTCAGTTAAGCAACCTCGCTGAAAGGTCGGTAAGCCATCCGTCTTAATCCGTTTTACTGTTGTCTGTGATGTCGTTTTCACCCCCAAGGGCTTGGATGAGCTCGTCAATAAGCAGACTCAGTTCGCCAGTCATTAGGACAAAGTCAGCATCAAAACGCAGGGCGGCGTCTTCACGATTAATATCGTCGTTCTGCTCTTTCAAGGTTTCGCTGAATTTGAGGCGAGTGATGGCAAATTCTTCAGCCAAGACTAACTGGACGCGTTCGCGCCAATCTAAGGCAACTTTGGTGACTCGCTTACCTGATTCAATATGATGAGCGATTTCGTCACACACCAACTGTTGCTTTTTACACCGAATCACCCCGCCTTCTTCCAGTGTGGCTTTCAATTCAGCTTCATCTAGTAAATTGATGCCGGAAGGGGCGATGCCGGATCTGACCCATTCCGTTAAGGTTAATTCAATTGGGGTAGTGAAGTGGATCGGGACAACGGGCAATGATCCCAAACTCTTACGCAGTAAGGCCAAGGTATCTTCTGCTTTTTTAGCACTGGCGCTGTCAACAATGACGAGGCCTTTATTGGGATCCATCCATACCCAAGTCTGACTAAAACGGCTAAAAGCGCGAGGAAGGAGATGATGTAATACCTCATCTTTTAAACTGTCTTTTTCTGTTTTTTTGAGTTTTCGTTGTTGTTCTTGCTCAATTTTCTGAACACGCTCTTCTAGGTTCTGGCGGACAACGGTGGCTGGCAACATTTTTTCTTCTTTACGCACACAGACCAAAAATTGTCCATTGCTGGCATGCAGCAAATTTTCACTTTGCTTACCTGCGGGTGCAACAAATCCCAGTTGCTGTTTATCTTGGCTGCCACATGGCGTGAAACGACAGGCGCTCAGATGAGTTTCTATCTGGTCTGCGGTGAATGGTAGCGCTCGACTCAGACGATAAACCCGTAAATTTTTAAACCACAACATCATTGCTCCTGGACTCTGTCAATTCAGCGTAGAGGCTATCATACCCAAAACATAAACAGGTTGCAGCCATCGACTCGAACTTTAATAACTAATTGATAAATTTAATGACTCGCGGGTAACTGCAAGCTTGAATACCCTAGGCCATTTTTCTTTTTCACAATAATTTGCACGGGGATCCGTTCCTTCATTGCTTCGATATGACTTATCACACCAATCATTTTGCCACTGGCATTGAGTCGGTCTAGCGCATCAAGGGCAATATCCAGACTGGCTGCATCTAAGGTGCCGAAGCCTTCATCCAGAAACAAGGATTGGATCCTATTTTTGTTCAGTACCAAATCTGAAAGAGCCAAGGCCAGAGACAGACTCACCAAAAAACTTTCTCCGCCTGATAATGTGCGGGTATCGCGCACTTCATCCGCTTGCCAACTATCGATAACCGCCAATTCTAATTCATCCCCAATCTGCCGTTGCAACTGGTAACGGCCATGCAACTGGGCCAATTGTTGATTGGCTAGAAAGACTAAATGATCCAAAGTGAGGCTTTGCGCGAAACGACGGAACTTATCGCCACTGGCTGAGCCGATCAATTCATTAAGTTGATCCCATTCAGCTAAGACTTGCCTTTGTATTTCAATTTCTTTTAATAATTGGTCATGTTGATTGCGCAGGGTATCATCCTGTTTTAACTGCTGTCGTTTCTCGCCTTGTTGATGCAGATGGTCACGCAATTGATGTCGTAACGCTGTCAATTGTTGGGTTAATTGCGGCAAATTTTGGATCAGATTATCAGGACAACAGGCGAAATGCTGCTGCAGCTCGAGCTGAATTTGTGCTAAGCGCGCTGAGGCGCGATCCAATCCTTGTTCTATTTCGCCAACTTGGTGTCGCAAGGTGGCAATCTGTCCCTCTGCGAGCAGAGCTTGCAAGAATCCGGGTTCATCAACCAACCCCATCACTGCATACTGTTGTTGCAGTGTGGTTTGATGTTGTTGGATCTGTTGCTGTTGCTGCTCGATTTGTTGCGTGATTTGCTCAATTTGACCATTGAGGGTACTCAGTTGCTGTTGTGTCCGTTGCCAGTGTTCTGCTGCGAACTTGTCGCATTGCCGTGCTTGTTGATAACGTTGTTGTTGTTGCTCTCGTGCTTCTGAGGCAGATTGCTCAGGTAACAGTGTATTACGCTGTTTTTGGTCGGCTTCAATCTGTTCAGTGAGTTGGTGCTGTTGCTTTTGTAAAGGCTGGGTCTGCGCCTGCAAAGTCGTGAGTTCAGCCAGTAATGTCTGGTATTGATGCTGCCACTCAAGGTGCTGTTGAACCATTTCTTGTAATTGCTGCTGATTGCTTTGCCATTGTTGCCACTGTAGCTGTAACGCTTTATACCAAGTCGTCAATTGTTGCCAGTCAGGCTGGGTAAGCTTGTGCTGCTGTATTTTTTGGCTGAACTGCTGTTGTCGTTCGGTGAGTTGCTGGACGGTCAGCTGTAAATTTTCTTGGCATTTTTGACTTTCTTGCTGCGCATAATTTTGTTGTTGTTGCAGCAACGCGTATTTTTGCTGTTGTTGTTGAAGACGTTTTTCCGTTTGATACAGTCTTTCTTGTTGTGACTGGATCTGTTGTTGCTGTGATTCACGGCGTGCTTGAGCCTCTCGTAATCGTGCCTGTTGCTGTTGATAGTGTTCTTGCCAAGCACGGATTGCTTGGTCATTATCAATATCAACCTTGAGTTGCAACGGCTGACTGAGTTGTTGCCATTGTTGTTGTAAATCAGCTAATTCGGATTGGATCATTTGCTGCTGCTGCTCGACCTGTTGCTGATCCTTTTGCAGTTGACTCAGTTGAGTGGTACAGGACTGTAGATCTAACTGTAACTGGCTAACGTGCTTGTTATTTTCCTGTAAGCGCTGTTGATTTACGCTGCTATCAAGTGTCGTATATTCTTGAAGTGACGGATGTTGGCAGGAACCACACAACGGACAGGGAGAATCGGGTTGCAGTTGTTTTCGCAGATGATCTAAATCGATGATCCGAGCTTCCAGTTCACACACCTGCTGTAAAACCTGTTGTTGTTTTTGCTGTCGTAGCAGTTCAGGTTGTAATTCACTGATTTGTTGTTTTAATTCAGTTAACAATTGTTGTTTTTGTTGTTGTTGTTGTTTGCCAGCTTGATACTGTTTTTGCAAAGCTGCATGACGTTGTGAAAGCAACAACACATTTTGATGTGATAGGCTCCAGCCTGGGTGAGGTTGGTTTTTTTGATCGTCATTGAACTGCTGAATGCACTGCTTTTGCTGGGTGATCAGCGTTTGCAGGCGTTGGCTTATCTGTTGCTTATCGTGTTCTGTTTCCTGCATTGGTGTGATTAGCTGTTGTTGTTGTTGTCCTAACTCACGCAGCTGCTGTTGATGGTGATGCAATTGTTGTTGTAACTGATTTTGTAGTGTGAGCAAGCGGCTGATATCGTGAATATCGACGTGCCATTCAGCCAAGTGTGGTCCCAAAAGACCGAGGTGTTGCTGTGTATTTTGCTGTTGCTGATGATTGATGATCTGCTGTTGATGCTGTTGAACTTGCTGTCTTTTATGCTCGATAAGTGGCGTTAGGCGCGATTGATCCGCCATAAAAGTGGTGATCTGTTGTGTGAGTTCTTCAAGGCGTTGAGAGCGGGATACGATTTGTTGATCCAATGGGATCACACGCTCAGTGAGCATTTTTTCTAGCTGCTGCAACTGCTGTTGTTCCGAGGCTACTGTCCGTTCAGCCTCAATCATTGCTTGGTGTTTTTTTTGCTGTTCAATCAGTAATTGTTGCTGTTGTTGGACACGTCTTTGCCTTTGCTGTTCAGCTTGCTGTAAGGCATGATGTTGTTGTTGTAGACTTTGCCAGTCATGGCGTAATTGTTCGGCTGGCTCTGCCAACGCCAATTTTTGTCGAAGACTTTCAGCTTGTTGCCATTGCTGTAATTGTTGATGATACGACGCGGTTTGCTGGGTGAGTCTCTCCTGCAAATCTTGTTGTTTATTCAGCCATTGAGCGTGTTGTTCACTGGTCTGTAAGCGGATGTTCAGCTGCTGTTCAGCTTCGGCGAGTTGCTGCAGTTCTTGTTCTAGCTGCTCCCTTTGTTGACTGTTGAGCAGATTGGCATGATGTTGGCGGCTTTGCAGTTGCGCCAACCGGTTTTTCTGTTGTTTGCTGTTTTCAAAAACTTGCTGAGAAATCTGGCCATAAATTTCAGTGCCGGTCAATTCTTCCAGCAGTTCTGCACGTTCTTTCGATGGCGCATTAAGGAAGGCGGCAAACTGGCCCTGACTCAATAACATTGAACGAGTAAATCGCTGAAAATTCAATCCGGACAATTGCTCAATTTTTTTGAGTTTATCGCTGACTTTATCGGCCACAATCACCTGATCTTCGCAGCGAGCTAATTCAACTCTAGCGGCTTGTAATTTCCCTTGTTGTGAGCCTCGTGCTCGATTTTGGCTCCAGAATGCACGCCAAGCACTGCCTTGTGCTTCGAATTCCACTTCGGCAAGGCATTCACTGCAGCCGCGAGTCATCACCTCATTTTGTGAGGTTGTGATCATGCCAAGTCGAGGTGTTTGGTGGTAAAGTGCAAGGCAAATGGCATCCAACAAGGTTGTTTTACCTGCGCCAGTGTCACCGACAATGGCAAAGATCCCCGCATCATCAAACGGTAAGCGTGTAAAGTCAATAAACCATTCACCGCGTAACGAATTCAAATTTTTAAATCGTAGCGTCAGTATTTTCATGGTTTATCCTCGGGGGATTGCTGTAATTGTTCCAAGATTTCGGCAAACAAATGGTTAAGACGACGCTGTGCTTCTTCGCTTAAATCACTCCCCTGTAGCCGTCGTTGAAATACCTGCTGAACGGACAGATCGTCGAGTGTCGTACTCATGTCAGTTTGCCAGTTATCTTGATCTTTTGGTCGATATCGTCTTAATAAGACGATATCGACAGGTCGGTCAGTCATCAGTGCTTCGATGCGTTGTTGCAAGTCGCTCAGGTAATGCTGTTCTTTAATTTCAATATCCAGCCAGAGGCGTTGACCCTTTGGAGGGGAAGGCAATTCTGTCAGTTGCTGGCTTATCTCTGATAAGTTACCTTTTAGGGTCAGCATTGGCTGAAAACAAGGGATCTTTAGCTGGCTTATCTGTAGTGGCGTGCCTTTCTGCCATTCAAGCAGTGTGACACTCTTTTCATCGTCGGCCTCATCAAAGCTTAACGCAATAGGTGAACCACTATAACGAATTTGTGCTTGGCCGCCGACAGACTGAGGTTTATGGATATGACCGAGGGCAATATAATCGGCGGGGGGAAAGTATTGTGCTGGAAAGGCACTCAGCGTGCCAATATAAATATCACGCACCGCTTCACTGGTACTGACGCCGACGGTGGTGAGATGACCTGTTGCAATAATAGGTAAATCAGGCCACTGGCGTGCATCACGCAATTGCACGGCCTGTTGATAGCTTCGCTGGTAGTAGTCACTGATGGCTGACATTAGCTGTTGTTGCTTTTCTTTACCTGTCAATCCGGCTTGGCTAAAGACAATATCCCGAGAGCGCAGATAGGGGATGGCGCATAATAAGGCCGCTGGCTCTCCCTGACGATTTGATAATAGCAGAAGGTGATCGCCGCTATCGGTAGCCGCATGGGTAATGACCTGAGTATTTAAACAGGCAAGGAGTTGGCGAGATTCATTGAGGGTTGAAACTGAATCATGGTTGCCCGCTAAAATGATCAGTTGGCAACGTGTGGGTTGCAAAGCGACCACAAAACGGTTGTACATCTCCCTCGCATAACTGGGCGGTGATCCGGTATCAAAAATATCCCCTGCAACAATAATGGCATCGATATGCAGTAATTCGACTTGTTGCAGTAACCAGTCAAGAAAGGCTTGATGTTCTGCCGCTCGGCTTCTGGTGTAAAAATATTGTCCAAGATGCCAGTCTGAGGTATGAATGATTTTCATAATCTATCCGCTTTTGCTATGTCCTCAAGGGAGGAAACCAGTGTATCAGATTGCGGTTGTCGTGTGGGGGGGCAAGGCAACCGAATCTGTAAAGTGAAAATAATCCCACTCACCTTTAATGAAACTGTCATAAAACTGACCCATACTAGAGAAGGATTGTCACCCAAACCAAAAATTCAGCGGAGAAACTATGAGTCGACGTATTTTAGTGGTAGAAGATGAAGCCCCTATCCGTGAGATGTTATGTTTTGTACTGGAACAAAATGGATATCAGACGGTAGAAGCGGAAGATTATGCCAGTGCGTTACGTCTCTTGATTGAGCCATGGCCCGATCTGATCTTATTGGATTGGATGTTACCTGGCGGCACTGGCTTACAGTTTCTTCGCCATATAAAAAAAGAAGCGTTAACGCGAGAGATCCCCGTTTTGATGTTGACGGCGAAAACAGAAGAAGAAGATAAAGTGCGAGGACTTGATGCGGGAGCCGATGATTATATTGCCAAGCCGTTTTCACCGAAGGAATTGATGGCAAGGATCAAAGCCGTGTTCCGTCGTGTGACTCCTGGCGCTGATGAAGCTGTTATTACCGTCAACGGTCTTAATCTTGATCCCGCATCACACCGTATTACAGGGGGAGAACACTGTATTGAGGTTGGGCCGACAGAATACCGACTGCTACATTTTTTTATGGCGCACCCTGAGCGAGTTTATAGTCGTGAACAGTTGCTTAATCAGGTGTGGGGCACTAACGTTTATGTTGAAGATCGCACGGTTGATGTGCATATCCGGCGTTTGCGTAAAGCGTTGGAAATCAGTGGCCATGACAAAATGGTTCAGACCGTTCGTGGCAGTGGTTATCGATTTTCTGCGCGTTTTTAATGGAGTGAGTCAGTGCTGGAAAGATTAAGATGGAAGACCCTGATTTTTGAGCTGCTGCTGGCGGTGATCACCGGGTTGATTTTGGGGAGTATGCTGGGGCAGTCGATGCTCGGTATCATCACCAGCCTGCTGATATTACTTTTCTGGCACTATTGTCAATTAATGCGCTTGTCGCGCTGGCTATGGATTGACCGCAGCTTGATCCCGCCCAAAGGCCGAGGCAGTTGGGAGCCATTATTTTATGGTCTGCATCTGGTTTACAATCGAAGTAAACGGCGGCGACGGGAATTGCGAGGTTTGATTCAACGCTTTCGTAGTGGCGCAGAATCCCTACCTGATGCCTTGATATTGATGACCGATGAAGGAACCATTTTTTGGTGTAATCACCTTGCACAACAAAACTTGGGATTGCGTTGGCCTGAAGACAGTGGACAGAACATTATTAATTTATTGCGCTACCCTGAATTTACGCGTTATTTGCAACAGCGAGACTTCAGTAAAGGGCTTACCTTATTGCTAAACAATGCGCATCAATTTGAGTTTCGGTTGATGCCTTACAGTGAGACTCAGTGGTTGATGGTCGCTCGTGATGTGACCCAATTACAGCAAATTGAGAGTATGCGACGCAATTTTTTCGCCAATGTCAGTCACGAATTAAGGACACCGCTGACAGTCCTTCAGGGCTATTTGGAAATGTTAGAACAACCGGCGCTTGCTGAGCATCAACGCCTAAAGGCCTTGCACACCATGCAAGGACAAACACGACGCATGGAAAGCCTGATCCGTCAATTATTGCAATTATCGCGTATTGAAGCTGCTTTACCGGTTGAGATGCAAGAAATCATTAATGTGCCAGCCATCCTCAGTTTATTGAAAAATGAAGCGGAAACCCTCAGTGCTGGTGCGCATCAGTTACAGTTTATGGTTGATGATAAATTACAAATCAAAGGTAATCATGAGCAGTTGTATAGTGCGATATCTAATCTGATTTATAATGCAATTCGGCATACTGCACCTGGCAGTACCATTAAGGTCAAGTGGCAACGGACACCTCAGGGGGCCAATTTCCGTATTTGTGATAACGGTGCTGGTATTAGTGCTGAACATTTGCCTCACCTAACCGAACGCTTTTATCGCGTCGATCGATCGCGATCAAGCCAGACAGGGGGAAGTGGTCTCGGGCTGTCAATTGTTAAACATGCATTAATGCATCATCATGCGCGTTTGCAAATCAGCAGCATTCCTCATCAAGAAACCTGTTTTAGTTTTACCTTACCTAAATCGATGATCTGCTAGTGTTTTAAAGCCGATTGCGGGTTGCTGTCTGGTTATCCTGCTTAATTCATTCAATCAGTGAACGATTTTAGTCCGCAGTTTTTTTCCGACGTTTGGGTTGCCTATTCTTTTTTTTTATGTCATTTATAGTTTGCTAGACGTCCAGAAGTCTAAATAACAATGATATTAAGGAAACCCGATGACCTCATTCTCCCTCCCTGCTCGTGCTGAAATTGTAGGCAGCTTTTTGCGTCCTGAATCGATTAAGAAGGCAAGAGAACAGTTCGCAACAGGTCAAATCAGTGCGGAATCACTTCGTCGTATTGAAGATAACGCCATTATCGAGTTGATCGCACAGCAGCAGCAGCATGGGTTGCAAGTAGTCACTGACGGTGAATTCCGTCGCAGCTGGTGGCATATGGATTTTTTCGAAGGATTGGATGGCGTGAAGCCGGTAGAAACGGCACAAGGGATCCAATTTAATGGGATAGAAACCAAAGCTCGGGGGGTCAATGTCACTGGGAAATTGGGGTTTAGCCAACATCCCATGTTAGCGGATTTTCGTTTTTTACAACAGCACGCAGGTCAGTCTGTGGCAAAAATGACGATCCCCAGTCCGAGTGTTTTACATTTTAGGGGAGGGCGCGCCGCCATTGATAATGACGTATATCCCGATCTTAAAAGTTATTTTGATGATCTTGGTGAAACATGGCGCCAGGCGATTGCCGCTTTTTATCATGCGGGTTGCCGTTATCTGCAACTGGATGATACGGTTTGGGCTTATTTATGTTCAGAACAAGAACAGGAAAAAATTCGACAAAAGGGTGAGGACCCGCAGCAATTAGCCTTAACTTATGCGGCAGTATTGCAGCATGCTTTGCGTGATAAACCCGCTGATCTGACGGTGGGGTTGCATGTTTGCCGAGGTAATTTTCGTTCGACATGGATCGCTGAAGGAGGCTATGAACCTGTCGCCGAGATCCTTTTTGGTCAGGTCCCGGTGGATGCCTTTTTCCTAGAATATGATAATGAGCGTTCAGGGGGATTTGAACCTTTGCGTTTTATCAAACCAGGCAAACAAAAAGTGGTACTTGGGTTGATTACCACCAAGCATGGCCAGCTTGAGGATCCGCATCAGGTGAGTAAACGTCTTGAAGAAGCCGCGCAGTTTGTCGCGCGTGATCAACTTTGCTTGAGTCCACAATGCGGTTTTGCCTCAACCGAAGAAGGAAATCATATTAGCGAGCAGCAACAATGGCAAAAAATCGATGCAGTGGTTGAGATTGCGGCTTCGTTTTGGCCTAGCGAATAGGTCTAGGAAAGGGGGCTAGGTATCTTTCGTACGCGCTGTGATGATACCGAGTCCACCCCTCCATTTTTTTCCTCACCGCGATGTTCTGTGCAAGGCTCAGGCGATGGTTTACTTCCTTTGACGCTTCGTCAATCATGACAGTCTACAACGCAATGTTACTCTCTCTAACAACCTGCCTCGTTATTACGCTATGCTGGTTAAAAATCAGACTTATCATTGTCTGTAGGTTGTGAGAGAAACCGAATTAAAAAACTGAATTTCTATCTATTTTAAGTAAATAATTCTTCATTTCAGTGTTGTTATTGCCTTTTGTTGATATAAAAGTTCTAATTAAGCGGTATTTACCTTATTAGCACCGAATCGCGTGGCTTTTCATTGTTTATTTCAGGGCGACTTACGACTGATATCTGGCATTTACTGTTTGAAAAGATCGGCCAGTATGTAAACTCAACTACACAGAATGACCAGCTTAAGCTGGAGAGTATTTTATGACTAAATATTTAAAAACTAGGGATATACTGGCATTAGGATTCATGGCTTTTGCCCTGTTTGTTGGTGCTGGAAACATTATTTTTCCGCCAATGGTTGGACTGAATGCGGGTGAGCATGTCTGGATTGCAGCCCTTGGATTTTTAGTGACAGCGGTAGGGTTGCCGGTGATCACGCTTGTCGCACTTGCACGTGTTGGCGGTGGGGTTGATAAACTCAGCTCACCGATTGGTAAAACGGCTGGGTTGATACTGGCCAGTGTCTGCTATCTTTCTGTTGGTCCTTTATTTGCAACGCCTCGGACGGCAACCGTTTCGTTTGAAGTGGGGATCGCGCCCTTAGTCGGAGGCGCCACGCCAGAAACCTTGGCCCTTTATAGCCTATTTTATTTTGCTTTGGTGATCTTGATCTCATTGTATCCAGGCAAATTACTGGATACGGTTGGCCATTTCCTTGCTCCACTAAAAATTGTCGCGTTGGCGATACTGGGTATTGCCGCCGTGTTATGGCCAGCTGGCGGAAATGTCGTCGCGACTGAAACCTATCAACATGCGGCATTTTCGAATGGCTTCCTCAATGGCTATCTGACGATGGATACCCTTGGTGCAATGGTATTTGGTATCGTGATTGTCAATGCCGCGCGTTCAAGAGGGATTGAAAATGCGGGTTTATTGACCCGTTATACTGTGCTGGCTGGATTAATTGCTGGTCTTGGACTGACACTGGTTTATTTATGCTTGTTCAGACTAGGTTCGGGAAGTGGTCATTTAGTGGCACAAGGGGCCAGTGGTGCAGAGATCCTGCATGCTTATGTCCAGCATACCTTTGGTACAACAGGCAGCTTGTTTTTAGGATTACTGATTTTTGTTGCCTGCATGGTGACCGCGGTTGGACTGACTTGTGCTTGTGCAGAGTTTTTTTCGCAATATCTGCCGATTTCATATCGCGCACTGGTGGTGATCCTGGGTGTTTTTGCGATGGCGGTCTCGAACTTAGGGCTGGCTGAGCTTATTCATGTTTCTATTCCTGTTCTGACTGCAATCTATCCTCCCTGTATCGTCTTGGTGGTGATGAGCCTTGCCATTAATCTGTGGCGAAAACCTGCACGGGTGGTTGCGCCTGTTGCACTGGTCAGTTTTATCTTTGGCTTAATCGATGGTATAAAAGCCAGTGCGGTTCAAAATTTGCTACCCGGTTTTTTACAAAATCTGCCGTTGTCGGCTCAGCAATTATCCTGGCTACCGCCTTCGGTTGCTGTACTACTGATCGCCGTTATCGTTGATCGCGCGAAAAACAACACTCGCTAAGCGTCGAGTGAACATCATTACTTAATGCGTCAGATAACCACGATGATGGATCGTGGTTAGTCTTTATATGGGTTGCCGAAACGATGGAAAAAAATCAACAACTGAAGAGGGGGCTAAGTCTTCGCCATATTCGATTTATGGCTTTAGGCTCCGCGATTGGAACGGGTTTATTTTATGGCTCGGCAGATGCGATAAAAATGGCAGGGCCCAGTGTCCTTCTCGCGTATATGATTGGTGGATTGATCGCCTATATTATCATTCGAGCGTTAGGCGAGATGTCGGTGAACAATCCTGATTCAGGCTCCTTTTCCCGTTATTCCCAAGATTATCTCGGGCCACTCGCCGGGTATATTACTGGTTGGACATATTGTTTTGAGATCCTGATCGTTGCGATTGCTGATGTCACGGCGTTTGGGGTCTACATGGGGGTTTGGTTCCCCGATGTGCCCCATTGGATCTGGGTCTTGAGTGTGGTGCTCGTCATTGGTGCTATTAATATGATGAGTGTGAAAATCTTTGGTGAAATGGAGTTTTGGTTCTCTTTCTTTAAAGTTGCCACCATTGTCATCATGATCCTAGCAGGCTTGGCGATGATTATCTGGGGGATCGGTAACGGTGGGCATCCAACCGGTATCAGTAACTTATGGCAACACGGTGGTTTTTTCGCACATGGCGTGGTGGGCATGCTACTTTCATTGCAAATGGTCATGTTTGCTTATGGTGGTATTGAGATTATCGGGATCACTGCGGGTGAGGCTGATCAACCTGAGAAATCCATTCCTAAAGCCGTCAATTCTGTACCTTGGCGTATCTTGGTATTTTATGTCGGCACGCTATTTGTGATTATGTCAATCTATCCTTGGGATCAGGTTGGCACCAATGGCAGTCCTTTCGTTCTTACCTTTCAGCACTTAGGTATCTCCGCCGCGGCCTCGATTCTCAACTTTGTGGTGATCACTGCCTCATTGTCTGCGATCAATAGTGATATTTTTGGGGTGGGTAGAATGTTGCACGGTATGTCACAGCAAGGACATGCGCCGGCAGTGTTTCGCAAACTGTCAAGTCAAGGAACGCCTTGGGTGACGGTGATTGTGATGATGGTTGCGTTACTGATTGCCGTGTTACTCAATTACTTGATGCCTGAACGTGTATTCTTGGTTATCGCCTCGCTGGCGACCTTTGCTACTGTCTGGGTATGGATAATGATCTTATCATCGCAGATTGCATTCCGCCGCCAATTAACGGCAGAACAAACGCGCCAATTGACATTCTCTTTACCTGGTGGACAATGCGCCTCCGTCTTGGCCATTGTTTTTCTATTATTTATTATTGGCCTGATCGGTTACTTCCCTGATACGCGTATTTCTTTATATGCTGGTGGGATCTGGGTCATTCTGTTGGTGGGTAGCTATTATCTGCGTTCCAAAAAAAAGCAGCTCCCCGCTAAATAGTGTTTAATAAAAAAGGCCAGTTTACACTGGCCTTTTTTGAACAGAGTCTAACCTGTTGACTCAATTTGCGTGTTGATTAATTTGCTTTTCTTGAGGATTAACGTACTGCGCTAAAGCCCGCATATCATTCCCTGTTGGTGTCTGGTGGATCCTTAACTCAAACATTGACAGCGCTGAATAAATATAGTCAAAGATATCACCTTGAATACGCTCATATTCAACCCACGTGGTAATATTCGTAAAGGCATAAATCTCGATGGGTAAGCCATTTTCGGTCGCCGGTAATTGTCGGACGGCCAGCAATTGATCTTGACGGATATGGGGATGATTACGTAGCCAGTTTTCAAGCCAGATACGAAAGATGCCAATATTAGACAAATTACGTTGATTTAACGGATACAATTTATCTTGATTTTGTTGTTGATTCCAATTCTGGATCTCTTGGTATTTCTCGGTCAAATAAGGCGTTAAGAGTTTTGATTGACTCAGTTCTTTGATTTTATCTTCAGATAAGAAATGGACGCTGGTGAGATCGATATTCAATGCGCGCTTCATTCGGCGTGCGCCTGATTCTGTCATGCCTCGCCAGTTCTTAAAAGAGTCTGATGTTAAGGCATAGGCTGGAATGGTAACAATGGTATTATCCCAATTCTGCACTTTAACTGTTGTCAGGTTAATATCAATGACTGTGCCGTCGGCACCGTATTTTGGCATTTCCAGCCAGTCATCAAGATTGAGCATATCGTTAGCAGAGAGTTGGATCCCGGCCACAAGGCCCAGAATCGGATCGCGAAATACCAACATCAGTACGGCAGTCATGGCACCTAACCCAGTTAACAGTGTCTCTGGAGATTGGCCAAGCATAAGGGAGATCATTAAAATCGCAATAATAATTGCAGCCAGTAATTTAATACTCTGGAAGATGCCACGTAACGCGACCGGGTTACTGATACGATTTTTCAAGGCAACAGATTGCACCAAATTCAGTAATGAAAAACCAATCAGTAAGGTAAATAGCATTAGCCAGAGTTCAGTGAGGGTTTGTAATCCTTTGTAAAGGATTGAGCCTGGTTCAAGCAACCAAGGCAGAGGGAGTTGGAAAAGGACCCCTTGCAATAACCAGACTATACGTTTGAATAATGCGCCTTTAAGCATCATTCGTGGCCACTGATGATGGCTTCTTTCAGACAGTTTAATTAACACGGGCAGCACGCCTTTATGCAAAACGACATGCACGATCACCGAGATGACGATAATTGTCAGTAAGATAACGAGGAGGGCGGCAAGGCCAGTATAATGCGACATGCCAATTGATTTAAGCCAGATTTGAATATCCTGTTGCATCGTTCGTCCCTAAGATGTCTGGTTTTCTGATGATTTATTATAAATAAAAACGAATATTATTCAGAAAATTTGCAAAAATTTATCTTGTAATATAAAAATTGAATAAAGATCGTATGACACTGATTATGAGAATCATCGTAGTGAGGAGAGACCCGAGAAGGTGTCCCCCCTGGCGAGGCGTGCCAGAAGTGACACGAGAAGAATTACAGTTTGCTTGAGTTCGATTTCAGGTATTTAGCCACACCATCGGGTGACGCAACCATGCCTTCTTGGCCTGCTTCCCACTGTGCAGGACAGACTTCGCCATGCTTTTGATGGAACTGAAGCGCATCAACCACACGCAGCATTTCATCAATATCACGACCAATAGGCAGATCATTGACGATCTGGTGACGAACAACACCTTCCTCATCAATCAGGAAAGAGGCACGCAGTGCGACTCCCGCTTCTGGATGCTCGATGCCATAAGCCTGCTGGATTTCATGCTTGATGTCAGCAACCATCGCATACTGTACCTTACCAATACCGCCGTTTTCAATTGGGGTATTACGCCATGCATTGTGTACAAACTCAGAGTCAAAAGAGACACCGACCACTTCGACACCACGTTCTTTAAATGCTTGGTAGCGCTTATCAAAGGCAATCAACTCAGAAGGACAAACAAAAGTAAAATCCATTGGCCAGAAAAAAATCACCGCTTTTTTGCCAGCGATATGTTTTTTAAAGTTAAAATCGTTAACGATTTCACCATTGCCCAAGACTGCTGAGGCAGTAAAATCAGGCGCTTGACGTGTTACCAGAACCATAGATTACTCCAATTATTCTAGGTTAATGTAAGTAAACCATCCCGCTAAAGATGGTCAACCTATCTCCGTGTCTTTGACGGAGAGAGGACTATACAATAAGCTATTTTGTTGAAAGGGCAACCCCTAGTGAGGGACATTATGGGCTAAAGCGATTTTTCCGCTGCTTTCAGCATCAGTTGAGGGTAAAATTGCCTAAATAATTGCTCTAGCGATTGATAATTATGAAAAAAATCATGATCACACGCTGCCAATAGACTAAGACGAGGCCGACGCCTTGCCATTTGTTGTAAAACCCATGTGATGTTTGTTTTATCTGCATAATTTTCGAGCCAGTGTTCTGACCAAATTTTATGGTTAACTTGTTGGAATTGCTCTGAGGTTAAAGCCAGATCCACCGAGAGATGTTGCTCAACCTGTAAACAAAATTGTGCAAGGGAAGAGGGTAAACCAAATTCTGCCCAGTATCGCGCGAGGAAATGATCCCAAATTACATCCAACGCGATTGATGCCACTCGTCGACGCTCAGGGTGGAACAAGTTGCGTGCTTGCCTGACTTCAGGCAGGGCATCGCAGCATTGATCGAGTCGTCGGTGTAAGCGTATCCCTTCGGCAATGGATTTTGGCCAATGATTGTCTGGGTTACCCCGGGTAAAATCCGCAACGAGATTGCCTAGGAGAGAACTTTCTGCCAATGAAGCTAAATGCAGGTGTGCTAAAAAATTCATTGTTATGGTCACTCTCATCGTCATTCAGTCTATAGTGACAGTTGAACAGTCTCACCACAAGAGGTTCAGTAATGAGGTAATTTCCGGTACACTGAGCACCACTATTGTCTGTTAAGAGTGTGTCATGCGCGTTGCTGATTTCAATTTTGAATTACCTGAGGCATTGATTGCTCATTATCCACAACCTGAGCGCAGTCAGTGCCGTTTATTGAGTTTAGAAGGTGAAAGTGGCCGAATCGGTCATGGCATTTTTACCGATATTTTAGATAAACTCGAACCGGGTGATTTGCTGGTATTTAACGATACTCGCGTGATCCCGGCCCGCCTATATGGCCAGAAAGTGACTGGCGGCAAGCTGGAAATGTTGGTTGAACGTATTCTCGATGACAATCGCGTGTTAGCCCATGTGAAAGCATCCAAAGCACCCAAAGCCGGTGCGCAGTTACAATTGGGGGAAGCGCACCCTGTTTCAGCGACCATGCTTGCTCGCCATGACACCCTGTTTGAGATCCAATTTAATGACTCGCGACCTGTTTTGGATATTCTTAATCAAATCGGGCATATGCCGTTACCGCCTTATATTGATAGGCCGGATGAAGCGGCCGATCGAGAGTTATATCAAACCGTATACAGTCGACGTCCTGGTGCGGTAGCGGCACCGACGGCGGGTTTGCATTTTGACCAGCCATTACTGGATGCGTTAAAAAATAAAGGCGTGGAAACGGCCTTTGTGACCTTGCATGTTGGCGCAGGAACGTTTCAACCCGTGCGAGTGGATAACATTGAAGAGCACATGATGCATGCCGAATATGCTGAAGTGTCACAGTCAGTGGTGGAGGCCGTGTTGGCCTGCAAGGCAAGAGGCAGTCGAGTGATCGCCGTAGGCACAACCTCTGTGCGTTCGCTGGAGAGTGCGGCACAGGCGGCCAACAATCAATTGATTGCGCCTTTCTGTGATGACACGCGAATCTTTATTTATCCCGGTTATCAATATCAAGTGATTGATGCGTTGGTGACCAATTTCCATTTGCCTGAATCAACGCTTATTATGCTCGTCTCTGCATTTGCCGGTTATCGTAATACTATGGAAGCGTATCGCCAAGCAATTGATAAACAATATCGATTTTTCAGTTATGGGGACGCAATGTTTATTACACGTAACCCGGCGGCCATCACCGAAAAGATTGCGGGTGGTCAGTCGACGCCTGAGGCTTGACAAGAATAATCGATTGAGTTCTGGATCCGTGCTCGGCCTGACAGAGGCCGAGAGAGAAAAGCGGGGTATTGCCACGCCGTTATGGATAAACGCCGTGTGATGACTCACCTGATCTTATCGAGTTATCTTTATTGCTGTCGTTTGATGGCTAAGTGGGCGGGAGCTTATCATCTTCCCGAAATAACAGAGTTAAAACATAAACTGATTTTCAACGATTACGCAGGTGATAATCTATTTTCTGCTTTATAGTGGAGTATATTAAATCATTTTATGAACTGATAAGCATGAATGAAATAAATTTAAATTTCACCTCCTAATTATCTGTGTTAGAACTCTCAACTGAATTAAGGGTGTTTGACATATCTTCGAACCTTCCTCTCATTAAATAAGGATATTCTTATTATTCTCTGTTATTCTCATCGCTGCACAGATTCGTGATATGAATGACGTGGTGTGAATGATGAGGCGATACTGATAGTCATCACAGTATCCATACTGGCGTCAATGTTCATCAATAATTAAATAATGAGCTTGCCATAAAACGAAGCAATGTTGCATTTTCTTGAAGAGAAAGGTGGACTTTTTTAATTTTTAACGACACTCCCTTTTATCTTAAGGGAGGTTTATATATGGAGCATTTTATGGGTTCAATGGTTTACTGCCGGGGGTGTGGCAAGGAAATTCACGAGACCGCGGTGTCTTGTCCACATTGTGGTGCGCAAAATAGTACGTCAATAGGACAGGGCAGTAAAAGTAGAATTAGCGCAGCCCTGCTGGCTTTTTTTCTCGGTGGCTTTGGGGCACATAAATTTTATTTGGGAAAAATAGGTCAAGGATTCCTGTATTTGATTTTTTTCTGGACTTTTATTCCTGCTATCATCGCATTTGTTGAATTTATTATTTATTTATGTGATTCTGATGAGAATTTTGCCAGAAAATATGGCTAAACGTTCGGAATGGTAATCCAGTTTTAAGACGGACAGCACTTGCCTGTGTTGTAATAGACGAGGCGAGTGTTCTCCTTAAATCGCGCGTAGAATTAACTTACGCCAACGGCGGCACTCTCCCACAGGCTCATCCCTCCTTTCTTCATGATTACACTGCGTACAGTCAGTGACATTTCACTTCAATGTTGTTTATCTCTCTTGTGGCTTATCTGTGACATCCTAGTGATTTATTAACGTGATAGCCTAGATTATAAATAATTATCACTTATTAGTGACGACGTATTTAATCTTGTGCTGTATTATGGAACACCCGCCAGTTCGCCTGAATTATTCTGTTTTACTTCATCGGTCACGACACAAAATAATCCAGTGAGGAGAGGGTCCCAAGATCTTGCTTATAAGGGATTTTCATCTTCACGTTGTCCCATCGCTTATCCCTATCACAGTGAGAAAAGCCAATCACTTGATAAGGTTGCTGAGGCTGCTTGGTCAGTAATCATTGGTTTAAATAGGTTTATAGTGTGTTATTATTTGCATAAAATCAGACTGTGTCTCTGATGGAGGAGATGTGAAATTTGAATTGATAAACCAGGATGGCCTAGCAAGAAGAGGCAGATTGGTGTTTGAACGGGGTGTGGTGGAAACCCCTGCGTTTATGCCTGTGGGAACCTATGGTACCGTTAAGGGAATGACTCCTGAAGAAGTGCGTGATACCGGTGCCCAGATTTTGTTGGGGAATACATTCCATTTATGGCTAAGGCCCGGTCAGGAAATAATGAAATTGCATGGTGACCTGCATGATTTTATGCAATGGCAGGGACCTATCTTGACAGATTCGGGGGGATTTCAGGTCTTTAGCCTCGGTGATATTCGTAAAATTACTGAGCAAGGCGTGCACTTTCGGAATCCTATCAATGGCGATTCTATTTTTCTCGATCCTGAAAAATCGATGGAAATTCAATATGATCTCGGTTCTGATATTGTCATGATCTTTGATGAATGTACGCCTTATCCTGCAGATTGGGATTATGCGAAACGCTCCATGGAAATGTCCTTACGCTGGGCGAAGCGTAGCCGTCGTCGTTTTGATGAGCTGGGTAACCGCAATGCGTTATTTGGTATTATTCAAGGTGGCATTTACGAAGATTTACGCGATAATTCTGTTAAAGGTCTGGTAGACATTGGATTCGATGGATACGCTGTAGGGGGCTTAGCAGTCGGCGAACCAAAAGCGGATATGCATCGCATTCTTGAGCACGTTTGTCCACAGCTACCCGTTGATAAACCACGTTATTTGATGGGTGTTGGTAAGCCGGAAGATTTAGTTGAAGGTGTGCGTCGCGGGATTGATATGTTTGATTGTGTGATGCCAACCCGTAATGCACGTAATGGTCACCTTTTTGTGACGGATGGGGTTGTCAAAATACGTAATGCCAAATATAAAGCTGACACCACGTCGCTTGATCCAGACTGTGATTGCTATACTTGCAAGCATTATACTCGGGCTTATTTGCATCATCTTGACCGCTGTAATGAAATTCTGGGTGCCAGACTGAATACGATACACAATTTGCGCTATTATCAACGTCTGATGGCTGGTCTGCGCCAGGCTATTGAACAGAATAGCCTTGAACAGTTTGTCACTGATTTTTACCAAACGATGGGTAAGCCAGTTCCATCCCTCACTATTAAGTCTTTTTCTGATAAGGAAGAATAAATGAGTTTTTTCATTTCTGATGCAGTGGCTGCTGCAGATACACCAGCTCAATCAAGCCCTGTTTCTATGGTAATTATGTTGTTAGTTTTTGGTTTGATTTTTTATTTTATGATCCTGCGCCCTCAACAAAAACGCACACGTGAACATAAGAAATTAATGGATTCAATCGATAAAGGCGATGAAGTTTTAACTAACGGTGGCCTTGTTGGCAAAGTGGTTAAAGTCTCTGAGACGGGATACATTATTTTGGCGCTAAATGAAACAAATGACGTCGTTATTAAACGTGATTTTGTCGCTGCCGTTCTGCCTAAGGGCACAATGAAAGCATTGTAATCCTTGATCCTGAAAGGGAAATGTCGTGTTAAATCGTTATCCATTATGGAAGTACATCATGCTAATCCTAGCCTTAGTTTTGGGCTTGGTTTACGCACTTCCCAATTTATATGGGGAAGACCCGGCGGTTCAGGTTACCGGAGAACGAGGCGTTTCTGCGAATGAGCAGACGCTGGATCAGGTACATCGCATCCTGGACAAAGCGCATATACAAGTGAAATCCATTGCCCTCGAAAAAGGGGCGATCCTCGCGCGTTTTGCTAATACAGATATCCAACTCCAAGCGCGCGAAGCGTTGCTGAATGATTTAGGTAACACTTATGTGGTTGCATTGAATCTGGCACCGGCGACACCCATGTGGTTATCGGCGCTTTCTGCGCAACCAATGAAATTGGGGCTTGATCTGCGCGGGGGCGTACACTTCTTAATGGAAGTGGATATGGATACCGCACTGGGCAAATTGCAGGAGCAAAATGCAGAGAATCTGCGCCACGATTTACGTGATAAGCACCTTTCTTTTATTACGATAAATAAAATCAGTCACTATGGGGTGAGTGTTAATTTTGCGAATGCTGAAGCGCGCAATACTGCGCTCAGTTATCTCTCGCCGCGTTATCAAGATATGGTTTTTAGCCGAGAAGGTGATAAATCATTAACCGGAGTTATGACTAGCGCCCGCCTGAGCGAAGCGAAAGACTATGCTGTGGCCCAAAATATCAACATTCTCCGTAACCGTGTCAATCAGCTCGGTGTCGCTGAGCCATTGGTACAACGGCAAGGCTCGGATCGTATTGTTGTTGAGTTGCCGGGGATCCAAGATACCGCACGGGCTAAAGAGATCCTTAATGCCACGGCCACCCTTGAGTTCCGATTGGTAAATACCAACGTCGATCCTGCCGCCATTGCTGCTGGGCATATTCCCGGGGATTCTGAAGTGAAGAAAACCCGTGAAGGCCAGCCGGTTGTACTTTATAAGCGTGTAGTGCTGACAGGGGATCATATTACTGATTCGACTTCGGGCCTTGATCAATATAATCAACCTCAGGTCGACATCTCTCTGGATAGTGCGGGGGGCAATATGATGTCCGATTTCACCCGTAATAACCTGAAAAAACCCATGGCCACGCTGTTTGTTGAATATAAAGACAGTGGCCGTAAAAACAGTGAAGGTCGGCCTATCCTGACGCGTCAGGAAGAAGTCATCAATATTGCTACCATTCAGTCTCAGCTGGGTAATCGCTTTGTGATCACTGGGATCAGTAATCAGAATGAAGCGAGACAACTGTCACTGTTGTTACGTGCTGGTGCATTGATTGCGCCGATTCAGATTGTTGAAGAACGGACAATTGGTCCAACCATGGGGCTGCAAAACATTAAACAGGGGCTTGATGCCTGCTTATGGGGGGTGATTGCCTCAATACTGTTTATGGTTATTTTTTATAAAAAGTTTGGCGTTATCGCGACGACGGCATTGCTGGCTAATTTGGTTCTGATTGTCGGGATCATGTCTTTATTGCCTGGCGCGACATTGACCATGCCGGGGATTGCAGGGATTGTTCTGACCCTTGCCGTCGCCGTGGATGCCAACGTCTTGATCAATGAACGTATTAAAGAAGAATTGCGAAATGGGCGTGGTATTCAACAAGCAATCCATGAAGGTTATCGTGGTGCATTCTCCAGTATTGTGGATGCCAACCTCACAACGCTGATTACGGCAATCATTTTGTACGCGGTGGGCACGGGTTCAATTAAGGGCTTTGCCATAACGACAGCCATTGGTGTCGCCACATCAATGTTTACAGCCATTGTCGGTACTCGAGCGATTGTCAACTTGTTATATGGCGGCAAGCGCGTTAAAAAGCTGTCAATCTGAGGAGTGGGTAAGTGACACAAGAATATACTATTGAACAGCTAAACCACGGTCGTAAAGTTCATGACTTTATGCGCTGGGATAAGTTGGCATTTGCAATTTCAGCATTGCTTATCATTATCTCGGTGGTGATTGTTGGTATCCGTGGTTTTAACTGGGGGCTTGATTTCACGGGTGGTACAGTGATTGAGATTGCCTTAGAGAAACCCGGTGAGCTTGAAACAATGCGTCATGCATTGCAACAGGCGGGGCTATTTGAACCTCAGGTGCAGAACTTTGGTAGCAGTCGCGATGTGATGGTCAGACTGTCGCCAAAGGCAGGTAATGCCGGTCAGGCGCTGGGTAATAAAGTGGTTAGCATCATTAATCAGGCGACTCAGCAGCAAGCGACCATTAAACGTATCGAGTTTGTTGGGCCGAGTGTCGGCAGTGATTTGGCGAATGATGGGGCGATGGCATTACTGGCTGCGCTGATCTGTATCCTGATTTATGTTGGATTTCGATTTGAATGGCGTCTTGCGTTGGGGGCTGTTTTGGCACTCGCTCATGATGTGATCATCACAGTGGGATTATTATCACTGTTTCATATTGAAATTGATCTGACGATCATTGCCTCGCTGATGTCCGTTATTGGTTATTCTCTGAATGACAGTATTGTGGTTTCGGATCGTATTCGTGAAAATTTTCGACGGATCCGCCGTGGTTCACCGTGTGAGATTATTAATATTTCACTGACCCAAACATTAAGCAGAACCATTATGACCTCCGCAACCACGCTGATGGTTGTTCTGATGTTATTCATCTTTGGTGGTGAACTGCTGAGAGGATTCTCATTGACCATGCTGATTGGTGTGACGATAGGAACGGTTTCCTCAATTTATGTTGCATCAGCACTGGCCTTGGCCTTGGGGATGAAACGCGAGCATATGCTGGTTCAGAAAGTAGAGAAAGAAGGGGCTGATCAACCCCGGATCAATCTGTAGACCCAGAGAGGGCAGGGCAGAGCCTGTGTCCTCCCTACCTATAAAAAGGGCGGAATGGCTAACCATTCCGCCCTTTTTGTTGTGATCCCTCATTTCCAGATGGGAAAGTTACCCTGTTAAACAACGGCCTGAAACAGGCTCATATTGGGATCTTTTTACGTGTTATCAAAAGTAAAAGCAAAAAAACAGCAAAAAGGTCTCGACAGATTGCGATCCCATACGGATTGGCATAGTGATTCGCACCGCGTCGGGATACCTCAGTCACGCATCAGGATCCGCAGGATACGTGAGACCGGGTTGAGGTCGGTTTTGTAGGGATAAAGGATAACAGGGCGCTGGCGTTTTATGTCCAGCCTGAGCATGCCTGCAGTCATTGTGTAGCCAAATCATGTCGTTATCTGCGCGGATGAGGCAGCTAAAAGGTTGTCTCGTAATCAGGTACGACAACGGATTTACGCTTATCAGGCAGAGGTGAGAAGGCATCAGGTTGAGTCGAGTGGCAGACGAGATAAAGGCGAACGGCGTCAAGCAAGCAAGGTTCAGACCCGTGGTGAGCACTAGAAAAGAGCGAATACACCCATGAACAGCAAAGGGACGCGTGAGCGTCGATACGCCTGTTATCAGTCGCCCTTTTTATTCGAACTGTTCTGAAAGATCACCGCGTTAAGCGGTGGTCTTATACATATAACGCTGCGAACAGCGCTTATCTTCGAGTTGGCGAGATTGAGTGGATAAGGCTCAAGGCTCAGTCCGCCAGTATGGATTGATATTGCGAACGTGGCGTGTTTAGCTCGACTTCGCCGTCATCGGACAGTAGCGTTTTGGATGAATAGCCGTTGCGGGTATTCGAGCCTGATTTTGGGGCATTTTTCTCGTGCCCGAGGTGCTCTATCGGTTCAGCATTCAGTGCTGTTTCGACGGTTAGCTTCGTCAGCATAGGAGAAAAAGCATGGAGGTCAGCTTCGGTTTTGATGCCTTTCGCCAGCGAGTGCCTTAAGTTTCTTTTCGTCCCTAACTTGCCTGTCTCCTCAGTTGAAGTGAACATATCAAAAACAGGCAATGACACAATTTTAATTACAGGCTCGAGTTAGAGCGTGGGTATTCTTAATGTTTGACCCGGATAAATTTTATCGGGGTGTGACAGCATGGGTTTATTTGCTTCAAAAATTTGTTGGTACTTGTTGGCATCACCATAGACCTTTTTAGATATTGCACTCAATGTGTCACCTGACTGTACCTGATAAAAATTTGGCTCTGCTGTCGTGCCGGCTTGTGGGATTGCACTGGCGGCGCTCGCGGTGACGTTAATATGATCATTCACACTGTTAATGCCTGAAACATTACCGACAGCGACCAAAATCTTTTCTTTGGCTTCCTGGCTAAGATTGTCGCCGTATACGGAGGCGCTGTTACCTTCCACTTTAATCTGTACTTTGTCACTGTCAGGAATGCCCAATTTTTTCAGGTGGTCCTGAACTTTGGTCGCTGCATCATCCTGTGAGGTTAAGGTATCCCACAATTTTTCTCCTGCTTCTTTCACAAAATTAAAAAGTCCCATGTTTTACTCCTGATGTTTTGCGTGAATGTACGTTGATTGACGAAAGTTAAGTATAGACAATAAATCGCCTGAAGATTAAATATGATTAAGTTACAATAAAAAATGTAGGTAATGGGCGCTTGTCAGTGACCGAGTGACCGATTACGAGGCTCTCTCCTTATTCGCTGATTGATTACAGGCAGGAAAACTTATGCATTGTCCCTTTTGCTTCACCTCAGATACCCGAGTGATTGATTCGCGCTTAGTTGGTGAAGGTGCATCGGTTAAGCGCAGGCGTCAGTGTGTGGCCTGTAGTGAACGATTTACCACCTTTGAAGTGGCAGAGCTGGTGATGCCGAGTATTATAAAAAGTGACAATATCCGCGAACCCTTTAATGAAGCAAAATTGGCTAAAGGTATTGAAAAAGCTTTAGAAAAAAGGCCTGTCAGTCCCGATGCATTAGACAATGCTTTGCATCGTATTAAAGCGCAATTGCGAGCCACAGGGGAAAGAGAATTGCCAAGCTCGATGATTGGTAACTTGGTTATGGAAGAACTGAGGCAATTAGACAAAGTCGCCTATATCCGTTTCGCTTCCGTCTATCGTAGTTTTGAGGATATTCGTGACTTCGGTGAAGAAATAGCAAAATTACAGGATTAATCATGAACGACCTGGATTATATGGTTCGGGCTTTACAGTTAGCAGAAAAAGGCATATTTACATCGACACCGAATCCGAATGTGGGCTGTGTGCTGGTACGCGAGGGTGAAATCGTCGGTGAAGGTTGGCATCATAAAGCAGGAGAAGCCCATGCAGAAGTGCATGCGTTACATATGGCGGGGGAAAAGGCTCAGGGCGCCACAGCCTATGTGACGTTAGAGCCTTGCAGTCACATTGGGCGCACAGGTCCGTGTTGTGACGCACTCATCCGATCGGGTGTAACGCGCGTGGTGGTGGCAATGCAAGATCCTAACCCACTGGTTGCTGGCCGAGGACTCACTCGGTTACAGCAGGCGGGTATCGAAGTGACTCAGGGGGTGCTATCCGCTCGGGCTTGGCAATTAAATCGAGGCTTCTTAAAGCGTATGCGTACCGGACTGCCATGGGTAAGCCTCAAAATGGGCATGTCCCTCGATGGACGTACCGCGATGGCCAGTGGGGAGAGTCAGTGGATCACGGGGAGTGAAGCCAGACGGGATGTGCAACGTTTACGGGCGGCCAGTTGTGCCATCTTAACCAGTGCTGCGACCGTGTTGGCAGATGATCCGGCTTTAACGGTACGTTGGCACCAGCTTGATCCAGTCAGTCAGGAGGTCATTGCAGAACCCACAGCATTGCGTCAGCCGATACGTGTTCTATTGGATCGGCAACTGCAAGTGCCGGCACGTAGCAGATTATTCAGTGAGCCTGGCGCAACGTGGCGTTTTAGTGCTGTGCGCCAGGTGACGCCTCTCGCGGGTGTCGAGGATTTTTATCTACCGGAACATCAAGGGCATACGGATTTAGTTGCATTAATGGTGTTGTTAGGGAATAAACAAATTAATCAGTTATGGGTTGAGGCAGGCGCGAGGCTGGCCGGTGCATTATTGAGCGCGGATCTCGTGGATGAGCTGATTGTCTATCAGTCACCTCAACTATTAGGCGATAAGGCTAGGGGGCTTTGTGTTTTGCCCCATATTTCATTGCTTTCTGAATCTGTTCGTTTCAAATATGAGCAAGTCAGTCAAATTGGTCCTGATCTGCGCCTCATTTTACGACCCGAACGTCAAGGTGACTGAAAAGCAAGAGCAGAGTGTTAAACAATATGTTAGACTTCGCCATCGGCTGGTTGCCAGATTATTAAGCGGAAGGATAAGTATGAATATTATCGATGTGCCTGTGGCTGCACCCGAGGCAAAAGTAGCGATTACGATTGCTCGTTTCAACCAGTTTATCAATCAAAGTCTACTCGAAGGTGCGATTGATGCCCTGTCACGTGTAGGGCAGGTTAAAAAAGAGAATATCACTGTGGTCTGGGTACCTGGTGCGTATGAACTGCCCCTGACCGTTCGTGCATTGGCAAAAACCAAAAAATACGATGCAATTATTGCGCTAGGCACTGTCATTCGTGGCGGCACCGCGCACTTTGAATTTGTCGCCGGTGAAGCCAGCTCCGGGATCGCCAGTGCGGCAATGAATAGCGATATTCCTGTTTCGTTTGGTGTCCTTACTACCGAAAGTATTGAACAGGCGATAGAACGTGCTGGAACCAAAGCGGGTAACAAAGGGGCGGAGTCTGCTTTGACAGCGCTAGAAATGATAAATGTATTAAAACAGATTAATACCTGATTTTGAGGGAGTGTGTGTGAAACCTGCTGCTCGTCGTCGTGCCCGGCAATGTGCTTTACAAGCCTTGTATTCATGGCAATTATCAAATAATGATATCGCGGATGTTGAATACCAGTTTTTAGCGGAGAATGACGTTAAAGATGTGGATGCCCTGTACTTCAGGGAAATACTGGTTGGGGTTGCGACGCATAGTGCTTATCTTGATGGTCTCATGCAACCATTTTTATCCCGTCGTTTGGATGAACTGGGGCAGGTAGAGAAAGCAGCACTGCGGATCTCATTGTATGAGTTGAGCAAGCGAGATGATGTCCCCTATAAAGTCGCAATCAATGAAGGGATTGAACTGGCCAAAGTGTTTGGTGCCGAAGATAGCCATAAATTTGTCAATGGGGTATTGGATAAAGCTGCGCCTCAGATCCGACCAAAACGCAAATAATTTACAGATATCATAGGCCGGTTATCCGGCCTTTTTTATTGGCAATAGACTCGAGATGGTTATGATTTATGTCATGTGGTGAATTTGAGCTAATCAGCCGTTATTTTAACCGGCCCTTGTTGATGCGGCGTGATGTCGAAATCGGTATTGGTGATGATTGCGCTCTGCTAAAAGTCAAGCCTTCACATCAGGTTGCTATCAGTATGGATACATTGGTTGAAGGCATCCATTTCTTAAAAGGGATTGATCCTGCTGATTTAGGCTATAAAGCATTAGCTGTCAATCTCAGTGATCTTGCTGCAATGGGCGCAGATCCTGCTTGGCTAACGTTGGCCTTGACCTTACCTGAAGTGAACGAATCTTGGTTACAGGCTTTCAGTGACAGTTTGCTTGAACAGCTAAATTATTATGATATGCAGTTAATTGGTGGAGACACAACACGAGGGCCTCTTGCCATGACACTGAGTATTCATGGTTTGGTGCCAGAAGGAAAGGGGATCAAGCGCAGTGGGGCGAGTATCGGTGATTGGATTTATGTCACGGGCAGTTTAGGCGATAGTGCTGCGGGTTTGGCGGTGTTACAGCAACGGCTGACCGTTGAAGATCAATCGATCCGTGATTATCTCCTCCATCGACACCTCAGGCCGACACCACGTATTTTACAAGGGCAGGCCTTACGCCATCTTGCTAGTGCAGCGATTGATATCTCTGATGGTCTGATTGCGGATCTCCATCATGTATTACAGGCAAGCCAAGTGGGGGCGAAGTTACATCTGGAAAAGATCCCTTTGTCTGAACCACTACAAACCCTGGGACTGGGTTCACAAACTTTGCAATGGGCACTGAGTGGTGGGGAGGATTATGAACTCTGCTTTACTGTGCCTGAATTAAACAGGGGAGCATTAGCGGTAGCATTAGGGCACCTTGGTGTCCCTTACACCTGTATTGGTCAGATCGGGACTGCACACGAAGGCTTGGTGTTAATGCACGAGGGGAAAGTGACAGATCTGAATGCACCAGGATTTGATCATTTTAGCTCTAAAAATCATGGCTAAATCGTTGCGTCCTTAAGCGAGCGTTCTGCCTTGCTAAGGTATTGATGACCCAACTCACGGGGGATTCTCTTTTCGCGAGTCAGGTTGTTGTGTTGTTGGTGCGCGAACCCATTGATTCACCTTCTCCTCGGTTGCTGCTTATTGCTCGCAGCGCGGATTGGTTAAATAGGGGACTTTCTCGGGTGAGGTTAACGACAAATGGGGATCAATCTCGGTTGATCTTATGCGGGGATAGCATGCCAATTTGGTTGTCTCTGCTAAAGATAACGTCGGTTCAGAAAAAACACCGGTACTGCCTGCTTGAGCATGGTGAACAGTCAGCGCCCGCTGTTATTTAAATCACATCCTGACTGATGTCCCCGTGTGGGAGAGATAAAAAAACGGGGAGCATCTCGACTGTTATCTCACGAATCTAGGATTGACGCCATTTTGTGATGGCAGCTAACACGCCTTCTTTATCTAGCCCTAATTCACGGCGGATTTCTTGTTGTGTGCCTTGGGGAATAAAGTGGTCAGGTAACCCCAGATTAAGGACTGACACAGGACAGCGTTTGGCCATCACTAATTCATTTACAGCACTGCCTGCACCACCTGCAATCGCACCTTCTTCAAGGGTGACCATTTCGTTGTGGTCTGTGGCTAATTGTAAAATCATTTCTGAATCAAGGGGTTTGACAAAGCGCATATCAACCAATGTGGCATTAAGCTTTTCCGCTACCTGGTGGGCTTCTGGCAATAGCGTACCAAAATTAAGAATGGCAAGATGCTGACCTTGCCTTTTGATCTCTGCTTTACCGATGGGTAAAGTCTGAAGAGGTTGATAGCTGACACCTGTACCATTGCCACGAGGGTAACGGACGGCCACAGGACCTTGCTGATATAAATAGCCAGTATGCAGTGCCAACCGACATTCATTTTCATCGGAAGGCGTCATAATGATAAGGTCAGGGATACATCGCAGAAATGCAATATCAAAGGCGCCTTGGTGAGTCTGACCATCCGCCCCAACAATCCCGCCCCGATCAATTGCAAATAAGACCGGTAGCTTTTGGATCGCAACGTCATGAATGACTTGATCATAGGCGCGTTGCAGAAATGTCGAGTAAATGGCAACCACCGGATGATATCCGCCGATAGCAAAGCCGGCGGCAAAAGTCACGGCATGTTGTTCAGCAATCGCGACATCAAAGTATTGATCAGGGTAGTTCCGTGAAAATTGCACCATCCCCGATCCTTCTCTCATAGCTGGTGTAATAGCCATCAATTTTTTATCTGTGGCGGCAACATCACACAGCCACTGACCAAACACCTGAGAGTAGGTTGGTGTGTCACTTTGCTGAGTGGCAGGCAGTTTTCCCTGCGTGAGATCAAATTTAGGTACCGCATGCCAAGAGATGGGGTCTTGTTCCGCGGGCGCATAACCTTTCCCTTTGTGGGTAATGATGTGTAGGAATTGGGGGCCCTTCAGGGTTCGCATGTTCGATAACGTAGTTACTAATGCATTAATATCATGGCCATCAACAGGACCAATATAATTAAATCCCAGCTCCTCAAATAAGGTGCCTGGAGAGACCATGCCTTTTAGGTGTTCTTCAGTCCGCTTAAATAATTCTTTTATGGGAGGGAGGTTGGTTAAAACTCGTTTACCACTTTCTCGTAATTTTGAATAGGTTTTGCCAGTGAGCAGCTGAGCGATGCGGTTATTCAGGGCACCGACGTTTTCTGAAATCGACATATCATTGTCGTTGAGGATCACCAGCATATCGGGCTTGATATCACCGGCGTGATTCATTGCTTCAAACGCCATGCCAGCGGTGATCGCGCCGTCACCGATAACACAGACAGTACGACGATTACGTTGTTCTTTCTCGGCTGCAACCGCGAGGCCTAAGCTGGCACTGATCGAGGTTGAGCTGTGACCGACACTGAGTACATCATATTCACTTTCTTCACGCCATGGAAAGGGATGTAATCCCTCTTTTTGACGGATAGTCGCAATTTTATCGCGTCGGCCAGTCAGTATTTTGTGGGGATAGGCTTGATGACCCACGTCCCAGATCAGATGATCAAAAGGGGTATTATAGACGTAATGAAGGGCCACTGTCAGTTCGACGACACCCAACCCCGATGCAAAATGTCCACTGGATTGGCTGACACTGCTAAGAAGATACTGGCGCAATTCAGAGCATAGCGTTGCCAGCATCTTAAGGGGTAACTTGCGTAACTGTTGCACGGTTTCTGCTTGTGCCAGTGTTGGATACAGCGATTTGTTAAAACTCATCAGCGACTCGTTATCGAATTATTTATTACGTTTAATAATATAACTGGCGAGGGCTTCCAGTATCTCGGTATTAAAGCCCTGAACATTCAGTTGCTGTAATGCATGAATAGCTTGGTGATGCAGCTGGGTTGCTTTATTCTGCGCGCCTTCCAATCCCAGTAGTGATGGGTAGGTACTTTTAGATAGCACACTGTCGGCTCCTTGCTGTTTGCCGGTAATTGTACAGTCACCGATAACATCGAGTATATCGTCCTGAACCTGAAAAGCGAGGCCAATGGCTTCAGCGTATTGATCAAGCAGAGGTAATAATGTTATGGCTTTAGGCCCGCCACAGCGCGCCGCAATCCGTACTGATGCTCTGATTAGCGCCCCTGTCTTTTGCTGATGAATGACTTCCAGCTGTGACAGCGTGATTGATTTGCCTTCGGCTTGGAGATCTTGAGACTGTCCTGCACACATGCCTAGATGACCACTTGATTTAGCCAGCTCAGCAATGATATCGAGACGACATTGAGCGCTCAAATTAGGAATTGGCGAACTGGCTAACAGATCAAACGCAAGGGTTTGCAAGGCATCCCCCACAAGGATCGCGGTGGCTTCATCGAAGGCAATATGACAGGTTGGTTGGCCTCGCCTGAGATCATCATTATCCATGGCGGGTAAATCATCATGAATTAATGAGTAACAGTGTATACATTCTAAGGCCGCGGCAGGGATATCCAACTGTTTTGCATCGAGACCTAGCATTGCTCCGGTGGTATAGACCAAAAAAGGCCTTAACCTTTTGCCACCGGATAATAAACTATAGCGAATGGCTTGGCATAACTGACTGTCAGGGGAGGGATTGTCCTCGATGAGCTTGGTCAGGATCTTCGTGACTCTCTGCTGTACTGCGGATAAGTGGTCATTAAAATTCATGACGACTGATCCGGATGAAACTCAGTGAGCTCGGCATCAACATCATTATCCAGTAGTATCTGTACCCGCTGTTCAGCCAGTTTCAGTGTTTGCTGACCACTTCTCGCCAGCTTTATTCCTTGTTCAAATGCAGTCAATGCCTGTTCAAGTGGTAAGTTTCCTGATTCGAGACGCTGAACAATCTGTTCGAGGTCAACGAGCGTTTGCTCAAAGGTCACTGGCTGATCATTTTTTTTAGGCATAGTGATTACCGTCTATCAAGTCTAATAAGGTAACTTACAGAGCGAAATTACTCACTCTGCGCTGACATAATGCTAAGGGGCAGCGGTGAAAATAGAGATATGTTATACTCTCGCCCGAATAAATGTGAGAAATCACCCGCAGTGAGTCCGATTTTAGCAGTTAAGTACACAACACTTAATATTTTATTTACCAAAAATAACTAACTCTATGAAGTTTATAATAAAACTATTTCCAGAAATTACGATAAAAAGCCAAAGTGTCAGGCTTCGATTCATCAAAATATTATCCGGCAACATTAGGAATGTGCTTAAAGCAATCGATAGCCAAGAACAACACAAGAATATCACTGTTGTAAGGCATTGGGATCATATCGTGGTTCGCAGTAAATTGCCTGAATACAACACGCAGATTGCTGATGAACTGATGAGGATCCCCGGTATTCATCACATTTTGGCCGTCGAAGATCGGCAGTATAGCGATTTACATGATATTTTTGAGCAAACCCTGAACCTGAACCGTCAGCGTTTAGAGGGCAAACGTTTTGCTGTGAGAGTAAAACGCCGTGGCCAGCATGCATTCAGTTCTCAAGACGTTGAGCGTTACGTTGGCGGGGGACTGAATCAACACATTGCCTCTGCTTCCGTGGATCTGACGCGCCCAGATGAAATCGTCAACCTCGAGATTGAACAGGATCGTTTGTTGCTGATCACTCAACGTTATCAGGGGCTGGGTGGTTTTCCTATTGGGACGCAAGAAGATGTACTGTCATTGCTATCGGGAGGGTTTGATTCGGGCGTATCGAGCTATATGCTGATGCGGCGTGGCAGTAAGGTGCATTACTGCTTCTTCAATTTGGGTGGCGCTGCTCATGAAGCCGGTGTCCGTCAAGTGGCCTACTATCTGTGGCAGCGTTTTGGCCGATCGCACCGAGTTCGCTTTATTTCCATTAATTTTGAACCGGTTGTCGGGGAAATTTTGGAAAAAGTCGATGATGGTCAGATGGGCGTAGTACTCAAGCGCATGATGATGCGTGCCGCATCAAAAGTGGCTGAACGTTATGGTGTTCAAGCATTGGTCACGGGCGAAGCATTGGGGCAGGTTTCCAGTCAGACCCTCACCAACCTCAGGATCATTGATAATGTCACTGATACGCTGATACTCCGCCCTCTCATTTCCCATGATAAAGAGCATATTATTAATGTGGCACGGCAGATAGGTACTGAAAACTTTGCTAAAAACATGCCAGAATACTGTGGTGTGATCTCTAAAAAACCGACAGTGAAGGCCGTTGCCAGTAAGATTATGACAGAAGAAAGTCATTTCGATTTTTCTGTACTTGACCGTGTGGTAGAGCAAGCTCAAAACATTGATATTCGTGAGTTGAATCAGTCGAGTGCAGTGAGTGAGATCACCATTGATAGGGTGACTGAACTTAAAGGGGGAGAAGCGGTATTAGATATTCGCTCCATTGAGGAGCAAGAACAGCGCCCGTTGCAGTTAGACGGTGTCCAAGTTACCTCGTTACCTTTCTACAAATTAGCGCGTCAGTTTAGTCAACTTGATCAAACTCAAACGTGGTTACTCTATTGTGATAAAGGAGTAATGAGTCACCTTCAGGCGCTCCATTTGCAAGAGCAAGGATACAGCAACGTCAAAGTATACCGACCTTAAGATAAGCACAGGCAGTGCGAGGCGGCCTGTGCATATTGTTTCTCGCTCGGTGGCGTCATGCCAGTCATTTGTTATCAATTATGCTCCTTCTTATTTATACCAAAAACCAATATCAAGGTGTTTGTAATCGGATTGGCGTGTCTTTTGACGGCCAGCCATTTGAGCATCTTTAAAGTAAAACCCATTGTGGTTTTAAGCCAGTGATTGGTCAGAAAATGAAAAAACGAATCCTGCACAGATCACTTGTTTGGCTAGGTAAGGTCGTGCATCACAATGCGTTGTCATCGTCATCTCCCTGATTTTAATTTCAACAGCTAATTCTGCAAGCGATCCAGTTGATAATCATAAATACCTGAAGCAAGCACAAGGGGGGCAGCAACCTGACGCGCGCGCCTTTTTCCTGCCAGCAACTCGATCATCTTTAAAGTAAAATCTATTGCAGTCCCAGGACCTTGACTAGTCAGTAAATGAAAACGCGGATCCCATACCACACGCTTATTTTGCCATTGGGCCGCTGGGATGGCCATTTCTAGGGCTGGAAATCCGGTGATATTGGCCTCTGAGTAAAGCTGATGTTTGACTAAGACCAAAGGTGGACTGGTTCCTATTGCGGCCACAAGACGATTACTACACTGAAATTGATTTAATGTTTCTCTCAGTAAAACGCTATGTTGAAAGGTTTCTGATGCGCGTTGACCACCAGGTAAGATCAGGGCTTGAAAATCACCATCCGCCAATTTGGATAACGGCTCATCACAATGGAGGCTGAAACCCTGCGCAGCAGTAAGTGAGGTATGACCATCGGATTCAACACTGGCTGTGACAGATTGAATATTTGCTCGACGTAACAAATCCAAGATGGTGACGACCTCTATCTCTTCACAGCCATTAGCCAGACAGCAGAGTACGTGAGGTTGTGAGACCATAATCAGATTCCTTATTTTTGATCAATTGATATAGCGACTGATTTAACGGGACATGAATAGCATAACGCTCAGCCTCTGCCAAAAGATAACCGGTAATGTAGTCAATTTCTGTCAGCCGATGAGCTTGAATATCTTGCAGCATTGAGCAGGTATTTTTACAGGTTAAGGCGATAACCGTATTCACTCTGGTTGATAAGGTTTGGTGATTGGTATGAAAGCCACAAGCTGACATGACCTGAGCGATTTCTGTACAGAGTTGAGTGATTTCTTCTTGGTAGTCAGTAAGTTGCCCATTACAGCATTGATATTTTACTGCTAAGGGATTAATTACACAGTTAATGGCCAATTTTTGCCATGCAAAATAGAGAATATCATCTTGCCAACTAACAGGGGGCAATGTGGCGTTGAGGATATTAGCAAGGTGTTGTTGGTATTGAGCTGTTTGATTCACTGGTCCAAGCCAAGTCTCTCCGGCCGCAGTGTGGATCACACGATCTGTTTGTCGTATGACTGCATGGGTCGTACAGGCTAATAAGAGGGGGTTAATGATGTCAGGTAGTTGTTGTAAAACACCCAACCCATTGTGCAATAAAACAATTGTACATGAGGGCAAAAGTAGTGATAATAGTGGGGTTATTGCCATTGCTATTTGATGCGCTTTAACGGTGACTAATAACAATTCTGTTTGTTTTATCCATTGCGTTTGATTGACGTCAATGGTTATTTTTTCGTGGGATCCGTCAAGCTGAATTACGTTAATGAGGTAAAAAGGTGAGATGTTATTATGCCATCCCTGTACGCGATGCTGTGTTTTTGCTAGTGCGTTAATCCACAACTGACCAATAGCACCACAACCGACAACAGTGATTTTCATATTATAAAAACCAAGGATTGTATGTATTTCAGACTGAGCATGAGTCTGCTTCAGTCTACAATAATGGAAAAATAGGTAAGTGTAATTATGCCATACACCAGAAGATATGTGTTTTTATTTGTGCTCTTAATGAGTACGTTTTTAACAACCCGTGGTTATGCTAAAAATGATTTTAAAGTCAAATTAAATCAAATTGATCTATCGACTGTTCTGAATAATGCGGTTATCGCGGAGGTAACCTTACAAAGCGGTCCGGTACCGCTCACTACATCAATATCGGATGATACGTTACAGATAGAATCAAACTTTACAGCGATTACGGACACATTATGTAAATCAAATGTGCCGGGTGTTGGGATCTTATATTATGATTATGACGGTAAATTAGCCAAAAATAGTTGTTCTACACGTGTTGCTGCAGCGCAACTAACAGGGATTTTTCCATTTCGTGGATATTCCGATCATCTCTATGCAAAATTTATCGTTTATGATAGATCATTACTTAAAACGGGTCTTTTTACCATTCTACTCGGACCAAGAACCTATACTTATCAGTATGGACACAGTGAAAGTACACAAGCTTATAATATCAATAATCCAAGAGTGAATTTTTTTATTACAGACTCGGGGGCAGGATTGATTTTTCCTGAATTTCCTAGTAATGATCCCCATCTACCAATTAATTTAGTCTTATCAGGTAACCGCAATGCCACTGTTGCTAGCGCACATACTAAAGTTGAAATGTGTATGAATGACAGTCAAGGCGTCAACAGTTCGCAATTTCAAATCACATTTAAGGATAGTAGCCTTTTTTCTGGTAGTGGTCAGACTTTTCATATGGTACGTGTTGGCGGTCAGAACACGGATGCCGATTTGATTAATTATCAGATCTCTATTCATAATCCGAAAACTCGACAATTCGAACCCGTAACCATAAATACACCAAAGATTTGGACGAATATCACGAGTGGGAATTCGGAAGTCGTGAATTGGTTGGTTGCGGGAAAAAGGATTACTTGCGCTTATACGCCATTGAACATCGATATACCAGTTTTTTCTTATAATAAGAAAAATGAGGGTCATTATCAGGGGATATTTAATATTGAGTTTACTCCTACATTAAATAATTAAAATCAGGAGTAAATTTTATAGATGCTGTTTTCCTTCTGTCCTATTTCATTAAATGAGAAAATCGGTATCTTAAACTTGATTCTGAATGGTCATTGCGTGGTGTGGTGATTAAGTCATCATCTGCTGGTGAATCATATGAAATAACACGAGTTTGATAACATCCTTGTTGATATGAGGTAACGATCAAAAAGAAGGATCACACAATGGCGACGTACGTCATTATGATATCAAAATACGGCGATATTGCAGGCTCGTGTAGTTTAAATTCCCACATCACAGGATCGGCATTTATGGCCTATTTGTACATTCAAAGAGTGACGTGATCGACAAAAACTGGCTATTGCAATAGCGTGTTGCCAGTTTCATTTCGCTGATCACCCATCAGGCTATTGGTGTGCACTGAGGGGGTGATCATATACAACAATATTGTCCGTTATAGCGTATTCGGCTTTACTTAAGTTGAGTAATTCGTCACCGATTGGTGCTTCGGACTTTGGAAGAATCGTGCTATTGATCGGCTCTCCCTGAGACTCTCGCGCCGGTTTCGACTCTGCCGGCTCCAATCTCATCACTGTTGCCTGCTCCTTTCATCACTTCATTCATCGCGGTGGCAACATATCCTCGTCCATTGACCGCGAGTTTGCCATGCTATTCTTAGTGCTTTCATGAGGAGTCTGCTGTCAGCCGAGAATAACCTTGACCAGCCAGACCACGGGATTTCTTGCAAACGGATCGAGAACCTCAGTGTGATAGGCTCAGCATTGACTTGGTCAAAGTGCGTTTTATATTGCCACACCACAAGGATTTAGCAGTATGAAGGCGAGCAGCCGCGCAAGTTGATGAAAAAGAGTACCTGTGCATATTCACCCTAGAGATACCGATGAGTCGGAGGCTGATCACTGATCTGCCTCCGCATTGTCATGATCCTGCCGACAAGCCAGCCTTCATCTGATTGCTTTTCTAGGTTGCCTGAGTCTGCTAATGCCATGCTTCGCAAGTCCCTTACTGGGGGATCTAGGCTGTTTGCCGACGTTTTTTCACGTCGTTGCTGTTGTGCTGATGAACCCTGAGCACTGGGCAGCGCGTGACTACAGGATCACGTACCCTGAGTTTCCCGATAATCGATAACGGTGCTGGGAGTCTAACATCAAGAGCGCAGTTGCCTATTTTTAATCGTTTATTCTTTGTTTCAATGCCTTGTCTCTTCTTTCTGTGCTGACGTATTTCGATTTGTGATAGTGTTATCGGAGAGAGGCGTGACGTTTTTCCATCTGTGCATCATGCAGTTGTTTGACGCATATCCTCATCGAGGAAAGACCCGTATCCTGAGCCTAAGCGAGATCAGAAACAGTGCAGTTTTGACCGACAACGGGCTTATCGGAACCATGTTTAGATTCAGGACTCACATTACTTCTTTTCATTGGAACGGCAAGGTTGTTCTGAGGTGAACCTATACCGCTATCCAGCTAGCAAAATTCAATAAACCACTTTAGTCAGTGAAAAAGTGAGAGTGTTAATATTAATGGAACTTTTGGCAGATTTTATATTAGTCGTAAATATAGCTTCCTATTTTATTACTTAAATTAATGGTTTTGTAATCTCCGATACTAATCAGTAGTCAAGTGATAATGAATTATCCTAATCAGGGGGTGTCAATGAGACTCACCATGTGACACATTGTTTTAACCATGCCTCTGTAAACAAGGATAAATAGAAAAGGAGAAAATAGAGATTAATAACCTTATTAAAAATAGTGTAATGAAGAAATTGCTACAGTAAAGTCAAGATGAATTATTAATTTATTTCTTTGAAGTCAGGGATAAAACCACAGGAGTAATAGGGATAGGTTCAGTTAATGAAATTATTTATACTTATTATTTAAAATCCTTTTTTTTTTATAAATCGATAATCCCCCCTTGTTATATCTTAAGTTAAATATGATTATCATTAAAGGGGGTGATGGAAAGGCATTCATGATCATAGTGCTATTGAGCAAGATAAATGGTCGGATTGCCGCGCTAAATCCAAGGTGGCAGGGTGACAATAAATGGCAGGTGTAATTTGTTAAACATTGATTGTTAATGCTTTTTATTATTAACTTGCTGGGGCTTTGTTAATAACCTTTTAAAAAACAATAGTAATTTTATTATCTTTTATTCTCGTAATGATGAAAGGTAATCGTGTGATTATTGTGATTGGAAAAGTTAAAAATTTTAATATGACGCAGCCCTATCAGATCACTTAATAAAAGTAAGGGCATCAGTGGTTTTGGATTAAATACAAAGATTTTCATAATGAGATGAGAAGGAAGAAATAACCAAAGACTTATTAATCTTACATTCAGTGGGTTAATATATTGGGCGAGTAGCCACATTAACTATGTTGCATTAATTAAAGGGGTTAAAATCAATATTTAATTTGTGGGTATGTTATTTATTGTATTAAATATAACTTTTTTATAAATTGAGTATTGCATAACGGCATATGATTCTGCTAGTGTACGGTTGCTTTGTGTTATGGTTGTTGTTTAAGTCAGAAGCGAAATTTCATATTTACACTGAACCAAATCTATTTTTCTGTGTATGGATATCTAATGATTAAATAAATTTTTCATATCTATACACGAAGGCATAGGTGTAGACAGAGAGCGCTACCGATATCTTTTTAAGTCATGATCAAGGAAGAATAGGTAGTGGCTTTACCTTTTAATCAGTATAAAATATTGATTTTAAACATTTATTTTCCATTGGGTTGTTTTTGTTTTGTCAGTGAGTTGGGTGTAACAATTGACCCATGTTATCCGCTTAATAAACGGAATGGATTATCTAGAAGGTGTTTAAACAGTGAGGGAATTAAAATAACGTTAACTTCAATTATATAATTTTAATTTATATTAAAGTGACGATTTTTCACTTTATATTTTATATTCGTCGAGCTGTTATCATGCAGGGAAGACTTATTGATAAAAGAATTTTATTGGATAGGTTTTTTACCTTTAAATCCCTGTTTTAAATATCGTTAAAATTGTTTTTTAGTGATAACTGTCTCGTTTTCAATGTGTTCATCGACTATCAGCCGGATTGGCTCGTGATGTTCTCGTTGAGTATCATTTCTTAGAACAACGTGAGGTTTACAGACGGTGAATTGCATGAATAAATCGAGAGTATTGGCCATATACTGTGTTTTTTCATTATAAAGTTGAATGATAACTCCCATGCCTATCATTCAACTTTATAATGAAAAAAATAAAAAATTCCGTTATGGCAGAGACAAAGGAATAAACAAAGCGAAACAGTACAATAAAAAGCACCTTAAAGGTGAAAAATAGACTGGCAGCTAAGTCATGGATAAACCTGTTGGTTAATGAGTAAAAGCTTCACTTATGTCAGGATGAGGATTCTATTTTATTGCCAATTTACTGCTAACTACTTAGTTGGGATTGCTCTTGCCTTGGGTTATTTTATAACGGGATATCTAGGGGAAAGGGAGGATTTGATAATCCTTGGCGTGCGTAATGTTTATCAGGGCTAAGTCGCTTTTGTCACCTCTCATTGGGATAGATAATGAAGACGACCACTTCGATTGGGTGAGGGGTAAGTGTGTTCATTTTCAAAAGATAAAGCCGGTGTTTGACATAAAAAAGTTATTATAAATTTCAGTGTGGTTAAAAATAATTATAAAAATTAGAAAGAATTAGAATCGATTTCACAGCAAACCAGACTGTTTGGTTTTATACTGGGTCTGTTTAAAATTGCCTAATGCTAATGCTAATGCTAATGCTAATGCTAATGCTAATGCTGGCTTGCGTTGGGGTGGTTTAATCCTATCTTTCTGATTTTATTCGTGTACTTTCTAAACTTGTCACTGTATGAAGACAGAATAATGCATCGACTCAGGTTGATAATCACTCTATGGTATGAGTTACAATAATGATCAAGCTAAACCAAATCTCGACAGGATTTGCTCAGAAAGCCTATCGCTTAGTGACTTTACTACAGTAGTACTACGCAGTAAGGTGACTTTCGTCAGTACAGAATGGATCGAATCAAGAGAGGCGGTGAAAAAATGAATTTGCAGGCCACTCGAGTAGGTTTACTTATGACTGTCGAACTTCATGGTTGGTGATTGGTTCGCACGGACGATATGTGTCATTGTAATTGGCGGTGGATATTCAGCAAAGACATAGAGAAAGGTAAAAGTCGTTGATTTTACCAAGTGTATCGCGCGTGCACTGCTTGTTTTTCCTGTATGCGGATCCGACTGAAACGAAGCGTTCAATCGTCATTGAGACGGTAACATCTTCCAGTGACATTCAGGACAAGATCGGGCTACACATTTTGCCTAAGGAAAAAGAGTGGTCAGTGTCATGGACGTTTTAATATACTGTCGATACCCACTGTCTATAATTAAAGGGTATCGATAAATAGGTGTCAGTGTGAACTGATCCGCCTGTTTATATCCAATAACCTTTTTATTAAAACGATGTATTCATGGAGTAACTTGATGCCTTCTTTTGATATTGTTTCTGAAGTAGAGATACACGAAGTCCGACACGCTGTGGAAAATACCTGTCGTGAGCTAGCAACACGATTCGATTTTCGTCATGTCACGGCCAGTGTCGATCTGAATGAAAAAAATGAGACTATCACTGTCAGTTCAGAGTCTGATTTTCAAGTTAGACAGCTTGTTGATATGTTACGAGAAAAATTATTAAAGCGAGGGATTGAAGGTGCCGTATTAGATGTACCTGAACAGATTGAGCACAGTGGCAAAAATTGGAGCCTTGTGATCTCATTAAAAAAAGGAATTGAAAGTGATGTGGCAAAAAAAATTGTTAAATTAATTAAAGATTCTAAGTTAAAAGTGCAGACTCAGATCCAAGGTGAATCTTTAAGAGTGACGGGGAAATCGCGCGATGATTTACAAGAATCAATGACTTTAGTTCGTAATGGTAATTTGGGACAACCTTTTCAGTTTAAAAATTTCCGCGATTAGTTAATCACAGAGTATTCAATTAAATAAAAAATCAAACAGGCTAATACAGCCTGTTTAGTGCACGCTTGTCTCTTTTTTAGGGTAATGCAAGATGTTTCATCAACTTAAAAAAATACTCTTATTGAATTTCATTAGGGTTTTTTCTTTACTGTTTTTATTATCTCCATCTGGTCCAGTTTATGCATACACTGAATTTAGAGTGAGTCCAGTTGCAGACCATGCTATTAATTTGAGTACGGCTTATAACGGAGAAGTATTGGGTTTTGACATTATGAATGTTTTATCTAGTACTGATATCAGTCTGAATGATAAAAATATAAGGATATTACTTTATATTGATTTTTCACAATCAAATATGAGAAAAGCACCGATCAAAGGTGGCTGTACTACGGCCATTCCTGGTTTAGCTGTCCGTTTTCATGATAGTCAGAAAAATGTTATTGACGGTGACTGTCAAACTGCATTTTATTATTATGTGGATGATATTTTATATAAAGATCAAAATTTTAAAACGGTAGGAAATAGCTATTTCGATTTTATTATCTACGATGTGAATGCCTTGCCTAAGCAGGGTAACTATAATGCAGGGATCAATTTTGGGTTAAGGTATATGCGGTTTTCGGTAGATCCGGGATTGTGGCCAATGCAGATAAGAATGATCGGTGGCTCAATGTCGCCTGAATTTCGAATCTTTGGTACTCCTAAAATTACCAATCGCATCATTTTTCCCGATTACCCGAATAAGGCCCCCTCGTTGCCGATTAACCTGAGTGTTTCTGGTCATACTTATGCTGGTATGACAGCGACAGGTAAAGCCAGGATCAATATGTGTCTTGATGACGGCAATGGGATTAATAGCTCCCAATATCAGCTTAGTATTACTGATACCAGTACCTCACCAGGCACTGGGCAAGATTTTAATCTTGTTAATCAACAAGGTAAAGATACGGAGAGGGATCATATTCATTATCGAATTTCAATCCAAGATCCCAAAACATTACAGCAACAAGCCATCACAATGGGTAATCCTGTTATTTGGTCAAATGTGAATAAAGATAACAGCAAAACCCGAAATGTTGTGATAGATGGAAAGAGTATAACCTGTACGGATACGCCATTAAGCATTCGTATTCCGCGTTTTAATTATAATCAAAAACGTGGTGGCCATTTTCAAGGTGAATTTACGGTTTTGTTTACCCCAACGCTGAATAACTAAAATTAACGCTAAGTCATGGCTATGTTTTCTATTCGATAAAATATTAAATTTTTTATTTATTCGGTGTGCTATTAGTTTTCTGCAATCGTGTGATTTTATCACTTGCCGCGCCGCCTGATGCTGTCTTTTTTTAATTGAATATATTTTTAAATCACCCTGTAAAGCAACGAGAGGGTTTTATAAATCATTTTTTATGTTTGTGTTATTTAAAATAAAGATTCCTATCATTTTATCCTACTGTGATTTAGCTCAACTCTACAGTGGAAACAGAGGAAATGATTTTAAATAATAAAAATACAATGACTGACGTGTATTTTTATTCACTTTTAATAATGGATCACATTATTAATATTCAGCGATAGTATCTAAGCAGAGGGGGTGAGGCTCAAGGGATATTGAATATTGCCTCAGACTGGATGTTGTCTAGAAAAATGCTCGTTATGTTCTTTCTTTTTCTTGGTCTCTCTGTCTCGTGACATCGTTGACTAGGGGCAGATAAGCTGCTTTATGTATTTAATTAAATACGATTATTGATATTAACTTGTTCATAATCGTGAGTTGAGTGTTAAATCAGAGGAGAGCGTGTATATGGCTTTCTTGCTGATAAGACAGTGAAAATGGTGATAAAGCACAATGATGATTCGAGGTGAGAGGCGATGAGATTAGCAAAAAAAGGGCGAACTGCCTTGATGAACGCCCTCGGATAAAATTAATGTACGATGTTGTTATTTTGATATCGGCTTATTAAATTTTCTAATTCCAAACGTGAAGTCAGCTTACTGTCGGTTTTAACGTAGATACTGTGTTCTTCTGTGACGACCATAACAGAACTGACACCCGGTAATTCACTTAATTGCTGTTGTAATTGTTCTGGGTGATTAATTGAGCCAGCCACTAACCGCAAACTGCTGACATACGGTGGTTCACTCATGGTGACACTGACAATGAGCCAGATGATAGCGATACCCGCGCCCGCAGTAAAGACAGTTTGTGCGCCAAACGTGCCATATAACGCGCCGCCCAAGCTTCCACCGACCGCCACACCAATGAACTGACTCGTCGAGTAAATTCCCATGGCTGTGCCCTTAAAACCGGCAGGCGATTCTTTACTGATCAGTGAGGGCAGTATGGCCTCCATCAGGTTGAAAGCAAAAAAGAACAGCTGGATGCCCATGATCAATGTCCATAAGTGAGTACCAGCTAACCATAATACGATTTCCGCGATCACCAGCAGCGCGACACAAGCGACAAATACCCGCTTCATCTGGCGTTTCACTTCAGCCAAGATAATAAAAGGCACCACACTCACAAAGGCAATCAACATGGTACAGAGGTACACTTTCCAGTGTTCTGCGCTGGCAAGGTGCGCTTTTTCGAGCTCGCCAGGCAGAGCAACAAAACTCGACATTAATAAGATGTGTAAGAATAAGATGCCAACATTCAGTTTTAATAGTTTTTTGTTGGCTAAGACTTGACTGATACTGGCTTTTACCATGCCCGATTCACGGTTAAGTACATGTTGGCTGGTAGAAGGGACAACAAACAGTGTTATCACAATGGCGATTGAGGCTAATAAAGCAATCATCCAAAATAAGGCGTGTAAGCCAAAATGGTGAGTGATCACTGGGCCTGCGACCATCGCAATGGCGAAAGTAATACCAAAACTGATACCGATAAAAGCCATGGCTTTTGTTCGGTTCTGCTCACGAGTCAAATCGGACAATAAGGCCATCACCGCCGCTGCAATGGCCCCCGCTCCTTGTAAGGCGCGTCCAAGAATAATGCCCCAAATTGACTGGGTACAGGCAGCGACTATGCTACCGGCAACAAACATTAGTAATCCGCCTACAATTAAGGGTTTTCGACCTATGCGATCTGAAATAAGACCAAAAGGGATTTGAAAAATCGCTTGAGCTAAACCGTAGATGCCAATAGCTAGGCCAATCAATCCCTCTGTCGCACCTTGTAAAGCCATGCCATAAGTCGTTAAGACGGGTAACACCATAAACATCCCTAACATGCGTAGAGAGAAAACGGTACCGAGCCCCCAGGTCGCTCTTAACTCCGTTGTTGTCATTTTATTATCGTTCATTACAACCTCTTTATTAATATGGCAGGTATTTTAATCGCTGGGGCAGGGTGGGTAAATCAATTGTTCATCACAGTCGTAACAAAAAATAAAGGGCACCAGAAGGTGCCCTTATCGGTTTACCACCAATTTAACCTAAGTAGGTAAGGAGTTCTTTCGAACTCACTGGCGTAATAAAATCGATAGACATCATCACACTTAATGCAGTGATAGCAAAGATAGAAAAGACAAATAATTTACGCGCCCAAAGACGATCATCATTACTGCTTTTATATCCTGAAAGCGCCATCCCTAGCCACCAAAGGCTAACGGCAGCAGCAACCGCTAAATATTTGTAGCCCGCATAGCCCCCCAATGACAGCATAAGGGTTGCAACCATAAAGGCAACAATGTACAGGGTAATGTGGTTTTTAGCCACGGCAATGCCTTTCACAACAGGCAGCACCGGAATATTGGCTTTTTGATAATCTTTAAAGCGAAATATTGCGATGGCATAAGAGTGAGGCATTTGCCACAGGCTAAAGATAGCCAATAATATGAGCGCACCAGCATCAAAATGACCACTGACAGCACAATAGCCAATCACCGGAGGGGCTGCCCCCGAAAGACTGCCGATCAACGTGCCGTAAACGGAGTTGCGCTTCATATATAAGCTGTAGATGCCGACATAGACAATAAAGCCCATAACAGCTAACCACATGGCCAGCGGGTTGGCTCCAAAGTACAGTAATGCTAAACCAGCAATACCCAGCACAGTGGCATACACCAGACTAAATTTAGCGGAAATTAATCCCTTAACCAAAACACGGTTTCGGGTCCGTTCCATCTTGCAGTCAATATCGCGGTCAATGACATTGTTGAATACACAACCCGAGGCCACAACCAACGAGACACCGACCAATGCGATGAAAAACAGTGGATAGTCAATCTGGCCTCGAGAGGCCAGTAGAAAACCACCGATGACAGAAATTAAATTTCCGAAAATAATTCCTGGCTTAGTCACTTGCAGGTATTGCTTAATCATTACGTATAACTCTGTTAGCGTGGCATCATATTGTAGTTAAGGTTCCACATAATCCACAGTGAACCAATGACCACGATAAGGATAATCAAGGCAGCAAAGACGATAGCTACCATGTTCCAGCCACCTTCTGATTTACTGTCCAGATGGAGGAAATAAATCAAATGCACCACAACCTGAACCACGGCACAAATCACGATCACCGCCATGGTTGTGCTGTGGCTGGCAACGTGCTCCATTACCATCCAGAACGGGATAGCAGTCAAAATGATAGAAAGAATAAATCCGATCATATAAGACTTAACGCTACCATGCGATGCGCCATGTTCGTTTACAGAATGACTCATAACATGACCCCCATCAGATAAACAATGGTAAATACGCAGATCCAGACAACGTCAAGGAAGTGCCAGAATAGGCTGAGACACATAATCCGTGTCCGATTTGTGGCGGTCAAACCCCGTGTTGCGATCTGGAACATAAGCACTAGCATCCACACCAAACCACAGGTCACGTGCAAGCCGTGCGTACCAACTAAGGTAAAGAAACCCGATAAGAAACCACTGCGATCCGGGCCAAAACCTTCGTGGATCAATTTGTGGAACTCATTAATTTCCATACCGATAAAGCCAAGGCCTAACACGAAGGTGAATAACAACCAGACGTTAACTGCGCCTTTCTTGTTATTATTCATGTTAATGACAGCCATACCATAGGTGATGGAGCTTAATAACAGCAGGGCTGTTTCGCCAAGCACATAAGGTAACTCAAAAATATCCTTACCTGCAGGGCCACCCGCTGTACTATTAACCATCACTGCATACGTTGCAAACAAAGTTGCAAAGATAATGCAATCGCTCATCAGATAGATCCAGAAGCCAAAAATCTTGTTAGCTCCTGCATCATGATGCCCATGTTCTGCATGGGCCTCGTGGTGTTTAGACGGAGAGGAAGTCATTATTTCACACCTGCTTTACTCAGTTCTTCAAAGTGTTTACCTTCGATTTGCTCAATTTCTTCGACGGCAACGTAGTAATCGACATCTTCATCGAAGCTTTTGGCAATCCAGGTAATCAGAATACCAGCAAATGAAACGATAGCTAGCCACCAGATATACCAAATCATGGCAAATCCAAATAGGGTAGCGAAAGCCGCAATGACAACAGCCGCACCACTATTTTTTGGCATATGAATTTCTTCATAATGCGTGGGTTTAATGTAGGCTTCGCCGCGTTGTTTCATTTCCCAGAATGCATCACGATCTTTAATTTCAGGCACCACAGCAAAGTTATAGTAAGGTGGTGGTGAAGAGGTCGCCCATTCCAGAGTCCGTCCACCCCATGGATCACCTGTCACATCACGGTTCAGTTCACGGTCACGGATTGAGACCCAGAACATGATAAGCTGACATAGGATACCTAAGGCAACTAAACCTGCACCGCAAGCGGCAACAACCAGTAATGGGTGGAACTGTGGATCAATATTTTGGCTTAGACGACGAGTCATTCCCATGAAGCCCAATGCATACAGCGGCATAAAAGCAACAAAGAATCCAGTGATCCAGAACCAGAATGCACGTTTGTTCCACTTTTCACATAAGGTAAAACCGAATGCTTTCGGGAACCAGTAACTCACACCCGCCATACAACCAAAGACCACACCACCAATAATGACGTTGTGGAAGTGAGCAATGAGAAACAGACTGTTGTGCAGAACAAAATCAGCACCTGGCACGGCTAATAAGACGCCTGTCATACCACCAATTGAGAAGGTGACAATAAAACCGACAGTCCAAAGCATCGGCGCAGTCATTTCGACACGGCCTTGATACATGGTGAATAGCCAGTTAAAGATTTTAACCCCAGTCGGTATCGCGATAATCATCGTCATAATACCAAAGAAGGCATTGACGTTGGCTCCCGCACCCATGGTAAAGAAGTGGTGTAACCAAACGATAAATGACAGTACGGTGATAGCAACCGTTGCCCATACCATTGAGGTATAACCAAACATCCGTTTTTTGGAGAAGGTTGCCGTGACTTCTGAGAATACGCCAAATACTGGCAGTACCAGAATATACACTTCAGGGTGTCCCCATACCCAAATTAGGTTAACGTACATCATCATGTTACCGCCCATTTCATTGGTGAAGAAATGGAAACCGAGGTAACGATCAAGCGTTAATAGGGCGAGGGTCACAGTCAATACAGGGAAGGCTGCGATGATCAGTACGTTTGTACAAAGCGACGCCCACGTGAAAATTGGCATTTTAAACATGGTCATGCCAGGTGCACGCATTTTCAAGATAGTCACGAAGAAGTTAATCCCCGTTAGCGTGGTACCGATACCGGATAATTGCAAGCTCCATATCCAGTAATCAACCCCAACACCCGGGCTGTACTCTGCCCCTGATAAAGGTGGATAAGCCAACCAGCCCGTTTGAGCGAATTCACCGACACCCAGTGATAAGTTAACCAGCACAACCCCAATCACGGTGAACCAAAAGCTCAGGTTATTCAGGAAAGGGAAGGCGACATCGCGGGCACCAATTTGCAGAGGAACTGCAATGTTCATCAGACCAACAACAAATGGCATGGCGACGAAGAAAATCATAATCACGCCATGAGCCGTAAAAATTTGGTCATAGTGATGAGGTGGGAGGAAGCCTGCTTCACCCGCCGACGCGAGCACTTGCTGGCTTCGCATCATAACGGCATCAGCAAAACCCCGTATAAGCATCACGAAAGCCATGATGATATACATAATGCCTAATTTTTTATGGTCGATAGAGGTAAACCACTCCGACCAGAGGTACTGCCACTTACCGTGGTAAGTGATTGCCGCCACGATTGCCAAGCCAATCAAGATAATGGCAGCAACGGTCACCACGACGATAGGAACGTCAAGTGGTATATCGGCTAAAGTTAATTTTCCTAACATGATTATTCCTCTGCTCCAGCTGTAACAGGGTGGTGCATTTCCATGCCGGCGTGTGATGACATATTCATAGTTGCATGCCCTGACATGAACTTATCCATCACCTTATTAAAGAGTTCGGGATCCGTTGCTGAATAATAAGCAACAGGATTATTTTCACTCGGTGCCGCCAAGGTATTAAATGCATCCATAGACTTCAGCGTTTGTGGTGCAGTCTTGACTTTGCTGATCCATTGCTGGAATTCAGCGTCATCATGAGTTGCGATCGCCTTAAACTTCATACCTGAGAATCCACGGCCACTGTAACTGGCAGAAATACCATCAAAGATACCGGGTTCGTTAGCAATAAGGTTAAGGTTAGTCTGCATTCCGGCCATGGCATAGATCTGGCTACCAAGGGTAGGAATAAAGAAGGAGTTCATCACGGAGTTTGATGTGACTTTAAAATGAACAGGTGTATTGGCCGGGAACGCGATCTCATTTACCGTTGCGATACCTTGCTCAGGGTAAATAAATAACCACTTCCAGTCGAGAGCAATCACGTCGATCTCAACTGGCTTGACATTAGAAGCTATTGGCTTACTGGGTTCCAGTGAGTGTGTAGACTTCCAAGTCAGCACGCCAAGAAAAACAATAATCAGGATGGGAACCGCCCAGACGACTGCTTCAATTTTATTGGAGTGTGACCAATTAGGTGAATATTTAGCATTTGTATTTGACGCTCGATATTTCCAAGCAAAAACAATTGCCATTAAGACTGCCGGGATAACGACGATCAACATCAAGCCGAAAGCTGTCAGTATCAATGAACGTTGCTCCAGAGCAATCTGACCTTTGGGATTTAATAACGCACTGTTACAGCCACTCATTAAAAAAGCGCCTGTAATTAATGACAAAATCCCCAAACTATTTTTATTTTTCATGAGTCTCATTTAACGACCTCAATGACAAGGGCTATATTGTCGTTTAAGTGTGGCTATATTTTACGGTAAGGTTCAAACAGTGTAAACCTGCTTAACGTGCTGTTTAAAGAAGTGTAGACATGAAACAAGAGTTGAAACGTCATAATTGTTACAGGGACTAAATTGAACAAAGGCTAGCAGTATGAATTAATATAACAAAAAATGTAAAGTTTACTAAGATTTAGTGAATGGTTGCATAAAAGAACACTCTCATTATCACTCTGTTAACATTCATGCTGCAAACCCCTTTTTTTTGTCACAAGACGTGGTGTTTTCTGAATCGACCTGCCCGTTGCCGGATTGACACAAAAAGCGTGAAAAATTTATTTCACGATGATGAAAAAAAATAAATAAAAAATAAACCTTAATAACTAAATGGCTAATAGTCTTGTTTTCTCGTGTAATAGACAGGATACCAGTCAGCCCCTTCTCGTGTCAGCAAGGTATTTAATTCGTGTTACATTAATAATTTTTGATTTTCCTCAAAAATTATTAATGTAAAATAGAAAAATACCATTTGCATTAAGACATTTATTTATTATTTTTCGTCGCCAGTTTCTTTTTTATTTGTAGGCAGTCCATGGTGACACCAATCAGGATTACACTGCCTGCTACGATCACCGCACTGAGGATCAGTCCATGAGTGACTTGAGTCAACGGCCAGTGAATAACAGGTTGTATTAGCTTCAGTAGCAGTGCAAGCAATAGGATTATCATTGCCAATAAAAACAGTTGCCAGATGCGCTTGTAACCCTGCGGCCAGCCATTTCTGTTATTGAATATGCCATGTTGTTCAATCAAGTCTAATCCTCTGCGAGCAAAGTAAAGAAGTATCAAGCCAGGTAGACCAAGCAGCACACTTAGAGCAAAATATTCAGGCCAACCTCTGTTGATGGCAACAAAGCCGGCAAGGGGGCCAATATAGACCCGTGCAACGGCACTCAGGGCAGAGAGTAGGGCGAATTGTGTCGCTGAATACCGTTTCTGACATAGCGTCATAAGTAAGGCGACAAAAGCAGCCGTGCCCATGCCAGCACACAGATTTTCAATAAAAATGGCACAAGCCAGACGCCAGAGATGAGGTGGGGTAATGGCTAAGATCCAATAAGCGAGATTCGATCCTGCTTGCAACAGGCCAAACCAAAGCAGTGCGCGATATAAACTCACTTTTTGCATCAACAATCCCCCCGTTAGCGTGCCCAATATGGTGGCCAGCAGTCCGAGAGTTTTATTTATCAGTGCAAGATCGTCGACCTGGAATTTAAGCTGAATCAATAGAAAAGGGCTCATCAATGCGCTGGCAAAGGCATCGCCCAATTTATAGCAGATAATTAATGAAATCATTAACCAAGCGTTATCGCGCTGAAAAAACGCTTGCAGAGGTGCAACAATGGCTTGGTGTAAAGAGAAAGGCGCAGGCTCAATGACAGGCGACTCCTGAGCCAAGGCCGTGCCAATTATTCCGGTTAACATTAACAGGGCCATCAGTCCATAGGTGCCTTGGAAGCCAAGATAATGAGAGGCCAGCCAAAGGGCTAATCCACCGGAGATAAGCATGGCGATCCTGTAGCCGAGAATACTGAATGCGGCCCCCTTGCCACGCTGATTGGCATCCAAATTATCGGCTTTCCACGCATCAAACACAATATCCTGAGAGGCAGAACAAACTGCCACCATGACTGCAATCAGGCAGAGCAAAAAGAGATGGTGTGTGGGTTGTAGCATTGCCATTGAGCAGAGCAAGGCAATCAACAATAATTGTGTGGCTAATAGCCAGCCACGTCGTCTGCCGGAAGGCCAAGGGATCGGATAGCGATCCATAAAAGGTGACCACAGAAACTTAAACACGTAGGCTTGACCAATAAGAGAAAGAAAGCCGATGGTTTGTAGATCAATGTGTTCAACCGTGACCCATGTTTGCAAGGTGGTTGACGTTAAAGCTAAGGGAAGCCCGGAAGAGAAGCTGAGTAATAAAAGAACAAGCGCAGTTCGACGCTGAGAAAGCAACATCTTATTCCTATTATTGTTCCTCAACCGGGTGAGGGAGTTGATCAATTAATGAGCGTTTTGTTTAATAAAATCACTGACGCTGGTGTCTTGTGACATATCGGTGATTACGCCACTTAATGTCGAGTTAACCGCTTCCGTTATTTTACTGTTGCTCGCACTAAATGGCCCTTGCACGCTATAGCGTTGGCGATAATTTTTGATTTGTTTGTTGCCATTTTTTGCGGTGGCAACAATGGCGATATCTGCTTCTGTATTAATAGAATAACGTAAATCACCTTGGCTTACATTGGCATAGAGCTTATTAACAATGATTTGCAGATCGACAATGCCATTGGCACCAATCATATAACCCCGTGCCGTCATTTGCTTTTCGAGAGATTCTTGTAATAAAAAACGCATATCTCGAGAGGCGGTGAGATCAACCAGTCTATTATCGCGGCTGACTTTGGCAAGCACAGGATCATTGCGGCGATCGGCACCAGTGATACTGATTGTGGTCGCCCTCAGTGAGGGATCTGCCTGTGGTAAGGTAATTTGAGGATTAATCTCCAATGTATTGCTCGTGTTGGCGCAGCCACTTAATACGCTAAGGGTGGTAACGGCCATTAAAAACGTTTTCAGCATAAATTTTCTCGACTTTCTCTGTATTTTATAACGTGATCCCGCCACCAATGACAGTGTTGCGGATTACCTAGTCTAGTTTCAATCTCAGAGAGATAACGGCACAAACGGTTGTCTTTCTTATCGTTATCTTGCTTAAAGACAAATAAAATAGCACGTATTTTTTACCATTAACTAGGATAATCTCAACGTTATGATACTATCGAGTGATGAATATTAAGGACTATCTTTATGATGAAATGGAGCAAAGGTTATGATGAGAGAATTGATTGAGACTAAACTGCACCGTCAGTTTTCTCCCCACTATCTCGATGTAAAAGATGAAAGTTACCAACACAATGTCCCTGTCGGTGCGGAAAGTCACTTTAAAATAGTGATGGTTTCTGATCAATTCATGGGATTAAAACTGGTTGCCAGACACCGTGCAATTTATCATTTATTGCAAGATGAGCTCAGTAGTACAATACACGCATTAGCATTACATTTGTATACCGTGAATGAGTGGCAACAATCTTCTGAAAATGTCCCGCTATCACCACGATGCCGTGGTGGGCAAGTCTGATTGTTAATCAGTATTAGATTGACTTATCAAAAATAATGATGAAGTTGATGACTGGTTAAATTATCTATTGCTTTTTCAATAGGCGGTTATGTCTGTAGCCTCGACTCATACCTCGTATATCGGTATACTAGCGCGTCTATTTTTTTCCGGAATGTCTTAAGGACGATCCAGTCAGTGGATATTTGACAGTATTAATTGTGGTGATTTTCATTGTGAGATCAGCGCAGTCAATTTTATCATCATCCCTTGGAGCGCCTAGAGACTTGTAATTTGAGGTAATAAGATGCAAGTTTCAGTAGAAACAACTCAGGGTCTCGGTCGCCGTGTTACCATTACTATCGCAGCTGATACGATTGCGACTGCGGTGAAAAAAGAACTGATTGATGTAGCAAAAAAAGTACGTATTGATGGTTTTCGTAAAGGAAAAGTCCCCAAAAATATTATCGAGCAACGTTATGGCGCCTCAGTTCGACAGGATGTGCTGGGTGAATTGATGTCTCGTCATTTTATTGATGCGATTATCAAAGAGAAAGTTAACCCAGCGGGTGCGCCTAACTATAAACCAGGTGAATATACTGAAGGTCAAAGCTTTACCTATCATGTTGAATTTGAAGTCTATCCAGAAGTGACGTTGTCTGGCTTAGATAAAATTGAAATTGAACAACCGGTTGTTGCAATTAAAGAGCAAGACATTGATAGCATGGTTGACACGTTGCGTAAACAGCAATCAGACTGGCAAGCCACGGATCTCGCGGCCACGGCGACGGATCGTGTGACACTTGATTTTGATGGTACGGTTGACGGTGAAGCATTCGAAGGGGGACAGGCCACGGATTTCACGTTGGCAATGGGCCAAGGTAGAATGATCCCTGGTTTTGAAGAGGGAATTGTCAACCATAAAGCCGGTGATACCTTTACTATCGACGTGAAATTCCCTGATGATTATCAAGCTGAAAACCTGAAAGGTAAAAATGCACAGTTCGCTATTGTACTGAAAAAAGTAGAACAGCAGATTTTACCTGAGCTCAACGAAGCGTTTGTGCAACGCTTTGGCGTGGCTGATGGTTCCGTCGCCGGTCTGCGTGCAGAAATTGAAAAAAATATGCAACGCGAACTGAAAAATGCGATTCGTAACCGAGTGAAATCCCAAGCGCTTGATGGACTTGTCAATAACAATGACATCGATGTGCCCGCTGCCTTGATCGACAGTGAAGTGGATGTGTTACGCCGTCAGGCGGCACAACGTTTTGGTGGTGAGCAGAATCAAGCACTGGAATTGCCGCGTGAATTGTTTGCAGAGCAAGCTAAACGTCGTGTTCAGGTCGGTTTATTGCTGGGTGAAGTGATTCGTAGCAATGAAATTAAGGTGGATGACGCGCGTGTTCAGTCTCTGATTGCCGACATTGCGGCTGCTTATGAAGACCCTCAGGAAGTGATTCAGTATTATAACAGCAATAAAGAAATGCTAGATAATATCCAGAATGTCGCGCTTGAAGAACAGGCGGTAGATATCCTTCTTCAAAAAGCAAAAGTGACTGATAAAGAAACTGATTTTCAGTCTCTGATGAACCCTTCAGCGTAATCTGTCGAGGCGATTCATCTTAGCCTGTGGTCAATGGATCACAGGCTTTTTTTATCGCTGCTGTTAGCCTTTTGCAAATAAATTGATATAGTTACTCTATCGTGTGTCAGCCAGTGCGGTTTGTATGAGTTGAGGAACCTCTGACACCATCGCATTGATGGGCTTGAAAATATCAGTGTTGCCCCAACTTATAGCCTTAGCGCCAATAATCTGTATAACCAGATGATGCTTCAGGGTGTAGGTAGCAATCTATGGTATTCGCTATAATAAAACGCAGTCGGCCGACTCATCACCCGTTAACCAATCCAGGAGAAAGTTATGTTAAACGGTAACCCATCAGAAATGACAGCCCCAAATTTGGCGCTTGTGCCAATGGTGGTTGAACAGACCTCCCGTGGTGAGCGATCTTATGATATTTACTCGCGCCTTTTAAAAGAACGTGTTATTTTTCTGACGGGTCAAGTTGAAGATCATATGGCTAATCTGGTGGTATCACAGATGCTATTTTTGGAAGCTGAAAACCCAGAAAAAGATATCTATTTATACATTAATTCGCCTGGTGGTGTTATCACAGCGGGCATGTCAATCTATGATACGATGCAATTCATCAAGCCTGACGTTAGCACAATCTGTATGGGACAGGCGTGTTCTATGGGGGCTTTTTTATTGACGGCGGGGGCTGAAGGGAAGCGGTTTTGTTTGCCAAACTCCCGCGTGATGATCCATCAGCCTTTGGGGGGATTCCAAGGACAGGCCTCTGATATCTTGATCCATGCCAATGAAATTATCAAAGTTAAGCAGCGAATGAATGAATTAATGGCGAAACACACAGGGAAAACCCTCGAAGAAATAGAAAGGGATACCGAGCGTGATAATTTCCTTTCTGCTGCAGAAGCGAAAGCTTATGGTCTGGTTGATGATATTTTAACCAAGCGCAGTTAATGATTGCCTGCATCGTATTTGTATTCTATCAAAATAGAAATACACTATTTTAAGAAAGTCCGAAGCCTTATGAATATGAAGGGCGGATACAACCAGAAGAGGTTAACTGATGACTGAGAAACGCAAAGACGGTTCAGGAAAGCTACTGTACTGTTCTTTTTGCGGCAAAAGCCAGCATGAAGTGCGTAAGCTGATTGCCGGACCGTCAGTATACATTTGTGATGAGTGCGTGGATCTTTGTAATGATATTATTCGTGAAGAAATAAAAGATCTCATCCCTCATCGAGAGCGTAATTCATTACCCGCCCCTCGCGAAATTCGTCAGCATCTTGATGACTATGTCATTGGGCAGGAGCGAGCGAAAAAAGTGCTGGCTGTGGCGGTATACAATCACTATAAGCGTCTTCGTAATGGGGACAGTGCTGATGGTGTGGAGTTGGGTAAAAGTAACATTTTATTAATTGGCCCCACTGGCAGTGGTAAAACGCTGCTAGCAGAAACCATGGCGCGCTTGCTCGATGTGCCTTTTACCATGGCCGATGCCACGACATTGACTGAAGCCGGTTATGTGGGGGAAGATGTCGAGAACATCATTCAGAAATTACTGCAAAAATGTGATTACGATGTGGAGAAAGCACAGCGTGGTATCGTCTATATTGATGAGATTGATAAGATTTCTCGTAAATCCGATAATCCATCAATCACACGTGATGTCTCCGGTGAAGGGGTTCAGCAAGCCTTATTGAAATTGATTGAAGGCACGGTGGCCGCCGTTCCCCCACAAGGGGGACGTAAACATCCACAGCAAGAGTTTTTACAAGTCGACACCTCCAAAATCTTGTTTATCTGTGGGGGGGCTTTTGCTGGACTGGATAAAGTGATTGCACAGCGTGTTGAAACCGGTTCTGGCATTGGATTTGGTGCCCAGGTGAAAGACACCAGTCAAAAGGCCACGGAAAGTGAGTTGTTGTCTCAGGTTGAACCCGAAGATTTAATTAAATTTGGCCTTATTCCTGAGTTTATTGGTCGATTACCTGTTGTTGCCACGCTCAATGAATTGAATGAAGACGCATTGATTCAGATACTTAAAGAGCCTAAAAATGCATTAACAAAGCAATTTCAAGCTTTATTTAACTTGGAAGGCACGGAGCTTGAATTCTCTGATGATGCGTTAATCGCGATAGCCAAAAAAGCGTTGAGTCGCAAAACAGGGGCACGCGGTTTACGTTCCATTGTGGAATCCACCTTACTGGAGACCATGTATGAACTGCCTTCTTTGGATAATGTAGCCAAAGTTGTCGTTAATGAAGCAGTTATTAATGGTAAATCAGAACCAGAGATGATATTGAGCCCGCCAGAAGCCCATGCCTCAGGCGAGTAATGTTTACCCGTTGATATCTCTCTAGCATCAGGGCTCCTCAGGTGGAGCCCTTTTTTATTGCAAGGCTCCATCAGCAACGAACCGTGATTTGAGCGGGAATGCACATGCAAACCCTTTGTTTTACATTCGCCAGTTAACGGCGATGATCGCAAATTCTGCTCAAGGCCGAACAGTAAATCATGGCCTCGATTGGAAAGCGGAAATGCAACGGGATCACTCTCACGTGTTTTACTTTGTGTGCTGGATTTAGGGTGAAAGACAGGTTAACAACAGTATAAATCTATTTTATGGTATTCCCAATATTGAAAGTCGTTCTATTATCCCCATATACTCAATATTGACCTGATTCTGCAGCGTCACAGTTCAGGCCTTGTTTAGCTGACGAAACTAAAATTAAAGAGAGAGCTCTATGACATCTGAGCGTTCGGAACGCATTGATATCCCAGTTTTACCATTGCGCGATGTGGTTGTGTATCCGCATATGGTAATTCCTCTGTTTGTAGGAAGGGACAAATCCATACGCTGTCTGGATGCAGCTATGGCTAATGATAAATCTATCATGCTGGTCGCCCAGAAAGAGGCCAGTAAAGACGACCCTGATGCTGATGATCTTTTCACTGTAGGGACGGTTGCTTCTGTGTTACAGATGCTGAAATTACCCGATGGGACAGTAAAGGTCTTAGTTGAAGGTTTACAACGTGCGAAAATTCTATCGCTCGAAGAGCAACCCGATCAATTTTTCACTGCGGAAATTGAATATCTGACAGAATCGGAGCTTGACGATCGTGAGCAAGAAGTTCTGATCCGAACAGCCGTCAGTCAATTTGAAAATTATGTCAAGCTCAATAAAAAAATTCCCCCTGAAGTGCTGACATCGTTAAACAATATTGATGACGCGGCAAGGTTAGCTGACACCATCGCAGCGCATATGTCTTTAAAACTGGCAGATAAGCAAATGGTGCTGGAAATGACCAGTATAGATAAGCGATTAGAGCATCTGATGGCGATGATGGAATCCGAAATCGACCTCTTGCAGGTTGAGAAGCGGATCCGTAATCGGGTTAAAAAGCAGATGGAAAAAAGCCAGCGTGAATATTATCTGAATGAACAAATGAAGGCGATTCAGAAAGAACTTGGCGAAATGGACGAGATCCCTGATGAGTTCGAAGCGCTAAAACAGCGTATTGATGACGCCAAAATGCCGACAGAAGTCCGTGAAAAAGCGGAAGCTGAGCTGCAAAAATTAAAAATGATGGCACCGATGTCAGCAGAGGCGACCGTTGTTCGTAGTTACATTGATTGGATGATTCAAGTCCCTTGGGTTGCCCGCAGTAAAGTGAAAAAGGATTTGCCTAAGGCGCTGGCAGTACTGGATAAAGATCATCATGGTCTAGAAAGGGTAAAAGAGCGTATTCTTGAGTACCTTGCAGTACAGAGTCGAGTGAATAAAATCCGAGGACCAATACTGTGCCTTGTTGGACCACCTGGTGTGGGGAAAACCTCGCTTGGTCAGTCTATTGCTAAGGCGACTGGGCGTAAATATGTCCGTATGGCTTTAGGTGGTGTGCGTGATGAGGCAGAAATCAGAGGCCATCGTCGCACCTATATTGGCTCTATGCCAGGTAAACTTATCCAAAAAATAAGCAAGGTGGGTGTACGTAATCCATTATTCCTGCTAGATGAGATTGATAAAATGTCATCGGACATGCGAGGCGATCCCGCTTCAGCCTTACTCGAAGTGTTAGATCCTGAGCAGAATAATGCGTTTAGCGATCATTATTTGGAAGTGGATTACGATTTGTCTGATGTCATGTTTGTTGCGACATCGAATTCAATGAATATTCCCGCGCCCTTACTTGATCGTATGGAAGTCATCCGTCTTTCAGGGTATACCGAAGATGAAAAGCTAAACATTGCCCGTGAACATCTGTTACCAAAACAAATTGAACGTAATGCGCTTAAACGTCATGAGATTGAGGTGGATGATAGCGCGATAATCGGAATTATTCGTTATTATACTCGTGAAGCTGGTGTGCGTAATCTCGAACGTGAACTCTCTAAAATATGCCGTAAAGTAGTAAAAGCCTTACTTTTAGATAAATCATTGAAACAGGTTAGCGTGAACGGTGATAACCTGAACAAATATCTTGGTGTACAGCGTTTTGATTATGGCAAAGCAGACAGTGAAAATCGTATTGGTCAGGTGACGGGGCTTGCTTGGACTGAAGTCGGTGGCGAATTATTGACGATTGAAACAGCCAGTGTCCCTGGCAAAGGAAAATTGAGCTATACTGGTTCTTTGGGTGAAGTCATGCAGGAGTCGATCAAAGCTGCGATGACGGTCGTTCGTGCTGGCGCAGAGCAGTGGGGGATTAATGCTGATTTTTATGAGAAGCGTGATATCCATGTGCATGTGCCTGAAGGTGCGACACCCAAAGATGGTCCGAGTGCGGGGATCGCCATGTGTACCGCGTTGGTATCCAGTTTAACGGGGAATCCCGTGCGGGCTAACGTTGCCATGACTGGTGAGATCACGTTACGTGGACAAGTATTGCCTATTGGTGGTTTAAAAGAGAAGTTACTTGCAGCACTGAGGGGAGGCATTACAACGGTAGTGATACCAGATGAGAACACACGAGATCTGGAAGATATACCGGCGAATGTTTTGGAAGGGCTTGATATCCACCCTGTTAAACGGATTGAGGACGTGTTGAATATTGCTTTGCAAAACTCTCCACAAGGCTTTACTACGGAAAAGTAGTATCCTGATCATTATCGATAACTTCTCCAATAGATTGAGGATTAGTTATCATTTTGAACATCCATTATAGTGTTCTATAATCGGAGAGCTTCTGATGGTTTTGTGTTTATGTAGCAAGATCGTCAGGCAACATGTGAATATATAAGAGAGGGTGATAACGTGAATAAGTCACAACTAATTGATAAAATTGCGGCCAACGCGGATATATCTAAAGCGGCAGCTGGACGTGTACTGGAAGCTTTTATTAGCACTGTGACGGAGTCTCTCCAAGCTGGTGACGATGTTGCTCTAGTGGGTTTTGGTAGCTTTGTAGTGAAAGATCGTGCTGCACGGACTGGACGTAACCCTCAAACAGGTAAAGAAATTACGATTCAGGCAGCCAAAGTGCCAGGATTTCGTGCAGGTAAGGCGCTTAAAGACGCAGTGAATTAATATGTTGATATTCCATCCAAGTTTTTCTTACATGGAATGAGGACTGTATTGAGCTTATCCTGTAATATAGAGGCACATCGAAGGATGTGCCTTTTTTATTCAACTCAGTGAAAGACAATGTAAAGTATCAACCGGTTCGTTAATTGCGGGCCAAGTTATTGTGTGATGGGTGAACATCATAATTAAACCAAGTGGAGTGTTATCAAACCATGATGGACAAACTACGCACGGCCTCTGGCCACGTCGTGCTTAAGATATTGCTGGGAGCCATAATTGTTTCATTCGTACTGACGGGTGTAGGTAACTACCTTGTTGGAAGTGGAAATGATTATGCCGTGAAAGTTGATGATGAAACCATTTCCCGTACTCAGTTAGAGAATGCGGTGAGCAATGCACGTAATGAGCAAAAGCAGCGACTTGGTGAATTGTATACTGTGCTTGCCGCTGAACCGAGCTATGTTAAACAGCTGCGTGAGCAAACACTGAATAATTTGATCGATCAGCTATTGGTACAGAATTACCTTAAAAAATTAGGTTTGCATGTCAGTGATGAGCAAGTTAAGACGTTCATTTTCTCCGTTGATGCCTTTAAGAAAGACGGGCACTTTAATAACGAAGTTTTTGCTTCAATGTTAGCTAATGCAGGCTATACACCAGACACCTACGCGGAAGCCTTACGTCATAGTTTACAAACCGAGCAGCTTACCAATGGGATTGTAGGCAGTGATTTTATGCTTAAAAATGAGTTGCAACAAATGGTTGCACTGGTTGCTCAACAAAGAAAGATCCGTACTGCGGTCATTGATACTGAGCAATTAGCAAAAAAACAGAAACTGAGTGATGACGAGATCCAGAGTTATTACCAGCTGCACAAAGCGCAATATCAACAGCCCGATCAGTATCAGGTCAGTTATATCAAACTTGATGCTGAAAAACTTCAAAAAACACCAGATCCCCAACAGGTACAAGCATGGTACGACAATCATAAAGACGATTATACGCGACCCCAGCGCAGCCGCTATAGCGTGATACAAGTAAAAACCGAACAACAAGCCAACGAGATATTAAAGAAATTACAACAAGGCGCTGATTTCTCAACCTTAGCAAAGCAGTCTTCCATTGATGTTGTCTCATCGAAAAAGGGTGGGGATATGGGGTGGCTTGAAGAGGCGACCACACCGAATGAGTTTAAATCTGCACACTTGACCACGAAAGGGCAGCTTTCTTCGGTGATAAAAAGTCAATTTGGTTTTATTATTGTCCGTCTTGATGATGTTCAAGCTGCAGAAACGCAACCGTTGGAGCAAGTTCGGAATGCCGTACTGCAAAAGGTACAGCATGAAACGGCCATTAATCAATTTTATAAATTACAACAAGTGGTCAATGATGCGGCCAGTAATGACGCGTCCTCTCTCAATTCTGCTGAGCAAGCGTCAGGTATCAAGGTGCAAACAACAGAATGGTTCAGTAAAAACTCTGTACCAGCGGCATTGAATTTCGAGCCAGTCAAACAAGTGCTTTTCGATGGTAGCCTGTTACCAAATAAATCTTCACCGGGCGTGAATTCTGGCACGATCAGTGTCGATGGGGATCGTGCGTTTGTGGTTAGGATCAGTGGCTTCAAGCCAGCTGAATTACAACCCTTACAGGCTGTTCATGACCAAGTTGTGAAGGCGTTAAGTCAACAAAAGGCACTCGACCAGGCTAAACAATTAGCCAAGAATATAGTAACGCAGCTTCAAAAAGGGAATATGAAAGCGTTAGATGGGGCGGGATTAACCTTTTCTGCATCACAGAACGTCGAGCGAAGTCAACGTGGAGAGGTGGCTGCTGCAGCTTTTGCGATGACCGAACCTAAGGATCATCACGTCAGTTACAGCAACGCGATCGATGGGAAAAATAATTTGGTTATTATTGCATTAGACCAGGTCATACCCGGCACTATGACTGCAGATAAGCAGAAAGCCATGGCTGAGGGGGTATCGAGCAACAATGCACAATTGGTTTTTGCTGCATTACTTCAGCAATTACGCCAGCAATCGACCATTAAATATGGGGCGGCTGCCAGTGATTCTTAGTTGTCCCTCTCAAATCGAAGGTAATTAATCCTTCACAAAAAGGCCGCTTGTGCGGCCTTTTCCATATTCAGTGAATTGCCCTTTTACCCATTTAATCATCGAGGCAAAGTGGAACTTACCCACTAAAAGGAGAAATTCATATGCTAATCAAACCAAGTGCCGTGCTCCTATTACCCCTTGTATTTTCATCCTATCACTGTCTAGTCTACAGTCAGCAGATCACAGCCAACATCCCAAACAACAGCACGAACAAGTCAAGCGTTAATAAGGGCGCCCCCCCTCTACCTGCAACACAAGGTGCTGATAAGCCGATATCGGTCAGTATCAACCGGTCTGATGCACAAACCATGGCCAATCAACTCAAAGGTATTGGTCTAAAAAAAGCCCAAGCGATTGTGGAATACCGAGAGAAGTTTGGGCCGTTCACGGCGGTTGAGCAACTTGCTGAAGTCCCTGGTTTTGGCCCCACACTGGTAGAACAGAATAAACATCAATTGAAATTGTGAAAGTGTTCGCAATCTGCACATAAAATAGCCGCTGACCACTGACTTGCTGATACTTTAAAAATATCAAAAGACGCTTAGTCTATCAGAGGAGCAAGGATCATGACTGTATCCATTAAAGTTTGCGGCTACCATATTGATGTTTTTCAACATGTTAACAATGCTCGCTATCTTGAGTTCATAGAACAAGCTCGCTGGCATTGGCTTGAGGCCGAGTCGTTACTGCCGTGGTTGCAACAGCAGCAGATTGGATTGGCTGCGGTCAATATTAATATTGATTACTGTCTCCCGGTTGTGTTGGGGGATCGATTATTGATTGAAAGCGAGCTTATTCGTCTTGGCCATAAAAGTGCAGTATTACGCCAAGTGATACTGAGACAGAGTGATAAGGTGAGGGTGGCAGATGCACGGGTTACCTTTGTTTGTCTCGATCTTAAAACACGATGCAGTATGCCATTTGAGGGAATATTACGTCAAAAAATGCAACAACGCCTTAGCCCACATGCCGCCCCTTAAATGAGATATACAGGGTGATGGGTATTAAAGCGCCTGTTAGGCATGTCAGTTGGCCGTGTGAACTGATATGAATATACAGAGGCGAGCACTTCCTGTTTCCTTGTTTTTCCTAGCCCGAATACGCCTTTTTATTGTCAGTATTCGGGCTGCAAGGCAGAAGAAAAAAGAATATGTTGCTAGCGCGGACTTAACGGAGACCTGTTTTCAGTTTCAGACTTTGCATCACGGTGTCTTTGTCTGTGAGATAATGCTGTAGGCCAGTCATGCGCAGATGACAAGCGGCGCAGTGACCACAGCCATCACCTTGAATGCCGTTGTAACATGTTAAGGTCTGATTTTTGACGAGGTCAAGTTGCTGCCAATAATCAGCCAAGGCCCAAGTTTCCGCTTTATTTAACCACATGAGGGGGGTTTCAAAACGAAGGTCACGTGCCATACCCAAATTGACTGAATGATTTAGCGCGCGGATAAACTCATCACGGCAATCTGGATAGCCTGAAAAATCGGTTTCACAGACACCAGTTATGACGGTATCAGCGCCCACTTGATAAGCGTAAATTGATGCGAGGGTCATAAATAAAATGTTACGACCGGGAACAAACGTACTGGGTAATCCGTTAGACGCTGCTTCGAAGGCGGGGACAGGGATATGATCACGAGTCAAACTACTGATCGCCAATTCATTTAGAAGTTTGACATCCAATATTTTATGAGCCGCTACCTCTAAATATTTCGCTAATTTTTCTGCGATAGCGATTTCTTGTTGATGGCGCTGACCATAATCGAAAGTGAGACAATGAACGTGATCATAGTGTTGCTTTGCCTGAATCAGGCAGGTGGTCGAATCTTGGCCACCGCTGAATACTACCACTGCTTTACTCATGTTGTTTTTCCCTCTTGTTATCCCGCTATTTTAACGATTAAGTGCTCAAGGGTAAATTTATCCTTTGTGCGCTAAATCCGGACCTTAGGCACAGTGCGATTGGACATGAAGACTCACGACATGCTATCCGTGGCTGAACACGCGGTCGAGTGAGGGAAAGACGCCTTTTTGCAATGACTGACAAGCTCATTAAACGGGCATTGTCTGCCGTTGTCATGAGTGTGATGGACAACGGCAGGCCGCTTGTTGTCATCATTGATGTCACGTTTGTGACTCGTACTTGAGGAGTTGCACACAATCAGAGCATTGTGCGCTATAACAGTGCGTTAAAGTAAAGGCGATCTAACACGACGGGTTATCTTCACTTATTTTACTTATTCGTCACAGGGTGAATACGGTGCGAGACGATAAGCTGGCACGGCCTTTGCTTTATTTCCCTAGAAAGACGTGGATAGCGGGAGAAGGGGTTAATGAAGCTTGTTACTGTAATAATTAAACCATTTAAATTAGAAGATGTGCGGGAAGCGTTGTCTTCAATCGGTATTCAAGGACTCACTGTGACGGAAGTCAGGGGATTTGGTCGTCAAAAAGGACATGCTGAATTATACCGTGGCGCTGAATATAATGTTAATTTCCTACCTAAAGTGAAGATTGAGGTGGCCATCGCTGCCGAACAACTCGATGAGGTGATTGATGTGGTGAGCCAAGCCGCCTATACCGGCAAAATTGGTGACGGAAAAATATTTATAGCAAGTCTTGAACAAGTGATTCGTATCAGAACGGGTGAAACGAATAATGAAGCACTGTAAGCCAGATAGACTATTTAAAGGTGATCGGCAATGAAAACGCAATTAATCAGACTGCTTGCCTCGTTACTCTCGTTTTCGCCAATCTTGGCTAACGCTACGGAAGTGACACAGACGAATCAAGCGGATAACGGGTTTATGATGATCTGCACGGTATTGGTCTTATTTATGACCATCCCTGGGATCGCCCTATTTTATGGGGGGTTACTGAGAAGTAAAAATGTTTTATCACTGATGACCCAAGTTACTGTTACTTTTTCGTTAGTTTGCGTGGTATGGATTATCTATGGGTACAGTCTCGCCTTTAGTGAAGGGAATGGCTGGATTGGTGGTGTGCACTGGCTGATGCTTAAAAATATCGGTATGAAGTCTGTCATGGGCAGCATTTATCAATATATCCATATTGTCTATCAGGCTTCATTTGCTTGCATTACCGTCGCCTTGGTGGTAGGAGCCATTGCTGAGCGAGCTAACTTTGCTGCTATCGTGATTTTCTCTTTACTTTGGGTCAGTGCAGCTTACCTTCCCATTGCGCATATGGTTTGGGGAGGCGGATTTTTATCCCAGGATGGCGCACTCGATTTTGCCGGGGGCACGGTGGTACATATCAATGCCGCAATCGCGGGATTGGTCGGTGCCGCTTTATTGGGTAAACGCAGTGGTTATGGTAAAGAGGCTATCAAGCCTCATAATCTGCCAATGGTTTTTACCGGTACGGCGATCCTCTATATCGGCTGGTTTGGCTTTAATGCCGGTTCAGCGGCGTCCGTCAATGAAGTGGCTGCATTGGCTTTTCTTAATACAGTTACGGCGACGGCAGTAGCCGTATTGAGCTGGATTGGCTGTGAATGGTGGTTACGTGGTAAACCCTCTCTCTTGGGTGCCTGCTCTGGCGTGATTTCAGGTTTGGTGGCGATCACTCCTGCTTGTGGTTATGTCGGTGTAGGGGGGGCTTTAATCATTGGCTTCTTATCTGGGATCACTGGATTATGGGGCGTCACAGGCTTGAAGCGTTTATTAAACATTGACGATCCTTGCGATGTGTTTGGCGTACACGGGACTTGTGGGATCCTTGGGTGTCTCTTAACCGGTATTTTTGCTTCCAGCTCATTGGGTGGCGTCGGGTATGCGGCAGGGGTAACGATGGGGCATCAGGTTTGGATCCAATTGCTGAGTTGTCTTGTTACCGTTGGATGGTCAGCGGTGATCGCTTTTGTGAGTTTTAAAATTGCCGACAAGTTAGTTGTATTTAGGGTCCCCGAAGAGAGTGAACGTGAAGGTCTGGATGTCAATAGCCATGGCGAAAATGCCTATAATCCTTAGTGTTTGCTAGACAGCCCGTCTGCGGAGATGGCAGACGGGCTGTTTTTTATCAACGACAACGGATCATACCTTCTTGTGCCACTGAGACCAATAAGTCACCTTGTTGTGAATAAAATTCGCCACGTACAAACCCTCGACCATCGTTGGTCACCGGACTAATGACTTGGTATAACATCCATTGGTTAATATCAACAGGACGATGAAACCACAGACTGTGATCGATGCTGGCAATACGGACTGAAGGGTGTAAAAAACCTTTCCCGTGAGGTTGTAGACAGACCGGTAATAAATGGGTATCAGAGACATAAGCCAAGAGGCAGCGATGCAGAAACGGGTCGGATACCGTCTCTTGGGCTTTGATCCAAACCTGTCGCACAGCAGAATGCTTGCCGCCTTCGAATGGATGATAAAAACCAACCGGGCGGATATCAAAAGGTCGCTCCCTTAAAAACCAACGTCGATAGTGTTCTGGGATCTCGTGTCGATATCTCATTGCCAGTTGTTGCTCGTTTTCAAGATCTTGAGGAGGAGGAACTTCTGGCATGTTACTGGTCTGATGTTGAACGCCGATACGGGGTGACTGAAACGATGCATTAAAGAAAAAAACATCGCTACCATTTTGGCTTGCCGTCACCCGACGGGCACTTGCGCCTAGACCATCGCGCAGGATGTCAACATGGTATTCAATCGGCGTGTTCCTGCTGGCTGGCCGGACAAAGTAACAATGTAATGAGTGGATAGGCCGCTCTGTCGTGACGGTGCGGGAGGCACTGTAGAGCGCTTGAGCGACCAGTTGGCCTCCAAAGACTGAACCTAATCCAGCGGGAGGCCGTTGTGACTGAAAGCATTGCTGATCAAGGGGGACGAGTGTCAGCAACTGGCAGAGTGATTGCAACGCGTCATTCATTTATCGTGCCCCTAGGAAAATTGCATAAAGAGTGAGGAGTTATTGAGGTTGATCGCTTGTTAGCACGCAAAACTTTAAATTTGTGCCACACTTAGTTGTAGCCACATTATTGTGGGTGATTTTTTTAGATTTAGCATATTAACAAGGAGATGAATGAAATGAAAATACGCTCTGTGCTGAGTATTGCCATCACTGCATTATTTTTATCTGCTTGTTCAGAAACAGGCAATAACGTGCAACGACCTGCTAACCCGGCGATACCGATTGTCGAACCTGCGACGATCAGTGGTACATTGTTTACACAGCGGGCTCTGATTTTACCTTCTGATGCAACCTTAACGGTGACCTTAGCTAGTGTTACCGACATCCCCGGACCAACTCAAGTTCTGGCTCAGACCGTGAAAAAGCTAGAAGGAGAGCAGGCGCCGATACATTATCAGTTGCCGCTGAAGGGGGTAAAAATTACGCCAGAGAGTCAGGCGCTGTTGACCGCAACAGTTTCCCTTAACGATAAGGTCATTATGACAGCGAAGTCTTTACAGCCCGTGGTCACCGGATCCAGTCATAAGCAGGATCTGACGCTAATATCGGTGCCAAATGTGGCATTAGCCGTTGCGAAGTAGTGTATCTTCGGGTGTGTATTTGGTGGGTTGCCAGCGGTAACCCACGAGGCTTTGCATACCATCAGAACAGCGAACAGGCGGCTCGGATTAAATACACATTTTAGCGGTTGTATATCACATTCCTCTGTCGCGAATGGTTTGATAACACAATGCCAAGGTAAGTGAGTGTCTGTGGTGCGCTTCTTCTGCTTTCCGGCCATCGGTCGGCCCGAGCGAGGACAATCAGACATACGCATGAGATTATCTTCAGTCAGTACAACCTTGGAGATATCAGCAAAACGAGGGGAGATGCGTGTTGTTGAAATTTGGTGGGACGCGTTGTCATTGCGCAGTCGAGTATGCCTGCCTAATTAAGCAGCGGTTAGGTGTACTACGCTTGCAATTTAAGCTGACTTCTACCATAATTCACGCGTCCTGATATAGGACAATCAATGGGGGCTTTGTTGGTTCTCCCGCAATGTTAGTTTGTGAACTCGGTCAGGTCCGGAAGGAAGCAGCCGTAGCAGATGATACATGTGCCGGGATGTCGCTGGCAAAGCCCCCACCCCTATCTGCAATCTGGTTATTTTCAAGTCATACGTCTTTTTACTTTCACTGAAATATCGGTATATCGAAAACAATTGATGCGAGCCGTGTATTCGATGCAAGTATCCCAATCTTGTGATGTAGAATAAATTAATTAATTTATTCATTCTAATATTTTCTCAACTGCACTCAAGTCGGCTGAGAAATCTTAGATATTATCATCATAGACAAAATAATTATCGTTGATTGTCTCTACTATTAATCAACGATCTTATTTCCATGAATGTAAATTTTTATTCTAACTTGTCATCGGTCAAAAAAGGTGACTATGATAATTGTTTTTATTCTGAAAAAGTAAACTATCTGACCAATGTCCAAACCTGTGGTGGGACTTCATCATAGAGGACACCAACGGTCAGTTCAGCTAAGCGGTGATCGGCAGCAGAGTAAAAGGTAACCAACTGAACATCATCAAGTTCATGTTCTTTTTTTTCAATAATACGATCTAGCGTATCAATAGAGTTACAACGCCTCAAGCGCATTAAATAGTCATTTTTAGTTAAATTACTATTTTTATCCATGATGAAAACTCTCACACTTATTGTCATAGAAATTTTATTAAACAGTGAAATATCACTAGTCAATAAAATAATCAATTCATACTAAGGAGCAATGTACTATTCTCAGGTATCGCTACATGAGATAAATTAAGTAGATTGTAAGCGCAATCAACATAAAAATTGTATTAATTATACAATTAACAACTTAACCTATTCACTATAGCTAAAATCAGATTGAGTACATTTCATATTCTATGCGAAACCGATATATCAAACTCTCAGAACGCAAAATAAAGCAGACGTGCCATATGTCGGTACATATTCGTTAGTAGAATAGATGTATTCAACCCTTTATTCTTTGGCCATTTTTTTACCTAAAGCACCATAATCTCATACAAATACTGCCATGATACAGCCTTGAGTAAGAATTCCTAGGATGGGATACTTACAATTATAAACAATTTAAAGCCAAAAAATACCCTATGGGTGCAACATCTATCAGCGAACAAGATGACATAAGTTGAACCATTAATTGCAAAAATACCATTCTCGTCTAGATTAACCATAATAACGTTGACTGGCAATAGGAATTATGGATAAAAGCATAGAGGGATATTATATATATTTTTCTTAAAAAGGCACAACGCTATTTGTGGCTTAGAGGCGAAGAATGAGTAAACAGCTTTTTTACGGTTAATCTAGTACACAAAATGTTTGCTATAGTAATTTTTTAAAAAACATAAGGTTATGCTCATTTCACCGTGCTGATTATTTTATCTTATGTGTTGAACCCAGTATTCATGATTACTTTTCAATATACAAAGCCCATTCAAATAACTGTCTGATTCCTTTGCTAGCTGAAAAAAGTCATAAAATCGCAACTGAAAACCACAAATATTTGAGTATTATTATTCACGATCGACTGGAATGTCATCTTAATCCCTTCAGGTAAACATCGATAATAAGTGATTGCTCTTATTACTGGTATCATGCGTGGAACGGTTTGCTTTTTTAAGGGAGAAATGCCGAGAATCATGATCAAATATATAAATTAATCAATAATTTAACAGTTTTATATAAATAAAATTCAGGATAAATTATGGTGTTGATTTTAGGTGACAACACGCAGATTTTTCAGTTATAAAAAAGTGTCAGACGAGGGGGGCTGAGCCATCCTGCATCTTTCAGAGAATGGGATTTGATATTTTGTCATGCTTGTTCTGGAACAGAACAAATCGAGAGTAAGTCCTGTTTTTATGGGGTGAAAAAAAGCCACCCCGAAGGATGGCTTAATGATCAGACGCTTATCAGCTTAATTATTTGCTAGTTTGATTATTTTCTTTAGTCCCTTGACTAAAGCGGCGTCTAACTACGACGAAGAACACAGGGACTAAGAAGATGGCTAAACAGGTAGCGGTTACCATACCGCCTATCACACCTGTACCGACTGCATTCTGAGCGCCTGAACCCGCACCAGTACTGATAGCGAGGGGTAGTACACCCAAGATAAAGGCAAGGGAGGTCATCAGAATAGGGCGTAGACGCATCCGCACTGCTTCTAAGGTTGATTCCATCAGACCTTTCCCTTCTTTCATAAGGTCAACGGCAAATTCGACGATCAATATGGCATTTTTGGCTGAGATCCCGACGGTAGTTAATAAGCCTACCGCGAAATACACATCATTACTTAAACCCCGTAGCGTCGTAAACAGTAATGCACCAATCACACCTAAAGGGACGACGAGCATAACGGCAAAGGGTATTGACCAACTTTCATACAAGGCAGCAAGACACAAGAAGACGACAATCAGTGAAATTGCATACAATGCTGGAGCTTGATTCCCTGACATACGTTCTTGATAAGACATGCCTGTCCATTCATAACCAATGCCTTCTGGCAGTTTTTTCACTAACTGCTGCATGAGATCCATCGCTTCACCTGTACTTTTTCCTGGTGCTGCTTGACCCTGTATTTCCATTGAGGGCAGACCATTGTAACGTTCAAGTCTTGGTGAACCGTATTGCCATTTAGCAGAAGAAAAGGCAGAGAAAGGCACCATTTCACCGTTAGCATTACGCACATACCATTTATTAATGTCGTTAGGTAGCATACGAGAGTCGGCTTTACCCATCAGATACACTTTCTTAACACGGCCTCGATCTATAAAATCATTGACATAATTCCCACCCCAGCCAGCACTCAGGGTATTATTGATTGAAGTAATAGAGACGCCGAGAGCGGTGGCTTTTTCTTGATCAATGATCAGTTTGTATTGAGGGGTGTCTTCCATACCATTAGGACGAACTGCCGTAAGAACATCGGGATGCTGTGCTGCCATACCGAGTAATTGGTTACGTGCTTCTGTCAGTTTCTCGTGCCCCAAGTTGGCCTGATCAATCAGCTCAAAGTCAAAACCTGTTGCCGTCCCCATTTCAATAATTGCGGGTAGGTTAAAAGGAATAACCACGGCATCTTTGATCTGGCTGAGAGCCATATAAGCGCGCCCAGCAATCGCTGCGACCTTATTTTGAGAGCCATGACGTTCATCCCAGTCTTTAAGACTCATGAAGGCAATACCGGTATTTTGTCCGCGTCCAGCAAAACCAAAGCCATTCACGGTAAAGACAGATTTCACATTGTCTTTTTCTTTAGTCAGGAAATAATGAGTAACCTGATCCATCACTTTTTGAGTACGTTGTTGGGTTGCCCCTGTAGGCAGCTGCACCTGAGCTAACAACAGTCCCTGATCTTCATCAGGTAAAAATGAGGAAGGCAGCTTCATAAACAGCACAACCATACCCACGACAATCGCCAGATAAATAATCAGATAGCGTCCAGTTTTACGAATAATATGACTGACGCTGTGCACATAGTGATCGGTGCTTTTATCAAACATTCGGTTAAACCAGCCAAAGAAACCGGACGTATTGTTGTGCTCTGTATCTGATTTTTTCAGGATAGTGGCACAGAGCGCAGGGGTTAGGATCATGGCAACGATCACAGAAAGTACCATGGCTGACACAATGGTAATAGAGAACTGACGATAAATCACGCCCGTTGAACCGCCAAAGAAAGCCATGGGGATAAATACCGCGGAGAGCACCATTGCAATACCAACTAATGCACCCTGTATTTGTTCCATCGAGCGTTTAGTTGCTTCTTTGGGCTGCAAATTCTCTTCTTTCATGACCCTTTCGACGTTTTCGACCACGACGATAGCATCATCCACCAGCAAGCCAATGGCCAGTACCAAGCCAAACATGGTGAGGGTATTGATTGAATAGCCAAACGCACTGATCACACCAAATGTACCAAGTAATACCACGGGTACTGCAAGCGTTGGAATAATCGTTGCACGGAAGCTTTGTAAAAACATATACATGACGATGAAAACCAAGACGATAGCTTCGAATAAGGTTTTCACAACTTCGAAAATAGAGATTTTAACAAAAGGCGTGGTGTCGTAAGGATAAACAATCTTCATGCCATGGGGCAGGGTTGGTTCGAGTTCTGCCAATTTTGCTTTAACCGCGCTCGCAGTGTTTAGAGCATTGGCGCCTGTTGCCAATTTAATCCCGATCCCTGAGGCAGGTTTACCATTAAATCGAGCAATAACCTCATAGTTTTCGCCGCCAAGCTTAATGGTTGCGACATCACGTAAACGGACCTGAGAACCATCGGTATTCGTTTTAAGTAAAATATTACCGAACTCTGTTGGGTTCGTCAGTCGCGTTTGCGCAATAATAGAAGCATTCAGTTGTTGGTTTTCAACGGCCGGTGCTCCACCGAGTTGTCCCGCTGCAACTTGGGCATTCTGGGCTTTGATGGCGCTAACAATATCTTCTGCTGTTAATTTATAGTTATTCAGTTTGGATGGATCCATCCAGATACGCATGGCATATTGTGCTCCAAACACCTGAGTATCCCCGACACCGTTAATACGGCTGATAGGATCTTTAATGGTCGAGGAGACATAATCAGAAAGGTCGTTCTGATCCATGTTACCATCTTGACTGTAAAATCCGGCGACCATCAGAAAGCTGCTGGAGGATTTTTTTACATTGATCCCTTGTTGTTGCACTTCTTGAGGTAACAACGGCATCGCCAGCTGCAGCTTATTCTGCACCTGCACCTGAGCAATATCTGGATCGGTGCCAGACGAAAAGGTCAAGATTAATTGGAGATTACCAGAAGAGTCACTGTTGGAGGACATATAAAGCAGGCCATCCAATCCGTTCATATTCTGTTCAATAACTTGGGTTACTGAATCCTGTAAGGTTTTCGCATCAGCGCCTGGATAGGAAGCACTGATGGAAACCGCCGGTGGCGCAACATCCGGATATTGCGCAATAGGAAGTCTCATTATTGATAATGCACCTGCGAGCATTATAACAATAGCGATAACCCATGCGAAAATCGGACGATCTATAAAAAACTTAGCCATAAATCAGTGGCTCCTGTAGTGACGATTAGTGAGCTGCGTCTTGAGACGCGTCCTGATTTTGTTGAGCTTGCGGGTTCACTTCCTGTGGATCTACTTCAGCACCGGGTGCAGTTTTTTGCAGGCCGGATACAATTACGCGATCACCTTGTTGTAAACCAGAAGTAATCAACCATTTATCACCAACAGCTTGCCCTGTGGTCACTTGGCGGACCTCAACTTTATTCTCTTTATTGACGATTAAGGCACTCGCTTGACCTGTTGGTGTACGCGAAATCCCTTGTTGTGGTACAAGGATGGCATTTTGTTTTACGCCTTCACTGATCTTAGCCCGTACATACATACCGGGTAATAATGTGTGTTCAGGATTGGGTACGACCGCGCGAAGCGTAATTGAGCCTGTAGTCTCATCCACCGTCACATCAGAGAACTCCAACGTCCCTTTGTGGGCGAAAGTTTGACCATTATCAAGGACGATTTGCACATCCGCTTTACCACTTTGAGTGATCTGTCCCGATGATAATTCAGAACGCAATTTAAGGTACTCATCACTGGATTGAGTCAGGTCAACGTACATCGGATCAATTTGTTGTACTGTAGCGAGTGCTGATGTTTGCCCATTTTGTACCAGTGCCCCTTCAGTCACGGTGGATTTACCAATCCGACCAGCAATGGGTGACATCACTTTCGTGTAGTTGAGGTTAATGCGTGCGGATTCTAGACTGGCTTTCGCGGTACTGACTGCAGCATTATTCTGAGCTAAGGTCGCGGCGGCCGTATCATAATCTTGCTTACTGATATACTGAGTGCCTAATAGGGGCTTATAGCGATCTAGGGTTAATTGTGCAATACGTGCATTTGCTTGCGCTCTGGCAAGTTCCCCTTTAGCACTGTCATAGGCTGCTTGGTAGGTTGCGGGGTCGATCTGATACAGCGAGACGCCTGCAGCAACATCGCTTCCCTCAGTGAAGTTGCGTTTTAAAATGATGCCTGACACTTGCGGGCGGACTTCAGCGACACGCCATGCCGCTGTGCGTCCTGGCAATTCATTTGTTAGAGCAAGAGAAGAAGCCTTAAGTGTTATCACATCGACCTGTGCGGCTGGACGCTGACCAGATTGCCCTGAGTGGTCGTCACAGCCAGTAACCATGACACTCACTGATATCAGCATAAAGGCAGCCAGAGGTGACATTCCTCTGTATTTCATCATATAAAACCTCAAATTTCTAGATGTGTGTAGCCAAGTAGAGGGGTACTCTATCAATGGCTGATTATAATAAGACGTGTTAGACTATTATAAAGATACACGAGTGTATGTAAAAGGGATAGCAGCCATTATGGAAATTCCCTTTCTTTTTTCTATAAAAATATTACATTATGGCACGAAAAACCAAAGAACAAGCGCTGGAAACTCGAAACCATATCATTGATGCTGCTATTCTCTGTTTCTCACGACAGGGGGTATCAACGACAACGTTATTAGATATCGCCACCGAAGCGGGGGTGACTCGTGGTGCGATTTACTGGCACTTCAAAAATAAAATTGACCTCCTTAAAACGATTTGGCTTCAGTATGAATTCAGCCTTGATCAGATGGAGCAGGAAGTCTTGTCTCGCTACCCGAGTGACCCATTGACTCAGCTTGAAGTCATGATTATCACGATTCTGCAGTCAGTTGTGATTAATAAACAGCAACGTGCGCTGATGGAAATCCTCTACCATAAATGTGAATTTGTTGGTGAGTTGGTTGCCTTCCAGCAGATACAGCGAGATTTTATGCAGACAAATTTACCTATTATTGAAGAGCGCATTCATCAGTGTAAGCTTAAACAGCAGTTGCCAGCAGGGCTAAACCTGCGCCAAGCATCGGTCATCATCCGCGCCTACGTGACGGGGATTATGGAGAATTGGCTCTTCTCACCAGACAGTTTCGACTTGATGACGGAATCACCAAAGTTAGTTAAAGCACTCATTGATATGTTACGACTGAGTCCTGCTCTGAGTGATTTACCTTGTTGAGGATGATTCCATCGCTAATTGTCGTTTTTTCTGGAAATCTTTTTTGGCTATATCCAAAGCGGCAAGAATCACATGAGTTTCTAACTGTTGTTGCTCTAACATCAAAATCAAATCAACAGCTAATTTTATTTCATCTGGCGCAGTTTCCAACGACATCGTCTGTCTTCCTAGTAAAAGGTAGGTTGTCTGGTATAGTATTATATAGGCTTTGCTTAAATTTCCAACGGAAGGCACAAAACTTTACGTTGGTAGATTTTTTTCATTAAGCTACGCCTTTAATCCCTGATCAATTTGACGCGTCATGGTTAAAAAGATCGTGCCATTGTTGCTGGTCGATGGCTGTTTGACAACGCTGTAGCCTTTGTAATAACACTGTCATTTCTTTTCCAATCTCTTGCTGCTCAGTCAACGTGCTGGCTGTGCTCAGTCGCTGTTCAGCCTGTTGATAGCATTGTTCCAAACGTTGAAAATAGTGCTGATACTGCTCAGACTGACTTAGCTTAGTCGATCGCTGAACTTGGGTGTGGGGCTGAGTGAGTATTTTTAATGCGCTTAGCTGATGCACGATCTTTTCGCACAACCATTGAAAAACTTGGGGATCCGCTGTTTTTATTCCTTGCAACGTCTCAATATTTTGACTGATTTCTTGCTGATAATCGGCAAGGGTACGGTGGTTGGAATTAAACAGTGTCTGATCAAAGTATGGGACGTGAATAAGCGCAGTCGCCGTCGACTGGCACTTGGCAGTCAGGTGTTGCTGCAGTGTCTTAAGCTGACAAATAAAGTCGTCCAGTTGCATCGGATCCTGAGTAAATAAACGTGTTTCGTACGATTTGCAATTATTGCTAAATTATCTGCTGATAACTTAATGTAATTAATGTGAGGCTAGTCAGCTTATGGTACCATGACGCTAACTAGGGTGTGAACATTTTTGGTACTGGCAAGAAAAAACCTGACTCTCATCATGGGGTCAGCCTGTGCTTTTCTGAGCCACAGTGCGCTGATAGAACCGCCGAGATACCTTGTTTTCGCTCAGCGTCACCGCTGCCGACATACAGCCAGCTTATCTGCTTGAGCGGGGACGATTTATCGTGCCCTTTTTTTGGTAGAGTGCACAGTCCGTAATAAATCAGGCAAAACGTTATGACTTCAACAGATCAATATCTCAGCTTAATTGAAAGTAGTATCCGCAGCATTGCAGATTACCCTAAACCCGGTATTTTATTTCGTGATGTCACCGGATTACTCGAAAACCCCATCGCCTATCAAGCCGCGATCGATATCCTGACTGAGCATTATCGAGGCAAAGGGATCACGAAAGTCGCCGGTACGGAAGCGCGAGGCTTTTTATTTGGCGCCCCCGTTGCTTTAGCTTTAGGTTTGGGTTTTGTCCCCGTGCGTAAAGTCGGTAAATTACCTGGTGCAACGTATCGGCAGGAGTACCAATTGGAATACGGTACCGATGCACTTGAAATCCACCAAGATGCAATTCATCATCAAGATAAGGTGCTGGTGGTTGATGATTTGCTCGCGACAGGGGGAACGATTGCCGCGACGTCTAGTTTAATTCGACGTGCGGGTGGCACTATTCAGGATGCTGCTTTTATTATCAATTTATTTGATCTCGACGGCGAGAAAAAATTGGCCGCCCTTGGCATTGATTGTTTCAGTCTGCTCAATTTTCCTGGTCATTAGATCTCTCATGTCACCTTCCTCTCTCTTTACCCACAGTGTGATTGGGTCGGTGCTGAAATCAGGTTGTACTTATCAATCAGTGTCAGTATATTGTTTGTCAGACGCCGTATTAATTCTATTAACTGACTAAGTGACTTAAATATAATGACTTATCAGGTGCTTGCAAGAAAATGGCGGCCTCAGGTTTTTGCTGATGTTGTCGGGCAGCAGCATGTCCTGACTGCCCTTGCGAATGGGCTATCTTTAGGCCGTTTACATCATGCCTACCTTTTTTCTGGAACTAGAGGGGTGGGTAAGACGACGATTGCGCGTCTTTTGGCTAAAGGACTGAATTGTCAGCATGGTGTGACGGCAACACCCTGTGGGCAATGTGAAAACTGCCTCGAAATTGAACAAGGTCGGTTCGTTGATCTCATTGAGATTGATGCGGCATCTCGCACAAAAGTCGAAGATACCCGTGATTTATTGGATAACGTACAATATGCGCCTGCAAAAGGGCGATTCAAAGTCTATCTGATTGACGAAGTCCATATGTTATCGCGGCACAGTTTTAACGCCTTATTAAAAACCTTAGAAGAGCCGCCTAGTCACGTAAAATTTTTACTGGCAACGACAGATCCACAGAAATTGCCCGTAACCATTTTATCACGTTGCCTACAGTTCCATCTTAAAGCCCTTAACACGGAACAAATTGTTACTCAGCTGGCGCATATTTTACAACGAGAGCAGATAGAGGCTGACGCGACAGCGCTGCCCTTGTTAGCCCGAGCGGCGCAGGGGAGCTTACGTGATGGTTTAAGCTTGTTAGATCAGGCTATCGCGTTGGGCAATGGTCAGGTCACTCGGACGGCAGTGACTCAAATGCTAGGTAGCCTTGATAACGATCAACCTCTGGATTTGGTCAGTGCACTGATTGCGGGAGATGGGCAGCAGGTCATGTGCCTTATCCAACAGGTTGCAAGCCATGGCATAGAGTGGGATGCCTTATTAGTCGAAATGCTAAGATTATTGCATAGTATTGCTATGTTACAGCTCTCACCGATGGGATTAAATGATGTCTATCAGCAGCACAAAGAAAAACTGACGGAGCTGGCGCGTCGTTTGCCGCCGGAAGACCTTCAACTTTATTACCAGATCTTACTGATGGGTCGTAAAGAATTACCCTTTACCCCTGAACCTAGGATGGGGGTAGAGATGACATTGCTGCGTGCGCTGGCGTTCCATCCACTGAAGGTTGACTCGCCTCCAGACGTCAGCACGACATCCGCAGTGCCCCATCGCAATAGCGCCAGAGATAACGTTGCTGAGACGGCGCCTTGTCAGCCAGACAATCGTCGTCTGACACCATCGGAAAATATGGCTACTGAATCGTCTTCCCCGTCTGCGACGAGCCAATTATTACAGGCTAGAACGCAATTGCTCAGGGTAGGGGCACAACAGACAAAAAAGAATGAACCGGTTGCGTGGGATGCGCGGCCGGATAGCGGTGTAGTCAGTAAAGTCTCAGCGTTGGCTGAGCGTGCCAGCCTCCCAGTCAGGAATGCACCACCGATACGCGCAACGCAGCCAGACAGTTATCGTTGGACCTCAGCAGTTGCAGAAGAGGCACCCGTGGAGTCCCCCGCGACACCGAAAGGACTGCGCGATGCGCTAGAGCATGATAGAACGCCAGAATTGACGCACTTTCTTATTGAGCAGGCCACATTACGTGATAGTTGGTCGGCACAGGTTGCGCAATTAACATTGCCTCGACTGGTTCAGCAGTTGGCGTTAAATTGCTGGAAAACAGAGCAAGGCAACCGTGTGACGTTACATTGTCGCTCGACACAAAAACATCTGCATACCCAAAGGTCAGAACAAGCCCTTGCTGATGCACTGAGTCAGGTAATGGGGAAAACAGTTGAATTGACCATCGAGTCAGATGATAATTTAGATAGGTTGACGCCGCTAGAATGGCGGCAGGCCATATATGAAGAAAAATTGGCGCAAGCACGCCAATCAATCATGACGGATCCCCATATTAATCGTCTGATCAGCATGTTTGATGCCAGATTGGACGATGAAAGTATTCGACCGTTATAGCGGTACGGCCAGTTAACGCGGTGCTTAAGACAAAATAAAGAGAGAAATAATCTATGTTTGGTAAAAATGGTTTAGGCAATATGATGAAGCAGGCCCAGCAGATGCAGGAAAAAATGGCCAAGGTGCAAGAAGAAATTGCGCAGATGGAAGTGACGGGTGAATCCGGTGCAGGATTGGTCAAAGTCACTCTCTCTGGTTCACATAATTGTCGCCGGATTGAGATCGATCCTTCCTTACTGAGCGATGACAAAGAGATGTTGGAGGATTTAGTCGCTGCAGCATTCAATGATGCAGTGCGCCGTGTTGCGAGTGCTCAAAAAGAGAAAATGGCCAGCGTTTCTGCAGGCATGTCCTTACCCCCTGGCATGAAGTTACCGTTCTGATGCAATCGAGTCCATTACTTGAATCCTTGATGGAAACCTTGCGTTGTCTGCCGGGTATCGGCCCCAAGTCAGCACAGCGTATGGCCTATCATCTATTGCAGCGTGATCGCAGTGGTGGTATGCGTCTCTCCCAGGCGCTGAGCCGTGCCATGTCTGAAATCGGTCATTGTGAGCAATGTCGAACGTTTACAGAATTGCCACAATGCCATATTTGTCATAGTGTGCGACGCCAGCAAACAGGGCTGATTTGTGTGGTTGAAAGTCCGGCTGATATTCAGGCAATTGAACAAACAGGGCAGTTTTCTGGGCGCTATTTTGTTCTGATGGGAAGACTGTCTCCGTTAGATGGTATCGGCCCTAAAGAGATTGGACTCGACTTATTAGAAAATCGCTTACAGCAGGAGTCGTGGCAAGAAGTGATCCTTGCCACCAATCCAACGGTAGAAGGGGAAGCCACCGCCAATTACATTGCAGCTTTATGTCGCCAGTATGGGGTACAAGCGACACGTATTGCCCATGGTGTGCCTGTGGGCGGGGAATTAGAAATGGTCGATGGCACGACGTTGTCCCACTCTTTTGCTGGTCGCCAAGCATTTAAATTTTAAAATTAAGTCGATTTATTACCCCACCGTATCTTGAAAAGCATTCATCCTGTCCCCATTTCTGAATCAACCCAATTATTAATGCTCTATCTTGTTGAGGATGATTAACAATGAAAGGACAAGAAACTCGCGGCTTTCAGTCTGAGGTAAAACAGCTTCTACAACTGATGATCCACTCTCTTTATTCTAATAAAGAGATCTTCCTGAGAGAGCTTATCTCTAATGCGTCGGATGCTGCCGATAAATTACGCTTTCGTGCGTTATCAAATCCTGATCTTTATCAAGGTGATGGTGAGTTAGCGGTTCGCTTATCTATCGATAAAGAGGCGAAGACGCTGACATTGAGTGATAATGGTATTGGTATGACTCGCGATGAAGTCATTGATAATCTCGGTACCATTGCTCGTTCAGGAACCAAAGCGTTTCTTGAATCGATGGGTTCGGATGCGGCGAAAGACAGTCAACTTATCGGTCAATTTGGTGTTGGGTTTTATTCTGCATTTATCGTCGCAGACAAAGTCACTGTCCGCACTCGGGCAGCGGGTGAACCTGCTGACAAGGCGGTCTTCTGGGAATCCGCAGGTGAAGGTGAGTATACCCTTGCCGACATAGAAAAAGCCCAACGTGGCACTGAAATTACCTTGCATTTGCGAGAAGGTGAAGATGAGTTCCTTGATAATTGGCGAGTAAAAAACATCGTCAGTAAGTACTCTGATCATATTGAACTGCCAGTTGAAATTGAAACGACAGATGCAGAGAGTGGCACGACCACCTTCGAGAAAATCAATAAAGCACAGGCGTTGTGGACACGTAATAAATCAGAAATCAGTGACGAAGAATATAAGGATTTTTATAAACACGTCTCCCATGATTTTGCTGATCCTTTACTCTGGAGTCATAATCGAGTTGAAGGCAAACAGGAATATACAAGCCTTTTATATATACCCTCACAAGCGCCTTGGGATCTGTGGAACCGTGATCACAAACATGGACTCAAACTGTATGTGCAGCGCGTCTTTATTATGGATGATGCTGAGCAGTTTATGCCGAACTATTTACGCTTTGTCCGAGGCTTGATCGATTCATCTGACCTGCCACTTAACGTTTCTCGTGAAATATTGCAAGATAGCCGAGTGACCCAAAATCTGCGCAATGCGCTGACTAAACGCAGCCTGCAGATGCTTGAAAAGTTAGCTAAAGATGATAATGAGCAGTATCTCAGCTTCTGGAAAGCATTTGGTTTAGTGTTGAAAGAGGGCCCAGCAGAAGATAATACCAACCAACAGGCCATTGCTCGCTTACTGCGCTTTGCTACGACACAGTCGGGCAGTGCCGAGCAGACGGTCAGTCTGGAGCAGTATGTGAGCCGGATGGCAGAAGGGCAGGAGAAAATTTATTATATTACGGCTGACAGTTATGCGGCAGCGAACAGTAGCCCACATCTTGAGTTATTCCGTAAGAAAGGCATTGAGGTCTTACTGCTTTCAGATCGTATCGATGAGTGGATGATGAGCTATCTTACTGAATTTGATGGTAAGTCATTCCAGTCAGTCAGCAAAGCGGATGACGCATTAGACAAACTGGCGGATGAGGCAGAAACCGAAGCACGTAAAGAAAGTGACAAGGCTTTACAACCTTTTGTTGAGCGAGTTAAAACGCTGTTAGGTGAGCGAGTCAAAGATGTTCGTCTGACGCATCGTCTGAGTGATACACCGGCTATCGTGGTCACCGATGCTGATGAAATGAGCACCCAAATGGCAAAATTGTTTGCGGCAGCCGGGCAGGCAGCGCCAGAAGTGAAATACATCTTTGAATTGAATCCTGAGCATAGTTTGGTAAAACAAGCTGCGGAAACGGAACAGGATCAGCAATTCAATGATTGGATTGAATTACTCTTGGAACAGGCGCTACTGGCAGAGAAAGGCAGCCTTGACGATCCGAACCAATTTATCCGGCGTATGAACCAGTTACTGGCAGCCAGATAACCCTGATACAGAGTGTGGCGTTGCCCACACTCTGTATCATCCCATCCGTTATCTTCCTTTTATAGCCTGTCTTTTTGATACAAAAATTATTTTTTTATCAATACAACGCTAAAAACAAATCGAAATATGCTTTTTGATGGGTTTAGTTTCGCTCTTACCTTGTAGAGAGCGGGACATAATGGTATTTTTCTTTTTTATAAAAAATGAAAAGCGAATCGCAAGAGGGGTTACGCAATGCGTATTATTTTGCTCGGTGCGCCGGGTGCAGGCAAGGGAACTCAGGCTCAGTTTATTATGGAGAAATACGGCATTCCGCAAATCTCCACTGGGGATATGCTGAGGTCCGCAGTCAAAGCAGGATCGTCACTTGGACAGCAGGCCAAAGCGCTGATGGATGCGGGTAAATTAGTCACAGATGAACTGGTTATCGCCTTAGTTAAGCAGCGTGTTGCTGAGCCGGATTGCGCGCAGGGTTTTTTACTGGACGGTTTTCCTCGTACCATACCTCAGGCGGATGCGATGCAAGAAGCTGGGCTCGAAGTTGATGTGGTACTGGAGTTCCAAGTACCTGATGCTGTGATCATTGAGCGCATTGCAGGGCGTCGGGTTCATGCCCCTTCTGGTCGAGTTTACCATCTTCGCTACAATCCGCCGAAAGTTGAGGGTAAAGATGATGTGACTGGTGAGGCGTTGACTGTCCGTAAAGATGATCAAGAAGCCACGGTACGTCAGCGTCTGGTTGAGTATCATCAATTAACTGCCCCGCTAATCGAATACTACAGTCAGTTAGCAACCCACAGCGCAACCCGTTATATTACGGTTGATGGCACTCAGCCTGTGGCTGATGTCAGTGCGCGGCTCAGTAGCATCCTCGGCTAACTCAGTACCTTAGTTGAACCTACCGTGATAAGGTGGGTTCTCCATCGCACATACACCAGCATGTCGATCATAATTGATTATTCAGGATATCATCATGCAACAGACCAAATCAGGCATCTTGCTCGTCAATTTGGGGACGCCAGAAGCCGCGACCCGTCAAGCGGTAAAAAAATACCTAAAACAATTTTTAATGGATAAGAGGGTGGTGGATCTGACTCGCTTTCTCTGGTGTCCGTTGCTGCATTTTATCATTATTCCCCTAAGAGCGCCGAAGGTGGCGAAGTTGTATCAGAGTGTATGGATGCCTGAAGGATCACCATTAATGGTGCATAGTCTGCGTCAAATGCAGGCATTGGCGAAAAAAACAGAGATGCCAGTGGCTCTAGGAATGAGCTATGGGTCACCGTCTCTCGACAGTGCAGTACAACAGTTACAACAGCAGGGCGTGGAGCAGATCATTGTATTACCGTTGTATCCGCAATATTCCTCTTCAACCGTATCGGCAGTCTGGGATGGTTTATACCGAATTTTTCGCCGGCAGCGTACGATGCCGCATATCCGTTTTATTCGGGATTATGCCACCCATCCGGCGTATATTGCAGCGCTGAAGCAGGCGGTACAGCTGAGTTTCGCTAAACATGGTAAACCGGATCTGCTGTTACTGTCCTACCATGGGATCCCTCAGCGTTTTGCTGATCAAGGCGACGATTATCCCCGTCGTTGTGAAGCGACCACGCATTTATTGCGTCAAGCTCTTGGTCTGAGTGACTCGGCACTGATCATGACCTACCAATCCCGTTTTGGTCGAGAACCTTGGCTACAACCCTATACCGATGAAACCATTAAATCCCTACCGGGTAAAGGCATTAAGCACATTCAAGTGATGTCACCTGGCTTTGCTGCGGATTGCCTTGAAACCTTAGAAGAGGTTGATGGACAGAACCGAGAGTTTTTTATGCATGCAGGTGGGGAAAAATTTGAATATATTCCAGCCCTGAATGATGATGAATTACATATTGAAATGATGCGTCAATTGGTCGAAGCGCCCTAAAGACCCACACCTCTTGTCTTGGGGAAGATCGCATCATGTCTTCCTCAGATCCCTACTTTTCTATGTTATGATAGTTTTTTAAATATTAATTCAATATTGAATATGAAATTTCCTGGTAAGCGTAAATCAAAACATTACTTCCCGGTCAGCGCCCGAGATCCCTTAATCCATGCTTCACCTGGTGAAACGGACATGATTGGCTGGGTCGTGGGTATCGATCAGACTATGGTTGATATAGAGGCAAAAGTGGATGATGCGTTCTTAGAACGTTTCTCGCTGAGTTGTGGTCACTCCGCTGTCCTTTCTGATCACACGGCTGAGCAATTGTATCAGGAACTGCTGGAACGGCAGTTGATTACTCATCAGTTTGCGGGTGGAACCATTGGTAACACCTTGCACAATTACTCAACCCTCGCGGATGATAAATCCGTTCTCTTGGGTGTAATGAGCAATAATATCCATATTGGCGATTATGCATATCGTTATTTATGCAATACCTCAAGCCGAGTTGATCTTAATTTTATGCAGGGCGTTGAAGGTGCGATCGGTCGCTGCTATACCCTGATTAATGAAGCAGGGGAACGAACTTTTGCCATTAACCCCGGCGCGATTAATTTATTACAACCTGAAAATATTCCCGAGGATGTGATAGCAGGCGCCTCCGTTTTGGTCTTGACTTCGTATTTATTACGGTCTAAACCGGGTGAACCCATGCCGCAGGCAGCGATGCAAGCGATTCATTGGGCAAAAAAATATCAGGTACCGGTGGTGCTGACTTTAGGGACGCGCCATGTTATCGCGGACGATCCTCAGTTTTGGCGTGATTTTTTGCTGGAACACATTTCCATCGTCGCGATGAACGAAGATGAAGCATGTGAACTGACGGGAGAGCGCGATCCGCTGTTGGCGACGGATAAAGCCTTGCAGTGGGTTGATTTAGTCCTCTGCACGGCAGGCCCGCTCGGGTTATTTATGGGGGGCTTTGTGGATGACGAGGCCAAACGGATGACTAACTTGCCTCTTTTACCAGGTGCCATCGCTGAATTTAACCAATACGAATTCAGCCGCGCCATGCGTTATCAGGATTGTCAGCAACCCGTAAAAATCTTTTCTCATATTGCGCCTTATATGGGGGGACCTGAGAAAATAATGAATACCAATGGGGCCGGTGATGGGGCATTGGCGGCAGTACTGCATGATATTGCAGCCAATAATTACCACCGCTTGAAAGTCCCTAATTCGAACAAACACCAGAAAAACTACCTGACTTACTCATCATTATCTCAGGTCTGCAAATATGCAAACCGAGTAAGCTATCAGGTGCTTAACCAGCATTCTCCTCGTTTAAGTCGTGGTTTACCTGAACGAGAAGACAGTCTGGAAGAGGCCTACTGGGATCGTTAACTCGCTCACTTGGTTTTTCAGGACGACGGTGAACTTATTGAACAGGCAGCCATGGGGCTGTCTGTGTTATTTTGTACAATGTGCATCATGGTATTGGCAATTTCACGCTCGCCCATCACTACCTGATCGGCGCCGCGTTGTTCAATATAACTGACTTCATCATCATAATGTGCGCGGGCTATAATTGTAATATCAGCCCTTTTTTCTCTAGCGGCGGCCGCAATTTCGCCCGATTCAAAACCATTGGGAATGGTCAGGAGTAGCCAGCGGGCACAATCCAATCTGGCGGTGTCCATGATTTCACTCCGGGCCGCATTACCACCAATTGTGACAATTCCCTGTTCGCGTAGCTGTTGGACACGGTGGCGGGTATTTTCGATCACCACAACCGCAACTCCCGCCTGTTGTAATTGCCGATATAGTAAACTGCCGACACGGCCAAAACCGACCAAGATGGCATGTTGGCAGATATCTACCGGCACCAACGATTCATCAATGTCTTTTTCAGCTGAGTTGTCCGCTTGATCCTTTTCTTGATCTGTGCGCTGATGACGTTTTTCTATCAGTGAAAACACAATGGGATTTAGCATGATGGAAATAATGGCGGCAGCCAAGACTAGGTTACGGCCTTCTTCATTCATCAGATGCAGGGAAACGCCGAGACCTGCAAGAATAAAGGCGAACTCGCCAATTTGAGCAAGGCTTGCGGCAATGGTTAACGCAGTACGGCGCGAGTGTTTCAATACTCTCACTAACAGCCAAGCCACCAGGGCTTTACATGGAATAACAATGGCGACTGCACCTAACACCGCCCAAGGATGTTGCAGCAGAATTTGCGGATCAAACAGCATACCCACAGAAACAAAAAATAAGACGGCAAAAGCATCTCTTAATGGCAAGGTATCCTGTGCTGCACGATGACTTAATTCAGATTCATTCAGTACCATACCGGCAAAAAAAGCGCCAAGTGCGAAAGAAACATCAAACAATTCGACGGCACCAAAAGCAATACCTAAAGCGAGGGCGAGGACGGCCAGAGTGAAGAGTTCCCGTGATCCCGTTGCGGCACTTCTGGCGAGGATCCAAGGGATAAGTTTACGGCCCACTAGCATCATAATCAGCATAAAGGCCACCACTTTACTGAGGGTTATCAGTAAATCCAGCGCAAAGTTTGCCAGGTTTGTTACACCTTCCTGCATCAGTCCGGACAAGGCAGGTAATAATACTAACGCCAATACCATAACCAAGTCTTCGACGATAAGCCAGCCTATCGCAATTCTGCCTCGTTGACTCTCTAGGAGCTGTCTCTCTTCAAGGGCACGCAATAGCACCACCGTACTGGCTGTTGATAAACAGAGCCCAAAAACCAATCCCGTTAATAAATCCCAACCCATCCAATGGGCAAGCACTGCACCCAAAATTGTGGCTACCGCTATCTGCAAAATGGCACCAGGGATGGCGATCCACTTAACTGCCATGAGATCTTTTAATGAAAAATGCAGACCCACACCAAACATCAACAAAATTACACCCAATTCGGCAAGTTCAGATGCCAGAGGGGTATCGGCCACAAAACCTGGCGTAAAGGGGCCGGCGAGCACGCCCGCCATAAGATAGCCGACTAACGGCGAGATCCGCAGTTTATTAGCCAACATTCCAAGCAGAAAGGCTAGAACCAAACCGCCAACCAACGTAGTAATTAATGGGGTGGTATGATGCATGAACTCTCCCTGTGATTAGCCAATGGTGGTGATACGTTATTTTTATCCCTTAACATTAGCAAAAAAATACCGGATTGACTTTAATCTCAGTGCATTATTGATAAAATCATGGCCAGATTTTTTCATCAAACAACGGCGACGGTCAGAGCGATAATCGACCTGTCAGACTTGACTAGCACTGCCTGAGGCAGACAAACGTGCAAAGGATCAGTGTTGTGTCCCTGCGTTAAACCAGCGTGGTCGATAATGATCCCACATCAAGTTAAAAAGATAAGTATAAACTAGGAAAAACAGCATAAAACCCGCATCCATCAACAGGGCACTGACCATATTAATCGCCATCAGTGACATGGTCGTTGGGATAGCAAAAACCAACATCCCCAGTTCAAAGCTTAACGTATGCAGAATACGCACCATCACGCGACGAGGTTGGTCTGGTGGAAAATAACGGTCAAAACCGGCATTAAAAATCATATTCCAGAACATGGCGATCAATGAAAGACAGATAGCTAATCGTCCGATTGATAATACAGGTTGATTCATAATAAAGGCCGCACTGAAACTGGTGAGTAGTAAGGCGATGCCTTCAAAACTGATGGCATGGACAAGCCGTTCTAACATTGAGCGTTGATGCATTTATTTTCTCCTTATTGTGAATAATCAAGTGCAGTCTGTCATTGCGAAGGGTAAAATCAAAATGAGTAGGTATCGATAAAAACGATAGGTGAAGCATGCGTTACTCCCCTGAATCATTACAGGCTTTTATACAGACGGTAGTGAGTGGGTCTTTTTCCGCAGCGGCCAGAGCATTATCTAAGAGTCAGTCGACAATCAGTGTCGCTATTGCCAAACTTGAGGATGATCTTGGTGTTCAGCTGTTTGATCGTCAAACGGGACAGCCGGTATTAACTGAGGCGGGGCAGCAAGCATTAAGTTTGGTGCATGACATTGTTGCTGCCAGTCAGCGGTTGGAAGAGCTAAGTCGGCAACTCAGTAACGGCGTAGAGTCTCGACTGACATTGGCGATTTCAGATATTTGGCCAGCGGCTTCCTTTGAAAAACTGTTAAGGGATTTTGAGCAGCACTATTCCCATGTCAATTTGGAATGTATTACAGCTGAGGATGCTGATATTATTGGTTTGATACAAAATGGTCGGGCGAGTCTCGGCTTATTACGGCATCAGACACGATTGCCTCCGCAACTTTCAGGCCGAATGTTACCTGTCAGTACTGAGTTGAATATTTGGATCAAGGATGATCATCCACTTGCTCGTCTCAGTTCAGGGGTTACCCTTGATAAGCTCAATACGGTTCGCCAACTCAGGCTGGAAACCTTGATCCAATCTTCTGTTCCTCAAGGGATGGGGAAGGGGTGGTCGGCATCTTCTTATTTATTATTGCTGGATATGGCGCAGAAAGGATTTGGTTGGAGTATTTTACCTGACTGGCTTGTCGCAGAGTTTGGTGATAACAGTTTGGTTCCTTTGGCTGTACCGGGCTACCCTAAAAAATTGGCGATGGATGTGATATGGTCCAGTCACCATCTACCTGGTCCTGCTGGGTATTGGGTGGTTGAGCAGCTCAGTGGGAGCCAGATTAATCAGGGATGATCAAGTAAGACATTACCATTGGTTGACAGAGGCATTGAACCGTCAGCCTGAGTCCGATAAAAGATGACTGTGTTCACTGGGCGTATTTCTAAATAACCGCATGTATTGACGTATAATGAGACGTTCTTAATGAATTTAATGACCTTTTTATTGGCTGTATTCAGTGTATCCTTAAATGCCTTAGCGCAAGTTGCGATGCGTAAAACCATGTTATCTCTTCCTCCTTTCCCTACCCTGTGGAATGAAGGTTGGGGCTATGTTTTAGGGATCCTGCTGAATCCGTGGTTCATTGGTAGTATGAGTTGTTATGCGATCAGTATTGTGGTGTGGATGATGGTACTGGGTAAAGCCGAAGTCAGTCTTGCCTATCCATTGTTGTCTATTGGCTATATTATCACTGCAGTGATTGGTTATTTTTTCTTAAAAGAAGATCTTAACAGTCTACGTATTATTGGTTTGCTTTTAATCTGTGCAGGCATTATTTTTATTTCCAGAAGCGCCTAAGCCCCCGTGTTGGTGCCTCACAGGGACAAGGCCACCACGGTATTGATGTCGAGTATTAGCGCGCGCGGACAATATCGGCAAAATCAGCTTGGATCAGCCGGGCAAGTGCCGATGGAGTGAGAGCCAAATCGAGGCCCCGCTTACCTGCGGAAATATACATTTCCTCGAGGCACTGCGCTTGGATCTCAATCAGTACAGGCAGCGATTTTTTTTGACCTAAAGGGCTAATGCCGCCGATCAGATAACCTGTTGTACGCTGAGCCAATATGATGTCGGCCATCTCCACTTTTTTTACCTTCAAGACGTGAGCTACTTTTTTTAGATCCAGTTGGTGTGCGACAGGCAGGACTGCGACAGCCATTTTTTTTGGATCCTGATCCAGGACTAACATTAAGGTTTTAAATACATGGAGAGGATCGAGGCCCAGTTTACGTACGGCTTCATCACCAAAGTTTTTTTCTCGGCTGTCATGGCAATAGGCATGAAGAGTAAAAGGAATTTGATGTGATTGTAATAACTCAATGGCAGGGGTCATTGACAGGGCTCTCTTATTTACTGGATGAATAAGTGGCGGAACAAGAAAAAACGGGGCACCGATCAAAGGATCATTTCATGGCAAATACCATCCCATTGAAACTTGCTGTTGGGTGGACGGTTTATCACGTTTTATTTTCAAGGTCACCATAAGAGTGGATCTTGACAGAGCTTAAGATCCCTCTGCGTTCAATCTTATCGTATCGTATTATTTTTATCTATGTCTGCTTGCCGACAATGCCGTGCATGACGAGCCAAGTACAAACAAGTCTCGCGGATCCAGTACTAAAATCTGTGTTGTCATCGGAGGAGGACGAATTTTTTGGCGCCGTAATTGGCAAGCATTGACACTGTCGGCAGATCAAGTAATGACAGCGCGTTGAATTTCTCTGATCGTCCAAGACCCAGCGACAACGTTAAGCAGAGTGAGAACTGAAGACGCTGACCCGCCCCGTGTTCACCTGTGATTGAGTGACAGATCCCTGTCAGATGGGACGAGGCGATGGCATGGTTAAGCACGCTCGTCAGTGTGACTGACGTGTGATGATCGCTGTGCGGTTTGAACTGACATTTTTCCCAGTGGGTAGCGTAATAAGCGGTTGGAATTAACGACGACCGTGACAGATGAAAGCGCCATGGCCGCACTGGCCAGAGCGGGATCCAATAACCAGCCTGTTACCGGATAGAGCAATCCTGCTGCAATGGGAATACTGATACAGTTATAAATAAAGGCGCCACAGAGATTTTGGCGGATATTATTTATAGTGGCTTTGGCGATCCTCAGGCTATCTAGCACCCCATGTAAGTCTGAACGCAACAGGATCAATCCGGCACTTTCAATGGCAATGTCACTGCCATGACCTAAAGCGATCCCTGTGTCTGCCGAAGCCAATGCTGCCGCATCGTTGATCCCATCACCTACCATGGCGATACGTCGACCTTGTTGTTGCAGTGCTTGGATTACCTCTTGCTTTTGCCAAGGTAATACGCCTGCATGTATCGCCTCAATGCCCAAATGTTGAGCAATGGGTTGACAAGCTTCAAGTCGGTCTCCAGATAGCAGTACAAGATGATAACCGGCTTGACGTAACTGTGTGATCACCGTTTCGGCTTCAGGACGAATTTTATCACTGAGACTGAATTGCCCAATCAGTTGCTGATCCACTGCCATATAGACTTGTGTTCCTGATCCTGTATCGTCTGTCCATTGCTCAATTGGCGTGGTATCGATTTGCAGTGTGCGTAGCCACGTGAGATGGCCTAATCGTACAACCTGCTCGTTAATTTTGCCACTCACACCATTTCCGGGGTATTCCTCAAAATCCGTCACCGGGAAGTGAGATGGATGGAGAGCGTATTGAGTAATGGCATTGGCTAAAGGATGATGGCTGTGTTGTTCTAAGGCGGCAGCAAGGGCTAAAGCGACAGTTTGTTGTGATTGCCATTCAGCACGCAACTGTAAGTGAGTCACTTGGGGTGTCCCCTCCGTTAAGGTACCTGTTTTATCAAAAACTAAGGTATCAATGGTACTGGCATGTTGTAGCGCTGATGCATCACTGACCAGTATACCCGCTTTTGCTGCCCGGCTGACACCCGCGATAATGGACATGGGAGTGGCAAGGCCAAGGGCACACGGACAGGCGATGATAAGGACGGTGGTCATGATGATAAGGCTATAAGTGAGTCTAGGATCTGGGCCAGCCACCCACCAAATCAATGCGCTGCTCAGAGCAAGAATCAGCATCAATGGGACAAAAATTGCCGTGATTCGGTCGGCCAGTTTCCCTATCGGCGCCTTGCTACTTTGTGCCAGTCTAACCTGCTTAACAATCCGATTAAGGGTGGTTTTTTCACCCGTGACCTTGGCTTCAAAGATCAGGCTACCTTGGGTGAGTAGGGTGCCTGCAAAGACCTGTTTTTGTTGCTGCTTTTGTTGCGGCCAAGCTTCACCTGTTAGCATGGATTCATCGGTGAACCCTTGGCCTTCGAGCACGATCCCATCGACGGGGATCCGATCGCCACTGCGTAATTTGATCTTCATTCCTGCGGTGATCTGGCTGACCGAGATAGGGGTTTCGCCTTGTTGATTAATCATCACTGCGTGTTCAGGGGTCAGCTTAAGCAGTTGCTGAATGGCTTGTGAGGCTTTTCCTTTTGCCCGCATTTCCAGCATTTGACCTAAATTGATTAAGCCGATGATCATGCTACTGGATTCAAAATAGAGGTGTCGAGTTGATTCTGGAAACCCATCGGGGAACAAGAGCACAGCACAAGAATAAAGCCAACAGACACTGGTGCTGAGGGCAACCAATGTTTCCATACTGGCCGTTTTATGCAATAAATCTTGCCATGCTTTACGATAAAAATGAGAACCAGCCAGCAGCATAACCAGTAATGACATGACGGCAATCAGCAGCCAAATGGGGCGATTTTCAGGCGTCAAGATATTGTGATGGCTTGACATACTCCATAACATGATGGGAATGGCAATGAGCAGTGACACCCCTGTTTTGATGGCTTTCAGGCGCAATTTTTTATATTGTTGTCTTGCCTGTTCATCCGCTGACTCACCAACGCGGGCAGGGTATCCGGCGTTGCTACTTGCTTCGATCAAATGACGGACGTCCACCTGCCCTTTAATTTGGGCACTTTGTTCAGCCAAATTTACCTGAACCTGAGTTACGCCTTTAACTTGCTGTAATGCTTGGCTGACTCGTTGTAGGCAGCTGGCACAACTCATGCCTTCAATCAGTAAATAATGATCAGAGCATGTAGACTCCGCAGTCTGTTCTGCTTTGGTAAAGGCAGAGGACTGCGGCTTATTCTTTGGGGGCGGCAAATTATCCTCGGCTTGATAACCTAGCTTTTCAATGGCTGAGATGAGAATCTCGGTATTGGCCGACGTTTTAATGATTGCTTGCGTTACACTGATCTCTGCTGAAAATACGTCCGTGCGTTGTTCTAAGGTTTGTTTGACCCGATTAACACAGTGTTGACAGGATAATCCTTTCAGTGTGAGATTAATCGTTTTGACTGACATCGTGTGTTTTCCTCTGGTTGAGATCCTGTAAATAGTGTAAACCTTGACCTTGCGTTAAGGTCAAGGATTTATGAGGGTTTGAAATGGCAGTGGACAGAAAGTCAGGGGGACGAATGAAGATCAGTGACGTTGCTAAAAAAAGTGGGCTGAGTACTCGAGCGATCCGGTTATATGAACAAAGGAAACTCGTTGAACCCCCTGAACGTAGGGATAACGGCTATCGAAAATACAGCCATCGGCAGTTAGAACAATTGATCTTGATCCGCAAAATCAGAACGGCTGGCTTTAACCTTGATGAATGCGCTGAATTAATGCAGTTATTTTTGGATCCGGCACGACGCAGCTGCCAAGTCAAAGCCCGGGTGCTGAATAAAGTACAGCAGTTACGGCAGAGGATTGCTGGTTTGCAATCCATCATTTCCCGACTTGATGCATTGGCAGCCAGTTGTCCGGGGGATGATAAACCGGATTGTCCGATTATGGACGAGCTGGCTGACAGTGATGATCTGCTGTTTTTTGCAGATCAATATAATAACGAATAAAGTTGGCGACGATAGTGATTGGCCAGTTTATCACTGGTACCCAGTGCGGTAATAATTTCCTGAAAACAGCTGCGTACTGTGCCTTCGCCGGCTTGTAAATCTTGGCTCAGAACCTGAAAAAGTTGCTGTAATGCTTGTTCATTGCGTCCGACTTGATGCAACTGAACGGCCAGTTTGATTAACAGTGGATAATCATTGGGTGTTTGCTCAAGTTGTTGCTCAAGTTGACTGATTTCTGGGCTATTAGCAGCTTGCTGCAGTAGATCAATTTTTGCCAGTAATTCTTGATAATGGCTGTCTTGATCTTGTAGTGGGATATGACTCAATATTTCGCTGGCTTCATCACTGCGAGTTAACTGGAGTAGGGTCTCAGCCAATAATAAAGCGGTTTCACTGTTACTGCGGTCTATCTGCCACGCCTCACGTAGTAGGGGAAGTGCTTTATCATAGTCCTGTTTCTCAAGTAATTCTCTCGCTTGATTAACTTTGACTTCCTCTGCTTTGGGTAACACTTTACTGATCATTTGGCTCACTGTTGCTTCGGATTGTGGGCCTTGTAGGCCGTCAACCGGCTGACCATTTTGAAATAAATAGAGGGTGGGCAAATCACGTAAACCAAACTGAGCTGCGATATGTGGATACTGATCACAATCCAGTTTAGCCATGATCAGAGAGGGGCTATGTAAAGTTACCAGCGTGTCCAGAATGGGCGTCAGTGTTTGACAATCAGGGTGTTGTGGTGAGAAAAAATAAAACAACACTGGGGTATGAAGGGATTGTTCCAGAGTCTGCTGGAAATTGGCTTCATTAAGTTCAATAATTGAAGACTGCAATGACATAGAATCACCCTTGCTGATAAGTAATATGACTGAGTTTACATTAAAGTGGGGGCAAATTGGGAGGGTTCAACCCTATTTCATGATTTATCTGCACCATGCATCAGTAATTTCTCCAGCAATCCCGTAGGCAGTAAGCGTTTGGCTAAAAACAAGGCATAACTGATCACGGTGACCGGATAGCGCCGTCTCGGCGAAGGGCTCTCCAACGCATGACGCAGTTTTGGTAAAATCGCTTGTGGCGGCAGCGTAAAAAAGCGGGCAATGCCTGGATTAGTGACGGGCTTCTGTTGACTGCTCTGGTTAACGTTAGCGCTAAAGTGACTGCTGATCGGACCGGGTTCAATTAAACTGACACGAACCTGACTGTCTTTAAGTTCCATACGGAGTGTATCTGACCACGCTTCTAACGCAAACTTGCTGGCAGCATAAGCGCCTCGACCTGGTGTGGCGATAATTCCCATAATTGAACTTGTATTAATAATACGCGCATGAGGGCTGGCTTTCAAAGCTGGTAATAACAGCATCGTCAGTTGGTGAACAGCAAAAAAATTCGTAGAGAATTGTTGTTCGAGCGCTCTGCGTGAGAGGGTGGTTAATTGGCCATAGAGCCCAAAGCCGGCATTATTGAATAGGGCATAGAGTTGCCCATGACAAAGGGTGATTACACGAGCTGCAGCCTCGGTGACACTGCCTTCGTCGTCCAGATCCATCAAGATACCAATCAATCCGGCTTGTTCCATTCGCGCGACATCTTCAGCTTGGCGACATGCCGCGAAGACTTGATAGCCTAAACGGTGTAATTCATGAGCGGCGGCCAATCCAATACCACTGGAGCAGCCGGTAATCAGCACAGACTTTTGCATGAGCGAGCTCCTAATAAAAACAATAGAGGCATTATCGTACACTCTCAGCGGCTGTAACCTAACGTCATCTAGCCTTGTAATTTCTGCTCAGCCCAGCGGAGAGCTGAGCGATACCGATCAGGTAAGACAACGGTTAATTGCTTCAGGGTGGCTGATAATTGCTGCGGATCCTCACTGCTGATGTTCAGGTGACCCATTTTACGCCCCGGTCGGGTATTTTTTTCATACCAATGCAGATTAACCAGTGGCAATTCGATCAGTCGATAATCTAGCTCAGTACCAATCAAATTGACCATCACACTGGGACGTGTGACTATCGGTTGAGGCATTGGCAGGTGACAGATGGCGCGCAGATGTAATTCGAACTGATTGATTGAGGCGCCATTTTGTGTCCAGTGACCACTATTGTGTACCCGAGGAGCCAGTTCATTGATCAATAGCCCCTGCTCAGTGATAAAGCACTCCATGGCCATGACGCCGACATAATTGAGATGGTGCATGATTCGACTGAGCATGCTGATCGCTTGCTGTTGCCATGTCGCATTGGGTTTCGGAAGGACAACGCTTGTCAGTAAAATGCCATCTTGGTGTCGGTTATGTGTTAAAGGATAAAACACCAGCGAGCCATCTTCTGCTCGCGCCCCGACCAGTGAGACTTCACCGAGAAATGGGATCATTTGTTCAACAATACAATGCTGATAGCATTCTATTGGCAGAGTATGCAGAGTATCACGATTGACTCGCCATTGACCGTTACCATCATATCCCCCCGTCCGTTGTTTGACGATAGCCTGCGACCAACCGGATTGCCATAATGCTTGCCATTGCTCTGGCTGTTGTAGCCATTGCCAGGGGGCACTGGGTAATTGCAGGTCATCCAGCAGCTGTTTTTGTGTCAGTCTGTCAGCAAGCATTGGGAAAATATCACGATTAACAAATGCATCATGGTAGGCCAGTCGTTGGGTGAGTTCGGTTTCAGGCCATCGCTCAATTTCAGCGGTAATGATACTCGCTTCGATCGGTAACTGTGCGGGAGCCATGTCGATGCCCACAGGCCAAACTTTGATGCCCAAAGGTTCGCCTGCTTGGCGTAACATCCGGCCTAATTGACCATTACCTAAGACACAAACTTGAATCATACTGATTCCCTCGGATCGGCATGGTTAAGCACGTGTTCTGTTTGTTGGGACCGCCAGTTTTGTAATCGCTGCGCTAAGTCAGGATCTTGCAGGGCAAGGATCTGGACGGCGAGAAGGGCAGCATTGGCAGCACCAGCAGATCCGATCGCCAAGGTGCCGACGGGGATCCCTTTTGGCATTTGTACGATAGAATACAAACTGTCGATACCGTTTAATGCCGCACTTTTTACCGGAACGCCTAAAACGGGTAACAGGGTCTTCGCTGCCAGCATACCTGGTAAGTGTGCCGCGCCGCCGGCACCGGCAATGATCACGTGGAAGCCATTAGCCTGTGCCTGTTCAGCAAAGCAAAATAATTTATCAGGCGTGCGGTGAGCAGACACAATTTCAACGTGGTAATCGTCCAGCCCGAGCTCAGAGAGTATTTCGGCTGCAGATTGCAGGGTTTGCCAATCACTTCTTGAACCCATAACAATGGCTATTCTACCCGATTTGGGTGTGGACATGCGATGACTCCTGTGTTTTCAAGGCGTTTATAGCAGAGACAAGCCCGCTTCATTGCGGTGGATCAGGCCCTCAGCATAGCATAACGTAAACGGTTGCGCAGCAGGAAATAATAAGGATTTACCAGTGAAAAGGTAAGAGTTGTAAGCCGTTACAGTCAAGGACAACGTAGGAGCCGTGTTGCTGCCAATCGCCTAACACAAACCGTTGAGCGGGGTGGCGATCGACATCTAAGTCGTGAATGGCAGGACGGTGTGTGTGACCATGGATAAGCAACGAGACATGGTGACGAGAGAGGGTTTCTTTCACTGTTTCAGTATTCACATCCATGAGGGTCAATGTTTTTTTGCTGTTCGCACTGCTACTGCCTTGACGCATCCGTTGAGCGATCCGTTGGCGCAATGTAAGGGGTAACGCAAGAAAGAGCTTTTGTAACCAACGGCGATGGACATACTGACGTAAACGCTGATAACCCTTATCATCGGTACATAAGGTGTCACCATGCATGACTAAAATATGATGGCCAAAATGGTGGATGACTGTTTCGTCACCAAGTATGTGCATGCCACAACGTGCCGCATACGCCTTCCCTACTAAGAAGTCACGGTTGCCATGGACAAAAAAGACAGGAATGGTGAGTGCAGCAAGTGCTGTCGCAATCTGTTGATGTAAAGGATTCGGATCGTCATCGCCAATCCAAGCTTCAAACAGATCACCAAGTAAATAAAGTGCACAACAGTCAGAGGCTTCCTGAACAAGAAATGTCAGAAAACCGGCAGTGATAGCCGGTTGTTCTTGACACAAATGCACATCAGAGACAAAAAGAACTCTGGACATTACTCGTTAATTGTCACTTGCTTAATGATGACATCATCGGTTGGGACATCTTGATGCATGCCATTACGACCTGTTGGAGCCGCTTTAATTTTATCAACCACATTCATGCCTTCAACAACTTCGGCAAACACACAGTAACCGAAGCCTTGAGCCGTTTCATCGCGGAAGTTCAGAAAATCATTATCGGCCACATTAATAAAAAACTGCGCAGTTGCAGAATGGGGCGCTGAGGTTCTGGCCATGGCTAAAGTGCCCCGACTGTTTTTCAGGCCATTGTTCGCTTCATTTTTAATTTCAGCTTTCGTTGCCTTCTGTTTCATGCCGGGTTCAAAGCCGCCACCTTGAATCATAAATCCATTTATAACACGGTGAAAAATGGTGTTGTCATAAAAACCTTCACGGCAGTAATCCAGAAAATTTTTCACAGTTTCAGGTGCTTTATCATCGAAAGTTTTTATAACAATATCACCATAATTAGTCTGAAGAGTGATCATGTCGCTATCCTGCCTTTAAAAAATATAGAAATTCAAGAGTCGAGCTAAATCGGGTAAAGTCTCTTCCACCCGAGCAGTGGCACTTTATACCATATTCGTTATACTGAAGTCAGTAATCTTGAAGCGATGTTTTGTTTGTTTTATTTAGTTGCTTTCGTTAGCCTCACTATGAAAAATACGGCACAATAGTTCTTAGTGATACACAGATTGATGCGACGGATAAAGTTAAATGCTAAAAATTTATAATACGCTGAGCAGAAGTAAACAGGAATTTAAACCTATCCATGCCGGTAAAGTGGGGATGTATGTCTGTGGTATCACGGTTTACGATCTTTGCCATATTGGACATGGCCGAACCTTTGTTGCTTTTGACGTTATTGCTCGTTATTTACGTTATCGAGGGTATGACGTAAATTATGTGCGTAATATCACTGATATTGATGATAAAATCATTAAACGCGCAAATGAAAATCAGCAAAGTATTCAGGAGCTGACAGAGAAGATGGTCAGTGAAATGCACTGTGATTTTGCAAGCTTGGGTATTTTACCGCCTGACGTTGAGCCTAGAGCGACAGATCACATTGCTGACATTATTCATTTGATTCAACAATTGCTTGATAACGGCCATGCGTATATTGCGAGTCATGGTGATGTGATGTTTGATGTATTAACGGACAGCACGTATGGTCAATTGTCACGGCAAGATCTGCAACAATTGCAAGCGGGCGCGCGAGTAGATGTGGCGGAATCTAAAAAAAACCCAATGGATTTTGTCTTATGGAAAATGGCCAAAGAGGATGAACCCGGCTGGGATTCGCCATGGGGAGAAGGTCGCCCTGGCTGGCATATTGAATGTTCAGCAATGAATGGCAAACACTTAGGCAGTCATTTTGATATTCATGGTGGAGGCGCAGATTTGATGTTTCCACATCATGAAAATGAAATAGCACAATCAACCTGTGCGCATGGTGGTCAGTATGTCAACTATTGGATGCACTCAGGTATGGTGATGGTTGATCGTGAAAAAATGTCTAAGTCGCTGGGTAATTTTTTCACTGTGCGTGATGTGTTGCAGCACTATGATGCGGAAACGGTCCGTTATTTCTTGATGTCTGGACACTATCGTAGCCAGCTGAATTATTCTGAGGATAATCTCGAACAAGCTCGTGCCTCCCTTGAGCGTTTGTATACTGCAATCCGTTACCAAGCGCAGGGAGAAGGAGACGTCAGTGACCTCGATAATGAGTATCAACGTCGTTTCAATGAGGCAATGGATGATGATTTTAATACACCCGAAGCCTATTCAGTATTATTCGATTTGGCTCGTGAAATTAACCGCTTGAAAACTGAACAGCCGCAACAGGCACAAGCCTTAGCCTCTCAGCTACGCAGTCTTGGTGGCATACTAGGGATCTTGCAGCAAGATCCTGAACAGTTTTTACAACGAGGCAGTCAGGCGCAGGATGGAGACGTTGCACTGATTGAGTCATTGGTAAAAATGCGTGAAAAAGCGAGAAATGATCGTGATTGGGCGCGGGCTGATATTGCTCGTGATAAACTTAATGCATTAGGCATCATTGTTGAGGATGGCTCTGCGGGTAGCAGCTGGCGCCGTAAATAGTCTTTTTTTTCTTGTTCGGGCGGCTGCATTCTTATCGCAGCTGCCTTTGTCGTATCTTACTCATCCCCGTGCTGCATTTCGCTGTATTTTTCTTGGGTAGATCCCGTTTTCCTTTTAACGCCTTATCAGCTCGTCGCTGATAGCTCGGTTCACTGTTGTCACTGCATCTTGATTATTCAATCTACGCGCAAGTTAACTTCCCCGCGTTTTTTCTCTCTGATCACTTGATCAACGCATTGTCGAAGACATGAAAAGGTTTAACTAATGATTGTCCAGATTAGCCAGCGTACCATGAGGGGGCACTGCTCACCATAACAGACAGGGATAATCATTCAAATGGCTGGCTAATCGTCGCTTTAGATCGAGGTAACATGCAGAGAATGGGTAAATAAGGATATATTGAAGAAAGAAAGCAGAAACGCGGGCGTTTCTGCTTGGTTGAGTACGACTAGTATTACCCAATGTTGAGGTTTTCTTTTAGTAAATTAGCTGGGATAGATGATACGACCATTTCCATAATTAGTTAATTTTGTATTATGGATATCCATGCTTTTATCAGCTGAAATTACTCCATTGGTACGGTTATTCAGAAATCCCGCATCAATATTCATTGTTCCTCCTGCTTTCAAAATACTGTTGTTTTCAATTGTTGAAATGGGGAGTAACTGCAGATTTAGATTGTAAGCTGCTGAAATTTCGCCAAAATTACTCAGCACGCTGTGGATGTCAAGTGCAGCATTTCCGGCTTGGCTGTTGACATAACCGTAGTTAGTGAAGTTACCATAAACACGGAGGTCGGTATCTTTTTTAGATATAATGGAGCTGTAGTTGATGAAGTTACCATTGACATCCATTCTCAGCGCAGAATCTGAAATGATCGTACCAGTATTTGTGCCTGTTTTCATTACATTAATATCTAATGTATTCGACAGATTGCTGTATTTATTGGTTCTTACGACCATATCGTCACCAGAGTGGATCACACCAAAGTTATTATTTAACGAGGTTGAATCCAGATTCATCGTGGTGCCTGAACTGATAGTACTATTACAGTTACTGATATCGCCAGCCACGTTGATATCCAAGTTGCCATTGATAGCCAAAATCCGGCTGTCATTAGAACTTAACGAGGCTGAACGGATATAAGTGCTATTCAGGCCAACAATACCACCGTTTTGACCTTTATAAGACTCATTGCTGCCAAAATCATTACTGAAGTTGTTATCAATATTACCTTGGCTTAATAGGTTGAGGTTATTGGTTGCAGTGATAAAACCGGAGTTGTTATTAACATAATCCGTTGTTTCCAATTGCATATCAGCAGAGGAAATTAATCCGCGCCAGTTATTCAACGATTTAGAGAATGAATTGATTGAGCCGTTTGCTGCAAGTAACGTCCCTTTTCTATTATCAAAAGATTTGGTAACGGTAATATCAATATTTTTATCGGCAGTGATTGAAGAATCTCTGTTAGATAAATCATTGGCCGTAATAGAAATCGAACCACCTGATTTGACGATACCAGTGACTTCTGAAAGTGGTAACAATGTTGTTGGCCACTGATCATAGTTTCTGTAATCATTCGTCACGCTGATATTAATATCACCGTTAGATACGATCTGTCCGCCGTTGATTAATTGCTTTGCTCTGATTGTTGTACCACCAAGGCCTGAAATAATACCACCTGCATCATCACCGGTAATATTCAGGGTTTTATTATTCCAGTTACCAATGGTATTCACTGCAGTTAAATTGACTGCACCATTATCTGAACGAATACGGCCTTCCGTGTTGGTGATGTAATCTTTTGCATAAACATTAATATCGTTTATCGCATCAATCTCACCTTGACTTACGTTCAGATTTTTTACCGAGAGATTGACGCTACCTGCAGAAACTCTCCCTGATTGATTATTAAACTCACCAGAATTGATCGTAACCTTGTTGCCGTAAATACCCGCGGTGGCAGCTTGACCTTTGTTAACTAAGGTTTGATTATTGGTATCAATAGACAAGTCGTCAGTGGCGTAAATACGACCATCCGTGTTGTTCAAGGATGACGCATTGATATTCATTTTTTTACTCGCACTTAACACACCACCAGACTGGTTACTAATCGAAGCAAGTGTTGTATTCAGTGTGGCATCACCCGCGGCAATAATCTTGCCTGAGTTGTTATTGATTTCCCCGTTTGAGGTAATCGAAATATTCTCATTAGACGTGATATTTCCTGATTTATTGATAAGATTACCATTGGCATTCAATACCAAGCCGGCGCTACCTGCGGTAATCACACCATTATTACGGACACCAACGCCTTTGTCTGTACTAACTAAGGTAATTTTATCTGCGTACATTCCACCAAAAGACGAGACATCAATACCATAACGATTTAAACGCCATGCACCCGAGGTGGATCCTGTTACTTGGTTATCAGACGAAACTGAGTTTGCGCCTGCAATAACGGTTAACGCATTCTTACCAGAAACATTCACATCACCATTGATCTGTACTGCTCTTGCAATAATTGCGGTGGGTGAATTACTGCTTAAACTTCCTTTGATAACAATGTCACCATTATAAACTTCATAGCCATAAAGTTGGTTAAATGATAAGCGAGGTGTGCCTGTTGTTAGGGTGACATCTTGGGTATTACCAACAAACGAGCAGCTAGAGCAGGTGATCCCAGAGGGGTTAGAAATAATCAATTTTGCTTTATCACCAAACACTTCCATGGGACCGTTGAGGTCTGATGCCCGGTTCGATTTGATTTGGTTAAGAATGATCTTAGCACCACCTGCCGCAAGATTTGGATTCGCACCCAGTTTATTGGCTAGGATAGATTGACCATCAGCACTGCTATTATTGAAGACCGCACCTTTGGAATCAATATCCATTTTGCTGAAGTCATTACTAGAAATGCCATTTACATTTGGTGTGTTGATATTGATGACAGGTGTACCGTTAACGATACTCACATTACCATTCGTCATATTGATATCAGCCATTGCAAGGGTTGGTACGGCTAATATGATGGCTCCGGCAATCGGACTCAGCCGATATTTAATATTTTTTAACATCCTGTTTTCAACCTCGACTTATGATTTTTAAACAAAATAAAAATTGCATGAATGCAATTAGCTTCTGAGTTTAATAACGAATGGAATTCAGTGCTTACATTAAGAATTTGGTTTAAACAATATAAATTCAAGTAAAAAACGCCATTGCTGTTTTTTTTAAATCCAAACTGGCTAAATCTCAAAAATGCAGCAAACACCTCATCCATATCAGGTAGAATCTAGTATAAAAAAAATTACATATCAAGTTTTTTAATTTATTTATTTTATTTTAATATTTATGTGAAGTATTGTTGTGAGGTATTGTTTGTGGTCATTAAGTTACAAAATGTAATTATATTAAGAACTATCATTATCAGATTTAGGTAAGGAAATTGAATTGTAAAACCCTATATTAATCATATGGATGTGGCTATTTTTTTTAAGTGGGTTTTGATGTGTTTAATAAAAGATACCTATTAGTCAGAAAGTGAAAGCACGGAGGATTCAAATGGCTACCATAAATTACTTTTATATTTATACCTAAAATGGATTAATTTACATCCTATATTAATAGATGCTCTTTCCAGAAGGTGTCTAATATATTAAATTGTTTAAACTATAGCGGATTTTTCCAACAATTTTCTATTACGGTGATTTATTCAGTGATATTAATCACAAGATCATTAATAATACGGTGGGAATGAAAGGTGTCGTTTGATGGTAAAATTCGATAACGGAGACTTTATTGTGACAATGACAGCTTCACTATGCTCTCATATTCTGTTTTAACGCGGGCAGCACCGTATTTTTTCTCGAGTCTTTTAACAATAAAATGACCCCGCGCTCTAGCTTGATAAAAGTTAATAAACAGCGTGTTGATTGATGCGCCTGCTAGCGCACCGAGTACCGGCACGGACTGGGCGACTATTTTATGGGTGACTACGACCCCAAATTTTCGCGTCACTTTATGAATGATTGCACTGAGCCATTTCCCTCGGTGTTGACTTAGCGTGCGATTCATCGTCTGTGCTGTCGGTGAGGTTATCATTTGCCCGAGTTGTTGCATGGATTGAGTCAAAAAACTGCGCGTCATGTAATAGCGGGTATCTGTCTTATGTTCGCTTGCCGTTTCAGCAGATAAAGCGAACACTTCTATGCAGTATTGCTGTGTCTTACTCTCGGTTAAATTGAACCCTTCGCTACGCGCAATATCTGCCACAGCTCGCATGATAACGGTTGTTGAGAGAGGCAGTTCGAGTAATAACGCACTTATTCCCAATGTGCCTCCGACTGCGCCTGTCGTTGCTGCAAGAAGCTGATGCAATCGGGGGGAGGCTGCGACTGAGGGGGTATTGCCTAGGCTTTTAAACGCGAGCGTCGAAGCTTTAACGAGAGCGGCATTCGCTGCGTTATTCAGCATCCCAATGACCGATGCGGGGAGTTTATTGAGCGTCGTTTCCATGGATGGGCCTGTAAAAGACGTTAATCGCGTCAATATTGAGGGGGATTCCAGTAATGTTACGGCGTGTTTAAGATCCTGATAGTCGATAGTATCGAATTCAATATTCATGCTGATAATCCTTTCCACTGAATTGTGACGAAAACTGACAGTAAATGCAGGAGTCGATATTCATTCTATGAACTCAATGACAAAGTTGCAAATTTAGGGGCATTGAAGTGATGGACTGTCTCGTCCTCGTTAACCGTCTTCTACTACGACGTATCTCGGAATATAAAAGTAATCACCTACTTTTTGTATTTGGACATCATGGTCAAAGGAGGGACATAGGGAATGTCGCGCATCAATAATGGATGAGTCTTAACAGGTAACTGAGTAATAAAAAAAGTAATTAATCGAGATACTATCACATTTAGTTATCCATTGATCGTGATTGAGTGATATGCGTCAATACAGTGATTTCATTTTTAGGCAGAGAAAGGAAATGTACCTGATATCAACCTAGGTTTCATTTGGCACCGAACCGTGCAGGTAGGCTGAAATGATCATGCACCGTTTATATTCAATATCGATCTTTACCATGACTGATTTCTCAATCGCGAAATCACGGTTATATTATGTGAATAAATTAATGAAAAACCAACTCGGGATGATTATGGCTATGCCGAGCTATTTACTGTCATGAGATCGATTTAACTGATCAGTTAAGAGTTATACGTCTCTTATCGACTGCCAGTTAAATGAATAAATACGCAATGAAGCTTGCATATTTATTATCGTATTAATACCTCTGATTTACAGTTGGTTAATCTTTATTAAAAGACAAAAGATGCAATGTTATTGCTTTTTTAATTGATTAATTTTTTCAGTTGGCTCTCAATTCCTCTGCACTGAAATTGATTAACAATGAATAAAATTCTTATCGTTTTGCAATAAAAGTTAACGGCAATACTTTGGGTAATAATCGTGAGTTTGATTTTATATTAATCTAAATTATTCAATGGCTTGGCTTATTCTATATGGGATTGTTTTTGTTTGTTTTTTTATAAAAAAATAAAGTGAGAACGCAATACTAAAAAACAGACAAAAAATAGAGGTAGGGATAATGTCAATCAGTGATATCTCAGTCGCACCTGTCACTAAGTAGGCAATGAGTAGATTATCTGTTAGAAAAATAAAAATAAAAAGTAAACAGAAGTAAATGAAAGTGCGCAATAAAAAATGAAAATTTTTATTTCTTTCTGAGATTGTTATCATTGTGTTATTCCATTATTTTGTATTATCTAAATATATTGAATTTTTATGTTGCTATAAATAGATAAATATTCTTTCTAAAAGATCATTGCTGGTATAAAATTATGAATTATAAACATGTATATCAGAGATGATAAACAAGAAAATTCCTATATTTTATATTCGATAAAAGCAAGAGTAAAACACAAATAACGTTGAAAAAGTTAATTGTGTGATACTCATTTGAATGAGTTCTATTGATGTTCCATTCACAGATTAAAGCGACGTTAAACTGTTTATTCGCTATTAATTGTTGTCTATTACTTACTAAAGTAACATCATGCTACCATGATAAATAAAAACAATAACTAAACGCAACTAAAAAGTAGTTTTATTTTATTATTACTCATCTAAATTAGTAGCGTGTTTGTTGAAATTTCCTATTTAAACGTGGATCCACTTAAATTAATACAGCCCGTTATTGTTTTTTAATGTTTTTATTACTCTTTTCGATGAGATAAATCTCAATTGTCAATCGAGGCTGTTTTGACATTATTTGCATAAAAATCATGCTTTAATGGTTAAATATTCATATTCCTTTTTGTTCTATATTTATTGTGTTTTTCTTTGTTTTTTTGATCCTGTGGCGTGTTTGATTTTGGGTATTCATTTTTTAAGCTTTATTGAATCTTATTGGCTATTATTTGCATCATTTATTTAGGATTATATGAAAGATTTAAATAGCTAACGATAATTAGCATAACATAAGAGTTTATGAATTAATCAAGTGAAAACTTGATCTTTAAATGCGAATGAATTAGATTGTCGTCTTTTATCAATCTTGATAGCGATATCGGTTGGATTTAGGATGGTAATGCTTTTATAAAATACAGCAGCTAACTTTACGAAATCAAATCAATACTTAAGTAAGAATATTACTTTGCCAATTGTTATAATGAAATTTTCCGTTTTTTTGCTTTTGTTTTTTTGATTTATATTCGTTCATTTTAGAAACGATCATTGATTTGGCTTCTGATAAAAAATGTAAGCTGAGGCTGAGTAATAGGCAGGGAGTCTATACATTATCAATGTTTAGAATATCAACGATAAAGTGATAACAGGGATGAGAATTGTAAAATAATGATGATTAATTGTAGGAGCACACTTTTATTTATTGGCTTATTTTCTTGCTTTGCGATTCCAGCGTCTGCGGCAGACAGTTTGGGAAGTGCGATTAACAATCAGAACAATATTGATAAAGGGATTAAGCAGCAGAACGCGATCAAAGGGCGAGATGTATACTCTAAGCTGCAAGATAGTACGGTGGGTACCCTTGTTTTGCCTCAAGAGACCAATTGCTTCACTGTTAAACAGTTAATCGTCGATAATGCCGATATCCCAAACTACCTTGTGAATAAAATCAGCCAATATATCGTTGGTCGCTGTCTTGGCGTTAATGGTGTAGAAAATGTGGCGACATACCTGCAAGATTTTCTTATTAAGAAAGGTTATGTGACGAGTCGGGTCGAAATACCGAATCAAAAATTGAAGAATGGGACGTTGAAACTTGTCGTTCGGGCTGGACGTATTGGAAAAATAATAATTAACAATTATAAGCTTAATAAGAAAGTTTTGGCTATTAAGGAAGGCGATATACTCAATCTCCGTGCGATTGAGCAAAGTCTTGAAATTATGCAGCGGAACCCTAGCGTGGATGTGAAGTTTTCTATTGCACCGGGTCAAACTGAAGGTACCAGTGATATTATTATTAATGTGTTGACGTATAAAAATGTGGCGGCGAGGTTGTGGGTAAATAATTGGGGAGATAAACCGACGGGACCGATATTAACCAACGCCATTGGTTACCTTTATAATCCAACTCATCTCAATGATCTTTTCTACTTTGCGGGCACGACCAGTATTCATCAGAATCATGGCAGTTATGACAATATGAGCGCCTACTATTCCGTCCCTTTTGGTTATTGGAATTTTGACTTTAACTGGGTACACAGTGTGAGTAAGCAACAAATTGCCATCGATAATTATTATTTCGATTATAAAGGTGAAAGCCAGTATTTGAGTGCAAAAGCCAATCGGATGATATTCCGGGATCAGAATAAGAAAATCTCGTTGAATGTGTCTCTGATAAAACGCACCGTAAAATACCATCTTGAGGATATTGAATTGCTTCTGCAGCGTAGAGATATGACAAATATCAAAACGGGAATCAACTATAAGCAAGAGTTTGCTGATGGTGAATTGAACAGTAATTTATCTTGGCAGCGTTTTCTGCCTATCCTTGACGCAGACTACACCTCCGATATGAATTCAGGCCTTGTCAGCAAGCGCAGCAATATCTTCAGTTTGGATACCAGTTACAGCAAGATTTTGAATATTGGCAGTGTAAGAGGGTGGTATGAACTCAGTTCTAACATCCAGTATGCACCTAAGCCTTTGACGCTACAAGATCAATTCTCATTGGGGGATCGCTGGAATGTCCGTGGATTTGAAAATAGTAACAGCTTAAATGGTGATAAAGGGTTTTATTTGCAGAATACCTATAATGTGGTCACCGGTTTTAAAGACATTATCTGGTATGCTGGGCTGGATTATGGTCAAATTTGGGGCAATATTTATCCCATTGGCTATTACAGCAATGGCAGGTTAATGGGTGCGGCTACAGGGTTCAAAGGGGCACTCGGTAAGTTTGGTTATGATTTATCCGTCTCAACGCCGCTCATGTATCCAGAGCATATGATAACCAACAGTGCTTTGTTCTCATTCAACGTGTATTTGCAAATATAATTTCAATTGATACCCCGCTTCTCTCTCGATGTGAATTGAATGAGGGGTAGGCGGGGGAATAACCTTGTGATCAGAATGCGCAAGGACCTTGTGCTTGTGCATTGACAGCACCGGGTTTGAGTTTGATGATCATTTGTATATTGGGTTCATTGCCCACCGTCCGAGTGGTATGGCCGATTCTTGCATCGTTTGGGCGTGCAAACGATGTATTATCTGCATTAAATTCTAACTGTCCCGGTCCTTGTTCAAGCACACTACCATCCGTGGTTTGTACCGCCCAGCGCCCTGAAAGTGTGATCACCCATTGTGGACCAGGCGCATGATGCCAATGAGCAACGTAGCCAGGAGGTAAGATGCCAAATGCAATACGTTCAATTTGATCAGGTGCTAGGCCTATCCATTGTGGTGAGGCTGGCGGGGCATAACTTTTAAACTCCAAGCCTTGCATTTGACAATGAGCAACATGCGTCGCGCCCTGTTTATCAGCCCAGATAGTATCATAATGGATGGGGGGGTGTACTTTCCCTGCACTCTGACTTATTTTATCTGAATTTGCCAATTCTGAATGCACGGCGGCATAAAGTGGGCAGGAGACTAAAATCAGTCCCAGAACTAACCCGCTGTTAATGTTCATCATTCTCGAATTTCCTCTCAATTAACACGATAAATCGCCGAACTTTCAGGCGAACAACTCAGTCAAAATTATAATTTATACTTATGAATCTTGCTGGGAAAGTGAACAAGAAAAAGAAAAAGACGAGCTTAAGCATGTGCCTGGGCGAGAAAGCCCTCTCTGGTTTTATTGAACTTGCCGAGAGAGAGCGAAAATACCAAGTGGAGTCAGGGGGCTTTTAGACAAGGTGTTAGTGATTAGATATGAGTCCAAATTGCAATGGCGATTGCTGCAAACAGTGTCCACTTAATCAGATAATAAGCCCGTTTATTCCATGCTTTCAATTTTTTACCGACAATTCTTATCTGATAAATATATTTGAAAATCTTATTGATCCCGCCTGTTTTATCGTTGGCATTGTTGGGTGCGGCAGCGGCGCCAACTAAGTAACGACCGAAAAAGTAATTCACGTTTTGAGCCCATTTGCTTGTCATAGGACGTTCGATGTCACAAAATAAGATCAGGCGGTCTTCACCACTTTTATTCTCAGCAAAGTGAATATAGGTTTCATCAAATAATACTTCCTCTCCATCACGCCAGCTATAGCGAGTGCCATCAACCTCAATAAAACACAGATCACTATTGGGCGTTTTTAAACCGAGATGATAACGGATCGATCCTGCATAAGGATCTCTGTGCATAGGAAGCCGGCTTCCGTCTGGTAATGAAGCAAACATTGCCGCTTTGATACCAGGAATTTTATTAATTAAATCCGTTGTCACCGGGCATAATTCTTTGGCAGAAGGGTGTGCGTCATCGTACCACTTGAGATAGAACCGTTTCCATCCCGTTTTAAAAAAGGAGTTAAATCCAGCATCATTGTATCTGTCTGAGGATTTAATTTCGGTCAGGGAGTGCAAGTATTCGGCTTCTTTCCTTATTTCTTGCCAATTATCTTTAAGCACTTGCAGTTCAGGAAACGTGTCTGCTGGTAAAAAGGGCGTTTTGTCGATTCTTGAAAATGCGTACATAAAGCAATTTAATGGAGCCACAAAGGTCGAATGATCGGAGAGTTGCCGTAAAAATTTATAACGGACTTTTCCCCTAAAATGAATGTAGCAAACAGAAAGAAAAAATAGAAAGAGAATCAGGTATTTCATTGACGCATCATCTTTGCTGAGTATCGGTTTTCGCATTATAGATTAATTTATACTTTCTTTTTTAACCTTAATGGCCTAGTCAATGACTGGCTATACTGACACAGGGCAACCTTTCGCTGAGAAATAAATTGCATACAAAAGATAAGAATCATCTAACAATATAAAATAAGAATGATCTAACAAAAGAATTGTCCACTAAGAATCAGCATGAGTTATCTAATAAAAAAATGTTAATAGATTGTGATTGAGTTATAATGTACTTTATTCACCCTTAAAATTTCTCATTAATTATCGTGTTGCTGACAATAAAGTATTTGATTAATTTGGTTATAAATAAGAATTTTTCCGTCTTTTTCTATTATCTTGTTATGCGAACCCGACAAGTGTTTAGATCCTCACAGCTACGCAGACACAGTCGTAAAATCATTTTCAATATGGCTTTTAGAAAAATTGGTGATGGGATCATTTTTACGGGTTTGTTTAAAATTCTAAGTGAGCATGGATTTAAAGTGTATGTCATTGCTCGCCAAGAGGTCAGCTTTCTTTACCGAGAGAATCACTATGTTGCCGGCGTCTATGACTATAAAAAAATCAAGCAATCGGTGTTGCAAGGCTATAAAAGGCGACGTGATATTATCAAACAAATGGGATTGAATGATTTCGATATCATGATTGATTTGATCTCCCATCCTAACTTGAATGAACTGATTAAAATTATGTATGCATTCAAAGCAAAGCATAGGATTGTCATTAATAGTGATGATATCATTGATGGCATTGCTGATCATCATATTCGATTTCATAATGATAACTTACATATGAGCCAACGTTCACTTTTCATTATGGATTATTTGCAGATTAAAGGTGCTTTACCCAATTATCAAATACAGATCAATCAAAATCACAGGCAGAAGGCATTGCAACTATTGATGCCTTTTAAAAATAAATTTATTCTCTGTTTGAACCCATATGCATCATTAAAATCAAAAAGTTTCAATGATAAACAGATTGATAGTCTATTAACATTTTTATCCAGTTACGAAAATATTATTACAGTCGTGATTGGTGAACAGAAAATGATCGCCACTATCGCGACCGACAACTATCCCCGTGTGATCATCAATAAAGACCCCTCATTTTTTGTGGCCGCAGCAATTGTCAAAATGGCAAACTTAGTTATTACACCGGATACCTCAATTGTTCATCTTTGCCGTGCACTTGATAAAAAATTGATCTGTTATTATCCAGGTGGTTACCAGTCGAATGTGTTGTGGGGGCCTTTTTATCGTAATGCGACACAAATTATTTCTGAGCGTGGGGTTTCTATTTGTCAGATGCCTATCTCATCGATCCTAGATCCTGTTAAACGTGAGTTGGATAAGTTACTCAATGAATGAGTGAATATCCGGTAAATGCTAAAAAATGACCGACAGCCTAAGTGGCTATTCGTTACATCAGGTCGGCGATGGGAACCAGACTCTGTGGTCATCTTGTTGCGCCTGTTTATCGTTGGTAAAATGTCGTGGTCGGGGAGGCCGTAAACTTTACCCTGTCTTACTATACGGTTGCGTCATGGCGCGCCTTTGATCCTTCTCTCTGGCTGTGGGGCACAGGGTATTCTCCGTGATTGCCTCATCGCACGTCGGCTAAACAGCGTGTTCGTTAACTGTTTATTGGATCAGACGGTGGCGGCACCACAATAGACTGTGTTGGTTTCGTGCACCTTAAACTCAGTGAGCACCAGAGTCATACCGAAATCGAACAAGGGATCGTGGTTAGGGCAGGCGATATAAGCGCGACCTTGACAGGCATTTACTGGGAGAACGTCTCGTGAGTGTGAAGCGTCAATGTCACTGTCCGCAGAAACACGCGAGCCTATTAAGAGAGGCGAATCAATACGTGCAGTAAAGTTGAAAAGAAGCGGCGTGCGTAAACGAGAGTAAAAAAGATCCATTGAACGTCAGACTGCGCTTATACTCCCTTACCAACCTCACTTTAGCCCATGCCGATTGAAAGGTGTGACAGGCGTGTCGATCTAAGGAAAAACGATGACATCCATAAAGCAGCTTCATTCACCGTGGGTGGCGGGTGTCTTGCTCATTATCACTTCATTGACGGCAATCATCTTGTGCAATACCTCAGCTGCACCGCACTATTCCCATATTATTCACGCATCGTTGGCGGGCTTTACTGTTGAAAAATTTGTCAATGACGTGTTGATGAGTGTCTTTTTTCTATTGGTTGGCTTAGAAATAAAGCGTGAATTTCTCAGTGGACAGCTTGCAAGTTGGGGACAACGGATCTTGCCTGGGGCCGCCGCACTTGGAGGAATGGCAATCCCCGCACTGGTGTATCTGATATTTAACCATCACCCCGCTGAGTTTGCCAGAGGTTGGGCGATACCTTCAGCAACTGATATCGCCTTCTCATTAGGTATTTTGTCTTTGCTTGGTAATCACGTGCCGGCCTCACTGAAAGTGTTTTTAGCCGCGTTAGCGATCATTGATGATCTGGGTGCGGTATTAATTATTGCCTTTTTTTACACGGAAAAGATCCACGGGCTTATGCTTATTTTTGCAATGATCGCGCTCCTTATCTTGATCATACTTAATCGCCTGAAGATCAACGCGCTCACGCCTTACCTGATCGTGGGATTGTTGTTGTGGTTCTTTGTTTATGGCTCAGGTGTGCATGTCACCCTTGCCGGTGTTCTCTTGGCTTTGTGTCTCCCACAGGCAAACTCTCGTCAATCTCCCTCAGTCAAATTAGAAGCCAAGTTAACACCTTGGGTCAATTTGCTGATTATCCCTGTTTTTGGTTTTGTTAACGCAGGGGTCAGTCTGTTACCTATTTCTGTAGACCGCGTCTTCGGTGCGCTACCGCTGGGCATTGCGCTTGGCTTGTTTGTCGGAAAACAATTAGGGATCTCGCTTATTTCCGCTATTCTCATTAAATTGGGGATTGCTCGCCTACCAACAGGGGTCAATGCCCTACAATTTTATGGCGTCGCCGTCTTATGCGGGGTTGGTTTTACGATGAGCTTATTCATTGGTGGATTAGCTTTCCCCGGCGAGATCCTTTTACAGGATGAAGTAAAAATAGGAGTATTGGGAGGCTCTCTACTCTCGGCAAGCGTGGGCACATTGATCCTTTATTTCGCTCATCGCAAGTCATGAGTGAGGTAAACTTGGTGCAAATTGACCAAGATGATGCCATCCCATGCTATTGCATTGCGATCCTTGGCCGAGTGTGGGGCGGGCTTGTACCTATCGATATTACAGCCTGTCCTTATCGATCCGTCACTTCGTTTTTCAGTATTCATGACAGTGAAAACATGTCAGTGTGAGTCCCTCTATCCGTCATACTGCCTTGCTGAACAGCTGAAGGCGACTGATGTTGTGTAAGCACAGGCAAAACCCTTAACAACGGGCTGAAAGCCTGGGCAAATCGTATGGCTATCGGACTGAAAAAATAAACAGATAAAAATTGTCGAGTCATCAGGCTTGATTATCGAGTCTCAACCGAATAAAACAGAGATTACTAGCTAAAATAGCCTCATCAGGCAACACGAATTCGCGGTTCTAAACAGGGATAAATCAACTTCATTATAGATATGCCGCGTCATGCTGATTATTGAGTGAGAAAAACTGCCCTCTCCGCGTTCTAGTAATAGAGTCCAAGCATCCGGATCACTATTCCAGTTCCGTGGTACATTCATCCCTACATTGGCAAAGCATCGCTAGGGCCATCACTCTGTCATTGCAATATTCGCATCAATAGCAGGAAATGCATGGCCGCATTGCGGCTTGAATTAAAAGATAATATGTACCGGTTTTGCCCCTCTCAACGACAGAGTTAAAGGCATCGTCGACCACGCTTTCTTGGTTGATACGTTAGATACTCAATCTTCAAATATTTTGGATACAGTAAGTCAAAAAATTAATCAAAGCTGATTTTTGATATATCTAGTTATCGCCTTGATTTATCTTTTATCTAAGAACATGACAAATGGGAATCAATCTAATTAATTTTTGATTAAAGTTCAGAGCTATTTTTACAACAGCAGTAATGCCGCGTATAAGTTAGGGGGAGAGCTCTAAGGATAAAGATTTTTGTAAAAAACTGAGTAACCTTAAGTATGATAATACCTGTATTAGATTGCTAGAAAAAAATCAGAAGGACAGATAGCATTTTTAAATGAAAATATACTTCACAAGATGTTGTTTTATCGAGGCAAAATTTTATAGAATCCCTGTATAATATTAAAAATAAGCAATAGTGCTTAATAAAACGGATACCAGATGAACGGATAATGTCGGACTTGATTTTAACTAACGCTAGGACAGAGGTAATGAGCTTTTCATTTTAAATCAGCGCTTCGGCATCAGGGCCTTCGCTCACTCTCCTATAGTCACCCCAAGTAATATCACTGAACCAGCACCAATCCAGACATTTTCATTAATGGTTATAGATTTGTATATTAATTCATTTCTATTAATGATGTCGCTATTGTGTGTCGTGGTAAACAGGATGACACAATGACCTATTAACGAATGACTTTTTATAGTTATTTTTTCGTCGTCCAAAAAATGCAATTAACGTTCACAAAGGCGTTATCATAAATATCAATATTTCCTTTGTAGAAGTGAAAAGGTGCTGTTATTTTTCACTGGTTTTAATTCCTAAAATTGATAGTAACTTATTCATTCTTTTTTTTGAAAGGTTTAAAGAGTTAAATAAGATACGGTTTTTTTCATGTGTTAATCACCTCATCAGAACAAAAAAAGATATATTTAAGCAAGATCATCTTCACTTAACAAAACCCACGTCAAAGCGGGGTATATTCTATACTAGCAGCCGAGACCGCTCTGGTTGATTTCTTGACTTTGCGATAGCTTTTGCGGTGTGTCAAATTTCTTTGAAGTTGAAGTTGAAGTTGAAGTTGAAGTTGAAGTTGAAGTTGAAGTTGAAGTTGAAGTTGAAGTTGAAGTTGAATTTGAATTTGAATTTGGGTGCTATATTTGTAAGTTTTTGCTCTAATGAAAACCCTACGACACCTGTTAGGACATCTATAACATCACAGCTTTTGAGATGATTTTTTATAACTTATTGATTTAAATGGTACGCCCTACAGGATTCGAACCTGTGACCTACGGCTTAGAAGGCCGGTGCTCTATCCAGCTGAGCTAAGGGCGCGTTGATGAGCTGAATTATACGGTCAGATGACGGGTAGTCAATGATTTTAACTATAACTGCGTCCAGTTGCTGATAGTTTGTGCAGATATTGCAATTATCTGCCTGACAGCAGGGAACGCTTCTGACAAAATAGTCATCCTCCCCTGAATGTGAATAAGCGGATTTTAGCCTAATGTCAGCAAAAATTATCGATGGTAAAACGATTGCGCAGCAAGTAAGAAGCGAAGTCGCAGAAAAAGTTCAGCAACGTCTGGATCACGGCCTGCGGGCACCGGGCTTAGCAGTGATCTTAGTGGGGCAGGATGCTGCTTCGCAAATTTATGTCGAAAATAAACGTAAAGCCTGTGAGCAAGTCGGATTTATTTCTAAGCGCTACGATTTACCCGACAGCACCTCCGAGGTGGAACTGCTCGAGTTAATCGATACATTGAACGAAGATCCCGCCATTGACGGTATTTTGGTTCAGCTCCCGTTACCTGCCGAGTTTGATAACAGCCGCGTGTTGGAGCGTATTGCTGAACATAAAGATGTGGATGGATTTCATCCCTATAACATGGGTAGGTTGTGTCAACGCGCTCCGCTACTGAGACCTTGCACGCCGCACGGTATTATGACCTTACTGCAACGCCATGCGATTACTCTCACTGGTCTGGATGCACTGGTTATTGGTGCGTCGAATATTGTTGGTAGACCGATGGCGATGGAGTTGATGTTGGCAGGCTGTACCACGACGGTGGCGCACCGTTTTACTCGTGATTTACGTGCCCATGTCGAACGGGCTGATTTGCTGGTGGTGGCGGTCGGTAAAGCGAACTTTATTCCTGGCGATTGGATCAAGCCAGGCGCCATTGTCATCGATGTAGGGATTAATCGTCTCGCCAATGGTAAGGTGACAGGGGATGTGCAATTTGATGCCGCGGTGAATCGAGCCGGGTTCATTACGCCAGTGCCGGGTGGTGTGGGGCCAATGACTGTCGCGACCTTAATTCAGAATACTCTGGAAGCATGTCAACGTTCAGCACAGTAGGAAACCTTATGATAACGTTTGAACTCGGTCAGTTTGATAAAGTGGATCTGTGCGATTTACTGAAATTAGAAGGGTTGGCAGCCAGTGGCGCCGAAGCCAAAGCCTTAATCAGTGATGGGCAAGTCCAGGTTGATGGTGTTATTGAAACCCGTAAGCGTTGTAAAATTTATGCAGGCCAAACAGTGTCAATTGCTAATAATAACGTTAAGGTGGTTAAATCAAGTCAGGGGTAGGGATACCACCCGGGATAAATCTGGCCTGTTGCTGGTTTTAATCCAGCAGCGCAGTGATGCGATTGATAATTGGCTTAATTTAACTGGAGAAGGGTAATGTCTGAACTGAATTTGCTTTTTGATTATCAAGGGGAACTGCCTGAATGCCCAACGTGGGACGAAAAACAACAATCGCTGTATTGGACTGATATTCTAGCTAAACAAATTCATCGTTTTCGATTGGCTGATAAGCAACATCACGTCTGGTCTTTCGATGAAGAAGTCGGCTGCTTTGCGCTCAATCAATCGGGTGGGTTTATTGTGGCGATGCGCAGTGCCATTTGGCTGACAGACAGTGAAGGGAAATTGACAGATAAAATCTGTGATAATCCGAGTAACCCTGCTTTGGCACGATTTAATGATGGCGGGACGGACGCGACAGGGCGCTTTTATGCGGGGACGTTTTGGGGACCGCAGGATTTTGATGGGGCTTTGCTGTGTCGTGTCGATCAAAATAAACACGTCAAGGTGTTGCAGTGTGGTATTAAAGGTCATAACGGGCTGGCTTTTAGTCCTGATGGGCGTTTTATGATCACCAGTGACACCCCAAATGGCAAACTCTATCGCACACCGATCAATGAAAATGGTGAACCCGGTGAGCGTCAATTATGGCGTCAATTTTTCTCGGAAACGGGTGTCCCTGATGGTGGCGCATTTGATACGGAAGGATGTTACTGGAGCGCGTTGTATAATGGCTACAAGGTGATCAGGATCTCGCCTGAAGGTGAGATCCTAACCGAGATCCCCTTGCCAGTGCGTTGCCCGACGATGGTTTGTTTTGGCGGCCCGCAGATGAAAACGTTATTTATCACGACGACGCGTGAAAATATGCAGCAGGATGAATTACAATTGCGTCCGCTGTCTGGCTCGATCTTCACCATTGAGACGGATGTGATCGGCATGCATAAACCCACTTACCGTGATGCTTAATCACCATCAGTCTTTATCAGTCGTGGGCTGACTCGTTTAATCAAGAAAAAAAGCCCGGCATTGTCGACTTAGGCCGGGCTGGCTTTTATTTGTTAGATAAACTGAACTTGCCTGCACCCAGTAGCATAATCACGATGCCACCAAAGAAGTATAATGCTTCGGTTTCCAGTGCCCATGCACCGACGTCTGTGGTTTTATAGAACTGACCACTGACGACTAACACGACGGCAAACACCAGATTGATTGCATAAATCAAGCCTGCTACGCGTGTGAATAAACCAACAATGATCAGTAAAGGGGCAATGACTTCACCGATGTAAGCACCGTAAGCGAACAAGGTTGGTAGACCATGAGCAGCTAACATGGGTTTGATCCATTCAACACCGTGTGTGATTTTGAAAAAACCATGAAAAAGCATTAATCCACCAAAAACCAGTCTGAGTAGCAGCTTGGCAAAATCAGGATGATCAGCCATACGGTTAAAACTCGTTATCAATTTATTCATTTTTATCTCCTAAATAATGTTGTAATTTACAATGAAAATTAGTCAGTGTCAGTGCTGTTTTTTGAATAACTTATTCAATAAATTAGAGTATCTTAGTCAGAAAGAGGTGTGGGGAGATAAAGATAAAAATAGCGGGATCCCGCAGTGAATAATAGATAAATAATCTTCTTCAACTTACAGTTAAGACAAAAAACACTCTTAAATAAGAATTATCCCAATAATTATTAAATTGGTTATTTAATTCCTTGTTATTTTTAGATAAAATTACTTTTATCATTGATTTTAAACATTAACGTGGTTGGCTCGAGTCGTGAGTAGACATTTTAGTAGACTGATTGTTATATTGGCTGTGTTGGTTGTCAGCCGTGCTGCGGTTGCCAATAGCTTTAGCCGTGCTGTCGATGAAAGTTGGACTAACTTAGGGATAAAATTACAGGAAACGTGGCATACCCCAGACAATCTTGATCTCTATATCCCAGCCATCACATGGCATAATCGATTTACTTACGATGATGAGCATATTCGTCGTTACAACGAACGTCCTTGGGGGCTGGGAGCGGGTTTTTCACATTACGATAGTAACGGCAATTGGAATGGCTTGTATCTGATGGCGTTTAAAGATTCGTTTAATCGATGGGAGCCGTTTGCTGGCTATGGATGGGAAGCGACGTGGCGACCTCTGACCAACCCAGACTTTCATATGGGGCTTGGGTTAACAGGTGGCGCTACAACAAGACATAATTGGCATTATATTCCAGTTCCTGCTTTACTGCCTCTTGCATCCGTTGGCTATAAGGCTGCTAATTTTCAGATGACTTACATACCCGGCACGCATAATAATGGCAATGTGTTTTTTGCGTGGTTACGTTTTTCTTTTTAGCTCGTTTAGAGTGTCATTTTTTGTTCTAATGGTGCTTTTTTAATTTATTTTAGCGCTATTAGCAAATTTTAGTAAAATCGTGCTGGACAAATGGCGAATTAATTGGTGTACTAGGTCTCGACACATTTTAGTGTCTTTTTCAAGCAAAGGTAATATAGATGTCTAAATTTAAAGGTAACGTTAAGTGGTTTAATGAATCTAAAGGTTTTGGTTTCATTACTCCTGAAGATGGTAGCAAAGACGTGTTCGTACACTTCTCTGCAATTCAGAGCAATGGATTTAAAACTCTGGCCGAAGGTCAGCGTGTAGAATTCGAAATCACTGACGGTGCTAAAGGCCCATCTGCTGCTAACGTAATCAGCTTATAAGTTTTTAGTCAGACAGTTAAACCCGCCTTTGGCGGGTTTTTTTATGTCAGTTATCGCTGTCTGTCCATTTTGAAGCACCGCGAAATCAGGTCACCTAACTTGGCTGGATGTGATATAGTGATTCACCGACTAAAATGATTGATATTCGTTTTTCTGTTTGAGGTTAAGAAATTATGGAAGGCATTAGCATCACTAAACTGCTGATTATTGCTGCACTGATTATTCTATTATTTGGAACCAATAAATTACGCAGCCTAGGCAGTGATCTAGGGAGCGCCATCAAAGGTTTCAAAAAGGCGATGAAAGAAGACGAGAACACGCCCCCTATTGCACGCAGTGATGAAGATAAAAGTCACGCGGCTGAAAAAGTGTCTCATAAAGAGTAGTATGCCGAGGTGGCAGATTTTCATCTTGCCACTACACAGGCTTTGGCCATCCATTTAGGTGAGGCTTTTCTGCCGGGTCACCATCGCGCCAAGGTTCAGCTTCACTTTCCCATCTTATCCGACTGTGATTGACGTAATACAACGAAAGAGGTTGGTCAAGCTCGAGATTCGATGTTGCCAAACTGACTGTATGCGTGACGATCGCCTTTATCACTGAGTGGCCGTTCAGTTGCAATACGCTGTCTACGTGATAGAAATTGTGCGTAGTGCCGTAAAATCTGTCTTTCAGAGGAAATAGCAGTCACGGTAGTAAACTCATTCGGTACTCTCTGTTGCTCAATATATTGTCTGACAAGAGAAAGCGGCGCATCGCCATAACGACTTACCAAATAACACGGCATCCAGAGTATGCCTTTGTGGTCATCGCGCTGGACTCTATCGGGGGGGCTCTGCGCAGTAATCTGCTTGAAACACCTTTAAGTCTGTTAACTAGGTAAGAGATTGCCAACTTTGTTGGCGAGTTAATCAGCAGATGTACCTGATCGCGCTCACCGTCCATTTCGACTCGCTGAACATCAAAACTAAACAAAACAGAAGAACACAAAGTGAATTCGACTGCCTTGAGTGTGGCTATATCGCCCATGTGGATTGCAACAATGCAGGTGCTCTTTTAGCGTCAGGGTATGCCATGCTTGCCTGTGGAGGCAGGAGGCAATCGGGCTATCCATTGAAGCAGGAAATTACTGAGGCAATTCAGATTTCGAGCTGAACCCCGTAGGATCCTCGATCTTTAGGTCGGAGAGGCTGTTAACCTGCGATCTCCGACTGATGATCGAGATCAATGGTCAAGCAATGCGATCACAACCCACAAACTGTGTTGAACGCTTCTCTTAGATCAAGAAAAGGGAGGGGGCGTGAAATAAATGGTGTCGTGGAAAGAGAGGACGAGACTCATAGCGTTAGCATCTGGGCAGACCAAGCAGGTTAGGTAGGGCAGAGCTCACTAAGAAAAAGCTGAAGACGACGGCGTCACTTTATCATCAGATCAACCGTGTCTGCGTTTTGTTTGTCCGCAGTGTTGCTTTTGACTGGATGACGAGGATGTCATCGACGATAGCGGACACTGTCCGCTACTGTCATTACTTAACCTCTTCCCCTTTTGCTTGCAGATCCGCGTGATAAGAGGAGCGAACAAAAGGACCACAAGCCGCATGTGTGAAGCCCATTGCCATCGCTTTTTGTTTCATCATATCGAAATCAGCGGGGCTGACATAGCGTTGTACAGGTAAATGGTGGCGACTTGGTTGCAGATATTGTCCTAGGGTCAGCATGGTGACACCATGCCGTCTAAGATCCTGCATGACCTCAAGGATCTCGTCATTGGTTTCACCAAGACCTACCATCAATCCAGATTTTGTAGGGATATCGGGGTGCATTTGTTTGAATTTTTCTAACAGGGTCAGCGACCATTGATAATTGGCGCCAGGTCTGACTTGACGATATAAGCGAGGCACATTTTCTAAATTATGGTTGAATACATCAGGCGGCGATGACTTAAAAATCGCCAAGGCTTTGTCCATTCGCCCGCGAAAATCAGGGACTAAGGTTTCGATTTTAATGGTCGGGCTTTTCTCTCTGATGGCCTGGATACAATCAGCAAAATGCTGAGCGCCACCATCCCTTAAATCATCGCGATCGACGGAGGTGACTACCACATAGCGTAATTTCATGTCGGCAATGGTTTGTGCTAATTTCGCAGGCTCTTCGGCTGAAGGTGGCATAGGGCGACCATGGGCGACATCACAGAAAGGACAGCGTCGGGTACAGATTGCCCCGAGGATCATAAAAGTGGCTGTGCCATGAGTAAAACATTCAGACAGGTTTGGACAGGAGGCTTCTTCGCACACCGAGTGCAAGCCATTTTTTCTCATGGCGGATTTAATATCTTGGATCCGAGATGAGTCCGCCGGCAATTTGATTTTCATCCATTCCGGTTTGCGCAGTCGTTCAGTTGGCTCGCTGGTAATGGTCGTGACCGGGATCAGTGCCATTTTATCCGCATCGCGGTATTTGACGCCGGGTTCCATTTGAATTGGTTTACTCATTTATGTCCATCCACATTGCGAGGGCGGTAATCTGCTAGGCTTACCGCCGCTTAATTGAATTACTGCCGTAATGATACCATTTTCATTCTGTACAAACAGGACTGTGTATGCTCAATGTAACAATTTTGTTATCGATACAACAGCTTGGTTTCTCAGGGTAGTGCGTTTGCCTCTAGCCAGCGCACCGTGGAATAAGGGAGTAGACTGGTAAAGCTTTCAACTAACAGCTGGCCAATCTGTGAGTCGGCGATATCGTGACAAAATTCACTGAGTTGTGTCATTTGCAAGCCGGCATAGCCACAAGGATTAATTCGCTGAAAGGGTGATAGATCCATTTTTATATTGAGTGCGAGTCCATGAAAAGAACACCCCCTGCGGATCCGCAGTCCCAGCGAACAGATTTTTTTACCTGCAACATACACCCCTGGTGCATCAGCACGTGCATGGGCTGCAATATGATAGTGTTGCAGAGTGGTGATGACAGTTTGCTCCAGCACACTGACTAATTGCCTGACGCCAATTTTTCGGCGTTTTATATCAATCAAACAATAGAGGATTTGTTGACCTGGTGCATGGTAAGTCACTTGTCCCCCGCGATCACTTTGCACGACCGGAATCTCACCCGTATTCAATAAGTGTTCGGCTTTACCTGCCTGACCTTGAGTGAAAATCGGCTTATGTTCAACCAGCCAGAGTTCATCGGGTGTCTCTGCTGTTCGATGGTCAGTGAACTGGTGCATGGCTTCCGAGACGTCGCGCCAAGGCTGAAGCCCCAGTTGTCTGATATTAAGTATTTCAGCTGACAAAATTGATACCCATAAATGCTGTGTTCGATTACTGAGTGCAATACACAGGCTGAAGCTGCAATTACAGGACCATTCGTACGATTTCAATCTCACCCAGTTCCTGATACAAACTTTCTACCTGCTCAATGTGTGTGGCTGTAATGGTGATAGATACGGAGTGGTAGTTGCCTTTGCTGCTTGGTTTTACATCAGGTGTATAGTCTCCCGGTGCATGGCGTTGTACCACTTCGATCACTTGGTCAACTAATTCGGGTTTAGCCAGCCCCATGACTTTGTAAGTAAAGGGGGTGGGAAATTCAAGTAATTCATTTAATTTGGTTTTCATAGTAACTCCATAGAAGCAGCGTGCAACCTCAATGCAGGTTGCACGATTAACAACTCATCAGTCCGAGATTTTTCTGATAGGCTTTATCTCTAACCTAGCCAGTGATGAAATGTCAGTTTGATATAATCGACCAAACGACTGAACCAGCCGCCTTGAGCTACTGATTGAAGTACAACCAGTGGGTGTTGATCAATGGTTTGACCATCAAGGATATAATTAATTGTGCCAACAACTTGATCTTTGACCAATGGCGCGTGTAATTCTTTATTATTCAGTGTGTAGCTAACTTTCAGGTCTTTAACTCGGCCTCGAGGGATCGTCAGATAAACATCGTCTATGACACCCAAGCTGGCTTTATCATTGGTGCCATACCAGACAGGTTCACTACTGAATTCATGATTGGCTTTTAATGGCGAGACACTTTCAAAGAAACGAAAGCCCCATGTCAGTAATTTTTTACTTTCTGATTCTCTGCCTTTATACGTGTGCCCGCCCATGACGGTCGAGATCAGACGCATTTGTCCCTCAGTGGCCGAGGCCACCAGATTGTAGCCTGCGGCTTCCGTGTGACCAGTTTTAATGCCATCCACATTCATGCTCTTATCCCATAATAATCCATTTCGATTGAGCTGGCGGATAGTATTATAGGTAAATTCTTTTTCTTTATAGACGCTGTATTCTGCCGGGACATCTCGAATTAAGGCTTGACCAATGAATGCCATGTCTCGCGCTGAACTGTATTGGCCATCGGCATCAAGTCCATGAACCGTCAAGAAATGGGTGTTTTTTAAACCTAATGCGTTAACATAATGATTCATGAGGCTGACGAATGCGTCTTGACTGCCCGCCACATAATCGGCCATCGCCACACAGGCATCGTTGCCAGACTGTAATACAATACCGCGGGTTAATTCGGAGACCGGAACTTGATCACCGGGTTTTAAAAACATCAATGATGAGCCTTTAAATACAGGGTTACCCGTCGCCCATGCATCTTTTCCCACCGTGACTTTATCGGTCTGTTGTATTTTGCCACTTTTCACCGCTTGGCCGATGACATAACTGGTCATCATTTTGGTCAGACTCGCCGGATCTCGACGGGCATCGGCATTTTTTTCAGCCAAGACTTTGCCTGAGTGATAATCGATAAGAATATAGGATTCAGCATCAATATCAGGCACACTCGGGATCATCGTTTGTGGATTAGGGCTGGCAGCCCATAGCGGTTGACTCAGGCTGAAGAGGGAGAGGGTGGTAACAGCAGTAAGTCTGCATAATGTTGTCATATTTTTCATGGAATAAAGGCAGTCCGACAGTTGTTGTTCGCAACACTATAACAAAGGCAAAGCGGTTCTGGCAGTGATTTTGTTTAAATTTACCTTGAGTGATCCTGGGGACAGGATCCTTGCCTTCCAGCGTCAAACCACGAAGTATGGCCGTCGTGGTTATTGACCATTCTATCCGAATGAAGGCAAGGCACAGCCAGTCATTATCCGCTATTAAGGGGAACTTCGTTTTGCATCACTCCGAGTTTTATTGATAAAAGTCGGTGGTTTGGGTAATTTATAGTTGAGAATCGCAACACGGGTTCCCACACTGCCTGGACCTGAGAGTGTTCCATCCGGTGCGACCTTGATATAGTCGACCTTCACGCGACTTTGACCGGATAGATTTAAACGATCCGCTGCGAAGGGCGATAGATCGATGATCCTGCCTTTAATAAAGGGCCCTCTATCATTAATTCTCACTACCACCTGACGAAGATTGGCCAAATTGGTCACCCTGACATAACTGGGAATGGGTAAGGTCGGGTGTGCTGCCGTATATAATTGAGGGTCAAAAAGTTCACCTGAGGTGGTTTTACTGCCTTTTGCGCTTTTGCTGTACTGAGTGGCAAGTCCAACCTGACTAAAATGATCAGGGTGAGTGATAATGTGGTAACGCTTACCTCTCAGTCGGTAATCTTGATTTCCTTGGTGTGATAAAGGCTCATACTGAGGTTCGATACCTGGGATTTCTGTAATGACGCCTTGGTACACCGGAGGAAGAGGCGTCGGTGGGGACTGTGTGGCCTTGTGGTGAGCTGTTGTGCTACATCCAGCAAGCAGTAAAACGAGACCGCCTACCCATAATGTTTGAATTTGCATTTGAGTTCCCTTAAACGCTGCGTGACAACATTTTGCGGTGAGTATGAATTGACATCACGATACCAAAACCGGCCATCAGGACCACTAATGCGGAACCACCATAACTGATTAGAGGTAAAGGCACACCAACCACGGGCAAGATACCACTCACCATGCCAATATTCACAAAAACATAGACAAATAAAATGAGCATTAAACTGCCAGCCATCACTCGACCAAAGGTTGTTTGAGCATTTGCCGCAATCACTAATCCTCGCATAATCAGCAACAGATATAAGGCCAGTAATAACAGCACGCCCAGCAGCCCTAGCTCTTCAGCCAAAACGGCGAAAATAAAATCAGTATGCCTTTCGGGCAAAAACTCCAATTGTGATTGGGTACCATGTAACCAACCTTTGCCTCGCAATCCTCCGGAGCCGATAGCAATTTTTGACTGAATAATATGGTATCCTGCCCCAAGCGGGTCACTTTCCGGATTCAGAAGCATCATCACGCGGTCGCGCTGGTAATCATGCATCAGGAAAAACCAAAGAATAGGGATAAAGGCCGCCACCAATAATAATGCGATAGCAATCAGTTTCCAGTTAAGGCCAGCAAGAAATAGGACAAAGACACCGGACGCGGCGATCAGGATCGCGGTGCCTAAATCAGGCTGTGCTGCGACCAGTAACGTTGGGACAAAAATAAGCAATAGCGCAATCACTGTATTTTTTAGCGACGGTGGGCACGTATCTTGATTAATGAATCTGGCAACCATCAGTGGCACTGCAATTTTGGCTATTTCTGATGGCTGAAAACGGATAATACCCAAATCCAGCCAACGCTGTGCGCCTTTACTGATATGGCCAAATGCGTCCACGGCAACCAACAGTAACACACTGATTAAGTACAAATAAGGTGCCCAACTTTGGTAAACACGGGGGGGGATCTGAGCAAGAATAAGCATCAGGAATAGACCCATACCAATTTGCCCTAATTTCCTCTCCATCATACCGACATCTTGGCCACTGGCACTCCAGATAATAAAGGCGCTGTAGGTCAGCAAGGCGAGAATAATCAGAACAAAAATCGGATCAATGTGGATCCGCGTCCAAAGGGATTGCTTTTTAGTTGAATTACTATTTGGCACTGTTATTCACCTTCATAACCGGGTGGGGTTGGAGCGGCATCTGGTAGATGAGTATTATTATTACCCAGTAAAATGTGATCGAGTATCTGGCGCATCAGGGTTCCGACCGACGGTCCCGCGCCACCATTTTCTAAAATCATGGTGATAGCAACACGGGGGGCCTCATAGGGGGCAAACGCGCTCATCAATTTATGGTCTCTGAGTCGCTCGGCAATTTTATGGACATTATAGACTTCATTGGCTTTTAATCCATACACTTGTGCAGTCCCTGTTTTGACCGCGGCTTTATAAGGAGTACCAATAAAACTTCGGTGTGAGGTGCCATTCGGTCGGTTAGCTACCCCATACATACCATCTTTGGCTATTTCCCAATAGCCAGAATGAACATTATCAATGCTCGTGGTCGGTGGTGCCAAGTAGGTCTGTTGTGCTTTACCTTGCCCTTCAGAGAGGAGTAAATGGGGCTGTTTTATGACGCCATCGTTAATTAAACTCACCAAGGCTTTGTTCATCTGTAATGGTGTCGCAGTCCAGTACCCTTGACCAATACCAACCGGGATGGTATCACCTTGATACCAAGCCTTTTTAAAACGTTTTAATTTCCATTCCCGTGTTGGCATATTTCCTGCACTTTCCTGAGGCAAATCGATGCCTGTTCTTTGACCAAAGCCAAATTTACTCATCCACGCTGAAAGCCTATCGATACCCATATCGTAGGCAACTTGGTAGAAAAACGTATCCGCTGACTCTTCCAATGCTTTGGTGACATTCAGATGGCCATGTCCCCATTTTTTCCAGTCACGATAACGTTTTTCTGACCCCGGTAGCTGCCACCAACCGGGATCAAATAGAGAGGTGTTACGGGTAATGACGCCACTGCTTAGGGCAGAGACTGCAACATACGGTTTGACTGTTGATGCAGGCGGGTAGGCCGCTTGAATGGTACGGTTGTACAGCGGACGGTCTGGATTGACAAGCAGTTCGTTATATTGCTTGCTGCTGATCCCATTGACAAATAGATTGGCGTCGTAGCTTGGATTCGAAACCATCGCGAGGATCTCACCATTTCGCGGATCGCTCACAATCACCGCCGCTCGACTGCCGACTAATAATTTCTCAATGTATTGTTGCAGTTCAAGGTCAATGGTCAAATAGATATCATTGCCTGCATGGGGAGGGCGTTCATTGAGCTGTCGTATCACTCGGCCACGGTTATTGACTTCGACTTCTTCATAACCGGTAGTACCATGCAATTGGTCTTCGTAATAACTTTCTATACCCAGCTTGCCGATATCGTGTGTTGCGGCATAGTTAGCTGACTTGCCCGTCTCATTTAAGCGCTGCTGGTCCTTATCATTGATTTTAGAGACATACCCCACCACATGGGTCAGGCTACTGCCATAAGGGTACCAGCGTTGTTGATAGCCCTTGACTTCCACACCGGGAAATCGATATTGGTTAACCGCAAAGCGTGCCATTTGCAATTCAGTTAGGCCAATTTTTAATGGAATGGAGGTAAATTTATGTGAACGTTGCCGCTCTTTTTTAAACTCGGCGATATCATCATCAGTTAAATCGATGATCGGCCTCAATTCATTCAGAGTATGGCTGAGGTCATTGACTTTTTCTGGCACCAATTCGGCTTGAAAAATCGTACGGTTAAGTGCCAGCGGCACTTTATTACGATCATAAATAATGCCTCGTCCAGGTGCCACTGGGACAAGTTTGATCCGATTTAGATTAGAACGTGTCCGGTAATCATCATAACGCTGGATTTGCAAATGAAACAGATTGAAGGTCAGTACACCGGAGAGCAAGACGATACCGATGAAGGCAACCATGGCACGTCTGGCAAAAATTTTTTGCTCAGTGGTATAATCTCTGAAGGCATTACGCTTTGATTTTGTCTGGGGCATGATTGCTGTTCAGCTCTGACGTTGATCGCTATTCTCGATGATAAGGATGATTAGTGGTAATGCTCCATGCACGATACAGACTTTCGGCAATCAATACCCTGACCAAGGGGTGGGGCAGTGTCAGCGGCGAGAGTGACCAGCTTTGATCAGCCGCTGCTTTACAGGTCGGTGCTAACCCCTCAGGACCACCAACCAGTAAACTGACATCCCGGCCATCTTGTTTCCAACGTTCCAGTTGGCTGGCAAGCTGCGGTGTATCCCACGGTTTACCGGGAATATCCAAGGTCACGATGCGATTACCTTTTGCTACCACCGCCAACATTGCCTCGCCTTCTTTTTCGAGGATCCGCTTAATGTCCGCATTTTTACCCCGCTTACCTGCGGGTACTTCAACCATCTCTAACGGCATATCCCGCGGAAAACGCCGGACATATTCATTAAAACCCTGTTGTACCCAGTCAGGCATTTTGGTACCGACTGCAATAATTTGCAGTTTCACCTGTTAACTCCAGAGTTTTTCCAGCTCATAGAGCTGTCGACTTTCTTCCTGCATGACATGGACAATGGCTTCACCTAAATCGACCACAATCCAATCACCGGTTTCTTTGCCTTCACTGGCTGGGCTGTCTAGGCCTGCGGCACGCGCTTGCTCTGATAAATGCTCGGCAATTGAGACAACATGTCTGCTGGAGGTACCTGTACAGATAATCATGCAATCTGTAATACTGGATTTACCGCGAACATCAATTTTTACGATATCCTGTGCTTTCAGATCATCGACTTTATCGATGATGAAATCCTGAAGTGTCTGACCCTGCAAAAGTAATTCCCCTAACGTCATATGATAACTCACCAGTAACAGACGAAGACTTGAGTCATCATCCTGCGACTGGTCTATTGAGCTGCGCAGTATAACATGTCAACGCTGGTGACGATATAAGCCTGTTTGTCTTATGTATTCTGCCACCCCTGCTGGTAACATATCATCACAAGCTTTACCCTGTTGCAAACGGTGACGGATCTCGGTGGCTGAAATAGCAAAAGGCGGGGTGGCCGCAAGATAAATGTGGCCAGATGACTGATGTTGCAATGTTTGCAAATCCGTTGTTCGGTGTTGGTCAATCCATTGCTGAATTTGACCATCAGGATGAACGTGAGGATAGCCCGGTCTGACGCAAACTAATAAATGACAGAGACGAGGTAATTCGGTCCAACAATGCCAATGATTCAGTGTCAGTAAGGCGTCTTGACCAATGATAAAAGCAAGGGGGGCGTCACCTTGTTCTTGTCTTATCTGTCGCAACGACTCAACCGACCAAGACGGTGTGTCTTTGTTAAGCTCTCGTGTATCAATAGCAAACAGCTCATTGCCTGCTGTTGCTATCTCAAGCATCGCAAGTCGTTGTTGTGCATTCGCTTGCGGCTGGGGGCGATGAGGCGGGACATGATTAGGCATCAGCATGACTTTGCTCAGGCCAATCTGTTGCGCTAAGTGCTGTACTGATTGTATATGGCCGAGGTGAATGGGATCAAAGGTGCCACCGAACCACGCTTGTAATTTAGACATCTGACCATCCTACTGGTAAATGAGGTTGACAGAGGAGGAGCGTCAAAGTTTCGAGGGTAAACCAAGCCTCGTGACTAAAATCTTGCTTAAGTGTAATTTCCAGTGCGCAGAGTTGCTTGATTGCCACGGACAGATGTTGGCGTGTTAAGCGTTGGTAAGCTGAAGTATAGAGCCCTCGACGGTTTTGCCAGAGTTTCAGCTTATCCATTTGCACACGAAGTTGGGATAATGGGTGGTGACTCAGTTCCAATAATAACATTAGCTCTTTTTGTACGCTTCGTAACAAAATGACTGGCTCAATGCCTTCTTTTTGTAATTGATGAAGAATATGTAGCGCCCGTTGGCTTTTTCCTGCCAGTAACGCATCAACCCAATGAAAAGGACTAAATAGCGCGGCATCATCAACTGAATGTTCAATTCGAGGTAGCGTTAACTCGCCCTCAGGCCAATGTAAGGCCAATTTTTCAATGGTTTGAGTTAAAGCTAGCAGATTACCTTCATAGTAATAACTGAGTAATTTGACGGAAGGGGGATCGATCGTCAGTCCGACTGCACTCACGCGTTGTGTAATGAAACGTGCTAACTGCGATTGATCGGGCGTTTGACATGGGATCATCACACCTTCATTAAACAGGTTTTGTAACCAAGCACTGCGTTCTTGTGTTTTGCTTATCTTATTGCTATGAACAATGAGCAGAATTTCATTGTGTAGCAACTGCGCCAATTGTTGTAATTTTTCAGCGATAGCCGCGTTGACACCATTGTCAGGCAGAACGAGGATAAGGATCTGGCCAGACGAGAAAAGGCTGCGTGACTGACAAGTGAGGAACAGCCCTTGCCAGTCAGTTTGGTTGTCAATGGTCAGGGTGATCTGTTCTGTGAAGCCCTGAGTTTTAGCGACAGAGGTAATGGCCAGCTGACTTTCCTGATGCAGCAGAGGATCATTACCCGATAGCAGGTAACGATGACGCAACTCTTCTTTAAGTTGCGAGGTCAACTGCTCCGGGTAAAGACGTATCATTGCGCGCTCAGCCCATCCTGGACAGGATCTGCATCTCGAGTCGGATGAGTTGTGATGATTTCTGGCTCAGGGCGCGCACTGGCATCTGTGATGGATTTTTGCGCGACATGTACAGCCAGCAGTTGTCGAATCAATTGCTCGGCAGCCCGTTGTCGCATTTCATTGTAGATAATGTCCTGCTCCTTATCTTTTGCTAAAGGAATACCTGAATTATCAAAAAATGAACGATAGACCGTGGCTGAAATCGGGTAAATACCTTTACCTGGGATTAATACTTGGCCTGAAACCGTCATTTTTAACTGGTATTCCGCCGTGCTACCATCGATGAAAATAGACGCGGTATCTCGGTCAGTATTCTCATTTTCGATCCGTAAAGATGGGACTTTGTTCCGAATCGTTTTATCGTCATTGGCTTTCACCAAGGTGATGTTATTCAGTCGCAGTTGCTGGCGAATGACCCGCGCGAGCGGGCCATAAGGGTCACTGCTGTCCAAAATCATGGTTTTCATCTCGACTGGGATTTGGGTTGTTCCATGAATATGAAAACCACAACCGGCAGTACTGAGTAGTGCCAAAGCCAGCGTCAAGCCCGCGATAATTTTTTGCACATTGCCTCCGAACTTAGCCTGTGACTAAGTTTAATAATTTGCCTGGTACGTAGATGGCTTTACGGATATCGACCCCTTCCAGATAACGGGCGACCAGATGTTCTTGTTCTGCTAACTGCCGTACCTGTTGTTCATCGGCATTGATTGCAACCTGAATTTTAGCACGAACTTTGCCATTGACTTGGACAACGATAAGGGCTTTGTCTTCCACCATGGCATTTTCATCAGCCACCGGCCATTGGCTATCATCAATACTTTCTTGATGGCCAAGCGCTTGCCAAAGCACAAAGCAGGCATGGGGCATGAAGGGATACAATAAGCGAACAACGGCATCTAATGCTTCTTGCATCAACGCCCGATCCTGATCCTTATCGGTCGGTGCTTTCATCAGTTTATTCATCAATTCCATCACCGCGGCGATCGCCGTGTTAAAGGTTTGACGACGGCCAATGTCATCCGTGACTTTAGCGATGGTTTTATGGACATCCCGACGCAACGCCTTCTGGCTATCAGTTAACTGATCGACCGTTAAGGCCGGCGAGGTCCCTTGTGCGACATGTTCATTGACCAGACGCCACACTCGTTTAATAAACCGATTGGCGCCTTCGACTCCAGACTCTTGCCACTCAAGGGTCATTTCAGCCGGGGAGGCAAACATCATAAACAGACGAACCGTATCTGCACCATAACGCTCAACCATCAGTTGCGGATCGATGCCGTTATTCTTGGATTTGGACATTTTACTCATACCCGCATAAGTAAGCGTCCGGCCTGAAGGGTCTTGTGCTGAGATAATCGTGCCTTTTTCATCCCTTTTGACAGTGACATCGGCAGGGGATACCCAATGACGCTCACCATTATTGCCGGTGTAGTAGAAGGCATCAGCCAGCACCATCCCCTGACACAGCAGACGCTTGGCGGGTTCATTTGAATTAACAAGGCCTGCATCACGCAATAACTTATGGAAAAAGCGGAAATACATCAGGTGCATAATGGCATGTTCAATCCCGCCGATATATTGGTCAACCGGCAACCAGTAGTTCGCCGCTTTGGGATCTAACATGCCTTCTTGATGGTGTGTACAGGTATATCGTGCATAGTACCAAGACGATTCCATAAAGGTATCAAAGGTATCGGTTTCACGCAGCGCAGGTTGACCTTGATAGGTGGTTTTTGCCCACGCGGGATCGGCTTTAATGGGACTGGTAATACCATTCATCTGTACATCTTCAGGTAAAATGACAGGTAACTGATCTTCGGGTGTTGGTACCGTCGTACCATCTTCCAGTGTTAGCATTGGAATTGGTGCGCCCCAATAACGCTGACGCGATACACCCCAATCACGCAGTCGGTAATTGACTTTACGCGTACCGACGCCTTGTTGACTTAATGCATCAGCAATAGCATTAAATCCAGCCTGATGATCCAGACCATCGAATGGTCCAGAATTAAATAAACGGCCTTTTTCTGTCATCGCCTGGGTACTGATATCTGGTGCGCTGCCGTCAGCATTGAGGATCACGGCTTTAATGGGTAATTGGTATTTTGTCGCGAATTCATAATCACGCTGATCGTGAGCAGGTACGGCCATCACCGCCCCAGTGCCGTATTCCATCAGGACAAAATTAGCCACCCATAGCGGCAATTTTTCACCGGTTAATGGGTGGATAACTTCAAGTCCGGTGGCATGCCCTTTTTTCTCCATGGTCGCCATCTCTGCTTCCGCGACTTTGGTGGTGCGACATTCATCGAGAAATGCGGCTAATGAAGGATCTGAGAGTGCGGCGTGTTGTGCTAAGGGATGACCAGCGGCGACGGCAAGATAAGTGGCACCCATGAAAGTATCTGGACGTGTGGTATAAACCGTGACTTGCTGGTCATTGTCTGCCACAGTAAAGGTAATTTCGACCCCTTCAGAGCGACCGATCCAGTTACGCTGCATGGTTTTGACCTGTTCTGGCCATCCGTCCAGGGTATCTAAATCATTCAGTAATTCTTCAGCATAAGCGGTGATTTTAATAAACCATTGTGGAATTTCTTTGCGCTCTACTTTTGAATCACAGCGCCAGCAGCAACCGTCAATGACTTGCTCATTAGCTAAGACGGTTTCGTCATTCGGGCACCAGTTGACCGCAGAGGTCTTTTTATAAACCAATCCTTTTTGATAGAGTTGGGTAAAAAACCATTGTTCCCAGCGGTAATATTCAGGTTGGCAGGTGGCCAGTTCACGACTCCAGTCATAACCAAAACCCAAATTTTTAAGCTGGGTTTTCATATATTCAATATTTTCATAAGTCCAAGGTGCAGGTGCCGTGTTATTTTTAACGGCAGCGCCTTCTGCTGGTAATCCAAAGGCATCCCAACCAATAGGTTGCATGACATTTTTGCCTTGCAATCGTTGATAACGAGCGATGACATCACCAATCGTATAATTACGCACATGGCCCATATGCAGACGACCAGAAGGGTAAGGTAGCATCGAAAGGCAATAGTATTTTTCTTTGCCTTCTTGTTCCGTTACTTGAAATGTTTGTTGTTCTTCCCAGTGTTTTTGTACTGTGGATTCGATATCTTCCGGGCGATATTGCTCTTGCATGGTGGCCTGTGATCCTGATTAGAAAAGTCTACACTTATATGGTTATATTCTCTGTTCTGCATAGCATACCGATAAGGTGGGCTATCAACAACCATCAGAATGCAACCGAACAAAAAAATCACTGTTGACAGTGTGGGAACACGGCCAACAGTCGAACATTAGGGGGGAGAGCTCAATGACTGACGACGCATGGCTGCCAACAGTAAACAGGCTAGCGTGATAACCCAAAGTAGGGTGTTGCCCATTAGGGCATAGGGGGTTAATCCTCTGCTTGGGGCGACAGTTGCATTAAGTACACCGGGCTTAAATTGAGGTAATTGCGCTTCAATCTGTCCCTCGGTATTGATTATTGCAGTAATCCCATTGTTGGTATCTCGAATTAACGGACGGCCTAGTTCCAAAGCGCGCATTCTGGCCATTTGCAGATGTTGCCAAGGTCCGATAGAGTGCCCAAACCATGCATCATTAGAGACGGTTAACAGAAAATCAGTATCGGGTTGTAAATTATCCCTGACTTGTTCGCCCAGAATAACCTCATAACAGATTGCAGTCGTAAATTTGTATCCATTCAGTTGTAATGGGGCTTGCTGATAGGCGCCGCGGCTAAATCCTGACATGGGCAGATTAAAAAAGGGGGCAATCGGCCGCAGTAAATTCGCCAAAGGGACAAATTCACCAAAAGGAACAAGGTGGTTCTTCCGATAACGGTTGTGACTTTGAATACTGTATGCCGTATTTTCACCCAGTGCGATGACCGTATTGTAATCATGCTGACGTCCTTGCTGCTGTCGACTTTCAACAATGCCCGTCGCCAGAGCCGTATGGTTAGCCTGTAACAGTTGATTGAGATCTTGCAAATAGGATTGCAAGCGTTGTTCATCATCGGTGATTGCCGATTCCGGCCAAATGATGATTTTCGCTTTTTTCAGGACAGGAAAAGTGAGGTCTTGATAGGTTTTCAATGTGTGAGCGAGCTGCCCTGCACTCCATTTCATCGATTGAGGAATGTCACCTTGTACCAATGCCAGTGTCACTTGACGCTGAGGTTGTGGCTGCGACCAGTGAATGAAATGCAAGGGCCAAGCAAGTAACATGATGCCCAACGCCAGCAAAGCCGGGCGCAGACTTTTACCATGTAAGGCCAAGGAGAACAAACCGGCCAGTACCATCAGCAGAAAGGTAATGGATCCCACGCCAGCAATAGGGGCAAGGCCTCGTAATGGACCCGCAATTTGACTATAACCGAATTGCAGCCAAGGAAACCCGGTGAGGATATAACCTCTTAAAAACTCGCTGATTTGCCATAAGGCTGGCGCAGCAAGCAACATGCGTTTGGCGCTGGCATTTGGCCACAAGCGACTCAGTACCGCCGTGAACAGCATCGGAAATAAAGCGAGCCAGCAGGCCAGTAATACCACCAACAGGATATTGACGATTGCGGGCATGCCACCAAAGGTCGCAATACTGACATAAACCCAGTGGATCCCACTACCAAATAAACCCAGTCCCCAGCTGAATCCTATCGCACAGCTTTGCGATACTCGGCGTTGTAAGGTCAGGGTTTGTAGGCCGATAAGCGAGAGCAGCGCGGCCGGCCAGAAATCATAAGGTGAAAAGGCAAGGGTGCCCAAGGCCCCATATATTAATGCAAGAACAAGTCTAATGGGCTGCTGATGATAGCGTTGTTGTCGCTTATCCATTACGATGCGTTACTCAATGATGGTGCAACGGTACCGTCAGGTAGTGTGACCTGGACTTGTAATATACGTCGATGATCCACCATGGCGACTTTGAATTGCCAATCATCAATATTGACACTTTCACCACGGGCAGGCAGATGACCGAAGGTTTGCAAGACCAGTCCGCCAATCGTATCAACATCGTCATCACTGAATTGGGTATTGAAGGTGTGGTTAAAGTCTTCAATAGCCATTAATGCAGGAAGTAAGTAGGTCGTGTCATTGACTTGACGTATCTGATTGTCGTCTTCTTCATCATATTCATCTTCGATTTCACCAACGATGAGCTCAAGGATATCTTCGATTGTCACTAAGCCTGACACTTCACCAAACTCATCGATCACTATCGCCATATGGTAGCGTTGCGAGCGAAACTCTTTTAACATGCGATCCACGCGCTTACTTTCCGGTACTACCACCGCGCTGCGCAAAATTTTATCAATGCTAAAAGGCGAGGCATCACTGCGCATAAAGGGCAGGAGATCCTTCGCCATCAGGATACCCAATACGTGATCTTTGTCTTCACTGATCACAGGAAAGCGTGAATGGGCTGAGTCAGTGATGACATCGAGGCATTCATCCAATTGCTGATCGTATTTGAGCGTGACCATTTGTGCTCGCGGGATCATAATATCTCGAACGCGCTGACTAGCGATTTCCATTACGCCTTCGAGCATATCGCGCGTGTCGTCATCAATCAGATCTTTTTGTCCTGAATCACGAATCAGCTCTAATAATTCATCACGGTTCTTAGGCTCACCGTGGAACAATTGATTAATTAATAAAGAAAAAAATCCTTTTTTCTCAGTTTGTGGTTCTTGATTTTGTGAATGGTCATCGCTCATGACGTTATTAAGTATGGCTCTCTGTTAATGGAACACTGCCAGCACAGTACAATCCCGCTGACTCTGATAATTAATTGATCTTAAATTCATTCTTTCTCAGCAATGTACGGATCTGGATAACCAAGAGCAAGCATTATCTCTGTTTCGATAGTTTCCATTTCGGTAGCCTCGTCATCTTCCAGATGATCATAGCCTAATAAATGCAGGCTACCATGGATGACCATGTGTGCCCAATGGGCCTCCAAGGATTTATCTTGTTGTAACGCCTCTTGTTCGACCACTTGCCGACAAATCACTAAATCGCCCAGTAAAGGAAGGGGGTCGATACCGGGAGGGGCTTCAAAAGGAAAAGATAGGACATTGGTCGGCTTATCTTTACCGCGCCAAGTGTGGTTAAGCATCTGACTTTCTGAACTGTCGACAATCCGTATTGTCACCTCACTGTCAGGTTGAAAGGGTAAAATAGCCGCATCAAGCCAACGCTGGAAATCAGCGTGCGAAGGTACACCCAGTTCAATTGCACAGACTAACTGCAGGTCAAGTATTACCGATTGCGTCATGACGGCTCCTGATTGGATGAGGATAAATGTTGAGGTTGTGCAATGTCTCGCTGTCGCTTGGATTGTTCTTGCTGTTCCCACTGTTCATAGGCAGTCACGATTCGAGCAACCACCGGATGACGAACAATATCTTCTGCATTGAAGAAATTAAAGCTGATTTCATTCACATTAGCTAACACGTCTATGGCATGTTTTAACCCAGAACGCACATGACGAGGCAAGTCGATTTGTGTGATATCGCCAGTAATGACAGCTTTTGAATTAAAACCGATACGGGTCAGGAACATTTTCATTTGTTCAATTGTCGTATTTTGGCTTTCATCAAGGATGATAAAGGCATCATTAAGGGTTCGTCCACGCATATAGGCTAAGGGTGCGACTTCAATAACATTTTGCTCAATTAATTTTGCCACCTTCTCAAAGCCGAGCATTTCAAAAAGCGCATCGTACAGCGGGCGCAAGTAAGGATCGACTTTTTGGCTAAGATCACCTGGCAGGAAGCCCAATTTCTCCCCGGCTTCGACGGCAGGGCGGGTTAGGAGGATCCGGCGTATTTCCTGCTTTTCAAGCGCATTGACTGCGGCGGCCACTGCGAGGTAGGTTTTACCCGTACCGGCAGGGCCAATACCAAAACTGATATCGTTATCAAGTATATTGGCCAAATATTGGGCTTGATTCGGGGTTCGTGCTTTAATGACACCGCGCCGAGTCTGGAGGTGGATCGCTTTACCGTACTCCGGTACACGGTCGTTGCTTTGTTCTAGCACTCGACTTTCTTTTATGGCTAAGTGGATTTGATCGGCACCAATCTCTTGATTGTTACGACGCACTGGGGCGGTGTCGACGTATAACTGTTTGAGAATTTTTTCTGCTGCCTCAACCACACTATTGCGGCCAGTCAGGATAAACAGGTTATCGCGGTGGTTAATTTCAATGCCCAGACGCCGCTCAAGGTGCTTTAAATTATCATCAAATGGACCACACAAGCTGAGTAAGCGTTGATTGTCTGCAGGGTCCAGTGTGATATGACGAGATTCAATATTCAAGGTGATCCTTTTCTTATTGGGCCGGTATCCGGCTAGCTCAGTGTTCAATTTCGATTGATAGAATTAATTATTTGGGCAGAATAGTCAGGATGCAAGTCTGTCAGCACATTAATGTGACAGATTTATTGAGTAGACGAGAAGGGCAATCAGGCGGTGTTAAATCGCACCGCCTATAAAATGGCATTACGGTTGCCAGACGCCGACGCCCATCTCATTTTCTTTACGAGTACGCGCGATAACGGATTGAGGGCTTTCGGTGATCCTTAAACCCATTTCATCTTCAGTTCTGACCACCTTACCGCGCAGTGAATTTGGATACACTTCAACGATTTCGACGTCAACAAAGCGACCAATCATTTCTGGAGTGCCTTCAAAATTGACCACCCGATTGTTTTCAGTACGACCTGACAACTCCATCACGTTTTTGCGCGAGGTGCCTTCGACCAAGATCCGCTGTTCGGTGCCAAGCATTTGACGGCTCCAAGACATTGCCTGTTGATTGATGCGCTGTTGTAACAGATAAAGGCGTTGTTTTTTTTCATCTTCTGTTACGTCATCAGGCAAGTCGGCGGCCGGCGTACCGGGACGGGCTGAGTAGATAAAGCTATAGCTCATATCGAAATTGATCTCAGCGATGAGCTTCATTGTCTGTTCGAAATCCTGTGCAGTTTCTCCAGGAAAACCGACGATAAAATCTGAGCTTATCTGGATCCCAGGTCTTGCCGCGCGTAACTTCCTGATGATTGCTTTGAATTCAAGCGCTGTATGGGCACGTTTCATTAATGTTAAGATCCGATCTGCGCCGCTTTGTACGGGTAAATGTAAGAAACTGACCAGCTCTGGCGTATCGCGATAGACCTCAATAATGTCATCTGTAAATTCAATGGGATGGCTTGTGGTAAAGCGGATCCTATCGATACCATCAATGGCGGCAACGAGGCGCAGTAACTCGGCAAAGCTACAAATCGTACCATCATAATGTTCGCCTCGGTAAGCATTCACATTTTGACCGAGCAGATTCACTTCACGTACGCCTTGGGCAGCCAATTGAGCAATTTCTAATAAAATATCATCGCAAGGACGGCTGACTTCTTCGCCACGGGTGTAAGGCACCACACAGAACGTGCAATATTTATTGCAACCTTCCATGATTGAGACAAAGGCAGAGGGACCTTCAGCCCGAGGTTCTGGCAGGCGATCGAATTTTTCAATTTCAGGGAAGCTAATGTCGACAACGGGACTCTTATCGCCACGGACCTTATTGATCATTTCCGGCAAGCGATGTAATGTTTGCGGCCCAAATACAATATCAACGTAGCTGGCACGTTGGCGGATATGTTCACCTTCTTGTGAGGCAACGCAGCCGCCTACACCAATAATCAGATTGGGATTGCGTTCTTTCAGTGCGCGCCAGCGCCCCAGTTGGTGAAACACTTTTTCCTGCGCTTTTTCACGAATGGAGCAGGTGTTTAACAAGAGGACATCAGCCTCTTCTGCATTTTCAGTTAAGGTAAAGCCATGGGTGCTATTAAGCAGGTCAGACATCTTCGATGAATCATATTCATTCATCTGACATCCCCAGGTTTTTATATGTAATTTTTTTGTCATCGAACTAGCCATTGATTCTGTGCAGAGGTTACCATTGTCCATTGTAATCTTTTGCAGGCATGGTGACCAGCCCAACTGTTAGCAGTTTAACCAGAATATAGAAATTAGGGTAAACTGGATCTCCATACGTCAGATAATACAGGCAGCGCAGAGAAATATGACAGAGATTAAGCCTCAGCAAGACTTTGATATCGTAATCAACGGCGGCGGCATGGTTGGTGCAGCGCTAGCCTGTGGTTTGGTGCGGGAAGGATTTTCTGTTGCTGTCATTGACCGGCAGATCCCTCCGCCATTTGATGCTGAGGCATTACCTAGCTTGCGGGTGTCTGCACTTGGGCATTCAACGGTCGGCTTTTTGCAGACGATTGGGATTTGGTCTCAAATCAAACAATGGCGGTGTGCCGCTTATCGTAAATTAAAAACGTGGGAGTCGCCGTCGGCTTCTGCAGAATTTACCGCTGAGCAGCTAGGATTACCTGAACTGGGTTATATGGTTGAGAATGATATTTTACAGCGGGCTTTATGGGAGCAATTGCAGCAACTGGGGGTGCAGATTTATTGCCCACAGCGTTTACAGCAAATGCAGCGTCAACCTGATGGTTGGTTACTGTCTTTGGATAACCAACACAGTCTACGCTGTCGTATGGTGGTTGGGGCGGATGGTGCCAATTCACAAGTCAGGCAATTGGCCTCCATTGGCGTCAGTGGTTGGGATTATGCTCAGCATTGTATGCTAATTAGCGTCAGGTGTGAAAATGCGCCGGGTGATATGACATGGCAGCAATTTACGCCGCAAGGGCCCAGAGCCTTTCTGCCACTGTATGGTCCGTATGCTTCCTTGGTCTGGTATGATAGCCCTGCACGGATCACCTATTTAAAAACCTTATCAAAAGTGCAACTGGCCCAAGCGATCGCGATCCATTTTCCTGCTCAGACCGGGGCGGTTGAGGTGCTTGAAAGGGGCTCATTTGCCCTTCGTCGTCAACATGTGAGCCATTATGTGCAACCGGGGCTAGCTTTGGTCGGTGATGCCGCGCATACCATTAATCCTTTAGCGGGGCAGGGCGTGAATTTAGGTTATCGAGATATCGAAACCTTAATTACTGTTTTGGCTGAGCGGAAGCAGATTGGACAACCATGGTGGCAATTAGATTGTCTGAAGGCCTATCAAAGACAACGTTGGTTAGACAACCACCTGATGCAGGCTGGAATGGACCTGTTTTATTTTTCTTTTAGTAATGATCACCTGCCTCTTAAGATCGTCCGGAATTTGGCACTGATGGCGGCAGAACGCAGCGGTGTGCTTAAACAAAAAGCCTTAAGCTATGCGCTAGGGATTGAGTCTAGCTTGACGGGGGCAATGGGGGAAAGGGGATAATGCCATTGACTGCTGAGGTGAAAAAAGGGGCGACATGGCAGTTCTCTCTACTCGACCCTTGAATGTCGTCGCTGTGCAGTGATGATTTGTTTTGATTATTCTTACTGTCTTTCATTGAATGACGCGCCAGCGATATCGGCCAAGCAAGTATGCACAGAGCATGCAATCTCCCTCGCGAGGGGCTGTGACCTTCTCTGTCTGTTGGTCGTGTCAATTGGCAAACGGGATAATGAGCCAGACACGCAGTGTCCGTTTACCAACAAGACAGGACTGATGCAGAAACCAATGTCTACAACGAGAGTGTGGTGTTAAAAAGAGACATGGGGCAATGAAAATATTATGGGAGATTGACTAAGCCGGTGTATCTGTTTATGGCTGGGGTACCTGGATTCGAACCAGGGGATGCCGGTATCAGAAACCGGTGCCTTACCGCTTGGCGATACCCCAAATGGTGTGGTGGCTACGACGGGAATCGAACCTGTGACCCCAGCATTATGAGTGCTGTGCTCTAACCAGCTGAGCTAGGTGATACCAAATTAATGTCTGCGCGAGATGGCTGGGGTACCTGGATTCGAACCAGGGGATGCCGGTATCAAAAACCGGTGCCTTACCGCTTGGCGATACCCCATCTTAGCAGGTCGGTATGAAGTCCGAAATGGCTGGGGTACCTGGATTCGAACCAGGGGATGCCGGTATCAGAAACCGGTGCCTTACCGCTTGGCGATACCCCAAATGGTGTGGTGGCTACGACGGGAATCGAACCTGTGACCCCAGCATTATGAGTGCTGTGCTCTAACCAGCTGAGCTACGTAGCCATAATTAATGTCTGCGCGAGATGGCTGGGGTACCTGGATTCGAACCAGGGAATGCCGGTATCAAAAACCGGTGCCTTACCGCTTGGCGATACCCCAACTACAAAGCGTCTGAAAATAACGTAAAATGGTGCGGGAGGCGAGACTTGAACTCGCACACCTTGCGGCGCCAGAACCTAAATCTGGTGCGTCTACCAATTTCGCCACTCCCGCAAAGATGGTGGCTACGACGGGAATCGAACCTGTGACCCCAGCATTATGAGTGCTGTGCTCTAACCAGCTGAGCTACGTAGCCATCTTTTATTTGCGTTACCTTCTTCGGCGTTGCGGGGCGCATTATGCTGAGTTGAACATCTATCGTCAACCCTTTTTTTAGCCTTTTTATTCACAAACGGCTCAATTGTTTGCAGAACAACCATAACGGTTAGATGTTAACCGTTTTTGCCTGCTTAGTCAAAGGGCGGGACGGCTTGGGGTCACTCTTCTTTCACTTTCCCCCGATCTTCGATGCAGGGATCGCGAAGAGCGGGGAAGGGATTCGCTTAATAAGCGGCTTGATGCACCCCGACGGCTCTGCCTGAGGGGTCATTACTGGCTTTGAAGGAGGCATCCCATTCAATGGCTTTGGCAGAGGAACAGGCCACAGAGGGACCGCCAGGAACGCATTCTGCCGCACTGGCAAGAGGGAACAAGGCGTCGAAAATATCACGGTAGAAATACGCTTCCTTTGATTGAGGCGGATTATGGGGGAACCGATAGTGCGCCGTTTCCAATTGCTGTGCAGTGACTCTGTCTTCTGCCCATGCTTTTAATGAGTCAATCCAGCGATAGCCAACGCCATCGGAAAATTGTTCTTTTTGCCGCCAAGTTACACTTTCAGGTAGATAATCGCTGAAACATTCGCGCAGAATGTGCTTTTCAATTTTGCCGTTACTGCCACACATTTTATCTTGAGGGTTAATTCGCATTGCAACATCGAGAAAGTTCTTATCAAGGAAAGGCACGCGGGCTTCGACGCCCCAAGCGGCCATGGCTTTGTTGGCACGTGCGCAGTCATAGCGATGCAGCGCCGCCAGTTTTCTGACATTTTCTTCGTGAAATTGCTGAGCGTCTGGCGCCTTATGAAAATACAAATAGCCGCCAAATATTTCATCAGCACCTTCTCCTGACAGGACCATTTTAATGCCCATGGCTTTAATTTTTCTGGCCATCAGGTACATAGGGGTAGAGGCGCGGATCGTGGTGACATCATAGGTTTCAATGTGATAGATCACTTCTCGGATCGCATCGAGCCCCTCTTGAACAGTAAAATGGATCTCATGATGCACCGTGCCGAGGGCATCAGCAACCTGTTGTGCCGCATTAAGATCTGGCGATCCTTCTAGGCCAACGGCGAAGGAATGTAATCTTGGCCACCATGCCGCCGATTTTTGTTGATCCTCGACGCGTTTATCCGCAAAACGCTGGGTGATAGCAGAAATTATTGACGAATCCAGCCCGCCTGACAGCAACACACCGTAAGGCACATCTGACATCAGATGGCTTTTCACCGCCTCTTCCAGTGCCTGTTGCAGAGCAATGGGATCTGTTGGATTATCTTTCACTGAGTCAAACGCCATCCAATCACGTTGGTAGTAGCGGTGTAATTGATGATCATCACTGCATAATTGATGGCCGGGTGCAAACTCACTGACGGTTTTACACACTGGCGTGAGGGCTTTCATTTCTGATGCCACATACAAGTTACCGTATTGATCGTAGCCCGTATAAAGCGGAATGATCCCAAGATGATCACGGCCAATTAACCAGCGCTGGGCGACCTTGTCGTACAAAATAAAAGCAAACATCCCCTGTAATTCATCAAGGAAGTCGATGCCTTTTTCTTGGTAAAGTGCCAAGATCACTTCACAATCAGAGTCTGTTTGAAACGGATAGCGGTCACGGTATTTCGCTCGTAATTGTCGATGGTTATAAATTTCACCATTCACCGCCAAGACATGCGTTTTATCGGCATTATACAAAGGTTGTGCACCATGATTAATATCGACGATGGAGAGACGTTCATGCACCAAAATCGCATGTTGATCGGCATAGATGCCTGACCAATCAGGACCGCGATGACGCATTAAGCGAGATAATTCCAGCGCTTGCTGGCGTAATTTACTCGGATCGGTTTTTAAATCAACAATGCCAAAGATTGAACACATGCCAAACTCCTGAAGTCAATGAGAGGGAGCAGACTTGCCTGTCTGCGGTGTCTATACAATGAACATGCGTAATTCAGTAGGCAGTTGCAAGCATTACTCTCAATAATTTTCAAATAGCTGTTACAAAGCACATTTTTTTAGAAAAAATACAAATAAAAAGCCATTTTTTTAAAAAACATCTAATAAAATGGCTTAGGGTTTGAAAATAACTTTTATTTTGCAGTGATAAATATGCTGGCGGCTCACCGTTGATAACGGATCTGGCCGTTGACCCAAGTATGCGTGACGTTGAAATCTTGATCAAATGCGGTCAGGTTGGCAGGGTACCCCGCGCGGATTTGCCCGAATTGATCGGCAATGCCGAGGGCTTGTGCCGGATAAAGGCTGGCCATACGTAATGCTTCTTCTAGCGGAATATTCATCTGATGCACACAATTGGCGACAGCATCTATCATGGTCAGGGCGGATCCACTTAGCACACCGTTTTCATCGACGCAGCGACCTTGCCTGCAGTAAATGGTTTTTCCAGCAAAATGGAACTCGGTCAGATCCGTCCCCGCTGGAGCGGTGGCATCGGTAACCAGAATTAATTTCTGTCCTTTCAATCGTTTTGCCTGTGCGATATTGGCGTAGTGCACATGATACCCATCAGCAATGATCCCGCACCAGACATGGGGATGATCCAGCACGGCACCGACTAGCCCCGGTTCTCTTCCTGTCACCATGGGCATGGCATTGTAAAGGTGTGTCGCACAGGTGATCCCGTTGGCGAAGCCGCGATTGGCCTGTTGATAGCTTGCAGCTGAGTGACCTGCTGAAACGACAATACCTGCCTCAGTCAGTTGTTTGATGACTGTTGCTTCAACTTGCTCGGGGGCGAGAGTCAGTTTACTGATTACTTTTGCATTGTCGCAGAGAAAGTGCACTAATGCAGCATCGGGTTGGCGGATAAGCGTTGCATCGTGTGTGCCTTTTTTCTCAGGGTTGATCCAAGGGCCTTCAAGATGCAGACCCAGTACCGGATAGTCATGTAGGTCATGCCATTGGTGGAGAACCTTGACCGCCGTTTTAATTAATTGATCACTACTGGTAATGAGTGTCGGTAAAAAACTGGTGCAACCGTATTTTTCATTACAACGTTGCATGGTCTGCAAGGTATCAATACTGAGATTGGCGAGGGTATCGCTGAATTGTACACCGCCACAACCATTGAGTTGTAAATCGATAAATCCGGCACAGAGCGTGGCGCCAGCCAGATCGATTTTGGGGAGATCGGCAGTCAGCGTTGTGAGGGGACAGATCGCATTAATTCTGCCCTGCTCAATGATCAGTGCATGCTCAAATAAGGTCTGTTGCCCCGTAAAGAGTCGAGTATTTATCAGTGCAAATGCCATAACATCTCCAACCACGGGTCTAGCTGTCGCAGCGTGCGAACGAGAAGGATACTCTTATCTTAGCGTATTTTATTCAATGAAAAAAAGGCGGTTATCCCCGTTGATGTATTTCTTTACCGTCATGGTCGGGCCGCAACATTTCAGCGCGAGAGGCAAGCGGGTGGGCATGTAGCAAAACCCTTGCCAAGGGCGCGATCACATTCTCTTAACAGGCAGGGGCACCCTCTTGAAGAAAGGGAACTGATCCAATCATTGGACGATAAATTCACGACAATGGTGGGGATCGTTGAAGAAGCGCGGCAGCTTATCCTTATTTCGCCGTCACAAGGGCTCATGCATTCAGGCCATTTTTAAATGGTGACCCCTTTTAAACTGCCAGTACCGTGTTGGCCTGTATTGCTAACCCAAGTGCGCAACATCCAATTCCGTTATTTATCCCATTATTATTAGGGGAATGATTTCTTTCGTTAGGTATCACGTTTAATCTGCGGGTTCAGGCAGTCATGCTGATGATCATCCCCTCAACACGTTGTGCGAGGGCAGACTTGCAATATAAGAATCAGAAAGTTGCTGAGTTGCGGCTTTATCACAGATGATCCACGCATTAGGATGCCTTTGTAGGCAACTTGCTGGGCAGGTGGCAGTGATCGGCCCTTCTAATGCAGCGCGGAGAGCCTTGGCTTTATTTTCACCGGTGACTACGATGATAATTTTTTCGGCCTCGAGCAGCGTTCCTAAACCTATTGTCAGGGCAGCCAGCGGAACCTGTGAGATGGTATTATTAAAAAAGCGGCTATTGCTCAATCGGGTGCTGTCACTCAATATCACACGTCGAGTGCGTGAATCAAAGGGTGACCCCGGTTCATTAAAGGCGAGGTGTCCATCCACGCCGAGGCCGCCTAGCATGAGGTTAATTGGACCGAATTGGTGGATTAGATCTTCGTATCGCTGGCACGTTTGTTCACAGTCTGATGTGATGCCATTTAATAAATGCGTTTGCTCGGCGGGGATATCAATGTGCTTGAAAAAATGCTGTTGCATATAATAGGCGTAACTGGCGGGATGATCAGCCGATAAACCGAGGTATTCATCCATATTGAAAGTAATGATATTCTTAAAGTCAATCTGCTGTTGTTGGTAGGCAGTGATCAAACGCGCATAAATTTTAAGTGGTGTGCCTCCTGTGGGAAGGCCGAGGACAAAGGGGCGTGGCTTGTGGCGAGCCTGGTATTGAGCAATGATCTGCTTGCTGGCAACATCGCTCACCTGATCGGCGGTATCACACAGAATTAATCGCATGGTTGACTCCCATTGTCATTGCGTTGATGTAAGAGGTCAATTTAGTGGTAAACAGAATGTGGTTATATTGACATTCATCTCAGCCCTTTACCATTAATCAAGCGACTTTATAGATCCAACACGCTATTTCAGTATAAGGAGAGTGTATTTTTGTTGATTTATGCTTTTTTTCCGAGTAGTTAGTAAGGGGGATGACTGGAAACAGCGCGTTGATACCTGAAAGCCCAGTGCCTCGATAGTGATGGGGAGGTGAGGGGGGATAACCCACTTATTAGAACAATTATTTAAGGATATCAGTCGTATTATGCTGAGTTATTTGCAACGTGTGGGCCGTGCGTTAATGGTACCAGTCGCGACATTACCGGCGGCTGCAATACTGTTTGGGATTGGATACTGGCTCGATCCAACCGGAACAGGCGCGAATAATCTGCTGGCAGCGCTGTTAATAAAATCAGGCTCTGCGATCACTGAGCATATGCCAGTGTTATTGGCCATTGGCGTTGCCTATGGCTTATCGAGAGACAAAGATGGCGCCGCCGCCTTAAGTGGATTTATTGGCTATCTGGTTGTCACTAGCTTGTGCTCTGCATCGACAGTGGCAATTATCCGACATATCCCACTCAATCAGTTATCTGATGCCTTTTCCAAAATAGACAATCAGTTTATTGGGATCTTAACGGGAATGATTAGTGCCAGTATTTATAATCGATATTCGACGGTTGAATTGCCCAGCGCTTTGTCTTTTTTCAGTGGCCGCAGGTTGGTTCCTATCTTGGTTTCGGTGGTGATGATTGCCGTTGCACTCTGTTTAATGTATCTCTGGCCCCTTTTATTTTCAGGATTAGTCAATTTTGGACAACATATCCAGAAATTGGGGGCAACCGGCGCTGGATTGTATGGTTTTTTTAATCGTTTATTGATCCCTGTCGGATTACATCATGCATTAAATTCCGTATTCTGGTTTGATGTGGCTGGGATTAATGATATCCCCAACTTTTTAGGGGGAGAAAAATCCCTTGCAGAAGGACGAGCCGTTGCTGGGATCACCGGGCGCTATCAGGCGGGTTTCTTTCCCGTGATGATGTTTGGCTTACCCGGTGCGGCGCTGGCTATCTGGCGCTGCGCTTATCCGCAACACCGTAATCGCGTTGCAGGTATTATGCTGGCCGCCGCCTTTGCTGCTTTTTTTACTGGTATTACTGAACCCCTCGAATTTACTTTCATGTTTGTTGCCCCATTATTGTACCTACTGCACTCAGTGCTAACGGGGATTTCACTGTTTATTGCTGCCAGCTTCCATTGGATTGCCGGTTTTGGTTTCAGTGCAGGGTTGATCGATTTGCTGTTATCCAGTCGTAACCCATTGGCGACACATTGGTCTATGCTGTTAGTGCAGGGAGTCTGTTTTTTCATTATCTATTACGGGGTTTTTCGTTTTGCCATTCTTCACTTTAATTTGCAAACACCAGGAAGGGAGCCTGTCAGTCCCTCCCAAGTCACTGAGGCAACCTTAACTGCTGAGCCAACACCGGAGCCGTTGGCCGATAAGGGGAAGGCAGAAAAATTATTGGCCGAACAGTATTTTCAGGCGTTGGGTGGACGAGATAATCTGACCCAGATTGATGCGTGTATTACTCGATTACGGTTGAAAGTTGTTGATACAAGCCTTGTGGATAAGGCAAGACTGAGCGTAATGGGGGCCAGTGGGGTTGTGGTGATTAATCAGCACAATCTGCAAGTTGTCGTGGGGATGCAAGCTGAAAAAATTGCAGGTTTACTCAAGCGTTACTATCCTTTATCGCCTGTGCCGCACACTGCGGTGAGTGAAAAGCCGAACACCGAAATGCCAACGCAAATTGGGCAAGGTAAAGCGCAGTCTCAATCGTTCGCGCACGCTTATCCTATTCTTGCGCCACTCAGTGGCCAAGTTATCGATCTTTCCTTAGTTGAAGACAAGGTGTTTGCCAGTAAAGCGGTCGGTGAAGGGATTGCTGTGCTGCCCGATTGTCCCGAGGTGGTTGCACCTGCATCAGGCGTACTGGTTAAAATTTTCCCGACGCATCATGCTTTTTGTTTGGAAACTGATGACGGGGTCGAGCTGTTGGTTCACCTCGGTCTGGATACGGTGCAATTAGCTGGCAATGGCTTCCAGCCTCTACTGCAAGAAGGGACTCGCGTTGTCGCAGGGCAACCGGTGATCCAGATGGATTTAGCTTACTTGCAACAGCATGCGCGCTCTTTGGTTTCGCCGATTGTTGTGGCAAACAGTGATGATTTTAATATTCAACTGTTACCGTCCTTGCCACGGGTCGAGGCTGGCAAAACCATCATTTATTATGTTATGAAGTAAATTTTGCTATTCAATAGAAAAGAAAGCACATTTTTTCTGTATTTTTATGGCGATGTGTCAAACAAACGGTTGTGTCTGGAGGCTGCTTTGTGGATGATAGCGGTATGAGTATGTTAAAGCACTTTCAACGCGTTTGAGGATCATAAAATGAGTGAGGCAGAAGCCCGCCCAACTAATTTTATTCGTCAGATTATTGACGAAGATTTAGCAACGGGTAAGCATAAAAGCATTACTACCCGTTTTCCCCCTGAGCCTAATGGTTATTTGCATATTGGTCATGCAAAATCCATTTGTTTGAATTTCGGCATTGCGCAAGATTACCAAGGCAACTGTAATCTGCGTTTCGATGATACCAATCCTGCCAAGGAAGATCTTGAATTTGTCGAATCGATTCAGAGAGATGTACAATGGTTGGGTTTTCAGTGGCAGGGCCAACCCCGCTATTCTTCTGACTATTTTGACGTATTGTATCAGTATGCACTTGAACTGATAAACAAAGGCCTCGCTTATGTTGATGAATTGAGTGCGGAACAAATCAGGGAATACCGAGGGACGCTGACTTCACCGGGTAAAAACAGCCCTTATCGCGATCGCAGCGTAGAAGAAAATTTGTCGTTATTTGAAAAAATGCGTCAAGGTGAGTTTGCAGAGGGAACGGCCTGCTTGCGCGCCAAAATTGATATGGCCTCCAATTTCATTGTGATGCGCGATCCGGTGTTATATCGCATAAAATTTGCCACTCACCATCAGACCGGTGATAAATGGTGCATCTATCCGATGTACGATTTTACCCACTGCATTTCCGATGCATTGGAAGGGATCACTCACTCGCTTTGTACCCTTGAATTCCAAGATAACCGCCGTTTATATGATTGGGTTCTCGATAATATTACGATTGCAGCAAGGCCACATCAGTATGAATTCTCTCGGTTAAATTTAGAATATGCGGTGATGTCGAAGCGGAAGCTTAATCAGTTGGTGACTGAGCAGGTGGTTGAAGGTTGGGATGATCCCAGAATGCTGACTATTTCAGGTCTACGCCGTCGGGGGTATACGCCTCGCGCTCTGCGTGAATTCTGCCGTCGTATCGGTATAACCAAACAAGATAACCTGATTGAGATGGCGGCGCTGGAGTCTTGTATTCGTGAGGATTTGAATGAGAATGCCCCGCGAGCAATGGCCGTATTAGATCCCATTAAAGTGGTATTAGAAAATCTACCTGCTGGTTTTCAGCAGACGTTGACGATGCCTAATCATCCTAATCGCCCTGAACTGGGTCAGCGTAACGTCGCCTTTAGTCGTGAATTATGGATTGATAAAGCGGATTTCCGTGAGGAAGCCAATAAGCATTATAAGCGATTGGTACTGGGCAAAGAAGTGCGATTGCGTAATGCCTATGTGATCAGAGCTGACAGGGTTGAAAAAGATCAATTTGGTCATATTACAACGTTATATTGCCATTGCGATAAAGAGACGTTGGGCAAGGATCCGACTGATGGACGTAAAGTCAAAGGGGTGATCCATTGGGTTTCAACGGATAATGCTTGCCCTGCTGAGTTTCGTCTCTATGATCGCTTATTCAGTGTGGCGAACCCGGCAGCAGAAGACGATTTTTTGTCTACCATTAATCCTGATTCACTGACGATCCAGCAAGGTTTTGTGGAGTCTAGTCTGCAGCAGGCAACGGCAGATGTGACCTATCAGTTTGAGAGAGAAGGGTATTTTTGCGCTGATAGCCGTTACTCTTCTGCACAATCCCTCGTTTTTAACCGCACTGTCGGCTTACGTGATACTTGGCAAAATGCCGGTTAAACCGTCTCACTGAGTGAGGACGGGAAAAGGGTGAATAAACGAACCGGTCAGCGTGTTGCTTGCCGGTTCGCTTTTTTTGGTCAGTAGAATGTCCTTGAAAGGACATGCGATGGCGTCAGCGTGAGTTAATAATACGCTTTATTGTTGTAATTTCACGCAGATAACTGGTTTTTTTGTCGGTATACATATCCAGTAATCGAGTAATAAATATCCCATTTAGGCTGAGGGTTCGCATCATTGCTCGGTTGTCCATGTAGGTGATTTCCTTCACATTATGGATCACATAGAGAAACCCGTCTTCGTCATGACCCAGTGCCATCATACAATGGCCGGGTATATAAAGAATATCACCGGTCTCAACCTGTTTCAGAATACGCAGCCTGTCTGCCAATGAGGTATTACTATCAAAATAGTGATTGTCGCCATAGTGACCGAGCGCTTGCTGTGAGGTATTTCTTGGCATCATGATGCCGAAACAGCGATAGACATCGACTATCATTGATGAGCAATCTCGGCCATGCCCTGCTCCGCCCCAATCGTACCACTCCCCTGCAAGTTTAAATACCTGATGGATAATATTGTCGCTGCGATACTCGAGATATTCCGTTTGTACATCCAAAAATTTACTGATTACAGTGGGCTGCAAGGTGAGAGTCCCATTGTTTTCTCTGGTTGGTAGCATAACCACATGTGACATATAAGTATGATGCTGATGCAACTGTTGTGGCTTGTCCGCGCCAACCAATAAGGGCAGTCTCACCCCCATATCAAGGCGTTGTTCTGAGGTTTCAGGGCGTCGTGGGTTATAGGTAGTTTGCACGTGAGCCCCAGTGACAATCAAAGTATGCGGACTGTGCATAAAATCTTGAATTTGTGAGACATTATCAGTGATAGCAAGGCTATCTGCTGCTATCCATGCTAAGTAATTATCGCTTCTGATCAGATACCACGCGCGATCCAGACTATGACAAATCACGGCGACAGGCTGGCCGACATAAATTGCGCTTTCTTGAAAACGATCCAGTTGCATATTGTAGTCAAATACCTGATCTGTTGTAGGAAATGTGCGTAAAGCGGCGCGTTTTATGACTAAGCCATAGCTGATAGGGTTTGATTCGTTCAGCTGAGTTTTGCCCGTATTTTCCATATAACTCTCGATGTGTTTTTTGCTGACCGTTGCACCAGTGGCAAAAAAACGCGCTTGCGTCGGGAGGAGACTAATGGAATCAATGAGGGTTATGATCTCATCACGACTCAGGGTGGAAGGGAAGCTCAGTGGATCCGTCATGGTATGATGGTTTGAGAATAAATCATGATTAAACGTCTGGATTTCCTTTTTATCCATAATGATTTTATGCGAAATCTGTCCCAACCAATATTGTGCTGTCAGACGATTTTCAGGAAAAAAAGGAAAGGAGAGACCGCTATCAGTGTGATAATTTTTTTTTATATACATGATATGTCCCGTTTAACAGTGATTAGGTAGCAAGCGTGCATGGTTAAAAATCTAACACAGATTTTGATTGTGATAAGCGCATAGTAATCATCTTAGCGCAGAAATCACTGAGAAATCGCATAATAATCCTAAACCTATCACTGCCTACTCGTTAACCCTCCACTAAACATCTGGGATGACCCCAATCTTCCTTATCTTCATTCTTCACGTTGTACCGTGGATTGAAGAGACAAGTGCGTGCAAGGGACTGTAATAGTTTTATTATGAGTCAAGTGATTACCTTTGGAGGTCACGCCCATGTGGCAAACGTCAGAACTGGAAATCCTCTGTGTGCATTGCGTTTTTTTCCTGCTGTAACCGTTGCCCCTGAGATAAAATCAGTCATTGCGAGATCACGACAGACTTGATCTCTGACATAAATAACATTACTGTATATGCATACAGTAATGTTATTTATGTCAGGGGTGCTTTTTTATGCAATTTTTCACAATCACTGACCTACCACAGTGTCTCGCTTTGCCCATGTACAGCGATAAGGTGCCTTGTGGTTTTCCAAGTCCAGCTCAGGATTATGTTGAACAGCGACTCGATCTGAATGAGCTGATGGTCAGTCATCCGAGCGCGACCTATTTTGTTAAAGCAACGGGAGACTCCATGACGGATGCCGGTATTGATCCTGGTGATTTACTGGTTGTGGATAGCGCCCAACAGGCGCGGCACGGTAATATTGTTATTGCGGCAGTGGATGGCGAATTTACAGTGAAACGCTTGCAATTACACCCTGTCTTATTACTGAAAGCGGAAAACAGTGCGTATGCACCGATTGTCATCGGCAGTGAAGACAATTTAGATATTTTTGGTGTTGTCACCTATATTATCAAAGCGACCCGTTAATTGTGTTTGCACTTTGTGATGTTAATAGCTTCTATGCCTCTTGTGAAACAGTATTTCGGCCTGATTTAAGGGGGCGGCCGATTGTCGTTCTATCAAATAATGATGGATGTGTGATTGCGCGCTCGCTTGAGGCAAAACCGCTGGTGAAAATGGGTGAACCTTATTTTAAATGTAAAGATCACTTTAAGCGTCATGGCGTCGTTTGCTTTAGCAGTAATTATGCGCTTTATGCCGACATGTCCAGCCGGGTGATGGAGACTATCGAAGAGATGACACCACGCTGTGAAGTTTATTCTATCGATGAGGTTTTTTGTGATCTGAGTGGAATGAGTCGCTCGATCAATTTAACTGATTTGGGGCGGCAAATCAGAACAACCGTACGTCAGCGAACACACTTGACCGTTGGGGTAGGGATCGCGCCAAGCAAAACCTTGGCAAAATTGGCCAACTATGCCGCAAAGAAATGGCAGCAGCAGACCGGCGGTGTGGTCGATTTATCCCAGATTCAGCGACAGCGTAAATTGATGGCTATGGTACCAGTGAGTGAAGTTTGGGGGGTAGGACGACAGCTGGCTATTCGGTTGCAAACACTGGGGATCCACACTGCATTACATTTGGCTGACAGTGATATAAGATGCATTAGAAAAAATTTCAGTGTGGTACTGGAGAGAACAGTACGGGAGTTACGGGCGGAATCTTGCCTTACCTTGAATGAGTTCCCATCGCTTAAACAGGAAATTATGTGCTCGCGTTCGTTTGGTCAGCCAGTGACAGACTATGATGCAATGCGGCAGGCAATATGCAGTTATGCAGTGCGAGCAGCGGAAAAACTCAGAAGTGGACGTCAATACTGTCGCTTTATCACTACCTTGATAAAAACGTCCCCCTTCGCCTCGGATCATGCGGGGTATGGTCGCCGTGCTTCGATTCAATTAATGACGCCAACTCAAGATAGTCGGGATATTATCGCTGCGGCGATCCAGGGTCTGGATAAAATTTGGAAACAAGGATACCGCTATCAGAAAGCAGGCGTGATGCTGGGTGATTTTTATCGTCAGGGCGTTGCACAACTTAACTTATTTGATGACAACGCACCAAGGGCGAATAGTCAGCCATTAATGCAGGTTCTGGATAAACTTAATGCAAAATCAGGGCGTGGCACCCTTTATTTTGCAGGGCAAGGGATTACACCAAACTGGCAGATGAAAAGAGGTCTGTTGTCACCAGCCTATACCACTCGCTATCGCGATCTTCCTACCGTAAACTAGCTGAGCATGATAAGGGGGGCGCGGAATCGCTGAGATCCTTCAGGCATCCATCTTTTAACACTGCCCCGCGTACAATGCAGGGTGGGGAATGAGAAAGTGGTATCAATAAGGGAACGTCGGTGGGGCTTTCGGTGAGTGACACACTCTGTGTCAACAGAACATGTCACTCTCGCTGAGTGGGGGAAGGTCAGTTTTTGATGTGTTCATCATGTAGGCTATCATTCTGACGGCAATCACCTTCAGTACAATGCCCATACAGATACAAGCTGTGGTTAGTCAGTTTAATGCCAAAACGATGGGCAATTTCTTTTTGACGAGCCTCAATCATCTCATCACTGAATTCAATCACTCTACCGCAATCAAGACAAATTAAATGGTCATGATGTTGTTGCTGAGTGAGTTCAAAGACTGATTTTCCACCTTCAAAGTTGTGACGAGTGACGATGCCTGCATCATCAAACTGATTTAATACGCGATAGACGGTAGCCAGACCAATTTCTTCGCCAATATCAATGAGACGCTTATACAAATCTTCCGCACTGACATGGTGACATTCTGGCTCTTGTAACACTTCCAGAATTTTGAGTCTTGGAAGCGTGACCTTAAGACCAGCTTTTTTCAATGCGGAGTTATTGTCAGTCATGCTTTATTGTCCTGTTACTTTTAAAATTACTTCTGGTTTCGATTTTGATACCACAAAGATGAACACCGGAGGTGTGTGCTGAATCAATATTAGCAGGTTTTCACACTGAGTGTTGGTCATTACATTAAAAATCAGATATCTGAGTACAGATTTATCATGAAAGCGCATGGGGGGTTGCAGAAAATAACCTCGCACTATCAATTTCAGTAACATGTGCCCATGAACGCTCCCGCGCCGTAACGGATGGACTGGCCATCCGTTACGGCGCGGGAGTCGGGGGGACATGAGACTGTTATGCATCGAGGATAGCCTGTAACTGCATTTCATCACGGATCTGTTTAACCCAGTTTTCGACACGTTGTTGAGTCAATTCCGGTTGACGATCTTCATCAATGGCCAGCCCAAGGAAATGATGATCATCAGCCAGCCCTTTTGATTCGTCAAAATGATAGCCTTCAGTCGGCCAATGACCCACAATGACAGCACCTAATGGTTCAATGATATGACTGAGTGTTCCCAGAGCATCACAGAAATATTCAGAATAATCTTCTTGGTCACCGCAACCAAAGAGTGCAACCAATTTACCTGTGAAATCAATTTCAGCCAATGTTGGGAAAAAATCATCCCAATCACACTGGGCTTCACCATAATACCAAGTGGGGATGCCGAATAATAGGATATCGAACGCTGCAATATCTTCTTTGGTACTCTTCGCAATATCATGAATTTCAGCAACGTCTTTACCCAGTTGAGCTTGGATCAATTTTGCGATGTTTTCAGTGTTACCAGTATCGCTGCCAAAAAAGATGCCTACGATTGCCATTTGGTAAATTATCCTTTTGCAAGATTCAAATCAGATGATTGTGATTAAATAGTTAGATACCGATGATAACAGACCGAGGGCAGGTGAGAAACTTGTATCCTAGTGAGATTTGTTCCTGAGTGCCTATTCGCGGTTAGTTAAGCTGTCATCTTGGAGTTGTTTGAGGATCATTTTTTCGATAAGTTCACTGCGACTCAAATTATGCTGGCAGGCCAGATGATTTAATGACTGTACAATGTGTTGTTCCATTTTTAGCTCAACACGTTGCAGGCCTTTAACGCGATCGCGTTTTAATTGATTTCGTTTGTTGATCCGCAGTTGTTCATCACGAGAGAGTTGACTGGTTTTTGGACGCCCCGGTCTGCGGTCATCCGCAAATAAATCTGGAGTAGTACGATCGGTATTTTCTTTTGCCATGATAAAAGTCGGGTATCTGCAGAACATCAGATGTTCGAAGTGATTAGCTACTGATAAAATAGTTATCATGCATCCATCTATCATGATAACACCAATAAGCTAATCATACTCGAGCTGGAGAAGGGGCGCTATCCTTTAAATAAAGTTTCGTGCGGCAGCGGGGCGGTATTTGCAAAAAACTGCTGAATGGCTTGGATCACTGCGACAGGTTTTTCTGCATGAACCCAGTGCCCTGCATTAGCAATAACATGACCCTTAGAATGTGGGAATTGTTCTGCAACCTCCGGCTGATAGCAGCGATCCAGATAGGCGGATCGCGCACCGCGGATAAAGAGCGCGGGATTCGGCCAAGGGGCAATGTGCTGCCAGCCAGAGATATGATCATAGTTTTGATACAAGGCCTCTAAATTAAAGCGCCATTCACCTTGTAAAAAAGACTTCAATAGAAATTGAATAACCAACTCATCATCTAAATAGTGCCGCATGATAATTGCCGCTTCATGGCGAACGGTTACCCCTGCGTCTGCCACCGCACGCATGGCCTTGAAAAAAGCATCATGGCGTCGTGATTGATACACCACAGGGGCGATATCAATAACAACCAGTTGCCTAATGCGCTCAGGCGCCATGGCACTCAGGGTCATCGCAATTTTTCCACCCATAGAATGGCCGATAACCAACACCTTATCGAGGTGGTGAACATCTAATGTATCGAGCATATCTTGAGCCATTGTCGCGTAATCCATCTGGTCGGCGTGGGGCGATAGGCCATGATTGCGGACATCGACTTGCAAAACAGTATGCTGTTTATTCAGTTGGCGACCAATTCCACCCAAATTATCAAGACTGCCAAATAATCCGTGGATCAATAGGACAGGAAGCGCGTGTGGATCTTCGGATAAAGCGGGTTGCAGACGACTATTTAAAATCATATTAAAAATTCTTACAGTTAAACTATAGAATACAGTTTACCATAATTTTACAATTTTGAAACATCATCCGGTACCCTATCGGGGATTTTCTGACTTTGTCGGTCAAAACACGCAATGACTGTCCACATTATGGTTTTTAATTTTATAATCACTTTACCATTAAAGCCGATGTGCATTATTCTTACCTGTAGACATTGCGAAGTTCTAGCCTAATACCTGTGACAAACAAAATTGTATGGAACAAGATGAAAACCATTGAAGTAGATGACGATTTATACAGCTATATTGCCAGTCAAACCCAGCATATTGGCGAAAGCGCCTCAGATATCCTGCGTCGTTTGCTGCCGATCCACTCAGAGCAGAAGCCGGATTGTGCACCGTCGTTAAGCAAAAAAACGCCTCGTGTGGCAGAAAATCCACGCCATGATATTGCTGATCGTATCAGTTTGATGCAACAGCAGCTGAATTCTGAGCACTATGCGCAGCAAAAACGAACAATTAATCGATTCATGATGATTCTATCGACATTGTACCGTGTCTCTGCCGATGATTTTGCTGCGGCGACCCAATCTTTACAAGGAAGAACGCGCCGGTATTTTGCCACTGACCAACAAACGTTGTTACAACATGGCGTGCATACTAAGCCGAAGCCGATTACTGGCACACCGTACTGGGTGATCACTAACACCAATACTGGACGAAAATGTCGCATGATCGAGCACATTATGCTGGCAATGGCTTTCCCTAAAGCACTGACTAATACTGTGTGCAGCACGCTTTAACTTTAATCACTCGATGAGTCATGTCAGGAAATAATACCTATGTCTAGGCCAAACCGAGCGGGTACGCCCGCCCAACAACGTGATCTGATTAATGTCGCCTTATTGACCTCGCAATATTACATTTGTAAGCCTGAAAAAATGGAACCAGAGCACCAAGTTCAGTTTGGGACCTCGGGTCACCGTGGCTCTGCCGCAAAATGCAGCTTTAATGAACCCCATATCTTGGCGATTGCTCAAGCCATTGCAGAATATCGATTGCAGCAAGGGATCACCGGACCTTGTTACGTCGGTAAGGATACCCACGCTCTCTCGGAGAGTGCCTTGATTTCGGTACTGGAAGTCTTGGCTGCTAACCAAGTTGATGTGATTATCCAGCAGGATAATGGGTTTACGCCGACACCGGCGATCTCTAATGCGATCCTCGTACATAATCAGCAACATCCTCAGCAAGCCGATGGCATTGTCTTGACGCCGTCGCATAATCCGCCTGAGGATGGAGGGATCAAATATAATCCGCCTAATGGTGGGCCTGCTGATACTAATGTGACAAAAATAATCGAACAACGTGCTAACCAATTACTGGCTGACGATCTGCTTAAGGTTCGTCGCTTGCCTTGGTCAGAGGCAATGGCGAGTGGCTATGTGCACCCGCAGGATTTGATCACACCTTATGTTGCAGGACTGGCGGACGTGATCGATTTTGATGCGATTCGTAAAGCAGGTTTAAAAATTGGTGTTGATCCTTTGGGGGGATCCGGTATTGCTTATTGGCAACGTATTGCTGAGTATTACCAACTGGACATAACCTTGGTCAATGATGCCATCGACCAAACCTTCCGATTTATGCATTTGGACAAAGATGAAGTGATCCGTATGGATTGTTCATCGGAATATGCGATGGGCGGATTACTGGCCTTGAAAGATCATTTTGACTTGGCTTTTGCCAATGATCCCGATTATGACCGTCATGGTATTGTGACTCCTCAAGGATTAATGAATCCAAACCATTATCTTGCTGTCGCCATCCATTACCTCTTTCAACATCGGCCACAATGGGGGCAAGACGTTGCGGTGGGGAAAACTTTGGTCTCGAGCGCCATGATCGATAGGGTGGTTGACGATTTAGGACGAAATTTATTGGAAGTGCCGGTAGGATTTAAGTGGTTTGTGGATGGCCTGTTCAATGGCAGCTTAGGCTTTGGTGGCGAAGAGAGCGCGGGCGCTTCATTTTTGCGTTTTGATGGCACACCTTGGTCAACAGACAAAGATGGCATTATCCTGTGTCTACTGGCGGCAGAGATTACTGCCGTGACAGGGAAAAATCCGCAGCAACACTACGATGCATTAGCGGAACGCTTTGGTGCGCCGAGTTACAACCGGATCCAAGCGGCCGCGACGCCAGCCCAGAAAGCGGCATTGTCTCGTTTATCACCCGAAATGGTACAGGCGACCACCTTGGCGGGAGATCCGATTACAGGGCGTTTAACGGAAGCATCAGGTAATGGGGCGGCGATCGGTGGCTTAAAAATCACTACGGAAAGAGGCTGGTTTGCTGCTCGTCCATCGGGAACAGAAAATGCCTATAAAATTTATTGTGAGAGCTTTGTGGACAGTGAACATCGTCAACAAATTGAGCGTGAAGCGGTGGAGATAGTCAATAAAGTATTAGGCCAATAATGATTGAGTTGTCGATTTTTTCATTGCTATTCGCTACACAGGGCGCCGTCGGTGCCCTTTTTTTTAGAACAACAAGGCAAACAAAAACTCACCATTGAGGGAAATGTGGATCCATGGATTGACGGTTTAAGATAATCTAACAGACAAATCATGTCAGATCAGGTGGGGGAACGTGATAATGAAAACAACCGTCATTCAGCTGCAAGGCAGTGATGACTACAGAACTCATGTGTTAGCTGATCTACGCTCACGTGATCCAGATGCTGCAAGGATCAGTCCGATATGTTTAACGTTAACGCCAGCACAGATTGAACAGGGGATGACTGAGCCCACAGCACTGTTCAAAGCATGTAATTTGAAGATTGAGCAGTGTCTGGGGGTGATCATCAGTGACGAGATGGTTAACGAGCCGAAAGCTGTATTGACATTGATCTCCGCAGTGCAGGCGGTGATGCCGATGATCCCTTGCATTGCCAGAGATAGGTTGATGGTTTCTGATCATTTTAATGAGTTTATCAGTCGGCTTGGCGCGGTGCATGAGTTCAGGTGTATGCGAGAGAAGCTGAGTCCGCGTGCTTTGCTTGACTTTCATACCCGCTATAAAATGGTATTTCTGGCCCATTCTCAGCCTGCTTACCGTCGTTTGGGACCGATGTTAGCTGATCTGTCAGGGGATGCACATTTATTGGCTTGCGCCCTTGAGTATCAACAGCAGTTTATGCAGTTACTGCAGCATCCGGCAACGACGGCGAATCATACTAATGTCTTAATGCATTTACAGGGGTATTTTCGAGATCAGGTACCCGACGATGAACGCCAGCAATTACACCAGCTCATTCAGCAATACCATCAACATCAGCAACCATTACAGCAAGTTATTTCACAGATCCATGCTTGCATGCAAGCGGATCCTCACCCTCATCCTTGGCTATTGGCACAACGGTATCTGTTTCCTTGGCTTATTTGCCAAGGTCAAACACCATGGGCACAGCAGGAGATCCTATGACAACGCATCTGGTTTGGTTTAGAGCCGATTTACGTATTCATGATAATCCCGCCTTGTATGCGGCGTGTCAGCAATCGGATGCCAAGGTGATTGCATGCTGGTGGGCGACGCCCCAGCAGTGGCAGCAGCATGGTATTGCCGATAAACAATTAAAATTCATCCATGACAGTTTGTTGCTGCTCCAGCAAAGCCTCGCTGAATTGAATATTCCTTTATACGTATTGCAAGGTGACGTTTTTCAGACTTTGCCCCAGCAGTTACTTCATTATTGTCAACAACAAGGTGTCAGTCAGCTCTTTTATAATTATCAGTATGAATATAATGAGTTACAGCGTGATCGACAAGTTGAACACACCTTGCAGCAAGCGGGCATCCTTTGCCAAGGCTTCCATGATAGCGTGTTACTGCCACCCGGTACGGTATTAACCGCAGATAAGCGAATGTATCAGGTCTTCACTCCGTTCAAAACGGCAGTGATCAAGCGTTTATTCCAGGCGTTGCCAGACTGTTATCCCGCCCCACAGAAACGAGAGACGCGAAACCAGTTAGAACAGCCTGATATCCCACCTTTTTATCCATCCGGAGAAAAGGCGAACTATGATCCACAATTATTTCCACCGGGTGAAAAACGGGCGATCCAGGCACTACGCCAATTCAGTGCTAACCAATTATCTGACTATCTGCATCAGCGCGATCGACCGGCTATAAAGGGGACCAGCTTCTTGTCCGCATGGCTTGCAACAGGCCAATTATCACCACGGCAATGTTTGCATCGGGTACTGAATGATCATCCAGAGGCCTTACAGGATGAGGTTGGATTGAGTTGGCTTAATGAAATTATTTGGCGTGAATTTTATCGTCACCTGCTGGTCGCTTGGCCCGCTTTGTGTCGTTATCAACCGTTTCAAGCTTGGACTAATAAGGTGGCTTGGCGCAATGATAAGCAGCAATTTACAGCGTGGTGTGAGGGACGAACTGGCTATCCCATTGTTGATGCGGGTATGCGACAACTCAATACCACGGGCTGGATGCATAATCGTTTACGTATGATATGTGCCAGTTTTTTGGTCAAAGATTTGTTGATCGATTGGCGTAAAGGTGAGCGCTATTTTATTGAACATTTAATCGATGGTGATGTCGCGGCCAATAATGGGGGATGGCAATGGGCGGCGTCAACGGGAACAGATGCCGCCCCCTATTTTCGGATTTTTAATCCGCAATTGCAGGGGGAAAAATTTGACCCGGAAGGGGAATTTATTAAAAAATGGCTACCCGAATTGTGCATGATCCCAGGTAAAATGATTCATCAACCTTGGCGCTGGGCAGATAAAAATGCAACAACTTTGGCTTATCCGCGCCCGATTGTTGATCATGCTCAGGCGCGTAAAACAACCCTTGCTGCTTTTGAAAAAGCGAGAGGAAAAGAGAAAGAATAATGAATAATTATCAATTGGAACAAATTATTAACCAGCAGTTGAACAGTGAACAGTTTAAGGATTACGCACCGAATGGTTTACAGGTTGAAGGGCGGGCAGAGGTCAACCGTATTATCACTGGGGTGACAGCCTGCCAAGCCTTGCTGGATAAAGCCGTAGAAATGCAGGCCGATGCAGTGATTGTACACCATGGTTACTTCTGGAAAAATGAACTGCTGGTCATTAAAAATATGAAACGACAGCGTCTTAAAACGTTGCTAAGTCATGATATCAATCTCTATGGTTGGCACCTGCCTTTGGATGCACACCCGACATTGGGGAATAATGCCTGTTTAGCGGCGGATATTGATTTACAACTGCAAGGTCAAATTGATGCATATTTACCTTGGGGTATACTGAACTCGCCAATGACAGGCGAGGGGCTAGTCATAAAATTAGCACAGGCATTAAACCATTCACCGCTGCATTGTGGTGATAATGGGCCTGAGCTAATAAAGCGAGTTGCGCTTTGCACGGGGGGAGGGCAAGACTATATTGAACGCGCGGCTGACTTTGGTGTTGATGCCTTTATTACGGGTGAAGTGTCAGAAAAAACGATCCATATCGCAAGGGAGCGCGGGATCCATTTTTTTGCTGCGGGACACCATGCGACTGAACGGGGTGGTGTGAAGGCATTAGGCGCATGGTTACAAGAAAACCATGCACTCGAGGTCACTTTTGTGGATATTATGAATCCGGTGTAATGCGATTGGGACAACAACGGACAAACAGGGAGACGTGGCACAGTATGTCTCCCTGTTTACAGGTTTAGCTGAGTTTAGAATGGAATTCCCGCTCTTTATAGCCAGTATAGAGTTGGCGAGGCCGAGCAATTTTCATCCCTTCCTCATGCATTTCGATCCAATGCGAGATCCAACCGACAGTGCGTGCCATCGCGAAGATGACGGTGAACATTGAGGTTGGGATGCCCATCGCTTTGAGGATCAGACCGGAATAAAAATCGACATTCGGATAGAGTTTTCTTTCAATAAAATAAGGGTCATTGAGCGCAATATGTTCAAGTTGCAGCGCAACTTCCAATAAATCGTCTTTCATACCCAGTTCCTGCAGCACTTCATGACAGGTCTCACGCATCACTGTCGCGCGGGGGTCATAGTTTTTGTACACTCGGTGACCAAAGCCCATCAATCTGAAATCATCGTTTTTGTCTTTCGCTCGACGGATAAATTCGGGGATATGATCGACCGTGCTGATCTCTTCTAGCATTTTCAGTGTGGCTTCATTGGCACCGCCGTGAGCCGGTCCCCACAATGAGGCAATACCGGCTGCAATACAGGCGAAAGGATTGGCGCCCGATGAACCCGCAGTCCTGACCGTAGACGTTGATGCATTTTGCTCGTGATCCGCGTGTAAAATCAGGATCCGATCCATGGCACGTTCCAAGACTGGATTCACTTTATACTCTTCACAAGGCGTGGCAAACATCATATGCAAGAAATTGCCCGCGTAAGAGAGATCATTGCGAGGATAAATAAAAGGCTGACCAATTGAATATTTGTAACACATCGCCGCAACCGTTGGCATTTTCGACAGCAAACGAAAGGCCGCGATCTCGCGGTGTCGCTCGTTGTTGACATCCAAGGAGTCATGATAAAAGGCGGCTAAAGCGCCCGTGACACCACACAGGACAGCCATTGGGTGGGAATCGCGACGGAAGCCATGAAACAGACGAGTTATTTGTTCATGGATCATTGTATGACGGATCACATTGATTCTAAAGTTTTCAAATTGTTTTTCGGTCGGGGCTTCGCCATACAGTAAAATAAAGCAGACCTCCAGATAGCTGGATTTGGTTGCTAAGTCAGCAATGGGATAGCCGCGATGCAATAATATACCTTCTTCACCATCAATGTAGGTAATTTTAGATTCACAGGATGCAGTGGAAGTAAAACCGGGATCGAAAGTGAATAATCCCTGTGCGCCCAGATTACGGACATCGAGCACGTCCTGTCCTAAGGAGCCATGCAGGATCTGAAGCTGAACCGGGTCGGTACTACTATCAATATTCAGCGTCACTTTTTTTTCTGTCATTCAATGCCTCCAAATAGCAGCTCAAGTTTGAGTGCAAGACTACCGAGAAAATGATAATGATGTTAAAAAATTGTCATTATTTTATCGCAAGTTGCCCTCAATTGATACCGTCAAAGGAGGATATCGTGCTAAGAGACGAACTTTATTTCGTTATATCCTATAGCACAAGAAAACAAAGTGTCTGTAATGCCATCTTTAATAAAGAAAAATTAATAAAAAACAGGCGCAGTAAATAAATTCATACTTATCAAATATTTAGATCTTTCCAAATCGATTTTAATGTTTTTTTTTGATAAAAAATTTGTGATAGATCACAAAAAATGGGGTGGGAATAATCTATCTTTTGATCACGTGAAATAGATCACTTTATGCTCTTTAAATAGGCAATTGAATTGTATAGTAATTGTAATGAGATTGTGATCGAGATATAATCACCTACAAGGTCTCCGGATTAACCTCAATCAGGAGCTAAACAGCCGAAGCGTTACATAAAGCTGCAAGTGACTGTTGTGGCGATAGTCATGTCAGGTTAGGTTTGCTTGACTTAGCTATCCCAGCGGGGCCGGGGGAATGGCATAACTCTAAGCTGTGTGGGAACTAAATTGAAAAAACAACGACCTGTCAACTTGGATCTAACAACGATTCAACTTCCCGTAACTGCTGTTGCATCTATCCTCCACCGTGTTTCTGGCGTCATTACCTTTATTGCGGTAGGGATTTTGCTATGGCTACTCGGACTTTCTCTCTCTTCTGAAGATGGATTTAATCAAGCTGCGGCAATATTGAGTAGCTGGCCGGTTAAAGTGATCCTATGGGCGATATTAACGGCGCTGGCTTATCATGTTGTGGGTGGGATTCGTCATCTTCTTGCTGATTTTGGACTGACACAAGAAACCCTGTCTGTCGGCAATAAAACAGCGAAACTGTCTTTCATTATCACTGCAGTACTGGCCATTTTGGCGGGAGTGTTAATATGGTAAACAATGCAACAGCACTGGGACGTAGCGGTTTGCAGGACTGGCTGTTATTACGTGGTGCCGCGATTATCATCGCACTGTATATTCTATACATCTTGGGCTTTTTTATTTTTACTGGCCCTCTCACTTATCCGGCCTGGCATCACTTCTTTTCTACTGCATTGACTCGAGTTTTTACCTCATTAGCCCTGCTGTCCATTCTGGTTCATGGCTGGATAGGGTTATGGCAAGTATTGACGGATTATGTAAAAAGTTTGGCTTTGAGATTGGTCTTGCAGTTGGTTATTGCGGTCGCATTATTCAGTTATGCGATATATGGAACTGTTGTTGTGTGGGGTGCTTAAATGAAATTGCCGGTCAGAGAGTTTGATGCGGTTGTAATCGGTGCAGGTGGTGCAGGTATGCGAGCTGCTCTGCAAATTTCTCAGTCAGGACAGCGTTGTGCCTTATTATCCAAAGTCTTCCCGACACGTTCTCATACAGTCTCAGCTCAGGGGGGGATCACCGTTGCGCTGGGTAATACGCATGAAGACAACTGGGAATGGCATATGTACGATACTGTTAAAGGATCGGACTATATTGGTGATCAAGATGCCATTGAGTACATGTGCCACACTGGCCCTGAGGCCATTCTAGAATTAGAACACATGGGACTTCCCTTCTCCCGTCTTGATGATGGCCGCGTGTATCAACGCCCTTTTGGGGGACAATCGAAAAATTTTGGTGGCGAACAGGCTGCCAGAACCGCAGCGGCAGCGGATCGAACTGGCCATGCGTTATTGCATACGCTGTATCAGCAGAATCTCAAAAATCACACCACCATTTTCTCCGAGTGGTATGCGCTGGATTTGGTTAAAAATCAAGACGGTGCCGTTGTTGGTTGCACGGCACTTTGCATTGAAACCGGTGAAGTCGTGTATTTTAAAGCGAAAGCCACTGTGTTGGCGACAGGGGGAGCCGGACGTATCTATCAATCGACGACCAATGCACACATCAACACGGGGGATGGTGTCGGTATGGCACTGCGTGCCGGTGTGCCTGTACAAGATATGGAAATGTGGCAGTTCCATCCTACCGGTATTGCTGGCGCTGGTGTTCTCGTTACCGAAGGCTGTCGGGGTGAAGGCGGTTATTTATTGAATAAACATGGCGAACGTTTTATGGAGCGTTATGCACCCAATGCGAAAGATTTGGCTGGGCGCGATGTGGTTGCACGTTCAATGATGATTGAAATTCGAGAAGGGCGTGGTTGCGACGGCCCATGGGGACCACACCTTAAGTTGAAATTGGATCACCTTGGTCATGAGGTTTTGGAGTCTCGTCTACCGGGGATCCTCGAATTATCTCGTACCTTTGCTCATGTTGATCCCGTTAAAGAGCCGATTCCTGTTATTCCAACCTGCCATTATATGATGGGCGGGATCCCGACTAAGGTGACCGGCCAAGCATTGACTGTAGACGAAAAAGGTAACGATGTTGTGATCCCAGGCTTATTTGCTGTCGGTGAAATCGCGTGTGTCTCTGTACATGGTGCGAATCGCCTTGGTGGCAATTCCTTGCTGGATCTGGTGGTTTTTGGTCGCGCCGCAGGTTTGCATTTACAGGAATCCATCGAACAGCAGGGTGAGCTGAAAGAAGCCAGCGAACAGGAAATCGAGGTAGCATTAGCACGCTATCACCGTTGGGATAAGAATACGACTGGTGAAGATCCCGCAGCGATCCGCAAAGCGTTGCAAGAGTGTATGCAACATAATTTTTCTGTCTTCCGCGAAGGCGAAGCAATGGCAAAAGGGCTTGAACAGTTAAAAGGCATTCGGGAAAGACTTAAAAATGCCCGCCTTGATGATCGTTCACCCGATTTTAATACACAGCGTATTGAATGCCTTGAACTGGATAACTTAATGGAAACCGCTTATGCCACGGCGGTTGCCGCCAACTATCGGACAGAAAGCCGGGGTGCGCACAGCCGTTTTGACTACCCAGATCGTGATGATGCAAATTGGCTCTGTCACAGTTTGTATTTGCCACAAACAGAAAGTATGACGCGGCGTGACGTGAATATGCAGCCAACACTGCGTGAGGCATTTCCACCCAAAGTGCGTACCTACTAATCGGCAGAGGTGAATATGAAATTACAGTTCTCTATCTATCGCTACAATCCTGATACCGATGATGCACCCCGAATGCAAGATTATACCCTTGAGGCGGAGGAAGGCCGGGATATGATGTTGCTGGATGCACTGATCAAGTTGAAAGAACAGGATCCGAGTCTTTCATTCAGACGCTCTTGCCGTGAAGGGGTGTGTGGATCCGATGGCCTGAATATGAATGGTAAAAATGGCTTAGCTTGCATTACACCCGTTTCATCATTACAGGGTAAGGGTAAGATTGTGATCCGACCATTGCCAGGATTACCTGTGATCCGCGATTTGGTGGTCGATATGGCTCAATTCTACGCGCAGTATGAAAAAATCAAACCGTTCCTGCAAAACAATCAACACAATCCCCCTGCACGTGAGTTTTTGCAAACGCCTGAACAGCGTGCACACCTTGATGGGCTTTATGAATGTATTCTGTGCGCTTGTTGTTCGACATCTTGTCCTTCATTCTGGTGGAATCCTGATAAATTTGTTGGTCCAGCAGGTTTACTGGCTGCCTACCGTTTTCTTATTGATAGTCGGGATACGGAGACGGAGAGTCGTCTTGATAACTTGAATGATGCCTTCAGTGTCTTTCGTTGTCATAGCATTATGAATTGCGTGAACGTTTGTCCTAAAGGGTTAAATCCGACTCGGGCAATTGGTCATATTAAAAGTATGTTGTTACAAAAAGGCGCATAAAAGGCACGGGATTGACACCGTCTTAGGCGATGCATTGTGTGATTACTCAGGCATAAGGTGCCATTGAACGTTGGCTTTATCCTGTTTAAACAGCGACATTGCCTCCTGTATATTGCTGGAGTTAGACGCTGTGACAGCAAATGATCGCGTTCCAGTTGATATTGCTTAAAAGCCAATGCGTTGCAGTAAGAGCAGAAAATTGAGCATGCCGTTACATGCGGCAACATTAAACTAATAAAGCAACAATTGCTTAAGGGATCACCATGCAGAACAGCGCAATGCAGCCCTGGCTGGATTCTTCCTGGCTGGCGGGCGCGAATCAGTCTTACATAGAACAATTGTATGAGGATTATCTCACTGATCCAGATTCAGTTGATGCACAGTGGCAACAGGTCTTTGCACAGTTTCCTGGCAATGGTATGAAAGCGGAGCAATTTCTTTCTACTAACCTCGACTATTTTCGCAGACTTGCCGCCGAAAACCGGCTAGCAGGCAGTAGTGTGACTGATCCTGAAGTGAATGCGAAACAGGTAAAAGTCTTGCAATTGATTAATGCTTTTCGGTTTAGAGGGCATCAGCGGGCTAAATTGGACCCACTAGGACTCTGGGTTCAAGACGAGGTGCCAGATTTGGATCCGGCTTTCCACGGCTTAACTGCAGAAGATTTTAAGGAAAGCTTTAATGTCGGTTCATTTGCTTTTGGCAAAGATACCCTGCCGCTTTCTGAGCTTCACCAATTGTTACAGCAAACCTATTGCGGTTCGATTGGTGCGGAGTACATGCATATTACCAATACGGAAGAAAAGCGTTGGATCCAACAACGTATTGAATCAGTCGCAGGACAAGATACTTTCACTGATGCGGAGAGAAAAAACTTTCTTAAGGAGCTGACGGCGGCTGAAGGTATTGAAAAATATTTAGGTGCGAAATTTCCGGGGGCGAAACGTTTCTCATTGGAAGGTGGTGATGCATTGATCCCAATGTTACGGGAAATGATCAGACATGCCGGTAAACATGGTACCAAAGAAGTGGTGTTGGGTATGGCGCACCGTGGTCGCTTGAATGTCTTGATTAATGTACTGGGCAAAAAATCGCAAGCGTTGTTTGATGAGTTCGCGGGTAAACATAAAGAGCATTTGGGTGCGGGTGATGTTAAATACCACATGGGCTTTTCCTCTGATATCGAAACGGAGGGGGGCGTCGTGCACCTTGCATTGGCTTTTAACCCCTCGCACCTCGAGATCGTCAGTCCAGTAGTCATGGGGTCGGTCAGAGCAAGGCTTGATCGGGCTGAAAATCCGACTGATAGCCATCAGGTATTACCTATCACGATTCATGGTGATGCGGCGGTGGCCGGGCAAGGTGTGGTACAGGAAACCCTCAATATGTCCCAAGCTCGGGGTTATAAAGTGGGGGGGACAGTCCGCATTGTGATTAACAATCAGGTGGGTTTTACTACCTCAAATCCTCAAGATTCGCGTTCAACACAGTACTGTACTGATATCGCTAAAATGGTACAGGCACCGATTTTTCACGTGAATGCGGATGACGCTGAGGCAGTCGCTTTTGTTACCCGTTTGGCACTTGATTTCCGTAATACCTTTAAGCGCGATGTCTTTATCGATTTAGTTTGCTATCGTCGCCATGGGCATAATGAAGCTGATGAGCCCAGTGCGACTCAGCCTTTGATGTATCAGAAAATCAAAAAGCATCCGACACCACGTAAAATTTATGCGGATAAGCTGGTTAACAGTAAGGCGCTGGCCGATGCTGAAGCAACCGAAATGGTTAATCTTTATCGCGATGCCTTAGATGCCGGAGAGCGCGTCGTTGCTGAGTGGCGACCGATGACCGTGAACTCGTGTATGTGGTCGCCTTATCTCAATCACAACTGGGATGAAGCTTACCCTTCACAGGTCGCAATGCCGCATTTACAGACATTAGCAAGAACAATTAGTCATGTGCCTGAGCATGTTGCTGTGCAATCACGTGTGGCTAAAATTTATAATGACCGTCAAAAAATGGCTGAAGACGAGAAGCAACTTGACTGGGGTGCAGCAGAAAACTTGGCGTACGCCACCTTGGTTGATGAAGGAATTGCTGTGCGTATTTCAGGTGAAGATTCGGGACGCGGAACCTTTTTCCACCGACATGCGGTGATCCACAATCAAAATGATGATTCTACCTATACCCCTTTACATCATGTAAGAGAAGGGCAAGGGCAATTCAGAGTTTGGGATTCTGTATTATCAGAAGAAGCCGTGTTGGCTTTTGAATATGGTTATGCGACAGCGGAACCGCGAACATTGACGATCTGGGAAGCGCAATTTGGTGATTTTGCCAATGGCGCACAAGTGGTTATTGATCAATTCATCAGCTCTGGCGAACAGAAATGGGGCAGAATGTGTGGGTTGGTCATGTTACTGCCTCACGGTTATGAAGGGCAAGGGCCTGAGCACTCCTCTGCACGTTTGGAGCGTTACTTGCAACTCTGTGCAGAAGAAAATATGCAAGTTTGTGTCCCATCAACGCCTGCTCAAGTTTATCATATGTTACGTCGTCAGGCTCTTCGTGGCATGCGTCGACCTTTAATTGTGATGTCACCTAAGTCATTACTGCGCCATCCTTTGGCGATATCAAACTTGAATGAGTTAGCAGAAGGTCAATTTAAACCTGCAATCGGTGAAATCGATAACCTTGATCCAAAGCAGGTCAAGCGTATCGTTTTCTGTGCAGGTAAAGTTTATTATGATCTTTTAGAACAACGTCGAGCCAATGCGCAGACGGATGTGGTGATTGTTCGTGTTGAGCAACTCTATCCTTTCCCCAATCAAGCGATTGCTGACATAATCAGCGCTTATCCTCACGTTGTCGATTATATTTGGTGTCAGGAAGAGCCATTAAACCAAGGTGCATGGTATTGCAGCCAACAGAATTTCCGTGATGTTATTCCACAAAATGCGACATTACGTTATGCAGGACGCGCCGCCTCAGCATCGCCTGCGGTAGGGTATATGTCGGTACATTTACAGCAGCAGCAACAGCTCGTTAACGATGCGCTGAATGTTGATTAAATAAAAGGAAAGATAATGAGTAGCTTAGATATTCTCGTACCAGATCTTCCAGAATCGGTTGCTGATGCTACGGTGGCCACATGGCATAAAAAACCTGGCGACAGCGTCAAACGTGATGATGTCTTGGTTGAAATTGAAACAGATAAAGTGATCCTTGAAGTCCCTGCTGCTGCCGATGGCATAATGGAAGCCGTGCTTGAGCAAGAGGGCGCCACAGTGACCTCACGTCAGTTATTAGGCCGTTTAAAAGAAGGTGTGCAAGCCCTTGAGGTGAAAGCAGAAACAACGCCAAGCCAACAAACTGCTGCTGCAACCGAAGAGGTGCCAACGACCGAGATTGTCACTGAGCGCACGAATGACAGCTTAAGTCCAACGGCTCGTCGATTACTGGCTGAACATGATCTGGATCCTAAAACGGTGAAGGGGACTGGCGTGGGTGGCCGTATTACACGACAAGATATTGATGACAAGTTAGCTCAACAGGCTCAACTCAGTAGTGCTCAGGTGGGCGATCACTGTGCCACTGCCACAGCCAATACGCTTGGTTTAGGCGCAGTAGCACAAGGTAATCGATTTGAAAAACGGGTGCCAATGACACGTTTACGTAAACGGGTTGCAGAACGGTTACTCGAGGCGAAAAATAATACGGCGATGTTGACGACATTCAATGAAGTGAATATGCAGCCTATTATGCAATTGCGTAAAAAATATGGTAAGGCTTTTGAAGAACGTCACGGTGTACGCCTTGGTTTTATGTCATTTTATGTGAAAGCGGTTGTTCAGGCATTGAAGCACTTTCCTGAAATCAATGCATCCATTGATGGTGAGGATATTATTTATCGTGATTACTTTGATATTAGTATTGCGGTATCCACGCCTCGGGGCTTAGTGACACCCGTATTACGAAATGCAGAAATGCAGAGTATGGCTGAAATTGAAAATACAATTAAACAGCTGGCAATCAAGGGACAGAACAATAAATTGCAGGTTGACGAATTGACCGGTGGTAATTTTACTATCACCAATGGTGGCGTATTCGGATCCTTAATGTCGACACCGATTATTAATCCGCCGCAAAGTGCGATTTTGGGCATGCATGCAATAAAAGAGCGACCCATGGCCGTTGAGGGTAAAGTTGAGATATTACCCATGATGTACTTAGCGTTATCTTATGACCACCGATTGATCGATGGTCGTGAGTCTGTAGGCTTCTTAGTCATGGTTAAAGAGCTCTTGGAAGATCCTACTCGTTTAGTAATGGAAGTCTAATCTTATCCTTCAGGCGTGTTTATCACGCCTGTTTTCATTGATGAATAGAATGGACAGCAAAACATGAATCTACACGAATATCAGGCTAAACAGTTACTGGCTAAATACGCATTACCCGTCCCAATCGGTTACCCTTGCAGTTCCGCTGAGAGTGCAGTGGAAGCCGCCCAAAAAATAGGGAAAGGGCCTTGGGTGGTCAAATGTCAGGTCCATGCTGGAGGACGCGGAAAGGCGGGCGGAGTAAAAGTGCTGACCTCTGAGCAAGATATTCGTGAATTCACACAACATTGGCTAGGTAAGCGGTTAGTCACTTATCAGACTGACGTGCAGGGGCAACCCGTCAATCAAGTCTTAGTTGAAGCGGCAACCGAGATAAACAAAGAGCTCTATCTCGGTGCCGTGGTTGATCGCGCCAGTCGTCGTATTGTCTTTATGGCATCGACAGAAGGGGGCGTTGAAATAGAAAATGTGGCAGCCAAAACACCCCACTTGATCCATAAGGTGACCCTCGATCCCTTCACTGGTCCGGTCCCCTATCAAGGAAGGGAATTGGCATTTAAATTGGGCTTGCAGGGGAAGCAAATTGCACAGTTCGCTGAACTATTTATGGGATTGGCGACACTTTTTCTTGAACGTGACTTGGCCATGATTGAAATTAATCCGTTGGTGGTGACGGACGCTGGCGAATTAATTTGTCTTGATGCCAAATTGGGGGTGGACAGTAACGCACTTTATCGTCAGCCCGAATTGAAAGCAATGCAGGATCAAAGTCAAGATGATCCCCGTGAAGCTGAAGCCGCAAGCTGGGAGCTGAATTACGTTGCATTAGAAGGCAACATTGGCTGTATGGTTAACGGTGCTGGTCTTGCTATGGGCACCATGGATATGATTAAACACCATGGTGGTCAACCCGCGAACTTTTTGGATGTGGGTGGCGGTGCAACGAAACAGCGAGTAACAGAAGCTTTTAAAATTATTTTGTCCGATCATGCTGTTAAAGCTGTGCTGGTCAATATCTTTGGTGGGATCGTCCGCTGTGATTTGATCGCGGAAGGCATCATTGGTGCAGTGGCTGAGGTTGGGGTGAGTATTCCGGTTGTGGTCCGTTTAGAGGGAAATAATGCGGAGTCCGGCGCCAAAAAATTGGCGGAAAGTGGGCTCAATATTATTGCGGCCGCCAGTCTGGCTGATGCAGCACAACAAGTGGTAGTCGCAGCGGAGGGAAAATAAAATGGCGATCCTGATTGATAAAAACACCAAAGTCATTTGTCAGGGCTTTACCGGCGGACAAGGCACCTTTCACTCCGAACAGGCATTGGCTTATGGGACTCAATTAGTGGGGGGGGTGACGCCTGGTAAAGGTGGTAAAACCCACTTAGGTCTGCCTGTTTTTAACACGGTGAGTGAGGCTGTACAACAGACAGGTGCTACCGCTTCAGTGATTTATGTCCCCGCACCTTACTGCAAGGACAGTATCCTTGAAGCCATTGATGCCGGAATTAGGTTGATCATTACCATCACCGAAGGTATTCCCACCTTGGATATGCTGGTAATCAAAACTAAATTGCAACAAACTGGCGTCGTGATGATCGGTCCAAATTGCCCTGGAGTGATCACCCCAGGAGAATGCAAAATTGGCATCATGCCGGGACAGATCCATCAACCAGGATGCGTTGGCATTGTTTCGCGTTCTGGAACCTTAACCTACGAAGCCGTTAAACAAACCACGGATATTGGTTACGGGCAATCTACCTGTGTGGGTATTGGTGGCGATCCCATTCCAGGTTCAAGCTTCATTGATATCCTTAAACTTTTTCAAGCCGATCCGCAAACTGACGTCATTGTCATGATTGGCGAAATAGGCGGCAGTGCCGAAGAAGAAGCGGCTGAATTTATCAAACAATCGGTGACTAAGCCTGTAGTCAGCTACATCGCTGGAGTGACGGCGCCGAAAGGTAAGCGTATGGGGCATGCAGGCGCAATTATTGCTGGTGGTAAAGGTACCGCAGATGAGAAATTTGCCGCCTTACAGGCCGCAGGTGTTACAACGGTCAAAACGTTGTCAGAAATTGGTCAAGCTGTAAAATCGGTCTTACCAAGATAAAATGAAGGGCTGCGTTTAACGTAGCCCTTACCAGCTTGAAACCAGCCATATTAACATTTATTATTTTATGAACGGTTTAGATGTCACGAGCGTTCGATGCATTTAAATCTCAAAAGAATTCTGCTGTTCTGTCAGACAGAGTGCGGCTATAGTTGATCTTAATCCTAGGACAGTTTGCATCCATCACGGTTCCTTCCTATCTTAATTACCTTGATATCAGTTTAGTTTTAGAGTCTTTTGTTGCTCACATCTCACAGCTCACAGTATCCCTTATATTTCCGTGCTTTTGGACTTTGAAGATCACTAGGTTGTCTTCAACTCAACTAAATCAAGTGAATGGCGGGCAGTTGCGTAAATAACATAATTTTGCCAAAGAACCCCAGAAATGATGACACACTGTCAAGGCGCTTCGAGTTTTAAACTCGCTGCCATCTCAGGATGTATCAATGCGTGATAAGGCAAATAAAGTCAATTGCGGATAAGCGAGCATGGGAAAGGGTTGCACTGTGATAAGGCCATGGCGAGTGAAATATTTATCAATAAAATACGCACGTTTACAAAATTTTAATAAATAATATTGAATAATCGTTAAAATAGTTCAGATAAAAGGAGCAGCAGGATCCTCACCTGTGTTTAAAACCAGTAGGCGCAGAGTATTCTTATCCAGTATCGATAAGTAATCGAATATAATGACTGGAAAGCCGGGTGCTACACGATGATCGCTGCTGACTTCGCGCCGATTGTCCCTCGCGTATTCTGCTTTCGATCTTCATGGCACTGGTTATCTTGGATATTGAATAATAAATTATTTTTTGAACTCAAGTGAGGCCCATTCCAAACTGTGATCCACTTGCGTATAGTGTTCCTATAAGAAGTCAATTAAATCATCGGAGAGTGACATGGAATTTCGTTGGCCTGTGAGAGTGTATTATGAGGATACCGATGCAGGAGGGGTTGTCTATCATGCAAGCTATGTCGCCTATTATGAGCGAGCTAGAACCGAAATGTTACGTTCGCGTAATTTTACTCAACGCCATCTTCTACAACAGCAGATTGGATTTGTTGTTCGGCGCATGACGCTGGATTACAAATTGGCAGCAAGACTTGATGAGTTGCTGGAAATCACCAGTAAAGTGACAAAAATATCTAATGCCAGCCTGACTTTTCATCAGAAAATCACTAATGAACAGAGGGAGGTGATTAATGAAGCTGAAGTTTTAGTTGTCTGCGTTAATACAGAGTTGATGAGGCCAGTGGCGCTTCCGCCATCCATTGTAACGGAGTTTAAGCAGTGACTGACATGAATATTCTTGATTTGTTCCTAAAAGCCAGTCTTTTAGTTCAACTTATCATGTTAATTTTGATTGGTTTTTCAATTGTTTCTTGGGCAATTATTATTCAACGTACGCGCATTCTCAATGCGGCAGCCAAGGAAGCCGTAACCTTTGAGGATAAATTTTGGTCGGGCATTGATCTCACACGCTTATATCAAGAGAGTCAGCTTCATCGTGATGAACTGACGGGAACTGAGCAGATTTTTTACTCAGGTTTCAAAGAATTTGCTAGATTGCATCGTGCCAATGGGCATGCACCGAACTCTTTAATTGAAGGGGCAACTCGCAGTATGCGCATTGCGATTAATCGGGAACTTGAAGCATTAGAAAATCATATCCCTTTTTTAGGCACCGTCGGTTCAATCAGCCCGTATATCGGATTGTTCGGGACGGTATGGGGGATCATGCATGCGTTCATCGCACTTGGCGCGGTTAAACAGGCAACGTTACAAATGGTTGCCCCAGGTATTGCTGAGGCTTTGGTTGCTACAGCCATTGGGTTATTTGCGGCAATCCCGGCTGTAATGGCTTATAACCGCTTAAATCAGCGAGTGAACAAATTAGAGCAGGGCTATGATAATTTTGCTGAGGAATTTACTGCTATCCTGCATCGTCAGGTGTTTAGTAGCGAAGCTAATAAATAAGCAGAGGATGAGCTATGGCCAGAATACGCGCTCGTGGTCGACGAGAATTAAAGACCGAAATCAATATTGTCCCGCTATTGGATGTTTTATTGGTGCTTTTACTGATATTTATGGCAACGGCACCGATAATTACTCAAAGTGTTCAAGTGGATTTGCCAGAGGCGACTGACTCAAAAACAGTCGGTGGTGCAGAGAGTCCTCCTTTGATTGTTGAAGTGGCTGGTGTGGGGCAATATAACATTGTATCAGGGCAGGATCGTAGGACACAGCTTCCCCCAGAGCAGATTATCAGTGAGGCTAAACAACGTCTTGTCGACGATCCTAAGGCGGTATTTTTAATTGGGGGAACGAAAGAGGTGCCTTATGAAGAAATTATTAAAGCCCTTAATTTGCTTCATCAGGCCGGTGTTAAATCCGTAGGCTTGATGACCAAACCCATTTAATAAACATGGTGGGGACAGCGAGTGCCAAGTGTAAAAGAACAGAATAATAAGTTAAAAAGAGCGATTTATCTCTCTGTTGCGCTGCATATTGTCTTTTTTGCTATTTTGATATTAAGTGCTTTCCGGCAAGAACCAGAAACCCCCTCTGGTGGGGGGAGTGATATTGCTGCTGTCATGGTCGATCCTGGTGCGGTGGTTAACCAATATCAGCAACAGAAGCACAGCACTCAGGTGAAGCAAGCCGAAGACGCCAAGGCCGCGCAACAAGCAGCAGATGCGAAAGCGGTCGCCGACGCCAAGGCCGCGCAACAAGCAGCAGATGCGAAAGCGGTAGCCGACGCCAAGGCCGCGCAACAAGCAGCAGATGCGAAAGCGGTAGCCGACGCCAAGGCCGCGCAACAAGCAGCAGAAGCGAAAGCGGCAGAAGACGCCAAGGCCGCGCAACAAGCAGCAGAAGCGAAAGCGGCAGCCGAAGCCAAAGCCAAAGCGGCACAACAGGCAGTAGAAGCGAAAGCGGCAGCCGAAGCCAAAGCGGCACAACAGGCAGCAGAAGCGAAAGCGGCGGCCGAAGCCCAAGCGGCACAAAAAGCAGCCGAAGCGAAAGCGGCAGCCGAAGCCAAAGCGGCACAAAAAGCAGCCGAAGCGAAAGCGGCAGCCCAAGCCAAAGCGGCACAAAAAGCAGCCGAAGTGAAAGCGGCAGCCGAAGCCAAAGCGGCACAAAAAGCAGCCGAAGTGAAAGCGGCAGCCCAAGGCAAAGCGGCACAAAAAGCAGCCGAAGCGAAAGCGGCAGCCCAAGCCAAAGCGGCACAAAAAGCAGCCGAAGTGAAAGCGGCAGCCGAAGCCAAAGCGGCACAAAAAGCAGCCGAAGTGAAAGCGGCAGCCCAAGGCAAAGCGGCACAAAAAGCAGCCGAAGCGAAAGCGGCAGCCGAAGCCAAAGCCGCACAACAAGCAGCCGAAGCGAAAGCGGCAGCCCAAGCCAAGGTAGCAAAAAAAGCCGCGGAAGCGAAAGCCGCAGCTGAGACCAAGGCAGCAAAAAAAGCGGAACGTGCGGCCAAAGCAAAAGAGAATAGCGAACTGGATGATATCCTAGGAGGACTCACCGCTGATAATCCTGCGCAGGGCAAAATGTCAGCCCCTTCAGGTCAGGGGGATAATAACAAATCAGGTGCATCTGGGGCAGCTATTGACAGTTATATTGGCCAAGTGCAAAGTGCTATCCAAAGTAAATTTTATGATGCAGATAATTTTAAGGGTAAGGAATGCCACATTCGGATCAAACTTGCACAGGATGGTTTATTACTTTCTGCATTAGCAACGGGTGGGGATCAAATGTTATGCCAAGCTGCCATCACCGCAGCTAACTTAGCCCACTTACCGAAACCGCCAAGCCAGCAAGTCTGGGCAGCGGTTAAAGATGCGACGCTTGAGTTTAAACCACAATAGTTACAAATATGACTATTAAGTGATAATGTTATTTAATATGACCATTTATCTTGAACCGAGGTTCTGATAAGGGAGAGCAAATGAAACAAGCCTTTCGTATTTCACTGGGATTTTTTATTTTTCTATGGGCTGCGTTGACTCAAGCAGAAGTCAGAATTGAGATAACTCAAGGAATTAATAGCGCCCGTCCGATTGGTGTGATTCCGTTCCAATGGTCTGGCAGTGGCAGTGCACCGGACGACGCTGGCGCCATTGTGGCCGCAGATTTACGGAACAGTGGCAAATTCAATCCACTCGACAATTCTCGATTACCAGAACAGCCAGCCAATGCACAGCAGGTGCATCCTGCTGCTTGGACTGCGTTAGGCATTGATGCCGTAGTCACTGGGCAAGTTCAATCGACACCGGATGGCAGTTACCAAATCAGCTATCAATTGGTCGATACAGCGGGTTCGCCCGGCACGATTTTGGCTCAGAATTCATTTAAGGTCACCAAACAGTGGTTTCGTTATGCGGTGCATTCTGCCAGTGATGAAGTATTTCAGAAATTAACGGGGATCAAAGGGGCATTTAGGACACGGATTGCTTATATCGTGCAGAAAAATGGGGGGCAATACCCGTATGAATTGCAGGTTTCTGATTATGATGGCTACAATAAATTTTTAGTCCATCGCTCACCCGAACCGCTGATGTCCCCAGCTTGGTCACCTGATGGCAGTAAATTAGCCTACGTGACCTTTGAAAGTGGCCGCTCTGCTTTGGTGGTACAGACACTGTCCAATGGTGAGACTCGCCAAATCGCCTCGTTCCCCCGCCATAATGGTGCGCCAGCTTTTTCTCCTGATGGCAGTAAGCTTGCCTTTGCGCTATCTAAATCAGGCAGTTTGAATTTATATGTGATGGATCTTTCTTCTGGCGCCATTCGACAGCTCACAAATGGTCGCTATAATAATACTGAACCCACATGGTTCCCCGATAATCAAACGCTTGCTTATACTTCAGATCAAGCAGGACGGCCTCAAATATTTAAGATTGATATTAATAATGGAGCAACGCAGCGCCTGACTTGGGAAGGTGCGCAAAATCAAGATCCTGATGTCGCTGCTGATGGTAAATCGATGGTGATGGTGAGCTCAGCTAATGGCTCGCAACACATTGCCCGACAAGATCTGGAGTCTGGAGCAGTTCAAATTCTGACTAACTCTTATCTAGATGAAACGCCAAGTATGGCGCCGAATGGTACAATGGTAATTTATAGCTCAACACAAGGCTATGGTTCTATTTTACAGTTAGTGTCCACTGATGGACGGTTTAAAGCACGTCTGCCGGCGACGGATGGACAGGTAAAATCACCGGCTTGGTCACCCTACCTGTGATGCATAATTAGTTTAACATGTTAAAATAATAGGGTTTTACAATGCAATTTAATAGAATACTTAAGACAACAATGCTGATTGTTCCTATTCTAGTGATGGTGGCGTGTAGTTCACATAAAAATGCGAATGATCAATTAGATGATTCTTTTAAAGATGATGCCAGCACCAGCGGTATGACTGGTTCGGGTAATGGTAATGGTTCTGACGAACAGGCTCAACTTCAAATGCAGCAGCTTCGTGAAAACAATATTATTTATTTTGGTCTTGATAAGTATGATATTTTACCACAATTTGCTCAAGTGCTGGATCAACATGCTAATTTCCTTCGTAGTAACCCGGCTTATAAAGTCACCATTGAAGGCCATGCTGACGAACGGGGTACGCCGGAATACAATATTTCACTGGGTGAACGTCGCGCGAATGCAGTAAAAATGTACCTCCAAGGTAAAGGTGTGGCGGAAGATCAAATGTCGATCGTCTCTTATGGAAAAGAAAAGCCAGCAGTATTAGGGCACAACGAAGCGGCATGGTCTAAAAATCGTCGTGCTGTGTTAGTTTATTAAGAGAATTTTATGATTGGTAACTTACGAGTAAAAAAGTCAAGTCTCTGGTTACTGATGATTGTCGCGGCCTTAATGGCCGCTTATGTGCAAGCATCAGACAGTGATACCCTAGATCAGAGGATCACCAGTCTTGAGCGTATCAGTAATGCACAATCACAGTTACTACAACAATTACAGCAGCAGCTTTCTGATAATCAAAGTGACATTGACGCTTTGCGAGGGCAGATACAGCAAGACAGTTATCAGCTTCAGCAGGTTGTGGATCGTCAAAAACAGATATTACTGCAAATGGATGCGTTAAGCAGCAAACCGCAGCCCCGTGACACTACCAGCAACGCGGAGAGTAATAAACAAGATAAAGCAGCAGTGACATCAACGACGGATCGCGAGCTGACTACAGAGGATAATGAACAACCGTTTGCACCAAGGGAACGTGGCGTGCAAAGTGAGCAGGCTAATCTTGAGTATAACTCGGCTATCGATTTAATTTTAGGAAAAAGAAAATACGATGAGGCGATAGCTGCCTTTGAGTCGTGGGTGAAAAAATATCCGGACTCGACCTATCAACCGAATGCAAATTATTGGCTGGGGCAATTATATTACAACAAACGTAAAAATGATAATGCTGCCTATTTCTTTGCGACCGTCGTCAAGAATTTTCCTGAATCACCTAAAGCGCCGGGTGCATTGCTCAAGGTTGGTATGATCATGCAAGAGCAGAAAAAATTGGATAAGGCGATTGAGATTTTCAAGCAGGTCATTTCTCGCTATCCAGCAACCAATGAGGCAAAAAAAGCCGCTGACCTATTGAGCAAGTTGCCTAAATAAGTCAGTGTTGAACGGGTTATTATTTGAACGATAAGAGTATTTGCTAAACAACTAGCAAGGATTCGGTAAAATAAGGGTTGCGCTGTCGGCTTAAATCAGTAATATAAGCCGCCGTCACCAAGACATATTTTGCGTGATGTGGAAAAGCAAACGTGGGTCGTTAGCTCAGTCGGTAGAGCAGTTGACTTTTAATCAATTGGTCGCAGGTTCGAATCCTGCACGACCCACCAGCGATGTTGTTTTAGAAAAGTTTTTCTATGGTATCTAAGTTTTTTATGATGGGTCGTTAGCTCAGTCGGTAGAGCAGTTGACTTTTAATCAATTGGTCGCAGGTTCGAATCCTGCACGACCCACCATATTGTCGACCTGACTCATGTCTGCATGATTTCCCCATTAAGTCTTTTTACCCTTACGGTCTTTATTTGGCTTTCATTGACTCCCTTTTCTGTCATCACACTGTTCTTTGATAGGCTTATGCCCTGAACTCAGTCTATACGGTGATTGCGAGTCACAGTGACACTGCCTCTCTGCTTTTATTACCTCCTGTTAGGAAGTCCGGTTAAGTGATGGCTACCCTGCGAGATGACACCCTTTCGAACGCGATTGCTTGATTGTATAAACTGAGTTATGTTTCGCCGAGTGAAAGGGGGGAAATTGAGTGGAATTCCGTTATTCCAATCTCTTTTTTTGTGCTATTTTTTGTCTTACAGCCGACAATTTTGAACAAAAAATGACAGGATGTTTTGCCTCTAAACCTCAGTCGTTTTATAATAAGCCATAAACCACAATTAAAGTAAGGTTTATTGAGCAGGATTACCGTGTTACTGAAGGTTGCAACGGGAGGCACAATGTATTGGCACAAAATCATCCCCTCACCGGTGGGGGAATTGATATTAATGGCGAAACAGCACAAATTGGTGGCAGTGACATGGGTTGAGCATCCTTGCCGTCATCAAGGCTTAGATCAGAGTCGACACGATCAGTCTCATCCTGTGTTACAAGAGACCGCGCTGCAACTGGACGAGTATTTTAGTGGTGAGCGGCATCAGTTTTGTCTCCCACTTGTTACAATGGGAACGCCTTTCCAAACGATGGTCTGGCAAGCGCTGGAGGAGATCCCTTATGGTGAGACCTGCAGTTACGCCGATATTGCGGATCTTATCGGTAAACCCGCCGCATGTCGGGCTGTCGGAGCCGCCAGTGGGGCGAATCCACTGGCGATCGTGGTACCTTGCCATCGCGTGATTGCAAGGCGTGGTCAGTTACAGGGGTTTTTAGGAGGAATAGAAAGTAAGCAATGGTTATTACACCGTGAACAGCACCACAGTATTTATCTCAATTAAATACTGAAAGGCAAAGTACGTGCTATCATGTTTCGTTTAATGTACTAAACAAGCGATGTATCATCGTTTAATCATGATTAATGGATAGCACATGACTATTTTTTCAATCAATAACACCTTCGTGCAGTTTCCTGCGCTACTAGGCGGTTATAAACTTTCTTGGATCGAGGCTCTAGGTACGCTCGCGGGTTTGATCTGTATTTGGCTGGCCAGCAAAGAAAAGATCAGCAATTATCTGTTCGGTATCATTAACGTGCTGTTATTCGCCATCATTTTTTTCCAAATACAACTTTATTCCAGTCTGTTAGTGCAACTTTTTTTTCTGCTGGCCAATGTCTATGGCTGGTACGCTTGGTCAAAAACAGATCAAACCAATCACAGATTAACCATTCGGTGGTTAAGTCAAATTCAGTTAGTACAGTGGGCCGGTATTGCGATTATCGCCATTGTTATTTTAACTCGCTATATTGATCCTGTCTTCAGCCATTTAACCCATTGGACAGTGAAACTCCTTACTATGCTGACTTTGAATGTGACGGAGCCGGTTTTTCAACCTGATGCCGCGCCTTTCCAAGATGCTTGTGTGACTGTCTTGTCTGTGATTGCCATGATCATGATGACCCGTAAATACGTAGAGAACTGGTTTCTCTGGGTCATCATCAATCTTATTAGTATACACTTGTACTTTCAGCAGGGTGTCTATGTCATGATGCTTGAATATCTGCTACTCACTTTTATTGCGATTAACGGTGCGCGATTGTGGATGAAAAAATCAGCAGCCCCACAATAAATTTGGATGCGATTAATGAGAGTGATGGCAACGTTGCTGTATTATGGCTTTATCCGTCATATCACAATCCTTATCTGCACAAATTTGATGTTCAAACTGAACAGTTGCATGGACTATCTGATAATGGCTCTTTAGCCAGTGGTGGATCTCATGCAACAACCTATCTTGATTATCAGTGATTGTGATTTGTGCGTGCAAGGTCAAGCAGCGGCGAGATGCAATCTGCCAGATATGCAGGTGGTGTATTTGCTTTATTGCAGCAAAACTTTGTGTCAACTCGATTGCCAATTGATCGCTCAGCAGTGCATCAGGTGCGGCTTCCAATAACTCTTTGGCGCTTTCACGTAATAAAGACCAAGCACCGCGTACAATCAGTAATGAGACTAGAATCGATAAGATAGGATCAAACAGACTATTATTGGTGTACATAATAAGTAGAGATGCAACAATGGCACCTGCTGATCCTAGGAGATCTGCAAATACATGTAATGCTGCTGCGCGAATATTTATATTTTGTGGGCCAGAATAATGCAATAATTTAAAACAGACAAGGTTAGCAATGAGTCCTGCGATTGCCACTGCCAACATCATCCCACTGGCAATAGGTTTAGGGTGTGTGAAACGTTGGATCGCTTCCCATATTATCAGTAGTGTCATGAAGAGCAGCAAAAAGGCATTGATCAGCGCGACCAGTGTTGGCAGTCTGATCCAGCCAAAGGTATAAACGCCCGTCGGTTTACGGTGTGCCATACGTGCTGCTAACAGCGCTAATAATAAAGCCATACTGTCGGTTAGCATATGCCCTGCATCCGCCATTAGAGCCAATGAGCCTGCGAACCAGCCACCAATCATTTCAACTAACATAAACACCGTGGTGATGATCAGAGCTAAGGTAAGCGGTTTTTGTGAACTTTCTGAATCAGTGTGTACATGTGCCATACAATCTGTTCCCAATAGTCATGCCAGTCGAATAAACCTGATAATAACATCGGAATGACATTCAGAGAGACAAATTACCGGTTATTTTATTTAACTTCGTCCATGCGAAGGTTGCGGCTCAATTGCGAATGCGTAACCCTCTTCAATCAGGGTTTACACTCTGACGGGGACGGGATAAAGTAAACTGAATGACTGTCTTTGCTTTTTAAATAAAACTATAATGATTCGGGGTAACTGGAAGTAATGAGCTATCTAAATGATGATTTACGTATTAAAGCCGTGAAAGAATTATTACCGCCCGTGGCGTTATTGGAGAAGTTCCCAGCCACAGAAAAGGCTGCCAATACGGTATTTCAGGCTCGGCAGTCGATCCAAGCAATTTTAGATAAAGTTGATGACCGTTTATTGGTTGTCGTCGGTCCCTGTTCCGTCCACGATCCGAAAGCCGCAATGGAATATGCTTCTCGTTTATTGTCATTGCGCCAACAAACTGGCAATGAGCTAGAAATTGTGATGCGAGTCTACTTTGAAAAGCCCCGAACGACGGTGGGTTGGAAAGGGCTTATCAACGATCCGGCGATGGATGGCAGCTTTAATATCAATGAAGGTTTGCGTACAGCCCGTAAATTACTATTAGATATTAATAATTTGGGGCTGCCAGCTGCGGGTGAGTTTTTGGATATGATCACACCGCAATATGTGGCTGATTTGATGAGCTGGGGAGCGATTGGGGCGAGAACGACAGAGTCTCAGGTTCACCGTGAACTGGCTTCCGGTCTTTCTTGTCCGGTTGGTTTTAAAAATGGCACAGATGGCACGATTCAAGTTGCTATTGATGCCATCAAGTCCGCAGCTGCTGCACACTGTTTCCTTTCTGTCACAAAATCGGGTCACTCTGCGATTGTTGAAACCAGTGGTAATCCTGATTGTCACATTATTTTACGTGGTGGAAAACAGCCGAATTACAGCGCAGAACATGTTGCCAATGTGACCGAGGGATTGACTAAATCCAGTTTGCCTACCCGTATTATGATTGATTGCAGTCACGCAAACAGTAGCAAGCAGTACCAAAGACAATCTGAAGTGGCGCACGATGTGGCACAGCAGATCCGACATGGTAATCGCGATATTATTGGTGTCATGTTGGAGAGTAATCTGGTTGCTGGCAACCAAACGATAGATAACAGCAAGCCTCTGGTGTATGGACAGAGTGTTACCGATGGTTGTATTGATTGGTCAACAACAGAGCAGGTTCTGCTCGAGCTGGCAGAGTCAGTCAGTCAGCGGCGTCAGAATCATCCTTCATAAGGAAGAAATAATAGCCATCAACAAAAGGATGATGGCTATTAACGAAACAGAACTAGCTTGCTTTACCTTGGTTGGCAACAGCCGCTGCTTTTGCTGCAATCTCGTCAGCATCGCCAAGATAGTAACGTTTTAACGGCTTAAAATTTTCATCGAATTCATAAACCAGTGGTACACCGGTAGGAATATTCAATTCGAGTATCTCGTCTTCAGAGAGGTTATCGAGATACTTAACCAGAGCACGCAGTGAATTACCGTGAGCAGCAATGATCACTTTATCTCCGCTCTTTATGCGCGGTAATATTGTCTCATTCCAGTAGGGGATCACTCGCTTGATGGTTAAAGCTAGACTTTCTGTTGTTGGTAATTGTTGTGGACTGAGTGCGTGGTAGCGAGGATCGTGACCAGGAAATCGCTCATCGGTACGGTCCAATTCTGGTGGCGTGACAGCAAAGCCACGACGCCATTGTTTGACTTGCTCATCCCCATATTTTTCAGCCGTTTCGGCTTTATTCAATCCTTGTAGCGCCCCATAATGGCGCTCATTCAAACGCCAGCTTTTTTCAACGGGCAACCAAGCTTGGTCTAATTGATCTAAGACATTCCATAGGGTATGAATAGCACGTTTGAGCACAGAAGTGTAGGCGAAGTCAAAATGAAAGCCTTCCTGTTTTAATAACTGACCTGCGGCTTTGGCTTCACCTTGACCTTTTTCGGAAAGATCGACGTCATACCAGCCAGTAAAACGGTTTTCCTGATTCCACTGACTTTCACCGTGGCGAACCAGTACGAGCTTTGTCACTGCCATCGCTAAACTCCTATTTTATCTGTAAATAGAGTACCAGACAGGGTCTGCTACCTGAATAATCTGTTTAAATTATCACAATAATCGCCAATGGATGCCAGTACAAAAAGGTATCGTTTAGCGTCATAGAACTAGTTTACTGAAATAAAATGATAAATAATGTAGGCATGTGCGCGCTCTCCCGCTTTAATCCAGCAATCAGGCTGTTGTACCGGGGAATGATTGGGTGAGTCAGGTAAAAAGCCTGGCTCAAGCGCAATCCCTTGGTAATTTTCATAATAACCACTTCTAGAGGGGGTTCCAGCCAGATAATTGCCCGTATAGCACTGGAGCACTGGATAATTAGTATAGAGTGATAAGGTGAGTTTTTTATCTGCACTGGTCAGCCGTGCCGCACAGTCCTGATTGGATAAGGGACCATTAAGCAAAAAAGCATGATCATAGCCAGCGGTGATCTGCTGGTCATGATCGCTCAGGAAATCCTGCTGTACTGTTTTAGCTTGTCTAAAATCAAAACTGGTGCCCGTAACAGGTGAGAGTGGACCCACAGGTAAGCCTTGGTGATCGACTGGTTGAAAATAATCGGCATTAATATAAAGCTGGTGCTGGCGGGCATCACCTTGGCTAGGATCTAAATTAAAATAGCTATGATTAGTGATAGCGACTGGGGTCGCTTTGGAACAGTGCATGTGATAGTGGATCTGCAATTGATTATCTGCACTCAACCGATAATGCACATCCAAGCAAAGTTCACCCGGGAAGCCTTGGTCACCTTCGGCAGAAATCAGTTGTAAATGCAGATGATCGTCATGACAGGCGATCGTTTTGAAACGGCGGTGACTAAAACCTTGCGGCCCACCATGTAATTGATGGGGGGGCTGATTTGCAATAAGCTTATCGCCAGTGCGTAGCAGTTTAGCATCACGGATCCGATTGGCATAACGGCCGACAGTGGCGCCCAAATAGGCAGCTTGTTGCAGATAATCGCTGGGATTGGCACAACCGAGGATCACTTCACGAACCGTGCCATCAACAAGAGGAACCTGAATGGAGAGCAGGGTTGCACCCCAGTCCATCACAGTGACTTGCATCCCTTGCTGATTATGTAAATAAAAGCGGGTGAATGGCGCACCATCAGGTGCGAGATCCGAACTGATTTTCGACATAACTCGCCCCTTGACTGGCTTTACACACGTAAAAAGTCTCTTTAATTCCCGTCAGGGCTTGGTATTGCGCCGCAACCTCAGCCCGCACTTTTTCTACCATGGATTCGGGCAGCAAGGCAACCACACAGCCTCCAAATCCGCCCCCTGTCATGCGGGCTCCGCCAGCATTGCCAATTGCTTTTTGTAGGATCTCAACCAAAATATCAACCGGTTTAACAGTGATTTCAAAATCATCTCGCATTGACTGATGGGATTGTGCCATCAGCTGTCCTAGTTGCTGTAAATCCCCTTTTCTCAAGCATTCAGCGGCCAAGCGTGTACGCTGATTTTCAGTTAAAATGTGTCTCACACGTTTAGCGACCAACGGATCCATCTCGGCTTGGGCTTGTTCAAATTGCGCAAGGGTGACATCACGCAGCGAGTCTGCTGAAAAAAAGGCTGCCCCTTGCTGGCATTGCTCGCGTCGCGCATTGTATTCACTGCCGACGAGGGTTCGGCGAAAATTAGAATTGACGATCACAACGGCCATCTCAGCTGGCATGACGACGGCTTCAGTCTTAAGTGAACGGCAGTCCAGTAACAGTGCGTGATGTTGCTGACCCAACGCCGAGATCATTTGATCCATTATGCCGCAGTTACAGCCAACAAATTGATTTTCCGCTTGTTGACCATTCAACGCCACGTCTTCCGCACTAAGGCCTAATTGCCATAATTGATTGATGGCTGTGCCTAATGCCACTTCAAGAGACGCTGATGAGCTCAGTCCTGCGCCTTGGGGGACATTGCCACTGATCACTAAATCCATACCGCCAATCGTTCGGTTTTTCAGTAGGAGGTGCTTGATCACACCACGAACATAATTGCTCCACATCGGCTCATTGACCGGTGTAATCGGATCAGTCAGGGAGAATTGTTGTAACTGATTCTGGTAATCTGCTGCAACCACTCTGACTTGGTTATCATTGCGCTTCGCGAGACTAATGACCGTTTGGTAATCGATGGCACAAGGTAAGACAAACCCTTGGTTATAGTCGGTATGCTCACCGATCAAATTTACTCGTCCAGGTGCTTGATAAGATTGTTCAGCCTCGTAGCCAAAATGTTGTTTAAATACTTGACGGGTCAAAGTAACTAAATTCATCGGTTATGCCTCACTAAAATAGAGGGTATCACTCAACTGACGTAGTCGTTGGGCGGCTTGTTCTGCTGTCAGATCCCGTTGTGGTTCAGCTAGCATTTCGTATCCAGCCATGAATTTACGGACACTGGCTGAGCGAAGCAGGGGAGGATAAAAGTGAGCATGCAATTGCCAATGCAAATTGGGGTGATCATTAAAAGGGGCACCGTGCCAGCCCATGGTATAAGGGAAAGAACACTTAAACAGGTTGTCGTAACGAGTTGTTAATTTTTTTAATGCGATAGCTAAATCTTCGCTTTGTTGTGCACTCAGTTGATTGAGTCTAGTGACATGCTGTTTTGGTAATAACAAGGTCTCGAATGGCCATGTTGCCCACCAAGGTACCAGCGCGACCCAATGTTCTGTTTCAACGACGACCCGCTCGCCAAGTTTTAATTCTTTTTGTACATAGTCCACCAATAATACTTTGCCGGAGTCTTGCTGGTATTTTCTTTGCTGCACATCTTCAGTTAGCACATCATTAGGGATGAAATTATTCGCCCAGATCTGACCGTGTGGATGCGGGTTAGAACAGCCCATAGCCGCCCCTTTATTTTCAAAAATCTGCACCCATGGATAAATGTGGCCTAACTCTGTTAGCTGGTGTTGCCATGTGTTGATCACCTCAGTGATTTGCGACAAAGTAAGCTGAGGTAAGGTCTTGCTGTGATCGGCAGAAAAACAGATCACGCGACTCACGCCTTGTACTGACTGATAAGTAAAGAGGGGATCACCATGATCATTGGCCACAGGGGTATCAGGGAGTAGGGCAGAAAAATCATTTTCAAAGACATAACAACCTGAATAATTGGGATTGGTTTTACCGCCCATTCGCGTGTTACCCGCACATAGATAACAGTGCGGATCATACGATTGTTGGGACAAGGCAGATGTCGACTCTTCAGCCCCCTGCCAAGGTCGTTTGGCACGATGGGGGGAAACTAATATCCACTGATCTGTCAATGGGTTATAGCGGCGGTGGGGATGATCATCATAATTGAAAGGCATCATAGTGTTATCGTGATCCTAAGGCATACCATTGATGTGTAGTAACATAACTTAAAGTGCGTATAAAATCTTAATAGAATTGTGCGTTTTAAGTAAAAAATCATTTTGTTTTCACTGGTTTTTGGATGAGAATCATTGAGCGTGATACGCGTCATTTTGTTTTTTTTGGTAAAGATGAGTGTTGAGTTCACGATAAATAATGTTCGGATGCGTTGTGAGTCAGACTTGATATGTTCCTAGGCGTCGAGCCTGTGCGAATTCATGTAGAGGATAATAAAACGGTGGAATTGAACACTCCCCAACCCGGATAAATACGGTCAGCAGAGTGCGTATGCGCCGATGGTTGTGATTAGGTATTACGCAATATGGCGTTCAGAAGAGAGTTTATCTTGTTGATAATGAAATCCGCCTTCTGGTTTAGGAATAAAACTCAGGCGATGGGTAATGCATGCTGGCGCGTCTTCTGCATGGTGGGAGACAAACAGTAATTGGGTATGGCCTTCTGCCATCAATTTATTGATAAATTGACGAACAAGTTGACGATTAAGCGCATCCAGTCCTTGTAAAGGTTCATCTAAAATCAATAGGCGAGGGTGTTTAACCAGAGCTCGAACGATCAGAACCAGCCGTTGTTGCCCCCACGACAAGGTTGAAAAGGGGCTGTCTGCTTGTTGATCAGAGAAACCCAATAACTTCAACCATTGTTGAGTCAGATCCAAATGACGATCAGTGGCGGTTTGATACAAGCCAATGGTGTCAAAAAAGCCAGAAATAATGACGGTTCTGACACTGGCGCTAACCCGGTAATCTAAATGTAAACTGCTGCTAACATAACCAATATGCTGTCTTATTTCTTCGATCGTTTCGCCACTACCTCGACGTATTCCGAATAAGGTCAGATCATTACTGAAACCCTGCGGGTGATCACCTGTGACTAGGCTAAGCAAGGTTGATTTTCCTGCACCATTCGGGCCAGTGATTTGCCAGTGTTGTTCGGCTTTCACTTCCCAGTCCAGTCCCTTGATAATCACATTCCCATCCCAGCTTACTCGACCATTACGTAAAATGACGGGTGATAATTGCGGTTTGTTTCCATCAGCAACACTATACGCTTCAGGTAAGCGGAGATCGTTCAGTGTTTCACTGTGAGCAAGTTGAGCAACCAAGGCTTGTTGCATGACCTGTGGCTTGTTGCCACTCATCACCAATTCCCCTTCTGCAAGAATACCCACGTGATTGACAAATTCAGGAATATCTTCGAAGCGATTCAGAATAAACACCAAGGTCATGTGTTCACGAGCCAGTGCGGCGGTCAGTTCAGCTAAACGTTGGCGTGATCCCACATCCAGTCCATCAAAAGGTTCATCCAATATCAAGAGATCCGGAGTTGCCATCAAAGCTTGACATAATAGCGCCTTGCGTGTTTCACCCGTTGAAAGCACTCGAAATGGCCGATCAAGCAGTGACTCAATATCAAAATGGTCAGCCAGCTGCTGGCAACGTTGCTCATCACGGTATTCTTGTTGAATGATCTGTCTCGTCAGTTGCCCCTCAGGATGGTCTTTTTCTGTTAGCAGATCGCTGTTATTTCTTTGCCACTCCCGTTCAACCAAGTGGGACAGTTTTTCAAAAGACAAACAGACGGGCTTTTTGTAGTGAGAATTCAATCCCTCATTTGCGGGGGAAATTTCCCCTGCTAGCACGCGGCCTAAGGTTGATTTACCACTTCCATTGGCACCGATAAAAGCCCAAGCGTCATTATCATTAATGTTAAGCTCATTAATTTTCAGGGTTTGGTGTTCACCGGAATGGAATGTGCATTGCGAAATTTGCAACATCGTCATCTTATATCCCATTTTGTGCATTTTATAACGTTGTATCCCGCTTATCCTTTATTGTCAACCTATGCTTATCTCTAGTCGCAGAACGGTCGGAGGCCAAGTTGAATGCTACTCTCCTGATTTTGTGGCAAAGGGGATGAATAAGATGAAGAAGTAAGGTTTTGTAAAAGCACAAAAAGCAGTGGGATTCTGCAAGCGCAATGGTTAAAATCTGTGTTTATCGTGTTAAGAAAAGAGGCGTTATGTTTGAATTATTAAAAAGTTTAGCAACGGCGGTTATTCTTGTCCCTGTTGTCATGGCGATCATTATGGGCTTAATCTATGCCTTTGGTGAGCTGTTTAACCTGATTTCTGGCGTAAAAGACAGCCCACGTTCCTAAATACTGAACGGACTATTCCGGCCTAAGGCCGGAAGTCTTGCCGTTACGGATGTAGGGCGTAACGCTCGATCATTTCTGCAATTGTCGGACTGTCGTTATTCCGCGCCGTCAACTGTGCACGCTGTTTTACATCCAATGTCGCATTGCCCATGGCAATACCTAAGCCAGCGGCTTCCAGCATACTGATATCATTTTCATTGTCGCCAAATGCCATCACTTGTTGCATCGTCATACCTTGGGCAGTGACCCAACGGGTCAATCTTTTACCTTTACTATTACCTTGACGCGCAATATCGACCTGATCTTGCCACGACCATTCGCAACTGACCTCTGTGGCTTGTATGGCGAGTTCAACAAACTGTTGCAGTTTCTCGGGATCTGAATGACAAAGTGCAAATTTCCATAAATACTCGGCTTGCTGAACCACCGATCTCATGTTATGAACTTGGACAAAACGAGGCCTGAGAGATTCAGCAAACTGTTGTCCCCATTTTTGAGTACGTAAGACGTGTTCGGTTGGACGACAGTAATACATGTTATCATCCGCGTACAGTAAGGGATCAATGTTGGCGTCTTGCAGTAAATCAAGAATAATCTCAGCTTGATGGCGAGCCATTGGCTCACCTTCGATCACTGTCTTTTGCTGATAATCATACAAGTAAGCACCATTGCAGCAGATAACAGGAGAGGTGAGGGAGAGTGCGCGATAAATAGGTAAAATAGCACTGTGATGACGCCCAGTAGCAATCAAAACGTGAATACCTTGTTGTTGTGCTTTTTTTATTGCTTCAATCGATTCTGGTAGGATCTGTTTCTCAGAATTAAGCAGCGTTCCATCAAGATCAAGGGCAATGACACGATAACTCATAACAAAACCTGTTAACTGTTATAGGGTAAAGTCAGTGTACACCGCTGGCTGTGGCTAAACAAAAATAGCCGTGCTAAATCCCTCTTTTTGATAAAATAACACAGAAAGTATTCATTGTTTTACCCCGATTTCAGGAGAAATTATGCAGCAAATCATTTATACCGCCAGCCCTGACAGTGAGCAGATCCATGTTTGGCAACTTCAAGCGCAAGGTGATCTGGTGTTGTTACAAACCGTCGAAGCGAGAGGCCAAGTTCAGCCACTGGCTATCAATGATAAAGCATCCATGCTGTATGCGGGGGTTCGCCCTGATTTTCGTGTGGTGGCTTGGCATATTGATCATGAAGGTAAGCTTAGTTTTGCGGGGGAAACGGCGCTACCAGGCAGTGCCACTCATTTATCTGTCGATCACCAAGCAAAACGGCTGTTTGTAGCGTATTACCATGATGGGCAAGTCAGTATCAGTCCGCTTGATCAGCAAGGTCGGGTAGGGGCGCCTGCCAAAATCATTGGTGGTTTAGCAGGTTGTCATTCCACCAATCCTGATAACATGGGGCGTTACCTGTATGTACCTGCACTGAAACACGATCTGATTGCCGTCCTAGATTTGACGGCGACGGACCTGAAAGGTATCAGTCAACACGCGACCATATCAACGGGATCCGGTTCAGGTCCACGTCATATGGCCATGCATGGGAACGGTCAGATTGCTTATGTGGTGAACGAATTAGATAGTACCGTATTGGTATTAAAACTTAACGATAATGGGGCAGAGATTTTACAAACTGTGGATCTGATGCCGACTGAGTTTGAGGGAACCCGTTGGGCGGCAGATATTCATTTGACTGCCAATAATCAATACCTTTATGCCTGTGATCGTACTAGCAGTCTTATCACGTGTTTTGCCGTCAGTGATAATGGCGAACGGCTTGAAATTAATGGATATTACCCAACTGAAACCCAACCAAGAGGGTTTAACATTGATAAAACGGGGCAATTTTTATTCGCGGTGGGTCAAAAATCAGACTCGCTTGCCGTCTATAAAATTGGCGAAAAAGGCCAACTTACTGAGCATCAACGCTACCCAGTGGGTCAAGGTGCCATGTGGGTTGCGGTACACGTCTTAGCTAACTGAACCTCGAGAGGCCGTTATCGAGATTGATAAAGGCCTCGGCGATTAATTGAAGGTGACGGTCAGGTTAGCACTGGCCAGTGAATGAGCGAAAACGTTAAAACCAACCATCGCGCCACTGGAATCTCTGTCCACGTCGATGCTGGCGCAATCCAAAGCATGCACAGTAAAAATGTAACGGTGACTGCGTCCAGCTGGGGGAGCAGCCCCGCCGTATCCAGCTTGACCAAAGTCGGTGCGGGTCTGTATGGCGCCTTCAGGTAAGGGCGCAGATCCTGAGCCCGCCCCCTGTTTTAGCTCATGGCAATCAGCAGGGATATTAGCGACGACCCAGTGCCACCAACCCGAGCCAGTCGGGGCATCAGGGTCAAAACAGGTGATCACAAAACTCTGCGTTGCCGGGGGAGCGCCTTGCCAGCTTAACTGGGGTGAAATATTTTCTCCTTGATAGCCCATTCCATTAAAAACATGCTTGTTAGGCATGGTCTGCCCATCGTTGAGATCTTGGCTAAAAATCTGCATGTGTACTCCTCTTGGTTATAGTAAACAGATGAAAATGATCTTTAATGAAGTCAATTTGTTGCTGACAAAGAGACTGAATGCCTGCAATCAGCACGATTCAAATAACATGGGCTTGTCGAGCGCACGGGTCATGGCATCAGTTAAACACTGCAATTGCGCCTGATGAATAATATAAGGCGGCATGACATAGATAAGTTTACCAAAAGGCCGGATCCAAACGCCTTGCGTGACAAAAAATTGTTGGATTGCAGCCATATTGACCGGTTGCTGACATTCTAGCACGCCAATTGCACCGAGTACGCGTGCATTTTTGACTCGAGGATGGTCGTTGAGTGGTAACAGTGCCTGTTGCAGGTGTTGTTCAATTTCCTTGACCTGCTGTTGCCACTTATTTTCGGCTAAAATAGCTAAACTTTCTGTGGCAACAGCACAAGCAAGCGGATTGGCCATAAACGTCGGACCATGCATAAAACAGCCTGCTGGACTGTCGCTAATTTGTTCGGCGACATGAACGGTCGTGAGTGTGGCTGCTAAGGTCAGAGTTCCACCCGTTAACCCTTTGCCTACACACAGAATATCCGGTGAGATCGCCGCATATTCGCAGGCAAATAATCGGCCGGTTCGTCCAAATCCAGTAGCAATTTCATCGGCAATCAACAGCAGACCATAATGATCACACAGGGATCTGACACGTTTAAGATACTGCGGATGATAAAAGCGCATGCCACCTGCGCCTTGGACCACCGGCTCGAGAATGATTGCGGCAATTTGCTGGTGGTGGTGCTGCAACGTTTCTTGCAGCTCCTCACAATCCTGCTCTTGCCAGGCTTGATGAAAGGCAATCTGCGGGGCTGCGACAAACTGATGTTTCGGTAGATAGCCTCGCCATAACGCATGCATCGAATTATCCGGATCACAAACGGACATTGCGGCGAAGGTATCGCCATGATAGCCCTGGCGTAAGGTCAGGAATTGTCTTCGTGGTTGCGATGCACCACTCCAGTATTGTATCGCCATTTTCATGGCCACTTCCACGGCAACTGAACCTGAGTCACAAAGGAAAACTTTTTCCAAGCCCGCGGGCGCAATATCAAGTAATTTGCGGCACAAAGTAATGGCGGCAGGATGAGTGATCCCGCCGAACATTACATGTGACATTTGCTGCATTTGCTGCTGCAAAGCGTGATTGAGGCGGGGATGATTGTAGCCATGGATCGCCGCCCACCAAGAAGACATCCCATCAACAAGTTGTTGACCATGACTCAAGGTCAGTAGACAGCCACTGGCCGAAATGACCGGATAGCAGGGCAAAGGATTGCGCATCGAAGTATAGGGGTGCCAGATATGTTGGCGGTCAAAATTAAGGTCTGCAGTTGTTAGCATAATGATGTAAAGTATATTTATGAAATTAGCTTTACAAGTTTAGCGTTAAATTCCATTCATGTTAACCGCGGAGAATTGATTATGGCCCAAGTCTGGACCGTACAACAAGCGAATGCATTGTTTCAGAAGCCTTTTATGGATCTTTTATTTGAAGCACAACAGATCCATCGTCAGCATTTCGAACCCAATAAGTTACAAATCAGTACCTTACTCTCTATTAAGACCGGAGCCTGCCCTGAAGATTGTAAATACTGTCCGCAAAGTGCCAGATATAAAACAGGATTAGAAGCCGAACGCTTAATGGAAGTCGAACAGGTTCTGGCCTCTGCGCGTAAGGCAAAACAGGCGGGATCTGGGCGTTTTTGCATGGGCGCGGCATGGAAAAATCCTCATGATAGAGACATGCCTTATTTAGAGCAGATGGTTGCAGGCGTGAAACAATTGGGTCTGGAAACTTGCATGACCTTGGGCACCCTGACCCCAGCGCAAGCCGAGCGATTGGCTAAAGCGGGATTGGATTATTATAACCACAATCTTGATACCTCGCCGGAATTCTACGGTAACATTGTGACAACTCGCAGTTATCAGGAGCGATTAGATACCCTAGACACCGTTCGTCAAGCCGGCATGAATGTTTGCTCAGGTGGTATTGTCGGTTTGGGGGAGACGGTACAAGATCGAGCCGGCTTACTGGTGCAGCTTGCCAATCTGCCAAATCCTCCCCAAAGTGTGCCTATCAACATGTTGGTGAAAGTAAAAGGCACGCCTTTTGCGGATAATCCCGATGTGGATCCCTTTGATTTTATCCGTACCATTGCGGTCGCCCGGATTATGATGCCAATGTCTTGGGTGAGACTATCCGCTGGACGCGAACAGATGAATGAACAGACTCAGGCACTTTGTTTTATGGCTGGCGCCAATTCAATTTTTTATGGTTGTAAATTACTGACGACCACCAATCCTGAGCAAGACAGTGATGTGTTGTTATTCCGTAAGTTGGGTATCAGACCAGCCCATCAGCATACTGAGTTTGGTGATATTGAACAGGCACAGCATTTACAACAGACCCTAACCAACAGTGATGATGCCCTATTTTATAATGCGGCGACATCATGATTTGGCAACAACGAATATCGGAAAAACTGGCCCAGATCAAATCGCAACAACGTTATCGTGTCCGCCAGCCTGTACAATTATTGGCTGGTGCCAAATTACGTTTTTTAAACCAGCAGTATGATAACTTTTCCTCAAATGACTATCTTGGGCTGAGTCAACATCCTGAGGTGATTGAGGCTTGGCAGCGGGGGGCAGCACGGTGGGGAGCGGGTTTTGCTGCCTCCTCTTATGTGACGGGGTATAGTCCAGTGGCTGAGCAATTAGAGCAGGAGTTAAGTGATTGGCTGGGTTATTCTCATGCCTTATTATTCAACTCCGGCTTTGCGGCAAATCAAGCCTTATTATTCAGTTTACTGACAGCGAAAGATCGGGTCATCCTTGATAAACTGAGTCATGCTTCCATACAAGAAGCGGCGTTATTATCCCCTGCGACCCTTTGCCGTTACCGTCACAATGATCTGACCCATTTACACACACTCTTATCGCGCTCCATTACTGGTGGCACCCTGTTAGTCAGTGAAGGGGTGTTCAGTATGGAGGGTGATAAAGCGCCGATAAGGGAACTCTATCAGCTGAGCCAACGCTCAGGCAGTCTTCTTATGATTGATGATGCTCATGGTATTGGCATTACCGGTCAACAGGGGCAGGGGAGCTGTCATCAGCAGGGGGTAAAGCCCGATATATTGTTAGTCACCTTTGGTAAGGCGTTTGGCGTAAGTGGTGCAGCAATACTTTGCTGTGCTGAGATCGCGGCGTATCTTATCCAAACCTCTCGGCACCTTATTTACAGTACTGCGCTACCGGGGGCACAACTCGAAGCGATCCGCCGAGCCTTAGAGTTGGTCAAGCAAGGGGATCGCTTGCGTGACCAGCTTAACGCCAATATTCAGCGGTTTCGTCAGGGTATGCAGCAGCTTCCTCACTACCAGCTTGCGGAATCGACAACGCCGATCCAGCCCATTATTCTTGGTGATACTGATCACGCCATGACATTGTCCCGGAAATTACGGGCGGCAGGGTGTTGGGTCAGTGCGATCCGTCCACCGACGGTACCGGTTAATCAAGCTAGATTACGTGTTACATTATCTGCAGCGCATACTTCGGCACAAATTGATCATTTACTGGAGGGATTATATGCCCTTAACCACGAATAAAGATCAACAGATCAAACAACGGATCGCGCAACGTTTTGGTCGCGCCGCGAGTCACTATGCCAATTATTCTGTTTTGCAAAGGCTAACTGGTGATCGCTTATTGACCCGTGCCCCCTTCTCTCATCCAGGTGTTGTGCTGGATTTAGGGTGTGGCGATGGGTATTACAGTCGGCAGTTACGTGCAGCGGGGCATAAAGTGGTTGCAATGGATTTGTCGGCTGGAATGTTGAACCAAGCCCAGTGTTGTCAGTCAGCAGATTGGTATCTTCGCGCTGATCTGGATCAGTTACCACTGCGTGATGGCAGTGTGAATCAGCTATGGAGCAATCTTGCCTTGCAGTGGAGTGCTGACCAAGTCAAGGCGATCCGCCAATTACTGGCACTGCTGACGGTGCAGGGACAATTACGCTGCACAACCTTGGGTGACGGATCCTTACCCGAACTGGTCACCGCGTTTCGCCGTCTTGGTCATCAGGCTCCCACCAATCAGTTTATCCGTTTTGATTGGTTAGCTGCGCAGTTACAAGATACGCCGATGCAATTTTATTTGGAACCGGTCAGATGCCACTTTCACAGTGCGCTTGATGCGATGTGGTCATTAAAGGGGGTGGGCGCAACGTATTTAGCACCGAATTCAGCCCTTCGTCCATTAAATCGTCACAAGCTACAATTGTTGGAACAGTATTGGCCCCGTGATCCCTTGGGATACACGGTGACTTATCAAGTTATTTATGGAGTAATGAATTAATGGTCAGTTGGTTTATTACGGGGACAGATACCGATGTGGGGAAAACCGTGGCTTCAATCGCATTATTGCAGGCACTCTCAGCGTCGGGATACGTCACGGCGGCATACAAACCGGTGGCATCCGGATCTGACTGGCAGCCAGAAGGCTGGCGTAACTCGGATGCATTGCTGCTACAGCAAGCTTGTAATCAGTCGCTTTCATATGATGAGATCAATCCCTATACCTTCGCTGAGCCCACGTCGCCACACATTGCCAGTTTGGAGCAGCAACAGCGAATTGATCCAAACCGCCTCAATCAAGGCTTACATCAGCTACAAGCAAAGGCTGAGCGAATTATTGTCGAAGGTGCGGGGGGCTGGCTAACCCCCTTAAGTGATGAGTTTACCTTTGCTGATTGGGTGAGCTGCCAACAATTACCCGTTATCTTGGTTGTGGGGATGAAGTTAGGCTGCATTAATCACGCATTATTAACTCAGGCTGCCATTAAACAGGCCGGGCTGCCTTTAGTGGGTTGGATCGCGAATCATCCATTGTCACAACAGCATCGTAATCAAGAGTACCTCGCCTATTTAACACAGCACTTGCATGCCCCATTATTGGGTGAAATTCCCTATCTGGATCAGCAAACGCCCCTCGCTGCGCTGGGGGGATATGTCAGATTGCCGGATGAGGCAATGACAGTTTAACGCGAAGACACGATAACAAATTAGACATTTTGTGAATGGAATCGGTGTCGCGGGAAACTGGAAGTGATTGATAATGAGAAGCATTAAATATTATTTTTTCGGCTAAATTTATTTAAAAAATTTTTTTTAAATTTTTTTTTTGATTTTGGAACCCTTATCGAATTTTATTCACAGGCCAATTGATAAGGGCTACAGTCGGTTATCCACCGTTCCTGTGGATAACCATGTGCATTAACGTCTTAAAAGTTAGGTAAAGTCAGGTAATACGCGGCATTGCTTTAGAATGGTGCTAATTCAATCTTTATATCAATTTTGTTTATTTTCAATAAGTTATATAAAATCAAGATGGGGGCCGATGATTTGAGTAATGATTATTACACTAACTTGACAAATCATGAATATAATATTCATTTGGGGATAACCCCTCAATGTCACGAGCAATGACAGAGAAATCGTGTAATGACGCTGCTTACCCTGATGACTGGTTTTTTATCCAGCATAACAGGTTGGTTTTTTGCACTGAACGGCGTAGACTGACCAACCCTCCTATCGCTGAGCAGGATCTTAATCTATGAGTAAAGTCTTCACTCTCCATTCTGAATTTCAACCCTCTGGCGATCAACCTGAGGCGATACGGTTGCTTAAAGCTGGGCTGGACGATGGTCTCGCCCATCAGACTTTGTTAGGTGTAACTGGATCAGGTAAAACGTTTACTATTGCGAATGTGATAGCTGATAAGAACCGGCCAACAATGATCCTTGCGCCGAATAAAACCTTGGCTGCGCAATTATATGGCGAAATGAAAGCGTTCTTCCCTGATAACGCGGTTGAGTATTTTGTTTCTTACTATGATTACTATCAGCCAGAAGCGTACGTGCCAGGTTCCGATACCTTTATTGAAAAAGATGCGTCTGTAAACGAACATATTGAGCAAATGCGTTTGTCGGCGACGAAAGCGTTACTTGAGCGTCGAGATGTCATTGTGGTGGCATCCGTGTCGGCTATCTATGGCTTAGGTTCGCCAGATGCCTACTTAAAAATGATCTTGCACCTTAATCGTGGCATGATCATTGATCAGCGCAGTATACTCCGGCGACTCTCGGAGTTGCAGTACACTCGTAATGACCAAGCGTTTCAGCGGGGGACGTTTCGTGTCAGAGGTGAAGTCATTGATATTTTTATGGCTGAGTCGGATGATACCGCCTTAAGGGTGGAGCTTTTTGATGATGAAGTTGAACGACTCTCTTTGTTTGACCCATTAACCGGGCAAGTTGAGCAGGGGGTCAATCGTTACACGATTTATCCAAAAACTCACTATGTCACCCCCAGAGAACGCTTGTTGGAAGCCATGGAGTTAATCAAAAAAGAATTAGCAGAAAGGCGTCAAGTGTTATTGGACAATAATAAATTGGTTGAGGAACAACGCTTAACCCAACGCACGCAGTTTGATTTAGAAATGATGAATGAATTGGGCTATTGCTCTGGTATTGAAAATTACTCCCGCTTTTTGTCTGGGCGTGGCCCTGGCGAAGCGCCCCCTACGTTATTCGATTACCTGCCGGCAGATGGCTTGTTGATTATTGATGAATCACACGTAACGATCCCACAAATCGGCGGCATGTATCGAGGCGATCGGGCTCGCAAAGAGACTTTGGTTGAATATGGTTTTCGCTTGCCCTCGGCGCTGGATAACCGACCAATGAAATTTGAAGAATTTGAAGCGTTAGCACCGCAATCGATTTATGTCTCTGCTACGCCAGGGGCTTATGAGCTAGATAAATCAGGCGGCGATATTATTGAGCAGGTCGTCAGACCAACCGGGCTATTGGATCCGCTATTGGAAGTGAGGCCAGTCACGACACAAGTGGATGATTTATTGTCTGAGATTAGAAAAAGGGTTGCCATTAACGAACGAGTACTCGTGACGACGTTGACCAAACGCATGTCAGAAGATTTGACTGAGTATTTGGAAGAACATGGAGAACGTGTGCGATACTTGCATTCAGATATTGATACTGTCGAAAGGATGGAAATCATCCGAGATTTAAGATTAGGCGAATTTGATGTGCTGGTGGGAATAAACCTGTTGCGTGAAGGGCTGGATATGCCTGAAGTGTCATTGGTAGCCATTCTTGATGCGGATAAAGAAGGTTTTTTACGTTCGGAGCGATCGCTTATCCAGACGATTGGTCGCGCGGCTCGCAATGTGAATGGCAAAGCGATTTTATATGCTGATCGCATCACGCCGTCCATGGCCAAGGCGATAGATGAAACTGAACGTCGGCGTGAAAAGCAGCAACAATGGAATAAAGAGAGAGGGATTGTTCCTGCCGGATTAAACAAGAAAATCAATGACATATTGGAAATGGGGCAATCCGCTGTGCCAGGCAGAAATCGAAACAAGCTAGCCCCAAATAGCCAAAGTAAACAACAACAGCATGATGAATCGCAATGGAATCAATTAAGTGCAAAACAATTACAGAAGCAGATGAACGAGTTGGAGCAAAAAATGTTCCAATTAGCTCAAGATCTTGAATTTGAAGAAGCCGCCGCCCTGCGTGATAAATTGGCGCAGTTAAGAGCCCAATTTATTGCGAGTGCCTGATTAGGGTTTGAGTTGTTGTAGGGTGATCTCGATCGCATCATGCAATAATTGGCGGTCGTGGCGATAGGGAATATCCTTTGCAGCGAGTGGATGAGGGACAAGTAGCCATTCCCTGAGGTCTGAGAATGGCTTGTGCGCATCCACAATGACCGCATCTACGCGTTTGGGACGCGTCAACTGCTCGATGATCATCAGCCTTTGCTTTAGGTTAAGCTTGCCTGCCGGACTTAATTCCTTGCCTAAATTATCGATAAAGATCATTTTAGCAGGGCTGCGCCGCAGCGCTTGGCTGATGTCATCTAACAGTAAAATGGGCAACAGACTGGTATAGAAGCTACCGGGTCCAATTAAGATCAAATCAGCTTTTTCGATTTGCTCAATGGCTTCTTGTGTCGCGGGTACTTTTTGATCTAATCTGAGATTACGGGGTAACGTGTCCATCGCGTCAATGGCCATTTCACCATAAATACGAGCCCCTTGATCATTGTCAGCGAGCAAATTTAGCGGATGTTCAGACATCGGGATCAACATGGCATCCACTTTTAGCACATTGCGGATAAGATTGATGGCTTCGAGAGGTCTGACACTGAGGTTCTCAAGAGCAGTCAGCATAAGGTTTCCCAAATTGTGCCCATTCAATTCCCCTTGACCTGAGAATCGGTATTCAAACATTGATGCAGCAATACTGGGGTGAGTGATCAGTTGATTAATGCAATTACGCATATCGCCCCAAGCAATCCCCCCAACTGACTGGCGAATACGCCCAGTTGATCCCCCATTATCGGTGGTGGTTACAATACCAGTCAGCCGACTGCCTAAGAATGCAATAGAGGACATCAGGCGTCCTAAACCGTGGCCGCCACCTAGGGCAACAACGTTATCGAGATCGGCTAACGTTCGATTCATTTTTAACTCCAAGTGGTCAGAAGCCAAATCTGGACTTGTCTTAATTAGGCTGAGAGATTTGCAATGGTAAATAAATGTATTTTAACAGTGAAAGCCACTGCTGACCATTTAGGCAGTCTGAAAGTGAGATAAGCTTTCAGTTACTTATTGCAATCATCAGGTGTGTTATCATTGGCGGTGAGATGAAAGCGGTTTCATCGCGGAGTGATCTTTATCTTTGGAGGCCGGTTGAGCAGCGTTTGTCGTGCCTTGAGTGATGGGGCGACATGCCGCACATCATAATTTCAATATCCTATTTGTTTGTACAGTTTTTACTGACTATCCTTAATTTTTATTTACGTCGTGTATGTTTATCACGGCTTTCGGAGCGAGCAATGCCTTTAGGTTTCAAACGTGCTGTTTGTTGTGCAATGGTCGTCATTTGTGGTTTGATAAATGGCTGCAGTCAGCATGCAAGTACAAAGAACAATCGACAAATGATGCATCGTTTAGCCCCCAAAATTGGCCAACAAATGCCGAGTCGGATCTTAGATAAACGCGGTTGGGCAGAAGACATTGCCTCGGCGATCACTTGGCAAAATATTGCACCAACAGAGCAAAACATTTGTGCAACATTGGCGGTGATCCAACAAGAGTCGGGTTTTCAGGTCGATCCTCCAGTTGCAAATCTCGAGAAAATTGCGCTCAAAGAAATGGAAAAAAGAGCAGAAAGTAGACATATTTCAGCTTTTTGGGTTCGGGCCGCGTTACAACTGAATTCATCCAATGGTCAAACCTATGCGCAACGTTTAGCGAAAGCCAAAACGGAGCAAGATTTGAGTCGGCTGTATGACGATATGTTGAGCCATATTCCTCTAGGTAAACAATTATTTAAGAACTATAACCCGGTACACACAGCCGGACCCATGCAAGTGAGCATTGCATTTGCGAGTCAACATGCCGATCACTACCCTTGGCCTTTATCATCAAGTCTTCGCGATGAGGTTTTTACCCGGCGTGGCGGGATCTATTTTGGTGTCCTGCATTTACTGACAGAACCCAACGAATATGCCGATTATGTATACCTTTTTGCGGATTATAATGCAGGTTGGTATGCCAGCCGTAATGCTGCGTTTCAGGTAGCTTTACACCTTATCAGTGGCAAAGCGCTGGATTATGATGGTGATTTACTGAATTTTGATCAGTGGGGTGAAGGCAAAACGGAGCAGGCGGCCTATTCGGTGGCCAAGCAGTTGAAAATGGCGCCGAAGACCATTAAAAACGCACTGGAGCGAGGTCAGCAAGCTGACTTCAGCAAGACACAATTATGGCAACGGGTTTTTGCGTTGGCAGATAAAAAAAAGGGGAGCAGGTTGCCACGCGCAGTCTTGCCTTCCATACATTTACAAAGCCCTAAAATTCATCGTCAATTGACAACAGCGTGGTATGCACAACAAGTCAATCGTCGTTTCACTCGTTGCCTTAAAAATTGGAAGTAATGTCATAAATTTCATTTGAAATGCATAAAATTTCAATTTTAGGCTGGGGTTTTAACTATAAATCGGTTTTTTTTTATTTTATTTCTTTTAAAAACAATGAGTAATGAAAAAAATGAAAGCAAGAGCGAATTATGGCATAATCAGCAATTGATCGTTAGCGCAAGGTCAAAAGCTTGCATCGCAAGCTGAGCTGCTTTTGACCTTGAGTTAGCACAATACGGCAGGATAAGCCAAGAGCAAGCTCACCGAAGGACATAGGATAATCAGGTAACAGTTGACAGGTTACCAGGAGAATGAAATGAAATGGTCTAAAAGTATTCATATTTTAACAGGGCAAACCTGTTTTCATAGTGTTATGCACTTGAGTATCATTGCATTACTGATTTGGGGCTTTAAGCACCACATGCTAGTTGACACTAGCACTTGGCTGGTATCTGCGTATCTTGTTTTATTGGTCGCCATGCTGGTGACGCAACGTGTCGTCGCCCTGAGGCGGTTAGGCGATTTTCTTGAAGAAGCCTCGACAACCTATTATTTTGGCGCTGCCATGCTATCGCTTTATCTGATCTATCAGTATTTCCCCAATCCCTTATTGATCGGCCTCTGTGCAGTTTGCTTATTGATCGGTCCTGCGCTTGTGTCTTTATTCAGTAAGGCGCCCGCCACGCAAACAGAAAAAAAACGCAGTTGAGCGTGATATAGGCTGCGATACGGCAGCCTGATCATTTCTTTTCCTCTCGCACCCCTCTATGAAAACTGGTACACTGCTGGTTAAGCCTGCATTGTAGTTTTTGCTTTCAATCATTAAGACACTTAACATTTCCCTGAAAACTGCGCCGTTGTGAAATGGTCAGGGCGTCCCGGAGTAAATTCAATGACTTTCGATTCTCTCGGCCTTCATGCCGATATTTTGCGTGCCATCAGTGAACAAGGCTATAAAACGCCTACACCGATCCAGCAACAAGCGATACCTGCCGTGCTGACCGGTGGCGATTTGCTGGCCAGTGCGCAGACCGGAACAGGGAAAACTGCAGGTTTTACATTGCCTTTATTGCATCGTTTAGCTGCAAATCCAGTCACAAACAAAGGTCGTCGTCCATTACGGGCTTTGATCTTAACCCCGACCCGTGAGCTTGCCGCTCAAGTTGCTGAAAACGTGAAACAATACAGCCGATATTTGGATCTTCGTTCTTTGGTTGTTTTTGGTGGTGTAAGTATCAATCCACAAATGATGAAACTTCGTGGTGGGGTTGATATTTTAGTTGCAACACCTGGACGTTTACTGGATTTGGAGCATCAAAACGCCGTTGATCTTTCTAAAGTGGACATCTTGGTTTTGGATGAAGCCGATCGCATGTTGGATATGGGATTTATCCATGATATTCGTAAAGTGCTTGCGAAGTTACCCGTCAAACGTCAAAATTTACTTTTTTCCGCCACATTTTCTGATGATATCAAAGTGTTGGCTGAGAAGTTGTTGGTTCGTCCCACATTAATTGAAGTCGCTCGACGCAATACCGCATCAGAACAAGTCAATCAGCAGGTGCACCTCGTTGATAAAAAACGTAAGCGCGAATTACTTTCACTGATGATTGGACGTGAAAATTGGCAGCAAGTGTTGGTCTTTACTCGAACTAAACACGGCGCCAATCACCTCAGCGAACAGCTGAATAAAGATGGAATTACTGCTGCGGCTATCCATGGTAATAAAAGCCAAGGTGCCAGAACACGGGCCCTCGAAAACTTTAAAGATGGCAGTATTCGTGTACTGGTTGCCACGGATATTGCCGCCAGAGGCATTGATATTGAAGAACTGCCCCATGTCGTGAATTACGAGCTGCCCAATGTGGCGGAAGATTATGTTCACCGTATTGGCCGAACAGGTCGGGCGGCGGCATCTGGCGCCGCGTTATCTTTAGTTTGTGTTGATGAACACAAGTTGTTACGAGATATTGAACGACTGATCAAGCGTGATATTCCACGTATTGCTCTGCCGGGTTTTGAACCCGATCCATCGATTAAAGCGGAACCCATTCAGAATGGTAGGCAGCGGACTCAGAGACCTGAACGTCGTGGTGAGCGAACAGCGAAAACCAGTGACCGTCCAGCCACTGACGCTAAAAAGCGTAGCCATAGCGCCAATAATCCACGCTTTAAGCCCCGCACTGGTAGATAAGTCGAATGCGGGTATTGCTTGCCCCCATGGAGGGGGTGTTAGATCCGTTAGTCAGATCGCTATTAACGGAAATTAATGACTATGATCTTTGTATTACTGAATTTCTTAGAGTCGTTGATCGTTTATTACCCACCAAGTCTTTTTATCGACTTTGCCCGGAGTTATATCGTCAGAGTGTGACGCCTTCAGGTACACCGGTGCGCATTCAACTTCTAGGTCAGGATCCCTACTGGCTTGCAGCCAATGCGCAACGTGCTGTGCAGCTCGGATCAAGAGGCGTCGATCTGAATTGTGGCTGCCCATCGAAAACAGTGAATGGCCATGGTGGCGGTGCCAGTTTACTCAAGGATCCCGAACTGATTTTTCAAGCAACCCGTGCGTTACGGGCGGCAGTTCCGTCGCCTTTACCGGTCAGCGTTAAAGTGCGTTTGGGTTGGGACTCGACAGTACGGAGTCTTGAAATTGCTCAAGCGGTGGCGGAAGGCGGGGCGAGTGAGCTTGTGGTGCATGGCCGTACTCGAGAAGATGGCTATCGTGCTGAGGCCATTAATTGGTCTCAAATCGGTCAAATTCGAGCCTGCCTCGATATCCCTGTGATCGCCAATGGTGAAATATGGGACTATTCAAGTGCGAATTTATGCAGAAAAACCACGGGATGCCAAGATCTGATGGTTGGCCGTGGCGCTTTACATACCCCGAATTTAAGCCGTGTCATCAAATACAATGCTCCGCCCATGCCATGGGCTGAAGTCACCGGTTTGCTATACCGCTACTGTTTATTGGAAAAACAAGGCAGTAAAGGGCAATATCATGTGGCGAGGATCAAACAATGGTTAGGTTATTTACGAAAAAACTATCCTCAAGCTTTCGATTTATTCCAGCAGATAAGAACACTGAGTGATCACCGCAGCATCACTGACATGATCGAACGGCAAGCCGTGACAGCCGTAAATCATGCCACGCCAACCTAGCTTGATAACTCATTTCGTGTTAAATGCCGTCTTTGTCCGATATCACATCGCATTCTCAATGACTGTTATTGCACTAAGAATTAATCTAGGGCATTTTACTGACCATGATTGTAATGTTATAACATAATATTTAATGAGGTTAAAATGAAAGTAAACCCATTGCTCTCTGCTGTCGTATGTAGTGTTTTATTCAGTCCTCTCCAAGTTCAGGCTCACAGTGCTCACCATGAGATCATGACCCCGGCACAGCGGCAGGCAAGCCTCGGCATTTTTGATAATAAACAGGTTAAACCCCGACCCTTGAGTGATTGGGATGGTATCTGGCAATCAGTCAACCCTTACCTTCAGCGTGGTGGGCTTGATCCTGTGTTAGCCTTTAAGGCTTCGCAGCAGCACAAAAAAATGGCTGATCTGCGGGCTTATTATCAACAGGGCTATGCGACGGATATTGATACCATTGAAATTGAAAATAATCATATCGTGTTTCATCACGGCAAACGCGAGACGGCCTGTCACTATCAAGCTGATGGCGTAAAGATATTAACCTACACCTCAGGTAAGAAAGGTGTGCGTTATCTATTCAAATGTGTCGATCCGACAAGTAAAGCGCCACGCTATATCCAGTTCAGTGATCATCGTATTGAACCGCATCACAGTGAGCATTTCCATCTTTTCTCAGGTAATCACTCTCAGCAACAACTATTTAATGAAATGGATAACTGGCCGACTTTCTACCCTTGGAGCTTGAGCCAGCAACAAATTGTCGATGAAATGATCAGCCATGGTTAGGAAATAATGACATAAGAGGATTTTTAGTGAAGGGAATGAGGCCGCCGAGTCGACCAGATAAAAGACACAGAACACTCGGGCCTGTGATACCTCACCGGCAGTGCTGGTGAGGTACAACAAAATTAGTTTGTCTTAGGAACCGGGGGCGTTGCTTTACTCACTGTGTGATCATTTGCTTGAACGCTGTGACCGCGAGTCTCGGGTGTGGGGAGTGTGCTTTTGCCTTGATCTTCTGGGATCGCTGACTTTTTGGGGTTTGCAGCGTGGTTGTCAGGGACGGTTTGCTTTGGATGATCATCCGTTGTCGCCACACTCACGGTTGCAGCCTGTTCATGACCAGCGGGTTTTGCGTTAATTTTCACGGGTATCCCTTTACGCTCACGCAGTGCTTGAGCGACCACCTCTTTGTTGACACTTGGGTCAGCAAGCACCTTGGTGATTTCAGGTGTGAGGGTGATTGGCACGGTTGCATTAGAATCAAATTCTTCTTGCGTGGTGGAGAGAGGATTATGCACTTCAAGGTAGCGAGAGCCATCAGGCTCAATGGTTGCTTTGACTGGTTCATTGATAAATTGTACTCGTGTACCAATCGGAACATTGTTAAACAGCCATTTGATGTCCGGTGCACGTAAACGTACACAACCGTGACTGACGCGCAAACCAATACCAAAATCGGCATTGGTGCCATGGATAGCATAAAGGCGGCCAACATATAACGCATATAATCCCATGGGATTGTCGGGGCCTGCTGGGAAAATATCCGGGAGATGTTCACCGCGGTTTGCATACTCTTGATGCATTTTTTTGGTTGGTGTCCACGTTGGATTGGCACGTTTACTCTGGATGCGAGTTGTCCAGTTCATTGGCGTGTCTCGTCCTAATTCACCAATACCGATGGGTAATACGACGACGGTTTTGCTGTTTTTTGGATAATAATATAAGCGCATTTCTGCACTGTTGATGATGATCCCTTGATGCACCGTGGTCGGTAAAATGAGCTGATGTGGGATAAGTAGTGTACTGCCTTGTTGTGGTAGATAAACATTTACACCAGGATTCGCCTCCATCATATTGGTCAACCCCAACTGATAGTGAGAGGCAAAGGCTTCGAGGGGCAGGGTACTGTCTTTGGCGACATCGGCATGGCGGTTTTCACCAGTCAGTCTGCTATTCTGAGCAGGTAGAGGATACACGGTCGCCCTGACAGAAGGCACCATAACTAAGATAAACAAAGCCAGTAACCAACTGGTACGAAGACATATTTTCATCATTATTAACTACCGCTCAAAAGGGTGTATCGAGGTATGTTTAGCACAACAAGTTTTCATCGCGCCTATACCGCAAAGTTATAATTTATTTTGCATTTAATTTCAATGAACTGTAACGCGACTTAACCAAATAATCCTAACTGACTACCCAACCACTGACTGACCCTCGTGTTGAGTGCAGTAAGCTGACCTGCCAGGGTACAATCTGAGCAAACGATGAAATCATCGACCACGAGGTCGGTCTCTTCGTCAGAAGGGGGATGATGTCAGTAAGCACAGTCGCACCATAACACAACCTTATCTCAAGCCAGTCATAACTTGCTGATTTAATAGATTCAAAAATCCTTCTACTCATCAGCGATTTCAACCGAATTGACCGGGGTAACTACTCCGTTTCTGCATACTATCGACTTCGATTCCACTGGAGAGCAAAGGTAATCAGTTTCCAAATAATGATAATCATCACGATGGCTGCGCCCAACCAAAAGAGAGGTTGTAGATAATGATCAAGTTGGCTTAGCCAAGGTGTAATCACTTTTCCAGCGAAAAAACCGAGGCATGAAAACAAGACAGCCCAAATGGCCGCGCCAATGACATTCATTAACAAAAAGACTTTTCTTGACAGTCCAGTGGAACCGATCAGGATCGGGCCAATGATCCTAAATCCATACATAAATCTCGCTCCTATAACAAACCATCCAGGATAACGATTTATGATATTTCGTGCTTTCTCTATTTTTTCTGGGTATTTTTCAAAACGGGCGATAATTTTACTGCCGTAACGACGCCCTAGCCAAAAGAGGATCTGATCGCCAATAATCCCACCACACATTGATGCAATAATGACACCACTGAGAGTAAGTAAACCATGATGAGCCGCAATGCCCCCCAATAAAACAAAGGTTTCTCCTTCCGCCATGCAGCCAATCAATAACGCAAGATAACCGTAATGGGTGATTAAATCATGAACATTAAAATGCAAAACAGGTTCCTTTTTAGTGATTGAAAGCAGCGTGCTTTTAGCATCACGTTAGCACAAGTGGCTATTGACGCCATTTCAATTATCATATTATTTTGTCCAGCTTATTAATCTCATATTATAGCCTTCTGAAAATACAATTCAGCTTTTTTCTTCCACGCTGCCTATGATAGAATTGAGAGACTTCAAAGAGGGAGTCTTATGTGCAATCTATTGCTTTTTATCCCTGTCACCCCTTACTGCTGTGTCTAAATTATGCCCATTACCCTGCGTCGAATGTTGCCTTATCTACTAATTTTTATGAGTGTTTCCTTTTTCTCCGTCAGTGCTTACAGTCGTACGGTCGTGACGCCGCATACATTTAAAATCGCGTCGGGCAGTGCTATGGTGGTCGATTTGCAGACGCATCAAGTGCTTTATTCGCTAAATCCAAAACGAGTACGACCGATTGCGTCATTAACTAAATTAATGACGGTAATGGTGGCGATGGATGCACATCAGTCGCCGAATGAATTACTGAGTGTTGATATTAGCCATGATCCGGATATGAAAGGGGTCTATTCACGAGTCAGACTGCACAGTAAACTGAGTCGTGAGAAGCTGATGTTACTGGCATTGATGTCTTCTGAAAATCGAGCAGCAGCAACCTTAGCCCATCATTATCCTGGTGGTTACTATGCTTTTATGAAGGCGATGAATAACAAGGCCAAGGCCCTCGGGATGAAAAATACCTTCTATGCTGAGCCGACAGGGTTATCACATAATAATATTTCTAACGCCAGTGATCTTATCAAATTAATTGAAGCGGCAGGTCAATATCCTAAATTGATGTCCATGAGTCACACGAAACAGACGAGCGTGACCTTCAGGGATCCGACATATACCTTGCCATTTCGTAACACAAATCATTTAGTTTATAATGCTCACTGGCAAGTTGATCTGACGAAAACAGGATTCACGAATGAGGCAGGACATTGTCTGATTATGCGTACGTGGATCAACAAGCGGCCAGTTGCCTTAGTTTTAATGGATGCATTTGGTAAATACACCCATTTTGCGGATGCCAACCGACTGCGTCGATATTTAGAAACGGGGAAAGTTTCACCTATCGCGGCCTCGGCATTACAATATCGAGCCGATAACGCATCTTAATAAGAGGATTCGAGGGCACAGGACAGTGTTGCAAGCCGAGGGACGGCTATTTCATCTGAATGTGTGGATAACCCAAAATGAAACACTATTTGAGTTTGTTGGCCATTTTTTTAATGCTATCCAGTCGGTTAATGATGCCAAGTACGGCTTTCGCTAATACCGAAACCATGACAGAAGCGAACAGCCGGTCAGGGCAAATGACGACATCGGCCGCCGTAAATGCCGCAGAGAATTTATCTAAAATGCAAACTATTTTAGATAAAATCAAAAATCAGGTTTCCAGTTCGCCCAGTGATGGAACGCTACTGGAACTCAATCAGATGGCAAGTGAGCTTTCTGACAATGCGATGACCTTATCACAAAGCCTGAAATCCCAAAAGCAACAAACCGATGCACAATTGGCCGTACTGGGCGGGGAGCCAGATCCTCAGAGCGCCAATAAAGAAACGGCCGAAATCCGCCATAAAAGACGAGTGTTGCTCACGTTACAAACGAATCTGTCTCGCCAGTTACAGCAGACAGAGGAACTCAGCCATGGGGCTCAAGTTCTGTCTAATCAAATTCAGAATTTGCGCCGTGATCAACTTAAAACGCAATTAGCGCTGAATTCTGGCTCTCTGTTTTCCGCTAAATTTTGGCAGCCTATCACTGACACGCAACAAGATGCCGAGAAAATCAGTGAGTTTATGCAACAGATCACGGAAACATTGGCATTAAGTTGGCAACCCGGTTTTCGTGTTGGCACCTTACTTTGGCTAGCCGCTTCGCTACTGATTATGATTATCGGGCGTCGATATACTGAACAATTCTGGGTCTGGCTTACCCTCAATAAACTGCCTGATGGCCACCTCCGTCGCAGTTTTCTTGCAACTGCTGTCACGTTAACGACCTTCTTCTCTGTCGTGTTGGCATTTAACTGTTTTGCCCAAGCATTGGTCAGACAGGGAAATAACACACCTGAAGTAGAAGAGTGGATTGAAAGGCTAGTAAGACTCAGTCTCTTGGCTGGATTAATTGCAGGATTAGGGCGAGCTTTTTTATCAACGCGTCGACCCAGTTGGCGTTTGGCAGGGATACCTGACCAAATCGCATTGGCCCTGAAACAGGCTCCTGCGATCTTGGCTGGGTTGGCTTTTCTTTTTCCTGCACTGGAAGCCTTTAACTACACGGTTGGCACTCACATTAGCACCACGTTATTTGCCAATGGCCTTACCGCTTTACTGATTGGTCTGTTTAGCGTTGGGATCATGGTGCGTATTCATTTGGTTGGAAAAGCACTGAGGCAATCGAATAAAGAGATCGCCGCGAAGTCTGCCATTGGATTGCTGATTGAAACGGCTGTCATCGTGTGCGGTTTGACTATTTTGGCTAGCTTATTGATTGGTTATGTTGCTTTTGCGCGTTTCCTCAGTTACGAATTAATTTGGTGTGCTATTTTATTTAGCGGCTACTATTTGCTCAGTCACTTGGTGCGTGATAGTGCTGACACGGTATTTTCAGAATCTGTCCCGTCTGGTTTATTTTTTATCAATACCTTCCAACTGAAAGCTAAACATTTGCGTCAAATTGCTTCATTACTGAATGCCTGCTTGCAAGCTGCACTGGTAGTGATGCTGGTCTTGTTGCTTTTTACAGGTACCATCTCCTCCTCTTCACCGGCTGAGGTGATTGTCAAAGCGATTTCCGTATTAGGCGGTAAGGGGTTAGAGAAATTTCATATTATCCCTTCGCATTTATTGTTGGCTGTTCTGACATTGGGCTGTGGGATCTGGGTGCTGAAAGTGACTCGAGTCTGGTTGGAGAAGGATTTTTTACCTAAAACCAATATGGACAGCGGGATGCAGGTTTCAGTGATTACACTGTTCAGCAATATCGGTTATGTACTGATCATACTGATTACCTTATCATTACTCGGCTTACAATGGGATAAACTGGCTTGGATTGTCAGTGCGTTATCCGTGGGTATTGGATTTGGATTACAGGAAATTGTTAAAAATTTCATTTCCGGGTTAATTCTTCTTACCGAGAGACCGGTAAAAGTGGGCGACTTGGTTAGCCTCAGTGGGATTGAAGGTGATATAAAACGGATTAAAGTCAGGGCGACGGAAATTCAGTTAGCCGATAAATCGACGGTAATTGTGCCTAATTCGCAATTGATCTCGCAAAATGTTCGTAATGCCACCATGAATAATGCGCAGGGTGTTGTGACGATCCCGATGACCTTCCCTTTGGATGTGGATGTCAAACAGGTTAAAACGATCCTACTTCAAGTCTTTGCTGATAATGAAAAGATCATGGATACACCTTCTCCCTCAGTCAGTTTTAAAGAGTTGTCGGCACAAGGCATTCAATTAAATGTGACGGGAAATGTGATATCTCAGCGAGTTATCTCAAGTGTAAAAAGTGATTTATTATTCGAGTTATTAGTCAAACTTAGAGAAAATAAAATTTCCCTTTCTGAACCGCAAGCGCTGGTCATCGCACGGAAAACGAAAGGACAGGATCAGGATACTCAGCCTGAATCTTAGCCCGATATTCACTGACTGAGTTGTTATTTTATTCTTATCAGAGCGAAGAGGTAGGACTAATACTCGATTGTGATTGCTGTCTGTGCATTTTCTAACAATAAAATAGGGTTAAATTTTTTAGTATCAGTAGAGGCGCAATCACAGCTAATACTATAAAACCTCGTAAATAGGGAGCAGTTGATGTCAGAGGTGGACGTTGTTCTTGTGGATAGTAACGATAAATCGATAGGGAGAATGGGGAAACAGGAAGCCCATGAAAAAGGGTTACTGCATCGAGCCGTCACGGTATATGTATTGAACACTGCAGGTGAAATACTTTTGCAGCGTCGTGCTGCGGACAAGTACCATTGTGGCGGGCTTTGGAGCAATACCTGTTGTGGGCATCCTATGCCAAATGAAGCGGTTCAGGCGGCGGCTGAGCGGCGATTGGCTGAGGAGATGGGTCTGAAATTGACGTTACAACCTATGTTTGAAATCAGCTATTGTCTGTCGGTGACCAATAACCTCACTGAACATGAATATGGACATGTATTTTGTGCCATCAGTGACCAATTGCCGCAGCTTAATCCAGAGGAAGCCGATCAATACCGTTATTGCAGTCATTCACAGCTTCAACATGAACTGGCTGACTATCCAGAAAATTTTACACCTTGGTTTCGGTTGACTTATCCAACCATTCCGCAATATTTGAATACATTCCTTGCTGAACGTCTTGCTCAGGATGGCGTTGCCCTCCGCTAAGAGGCGGGTTAAGGTTTACCCGTCATGATAGACAGGCCGATAATAATAATGCTACCCACTGCACCAAAAGCCATTAAAATAAATAAAATGATGATAGCCAATTTTTTCCAGTTCATAATGATCCTATTGTATATTCCGAGGCTAAATAATAGCTTGAATATGGCATATTGACATCCCTTTTATCGTTAGTCATGGTTTATTATTCAGTCGTCACCCCGCCTTGCAAGTTCAGTGTACTTTGTTGCCAATGATTGGCAGGCGCGAGGATCCACGCAGTAAAAAAATAGTCGACCTTGGGGGCTGACGACAGCAGAATACTGTGTAAAAATACAGGGTATGTTGCATAGTTATGGCGATCAGGGTGCTTACTTCATCAATTAAAACGCAGATATCTTCATGGTATCAAAAATTACAACAGCAAGTTGCTGATTTCACCCCCCGCGCCGCTCAGCGCCAAATGATCGCTGAAGTCGCTAAAACGCTGAGTGGTGAACAGGGAAGACACCTTGCAATCGAGGCACCAACGGGGATCGGTAAAACCTTATCTTATCTTATCCCAGGCCTTGCTGTGGCTCGAGATCAACAGAAAACCTTGGTGGTCAGTACAGCCAATGTGGCATTACAAGATCAAATTTATAATAAAGATTTACCTTTGTTAAAACAGATGATCCCAGATCTCAGTTTCACCGTTGCCTTTGGTCGACGTCGTTACCTCTGCCCGCGTAATCTTTACTTCACTGCCGATACCGATGGGCGGCAAGCCGATTTACTTTGGCTGCTTGCTTCTGAATACAAGGAAAACCAGGCAGGACAAATGCCGCAATATCAACAACGCTGTGCTGATTTGCAGCAGAGTCTTGATAATGGCAGTTGGGATGGCGTTCGTGATCACTATCCTGAACCAATAGAGGATGAATTATGGCTAAGATTATCGACAGATAAAGTGCGTTGCCTTGCCCATCACTGCCAATGGTATCAGCAGTGCCCTTTTTTTATTCGTCGTCGCGAAATAGAAAATGTCGATGTGGTGATTACAAATCATGCTTTGGTATTAGCGGCATTAGAAAGTGGATCGGTATTGCCGCCGCCAGCCGACATGCTTCTTGTTATGGATGAAGGCCATCATCTGCCTGACATCGCCAGAGATGCAATGGAAAGCAGTGCCGATATTTCTGCCGCTACCGCGCAAACGGCATTTGAAAATTTCATCAAATTGCTGACGACCCTTCAAGGGTATTTCACGTTAAAAATCACGGCACCGTTGGCTAACATTGAACGATTGACTGCCCATTGTCAGCATCTGAGCGAATCCATTCAACAGTTAGAGCAGCAATTTGCCCCTTTCTTACAACAGCAAAGTGATAATTACAGTTATCGTTTTGTGATGGGAGTTTTGCCTGAAGAGGTGTTAGAAACGATACGGCAATTAGCAAAAGGTTATCAGTCATTACAAAATTTAACTGAAAGCCTACTGAACGCGGTGGGGGAATTGACGGGTAAAGCCGATATCGTCAGGATCCAGCAGAGTATGCTGCAATTAAATCGATTCCATTCGATGTATGAGAACCTATTAACGCTATGGCGTTTGGCGCTCATGGATGATTTATCTGGGGCGCCCATTTCGAAATGGTTGACACAAATTCAGCGAGATAACCAAGTTAATGTTTCTTTTCATTGTGCAGGGATCCGAGTCAGTGAGCAGTTAGAACAAAGTGTCTGGAGTAAAATTCCTCATGTGATTTTAACGTCGGCAACCCTGAGAAGCCTTAACAGGTTTCAACGTTTGCAAGAGATGTCGGGGTTGTCGGCCAAGCATAATGATCGATTTATTGCCCTTGATTCGCCTTTTGATCATGCGAAACAAGGCAAGCTTATCCTACCACACATGAAGACAGAGCCGCAGTTTAATGCAGAGACACAACATATGCAGGAAATGGCGGCCATTTTTAGAAAAAAATTGCCGGAGGCTGCTGGGCAAGGGGTATTAGTGCTGTTTGCCAGTATGCGAGCGTTACAACGCTTTCTAAGCCATTTTCCTGATCTTCGCGTACAATTTTTGGTTCAGGGTGATAAACCGCGGAGTCGATTGATTGCGTTACACCGAGAACGGGTTGAACAGGGACAACAAAGTGTGCTCATTGGCCTTCAGTCCTTTGCTGAAGGCCTTGATCTGAAAGGTAAACAGCTGACACAAGTGCATATCCACAAAATTGCCTTTCCTCCGATAGACAGCCCCATTATTTTGACAGAAGGCGAGTGGTTAAAAAGTAAAAATCGCTCTCCTTTTGATGTACAAAGTTTGCCTGGCGCAAGTTTTACCCTGATCCAACAAGTGGGCAGGTTAGTGCGCAGTCATCAATGTTTTGGTGAAATCATTATCTATGACAGGCGGTTACTGACGAAACACTATGGGCAAAAATTACTGGCAGCCTTGCCGGTATTTCCCATCGAACAACCTCGAATGACTCCCTAATGGACACTTATCCTACTGCTAATAACACGAGTGCGTGATAGCGTGATAGGATAATGTGAGAAAATTGGAGATAAATGTCTATGCATTGGCAGCAGTTCATAAAAGTCGTCGGTCGTGGTAAAAATCATGCACGAGATCTGGACCAACACCAAGCTATGCAACTTTATCAAGCGATGTTGGCCGAAAAGATTGCCCCCTTACAGTTAGGGGCGTTACTGATGGCTTTTAGAATCAAAGGCGAAAGTCAGGCCGAATTATCGGGATTCTATCATGCCATACAGCAGAACTTAACTGTCATAGCGTCAGATCCCACTGTGCCTACGTTTGTGATCCCAAGCTATAATGGTGCGAGAAAACAGCCTAATCTCACGCCACTGTTAATCTTATTGCTACGTCAATGCGGATTTGCTGTTTTCTGCCATATGACAGACACGGATCCTGACCGGATCACTACGGCAGCAATCTGCCAGCAATTGGGTATTCCACTTGCGAGCCAGTGTGCTGAGGCTGAAACCCAACTTTGGCAGCAGCAATTAGCCCTAATCAGTCTCAAGGATCTGTGCCCATCCTTGTCCCGACTGTTGGATTTACGTTGGCAATTGGGCGTTCGCCATAGCGGACATGCCTTGGCGAAATTGATCACGCCTGTGACTGGTCACCAGGTTATTCAACTGTCTTCTTTCTCTCATCCTGCCTATTTACCAAAGGTAGAGCAGCTCTTTGCTGAACACAAGATCAATGCGTTACTGTTGCAGGGCTGTGAGGGGGAAGTTTATGCTAACCCCCGAAGAACACCTGCAATGGATTATATTCAGGGTGAAAGCGGATCCATAAAGCGATTAATTGAGGCACAAGCTGAAGCGACGGTGATTGATCTTGATCCGCGCTCCATCATGGATACCGCAGCATGGATAAATCAGGTTGTTGAACGTAAAACGCCGGTACCAAGTGCAATAAAAAAACAATTAGCATGTTGTTTTATCGCCAGTCGTCGGGCAGAAAATATCGCTCATGCCTTTTTAAAGATTGCTGAATATGGTTATTAACGACGCTAATCTCAACAGAAACATGGCCAATTAAGTGAGGTGTATCGTGTTTTTTGGTGTTAGAGAGCATTTACGTCGCGAGGGAGTTTCAATAAACGATTATTGGAAATGAGCAAAAGCAGGGATTGAGCATCGGCATGGGTTTAGTTCGTGATGCAGACAGTCAGCGCGGCTATGTCTCAAATCGACCCTCCTAATCGACCTAATACTGACTGGAACCCCGAATGATCATCTTCTCATTTTATCACTCACTTGGTGAGAGATGCGGCTTTATTGTTTTTTACTGGACATCTTTTTATGAATAACAAGTTAATGGCCCGTTTGCATCCGCGTAATCGTTATCAGGGCCACTATGATTTTGCAAAATTAACGTCATTGGTACCAGAATTATCATCTTGGCTAAGGAATCGTCCTTATGGGGGCGTCACACTTGATTTCTCTGAGCCAGAAGCCGTTAGATTATTAAATCAAGCTTTGCTCTATGATTACTATCAGTTACATTGGCAGCTTGCACCCGGATCCTTATGTCCGCCTGTACCAGGACGGGCAGATTATATTCACCATTTAGCTGATCTTTTAGCCTGTGATAACCATGGTATCCAACCCAGTGCTGTGCATGTCTTGGATATTGGTTGTGGGGCGAACTGTATTTATCCTCTTATTGGTCATGCTGAATATGGTTGGCGCTTTACTGGCTCAGAGATAAATAAATTATCGATTCAGTCAGCTTTATCGATCATTGCAGCCAATCCTGGTTTACAAAAAAATATTCGTTTACGTCGACAAAGGCACACTGACAAGGTGTTTACAGGGATCATTCAGCCTAATGAACATTACCATTTGACCTTGTGTAATCCACCTTTTCATACTTCAGCTGAAGCGGCAAAACGGGGTAGTGATCGTAAAATGCGTCATTTAAAATTAGATAGCGGACTGGGTCTCAATTTTGCTGGGATGCCACATGAGCTTTATTGTGAGGGGGGGGAGAAGGCCTTTATCATCAGGATGATAAAGGAAAGCGAACAGTTTAAACACCAAGTAGATTGGTTCAGCTGTTTGGTGTCCAGTGCAAGCAATCTACCAGCCATTAAACACCAGCTGAACTGTATGTCGGTTAGCCAAGTGCAGGTGGTTAAAATGGGACAAGGAAACAAAATCAGTCGCTTTATCGCTTGGCGTTATTTAAAAAAATAAGCCAAGAAAGCCAAATGCCTACATTTCTGTAGGCATTGATCTTAATGTTGATATCTCTACTGACAAAAGCAGGTTGACTACTCGATATTGGCTTCGATGAACCATAAAAATTTATCGAGATCACGTGAAGCGGCGGTAAAGATATCGGCAGTATCTTCGTCATCTTCAACTTCGGTAATGGCATGACGGACATCGTTGGCCACTAAGGCAAAGCGTTCAGCCAGCGCCTGCAAATGATCTTGCACCTTATGAATATTAAGAGGATAGCTTTTCAATGGCGTTTTCTCATTGACGATCTGCACGGTACCCAGAGCAACTCCGCCCAGCTGCACCGCACGTTCTGCAATCGTATCTTGATGTTCGGTAATGGTGGTACGGAAACCATCGAGCATCTCGTGTACACCAATGAAATTGGCACCGCGCATATTCCAGTGAGCTTGTTTAGTGATAAGAGACAAATCGATGAGCTCAGCGACCACACGATTTAGTACCGCGATAGTATGGAGTTTAACCGTATCGCTGACATTATTGCGAGTGTAAATCAGTTCTGATGCATTATCTTTAACAAGTTTTGCCGTACTCATTATGTTTCTCCTCTTGCTCAATTCAGCGTGTATGAAGTTCCGTTATGTGAATTAAGTATAGCAAGGTATTAGCGGTTTGCTGGCCAATTTTGCCAATTTCTGTAATCGAATATATCAATCAATGAGAGATCCTGAAAAATTGCCCTCCATAGAGGGAGGGGGTGATCTTTGGTGACTTGGGTGTTGGGGTACAAGGGGATCTACGCGGAAACGCTCGATTAAGCGTTTCCGTTTAGTATGTAAACGGTAAATTAAGGTTACGACTCAGGTGGCGTACAATTGATATCGACCTGTTTGAGTTTACTTCGGCGGGGTTTAATGGTTAAGGTTGACCCCACGGAAGCTAAAATAATGGCGAACAGGCCACTGGTTTGAGCGAGTGATAAGTGTTCACTCAAGAATAGCCAGCCAGATAATGCGGCGACGGCAGGCTCCATACTCATCAGGGTACCGAAAACTCTGGCAGGTAACCGAGTGAGTGCGACCATTTCCAGTGAGTAGGGGATCACATTCGATAATAAAGCCAGCAATAAGGCTAAAGGGAGCACGCCCCAGTGCCATAATCCGGGTTCAGCAAAAATAAGGCCTGTGGGGACAAAAATCACTGACGCGATGACCGTGCCCGCTGCGACGGTTGTTGCGCCATGCTCCGCGCCCGCTTTTTGTCCAAAAATAATATAAATAGCCCAACATCCGCCAGCGGCTACGGCAAGGAAAGCACCAAAGGGGTCAATTTCATTTGCATTGCTATTGATCGGTAATAAAAACCACAAACCCAATATCACGATTGCAATCCAGAGGATATCGATAAGCCGACGAGAATTAATGATGGCTAACGTTAATGGCCCTAAAAATTCCAACGCAACACCGATACCAAGTGGAATGGTTCTTAATGCCAGATAAAACAGATAATTCATACCACCAAGGGCTAAACTATACAAGATCAGCGGTTTTATTTGACCGCGTTGCAAGTGTAATCGCCACGGTCTAAATACGACTGACAGCATGATAGCAGATAATCCGAGTCGGAGAGCCACCATGCCAGAAGCACCAATACCTTCAAACATTGATTTAGCCAATGATGCTGCACCTTGCAGTGAAAACATGGCAATCAATAAAATGCCAACAGGGATCAGGGGTTTTAACGTTATTTCGGTTTGATTGGTCGCAGGCATTGTCGAAGCATCCAGCAATCTCGATTAGGCCTTCAATCATAACGCAGTTCAGGCAAAATGTGTGGGGGAATTTTACAAAATGAGAGGGGATAAGGGTAACTGTAATGAGGTCTGAACTGATTTATTCTAGGTAAATCAGTGAAGGTTTGATTATTTTTTGCTCAATTAGAGAAAAAATAAATAAATATTATGGTTTGGTTTTCTTTATATAAAACAGGTGATTACGTAAATTAACTTCACTCAGCAAGGGTAATAACACACTTAGACAATAAAATTGAGGCAGAGTTTATTATTTTTTTTTGTTATATTTATTCTTGTCAGAAGAAAGTAATTTCACATTAGAGGTTATTATGAAAAAAATTGCGTGTCTTTCAGCATTAGCTTGTATCTTGGCTGCATCTGTTGGTTCTGCGATGGCGAAGAGCACTGTCACTGGTGGTTATGCTCAGAGTGATATCCAAGGTTTTGGCAACAAAGCTAAAGGTTTCAACCTGAAATACCGTTTTGAAGATCAAACTAACCCTTTGGGCTGGATTGCTTCTTTCACTTACACAGAGAAAGATTACACTAAATTCAACACGGATTATTACAAAGGCCACTACTACGGTGTGACCGCGGGTCCAGCTTACCGTTTTAACGACTGGGCAAGCATTTATGGTGTAATCGGTATTGGCTACGGTAAACTGCAGTACAGCAGCCAGACTCTGCCTCGTGATAAAGACGATCTGAGTGATGTGGGCTTCTCTTACGGTGCGGGTCTGCAGTTCAACCCAATGGACAATGTTGCCATTGACGTTGGATATGAGCAAAGCCGTGTGCGTAGCTATGATATCGGTACTTGGATCGCAGGCGTTGGCTACAGCTTCTAATTCAGTGTAGTCTCAATCTTGGTATTGAGACTACACCGTGTACGGAAAGTCCAAAAATAAAGAGTCCCTATCTGTGGACTCTTTATTATTTTAGGTCGGACTGGCAGCAGTAACGCCTCTAAAGCTTATCTGATTTTTCCATTCATCCAAGCCCTCAACTCACACCGATCAACAGTTATGACATCGCTTTGCTCATCTAGGGGCATATTCTGGCTTTTATCGAGAGGATAAGCAGCGAAATGGCATCTTTTAGTTTGTTAAAAAAATTGATCAAATCAAATATTTGATAAAACCTTTGCCTCAGAGGCAGTTTGCGGTGCCTAGGTGAAAGAAAATACAGGCAAACTCGTCAATTTGTGTTAGAGCGTTTATTGGTTGTTTTGATGGCAATGCGCGTTAGACACTTGCATTATTAGTTCCTTTATTAATGAATAATAAACAAAAATGAGATAGAAAGCGCTGAATCATAGCTTTGGCTATACTAATTAGCAAATGCTATGTATTAATTAAGTTGTGCATCACGCAGGCTGGTTTACAATACAGCTTAAAATCTGGATGGTGAATGCAGTTCAGAATAATTTGCAGAAGGGCATTGTATGGTCGAACATAAAAAAACTGTTTCTTCCGTTATAACGGAGATCAAGCATATTGAGGCTCATGTTGAGGGATTTAAGCAAGTTAGGGAAGCACACCGGAGAGAGCTGATTGACGACTATGTCGAGTTAATTTCTGATCTGATACTGCAATATGGGGAAGCTCGGCAGGTTGATTTAGCTGCTCGTCTTGGTGTCTCTCAGCCTACAGTAGCCAAAATGTTAAAACGGTTGGCCAGCAGTGGTTTAATTGAACAAATTCCCTATCGTGGGGTATTTCTCACTCAGGCAGGCGAACAGTTAGCGCAACAAAGTCGCCATCGTCATTACATTGTTGAGCATTTTTTATTGGCGTTGGGGATCAGTCCCGAGATTGCTCACCGTGATGCAGAAGGTATTGAGCATCACGTCAGTGATGAGACTTTATCTGTTTTTGAGACTTACGTCGAAAAAAAACGATCAGTTATTGAGAGGTAATGAGCGATTTCGATATGACCAAATGGAACACCGGTTCCAAGTGGCACTGTCAATTTCCATGAAAGGCAGTGCCTTTTTTTAAGGTAAAATCAATCTTTACTATTAATTATTTTTATCTTAATCATGATTGACATTCAGCTTACTCTCTTTAGAGTATCAAAATATTCTCTTTTTATACATATAATCGGTAATTTATAGATATAATCTTTTTTTTTGTAAAAATTTTATTACTAATTTGGCTGAATGTTACAACTATTAGTATTACTGGCGATAAAAAAATAGAATAGAGGTAATACCAGTTGTCGCGAATTATTCATCTGGATTACCCTAGGGATATTGTCTGTTTTCTTATATAACTGTCGTCGAATAGGTCGCGTAGAAAGAAGAATTGCCAGCAATGGTTCAAATAGAAAATTTAGTTGATAAATAATGCATTAGTTAAACTTATCCTTATTTATCATTTGAAAACCATTATCCCGGTAACATTGTTATGAGAATGTCTTTTTTGACGAAAAAAGTCATTATTGTTATGTCATTCTCTTTTTTATTCTAAAATTAGAGGTAATTAATTCAAAGCTGAACTACAATAGAGAGTATTAGATTAATCAATTTTAGCACAATTCTTACTCCTATAAATTTGAAGAATTAAAAAATAGTAGGTAATATTGTACTAAACGTTGGTTGTATCTTTACTGATGAATCAGTTTCAAAAATTGATGTTGCTTTTTTCAGTGAGTTATTTAATCATATCTGCTGATGAGCTATTTATTTTTGCAAGTAATTTAGGTAGTCTGACAGGACTGACCTATTAACCCTTTAGCAAGGAAATTTGAGATGAGTGATGCTTTTAAAGTATTAAATAATATTCGTAGCCTCCGTGCTCAGGCTAGAGATGTTGAGTTAACTGAGTTAGAAGAGATTTTAGAAAAATTAACTACTGTTGTTAGTGAGCGTCGCGATGAGATTGAAGCCGAACGTGCTTTAAACCGCGAAAAAGAAGAGAAATTATCTAAGTACCGTGAAATGCTTTTAGCTGATGGTATTGATCCTAACGAACTGCTTTCTGCTGCTGAAATAACTAAGAAACGTAGCCGCCGTGCACCGCGTCCTGCGAAGTATCAGTATACAGATGAAAATGGTGAGTTGAAATCTTGGACAGGCCAAGGTCGCACGCCAGCAGCAATTAAAAAAGCACTGGATGAAGGTAAAAATTTAGATACTTTTCTTATCTAAATTGAAGAATTTTTAAAGTAACAACTCCTTGTTTTAGGAGAGCCAGTCCGCAGTTAGGACTGGCTTTTTTCATTATATTGTTTTTATTACTATTGGTAATAATTACCAGTAGCATAGGGTATAGCAATGAGTCTTACTCGTTCTGCTACCTATTTTGAGTTTCTGATTTTCTTATCTTGCTCATTGGGTAGGTTTTCTATGCTTTTATCTGGCATAATGACAACTGAAAACTTCTGACTAGACAAAAGGCAACTTCGTGTTAGTAACCAGTAATGTAACTATGCAATTTGGCAGTAAGCCGTTGTTCGAGAACATCTCCGTTAAATTCAGCGGTGGCAATCGTTATGGCCTGATTGGGGCAAATGGTAGCGGAAAGTCAACCTTTATGAAGATCCTTGGGGGCGACTTACAAGCGACAGCGGGTAATGTCTCCCTCGATCCAGATGAACGTATTGGTAAACTGCGCCAGGATCAATTTGCATTTGAAACATGGACTGTTCTGGATACAGTCATTATGGGTCACAAAGAACTTTGGGAAATAAAACAAGAGCGTGACCGCATCTATTCTTTATCCGAAATGACGGAGGAAGAAGGATATAAAGTTGCTGAACTCGAAGTGCTTTATGGTGAAATGGACGGATACAGTGCGGAATCCCGTGCTGGCGAGTTATTGCTTGGTGTTGGAATTCCTCAGGAAAAACATTACGGCCTAATGAGTGATGTCGCACCCGGATGGAAATTAAGGGTACTATTAGCACAAGCGTTATTTTCTGATCCCGATATACTATTGCTTGATGAACCTACTAACAACTTGGATATTGATACGATTCGTTGGCTAGAGCAAACACTGAATGAACGTAACAGTACAATGGTTATTATTTCCCACGATAGACACTTTTTAAATATGGTTTGTACTCATATGGCTGATCTTGATTATGGGGAGTTAAGAGTGTATCCGGGAAATTATGATGAGTATATGACTGCAGCGACGCAAGCACGCGAAAGATTATTGACAGATAATGCTCGCAAAAAGGCTCAAATAGCAGAGTTGCAGTCGTTTGTCAGTCGATTTAGTGCGAATGCTTCTAAATCACGACAAGCGACATCCAGAGCCAAACAAATTGATAAAATTAAAATCGAAGAGGTGAAAGCCTCCAGTCGACAGAATCCTTTTATCAGATTTGAGCAAGATAAAAAATTATTTCGAAATGCGCTGGTGATGGATTCAGTAACCAAAGGCTTTAGCCGCACTCCACTCTTTGAAAAGCTGGATCTTTTACTTGAGGTCGGAGAGAAAATGGCCATCATCGGTGCGAACGGCATCGGTAAATCAACCTTATTAAAAACATTAATGGCTGAGTATCTTCCTGATCATGGCACCATTAAATGGTCTGAAAATGCTAACATTGGTTATTATGCACAAGATCATGAATATGAGTTTGCAACAGACTTAACTTTATTTGATTGGATGAGTCAATGGAAGCAAGCAAGTGATGATGAGCAGGCTATTCGAGGAATATTAGGTCGATTGTTATTTAGCCAAGATGACATTCGTAAATCAGTCAATGTGTTATCTGGTGGTGAAAAAGGCAGAATGTTATTTGGTAAGTTAATGCTGCAAAAACCGAACATATTGATCATGGATGAACCGACTAACCACCTTGATATGGAATCGATTGAGGCCTTGAATATGGCGCTGGAAATGTATCAAGGTACCCTAATTTTTGTTTCTCATGATAGGGAGTTTGTCAGTTCTCTAGCGACCCGTATTCTAGAAATAAAAACGGATAACGTCGTTGATTTCAGTGGAAATTACGAAGATTATTTGGCAAGCAAAGGGATTGCGGGATAAAGCAAACAGCAAGTCGAGCCCGTTTTGGGTCGGCTTGCTGAAACGGTGATGATGATACTAAGTGTGTTCTGGTCGAGCCCACAGATCGTACTCATCGGCATCTTCAATGACCACGCGGACGATATCACCAGGATGTCGATCCACTACGCCATCTAAATAGACGACACCATCAATTTCAGGCGCATCTGCCTGACTTCTACCTATTGCACCTTGCTCTGTTACCTCATCAATAATAACACTGAGCGTCTTACCTATCTTTTCTTGCAATTTGCTTGCTGATATTTGTTGTTGAAGTTGCATAAAACGATGAAAACGCTGTTCTTTAATTTCTTCGGCTACCGGGTCTGGGAGCTGATTTGCGGTTGCGCCTTCAACAGGGCTATATTTAAAGCAACCAACGCGATCCAATCTCGCTTGTTCGATAAAATCGAGTAGCATTTGAAACTCGTCTTCTGTCTCGCCGGGAAATCCGACAATAAAGGTCGAACGTAGGGTTAACTCCGGGCAAATTTCACGCCAGCGGCGGATCCGTTCAAGGGTTCGCTCTACGGATCCTGGGCGTTTCATTAATTTCAGAATACGTGGACTGGCGTGCTGCAAAGGAATGTCGAGATAAGGTAGAATCTTTCCTTCTGCCATCAACGGGATCACGTCATCGACATGCGGGTAGGGGTAAACATAATGCAATCTCACCCACAGCCCTAATTTGGATAATTGCTCACACAGGCCCACCATGCTCGTTTTTACCGGCTCACCATTCCAAAAGCCCGTGCGATGCTTGACGTCAACACCGTAGGCCGAGGTATCTTGTGAGATGACCAGCAACTCTTTAACGCCTGCAGCCGCCAATCGTTTAGCTTCATCCAGTACGGAGCCGATAGACCGGCTATCAAGATCACCGCGCATGGACGGAATAATACAGAAGGTACAACGGTGATTACAGCCTTCAGATATTTTAAGGTAAGCGTAATGACGAGGGGTTAATTTCACGCCCTGTTCGGGGACTAAAGAGAGGAAAGGGTTATGTTCAGGTTTAGGCAAGTGATGGTGGACATGTTTCAACACTTGCTCATAGCTGTGTGGTCCTGTTATCTCCAAAACCTTTGGATGCACCTCGCGTATTTGGTCTTCTTTGGCACCGAGGCAGCCCGTTACTATCACTTTGCCATTTTCAGCTAACGCTTCACCAATGGCTTCCAACGATTCCTCAACGGCACTATCGATAAAGCCGCAGGTATTCACTATCACCATATCGGCATCATGATAGCTTGGAACCACCTGATAACCTTCAGTGCGTAATTCAGTCAGGATCCGCTCAGAATCAACGAGGTTTTTGGGGCAGCCCAAAGATAAGAAGCCGATTTTGGGTGATTCAGGGATGGAACGTGTATTTTCTTTATTTAGGTTATCGTGTGACATGCATTTTTCCGGCAATCAAAACAGTATGATTCTCTGTTGATAATTTTAATTCAGTTGCAGAGGATTTAATACAGTTATATTTCAAATGGTCGGTAATCTAAGTAACAATGGCATGAATAGCAAGCCGATAAATTCAATGAGCTTGTATTTAATAAGGTTAATAGTTATGGGGATTATTTTATTTTCTTGATTTTATTGCAAGGATGAGCATTTTTACTCACAGAATATCGAAAGAAAACACCGAAGTAACGGGGGGCAATCTCAGTATGGGAAATGGTGTTTAGGGCGGGATCCAGTTTAAAGCATGGCTAGGCTAACAGACTGTATTGATCTACAGTCTGTTAACGCAATATTTGTCAGCGTTTATTAATGCCGAAACCAGCCTTTTTTTATTGGGTAAGAAAAAAAACGGTGGTAATAATCATGGGATAGTTTTAGAAGTCGAGAACCGTACCACTTCCAACCCAATTCAGAAATCAGGCAGGCAGAGAGGGCAGTCAGCGCGGCACCCAACATATCCAATGGCCAGTGCACACCGAGATAAATCCGTGACCAAGCAATTGCACAACCCACGAACACAAGTAAAAAGCCACTCCAATATTTGTGCCAATAGATAAATGAAATCGCACAGGTGAAAATAATTGAGCCATGATCACTGGGATATGAATAGTCCGGAGAGTGGCTCAGCCATTGATAGCCAATACCCAACATAAAGGGACGTGGGTGTGGGAATAAAAAGCCGACAATCAGCGATATCAGTAAGGCAACAATCAGCGAAGTACATAATTTTAGGACCAGCACACGTTGCTTTAACAAATTATCTTGACTCGCCCAAAGCCATAAAGTCATTGCCAATAAAGGTACGATGAGGATCAAGTCTTTTGCAAGAAATAAGGCAATATTCATCAACCAAGTGGGCGAACCTGGTTTTGCATTAATCCATAAAAAGAGTGTTTGGTTAAGTATATTCATAGTCTCATCTGTAAACATCAAAATTGATTTATTATCTATTAATTAATATTACAATTTCATAAATAAGCAGTTTGTTACATAACTGTAATGAAAAAAATAAGGTAAGTCTTAATTAATCCTATTGTCGCTTAGAACAAAGCGTGATGTGAAAGTTCATTCTATCTAGGTCTGCTTACCTATTTCGGTTAGCAGACCTGATTTATTAGATTAACCCAACATTTTCCAAATCATAACCACCAACGTTCCGGCGAGTGTCAACAACACATTGGCAATAGCATAAGTACCTGCATAGCCGAGGGCTGGAATACTACTTCGGGCGGTATCACTGATTATTTCTAGTGCTGGCGCGCAGGTTCTGGCCCCCATCAAGGCGCCAAATAGCATGGCTCTATTCATACGTAGCACATAAGCACCAAACAAGAAGCAGCCAATTACCGGCACCAGACTGACCAGCAGTCCACAGAACAATATCACCCAGCCTTGACTGCTCATCCCATGACTGATGCCCGTGCCGGCGCTAAGACCTACACCGACCATGAACACCATGAGGCCAAATTCCTTGACCATGGTTAAGGCGCCTTGCGGAATATAACCAAAGGTTGGATGATTGGCCCGTAAGAAACCGAGCATAATACCGGCAAATAAAAGCCCTGCCGCATTACCTAGACCAAAACCGAAGTTGTTAAATTGGAATGTGACCATACCGGCCATTAAGCCCAAGATAAAAAAAGCACAAAAAGCTAGTAGGTCAGTGATTTGGCTATGAATGGCAATAAAACCAACACTGTCAGCTAACTGTTTAACACGTTTAGCTTCACCACTGACCTGAAGGACATCCCCTTTATTTAAAATAATATTGTCGTCAATGGGCATTTCAATCTGGTTGCGGATCACTCGGTTAAGAAAGCAGCCTTGATCGGTCAAGCGTAATTTACCGAGTCTTTTATTTACCACACTGTTATTTTTTACCACCACTTCTTCTGTCACGATCCTCATATCGAGTAAATCGCGATCAAACACTTCTTTACCATGGCGAAAACTGGGGTCAAGTCGGGCATGGGCATCCGGATAACCGACAAGAGAAATTTCATCACCATTTTGCAATACTGCATCACCATCCGGACTAGCGAGTATACCATTTCGTCGGATACGCTCAATATAACAGCCTGTTTGTCGATAAATTCCCAATTCGCGTAGATTCTTACCGTCACTCCAAGCGACCAATTCTGGCCCGACCCGATAAGCACGGATCACCGGTAAAAAAACCTTTCTCTGACTGTCTGCATCGAGACCACGTTCATGGGCAATTTGTTGTGCGCTGGTGGGCAAGTCTTGGTGTTGCAAACGCGGCAGATATCGAGCTCCAATAATTAAACTGACCAGACCCACAAGGTAGGTGAGTGCATAACCAAGACTCATATGATCCAGCATTAAATTGAGCGTGGGACTATCATGGATCACTTGTCTTAAGGAATCGCCGGCCCCCACAAGAACCGGTGTTGAGGTCATTGAACCTGCTAACATGCCCGCGGTAAAGCCAATATCCCAATGGAAAAGTTTGCCAAATCCCAGTGCAAGCGCCAGAGCAATACTGACCATCACGATAGCTAATAACAGATAATTTTTACCATCGCGGAAAAAAATTGAAAAGAAATTGGGACCCGCTTCAATGCCCACACAAAAGATAAACAGCATAAAACCAAGACTAAGTGCATTGGTATTAATCGTAAAGCCTTGTTCGCCTAACAGCAGTGAAACCACTAATACGCCGATACAGCTACCGGGCTGGACACTTCCAATTCGGAATTTTCCGAGACATAAGCCTAATGCTAAAACAACAAAAAGTAGCAAGACATCATTAGTGCTAAGTAAATTGACGACATTGATGTTCACAGGTGATTTTACATCCTTACGACTAGGGGCTGAGTAGGTAGAGGGTTCGTATTTGTCAAAAAGCGCCATCGAAATATCTTGGCATTCTAATAGTAAATACCATTTACAGCTATGGTAATTTTTGGGAAATACCGATTTGTTGTCGTTGAGGAGAGGAAAAGTCGTGGTGGGGATAATGAGTAAAAATAGGCACCACCTGAGGCGATGCCTTTGTTTTATTGATATAAGCCCAAATTTTGCTTTGCATAAGCATCGAATTCAGTAAAACCACCGATATGTTGTTCATCAAGAAAAATTTGCGGTACGGTAGTGACTGGCTTACCGACGGATTTTTCTAAATCCGCTTTGGTGATACCTTCAGCATGAATATCCACATAGCGATAGCTAAAATCATCACGTTGTTGGGTTAATGTTTCTGCGAGGTCTTTTGCTCTAACACAATAAGGGCAGCCTGGGCGGCCAAAAATAACCAGTAACATATTTATCTCCTGCATTTTTAAAGCTTACCTTGAATATCATGCCTGTGCTTTTCCGTAATGAAAAGCTTTAATCTGAGCTTTTCGTTGCTACACTGAAAAGGCACACTCAATCTTGAGAGTCTGGATTGAGTCATTACCTTGAGGCAATGTAATATGAACGCACATTTCCAGATACCTCGATTTTGGTTAGTGATCGAAGCGATAGGCGCCCTGGTCATCTTGGCTACGATGGTGATGCTGCATCACGCGGAGGTTGAGAAGGGACAAGCTATCTTGCTACTTATCCTTGGCGTCATTTTTATGCTGCCAGCGCTGATCATTCTATTTTGTAAGATCGCCCGCAAACTGGCACCTGATTTATTGAATTTGCGTGAAAATAAGCCTCGTTGAGAAGGGAAACATTATGACACCTGTTATTGAATTATTGTGTAATCATCGTTCTGTTCGTGCTTTTACTGACACCCCCATAACAGATCGTGAGCGCCAAGCCATTATTGATTCCGGTCGGCAGGCATCCACCTCGAGTTTGTTGCAATGCAGTTCAATTATTCGTATTACTGATCCCAATCAACGTCACCAATTGGTGAGCATGGCTGGTGGACAACCTTGGATCGAACAGGCGGCTGAGTTCTGGGTGTTTTGTGCAGATTTCAACCGCCATCAGCAAATAATCGACTCCGCAGAGCTGGGGATGGCAGAACAATTATTGTTAGGCTGTATTGATACGGCTTTAATGGCGCAAAATTGCCTTATCGCCGCGGAGTCGATGGGATTAGGGGGTGTTTTTATTGGTGGAATACGTAATAATCCACAACCTGTGACCGAGTTATTGCAATTACCTAAATACGTGATCCCTCTGTTTGGACTGTGTTTGGGACGACCTGCCAGTCATCCTGATTTAAAACCCCGCTTACCTGCCGATGTGGTGGTCCACGAAAATCGCTATCAACCCATGGATCGGCAGTTACTCGCGGCTTATGATCAACAATTAAGTGAATACTATCAACATCGTGATAGTGCAAATCGTCAAGAAACTTGGAGTGAGATGGTAACCCGATTGGTGGGTAAAGAAAGTCGGCCACATATGCTGGCATTTTTACATCAGCAAGGATTCATCACTCGCTAAGATCTTACTTCATTGGCTAAGATCTTACTTCATTGGCCAAAACCTCTGCGCGTGCAGGCGGGATTTGTCAGGCGCTAATGGTATACTGCCTGCTTTTTAGAGCGAATGGATTGATTTATGTATTGCGAGCTTAATCGGCAGGGTAAGTGTCATTCTTGTCAATGGATTAATAAACCTTACCCGCAACAATTGCAAGATAAACAGCGGCAGTTACAGCAGCTATTACAGGAACATCAAATCGCCGTATTTCATCAGCCAGTGGCCTCTAAACAATGGGCTTTTCGTAATAAAGCGAAAATGGTTGTCAGCGGCAGTGTGGAGCGGCCGGTGTTGGGCATTGTCAACCGGCAGGGAGACGCAACCGATCTGTGTGATTGCCCTTTATATCCTGCGGCATTTTCCGGCCTATTTTCTTGTCTTAAAGTCTTTATTGCGAGAGCCGGACTTTCCCCTTATCACATTGTTCGTCGACGCGGCGAGTTAAAATACATTTTGCTGACTGAAAATAGCCTCGGTGAATTGATGCTACGTTTTGTCTTGCGTTCAGAAAAGAAAATCCCACAGCTGCAGGGACAACTCGCTTGGTTACAACAAAAAATACCTCAACTTAAAGTGATCTCAGCCAATATTCAGCCAATACCCATGGCGATTATGGAAGGGGAGCAGGAGATCATGCTGACGAGACAACGCGTGTTAGCTGAGGCACTGAATGGTGTTCCATTGTGGATCCGGCCACAAAGTTTTTTCCAGACCAATACTGATATGGCTGCTCAACTTTATCTTACCGCACAGAGATGGACTCATGCTCTTAACGTGTCGCATATCTGGGATCTGTTCTGTGGGGTGGGGGGATTTGGACTACATTGCACCCAAGCTAAGCAAACCTTAACTGGGATTGAAATCAGTGAAGGAGCGATAGAGTGTGCGAAAGCCTCAGCACAGCTAATGGGACTGCAACACGTTGAGTTTGCAGCCCTTGACTCAACTCGCTTTGCAGTCAGCAGCAATACCCGACCCGATTTGGTTATTGTCAATCCACCTCGACGAGGGTTAGGCCGCGAACTCTGTGAGTTCCTGACAAGGTTAGCGCCCGCCTATTTACTCTATTCCAGTTGTGATCCTAAGACGATGGTTGACGATTTACTGCGCTTAAGTGAGTATGATATTCAGCAAGTGCAGTTATTTGATCTTTTCCCACATACGTCACATAGCGAAGTGCTTTGCCTATTACAGCGTCGATAACTCAAACCTTAAGACACCGTTCAACGGTGTCATGGCCTGTCTCTTTAGCTCCGCTGTTCGAAACGTAAGTTGATCTGCTCGATTGAACGTAACAGGAGGGTCAGTAAACCGTTAACCACTAAGTAAATGATCCCAGCAGCAACAAATACGCTGACATCATAGGTACTGCCGTAAAGTTGCTCACTTTTACCCATCACCTCCATCAATGTAACGGTGTATGCCAGTGAGGTGCTTTTAAAAACCAAAATAATTTCATTTGAGTAAGAAGACAGCGCCCGTTTGATAGCATAAGGCACGATCACTTTTAAAGATTGGCGCTTGCTCATACCCAGTGCCGCACAGGCTTGCCATTGACCCACAGGGATCGCTTTGACGGCACCATAAAACAATTGTGTGGTATAGGCTGCGCTATTTAAAGATAAAGCGAGCACGGCACAAAAGGCCGGTTGTGAGAATAACGACCAAAGAATAGGCAGCTGCTTTAAAGCTGTAAATTGTCCTGGACCGTAATAAAACAAGAAAATCTGTACCAACAAGGGCGTGCCAGTAAACAGTGTGATATAGATTTTAACCAGCGCCGTACTGATTGGGCGACCTATCGATAAAATAATGGTACAAATCAAGGCCAAAACGAAGGCAAGAAGTAATGAATACCCCGTTAGCATTAGACTTACCTTTAATCCGGGTAATAACTGAATAAGATACGCCAGCATATCAATGTTGCTCCTGTTCAAAGCGCGATGCTTTCTGCGCTAGCAGTCGCAAAATAGCCTGACTGACCATCGTAATCAGCAGATAAATCGCTGCCGCAGTGAGATACCAAGTAAAGGGTTGCTGGGTTCGGCTGGCAATACTTTTGGTTTGCAGCATGAGATCATTCACGCTAATTAATGAGACGAGGGCAGTATCTTTTAATAAGACCAGCCACTGATTACCCAAACCGGGTAAAGCATGTCGCCACATTTGAGGCAGGATCAATCGAAAAAATAGTGATCGTGGATCCATACCCAACGCCAAACCTGCCTCCCGTTGACCATATGGAATTGCACGTAACGCGCCCCGCAAAGTTTGTGATGCGTAGGCAGAATAAAGCAGAGCCAATGCCACAACACCACATAAAAACGGGCTGATATTAATATTATCTAAAGGCAATTGAATATGCAGGTTAAAGAGGGAAAATCCCTCCGTCAGTGTCAAAATCAGTTGTGAAGAACCATAGTAAACCCCGAGCACGACCAGTATTTCAGGCAAACCACGTAACAGCATCACCAATAAGGCACTTGGCCAAGCGAGTAATTTTGATCGTGCCGATTCTAAGCCAACGAACAGCATTGCAAGGATAAAACCGAGCAGTAACGCTGAAATGGCAAGGCCGACGGTCATGCCGGCGGCCTGAGTTAAAAAGAACAGTTCATTCATTGTGAGTTATTTTTGAAACCATTTTTGATAAATTTTTTGATAGGTGCCATTGTCTTTAATGGTTTTCAGACCTGCATCCAGTTTTTGTTGTAGTGCGGTATTACCGGGACGAACGGCAATAGCAATACCAGTACTGAAGTAATTTTTATCTTGAATTTTATCACCGACAGGGGCCAGCGTTTGTTGATGTTTCAGCGCTTCTGTGCCGACGGCTGTATCACCGAATACCGCATCAATTCGACCATTTTTCAGATCGATGATTGCATTTTGGTAGCTATCATAAGGCACAGTGGTCAGCTCATGATGCAAGTCATTTAAGTATTTTTGGTGAGTTGTCCCGTTCTGAACACCGATGCGTTTACCTTGCAAACTGGCAATATCTTTAAATTTATTTTTTTCAGCAACAAACAATGCGCTATTCAAATAATACGTATTCGTGAAAAGCACTTGCTTTTGTCTTTCTGGTGTCACATCCATTGATGCCATGGCCGCGTCAATGCGGCGGAATTTCAAGCTGGCGATCAGACTATCAAACGATTGATTTTTAAATTGGCAGTCCGCGTCAATTTGTTGGCAGATCGCCTGTGCCAGATCAATATCGAAGCCTTGGATTTTATTATCGCTGCCAATGAATTCGAAAGGCGCATACGAGGCCTCAGTCCCGAAATTCAGGGTCTCTTTGGCCATGGCACTCAGAGAAAGAGAAGCGAACAAGCTGGCAATAAGCACTTTTTTCATAATGAGTCCCTGTTTTAATGTGAAAGATAATGAGCAAACTGTGGGGTTTGCGGTTGTGTAAACAGTCTGGCGTCACCTTGTTCAATAATATGGCCGTTTTCCATATACACCACGCGGCTGGCCGTTCGTTTCGCAACGTCGACTTCGTGGGTCACGATAACTTGAGTAATGCGTGTTTGTGAAAGCTCATTGATAATACTGACCACCTGCGCAGTAATTTCAGGATCTAGGGCAGCCGTCGGTTCATCAAACAGGAGGACTTGCGGCTCCATCATCAGTGCGCGGGCAATAGCCACCCGTTGTTGTTGTCCACCAGACAGGTGCAACGGATAGCGATCGGTATGAGCAGTCAGTCGTAATCGATCTAACAGTTTCACCGCCCGATGCTTGGCTTCAGCTTTGGAAAGGCCAGCCACCCGACAGGGGGCCTCGGTTAGATTTTGCAAGACAGTCAAATGGGGCCACAGATTGTATTGTTGAAATACCATGCCAACATTGCGTCGTAATTCGCGGATCGCGAGTTCGGCGGGCTGCCGAGAAAAATCAAAATGTTGGCCTGCCACGGACAATTGACCGGCGCTGGGACGCTCTAGCAGATTGAGTACGCGTAATAGCGAGCTCTTACCTGCGCCACTTGGACCCAGTAAAACTAAGGTTTCACCTTGAGGACATTCCAGTTCAATATTGAACAGTGCTTGGTGAGCGCCGTAAAAGCAATTAATATTAGTTAGCTGAATACTCATTCTGATAGCATAAAATTGATTAATGAAAAAACAGAGATAAATATTACTCTTCTTGGCATATTTATGCAATTATCCCTAATCAATTTCGCGTTTTTTCCCTTCTGTAGTCTAAAAACACATAAATACATTCTATCATTCACCGTGGTTGAAAGGTATGATAAATTATTCATATCAATGCCTTATAAAAGGTTTTGTGGTGTAATGATCGTTGTGGATCCCTGCGTTAGTCCGTTAATTCACAGTAACATTCGGCTTGTCGGCTTAATTGTTATCGGTAAATTATGCAGGCGATAGCCTGGCAGGTCGGGTGAATGCTGAATGCCGATGTGTGGCAGGGTAAAACCCGTGCCTGATACCGCACGGCGGCGGTAAACCGCCGTGGAATAACACTAGCGCCACCAATTGGTTTTTGCTAAATCGACCAATTCATCCCCTCGGCCATTCATCACAGCACGCAGCATGTAGAGGCTAAAGCCTTTAGCTTGGGCAAGTTTAATTTGTGGCGGCATCGCCAGTTCATCACTGGCAGTGATCACATCAATCAGGACTGGACCATCATGGCAAAAAGCCTGCTGTAACGCGTCGGGTAAATCGGTACTTTTTTCGACTCGAATCCCCTTTATATGACAAGCTTGGGCAATGGCAGCAAAATCAGGATTTTTTAGTTCGGTCCCGTCCGTGAGATAGCCGCCCGATTTCATCTCCATGGCAACGAAACCTAATGCGCTATTATTAAAAATAATGATTTTAATTGGCAGTTGATGCTGGGCAACAGAAAGCAGATCACCCATTAACATAGCGAAACCGCCATCACCACACAGGGCGACGACTTGACGGTCTCGGTCATGAATTTGCGCACCGATCGCCTGAGGCAGGGCATTTGCCATTGAACCATGATTAAATGAACCGAGTAAACGGCGATGGCCATTCATTTTCAAATAGCGTGCGGCCCACACTGTCGGGGTACCGACATCACAAGTAAAGATCGCATCGTCATTTGCCCACTGGCTGATTTGCGTCGCGACATACTGTGGATGCAACGCCATTGAATCATTGGCAGTGGCAAGATCATCGAGCTGTTTGCGGGTTTTTTGATAATCATCCAAGGCTTTTTTTAGGTGACGTTCATCCTGATTCTGTTTTAACTTGGGGAGTAAGGCTTTGATCGTCTGTTTCACATCCCCCAGCAATGCCATATCTACCGTACAATGGGACCCGATACTGGAAGGATTAATATCAATCTGAATAATTTTGGCCTGTTCAGGATAAAAGGCTCGATAAGGAAACTGGGTACCCAACAACACAAGGGTATCGCAATTTTCCATCGCATGGTAACCCGAAGCGAAACCGATCAGTCCAGTCATACCAACGTCATAAGGATTATCATATTCCAGATGTTCTTTTGCACGCAGCGCATGGACAATGGGGGATTTTAGCATCTCAGCTAGCATCACGACTTGCTGATGTGCTCCCGCACAGCCACTGCCACACATGAGAGTAATATGACGGGACTGATTAAGAATTTCAGCTAATTGATTCAGTTGTGCTAGGGGAGGAAGTACAACCGGTGCAGCCATCGGAGTCCATTTTGCAGTCGGTTTGTTGGGGATCATCTGTAAAGCAACATCACCGGGCAGGACAATCACAGCAACCCCTTTTTTATGGATGGCAGTCTGCATGGCGATCGCCAAAATTTGTGGAAATTGTTCAGGATTACTGACCAATTCACAGTAATGACTGCACTCACTGAACAGACTTTGCGGGTGAGTTTCCTGAAAATAATTGCTACCAATTTCACTGGAAGGAATATGGGCTGCTATTGCCAGTACGGGTTGATGGTTGCGGTGACAATCATACAATCCATTAATTAGGTGCAGATTGCCAGGGCCACAGGAGCCAGCACAGACGGCAAGTTCACCGCTGAGATGAGCCTCCGCACCCGCGGCAAAAGCGGCGACTTCTTCATGGCGAGTTGCAATCCAACGGATCTGATCCTGTTTGTTAAGGCTATTGCTAATGGCATTGAGTGAGTCGCCGGTGACTCCCCAGATATAACGGACGCCAGCTTGTGTTAAGGTGTTAACTAAATATGATGCAACATTATCCTGCATACTCCCTCCAGATTGAATGATTTACCTAGTATTAGCTCAGATAGCAGCGGGCTAGGTTATCCAATTCAAGTATGGCACCTCATAAAATAAGTCGCTGATTTAATAGTGCTATAGAGGAGGAAGAATGGAGACCAAGCGCATTGTTAGGTAAGTCATCCCCTAAAATTGTTAATATTTTTTATTAATTTTACCAAGGATGAAACAGGAAGGATCCCCGGAGTCGAAACAAAATGGCCGGGGATAAACATTATTTAAGAGGTATAATGAGGTTAGCTAATTTCCCCCTAGGACCAGGAATAGAACTGTATTCCACTACCTGACCGGCTTTCAGCGTCTTATAGCCATCCATTCGAATGATTGAATAGTGAATAAATATATCTTCTCCTCCGTTTTCGGGACAAAGGAAACCAAACCCTTTGGCATTATTGAACCACTTTATAACTCCTCTTTCCATGAGTCTAAGCCTCTTAAGTTAGCAGAATAATAAACAGGCGCAGCCAGAGATAATGAATAAGCTGTTATTGCTAACTATGCTGTTCGAATAGTTAAAGCGTCAAGAACTGCTAAACAGGATTGTGCTTTGGGTTACATAAATTCCAGGTATGAATCATTCCAGCACTCAGTCGTGATAAGCCAGATAAAATAGCGTCAGGCAGGATGAAGTTTATCTTCAGCGTGTTAAACTTAACAGATCTTAACTCAATTAAAAAATGACTTCTCTGTTTAGTGAACTACTATGGCAAAAACCAACGAATTGCTTGATATTGATAAATTAATCGGGCAAAAAATTAATAATCAGTTACAGCCGCCTGGCAAGTACCAGGTTGTTTTATTAAATGACGACTATACACCCATGGAGTTTGTCACTGAGGTGCTGCAAAAATATTTTGCACATAATATAGAAACAGCCACACAAATTATGCTAACCATACATTATCAAGGAAAGGCAATTTGTGGTGTGTATACGGCTGAAATTGCTGAAACAAAAGTGATGCAAGTTAATCAATATGCTCAGGATAATGAATACCCATTACTGTGCACACTGGAAAAAACAGATTGCTGACCCCATATCAGGCAGAGCAATGTGAAAACTAATTAGGGGGTGTCTATGCTCAATCAGGAACTGGAAATCAGTTTAAATATGGCTTTCGCCAGAGCGCGTGAGCAGCACCATGAATTTATGACTGTGGAACATCTGCTGTTAGCTTTATTAAGTAACCCTTCTGCTAGAGAGGCGATTGAAGCTTGCACTCGTGAGGTCGCTTCTTTACATCATGATCTGGAAATGTTTATTGATAAAACGACACCGGCGATACCAGAGAAGAGTGATCAGCAGGAAATACAGCCAACGCTGAGTTTTCAGCGGGTGTTACAACGCGCAGTTTTTCATGTTCAATCATCAGGACAGAGTGAAGTCAGTGGTGCGAATGTACTGGTGGCCATTTTTAGCGAGCAAGAATCTCAGGCCGCGTATCTGTTGCGGAAATATGAGATAACGCGTTTAGATGTGGTGAATTTCCTCTCTCACGGAAATCGAAAAAGGAAAGGTGACTCGCCCCTTTCTTCCCAAGAGGGGGCGCCCAACAATGATGACGCAGCCAGCAATCATGATGAACAACTTGAGCAATTTACACTGAACCTAAATCAACAGGCCGGTAAAGGCGAAGTTGATCCATTAATTGGCCGAGAAGCTGAATTAGAGCGTGCCATCCAAGTGCTATGTCGTCGTCGGAAAAACAATCCGATTTTGGTGGGGGAATCCGGCGTTGGTAAAACTGCGATAGCAGAAGGCTTGGCATGGCGTATCGAACGGGGTGAGATCCCTGAGGTGATCCGCGGGTGTACCATTTACTCGCTGGATATTGGTGCCTTATTGGCCGGAACCAAATACCGGGGGGATTTTGAAAAACGCTTTAAAGCTTTGTTAAAGCAGATAGAACAAGATAAAAACAGCATTCTATTCATTGATGAAATTCATACCATTATTGGTGCTGGGGCTGCATCTGGCGGACAGGTTGATGCTGCAAATTTGATCAAACCTCTGCTGTCTAGTGGCCGAATACGCGTCATGGGATCAACAACGTATCAGGAATTTAGCAGTATCTTTGAAAAAGATCGCGCGTTAGCCCGTCGTTTCCAGAAAATCGATGTCACTGAACCGTCAGTGGAAGAAACGATCCAAATCATTCATGGTTTAAAGACTAAATACGAAGCGCACCATTCAGTTCGCTACACCGCTCAGGCCATTCGTAGTGCAGTCGAGTTGGCGATAAAATACATCAATGATCGTCATTTACCGGATAAAGCGATCGATGTCATTGATGAAGCGGGGGCTCGTGCAAGGTTGATTCCGACGAATCGTCGTCGTAAAACGATCAATGTGCAAGACATTGAAGCTGTTGTGGCTAAAATTGCCCGCATTCCCCCACAGAATATTACTGCATCGGACAAAGATAGCCTGAAGGGATTAGCAGAGCGGCTTAAAATGCTGGTGTTTGGCCAAGATAAGGCCATTGAAGCGTTGACCGAATCCATTACCATGAGCCGAGCTGGACTTGGCGGTGAGCATAAACCAATAGGCAGTTTTCTGTTTGCTGGACCGACAGGGGTTGGCAAAACGGAAATTACGGTACAATTAGCCAAGTTGCTAGGTATTGAGTTGCTCCGTTTTGATATGTCTGAATACATGGAACGGCATACTGTCAGTCGATTAATTGGTGCACCACCGGGCTATGTGGGGTATGAACAGGCCGGTTTGTTGACGGATGCAGTCATCAAACACCCACACGCGGTTGTGTTACTTGATGAAATTGAAAAAGCCCATCCAGATGTGTTTAATATTCTGTTGCAAGTCATGGATAATGGTACATTGACTGATAACAATGGCCGCAAGGCGGATTTTCGGAATGTCGTGTTGGTTATGACAACCAATGCCGGGGTGAGGGAAATTGAACGTAATAGCATTGGATTAATTCATCAGCAAAACCACAATGATGGACTTGCTGAAATTAAACGCATGTTTACACCTGAATTCAGAAATCGCTTGGACAATATTGTCTGGTTTGAACATCTCAGCAACGATATTATTCATCAAGTCGTTGATAAGTTCATTGTCGAATTACAAGTGCAGCTTGATAAAAAAGGTGTCTCACTGGAAATCAGTGATGAAGCCCGTCATTGGTTAGCGGATAAGGGGTATGATAAAGCGATGGGGGCAAGGCCAATGGCACGTACCATTCAGGAAAACCTGAAAAAACCGCTGGCAAATGAATTGCTGTTTGGCAGTTTAGTGAAAGGTGGCGCTGTTTCAGTCACGCTGAATAAAAAGGGCAACCAGTTAGACTGGGTATTCCGCAGTAGTACTGAAACGCGTAAGCCAGCGGATAGCTTATTGTAGTCATTCGACGCTTAGCTTCCCTTACCATGGCTTACAGTGGTAAGGGAGGCGTATTACTGAGAGTCGCTCAACATCCTGTTTGTTTACTTTGCCATTGAGTCGTTCACTCAATTTCATCATCAAAATCAAGACTTCTGTTTTGTATTGATAAATTGCAGGTTATTCAAAGCAGGAAGCGTGTTCAATCCACGGAAGAATACAAATGTGTTGGATTAAAGTACAGACAGGCTAGGCCGTAAGCGGAGACGGTTGAAGTTGCTACGGCCAGCATCATGTTATTAGCGACTACGGAAGACAATGCGGCCTTTGGTTAAATCATAAGGGGTCAGCTCTACGGTTACTTTATCGCCAGTCAGGATGCGGATGTAGTTTTTACGCATTTTCCCTGAAATGTGAGCAGTAACCACGTGACCATTTTCAAGTTCAACGCGGAACATAGTATTTGGCAGCGTATCCAGAACGGTTCCCTGCATTTCAATATTGTCTTCTTTGGCCATCGAATCCTCTGAATGGACTAACTAATTGTTAACTCGGCTTGTCAGCCGAATACTGAGTGCTTAATCACCAAATCCTGATAAATATCAGGACTCGAGTCTATTAACGAGTTAAGTGAAAACATAACCCGATGTTATGTGCGGCATCCCTTGAGTCACAACAGACATTCGTATCCTTCCCTAAGCAAAACAGCAGGGGGGATTGGCGGGGGCTCATCACATTCCGCAACATTATACTACCATTTATTGAACGATGTCTGTAAAAGTTACCTTTATGGGCTAAAAAATCCGCCTAGGCAACCAACAATCTTTGCGTAAAGACTGATATTTGAAAAAACCAAGTTGTTGTAAATAAACGTTACGTTTGATGTTTTCTGCTCCCAAAGAGGCAGTATGGGCATTCAGTATCTGGCAATCAATCAGCTGGCCACCATGATATTGAAAATGTTGATTGAACACCATCAAGGCCGTTTTTGAGGCATTTTTCTCACGGCTAAACATCGACTCTCCACAAAAAACTTGCCCGATAGCCATCCCATACAACCCACCCACTAATCGTTCATCAAGCCACACCTCGACAGAATGAGCTAATCCCGTTTTCGCTAAGTTTACCCAGCTTGTAATCACTTGTTCGGTTATCCAGGTTCCTTCGCTTCGCTGCTCGGCACAACCTTTGATCACTTGCTCAAAAGCAAAATTCAGTGTGACTCGATAGGGGGAATGGCGGTGGAAACGTTGCATACTACGACTACAATGAAATTTATGACAAAATAAAACAGCACGGGGATCCGGACACCACCATAGGTAAGGATCATCATGAGAAAACCAAGGAAAAATCCCCTTCTGGTAAGCCGCATACAAGCGCTCAATTGAGAGGTCGCCGCCTAAAGCCAAGAGACCGTTTGGGTTGTCCAATGCATTGACTATTGAAGGAAAAAGATAGGGATTATCGTTCAGATGAATAAGTTTCGGTTTAGACATTTTTAAATTTAGTTAAATTAGCTGAATAAGGCTTGAGTCAATCATTCAGGTTAGCAAAGGCAGACTCCGCACCCATGCTGCGCAGAGTCCTTAAGAGAATTACTGGCCAGTCAGTCCATCGAGGTAGCGTTCAGCGTCAAGTGCGGCCATACAGCCTGTCCCTGCGGAAGTAATGGCTTGGCGATAATTATGATCCATGACATCGCCTGCGGCAAATATACCCGGTATGCTAGTTTGCGTTGCATTGCCCTGTAAGCCTGACTGCACAGTGATATAGCCATTTTCCAATTGCAACTGATCTTTAAAAATATCCGTATTTGGCTTGTGACCAATGGCAATAAACACCCCATTCACATCAAGAATATGAGTCTGTTTCGGATCTTGGGTTGAAGCCAGTCGGATCCTATTGACCCCCATGGCATCCCCCATCACTTCTTGCAACGTCCAATGCGTGTGTAAAATAATGTTACCATTATTGACCTTATCCATTAAGCGGTCGATTAAGATTTTTTCTGCTTTAAAGGTATCTCTACGATGCACTAAATGAACCTCCGCAGCAATATTCGCTAGATACAGGGCTTCTTCAACAGCCGTATTGCCACCACCGACGACGGCGACTTTTTGTTTACGGTAAAAAAAGCCATCACAGGTTGCACATGCTGAGACACCACGCCCTTTAAATGCCTCTTCGGAAGGTAAGCCTAGGTAGCGAGCAGAGGCACCTGTGGCAATAATTAAGGCATCAGCGGTGTAGTGATCGTTGTCGCCTGTTAATTGAAAAGGACGACAGCTGAAATCAACATGAGAAATGTGATCAGCCACGAATTCGGTATTAAATTTGGCCGCATGAGCATGCATCCGTTCCATTAATAAAGGTCCAGTCAGGCCATCGGCATCGCCAGGCCAGTTTTCAACTTCCGTGGTTGTGGTCAACTGCCCACCTTTTTCAACACCAGTAATGAGTACAGGCCGTAAGTTAGCTCTGGCTGCATAGACGGCAGCGGTATATCCAGCAGGGCCTGAGCCTAAAATTAATAATTTACAATGTTTGGCCATGATTATGTCCTTAAAGACTGAATATGATTTTAATTCATTGTAGGTAAAATTATACCTGACACAAGAGGCAGATCATTCGCTATTTTCGTTTATAGCCATTGGTTTAAATAATTGATTAAGTTATAGACAATAGCGTACTACTAATCTTAAAAAAAAAACAAAAACGGGTTTCTTTATCACCATCAGGAAAAAAATATATCGCCATGTTCTGATACGTACCGTTTTACTTTGACAATTGCCTGCGGTTTTGCCAAAAATGACAGTGAAGCGGAAAAGTCTAAGACTTATCGACATTTATAAAGCAAATAACGATAGGGTCAGTGATAAAAATCAAGATTTTTCTGATTATCAGAGCATGGTGTTTTTATCTGAGATAATACTCTGAAACAATACACAGTCATACACTGTGTCTTCTTGAATCCGGTCCCAGAACAGGGTAGGGGACAAGGCAATCAGGGAAGGAATTTTGAGAGAAAATAATAATGGTAGATAATAAAAAGCGTCCAGGGAAAGAACTGGATCGAATTGATAGGAATATTCTCAATGAGTTGCAAAAAGATGGACGTATTTCCAATGTGGAGCTGTCTAAACGTGTCGGTTTATCGCCCACGCCCTGTCTTGAGCGTGTCAGGCGTCTGGAAAGGCAAGGCTTTATTTTAGGATATACGGCTTTACTCAATCCACAATATCTTGAAGCTTCCCTACTCGTCTTTGTAGAAATTACCCTTAATCGAGGGGCGCCGGATGTTTTTGAACAATTTAATGCAGCCGTTCAGAAACTGGAAGAAACCCAAGAATGCCATCTGGTCTCAGGGGATTTTGATTATCTACTAAAAACGCGGGTTCCTGATATGTCAGCGTACCGTAAATTACTCGGTGAAACCTTATTGCGTTTGCCGGGTGTCAATGATACACGTACCTATGTTGTCATGGAGGAAGTCAAGCAGAGTAACAGGTTAATGATTAAAACACGCTAAAGGGAAGAAGACAGGTGCAAAATATCGGTTAAAGCGTTATACTACTGTGGATCTGTACAGGAGCAGCGCTGCTGAGTGCTGTTCCTATTTTCATTTAGCCACACCTGGAGAGGTCGCTTGAGCCAGGAATATCTCGAAGATAAAGAAATTGCTATAATGCCAATGAGCAGTAAAAAACGGTTACTGGAAGCGCTACTGATATTAACAGTCGCCTTCTCTTGCTATTTAATGATCTGTCTACTGAGCTTCGATTCTTCTGATCCCGGCTGGACACAAACGGCTTGGCATGAACCAATACGTAATTACGGTGGGCGCGCAGGCGCATGGCTTGCGGACACCCTGTTATCGATTTTTGGTATCATGGCGTATGTGATGCCCGTTGTGATCGTGGGCTTATGTACTCAGGCTTGGCGTTTTCGTAATCAACGTCTTCAAATGGACTACTTTGCGATTGGCATTCGCTTGATTGGTGCACTGAGTCTAGTGATTACCACCTGCGGGCTGGCAGCAATTAACGCCGATGATATTTGGAATTTTCCCTCCGGCGGCATTATTGGCAATTTGGTCAGTACCGCACTCACTCCTCTGTTTGATACTTCTGCGAGCATTCTGTCTCTGTTGTGTATTTGGGTGGTAGGATTTACGCTTTACACTGGGTGGTCTTGGTTGACTGTTGCAGAGAAAATCGGGTTGGTTGTTATCGATGTCTTTGCACGACTGACTCACTTTGGACAAGATCCGCAAGATCCGAGTCGAGACACTGAGGCACTGGTCTGTGCGCCAGAAACCGCGTCTAGTTTGGTTACTGACACCCAAGAGCCCATCGATGTCGCGCAAACATTGGTGGATCCCGATGACATTCTTTTAACGCCTCGCCGCAAAGCGACCGAAGCTGCCATTATTCCGCGCTCAATGACAGCAGATTCAGCAAAATCAACCCAAATTGATCCTTATCTTCAGTATTCGACCCAAGTTAACCCGCCGCTGACAGACTCGCTTCGACAAACGGATACCCCTGAAAATGGTACAGCATTGACTGAGGCGCATACCGAGACTCTGGATAATCCGGTCATTGCCGATCCGGTGACGATAAACCATCGTTTAGTCACTGACGCCATTTCACACGAAATGAGTGGAAATAGTCTTGGCAACACACCCGCTGAACTTGCTACAGTGCCTGACTCTGTCAGTAGCAATCGCACGGATATTGCTAATACCAATACCATACTCGGCTCTACTGTGCCGCAAGCTTCACCGCAGTCTGCTTTTGCTTTGGCGGCCAGTATGGGCAAATTATCCACCTCGGGTGTGTATGCCGGTCAAGCCAAACAGACCGTTTCTTTCAATCAACAGGCTGCTGTGTCCCCGGAGATCGCCTCGAGCGATCTCAATCGCAACCCACAAGTGAAACAAGGCATAGGCCCTGAACTGCCGAGACCCAATCCGGTGCGAATACCGACTCGCCGAGAGTTGGCCTCTTATGGGATTAAACTTCCGTCAGAGCGCGAGGCTGAACAGGCACAAAAAAAATCGACTGAGATGGCAGCCCCCGTATCTGTATCGCCAGTGGTGGCATTGCGGCAAGGGGAACAATCTCAAGCATCAGAGCCGGTTGGGATGGGAGCAAACACTGCAATGTCAGGGGAGATCACTTCAGCAAGTTCGCAAGAGATGAAGGCTGTTTGCGCGGCGCAAGGCCCGACTGAGGCAACGCCACATCCTACCGATTCATTTCATGAGCTAAGTTCTTCGCCTCAGTCAGTCGAAATCGATGACGAGCAGTGGCAGCAGCAGGAACTGGCTCGTCAATTTGCTGAACAGCAACAGCAGCGCTATGCCCAGCCGGAGCCTGTTGAAACACCGACGCCGACCTTCTCGCAATCGCGTGAGCAAAACAGTGGATATGGGACTGATTGGCCGCCAAATGCTTCTTCTTTCACTGAGGGGTTCAATCAGTCGAAGACCACACCGGTGTCTACTGAGACAGCGGCGCCAGCACTGACAGCGTCGTCACAACGCCCTGAACAGGGAGCTCAGCCTACGCCGGATAGCCATGATAGTCTCTTCCATCCCTTCTTGGTCCGCCATGAGCAACCATTACAAAAACCGTCGACACCTTTACCTGTCTTGGATTTACTGACTCAACCACCGGCGGAATCTGCACCGATTGATCTGTTTGCTTTAGAGCAAACCGGTAAATTGGTTGAAGCAAGATTGAATGATTTTCGTGTTAAAGCGGAAGTGGTCGGCATCTCACCCGGACCTGTGATCACCCGTTTTGAACTTGATTTAGCGCCTGGCGTAAAAGCGGCCAGAATTTCTAATCTCTCACGCGATTTGGCACGTTCATTATCTGCAGTGGCAGTCAGGGTGGTGGAAGTGATCCCCGGCAAGCCGTATGTGGGTCTGGAATTACCGAATCAGCATCGACAAACGGTTTACTTGCGTGAAGTATTAGACTGCCCTGAATTCAGGGATAATCCGTCACCCTTAACGATCGTTTTAGGCAAGGACATTTCGGGTCAGCCGGTGGTGGCTGATCTTGCAAAAATGCCCCATTTATTGGTTGCCGGGACGACTGGGTCAGGTAAATCTGTTGGGGTTAATGCCATGATCCTCAGCATGCTTTATAAAGCCACCCCCGATGACGTGCGTTTCATCATGATTGACCCTAAAATGCTGGAACTTTCCGTTTATGAAGGGATCCCACATTTGCTGACAGAAGTGGTCACTGACATGAAAGATGCGGCCAATGCGTTACGCTGGAGTGTCACTGAGATGGAGCGCCGCTATAAACTGATGTCTGCGTTGGGTGTCCGCAACCTTGCAGGGTATAACGATCGCATTGCAGAGGCGGAAGCCATGGGTCGCCCGATCCCTGATCCATTCTGGAAACCAAGCGACAGTATGGATACGTTCCCCCCAGTTTTGGAAAAATTGCCTTATATTGTGGTGATGGTCGATGAATTTGCTGATTTAATGATGGCGGTCGGTAAAAAAGTGGAAGAATTAATTGCTCGCCTTGCACAAAAAGCACGTGCTGCAGGGATCCACTTGGTTCTTGCTACTCAACGCCCCTCGGTGGACGTGATAACCGGTCTGATTAAGGCCAATATTCCGACCCGGATCGCGTTTACGGTGTCAAGTAAAATAGACTCACGAACCATTATCGATCAGTCTGGTGCTGAGTCCTTATTAGGTATGGGAGATATGCTCTATATGCCGCCAAATTCTTCCATGCCCGTTCGGGTGCATGGTGCCTTTGTGCGTGATCAAGAAGTGCATGCGGTCGTCCAAGATTGGAAAGCCAGAGGTCGTCCACAATACATTGAGAGTATTACCGCAGGCGATGACAGTGATAATGGTTCTGCATCAGGTGATAGTAACGGTGAAGATCTTGATCCTTTATTTGATCAAGCCGTGCTCTTTGTAGTGGAAAAAAGAAGGGCATCAATTTCAGGCGTACAGCGCCAGTTCCGCATTGGCTATAACAGGGCGGCGCGGATTATTGAGCAGATGGAAGCACAGGGAATTGTTTCTGAGCCGGGTCACAATGGCAATCGAGAGGTGTTATCTCCACCGCCTCACGAGCTTTAACCTGCCTACTCGATACTTTTCTGATAGCATAAAGCCGGGGGAATCCCGGCTTTATGCTAATCATTGAAAAGCTAAACATGTGGATGAAATGGGTGTCATTGTCAGTACGTTTGGCATTGCACGTTACATTAAATAAAGGGGGTCACCATGAACAAATCAATCATCTTTGGCGGCGTAATGGCGTGTTTGTTGGCGATGAGTGCCCAAGCTGATGATTCTGGGGTATTGCAACACCGACTTAAACAGGTCAATAGTTTTTATGCAACATTTGTGCAAACTGTCAGTGATGCCGCTGGAAAAAACATCCAGCAGGGTCAGGGCGAGATGTGGGTGAAAAGACCCGATTTATTTAACTGGCACATGATCAAGCCTGATCAAACCCGTATCATATCTGATGGTAAAACCCTCTGGTATTACAATCCTTTTGTTGACCAGGTGACCGCAAGTTGGTTGAAAAACGCCACCAATAATACTCCGTTTATGCTGATTGCCCGTAATCAGGCGGAAGATTGGAAAAAATATCACGTCAAACAGAGTGCTGATCATTTCACTCTGACGCCCAAACAAGCCGGCGGCAATCTTAAACAATTTACTCTCGATGTGACCAACCAAGGTGTCATTAAACAATTCACTTCTGTTGAACAGGATGGACAGCGCAGTCAATACCAGTTACAGAGTGAAAACAATCAGACTATTGATAACAGCAAATTTATCTTCAATCCGCCAAAAGGGGTGGATGTGGATGATCAGAGGCACTAAGGTAAGCCGTGAACAATTTGTCACTTGATTTCGTAGACAACACATTGCAGCCTCTTGCTGCTCGTATGCGACCGCGTGAGTTGCATGAATATGCGGGGCAGCAGCATCTGTTAGCGGCTGGCAAGCCTTTAACTCGAGCGATCTTAGCGGGGCAATTGCATTCGATGATCCTCTGGGGGCCGCCTGGCACGGGTAAAACAACCCTAGCTGAAATCATTGCGCGCTATGCAACTGCCGAAGTGATTCGACTCTCGGCCGTCAGTGCAGGCGTGAAAGATATCCGCGACGCCATGGCGGTCGCGCAACAGAATTTGCAGGCAGGACAACGAACGATATTATTTGTCGATGAAGTTCATCGCTTTAATAAAAGCCAGCAAGACGCTTTTCTCCCTTATATTGAAAATGGTACGGTCACTTTTATTGGAGCGACCACTGAAAATCCTTCCTTTGAACTTAACGCCGCATTATTGTCACGGGCCAGAGTCTATTTACTCAAATCCCTGACCAGTGATGATATCTCGGCCATTTTACAGCGGGCGATGCAGGATCCCATCAACGGTTATGGTAAAAAAGAAATCACCTTACTCAAGGAAACTCAGCACTTATTAGCTGAGTTCGTCAACGGTGATGGAAGGCTTGCTCTAAACACCTTAGAATTGATGGCCGATATGGCAGACGCTGATGAGAAAGGAAGGATCTTACTAACGCCAGAATTATTACAACAGGTTGTTGGTGAACGCGCTGCACGTTTTGATAATAAAGGTGATCGTTATTATGATCTGATCTCTGCATTACATAAATCCGTGCGCGGATCGGCACCCGATGCCGCGTTATACTGGTATGCGAGGATCATAACGGCAGGCGGGGATCCGTTGTATGTTGCCAGACGTTTGCTGGCGATCGCCTCAGAAGATGTGGGGAATGCGGATCCTAAAGCCATGCAAGTGGCACTGTCTGCTTGGGACTGCTTTACTCGGGTCGGCCCCGCGGAAGGCGAACGAGCCATCGCTCAAGCCATTGTCTATTTAGCTTGTGCCCCGAAAAGTAACGCGGTGTATCAAGCTTTTAATCAAGCATTGCAAGATGCGAAGCAAAGACCAGATTATGATGTGCCCTATCATTTACGCAATGCCCCTACGGCGCTGATGAAAGAGATGGGCTTTAAGCAGGGCTACCGTTATGCCCATGATCAACCTAACGCATACGCTGCGGGGGATAGTTATTTTCCTGAACAAATGGTCAATTGCCGTTACTACTATCCTGTTCATCGAGGCTTTGAAATTCGTATTGCTGAGAAATTGCAATGGTTAGCAGAACAGGATGAAATTAGCGCCACAAAACGCTACCAGAAATAGCCACATTCCGGTAATGTAGGCGACATGACGCCTTTGCAGGTTTGATCTGTAGATATTTTTTAAACTTAAACTTGATAACATATACAGGATTTGCATGCTTGATCCCAATCTGCTGCGTAATGAGCCAGACGCAGTCGCTAAACAACTGGCCCGTCGTGGATTTACACTGGATGTCAGCACCCTTTGCTCACTTGAAGAAAAACGTAAAGTATTACAAGTGGCAACGGAAAACTTACAAGCTGAACGTAATGCCCGTTCAAAATCCATTGGACAGGCAAAGGCGCGTGGCGAAGATATTGAGCCTCTGCGTGAGCAGGTGAATCTTCTGGGAGATAAGCTCGAACAGGCCAAAACCGAACTTGAGCAAGTGCAAACTGATATCCGTCAATTGAGTCTGACTTTACCTAATATTCCTGATGAGACAGTGCCTGACGGTAAAAATGAGCAGGACAATCAGGAAATTAGCCGCTGGGGCGAGCCACGGCAATTTGAATTTCCAATCCGTGATCACGTCGATTTGGGCGAGTTGGCGGATGGACTGGATTTTGCCTCAGCAGTCAAACTGACCGGATCTCGGTTTGTGGTCATAAAAGGACAATTTGCTCGCCTTCATCGAGCCTTGACTCAATTTATGTTGGATTTACATACCCGCGATCACGGATATACTGAAGTTTACGTGCCTTATTTAGTTAACCATAACAGTCTCTACGGCACGGGACAGTTACCGAAATTTGGCGATGACCTGTTTCATACTCGACCACTTGATGATGAAGGCGAGGGCAGTACCTATGCGCTGATCCCCACCGCTGAAGTGCCGGTGACTAACTTTGTACGTGATGAAATTATTGACGAAGAACGTCTTCCTCTCAAATTCACGGCGCACACGCCTTGCTTCAGGGCTGAGGCCGGATCTTATGGTCGTGACACACGCGGCCTGATCCGGATGCATCAGTTTGATAAAGTGGAGATGGTACAGATTGTTGATCCTGAAACCTCCATGCAAGCTTTGGAAGAATTAACTGGCCATGCTGAGCAAGTCTTACGTTTGTTACAACTGCCTTACCGTAAGGTTTTGTTGTGTGCCGGTGATATGGGCGCATCTGCTTGTAAAACCTATGATTTGGAAGTGTGGTTACCCGCCCAAAACACCTACCGGGAAATTTCGTCGTGCTCCAACACTGGCGATTTCCAGGCTCGTCGTATGCAAGCTCGTTTCCGCAAAAAAACAGATAAAAAAACCCGTCTACTGCACACGCTAAATGGATCAGGTCTGGCGGTAGGTCGTACCTTGGTGGCGATTTTAGAAAATTACCAGCAAGCGGATGGCCGTATTCAGATCCCTGAGGTATTGCTGCCTTATATGGATGGCTTAGCCTTTATCGGTTGATAGCCAATCCGCGCTTGGCCGCTTGAGGCTGAGCGTTCCCTCATGGCTTAATACTCACATGACTACGGTTGAGTATTAAGCAAGTTTATTTCTTATTACTCTCGTTTCCTTGTACTTTCCCGTCTGCCTTAACCGCGCCATACAAAAAATGCTCTGATAGATTCTGTTCATTGACTTTAAAAAAATTAATGCCATTATTCGCGCATATTTTCCTCTCTACTATTAATTGGTTTGTCCCTATGACCGCTTGGCCTCGTGCAGTGGTGCTGCTGCTGTGTGGATTATTACTCCTGACGGTATCTATTGCTGTTTTGAATACCTTGGTGCCACTTTGGTTAGCCCACGATAATTTTACAACCTCACAGATTGGTGGGGTCGGTTCCGCTTTTTTTAGTGGTAATTTGCTTGGTACCTTGATCGCAGGCTCGCTGATCCGTCGGTGGGGGTTTAATCGGGGGTATTACTTCGCGGCATTCATATTTGCGATGGCGACCTTGGCATTATTAGCCAGTCACTCTTTTAGCAGTTGGCTGTTTTGGCGCTTTATTGCTGGCATTGGGTGTGCGCTTATTTGGGTTGTAGTCGAAAGCGCCTTAATGTGTCAGGGCACCATTCGCACCCGTGGACGATTATTGGCAGCCTATATGATGGTTTATTACTTAGGTACTGTGGGTGGCCAGCTGGTGGTGAGTGGAATGCCTGATGCATTGGCAATACTTATCATTCCATTTTTGCTGGTCTTGATGTTATTGGCGATTTTACCCGTGCTGCTGGTAAAAATTACCCACGCTGATCCCCATGAAATGGCAGCCTCTCGTCCTAAACTGAGCCGGATGTTGTTTCACCGTGGTGCAAGGCATGGCATTCATGGCTGTATTCTTTCCGGTGTAGTATTAGGCGCGCTTTATGGGTTATTACCCCTTTATTTTGCACACATGCAGATGGATAATGCGCAAGTCGGTTACTGGATGGCTTTACTGGTTGCGGCAGGCATTATGGGGCAATGGCCAGCAGGACGTTTAGCTGACCGCTATGGTCGATTGGCTGTATTACGTGTCCAAGTCTCGCTGGTGATCATTGGTGCGTTAGCGATGTTATTGCATGCACCGTTACTGCCAGCCTTGTTTATCTTGGGCAGTGCCGGTTTCTCGCTTTACCCCGTCGCCATGTCGTGGGCGTGTGAAAAGGTCTCTGCCGATGAATTGGTGACGATGGCGCAGTCTCTCCTGCTCAGTTATACCACAGGCAGTTTGATTGGCCCCGCATTGACCTCATGGCTAATGCAGAGTATCAATGACAATATGTTATTTTTTGTCATTGGGGTTGTTGCTGGTGTTTATTTGGTCTTTTTACTGCGCAGCACCAATCAACAGCCCTCCATCCCTGTAGCTCATGCCTGAATATACCACACTGCCCTTGATTGGGCAGTGTGGTACGATTGAGTTAGCCGTACCAGTGTTTTTTCTTAGCCTGTTGTAGTTTATCGTAGGCTTGCAATAAAGCTTGGTGTGCAGGGAAACACGCCAGATCCTGATCGACACAACACAAATCGTAGAATGCCGATTCACCACTGAGGGCAGCACTGGCTGCGTCAACGATGTCGCTACCGTACATTCGGACAAATGCATGATGGTATTCGATAGGTTGCCGAGTGGGCTCTTGCGTTAGCAGTAGCAGCGTATGCAGACAGCGATAATAGTTATTACGCGTGTCATCGAACACCGAACCATTAAATTCCATGGTCCACTCTGTCCAGATCAAAGCTTGCTGATGATCTTGACCCGCCAAAGCCAGCATGGCTTTTAATTCACCGATCCGTAAGGTTGACCATCCATTATTTTTGCCGCTAGCGATGCCCAGTAATTCACGCACACGGGTGAAGTCATCCATACCCATCTCATCCAGTGTTTGAATCAGATCGAGATACTGCTGTGCGGGCCAGTCACTGGCTGGTAGACTGAGGAGAGTGTCCCGCAGTGTCATTCCCATATTGTTGTTTGCTAATAATAAGTCTTCAGCTGCATAGATATCAGACATACCAGGCACAATAATTCGACAGGCATACACACCCAAATGCTCATAATCGGCAATATAAACAGGTTGATTGGCAGCATTGAAAATCGCCATCAACGTTGTAAACTCTTGCTCAGTTGTCCCAGAAAACGACCAATCTACGAAAGGATAGTCCGCCGTCTCTTTAAACAGATCCCAACAAATCAAGCCACTGGAGTCAATAAAGTGGGTTTCTAGGTTTGTCGGCTCGGCCACTTCTTCATCATCAAAGGTGGGGGCGGTAAATACATCCAAATCTTTCAGACTGCGACCTTGCAACAATTCAGTCACTGTCCGTTCTAGGGCCACACCAAAATCAGGATGGGCGCCAAATGAAGCGAAACAGGTCCCGTTATTAGGATTAAACAGAACCACACAAATGACAGGATATTGGCCACCCAGTGAACCGTCGTAAGCGAAAATGGGAAAACCTTCGGCTTGCAGGGTATCGATGGCTTCAACCACGGATGGATAGCGATGAAGAACCTCTGTCGGGATTTCAGGTAAACTGATTGATTCGGCAATGATTTTATTTTTTACATAGCGTTCAAATACTTCAGATAACGCCTGTACACGAGCTTCATTGCAGGTATTACCCGCAGACATGCCATTGGATACATACAAGTTACCAATGATATTCATTGGGATATAGACGGTTTGTTGATCAGATTGACGCGTAAAAGGCAAGGCACAGATCCCCCGCTCAGTATGACCTGATTGCAGATCGATAAGATCGCTGGCTTGTAACTCGTGTTCAGGATCGTAAAAATCCGATAAAAAAGGATCCAGTATGCCTTTCGGCAGCCGATTATCCGGCGGGATAGCAAACCAGCGCTCATCCGGATAATGGACAAACTCACTGTCAGCAATCGCCTTACCTAGCCAAAAATCAGCAAAGAAATAGTTGGTTGAAAGCCGTTCAAAATACTCACCTAAGGCGGAGGCCAAGGCGGCTTTTTTGCTGGCGCCTTTACCGTTGGTAAAACAAAGAGGACAGTCCCGATCTCGAATATGGACGGACCAAACATTCGGTACTGGGTTGAGCCAAGATGCCTGCTCAATATGGAAGCCGAGTTGCTGTAACTGATCCTCAAAGCGGCGGATAGAATCCTCTAGGGCTGCATCTTTACCGGCAATATAGGTTTGCGTCATGGTGGCGCTCTCATTTGTAAGAAGTATGGCATCTATAATACGATTTTTCGCTCATTGTCGCTATCATTGTCAAAGCCAGATCCGATTAAATCAGTGAGGGTGATAATGCCTGAGAGAATAAACCCGCAAGGGAGGAGAATATTCTTTTAAACAAGGATTAATCGTTGCAGCAATTATCCGTCAGTGATAAATATTAATGACGGCTATTCAGGGTTAATCAATTTACAGGGTAAGATCACCATGACGCAGGTATTCAATTTCAGTTCTGGCCCCGCCATGTTACCACATGAGGTGTTAGTCCAAGCGCAGCAGGAACTGATTAACTGGCAAACGCTCGGCTCTTCAGTTATGGAGATCAGTCATCGTAGTAAGGAGTTTATCCATGTTGCCGTGACAGCGGAACACGATCTCCGTGATTTGCTCACGATCCCGGACAATTATAAAGTACTATTTTGTCATGGTGGGGCGAGGGCACAATTCGCTGCGGTGCCTGCTAATTTACTTGGTGATAAGCAGCAAGCCGATTACATTGATGGTGGCTACTGGGCACAAAGCGCGATTAAAGAAGCCCATAAATACTTATCTCCGCGTGTGCTTGATATCAAAGTGACTGAAAATGGAAAAATCGGCACGTTGCCGATGTCGCAATGGCAATTAAGTGATGAAGCGGCTTATGTACACTATTGCCCTAATGAAACCATTGACGGCTTGGCTATTGACGAACAGCCCGACTTTCAGAATAAAGTGGTGGTTGCGGATTACTCATCCACCCTGTTATCACGTCCGATTGATGTGAGTCGCTATGGGTTGATTTACGCAGGCGCGCAGAAAAACATTGGACCCGCGGGGCTTACTGTCGTGATCGTTCGAGACGATTTATTAGGTAAGGCCTGTGCATCTCTACCGTCCATTCTCAACTACCAGATTTTGGCTGAGCATGATTCGATGTTTAATACACCGCCGACCTTCGCTTGGTACTTATCAGGATTAGTCTTTAAATGGTTAAAGCAGCAGGGGGGACTTGCTGTGATTGATGAGCGTAACCAGCGGAAAGCGGATCTGCTATATCAGACGATTGATCAAAGTGATTTTTATCGAAATAATGTTATGGTGGCCAACCGTTCGAGAATGAATGTGCCTTTCCAACTGGCTAACCCGGCATTGGATCAACAATTCTTGCAACAAGCCACAGAAGCAGGTCTGCACGGATTAAAAGGACATCGGGTTGCGGGTGGAATGCGCGCCTCAATTTACAATGCCATGCCTCTAGAAGGTGTGCAGGCATTAACTGACTTTATGCGTGAATTTGAACAACGTCACGCTTAATCTATTTGACACGACAGACAGAGAAAACCCTTGGGAACGAGGGTATGACTAAAGGAAGCAAGATATCTCCATGCCGGACTCTCTTACACTTAATCCCATCACTTTTATTGACGGCACGGTTAACTTGCCTGGTTCTAAAAGTATTTCCAATCGTGCGTTATTATTAGCAGCCATGGCCAATGGAACCACCCATCTGACCAATCTCTTGGACAGCGATGATATTCGCCACATGCTGAATGCATTATCTTCATTGGGTATTGATTACCAACTCTCTGAATCTCGAACAGAATGTGTGATCCATGGATCAGGACAGCCGCTGTTGGCACACGGGGGGAGGGAATTGTTTTTAGGTAATGCAGGCACCGCAATGCGTCCTTTGGCAGCCGCACTCAGTTTAGCTGACAATCATGTGGTATTGACTGGGGAACCGCGGATGAAAGAGCGACCGATTGCTCATCTTGTCGATGCCTTAGTGCAAGGCGGCGCCGATATCCAGTGGCTAGAGACTCCCGGCTATCCGCCCTTATTGATCAAAGGGGGCTTTCGTGGCGGTCATATCAGCGTCGATGGAACCGTATCTAGCCAGTTCTTGACGGCTTTATTAATGGCTGCCCCGTTAGCTGTCACAGAAACGACTATCACGATCAAAGGGGAGTTAGTGTCTAAACCTTACATTGATATCACTCTTGGCTTGATGGCAAGTTTTGGCGTAAGTATTGATAACCATGATTATAAACAGTTTACAATCAAATCCAATCAACGTTATCAGTCACCCGGGCGATATCTGGTGGAAGGGGATGCGTCATCGGCCTCCTATTTCTTAGCCGCCGCGGCCATTAAAGGCGGGACAGTGAAAGTCACTGGGATCGGTAAAAACAGTTTACAAGGCGACATTCATTTTGCCGATGTACTAGAAAAAATGGGGGCGAACATCACATGGGGCGATGATTTTATTGCCTGTCGGCGTGGTAAGCTGCACGCGGTAGATTTAGATCTCAATGCGATCCCTGATGCAGCGATGACCATTGCTACAACTGCGCTGTTTGCTGAGGGCCGCACCACGATCCGCAACATTTATAATTGGCGAGTGAAAGAGACTGACAGATTGACCGCGATGGCCTGTGAATTGCGTAAGGTGGGGGCTGAGGTCTTGGAAGGTGAAGACTTTATTTCTATCACACCGCCCTCCGGTGGTTTACAACATGCAGAAATTGCCACCTATAATGATCATCGGATGGCGATGTGTTTCTCTCTGGTTGCTTTATCCGACACGCCGGTTACTATTAGGGATCCAGGGTGTACGGCGAAAACCTTCCCTGACTTTTTTCAGCGCTTGGCGGCACTCAGTCATTAACTGCTGCGCTTCTTCAAGGCCGCTTCAGTGGTACAGGCTACTAGCGGCCTTGCCTTGGTCATCGACTGTTTATCCGATGCAGTGTTTACCGATGATTGAGATCCAGTTCGCCCTCACCCTGTGCTTTTTCTGTGTGTGAACTTGAATAGGCGGCTTGTCTTCTTTCTGTTATTTCAGCGGATCCCCGCATGTCCCCCCCTCTTTTATCTGATGTACTGCAAAACACCGTTGTTCAGGGCTGAGGAGCGGTCAATACACATCGCGTTTGTGTGGTGAGATAAAGACACGGCCAATAATTTTAGCTGGATTGTTTTTGCTAGCAACTTTTGATGGCGAAATTGCCCCGGCTCAGTTATACCTGATAAGAGACAATCAGACAAAACACCAGAATGAAAACTGTGTTTTTACTCCTGCGCGAGAGGCTTATAATGATAAGAAGGCATTGGGTGTTGAATAAAATGGCGGGCGTATTTATCACGTTTCTGGTTCTCTTACCTGTTGCAGGACAAGCTAGGCCGATCCCTATGGGCGTCCAATTAGCAGACGTACAGACATTAGTTCGCTCTAACGGTTCCGATCCGACATCGCTTGATCCTATGATGTCGGAAACACAAGAAACCCATCATGTTATCGCTGATTTATTCAGTGGTTTAGTTACTCAACAGTCTTCAGGCGAAATTGTGGCTGAACTGGCAGAAAGCTGGAGTCAGGTAAATAATCAAGTCTGGAATTTTCAACTCCGTCCTGGGATAACATGGTCAAATGGTCAACCTATTCGTGCCAGTGACTTTGTGTTTAGCTGGCGTCGCCTAGGTGAGCGGCAGAGTCTGTCACCTTATCAATCCTATCTCAGTTGGGCGCATATTAATAATGCTGAAGCGGTGGCTGCGGGACGACTCCCCGTCACTGCGCTGGGAATTAAAGCACTGGATGACAGACACCTGCAAGTGACCCTGAGTCAACCTGTGGTCGATTTCTTATCGATTATTGCCCACAGTACATTGAGTCCAGTCAGTCAGGCTGTTGTCGAAAAATACGGAGATACATGGACGCAGCTTGATCATATTGTGGTCAGTGGGCCTTATAAGCCAGTCAAGTGGGTTATCAATGAAAAATTGGTTGCTACAAGAAATGCTAACTACTGGGACAACCGCAATACGCGCATTAATCAAGTGACCTATTTACCGATAAGCGAACCGAACGCGGTGCTTAACCGCTATCTGGCTGATCAGAGTGACATTGCAGACACCATCCCAACGGTGGATTTCCCAAGGATCAAAAAAATGATCCCGTCTCAGATTAGACAGACCCCCCTATTGGGACTGTATTATTATCGTTTTAATCTTAATAAACCGCCGTTTAATGACGTCAGGATACGTCAAGCTCTCAGCTTGGCTGTGGATCGGATGATTATCACACAACGTGTGCTTGGGATGGGGCAACAGCCAGCCTATAGCTTACTGCCAAGAGTCATGGGTAATGTGCGCTTTACTGATCCTGACTATGCGCATTGGACTCAGCAACAACGTGATGATAAAGCCAAACAATTACTGGCTGAGGCAGGATTTACTGCGGCGAATCCGCTAAAACTGAATTTATTGTACAACACCAGTCAGGATCATCAGCGTATCGCGATCGCACTTGCCGCATTTTGGAAAAAAACACTGGGAGTACAGGTAACCTTACAAAACCAAGAATGGAAATCGTTACTGGCGACAATGCATAGCGGAAATTTTCAATTAGCGCGGTATACTTGGGTTGCTGATTATAATGATCCTGACAGTTTCTTGGTCACCTTCAATACGAAGAGTACACAGAATCAAAGTTTTTACAGTAATCCCACTTATGACAAACTGGTTCAGCAAGCCAGTTCATCACAGAATGTAGAACTGAGTCAGCAGCGCTATCAGCAGGCTAGCGACATCCTGACTGAGGATATGCCCTCGATTCCAATTTATTATTTTGTACAAAATTTATTAGTTAAGCCGTGGGTTGGAGGCCTAAGCGTCACATCGACGGGAGAGTATTTAACTAAAAATATGTACATAATAAAGCATTGACACAGTCAGCCAAGGCGTCATCGCTAATCAGGACAGCGGGAGAGGGGGGAGCGCCGGTTGCCGTGTTGTTTCAACAGATGTGAACTAGCCCCAAAAATAAATAAAATTCAGTTAGCCATACTGCTGAAACCAGAAATTAATATATACTGGCTTACAGATAATCATAGGCTAGATAAGATAAGCCTTAGTAAGGAGTAGAGATAATGATAACCGTCCCGGTGATCACCATCGATGGCCCAAGCGGAGCCGGTAAAGGAACCTTGTGCAAAGCCATTTCGGAGACACTTGGTTGGCATTTACTGGATTCAGGTGCGATTTATCGTGTTCTTGCACTGGCTGCACTGCACCACCAAGTGGATCTTGATGCAGAAGCGGCGCTCGTGCCTTTGGCTGTCCATCTTGATGTCCGTTTTGTTGCACAGAATGGCAATCTCAGTGTGATTCTCGAAGGTGAAGAGGTGACGGCGGAAATCAGAACTCAGCCTGTCAGCAATGCCGCCTCTCAAGTCGCTGCCTTTCCTCGCGTCAGAGAAGCTCTGCTTCGTCGTCAGCGTGCGTTCAAAGCTGCGCCCGGTTTGATCGCCGATGGCCGTGATATGGGAACCGTTGTCTTCCCAGATGCACCCGTGAAAATTTTTCTTGATGCCAGTGCGCAAGAAAGAGCAACTCGCCGTTTGCAGCAATTACAGCAAAGTGGCATTGAGGTTGATTTCACTCAACTGCTTAGGGAAATCGAACAGCGAGACGGTCGTGACCGAAATCGTGCGGTTGCTCCTCTTAAAGCGGCAAACGATGCGCTTGTGATTGACTCTACGGGGCAATCAATTGATCAAGTTATTGAAATTGCAATGAATTATATCCAAGAACTTTTGCCTGATTATGTCAATTAATTGTGTTATAATCGGCAGAAGTAGTCGCTTTGTGCCAGGGAAGGTGCAAAGAATGTTAAACAACCCCATTCGACATGAAGTTAAATGGACGTTAAATCATAAATCCTAAGATTATTTAATATGACTGAATCTTTTGCTCTACTCTTTGAAGAGTCCCTGAAAGAAATCGAAACCCGTCCGGGTTCAATCGTCCGTGGTGTTGTTGTTGCTATCGATAAAGATGTTGTGCTGGTTGATGCCGGTCTGAAATCTGAGTCAGCAATTCCTGTTGAGCAGTTTAAAAATGCTCAGGGCGAACTTGAAATCCAGGTCGGTGATGAAGTAGACGTTGCACTGGATGCGGTAGAAGATGGCTTTGGTGAAACGTTGCTATCTCGTGAGAAAGCGAAACGTCATGAAGCTTGGCTGATGCTGGAAAAAGCTTACGAAGAAGCAGCGACAGTGACGGGTATCATTAACGGTAAAGTTAAAGGTGGTTTCACTGTTGAGCTGAATGGGATTCGTGCCTTCCTACCTGGTTCATTGGTTGATGTCCGTCCAGTGCGTGATACGCTGCATCTTGAAGGCAAAGAGCTGGAATTCAAAGTAATCAAGCTGGATCAAAAGCGCAACAACGTTGTGGTTTCTCGTCGTGCAGTTATCGAGTCTGAAAACAGTGCAGAACGTGATCAGCTTCTCGAAAACCTGCAAGAAGGCATGGAAGTTAAAGGTATCGTTAAGAACCTGACTGATTACGGTGCTTTCGTTGATTTAGGTGGCGTTGATGGTCTGTTACACATTACGGATATGGCATGGAAACGCGTTAAGCATCCGAGCGAAATCGTTAATGTGGGCGATGAAATTAATGTTAAAGTCCTCAAATTCGACCGTGATCGTACGCGCGTGTCTCTGGGCTTGAAACAACTGGGCGAAGATCCATGGGTTGCTATCGCGAAGCGTTACCCAGAAAGTACTCGTCTGACTGGCCGTGTGACTAACTTGACTGATTATGGTTGCTTCGTTGAAATCGAAGAAGGCGTAGAAGGTCTGGTTCACGTGTCTGAAATGGATTGGACAAACAAAAACATTCATCCTTCTAAAGTTGTGAATGTGGGTGATGTTGTTGAAGTGATGGTGTTGGATATCGATGAAGAACGTCGTCGTATCTCACTTGGCTTGAAACAATGTAAATCAAACCCATGGCAGCAATTTGCTGAGACTCACAATAAAGGCGATCGTGTCGAAGGTAAGATCAAGTCAATTACTGACTTTGGTATTTTCATCGGCTTGGACGGCGGGATTGATGGTCTGGTGCATTTGTCTGATATTTCTTGGAACGCGACAGGCGAAGAAGCCGTGCGTGAGTACAAGAAAGGTGACGAAATCGCTGCTGTTGTACTGCAAGTTGATGCAGAGCGTGAGCGTATCTCTTTAGGTGTTAAGCAGTTAGCTGAAGATCCTTTCAACAACTACACCTCTGTTAACAAGAAAGGGACAATTGTCACTGGTAAAGTTACAGCGGTTGATGCGAAAGGTGCGACCATTGAGCTTGCTGATGGCGTTGAAGGTTACTTGCGTGCAACTGAAGCGTCACGTGACCGTGTTGAAGATGCCACTGTGGTTCTGAATGTGGGTGATGAAGTTGAAGCTAAATTCACCGGTGTTGATCGTAAGAACCGTGTCGTGACCTTATCTGTTCGTGCTAAAGATGAAGCCGACGAGAAAGATGCAATTGCGACTGTGAATAACAAGCAGCAAGACGAAAGTAATTTCTCTAACGCGATGGCTGAAGCATTTAAAGCAGCAAAAGGCGAGTAATTTCTCGTTAGATATTGTTGTTGACGGCAGCCGTAAGGTTGTCGTCAGATAGGCTGAACGATATATCTATTCAGGTATTTATCCGGAGGACCCATGACTAAATCAGAGTTAATTGAAAGATTAACCAGCCAGCAAACTCACATTTCAGCCAGATCGGTTGAAGATGCGGTAAAAGAGATGCTTGAACAAATGGCATCCACTTTAGCCCAAGGTGATCGTATTGAAATTCGTGGATTTGGCAGTTTTTCCCTGCATTATCGCGCGCCTCGTGTTGGTCGTAATCCGAAAACTGGTGATAAAGTTGAGCTAGATGGCAAATATGTCCCTCACTTTAAGCCTGGCAAAGAATTACGTGATCGTGTTAATGGCCTTGATTAATACTTGTCAAATAACATCGTAAAACGATATCGTGAGGTATCGTTTTTTTATTAAAAAGCGCCGAATCTGACAACCAGCCCTTATTTCATCGCCCATCTTATGATGTGTGTCGTGGGTTATTACTCTTGGTACCCTCCTTGTTCTTCCGTTGGTATTACGCAATGTTCTATTTTAGTCATTTCATTTTTACTCGATAGTTAAAACCTTCCCCAACGAGTTCTTCACTCACTCATTAAAATACCATGGTACACGGATTGATTTCCTGATGTGGCTATTCTGTACAAAGGTGAGAGCCTGTTCGCGCTATCCCTTCGATTTCAAACCTTCCATCTAACGATGACCTGTATTTACTCGCATTATCGAAAAAAAGCATTGGTCAGTGAGAGCGTCTTTGCGTTCTAGTTAGGTAAAGAAGGAATCGACGATGCCTATTATTTATTATTCTCTAGCAGTCATTACTGGCATGCTACCTCTATTGTGGCTGCAACATCTGCCGAGCAACCGCATCATTATGGTGTGTGCCTCAATCGCTTTGGCTACACTGTGCTTCAGAAGACTCAGTCTGCGTCTACGGTTGCTGTGTGTCACGGTGCTGGCTTTGAGTTGGGCCGTTGTCACGGCAAAGCAACAATTAGCCATGGTCGATACCGTGACGGGGTCAGCCCAACAATTCCGCGTGAAAATTACGGCGGTTGAGCCGAGTAAGCAGCGAATTCAGCTTAAGCTTTTACAACGAGATCAACAGTGGTTACATCCCGCACTGAAAGGATGGGCCTATACCAATCAGGTTTATCAATATTGTACGGGTCAGTATTGGGATATGAAGCTTAGGATAAGACCGGTTCATGCTCGATTGAATCAGGGAGGTTATGATGCACAACGCTATGCACTTGCCAGTTATAGTCCTATTCAAGCTAAAATTCTGCAACAGCGAGTGAGACACGGTGAGTGCGATCTCAGGCACAAGATTATTTTACAACAGCATCGCACGCTCAAAGCATTCACTTGGGGTGGGGTGGTTGAAGGGTTTGTTTTTGGGCGTAGAGACGCGGTGCCTAACCAGATCAACAGCCTATTTCGTGAAACCGGTATCGCTCACATTATGGCCATTTCTGGCATGCATATTAGTATGGTTGCTTTTGCGGGCTGGGGCTTGAGTCGACTTATTCAGTTTATATTACCTATCCGACTGATATCCCCCCTGATGGCTGTCATGGTGGGGTGGGGGCTGGCATTATTTTACACTTGGTTATCAGGGGCTCAACCTTCTGCGGTGCGGGCCATGTTGGGGTTAACATTATGGATAGTGATAAAACGTGGCGCGTTCAATCTGACGAGTGAACAAACTCTTATTCTGTGTTTTTCCTTATTATTGATCTTTGATCCTATGATGATGCTTTCTGACAGTTTGTGGTTATCCGTCCTCGCCATTATGATGTTACTTAGCTGGTACCGCTGGTTTCCGCTCGGTCCCAGTTATCGAACGCATTGGTATTGGGGAGGCGTAAGATTAGTACATTTACAAATCGGGATGTGCTTACTGATGCTTCCTATCCAAGCATTGTTATTTAAAGGGATCAGTTTGACGGCTTTGCCAGCAAATTTTATTGCCATTCCCATCACCTCGTTTATCACCTTACCGTTGGCAATGTTAGCGTTAATTGCCAGTGCATTCGATCAGGCGGAAGGAATATGGTGGTTGACTGAGCGCAGTATTGCCGTGGTTATCTGGATGATCCACCGTCAATCAGCATGGCTTACCTTGGTCGATGGACTCGGATGTGCCATCGTCTGTTGGGGAGGGATCCTGCTGGTGCGCTCTGGTTGGTGGCAGCGCTACCCATGCAGCAGTATAGCCGGCCTTTTTTGTCTTGCCTTATGGCGTTTTTCTCCAGAGCGCCCGTTATGGCGTGTTGATATGTTGGATACGGGGCAGGCACTGGCCGTGGTTGTCAGTCAAGGTAGTGAGGCGATTTTATATGATACTGGTAATCAGTGGCCAGGTGGTGACAGTGCTGCTAGCACGATCATTCCTTGGCTGCGTCAACAGGGGATTATCTTGGTTCAGATTATATTAAGTCACAGCCACCGAGATCATCGTGGCGGGTTAGCGACATTACGTCAAACTTGGCCTACGATCCCGCTTAGAAATAATTATCAGTTACAGCCTACCTTAGCTTGTCACCGAGGCATTGGGTGGCAGTGGAAGAGGTTAAATTTTGAAGTTCTCTGGCCAGAGAAAGAAAAAACCCGAGGCGATAATGATGATTCATGTGTGATAAAGATCAGTGATGGCAAAGTCAGTTTATTACTGACTGGGGATATTGAATTAGCGGCAGAGCAACAAATGGTCGCGTTGAATAAATCAGCATTAAAAGCCACGTTTATTCAAGTCCCACACCATGGCAGTAACAGCTCTTCGGGCGCACTTTTATTACGAACGGTAAATGGCGAGGTGGCATTGGCTTCAGTCGCAAGATTTAATGCGTGGCACATGCCGTCCATCAAGGTAATTAATCGGTATCATAACGCAGGTTATCAATGGCTTGATACGGCGCGAGGGGGACAATTGACGCTTTTAATCGATGCCCACTCTTATCGAGTTATCACTTTACGTGAACACATATCTCCAGCTTGGTATCATCGGGCATTTGGCTTCAATCAGAAATCCAGCTAGAATAGTCTGCAATCCTCAAAAACGTGAATATATTAATGCATTCTGAAAAAGACCTGACTACTTTTCAAACATTCAAACGCTTATGGCCAATGATTGTGCCATTCCGTTCTGGGTTGGTAATTGCGGCTATTGCTCTGGTGGTAAATGCAGCAGGCGATAGCTTACTCCTCTCCTTGCTTCGCCCTTTACTGGATAATGGTATTGGCAGTGCTGACCGAACCGCCCTCAATTGGTTGCCTTTTGCTGTGCTTGGGTTGATGTTAATGCGGGGTGTAACCAGTTACATTTCGAGTTACTTCATCTCTTGGGTGTCAGGCAATGTGGTGATGAATATCCGTTGCAAACTTTTTGCTCATATGATGGGCATGCCAGTGAGCTACTTTGATCAACAATCTACTGGGACACTGCTATCGCGTATTACTTATGATTCTGAGCAGGTGGCGTCGTCCTCTTCAGGATCACTCGTGACAGTCATCAGAGAAGGAGCCAGTATTATCAGCCTTTTTGTGGTCATGGTGTACACCAGTTGGCAGTTATCATTAATTTTATTGGTATTAGCACCGATTGTGGCGATTACGATTGCAAAGGTTTCCTACCGTTTTCGCAATATCAGCAGAAATATGCAGAATACCATGGGGCATGTTACCAGCAGTGCGGAGCAAATGCTTAAAGGACACAAAGAAGTCCTGATATTTGGTGGGCAACAAATTGAAACTGAGCGGTTTAATCGAGTCAGTGACGATATGCGTCAACACAGTATGAAACTGATTTCTGTTTCATCGATTTCTGACCCCATTATCCAAATGATCGCCGCGGTAGCCCTTGCCTTGATCCTCTATATTGCGAGTTTTCCTGGGGTGCTAACGCACCTAACGCCGGGGCGTATCTCTTTGGTCTTTTCCTGTATGTTTGCGTTGATGCGACCGTTAAAATCACTGACGAATGTCAATGCGCAGTTCCAGAGAGGCATGGCCGCGTGTCAGACTTTATTCAGCATCATTGATTCAGAGCAAGAACAAGACAGTGGCACCAAACAATTGGATAAAGCCAAAGGCGATATTACCTTTAATCAGGTTACGTTCAATTATCTGGGACGTGATAAACCGGCCCTTAACAAGATTAGTCTTGAATTGCCAGCAGGCAAAACGGTGGCTTTAGTTGGGCGATCCGGTTCTGGTAAATCCACTATCGCCAACCTTATTACCCGATTTTATGATATTAACGAAGGTGAAATCACACTGGACGGTCATAATATCCAAGATTATACCTTGCAATCATTGCGTAATCAGATTGCCGTCGTTTCACAAAATGTGCATCTATTCAATGATACCATTGCTAATAACATTGCCTATGCTACCGGCGATCGTTATTCACGGGCGGACATTGAACGGGTGGCTGAGGCCTCCCATGCAATCGATTTTATTAGCAGAATGGAAAACGGTCTTGATACCGTTATTGGTGAGAATGGAGTGATGCTATCAGGTGGCCAACGCCAACGGATCGCCATTGCTAGAGCCTTATTACGCAATAGCCCGATCCTTATCCTTGATGAAGCGACTTCAGCCTTAGATACCGAATCAGAACGGGCTATTCAATCTGCATTGGAAGATTTACAGAAAAACAGGACCTGCCTTGTAATCGCTCACCGACTCTCTACCATAGAGAAGGCCGATCAGATACTGGTTGTTGAAGAGGGACAAATTGTTGAGCGTGGTAGCCATCAGCAATTGCTGGCTGAGAAGGGCGTGTATGCTCAGCTCTATAAAATGCAGTTTGGACAATGATTGAAGCATTGTGGAGTGGTAAGAATGGATTATGGCGTTTATTAACGCCATTTTCTGTTATTTATGCCTTAGTCAGTGGATTGAACCGTTATTTATATCGTTGGGGATTACGAGCAAGCTATCGGCCACCCGTGCCTGTGGTTGTGGTCGGCAATTTAACGGCTGGTGGCAACGGTAAAACACCCGTGGTAATTTGGTTGGTCACTTACCTAAGAAAACAGGGGTATCGTCCTGCGGTTGTTTCTCGAGGGTATGGTGGTAAAGCCAAACATTACCCGCTGATTATTGATAATTTGACCTTAGCTGAGCATGCGGGTGATGAACCTGTCCTGATTTTTCAACGCACTGGTGTGCCGGTCGCAGTTGCACCGGATCGCAGTGCAGCCGTGCGGCGTATATTGCAACATGATCCTAATATTGATGTGATTATTACGGATGATGGATTACAGCATTATGCACTGCAACGCGACATTGAGATTGTGGTCATTGATGGTGAACGGCGTTTTGGTAATGGTTGGTTGATCCCGGCAGGTCCAATGCGTGAACGGACCACAAGGCTAAAAACCGTGGATGCAGTCATTGTTAATGGCACAACGCGCGTGCAGACAGACATTGCGATGCAACTGATGCCAGGTGATGCCATTAATTTATTCCATGGTCAGCAAAAACCAGCGAAAGATCTGCTAGGGACAGTGGCGATGGCGGGGATTGGTTATCCTCCTCGATTTTTTTCCATGTTGCGCCAGATCGGCGTTAAGGTTGAGCGAGAAGTGGCCTTTGCTGATCATCACGCGTACAGCGAAGCCGAATTACATTCGTTGACATCGTCCACGACACCTTTACTTATGACAGAGAAAGATGCCGTTAAATGTCGTCATTTTGCGGCAGAAAATTGGTGGTATATGCCGGTTGAGGCTGTCTTGCAAGGGCCAGCCTTACCGACGTTACTGACTCAGATAACCACGCTTATTGCTGCCCGTCGAGGCTAATCATGGGTGGGGTTTTGTTGTCATCCTTTTATCCGGCTGCACTGACTGGCCGATTCAGGAGTTACGGAGAAATTATGGATCATCGATTACTGGAAATCATTGCCTGCCCAGTTTGTAAGGGGCCGCTTATCTACCAGCAACCCTATTTATTGTGCCAAGTGGATAAGTTACGTTTTCCAATTGAAGAGGGCATCCCTGTCTTATTAGAAACAGAAGCGCAACCTTTGGGTGTGTCGGAGAACTAATATGGGATTTGTCGTTGTTATTCCTGCTCGTTTTGCATCAACCCGACTCCCCGGTAAACCACTGGCCGATATTGTGGGTATGCCGATGATTGTTCGTGTCATGAAACAGGCAATGGCTGCCGGGGCCGAACGAGTGATTGTTGCGACTGATCATGACGAGGTGGCTGAGGTGATCCGTCAAGCAGGTGGTGAGGTCTGTATGACTCATGCCCAGCATAACTCTGGCACCGAGCGTCTGGCCGAGGTGATTGAACAGTACCAATTAAGTGATGACACCATTGTGGTTAATGTGCAGGGAGATGAACCATTAATCCCTCCTGCCATCATTCACCAGGTTGCAGAGAATTTACGTAATCATCATGCAGATATGGCGACACTGGCTGTCAGGCTGACGGAGGTTAATGACGTATTTAATCCAAACGTGGTAAAAGTGGTGCTTAACAGTCAGGGATTTGCCATGTACTTTTCCCGAGCCGCCATTCCTTGGGATAGGGATAATTTCGGGACTGCAACTCCAACCGTATCGAACACCGTCCTGCGTCACATTGGCCTTTATGCGTATCGGGCGGGTTTTATCCGGCGCTATATTCAGTGGCAGCCTTGTCAATTGGAAAACATCGAGATGTTGGAGCAGTTGCGGGTGCTGTGGTACGGTGCGACCATTCATGTTGATTTAGCGTGTCAGGTACCGGGGCCAGGTGTTGATACCCATGACGATTTACAGAAAGTCAGGGATAGATTGACAGAAAAAAGTTAAGACGACTTACCGTGTCGCATACTATGGGATCACTCAGTACGCGTGTTCAGGCGTTGCCATATCCTGCCTAGAGTTTCATACTCTGCTCGTTCGCTATGGATCAACCAGAGACCGGATGGCAGGTATTTCTGCCATGGGTTGAGTGTCCCATGCACAGCCATCTGATTTGCAGGGACAGGAATGGGATCGAGGCCTTGTTGCTGAAAGTAACGCATGGCTCTGGGGAGGTGGTTGGCCGAGGTCACTAATAAAAAAGGCTGATGCTTGATCCTGTCAGCGACGGCTTTGGCTTCCTGTTGGGTATCTTTTGGTTGCTCAAGTACAATGATGTGATCTTTTGGCACAGCCAATGACTGGGCCACGTCAGCCGCGACAGCGGCATTACTGCGAGGCGTTCCTGCCGCGGCGGCGCCGGTAAAAATTAATTTTGCTTGAGGAAATCGTTGCCACTGACGGATCCCTTCTGTGACGCGAGCGAGGCTGCTGCCGGCTAGGTTTGAAGACGGTGCCCAAGTCGGATCCCATGTGTAGCCGCCGCCGAGTACGACAATATACTCAGGTTGCTGTTTCCCGTTCCAAGTAGGATACTGCGTCTCCAGTGGCGCTAATGCAAAGTCAGCAATAGGTTGTAAACTGCAACAAAGTAGTAATAACCAACTGAACGATAATAGGATTTTAGCTGCCTTTGTCTGAAAATTTAGCCATAAGAGCAGCAGGGCTACTGCCATAAGCAGCAGAGTAAAAGGTAATGGCAACAGCAATGTGCCGAGGAATTTTTTTATAATAAAAAGCATAATCCACTCATTTTGGGATAACTAACCAGAAGTCAGACAGTTGGCAGTGCAACGTCAACCGTTCTGAGCAAAACTATGTCAAAATAGTGCGAATTATCAAGCTGAACCATTGAGGTTAACTATGCAGGATCGTAATTTCGATGATCTCGCTAAAAAATTTGAACAGAACATCTATGGTACGCTAAAAGGACAAATACGCCAGCATATTGTTCGTGATGAGCTTGAGGCCATCTTACCCACTTTACCGAGTAAGTCACTGAATATTCTTGATGCTGGCGGAGGTATTGGTCAAATTGCGAGTCTTTTGGCGAATCAAGGACATCAAGTGACGCTGTGTGATTTATCTGCTGAAATGCTACGTCGTGCTGAACGGTATGCGATTGAACAGCACGCCTATGACAAGATCCGTTTTCTTCATGTTGATATTCGTGACATTGCTTCCTATTTGGATCAACCTGTCGATCTGATTTTATTTCATGCAGTACTGGAATGGGTCTCGGAACCTGAACTCATTTTACAAAAACTCTATCAGTTGTTATTACCAGGTGGAGTGATGTCACTTATGTTCTACAATGTACATGGGCTAACATTGCAGAATCTGACATTGGGTAATTTTGCTTATTTAAGAACACAGATGAAAAAAAGAAAAAAACGCACATTATCGCCAGATTACCCACGTGATCCTGCACAGGTTTACCAGTGGTTAGAGCAGACGGGCTTTCGCATTGAAAGCAAAGTAGGGATCCGTGTTTTCAGTGATCTGCTTCGGGATATGCCAGTGAGTGCGAATGGTGAACAGGGCATATTGGAAATGGAAAAGAAATTTAGTCGTCAAGAGCCTTTTTTAAGTCTAGGTCGTTATATTCATGTTACCGCACGTAAACCTGCACAAAAGGATGGATTATGACTGATTTTAGCCAGACGATACCTGAATTGGTAGGCTGGGCGCGTAAAAGTGATTTTTCTATTACGTTACCAGTCGAACGTCTGACTTTTTTACTTGCAATTGCCACCCTTAACGGTGAGCGAGTCGATGGTGAGTTAAGTGAAGGGGAACTGATCGATGCTTTCCGACATGTCAGTCAGGCATTTGAACAGCCAGCCGATTCGATGACTCAGCGTGCGAATAATGCGATTAATGATATGGTTAAACAGCGTTTAATTAATCGTTTCGTCAGCGAACAGATGGAAGGGGTGGCAATTTACCGGCTTACGCCTTTATCTATAGGTATAACAGACTATTATATTAGGCAGAAAGCGTTTTCTACCTTGCGTTTATCGATGCAACTGTCGATCGTTGCCAGTGAACTGAAGCGAGCCGCTGCCGCAGCCCTTGAAGACGGTGATGAGATTCATTGGCAGCGTAATGTATTTGCGCCACTAAAATATTCTGTAGCAGAAATATTTGATAGTATTGACTTATCACAACGGCAAATGGATGAACATCAGCAGTCCGTTAAGCAGGAGATTAGCGAATTATTAAATAAGGACTGGCAGTCTGCGATTTCAAGTTGTGAACAGCTCTTGTCTGAAACATCCGGCACATTGAGAGAGCTGCAGGATACTTTGGAAGCGGCAGGAGATAAATTACAAGCTAATTTATTAGCGATTCAAGATTCTCTCTATCAGGTTCCTGATTTGCAGTTTATTGATAAGCTTGTCTTTGATCTACAAAATAAACTGGATCGTATTATCAGTTGGGGACAACAAGCGATTGATTTATGGATTGGGTATGATCGTCATGTTCATAAATTTATTCGTACGGCCATTGATATGGACAAAAACAGGGTGTTCGCACAACGCTTACGGCAATCAATGCAAAGTTATTTTGATGCTCCTTGGGCAATAAATTACGCCAGTGCAGATCGCTTGTTTGATACACGAGAAGAGGATTTCAGTCTGCGTAATGAAGAGGTCATGGGTGAGCTCCCTGCCGAATTGGAATTTGAACAATTTAATGAAATTCGAGAACAACTCGCCGCCATGTTAGAGCAGGCACTGACGATTTATCGCGAGCAAAAAAAACCGTTAGATTTAGCCTTGGTGATGGGCGAATACTTAGCCCAATATCCACGGGCTAGGCACTATGATTTGGCTCGAATTATTGTCGATCAAGCGGTTAAACTGGGTGTGTCCGAGGCGGATTTAGCCGGACTCCCTGCGAAATGGCAAACTATTAACGATTTTGGAGCCAGGGTACAGGCACATGTCATTGACAAATATTGAACAAATCATGCCGGTCAAACTGGCTCAGGCTTTAGCCAATCCATTGTTTCCTGCGCTTGATAGTCAGTTAAGAGCAGGTAAACACATTGGTATCGATGATCTGGACAACCATGCCTTTTTAATGGATTTTGAGTCTGAACTGGCGCAATTCTATTCACGTTATCACGTTGAATTGATCCGCGCGCCGGAAGGGTTTTTTTATCTGCGGCCGCGATCAACTACGTTGATTGCCCGATCGGTGTTGTCTGAATTGGATATGATGGTGGGCAAAATACTGTGCTATTTGTATCTCAGTCCAGAGCGACTGGCCAATGCAGGGATCTTTAGCCAAGAAGAACTGTACGAGGAATTGCTGTCGTTATCTGACGAAAGTAAATTGCTGCGTTTTATTAATCAGCGCTCAACCGGTTCCGATATTGATCGAGCGAAATTGGCTGAAAAAGTCCGCGCGTCATTAACGCGTATGCGCCGGTTAGGCATGGTTTGGTTTATGGGCAACGACAGCAGTAAATTTCGTATCACTGAAGCGGTTTTTCGCTTCGGTGCGGAAGTTCGCAGTGGAGACGATCCGCAACAGGCGCAATTAAAACTCATCAGAGAAGGTGAGGCCGTCTCTCTCACTGAGCGTACTGTCTCAACGTCTGATGAAGAAACTGAGAGTGACAGTGTCGAGTTGACTGAGGATGAATAACAATGATTGAACGTGGTAAATTTCGCTCACTGACTCTGATCAACTGGAATGGTTTTTTTGCCAGAACGTTCGATTTAGATGAATTAGTCACGACATTATCTGGCGGTAATGGTGCTGGAAAATCCACCACCATGGCGGCCTTTATTACTGCCTTGATCCCTGATCTGACATTACTGCACTTTCGTAACACGACGGAAGCGGGAGCCACATCAGGATCGCGTGATCGTGGATTACACGGTAAATTGCGTCCGGGTGTTTGTTATGCTGTCTTGGACGTGGTTAACTCACGCCAAGAACGGGTGTTGGCTGGTGTCCGACTGCAACAAGTTGCCGGTCGTGATAAAAAAGTGGACATCAAGCCATTCAGTCTCCATCAATTACCTGAGCAATTTCAGCCGACGGATATTTTGACTGAAATCCTTAACAGTCGTCAGGCCAAAGTACGCCCCCTTAATGAAGTAAAAGATCGCTTTGATCAGGATGAGCAGATAAGCTTCAGACAATACAGTTCCGTCACTGAATACCACAGCATGATGTTTGAACAGGGTATTGTACCGAGACGGCTTCGCAATCAAGGAGATCGCAGTAAATTTTATCGGTTGATCGAGGCCTCATTGTATGGCGGGATCTCCAGTGCCATTACACGCTCGTTGCGTGATTATCTTTTACCAGAAAATGGTGGGGTACGTAAGGCTTTCCAAGATATGGAAGGCGCATTACGAGAGAACAGATTGACCTTAGAAGCCATTCGCGTGACTCAGTCGGATCGGGATTTATTTAAACATTTAATCACGGAATCGACTCTCTACGTGTCAGCTGATTATATGCGCCATACGAATGAGCGACGAATTCACCTTGATGCTGCCTTGCAACTGCGTAATGAGCTCTACAGTACCCGTACGCAACTGGTCGCCGAACAGTATCGCCAAGTTGAGTTTAGCCGAGAGCTTTCGGAAGGCAGTGCCAATGAAGAAGAACTGGAAGCAGAATATCAAGCAGCCAGTGATCACCTGAACTTGGTACAAACGGCAGTACGGCAGCAGGAAAAAATTGAACGTTATCAGAATGAATTGGAAGAGTTAACCTATCGTCTTGAAGAACAGACAGAAGTGGTTGCTGAGGCCGAAGCGATCCATGCTGACAACCAGATTGATGCTGAAGCGGCTGAACTGGAAGTGGATGAATTAAAGAGTCAGTTAGCCGATTTTCAACAGGCACTGGATGTACAGCAAACCCGGGCGATCCAATACCAGCAAGCCTTGCAAGCACTAGAGAAAGCGAGAGGCCTGTGTAAGCTTTCTGACTTAAGCGATGACAATGCAGCGCAATGGCTAGAACAATTTCAGGCTCGTGAGCAGGAGGCAACTCATCAGTTACTGGATTTAGAACAGCGTTTGAGTGTCACTCAAGTGGCTCACAATCAGTTTACTGAAGCATTGGAATTGGTACAGCAGATCCACGGTGGTCCTGTCTCGCGTGATGAAGCGTGGCATGTCGCACGGCAATTGCTTCAGGAGGCCAGTAATCAGCGCCATTATGCGCAACAATTGCCGGCATTACGGTTGCGGCAGAATGAATTACACCAAAATTTACAAGAACAACAAGACGCTGAGCGCTTATTTGCAGAATTTACTAAATTTCATGGGCAGCAGACGGATCCCCACCTGCTGGAGGACCTGCTCGATCAACGACAAGCAGAAATCACGCAACTGAGCGAGTCAGTGGACAATGCTCAAGAGCAACGATTGCTGCATCGTCAAGCGTTGGAACAAATACGAGAGAAAATTGCTGCTTTAACGCACCGCGCGCCATTGTGGCTTGCCGCACAAGAGATCCTCAATCAGTTAAGTGAGCAGACGGGACAGGCCCTGACGGACAGTCAGCAGGTGACAGAGCAGATGCAATACCTGCTGGAACGTGAGCGAGAAATCACCGTCGCCCGTGATAACCTCGCCACTAAAAAAGCGCAGGTCGAACAACAAATCGAGAAACTCAGTCAACCTGGTGGTGCGGATGATGCGCGTTTGAACCAGTTGGCCGAGCGGTTAGGGGGAGTGCTATTATCTGAAATTTATGATGATGTCAGTTTGGATGATGCGCCTTATTTTTCCGCATTATATGGCCCTGCTCGCCATGCCATTGTGGTGCCTGAACTGGATCGTATTCAGGATCTGCTCGCTGGACTCGAGGATTGTCCTGATGATCTTTATCTGATTGAGGGTGACCCTCAATCCTTTGATGACAGTGTATTCAGTGCAGAAGAGCTTGAACACGCGGTGGTTGTCAAAGTTGCCGAGAGACAATGGCGGTACTCGCGTTTCCCTAAAGTCCCTGTATTTGGCCGGGCGGCTCGGGAAAATCGACTTGAAAAATTACGAGAAACCCGTGACCAGCTCACAGCTGAGTTTGCCGCTTTATCCTTTGATGTACAGAAAATACAACGCTTGCATCAAGCCTTTAGCCGATTCATTGGCAGTCATTTGGCAATTGCCTTTGAAACGGATCCTGAACAGCAAATCCGCCAGTTAACGACACGCCGTGCTGATATTGAGCGAGCGATCAGTCATCATGAAGCCGACACGGTTCAACAGCGTCAGCAATATCAGCATGCGAAAGAGGCAGTGGCATTATTACACCGACTGGTTCCTCGTGCCCATTTATTGCTTGATGACAGCTTAACTGAACGATATGAAGAAATTAAGATCCGTCTTGAAGAGGCGCATCAAGCTTCTCGTTTTCTGCAACAACATGAAACGCGTCTTGCCAAGCTTGAAAATATGGCACCTTGCTTGCGAAATGATCCGCAGCAAAATGCGCAATTACAACAAGACCATCAAGCGATCAAAGACAAACAGCGTCAATATCGTCAGCAGACGTTTGCACTGACCGAAGTCGTCCAGCGGCGGGCTCATTTTTCCTACCAAGATGCCGCGGGCATGTTGGGCGGAGACAGTGATTTAAGTCAGAAATTACGCAAGCAATTGGAGCAGGCGGAAAACACCCGTCGAGATAAACGTGAAGCGTTACGTAGGTATCAAGCTGAATTGACGCAAGCGACTCAGCTGATGGCGACTCTAAAAAGCTCTTATGATGTCAAATGTGATATGCTTAATGAGTTGCAGCAGGAAATGAAAGCCATTGGAGTTGCAGCCGATGCCAATGCAGAACAGCAAGCGCGACAACGTCGGGATAGCCTGTCACAGCAACTGAGTAAAAATCGATTATTGCGTAATCAATTAGAGAAGCAATTGACGTTCTGTGAAGCTGAGATGGATATGCTACAGAAAAAATTGCGCAAATTGGAACGTGATTATATGCAGTCACGTGAAGAGGTTGTTCGAGCTAAAGCCAGTTGGTGTCTTGTTATGCGCCTAGTGAAAGACAATCATCTCGAACGTCGACTGCATCGACGTGAATTGGCTTATCGGGGAGCGGATGAATTACGATCGATGTCTGATAAAGCACTGGGGGCTTTAAGACTGGCGGTCGCTGACAATGAGCATTTGCGTGATGTGTTGCGTGTCTCAGAAGATCCTAAATACCCTGAACGTAAAATACACTTTTTTATTGCGGTTTATCAGCATTTGCGCGAACGTATTCGTCAAGACATCATCCGCACGGATGATCCAGTTGAAGCGATTGAGCAAATGGAAATTGAGTTAAATCGTTTGACGGAAGAGTTGACGTCGCGCGAACAAACTTTGGCAATCAGTTCGCGCAGTGCTGCTAACATTATTCGTAAAACAATCCAGCGTGAGCAGACGCGGATACGACAACTGAATCAGGGGCTACAGGCTGTCAGCTTTGGACAGGTAAACAGTGTCAGATTAAATGTCAATGTCCGTGAAAGTCATGCGTTATTGCTGGATACCCTTTCTCAAGAGCATGAGCAACATCAAGATTTGTTCAACAGTCAAAGACTGACTTTCTCTGAAGCCATGGCGCGCCTTTATCAGCGTCTCAATCCACACATTGAGATGGGCAATCGTACGCCGCAGAACCTTGGGGAAGAATTACTGGATTATCGTAACTATTTAGAGATGGAAGTTGAAGTTAATCGAGGCTCTGATGGTTGGTTAAAAGCTGAGAGTGGCGCGCTGTCCACGGGTGAAGCCATTGGTACAGGCATGTCCATATTGGTGATGGTGGTTCAAAGTTGGGAAGAGGAATCGCGGCGACTACGAGGGAAGGATATTTCACCGTGTCGCTTATTATTTCTTGATGAGGCTGCACGTCTTGATGCGCGATCGATTGCCACTCTGTTTGAGCTCTGTGATCGATTGGGGATGCAATTAGTGATTGCAGCCCCTGAAAATATCAGTCCAGAAAAAGGGACAACCTACAAACTGGTGCGTAAAGTCTTGAATAATACTGAACACGTACACGTAGTGGGATTACGTGGTTTTGCACCGGAGCCGCAACACGCAGGAAGTGAGGTCATTGAATAAGACGATGGTTATTTTCTGCAATTAGGTGAATTTAGCCACTGCTGTGCATATTAAAGCGTGGCTAAATTTTATTCTGCCGATTCACTTGATTTTATTTTCACTTACTGAGCTAGAGAGTCACACCGTCGTATATTAAATAATGCGAGTTATATTTTTTAACTCACATTTTTAATGAAAATGCAGTGATAGAAAGAGACAGAGAACGTAAATTTTTTTTTACATTTTGTATTTGTTTAATTTATAGTGGATGTTAATCAGTGTAACAAGTAGGAATAAATTATAATGAGAACGCATTTTCCTTCAGTACAGATGATATGCTTTATGCTGGGTGCCTGTTTGTTACTGAACATCAATTATGCTCATGCAGCAGAACAAATCACCCGCCCTGCCAGTCAACGTGAGCAACCCACTCATTATAATTCTCATGCGCAAGGTGATCTCTGGTTCAACGATCACATTGAGCGGCTATATACCAATCAGCCTAATACCATGATGTGGCAGGACAAGCAGGCAACACTTGATTTCGAGCAACAACTGGCCGATCTGTCGCTGGCTGGCGTCCATCCGCAGTTTGCTCACTGGTTAAAAATGATCGCTGATCCCGCCATCTCTGCGCAGAAGCGGGATCGATTCCTTTCGGATGCGCTACTGGGATATCTGAGTTATGTGGCTGGCGTGCCCACGGAAGGAGATAAATGGTTATATGGCCAAGCGCGTATGCCGCTCAATCCGCCTCCCACTGAATGGATTAATTCGTGGCAACAGGCCCTGAGCCAGCATCGATTAAGCGAATTTATTAATAAATTGCGGCCAGCCCACGTACAATATCAGCTAATGCAGCAAGCGTTGCAGGCACAATTGGCGGACCATCATCATTGGCCACAATTGACCAATAGTGGTGTGCTACGTCCAGGAATGCATTATGCGCAGTTGGCTTCTCTACAGAAAATATTGATACAACAGGGGTATCTGGCTGCAACTAGTCAGGAAGAGGGGCAAGATCTGTACAATGATCCGTTGGTTGACGCGGTGAAAAAATTCCAACGCGGTTATGGTATTGCTGCTGATGGGATCGTCGGGGGAGGCACTCGGCAGTGGTTAAATATCACACCTCGACAAAAAGCGGGGCTTATTGCATTGAATATGCAACGACTACGTTTATTGCCTGATGACATGCATAATGGGATCATGGTCAACATTGCCGATTACACGTTGAATTATTATCTGCAAGGTAAGCAAATTTTGACTTCGCGCGTGATTGTCGGCAGGCCTGATCGTAAAACTCCCCTGATGCGCAGTGCATTAAACTCGGTGGTATTAAATCCACCTTGGAATGTCCCCACTTCTCTTGTGAGACGAGATATCTTTCCTAAAGCACAACGAGATCCACATTATTTGCAGCAGCATGATTTTACTTTGTACAGTGATTGGAGTCGCGATGCGACAATTATCGATCCTTTAACCTTGAATTGGGATGAATTACGAGCGAGCAATTTCCCGTATCGGGTGCAGCAAAATCCTGGTTCAAAAAGTGCGCTTGGCCGTTATAAATTTAATATGCCGAGTAGTGATGCAATATATTTACATGATACGCCCAACCATACGCTTTTTCAGAGAGATTATCGCGCAGTCAGTTCGGGCTGTGTCCGTGTAAATAAAGCCGCAGAGCTGGCGGAATTACTTTTAAAAAATGTGGGTTGGGATAAAACAAGAATTAATGATGCGATAAAACAAAATACCACTCGGTATATCACCATTAAACAACGGATCCCGGTTAGTCTTTTCTATCTCAGTGCTTGGATTGATAAAAACCATCAAGTACAATTCCGTACAGATATCTATCATTATGATAAACAATTCAGCGATGATCAGAATACAGCTGAGATAGCAAAACAGTTTATTTAACGGCTCACTTGTATTGGTATTGCTCGGATTGTGGGATTTTTCGAGTAATGCCAATCCAGTTAATCGTGGTGACATTTACAATTATTGACGTCTTTCAACTTGACGAATAAATAGTCAAAGGTTACTTTTAAAAGAGAATAATTGTTTTTACACCTCTTTCCTTCAGGCGTCATCATAAATGCAAACCATGGATCCAAACCGTCGCAAATTATTATTATTAAGTGGAGCGGCAGCAGGCCTTGCTATCTTTCCGAAATTAGCTAAAGCTTCTCGCTCGACTTCCACACCAAAAATTCTGACTTTAAATAACATCCATACTGGTGAATCCTTAAAAACAGAATTTTTTGATGGAACTCGATATAATCATGAGGAATTAACCAGATTAAATCACTTTTTCCGTGATTACCGAGCGAATGAGGTCACACGTATTGATCCGCGTCTGTTTGATCAACTTTATCGCCTACAACTTTTAATGAATACACGTAAACCCATACAGCTGATCTCGGGTTATCGTACATTAGAAACCAATAACTATTTACGGGGACGCAGTGCACGCAGTGGTGTAGCTAAACACAGTTTTCATACTCAGGGGAGAGCAATGGATCTTCATATTGAAGGAATCCCATTAAAACGATTGCGTACCGCTGCCCTGAGTATGCGAAGTGGTGGAGTGGGTTACTATCCACGCAGTAACTTTATTCATATTGACACTGGGCCAGTCAGGCATTGGTGATCCCTAATCCAAAGATTGACATGCGCACACTCGAATATACAATTGTCCCTGTGACTGATTTCTCGCAGAATTGTACACTATTACGTTGTTTGGCTACCAACGAAATGGCCATTATCGATCCTGGCGGGGAGGCTGAGAAACTCATCCAGCTTGTTCAGCAACAAGGTGCAAACCCGACAAAAATTTTGCTGACGCATGGTCACTTGGATCATGTGGGTGCGGCGTCAGCGTTAGCGGCGCACTGGCAAATCCCAATTATTGGTCCACATGATGCAGATAAATTCTGGCTAGATGCCTTACCTGAACAAAGTCAGATGTTTGGTTTTGCTTATTGTGCGCCATTGCAACCTGATCACTGGTTGGGCGACGGCGAGAGTCTGGTCTTGGGTCGCGTGAGTTTGCAAGTCAAGCATTGCCCTGGCCATACGCCAGGCCATATTGTTTTTTTTGTTGCCAGCGAGAATCTACTCATTTCAGGTGATGTGCTTTTTCGTGGTGGAGTGGGACGCAGTGATTTTCCTCAGGGTAACCATCAGCAATTAATTGATTCAATAAAACAAAAATTGTTACCGCTGGGTGATGAGGTGACGTTTCTGCCAGGCCATGGGGCGATCTCAACGCTCGGTGAAGAAAAACGCAACAATCCTTTTTTGCTTGCATAATAAAGAGGGAAAGGCAGACACGGGGTGAGCCTTTCCCCGACCCTTTATAATACGGAGACAATCGCTTCACAGAGACGTGACATATTAACGGGCGTCATGCCGGCAATGTTGATCCGGCCTGAATTGACGGCATAGATAGCAAATTCTTCTCGTAGCCGTTGTACTTGTTGTGTATTCAAGCCGCTGAATGAGAACATCCCATTTTGTTCTTTAATAAAACTGAAATCTTGCTTTGCACCTTTTTCGACCAGTGTTTTAACAAACAACAGGCGCATTCGCTGGATACGTTGTCGAACCTCAGTCAGTTCTTGCTCCCAGACACTCCGCAATGAAGCATCGGATAAAATGGTGGTAACAATGGCCGCACCGTGAGCGGGAGGATTCGAATAGTTGGCTCGAATAACCGATTTAATCTGGCTGAACGCTTTTGCTGCAATATCTGCCGTTGCGGCTTGCAGCGTCAGGGCACCAATACGTTCATTATAGAGACCAAAATTTTTAGAGTATGAACTACAAACCAGTAATTCGGCATGCTGTGCGGCAAACAGCCTAAGGCCTGCCGCATCCTCTTGCAAACCTTGGCCTAAGCCTTGGTAAGCGAAGTCAAACAGAGGTAACCATCCTCCTTGCCTTGCTAGATCACTGAGTACCTGCCATTGTTCACTATTCGGATCCATACCGGTTGGGTTATGACAACATCCGTGCAACAGCACCACATCGTCAGGGCCCGCCTGCTGCAAGCGGGTGACTAAGGCATCGAAATTAAGCTGATGTTGAACTTCGTCATACCAAGGGTAGGTCAGGACGTCGAGGCCACTGGCTTTGAAAATATTGTGATGATTGGGCCAACTGGGATCGCTCACCCAGACCCGCTTAATCCGCGTATTTTTTGCCAAGAAATCTGCTGCGATCCGAAGGGCGCCTGTGCCACCGGGGGCTTGAGCCGTTTGTAATCGTTGTTCAGTGAGGGCGAGGTGTTCTTGTCCAAACAAGAGTGCTTGAGTGACGCCAGCAAAGGCTTGACTGCCAGCAATATCGAGATAATTTTTGCTTGTTTCATGATTAAGCAGATGTTTTTCAGCTTCTTTGACACAATGCATGACTGGAGTCTGACCGGTTTCATCCTTATAGACTCCGATACCAAGATTAATCTTTCCAGGACGTTTATCGGCGTTAAATAAATCTGCCAGTCCAAGGATAGGATCAGCTGCGGCAGCAGGAATCGATTCAAACATGTATTAATCCTTAATGGAGAAGAATGATCAGAGAGTAGACAGGGTAACGCTGCGACTTTAATTTTGCCAATCTTTCATTCTTTATAGCAACAGAAATAATCATTTTAGTGATCAATCACACTTTATTACTCGCCTCTTGATGCCAAGCAACCCATTGAGCGGGGAGACAGAGACAGCCGGAAGAAACTCAGGGAATAACAGGATTAATAGGACGGGATGAGTGATCGCGAACGATAACGTCTTGCTGCATGTCGCGGTACACGGAGGAATAGGAATACCGCGACAGTATACAGGGGAATTAGAACTGATAAACAAGGCCTAAAGCAACAATATCGTCTTTCGCTAAGCCTAACGCATTGTCATCTTTCAGTAAGTTTATTTTGTAATCCACAAAAGTTGACATATTTTTGTTGAAAGCAAACGAAGTGCCGACTTCGACATATTTAACAATATCGACGTTCCCAATGCCACCTTCCAAGTCTTTGGCTTTGGTTTGTACATAAGCGAGAGACGGGCGTAGACCAAAATCAAACTGGTATTGGGCGACAGCTTCAAAATCTTGAGTTTTGTTAGCAAAACCTTTGACATCCACAGTATTGAAAGTACCTGAAACCGGTGTTGCACGACGACCTTCCGAATAGGTGGTTGCCAGATAAATGTTATTGGCATCGTATTTTAGGCCTAAGTTCCAGACTTCTGCACTGTGACCTTGACCGAGCAGATCGCTGCTACGTTGGCTTGCTGCCCGATCTTGTTTTTGATAGGCCGCGATCACCCCTAAACCCATCGGCGTCGTATAAGAGCTGGCGATCCCAAAACCATCACCATTGGCGGTACGGTAATCTGAACGGTTATTTTTACCTTGATACTGCAAGGCGAAATTCCAGCCATCAACTAAACCGAAAAAGTCAGTATTACGGTAAGTCAGGACACCGGTGGTGCGGCCAGTCATGGTATCCGCATAGCCATAATCGCCACCGAACTCTGGCAGCATATCCGTCCAGCTCAGCGTATCGTAGGAAATGCCATAGTTACGACCATAGTCCAGTGAGCCGTATTGCGAGACTTTCAGACCGGCAAAACCTAAACGTGTTTTGTTACCGTCTTGCGCATCGCTGCCTTCTGAGTTATTGGCATTGAAATTGTATTCCCACTGGCCATAACCGGTCAGCTGATTATTAATTTGAGTTTCACCTTTAAAACCGAGGCGCACGTAAGATTGGTCGCCATCACTGCTTTTATCTTTGGATAGGTAATGTTCGCCCACCACTTTGCCGTACAGGTCGAGTTTATTGCCATCTTTGTTATAGATCTGAGCCGCGTTAACCGCCCCAGAAGCTAAGAGGGCTGGGACTATCACAGTCAGAACGTTACGCTTCATCATTTATGCTATCCTCATTAAATTATTATCACCCGTACCTGTCGACGACAATTCTTTACAGAACTCTTACAGAATTAGGTTTTAGTGGTGTATCTCAAAGCATCTTTCCATTCAATTAATGCTATTTCTAGCACTAAGATGATACAAATATCAACAAATTGTTTCAAGATTAGATTTCTTGTATCAATATGTAAATATGGCTGGCAATTTGACACGTTTTAACCGTAAAGAAATATTTATCTTTATCAGCAGGTTAAAGGTGGAGGGATAAAACGAACTTGGAAATTAACAAGCTACCCGGCTGGATAGCTTGAGTAACAGAGGTCAATGGATCAAAAATTGGCATTGCGTGGCGTTCTTGGGAACGGGATCACATCTCTGACATTTTGTACACCTGTAACATAAGCCACCAGTCTTTCAAAGCCGAGACCAAAACCGGAGTGTGGCACAGTACCGTAACGTCTTAAATCGCGATACCACCAGTAATCCTCTTTGTTCAGTCCCATTTCTTGCAAACGCTTATCGAGAACATCAAGGCGTTCTTCACGCTGTGAACCACCGATGATCTCACCAATACCGGGTGCTAAGACATCCATTGCGGCAACGGTTTTACCATCATCATTAAGACGCATATAAAATGCCTTAATGTCTTTCGGGTAATTTTTAACCACTACAGGGGAATTAAAGTGCTGTTCAGCCAGAAAACGTTCGTGCTCTGAAGAAAGATCAATTCCCCATTCCACGGCATTTTCGAAGTTTTTTCCACTGTTCAATAAAATGTCGATAGCGTCAGTGTAATCCACTTGAGCAAAATCACTATTAATAAATTTTTCCAAGCGTTCGATCGCGTTTTTGTCCACACGCTGGGCAAAAAACGCCATATCATCGGCGCGTTCAGCAAGTACTGCTTTAAACGCGTATTTCAGCATGGCTTCTGCCAATGCAGCCGAGTCATTTAAATCGGCAAAGGCCACTTCGGGTTCAATCATCCAGAATTCAGCCAAATGCCGGCTTGTATTCGAGTTTTCAGCACGAAAAGTCGGGCCGAAAGTATAAATTTTAGAGAGGGCACTGGCGTAAGTTTCACCATTAAGTTGCCCAGAAACGGTCAGATAGGCTTCTTTACCAAAAAAATCCTGACTAAAATCGACCTTGCCCTGTGCATTTCTTGGTAGAGCCTCAAGGTCAAGGGTTGACACTCGAAACAGTTCGCCAGCGCCTTCCGTATCTGAGGCGGTAATCAGCGGCGTCGAAACCCAGATAAACCCTTGCTCATGAAAGAAACGATGGATGGCTTGTGACAAGGTATGTCGTACTCGAGCTACGGCGCCAATTAGATTCGTTCTAGGACGTAAATGCGCAACTTCGCGTAAATATTCGATGCTGTGACGTTTCGCTGCCATAGGGTAAGTATCGGGATCATCAACCCAACCCACAACATTCACATGAATGGCTTGCAATTCAAGCGCCTGTCCTTCAGCAGGTGAGGCAACAACTTGACCTCGGATCTCAACAGAGCAGCCCGTGGTAAGACGTAAAACGTCCTGTTGGTAATTTTCAAGGGTGTAATTGACTACCGCTTGAACAGGATCAAAACATGAACCGTCGTAAACGGCAACAAACGATATCCCTGCTTTTGAGTCTCTGCGGGTACGCACCCAACCTTGGACTGTGACTTCACTGCCAACCGCAACCCGGCCTTGCAGTATATCTACTACCGGCACAATACTCATACTATTCTCTCTTAGGTATTCTTAGTGTCTGTTTTTATTTTCTGATCGAATATGTTACCAGGCAATATTGATTAGACAAGAAAAATTATTTGGTTGTTGCCACTATCTTAAGGGATAAGATGACTGGAATGACTGCCGGGTGTCAACTGAAATGCTTTTTCCAGATCCGTAATAAAGCTAGGATCACGGCAAATCATTTTACCAGGACTGTCTGATAATTTAGCGACAGGCTTACCGTTACAACTGACTAATTTTATAACGATATTCAATGGTTTGACCCCCGCAATATCACAGGTCAGTTGTGTTCCAATACCAAAAGCCAACTGAATACGCCCATCAAAGTGCTGATATAAACGTAGCGCTTTATCCAGCGAAAGATTATCAGAAAAAATCAGTGTCTTGCGACTAGGATCGATTGCCAAGCATTGATAATGGTTAATCATTTTTTCTCCCCAAGCGACAGGATCACCCGAATCATGTCGGACGCCTTGGTAGCGTGAAGCAAAATGGAAACCAAAATCGCGCAAAAAAGCATCCGTCGAAATGCAATCCGTGAGTGCAATACCTAATCTATCATCATACTCTTCAAGCCAAGCCTGCAAGGCGGCACTTTGGCTTTGAGCCAACTCCTGACTGATCTGCTGGTGAGCTTGGAACCATTCGTGGGCTTGAGTACCGAGTGGGGCTAAATTTAACTGGCGAGCAATGTCGTAATTACTGCTGCCAATTAACCAATTCACTTGGTTTTTTAGCGTACTGACCACCGCCTGTTGAACTTGACGTGAATAACGACGTCGAGTGCCAAAATCGATTACTTTAAAGCGACTTAAATCCGTATCTGCGGCTTGGGTCTGGAAATGGTCAAGTTTTTTCTGCAAGTGTTCCAAGGCTTGATTGATCCCGATGGTCGGGGTTTGATGACGATGAATCGTTTCACTAATTAAGGCGAGTAAAGGCACTTCCCACAGTATAATTTCAGACCACAGGCCGCTCAGTGTGATAACCAGCTTTCCTTGTTGATCCTGAATGGTGACTTGTTCTGGTTGATAGCGAAAATCTTTTAACCAGTTCAAGTAATTGATGCTGAAAAAAGGCAATGAAGCCAGATAGCGATACTCTTCATCAGTCAGCTTAAGGTGCTGCATCTGTTGTACTTGCTCATGGATCTCACTGGCATAAATACCGAGATTGTCCTCAGTACGACAGCGAAATTCAGCCACGACCGACACTGTGTTATAGCGATGGAACACAGCCTGTTGCATATGTAGCTTATACGCATCAGTATCAAGTAGGGTGGTCAGTATGGGAGACGCATGTTGAATCATAGTGCTTATCTGCATCCTCAGCCAGCGATGTGCACAGACACACACTGGCTCAAATATAAATAAAAGCTAGGTCATTTTCCCTAACAAAGCATGATCCGATCACACCATAGATTACGGGTCAAGGTCGAGTCTAAATTGTGCTAAATGTTAAATTATCGTTGTTAAACATATCATTCGCTTGAAGTAACTGGAAACGCTAAACTAACCGGAATAGACTGACAGTATGACTTTAGGACTACCGCTACGGAGTTTTTATGCAACCTTTACCTGATGTGAAGTACCGAGCCGATTACCGTGCACCTGATTATACCATTACCGATGTGGCATTAACGTTTGATTTGGATGAAACAAAAACCCGAGTGAGCGCGATAAGCCAGTTTAAACGTGTTAATCCTGAGGTGAACAGGGTTGAACTTCAGGGTGAAAACCTGCAATTAATCGAATTGAAAATTGATGGGCAGGAGTGGCACGATTATCATCTTAACCACGGCAATTTAGTGCTGGAAGGGTTACCTGAAAGCTTCACTCTGCATATTGTCAATGACATCCATCCGACTAAAAATACGGCCCTTGAAGGGTTATACAAATCAGGCGATGCCCTTTGTACACAATGTGAGGCGGAAGGTTTCCATCACATCACTTGGTATCTCGATAGACCGGATGTCTTAACTCGCTTTACGACAACGCTGCATGCCAATCGTGATGTTTATCCTTATCTTTTATCTAATGGTAATCGAATTGACAGTGGTGAAAGTGACGATGGACGGCATTGGGTCACTTGGCAAGATCCTTTCCCAAAACCCTGTTATTTATTTGCCCTCGTCGCAGGGGATTTTGATGTCCTTAAGGACAGTTATACGACAGGCTCGGGCCGCGATGTTGCTTTGGAAATTTTTGTTGACAAAGGCAATATTGATCGGGCTGATTGGGCCATGACCTCATTGAAGCGCAGCATGCGCTGGGATGAGCAACGTTTTAATCTCGAATATGATTTAGACATTTTTATGATTGTGGCCGTTGATTTTTTCAATATGGGGGCGATGGAAAATAAAGGTCTGAATATTTTTAATTCTCGGTATGTTTTAGCCAAAGCAGACACCGCCACTGATAAAGATTACCTCAATATTGAAGCGGTGATTGGTCATGAATATTTTCATAACTGGAGTGGCAACCGTGTCACTTGTCGCGATTGGTTTCAACTCAGTTTAAAAGAAGGACTGACAGTATTCCGTGATCAGGAGTTTAGCTCCGATTTGGGGTCGCGTGCGGTGAATCGTATTGATAATGTTAGGGTCATGCGTGGCGCTCAGTTTGCGGAAGATGCCAGCCCCATGGCCCATCCCATTCGTCCTGACAAAGTCATGGAGATGAATAACTTTTATACACTTACCGTCTATGAAAAAGGCTCGGAAGTGATCCGTATGTTACATACTTTACTCGGCGAAAAGTTATTTCAAAAAGGGATTGCTCTTTATTTTCAGCGACATGATGGTTGCGCGGTGACCTGTGACGATTTTGTACAAGCAATGGAAGACGCCTCTGGGCATGATTTAACGCAATTCCGGCGTTGGTATAGCCAATCGGGGACGCCGGTAGTGACAGTGACAGATCGCTACGATGCACAGCAACACACTTACCAATTGACCCTGAAACAACAGACCCCTGTCACTGCTGATCAGACCGAAAAATTACCGCTGCATATTCCGGTAGACATTGAAATTTATGATGAAAATGGTCAGGTGATCCCGCTGCAATATCAAGGTAACGCCTTATCTGGCATATTGAACTTGTGTGAATCAGAGCAAACCTTTATTTTTGATCAGGTGCCTGTCAAACCCGTGCCTTCACTCCTTAGGGAGTTCTCTGCGCCTGTCCGCCTGAATTATCAATGGCAAGATCAGCAACTGACTTTTTTGATGCGTCATGCAACCAGTGCGTTTTCGCGTTGGGATGCGGCTCAAAGTCTGTTGCAAATTTATGTTAAATTGAATGTGGCTCGTTTCCAACAGGCTCAACCTTTATCCATACCTGAGCATGTGATTCAGGCCTTCAAAGAGGTCTTGAACGATCGGCATATCCCTGCGGCTTTGCGGGCTCAGATCCTGACATTACCTTCAGAGCCAGAGATAGCAGAATGGTTTGAGCTGATTGATGTTGATGCCATTGCTGCAGTGCGTCACGCTTTAATGCAAACATTCAGTCAACACCTTAAAGCAGACCTTCTCGACATTTACCAACAGAACCAATGTGGCGAATACCGTATTGATCATGATGATATGGGTAAACGTGCCCTTAAAAATGTTTGCTTGAGTTATTTAGCCTTACAATGTGATCAATTTGCGGAACAACTGGTTGAACGTCAATATCGTCAGTCTAATAATATGACAGACAGTCAGGCGGCCTTGAGCGCCGCAGTGAATGCGAATTTATCCGTTGCAACGGCATTGCTGAGCGACTGGGAAGCCAAATGGCACCATGATGGGTTGGTAATGGATAAGTGGTTTACTATCCAAGCGAGTCGCTCTGATAAGGATGTATTAACACGGGTACAAGGTCTGATGACCCACCCTTCATTCACCATGAATAACCCGAATCGAGTGAGGGCGCTAGTAGGATCGTTTGCTCAGCTGAATCCAGTGGCATTTCACCGTATTGATGGATCGGGCTATCAGTTTTTGATTGGGGTATTAAAACATCTGAATCAGAGTAATCCACAGATCGCATCGAGGTTAATGGAACCCTTGATCCGCTTGAAACGTTATGATACTAAACGCCAGCAATTGATGAGAGAGGCATTGATCGAACTGCAGTCCCTTGAGAATTTATCACGTGATCTGTATGAGAAAGTCAGTAAAGCCTTGGCAGTGTAAGCCGCCATCAATGAAGTGATCCTCGCGATCCTCGTGTAGGATCGGGGGACAGAGTGAGGATCATTGTCTGCTGAACTTATTCTGCTGATCCTTTGTGTCAACTGAGTTACCGGGCCGTTCGGGAGTGGCAGTGACACACTGTATCATCTTTGAGTATGGAGAAAGTATGTTGTATCGAGCAATTCGTTCATTATTATTTACACTTGATGCTGAAAAGTCTCATGAATTAACATTAAAATTATTGAGAAAAATTGCAGGTACCCCCTTAGAGTTCCTGATAAAACAGAACATCAAGGGTAATCAAGTTCAGTGTATGGGATTAAGCTTCCCTAATCAGATCGGATTAGCGGCAGGCCTTGATAAGAATGGCGAATGTATTGATGCCTTTGCTGCGATGGGATTCGGTTTTATCGAAGTGGGGACGGTGACACCCCTTGCCCAACCAGGTAATGATCTTCCTCGTTTATTCAGATTGCCCGAAGCCGAGGCAATAATTAATCGAATGGGATTTAATAACCATGGTGTTGATCAATTGATCCACAATATAAATAATTCTTCCTATAAAGGGATCCTTGGGATCAATATTGGAAAAAATAAAGAGACGCCGGTTGAATATGGAAAAGATGATTATTTAATTTGCATGGATAAAACCTGGGATAAAGCCAGTTATCTGACGATCAATATCTCATCACCGAATACACCAGGATTAAGATCATTACAGTACGGTGAAGCATTAGATGATCTTTTAATTGCGATAAAACAAAAGCAATCACAGCTGACTTCATTACATGGTAAATATGTCCCTGTCGCGGTTAAAATTGCCCCTGATCTTTCTGAGCAGGAATTAATTCAGATCGCGGATAGTTTAGTTAGACATAAAATGGATGCTGTGATCGCGACTAACACAACATTGGATCGCCGTTTGATCGAAAATTCAAAATTAGCAGGTGAAGCTGGTGGACTCAGTGGACGTCCAGTGCAAGCGATCAGTACTGATGTCATTAAAATCATGCACAGGGAATTACAAGGTGTTTTACCAATAATCGGTGTTGGTGGAATTGATTCAGGTATTGCGGCCAAAGAAAAAATAAATGCGGGAGCCACCTTACTGCAAATTTATTCTGGATTTATTTATCAAGGACCAAATCTTTTAAAGAAAATAAATAAAATTATTTAATTTACAAATATTTTGACTCAGAGGCTTTATTTATGCCTCGGGTTAAATTATCATATTGGTTAATTATTAAACGCAAGTTAAACGCACCTTGTTACATTGAAGAACAGAGGGATGAATGAAATTAAAACCTGATGATCAATGGCAATGGTTTTATGATGACGATTATGATCGTATGATGCTTGAGATCCAGGGTGGGTTATTATTTTGCTCACGATTCTCAGGAAAAATGTTAATTCCATCTGCCAAACGTTCTGAACCTTTTAGTGTGGATGATGCCACTGCTTTTTATTTGTTTGAAGAAAGCTTAAAACCGCTCCAGCTTACAAATGAGCACCGTTCGCAATTAATATTAAATAGCTTGGTTGCTTCTCGCTATTTGAAACCGATTATGCCTAAAAGCTGGTACTTTAAAGTATTTAATCATGGCTATCAGCCTGCAATGGGGCATTTGGTTCAGGCATTTTTAACGGAGTACGATCAAACCATTGCGTTGTTGGTGGTTGAAAGCAATGAGGTGGCCTCGCTTTGTGTTGTTGCACAATTGCACGTGCAGCTACCCACTAAATGCTTACAATTAGGGGATGCAATCAAATTGATGAATGATCGGCTGATCCCATTATCTTTTGCCTCGGTAGAACCGCATTACCAACAGGTAATATAATTTTTTTTCTCACATTCACGTGGTTTTTTTCTTGAGACACCAGCGTGATTGGTACTCTGCCTTGTGCTGCCTCTTGCTATTTCTACAGTTGATGGTCTTTAACGGATCTTATCACCCTGTCTTGACTGATTCCTTTCTCTTGTGACTGCGCTTTTCACGGCGATTTTCCTTTATCGTGTTAACCATGTTGATCCTTTTGCTTTATGTCGTGCGATAACTCGCAGTATAAATGCAGGTAACCTTATGACTTGCGGTCTGCATTAGGTATAATAAGGTAAATTTACCCATTACAAAGATTAAACATGATGAATTCACTATTTGCCAGTACCGGCCGCGGGTTAGAAGAATTACTGAAAACTGAGCTTGAAGGATTGGGTGCTCAGGAGATACGGCTGGTGCCTGGTGGGGTGCATTTTAGTGGTGATACTCATATGATGTATCGTGCACTGATGTGGAGTCGTCTGGCATCACGTATTTTGCTTACGTTAAACGAATTCAATGTTTACAGTGATCTCGATCTGTATGCGGGGGCACTGGGCATTAACTGGCCTGAAATTTTTGATAGCAGTAAACGATTTATGATCCGCTTTAATGGGACTGACGACGTGATCCGCAATAGTCAATTTGGCGCATTACGCATAAAAGATGCTATTGTCGATCAATTTCTTCGCCAAAATCTCCCTCGTCCCTCAGTCGATCGGGATTATCCCGATGTGTATATCCATGCTTTTCTGCATAAAAACCAAGTCAGTCTCGCACTGGATTTAAGTGGGGAATCATTACATCAGCGGCATTATCGGCAAGGGACCGGCGCGGCGCCATTAAAAGAAAACTTGGCCGCAGCCATTATTTTACGCTCAGGCTGGACACCGGGTATGCCTTTGATTGACCCGATGTGTGGTTCAGGTACGTTACTGATTGAAGCGGCAATGATGGCTTGTGATAGAGCGCCGGGTTTAGCGAGAGAACACTGGGGAGTGCAAGGATTGAACACATACCAGCCACAGATTTGGCAGGAGATTGTGGATGAGGCTCGGCAGCGAGCAGGTCTTGGCATGCGGGGCAAACAAGTACGCATGTTTGGGTATGATAAAGAGAGTCAAGTGATTGATCGTGCTCAGGCCAACGCACGGCGTGCTGGGGTGGGGAGCTTAATCAGTTTTAAGCAGCAGGATATTACACAATTAACCTCGCCGTGTGCCTCAGATGTGGTGGGTACCCTTGTCAGTAATCCACCGTATGGCGAAAGGTTAGAAAGTGAACCTGCTCTGATTGCACTGTATAGCCAGCTTGGGCGTTTGGTTAAGCAGCATTTTGGTGGTTGGCAGTTGTCGTTATTCAGTGCTTCTCCTGAACTGTTAAGTTGCTTACTGTTACGTGCAGATCGGCAGTTTAAAGCGAAAAATGGTCCACTCGACTGCGTCCAGAAAAATTATGCAATCCAAGCGGCAGCAGGCGATCGCATTAGCGAATTGGCAGCCGATTTTGCTAATCGGTTGCGTAAAAATATAAAAAAGATTGATAAATGGGCGCAACAACAACCCATTGATTGTTATCGTATTTATGATGCAGATCTTCCAGAGTATAATATTGCGATTGATCGCTATGCGGATAAAGTGGTGATCCAAGAGTATGCGCCGCCAAAAACCGTGGATGCCGCCCGTGCCCGTCAACGTCTTTTTGATGTGATCAGTGTGACCTTGGATGTGCTTAATCTTGCCGCGAGCCAACTGATCCTGAAAACCCGAGAAAGACAAAAAGGGCAAAACCAATATCAGAAACTGGCTGAGAAAAATCAATATTTCACGGTGCGTGAATACCATGCTCAGTTTTTGGTCAACTTGACGGACTACTTGGACACCGGATTATTCCTCGATCATCGAATAGCCAGAAAAATGCTGGGTGAAATGAGCCAAGGTAAAGATTTTCTTAATTTATTTGCTTATACTGGCACAGCAAGTGTCCATGCCGCATTAGGTGGGGCGAAAAGTACCACCACGGTTGACCTGTCTCGTACGTATCTGGAGTGGGCTGAAAAAAATTTCCAGATCAATAATATCGCAGGTCGCAGTCACCGTCTCATGCAGGCGGATTGTTTAAGTTGGTTACGCGATTGCCGTGAAACCTTTGATCTTATCTTTATTGATCCACCGACTTTCTCGAATTCAAAACGTATGGATCAAACGTTTGATGTACAACGCGATCATCTGCAACTTCTTGTTGATCTGAAGCGTCTGTTACGTCCAGGTGGAACCATTATGTTTTCCAACAATAAGCGCGGTTTTAAAATGGACAAAGAAGGGATTGCTGCATTAGGGCTTCAGGCCCAAGAGATCACTCACCAGACCCAATCCCTAGACTTTGCCCGTAATCGTCATATTCATAATTGCTGGTTACTCAACTGGTCAGCATAGGAACAGAAAATTTATGTCATTAATTAGTATCCATGGTGCCTACCTCTCGTTCAGTGATGCCCCTTTACTGAATAATACCGAATTGCACATTGAATCGGGAGAACGGGTCTGTTTGGTTGGCCGTAATGGTGCGGGCAAATCGACCCTAATGAAGATCATCAATCGTGAACAAGGCTTGGATGACGGTCGAATTATTTACGAGCAAGATTTGGTTGTTGCTCGATTACAACAGGATCCACCGCGCAATATTAGCGGCTCAGTCTACGATTTTGTTGCTGAGGGTGTGGCTGAGCAGGCTGAGGTCCTTAAAGCCTACCATGCGATTTCCCATAAGGTCATGCATGACCCATCAAACAAAAATTTAAACGAAATGGCTCGGATCCAAGCGTTACTGGATCACCAAGATCTTTGGCAATTGGAAAGCCGGATCCAAGACGTGTTACAAAAAACAGGCTTGCAAGCTGAGACTGAACTGAGTTCGTTATCCGGGGGTTGGCTACGTAAAGCGGCACTGGCGAGGGCTTTAGTCAGTAATCCAGGCGTCCTTTTATTGGATGAACCGACAAACCACTTAGACATTGAAACGATCGGTTGGTTGGAAACATTCCTTAAAAGTTTCACAGGCAGTCTTATTTTTATCTCGCACGATCGATCTTTTATTCGCAATATGGCAACCCGCATTGTTGATCTGGATCGCGGTAAATTGGTTTCGTGGCCCGGGGATTATGATAAGTTTCTCGTGGGTAAAGAAGAAGCATTACGGGTCGAAGAACAGCAAAATGCGGAGTTTGACCGTAAACTTGCACAAGAAGAAGTGTGGATCCGTCAGGGGATCAAGGCGCGGCGAACGCGTAATGAAGGGCGGGTAAGAGCACTGAAAGCCTTGCGTAATGAGCGTGCTGCGCGTCGTGAAGTGATGGGTAAAGCCAATATGCAGGTGGGCGAAGCGTCTCGCTCAGGTAAAATTGTCTTTGAACTGGAAGAGGTCAACTATCAGATTGCGGACAAGCGATTGATTGCCGATTTCACCGCTCAGATATTGCGCAATGATAAAATCGCGTTGATTGGACCGAATGGTTGTGGCAAAACCACTTTAATCAAATTGATGTTGCAGCAAATCAATGCAGATTCAGGGCGGGTACATGTTGGAACTAAACTGGAAGTGGCTTACTTTGATCAACATCGGGCTGTGCTTGACCCCGATCGTACCGTGATGGATAACCTCGCGGAAGGCAAGCAGGAGGTGTTGATTAATGGTAAACCTCGGCATGTATTGGGTTACTTACAGGATTTCTTATTTCACCCGAAACGGGCGATGACACCGGTAAGAGCACTCTCTGGTGGAGAGCGAAATCGTCTTTTGCTTGCAAAATTATTCTTGAAACCCAGTAACTTACTTATTCTTGATGAACCAACCAATGATCTGGATGTGGAAACCTTAGAGTTGCTGGAAGAGATGATTGAAAATTATCAAGGTACAGTATTACTGGTCAGCCATGATCGACAATTTGTTGATAATACCGTAACAGAATGTTGGTTCTTTGAGGGACAAGGTAAGATAGAACGCTTTATCGGTGGTTACCATGATGCAAAAAAACAACAAGCTGAGTCAATCCGTTACCAAACCCCTCCCGCAGTGCCGCCTGTCAGTAAAAACTCGTCAAATTCGACAACTAGCGCAGCTTTAGTGAGGAAAAAAAGCCACAAACTGAGTTATAACCAAGCCAGGGAACTTGAACAATTGCCCAACACCCTTGAGCTATTGGAGTCAGAAATCAGTACATTACAGCTTCACATGGCCGAAGCCGATTTTTTTACCCAGCCTCATACGGTGAGTCAACCTGTTGTGGATAAATTGGCAGGGTTAGAAAAAGAATTGGAGATCGCTTTTGAACGCTGGGCGCAATTGGAGAGAATAAAAAATGGTGAAGAGTAATCAGGTTATCAATGGGTAATCTTACTAATGTCGCACAATGGCGACTGTGTCCACAGTGTGACATGACTTGCCGGATCCCGCATTTGCATCCAGGTACACGCGCAAGTTGTCCACGCTGTCACACTACGTTACAGACAGAATGGCATGGATCGCCTTGGCGTTCAGCCATTTATGCGATCTGTGCATTGTTTATGTTGCTTTTGGCCAATCTCTTTCCTTTTATTGGTATGGAAGTGGCGGGTCTAACAAACCAGATCACATTACTCAATATCCCTTCATTACTCATTAATCAAAATTTTCGTTCTTTAGCGCTGATCTTTATATTACTGGTGCAACTATTACCAGCTTGTTGCTTGATCTTCATTATATTAATCAGTAGTGGTTCAATACTGCCCACCCCTTTTAAGAAAAAACTGACCCGTTATTTATTTTGGTTGCGGGGGTGGGGAATGGCTGAAATATTTATGGCGGGGATTTTAGTTAGCTTTGTCAAATTAATGGCCTATGGTGCCATTACACTTGGACTAAGTTTTTGGGCGTGGTGCTTATTTTGCATACTTGAGTTAAAGGCTTTTCAGTCTGTTGATCGAGCAAAGCTGTGGCTATCAATTGAGCCATTGCCTGAATTAGCACAGCAACCTGAAGCCGGACGCACGGGATTATCTCAGGGGCTTCGCCGTTGTGGGTGTTGTAGTGCAATTATCCACCTCGATAGTCTTCATTGTCCACGATGTCAGACTAAGGGAAGCGCGCGTAAAAAGCAGAGTATACAGTTAACTCTTGCTTTGCTGCTTACCTCTGTGATCCTGTATATTCCAGCGAATGTATTACCGATAATGGTGACAGATGCATTGGGTGATGCGACTGGCTCGACGATTATGGCCGGTGTAGCCTTATTGTGGAACGATGGGTCATGGCCCATCGCATTGGTTATTTTTATTGCCAGTATTATGGTACCTTGTCTGAAAATGTTGGCAATTGGTTGGTTGAGCTATGGTGTCAAAAGTCGTCGTCAACCGGATTTACACCGATTGAATCTTGTTTACGAGTTAGTTGAACTGGTTGGGCGTTGGTCGATGATAGATGTTTTTGTGATTGCCATCCTGTCAGCGTTAGTACAGATTGGCGGGCTAATGAGTGTGTACCCAGCTTGGGGCGTCATATTATTTGCCGTTGTAGTGATTTTAACCATGTTAGCATCAATGTCTTTCGATCCCCGTTTATTGTGGGATAGGGAGTCAGTCACACATGTAGAGGGACAGGATAGTGACTCAGAATAAAACGGGCTTAGCCCATATTAATAGAATAAAACGCTGGTCACCCGTTTGGATCGTTCCTTTGGTGACGTTATTGACGGGAACTTGGATCCTCTATTACCATTTTGCTCACCAAGGGCCAGCGGTGACGCTTATAACCAGTAATGCAGATGGTATTATACCAGGTAAAACGACAATAAAAAGTCGTAGTGTCAATGTGGGGATCGTAGAGAGTGCTGAACTGAGCGATGATTTGCACCAAGTGATCATTAAGGCGAGATTGCGTGCCGGCATGGAAAAAATGCTCCACGGTGACAGTGTGTTTTGGACGGTGAAACCTCAGATCGGTCGTGAAGGGGTAACAGGCCTGAATACCTTGTTATCCGGTTCGTATATTGAGTTGCAAGCGGGAAGTCACCATTCCAGCGAGGCGAAAACTTACAAATTACTTGATGCGCCACCTTTAGCTCCACCCGATGCCAAAGGGATCCGTATTATTCTCGACAGCACGCGGGCTGGACAGTTGAATGCCGGTGATCCGGTATTATTTCGGGGCTACCGAGTCGGTTCTGTGGAAGCCAGCCAGTTTGATAGTAAAATGCGTCGAATGAATTATCAGCTATTTATTTCTGCTCCTTATGATAGCTTAGTCACCAGCAATGTCAGATTCTGGAAAGATAGCGGCATTGCATTTGATATGTCGGCGGCAGGAATGCGCGTTGAATTAGGTTCCCTCGCCACGTTATTAAGTGGGGGGGTCAGTTTTGATGTTCCCTCAGGCGGTGATGTTGGGACACCCGCTAAAAATATGGATAATTATCATCTTTTTGATGATCAACGATCCACACAAGAATCCTTATTCACTCGCCATCAGGACTATTTATTGTTCTTTAACGAGAGTATCCGTGGTTTGCAAGCGGGAGCCCCGGTTGAATTCCGAGGGATACGTCTCGGTACGGTGGCGCAGGCACCTTTCTTAAATCCGAGCTTAGTGCAAGCGCTGGGGACAGAATACCGTATTCCAGTGTTGATTCGCATTGAGCCGGATCGTTTAACTAAGAGCCTTGGGAATAATTTTGATTTCCGAAAACACTTGGTTAACGGCGTGGATTCAGGATTACGAGCCAGTTTGAAAACAGCCAATCTGATTACTGGTGCATTGTATGTTGATCTCGATTTTTATGATCATCCTAAACCTTATACTGGCCCCAACAACATGCTAAATCATCAAGTGATACCGACCTTAAATGGTGGACTCACTCAAATGCAACAAAAAGTGATGGCTATCTTGGATAAGGTGGAAAAATTACCAATTAATCCGTTGATTGTGCAGGCAACCAATTCATTACAGCAGAGCCAGAAGACGATGCAGTCTTTAAAAACCTCGCTGGATCAAATCAATCAGATAACAGCAAGTCCAGCGATGAAAACCTTGCCTGAAGAGATGCAAAAAACAATCAGAGAATTGAACAGTAGCATTAAAGGGATCCAGCCAGGATCGCCAGCCTACAATCGACTGATTGGTGATATGCAGCGTCTTGACCAAGTATTGCGTGAGCTACAGCCTGTCTTACGTACACTGAATACCAAAAGTAATGCGCTGGTTTTCGCCGCATCACCAGGTAAAGATCCTCAACCCGTGAGAGCCAAACAATGATAAGACAAGCGGTCATTTTAATTATTGTTGCTATTGTAACGGCGTGCAGTAGCACGCCAGTAACCAACTATTATCAACTCGATACGCCACAAATCCTGACCAAAAAGGCAGTAACAAGCAGTTTTATTAATCAGCGACATGCCTTACGTGTTGCACCGGTTATTGTCTCAGATTATCTCTCTGGCAGTGGCCTTGTTTATCAAACCGATAAGGTAAAATACACGATTGCAGCGAATAACCAGTGGGCCAGTTCTTTAGATCAGCAATTACAGCAAACCTTGATTACGCATTTGACACGAGATTTACCAAATTGGCTGATAACAAATCAAGCCGTTGCCGGCGAACAGGCCAGTTTGACTGTCAACGTCACCAGTTTTCATGGTCGCTATGATGGCTATGCTGTGATTAAAGGGACATGGTTGTATCAGTATCAGGATCAAGTGATCCAGCAACCCTTCGACCTGACTTTTGCGTTGAAACAAGACGGTTATGATGCCTTGGTGCAGAGTTTGTCAGAAGGCTGGGCAACAACAGCAGAGCAGATTGCCACCCGAATCACCCATTGAAATACCGACATTTTGTAACGCCCCATCCGGGGCGTTTAATCATCGCTCTAGCTATTTCAGTATTTTTATTAATTGCGATATGAGCGAATTCTATCATGAAATTGATAAGATTGACTGAAGCGTCATCCTCTCGCCCTACCAGTAAAATCTGAATATTAACTCATCCAAGTTCCCTCAACGTATCCCCTTATCGTAGTATTCACGCGATCCATTTAATAATTTGTTGCGTATTGTTCGTATAAATGTAGAAAAAATGACATTTCATCAACATACCATGATTGACCTTTTACCGAGATAAGAGTAGAAATATTATTCATGTTGATTATTTTATAATCATTATTGATGTTGCATTTCACTTTACTTAAATAAGAGGAAAAGCTGATATGAAAAGACAAAAACGTGACAGACTCGAACGAGCACATTCAAGAGGCTATCAAGCGGGTAGAGCGGGTCGATCCAAAGAGCTCTGTCCTTATCATACCTTGGATGCTCGTGGATACTGGCTTGGGGGCTGGCGTGAGGCGGTAGCAGAGCGGTCCGTTTTTGCTTGACGGCAGTATGTTTCTTACTTTCTAAGATTAAAATAGCGAAATGAGTTGTTGACTTTAGGCCGCGAAAATTTGGCTATTTTACGTTAAACTCACAAGGGGGAATAATTAAGTTCCTATCACACCAGTTAGGGGCAATCAAGAGCTTGATTTGGTATGCAGGTTGATAGTGAACTGCTGGTGCCTTTGACGGTCGTAGAGGTACTTTGCAACGAAGAGCGCCTTAGGCGCTCTTCGTACGTGTTTATGGCTTGGATTAGAATGATTCAGTTTCTTTAAATAGGCCAACTTTGAGATCTGAGGCATTGTAAATCAGCTGACCGTCGACATACACTTCGCCATCGGCCACACCCATAACTAACTTACGGTTAATCACGCGTTTAAAGTGAATTTTGTAGGTGACTTTTTTTGCTGTGGGTAAGACTTGTCCAATAAATTTTACTTCACCCACCCCTAGAGCTCGGCCTTTGCCTTCTGCGCCTAACCATCCGAGATAAAAGCCAACCAACTGCCACATTGCATCCAGTCCGAGACAGCCAGGCATGACAGGGTCATTGATAAAATGGCAGGAGAAGAACCATAAGTCAGGATTGATATCGAGTTCAGCTTCGACAAAACCTTTGCCATAGTTGCCCCCATCTTCAGTCATCTTAATGACCCTGTCCATCATAAGCATATTGCCAGAGGGTAGCGGTGGGCCATTTTCACCAAAAAGTTTGCTACGACCAGATAAAATCAGGTCTTCTTTCGTGTAAGATTCGCGTTTATCAACCATGTGCTTGTTATACCTCTTATTCATAATAGGTAAGCCGGTGACCGGCAAAGAGTATTAGTCAGATGAAAGCCAGTTAAACCAACTGCGCCAGCCACTGCGGCGTGAACAGGATCCATCAGCTTGTGTGATGCTAGTAATTCGTTGCTGGATCAAGGTGAGTAATGAATTTTCATTTTCGTCATCCAGCCAAGGCAGCCCCATTAAAAGTGGCAGTGCTTCTGTTGCATGTTGACAGGCCCAAATACTGAATTGCCCTGTTTTAACTGCATTAACAACCTCATCATTTAATGCCAGATGCTGAATATTACTTGCAGGGATGATGACACCATAATGCTTATTAGGATCTCGCTCAGTGCAAACCTTATAAAATCCTTCAATTTTTTCATTCAGTCCACCAACCGCTTGAAGATAACCAAACTGGTCGATGGAGCCGGTCACTGCGATATTTTGTTTGATAGGGACTTGTGCCAATGCACTGATCAAAATACTCAGTTCTGCCAGCGAGGCACTATCGCCATCCACTTCAGCATAAGATTGCTCAAAGGCGATAGAGGCTGAAAAAGGTAACTGATGATCCAAACCGAGCTCTGCGATCAGGTATGACTGAATAATCATCATTCCTTTCGCATGCAGGTTACCGCCAAGCTCTGCTTTACGCTCGATATCCAACACCTCACCATCGCCAAAATGTACCACACAACTGATACGGGTCGGCTCTCCCCAGACACGAGGGTGACCAGGATATTCAATGACGGCAAGGCCATTGATCTGCCCGACAGTGGCGCCGTCAGTCACAAGTCGCTTCTGATTGTTAATGATTTCCGAATAGATACGCTGACTGAGGGAATCTTCTTGCCATGCTTTTTGGCGAATGGCGTGTTGTAGATTGTCAGCATTCAGGTCACAACCGACAGTGAGACACTGAGTAAGTTGTGTTAACACCCATTGAGGATTGATGGGCAGCCATTGCCTGTCACCAGTATAACGTACCGCTTCTCTCAGTAGTACGGGCCAAATATCATTAGAAGGTTGACCCAAGCTATATTGCTCAGTGAGAGATGTCACCCATTGGCACCAATGCTGCATTTGAGAGACTTGGGTACAATGCCACTGATCTTCATATTCGGTGTAAAGTGCTGAGGCAGTCAATTCAGGTTCCAGTTGCTGAAATTCAGCCAGTGCATCTCTATCCCCAGTTAGGATCAATCGCAGGTTAAGCGGCAAAGGGTCAATGCTGACCGGCAGAGATTTTTCCGTGTTGGGTGATAACCACTCGAAGTAGCCCTGAGTCATGAATTTTTTAAGTCTTAACCACAGTAATGGCTGAGCAAGCAGGGTACGCACGGAGAGCAGTAAGGTCCCGCCATTGGCTTGATGAAGTAATCCTGGCAGCGGTGTCCACTGGGTCTTAATCAGTTTTAACGAGCCAAAAAGTTGCTCATATTCAATCCAGTCCGCATAATGGAACCCTGGCTTTTGATTAAAATCAGTACTGTGATTTTGTGCTTGTACTAGTTTTAGTTGTTGATTATCATCAATTTGATAGTGAAATTCTTGCAGATCTTTCGTCAACTCAGCCATGGAAGCACAAGCGTGCAGAATATGCTGATAGTGCGTTTTATTTTCGAGACTGTGGATCAGCAAAAATGGGTTTTGTATCTGACGATAAAAATGACGCAGTGTTGCATATAATCTGGCTTGGATTATAGCAATAACAGGCTGCTCCATGTGTTCTCCCTGCTCAACAGCAGCAGAAAGCAAGGTGGTGTCCGGCAATAATTGTTGCCAAGTTAGCGGCGAAGTAATCAAAATAAATGTATCAATGGTTAATAGAAATAATTTCTCCATTATACAGCAAACTTACTTCTTAAACCATTAAACTGCATTTAAGACTTTTTACTGCACAAAAGTTAAAAGGTGTTATTCTTAATAGGTTACAAGCCAAAATGAGTAAAAGATGAAATATCTAAAACTGGATAATCTTGAGTCTGGCTGGAAATGGCATTATCTGATAAAAAAATATCGGGAAGGTGAATCGATTACCTGCCATACAGAACAAAGCGCGGCAGATGAAGCTGTTGCGAGGTTATTGTTACTTGAAAATCATCCGAAGCTCATTCAGGAATGGATCCAGCATAATCTCAATCCGGTTTTAATCAATAAAATGAGTCAGACGATTCGTGCAAGAAGAAAGCGACACTTTAATCGTGAGCAGCAACACACACGAAAAAAATCGATCGATTTAGAGTTTTTAGTTTGGAAAAGACTTGCTGCATTGGCACAACGCCGTCAGAGCACATTATCTGAAACCATCGTTCAGTTGATTGAGGATGCGGAGTGTAAAGAACAATATGCTTCGCAAATGAATGTGTTAAAGAAGGATCTGCAGTCATTACTGGGTAAATCGTAACTGACTAGCTTTATACGCGCATGTTAGCATAACGCGATGAACATTTCCCTAATAAAAAACCCCGCTAAGCGGGGTTTTTTCGTGGTAATTAACCCTGCGGTTGAGTTACTACGTCTTTGATGCCTTTTACTTCGATTTCTACGCGACGATCGGGAGCCAAGCAATCGATCAGCGCTTTACGGCCTTTAACTGCATCACAAGTTGTGCCAGTTACAGGGTTAGATTTACCCATGCCACGTGCAGAGATTTTGCTTGCAGGAATACCTTTAGAGACTAAGTAGTCAACAACGGATTGAGCACGTTTTTCTGACAGAGGCTGGTTGTAACGGTCAGAACCGATGCGATCGGTAAAGCCCAGAACGACAGCAGATCCATCTTTAGGATCCATAGAGCTCAGCTGAGTATAAAGCTGGTCAAGAGCTTGCTGGCCTGAATCTTTCAGGGTTGCTTTGTTGAAGTTAAACAGCACATCTGATTTCAGTGTGAAGTGTTTAGTTTCAACGACTGGCGCTGGCGCTGGCGCTGGCGCTGGAGCCGGGGCAACAGTATCCTGACCAAAACGGTAAGAAACGCCCAAGCTTAACATGCTGTTATCAGGACGGGTACCAACAGTACCAGCATCACCGATATTGTTAGTCCATTGGTAATCTAAGCGAGTTGCCCAGCTTGGTGTCAGTGCATATTCAACACCAACGGCGGCTAATGGAGAGATACCAGTGTCATGATCTTTGAAGCCTTGACCATGGTCTTTGCTCTCAGCACGCCATAACATACCACCTAAGCGGGTGTAGATATCCAAATCATCAGTGATTGGATAGTCAAGCTTAGCGGCTAATTGCAGCCCTTGTGCTTTAAATGCACCGTGATCTACGCCATTCTTATAAGGCATACGACCTAACCAGTCATAACCGAATTCAAAGCCCAGATAAGGGTTAGCCTGATAGCCTACAAAAGCACCAGCACCGAGTTGATTTTTAGTACCGCTGCCTTCAACACCATAGTTGTTACCGTAGAAACCAGTGTCGTGATACTGAGACCAGCCCAGTTTAGCACCAGTATACCAGGTGTTATCTTTTGGTGCAGCTTGCGCTACTGTAGCGAAACCTGCCAGTGCAACTGCGATTGCGATAGCTGTTTTTTTCATCTTGCGCCTCGTTATCATCCAAATTAGGCAATGAGCATTTAAAATTGCTCTTTGTTTGTGATCCTGCGCCGGGTTTATTTTGCTCATATTATACTCAGTCAAATTGAAAGTGTTTTGAGCACCCTAGCGAGTAAAGTCTACAACGAGATTTAAAAGTTACAAGTGGCTTAAAATGTTCTGGATGAAAAAAAGTAAGGCAAGTGACAAGTTTTCGAATGTGATTACTTTTGTTTTTTCACTTAAGTTATTGATTATATTGTTTAAATTATTTATTTTCCTATGTTTTTTAAATTTAGAATCTAGCCCGTTTTTTTTGATTTTTTTTCAAAGAAAATTCCTAAATTCACTTAATGAAGAATATTTGAGGGAATTTTTCCCGATTTATTTTGTCTGGAGGGAAGCATTTTTCGACCTTCAGCCACTAAAATGATGCCTGTCGCTTGTCCTAATCTGGCTGCATCAATCAACTTTTGCTGTTCTGACGGTATTAAATGTGCCGGCAGGCAGGTTAAAACGGCACTAAAATTACCTGAACGCAAAGCACGTGACATGGATTCGACACTGTCCACTTGATGCTCACTGACGATTTGTATACTTTTTTCAACGGGTAATCCTGATTGTAGGAACCAGCTCTTGCTCACTCGACTGCTGGCCGTACACCATAACTGCCAACGAGACTGCAAACTGAGTTGTTTTAAGAGGGGCAGTAGGATGACATTCAGTCTCGCTGGCCTTTGTGGGTCGAAACTCAATTGATGAATCAGACCTGCACTTTTCAACGGCTGTTCTTCCCGCGAATGTCTTTCTAATGTGATATTTTCTGAGTGAAATAAATGTTGCATTGTATAATCACCTTATTTAACTGTATATAAATACAGTAACTCAGTCGCTGCCAATGATCAAGCATCAGATATGATCCACGTTGATAATTTGTTTAGTGGCTAATCCCAAGGTGTAAATATAAACCTTTTTTTGAAGGTGTCACTGCTTGTTCTTGGTTAATGCACCGCTTTTGGGTGATTTGCGTGCCAAGTTAACCAAAGCGGTTTGCCGCAAGACGCCAGTCATAAATGCGGTGTTGATTTTCTGTCAGGCCATGGTCTGATTTCTGAAACAGGATCGCATAACCCATAAACAAAGGTCGCGGTAGCAATATTAATCGTTAAACTGCTAATTACTGGAAAATTGGATAACTTATTAATAAATATTGTTTATATCAATAAACAGTCTTGCAGAAAACAGGGAGACGTTGCATGAATACAACACGATTATGCATTAAGGAATCTAAAATATTACTGTCTCAATTCGGTCGAGTTGAGGTAAGAAGCCAATTTGGCGGGTATGCCTTATTTATCGATAAGGTCGTTTTTGCCCTTGTAAAAGAAGATGGTTTATATTTGAGAGCAAGCAGTAGCCTCAATCGTTATATACAGCAATTTCCACTACAACGCTTTATTTTTTATAAAAAGGGTTATGCCATTGCGTTAAATTATTATCGAGTGAATCAACGACTTTGGTATCATACTGAGCGATTAAAAATACTGGCTTGGTGTGCATTACAAGAAGCGAGATTGAGGAAAGAGGACAGAACCTGCAATTTGCGTTTGAAAAATTTGCCGAACATGAGCGCTAAAATGGAAAGTGCATTGAAACAGGTTGGTATTACCACCGTGAGTCAATTGCGTGCCTATGGTGCTAAACAATGTTGGTTAATGTTATATGCACGCAATGTTAATATCGGTCTTATTACGCTTTACGCCTTGCAAGGCGCCATCAGTGGGCAGCATCAGGCCGTGTTAGATCCCCAGACTCGTAACCATCTACAACGGTGGTTTACCCAGTACCAACAAAATCAAACTCATCGTCGTTACCCCTTGTCACTGTAATTCAGCTGGACCCATTGTGTTTGCTTTTGCTGATGGCATGCATCAGGGAAGTTGATAGGGAAATCTGCAACAAGTGATGCAGAGAAACCGAATTGGGATTAAATGACAGACCAAGGGGCTGACTGTGAATTTTATCGGGTTCTCATTGGCAGTTTAGCTTGTGATCCTTTCATTTCGGTTGTTTTGTGCACTGGATGGTGAGTAGAGAACATTGAAAGTCATCGGTTAACTGCATTAGCGATGTATTTATTCACTTTGGTATCATCGAATAAGTCGATGAGGCTGATAGCAAATGACCTCAATATTCTTATTAAGCCAGGCCAAGTTGGCGCACTGGCTTATGTCATACTCAAATCGCCTGTTCGCCTGCCATCCGATGTGGATGCAAAGCATGAGCTAAATTTCTCTCATTGGTAGAGGAACGTCAGCCAATGGGCGTAGGCCAAGGTTAATTGAATTGTCGGCGGGCTTGTTGTTCACGAGCAACACTTGCTTGTTCAACACTGATAACTCGTCGACCTACAGGCCATAGGGCAATCGCGGCAATTTTGAAATTGGCGATCCCTGTGGGGATACCGATGAGTGTAATGCATTGCATGAGACCAACGGAAATATGGGATAAGCACAGCCACCAGCCAAAGAGGATAAACCAAACAAGATTAAGCAGGATTCCACCGGAATTGAGAATGAAATTGTTACTATTTGGCTGGATCAAATCGACATGGACCGCCTCATTGCCAAATGGGAATAAAGAAAGACGCGTAATTTCCCAACAGGAGCGAGTAAAGGGGAGGGTAAAAATAAAAATGACACTCAGCACTGTGACCAGTAACCAACTGAGGGTGGTAACAAATCCGCCTAAGACAAAATTAAGTATATTTAAGACTGCACGCATGACTTCTCCCGACAATGTCACAAATATATTTCTGGTTTTTGTGGAGCCAAGTTCACAGGACAGCTAAACTAGGTTCCAGTTAAGTATAGTAAATGAATGGTACTATTGATGGAACTCAAAGCGACAGTCATGGGCAAACGCCTCGCTAGGCATCCTTACCATACCGTGCGCATGTTACCTGCGGGTATCGAGGTGGTCGGCGATCAGCATGAATATACCATTCCTTTCAATCAATTGATCGATTGCCAATGCAAACGGGGCGTTGTCTGGGGGGAGCTTGAGTTTGAGCTTCCTGAACAGAAAGTGGTGCGTTTGCATGGCACGGAATGGCAGCAGACATTACAATTTTATCAGCACCTAACTTTGTGTTGGCAGCAGTGGAGTGAGCAGATGGCGGCGATCACGCGCCAAGTTCTGACTTCACTCAACCACGAGATCACCGAGATGATAACCGCGATCGGTTGGCTTGATCATCATCATTTACTGCTATTACAGGAAAAAATTCATCAACACAGACAGGCAATCCCTTTACCGATGGAAAGGTTGGCTGAATTTGCCGACTGTGTTGCGTTGTGGCAACAAGCTGAACGTTGGCTTTTACAACCAGCGCAGCAGTCTTCTCAGCATAATCAACAGTGGATTGAACAAATAAAACAGCGTTATGCTGACTTTTTTAACTCAATTGAAAGTCGTCCCTTAAATGATTCACAAATCAATGCGGTGATCAATGGCGAGCGCACCGTCAGAGTCTTAGCAGGGGCTGGCAGTGGTAAAACCTCGGTACTGGTGGCAAAATCAGCATTTATCCTGCAGCGCAGTCTTGCCAGTGCGGCGCAAATTTTACTGTTAGCGTTTGGACGAGACGCCGCGACTGAGTTGACTGAACGCGTCATCTCGCGGACTCGAAATACTGAGATCCAAGCCAGAACCTTCCATAGCCTAGCTCGCCATATTATTGAGGTAGCGACAAACAAAAAACCGTTGATAAGCCAATTAGAAACAGACACGGCGTTTAGGCATCAGTTTTTACTGCAAACGTGGCAACAGCAGTGTCAACAGAAAAAAGTCTATGCACGCGGATTTCGCCATTGGCTGAGGGATGAATTGGGTTGGGATATTGCAGAAAACGAGTATTGGAACGATAGCAGCCTGACGGGTCGATTAGTGACACGTTTGGACAGTTGGCTTGCGACATTGAGGATGGCCGAGCTCGGGCAGCAAGCCTTAATCGAACGGGCTGATGGATCCATTCGTCTCGACTTCGGTCGTCGATTAAAACTGCTCTCCCCCTTGCTCAAAGCTTGGAATAGCACATTGAAAAAAGAAGGAGCGGTCGATTTTTCGGGATTAATTAAACAGGCTCACTCACTGGTAGAGAAAGGCCGATTTGTCAGTCCATGGAAATACATTTTGGTCGATGAGTTTCAAGATATTTCACCGCTACGAGCAAAGCTACTTCAAGCATTATTGTCACAAAGTCAACACAGTCATCTGTTTGCTGTCGGTGATGATTGGCAAGCGATTTACCGTTTTGCCGGTGCAGAGGTGGATCTGACGACCTCTTTCCATGCGTATTTTGGTGCTGGAGCGACCTGCTACCTTGATACAACCTACCGATTTAATCAGCGAATTGGGGAGGTTGCGAATCGATTTATTCAACAAAATCCACAGCAGTTAAAGAAACCGCTGAACAGCCTCATTAAAACGGCGAAAAAGCCGATACAGTTATTGCCAGAGGCGCAGTTGGAGGCACTGTTAGATAAAATGAGTGGTTATGTTGCCGAACATGAAACCGTTCTGCTCCTTGCGCGTTACCAGCATCAAAGCCCACAAGTGTTGCAACATGCTGCAACGCGCTGGCCTACGCTGAATCTCATATTCAAAACGATGCATGCCAGTAAAGGGCAAGAGGCAGATTATGTGATCGTGCTTGGATTGCAAAAAGGCAAGGACGGTTTTCCTGCTGAATGCGGGGAGGGGATTTTACAACAGGGGATCATGCCCACTGTCGAACACTATCCGTATGCCGAGGAGCGACGTTTAGCTTATGTTGCGCTCACCCGAGGGCGGCAACAGGTGTGGCTTTTATTTAACGAGACATCACCCTCATGCTTTGTTGCAGAGTTAAAATCTCTCGGGGTAAAACACCTGAAAAAGCCCTAAGCAACAAGATAGTGACAATCAGTCACGCGTTTGCTGTTTCCTCACCTCAATTTCTGTTGATGGGTGAATCCAGTTGTTGTTTAAGTGAATGGGCGATTTCATCCAATACCGGGTGGTCGAGATGCTCTTGCTGAGGTTCCCCAATTAATTGCATTTCTGACATATAGGTCTGGATGGTTTCTCCCGACTCATCCTCAATGATCACATAATACCAAGGTCGCTGCAGTAGGCTATCATGGGTCAATATATTATCGGGCAAGGGGTTATTTAACGTATATTGGGAGTCAATATCGACAATGACCCCTAAACCACCGGATAATCGATTTCTTACCTGCTGCCCCAAGGAAAATTTGCTAATCAACATTATTCTCTGTCTCTTTTTTTATTATATTAAATATATCATTGGGGCAGTTCTCAGTTTTTCAATCTAAATGACCCGGCAAGCGAAACCTTTAAGGTATAATCCTTCGGGATATGTACTTAATACGGGATGGTCAGCGGCTTGACGGAATTGCTCAATAAACTGCACGCTTTTCCCTGCATCGAGCGCGGCATCGGCTAAGACTTTTTGGAAAAGGTCGCTTGTGACGAGTCCTGAGCAGGAGAAAGACAATAAGATACCACCAGGATTGAGCAGTTGCATAGCCAACATATTGATATCTTTATAACCTCGGCAGGCTCGCACCAATTGATTTTTATTTTCCACAAATTTAGGTGGATCCATCACAATCAGATCAAAGGTCTGATGATTGTCGCGATAATGTCGCAACAGATTAAATACATCTTCACGGACAAATTTTGCCTTTTCAGGGGGAAGCTGGTTTAGCTCGACGTTCGCGCGGGCAATATCCAGTGCCTCTTGAGAGGTATCGACACTGATCACCTCGCTACACTGCCCTAATAAGGCAGAAACGGCAAATCCCCCAGTGTAAGAAAAGCAATTCAATACTCGTTTATTATTCGCATAGCGGCGTAAGGCCAGTCGGCTTTCTCTTTGATCCAAGTAATAGCCAGTTTTGTGTCCTTTTTGAATATCGACCAATAGCTGCATACCCTGTTCCCGGATGGGGAGAAGGGCAGGCGGTTGCTTACCGCAAATCAACCCTTGAACCATCGGCAGACCTTCTTTTTTGCGCACGGCCACATCGGAACGTTCATAAATAGCACACTCAGGGTAACACTGTTGCAGCGCGGTAATGAGCTGTGTGCGCTGATATTCAGCCCCGGCTGAAAGCAGTTGGATCACCAGATAATTGGCAAAACGGTCTATGGTAATGCCGGGTAATCCATCAGATTCACCCGCAATTAAGCGATAGCTATCGAGATCATCACGTTGCATCAGATACTGGCGTAGGGTTTGAGCTTGACGCAATTTCTGAATGAAAAAGTCGAGATCTATCGTTTGCTGAGGATTAAATGACCAGACCCTAGCACGAATTTGTGATGAGGGCGAAAAGGCAGCTTTGGCGAGCCACTGGCCTTTAAAATCGACAATATCGACAGTTTCACCGGGGCTCGGTGAGCCATCGACATGGGCAATCGCACCTGAAAAAACCCAAGGGTGCTGACGTAGTAAGGATTTTTCTCGGCCTTTCGCTAAGATAATTTGAGCGGTCATAGTGATTTCTGTAAATAGATTGAATTCAGCATATTGTCCAGCGGATGAAGGCAAATTGCAATCCACGCTAGCGTATTAATGAAACAGACCGGTTGAGGAACCGTCGATGCGGACAGCGAGTCACGGTGTTAATGGGCAGCATTTTATCTCATGCTTTGTTCTAGTCTGTGAATAAGAGTATGAAATTCTGTATTATCATCTATCACCCGTTACGAAAGAGTCCTCCCACCGATGAAGGTGAGGGATGAATTTCGACGAGGCGTTAGCCTCGTTGGTTTTGAATGTATTGTTTGATCCCTTCAAGGGATGCCCCTTCGCATGAATCAATAAAGTATGACCTTGCCCAGAGAACAAGCCTTTTATAGGCTGCTCGCAAGTTAATGAATTCTGTGGAGGAATGGTGCAGTCAGGCCATCCGTTAAAGCAAGAACCAGCAACTGAGCAATCAGTCTTCACCCTCTAATGGGGATCCCCCTCCTGAGTCACGTAGTGCGAAGGTGGGGGAGAATGTCAATGATGACGCTGACGGACTTGAGGTCTTGCTGCTACAAGCATTTAACAGGTTTGGGTAAACCGGCAATTTTTGTCGCTTGCTTAGCGGGGCCTTCTGGAAACAGTCTAAACAAATAGCGGCTGTTGCCCTTTTCTTCTCCGTACTCTTTAGCCATGGCTTTGACCAGTAAACGGATTGCTGGTGAGGTATTATATTGTAGATAAAATTGGCGGACAAAAAACACGACTTGCCAGTGTGCTTCAGTCAAAATCAGCCCTTCTGCTGCGGCAATGGATTCCGCTAACGGTTGGCTCCAATCTGTTGCGTGTTTGAGATAACCCGCGTTGTCAGTTTCAATCACTTTACCTGCAAATTGCACATGACCTCCGAACGAATGAGACAGCTAATCATGACGATTGATCACGATCTAGCCTTGGCAAAGTTAAAAAAATAGCCTGCTTAGACAGGCTATTATAAACATCATTCGTTAATTAGTCATTGCGCGAGGCAAAACCAAGCAGGCTAAGTAGGCTGACGAAAATGTTGTAGATGGACACGTACAAACTGACGGTTGCACGAATATAATTTGTTTCACCACCTTGAATAATATTACTGGTTTCCCAGAGGATGGCGGCAGAGGAAAAGAGGATAAACAGCGCACTGATTGTCATTTGCAGAGCGGGTAAATGCAGGAATAGATTAGCCAGCATGGCAACCAGTAACACAACAAAGCCGGCCATCATCATGCCGCCAAGAAATGACATATCACGTTTAGTGGTCAGGACATAGGCTGAACATCCAAAGAAGGTAACCGCTGTACCACCTAAGGCCAGCGCGATGGTTTGTCCCATACCGGCACTTAAATACATATTCAGCACCGGGCCTAGGCAGTAACCTAGAAACCCGGTGAAGGCAAAAGCAGCAAAAATACCACCAATGCCACTAGAAAGGCGGTAAGTCAGGAACATGAGTCCGTAAAAGCCGACCAACATCAAGATCAGGCCTGGTGCAGGCAGGTGTAGGTAGGTACTGACCCCAGCAGTTAGGGCAGAAAAGGCGAGGGTTAACGCCAGCATAAAATAGGTTTTTCTAAGTACACTGTGAGTGGACAGAAGACCACGTGAACGCGCATTAGACAGGATCTTTTCCATACCCTAGCACTCCTTAATTAGTGAGCGATATGACAATTATTATTGTAGTCTTAATATCGTAACTGATTGTATCAGCCAGAGGAAAGTGCTTTTACCCATCTTTACCTGAAAGACGTTCTGGCCGCTTACCGGCTAATCTATGGTTTTTTTTTATTAAATTGTTTAATTTTACGGCGAATGATGCATCGGGGTATTTACAATTGTGCTGCTGATGTTTATAGTGCGCCTCATTGCGGAGGGGTGGCCGAGCGGCTGAAGGCAGCGGTCTTGAAAACCGCCGATGGGAAACCATCCGAGAGTTCGAATCTCTCCTCCTCCGCCATGATTGAAATACCGATCTAAGTTGTACATCAATGATACCCCAGGAGGGGTGGCCGAGCGGCTGAAGGCAGCGGTCTTGAAAACCGCCGATGGGCAACCATCCGAGAGTTCGAATCTCTCCTCCTCCGCCAAATTATAAGACCAGCGATAATTCGCTGGTTTTTTTTGCCAAAAGAGGGATAGCCATTCGTTGGGTATCACTGCGCTAAATAAGGCGACTTACCGTGACGAAAAGTGTCGCATTGCGCCGTTGATGAGTGATCGTCATGCCGATTGTGGGTGGTGACCGGTTACACTGCCGTTGTTTTATTTAACTTTCGCTTCTCACTTCGATTTTAGTTTTTGCATTCGCTGAGCGTATTGATGTCTTAGGCTCAGCGATAAACGCGGTGTTCATTCAGTTTAACCTCTTTTACTGAGTGGGCATTGATTAACAGGATCTCGCTGTCGACCTCATTGACATATCAATCTGGATAATTGCGATTTATGAAACATAATCTCAAACTGCAACTCTCTTTCCCCGAGTTGATCCTTCTTGCAGTGACGCTGCTATGGGGACTAACGTTTATTATTATTCATTATGCGGTGCAGTTTAGCGGACCGTTCTTTTTTGTCGGTTTACGTTTCACTGTGGCGACGATGGTCTTAATGATCGCAACCCGATTTACGTTTATTCGCAGTTCAGCGATAGAATGGTTGGCAGGCAGCCTGATTGGATTAGCGATAGCATTAGGCTATGGGCTACAAACATGGGGGATGCAAAGTATCACAGGCAGCCAATCTGCATTTATTACCGCAATGTATGTGCCCCTTGTCCCGTTATTACAATGGTTATGCCTTAAGAAAAGACCTAGTGTCATGTCCTGCATCGGGGCGTTATTGGCGTTTATCGGTTTACTTCTCCTATCAGGGGGACAAGGTATCGGGCATTTATCTCGCGGAGAAGTCATTACGCTATTCAGTTCTGTCGCTATTGCGGCAGAAATTATTTTGATCAGTGCATTTGTGCCGCAGGTGGATGCAAAAAAAGTCACCGTCATTCAATTGTTGATGGCGGCTGTGTTTTCCTATCTGATGATGATCCCCAACGGGGAAACCCTGCCGACAATCCACCCCGTAATAGGCTTTACCGCAGGCGGCTTAGGTTTGGCCAGTGCCGCTATCCAAATAACCATGAATTGGGCGCAACGCACGGTGTCTCCGACACGCGCGACGATCATCTATGCAGGTGAGCCAGTCTGGGCCGGCGTATTCGGCTGGATAGCGGGAGAATATTTATCGGTGATGGCCCTCAGTGGCGCGGCTTTGATCGTGGCAGGCGTAGTAGTCAGTGAACTGAAATTAAGTAGGGGTAAAGGATCAGTCTGATGGGATCTTCGCCAAGTCAAATTGAGAGCTACGAACTAGCACTGAGCCTGAAACCCTACAAATGTGCGAGGTGAGGATCCCGTTTTAGCCTAAGGTAGCAGCCAGCTTATCTGCAGGTTATGGCGAGGTCAGGCAACACAAAAATTACGCCGATCATCCAAATAACTTCACGATATTGGCTGTCCAGTTAGCGCGATTCTGCACCTGTATACTCTGTTATCGAGACGCACGTCGCGGGCGCCCACGAATCGAAACGCGGGTTCCTCTGCTACCTCAGTCCTGTCTCTTGTTGAAGTAGCAGAAAGCATTGGCTTATCGACCTTTAATCTATGAGGATTGATTCAGTTTTCTTTTTTTGAATATCCAACTGACTGCCAGAATAATAAACCACACTGGGGTTATCATCAGTGCTTGACGCGTATCCTCTTTAAGGGCTAGCAGGACGAGGATAAAGGCAAAAAATGCCATCACGACCCAACACATCAATTTTCCCGCAGGCATTTTGAATGTGGTGCGCTGATGCCGTTCGGGATGTTTGTGACGGTAGGCTAAGTATGAGCACAAAATAATGGTCCAAACAAACATAAAAAGAATGGCTGAAACCGTCGTCACTAAGGTAAACACGGTCATCACATCGGGGATCAAGTAGATGGTTGCCACACCGAGAAATAGGCAAAGACAGGAAAAAAGTAAGCCTTGTACAGGGACTGAACGCGCGGACAAACGGGCAAAAATACGATGAGCGACACCTTGTTCAGCCAAACCATATAGCATTCTGCTGGTTGAAAAAATACCACTGTTTGCTGAAGAGGCCGCCGAGGTCAATACAACGAAATTAACAATGCCAGCCGCCGCGGGTAAACCAATTAAGACAAACATCTCGACAAAAGGACTTTGATTCGCATGAACTTGAGTCCAAGGAGTGACGGCCATGATGACCAATAAGGCAAGCACATAGAACATAATGATGCGCAATGGGATGGAATTAATGGCTTTAGGTAACACCTGTTTTGGATTTTGTGTTTCTGCGGCGGCGGTACCGACCAGTTCAATACCGACAAAAGCAAAAACGGCAATCTGAAAACCAGCAAAAAAACCACTCAGTCCTTTAGGGAAAAAACCACCGTTTTGCCAGATATTACTGAACGCAGCATGGCCACCTTGTGGCAGAGGGGAGTGGATAAAAACTAAGACCATTCCAACCGCGATTAAGGTCACGATGGCGACGATCTTGATTATCGCAAACCAGAACTCCATTTCACCGAACAGTTTGACAGTGGCAATATTGAGCATTAAAAAAGCCAACACACAGAGGATTGCACTCATCCAGATTGAAAAACCAGGAAACCAAAATTGAAAATAAGCACTAATTGCAACAATATCTGCAATCCCTGTCACCACCCAGCAAAACCAATATGTCCAGCCTGTAAAAAACCCCGCCCACGGTCCTAATAGATCGGCGGCGAAATCACTGAAGGATTTATATTGAAGATTGGAAAGTAATATTTCACCCATGGCTCGCATAACAAAAAAAAGCATGAAGCCAATCAACATATAGACAAAAATAATCGAGGGCCCAGCTAAACTTATCGTTTTACCTGACCCCATAAAAAGGCCGGTGCCGATCGCGCCACCAATAGCGATTAATTGGACATGACGGTTATTAAGATTACGACGCAATTGTTCTGGCTGATCAGACTGGTGTTGTGGATCTTTACTCATCGTGTGTTCCTGTGACCAAGGATGACGCTTGGTCTAATTATTAAAATAAGCGGTAGTTTTTTGATTATAATCAATACTATGAATTAATTAGAGCCTACGGCTCTTTCGCCAAGCTCGCGGTTACCCTTGACTGACTGGAAATCGCTGGTTTGATGGTTAAATGATGCGATTCAGCGATTCAGCGATTCAGCGATTCAGCGATTCAGCTATAGCTTAAGCTATTTAAGAAATTAATACATTATGTTGTGTTTGTGTCACGGGTCAAGGATCGGTTTTCAGTCTAAGGTTCGCATGTCAGTCAGTGCAGTAAAAGGTGGAAAACAACCGAAGCAGGATGATAAAAAGAGGGAATTGCCTTATCTTATGCCAAGTCGAGCCCAGTGTGAGCTAGGCTCCAAAAGAGGTTACATAATATAACCGGCTTTAATTTGTTGCAGTGTTTTACTGAAGGTCTCTTTTGCCGCACTGTTTTCCATGTTATTAAGGTACTGTTCCATATTTAATATGACATTACCGCCATCAACTTGAGACATTGATCTGAGTATAAAAGTCATCATGATTTTAAGGGTAGTGACTTCTTCGGCCAGAGCTTGATTTTGTTCAGCAGTGTCGAATGACTGGCTCATTGGGTGCTCCATATAGATTTAAAGGCAACAATAATGTTACAGTCAATTATCATAGCATGAGATGCCCATGAAAGCAGCAATCAAAGCAGGAACCATGCCAGCCAGAGTCTCATTTGTATTAGTTAATGTTGAACGGGCCAATTTTGTTCGATAGGCCTGATCCTGAATAATAACAGCAAACCAGAGAACTGATGAGATTGCGGTATCTTAGCCATTTGCTAACGGTAGGATGTGAGGGACAGTGACACAGTGTTTTGACTCCAAAGACTTTTTGCGTAACCTGACTCACCAGCCGGGTGTTTATCGCATGTATGATAGCAAACAAACCGTGATTTATGTGGGAAAGGCACGAGATTTAAAAAAACGGTTATCCAGCTATTTTCGGTCAAACACAGGCAGCCGTAAAACGGAAGTTTTGGTCGCACAGATAGCTCAGATCGATGTCACCATTACACACAGTGAAACAGAAGCCCTGCTGTTAGAGCATAATTATATCAAGCTGTATCAACCTCGTTATAATGTGTTATTACGTGATGATAAATCCTACCCTTACATTTTTCTCAGTGCGGATACGCATCCTCGTTTGACCACACACCGAGGTGCGAAACAGGCGAAAGGGGAATATTTTGGCCCCTTTCCCAATGGTTATGCCGTTCGTCAAACTCTGATTTTATTGCAAAAAATTTTCCCTGTGCGGCAATGTGAAAATAGCGTATATCGAAATCGCAGTCGTCCCTGTTTGCAGTACCAAATTGGTCGCTGCCTTGGCCCTTGTGTTAAAGGCTTAGTCAGTGACGAAGTCTATCAGCAGCAGACAGACTATGTGCGATTATTTCTCAGTGGCAAAGATACCCAAGTTTTGCATCAGTTGGTGTCGCGAATGGAACAGGCGAGTCAAGCATTACAATTTGAAGAGGCCGCACGCCTGCGTGATCAGATCCAAGCTGTGCGTCAGGTAACAGAAAAACAATTTGTATCAACGCAAGGCGACGACTTGGATGCCATTAGCATTGCCTATGATAATGGAATGGCGTGTGTGCATGTCTTATTTATTCGCCAAGGTAAAGTGCTTGGTAGCCGTAGTTATTTTCCTAAAGTCCCTGCCAATACGGATATTGCTGAAGTGGTACAGACCTTTGTGGGACAATTTTATTTACAGGGGAGTGAGGTTAGAAGCTTACCGAGTCAAATTTTATTGGATTTTGATTTGGCTGAATTCAATCTACTGGGTGAGATTCTGACTCAAATTGCAGGACGTAAAGTCAATCTCCAACAGTCACCGCGCGGACCAAGAGCTCAGTTTCTTAAACTGGCACGCACCAACGCCGCCAATGCCTTGAAAACTAAATTGCTGCAACAATCGACGATCCATCAACGTCTGAAAGCGCTAGCTGATTTTCTGGCTATCCCCACCATTAATCGGATGGAGTGTTTTGATATCAGTCACACGATGGGCGAACAGACCATCGCTTCTTGTGTGGTGTTTGATGCGAATGGTCCCCTACGTTCAGATTACCGGCGTTTTAATATTGAGGGCATTACGCCGGGTGATGATTATGCAGCGATGAATCAAGCATTAATGAGACGGTATAATAAGCCCCTCGAGGCTGAAAAAATACCCGATGTGATCATCATTGATGGAGGGAAAGGCCAGCTAGCACAAGCGAAAGCGGTCTTCGAACAACTTGAGGTCAATAAGGATAAACCCACACCGATACTGTTAGGTGTAGCTAAAGGCAGTGATCGGAAAGCCGGATTAGAAACCTTATTCTTACAGCCCGAGGGGGAGGGGATTGCGCTTGCACCTGACTCACCTGCATTACATGTCATTCAATATATTCGCGATGAGTCTCACAATCATGCCATCCGTGGTCACCGTAAAAAAAGAGCGAAGGTGAAGTCAACCAGTTCATTGGAAAATATTGAAGGTGTCGGGCCGGTGCGTCGACAGCAGTTACTTAAATACATGGGCGGATTACAGCCTTTAAGGAATGCAACGATCGAAGAAATATCGAAGGTGCCGGGAATATCACTATCACTCGCGGAAAAAATATTTTATTCTCTAAAAGACTAGTACCTCTGTTGATCATCCGATCGCAGGGTGCGATACAACCCCATAAACCCGGGAAGGCTTACCCTGATATGCATTTGAATATACCAACCTATCTGACATTATTCCGGGTCATGTTGATCCCCTTTTTTGTTATCGCGTTTTATTTACCGTTTAGTTGGTCTCCCCTTTGCTGTGCAATTGTGTTTGTGATTGCCGCGGTGACTGATTGGCTAGATGGATTTTTGGCAAGATTATGGAAACAAACCACAGCTTTCGGCGCTTTTCTGGATCCGGTGGCAGATAAGGTGATGGTAGCGATTGCCTTGGTGCTGGTCAGCGAACAATACCATAATTGGTGGGTGACGCTGCCAGCCGCCACAATGATTGCCCGTGAAATCATCATTTCTGCGTTGCGCGAATGGATGGCGGGGATCGGCTTACGTAGCCGTGTTGCCGTCTCTTGGATTGGTAAGGTCAAAACTACTGCTCAGATGCTGGCATTGGTGGCGCTACTCTGGCGACCCTCTCCGTTGCTTGAAGGGGCGGGGATCTGTGCGCTGTATATTGCCGCTGTTTTGACATTTTGGTCAATGTTTCAATATTTAAGTGCAGCACGTCAGGATTTGCTGGATCCATAGTTGACCAAACAGGAGCATAGCAAGCGGCTTGGCATAAAAATTGCTGGCGAAGTGTTCGCTCTGATGAATTTTCAGGCATTCAGACGAAATTCAATGAAAAAATGTCGTTTAGGTCTTGCCAACCTCAGGCAAGCAGTCCATAATAGCCAGCATTCGAGAGACAGAAAGAATAAAGTCTTTTAAATTAACATCTTACCAGTAGATTCTAAAATATATTATGTTTGTGTTATCATTTGCATGATATAGCATTACTGGCGCGTTGGCAGAGTGGCCATGCAGCGGATTGCAAATCCGTCAACCTCGGTTCGACTCCGGGACGCGCCTCCAGATTTGCCCAGGTGGTGAAATCGGTAGACACAAGGGATTTAAAATCCCTCGGCTGTAAGGCTGTGCGGGTTCAAGTCCCGCCCTGGGCACCACCGATTATATAAAGTAAAAACAAACACTTAGACTATAAGTGACTGACCGCCGAAAGGCGGTTTTTTGTTTTATTTCCTTGGTTTCATAATATCACTTCATAATATTTCGTTGTGCGCCGACAACGGGAACCTCTGCAATTTTTCTTTCATAACGTGCTGTCTGCTCAACATTCTTATGCCCCGTTATTGCCTGCTTGTCGTATAGACTACCCTCAAGGTCGGAAACGCCTTTGGCTTTTAAATCGTGAAATGTGAAGGAAAAATCAAGCACACGACCTGAACTACGCATGTTAATAAATGAGCTGGTCATTGAGTTAATTGTCAATGCAGACGAAAGGTCTAATTACTCTTTAGCAAAAAATTAAAGGATGTTGAATATAAAAGGCATGAGTCTAAAGCTAATGAGCTTGAAAGAAGGGGGGGCTAATATCAGCGTGAAAATGTTCGCCATTGTACCAGTACCCAAACCTAGGCAAACACGTGCAGACAAGTGGAAGATAAGGCCGCCAGTGCTACGTTATCGAGCGTTCTATGATGAGGTGCGACTTAACGGATTGACGCTACTAGAAAGCGGGTATTACGTTACATTCGTGCTACCAATACCGGGAAGCTGGAGCAAAAATTAAAGGCAGCAGTACAACGGATAGCCACCACAGCAGAAGCCAGATAAGGACAACCTAGAAAAAGCCCTATTAGATGCAATTTTCACGGACGATTGCCAAATTTGGGGCGGGAGAGTCATCAAAATGTGGGGCGAAAAAGGCCAGATTTTAATCAAATAGCTCGTCGATTAGAAAAAATCACACATCATTAAATTTAGGATCCATTCCGTGGAGGTTTAACCGTCCGTGACATTCAGCAAGTACTAGAGTGTAGGGGGTATGGGCAGCAGCTAATCACGAAACTGTTTACTGGTGTCCTATTGCAGCCGGATTTAAAGGATTAATTCCCTCAAAAGTTAAAAATAGGTTGGTAAATAGCTGCTATTTAATCATGGGCATCACCTTTACTCTCCCTATTTATCATTTGCCACCTCGAAAGGCACTGCCAGTTCTTTTCGCTATGTGTGATGAAAGCTGGGCCTTAGGTATAGCGGACATGGCAAGATGTAGGGCAGCCGGATTAACCCCATTTAGTGGTTATTTTTATCGTGGTCTTGCAGGGGCGATGTGGTTGGTGTGAGTGATCTCAACAGTTGGGGGGGATTGCTGGGCCTATCTTAGGCGATGTGACACGATGGGGGATTTGATATGGCGTTTCTAGCCGTATTTTTGGTTTTATTAAAAGGCATGTGGAAAGGAGTATACCTTGGGTAGTGAGTCTTATTTCTGCAGTAGTCACGTATCACTATCCCCTGGTGCTTATTACGCTCCTGTGGGGATTATGACCGGATGAATAACAATACGTGTGATGGAAAAATAATGTCTCTTCACGCGTGGGTCACTATAATTGTCATGGCGATCAGTACCTTTCTGATACGGCATGCGGGGTATTTATTGTTAAGTAAAGGAACTTAAATCCAAAAGTTCAATATATTATGGAGGTAGCACTAGGTTGTGTCCTTCTCACTGTCATCGCACCACACTTTTGTACAACATCTTCCGCTGATTTAGCCGCTCGCGTTATATCAATTTTAGCGGCATCGAGATTATCTTGACTACCTGTAGTCATTATTAGTGTCATGTCAACGGCCATTCTTCGGGGTTTATTTTGAATTCAGATTAATGCGTCATAGCCTTAATACTTATTACATCATTATCAAGCGGGCGTCATTCCCGCTTTTATAAACCAGATAGTTAACACCATAACGTTAATCCTATTCTATCAGACAATTAAGCGGATAAATCTGAGTGAAATTGGTTAGGCTCCAGTCCATTAGTATCCATATAAAATAGAGTCAAAAGTGGGGGATAATTAATCCCTTTTTACACTGAACGATACGCTGAAATTAGCTATTATAGGTTTTTTCAGAGAAATGCGATAATACGTGATATTAGCATCTGGTCGAGTTAGGGGGTTTATGATTTATGAGCATTTTTTGAAAGACAAGGTGGACATTTACAGATGAATTTTATTAAAATAAATTACGCAATTGATAGCAGAGTTAATCGTAATGATGTGATTCTAAAATCATGATGAGATTAAATAGCAATGAATACTATTGATTCTGTGTGTTTTTTACAAAATCTTTTCGTGATTTATTATAATCGGCTGAGAAAGATGCGAGTAAAAATATGAAGACGAGATGATTAAATTAACACATTATTGATTCAACTCATTATTGGCTCAACTTATTATTTACTGATTGAACTCTATAACGTTAGATAGTTGAAACATATTTAAATGTAATATAAAGGAAGGCAACCATGCCAGCAATTTCTAGTATTAATCCAGTCATAAATTTAACATCGAACTTCACTAATCCTTCCGTAGGAAATGTTTTTTTACCCATCACCAATATTAGCAATAGCCAGACTCATTTGATTAGGGTTGAGCGTGTTGATAAGCAACAAGAACAAGAAGAGGCTCACCACCTAGCCTATAGTGCTCATGTCCCCAAGGTTAGGCATTCCTGTTCCTTCAATCATATACATAAACTCTCTGAAAGTGAAAAAAAGAGTATGTCTTTAGAGAAAAGAAAGGAGATTAGAGCAAGTGCAAGGCAATATTGTAAGATTGTTGAGGAAGGTTACGAAAATTTACAAAGTTTTGGCCGTAAAGCAAAGCATCAAATTGATGAGGTGCAACGTGAAAAAGAATTTTGTCAAACTATTAGAAAGCTATCGAAAAAGCGGGTGACATCTGAAAACACAAGTACATCTTCTCTAGAGAAAAAGCATAATGATGGGTCTAGAGGTCGGGTTAGTTTTAAGCAGGTTCACCATGGCTCAGATACACCTTTTGTTATTAAGAAAGAAATTAAATCTAAAGGTAACAAGCACTGTCGTAATTTTTATAAAAATCAACGATGCCTTAAAAAACTAGGTCCCAAGGGTGAACATCAACTTCAAAAAGTTCAACGCGATAAAGATTTTTGTGACCAATTAAAAAAATCACGTCATATTCATACGACGATTTCACCATCTAAGCAGACTAGTACCCTATCTACAGCGTCAAGTACGTTATCTAAGAATCAAAAGCCAAATACGTTTAGGGATCCTTGTGACCGAAGATACGCGTATTCGGGATCGGTAAATGATTTTTTAATGAAGATTTTAACTTGTGTATTCAATCATCATTAAAATAATCTAACAAAATACTTATTTATCTACCTCTCAATTTTGGGGTAGGTATTTGGATATACACACTGAGTGACTAATCTATTTAAACTAGTTCTAGTTCTAGTTCTAGTTCTAGTTATTTTATGTAATCTATTTAATTTGGATATTTAATAATGTTAAAAGCATTGCTGATTGCGGTTACAGTTTTTTACCTATAATGTGGGTAGTGCAAGGATAGGATGGAGCGGAAATCACGGTCATAGTACCTATATAGGCGCGCTTTCTCATACAGTTTCAGGAACCACTAATAATACGGGGTCTGGACGTGCAATTAATGTGCTAAACTCACACATTAAATTAATGGGCTGGTATCGCGCATCTTGATTAACTCAATTTCTTTTTAAATCTCGCAGGTGAGCCTGCATAGAGACAATTATCAGGTACGCTCTCAGAGACTACGCTATTAGCCGCTATAACGCTATTTTTACCTGTGGTTACGCCTAGTAATATCACTGAACCAGCACCTATCCAGACATTTTCATTAATGGTTATGGGTTTGCATATTAATTCATTTCTATTAATGATGCCGCTATTGTGTGTGGGGGGTGATAGGGTAAAGTTAGGTCCAATCAAGGAATTTTTCTTAACAAGAATCATTTCGTCATCTAAAAAGTTACAATTACCATTGATAAAAACATTATCTTCTATGATAACATTGCCATGATAGAAGTTAAGAGGTGCTTTTATCGTTGATTTATCAGTGATTTTAATCCCAGATAAGGAAAGTAACCTATTCATTCTTTTTTTGATAAGCACAGGGTATTGAATAATATACGTGCTTTTGCTGGCTTTAATCTGCCAATCAGAACAAAAAATAGATATTTAATCATATGCATCCTTGCTAAATAATAAACCCCGCCCATGCGGGCATATCCTACACCACCAGCTTAGACAGTACTAGCTTATCGAACCTTGCCAGCTAAGGATAAGCAGTCTATAGCTAGGGTGGGGATGATTAAGCTGCTGACTTATACAAGGCGTTTTATATCCATGGCTTGTAAATTCGGCCGTGATGGCTTTGTTAGCTTTAAAGCTTTTATGCTGGTTTGCTGAGCAGAGATAGCAGCATTGTTAGCAATACCTTATACGCCACACTGTGACAGTGTGGCGTATAAGGATACCTGCACTTTTATATGATTATGTATTTTGTTTATTGAGATAAGGCAAGTATTTTTCTATATAGGCTCTAATTTTCCCTACAAGTTTTATTTCAATGTAGTGATGAAATAATATGGAGACCATAACAGTAAAAGCAAGTATAGAAATAAATCCTATGACTGAATGGGTTGTACCTGGATACAGGTTTTCTATTCTATCACCAATACATTTCCTCAGAGGGATATGCAGTAAATATAATGAGTAAGATGCATTACCGGTTGTAATTAGCCATTTTGGTATAAACTTAGACAGTCGTTGATCATTTAAGGTAAAAAATAAGAGTAACAACGCTAAAGCCAAAGCACTCATCAGATTGTAGGCTGACAATATTCCCGTGGTCACGCCTCCCACTACAGCCAAAAAACACAATATTGGCAAAAGAGTATAGGTGAAAAAATTTTTTTGTTTAAGAAATAGATAAGTATAGGCAGTTAAACAGCCTATCCCAAATTCTAAAATAATCGGATTTGTCAGGAATTTAATGAATACCGAGTGAAAGAGGTAACCCTGAGTAGAAAAAGTCACCTGTGATAAGAACAAATAACAGAGTGCGATTGGTGCTAAAAACCAAATAAAAAGAGGAAACACTTTGTTTTTATAAAGTAGACTGATGCTCACTGCTAAATAAAAATAAATTTCATAGTTTAAGGTCCATCTGATGTTAAACATGCCATCAGATGGGATATATAAGGGTGCCGGATGATCTAAGTAAGGGCTAAACGTTAAGGCGCTGACTAAGTTACTCACTTTCTCAGGATAATGAAATAGGCTCATCGCCCCATCAGTAAGAAAGGCAAAAATTAAAACAAGATAATAAATGGGTAGTACTCTGATTAATCGGTTAATCAGAAATTTTATACTTGAACGTATGCCAGACTGTGTATTTACTGTCACATAAATCATAATAAATCCACTAATAACAAAAAACAGGTCTACACCCATCCCCCCCACCCAAAAAGTTTATCCGGAATTTGCATACCTGTGGTCGCATTTGAAAGATAAAATCGGAAGTGAAACATAACCACAGACAGGGCAGCAATACCACGTAAGGCTTGTAAACTGAGTAGTTTATTGGGCATCAATTAATCTCTATTATCTTCATATTAATTACACATGAATTATCTGTTTATACTACACGATCATAAACTAAAATTCTATATTTTGATTGACTATTAGTATGCGCGGTGACGCCTTTTGGGAATAGCGTAAAGCCTGATAGGATAGAGAACTGAGTGACTCAGTATTGCGTAGGCTATCTGAACATCTGTACTATCGATTAATATTATAGTTTATACTTCTTGAACAGAAAAAAGTAGGTGGCCATGAATACATCTATTTAATTGAGCATCCTACATTTGTAAATAATATAATCAAGGTGCTATGCGTGATAACACGCTTTCTAATCGTATCTTTGATACATATTTAACTTGCTGACAGTGTCAGTCTTGTCACGCTTATGGGCATATAATATTCAGTAAAAACAATAGAAAATCAAATGCAAAGAAAATGATGGTTCATTTTATCAACAGTGGTACTTGCAAGCGATACTTTATTCTTATTAGAATATTTAGTCATAAAGCTAATTGTCACTGTTACATTATTTAAATAAAAAAATTAACCATCAATCATTGATGAACCTAGCCATTCACTTTTATCTCTCCATTTATTCATATCAATCTAAATCCATTTGGACTGTATCTGGCGTGTTTGAGCATTTTCTGTATTATTACCTGATGTTTCAATTTATTTTTACATTTCAATTTTGAAACTAATTTTATCTGGGTTGTTGAAAACCAGATGGATTGTGGTGTTAATTGATTCTCGGTGTATGGTACGTCTGTTTATTCTCTCAGCGAGAACTCAGTTCGCTCATGAGGATAAAATGAGAAGATCGTTGCAGTTTAACTGCCGATATTTTACAAAATACCTACGATAATAAATAACGTAATTGTATTATAGTCATAATTATTGGGAATTATTTAACAAATTATTTCTATAAAGACAGGGCTAATCATGCAACTTGAATGACAAATCCATCTGAGGTGTAGCATAATTTAATGAAACCTTTAAGTAAGTCGCCTAGTAAGGCTTAGGGAATAAATACTTTATTAAATTAAAAGATAAATACAGTGACTTTTTTTAGACAACAATTATCATGCATCCTATATCTGGTTAATGAACATCTTAAGTAAAAAATGAAATTAATTGAGTGGTTCAAGTATCCTATGATGAAGTGCAGTCTGACTCCTGCTTTATAAAACAAACTGTTGTATGTTTTTATTATCAATAATACAGTTGAAAATAGATTGATAAAAGTGAAGTATTATTTTATAATTAATGGATTAGTTATTTAATTTTGAGAATGAAATAAGTTTGGAACTGTCGATAGCTGAATCGTTACGGTTTATTTTTCATGGTGTGAAAATTGGAGAGGGTTTTAAAATTTTTTTAAATTAATAGGTTAATGATTTAAGAGTGATTATTAAATAGTTGGCGGTACGACAGTGATGGGTGAGTTTAAAAATTAAAAGTATAAATGAGTGTTGTTATTTTATTTTTTCATTAATTGTCGACACTAACACTAACACTAACACTAACACTAACACTAACACTAACACTAACACTAACA
>NZ_JAEE01000001.1:0-59073 GCF_000518745.1 Phaseolibacter flectens ATCC 12775 | reverse complement strand
ACACTAACACTAACACTAACACTAACACTAACACTAACACTAACACTAACACTAACATATATAATATAAGGAAATATTTTTATGTTGAGGAACTGTCAATTGTCGAGAGGAGTAATGCCTATCATGGTTAGTGCGCTAATGATGATTTCAGGTCTTGCTCATGCAAAGTTAGATCCAAAGATTGCGTCTAAATTAATGGACAGATTTAATGATAAGGTTACAACCTGTGCTGGTAATAAGCCAGCTTTTATGTGTTCCGGGATCATGATCCGGGGAATTAATAAGGCAAATAAACTCCCACATGCATGGAGCCTTAAGCAATAAAATAAAGACAAACAGTCCTTTTCTTTTGCGTGTTTAAGAAAAGACATCCAGTTTTCAAGTTTCCCAAGAGATTATAACAGTGGTTTTATTATTTATCCCCATGCGACGGTACCAACTGACAGAAATACTTATAAAAGATATTGTGCATTTCCTGTTGATGGCGGGACTGATGCAATAAGTGGTCATGGTTGTGGTATGACTGCCAATGATGTGCAAGGAACAAGTCAGCATTGTGATGTGCAAGGGATCTCCACCATTGATGTGGATAAAACATTTTAATGCCATAATGAATAGTGCGACTCCTAATTTCATTAACCGGCAGTGTGCATTTGATATGGTAAAAAATGGACGTGATAAATATTTCGAAGTTGTTATACAAGGGAATAAATATATCCAGCAGCACTCGCAACAGTATTATATGAGAAACAATGAACTATTAATGCATGCATGGGATGAAACTAACCCTGCTAAACTCCCTATACAAGCTTTTTTCTATATTAAGGGCACCACTGATGGCTTGCAACCTGCACAACAATATCAGAATGACTATGAAACTCAAACTCAAGGTATTCAAGTCCCAATTGTCGGACTAACACTGTCGCCAACAGCGGGCGGGAATATCAGTATTACTTATCAGGAAAGTGATCAAAATCAGCATGGTGGTGGGGGGGGCTAGTGGTAATTTACCAATCAATAGTTGGGAGCGATTCCCGCTGACACAATTTTTACCTAAGAATATTAATTTTGTTAAAAATAAATCCTATAAGTTCGAAATGACCTTACCTGCCAGTGTTTGGTTGTACGCTTGTCCTAACACGACAGTATTTAGTGATGTGATCAGTAAATGTGTTCAAAACTCATCAAGATTTAGTATTGATTATACTTTGGATCACAAAGGTGTTGGCTCAACGGTGACAGGCACATTTATCCCAAGATTCAGTGGTAAAGTAAAAAGTGCAGAGCATCACGGACAATTCTATATCCTTTCTCAGCAAGATGCAGTCGGTAAATCGATATACGTTAAACTGACCGAATAATTTCAATCCTGATCAGTGGGTTGATAGAAAATCACTTATTTTTCATTTTATGTCTTTTTAGAAATTATACGATATCACAGTGAGAAATTTAAAATCTGAAAGTGATATAGTATAAGGGAATACTACACGATAGGGATCAGAGACAGTTGTCAGTCACAGGTCGCGTTAGCAATTATTTCTGATCTTATCGATAATGAAAATTATCAAATCTATTCCTTGACAATAATTACGTCTATGAACGAGCGTGTTCTGGATTTGATTGAGTTTAAAGATTTCATGTCTGTTAACAATGTTTCAATGCTGATCTTAACGCGTCAGGTCGGTGTAAAAAAGGTCATGTTTATCAAGGAAATGTTATCATTTTGATTTTAATAAGATGCGATTTTTATCGATAAATGGATCCTTTAATTCATTACTAAATTTTCTGACTTAAACAGTGAATGTTATCTTAATTTATATTAAGCTACTTACTCGATAAAATTAATAATGAAGAAAAAATGAAAAAAAATACAGTGAATTTGCTGTCGATACTTGGCCTATTATTTTTCACGGGTTCGGTTTATGCCGGACATCTGTGGCAACATAGCTGGTATTTTGAAAAAGGTGAAACAATTACAGAAGACTATCGTAATCGAGTGGAAGGACAAGGTAAGGAATTGGGGTGTTATCAATTCAATCCAGTAGGCGTCTCTTTTGATATCACCTACAGTGATCCCCAAGATAAAAAATTTGGTATAGAGGTTCATGCAGATAATTCTGCAAAAGTAAAACATGATACAGTTAATCATAGGTTTACTGTCACGAATGCGAAAACTTTAGAAATTAGCTTACCAGGTCGAGGTTTATATCAAATTACTAATACAACAGGACATGCGATAAATGGAACAAATTGTGACGCAGGTATTTATTAAAAAGTCATCGTTTCATTGTATTATTATATGACTAAAATGAACAAGATAACTCCATTATTAGCTGTATTATTTTTTCTACATCGATGCATGGATAAATTGGCTTTAATCCCGCATTTTTAGCCTTCATCCACTTAATAAGCAAACAGGATGGCTATGATCTCAGACTGACTATTGCTAACCTGGTACAGACAGTATGACTCATTCTATCATGTCAGTGAGGCGGATAATTTTAATTTTTTCTTGTTGCTTCAGTGTCTGACTCGGAAAATCAGCCTCTTGTATTTAATGCTGGGGAAAGTAGTAAGGAAAATTATGCAAAACTCATCGACAGGTGTTCAGCAAGCAATGCCTGACAAGTTACCATTATCTCTATCGTCTCGAATGTGTTTTGGTAGGATAAAGGTATCGGAACGTTAGCGCCAGGACGAACCGTAGTATCTCACGTAATATTGGTGGTTTCTACTTAAAAATTTAGTCTAGATTCAGTCATCACTGAAAAGTACGATTAATAAATCATGGGCCACAAAGGTGTCAGCCAGTGTCTAATCGCTGTGTGGACGATAGCCAGTTGCAATGAATTGTTGTACATGTATTTGGTATAAATAGAGACTGGAAATCACTTTTCACATGATTGTAAGTGATAAAAGGGTGAAATAGATTGATAGTGTCTAGCAGTATTATCAAAGATAAGGTAGGTACTGAGCATAAAGTGAATACCGATGAAATCGCACAGCGTAACGACACTAAGACTGACATCCTTTCTAATCAAAGGTGTCATCAATCATCAGCACATTAACATTAAAAGTAGGTTAGCCGTGATATGACGATACAATTCTATCACGAAGCGTTCGTCATAACTCAGTTAGTTTTCTGTAGGAACGTTAATCATTTAATATTACAGATAGCATAAGATCAAAAATTAAAAACCAACTCTTCTATCCTATTAGAAATAAAATCTATTTATAAATGGATAGGTAATTTAAATAAAAGATAAAAGGATGAATAAATATGAAATATAAAAAAAGCATACCTTCAATAGCAATATCTCTGTTTTTATTATCACTGAATTCTCACGCTTCTTGTGATAATTGCTCAGTCGTCAATGGTGAAAAGGTCCATCTTGCTGAGGTGGCAACATCTCTCGGTGACTATGATTATGTTAGATTAACAGATAATAGGAAAGTGACAATACCATACCAGTTCATGCCACAAATGACTATTGCATTAGCTCTGGGACTGACGGTGTATATTCATCAGGGGAATAATAATTATGTAATATATAATGAATAATTACCAATTTAACACATCGAGAATGAATCGATGATATCAAGTTCATTGTGTCATTTACCCTTATTTTAACTAAGAAATTCAATGGCTAAGTAAAAATAATCCTTTTTATAAAATGCCTAAGAAGGTATGTAAAAATCCATTAGTTCTTAAGGAATATGGTATTTGGCATTTGACTTAACGCATTGGAATAAGATGGTATCTATGTATAAAAAATACCTAAAGCTGATTTTTGCATTAACAGCAATGATGATATCAAATGCTGGCTTGGCGGATAATGTGAAAAAAGTGTATAAAGCGTCAACTTTAACACCTGAAGAAGTGAAAGAAAGCGGAGGATTTGCACCGAGAGGATTAACGCCGTCACAGGTGACGACATTACCTCCTGATATTAGTTTATGGGAACATGCACATTCAGCTACAGGATTTGATCGAAGAAGTTCGGGTTATGTTTCAACGTCATCATCACAAAATGTTGCAATCCGATGGGTCAATGATCATTTTCAAGAAAACGGTTATGTCTATCATATTAGAGCAACACCAAATTTTATTGATGTGAACTCAACATTACGAGATTACTCTCCCTTCCCACAAGAAGCTGAGTTTGCGGCTTTGGGGATTATTTTTTGGAATCAAATTATTGGTTGGCAAAGGGTCACCAATGGTTCAGTCGGCAGATTAATTACTAATCCAGATTATCGGAGCCATATTTTTCGAAATTATTATGCAGGAGGCGAGCAGCCACAATTATCCGGCTTTCCATCGGAACATCCGGCGTGGCGAGTATTACCTTGGTTAAATTTTGCACATTGCGATCTTAAACGTAATGTTCGTTCTTCTTGTCAACCAAAGGAATCAGCTCAGCAGTTTGGTTCTGATTATTTTAAAAAGAATAATTACTATATCAAAAAAGAGTATGCGATCTTTATTCGTTTATTTTAATGCAAGTCATAACTATTACTGTTGATTTAATATTACCCTATTAATGAATAAAAACTTTTTTATGACAGTTGAGACAACATCTTATTATAAATTATAGATGAAGCCTAATGCGTATTGGTTTGGATCTTAAATCAGATTTTAATATAGACATTGAGTGACAATAAACTTAATTGATTAACATTAACTAAGAGGGAATGATTATGTGCACAATAAAGCAAGAGATTAATTCAGAGATGACTGTTGATAGTATGGTGAAAAAAGCAACCGATCTTAATGAGTATGAACGAAAAATGCATGAGTATTTTATGCAAAAAGCGTTGAACTTATTAGAACCTTATTCTCAGGGATTGTTTGCTGCCATCATCGTTGATTATACAACAAAGAAAATTTTAGCAAAAGGCGTTGATTTTGATACTGATCCCACCTTGCATGGTGAGGTCTCTGCGATTCAAAATTATTATTCACAGTATGGTGATAAAGGCTGGGATAACGTCATTTTGTATTCAACAGCAGAGCCATGTCCAATGTGTATGTCAGCAATCATTTGGGCAGGGATCACTCGAGTGGTTTGGGCCACAACGTTAGAGACACAAATTAGTGCAGGCGTCGGGAGGATACAGGTTCCCGTTTCTTATATTGTTGAAAATTCTAAGGGTAAATATTCACCAAAAGCACTCATTTCTGGTGTGCTTGCTGAAAAAACAGATCCTCTTTTTTTTAGTGATCGCAACTTTCGCATAAAACAAATCATTAATGATAAAATTTAAGTAGTCTATTTTTCAAGTAATGTAATCGACCAATAAACTTACCATAAATTGATTTGTTTTCATATTCACTGTGTATTAGCAAGCTAGCCGATACTATTTTAATATGTACAGTGAAAAATATATAATAAGCCCATTACACTTGATGGGCTGTTTAACTTCTCGTCATAATATAACGAATGCATGATTAAATAGCAAATCACACGGTGTGATCATGTAATGTGGTTCACAAAATAAATTTTCACCTCGCGGTAACTGAGACGAAAACACTAGATTAGGTGATTGCCTGTATTGAATCATTTTAACGGACTGATTCATATTGATATACTCAGTGATTTGACTTCATTGATAACGGTATAATTATCCAATGCCAAGCGATTCAAGAAACAGCAGAAAAATTGAACTGGACGGTGACTACGGGGTAAGTATTCATCCAGAAACGGTGCCCGATGAAACTATTACATCTGTCGAAATTGCGTGGATCAGAAAACCAAATCGGCATGGGTAAACTGTTACGGTGGTTCGCTTGCTGAATAACGGGGACGCTTTATCACAAGGTTCATATGCAGGACGGAAGTCTAGGATTCTCAACAGAATATATCTCAATGTAAGAAAGATTGATCATTTTAAACCGTTTCTCACACCATGGTGGTGTCTTTTTTATCTTAAGGATGCAGGCATTGTTTGGTGTCTGAGACATAAGTTATACATTTAATTATTTGTTAATTTATATAAAAGAGATTACTTAGCGCACTAATATTATTTATATCACTCATGTTTTATCTAATTATAATGAGAAGGGTATAATATGGCACAAGTCACGAATATTTTATCAATCAATAATCTTACAAATTATGCTGTATCCGTTGATAATGGGGAGACGGCGGAAGAGTTTGTTATACAGAGTAAACAGAATTTAATTAAAAGCATTTGGATACCTTGGATTGGTTCATAAGATGAGTCATATAAAGCGCTTTATTTTGGGATTAGAAATCGAATTGTATTTGAGTGTTTCGTATTCCAAGATTATTTGATGCCACCAGATGTCAGTCCAATAAAAATATATCCAGATTCGAAATTAATTTATCATAGAGCTTCCACGATAATGACTGGAGATGCATTCTATGGTGGTGATAGATATCTCGTCATCTCTAAAGAAAATAATGAATTAAAATTAACGCTAAACAAATTTAATGCCTGATTACGGCTTGACGCGTTGACGAAAATTCTACGGCTGACTTTCAGCAGTTGCAATGCTTTTTCGTATTGGTAGGGTCGCTTTGGCAACGTAAATCATTTTATGATGTACGTTTTTGATATTGAAAGTGAAATAACTGAGAAATAAAAACTTGAGCGAGATATAGCTTGACGAGACGACTCATGATGAAGCTTGTGGTCTGATCGTCGATATTTCTCATTTTTTATTGTCCTACTTGATTGTTCAATTTCCACATGTTCAGTGTGGGTGGTCAGGTACTTGAACACCGCAAGTAGACGGCCTGCATCCTTAGCCTAAGGCTGTTTTTCGGATTACACGCAACCCGACCATAATTTTTGGGCGTAAAAAAACCGCAAATGCTGTCGGGCGCGGATTCCGCTACTTGAGGTGTGTTCAGCACCTACTCAGATTATGCGGTGTGTCAAATTGGGGGGACTAGGTTTTACACTAGTTTTACACTGATGGAATGTGCGAAAACAAGAAGGCAGCCATAAGTGGCTGCTTTCTAAAGGGAATTTTGGTCGGCACGAGAGGATTTGAACCTCCGACCCCTGACACCCCATGACAGTGCGCTACCAGGCTGCGCTACGTGCCGAACGATAGGGGTATAGTACGGATTATTTGGCTAAAAGCAAGATGTCAGGTGACTGATTGCCTTATTTATAGTCAATTAGCCCAAAAACGCCGCTCTTCAGTCAAAACTTGCAATAACAGGCCAAATTGGTCATGGCCTTCGGCCAGCTTTTTACCGCTACTTTGGTAAGTAGATAAATGGCCGTTGTTATCCAGTAACAAGGTGAGACTGGGGGTGGTAATCACTAATTTATTATCAATACTGCTAGTGATCCAAGTCTGTTTTGGATCGCGGTCGATGCTGAATAAATCATGACCCTGAGAGTAATTTTCAGCCGAGGTCGTGACCAACAACAATCTCTGCATTAACGTGGCCATAATGTCATTGTGGCTGGTTAACGTCTCAATTTTTTGCGCGGGTGTATTGGGCCAGTGAATAACCAAGGGAACATGCATAAATTGTCTATAACGTTCTGTTATGTTACTTGGGGACGTTATGGCGGCGGCATGGGCTGCCGTCACGACAACAACAGTTCGTTCGAGCAACTGCTGCTGCTGCAATGTCGTCAGTATCTGTTCAATTTGCTGGTTGGTTTCGTATGCTGTTGTTTGATAGGTCTCTGACCGTTGTTGAACCGTATCCCCCGTTCGTTTAATGCCAGGTAGATCAATCCAACTAAACCAATGTTCATCTGCTGTCTTGGTTTTCTCGGTGGCAGTAAGCCAGTTTTGCCACTGTTGTACTGTTTGTGTATCACTTTGTGTGTGAGGCGGTTGCAACGTGAAGTCAGCCAGTAAAGCCTGACGATATAAAGGAGGTTTAAACCCCGTCGATGAAAATAATCCAAACTGATATTGCTGATTGGTCAGAGTATTGAGCAGGGCAGAAGGCACACTGGATGCCATGATACTATTTAAATAACTGGTGGAGATGCCATAAAATAGGCTAAAGAGCCCTGAATTACTGTCCAATCCTGAACTAAAGTGCTGGGTAAATTGTGCATTACGATCCGCAAACTGTTGTAAAGCAGGCAGATCTTGGGCTAATTTTAGCGGGTTAGCTGCGCCTAATGTGACAAACAACAGATTATAATGGGTTTGCTGGTTTCTGTATTCAATTTCGCCAAGGGGATAAGTGATCGATTGTGCATCAGGGCGTCCAAATTGCACAAGCCGCCGTTGATAATCTTGATGATCCAGTAAACCATGTTTTTCCAGAAAACGTCGCGCTGTCATTGGGTATGAAAGCGGCAGATTTTCTCGTTGCATGGTGATCGGGCGATAAAAATTTGCATCTGCCCAGATATACAAAATATGGGTGGTGAAAAAGGTCACAATAAACAGACCTACGATGGGTTTTGCATAACGACGACGCCGGTCAAAGCTACGTAATTTTTGCCAACTCCAGGAGGCAAGCAGTATTTCGATAAGGAAAATTAATGGCATGCCAATAAAAATAATTTGCCAATCTCTTGTTTTTTCACTTAGCGCCGGGTTGATAATCAGTTGCCAGACGGTTGTATTAATGTGTAAGTGAAACAGTTTAAATACTTCACTATCAATAATCAGTAACGTGAGGCCCGCTGTGGCGATAATCGCGGCAATGACCTTGAGTAAACGTTCTGATCGAATAATAAAAGTGAGCGGGAATAGTAGCAGCAAATAAGCGACAAAGACCAGAAAGCTGAAATGACCAAGCCAATTACAATAAGCATAAATGCGGCCTGTTAGCGAACCTGGCCAATCGGTAATGAAAAGGTAACGCCCGCCGGCGATCAGAGCCAAAATAATATTAAAAAAGGCAAACCAATGCCCCCAGCTGATCAGGCTGGATAATTTGTGGGAGTGTGACGGCTGCTGGTTATTGGTCATAAGCAATTAAGTGATTAATTAATCTTGTCCTATTTGATAGAGGCGCTCAATGCTCGGGTAAAAGATTGAACCAATAAAGGGCGTTGAGCGGGAGAGACACTGTTATTCAGTAAATTAGTGACCATGTTGCCCAGTACCATTAAGGCTAAGTCTGTTGGCGCTTTGTGTTGTTCGAGTATTGCCGCTAAATCAGTAAGCAATTGTTCAACACGTTCATCACTGTAACGAGAAGACTGAGGCATAGTTATATTCTTATCTTATCAAAAGACGGCTATTCTACTGCAAATTTTGAGCAATTTCTGCATTTTTATCCTGAAATCCTTTTATCAATGTTGTCCTGCCTCAAGCGTGCCTTATTGACGCGGAGGGGGGGGATAAAACCAACGCGGTCAAGCCGTCATCTGTGCCGTGTTGTTGATTATCATTGCATGCTGTACTCAGCAATGGTTGAATACAGAGATAATTTGCAAGAGGAAAAAGCATGAGTCTGCATATCGATCAGATCGTCGTACATCAGTTGCGTAAACAGAATGATGACAATCTGGAAATGGTCTTACGAAATTCATTACTGCAACCGACGGCCGCGGTGACCCAAATGCTCGATGAGCTGCACGGTATTTACAGTGCGAGAAATAAAGCTTATGGGCTTTTTTCACCGGAGAGTGAATTGGCTGAGAGTTTGCGATTGTCTCGGCAGGGGCAACAGGATTTTCTGGCATTCAGTCGCAGTGCCACTGGACGATTACGCGATGAATTAGCCAAATATCCTTTCGCCGCAGATGGTGTTGTGCTCTTTGCCCATTATCGCTACTTAGCGGTCGAATATTTATTGATCGCTGTACTCGATAGTCAAACGAGCAGCAGGATCAATGATGCCCTCGATATTGATGCAACCCACTATCTTGATATTAACCATGCCGATATTGTCGCTAGGGTTGATCTTACAGAATGGGAAACGCAACCTGAATCGCAACGTTATCTGAGTTTTTTAAAAGGAAGAGTGGGACGTAAAGTTGCGGATTTTTTTATGGATTTTCTTGGTGCATTGGCCGGCCTTGATACCAAAGCACAGAATCTTAGCCTACTTCAGGCCGTCAATGATTATTGTCAACAAGGCGACATGGATAAACAACAGCGCCAGCAATATCGCGAACAGGTTTACAGCTTTTGTCAACAGCAATTGCAAGCAGGCGAAGAGATCGCGGTTGCCGAGTTATCTGGGGAGCTACCGTCAATTGCGGGGCAAAACTTTGCCGATTTTAGTCGTGAACAAGGTTATCAATTAGAGGACAGTTTTCCTGCCGATCGCAGTACGTTGCGTCAACTTACTCGATTTTCTGGGAGTGGTGGGGGCATCACCATCAATTTTGACGCAGCCTTATTGAGTGAGCGTATTTTCTGGGACGCGGCAACCGATACCCTGACTATCAAAGGGTTACCCCCAAATCTGCGAGATCAGCTGCAACGGCGTGAAGGCAATCACTGAATCGCGAGTGACATGAGGGGGGAGTGATGATGAACAATCACCCTTCATGGAACCATGGGGTGGAAAAGCAAAAAAAGTCGCCCTCTGCGGAGGACGACTTGAGACTTGACTGATCGAAGGGATCAGGCATTGCGCGTATAATGGAACTAGACGCGTAAAAAGTCGATATGTTGAATTTTGGGTTTGTACGGGTGACGTTGGATCGCCTGTACTTTCACTTGCGTGCTTTTACCATCAATTTCAATCGCCAGTACATCAAAGAATCCTGGTTTATCGTGCATGTTCATGACTTCATCATGATCCAAGGTGATAGAAACCGCAGCTTCATTTCCACCATAGACAATCGCAGGGAACTGTCTGGCATGGCGCAGGCGGCGGCTCGCACCCTTACCCTGCTCTTTACGTACTTCAGCTTTAATTGTTAACATTGACATTCTCTTTTAAATAATTTCTGTTACAGGCGACCCAGCAACAGAATGGGAAACCAAAACTATTACACATGCAATAGCGCGCGGCATTATAGCGTTTTATCGTGTTCGCGGCAAATAAAAACGGCGTTGGCAGTGTTAAGTTGTGGGCCCTCACTGGCTAAAGCTAAGGTGTTGATTGGCTTTGCGATAGCGTCCGTGATAGTCGAAAATTTTATGACTGATTTTCCAGAAGCGTTGTTGTTTTCTCGCGACAATAAAATCAGGATAACGTAGCAGGTTGGTGCAACGAGTCAGATCCTCTGCCTGTTGCCAAGTGAGTGGTACACCGGGTGCCGCTTGGTGCTGACGCAGAAACTGATAAGTAAACAGTTGACGCTGCTTGGCTGTCGCAAGACGGTATTTCTCACTGATTTCTGCCCCGTCTTCATCGTGATAAGTCACTTTTAACCATTGACCGTGCTGATCATACCCCGCCAATAACGTCATGCCAGCACAGCGTAACACCTTCGCATGACGAAGTTGTAATGCAGCTTTCAGCATATCGTCAGGATCAACTAATTGATGCTGACATTGCAGGCAGATCCTTCCAGCAATGTCGTTTTCAGCGCCGCAATGTTCACAGATCTTAAAACGGAAGCGAAACTGGCATTGCTCAGGCTCGGCGCGATCGGGGATTAACCCTTGACAGCGTCGTCCATAATGCTCAATGACTTGACCATCGGTACTGGTTTTTCCCCAAAAAATATTGGCGAATTGACACAAGGGGCAATGCACTTGAACTGGGATCAAACCTGTCGCAGGGCGTGGACTTCCCGGTTCAGGTCTGAATAGGTCATAGTGATTGCCTGCATAATCAAGGATCAGACACTCTTTTTTATCAGGGAATAACCGCAAACCTCGCCCCGCAATCTGCTGATAAAGACTGACAGATTCGGTGGGGCGTAAGATCGCAATGACATCGACATGGGGAGCGTCAAAGCCAGTGGTCAGGACTGCCACATTCACTAAAAACTTCAGTTTTTGCTGTTTGAAAGCCTGTAAAATCCGGTCCCGCTCTGCACTTGGCGTTTTTCCGGCAATCAGAGCGCTGTTGGCTGGCAGTAAATCAAGGATTTCTTCCGCATGACGCACTGTGGCCGCGAAAACCATTACCCCCCGTCGATGCTGACTTAACTCAATAATTTGACTGATAATACGTGGTGTGATCCGCCGTTGTTGCTGTAAGCTGCGATCCACCTCAGATTCGGTAAACAGTCCCTGTTTATTGGCTGACAAATTAGCAAAATTATAATGCACTACCGGCATATCAATCAGTCGCGGAGGCGTCAGATAGCCTTCCTTTATCATAAAACGTAACGGTAGTTCAAAGATGCATTGATAAAAAGGGGACTGTGCTGTACCTCTGACCATGCCATGGTAATGATATTGATAGATCCAACCGCTGCCTAATCGGAAAGGGGTTGCCGTCAGACCCAACAATTTTAACTGAGGATTGATCGCACCCAGGTGTTTAATGATGTGTTGGTATTGGCTATCCCTGTCATCGGCAATACGGTGACACTCATCAATAATCAATAATGAAAAAGGATCAGTGAATTTGGCTAAATTTCGGGCTACGGATTGAACACTCCCAAACACAACCTTTTTCTGAGTCTGTTTGCGAGCGAGTCCGGCTGAGAATATATCCGCTTGCATCCCCATTGTTTGAAATTTTTCATGGTTTTGTGCGACCAGTTCTTTGACATGAGCAAGGATCAGCACGCGTCCTTTCGCTCGTCGAGCTAATTCTGCGATAACCAGACTTTTACCGGCACCCGTCGGGAGGACAATCACGGCAGGGCGGCACTCCCGTTTAAAGTAATCAATGGCCGAATTGACAGCTTGTTGTTGATAAGGACGGAGTTGATAGGACATGATCTGTTCCAAAAGCTTACCTGACGCTGACAGGACAAGATGAATCGAGTTATACTAGCCATTGCTTAGGGGCGCAATCCCTCCTCATTCATTTTCTTTATGCTGCAGCAGGCGTTAACTATGCGACTTGATAAATTTATTTCCCAGCAACTTGAAATCAGCCGAGCCATTGCCGGACGAGAAATACGGGCCAACCATGTGACTATCGACGGCGAGGTGATCCGCAGTGTTTCATTTAAAGTGACGCCGGAGCAGCAGGTGTGTTATCGAGAAAAGCTTCTCACCCAAATTACCGGCCCACGCTATTTTATGCTGAATAAACCCGAAGGCTATGTGTGTGCCACTGAGGATGAACAGCACCCGACAATCCTATATTTTATTGAAGAAACGATGGCATGGCAATTACATGCCGCTGGCCGTTTGGACATTGATACTACAGGCCTCGTCGTGTTAACCGATGATGGTCAGTGGTCACATCGTATCACGTCGCCACGCCATCACTGTGAAAAATGTTATCGGGTTACGTTAGCTGATCCTATTCAATCTGACGTGGCTGAACAATTCAGTCAAGGGATTATGTTGAAAGGAGAGAGTGAGTTAACACGTCCGGCTACCCTAGAAATACTCTCGCCAACGGAAGTACTTATCACACTGAGTGAAGGACGATACCATCAGGTTAAACGGATGTTCGCTGCAGTGGGGAACCATGTTGTGGCCCTTCATCGGCAACGTATCGGTGATATTCAACTGGATCCACAATTAGCACCAGGGGAGTATCGTCCATTAACGGCACAGGAAATTGATTGTATTGGTTTACCTGAGGAACTGAAACAAAAAAACGCTAAGCTCAGGTGATTGCTTGACGCTGGGTGGCGGTCTTTGCTCTCAGCTTATCATCCTACTTGTTGAACATCGCGGTATTGCGCTAAGCTGAGGAGACCGCGTTTAACTTTTCACTGACTTTAACTTCTTCATCCTCTATCCCACCGAGATCATTCGCTGATATGTTTCAGTACCGCCATTTCCTCGTTGTGATATTCATTTTATCGATGAGTCTGTGTGATGATAAGGCTCAAGGTCTTAGTCTGGATAAACATTAAGCGAGAACAGGTGTTTACCAGTAATCAGACCATGGCGACTCTGGGAAGAGGTATTGCAGCGCAATGTGGTTAACGTTGTACTATTTTTATTATGATGTTTAAAATATGTAAAATTAATGCTAATTTAAACTAGACTAAATTATAAAAATTTTTCATAACACACATTAATTTTATAAAAAATAATGTCTTCCCGTCACTGTCTGACTGATTGGGTGAAACGGGTTAGATGGGAAAAGGAATCAACGTGGATAAATTAGCTGATTTAGTGATACACCGTTTATCGGGTTATTATTCGTGGGCTTCTGTACATAACGATAAGCAACAGGTTGAACCGATGCGGCAGCCTACCGATAAGCCGCTGGTAGTTTTGCAGCTACAAGATAACGATGAAAACGAGGCCAAACAACGGTTGCTAGAAATCCAGCAATTATTAAATGCAATTCAGGTGGAAAGTTGGATCAGGGAATTACAACAACAGCATAGCTTGCTGATTAGTCGTGAGGATGAGTTGGCGGCGGGCTGTTGTTTAAAAGGCGCGGGTATTGCTCTGACGACAGCTTACACAGACACTGAATTCAGCTCGGAAAACGGCAACCCATAGCGTATGATTGCCGAACAAGGTCATCAATTAGCTCTGATATTGAGTCCCAATGATACGCCGACCTTCCCTATAGCGCTTTTTCCAATAATTTTCATTCAGACTTGAAATCATCACGCCACTGCTGGTGGACGCGTGGACAAATTTATCATTACCCAGATATATACCGATATGTCGTCCCGTTGATCCTGAGCGAAACAGAACTAAATCGCCAACACGTAATTTGTTTCTGGCAATGTAATGTCCTGTTGTTTTTTGCTCATAGGTTGAACGAGGCAAATCAATACCAAATTGCTCACGAAAGGTTCGTTGTACAAAGGCGGAGCAATCAATGCCACGGCGGGTATCGCCGCCCAAACGGTAGCGTACGCCTTTCCAGCTGGCATATTGGTTGAGGATCCGTGATTTGACATCCACGTTTTTAACCAACTGCTCAAATTCATCTTGAGACGCCTGAAGTAAGTAACCTTGTTGTTGGTTGCTGACGTCATGCTTCTCTGCCGTATCAGTACGAGGAATACCCGGTGTACTGCAAGCTGATAACACGGAGGCCAACGTAACGGCGATAAGACTTTGCCAGAAATATCTCAGGTGTGGTTGAGATTTGACCATTTGTAGTATTTTCCTTCAGAACAATTCAATAAAAATAATTCCTGAATGTTTAACAGGACAATAATTCAGAGAACGAAGGTAACAAAGGGCGCTGGCAAACCACCACTTGCAAGGTGGCATTTCTTACCCTGACTCAATTGAAAGAGTAAAAACTCTCTGAATTACCCATAAGGTTAACGCATAAAATATTATCAGGCGAGTTTTTTTCATTAGATTTTGTTTCAGGAAATAAGACTGACAGGAAAAAAGCGTCTGTTTAAGACAAATTACCAGGGATTTCTGGGCTGTTTTTCTGTCAGTCAGTGGACGTTGACAAGCAATTGAGCACTGATTAAGCCTTAGGCCAAGGCAATTTTGTTGTGATCCAATTGATTAATTTGTCACTGGCTGGCGTCAGTAGCCACCAGCTGAGTGCCACCATCGAGACGGATAATGAACCAACCAGAATATCAGATAGCCAGTGAGCGCCCGCCATGAGGCGAGGGAGGGAAAAAATGAGGCTAATAAGCAGACTGTAGAAAAAGGCACGCAATCCGAGGTAACGCCACATAAAACAGCTAAATATAATCAGCATCATTCCGTGATCACCTGGGAAACTGTCACCAGAACCATCTTTTGTTTTGATCCCTGTCAAGGTTCCAGCGTGATATACATCAGTAAAAAAACGTGAGGGACTTGGGTGTGAGACAGGGATCAGGTGCCCAATATTGTTGACAACTACCGCGGTGATAAGCATGGTTAGGCCGATCGCCAGCATGTCGCGTTGGCCTTTTGCATCACGTCGGCGCCAGTAGCTGTAATAAAGCAGCCCCATTGCCATTAAAGACACAACATCAAAGCCGCGAATATTCGTTATTGCAACAAAAACGGCAAAGGAATGAGATTCAAACAGCAAATGATTAAAATAAAAGAAAACGGCGCAGTCGAGTTGATACCATAGACCGTGGTTGGTGGGTAAGTACCAGCTGAAGAAAAGTAAAAATCCGGCAAGATTTAACAAAATGATTGGAAAGAGTTTTAATTTGTCCATAACGTCCCACATAAAATAGAAGTCAATACCTGACTAACATTAATAATACATATAATTATCATTGTTTGGTTTTTTGGTGGATTTTACTGTTATTTAGCTCAATAAACAAAGTCATTTAGCTATTTTCTGCCGTGCTAACGGTTTAAGGGTTACGACGATGACAGGGAAGACGTTGAGAAAAGGACGTGCAAAATCAAGGTCGGCCGTATCCGAAGGTGTTTTACGGCCGGGCAAGAGAATTAATCCGCGCGTCCCATAAAGCGTCGATCAGCAATATGAATACGAATTTTATCTCCGGGATTGAGGTATTCAGGTACTTGCACAGTTAAGCCCGTGGCCATGGTGGCGGGTTTAGTTCTCGCACTGGCAGAGGCTCCTTTAATTCCTGGCGAAGTTTGATCAATTTGCATATCGACAGTTTGTGGAAGTTCAAGAGCGAGGATGTGATCATCCATTGTTAGTACTTGTATGCCGGGTATGCCACCTTCAGCGATAAACAGTAATTCTTCTTCTATTTTTGATTTTTTAAAATGATAAGGTGTGAAATCCTCATCATCCATAAAGACATATTCATCCCCATCAAGATAGGAAAACGTCACCGGTCGCCGATTAAGGGAAATGGCATCGATAATGTCATCCCCTTTAAAACGTTCTTCCACTTTGAGGCCTGTTCTGATATCGGTAAAGCGCATTTTATATAAGGTCGCGGCGCCTCTTGCACTCGGACTCTGCACATCAATCTCTTTCACGAGGAGCAGGCGGCCGTCCACAGACACCGCCATGCCCCGTTTTATTTCATTTGCCTTAGGCATAATTACCCCTTAAACACGTCAATGCGGTCACCGCCCTGTTTTTGGTGAACAGGAAGAGACCGCGCCACTCCCCAAGATTATACGATAACCGGACAAGATAGCGAACAGATACCGTGGATGACTCAGGGATGCCGTTTCGCTTTTAATGACCGCAAGTTGCGGATCCTCGCACTGACTTAGAGATTCTGGTATGTTCAATGGCAACCCCATTAAACTGCTAAGTCAAAGAGCGTTTTTTATGCAATGCCGAATTGAGTGTGGTGCCTGTTGTATCGCCCCTTCCATTTCCAGTCCCATACCCGGAATGCCACAGGGAAAACCCGCAAATACGCCTTGTGTCCAATTGAGCGAAGATAGGCGTTGCCTAATATTTGATTCACCACTGCGTCCTGCTGTGTGTGCGGGGCTGCAGGCCAGTCGTGAGATGTGTGGTAACAATCCTGCTGAGGCAACTCGCTATTTACTTGATTTGGAGCATTTAACCCGGCCATGAATGTGAAGATGGCTGAAAACAGGTGCGTTTATTCGTGATGGTTGTTATTGATGAGTTCACCGACAATGATTTCGGGTTTCACCGATCCCTGCACAAAGGACGGCAATGGTTGTCATCTACAGCATGGAACTCGGTAGGATAGCATAGCGGATCGGTTGGCAGACAAAGGCGCATATGCCTTGTGTTTAACTTAAATGATCAGATGGCTACCATGGACAGGGTGAGATTGTGATTGTACGCAGCTGCATTATTGTGCGTCGCCACCGTGCGGAATTGTGTGGTGACGGTGGCATAGCCTAACCTAACCGTTGGCGCCTGACCCAAGAGGGCATATGCACACGAATTCGACAGTCAAGGCGGTTATCCTTTGCTTTATTTTAAAAGTGTGTTTGATATCAAAATTTTACCTCGAAAATTCTGATATAAAGCTCAAGGTTTTGGCTTTATATGGCAAGAGATCTGAATGCACAGGTATTTCGCTATTCAATGTGACTGTATTTTATATACGGTGGCTGAAACGATTCAACATGAGTGAGTAAGGAGAGTTATGTTCCAGCTAGATGTCCAAGCGATTCATACAGGGGCCTCCGCCACTGATAAACAGCAGGCTATCCAACAAGTCGCCGCTGCTTTAGCCGCAGCAGGTAATACCGGAGAGGCTTATGTTCAGGGAATGCTGGATCGAGAACAGCAAACCACGACGTATTTAGGTAACGGTATTGCGATCCCTCATGGTACCACCGCCACCCGCGATTTAGTGCTGAAAACGGGGGTTCAAGTCTTTCAGTACCCACAAGGAATTGACTGGGGAAATGGTCAGACAGCGTGGTTAGTGATCGGGATTGCGGCACGATCGGATGAACATTTGGCATTATTACGTCAGCTCACTCATGTCCTGAGTGATGAAAGTCTGGAACAGACCCTGAAACACGCCAGTGCTGAGGAAATTCGGGCGATACTGATGGGAGAGAAGCTTCAAGGTGAGTTTTTCTTTGATACCAGCATGTTGAGTTTGGCGATCCCTGCCGAAGATTGGCTCACATTACAAAGTGCAAATATTGCACGACTCAGATCGAAGCAGGCAGTGGACAACCATTTTATTGCTTCGGTACTTTCCCAAACTCCCCTTTACCTTGGTCAGGGAATTTGGTTGAGTGATTGTGTCACGGGCAATTTAGCCAGTGCCATTGCGATAAGCCGTCCAGCCAATCAATCTCTTACCGAACAAGGCCAGCCGGTTTCATTATTGCTGACTGTCGCTGCAGTCGATGAGCAGCCGTTGACGGTAATGAATTATCTTCATCGATTGTTAATCTCAGAAAGATCGAGTGAACTTCTCAGCGCGGATGCGGCTGGCTTGGTGGCACTTTTAACCAGTGAGGTTGCTGCGGCAGAACAATCGTTAAATGCAGAATTTGTAATCCGCAACGAACATGGCTTGCATGCAAGACCCGGCACCGCATTGGTCACCGTGATTAAACAATTCGATTGTGAGGTCAGTATCACCAATTTGGATGGCAGTGGTAAACCTGCTAACGGTCGCAGCTTAATGAAAGTGGTAGCATTAGGCGTGAAAAAAGGTCATCGTCTGCGCTTTACGGTGAGTGGTCCTCAAGCTCAGGAAGCCTTGCAGGCAATCAACGATGCCATTGAAAGCGGCTTAGGCGAGGGGGCAGCATGAGTCGGCAAATTGCGACTATTACCTTCAACCCCGCCTTTGATTTGGTTGGCTTTGCTGATCATATTGAGCGTGGCGAAGTCAATCAGATCCAGACCGCGGGTTTACATCCTGCGGGGAAAGGGATCAACGTTGCCAAAGTACTCAGTGATCTCGGTGCAAACGTGACAGCGGGCGGTCTCTTAGGACAAGATAATATCGCTGAATATCATGCGTTATTTCAGCGCCAGTCGATCACGGATCACTGTGTAGCTGTTGAAGGGCGAACCCGTATTAATGTTAAGTTAACTGAAAGTGGTGACGTTGTCACCGATCTTAATTTTTCAGGTTTTACGGTGAGTCAAGCTGATTGGCAGCAGTTCAGTGAACAGTCTTTAGTTTGGCTGGCCAAGATGGATATGGTTTGTATTAGCGGCAGTCTTGCTCAAGGCATTGAGTCAACTGAATTTAAAAATTGGCTTTGTGCCGTCAAACAAGTTTGCCCGCGTATCCTATTGGATAGCAGTGGCGAGGCGTTAAAACACGGATTAACCGTTGTACCTTGGCTCATTAAACCCAATCATCGAGAGTTGGAACAATGGGCTGATCGCCAATTGACCAGCTTGGATGACATTCAACAGGCCGCTTTGCAACTGCAAAATTTAGGGATTGAGCATGTGGTGGTCTCCCTTGGCTCAGCGGGGGCGCTGTGGGTTAATCAGCAAGGCTGTTTACTGGCAAAACCTCTTGCCTGCCACGTAGTCAGTACGGTTGGCGCAGGAGATTCCATGGTAGCGGGTCTGGCTTGGGGATTATTAAATGATCAAAGTATTGAGCAGTGTCTCAGACTGGCGACAGCTGTCGCGGGTCAGGCTGTTGAGCAAACGGGTGTCGGTATCAGTGATAGACAGCAGCTTGATACATTGATGGCAAAAGTCGAAATACAAGCAGTAAATGGGCAGCAGAGGGAGCCACAATGAAAACTTTTTTGATAATTGATCCTGCTATAGGGATTGCCTCTCAATTTATGGCACGTCACGCTTTAGAGTACGCTGCGTCTGGCAGTGAGTACCATCTTGCTTCGACTTTGGAAGACGCTGAGTTAGTTATTGTCTTAGGTGCCGTGCCGACCACCGGGCTTGAGGGTAAAAAAGTTTGGAACACATCGATCGACGTATGGTTGACTGATACCAAGGCAGTATTGGTCAATGCGAGTCAACAAGCGTTACCGTGGCAGTCATCTAGCACGACGCACACAGATGAGTGCGCGTCCGCAAAAACGCCGTTTATTGTTGCTATTACAGCCTGCCCAACTGGAGTTGCCCACACCTTTATGGCAGCAGAAGCCATTCAAGCCGAAGCAGCAAAACGAGGTTGGCAGGTGAGGGTCGAAACGCGTGGTTCAGTGGGGGCGGGCACACCGATTACGGCAGAGGAAGTGGCCGCGGCAGATTGGGTGTTAGTGGCTGCGGATATTGAAGTTGACTTAGGCAAATTTGCTGGCAAACCCCTGTATCGTACCAGCACCAGTCTGGCCTTAAAAAAGACGGCGCAAGAATTTGATAAAGCACAGCAACAAGCCAAACCCTATCAGCCGGCTGGCAGTCACCAAACGCGTGACAGTGGCGCGAGTCTTCAGGCTAACGATAACGAAAAATCAGGCGCTTATCGTCATTTGTTGACAGGGGTCTCTTATATGCTACCGATGGTGGTTGCGGGTGGCTTATGTATTGCCTTGTCCTTTATGTTTGGTATTCATGCCTTTGAGCAACCTGGCACGTTAGCGGCAGCGTTAAAGCACATTGGAGGGGATGCGGCCTTTGCTTTGATGGTGCCCGTGCTTGCGGGCTTTATCGCGTTTTCGATTGCTGATCGTCCGGGTCTAACACCTGGTTTGATTGGTGGTATGTTGGCGAACAGTGCGAATGCGGGGTTTATCGGCGGTATCATTGCCGGTTTTATTGCTGGTTACATTGCCCGACTCATCAGTAATAAAGTGCGTCTCCCTGCCAGTATGGAAGCATTAAAACCGATTTTGATCATTCCTTTATTGGCTTCGCTGGTGACGGGATTACTGATGATCTACGTCGTCGGTACGCCGGTTTCTCGGATTATGCTATGGCTAACCGATTGGCTTGGTGCGATGGGCACCGGCAATGCAATCCTCCTTGGCGCGATCCTTGGTGGTATGATGTGTACTGACATGGGCGGTCCGGTCAATAAAGTCGCTTACGCCTTTGGCGTGGGCATACTCAGTACGCAAATTTACACGCCCATGGCCGCCATTATGGCCGGTGGAATGGTGCCGCCGTTAGCCATGGGCATCGCGACATTGATCGCTCGCCGTAAATTTAACCGCTCAGAACAGGATGCCGGTAAAGCAGCCCTTGTTCTCGGGATGTGTTTTATCTCTGAAGGCGCGATCCCCTTTGCCGCTCGCGATCCTATCCGCGTCTTACCCTGTTGTATTGTCGGTGGCGCCATCACCGGAGCCATTTCGATGGCGGTTGGCGCAAAATTGATGGCACCACATGGTGGGCTATTTGTTATGCTGATCCCCGGCGCCATTACCCCTGTATTGGGCTATTTGTTTGCTATTGTGGCAGGCAGTGTGGTCTCTGGTATCAGCTATGCGTTACTGAGACCGGCAGAATTAAAATAAATCCTCGTCAACCTGCCCATCACAGAACAGCCTAAGGCATAGGCTGTGTGATGGGTGAGCGCGAACGGTGAAGGGAATCGAAGAGGTGTTATCAGGCTTATTCGGTTTCATTCGATTATTTTTGCTGTGATCTTAGCCAGTCCAGCTCTGCTTTCCATCGTTGCGGATCGGTTGTTTCTAAGATCATTGGGATACCATCAAAACGAGGATCCTGCATAATAAACGTAAAGGCAGAATAGCCAATGTTGCCTTCACCTAAACTCGCATGACGATCAACCCGACTGTTAAATGCACTTTTAGCATCATTGAGATGCAGGCCTCGTAAATAGTCGAAACCAACAATCTGTTCAAATTGATCAAAGGTGGTGATGCAATCTTGTTCGCTACGTAAATCGTAACCGGCGGCAAAGGCATGGCACGTATCAATGCAAACACCGACACGGGATTTATCCTCTACTTGATGGATGATTTCTGCTAAATGTTCAAAACGATAACCCAAATTGGTACCTTGTCCGGCTGTATTTTCGATGACCGCCGTGACGCCCTCGGTGCATTCAAGTGCAATATTAATCGATTCAGCGATGGTGGCAAGGCACTGACTCACGTCTACTTTTTTGAGATGACTCCCAGGATGGAAATTAAGCAAAGAGAGTCCAAGTTGTTGGGCTCGTTGCATTTCATCAATAAAAGCATGCCGAGATTTTTGTAATGCTTCTGTATCTGGGTGACCAAGATTAATTAAATAACTGTCGTGAGGTAAAATCTGATGATGACGAAACTGATGGCGCTCGCAGGCCAGATGAAAGGCATCAATGCTGGAGGTGGTAAGAGGCGGGGCTTGCCATTGGCGTTGGTTTTTGGTGAAAAGCGCGAAGGCGGTGGCACCAAGCTCACTGGCTCGTTGAACGGCATTTTCGACACCGCCCGCAGCACTGACATGTGCTCCAATAAATTTCATTTAAACTCCTCGATTATACTCGTCATCATTCTTGCCAGCATACCAGAGTCAGGCAAGATGCAAAGTCACATTAACGGATGATTTGAACAGACTGATGCCATTAGGCTAATCCTGAACGAAATGATCCCTTGTGGCTAATTGGATTGTACCGCACCGACAATCTTCATGTCGTCTTGGTGTAGACGATCCCTTAAACAATGGCAGGTTTTACCATGATCACTAGACCCATTCAGTACCCTAATCGAGGGGCCTACATGATATGGCGTCTGTGGTTGGGCGCTGATAAGTAAAAGCAATGACCTTGCCGCAGGTGAGAGATCGCAAAAATTGGCAGCCGATCTTGGAAATCCTGTGCTTTTTGTATTTATAGTCACCTACAGCACGACCTTGTAAACAGCGTTTTACAAGGTTTTATTACGGATTTTCAGTAAGAAATCGGTCTTGCCGGCGGTTTATTTACTTATAATTTCAGTTTAATCATTAAGCTAATTAATAACATGACAGTTCTGCTATACAGAATTGACGAAGTTGATACAATTCCGCCTTTCTATCCAGGTGATTAGTCGTGATCTAATGAGTAAAAAACAACAAACTGAAACGCCACATTTAAAACGCGAGTTGAAAGCTCGACATTTAACCATGATTGCAATCGGTGGGTCGATTGGCACAGGATTATTTGTCGCCTCCGGTGCCAGTATCTCCCAGGCCGGGCCTGGTGGGGCATTATTATCCTATGCATTTATTGGATTGATGGTCTATTTTCTGATGACCAGTCTGGGTGAATTGGCGGCATTTATGCCTGTGTCTGGTTCATTTTCGACCTACGGTGCAAAATATGTCGATGAAGGCTTTGGTTTTGCCCTCGGATGGAATTACTGGTACAACTGGGCGGTCACCATTGCGGTAGAGTTGGTTGCAGCACAATTGGTCATGGGCTATTGGTTTCCTGACACCCCGGGTTGGATCTGGAGTGTGTTGTTCCTGTCGGTCATCTTTTGCTTGAATTGTTTCTCAGTGAAGGGATTTGGTGAAGCGGAATACTGGTTCTCGCTAATTAAGGTCATGATTGTCGTGATCTTTATCATTATCGGTCTACTTATGTTGTTTGGTATCCTTCGAGGAGGAGAACAGGCTGGCTTGCATAATTGGAAACTTGGCGATGCGCCTTTTGCTGGTGGTTTTTCAGCCATGATTGGTGTTGCCATGGTGGTCGGTTTCTCTTTTCAAGGAACAGAACTGATCGGCATTGCGGCTGGGGAATCTGAAAACCCGAGCAAAAATATTCCGAAGGCAGTCAGACAAATATTCTGGCGTATTCTGCTATTTTATATTTTTGCTATTCTGATCATTAGCTTGTTTCTGCCCTATACTGATCCAAGATTATTGCGTAATGATGTGGGCGACATTAGTGTCAGTCCATTCACGCTAGTCTTTGAAAATGCAGGTTTATTGTCTGCTGCGGCTGTCATGAATGCGGTTATCCTTACTGCGGTATTGTCAGCGGGTAACTCTGGGATGTATGCGTCAACCCGTATGCTATACAACTTAGCACGTGAAGGCAAAGCCCCTAAAATCTTTACACGATTGACCTCACAGGGTGTCCCTTTAAACGCGTTATTGGTGACGACTGTTGTGGCTGCGCTCTGTTTTCTCTCCTCCCGATTTGGTAATCAAACCGTCTACTTATGGTTACTTAATACCTCAGGGATGACCGGATTCATTGCTTGGTTAGGGATAGCGATCAGTCATTATCGCTTTCGTCGTGGCTATGTGGCACAAGGTTACGCCTTGCAAGATCTCCCTTATCAAGCAGGGTTCTTCCCCATCGGACCGATTTTTGCCTTTATCCTCTGTTTAGTCATTACACTGGGGCAAAACTATCAGGCTTTCTTATCGGATAAAATCGACTGGTACGGTGTGGCAGCTACGTACATCGGTATTCCTTTGTTCTTGTTAATTTGGCTGGGCTACAAAGTGTTGCGTGGCGGCAAGTTGGTGCGTTTACATGACATGGTGTTTCCTTCGTTTCAGGAAGATAAAAAGCCGTAATTCTTCGGACTAAAAAGGCGTCCATAAGGACGCCTTTTTAGTTTAAGCACGTTAACACTGGTTGTAGGGTTAATTCATCGCTGTTAGCTATCAATCTCCCTGCACATGCAAATGCTGGTGATGAAAGCGTAAGTGATCCTCGATAAAACTACTGATAAAATAATAACTATGGTCATACCCTGGCTGCCAACGGAGCTGTTGGATTGCAGGCTCAGCCAGCAGCAACTGTTGAGGTTGCAGTTGTGTGTGCAAAAAAGGATCTTGGTCTCCTTGGTCAATCAAGATCGGGATCGCAAGAGGAGATTGACGCATTAACTGACAGGCATCGTAGGCTTGCCAAGCCGTGGGATTATCACCGAGATAATGGTGAAAGGCTTTTTGTCCCCAAGGGACATCCATGGGATTGACGATTGGGGCAAAGGCTGAAACCGAGTGATAACGTTCCGGCTGGCGTAAGGCAAGCATTAATGCGCCGTGTCCACCCATCGAGTGGCCCAGTATTGATTGGCGCTGACTGACATTAAAATGTTTGCTGACCAAGTTTGGCAGTTCCTCGCTCAGGTATGTCAACATCTGATAGTGGTCTGACCATGGCGCTTGCGTGGCATCGAGATAAAAGCCAGCCCCTTGTCCTAAATCATATTCTGTATGATCAGCAATATGAGCGCCTCGCGGGCTGGTATCAGGCATAATCAATGCGAGACCCAATTGTGCTGCCACTTTTTGTGCGCCAGATTTGATAGCAAAATTCTGGTCATCACAAGTTAGCCCGGCTAAACACCAGATTAATGGAACCGGTTTTTCTGCGTGTTGCGGGGGCAAAAAAAGACTGAATTTCATGGTGCAATGCAGACGGGTCGAATCATGCTGCCAGCGCTGTTGCTGTCCACCAAACAACCGATGCTCGTCACACAATGTTAACTGGTTCATGGGGTCATATCTCATTATCAAAAGCCGTTGTTCCACGTGTCTGAGGATTTGTCAGACTGCAAAGACCAAGGCAAAGGGTGGGCATTATGCTGAGGATAGAGTTCCGTTACTAACGACGCCATTGCTTTGATACTTGGCAACGGGCTATCTTTTCTCCAAAGCAGTTTAATGGTTATTTCTCGATAGGGCTCAGGCAGTAAATGTGTTTTGACCTGGGTTGGCGAGGTGATTTGTTCTAAGAGGGAAAGGGGGATCACGGCCCCTCCTCCTCCGCCGGCAACACAGGCTATCATGGCATGATAAGAATGCAGTTCCATAAACTTTATTGGCACCGGTGATAAGGTTTTTAACCATAACTCCAGCCGTTGGCGATAAGAACAGCTACGATCGAACGTATAAAAGGTTAGATTGCTGAGGTGTTCAGGGCGAAGGGGATCAGCAAGGGACAGACTGCTTATCAGGACTAATTGGTCACGAAAAGCCACACAGCTGTCACATTGTTCATACTCTTCTGGGGCATCCACTAACGCCATGGCTAACTGGCCATTAAGTAATTTTCGGATAATTTTTCCTGAGGTGCCAATTTCAAGTGTGAGGTCGACGGTCGGATAAAGCTGATGGTAGGCAGCGAGAATATCGGGCAAGCGGGTTGCTGCCAAACTGTCCATGGTACCGAGACTGAGTTGACCACAGGGTTCTTTTTGATGAAATTGATTTATGGCCTCATCACTGAGTGCGAGAATGCGGTTGGCATAAGAGAGAAAATGCCGACCTGGTACGGAGAGAGATAAACGTTGTTTTTCACGAATGAAGAGCGAGACACCCAATTCCTGTTCAAGTTGTTTGATGCGTGTTGTCAGATTGGATGGCACGCGATACAGCTGCTTTGCAGCTCCGATAATGGAGCCGCAATGGGCAACGGTACAAAACATACGTAGTTGAATAAGATCCATAATAGTGATAAGACTCGATGATGATGTTGCTATTGCCAGTGTAGCCACTGCCAGCCTTTGCTGCAATCCTTAGTCCCAGACTCGGATAAATATTGCCATGTATAGCATCCGAGGGTAGATTAACGGCTCGCCGTATTACACAATAGACCACAATTTAATTTACCCGCGATTTCTAGACGTGATTTGATCGGGTGGTAGCCTTGCCGGAGAGTAAAGAATGACCGATATCAGTCGTGAAGCGAGTCTGGTTCATCAACAATTATTAGCACGTGGACTGGAAACTCCCCTTCGTCAACTGGGAGCATTGCAGGATAGAGAAAGTCGCAAACAGTTGATTGAAAAGCATATGACTGAAATTATGCAACTGCTTAATCTTGATTTACGTGATGATAGCTTAATGGAAACGCCTCGTCGTCTTGCTAAAATGTACGTCGATGAGATTTTCTCAGGCTTGGACTATCAAAATTTTCCTAAAATCACGTTGATAGAAAATAAAATGCAGGTTGATGAGATGGTGACAGTGCGAAATATCACGCTAACCAGTACCTGTGAGCACCATTTTGTGACGATAGATGGAAAAGCAACGGTGGCCTACATTCCAGATCAAAAAGTCATTGGTTTATCGAAAATTAATCGTATCGTGCAATTTTTCTCACAGCGCCCACAAGTGCAAGAACGATTAACACAGCAAATATTGGTTGCTTTACAGACGTTACTCGACACCAAAAATGTCGCGGTCAGTATTGATGCCGTGCATTACTGTGTCAAATCGCGAGGCATTAAGGATGCGACCAGTGCCACTACAACCACGTCGCTAGGGGGCTTGTTTAAATCCAGCCAGAATACCCGTCAAGAATTTTTACGTGCGCTCAGACACGCGGATTAAAGCGTGCGCCTTTCATCCTGATCATGACATGACCCACGACGGATGCCCAGATATCAGCAATTAGATTGGCTTCGCGGGCTGGCGGTGTTCGGTATTATTTTACTTAACATCAACAGCTTTGCCTTACCGACGGCGGCCTACCTCAACCCTGCTTGGCAGGGTTTACCGTCGTTATCCGATCGTGTAACGTGGTCAGTAATCGAGCTAGTTGCTCGACTTAAATTCGTCAATATTTTTGCTTTATTATTTGGTGCGGGTCTTAGCCTACAACAACCCAAAGGTTCTCGCTGGCTTAATGCACGTTTAGGTTGGTTGGTTGTGGCTGGATTACTGCATTATTTGTTGCTATGGCCTGGTGATATCTTACTGGATTATGGACTTTGTGGTTTGGTCGTTTGGCGGATCATTGACGCGAAGCCAGATCCACGGCAGCGATTAAAGCTTGGGATCTTATGCTATCTGACTGGGGAGGGGGTGTTATTTCTCTACTCCCTGTTACTGACAGGCCGTGCTACGCAAGCGTGGCTACCAGACCTGGCGACCGTTCAATCTCAAATTCAGTCTCACCGTCATTTTTCTCTTAATAATCTAATCTATCGGTTGTCTGATCTTGAAAATAATCTGCTTGGTTTAGTGACGCAATCGGGCTTTCAGCTCTCAGGTTTGATGTTGATCGGTGCAGCCTTAATGCGCAACGGTTGGCTGAGTGGACAGTACAGTATTAACCATTATAAAAATTGTGCAGTGCTGCTGTTGGTGAGTGGTTTGCTACCTGAGTTACTCGTTATCGTTTTACAGTGGCGATTACACTGGCAGGCAGAGTGGTGTCAATTTTATTTGCAATTACCTGCTGAACTGTGCAGCCCGTTGGTAAGTTTGGGTTATATTGCGTTATTGCAGGCTTATTGGCGTTCAGTGATAAGACACCCAATGAGTGCTTGGATTATGCAAGTGGGCAAAATGGCTTTCAGTAATTACATTATGGACACGTTACTCGGCTTAATTATTTTCGATCTTTTTGATGGATTTGGGTATTTTTCGCGCTGGCAATTATTGTTATGGGTGCCTTTATTTTGGGGAATGAATTTGGGGTTCAGCCGGTTATGGTTAAAATATTTTTGCCAAGGCCCACTTGAAAGATTATGGCGTATTCTAACCCGTTGGGTACAGGTTCGTTGATATTCTCGCCAGATTAGGGCGAGGGATTTCCAGCTAATCGCTTAGTATTGATTTAGGTTCAGACTGCATCGCCCGACGTGAATTGCTGTGGGCTGACCAGCGGGTAGCCGGTGACGCCTTCAGGTACAGCGTGTTTGGGCGGGATAGTGATAGTTGGCCCTAAAAAATGGGGCTGCTTTTTTAAAATGTAGAGATTGGCTAATGCAGCCAAGCGGGCGGCAAACTCACGTAATCGGATGGAAAACATGTCTTTCGGTGATGGTACTGCATAACATTTAGCCGAAATGCCTTGATACATTGCGATAAACAGTGCGCGCTCACAATGGAAGCGTTGTGAGATAATAATGAAGTTGTCAGTATCAAACACCTTACGAGTTCGAACGATTGAATCCAGCGTATGAAAGCCCGCGTAATCAAGCACAATATCTGTAGGATCGATGCCTGCGGCAATCAGGTCTTTTCGCATGGTGCGAGGCTCATTATAGCTGTGCTGTGCATTATCCCCACTGACCAATAAATAGCGTACTTTACCGCTATTATAGGCATTAATCGCGCCTCTGATTCTATTTTGATAGTATTGGTTAAGACCACCACTTCGGTAATATTTCGACGTGCCTAAAATCACGCCCACTTGTTGAGAGGGAAGATCTGTTAATTTTTCATAGATAAATGGACTGGTTTTGTAACTGATATAACGATCGAGGCTAAAGACAATTAGCGCAATCATGATGATAAGAGCGGATAGGCCTCTGAAGATTTTTTTTAGCATAGCGCTATCTTACTCCGATTCACATCCTGTTAGCCGGGGCCTCCTGGCCACTTACTGATGATAAATGCATGATGAACAATGATAATGAGTCGCAACTTGATACGTTATTGAAGAAGGACTGACAAAAGCAGCATACATTATCCGTTGCAGGCCGGGTAGTCCTTTTCAGCATATTAATAAATGCAGTATAACTATTCGGAATATTACATAGCAGCAATAACACTCCCAGTGTTGACTGGGAGCGGGGAGGCTAGCTAACCCTTCTTAAATTGATGCTCTGCGATAATCGCGATATTGAGGTTCCCAGAAATTTTGTTTAACCGCCTTATGCAGTGTCTCCTCATCGGTCGGCATTGCCACCCCATCCTGTTGTGCGGCTTTCGCAACGGCAAAGGCGATATGTTGGGATACCTGCTGGATCTCACTGATTGCAGGCAGTACCGCGCCTTCACCGTGGCTGGCTTGTGGTGAGCAATCGGCGAGGGCACGGCAAGCGCTTAATAACATATTTTCAGTCACGCGTGTTGCACCTGCTGCAATCACGCCAAGGCCAATACCGGGGAATATATAAGCATTATTACATTGTGCGATAGGGTATTCCTTTCCTTGATAGCTGACAGGCGAGAAGGGGCTACCCGTTGCCACCAAGGCATTGCCTTTTGTCCAAGTCATAATATCGGCAGGTGTCGCTTCTGCGCGAGACGTTGGATTCGACAGTGGCATGACGATGGGTCGAGTGCAATTTTTGTGCATCTCTGTGATAATTTCTTCAGTAAATAGGCCAGGTTGACCAGAAACCCCAATCAAGATTGATGGCTTGGCATTTTTGACCACGTCCAATAATGGAATGGCCTGAATATCATTGATTTTCCAATGAGCTAGGTTATCGCTTTGCTGGATCAATCGTTGTTGGAAGGGCAGTAAATTGGTAAATTTATCAGTCAGTAGGCCGTAGCGGTCGACCATAAATAATTGACTACGGGCTTTCTCATCGCTCAGGCCTTCGGCTTTCATCTCAGTAATAATTTGCTCGGCAATACCACAGCCTGCAGAGCCTGCACCAAGAAAGACAATTGTCTGGTCAGAGAGTTTGGTGCCGGCGGCACGACTTGCCGCAATCAGCGTGCCAACGGCAACGGCAGCAGTGCCTTGGATATCATCGTTAAAACAACACAGTTTATCCTGATAACGTTCAAGCAATGGCATCGCATTTTTTTGAGCAAAATCTTCAAATTGTAATAAAACATTCGGCCAACGACGTTTTACTGCCGTGATAAAATCATCGACGAATTGTTCATATTCTTCGCCAGTAATGCGAGGATGGCGCCATCCCATATACAGTGGATCATTGAGTAATTGTTGATTATTGGTGCCAACATCCAAAACAATCGGCAGGGTGTAAGCTGGGCTGATACCACCACATGCCGTATAAAGGGATAATTTACCAATAGGGATCCCCATGCCACCTATGCCTAAGTCACCGAGACCTAAAATTCGTTCACCATCCGTGACAACAATCACTTTAACGTTCTGTTTAGTGGCATTTTGCAGCATATCTTCGATATGCTCACGGTGTGGATAGGAGATAAACACCCCTCTGGCCCGACGGTAAATGTCAGAAAAATGTTCACAGGCACTGCCGACAGTCGGTGTATAGATGACTGGCATCATTTCCTGCAAGTGGTCGTTCAACAGCCGATAAAACAAAGTTTCATTGGTATCTTGAATATTACGTAAAAAAACGTGTTTATCATCATTATTTTTATATTGATTATATTGTTGCCACGCGCGTTCAGCTTGTTCTTCAATTGTTTCTACGGTATCCGGTAATAATCCATTGAGGTTGAATTGCTCGCGTTCCTGATAGCTAAAGGCGCTACCTTTGTTCAGTAGAGGAAACTCCAGCAGGATCGGGCCAGCATAAGGGATATACAGCGGACGTTTACTTTCATACTCCAGTTCCATGCTTCACTCCATTTTAAAAAAGGCCAGAAAACAGGCTGACCGACCTGATTAATGAAAGAACTGCGCGGGTGTCAGTCGCACAACCCGCGATTCTGCTGCTTTCAATATAACGCGTTATTGGCTTGGTGAAAGAGGAATATAATCAAACCGTTCAATCCCCTGATAGGCGAGGTATTGTTGTACTGCCCCTTGTTGAGTCACCTGACACCCCGTCACCTCAGCCAGCACCACCGATTCGATTTGCTGAATGGGAACATTATTTAAATTTAGCATGTTCATGGCCGCCTGTAATGGGCCTAAGCTTGGATTGTAAGCCGCATTTTCAATGTAACTGCCACAATAGAGACCGTGATCATGTGTTTTTATCGCGACACCACTGTAAGCATGACTGTAAGGTGCATAACTTCGACTTGCTGCTACAATTGCGGCTTGATGAATTTTATCCCCTTCAAGGGGAAAAGGGTGTGAAGGATGAGACATAAACGGCGACGGATTGTGTAGATCTTGAGGACCAAATGACTCAGGCAAGTAGGCGGCTAGCCGTTTAATCGGTTGGTGCGGCAGCGCAATAGTAATTTGTTCCGCCGCCGTGATCTCATTAATAAACTGTCGACAATGGCCACAAGGGCTGTAATTAATTGTCAGACTTGTTATTCCTGTTTCACCTTGACTGAAAGCATGAGCAATTGCACTTTGTTCAGCATGAACAGTTTGCGCGAGGGTGCTGCCCACGATTTCCATATTTGCACCTAAATACCAGTGACCACTGACACCGTGGCAGATCGCCCCGACGGAAAATTGAGAGATCGGTGAACAAGAATAGCTGGCGGCTAAAGGTAGCAGGGCAATGGCTAATTGTTGTTCTGTCATTGCGCAGTGTGCGGTCAAGGCTGAAATCTGTGCAGGGGTAAAGATCGCACTCCGTATCGTGCTACCAAGACTCTCCCTCAACGCATGTTGAAGCGGGGCAGCTAATTTTTCAATTGCAGAAAGATGACGATGCAACATGTAATAAATCCTAATCAGGCTTAAATTTAAGCATACCGCGGATCCCTGACAGTCCAACATGCCTGCTGCAAGGGCTCATGCCGTCATATCTAAAAAAAACAGGCCGATATTTCGACCTGTTTTTTTGTTTTAACTGACAACCATACCGGGTTTAGCACCACTATCAGGTGATAAAATAAACAGATCTTGCCCGCCGGTACCCGCTGATAGGACCATTCCTTCTGAGAGGCCGAAGCGCATTTTACGTGGTGCGAGGTTCGTCACCACGATGGTCAAACGGCCGACAAGTTGTTCAGGTTGTGGGTATGCTTGCTGGATACCAGAAAAAACTTGGCGTTTTTCATCGCCGAGGCACAGCTTAAGACAGAGCAGTTTATCTGACCCTTCCACCAAGGTAGCTTGCTCAATTCTGGCTACCCGCATTTCAACTTTAGCAAAATCATCAATCGTAATGACAGAAGGATCAGACGACTCCGCCGTATTAACTGGTGCTTTGGTCGCACTTTTTTTATTGTTGTTAGACCGGCCTAGGTTATCTGATGCCAATGGCTCTTTATTGCTTTCGATAAGTTGGTCAATTTGATTTTTTTCGATGCGCTGATACAGGGCTTTGAATGGCGCAACTGAGTGATCAAGCAGGGGATGGGAGAGGGATGCCCAGTCTAACTCGGTTTGTAAGAAGGCTTCAGCGCGAGAAGCCAAATTTGGCATAACGGGTTTTAACCATGTCATCAGGATACGGAATAAATTTAGCCCCATCGTACAGATACGATGCAGGTTATGCTCTGCGTTTTCCTGTTTTGCGACAAGCCAAGGCGCCTTTTCATCGACATAGCGATTGGCGAGATCGGCAAGGGTCATGATTTCACGGATAGCGCGATTGTATTCCCGTTGATGCCAGAGTTCGCCGATGGTCTCACTGGCATCAATAAAGGTTTGCCATAATGTTTCATCTTCGAGGGTTGAAGCCAATTTTCCATCAAAGCGTTTCGTGATAAATCCTGCATTACGTGACGCGAGATTGACTAATTTATTAACGACATCCGCGTTGACCCGTTGTAAAAAATCTTCAAGATTCAGATCGATATCATCGATACGGGAAGAGAGTTTGGCAGCGTAGTAATAGCGCAGACTGTCAGCATCGAGATGCGCTAACCAACTGCTGGCTTTAATGAAGGTGCCGCGTGATTTAGACATTTTCGCGCCATTGACGGTGACATAGCCATGAACGAACAGATTGGTGGGTTTCCGATGTTGGCTTCCTTCTAACATTGCTGGCCAGAATAGGCTGTGGAAATAGACAATGTCTTTACCAATAAAATGATATAATTCCGTCGTCGAATCTTGTTTCCAATATTCGTCAAAATCGATGTCACCTCGCTTATCGCAGAGGTTTTTAAACGAGCCCATATAACCAATAGGGGCATCAAGCCAGACATAAAAGTATTTGCCGGGCGCATCAGGAATTTCAAAGCCGAAATACGGTGCGTCGCGTGAAATATCCCACTGCTGTAACCCAGATTCAAACCACTCCTGCATTTTATTGGCCACCTGTTCTTGCAAGGCACCGGAAGTGGTAAAATGCTGCAACATATTCTGGAAGGCTGGCAGATCAAAAAAGAAGTGTTCAGAATCACGCAAGATAGGTGTTGCACCGGAAATTGCGGATTTGGGTTCCAGTAACTCGGTTGGACTATAAGTGGCGCCACACACTTCACAGTTATCACCGTATTGATCGGCAGATTTACAGGTTGGGCAGTGCCCTTTAACGAATCGGTCAGGCAGGAACATCTGCTTTTCAGGATCAAACAATTGAGAAATGGTACGGTTTTTAATATGCCCATTTTCTTTTAGTTTTTGATAGATCATTGCGGCCAGTGTTTGGTTTTCTGGGCTATGAGTAGAATGATAATTATCATAACTAATATTAAAACCCGCAAAATCTGCCTGATGCTCTTGACTCACGGCTTCGATCATTGACTCGGGCGAAATGCCGGCCTGTTGAGCCTTAAGCATAATGGGCGTGCCGTGCGCGTCATCTGCACAGATAAACCACACCGTGTTGCCACGCATCCGCTGGTATCTAACCCAGATATCGGCTTGGATATGTTCCAGCATATGTCCAAGATGGATTGAACCATTCGCATAAGGTAAAGCACAGGTAACCAGTAATTTTTTCGCGGCTTGAGTCATAGTATCAGTAGCTTTTATGAGTAAGTGGGACTGAGTATGAATGTTAACTGATGCGCAAAGCGAGGTAAACGTTTAACATGACATTATCGATGCTTAAATGCGAGTTACGCCGTAGTTTGGTTAAATAGGTGTGACGCGCGCCAACTCAGGCGTGAGCGGCCAAGGGGAAAATGATGACAGAAAAAGAGGAAAGTGTCTCAGCGCAAGCAGTGTTGCAACAGACTCGAGCGCTGCTGGCGCAATTTACTCATCCGACGCTAAGCAAAAACCTCAGTGAGATGAATGCGATCAAACAAGTCGTTAAGCTTGATAATCAATTGTATGTGGATTTGCTTATGCCCTTTGTTTGGCACAGTGGATTTGCAGATTTACAGCGTGAAATGAGTGAATCTGTCGCGCAATGGATGGGTGTGGAGCAAGTCAACTGGCGGTTGTCTTACCAGATTGCGACGCTGAACCGTGCTGGTAAACAACAGGGCTGTGCGGGTGTAAAAAATATTATTGCGGTCAGCTCGGGCAAAGGTGGCGTCGGTAAATCCAGTACTGCGACCAATTTGGCGCTCGCTCTTGCGGCAGAAGGGGGAAAAGTGGGGATCTTGGATGCGGACATCTATGGTCCCTCAATTCCGAGCATGCTGGGATGTAAGGCACAACGCCCTAGCTCACCAGATGGCAAGCACATGGCACCCATTATGGTCTATGGCCTAGCGACCAATTCGATTGGTTACTTAATGTCAGACGATGATGCAACGGTCTGGCGAGGTCCGATGGCCAGTAAAGCGTTATTGCAGTTACTCAATGAAACACTGTGGCCAGATCTGGATTATTTGATTGTTGATTTACCGCCAGGCACGGGAGATATTCAGTTAACCCTTGCTCAAAATATTCCAGTGACGGCCGCCTTAGTGGTGACAACACCGCAAGACATTGCGCTAGACGATGCACGTAAAGGCATTGTGATGTTTGAGAAAGTCCAAGTGCCCGTTGCGGGGATCATTGAAAATATGAGTCTGCATACATGTCAACACTGTGGCCATCAAGAAGCGATTTTTGGGCAGGATGGTGCAATCAAACTTGCTAATGACTTTAATGTGCAATTATTAGCGCAAATCCCACTGAATATCAATGTGAGACAGGATCTCGATGCCGGACGGCCTACGGTTATCAATGAGCCAGACAGTGAACTCAGTCTGATCTACAAACGGATAGCGCAACGCCTTGCCGCGCAGTTGTACTGGCAAGGTCAGGTGATTCCAGATACCATCCCTCTGCGAGTCATCTAGTGGGATCACCAACAATCAGGGAGGACAATTCAGCAATGGAGTCTGTGAGTCAGGAATGAAGAGCGATGTCTGGATCGCAAGGGATAATTCCAGCTTGCTGGATTATCCCTTATCAATGGGATAAGACGAGAACGAGTCCGTGTATTTTTCTTCATCAACTGACCGACATTGAAATCCAATGATCGAGGGCTAATTCATATAATCTGATGAAAAGAATTTGTTTGCGACGAGGCAGGCTAAAAGAGACAGATACCGCGCTTTATTCAAAATAGATTATGGAAAAGCTAAGGGGAACGTCATATCAGTGCCTTGGTCCATTAGATCTCAATGGGATCCCGACTGAATTGATGCCAAGGGACGCCGATTATTATTTGTGTGGACCCAGTCCGTTTATGCAACAACACAGGGCGTTACTGGCTGAGAGAGGGATCCCCGCACAACGTATCCATGGTGAAGTATTCGGAACAGGGGAATATTTCATTTAATGTCATTTACTCTCAACAGTGCCAGTAAAGGCACTGTTGATCACTTAATTGCTCGAATAGTACAAGAGTTTCAGCCTTGTTTTTACCTATTTGGAGCTCAGGAGAGGGCTGTTTTTAGGCAGCAGTAAGCAGACAGACTGAGGCATCAGTTGAAAGTGAAATTCGTTGCCATGGAAGGGCTCACCATCGAGATTAAACACCATTGTGTGTGGCGAGCGCAAAGTGAGGGAAGTGCCTTTTGCCTGCACGCGATTTTTATTTTTCAATGTTCGAAAAACTCGGCCGAGTAAGGCGGTGAGGGCATGCTGACGTGTCATAATGGTTAAATTCATTGCTTTATCGTCAAGCAATGCGTCAGGGCAAAGTACATGTCCTCCGCCCGCTTGGCGCCCATTACCAATAGCGATAGTGATCGCCTCGCCTTGCCAACGAAAATGTTCACACCGCACCTCAATGCGATCCGCGTGTAGGCGATCGAGGCGTAATAAGCCATGGAGAAAATAGGAAAATCCACCCAATATCGCTTTCAATTTAGCGGGGGTTTCAGTGGTAATACGCGCGCCAAATCCACCCGTCGCCATATTGATAAAATAACGCTGTTGGTTAACACAGATTGCATCGATCAAGACAGGCTGTCCTGATAAGGCAAGTTGCAGACAGCTTAATAAATCGAGGGGCAAGCCGACACTGGTGGCAAAGTCGTTTGCTGTCCCCATTGGTAGAAGAGCGAGGTTTGGCCGTTGGGGGGAGGGAAGGCTCAAAATATGGCTAACAATCGCATTCAATGTACCATCGCCCCCCGCCGCGACAATGCGTTGACAGCCCTTGTCCCTCGCTTCATCCACGAGTCTTGGGATATCTGCATTTTCCCAAGTCACGCGCACGGCAAGCTGATGCCCCTTTTTTCTCATGGTCATCACTGCTTGACGTAACTCGTCGTTGTTACCATTCTTACCATTAACAATAATAAATACTGAATCCACGTCATACTCCTGTCTGTACGCTAAATTACGCACGGGATGGCAAAAAGTCCTAAATACAACATTGGCAGACTGTCTGTAAAAATAACCATAGCATAATTTTTAACTGACTGAGAAAAGCAAGGAAACTTGGATGCAGCACAGCGAATGGCATTTATCGAGACCGCGGGCGTAAAAAAGCGAAGTATTCTTCTGGCTTAGTTGCTTTTAACTCCTTATAATTAAACTGTCTATCCGCTCATTTTGCTGAAATTCCAGCCATCAGGTGGAGTTAAATGCATCAGTATCAGGTTGTTAAAAAATATGACTGACAAGTCCCATCATTGTGTGATTATCGGCATTGCTGGCGCATCTGCCTCTGGTAAAAGTCTTATTGCAAGTACCCTCTATCGTGAAATTCGTGAACAGGTTGGTGATGAACATATTGGGGTGATCCCTGAAGATGCCTATTATCGTGATCAGAGTCATCTCACTATGGATGAGAGGATACAAACCAACTACGATCACCCAAACGCAATGGATCATGATTTATTATTAGGTCACCTGCAAGCGATAAAATCCGGACAATCGATAGATTTACCAGTCTATAGCTATACCGAACACACGCGGTTAGCGAAAACAGTTAAATTGATGCCTAAAAAAGTGATTATTTTAGAGGGGATCCTACTTCTGACGGATCCAAGATTACGTAAAGAGCTGAATTTATCCATTTTTGTCGATACTCCGCTTGATATTTGTTTGATGCGCAGAATGAAACGTGACGTTAACGAACGGGGGCGTTCGATGGACTCTGTGATGGCGCAATATCAGAAAACGGTCAGACCGATGTTTTTACAGTTTATTGAACCGTCAAGACATTATGCCGACATTATCGTGCCACGCGGTGGGAAAAATCGTATTGCGATAGACATTTTAAAAGCAAAAATCAATCAATTTTTTGAGTAACCCTTAAGTGCGAAATTGGGGCTGAAATGAGATTAAGTGACAGGGATATTGAGTTATGGTTGGATCAAGGTAAGCTGGGTATTGAGCCTCGACCACCTGTGGAACGGATCAATGGTGTGACCGTCGATGTCAGATTAGGTAATGGATTTCGAACCTTTCGTGGCTACACGGCACCCTATATTGATTTAAGTGGGCCTAAAGATGCGGTTTCCTGTGCCCTCGAAAGGGTCATGAGTGAAGAGATTTTACTTAAGGATGGCGAGGCGTTTTACCTGCATCCCGGTGAACTCGCCTTGGCGGTAACCTTGGAGTCGATAACACTACCTGATGACCTCGTGGGATGGTTAGATGGCCGTTCGTCCCTTGCTCGTCTTGGACTCATGGTTCATGTGACAGCCCATCGTATCGATCCTGGCTGGAAGGGAAGAATCGTGCTCGAATTTTACAATTCTGGAAAATTGCCGTTAGCCCTGAGACCTGGCATGCTGATTGGTGCGTTGTCCTTTGAAACTTTGACCAATCCCGCCATTCGGCCCTATAATCGCCGCCAAGATGCAAAATATCGCAATCAACAAGGTGCAGTAGCGAGCAGAATTGACAAAGATTAATTGTGAGTAGGGAGTGTCATGAAAAGACTTGTAACGACCTTGGCCATTTTACTCATAGTCATTGTGGTAGGGCTGTCAGCATTAGTATTGCTTATTGACCCAAATGATTTTAAGCAATATATGATCAAACAAGTTGCAAGTCGCAGTGGTTATCAGCTCAAGCTGGACGGAGAGTTACGCTGGCATGTCTGGCCAAGACTGAGTATCCTCGGTGGGCAAATGTCCTTAACCGCACCCGGTGCCAAAGCGGTGGCTGTTCGAGCGGATAATATTCGACTTGATGTCCACCTCTGGCCACTGCTTAGGCACCGGCTACTCGTTGATCAAATACTCCTTGATAACGCCGTGCTACGATTGGTGCCTGAGAGTCAAGCAAACACGCCTGTCGGTAGCCCTATTGCCCCTGATCAATCAAACGACACGGATGCGCATCGAGCGTGGAGCCTTGATGTTAATTATCTTAAATTAGTGAACAGTTTGATCATCTGGCAAGATCCTGAAGGTAAGCTAATTAATTTTCGCAACATTAATCTCGAACTGACTCAGCCCCATGCCAAGCAAGCTCAATTCGTTTTCAGCGGGACACTCTCTCGAAATCAGCAGCAGTTAGCATTACAAATGTCAGGTCAACTCGATGCCCGTCATTATCCAATGCAGCTGGTTTTGAAAGACATGAATACCCATTATCAGCTTTCCGGTTTAAATCTGCCGGCAGAGGGCATGGCAGGGCAATTTCAGCTAGAGGGAACCCTGATTCCGAATGCTCAGCAATTTGATTTTAAACAGTTTACGGCAAATATCAATCAGACCGAATTGACAGGGCATTTGAGTGGTCAACTTGGCCCTTCTCCCATGATAAATGGGCAACTTAATGCCCAACATATGGATCTGGACAGTTGGAGCCAATTTATCAGTCGCGCATTGGCTCAACATGATTTTGCATCCACCAGCAGTGAGACTGAAACACCTGTCGCTGTGATAAACAGGGGGTTGCTGAATGATCATTGGATGCGGAAAATGCGTTATGATCTTCATCTACACGCCGAACAAGCAACGTGGCAAGACGAGGGCTTAAATCAACTCGATCTGGTCGCTGAACAGGTGAATAACAGCATTACGATTTCCCGATTTGAAGGGCGGCTGGCTGACGGGGGAGGACGCTTTTCACTCCCGATGCAGATTAACTGGCAGTCACCGACGCCGTTGATTAAGGTTAATGCTGTCCTAACGGATATGGCGATGACGCCTTTACTGAAACTGGCGCAACTACCGCAAACGGTGCAAGGTAGACTGTCATTACAGGGCCAATTTGAAGGGACCAGTCTTGGCATCCAGTCGGTGTTAACTCACTGGAATGGGCAAGCTGCGGTTAAACTCGCTGATTTTTCGACCAGCCCATTTGATTTGAAAACACTTTTCACTAACTCTATCGAGCATAATCATCCCGGACTTAAAAGCCCTATCACACCGAATACTCAGATGCCTACTTTGACTGGTGATATGAGTCTTGCTGAAGGACGGCTTGATTTACACCATGTGTCAGGTCAAAACGAAAAATCAGAATTTGATACAACAGGACAGATCAATCTACACAATAAAACCCTTGATTTGACTTTAAATCTTAAAATGAAAGGTTGGCAAGGGGATGAGTCATTGACGAAATTTATGAACAATCATAGTCTGCCGTTACGTTTATACGGTGATTGGGATAATATTAATTATAGTTTATCACTCGATAAGATATTGGATGCGGATTCCAAAGCAGAATTACGCCAGCGTTTACAGCAGTGGAGTAAGCAGGCGGCAACACAACGCGCGTCTGAAGGAACGCATCCTTAACCCGTCTGGTTTGTTGTTTTTGTCTGACGGTTGCATGGGATTAATGATCCAAGTTACGCTCAGAGAGGTAAACAAAATGATTCGTCTATTAAAAATGGAAACGTTATGTCGCAATTAAAAGCCGTGATCCCTGTAGCTGGCCTTGGAATGCACATGTTGCCAGCGACTAAAGCGATCCCCAAAGAGATGTTGCCTATTGTCGATAAACCCATGATCCAATACATCATTGACGAATGTGTGACTGTCGGTATAAAAGAAATTGTTTTAGTGACACATGCTTCCAAGAATTCGATTGCTAACCATTTTGACACCACTTTTGAGCTAGAAACCTTACTTGAACAGCGGGTAAAGCGTCAATTACTCAAGGAAGTGCAGTCGATTTGTCCTCCTGGTGTGACCATCAGCCAAATTAGGCAACCGGAGCCATTAGGCTTAGGCCATGCGATCCTCTGCGCGAAACCCATTATTGGACACAATCCCTTTGTGGTTGTTTTACCTGATGTGTTACTTGATCCCTATTCAGCCAGCCACCTTCGCTATAATCTCGCGAATATGCTGACTCGCTTTACTCAGACGGGCCGTGCTCAAGTTCTTGGTAAAGTGATGGCAGCCGATACCTTATCTGAATATTCTGTTTTAAACACCGAACCCACTTTACACAACGCGGGTGATTATGGACAGGTAGTGAGTTTTATCGAAAAACCGGCTGCCTTTGACGATTCTGAGGTGAGTGTGGCCGCCCTTGGACGTTATGTGCTGACGGCTGAAATTTGGGATATTTTGGCCACTACACCGCCAGGCGCGTGGGATAGAATTCAGCTGACCGATGCCATTGCCACACTCGCGAAGCAGCAAGTCGTCGAAGCCAGTTTAGTGACGGGTGATAGTTACGATTGTGGGCGAAAACTGGGCTATATGCAGGCATTTGTCGCTTTCGGTTTGCAAAATCCTGAAACAGGACACCACTTTCGTCGCGCGGTGCAAGCCCTTATCAACACCAATACTTAGATTAATCAGGGAATATTATGACCATATTAGTGACAGGCGGTGCGGGTTATATCGGCTCTCATACTGTTTTATCCTTACTTGATCGTGGGCAAGACGTTGTCGTTTTGGACAATCTTTGTAATGCGTCTGCTGAGTCATTACAGCGCGTTGCAACAATCACGGGTAAGTCGGCAACATTTATTGAAGGTGATGTCCGTGATGAATTGTGCTTAGCCGCACTCTTTAAAGCGCATAAAATCACGGCAGTGATCCACTTTGCTGCATTAAAAGCCGTAGGGGAATCCAACCAATTGCCGCTGGAATATTATAACAACAATGTTTCAGGGACCGTGACCCTATTACAACAAATGCAAAAAGCGCAAGTGTGGAACTTTATTTTCAGTTCTTCAGCGACGGTTTATGGCAGCCATGCGCCTGTCCCTTATGTGGAAACCAGTGCGATAGGGGGAACCACCAGCCCCTATGGCACCAGCAAATATTTTATCGAACAGATTCTCAGCGATCTGTCTCGCGCAGAATCTCGTTTTAAAATTATTGCATTACGTTATTTTAATCCTGTCGGCGCTCATGAATCGGGGCTAATTGGTGAAGACCCTGCCGGGATCCCCAATAATCTATTGCCTTATATTGCTCAGGTTGCTATCGGTAAGCTTGATGTCCTTAATGTGTTTGGCGATGACTATCCAACACCAGATGGTACCTGTCAGCGCGATTATATTCACGTGATGGATCTTGCCGAAGGTCACCTTAAAGCCTTAGATAAATTGAACACAAGTCAGGGATATGAGGCTTATAATCTCGGCGCAGGCAAAGGCTACTCAGTACTTGAGATGATTCAAGCCTTTGAAGCCGCAAGCGGTAAAAAAATCCCTTATCAGATCAAGCCCCGTCGTGAAGGTGACTTAGCCGCGTTCTGGGCTGATGCACACCGCGCTGAACAGGAGCTTGGTTGGAAAGTTTCCCGTGATTTGTCGCAAATGATGAAAGACACGTGGCATTGGCAACAAAAAAATCCACAGGGGTATCAGCGCTAACACGCGATAACCTAGCCAGACTGTTGCGTCCTATTGTCCTCTGAGTCTTGGACTGGGTTGTGCTTAGAGCAAACAATGCCAGTCTTAATCAATAAAATGGTGTCATTCATTATTGCAGTGTAGTTTGTGTTTTGGCTGACTTTATGACGTTAGGTTACAATCATCGATTGTAACTACTCATTTTATGGCTAAAATAGAATAGCGCGGATGAAAAAAATCACGATGGGTTGCTAGCAAGATCACGCAAAACTGGCTGATAGGCAGTAAAACGACAGTGTGATCATCCTGAATTTGCTTTCAGGCTGACGGGCTAGTGAAAGTAAAAAGATAAATATAAGCTAAACGCAACTGGAATAGATTGGGCACACGTATTCAAACTACCTAGAATGCCAATCAGTTTGCGGTCATGTCATTTTTTTGAGCCTCAGCGAGGAGTGTTACAATGACGTTTTTGCCTTTTTCCAGACCCTCTCTCGGGGAAAACGAGCTTGAGAGTATTCGTGAGGTGTTTGCCTCTGGCTGGATCACGACGGGACCTAAAAATGCCCAGTTAGAAGCTGAGTTTTGCAAGCTGACGGGGAGTCCTTATGCCGTGGCAGTTTGTTCCGCCACAGCAGGAATGCATGTGACCTTACTGGGGCTTGGACTGCAACCCGGTGATGAAGTGATCACGCCATCCATGACATGGGTCTCTACGGTGAATATCATCACCTTAATTGGCGCAAAACCGGTTATGGTTGACATCGATCGCGATAATCTCATGGTTAGCGCTGAGGCAATTGAAGCGGCCATTACGCCTCGTACTAAAGCGATTGTTCCTGTTCATTATGCTGGCGCGCCAGCTGACTTGGATGCGATTTATCAGGTTGCGGATAAATATGGTATTCCGGTCATTGAAGATGCCGCTCATGCAGCAGGTACAGCCTATAAAGGCAACCCGATTGGTCATAAAGGAACGGCCATTTTTTCATTTCATGCCATCAAAAACATCACCTGTGCGGAAGGTGGAATGGTCGTAACGGATAATAAAGCCTTGGCCGATCGGATCCGCAGCCTCAAATTTCATGGCTTAGGTGTTGATGCATTTGATAGGGAAACCCATGGTCGTACGCCTCAGGCTGAAGTCTTAGCGCCGGGTTTTAAATACAATCTCGCGGATATTAATGCTGCGATCGCTTTATCTCAATTAAGTAAACTGACTGAAATCAATCAGCGCAGAGCTGAGTTGGCGAAAGCGTATCGTGATGCGTTCACCCGAATGCCTTATCAGCCATTGGTGGTGCCAGAGTGGTCACATCAACATGCTTGGCACTTATTTATTATTCGAGTTGACGAAAAAGAATGTGGCTTCAACCGCGATACATTGATGGAAAAATTGAAAGCTGAAGGGATAGGCAGTGGATTACACTTTCGGGCTGCTCACACACACAAATATTATCGGCAACGTTATCCGCAACTGAGTCTCCCTAACAGTGAGTGGAATAGCGATAGAATTTGTTCCATTCCCTTATTTCCTGATATGACAGAACAGGATAGTCAAAGGGTCATTACTACATTAGGTAAGTTTGTCGGAGTTAACACATTTTGAAAGCGGAAGCAATAAACAAAGTTTCTATCGTCATTCCTGTTTATAACGAACAAGAAAGTCTGCCGGAATTATTACAACTCACAAGCCAAGCGTGTCAATCACTGGATTGTGATTATGAAATTTTATTGATTGATGATGGCAGTCAAGATAATTCAGTTCAAATCATGACTGACGCGGCAGAACAGCCCGATAGCCACATCGTCGCAATTATGCTGAATCGAAATTATGGTCAGCATTCTGCCATTATGGCTGGATTTGGCCAAGTAACAGGGGATCTGATTATTACCCTCGATGCCGATTTACAGAATCCACCACAAGAAATTCCTAATTTGGTTGCCGCGGCTCGCAAGGGATATGATGTAGTAGGTACGGTTCGACAAAATCGTCAAGACACATGGTTCCGTCGCAAGGCGTCGAAAGTGATCAACAGCCTAATACAACGCGTTACCGGCAAAGCGATGGGAGATTACGGTTGTATGCTGAGAGCTTACCGCAGACCGATCATCGATGCTATGCTAAGTTGCCATGAACGGAGTACCTTCATTCCTGTCTTGGCCAACTCGTTTGCGCGTAATTTAATTGAGATCCCAGTCTGCCATGCTCAACGCCAATTTGGTGAGTCCAAATACGGGTTCTTGCAGCTCATCAACTTAATGTATGATCTTGTCACTTGTCTGACGACGGCTCCCTTACGTATGCTCAGTATTGTAGGCAGTGTAATGGCGGCGGTTGGGGTGTGTTTTTCCTTTATTTTAGTCTTGCTTCGCCTTGTATTTGGTGCCAGTTGGGCGGGGGATGGCATGTTTATTCTGTTTGCGGTGCTTTTTACATTTATCGGCGCGCAATTTTTGGGAATGGGGTTATTGGGAGAGTACATCGGTCGGATCTATAACGATGTACGTGCTCGTCCCCGCTATTATATTCAACGTATTGTTGGTTCTAAATTAAAAAAATCAGTTGAGGAAACGGAGTAATGAAGACTCTTGTTTTTGCTTACCATGATATCGGTTGCACAGGTATCAGGGCATTACATCAAGCCGGATATGATATTCAGGCCATTTTCACCCATGCCGATGCAGCAGATGAAAACATCACCTTTGGTTCGGTAGCTAAACTTGCAGCCGAATTAGGCATCCCAGTTTATGCGCCTGAGGACGTGAATCATCCCTTCTGGTGTGAGCAGATAAAAAAAATCGCCCCTCAAATGATTTTCTCTTTTCATTATAGGCAATTATTATCGACTTCCATTTTAGAAACGGCAGCACAAGGTGCCTATAACCTGCACATTTCGCTCTTACCTAAATACCGAGGGCGTGCACCATTAAACTGGGTCTTGGTCAATGGAGAAAAACAGACCGGTGTGACCTTACATAAAATGGTCGCTCGTGCTGATGCCGGTGATATTATTGGCCAGAACGTTGTACAAATCGATGATGAAGATGATGCCCTCAGCCTCAGCCACAAATTGAATCACTCGGCCAGTGTGCTGTTAAAATCGTTGTTGCCTGCAGTCAAAACCAATGATATTCAACCTGTTGCACAAAATGAAGCCGAAGCGACGGTGATGCCACGCCGCACGCCTGCTGATGGTGAACTGAATTGGCATAACACGGCCAGTCAATTACATAACTTAGTTCGTGCAGTCTCTGCACCTTGGCCTGGCGCATTTGCCAAAGTCGGCAATAGTCAATTTACTGTCTGGAAAAGTCGAATTGATACACGTTCGACGGATGCGAAACCGGGTACAGTGATTTCTGTGGATCCTTTTGTTGTTGCCTGTCAAGAGCATAACTTAGAAATCATTGCAGGCCAGCCGCAACATGGCATCTACATGCAAGGCAGCCAGTTAGCACAAAGTCTGGGTGTGGTGGCAGGGACACCGCTTATCCGTCATGCATCTAAAAAATCAGCCAGGCCAGTTCGGGTTCTGATTCTGGGCGTGAATGGTTTTATTGGTAACCACCTGACAGAGCGTTTGTTGGCGGATGGCAACTACGAAGTCTATGGTTTGGATATTGGTTCTGATGCGATAAGCCGCTTCATTTCTCATCCACAATTCACCTTTGTTGAGGGGGATATCAGTATTCACACTGAGTGGATTGAATATCACATCAAAAAATGTGATGTAATATTACCTTTGGTAGCGATTGCTACGCCGATCGAATACACCCGTAATCCATTACGTGTTTTTGAACTGGATTTTGAAGAGAATCTGAAAATTGTGCGTGACTGTGTCAAATACAAAAAGCGCATTATTTTCCCTTCCACCTCTGAAGTGTATGGCATGTGTAATGACGCTAACTTTGATGAAGACACTTCTAATTTGATTGTTGGGCCGATTAATAAACAGCGTTGGATCTATTCAGTATCAAAACAATTACTGGATCGAGTCATTTGGGCCTATGGTGTGAAGGAAGGTCTGCGGTTTACTTTGTTCAGACCATTTAACTGGATGGGACCACGCTTAGATAATTTGGATGCGGCGAGAGTCGGTAGCTCAAGGGCTATCACACAGTTAATCCTCAATCTTGTCGAAGGGACACCCATTAAACTGATTGATGGCGGTGAACAAAAACGCTGCTTTACTGATATTACGGATGGTATCGAAGCCCTGTTCAGAATTATTGAAAATAAAAACAATAATTGTGATGGACAGATCGTTAATATTGGTAATCCCGACAATGAAGCCAGCATCCGTGAATTGGCTGAAAAGTTATTGGAAAGTTTTGAGCGCCATCCACTACGCGATAAATTCCCACCCTTTGCGGGTTACATCGGGGTAGACAGTAAGCATTACTACGGTAATGGTTATCAGGATGTGGCTTTTCGTAAGCCCTCGATTGCCAATGCGAAGCGTCTGTTGCAATGGCAACCGACAGTCTCGATTGATACAACCATCGATAACACACTGGACTTCTTCTTGCGCAGCGTAGAGCAGGACGGAGAATGAAAAAAGTAGGTCTACGGATCGATGTGGACACCTGGCGAGGCACCCGTCAGGGTGTCCCTGAGCTGCTGCAGATCCTGCAGCAGCATCAGATTAAGGCGAGTTTTTTCTTTAGTGTTGGGCCTGATAACATGGGCCGGCACCTTTGGCGTTTATTAAAACCCAAATTTTTATGGAAAATGCTCCGTTCTAAGGCCGCCTCACTCTATGGTTTTGATATTTTACTGGCAGGGACGGCTTGGCCTGGTAAACGGATTGGTGAGGGGCTTGCTGACATCATTAAGCAGACGGCCTCTCAACATGAAACCGGCCTGCATGCATGGGATCATTTTGCGTGGCAAACCTTTGCTGGTGTTTGGTCGCAACAGCGGCTCACTCAGGAAACGGCTCGAGGGGTGATAACGCTCAGTGATATTATCGGTCGACCGGTTAACTGTTCTGCGGTACCGGGCTGGCGAGCCTACCAACCGATCGTTGAAGCCAAACAATCGTTCAACTTCTTTTACAATAGTGATTGTCGTGGAAAGCAGCCATTTCTGCCGATCTTAGATAATGGCAAAACGGGCACCGTTCAAATCCCTGTGACGTTGCCAACATGGGATGAAATTGTTGGTCAACAAGTCAATGAAGATCAATTTAACCAGCATATCATTGACCTGATCAACGCGGCTTCAACGCCTCAAGTTTACACGATCCATGCTGAAGTCGAAGGCATTGCTAAAGCAGAAGTCTTCCGTCAATTATTGACCTTGGCTGCTGAAAATGGCATTGAGTTTTGTCCCTTGAGTGACCTGTTACCGGCTGATCTCAGCGTTTTACCAAAAGGTCGCCTTGTCAAAGGGCTGCAACCAGGGCGAGAAGGGTGGTTAGGCTGTGTGGAACTGGAGCCGAATGAAAGTTAATTCTTATTTTTACGACAATCGTATCAAAATTGCGCTATTGCTTGGTATCTACATGTTGATGTATTTCGTCGCCATTGAATACAGGGAATTATGGCAACCCGACGAACTGCGATACGCTGAAATCACCCGAGAAATGCTAAGCAGTGGTAACTGGATCACGCCACATTTTTTTGGGTTGCGGTATTTTGAAAAGCCGATTGCGGGGTATTGGTTTAATTTTCCCGGTCAGTGGTTATTTGGCCACACACACCTTGCGGTGCGTTTTGCTGCCATTGCCTCCACCACCTTAAGTGCTAGCTTAGTCTATTACTTCGGCAAGCGCCTGTATGGCGATAGCCGCATTGCCCTCAGTGCATCGGTGATCTACCTGACCTTTTTATTGGTGTACGGTATTGGTACTTACAGTGTGTTGGATCCTATCCTGACCTTATGGCTTAATGCGGCAATGGTCAGTTACTGGTTAGCGACAAACGCATCCTGTCGCAAAAAAACAACGGGTGGTTTTATCCTATTGGGCCTGGCCTGCGGTATGGGATTTCTGACCAAAGGATTTCTTGCCCTCGCTGTGCCAGTCTTAGCGATCGTGCCTTGGGCCATTTACTACACGCGTTTTAAGCAATTGTTCATCTATGGCTTGCTCACGCTGCTGGTGGCGATCGTGATCAGTGCGCCTTGGTCATGGCTAATTTATCAGCAACAGGCCGATTTTTGGCATTATTTTTTCTGGATCGAGCATATCCAACGTTTTGCTGAACCGAATGCTCAGCATGCGGCGCCCTTTTGGTATTATCTCCCTGTCGTGATTGGCGGGACATTACCTTGGCTTGCCTTATTACCCGGCAGTTTATGGCATGGTTTTCGTCAGCGAGCCATCGCCTCCTCAGGCAGTTATCTGCTCAGTTGGTTTCTCTTACCCTTGCTGTTTTTTAGTATTGCGAAAGGTAAATTAGTGACTTATATTTTGCCTTGTTTCGCACCGTTGGCGTTATTAATGGCAAATTATGCCTATCAATTGGTACAAAGCAAAAGTCGAATTCTCGTCAGCAATGGTTGGATCAATATGCTTTTTGGTCTGATCGGCATGAGTGCCTTATTGATCTTGTCCTGTACCGGCGTATTACGGCATCCATTATTTTCTTCTAGTGAATACAATAAACTCCTGATTGGTTTATTGATTTTTGCTGGATGGGCGGTGGTGGGAATATTGGCACTCAAAAACTGGCAGCTGAGTGCGCTCTGTCCACTAATCCTGGCGCTGGGGATAGGTGTTGTGATCCCTCATCGAGTTGAAAACACCAAACAGCCCATTATTTTTCTGAGTAAATTTGAGCACTACTTGAAAAATAGCGCTTTTTTAGTGGCAAATAATCCAGGACTCGGATCAGCCATTGCATGGTACCAACAACGCAGTGATATCTATCTGTATCATGAGCCGGGTGAAGTCGAATATGGCCTCGGTTATCCTGACAGTCAATACCGTTTTATTAATGATACACAGATCGCTCATTGGATAGAAACGCATCGTCATCAGGGTAGCATTTCGCTGGTGCTGACGTTGGATAATCAGAAGCAACGACCAAGTATGATCCCGAAAGCGCAGTTCGAATTTCAGCAACAAAGAATGCTTTTCTTATACTACGATAAGCAATAGCGTACTTTTATTTCGCTCATCAGCATGACCACAATCATCCTGGTGAGCCTTCTTTCTCCATTTAATCAATTCCATCGGTGCAGAGTGATCATCCTTTCAAGCTTACTGCATTCGCAACCTTCACTTTGCTTGTAAACGTTCAATTTATTAACAATTCAGATTCAGTCAACAGCCTGAGAGGGGTTGTTATACTGCACATTAGAAACAAGACCATCAACGGTGGAACACAGCTATATCCATGAAAAATATCAGGATATGAATTTTTTTTCACAGTCTAGCATGGCAGTCAATTGATGATTTGAACATTAATTAATCAGATTTTTGCCTGACCTTAGTCAAAAGTGCGACTAATGATAGATTTCATATGCTATTTATTATTTAAGGAGTATGCTCAGTTAACAGGAATAATAAGTATCAATGAGTCAGGTTTCTGAAAGACAGGAGAATATGATGTCTAAGCAACAAATCGGTGTAGTAGGTATGGCGGTGATGGGACGTAATCTGGCGCTGAATATTGAAAGCCGTGGTTACAGCGTATCAATCTTTAACCGTTCCAGAGCTAAGACTGATGAAGTCATGTCTGAGCATCCTGATAAAAAACTGTCTCCTTACTATACTGTCGAAGAGTTTGTCAATTCACTGGAAAAACCACGCCGTATCCTATTAATGGTGCAGGCAGGCGAAGCGACAGATAAAACGATAGCTTCCTTGACCCCGCACCTTGATAAAGGTGACATACTAATTGATGGGGGCAATACCTTCTATAAAGATACGATCCGTCGTAATAAAGAACTGTCAGAACAAGGCTTTAACTTTATTGGTACCGGCGTATCGGGCGGTGAAGAAGGGGCACTGAAAGGTCCATCCATCATGCCTGGTGGTCAAAAAGAAGCTTATCAGTTGGTTGCGCCAATTCTAGATAAAATTGCGGCGCGGGCGGAAGGTGAGGCTTGTGTTACCTATATTGGTCCCGATGGTGCCGGTCACTATGTAAAAATGGTGCATAATGGGATTGAATACGGTGACATGCAGCTGATTGCTGAAGCCTACTCGGTATTAAAAGGGGCGGTCGGGCTGACCAACCAGCAATTGGCGGATACCTTCAGTGAGTGGAATAAAGGCGAGCTAAGTAGCTACCTTATCGATATCACAAAAGATATTTTCACTCATAAAGACGAAAGCGGCCAGTACTTAGTTGATGTGATCCTCGATGAAGCCGCGAATAAAGGCACTGGCAAATGGACCAGTCAGAGTTCATTGGATCTGGGCGAACCTTTGACACTGATCACTCAATCTGTGTTTGCTCGTTACCTTTCATCCCTGAAAACACAGCGCGTTGCTGCATCTAAAGTATTAACTGGCCCGAAAACGGTGCCATTTACTGGTGATAAAGCCGAGTTTATTGAAAAAGTCCGTCGTGCGCTCTACCTTGGTAAAATTGTCTCCTACGCACAAGGTTTTTCTCAATTGCGCGCAGCTTCTGATCAATACAACTGGGATCTTAACTACGGTGAAATCGCGAAAATTTTCCGTGCAGGTTGTATTATTCGTGCGCAATTCTTGCAAAAAATCACGGATGCTTACGCAGAAAACCCCAAAATTGCCAATTTGTTACTGGCGCCTTACTTTAAAAATATCACTGATGAATATCAGCAAGCGTTGCGTGATGTAGTCTCCTATGCGATCCAGCAGGGTATTCCGGTTCCAACCTTTGCAGCGGCGATCAACTATTATGACAGCTATCGTGCTGAATTCCTGCCAGCTAACCTGATCCAGGCTCAGCGTGACTACTTCGGTGCGCATACTTACAAACGCCTTGATAAAGAAGGTGTCTTCCATACAGAATGGTTGGATTAATCCATTTTAGGCACGACCTGATCTGAGGGCAACTTGCCAACAGTAAAATGAGTGAGGGCCGTGACACTGAGTGTTGCGGCCTTTTTTGTTTCTTCTTTTCGGCATCCCTTATCGTCAGTCACCTTCCACTTAAAGACATCGATCCTTGATCCACCCTAAACTCAAAAATAATGCATTAAGTCCGGATCAGAGGTGGCATCAGTACCGTTACAATCGCACAAATTAACCTTGATAAAAGTGTGTGTAATGTGTAGGGTGCATAAAGCACTATTTTGGAAAATTGTAATGATATTAACGGAGAAAAGAGAATGGCTTCTTGTAGTCAGGCGCACCGTAATGATCCCTATTTTGCTCAATTTCCCAAAGATCAGGGTGACTTCAGTCGTCATCGCTGTGCAGGTTGTGCCTATGAGCTCGGCTATCATGCTGGCTATGCAAAGAAAACGAGGTTAGATCTGCAAGCCGACATCATGTCAATACCGAAAAGCCAAGCGAGTCATGTACGTCATATCAGTCCAATGGCTGCTTATGCACAAGGTTATGTCGATGGGATCAGCCAATATTATCGGCAACATCCGGAAAAAAACTGACACTGGCTACTCATGTTAAGCGACGGTGTTAAGTCGGGATGGTTGAACTTATCAGCAGTCACTGCACGCGAACCTTTCCCTCTTTATGGCTATTGAAATAATAAAGCGGATGCGTATCTAGCAGAAAATAGCACGTTCATTTTCTCAATCATCGTTAGGGGGGCAAGAAAGTTTAATCTGCATGGCACCTATCCATTTCTTTTATTTTTCCACCCTCTTTTCTCATTGTACTGATGCATCTTCTCCAGTAAAAAGATGATCCACGACGGTGACAATGTAAACATTCTCTGCGTTGATCGTCCATCAAAATCAGTCAACGTTGTCCTTAGGAATACGTCCGTTAACCTTTGCCTGATTGGGCGGGGATCTTAATGAGATCCTAAGCGATATTATAAGGAAATATCATTATAAAACCTCAATAATTGGGATTGTTGATTTACGGTTATTTTCGATGAATAAATGATCGATGATGACTCAATCGATCAGACTGACAATACAGACGCATTATAAATATTCATTTTGATTTATGTCATAGTCGCAGGGATCCCACCTTTTTCTTATAAATTGCGATCAAGCCGACCTGTCATGCATGCAATCGGGCAAAATAGGTAAAACGATAACATCGATCAATGATCGAAGATCGATTATTTGGAATAGCAGCGTTATTTTCTGTAAATTATAACTGCGAACAATGAATCAATAAGCGGCAAGCCGTGCAGCCATCTTAATAATCCAATCGCCCTTGCTCAATCCCCCACTGACCACGCTCTTATGGTGCTAATGCAGCAATCTATCAATATATTAATGTACCCAAAAGGGGAGCAGTGGTGAGAGATAGGCGCTAAATGGGGGAACGTGCTTTTCGTTCTGCCTTATTTATCCACTCGTGATTATCCATTATTTAGCCAATATGTTAAATGATCCACGCTGAGGGCTTTCCTATTATTATTGATACTATTCTGGAATAATCTTATTTACTCTGCCACGTGGTTACTGGGTTCTTTATCTGGACAGTCGGGCAAGAAAACCGGGAATGATCGTAATACAGTCAGTTGTAACTTGTTATTGTCACTGGATCGAGTAGTTATGATAAAAGGTATCACGGTGAATAAGAAATAAATAAGAGGATCATTCCATCAATATAAATAAATCGCGTCCGATTATTGCCAGAAAATAAATGAAAAAAAATCTAGATGATTCTGAAATAATAATTAAATCCCTTTTTTTTATTGCCAAGATAAATAATAGTCAGCAGAATACGCCGAAATCGACATAATTTGAAACGATTAGCTTACACTTGCTTTGATTAACTTACACTTGCTTATTTCAGGTTCGGTGATGGCTGCGTTTATTCGTGTAGTACGACATACCTCTTATTTTATTCTCTGCGTTTGTGCCATCGGCAAGTCAACGGCTGAAACCATTAAGCCTGAACCGTTATTACGGCAAGGTGATCAACAACTGATCCGTCAGCAGCAGCGCCAAGATGCATTGCAACAACAACTCACGCCAGAGCCCCCCGATGTGCGGCTCGCGTCCCCGACCCCCGACGGCAGTCGCCTGCAGTTTGCTAAAGAACACCCCTGTTTTTTAATCAAACAGGTGATTTTGGACGGGCAACAGACACTGCCGACGTGGTTATCCTTGCCACGTCTCACCCGTCAAGCCCAAGGGCAGTGCATTGGGGTGAAAGGGGTCAACCAACTGATGAGTGCATTACAAAATCGCATCATCGGCCATGGTTTTATCACCACCCGAGTCTTGGCACCGCGTCAAAGTTTGAAGCAGGGGATCTTACGATTAACGATCCTGCCTGGGATGATCCAAGCTGTCCGGTTGACGCCCGGCAGTGATGATCGTCTGATGCTCTTCAGTGCCTTTCCCGCCCATGCTGGGCAGCGTTTAGATCTGCGCGACATTGAGCAGGGATTAGAAAACCTGCAACGCCTGCCGACGGTTCAAGCGGAAATGAACATCCAGCCGGGCGACAAGCCTGGGCAAAGCATTATCGCCATCACCCGCAAACAGTCGCGTCTTTGGCGGTTGGAGGCCAGCTTGGACGATTCAGGCAGCCGAGCCACCGGTCGCTATCAGGGCGGACTAACGCTCTCCCTAGATAACCCGCTCTCTCTCAGTGATCTTGCCTATCTCTCCGTGAGTCACGACTTACAAAAAGGTCGGGAAAAAGGCACCCGCAACGTCACGGGTTACTACTCGCTGCCCTTGGGTTACTGGTTACTCTCCGTCACGGGCAGTGATTACCATTATCACCAGACAGTGTCAGGCTTAAATGGTGATTACCGTTACAGTGGTAACAGTAAAATGGCCGATCTGCAAGTGAGCCGCGTGTTGCACCGTAATGCCACCCAGAAAACCAGCTTCAGTTACGATCTGCTGGTGCGGGAATCGGGCAATGCCATTAACCGAACAAACATTGACGTGCAACACCGGCAAACTAGCGCATGGCGATTAGGTTTACAGCATCGCCATTATATCGGTACAGCCACGCTCGATCTTTCAGGAAGCTATCAACATGGCACGCGCTGGTTTGGCGCGCAGCCCGCACCGGAAGAAGTCATGGGCGATGGCACCGCGATTGCACGTATAGCACAGTTATCCGCCCAGCTAACCCAACCCTTCACGCTAATGGCACAGTCATGGAGTTACAGCCTACAGTATCAACGCCAGATCACTGATGATGCGCTGACACCCCAGGATCAATTCGCTATCGGTAGCCGCTGGAGTGTCCGAGGCTTTGATGGTGAACGTTCGTTAAATGCCAGTCGAGGCTGGTATCTGCGTAACGAACTCAGTTGGATAACGCCACTTCCAAACCAAGCCTTGTACCTTGGTATTGACTATGGGGAAGTCGGCGGCAAGGGCAAAGACCAGCTGGTAGGCACTCATCTTGCCGGCGCAGTTATTGGCTTACGCGGGCAATGGTTACACACCAATTACGATCTCTTTGCAGGCACACCGCTATCACGACCAGAGGGATTCAAAACCAGCAAAGAGAATCTAGGTTTTACCCTCAGCTGGAGCTATTAACTAAAAAACAATACCGCTTCAGGCAGTGAGAAATAATAGAGTAAAACGCAAGCAAGCTTAGCACTCACCGGCATAGCGTATCGAGAACAAGCAAGGACAGGGTATGAATAACAAATTATATCGGCTGATCTTTAATCGCATTAAAGGCGTACTGGTCGTAGTGTCAGAAATCGCGGGTGCGGGTCGTGCAAGAGGTGCTTCAAGGGCTGTGCGTGCGCAACGAAGCGTCAAAGGACAATCCGTTATTGCCACTATAAGGCCGCTAACGCTGGCGATCGGATTGGCTTGTGGAATGATCCAGCCTGTCCAGGCGGGCATCGTTGCCGATCCTAACGCAGCGGGTAATCAGCAGCCGGTCATCAGCAAGACGGCCAGTGGCTTGCCGCAAATCAATATTCAAAGCCCCAATACCGATGGGGTCTCGCGTAACCAATACAGTCAGTTCAATGTCGATAAGCAAGGGGCGATCCTCAATAACAGCGCCCGAAACACCCAGAGTCAACTGGCGGGCATGGTCGCCGCCAATCCCTTGTTAGCGCGTGGCGAAGCCAAGGTGATCCTCAATGAAGTCAATAGTGCGACTCCTGCGCAGCTGAATGGATTTATCGAGGTGGCGGGTCGTCGTGCCGAGGTGGTCATTGCCAGTCCGGCAGGAATAAGTTGCAGCAGTTGTGGCTTTATCAATGCCAGTAGCACCACCCTCGCGGCCGGTAAAGCCCGTGTCGAACAAGGCCGACTTAGCGGATTTGACGTTGACCGCGGGACTATCACCATTGATGGGGCAGGTTATAATGATAACCAAAGTCAATACACCCGATTAATCGGTCGAGCAGTAAAAATTAACGCACGGTTACAGGCGCAAGACCTGAAAATTACTACAGGCGCGAACCTCACCGATGCTGAGGGCAATGTCCAACAAACCAAAAAAACCAGCAAGCAAGATGTGCAATTTGCCCTTGATGTTGCGGCGGTGGGCGGCATGTACGCCAATAAAATTCGCATGACTGGGACTGAACAAGGGGTGGGAGTACGCAATGCCGGAGAAATTGGGGCGTCGGTAGGTGACGTTCAACTGAGTGCCTCTGGTGATCTCGATAACACAGGGGTCATCAGTGCGAATACCAACAGCAATCTACAAATCCAGGGTACGCTTCGTAACCAAGGGACACTCCAAGGCGGAGCCACGAGTCAAATTCGTGCCGGTCAACAGATAGATAACAGCGGTTCCATAAACGTGGCAGGCAACAGTCAAATTAACAGTGGCCTTCAGCTCAATAACAGTGGCTCATTAACAAGCGTTGGTGATCTTACAATCACTGCGAGCCAGTCAGTCACTAACCACCATCAGATCGTGGCGGGCAGAAATCTTAATATCACCAGCCACAGCCTGAGCAATACGCAAGACGCTGTGCTGGCAGCGGGAGTGGACAGTCAAGGACAGCTGACCCAAAACGGCAACTTACAGCTTAAAGCCACTGAGCAAATGCAACTGCAAGGGCGGCAACTGGCTCACGATAATCTCACCTTGCAAGCCCATGATCTCAACTTACAGGGGAGCCGTCATTCGGCTAACCATATCGATATCAAGGCCACGGGCGATATCGATACCAGCAATGCCCAACTACTCAGTAGCCATGACCTCACTCTCCACGCGGGGGGACAGCTTAATAACTCGTCAGGGTTACTCAGTGCAGAAACACTGCAATTCACCGCGCAGGGTTTAAATAACCAAGCCGGTCAAATTCAGCAGAGTGGCGATGGTGATCTCACACTCAACTTTGTCGATGGGATCAACAACCAACAAGGCAATATTGCCACCAATGGCACCCGTTTGACCCTCACGGCCAGTCAAATAGATAACCAACACGGTCGGATCCAACATGCCGGTCAGGGCAGTCTCACGCTGAATACTGACAACTACCAAGGTCAACAGGGCACGTTACTGAGCAACGGTCAGCTTTCGCTGAGGGGGGGACACTATGTCATGGACAACAGTCAAACCAGCGCGGCGAATATCGATGCTCAGTTAACCGATTTGTCCTTACGTTATGCCCAAATGGTGCAACGCGGCGCAGGCACATTGCAATTCACCCTGCAAGGTGACCTCGATAACCAAAACGGGATCCTTTCTGCTCAGCAATTACGCATCACCGCAAACAACCTCGATAACCAAAATGGGCAAATCGAAGCCAGCCAAAGCAGTGAGTTGCACGTCAAGCAAACCTTAGATAACCAAAATGGCACGCTACGCGCCGCCGAGCAACTGCAACTCGCCACGGGTCAGCTTCTCAATCAACAAGGACAAATTAGCGGTTATCAGCAGTTAGGGATACATTCACAGACAATTAATAATAAAACAGGTCAATTACTGGCTGGCAAAACCCTGACTATTGACAGTGATAGCTTAAGCGGTGATGGCAAAATCGTTTCCGATGGTGACATTGCTTTAACCTTGCAATCGGATTTTACCCAAACGGGCACCTTGCAAGCGTTGGGTAACATCGACTTCACTACCCGCGGACGGGTGATTAACCACACACAAATCCTGGCGGGTAAACAGTTACATCTACAAAGTCGGCAATTAGATAACCTCGATGCCGCTGAAATTACCGCGGGCAGCACTTGGTTACAAATCAGCCAATCCCTGAACAATCAGGGATTAATTGATGGCAGCCTAACACAACTGAGTGCCGACACCCTATTCAACGAGGGCAAGGGCCGGATCTATGGCGATGATCTGGCCATTAAGGCAACGACCCTCCTTAACTATGCCGACAGCAGCAAACACCATGCCGCGGTGATTGCCGGTCGTCACACCGTAAATATCGGGGTCAACACCTTAGATAATGCCGATCAAAGTTTAATTTACAGCGGTGGCAGCCTTAACATCGGTGGCACATTAGATAGTGCGCTGCAGGCCAGCGGTCAAGCAACCACGGTCACCAACCGTGGCGCCAGTCTCTCCTCACAAGGCGACATGCAGCTTGCTGCAAATGAAATTAATAACCTTAACACAAACCTAAAAACTCACGTGGTAGTGGTTGCGCTTGAGCATCATCATGAAGTCGCTTTACGGGGTAGCACAGACCGTCATGACTGGCGTGATATCGTTAAAACAGAAAAAGATCAATATGATGTCCCCACCGTTTACCTCTCTGATGGCACCAGCAGTGATGAATACTATGAATATGACTATGACCGCGAAATACAGCAGACGCAGGTTATCAGCAGTGAACCCGGAAAAATCCAATCGGGGGGCAGCCTACTCATAAAAGGGCAGACACTGAATAATAATGACAGCCAAATCGTGGCAGGTGGCACATTACAAGCGCAGGTAACCAACCTGAATAACCGAGTGACCCCGGGCACCCGTATCCTCACCGATAAGGGAACAGAGACTTACCATTACCCCAAAAAAACCAAACACACCTTTGGGCCTACGCGCACCAGTCCTGGAACGAAAACCCGCGACTACCTGCCTGATGTGCAGCAGCAGGATATCAACCCCGGTGTGGCACTCTGGCAACAAAACAGCCAGCAAAGCGTTGCGGACCAAACCCTTACCAATGGCAGTACGGCGCAACGAATCGAAGTCCCAGTGGTGAATGGCCGTGACGGTGAAGACGCGCAGACGGTGATCCGCACAGAACAACGTCCGGTGCAATTACCCACCAGCAGTCTCTTTATTATCCAA